>NZ_JAUFPL010000009.1 GCF_030409215.1 Halomonas ramblicola | reverse complement strand
CTGGACTGGCGAACGCCGCTGGAAGTTTACGCCGAGGTGCTCAAGAAATCCGTCGGTGGACCGAGCACCCTTCAATAGCGTTGCGCTTGGAACTTGAGACCGCCAAGCTTTCGGTCAATGGTTTTAGATGCTTATTAGGTTTTCATGTTGATTTTGAGGATGATCTTACCATTATAGTAGGAGAGAATGATGCGGGAAAATCCTCGCTTATCGAGTGCTTGAAAGTAATAACTCAAGGGAGGTCTGTCGAGTTAGACGATTTCAATAATGATCTTAATTCAATTGAAATTAGAGTCGAGACGGAAGACTTTGCGTTTGTAAAATCATACCAAAGAAATGAAGATCTAGTTGAGCAAAGCGACCTTGTCGCCATACCCACGCCCGATTATATTTCAAGCGTGACAGGTTGGCTTCAGTCTGAAGATTTAGATACTTCCCTAGAAGAAAGCCAAGATATAATTAAAGCAATTTCGAAAACTCTTGGAATTCCAGTTAGGTCAAACTCGAATATAGGAAATCTAAGAACGTCTATTTTAGATAAGCTTGGCGGAGAAGATGTAGAGATCGAGGGTGCTTCTTTTCCTTCATTTAACAATATACAGCTTGACGGGAAACACTTTGAGAATGTGTCGGGATTCTTCAAAGAGGTGTTCCTTAAGGGAAAGCAAAGTGAAATATGGGACGAAGAAATAAGTGAAGGTAAAACTATCGAAGAGTTTGTCAAAGAAACGATAAATAATTACTCTCAAAGCATCGAGCAAAGTATTACTGATACCGGTATCCTTGAAAGGATGCAGATGTTTTTGACGGATTTAACTGAGGTCAAGATTGAGCCGGTTTACCAAAAAAGGGATCTAAATATTGATGCGAAAGTTAAATTTTTGGAAAACGGTAAAGAGGTCTCTATAGACAAAAAAGGCGATGGTACGAAGAGAAGGGTAACAATGGCTCTATTAGAGTATAAAAAAGAGCAATCTCTACTAGAGCATGACACCTCAACGATATATTTACTTGATGAGCCAGATACCCATCTTCACGTAAAAGCGCAAATTGAATTCTTGGATACTGTTAAGGGATTTTCTTGCAATGGGAGCCAAGTAATACTCACGACTCATTCGCCTTTTATAATAAATGCCGTTAATCCAAGGCAGCTTAGGTTGCTAGAAAATAATGATAACCGAAGTGATGTAAAATATTTGAGGCAGGAAGTTGATGTTGCAGATGGAGTGCTTAGGTCGCTAGGAGTTGAGAATACATATTTATTTTTTTCACGACATGTGGTTATTGTAGAGGGAGAGACGGAAGAAAAGTTTTTGCCCTCATACTTTCTCAATAAATTCAATGAAACTCTATCTTCTTCTCTGATAAAAGTCATGAATTGTAAGGGTATTACGAATATACCAGGGTTTGCTAGAGCAATTCTTGAGCTACATAGTCCAGATAATATTCATCTGCTTTACGACAATGACGCCTCTCCAGAACTTTCAGAGTTGATTGATAGGCTAGATGTTCCCGACGAGAGAAAGTACGTGGTCGGTGAAAAGGAGTTTGAAGATGCTTTCAGTGATGATGCGCTTCATTCTGCTTGGAGCCAATACTTAGTGGGAGCGGGAAAGGAAGTACCACCGGCTTGGACTGTCGATGAGATTTCCAGTCTTCGTGCTGACTGCCAAGAAAATGGAGGTAAATTTTCGAAGAAAATTAGAAGTCTTAATAAAGGTGGAAAAAAGATGAGCAAACCCATATTGGGTAATGCCCTTGCGGAATATTTAGAAGATCGGCATATTCCCCAAAGGTTGCTCGATCTAGTTCTAGCTGTGAGACAGGTGTGACAAGTTGCTTCACGCGGATGCCGGTAGTTGTCAAGCAAGTTGTCGTCTCTGAGTTCATTCACGCCGCCCGTTTTTCTGGTTCGGGCGTGGTGACATGCAGTTCCCGCTCCGGGTTGAGCGAGACA
>NZ_JAUFPL010000008.1 GCF_030409215.1 Halomonas ramblicola | reverse complement strand
ATAGGCCGGGTGTGGACGCGCTGCAAGGCGTTGAGCTAACCGGTACTAATGGCCCGTGAGGCTTGACCATATAACACCCAAGGGGTCTGCGGGATGCAGACGACGCCGGGTACGCGAGGCGGCTCGGTCGGCATGATTCATATTGGCGTTTTTCGCCTGACGACCATAGCGAGCGTGCCCCACCTGATCCCATGCCGAACTCAGCAGTGAAACCGCTCAGCGCCGATGGTAGTGTGGAGTTTCTCCATGCGAGAGTAGGTCATCGTCAGGCACCTCTTCCGACACCCCGGCCAACTGGTCGGGGTGTTCTCGTTTGGGAGCTTCTCCATGGAGAGTCCCGGGAGGCCGGCCCAGTCATCGTCAGGCGCTCATTCAGAAACCCCCGAGTTCTTGCGAGCTCGGGGGGTTTTTGCGTTTCGGGACCGGGCGGTGGGTGAGTCTCGGGGCGAGACGGGTACAATGTCGGCACGTCGACGGATGATCTGGACGAAGGTGACATGACGACTCCAAGCGAACTGCTGCTCTACTGCCGACCGGGGTTCGAGCACGACCTGGCGGCGGAAGTCGGCGACAAGGCCGCGCAGGCCGGATGGGCTGGCGAGGCCCATTACGAAACCGATGCCGGCTTCATCCGTTTCCGTGTTGCGGGAGGGGAGGCGGTCAACCCCCTGCATCGCGCCATGCCGCTGGCCTCGCTGGTGTTCGCCCGACAGAGCCTGGTGGCGCTGCCGCCGCTGACGCCTTCCCGCGAGGACCGGCTGACGCCCATCGTCGAGCGGGTCGTGGCCAGTGGCTGGAGCTTCGAGAGCCTCTGGCAGGAGACGCCGGATACCAATGAGGGCAAGGCCCTGGCCAGCCTGACCAAGGCGCTGGGGCGTCCCCTGGAGTCGCTGCTCCGGAAGCGCAAGGCCCTGCGCCGCAAGGCGGGCGGACGACGCCTGCACCTGCTGTGGAGTGCCGGGGATCGGGTCCAGTTGGGCATGAGCTTTCCGGACAATCGCAGCGAACTGCCCGGCGGCATCCGCCGGCTGCGCTCTCCGCGCGAGGCGCCCAGCCGCTCGACCCTCAAGCTGGAGGAGGCGTGGCACGAGTTCGTGCCGCGTGACCAGTGGGGGAGCCGTTTGGGCGAGGGTATGCAGGCGGCCGATCTGGGGGCGGCGCCCGGTGGCTGGACCTGGCAACTGGTTCACCGCGGCATGCACGTCTACGCCATCGACAACGGGCCCATGGACAAGGTCCTGATGGCCAGCGGCCTGGTGGAGCATCTCAGGGAGGACGGCTTCACCTGGGAGCCGCCTTACCGGCTCGACTGGCTGGTGTGTGACATCGTCGACAAGCCGGCACGGGTGGTGGCGATGGTGGAGCGCTGGCTGGTGCGGCGCTGGTGCCGGGAGGCGGTGTTCAACCTCAAGCTGCCGATGAAGCGGCGTTGGCCCGAGGTGGCGGCCTGCCTGCAACACCTGGAGGAAGCCCTGGCAGGGGTGCACGTGAGCGCGGAGATCGGTTGCCGCCACCTCTATCACGACCGTGAGGAGGTGACGGTGCACGTACGGTTGCGCGACTGATACCCTGACCCGGCCCGATGCCGGGAATCAGTGGGTGGTCGGTTCGTAGATGCGGATACGCTCTTCCTCGGTGAGCAGCGGCATCAGGCGCTGCATGGCCCGGGCGCGCTCCTCGCTGGTGTACCATTCCTTCCAGGCGCGCATGTCGCGCCACTTGGTTATCATCAGACGCCGATCGCTGTGGCCGAGCTCGACGAGGCTCTCGCCGCCGACGAAGCCGCGCGCGCCCAGGGACTCACGCATGGCTGCTCGCGCGGCCTCCTCGTACTCCTCTTCGAGGCCCGGCATGATGCGGCGTTCGATAATGATCTTGATCATCTAGCATGCTCCGACTGACTGTTAGCAACCACGAGGCCTTCGATGGCGGATACCCCCGACTTCCACGCCGAGCTCGACACCACCGGACTCTACTGCCCCGAGCCGATCATGCTGATGCACAACAAGGTGCGCGACATGGGCGCCGGCGAGGTGCTCAAGGTGATTGCCAGCGATCCGGCCACCACGCGGGATGTGCCGAAGTTCTGCCAATTCCTGGGCCATGAGCTGATTCACCGACAGGAGCTCGACGGCAGCTACCTCTACTTTATCCGCTTGGGCTAATCTTGTCCCGCCTCCTCGGCCGGTTCGCAGGTCGGGGACTCCGGCATGACCATCAGGGCCAGCGCCTCGAGGGTGGCCGGGTCCTCCCGACGGATGCGATTGGCGATCTGGCGCTGGAAGAAGTAGACCACCCGGTGGCGGCTGTGGCCGGGATACAGGCAGGGGTCGCCGGGCAGGATGGGTGTGCTCTCCACCTGCCGCTCGTCGGCGAGCAGCGCCTCTACCGAGCCGTCGCTGTAGAGCCGCCAGCCGAATACCTGCTTGAGCTGCCAGGGCGCGTCACCTTCGTCCATGCACAGGGCATGGGTGCCCTGGGTCTCGGGGAGCTGCTGGATCAGGGTGACCTGGTCGGTTTCCTCGTAGTCGAAGTAGGCCGCGGCGTGCTCGAGTTCCAGTACCTTGTGCTCCGGCGCCACCTCGAAGAGTTCCTCGGTCTCGGGATCGCGATAGCCGACGAAGCTGCCGTGCTCGTCATCGTCGAGGCGATGGCAGGGGGTGAGGGCCTCCATCCAGGGGACCAGGCCGACCACCTCGCGATCCTCGCGCAGGCCCCAGGCCAGCAGCGGCATGCCGTACAGGGTGTCGGGGCTGGCGGCGAGGCGATACACCATCTCCAGGCCATCCAGTTCGGGCGCCAGGCGGATCAGGCGACGCCTGGCCTGCTGACGCTGGCGCATGGTTTCCAGGTCGATGACCCGGGCGGGGCGGGGTGACAGCGGGATTCCCATGGTGTCCCTCCACGTGCTGCGTGATCACGGGATCGGCGCCGGGCGGCAGGCTCCCCGGGCCGGACGGAAGCGCACTGCGTCGTCACTCTTGGACCACCAATAGCACAGTCGACCCGGCAGGTTAAGCCCCGGATGACGTCTTGTCCTCCCGGGGGCAGCGTTCGGCCAGCGTCTGCCGCAGCGTCCGGTGTCGCGACAGGGCGTCCCGGAAGGCGGGCAGGGGCGCCTCGGCATGTTCCAGGGAGAGCCACTCATGGCGGTAGCCGGCCACTGCCTCGGGAGGGGCCTCCAGGGTGTCGAAGAGCGGCGAGAGGCCTTCGAGCCAGGCCAGGCCGGCCGCCTCCAGCGCTTCCAGCCAGGCCGCCAGCCGTTCCTCCTCGGCGGAGGCATCGAGGCGGGCCGAGACGTCGCGGGCCTGGCAGCCATCGTGCCGCGCCAGGGCGCGGTCGAGCAGGGTGCTGGCCTCGCCCAGGCGCTGCTCGGCGAGCTGGAGGGTGCGCAGCAACTCGGCGGTGTAGGGGCGCGCGTTGAGGGCCTGCAGGTGATCCTCCAGCCGCTCGAGCTCGGGCAGCGGCGTCGTTTCGTCGAAGGGCGCTCGGCTGAGTGTCTCGAGGTAGTCGAGGGCCGCCAGCTGCTCCTCGGGTGGGCCCAGGCGGTCCGGCGGCAGGGGCGAGCTGACCCGCGAGAAGCTCTGCGACCACTCCTCCGAGCCGAACAGGCCGTTCCAGGTCGCCCGGGGGAGCTGCTCGCGCTTGGTGGCGGTGAGCCGTTCGAGCCGGGCGCGGTCGTCGTCGGCCAGGCGTTCGGCCACCTCGCCGTCGAGGCAGGCGTCGAGCCGCTGCCACAGCTCGAGCTCGTAGCGCCAGTGCTGGCTCGCCGGCGCGACCCGCCCCAGGGCGCTGTTGCGTTTGGCCACCAGGGTGGTGATACGGCACTCGCGCAGGGCGTAGACGTCGAGCATGCCCTCGCGGGTCTCGGGGATCTCCACCAGCCGCTCGCGGCGCTCGGGGAAGGCGCCGACATTGTCGGGGGAGCGGGGCTCGGGGGCCTCGAGTGCCAGTCGCGCAGCCAGGTCGCGCTGATAGTCGATCAGCACGGCGTCGCTCTCCTGGCCACCGCCGCAGGCCGCCAGCAGCGCCGCCAGCCCGGCGCTACTGGCGCGCCGCTTCACGCCCGCCATGGGCCACCACCGCCTTGCCGATGCGCCGCAGTCGTTCACCGAGCAGCACCGCCGCGGCCGTGAGGCCGACGATCAACCCCACCCAGTAGCCATGGACCCCCATCGGCGCGACCAGGCCGAAGAGCCCGCGGGTCCCCAGCCAGTGGCCGCCGGCCAGCCCCACCAGCCAGTAGGAGACCAGGGTGATGGCCATGATGATGCGGGTGTCCTTGTAGCCGCGCAGGGCGCCGGCCAGGTTGACCTGCAGCGAATCGGAGACCTGGTAGATCATGGCCAATAGGATCAGCGAGAGCGCCAGGCGTTGCACCGCCATGTCATGGGTATAGAGGCCGATCACCGGCTCGGCGGTGAGCCATAGCAGCAGGCTGTTGAGCAGGGCGACCAGCACGCTGAAGGCGGTGCCGTGCCAGGCGACCCGCCGCGCCTGGACCGGGCGCCCCTGGCCCAGGGTGTTGCCGACCCGGACCGTGAGCGCCATGGCCAGGGAGAGCGGCAGCATGAACAGGATGGAGGTGTAGTTGAGCGCGACCTGATGGGCGGCCACGGTCACCTCGCCGAGGCTGGCGATGAACAGGGCGATCAGGGTGAACAGCGTCACCTCGACGAAGATCGCCACGCCGATGGGGACCCCCACGTAGAGCAGCTCGCCGATCATCCGCGGACGCGGCGGCGCGGGGGAGTGCCACAGCGATACCTCGCCGTAGGCCGTCGATCGGTGGGTATAGAGCGCCATGCTCAGGCTCATCACCCACATGGAGAGCGCCGTGGCGATGCCGCAGCCCAGGGCCCCGAGGGCCGGCAGCTCCTGGAGCCAGCCCGGCAGCCAGTCGCCGAAGAGTCCGACGAGCCCGTCCCCGCCGTAGATCAGCACGAAATTGCTGGGCACGTTCACCGCCAGGCCCACCAGGCTGATCCACAGCGACGGCCGGGTGTGGTTCATGCCGTCGGAGAAGGCGCGCAGCGCCTGGAACAGCGCCACGCCCGGCATGCCGAAGGCCACCGCGGCGAGATAGGCCGCCGAGCGGCGGGCGACCTCCTCGGGCACCTCCATCAATCGGAAGACCGGGCCGACCGCCAGCCACAGCAGGGCCGCGGCGACGATCCCCAGCACCAGGGCGACCCACAGCGCCTGATGGACGTTGGGGCGGATCTCGGCGAGGCGTCGGGCGCCCAGCAACTGGGCGACGATGGGCGTGAGTCCCATCAGGGTGCCGGCCATGAACAGCATCAACGGCAGCCACAGGCTCGAGCCCACCGAGACGGCGGCCAGGTCGGTGGCGCCGAGCCGCCCGGTCATCATCACGTCCACCACGCTCATGCCGACCTGGGCCAATTGGGCACCGCAGATCGGCAGGGCCAGGACGAGCAGCGGGCGGGTCTCGCGGCGGGCGGTGTCGAGAAGGGTGGCGGTCAGGCTGGACAAGGTCGTGCGCTCCATGCAGACGAGGTTCCGGGGAACCGATCATCCTAGCAAGGCCGGGCGATTTTCGCGCGCCCCGGCGGGCCGCTATAATGCCGCCCCCATCCACCATTGCGGAGCGCGCGTGCCCCATCGACTCGACGACGTCATCGCCCTGTTCGACGGCCTCTTCCAGGACACCTTCGCCACCCGGCTGGTACGCGGCGACGACGAGCCGCTCTACCTCCCGGCCGACGCCGAGAGCCCCTGGCACCGGGTGATCTTCGCCCGTGGCTTCTTCGCCAGCGCGCTGCATGAGATCAGCCACTGGTGCATCGCCGGCGAGCGGCGGCGCCAACTGGAGGACTATGGCTACTGGTACCTGCCCGACGGCCGCGACGCCGCCCAGCAGTGCGACTTCGAGGCCGTGGAGGTGGCGCCCCAGGCGCTGGAGCTGCTGTTCTCGCGGGCCTGCGGTCTGCGCTTCCACGTCAGCGTCGACAACCTGGGCGGCGAGGTCGAGGTGGATCGCGAGGCCTTCCGCGCCCGGGTCGAGGCCCGCGCCGCCCGCTACGCGCGCGAGGGGCTGCCGCGTCGTGCCGCGGCCTTCCGCACCGCCCTGGCCGCCTTCTACGCCGAGGGTCAGCGCCTGGAAGAGGCCCTCGCCGCCGGGCGCCGTCGTCTGGAGGCGCAGCCGGCCCTCGAAGCGTGAGAGGCGCGCGGCGCCAGCCGACGCAGGCCTGGGCTAGGATGGAGCCATGTCCCATCCCCCGGAGCCTGCCGCCGTGGTCGACCTGCCCGAGCCCCTGCCCCAGGAAGCCCGCTTCCTCGACGCCCTGCACCGCGATGACTGGCCGCCTCCTCCCGCCCGCCTGACCCCCGAGGCGGTGGGACTCGACGCCGCGGCCCTGGTGGCGCTGTTCGAGTCCCAGTTGATGAGCCGCCACCTGGACCTGCACGCCCGTCGTCTGCAGGCCCGCGGCGAGGGCTTCTACACCATCGGCAGCGCCGGCCACGAGGGCAGCGCGGCCATCGCCCGGGCCTTCCGGGTCACCGATCCCGCCTTCCTGCACTACCGCGACGCCGCCTTCCTGATCGAGCGCGCCCGCCAGGTACCCGGGCAGGCACCGCTCTGGGACCTGCTGCTGAGCTTCGTGGCCTCCCGCGAGGACCCCATCTCCGGCGGGCGCCACAAGGTGCTGGGCTCGAAGGCGCTCAACGTGCCACCCCAGACCAGCACCATCGCCTCTCACCTGCCCAAGGCGGTCGGTGCCGCCCATGGCCTGGGGCTGGCCGGGCGACTCGGCGTGGCCGGCGAATGGCCCGCCGACGGCGTGGTACTGTGCGGCTTCGGCGATGCCTCCCTCAACCACTCCACCGCCCAGGGGGCGATCAACGCCGCCGGCTGGGCGGCCTTCCAGGGGCTGCCCGTACCACTGGTGCTGGTCTGCGAGGACAACGGTCTGGGCATCTCGGTGCCCACGCCGCCGGGCTGGATCGAGGCCAGCATGGGCGCGCGTCCGGGAATCCACTACCTGGCCTGTGACGGCCTCGACCTGCTGGACACCTGGCGGGCGGCCCGGGAGGCCGAGGCCATCGCTCGCCGGCGGCGCCGGCCGGTGTTCCTGCACATGCGCTGCGTGCGGCTGTTCGGCCATGCCGGCTCCGATGCCCAGCAGGCCTACCTGTCGCCGGAGCGCATCGCGGCGGACGAGGCGCGCGACCCCCTGCTGTTCAGTGCCGGCCTGCTGCGTCGCCATGGGGCGCTGGGGCGCGATGCCATCGCCGAGCGCTACCGCACCATCGGCGCCGAGGTGGCGCGCCTGGCCGAGGAGGCCGTGCGCCGGCCCCGGCTGGAGACGGCCGCCCAGGTGATGGCCAGCATCGTGCCGCCGCGGCGCGCGGGGCGCGCCCGCCCCGGGCAGGGGATGGAGAGAAGCGAGCTCGACCCGACGCCGGTGACCCTGGCCCGGGGCCTCAACCAGGCGCTGGCGCGACTGCTGGAGCGCTATCCCCAGGCGGTGCTGGCCGGCGAGGACATCGGCCGCAAGGGCGGCGTCTACGGGGTGACCCAGAAGCTCGCGGCGCGCTTCGGCGCCCAGCGGGTGATCGATACCCTGCTCGACGAGCAGACCATCCTGGGGCTGGGCATCGGCCTGGGCCAGAACGGCCTGCTGCCGATCCTCGAGATCCAGTTCCTTGCCTACCTGCACAACGCCGAGGACCAGCTGCGCGGCGAGGCGGCCACCCTGAGCTTCTTCTCCAACGGCCAGTACGCCAACCCCATGGTGGTGCGCATCGCCGGCCTGGGCTACCAGAAGGGCTTCGGCGGCCACTTCCACAACGACAACGCCATCGCCGTGCTGCGCGACATCCCCGGCTTGCTGGTGGCCTGTCCTTCCAACGCCGCCGACGGCGTGGGGCTGCTGCAGGAGGCGGTGCGCCTGGCCGACGAGGAGCAGCGGGTGGTGGTGTTCCTCGAGCCCATCGCCCGCTACCACACCCGCGACCTGCTGGCGGAGGGCGACGGCGGCTGGGGCTTCGCCGACCCGGGGCCCGAATACCGCCTGCCGGTGGGGGAGCTCGGCCGCTGGGGGGAGGGGCGCGACCTGGCCATCGTCACCTACGGCAACGGCGTCTACCTGGCGCGGCAGGCCGCGGCCGAACTCGAGGCATCGGGCATCGCGCCGCGCATCATCGATCTGCGCTGGCTCACCGCCATCGACCACGACGCCGTGCACGGGGCGGTGGCCGACTGCGCGCGGGTGCTGGTGGTGGACGAGTGCCGGCGCTCGGGTTCGCCCAGCGAGGAACTGGTCACCGCCCTGATGGAGCGCGGCGTGGCCGGTGAACGCCTGGCGCGGCTCACCGCCGAGGAAAGCTTCATTCCGCTGGGGCCGGCGGCCACCGCCACTCTGCCGTCGGTGGCGGGGATCGTCGCCCGCGCCCGGACACTGCTGGGGACGGCCTGACGGCGGCTCAGGCCTCGCCGTTGCAGATACGCTGGTGGAGGCGCAGCATCACCTCCACCTCGTGCTCGGGGCGCAGCGGTTCCAGCCCCAGTTCGCCGAACAGCTCGCCCCGGGAGCGCGACCACTCCCCGGGGGGCAGGTCGTCATAGAGGACCTCGGCAGGGGCCAGCTCCACGAAGGGATCCAGGCCGTAGGTGTCGAAGAGCCGCGAGAGGGCCGCCTCGTCGTCACTGACGCCGGCGGTGTAGAGGGTGGCGCTGAAGTGGTCGTTCTCCAGTTCGCGGATCACGTCCAGGGGGCTCACGCCCATGCTGTTGAGCTCCTCCAGGCTGTAGTCGCCGAGCGACACCAGCTCGGCGTCCAGCCACGTCTCGTCGGGCTGGATCAGGGTGTGCTTGACGCGCCCGTCGGGCAGGGTCCAGGCGACGGCGAGCGGCAGTCCATCGTCCTCGCCGGTCTCCACGGCGATGAAGCCGGGTACGTCGGCCATGTCGGGTATCCTCGTGTTGTTCATTGCCTGGCGTCGGGCCCGGCCGGATCACCGGTGGCAGCGTCCGGGAGCCGGAAGAAGGCGCGGGCGGTCGCCGTGGTGGTCCGGGCCAGTTCCGCCGCCGTCTCACCGCGCCAGTGGGCGATCTCGCGCACGATCCAGGGCAGCAGCGCCGGCTCGTGACGCCTCCCCTTGAGTTTGGCAGGTAAATTGCGCGGCAGCAGGTAGGGGCAGTCGGTCTCCACCATCAATCGCTGCGCCGGGATCTCGCCCACCAACTCGCGCAGGTGGTGGCCACGGCGCTCGTCGCACAGCCAGCCGGTCAGGCCGATGTGCAGGTCGAGATCCAGGTAGCCGTGCAGGGTCTCGCGGTCGGCGGTGAAACAGTGCACCACGGCGTCACGGATGTCGTCGCGCCAGTGCTTGAGCACCTCGCGCATGCGGCCTCCGGCATCGCGCTCGTGGACGAACAGCGGCTTGTCGCTCTCCGCGGCGAGGCCCAGCTGGGCCTCGAAGGCGCGCTCCTGCTCGGCGGGGGTGGAGAAGTTGCGGTTGAAGTCGAGCCCGCACTCGCCTACCGCCACCACCTCGGGAAGGTGATGCAGGTCGCGCATCGCCGCTTCCAGGTCGGCGTTCCAGTCGCTGGCATCATGGGGATGGATCCCGGCGGTGGCATGCAGGCCGGGGTAACGCCGCGCCAGCTCGACCGCCTGCTCGGCGTGCTCGCGGTCGGTACCGGTGAGGATCAGGGTGGTGACGTTGGCCGCCCGAGCGCGCCCCAGCACCGCCTCGAGGTCGTGGGCGAAGCTCGCGTGGGTGAGGTTGGCGCCGATGTCCACCAGCGGGGCGGACGAGGTGAAGCGCAGCGCCTCGGGCAGGAAGTCGTCGAAGGTATCGTGGGGGTCCGCCAAGCCGTAACTCCTGTGTCGGGCTGCCAGGGAGGCGAATTGTACCCGGCGGAGCCCGGCGGCGGCCACGCCGGGACTCGCTTGCGTTACACTGGGCGCCTTCACGATCGAGAGAGGTACCCGCGTGACCCTGCTACGTCTGGAACAGCTGCAACTGGCCTATGGCAACCATGTGCTGCTCGACGGCGCCGACCTGGTGCTGGAGAAGGGCGAACGTCTGGCCCTGGTGGGGCGCAACGGCACCGGCAAGTCGACGCTGCTGCGCCTGGTGGCCGGCGAGACGCAGCCCGATGGCGGCAGTATCTGGCGCGCGCCGGGACTCAAGATCGGCGTGCTGGCCCAGGCGCTGCCCCAGGCCGACGGCCAGACCATCTTCGACGTGGTGGCCGGCGGCCTGCCCGAGGCCGGCGAGCTGCTCTCCGAGTACCACCATCTGATCGGCGAGGCGGAGCCGGACATGCGACGGCTCTCCGCGCTGCAGTCGCGGCTCGAGGCCATCGATGGCTGGTCCTTCCACCAGCGTATCGACGTGGTGCTGACCCGGCTCGGCTTGCCCGCCGACGCCGAGATGGCCGCGCTCTCCGGCGGCTGGCGGCGTCGCGTGGCGCTGGCCCGGGCGCTGGTGGCCGAGCCCGATCTGCTGCTGCTCGACGAGCCCACCAACCACCTGGACCTGGATACCATCGCCTGGCTGGAGGAGCAGTTGGCCGCCTTCAACGGCGCCGTGCTGTTCATCACCCACGACCGCGCCTTCCTGTCGAAGCTGGCCACGGCGATTCTCGAGCTCGACCGTGGCCGGCTCGGTCGCTATCCCGGCGACTATGCCCGCTACCAGGAACAGAAGACCCACGAACTGGAGGTGGAGGCCCGCGAGAACGCCGAGTTCGACAAGAAGCTCGCCCAGGAGGAGGCATGGATCCGCCAGGGCATCAAGGCCCGACGCACCCGTAACGAAGGGCGGGTGAGGGCGCTGGAGCAGATGCGTCGCGAGCGCAGCCAGCGCCGCGAGCGCCAGGGCACCGCCAACCTCAACGTGGACACCGGCGAGCGCAGCGGCAAGCGGGTGGTGGAACTCAAGGGGGTCACCCAATGCTTCGGCGACGAGACGGTGATCCGCGACTTCTCCATCGAGGTGCAGCGCGGCGACCGCATCGGCCTGATCGGGCGCAACGGCGCCGGCAAGACCACATTGCTCAAGATCCTGCTCGGCGAGATGGAGCCGACCCAGGGGACGGTGCGCCTGGGCACCAAGCTGCAGGTGGCCTACTTCGACCAGCTGCGCGGTGGTCTGGAGCCCGAGAAGACGGTCTACGACAACGTCGCCCAGGGCAGCGACCGGGTCAGCGTGGGCGGTCGCGACCGCCACGTCATGAGCTACCTGCAGGACTTCCTGTTCTCCCCGGAGCGCGCCCGCCAGCCGGTCAAGGCGCTCTCCGGGGGCGAGTCCAACCGCCTGCTGCTGGCCAAGCTGTTCACCCAGCCGGCCAACGTCCTGGTGCTCGACGAGCCCACCAACGACCTGGACGTCGAGACCCTGGAGCTGCTCGAGGAGCTGCTGCTCGACTTCGACGGCACCCTGCTGCTGGTCTCCCACGACCGCGCCTTCATGGACAACGTGGTGACCAGCGTGCTGGCCTTCGAGGGCGAGGGCCGGGTGCGCGAGTACGTGGGCGGCTACAGCGACTGGGTGCGCCAGGGCGGCCGCTTGCCGCCGGCGCCCTGGGAGGGCGCGGCGCGCCAGCATGCCGAGCCCGCGGCAGCGGCCGGCGAGGAGGCGAACCCGTCGGCGGTGCAGGCGCCCCCGGCGGGGGAGCCTTCAGCGGGGGGCAAGCAAGGAGCGAAACGGGCCGCCAAGCTCTCCTACAAGCTGCAGCGCGAGCTGGACGGCCTGCCGGCGGAGATCGAGCGCCTGGAAGCGGAGGTGGCGGCCTTCGAGGCGCAGGCGGGCGACCCGGCCTTCTACCAGCAGGACGCCGATACCGTGACCCGCACGCTGGAGGCGCTCGCCGACAAGCAGGCGGAGCTGGACGCCGCCATGGAGCGGTGGATGGAGTTGGAGGCGCTGGCCGCCGGGGAGGGCTAGGAAAGAGCCCTTCTCGGATCAGCGTGCGGGTTTTGTGTAGGAGGCCAACTCGTTGGGCGATGGAGGCCGCAGGCCTCCCCGGCGGCGGCCACCCGCGTGGCTAACACCGCCGGGCGCCTGATGGCGCCAGTCGCGCAGCAAGTTTCCCTCCTACGGTGCGACTTCATGCCGCTCTGCGTAGGCCCAAAGGCGGGGTCGGGCCTACTCGTCGGATTCGCCCTTCTTGCCGACCCGCACGGCGAGCACGTCGCAGCGCGCGCCGTGCAGCACCCCGGTGGAGGTGGAGCCCAGCAGCAGGGCGAAGCCGTGGCGGCCATGGGAGCCGACCACGATCAGGTCGACGTCGTACTCCTCGGCGAAGCGGTGGATCTCGGTGTCGGGCATGCCCACCAGCACGTGCTGGTCCTCCTTGGCCACCAGCGGGTCGGCGATCTCGGCGAGGCGCTGCTTGGCGTGCTCGTCGAGCTGGTCCTGGATGCTGGTGAGGTCCATGGGGATGTCGCCGCCGTAGGCGAAGCCCAGCGGCTCCAGGGTGTGCAGGATGGAGAGCCTGGCATGGTTGCGGTCGGCGATCTGGGCCGCCCGCTCCAGCACCTTGTGGGAGTCCTTGGTCAGATCGACGGCGACCAGGACGTGACGGTATTCGTTGCTCATGGAAGGCTCCTCGACAGGTTTCCGGCCTGGGGATGGGATGCCTTCACTCTAGGACGCCTGGCCCGGCAAGACAACGACCCATATCAAGGATCACGCATCAACGCGAAACGGAGAAACCCATGACCTGGCTGTTCATCCTGCTGGCCATGCTGCTGGTGATATCCCCGGTGATGTGGCTCAAGCCGAGCCCGCGCCAGAAGCGCGTGGCCGCGCTGCGCAATGCCGCCATGAAGACCGGCCTGAAGGTGTCGCTGCAGACCCCGCCGCTGCACGGCGCCACGACCGCCATGCCGGCCTATCGCTGGCATTACCCCCAGCAGCGCCCGGGGCCGGACTTCGTGCTGGTACGCGACAGCCATGCCGCCGAGGCGCTCAAGCCCTTCGCCCACGACTGGCGCTGGCGCCACGAGCCGCTGCGCCCCTTGCCGGACGACCTGACAGCCCGCCTCAAGCGCCTGCTGGAGCGCCTGCCCCAGGACGCGCTGGTGGTGGAATCCGACGCGCGGGCCCTGACCCTGTGGTGGGGGGAGTCCCAGGACTTCGCGCGCTTCTCGACCTACCTGGAGGATTTCGTCGCCCTGCGCGACGGCCTGGCGGGACGCCCCGACGATCCGGCGGCTGCCCCGTCCCCCCCGCCGGGGCAGCCGCCGGGGGCGTGATCGACGCCGCCGACGGTTAGTCGGCCGTCTCGGCGTCGCGGGCCTGGATGGCCAGGCCATTGCCCTCGATGCGTGACAGCAACTCGGCGAGCTGGGCGACCTCGGCGTCGTTCAGGCCGGCGAGCATCTCGCCGCGGGCCTCGCGGACCACGGCGTCGATGCGCTCCAGCAGGGGGGCGGCCTCCTGGGTGAGGTAGACGCGCTTGGTGCGGCGATCCTGATCGCAGGGGCGGCGCTCCACCAGGCCCTGTTCGGAAAGCTGGTCCAAGGTACGCACCAGGGAGGGGGCCTCGACGCCGATGGCGCGGGCCAGGTCGCACTGGGGCTGGCCGTCGCCGAGCCGCCACAGGTGATAGAGCGTGACCCAGCGGGTCTGGGTCAGCCCCAGGGGCGCGAGGCGTTCGTCGATGATGGCGCGCCACAGGCGTGGCAGCCGGCTAAGCTGGAAACCGATGTTCTCGTGCATGGCGCGGCAGGGTCCGTGGAAATAAAGTGGATTGTCGGAACCCTGGGCGTGGAATGCAAGCCGGCTTATCGTTCGCTTTCCGCAGCAGTTGTCGCCTCCGGCTCCTCCGGGGCGTTGACAGCGGCTGGGGCGGGTGTCTCGGCGTCCTGCGCGCGGTCCGGCACCAGATGGCGCCAGGCCAGCCCCGGCAGGCCCGCCGGGCGCCGCTCGCGGCCGTCGGCCAGGCTGGCCGCCTCGCCCTCCGCCACCCGGAAGCGCAGCACGCCGATGCGTTGGCCACCATCGGTCATCACGTCGATGCGCCAGCGGCCGGCGAGTGCCTCCGGGAAGTTCTGCTTGTGGCTCCAGGCCCGGTAGCCCGCCTCCCGGCCACCCTCGATGGTCAGGGCGATACGGTCTACCTCTTCCCCCTCGTGTCGCCAGACGTGGAAGACCTCCTCGCGCAGCCCTCGCGGGGCATGGATCGCCGTGTAGGCATAGAGCCCCCGCTCGGCGAGCGCTTCCGGCGTCAGGCGCAGTTCGCCGCTGGGTTCGCGTGCCGCGTCGTCGAAACCGGGCGACAGCGCCGTGGCGGTGATCCACAGGCTGGCCGGCGGCACCCAGACGCGGCCCACCCAGGCCAGGCCGGCCAGCAGCGGCAGCAGGGTCAGCACCATCAGCCAGCGGCGGCCGCGCTCGCCGGTGGTGAGGTGCAACAGGCTCGGCAGGCTGAACACCATCATCGCCGCCAGGGCGAGTTGCAGGCTCTGTGCCGTGGTCAGGTGCAGCAGGGTGGGCAGGGTCACCAGTACCACCAGGAAGACGCACTGGGCGTGGAAGGCGAAGTAGAGCCAGCGCAGGCGCCCCGCCAGCCGGTAGTAGAGCGGGTCGAGGATGGAGAGCACCGCCAGCGCGATGATCAGCAGGGTGAACAGCGCCTGGCCGCTGGTCCACACCGTGGTGGCCAGCAGGAAGGGCAGGCAGAAGAACAGCGTCTCCTGGTGGATCATCTGGGCGATGAACTGGGTGGCGCCGCGGGGCAGGGTGGGGTAGCCGCGGCGTGCCAGCAGGCGGCCGATCAGGCTCTCGGAGAGCAGCAGCAGCCAGGCGCCGAGCATGCCCAGTGCCAGCAGGGCGCCCAGCCACTGCTGGCGCTCCACCAGGAAGAAGCTGCCCAGGCCCGCGGCGAAGGCGGCCGGCGGCCACAGCCAGCTCCAGGGGCGCAGCCACTGGATCGCCACCTCGATGCGGCGCTGCAGGTCCTGCAGTCGGCTGGGGGCGGTCGGGTCGGAAGGCGGAGTCTCGGGCGGGGTGGGCATGGGCGTTTCGGCTAGGCTCATGATTGGCGTCCGCGCATCCTAGCAGCCGCCAGCGCTGCCTAGGAGTCGCCGCATGCCGACGGGAGACTTGACGAACCGTGGCGGGTGCACCAAGCTGTGTGCATTCAAACGACCGTATGAAATCGGGGGATTCGCGGATGATCTATCAAGGCAACGCCATCACGGTGGGGCGCGGCGAGGGCGACATCGCCACGCTCACCTTCGACCTGCAGGACGAGTCGGTCAACAAGCTGTCCAGTGCGGTGGTCGCCGAGCTGGGCGAGGCCCTCGAGGCGGTCAGAGCGGAGACCGGCCTGAAGGGGCTGGTGCTGGCCAGCGCCAAGGAGGCCTTCATCGTCGGCGCCGATATCACCGAGTTCCATGGCCTCTTCGAGCGGGGCGGCGACGAGATCAAGGCGATGCTCGAGCGGGTGCACGCGCTGTTCAACGCCATCGAGGACCTGCCGTTCCCCACGGTCACCGCCCTCAACGGCCTGGCCCTGGGCGGCGGCTGCGAGGTGGCCCTGACCACCGACTTCCGCGTCATGGCCGAGACGGCGAAGATCGGCCTGCCCGAGACCAAGCTGGGCATCCTGCCCGGCTGGGGGGGCTGCGTGCGCCTGCCACGGCTGATCGGCGCCGACAACGCCATCGAGTGGATCGCCGGGGGCTCCGAGAACGACGCCGAGACGGCGCTGAAGATGGGGGCGGTGGACGCCGTGGTACCGGGCGAGGCGCTCGAGGCCGCCGCCCGCGACATCCTGGCCCGGGCCAATGCCGGCGAGCTGGACCATCGGGCGCGCCGCGCCGAGAAGACCGGTCCGCTGAAGCTCGACGCTATCGAGCAGATGATGGCCTTCGAGACCGCCAAGGGCTATGTGGCCGGCAAGGCCGGGCCGCACTACCCGGCGCCCATCGAGGCGATCAAGGTGATCCAGAAGGGCGCCGGCGAGACCCGCTCCCGGGCCCAGGCCATCGAGACCCAGGCCTTCGCCAAGCTGGCCATGACCGACGTCTGTTTCAACCTGGTGGGGCTCTTCCTCAACGACCAGGTGGTCAAGAAGAAGGGCGGCCAGTACGCCAAGCAGGCGCGCCCGGTCGCGCAGGCCGCCGTGCTGGGCGCCGGCATCATGGGCGGCGGCATCGCCTACCAGAGCGCCTCCAAGGGCACGCCGATCCTGATGAAGGACATCAAGGCCGACGCCATCGAGCTGGGGCTCAAGGAGGCACGCAAGCTGTTCACCAAGCAGGTCGAGCGCGGCAAGTTCTCCACCGAGCAGATGGCCGAACGGCTCACCAACATTCGCCCGACCCTCTCCTACGGCGACTTCGGCCACGTCGACCTGGTGGTCGAGGCGGTGGTCGAGAACCCCAGGGTCAAGGACGCGGTGCTCACCGAGGTGGAGGGCCTGGTGGGCGAGGAGACCATCCTCGCCTCCAACACCTCCACCATCTCCATCAGCCGCCTGGCCGAGAACCTGTCGCGCCCCGAGAGCTTCTGCGGCATGCACTTCTTCAACCCGGTGCACCGCATGCCGCTGGTGGAGGTGATCCGCGGCGAGAAGACCGGCGACGCCGCCGTAGCGGCCACCGTGGCCTACGCCCGGGCCATGGGCAAGACGCCCATCGTGGTCAACGACTGCCCCGGGTTCCTGGTCAACCGCATTCTCTTCCCCTACTTCGGCGGCTTCAGTCAGCTGCTGGCGCACGGCGCCGACTTCCAGCGCATTGACAAGGTGATGGAGAGGTTCGGCTGGCCCATGGGGCCGGCCTACCTGCTCGACGTGGTGGGCCTGGACACCGCCGTGCACGCCGGCGAGGTGATGGCCGAGGGGTTCCCCGAACGCATGGGCAGCCTGGGCGGCGCCGGAGAGGAAGACAAGGGCAAGAGCGCCATCCAGGTGATGTTCGACAATGACCGCCTGGGCCAGAAGAACGCCAGGGGCTTCTACGCCTATGAGGAGGACAGGAAGGGCAAGCCGAAGAAAGTCAGTGACGCGGCGGCCATCGAGCTGGTCGAGGGCATTGCCGAGGAGACCCGCGAGTTCAGCGACGACGACATCATCGCGTGGATGATGGTGCCGCTGTGCCTGGAGTCCGTGCGCTGCCTGGAGGACGGCATCGTCGGCAGCGCCGCCGAGGCGGACATGGCGCTGATCTACGGCATCGGCTTCCCGCCGTTCCGCGGCGGTGCGCTGCGCTACATCGACGCCATGGGCGTGGCCGAGTTCGTCCGCCTGGCCGATGGCCTGGCCGGGGAACTGGGCCCGCTCTACGCCCCCACCGAGCGGCTGCGCGCCATGGCCGAGGCCGACGAGTCCTTCTACTCCACCCAGGCCCGGGGCTGACCCCACCGCGAACAAGGAGACGCAAGCAATGAGTCTGAATCCGAGAGACATCGTGGTGGTCGACGCCGTGCGCACCGCCATGGCCAAGGCCAAGCACGGCGGCTTCCGCCACGTGCGCGCCGAGAACCTCTCCGCCGCCGTGATGCAGGCGCTGTTCGAGCGCAACGCCGGCCTCGACCCGGCGGAAGTCGACGACGTGATCTGGGGCTGCGTCAACCAGACCCTGGAGCAGGCCATGAACATCGCACGCAACGCGGCGATCCTGACCGGCATCCCGCGCAGCGTGCCGGCCCAGACGGTGAACCGCCTGTGCGGCTCCTCGATGAGCGCGCTGCACATCGCTACGGCCAACATCAAGGCCGGCATGGGCGACTTCTACGTCATCGGCGGCGTGGAGCACATGGAACACGTGCCCATGACCCACGGCGTGGACGTCAACCCGGCGGCCAGCAAGCATGCCGCCAAGGCGGCCATGATGATGGGCCTGACCGCCGAGCTGCTGGGCAAGATGCATGGCATCTCCCGCGAGGACCAGGACGCCTTCGGCGTGCGCTCCCACCAGCGCGCCCAGGCGGCCATGGAGAACGGCGGCTTCGACAACGAGATCATCGGGGTGGAGGGCCACGACGCCGACGGGATGCGCATCCTGGTGGATCGTGACGAGGTGATCCGCGGCGACGCCAGCCTGGAGAAGATGGCCGAGCTCAAGCCGGTGTTCGATCCCCGGGGCGGCACCGTCACCGCCGGCACCTCCTCGGCGCTCTCCGTGGGGGCGGCCGGCATGGCGGTGATGAGCTACGAACGCGCCCAGGCCCTGGGGCTCACGCCCATCGCCCGGGTGCTGTCCACCGGCGTGGCGGGCTGCGACGCTTCGATCATGGGCTATGGCCCGGTGCCGGCATCGAAGAAGGCGCTCAAGAGCGCCGGCCTGACCATCGACGACATCCAGACCGTCGAGCTCAACGAGGCCTTCGCCGCCCAGGCGCTGCCGGTGCTCCAGGACCTGGGCCTGCACGACGCCATGGACGACAAGGTCAACCTGCACGGCGGCGCCATCGCCCTGGGCCATCCGCTGGGCTGCTCCGGCGCGCGTATCTGCACCACCCTGCTCAACGTGATGCAGGAGCGCGACACCACTCTGGGCCTGGCCACCATGTGCATCGGCATGGGCCAGGGCGTGGCCACGGTGTTCGAGCGTCTCGACTAGGCGAGGGACACCGCATCGGACGCCCGGCGGCACCCTGCGGGGTGCCGCCGGCGTTGGCAGGCGGGCAGTCGTCGGCGATGGTCTATGGCGTCGTGGTAGCGCTGTCTGCGGGCCGTGATGCCGGCCGGTCAGGCACCCTTCCCGATTCGTCCACCCAACCCTGCTCCCGGTAATAGCGCAGGGCGCCCTCGTGCAACGGGGCGCTGAGGCCCGCCTGGATCATCTCGCGGGGCTTCAGGGTACCGAAGGCGGGATGGTAGGCCTTGAAGCGCAGCAGGTTGTCGAACACATCGGCCACCAGGCGGTAGACCCGGTCGGGATCGGTATCGGCCGAGGCCACCAGGGTGGCGCGCACGCCGAAGGTGCGTATGGCGGGCTGGTCCTCGCCGTAGAGGCCGCCGGGAATCGAGGCGCGGCTGAAGAAGGGGTAGGCCTCCACCAGCATGTCGACGGCCGGGCCCTCGACATCGACCAGGGTCGCGTCGCACAGCCGGATGGCCTGGGCCACCGACTCGTTGGGGTGCCCCACGGTATAGACCATGGCGTCGACCTTGCCGTGGCACAGCTCCATGGCCTGCTGCTCGGCGGGCAGGTCGTTAGCCAGTCGGAAGCTGCCGAGGCTCCAACCCCGGGCATCCATCAACCGCAGCATGGTGCCGCGCTGTCCGGAGCCGGGGTTGCCGATGTTCACCGCGCGCTCCTCCAGGTCGTCGAGGCCTTGGATGCCGGCGTCGCGGCGCACCACCAGGGTGAAGGGTTCGCCGTGCAGCGAGAACAGCGAGCGCAGCCGGGAGTCCGGCCCGGCCTCCTGGAATCCCTCGGTGCCGCTGAAGGCGTAGTAGTGGATGTCCGACTGGGCCAGGGCGATGCCCAGTTCGCCGTTGCGCAGGGCACGCAGGTTGGCGACCGAGCCGTCGCCGGGCTCGGGGCGGCAGGGCGCCTCGACGACCCGGCAGATCGCCCGGCCGGCCTGGTGGTAGACCCCGGCGGGGCTGGCCGTGCCGATGACCAGTTCGTCGGCATCCTGGGCGTCAGAGGTGGGCGCGATGAAGAGGCTGAGACCGCCGAGCCCGAGGGCCAGCAGCAGGGGATATCGGGTCATGACGCACCTCGCAGTGGGGCGAGTCGGCCAGAGTCGTCATCGGGACCGCATGGCAGGCTTGTCGTCTGGTCGTCGCTTGTTATATTCGGTTGTTCTGCATGCGAAACCGCTGCCGTTGGCTGCGCTCTGGTGCGGCCCGCCGACATGGCAATGGGCGCAACACTTCAGATATAGCACGCGGGGGAGTCGGCCGCCGGTGTATTCCTCTCAGCCTCGGCGTGGCGCTCAGAGGATGCCCGCCTCCAGGCCGGCGGCCAGGTAAAGGCCCAATTCCTCCACCTGCTCGACGAAGCCCTCCTGCCAGTCGCCGCGCAGGATCAGCGGCTCCTGCACCCAGCGCCAGCGCAGCCCGGTGACGATGCCCTCCACGGCCCGGCGGGTGCCGGTGCCGTCGCGCCCGGCGCGGATGTAGAGCGCACAGGGCAGGCCCTGCTTCTCCTCCAGCACCGGGTAGTACGAACGGTCGAAGAAGTCCTTCAAGGCGCCGCTCATGTAGCCCAGGTTCTCGGTGGTGCCGAGCAGGATGGCATCGCAGGCCAGGGCGTCCTCGGGGCCCGCCTCCAGGGGTGGCTTCACCACCACCTCGATGCCCTCGACGTCGGGATGCCGTGCACCGCGTTCGGCGGCCTCGCGCAGCCTGAGGGTGTTGGGGGAGGGCGCATGGGCGACGATCAGCAGGCGCTTGCTCATGTTGACAGCTCCTGGGCATTTACCGAGGCTGAAGCGGTTCCAGTCCGTTCAATAGCAGGAGGATCAACCATGGCATTCGCCCTGTCGACCATGCGGCTCTCGAGCGGCGCCTTCGAGGATGGTGGCGCCATTCCCGTCAAGCACACCGGGGAGGGCGACGACCTCTCGCCGGCCCTGGCCTGGCAAGACGTCCCCAAGGGCACCAAGGGCTTCGCGGTGATCTGCCACGACCCGGATGCCCCCCTGGTGCAGAACGGCGCCTACGGCTTCGTGCACTGGGTGCTCTACAACCTGCCGGCCTCCACCACCTCGCTCGAGGAGGCCAGCGGGACGGGGACGCGTGGCAAGAACGATTTCGGCAAGCTCGGCTATGGCGGGCCCATGCCGCCGGAGGGCCACGGCGAGCACCGCTACTACTTCTGGGTGCTGGCGCTGGACAAGGCCACCGGCCTGCCCGAGGGCCTCAAGCTGCACGATCTGCTGGTGCAGGTGGAGCCGCACCTGCTGGGCATGAATCGCCTGGTGGGGACCTACCAGCGCGGATGATGACCGCGGCGCCTCAGCCTGCGGACTGGGGTGCCGATACCCGCTGGTTGTCGGCCACGCTGCCCTCCAGCGCTTCGCAGAAGGCCGCCAGGGCCCCGCTGGCGTGTCCCGGCCGGCGATGCAGTTCCACCTCCACCTGCCCCAGCGGGGGCAGGCCCTCCTCCTCGCCCACGATGCGACAGCCCTCGGGCACGCTGCGTGGCGTCTTCACCGTCACCGCCAGGCCCGCCTGCACTGGTAGGTTGATGCCGGTGGGCGACTGGCTGACGTAGCGCAGCTCCCAGCGCCGGCCCAGGCGGCCGAGCGCCGACAGGGCGTGGGCGCGGAAGATGCAGCCCTCCGGGTTCAGCGCCAGGGGCAGGCTGGCCCAGTCGCGCGGCGAGTGCCCCTCGGCCACCACCCAGACCATCGGCTCCCAACCCAGCAGGTGGCCGGACTGGGTCGGGGCGTGGCGGATCGACAGCACCACGTCCAGCAGCCCCTCCTGGAAGCGTTCCACCAGGGCGGCGCTGATGTCGCAGCTCACCTCGAAGCGGGTCTCGGGGAAGCGCGCGGCGTGGTGCGGCAGCAGTGCCGGCAGGTAGGCGCCGGCCTGCTCCTCCGAGGTGCCGAAGCGGATCAGCTCGCCGCGCGGCGACTCGCTCAGGGCCTCGCGCGTCTCGTCCTCCAGCTTGAGCATGTGGCGCGCATAGGGCAGCAGCCGCTCGCCGGGGACGGTCAGCAGCACGCTGCGGCTGGTGCGCTCGAACAGCGCCTTGCCCATCTGCTCCTCGAGGCGCTTGATCTGCAGGCTGATCGCCGACTGGGTGCGATGCAGCACCTTGCCGGCGGCGCTGAAGCCCTGGCACTCGGCCACGGTGACGAAGGCGCGTAGCAGGTCGGTGTCCATGAGTCATGAGCCTTGTAAATGGGTTTTATTCCATGGATTCGCTTTTATTATTGATTTGACGGGTCGTGCCGTCCAGTCCCCGTGGGGCATGTCAGGCGGGATGCCCGGAAAGGGCGCGGAGGGCGCGGAGGGGGCAGGGGGCAAACTCTGCTATGTTGTTCAGAGCAGGACTTCCGCTATCTCCCGTGTTGCCAGAGACAAACGAAAACCATGCGGGGAGGTTGGCATGACCGACAAGATATCGCGCAGGAACTTCCTCAGGGGCTCGGCCTATGGGCTGGGTGCCCTGTCCCTCGGGGCACCGGCCATCCATCTTCGCGCCCAGGAGCCCGTGCTCCGCTGCGGCGTGGTGACCTCACTGTCGGGAGAGAACCGCTTCGGCGGCAACCTCACCCGACGCGGCTATGACCTCTGGGCGGAAGAAATCAACAAGCTGGGCGGCGTGGAGATCAATGGCGATCGGTACCGGGTGGAGATGTTCTACGGCGACGCCCAGTCCCGCCCCGCCTCGGGCGCCGATGCCGCCGAACGCTTGATCATCCGTGACGAGGTCAGCGTCCTGTTCGGCCCCTATACGTCCGGGGTGACGCTGGCCGTGCAGCCGATCTGCGCCAAGTACAGCGTGCCGATGATCTCGGGGTCGGCGGAATCGCCCAACGTCTGGCTGGAGAAGCCGCGCTTCAATTTCGGCATGATTCCCGCCGTCGATCACTCCGCGGGCCGCTCCATCAATGTCATTGCCGAGGCGACCGGCGCCGCCTCGGTGGGCGTGGTCGGCGTCGACGAGCCCTTCTCCAAGGAAACCGCCGAGGGGTTCCGCAACGGGGTAGAGGATGCCGGCCTCGAGTTGACGCGCTTCGAGCTGTTTCCGGCCAATGCCGACCTGACGCCGATCGTCTCCAATCTCAAGGCCGACGACCCCGACCTGGTCGCCGTGGGGGGCCACGAGGAGGTGTTGATCAACTTCATCAATACCGCCAAGTCGCTGGATTTCCGGCCCAAGGCGATCCTCATGCACTATGGGGTCACCGCGGCGGCCTTCGCCGATCAGTTGGGCGGGGACGCCAACGGCGTACTGGGCATCTCCGTCTGGACGCCGAACCTGCCCTATCGCGATGATCTCTTCGGTAGCGCCAGCGACTACGACGAGCTGTCCCACTCCCGCTGGGGAAGCCATCCCGACTACACCGAGGCGGCCTGCTCGGCCAGCGGCCTGGTCCTCCAGGACGCCGCCCGGCGCCTCGGCAAGCCGCCGGCCTGGGAACGACAGGCGCGCCTGGAGCTGGTGGAGGCGCTGGAGGAGACCGACATCGAGACCTTCTATGGCCCGGTCGCCTTCGAGCGCGAGGGCAGTCACTACCACAACAATATCCGGCCCGTGCCGGTGGTCATCCAGATCACCGAGGGGCGGGTCGTGCCCGTGGCCCCAGGCGATGCGGCGCAGACGGAGCTGGTCTACCCGCTGCCGGCCTTCTCCTGAGCGATGTCGAAGCGTTCCGTCACCCGGTGGCCTGACGCCGGGTGACGGGCGGTTCATGGCAGGGAGGGCGAGAGATTGGACGTACTGCTCCAGGCCTTGCTGAATGGCATCCTGATCGGCGGCATCCTCATCTGCCTGACCGTCGGGTTCCAACTGACCTTCGGCGTGCTCCACGTGATCGACTTCGCCGTGGGGGGCTGGGTCATGCTGGGCGGTTACGCCGCCTACTGGGCGAGCCGCCTGCTGGGCCTCGACCCCTTCATCAGCGTGTTCTTCATCTTCGTGGTCTTCGCCGGCATCGGCTGTGCGCTCGGGCCGCTGATCTACCATGTGCGCACCAGCCGCTATGCGCGCCCCGACCTCATGGCGCTCGCCTTCACCTTCGGCCTCTTCATCATGATGCGCGGCGGGGCGCTGTGGCTGTGGTCCTTCGACAGCCGCAGCGTCGACTCGGTGCTGTCCGGCGCCTCGCTGTCGGTGGGCCCGGTCACCATCCCCCTGCTGCGGCTGTCGGCCTTCGGCATGGCCCTGTTGCTGGGCCTGGGGCTGTTCGTGCTGCTGTATCGCACCCGCTTCGGGATGGCGGTCCGGGCGGTGGCCCAGAATCGCGACCATGCCGGCTTGATGGGCGTGGACGTCAAGCGCGTCTCGGCCTATGTGTACGGCATCTACACGGGGATCACGGCGTCGGCGGGCGTGCTGTTGGCCACCATCTATTCGGTGAACCCCGAGGTCGGGGTCCGTTACACGCTGTTCGCCTTCTTCGTGGCCGTGCTCGCCGGGCTGGGCTCGGTGGGCGGCGTGCTGGTGGCCGGCCTGATCCTGGGGCTGGTGGAATCGCTGGTGGGGACCTACGTGGGGACCCGCTACTCCTTGCTGGTGGTCTTCGCGACCCTCTACCTGGTCCTGCTCATCTCGCCCAAGGGGATCCTCCGACGTGGTATCTAAGCCCAGCCGTCGCCGGCTCGTCGCCACTGGCCTCGCCCTGGTCGCGGGGACGGCGGCCCTGACCGCCTTGCCGGCGTTCATCGACCCCTACTCCCTGCGTATCGTCACCGGCGTCTTGATGTGGGCGGGGCTGGCCTGCGCCTGGAACATCGTCGGCGGCTACGCCGGCTATATCAGCTTCGGCCACTCCGCCTTCTTCGGTATCGGTGCCTACGTGACCGGCATCCTCATGCAGAGCGGCGTGGGAATGCCCTTCCTGGCCACGCTCCCGCTGGGGATCCTCGTGGCGGTGGGCGTCGCCGCGGCCATCGGGGGACCGACCATGCGTCTGCGGGGCGCCTACTTCGCCATCGCCACCTGGGCCTTCGCCGAGATGCTGATGCAACTGGCGACCGTGCTGGATATCACCGGCGGCACCGGCGGCCTCTCCCTGCCGGCCTATCTCAACGAGTTCTTCTTCTACTACACCATGCTGGTAGTCGCCCTGGCGGTCTATCTCGGCGCCTGGTACCTGCTGGAGCGGACCCGCTTCGGCTACCGGCTCAAGGCGTTGCGTGACCACGAACCCGCGGCCGAGGCCGTGGGCATCCATACCACCCGGGTCAAGGTGCAGGCCTTCGCGCTCTCCGCCGGCATCACCTCGCTGTTCGGCAGCATCTATGCCTACTGGGTCACCTTCATCGATCCGCGTTCGGTGATGGGGCCGGAGATCACCGATCAGATGGTGGTCATGGTGCTGCTGGGGGGACTCGGCACGGTGTGGGGGCCGGCGCTCGGCGCCACCGTGCTGTGGGTGACCAACCGCTACATCTGGTCCGAGTTCGGCGATACCGCCATCTACCTGCCGATCCTCGGGTTGATCATCGCCTTGATCGTACTGTTCCTGCCCAACGGCCTGATCAGCCTGTTGCCGGGGGGACGCCGCGGTCACGGCGTGCTGACGCGCCTGCTGCGCAAACTGTGAGGAGGAGTCGCCATGCCGGCCAGCCGCGATGCCCGGCCGCAACCGCGCTCTCCACTGGTGGTGGAGGGGGCCGTCAAGCACTTCGGCGGGGTCACCGCCGTGGACGGCGTCGGCCTCGAGGTGGCTTCGCGCGAGGTGGTCGGGGTCATCGGCCCCAACGGCAGCGGCAAGTCGACGCTGTTCAACCTGATCGCCGGCATGCTGGCGCTGGACGAGGGACGGGTCTGGCTCGATGGGCGGGAGGTGACCGGCCTGCCGGCGTGGCGCATCGCGCGGGCGGGGCTGGCCCGGACCTTTCAGATTCCCTCGCTGTTCGACAACATCAGCGTGCGTGACAACCTGCTGGCGGCCGCCGTGGAGGGCGACTGGAAGGGGGCGCCCGGGCGGGCCGGCGAGGTCCTGGAGATGCTGGAGATCGGCCATGTGGCCGACAACCTGGCGTCGGAGCTGTCCGGGGGGCAGCAGAAGCTGTTGGAGTTCGGGCGGGTCTGCATGCGCGACCCCAGCGTCATCCTGCTCGACGAGGCCACCGCCGGGGTGCACCCGAAGATCCGCCGCATCATGCTGGAGGCGATCCGGCGGGTGCGCGAGGCCGGCGCCACCTTCCTGGTGATCGAGCACGACATGGAGATGGTGCGCGAGACCTGCGACCGCATCGTGGTGATGGATGCGGGGCGTGTCGTCGTCGAGGGCAGCTTCGACGAGATCGCCGACAATCGCGAGGTACGGCGAGCCTATCTGGGGCGACGGGAATGAGTGAGGAACTGCGCGTCACCGACCTGGTGACCGGCTACGGCAAGCAGGAAATCGTCCACGGCGTGTCGATGGCGGCGCGCGCGGAGGAGGTCACCTGCGTGTTCGGTCCCAACGGCAGTGGCAAGTCCACGGTGATCAAGGCCATCGCCGGCCTGTTGCCGGCCTGGAGCGGGCAACTGCACCTGGGGGAGACCGAGCTCACCGGCCTGGCGGTGCATGAGGTGGTGCGCCAGGGGATCGTCATGATGCCCCAGGGCGGCGGCGTCTTCCCGCGTTTCACAGTGATGGAGAACCTGCGCATGGGCGGCTACTCCCTGCGTGACACCGCCTGGGTGGAGGAGCGCATCGAGACCCTGATCGACGACTATCCCAGCCTGCAGCGTCGACGCCATGTCCCGGCGGGGTCGCTGTCGGGCGGCGAACAGATGATGGTCGCCATCGCCCGGGCGTTGGTGCCGGCCCCCGCCTTCGTGCTGCTGGATGAGCCCTCCGCGGGCCTGTCACCGGCCCTGGTCGGCGAGACCATGGCCCGGGTGAAGGGGCTGCGCGAGCGGGGCGTCGGCGTGGTCATGATCGAGCAGAATATCCGCGAGGCGCTGCCCATCGCCGACCGCCTCTATGTCCTGGCGGGGGGGAACCGGAAGTTCGCCGGCACCGCGGCCGACATCCGCGATGACCGCCACCTCATGTCGCTCTACATGGGCGGCGATTGATGAGACCCTGCAATTAATTCCATCTTGATCATTCATTTCTCTTATTGAGCTTCGCTCACTACGCTGACCCTGGGTTATCCATCAACGTCGGCAGGAGCGAAGACGATGCATGCCATGAGTCGGCGGGGCGACGACGCCTCACTGCAAGGGCTCATTGACCTGGAGCGCTACCCCATCCACGACCCGCAAGGCGAGGCCGGCTGCCGGCTGATCGCCGACTGCCGTCGCCAGCTCGAGGCGGACGGCTGCGTGGTCCTCGAGCGTTTCGTGCCGGAAGCGGCGCTGGCCGGGCTCGAGCGCGAGACCGAGCGCCTCTCGCCCCAGGCCCACTACAACCAGACCGAGACCAACCCCTACAACAGCGCCGGCGACCCGGCGCTGCCCGCCAGCCACCCGGTCAACCGCTTCGACGACCGCACCAACGGCTTCGTCGCCGGCGACCGCATCGGCGAGGACACCCTGATCCGCCAGGTCTACCAGAACCCCGACTTCCAGCGCTTCGTCGCCGAGGTGGTGGGCATGGAGACCATCCACCCCTACGCCGACCCCCTGGCCGACCTGGTGGTCAACGTGCTGCGCGAGGGCTGCCAGCACCCCTGGCACTACGACACCAACGAGTTCATCGTCACCCTGATGACCCGGCGCGCCCACCGCGGCGGGCGCTTCGAGTACGCCCCCGGCCTCCGCAGCCCCGAGGGCGAGAACTTCGCGGCGGTCCAGCGGGTGCTCGACGGCGACCGTGCCCGGCTCAAGTCCCTCGACCTGGCGCCCGGCGACCTGCAGGTGTTCTTCGGCCGCTACTCGCTGCATCGCGTCACCCCGGTGGAGGGCGACCGCGAGCGCCACACCGTGATCTTCGCCTACGCCAAGGAGCCGGGCTTCATCGGCCGCCCCGAACGCGCCCGGCGCATCTTCGGGCGCCTGGCGCCGGTCCACGAGCGCCTGCTGAAGGAAGGCATGCAGCGCCGCGACAATCTCGCCGACTGAACCGACGCCGCCCAGTACTTTCCCGACGACAGACGCAAGGTCCCGACATGAGCATCGTCGAATCCGAACGCCTCACCGACAACGAACCCGAGCGCATCCCCGTGGTGCCCTCGGCCCCCCGGGCCAACGGCGACAGCATCCCCACCGCCTTCGACCCCGTGCGGCTGCGCGCCGGCCGCCTGGTCCGCCTGCGCGCCATGATGGCCGAGCAGAACTACGCCGCCCTGGTGCTGTTCGACCCCAACAACCAGCGCTATGCCAGCGGCTCGCGCAACATGTTCGGCTACTTCCTGCGCAACTCCACGCGCTACCTCTACGTGCCCCTCGACGGCCCGGTGATCCTCTTCGAGTACCCGGGCAGCGCCCACGTCTCCACCTGGCTGGAGACCATCGACGAGGCGCGCACCTCCAAGGTGGTGTGGTCGGCGGTCAACCAGCGTGACAACCTCTCCAGCGACCCCTTCGGCACCGAGATCGCCGAGCTGGTGGCGGCCCACGGCCGGGGCGGCAGGAAGGTCGGCCTGGACCGCTGTACCCTGAACCTGGCGCGCTCCCTGGAGGCCCAGGGCCTCGAGGTCGTCGACTGCATGCAGGATACCCTGCACTGCCGGCGCCTCAAGACCCCGGAGGAGATCGCCTGCCTGGCCCAGTCCATGGCCGCCAGCGAGGCCGCCGTGGCCGAGGTGGAGGCCGCCATCAAGCCCGGCATCACCGAGAACGAGCTGTTCGCCATCCTCTACGGCGAGGTGATCCGCCAGGGCGGCGAGTTCATCGAGACCCGCCTGCTCAACTCCGGGCCGCGCACCAACCCCTGGTTCCACGAGGCCAGCGACCGGGGGATACGCCCCGGCGAGCTGGTGGCCCTGGACACCGACACCATCGGTTGCCACGGCTACTACTCGGACTTCTCGCGCACCTTCCACGTCGGCCCCGGCAAGCCCAGCGCCTACCAGCGCGAGCTCTACCGCATGGCCTACGACCAGGTGCACCACAACATGGCGATCCTGGCGCCCGGGATGAGCTATCGCGAGATCGCCGAGCAGGCCTGGAAGATCCCCGAGCGCTTCCTCGACCGCCGCTACCCCTCGATCATCCACGGCGTGGGCATGCACGGCGAGACCCCGCTGGTGGCCCACCACATGGACTTCGACCGCTTCACCCGCGACGGCATCCTCGAGCCCGGCATGGTGGTCTCGGTGGAGAGCTATATCGGCGAGGTGGGCGCCGCCGATGGCGTCAAGCTGGAGGAGGAGGTGCTGATCACCGACACCGGCATCGCCAAGCTTTCCCGCTACCCCTTCGACGAGGCCCTGCTGGGGCGCGAATTCTGACCGATCGCTCTTCTCGCTCGCTAACGGGTTCCTCGCCGATCAGCGTGACGCCGTCATGGCAGAAGGGAGACTCTGTCTCGCGACTGGAGGCCGCAGGCCTCCCGGCAGAAGTCTCCCCCTGCGCGGGTCGCAAGGCACTATTTCTGTTCGAACTGTGGTAGTTCCAGTCCAAACGAGTACGGATTCAGTATCGGGTGTTTGGAGGGCGTCAACCCCTATGACCTTGCTGCTGTTCCAATCAGCGATGGTGTAAGTCATCCAGCGAATCTGTAGCATGGGGCCTAACAAGGCCAGGCACGCCGACGCCTTTTCCGTTGTGGCTTCGCCTTCACTATAAAGTCGCGCGTGCTGGCAGGGTCAAATGTATAGGAAACGACAGAAGGTGTTGAAATGAAAGAAGTAGAGTTGGAGGGCATACTCGATTTCCTCAGAGGAGCAGAGCAGTTAAAAAATACTCTCCGTTCATCAAGAACATCGAGCGGCCGGCATGAAAGTACGGCGGAACACACTTGGCGCTTGTGTTTGATGATCTTGCTGTTTGAGAGTCAATATCCAGACATTGATATATTGAGGCTTATAAAGATATGTGTCATTCATGATTTGGGCGAAGCCATAAGTGGTGATATAGCAGCCGTAGATCAGGTGGAGGGAATGGATAAAGGGGTTGAGGAAAGGAAGGGCCTGGAGCTGCTCATTCGCCCACTACCAAAAATACTCCAAGAAGAAATTCTCATTCTGTGGGATGACTATGAGAATGCTTCTTCCGAAGAAGCTTTGTTGGCTAAAGCTTTTGATAAGATCGAAACAGTTTTGCAGCACACTCAGGGCAGGAATTCGTCAGATTTTAACTATGGATTCAACCTTTCTTATGGTAGGAGATATACCAATCATGATGACATTACGTCTAGGTTAAGGGCGCTGATTGATAAAGACACAAAGGCTTTGGCAGAAGGTAACAATACCATTTGACGAAGCCTTCACTCCGAGGCCGGATAACTACTGGCCTGGCAAAGCCGGGTAAGGCATGGGTCGGCGCGGGGTAAAAACGTTAACATATCAGTACATTCTAAAAGCCCGCTACTGGCGATAGTTGCCTTCTGCAACGAGGTCTAGCATCGTGCTGAGATCACAAAGTTGGCCAGCCTCGCAACATCTATCCGGACCCTATACCACAGCAAGCTTTCTCATTAGGCATGTCGATAAATGAAAGGATATCTCCAGGAAAACCTTGTAGAAGGTTTCCGAAAATCCCCATTTCGAGCACCGCTCAAAGCGTGGGCACTAGTGCCCTTCTACGCGGTGATTTCGTTAACTGTTGGCTTGAATTCGGGATTGCTGCGTTTTGAACTCATTTCGGCAGAATTGGTATTTCTCTTGCCACTTACATTGTTCATCTTTCCGGCGCTGCTTGAGGAGGCATTTTTCCGGGGTGTTCTTATTCCGAGACAAATCATTGAGCGTGGCCGATGGCAGGTGGTTATAGCTATTGCCTGGAGTACATTGTTGTTTGTCCTGTGGCACCCCCTCAATGCGGTCACATTTAATAGCTCGGCTATGCCGACTTTCCTTGATCCAGCCTTTTTATTGATTGTCGCAATTCTCGGCGTCACCTGTGGTTACGGTTACGTGGTCTCAAAGTCCATATGGGTGCCTGTATTAATTCATTGGGCCACGGTGGTGGTTTGGGTCTTTTTCCTCGGCGGTCGAAACCTGGTTTTGGAACTATGAAAGATAGAGAATAAAAAGGAAGGATGGGGTCGGTGACAAACGAGAGCTTTGCTCAAATTATGAATACAGACAAAAAATTATTGGCTAGGGTGTGTTCGGGCTTGCCTAACACGGCGCTGCACTCGGAGCGCTCCATTTAGTCGCGCCCGGTGGGCTTGGCACGTTTTCACAAGCCAGCTTTCCCGAAGGTAAGCTTCTGGCCAACAACGCCCGCGCTGTCTCGGCAGGCGGGCGTTGCGTTGCGGTGAGTCGAGTTTCGGGCTCGTCGCTTACTCGCCCAGCGCCTCCAGCAGCAGCTTGGCCACCGGCTCGGAGGAGGGCGGGTTCTGGCCGGTGATCAGTCGACCGTCGCGGCGGGTGTAGGGGGTGAAGTCGTCGGCCTTGGAGTAGTGGCCGCCGCACGCCTTCAGGGCCTCTTCCACCAGGTGCGGGACGACCTGCGTCAGGCCGACCGCGTCCTCCTCGCCATTCGTGAAGCCGGTGACGTGGCGTCCCTTGACGATCGGTTCCCCGGCCTCGTCACGGGCATTGATCAGCACGATGGGCGCGTGGCAGACCGCGGCCACCGGCTTCTGCTGGGCCCAGAAGGTTTCGATCAGGCGGATAGAGTCGGCATCTTCCGCCAGGTCCCAGAGCGGGCCATGGCCGCCGGGGTAGAAGATGGCGTCGAAGTCGTCGGCGTTCAGCTCGGCCAGGCGATGGGTGTCGCCAAGCCTGGCCTGGGCCTCGTCGTCCTCCTGGAAGCGGCGGGTCGTCTCGGTCTGGCTCTCCTCGGCGTCGCTCTTGGGATCCAGCGGCGGCTTGCCGCCCTTGGGCGAGGCCAGCACCACCTCGGCCCCGGCGTCCAGGCAGGCATAGTAGGGGGCGGCGAGTTCTTCCAGCCAGAAGCCGGTCTTCTCGCCGGTGTCCCCGAGGCGGTCGTGGGAGGTCAGGACCATCAGAATGCGTTTACTCATGCGAGATCCCTCGTGATGGCTCGTGGGTGGACGGGAGCGAATGACCCATGCCGGCCAGGGTAGTGGCCACCATGGTCTTCGAGAACCTCATGATCGGTAGTTGTCAAGCAAGTTGTCGTCTCTGAGTTCATTCACGCCGCCCGTTTTTCTGGTTCGGGCGTGGTGACATGCAGTTCCCGCTCCGGGTTGAGCGAGAC
>NZ_JAUFPL010000007.1 GCF_030409215.1 Halomonas ramblicola | reverse complement strand
TGCTGTCGTTTCCCATCACCGACTTCGACCAGGAGGGCCGCTTCGACGCCGAGAGCTATCGCCGGCGTCTGGAGTGGTTCATCAGCCACGACATTTCCGCGGTGTTCGTGGCCGGCGGCACCGGCGAGTTCTTCAACCTGTCGCTCGACGAGTTCCGCGAGATCGTGCGCGTCGCCGTGGAGGCGGTGGATGGCAAGCTGCCGGTGATCGCCAGCGCCGGGCTGAGCGTCGAGAGCGGCAAGGCCTTCGCCGAGGCGGCCGAGGAGGCCGGTGCCGACGGTATCCTGCTGATGCCGCCCTACCTGACCGAGTGCCCCCAGGACGGCCTGGTCGACTACGCCCGGCAGATCTGCGACTCGACCCAGCTCAACGTCATCTACTACAACCGCGGCAACGGCATCCTCGAGGCCGAGTCCGTCAAGGCGCTGGCCGAGGCCTGCCCCAACCTGGTCGGCCTCAAGGACGGCAAGGGCGACATCCAGGCGCTGAACAAGATCGTCAAGACCGTGGGCGATCGCCTGGTCTACGTGGGCGGCGTGCCCACTGCCGAGATCTTCGCCGAGGCCTATCTGTCCATCGGCGTCAACACCTACTCCTCGGCCGTGTTCAACTTCGTGCCGGACATGGCCGTGACCTTCTACAAGGAACTCCGCAAGGGCAACCGCGAGGTCGTCAAGCAGATCACCAACGACTTCTTTATTCCCTTCGTGGACCTCAGGGATCGGAAGAAGGGCTATGCCGTCAGCCTGATCAAGGCCGGCGCCGAGCTCATCGGTCGTCCGGCGGGTAGCGT
>NZ_JAUFPL010000006.1 GCF_030409215.1 Halomonas ramblicola | reverse complement strand
TTGTCGGCGTTCCTCGGAGTAGCGAGGCATGAGCAGCTCCTATCGCCCCCTGGGTTTTAAGAACAGGGTACCAGAGGACACGACACTCATCCTGACACTGGGGGAGAGCAACTCAGCCTTTTTCGCAACGTCTTCCAAACCAAAGGCTTTTTCGAAAAGTTTTATCACCATCCTGAAATACCAGTCGCTCTGTATGTAGCTACTAAAGCATGGTTGGATACATCGCTTATGTATGCGATACATAAGCTCTCCCGGAGCTTTGAGGCCGAAAGCATCACGTGGTGGTCTACCCATCCTCGGCATGGCCAGATATTTGAGAAATCTTCTGAGCTTTATGCAGACCACGTCAACACATCCGTAGCTATCAATCTCGCGTTCTCAGCGATTGAAGAGCTCCAGCTCCAAATAAAATCTAGCTCACAAAATAAACGGTGGTTGGATAACGTGACTGCTGAATGGAACCCTGTAGTTTTAGAGGATATACAAGAGAGATTGAAGGAGTCAGGAATCGACCCGGAACAGAAAGTTTCTTGGACAATTAGAGGCGATGAAACGGCAACTGAAGTATCAATAAAGCCGACGCTAGGTAATCTGGCGCCGTATGCAGATGGTCAAGTCGTTCGCGATGTGGAGTTGACACTTCCGGAGGCACTCCATGTTTGCAGCTATCTGCGGAATTACATGACGGCGCACCGGCTAAGTGAGGCTTCTACACTCCTCGGGCCTTATGAAGTGCACAATGTACAATCAGTGGCGCGCCGACTTATTCTTATGAAGTGCAGAGCTTGGAATGTTTGGGTAGATGATCTCCAGCGACGGCTGGAGAAACAGAAATAACCGGGAGTAAGCTAGGATAATAACGGGCGGAAAGTTTTGGCTTCCTTTCCCGAATCTCGGAGCTGTGAAACCCTCAGTGTCCGCTCTTGGCCGGATTAAGAAGCTCAGGCTACGCTGATGAAAAGGGTTGGAAGCTGACGACCCAGGCTGGTTCTCGACTGACTTGACCCATGCTGAAAATATAGACGCATTTGAGGAATACTGAAGTATATACGAGGGCAAAGCATGCAGTTGATACCTGAACTTCTGAGTGCAAAACTAACAGCTTCTATGCCTGCATTTGCAGCTACTATCGAGGCTCATGGTCTCTACAATACGAATCAGTTCGTGCTTCGACTCTCACCACTTATCCATCAGACACTTGCAGGCCTAGAGCCCGGCATCACAGCAAACGATAAAGTCGGACTAGATGGTGCGCAGGCGATGTCGACCTATCTTCACGAGACGATTCATTGGTGGCAGCATATCGGGTCAACCTATGGCTTCATCTTTGGTATCAACTATCCGGTGCAGGCGCATGCCGCCTTCAATAATCTAAAAACGATTGTCTCCGGCGATGGCTTTAAGAAGTCGATAACCGAGCAAGGGGAAATGCTGAGTGCGCGAGGGCCGACTGGGTGGGGGACGCTAGCCGGAACGTCGAACATGATCGTCAACAACCACTTCGATCTCGAGGTTTTTCGTTTGTTTACGCTTGGTCCTAAGGGTGTGCACACTCTTTCTAATAACCCCCAGCTCGAGTCTGTTGGTCACGCCCTCCATATGACTTACGGGCTCACGGTAGACGTTCTAGCTGCAAGTGTAGATGAAGGCTACAATGCGTTGCCAGATTTCAAGCAATGGAAGAGCGGCTTTGAAGAACTGCGCAACTCAAAGGTGAAAGGCCACTACTTCGGCTCGCCACTCGAGTTATGGCCACTCGGATCGCACGAGATCTTCGAAGGGCAAGCGCGCTTTTCGCAAATTCAATATCTATCACACGCCTGCGGACACAAGCTCAACTGGAATGCCTATGCGTCATTGGGGATGCTCGATGGAGTCTATGTTAGTGCTTTTCAGCACTTCCTGGAGATGGTGGAAGCAGAGTGGCCAGAATACGTCGATGATCCACTCGTCTCATTATTCCTTCTGGTCTGTGATTTGGCCATCAATCCCGGCAGTGGATTCCCGGTTACTGACGCCCCTAACTTCGTCACCTTCATTGAAGATGTTAACCCTGGTACACGTTTTACCAAATTCTGCCGTTTGATCGCGAAGAATTTCCCAACTATGAAAAGCGCCATCAACCAGCACAGCCGGGAGGAATATGTTGAGCTGACGAGCGAGCTTGCTCAGGCGAACAGGGATTTTCCACCTTTGCTTGTCTCTGAACTGTGCTCAGATTGGTTCTCCTCCAAAGGACCACTCTCACATCTGCGTAGGGAGTACGAGGCTTATAGTTTTGGCCCCAAGAACTACGTCATACGTCATTTGTTCGCCCACTTCCTTGCGTTTAAGGAAGATAAGTTCAAGTTTCCAGAGTTCTTCTGCTGGCCAGGGGCCCATATGGCCGGCGAGAACCTCTCTAACAGGTCGAAAAAGCTGTTCGAGAAGCACCAAGCGTTGTTTGTTGATAAAGAGCACGACGACAGTGTGTTTCCCCGGATGCAAGAGGGACGCACCTAGGAGGATGTTGACGAAGTTTTCCAAAACTTTTATGGTCACAATGTCATATATGATCTTGTTCGGCAGTGGATCATTGAGCCTGGGCCTTTCAAGTACGATATTAATTGGTTGAAGGCCAATGCTAAGAAAGAAGAGCAGAAAATATTCATGCGCAGGCAATTCCAGTCTGCCTTCGGCGTTGATCCCGAAGATGCTGAGATTATCGCAACTTAAGCTGGTTACTCCTCGCGACTTGAACTTCTGCTACCTTAAAGGTCTGCTCTTGGCCGGATAGCGACGGCATAGATCCTATGCCGTCGCTATCTCTTGTTAGACCTCTGTATGCTCAGCTATGATCAATGCGTCATCCACCTCAATTCCTAGGTATCTGACGGTGCTTTCGAGTTTGGTATGACCTAAGAGAAGCTGAACGGCTCTCAGGTTTTTCGTTCGGCGGTAAATTAACGTTACCTTGGTGCGTCGCAACGTGTGAGTACCGTAAGCCGAAGGCTCCAAGCCAATAGCGGTTACCCATGATTTAACGATGCGCGAGTACTGCCGAGTAGACAAGTGGCACGAGCTTTTCAGGCGACTTGGGAATAAATAATCATTGTTGCGGAGATGTGCAAGCAGTATCCACTCTTCTTAGGACAGTGCGAGTCTGCTCGGTTATCTCAAACTGTACTGGTCTCTTCGTTTTCTGCTGCGTGACTATGGCCCTTGAAGAGACACGATCGCCATGGGCTACATCGCGGACCCGCAACTTGACCAAGTCACAAGCTCGCAATTTGCTATCGATAGCCAACTCGAATAGCGTCAGGTCTCGGATCTTTCCAGCAAGCTGCAGCCTGACGCGAATGGCCCAGATATCTTTGAGACGAAGCGGTGTTTTCTGACCAACCAACTTGCCTTTGTTCCAAGGCATGTGGGAAGTTATTGTTGAAGTGTTCATGGTATGGACCTCCTCGGATGGAATGTATAGGATGGTCCAGAACATGTTCGACGTGTGCTGGAGTCGGCAGCCTGTCGCGATCCGACCCACAGCAGCCATGCCGGCAGACGCTGAGGGCACGTCCATTCGTGCTACTCTGTCATTTTGTAACTAATTTCCATTGTGGTGCAAAGTGCGCGCCCCTGTAGACCTGATCGTTCAGTGATAGAGCATTCGATCTAATCACTGTTATTTTTTGGAGGTTTCTTGAATCAGCCTAAGATTAATAATTTGAAATTTGATTCGCTGTTTGAAGGCGCAGTCAAGTGCCTTCGAAATGCACAAGAACTATGTGATGAGTCGGAGTTGCTACATAATAATGGTAAGTATGCTCGTTCGTTTGCTTTAAGCCACTTTGCACGTGAAGAGCTTGGTAAGAGCTTCATGCTGTTTCGTGCCTTGGTCGATATATCCTCGGGTGTTAAGGTTGATTGGAAAAAGCTTAATAGGCGATTTAGGGACCATAAGCAAAAGCTTTTGAATGATGCAGAAATTTCATTATTTATTGCTGCGAAGGAGCTGCAGAGACAAGAAATATCACCAGACTTTCTTTTTTCTGGAATTAATGAAAGAAACAGTCTCAAAAATCGCTGCCTTTATACTGATTGGAACAATGGGAGATTTACGGTCCCCTCTGAGGCAATCACGGAGCAACAATCTGAAAGAAACTTGAGTTTAGCTATTTGTCGTGTGGCAATGTTTAGCCCTCTATTGGTGAATCTTAAGGGGTTGAAATGCGAACAAAAAGATAAGATTATAGAGTCTTACCCGGAAAGTATGCCTTCATCCCCGGAAGAGTTGTTAGATGCAGTTCTTGGTAAAGAAAGTAATAACGAATAAAGATAGGTCGCGCCCCCGTCGATGGTGTTGTATCAGCCTTCACTGAACGACCGTTATTGGCCGAATGACGACTTTCAGCTTATACTGATGAATATATCATGGAAGATAGCGATATAATAAGCGTGAGCAGGCAGGGTGGTATTCGCGCTCATTGAATAGCAGAGCATGCACAGTTAGGAATTAAGATAGAGGAACACATGGACCCCATTTCAGCCCTGTTCGCAGCGTTACTGGATAGCACTTCAAGTGCTGTAAGCAATCACATACAAGAGTCCGTGGGAACTGAGGTAAAAACTGTCGTAGTTGATCATAACGATCAGCTCATCTCGTATCAGCACCAGATGTGGCGTATACGGGGTGACTCTGTCTGTGCAGATAAAAGAGAGCGTATTGACGAGTTCTCAAAATGCACACTGGCGGCAAAAGAGCATTTTGTCAACGCATGTCAATATCTTCAGGAAAATAACGAATATGGTGTTAGATATGATCAGCTGAAGAATATGTACTGCTCAGCATCTAACTCTTTTCGGCCTACAATAGCTTCTATTGCATCTTCCAGCAAAGCTTCACCACTTGAGCTGGCAAAAAGGAAATGCAATAGACTTACATTTGATAAAACTGCAAGCGCGGAATCTCGCAATCAGGCATGCGCGCGCTATCGAGCGTTAAAAAGTGAGGAGCCTTAAAGGTAGGGCGCTCAAAATGACAGGCATTCTTAACAGAATGTATTTGTTAAAAATTTTCCAGTGAGATAAATCATGGATCATTCTTTATTCATCAATGAAGTATTAGGGCCGTTGTGGTGGGTCATTCCCGTAGCCTTTCTGATTGGTCTCATCAAGTCACCATGGTTCAAGGGCTTTTTCGGAGAGGCTTTGGTTAAAGCGGCCGCCAGGATTTGGTTGCCAGCGGAAACATACAAACCGATCCACAATGTGACCCTACCTACGCTGGACGGCTCAACTCAGATTGATCATATCTTTGTGTCCCGATTCGGGGTCTTCGTCGTGGAAACAAAGAATATGAAAGGTTGGATCTTTGGTGACGAACATCAGACACAATGGACCCAAAAGATTTATCGGAAGTCATTCAGGTTCCAGAATCCGTTACGCCAGAACTATAAGCATGTAAAAGCTCTGGAGAGCGCCCTCGATGTTCCTTCGGCAGTCATTCACTCTATTGTGGTGTTTACTGGTAGTGCGAAACTAAAGACCAGGATGCCGAAGAGCATCACTCGTGGCGGTGGTTACGTGAATTACATCAAGTCGTTTCAGGAGGTCGTTCTATCTGAGACGGAGGTTCAAGAGGCCTTCATGAAAATCCAGGCTGGCAGGCTTGCGCCCACACGTGAGACCCACCGAAGACACGTTGCACAACTTAAAACTAGGTCTGATCCTAATGCTCAGCGCAAATGCCCCAAGTGCAGCAGCAGCATGGTATTGCGGACATCCAAAAGGGGTAAGAATGCTGGCAATCAGTTCTGGGGGTGTTCTGGTTACCCGGAGTGCAGGGTGGTGCAAGAGGTTGGGTAGTTGTGGTGACGATAGATTTGCGTTTGGCTGCTATTGGCCGATAGGGAGCTCTTGACTATGTTGAGAAAGCGATTTAGAAGATGAGTTTATATAGATTTTCTATACTAATGTTTTTCTCTATATTAGTGAGCGGGTGCGCTAATTACGGTTGTTATGAAGAAGATTATCTATTTTTTGGTGAAAAGTTTGCAGTCGGATATCTTTCGGATGTTCAAGATGCAAACGTGCGAAACCATATGGCGATCATGGAGGGTGTTGGTGATGAAATATTCGAATCTAAAGAAAAAATGTTAAGATATGGTTATACTGTTGTTGATTGCAATATAACCCCCAGGGGCGTTCGATACTGCTCTGGTGTTAAGAGTATTAAAGAAGCCCGCGTCAGGAAAATATGTCCTAGTCATGGGTCAGTTTGTGAAGATGGGACATACTCTAGCTCTCGGGGTAGGGGAACTTGCTCTCATCATGGAGGTGTTGCTGACTAGCTTCCTAACAATCTAAACAGGAAAAAATCTAACCAGATCCTCGCAACGTCGTCTTCGTTATTCCAGGTGGGTGCTGCAGAATGTATCACTGAAAGACCGCTTTTGGCCGATTTCTGACTTTCGAGCAACGCATGAAGACCATGCTCGGTGCCCCTACTATGCTACGCTTCCAGTGTGCTCGCGACAGCGGAGAAGACGATGGCTTTTCACACACCGAATCCTGAACTTCGGGCAGTGGAGCAGCGCAATGCCCGATTACGGGCCGATCTGTTTGCCAAGCTGTTTGGTGGTGCGTGGCGTAGACTTCGCAAGGGCGCCCTGCGACTGTCGGCGGGGCGGTACCGCCGACACCATCGGCCTCGGTCTTGACCGACCGCCTGCCCTCACCTTCCTGGACTCGTCCCGACCCGTCGATATGCGGCCGGCTCGTTCGACAAGACCATGAAGCATCCACTCGACGGAGGGACGACCATGCGGTTCATGATCATCGTGAAGGCCAGCCCGGATTCGGAGGCCGGCAAGCTGCCAACTCAGGAGTTGCTGGAGGCCATGGGCAAGTACAACGAGGAGCTGGTCGAGGCCGGCATCATGCTCGCCGGTGAGGGGCTGCAACCGAGTAGCCAGGGCGCGCGGGTGCGCTTCAAGGGCGATGAGCGGATCGTCACCGACGGTCCCTTCGCCGAGACCCGGGAGCTGATCGCCGGCTACTGGCTATGGGAGGTGGCGTCGAAGGAGGAGGCCATCGCCTGGGTCAAGCGCTGCCCCAACCCGATGCCCGGCAGCGAGGCCGAGATCGAGATCCGCCAGGTCTTCGAGGCCGAGGACTTCGGCGAGGAGTTCACCCCGGCGCTGCGCGAGCAGGAGGAGCAGCTGCGCGACCGGCTGTCGCAGAAGGGCTGAGTCGTCTTCAGGGGGCTATGCTGAACGCAAGGCGCCGGTGGGTCGTGATGGGCTGCCGCCGGGGAGGGAACATGGCGATCACGCTGACCCAGGCCCTGCGCCGCGAGTACGAGCGGTTGTTCGAGACCTGTGACATTCGCCCCGCCCGCCAACGCGACGTGAGCGCATCGCCAGGAAGTTGACGCGGGAGCGGGCGCGCTACGAAGCCGTCACCGACCGCCAGGGCGTCCCCTGGGCCTTCGTGGCGGTGGTTCACCAGATGGAGTCCAGCGGCGACTTCAGCCGCCATCTGTACAATGGCGACCCGCTCACCGCGCGTACCGTCCAGGTGCCGAAGGGTCGGCCCAAGCGAGGCTCCCCGCCGTTCACCTGGGAAGAGAGTGCCGCCGATGCCATGGCCCTCAAGCGCCTGAGCGGGAGCACCGACTGGAGCGTGGCGGGCATGCTCTACCAGCTCGAGCGCTACAACGGTTGGGGGTACCGTCTCCATCATCCCCATGTGCTATATCGCAAGGTGACCGGCCACTTCCTGCCCGGGGATCCGCGGGCCGAGTGAGGGCGCGTGACGACGGGAGGCAGTGCCCACGTGTGCATCGGTGCAATTATTTGGAAATGGCTTCCATTTATTGTGCCATGGGCTATCATGGCGGGTTCCCGTTTCGTTTCCCAGCAGGAGGCCCCATGAGCTTCTACGTCTATCTGTCCGGCGAGATCCACACCGACTGGCGCGACGAGATCCAGCGCGGTGCCGAGGCCGCCGGCCTCGACGTCGTCTTCACCTCGGCGGTGACCGATCACGACGCCAGCGATGCCGCCGGCGACCACCTGGGCGAGGAGAGCCGCCAGTTCTGGCGCGACCACAAGTCCTCCAAGGTCAACGCCATCCGCACCAAGACGCTGATCGAACAGAGCGACCTTGTGGTGGTGCGCTTCGGCGACCAGTACAAGCAGTGGAACGCCGCCTTCGATGCCGGCTACTGCGCCGCGCTGGGCAAACCCTACGTGACCCTGCACGGCGAGGAGATCGTCCACCCGCTCAAGGAGGTGGATGCCGCCGCCATGGCCTGGTGCACCACCCCCAGCCAGGTGGTCGAGATCCTGCGCTACGTCACCCGCGCCTGATCCGCCGGCCCGGCGCCCCCGAGTTCGACACTTCCAGCTCGATTTTGGCCTGATTTCGGCACCTGTGGTCCGAGAATTCAGTGATTTAGCAAGTTACGGGCGAAATTGTTGTA
>NZ_JAUFPL010000005.1:12503-84320 GCF_030409215.1 Halomonas ramblicola | reverse complement strand
TCATGATGGCGGCTCGGTCTTCAGCAGAGAGATGGCGATAGCAGTAAGTCATGGCAACACCGTACCTGATGAGTTACGTGTTGCACTTGGTCATTGAGACCGCCCTTCCTTATTTTCACGTTAGATGCTCCTCAATTTTTTTGGTGTCAGGTTTGAGTTCAGCGGCGTTTAGGCGTGGTGCATTATACGACAGAAAAATGGGCTTCGAATCAAACGTCCGCTGAAACGATTTGTTGGGCGACATGCTCACTACGGCACCAAGACCCAAGAAACCTTGTACACCCTGCCCAATAAAAATTGAGCCTTCTGAAGCGGCTTCATGCGTTCCACTGACCTGGTGAAAGAATCTCGGAACTTAGATTGCACTGTTCGTTGAACAATTTCGTCGCTCACTTCCTCAAAGTATGAGTAATCAATATCTTTCTTCTTGAATTTGGGCATATCTTCTTTGCTGGCGTGATGTGGCCTCTCGAACTTACGAACCTCAGAATGCATTGCCGGATTTATCCCGCCGGGAGCAAATGTGATATTGTGTCTGTTGTTGTCAGTAATGTCACCGACGTCCAGAGGGTCCAAAAGTAGTGAATTGTCAGAGATCGAATCGGCTCGGAAGTGCTGTTCGAGTTCATGGCTCAGGTGAAACGAAGGAGCGCAATAGTAGGCATCACCCTTCGTCCGACTTAGTTCACAAAGCGTATTGTGCTGTTCGTTGTCCAGGGCGAACCGGAAATATGAGCCTTGATGGTGGTCATAGAAGTGTCCGTTTCGACCAGCGCGAGATTCGGCGAAATGTGCAACTTTATGCTGGATGAAGATTGAGCTTGTGTACTGGCCCTGCTGAAGCTTGAACTCGACGTCGTAGCCCAAGTCCTTCTCTATTTGCTGAGATGGGATGTGTGGATGACTCACAAGTAGTCCCCCGAGCGTCTGACAAAACTCCGCGTTGAAGCAGAACTCGAACGTTCTCTCGCTAAACCCTGGTCGCATGCAACTCCCCTTTTTTATTGTCCAACGCCAAATCGCACCGGCGCACTCTAGGGAACCGCTGATTAATTCGTCTATGAGCGGCTGAAGTGCTCTGAGTGGCACAATTACCGCGTCAGCGATCATTTTCTGACCACCTCAGGTGGTGTGTTTTCCCTGGCAGCCGGGGTAATCGGCTGCCAGGCCAGATTCAAGGCGTACTGGCCCCATCAACTCGGCCCTTGCATCGTGTCGCCAGCACCAGGTTGGCCAGTCCGAACAGGCTGAATAGCTGCGCCTGGTTCTTGGCCAGCCCCTTGTAGCGCACCTTCCGGTAGCCGAAGAGGTTCTTGATGACATGAAACGGATGCTCGACCTTGGCGCGAATCCTGGCCTTGGCCTTCTCGATCGCCAGCAGCAGCGTTTTCATGGGACTGTCTTCCATCTCCTTGATGGGGCTGCGCTTGGCGGCAACACCGCAGCGGGAGTCCGGGGCATCCTTCTCTTCGTCCAGGTACTTCCACATGCCGGTGTAGCCCGCGTCGCCGTATACCTGCTGGTCATCGTCCCGGACCAAATGGGCCGCCATGGTGACATCGGCGACGTTAGCCGAGGTAGTGGCAACACTGTGAGTCAGTCCGGTGACCGCATCGACGCCGATGTGGGCCTTCAGGCCGAAATACCATTGGTTGCCCTTCTTGGTCTGCTTCATCTCCGGATCACGTTGCTTGGCCTGGTTCTTGGTGGAGGGGGCGGCCGCCACGATGGTCGCGTCGACGATGGTGCCCTCGCGCATGAACAGCCCCTGCTCGGCCAGGTGGACGTTGATTTCTTCGAAGATCCGCTGGATCAGGGCATGCTTTTCCAGCAGATGACGGAAGCGCAGGAGTGTGGTCGCGTCCGGCACGCTCTCGATGGCCAAATCAATCCCCACGAAGTCACGCATCGCCTGGCTGTCGTAGATGGCATCTTCGAGCGCCTCATCGGCGAGCGCATACCACTGCTGCAGGAAGTAGATCCGCAGCATGCGCTCCAGACCGATGGGCGGCCGGCCCCGCTTGCCCGCCGCGTTCGGGAAGTAGGACGGCGACAGCGCGTCGATCAGCCGTTGCCAAGGCACCAGGGCCTCCATCTGGGCCAGGAACCGCTCGCGGCGGGTGACCTTCTTCTTGTTCTGGTGCTCGGCTTGGGCGAACGAGATCTGCTTCATCGGATGGCTCTGGTCAGACGGTGGCGGAATGGTCCGATTCTACCCCGCCGATGGCTGCCAGGCAGCTACGGCGGGATTTATGCAGCGTTTCCCTAGTGCGTCCGCGTGGTGTGACTTGTTAACAGATTTCCCAACGCTTGCTTTTTCCATCCCATTCATACTTCTGGGCGTGCACCCTGTCGAGCTTACGATAGAATATATACTCATAAGTAATATCAAGCTCTATCTTATTGCCCAGGCTCTCTTGCGCTGGCATATCCACACCAACATTAGCCAGCTCGTCATACGGTTTGAACTTTCGCTGCCTACGATCTTGACCAATCATTGTCATACTCGAACGGAAGAGATGGTCCAGCGAGTGCTTCTCACCATTAATGGTAACCTCCACTATTATTTTTAAATCATCAAACTTATTCTGAGTAATGTTATGATAATGGATGAAACTTACCGGAAGATTAGTTTCATGTTCGTATTTATTATCTAAAAGAATCAGCAGCTGCGGCCTTTGCGCCTCTATGAATGCACGATTCGTCTGCAAATAACTGAAGATCACAAAAGTTGCAGAGACTAAAGCGCCAACACTCGCGGCAATCGCAATAATGGAGGAGACAAGGTCCGCATCATCAAGGTCTAAGCTCTTGCTAACAGCTAAATACCAGCTGGCAAATGATCCTGCTGCGATAATGCCAACCGATACTGCTATTGAGCCTATAATCGTTCTGATAGGAGCTCTCCCTCTGTTAACATCGATAATCGCGCATGGCACATATCCCCAATGAACGTGCTTGCTACCTTTGCCAACATGGCCGCTTTGGGTCCTGGCCGTGTGAAAACAGAAAAAACCTGGTCTGACTCAAGAACCTTCCCCCTCAGCTTCCTGTTGAGCCCACACAAGCCATTGCTTGGATGATTGCCGACTGATGCTGTTGTGAGATCTGGAAATCATGAAACCATCAGAAAGCATTCATCTCGCCCTTATGGCCCTTGAAAATATGAGAAAAAGGGCTGTTATGCCCTCGAAGCCCTCATCAACCCATTGACTCCCAAGATCTTTATGACACGCTTCAGGTTGTACGCCAACACATGAAGACTCATTTCCGTGCTCACATTTCTGAGCCTCTTCGTCGTGAAGTGTGTCGCCCCCATCCACGCCTTCAGCGTCCCAAACGGATGCTCCACTGTTTGTCGCCTCAGGCGCATCATCTCTGGATTCCAATCGAGACGTGACTGCGCAGCTTCAAGCACATCTTCGTGCTCCCAACGCTTGATCCGTCGTTGCTTGCCAGTCGTGCATTTTTCTTTCATGGTGCAGGTTGCACATGCCGAACTCCAGTAAGCATGCAGCTTCATCCCTTTATCTATCGTTTCATACCGCCATGTCAGCCGCTGTCCAGCGGGGCAGGAATATTCATTGCTTTCAGGGAGATACCGAAATGCGTCTCTTGGGAAAAAGCCCTTTGCCTGGCTTGGTGATGTCAGCGGCTTGGGGAGATAGGTAGTGATCCCTTCCTTGTGACAGGCCAGAATCTCCTCGCCCTTGAAGTAGCCTCTGTCAGCCACGACCTTCAGCTCCTTGATGCCAGTGGCCTCACGCGCTTGCTTGGCCATGTTAGAGAGCTGCCCCCGGTCATGCCCGACGTTGGTCACCTCATGGGCCACAATCAAATGGTGCTGGCTATCGACCGCAGTCTGTACGTTGTAACCCACATTTCCGGTACCTCTGCCACTAGTGGCCATCGCTCTGGCATCCGGATCCGTCAAAGATACTTGCTGATCGAGAGACTTCAGCCTCTCTTCCTCAACTGCTTGTAATCGTGCAGTTTCTTCCCGGAGCTTCGTGATTTTTTCCTTCAGGTGCGCTGTCTTGGCCTCGGCCAGAGCAGGCTCATCTCGGTCGGCTGCATCAAGCTGACCAAGGTACCGGTTGAAGCTTTCTTCGATCTGCTCAAGGCGACGTTTCATCTTGGTCGCCGTGAAATTTCGGTTGCGGTTGTTAACAGCTTTGAACTTGCTGCCATCGATGGCCACGATGGCTTGTGAGAACAGATCCAGCCGCCGGCAAAGCACGATGAACTCTCGACAGACACGGCGGATGGCCTCGCCGTTATCCTTTCGGAAATCCGCGATCGTCTTGAAATCCGGTGTTAGGCGCTCCGTCAGCCACATCAGCTCGACATTACGCTGCGTCTCGCGCTCCAGGCGGCGACTCGACTGGATGCGATTGAGGTAGCCGTAGATATAGAGCTTCAGGAGTACAGCGGGATGATAGGCGGGCCTTCCTGTCGCATGTGGATCGACGCCCTTGAAACCAAGCCCTCTGAGATCGAGGCCCTCCACGAACGCCTCAATAGCACGGACCGGGTTATCGTCTGCGATGAAGTCGTCCAAAAGCGCGGGGAACAACGTGCTTTGATCTCGGGCTTCTCCTACCACGAATCGCTTCATCGCCATTTCCTCAGCGGACATTGGCAAAGTATAGCGGCCGGTGCGTTTTCACACAGCCTCGGTCGCAAGGTGCCCTATCAGGAAAATGCACCTCGCCCAAAAACCACTCTCATTAGTTTACATACTGAATACATGTCACCTTGCTTGCTTCTTGCGAGCCCGCTCCCGCCTTCTCTATCGCACTAACACACTGAAACATCTTATACGCTTGAAGCGATATTGGAGAGAGCAAAATTGCCATTGCAACCAATATGGCGGATAACAGGATTGTTCGCTGCAAACTCACAACTCCTCCTATAGCGTTCGCAAAAGACAAAGTTTCATAACAAAGTTCCGGGAAGTTTTCATCATTCCCCCTCGTCAATAATCTGGGAAAGACCTTCATTTCCACCGGCTGCATAACACCGATGACGTGCCTGCTGCCTTTGCCGGCATGGCTGCTCAGGGTCGTTATCTGCCGGTCGCAAGTTCCTCTCCACAGAGGCCTTACTGACCGCCCCCCGCTCCGGCACGGATCTTCCGAGCTGCGAACACGCTACCGCCCGGCAGTACCATATGGCGCCGCCTCCCTGGCGTTGGGGCCCCGAGTCGCCATCTGGCGGCTCGGGAACCCCACCTGGACACATCCAGTAACACTCAGCCTACTAAAGATTGTTTCGGCTTGCCCACTCGGATCGTGAGCCTATTCGAGGAAGGACTGCTTGAGTTTCAGCTCGTTGGAGACGGACGATCCCAGGCGAACGCTGCGATCGAACCACGCCTGCGCGATCATCGCCTTGCCCTCGGCGATCTGGGTGTCGAGCGCGAAGCCGCCATTGGCCTGTACCGGCACGGTGCGCCAGTGCACTGGCCCGCCGGGGCCGTCGACCAGCATTCTGATGCGCACGACGAGGGGCAGGTCGTCGCCGAGGTCGAGCGGCTCGTCCGTCAGGGCCTGCAGCAGGCCGTGGATCGCCACCCGGCCGTGGAACCAGGTGCCGCGGATCAGCTCGATGCGCGTCTGGAAGCGTGGGCGAACGTGGTAGAAGCAGCTGCCCCAGATCTCGTCCGCCTCGCCGCCGCGACGCCAGGCCGTCAACAGGAAGCCGCCGTCGTTGTCGCAACCCGGCCGGATGATGGCCTCGTCCAGCTCCAGGGTGCAGTGGAAGACACGCGCCTCGCCGCTCGGGATCGCCCACTCCCGCGGGCTGATGGTCAGCTTCGCGCCATACGGGAGCCCCTTCGGCACCAGCGCCGCCACCTCGGTGCGCAGGCGGTCGTTGTGGACCTGCATCGGGAAATGGATCGGCGCATAGGGCGAGCCGCTGAGCGCTTCGAAATCGAAGACGTTCTGCTGGGCGTTGTTGTTCTGCAGCTTCACGTCGTCGGAGGCCAGCGCCACGGTGTCGCCGGTCGCCGGGTCGACCTCGGCCGGGATCGTCCAGTCGATGATCTCCATGCGCATGCACTGGTGCACGTTGGTGGCGGCGTCGACCTGCCATTCGAAGGGGGTGATCTCGTTGGCCCCGGGGCCGACCTCGGGGATGGTCTGGGTGCCGCGGTTGACCCAGCGCCCGTCGTCGCCCGAGCCGGGCGGGTCGCAGACGAACCAGCGGACCCTGACATCCTCCGCCCGCACGTTGCCGGCGTTGTGCACCCGGGCCACGACGTAGTGCTTCTCCGTGCCGCTGCCCGGGAAGCGCACGGTCTCGCCCTGATCGGTCGGCGTGCCGACGGGGTATTCCCGGGGCACGTCCGGGTCCGGGTTGTCGCCTGTCCAGTCGACCCAGATGTCGGGGCTCTTGTAGCTCGGCACGTGGTCCTGGAAGTGCAGGTCGATGTATTCGGCCTGCTCGCGCTCCACCCGCACGCGGTAGACCGGGATCGTGCCGCGCACGGTGCGGGTGTCGGCGACTTCGGCCGTGCAGCCCTTGAGCGGGAATTCCGGCGCGGTGGCGAAGTCCCAGGTGTCGTTGATGGCCCGCAGCTCGGTACCGGTGTTGAGCAGGTGCACCGAGCGGCGATAGAGCCCGTTCACCGCCCAGTGACGGTCCGAAGCCGGATCCAGCCCGTTGGTGGCGATCACCGTCGGTTGGGGACTGAGGTTCTGCGAGAAGTTGCTGCCCTCGGCGCGCAGCTCCAGGAAGGCGGTCACCCCGCCGTCGCTGCCGAGGTTGAGCTTCATCAGCTGGCCGATCGGCAGCGTGCCGCCGACCTCGTCGCGCACGTCCTCGCGCATGGCGTCGTCCCAGTACTCGACGGGGACCAGCCAGGCCTCGGTCACCGAGACCGCGTCGGGTGCCGGCAGGTCGACGAAGATGGTCCGGTTCACGTCCGGGTCGGTGTCGTCGGCGATCCAGCCGAGTGCCCACTTCGACCAGCCGCAGAAATGGTGGAAGGTGGCGTTACTCCCCCCCATCATCGCCCAGGGGCTGACGTACATCACGTCGTCGCGGTAGCCGTTGGCGGGGTAGAGATCCGGCAGGCCGAGGGCGTGGCCGAGTTCGTGGGCCATCACCCCGGCCTGGTTGTTCAAGTCGGGGCCGCTGAAGGCGTTGAACCGCTGGCCGGTGATGTTGGGGGTGCCCATCTGGACGGGGTCCTCGCCGGCCGGCGGGTTCAGGTCGGTCGCGTGGTAGGTGCGCTTGTACATGCGCTTGCCGCCGAAGTCGACCGGATCGTCGGCATTCCATTGATCGGCCGCCGGAATCCCTGGGTGGGGGGCGCCGACATGGGCGATCATCATCACGTCGAAATCGGCGAACATCGCCTCGACCGTCCCGCGGTCCCAGGCCGTGGTGGCCCGGATGTGCTCCAGGGCGGCGGTGAAGGTGTCATCCGCCAACTCGACCGCATCACGCAGCGCATTGGTGTTGTTGGGATCGCTCTTGCTGCCCGGGTCCGGTGTGGCGGCGTCCCAGCCGGTGCCGGCCAACCCGCTGCTGGACAGCACTTCCATGGTGGCCTCGTTGCCGCCGAAATCCGCCGTCAGGCTGACACCGACCGTGACCTCCTGCGCCGCCGCATCCTCGTCCGTAGTGACGGAGGTCGCGAAGTAGGCACTGGCCCCGCCGATGCCCTCGCCGGCATCGACCTGGGCGGCACGCAGGCATTGCCGGAAATAGGCGCCGACCGCCGAGGACGAGGTCATCACCCCGGGGATGGCGGCCGTGGAGAGGCCGATCGTCGACAGCACCGGCGCCAGCACGCCGGGCCCGGTCACCGCGATCCGGCCCTTCTGGGTCACGTCGGCGGGCGCCACGGGCTGGCAACGCAAGCTGCCCTGCAGGATGCCGAACTGGGTGTCGTCGGAGGAGGTGCGCACGCGCCGGAACTCGACAGCCTGGATCAGCGTCGGGCCGCCCGGCAGGGCGGCCTCGGCCGTGCGAATGGCGTCGGTGACATGGGTGCCGAGATCGTCCAGGAACCCCGCGACGTCGCCCCCCTGGTTCAGCGTCAGGCTGAGGGCCGGGAAATCGACGCTCAGGACGTGGGTGTCGCCGTCCTGGGTCTCGACCGTCAGCTCGACGCTCTCGCTGCCGTCGAAGTCGATGTCGACGGGGAAGCTCCCGAGGCTGGCGGAGGTCCACAACGCCGCGAACGGGATGTCGTAGGTCTTCACCGCCCCGGCGCGCGGATTGGCCTGGATCTCCAGCGCCTCGGTGCCGTCGAAGACCACCGGATCGGCCCAGTCGGCGGGCATCACCGCCTTCAGGCCGCCGGCCCGGAAGGCCTCGTACCAGTAGCTCGCCATCGCCCGCGGCAGCACCAGGGGCGTGCGGGCGCCGCCGATGTCGTAGCCGAAGACGGTGAAGTCGATCGCCAGTTCCCCGAAGCTGTTCTCGTCGTAGTAGTCGTCGACCCTGGTGAAGATCTTCGCCGAGACCTGGTCGATCAACTTGTTCATGTTGGGGTCGCCGTAGCTCTGGCCCGGCTCGATGACCGGAAAGAGGCAGACCGTGAGCGTCGGGTTCAGCTCGGCCCGTTGGTGCCTGGCGCCCCAGTAGGTCACGGACGGCATGGGCACGGGCGGCCGGATGATGAGGTCGTCGGGCTGGTGGGCCACGAGTTCTCCGGCATAGTCGGCCAGCGCCCAGGCTTCGAGCTGGTGCTTGCGCGGCAGATGCACCAGCAGGCGCTGGGTATGCGGCTGCCCGGGCTGCACCTCGGCGCCCGCCCGGTCGAGCTTGCGCTCGAAGAGCAGGTTGAGGCGCGTGTCGAGCACCGCCATGCGAGTCGCGCCTCGGTCCACGGCGACGATATGTGCCCCGGCGCGATAGAGCTTCGCCGCCGTGAAACCGAGGCGCGCGGCATGGCGGTCGTCGCAGGGCCGGTCGTCTCCGGGCCCGCCGTCTCCCGGCCGGCCCCCGCCGTCACCGCCGGGAACGTCCTTGCAGTCGCAGTCGCAACCACAGCGCTTCAGTAGCCGGCGCAGGACGTAGCAGATCCGCACCAACGGATCGACGGCGCGGGTGGCGGTGTCCGGCAGCGCGGCGCGCAGGTCGACCTTGTTCACCAGGCCGCCCTTTCGCGCCAGCACCAGGTGGGTGCCGTCGACCAGGCCGGCGGCGGTCACGCGCGGCTCGTCGAAGCCGTGAACCTCCACGCTGCCGTCGGCGCTGGCCTCGCCGAACAGGATGAGGCGCAGCTCGCCGTGGTGGCGCCCGAGCAGGATATCGTTGCGCTGGGGATCGAGGGCGGCGATGTCCGCGTCCAGCGTCGCGCTCCCGATCGACGCGACCCGGCCGGAGCGCCGGTCGAGCGCGTGCAGGTCATGGCCGCCCCCGCGCCGGGCCTGTTGCAGCACCAAGGTGCGACGCAGCACCACGATGTCGCGCACGGGGTCCTTCAGGTCGTGCGCGAGACGCTGGCAACGAGGAACCTCGGCGATGCCGTCCGCCTCTAGGCCCCCCTCGCGGGGACGAAAATCGAGCGACCAGACCGCGCCGTGGCTGTCGACGACATAGATGAGCAGCGGTGCACCGGCGCCGGCCGGGTGGGCCTTCGCCGCCTCGAAGTCGAGCCGCGCGTGGGTACGCCACGCCGCTTCGTCGCGCTTGCCGATATCGGCGAAACGCGTGACAGTGACGGCCTTCCCATCGAAGGTGGCGACATACTCGTCGTCGAGGCCGAACGGCGCGACCGGGCCACGGCCCGGTGCACCGGCACCATCCTTGCCGCCATGCCGACCGTCTCGACCTTTCTCTTTCTTACCGCACCAGCCGGCCATATCGGCGGGCGCGTCGCGACGTGCGGCGACGTACCCCCGTTGCAGGATGTTTCCCGCATCACGATTTTCGTGTGCCATTGTGATGACCCCCGATCAATATGGAGCTTTGTTTTACGACTTTGATGACGGCGTAATCCAGGTAGATCTTTTCGATACGTTTAATAATGACGAAACTACACGCCCTGATTTCGAATGAACGTGTCAGTGCCAATATCAAAACCCAGATCCGGTACGGAAAGGCCAACTCGAAGGCACGCTGCCGCTGGGCAGTACCGTATCGAGGACTGTCTCGGTAAGCTGCTTGGGGATGTCATGGTCGCCGGATCGCGACATCTTCAGCTGGACACATCCCGTGACATTCAGCCTAGTAAAGATGCCTTAGACCTGCTCACTCAAGGCGTGAGTTTTTTCATACCCCGCCGAGGAAGAAGGGAAGGAACAAAGGGGAAAAGGAGAGGGACATCCACTTACTTACCGGCGAAGGCAGTGGGGTGAAAGTGGCGTAGGATGGGGGCGAATGGGAGCCCACCGACAGCCCGGCCAGCAACGCCGCCAGATAAACCAGCATCTGGTGGCGTGCGAGGCGTTCGCGCAGGGCCGGCTCCTCGAGGGAGGGGGTCAGGCCTGGGTGACGTAGCGCAGGATCTCGACGACCTGATCGGTGGTGGTGCACCAGGCCATGGCGGCGGCATCGACCTCCTTGAGGGGGTGGACGATCTCCTCGCCATGCAGGGTCACGTAGGGCTTGCCCAGGGCCGCGCAGTAGCCCGCATCAAAGGCGGCGTTCCATTGCTTGTACTTGTCGCCGAAGCGCACCACCACCAGGTCGCTCTGCTCGATCAGCGTCTTGGTGCGGATGGCGTTGACCTTGGAGGACTTGTGATCGCGCCAGAACTGGCTCGCCTCCTCGCCCAGGTGGTCGCCGGCGGCGTCGCTGGCGTCGTGGTCGGTCACCGCCGAGGTGAAGACGACGTCGAGCCCGGCGGCCTCGGCGCCGCGCTGGATCTCATCGCGCCAGTCGGTGTGGATCTCGCCGGAGAGATAGACGTAGAAGCTCATGGGGCCTCCTGCTGGGAAACGAAACGGGGACCCGCCATAATAGCCCATGGCACAATAAATGGAAGCCATTTCCAAATAATTGCACCGATGCGCCGCCTGAACACTGCCTCCGTCGTCGCGCGCCCTCACTCGGCCCGCGCATCGACCCGGTCGAGGAAGTTGCCCTCACCGTGCTCGGCCAGGCGCCGCAGCAATACCGCCGCGCCGCACTGCTTGGACACGGCGATCTCGGACCAGCGACCATCGGCCACGTACTTGCCGCACTGGTAATGCGTGGAGAAGCTCCACAGGTAAGGCGAGAGCACATGGGGATGATGGAGACAGTGTCAACGCCAACATCACGGATTCAGGAGAAGAATCAGTCTAAGGTTCATGTGGTTTTTGTCCTATGCTCTTCGAATCGAGCCAGCATAAGCAGACAACCGCAGACGAGATATCCCCGGCTCGACCATCTCCGCGGCCGTAATGGCTCCGTTCGAGGTTGGTTGTGTCGACTTGATCTTTCTTGAGCCATTGTTGCTAACACGCTCCACCCTCTCTGGCGGCTTCACGCACACCAGCGACGAGCAGTTAGCAGCCGGCACCCCGAATGATCGCTTAGATCGGTGTCCACAACTGGCCCTCGACAACAGCGGTGTGATTGATGCGCTTGAGGGCCATCTGTCGAACGGCGTGACCCGCAGTGCGTTCGTCATTCGCAGGCCTTCCCCGTGAGATGTATTAAATTGTTAGTAACTCAACAACTTCTTGGGGAGCTGATCATGTCCAAGCCGGAATGGGAAAAGACACGAGACACCTTTGATTACGTGAACGCTTTAAAGGGTCAAGCTTCCGTCGGACTCCACGGAGCCTTGGGAGACGAAGCGAGACGAGCAACCGCGGTCCGGCATCGGCCGCCCAAAAGACAGAAAAAAAAGGCCACGTCGAACGTCATGGCCGGAGCCAGAGAAAAACCGTCGGCTGAAACTTCGCAAAGGGTGCGTGATCTGCCTGATTGGCTTGCGACAGTTGGTGGGATCATCAGCTTCATGGCGATGTTCGTCGGTGCATACTGGGGTGCTTTTGAATATGCAGAATTTGCAGATATGCCCTTCTGGCAACGGGCCGGAGCAGGCGCACTGATCGGATTTACAGCTCCTGCGATTTTTATTTACGCTACATTTTGGATAGTTTCTTTTTTGGTGCACGTGATCCTGCCGGCGTTAATCCGTCTGGCTGCAGTGGCAGCCGTGGTGTGGGTGATCGCTTTATTACTTTCAGACAAGTTGTGATCTCCATGATCCCGGATGCACTGCAGCTGCTCACAAAAGTCGAGTCTGACTCGAAAGGCCTTCTGGGATGTCTGATTAAAGGCACCTTGAATGCAACCAAGGAGGGCTAGATGACCCATTCAGTAAGAAGGATAGCAGGGGTGGCAACCATAGTCCTTGTTGCGTTGCCGACGTATAGTCTTGCAGATATTGAACATATCGAGCTTCAGCAGCCCTGCAACGGAAAGTTTGGGCTCGCCATCGTCAGCTATTCATGGATAGACGGAACTACCATCGAGAAAGAGAACCTTTTCAGTGACCTTTGCCTCGATCTCGATGCCATGAAGGTATACGGCGTCGAGACTTCAGACAAGTTAGAGCCTGCCTATCAAGCGCCCGGACAGATGATCTACCATTTATATCCACAAGACCATACGGACAGCTACCAGGAAACGGTAGTGCTTTCGACCGACATCTTATTCCATCACGACGACGATCAAGCGATCGAAAACCTTGAAAGCCTTCCCCGGCCCGAAGAACCCGGGGTTCTGAGCACCTTTACATGGGTCACGGGTGGGCATGATCGCCCCTTGGAAAGAATTGATCTGGGTACAGCCTGGCTGCGTGGATTTGTCGGCGGCGAACAACCTGAGAGCAAGCCGCAAGCTGGCAGCTATGCCGGTTCCGCCGAGCATATGTTGAGCACGAATGAAGCCGACTCGAAACTTTCTGGAGTGGGGTTCTATCTGGGTGCCAACGTTGAGGTGGCTGAGGAAGGTGCCGAAGTGAAAATGCGATCTCCCGCGGAAGTTGCCACGGTTCGCGAAGCGTCTGCGCACTTGACACTTGACTTCGAGGGTGACGAGATCACTGGAACTGGCACTTTTCAGGCCGAGAACGCGCTCTTGTCACCCACAACCGACAGGGTCTGGAAGCACTTTGACCTCCAGGCTGCAGCGGTAAACGGGAAGCTGACGGGTAAAGACGGTGATCACATGTATGTGCTGGTGATATGGGAGGGAAGTTATACAGATTTCGCCGGCAACTCATACCCCGCTGATTCCGTAATGACATTCAATGCCAGATTTCAGGAATAGGAACAGAATGAGTGGCGGCCATGAGAAATTGGTTAAAACCATTTTTCCGTGCCTCTATTTTCAACACCGCAACAGTTATTCCGGCTCCACTTATAGCCGGGGGTGATTTCGGTGGAGTATGGCACCCTATCGCGGGACTCACCGTCTTGTGCGACCGGAAGCACGGCTCGCTGCAATCGAGCGGCTCGACGAAGACATGGCGACTCTACCTCCCTCGGCTTGATCGGCGCCTCGGACGCTGGCGATCTTCGTGGGACAGAGGCAAAAGGAAAATCCCAGCTTACATTGGAAGATGGAGAGTTGACCATGAAGCGAATTTTCGTCCTACTGATTGTAATTGTCCTGAGCCCAGCGACAGCCATTGCGCAATCCTACTGCAACGGTACGACCCAGCGTGATGCTAACATCTGCGCCAAACAAAAATGGGAGATCGCGGACCGGGAACTGAATCGGCTTTGGAAAGAGGTAAAGCCCTTGGCGGACACTCGTGGTACCGGCCAGGTGCTCCTTGACGAGCAGCATGCATGGCTAAGGCAACGCGACGCGCACTGTGAGCCGGAACTAAAGGAAGGTGGCAGCGCCGCTCACATGTTCTACTGGTCCTGTATGGAAGAGCAGACCTTGCAGCGCAACCAAGTGCTGCGCGCCCTGCGCTAGGCTCTGTCTGGAAAGTTGGCACGTAGCAGCGATCTATGCTGTTTCGCTCTCGATAGCGGGACTTGCCAAAGCCCTTGGGGCCGCCAGGGCGTGGCCTTCGCTTCATCTTGCGCCGGGCAATGGTCGGCTTCATGTGGTGCCGGTTGCAGTAGCGGCGAAGCGGGTCGCCATTATAGCCCTTGTCCTCCACGAGGGTGGGCATGATAGCGCAGTGCCGCGTGCCGCCTAATCCTCGTAGGCGCGGCGCAGCGCGGCGATGTCGATCTTGCGCATGCCAAGCATCGCTTGCATCGCCTGGCCCGCCTCGCCGTAGCGGGACATCTCCAGCAGCCGGGAGTCGTCGAAGATCGCGACGTAGAAACGCGCCGCCTCCTCCGCCTGATCATCGAACCACAGGCAGGGGGGTGATGGTGGGAATGGTCGCCATGGGAATCGCTCCTGTGTCGGACGCTACCCCCGGGAGCCGTTCCGGTCGCCCTCGAATCGACAGCGCTCCCCCACCCGCAGGGTGACGCCCTCGCCCTGCAGCAGGATGGCATTCTGGCCGAAGTAGCCACCGGGCGCGAGGGAGCGGTTCATCTCCACCAGGGTGCGCAGCGGCTCGCCGGGCACCAGGATCTCGCCGCTGAGCTGGTCGATGGTGGTGATCTTGCAGCGCTGACAGGGCTTGCGCAGGCCCATCCGCCAGCGACCGTCCAGAGCGCCCAGCTCGCCTCGGCCATCCTCGGCGAAGGGCGCCTCGCCCGCCACCACGAGGCTGGGCCGGAAGCGCGTCATGGGCACCGCGTCCTGCCCCTTGGCCGCCAGGCGGCGGTTCACGTCGGCGAGCGAGGCCTCACTGACCACCAGGAAGGGATAGCCGTCGGCGAAGCCGGTGTGGGCGCGTTCGCCCGGCCGCAGGTAGCGGGATTCCACGCGCCGCTCATGGTTCGGGGCGAAGCGTACCAGGCGCAGGCCGCTGCCCTGGTAGTCGCCGAGCACGGCGGCCAGCCAGGCCCGGGCCTCGGCACCCTCGTCCAGGGCCTCGCAGCGGTCGTCCCAGACGTACACCGACAGGCGCTCCTGCCCCTCGCGGGCCAGCGGCACGCGCAACGCCTCGGCCTGCGGGTGAGTGAGCACCAGCGCATCGTCCTCCAGCGTCACCCCGATGCGCGCCATGGCCGGCAGCTGACGCTGGGTGACGAAGCGGCCGACGTCGTCGACCACCATCCAGCGGCGATCCCAGGCCAGCCCCTCGACGGTGAGGCGCGCCTCGCGTAGCGCGATGCCGCCCAGCGACTTGACCGGATAGATATTGAGTGCGGTGATCTGCATCCTCGACTCCCTGGATGGCGACGGCGTGAGCGTCGGTAAGCGGCTAGTCCGACAAGGCCGCCGCCACGGCACTGGCCGCGTGGAGGGCGGTGGTGTCGTAGAGCGGTACCTCGGTATCGGCCTGGCCGACCAGCAAGGCAATCTCGGTGCAACCGAGGATGACGGCCTCGGTGCCGCGACGGCGCAGCCCCTCGATGATGGCCAGGTACTCGGCCCGTGAGGCGGACTCGATCCTCCCCAGGCACAGCTCCTCATAGATGACCCGATGCACGCTGTCGCGCTCGTCCGCCTCGGGCACCAGTACCTCTATCCCGAAGCGTTCCGTCAGGCGATCCTTGTAGAAGGCCTGCTCCATGGTGAAACGCGTGCCCAGCAACCCCACGTGCCGGATGCCGTCCTCACGCAGGCGTTTGGCGGTGGCGTCGGCGATATGCAGCAGGGGGATCCCGACGGACGCCTCGATGGAGGGCGCCACCCTGTGCATGGTGTTGGTGGCGAGCACCAGGAAGTCGGCCCCCCCGGCCTCGACGCGCCGCGCCGCCTCGCCGAGGAGCTCCGCCGTGTCGTCCCAGCGCCCTTGGTGTTGCAACGCCTCGATCTCGGCGAAGTCGACGCTGAGCATGGCGACCCGCGCCGAATGCAGTCCCCCCAGCGCCGCCTTGACGCCCTCGTTGAGGGCACGATAGTAGCTCACCGTGGATTCCCAGCTCATCCCGCCCAGCAGGCCGATGGTCTTCATGGATGACGCCTCCGTGTCGACTGCCAGGCCGAACGGCCGGGCCTTGACGTACCTCGTTGTGCCTCGAACGCTACCGGCTGGTGGTGACCAGGGTGCCCCCGGCCGCCATGAAGAGCCCACCGGTGGCCCGGTTGAAGGCCCGCACCCGGCCGGGGCGATCGAACCAGCGCCCGACGCCGGACCCCATGGCGGTATAGATCGACATCAGGGTGATGTCGATCACCAGCCAGGTCAGCGCCAGGACGACGAACTGCATCGCCTGGGGTTCGCCCACGGTGACGAAGTTGGGAAACAGGGCGGCGAAGAACAGCAGGTCCTTGGGATTGCTGATGCCGACCGTGAAGCCGTGGCGAAACAGTCGGGTTACCGGGGCGTGGTGCCGACACTCTGCCGCCGGCCCCTGCGGCCCCCGGGCGGGCGACTGCGGCTGGGCCCGCCACGCCTGCACGCCGAGGAAGATCAGGTAGGCGCCGCCGACGAGCTTGAGCACCAGGAAGGCCGTTTCCGAGGTCGCCAGGACGGCGCCCAGCCCCAGCGCCGAGAGCAGCATCATCACCAGCGAGGCCAGGGTGCCGCCCAGCACCGTGGCCAGGGCCCGCTGGCGACCGAAACGCAGGCCATGCGTGGTGCACAGCAGCGCCACGGGGCCGGGGAAGCTGATCAGCGCCGTGATCACCCCGACATAGGTCATCCAGGTCCATAGCTCCACGAGGTCCCCCTTCCCTGCCGGTTGCCAACGTTGGCCGAGAGGCACTCGGCCGAACCCCCGAGCATAAGGGAGTCAGCATGGAATGGCGATAGCCAAGGGGGGCGAGTCCGGAAGCGGACGCTGCCCTAGCGGGGAGACGCGGCCGGGAGGGGACTCAGAGCCGGCGGGTCTCGACCACATAGCCGATGATGGGGTAGCCCGCCTTGCGGGCGGCCTTCTCGGCCTCCAACTGGGCCTCGATCTTGGAGATGCTGGAGGAAACATGCTCGAAGACGGTATCCATCTCGAGCTGCTTGGTGCGCACCGCCAGCTTCACCAGGTGGCCGGTCCTGGGGGCACCGGCCGGCTTGCTGCGCTGTGTCTTGTCGGCGGTGCCCATCTCGCCGGGCCATTCGGGGGGCGTATCCCGGGCCTTGCGCCGGGTTTCCTTCTCATGGGTCATGAAGGAATCGATTTCGCGGCGCATCTGCCGCTCGAACTCACTCAGTTCCGTTTCCATCGTGTCTCCGTCAACCACAAAGATGGCGAGAGTGTACCAGAACTCGCGCCGTTGCCATTACCTGCGGCATCATCCGGCGTGCCGCCGTTAGTGATACTAGCCCTCGGTGACAGGCGTCAGGTGGGTCAGCACGCCCTGGTCCACGGCCTGCAGGAATCTCTCTCGAGGTACCGGCCCCGCCTCGGGCGTCACCAACACCCAGTCCTCGGAGAGACAGGCGGATATCCGTTCTGCGTTGTTTGATATGACAGCTCGATTGAAGGTTTGCTCCACGGATTCGAGTTCCTGGAGAAGTGATTCCTCCCTCATATCGCCCTCCCTTGAGCGCCACGATGAACCACCCCCACTTCCGGGTTCATCGGTCACCAGCCTAGCCCATTGCCTGGCAGGAGTCGGGAGAGGCACTCCAGCGCCGGTTTGGCCAGAAGCGAACGTTCCGCAAGACCTGATTTAACGCCGAGCTTACCGGTGCGACGCCAAGAGTATCCAGTAGAGCGAATTGTTAAGAATCAGATGCTCTTGCAGAGCGTATTTTATAGAGCACTTGATCACCTCCCCCAAGATTCAGGAACACAATATCGTCAGACATGGTGAAACCTAACGGCCAAGCGCAGGCGCGTTGCCGCGTCAGAGCGACATCGGCCGGAGCGCCTGGCTGGGCCGCCGTTATGGCTTGCGCCCTCGAACGGCCCATGCACGGGCAATGAGGTGGATCGACCCATCCTTCGAAAGGGGGAGTTCGGCTCGAATCCGCTCCCGGAGCACCGCGCGGCGATCGTCGCTCAACGATACTGCGTAGCCAGGCGCCGGCCCTTGTCCCCCGAGAAATGGGGACCAATAATCGTCGAAATCGCGGAAGTCGGTGGCGACATCGATCGGACATACCTCGACTTCGCTCAATCCGGCCTGCGCGAACAGTTCGGTAAGCGGTGGCGGTTGGCAAATCGGAAAGCGACGGCCTTCATCGAGGTCAATTGCCGAAGCGTCCAAGGCAACCACCGCATTCCAGAAGTAACGCATCAGCTCCATTTTCCCAGCGTAATCCCAGACATACGCCGCAACGACCGCGCCCGGGCGCACAACCCGAGCCATTTCCGCAACCGCCCGGGGCGGCTGTGGCACGAAATTCAAGACGAGGCCTGAAACGGCGGCGTCCAGACTCGCTGTATCCATGGGGAGTGACTGGGCGTCCCCGACCTCGAAGCGTACGCATGGACTCGCGATGCGCGCCTTGGCATACTCGATGTAGCCGGGCGAAGAATCCATACCTATGACCGAGCTTGGATTTCCAGTCTCGATGATGGTTTGGGTCAAGGCTCCGGTTCCACACCCGACATCCAGCCAGGCCTTTTTTTCTGGCACCGCTAGCCAGCCCAAAAACGCCTTGGCCACCTGTCGGCTCCAGCGCCCCACATAGGGTTCATAGAGGTCGCCAGCGGCCCAGACATCTTTCCGCTCAGACTGTTTCATGGTTATCTCCCACTTTGCCTGTAGGATGAGGCCCGACAGGTATTACGCTTTGTCTGAAAACTGCCTGTGCTCGTCCATACGGCGTTAAAAATCGGCTCAAAGTACTCATTTACAGCTCGTAAACTCCGTCTTTTCGCCAATTTTTGCCTTGTCTGCCATCGCTCGCCGACTTTTCAGACAAAGCTTAGACGGCGTCCTATGCGGTGGCATCGAACACCTGCTTGACCAACTCGGCGAGGGTCGGGTGAACGTGGATGCTGTCGCGCACTCGTTGCGCCTTGGCCCCCGGGGTGTTCATGGCGACCACCACCTCGTGAATCAGGTCGGCTGCCTGGGGGCCGATCAGATGGAAGCCCAGGATCCGGTCGCTGCCCTTCTCGACCAGGAGTTTCGCAAAGCCCGGTGGTGAACCGACGATCTTGCCCTTGGCGAAATCGGCGTAATGCTTCCGGGCCACGGTGTAATCGAGGCCCTGGTCGCGGCAGGCGCGCTCGGTCAGCCCGACCGAGCCGATCTGCGGATTGCTGAACACGGCGTGCGGGTTGGCGGTGTAGTCGACAGCAAGGGAGGCACCGTGCGCGTTGCGGTAGGCAAGCTCACCTTCGTAGCTCGAGGTGTGCTTGAACATCCCCTGCCCAATGACGTCGCCATAGGCATAGATGTCGGGGTGCGTGGTCCGCAGCCCGTCGTCGACCACCACGAAGCCGCGGTCGTTAAGCTCGACCCCCGTCTTCTCCAGTGAGAGCCCATCGGTGTTGGGACGCCGACCGGTGGCCAGCAGGAGCTGATCGCCCAGCACGGTACGTTCGCCGTCGTCGGTGGCAACGATCAGGCCACACTGCCCGTCGCGCACCAGCGCCTGGCGTGCCTCGGCTTGCAGCACGAGCTCCACCCGCTTGGCAAGCTCCTGCGTGAACAGCGCCCGCACGTCGTCGTCTTCGGCCAGCAGGCATTCGGAATGGTCGATCACCGTGACGCGGGTGCCCAGGGCGGAGAAAAAATGGGCAAACTCGCAGCCGATGTAGCCGCCTCCGAGGATGATCAGGTGTTCGGGCTGCTCGGTGAGGTCGAAGATGACGGACTCGTTGGTGAGGAACCCGCTCTCCGCCAGCCCGGGGATCGGCGGGATCGCGGGTCGCGCGCCCGCCGCGATGAAGATCCGCTCGCCGGTCAGCCGGCGCCCGTCCTCCATCTCGATCAGCTTGTCGTCCACAAAACGCGCCTGGCCATAGTAGGGGGTGAAGGCGCTCTCCACCCAGCGACGCACGGCAGCGGCGTCGTCCTCGCGCCGGCGGCGGACCGTGTCGAGAACGGCCTGGAAGTCGACGCGAACCGACGACTGATCCAGGTGGATCCCAAAGTTCGCGGCGTGCCGGATCGTCTGCATCACCTCGGCGGCCTGAATCAGGCCCTTCGTCGGGATGCAGCCGCGGTTCACGCAGGTGCCGCCGAGCTGGTCGGGACGGTCATCGACCAGCGCGACCGACTTGCCGTCCTGCTGCGCGTAATAGGCGGCAGTCAGACCGGAGCCGCCGCCGATGCAGATCACGTCGTAGCGCTCAATCGCAGCCATGGTTCCTCCCCGCGTCACTGCGCGGCCCGACACGTCGGACACCAAGGCGACATCCGCCCCCTGCGCCGCGTTCGATGTGGTCCGGCCGGCCCTGTCGAGGTCGGCGATCAGGCTATTAGCGTAGTCCACTTCAGGCTCGCCCCGGGCACAAGGCTTCGGCGAACCTCGCCTGTCGACGGAGGCTCGGCCGCGGAGGCTCATCTGGCGACCTTCCTAGCTTGCAAGATAGCCCTGAGCAATAGAAAAATGACCACAGCTGATCGAATCGACGATGATCAAAGTCTATAACTGAATTCAATCATGTGGAAATCTGCCCCGGTCGTGTCAGACCCATTAACGCCGGCATCGGAATAGTGAAGAAACCGATAACCTAGTCCCAGATTTTTATATAGCGGAACACCGACGCCCAAGGTCAGGGCAAACTGGAAAGGCCCGCCATAATCCTGCGTCCCAAAGCGATACCTACTGAACAGTGCCCCACCTGCTCCCAAATCCAGGGTGAACCGTCCGTCTTCACTCCCCAGGGTCAACTCGGGGATGAGAGAAACGACGAGAGCATTTTCCCCCGCTCCCCGCAAAACTCCGGTGCTCGCCATCAAACGCGTGCCCATACCCCAGCCTGAAGGGGAGTAGCTCTTCCATGGTAACCCGAAGTTCGCCGACACGTCGTACTCCTCAAAATCCTCCGGCGCATCTTCTCCAAGCAAGGTCTTCTCTGAAAGGCGTGCTCGCATGCTGAGACTCTGTAATCTCAGGTCTTCGGAGTAGCTCAGGCTGGGAGCGAGAAGAAAACATATTATGACCAGCCACAATCCGAAAGAAATGCAGTGGTGTGGAAAACCGATTGCTGGCAGCATATCCCCTCCTGAAAGCAAGGTTTTTATTCCAGCCATGCTCATGTTCACTTAACGCTTGCGTGACCGGTTGCCTTGGATCGCCAGCTGCCGAGCCCTATTCATCAGCATAGACTCACATCCGTCATTCGGACAAAAGCGGATCTTTGTCACATTCTTATTGTACGGGCCGCCGTTTGCAAACCGCCGCACAGCTTGAAAAAGGTCGGCCTCCAGGCGCTGCGGATGATCATCGGGCGGGAGAGTAACGACCTCGTCAACAGGGCCTGTCTTCGGTTAGATTCGTCTCAAGTGACATCCGTCCCCGACGACATCCATTCGCCATCGACAACCCGGAGCCCATTCATGTCTCGTGCTATCGAAATCCCCGCTGCCGACGGCACCATCGACGCTCATGTCTTCACGCCCGGGAACGCCGACCGCCCCCTTCCGGCCGTGGTGCTGTTCACCGATATCGGCGGTCTGCGCCCCTGCTATCACGAGAAGGCCCAGCGGATCGCGGACAACGGCTATGCCGTGTTGATGCCCAATGTCTACTACCGCGATGCGAACGGCCCGGTCGTGCCGGAGGGCAAGTCCTTCCGCGACCCGGACGTGCGACCGACGCTGTTGGAGTATGCCGGCCGACTCACGCCCGAGGCACAATCCCGCGACTTCGCCGCCCTACTGGGCTGCATCGATAACGAGGCCGAGTTCGCGGACGGCAAGATAGGCGTGGTCGGCTATTGCATGACCGGGGCCTTCGCGCTGCGCATGGCGGCCGAACACGCCGACCGCGTTGCCGCCGCGGCCGGTTTTCACTCGGCCCGGCTGGCGGAGGCCGACGACCCGAACAGTCCCGTGCACCTGGTCGGCACCATCGAGGGGCGCGTCTATTTCGGCCACGCCGACAAGGACGAGTTGCTGCCCCCCGAGCAGATTGCCCGCATGGACGAGGCGCTGGCCGCAGCCGGCGTGCACTTCACCACCGAGTTCTACAAGGGCGCAGCCCACGGCTTCACGGCCAAGGACGCCCCCTCCTACGACGCGGCCGCCGACGCCCTGCATCACAAGCGACTGTCCCTGCTCCTGGAAGAGACGCTGTAACGGGAGCGCCCCCTCGCTCATCAGCGGCCCCGCTGGCGGGGCAAGATCCACCTTTGGCAAGGGTCAACGGGAGCCGGGCGGAGGCATCCGCCCGGCCGTGGCGCGCGTCAGGACACCTCGAGGGCGACCTTGAGCACGCCGTCGCGCTGATGGGAGAAGAGCTCGTAGGCCTCGACGATCTGCTCGAGCGGGAAGCGGTGGGTGACCATGGGGCCAAGGTCGAGGCGGCCGCTGTCGATGATCTGCATCAGGCGGCGCATGCGCTCCTTGCCGCCGGGGCACAGCGAAGTAATGATGCGGTGGTCGCCCAGGCCGGCGCAGAAGGCGTCCAGCGGGATGGTGAGGTTCTCGGAGTAGACGCCGAGGCTCGACAGGGTGCCGCCGGGCTTGAGCACGCGCAGCGAGGACTCGAAGGTCTGCTGCAGGCCCAGCGCCTCGATGGAAGCGTCGACGCCGCGGCCGCCGGTGAGCTTGTGGATCTCGGAGACCACGTCCACCTCGCGGAAGTTGAGGGTGACGTCGGCGCCCATCCTCCGGGCCATGGCCAGGCGTTCCTCCACACCGTCCACGGCGATGATCAACCCGGCGCCGCGCAGCCGCGCCCCGGCGGTGGCGCACAGGCCGATGGGTCCTTGGGCGAAGATGGCCACGCTGTCGCCGATCCGGATGTTGGCGGATTCGGCCCCGGCGAAGCCGGTGGACATGATGTCGGGGCACATCAGCACCTGGTCGTCGGTGAGGCCGTCGGGCACCGGGGCCAGGTTGGCCTGGGCGTCCGGCACGCGCAGGTATTCGGCCTGGGCGCCGTCGATGGTGTTGCCGAAGCGCCAGCCGCCCATGGGCTTGTAGCCGTGGGCATGGTGGCCACCGTCCTGGGCGCTGCAGCCGTCCTGGCAGGCGTAGGAGGTGAAGCTGGGACAGATCGCCCCGGCGATCACCCGCTGCCCTTCCCGGTAGCCCTGGACGTTGGCGCCCAGCTTCTCGATCACTCCCACCGGCTCGTGGCCGATGATCAGCCCCCGCTCCACCGGGTACTCGCCCTTGAGGATGTGCACGTCGGTGCCGCAGATGGTGGTGGTGGTCACGCGGATCAGGGCGTCATTGGGGCCGATGTCGGGCATCGGGCGGTCGTCGATCTCGATGCGGCCGGGTTCGACGAAGACGGCGGCTTTCATCATGGTCGGCATGGGGCTGGCTCCTGGCGAGTGGCGGGGGATGCCACCAGCTATAGCAGGCCCTGGCGACGAGCGCTTGATCCAGGTCAATCCTGCGTGCTGTCCCCGATCGGGCGGATGACGCGGCAGGGGTTGCCGGCGGCGAAGACGTCGGCGGGTAGGTCCCGGGTCACCGGCGCCACGTCCAGCACCACGCAGTCGAAGTTGAAGAAGACGCCCAGCCTCCTAACTGTTCAGCATTTCTTCGATCACTTCCAGCCCCTCAAGAGGCTGCTCATAACTCCACGCCACATCGGCGTGATCGCCAAACGAGAAGTAGCTGACATCGCCCTTGAACGGGCAGTGAGACACGGTGCTGGAGGGCCTCAGCAGGTCCATCCGCACGTCGTCGCGGGGGAGGAGGTACTGGCGCGGCGGTTAGCCGCGTTCGCTGAGCTCGATGATATTGCCCAGCAGCATCGCTTGTCCCGCATCAAGCCAGTCCGTATGCGACCTTCCGCGCTATTGTCGACACCCTCGGTTCCACCTATGGTCCTATGCCAGACGATGTCGTGACGAACCAGGAGACGCATGCGATGGGGACCGAACCGCCGGCCTGGCACAGCCTGAGCGCCGAACAGGCGCTTGCCTCGGTGCAGACCGACAAGCACGGCCTCCACGCAGAAGAGGCACAGGCACGGCTGCAGCAATACGGCCGCAACGAACTGCCGCCGGCCCGGCAACGCGGCCCGCTGCGGCGCTTTCTGAGCCAGTTCAACAACCTGCTGATCTACGTACTCCTGGTGGCGGCGGCGATCACGCTGGCGATCGGTCACGTCACCGATGCGGTGGTCATCGTGGCCGTGGCCCTGCTCAACGCGGGGATCGGCTTCCTGCAGGAGGGCAAAGCGGAGAAGGCCCTGGGGGCGATCCGGCAGATGCTCTCGTCCCAGGCGTCGGTGTTGCGTGACGGCGCCCGCACCACCGTCCCCGCCGCCGAGCTGGTACCCGGCGACATTGTATTGATCGAGTCCGGCGACCGGGTGCCCGCCGACCTGCGCCTGCTCAAGTGCAAGGGCCTGCAGATCCAGGAGGCCGCGCTGACCGGCGAGTCGGTCGCCGTGACCAAGGACGGCGCAGCGGTCGATGCCGCCGCTGAGCTGGGCGACCGTCGCGGCATGGCCTACTCGGGCACCATGGTCACCTTCGGCCAGGGGGTGGGCGTGGTGATGGCCACCGGCGCCGCCACCGAGATCGGCAAGATCAGCCGCATGCTGGCGGAGACCGAGACCCTGCAGACACCGCTGCTGCGGCAGATGGACAGCCTGGCGCGGCGGCTCACCGCCATCATCCTGGTGGTGGCCGCGGCAGTCTACGCGGTGGCCGTTTATGGGCGTGACTATGCCTTTACCGAGGCCTTCATGGCGGTGGTCAGTCTGGCCGTGGCCGCCATCCCCGAGGGCCTGCCGGCCATCCTCACCATCACCCTGGCCATCGGCGTGCAGCGCATGGCCGCCCGCCGCGCCATCATCCGCCGCCTGCCGGCGGTGGAGACCTTGGGCTCGGTGTCGGTGATCTGTTCGGACAAGACCGGCACGCTGACCCGCAACGAGATGACCGTGCGCGGGCTGGTCACCGCGGCCGCGCATTACCAGACCACCGGCGTGGGCTACGCCCCCCACGGCGATGTGCGCCTGGACGGCGTGGCGGTGGAGTCGGAACGACACCCGGTGTTGGTGGCGCTGATCCGCGCCGGCATGCTCTGCAACGATGCCGCCCTGCGCCAGGATGAGGGCGGCGATTGGCGGGTCGACGGCGACCCCATGGAGGGCGCGCTGATCACCGCCGCCCGCAAGATCGGCCTGGAGGAAGCCTTCGAGCGCAAGGCCCGCCCCCGCAGCGACGAGATCCCCTTCGACGCCGCCCACCGCTTCATGGCCAGCCTCCACCACGATCATGAAGGGCATGGCGAGATCTATCTCAAGGGCGCGCCGGAGCGGGTGCTGAGCATGTGCGATCAGGGCGAGGTGGCACTGGACGCCGATTACTGGCATCGCCGCGTGGCGGAGCTGGCGGCCGAAGGCCAACGCGTGATCGCCGTCGCCGCCCGCCCGGCCGAAGCGGAGCAGTCGACGCTCAGCTTCGAGCACGTGGGGGATGGCATGGTGCTGCTTGGCCTGGTGGGCCTCATCGACCCGCCCCGCGAGGAGGCCGTGCAGGCCGTGGCCGAGTGCCACGAGGCCGGCATCCAGGTGAAGATGATCACCGGCGACCACGCCGGCACCGCCCGTGCCATTGCGGCTCAGTTGGGTCTGGCCAACACGGAGCGGGCGGTGACCGGGGCCGAGATCGAACAGGCCGATGACGAGACCCTGCGCCAGTGGGTGGACGAGGTGGACGTATTCGCTCGAGCCAGTCCGGAGCACAAGCTGCGCCTGGTGCAGGCGTTGCAGGCCAACGGCCGGGTCATCGCCATGACCGGCGACGGCGTCAATGACGCGCCGGCACTGAAGCGAGCCGATGTGGGCATTGCCATGGGGCACAAGGGCACCGAGGCCGCCAAGGAGGCCGCCGAGATGGTGCTGGCCGACGACAACTTCGCCTCCATCGTCAACGCGGTGCGGGAGGGTCGCACCGTCTACGACAACCTGAAAAAGGCCGTCACCTTCCTGCTGCCCATCAACGGCGGCGAGTCCATGGCGGTGATCGCCGCCATCCTGCTGGGCCTGGTCCTGCCGATCACGCCGCTGCAGATCCTCTGGGTGAACATGGTCAGCTCCATCGCCCTGGCGCTGGCGCTGGCCTTCGAGCCCACCGAGCCCAATGTGATGCGCCGTCCGCCCCGTCCCGCCGACGAGCCCATGCTCACCGGCTTTCTGCTATGGCGGGTGACGCTGGTGTCCGGTCTATTCCTGGCCGGCATCTTCGGCATGTTCCAGTGGGCGCTCGCCGCCGGGGCCAGCCTGGAGAACGCGCGCACCGTGGCAGTGAATACGCTGGTGGTGATGGAGGTGTTCTACCTATTCAGCGTGCGCTACATCCACGGCGGCTCACTGACCTGGCAAGGCGTGATAGGCACGCCGGCGGTGCTCTATGCCGTGGGCGCGGTCAGCGTCCTGCAGCTGCTGTTCACCTACACGCCGCTCATGGCGACCTTCTTCGCCACCCGGCCGGTGACGCCGCAACAGGGGGTGTTGATTGTCCTGGTGGGCATGGCCCTGTTCGCAGTGCTTGAAGTGGAGAAAGCCCTGCGCCAGCGACTTGGTTTCACCCGGCCCAGTGAGCGCTGACACGATCGACACCGCCAGCCAGTGAATCGCCCCACGCCTCCTCATGCGCGCCGCCGTCGGCTGGCGATCGCTCAGGAGACCTCGAGGGCGACCTTGAGCACGCCGTCGCGCTGGTGGGAGAAGAGCTCGTAGGCCTCGACGATCTGCTCGAGCGGGAAGCGGCTCTGCCTGGTCGCGCGCCTGGACAACCTCGGCGAGGGCACAGCCGACATTGCGCAGTACGCGATGGTCGCTAGAAGAAGGCCAGCGTGCGGACCTCGATGCTCTCCCGGGGCGGGGCATCCGGCGGCGTTCGGGGGTCCCGGAAGGCGGTATGGGGGGTGAAGCGCACGCGGCCGTCGCAACGCGAGTCATACCCCTTGATCAGCAGGAATTCGTCACGCCGCATGTCCGGGAAACAGTACCAGCGCTGATTGGGGTTGTAGGCCAGGTGGTAGATCTCACCGGTGCGATCCGGGTAGACGAGATCGGTGGCCATCAGGTCATCGAGATCGAGCGACGAGGCATCGAGCAGCGCCAGTGGCGAGCGCTTGACCGGCCCGCTGATCGGCCGCCACAGGTTGATCTGGGCCACCGACACATCGCCCAGCTCAGCGGCCCGGTCCTCGCCCAGCACCTCCCGGATCCTCTCGGGGCCCGAGCGCTCGGTGTAGTCATTGTGCACGCGACTGGCGGGGCCACGAATGGTGCGCTGCTCGGCGTCGCTGCGCCGGGTGTGGTCGAAGATGACCACGCGGCTTGCCCCCGTCAGCTCCCGGATCAGGGTCTCGACCTCGGCATAGTAGGCGCTCTCGACCGCCGCGTCGTCATAGAGATCGTCGACCGCGGTGTCCCGCGCATGCAGCTCGAAGCCCTGCCGGTCAAGCGACAGGCGGTCTGCCAGCGGACGGCCGTCGTGGATGGTGACCTCGCGCTCCTCCTGCTCGGCGAAGTAGTGCGGCTCGCTGTCCCCGGTCAACGCCTCGGTATGCACATAGGGTTTCTCCGCGCACTTGACCAGGTAAGTGAGGGTCGTGGTGACACTCGCGAGCCTGTCCGTCCCGTGCTGCATGGGATACCTCCTCGCCCTCCGGTTGCCTCGAGTATGAGGCTGCTGTAGTTCCACAGTAGCTTGGACGTCGCTGCGCCACCAACCTACGCTGCTCGAAGAACCGCGCGGCGGGTGCGCGGCTACCGTCAAGATCGTGGGCCGCTGGGGCTCTGGGTGCAAGGCGCTTGGGATCGCCCCCGCGTCGACGATGGCTCCCTGGCCGACGACCTGGAACGGGTCATCGAGACGGTGGCCATCACGGCGGGGGAGGAACCCACAAAAAACCGCTGAGGCATGACAGCCAAGAAAAACTATCGACGGCGCTGATCAGCCGTTATCGATCGGGCGGATGACGCGGCAGGGGTTGCCGGCGGCGAAGACGTCGGCGGGCAGGTCCCGGGTCACCACGCTGCCGGCGCCGATCACGCTGCGCGCCCCGATGCTGACGCCGGGGTTGATCACCGCCCCGCCGCCGAGCCAGCAGTCGTCGCCGATGGCGATGGGCCTGCCGGCTTCCAGGCCGCTGCGGCGGGCCGCGGCATCCAGCGGGTGGGTGGCGGTGTAGAGCTGCACCGCCGGGCCGAACAGCACGTGGTCGCCGATGGTCACCGGCGCCACGTCCAGCACCACGCAGTCGAAGTTGAAGAAGACGCCCCGCCCCAGGCGGATATGCGCGCCGTAGTCGCAGAAGAACGGTGGCTCGATCCACAGCCCCTCGCCGGCGTGGGGCAGCAACTCGGCCAGCAGGCGCCGGCGCTCTGCCTCGGCATCGTCGCGAGAGGCGTTGAGTTCATGAATCAGCAGGCGGGCGCGGCGGCGCATACTCTGCAGCTCGGGGTCGCGGGCGTCGTAGAGTTCGCCGGCGAGCATCTTCTCGCGTTCGGTCATCCCTGGCTCCCTGGAGGATTGGCGAAAGCGTCGGAGGACGTCAGACTGTCACGGCAGTATCCCATCCGCAGACAGCCGAGATAAGGAGATTCCCATGACGATTGCCACCGGCGACCGGATCCCCGACGTGACCCTCAAGACCAACGGCCCGGACGGGCCCCAGGACATCTCCACCGGCGAGCTGTTCGCCGGCAAGAAGGTGGTGCTGTTCGCGGTGCCCGGCGCCTTCACGCCCGGTTGCTCCAACACCCATATGCCGGGCTTCGTGGTGAACGCCGACAAGATCCTCGCCAAGGGCGTGGACACCATCGCCTGCCTGTCGGTCAACGACGCCTTCGTGATGGGCGCCTGGCAGAAGGACCAGAACGCCCAGGCCATCACCATGCTGGCCGACGGCAACGCCGAGCTGACCCGGGCCCTGGGGCTGGAGAAGGACGCCACCGCCGGCGGCATGGGCCTGCGTTGCAAGCGCTTCGCCATGATCGTCGACGACGGCGTGGTGAAGACCCTGGGCATCGACGAGAAGGGCGTGGCATCGAGCAGCGCCGAGACGGTGCTCGAGCAGCTGTAGCTGCCGCTCAGCTCCGCGACTCGTTTAGCCGGAAGACGTTGGCGGCCTGGGAGCGGTGCAGGCAGATATCCACCAGCAGGGTGCGATGGGGCTGGAAGAACTCCGCCAGTTGGGCGTCGTCCAGGTAGAGGTCGTCGATGTCCTCGTCGGCCAGGGTGCGGAAGCCCACCGGCGTATGGCGCGCCGACTGCTCGTCCTCCTCGAGCATGGGCTCGGCGGTGATCGACATGCCCAGTTGGGTGCCGGCGCGGGCGACGGCGTCGCACAGTCGGGCGGTGTCGATATAGAGGCTGCGCAGCGAGGCATCGGCCTGGCAGGGATGCACCTTGCGGATCGCCTCCTCGTGGATGGCGCGGGCCAGGCCGCCGCCATCGGGGCGGTTGTCGCGGGGGTCGTAGAACTCGATCAGGTAGTCCTCGACGGGCACGTCGAACTGGTCGCGCACCCGCACCACGGTGTTCTGGAAACCGGGCTTGCCGCGGCGCTCGCCGGGCTGGCGGGTCAGCCGCCGATTGGCCTGCTCGCACTCGTCGCAGAAGTCGTCGAAGGCCGCGTCCTCGAGGTTCAGGGCGCGCTCGATCAGGCCCAGCGCCTCGCGCCGGGCCTGGCTCAACTGGCCATAGGGGTCGTCGAGCTTGATCGCCGAGTGGTGCAGGCCGTCGAGGATGCGGAAGGCGGTGCGCCCGCTGGACGGCCGGTAGTCGACCACCTTCGGCACGGTGACCCAGCCTTCCTCGCGGGCCTCCTCGCGGAAGGCGATGCGCACCTGGGCGCAGTTCAGGTTGGCGGTGGAGAGCCGCACGGTGCCGTCGCCCCCCTCCTCGTTGGCCACCGACCGGATGCCGCCGTAGCCGCTGTTGCCGCACAGCACGGTGCACAGGACGCGCCCCGGGGCGTACATGCCATCGTCTTCGGCGAAGCGGTCGCGCATCGCCAGCTCCCAGCTGTAGGGGCTGGCCAGCTCCAGGCCGTGCAGGATGCCGGCCCCGGTCTCCATCACCGCCTGTCCCGCCTGGCGGCTGAAGAAGCCGTTGGCGATGCGCCCCAGCATCGAGCGGCCCAGGTGGGCCAGCGGCGAGCCGAAGTTGGCCGGGGCCAGCATCACCAGGTGCTTGACCGGGGCGGCGTCGGGGGCGAAGTGGCGCGCCAGCCAGTCGCGGATCACCAGGCCGCCGGTGGAGTGGACGATGACGTCCACGCTGGCGGTGTCGCGCGGCAGGTTGCGCGCCGTCCAGGCGCGGTCCAGGGCGGCCTGCAGGTCGTCGAAGCGCAGGGCGTCGTCCTTGGAGAGGTAGTCGCCAATGGCGATGCGCTGGACGCGCGCGGCGCCCAGGCGAGTGCGCAGGTGCCCGGCCAGCCGCTCGAAGGAGCTGCCCTCGTCGTTCCAGCCGTGCAGCAGGATCAGGGGACGGTCGGTCATGGCATAGCCTCCCGCTGGTAGCGCCGCCCCCGCTGGGGCGTCCCGGCCCATCTCAAACGGCGCCTCACGCCGATCAATACTGCAAGGGTAGTCGCTCAGCCGGAATGCGGTGGGCAAGCGGCGCCGACCGCATCGCGCGCGCCACTCACCCCTCCTGCCGGATCGCCGTCAACCATGCCTCGGGGCGATGCCCGCGGAGCCAGGCGGCATAGTCGGCCTCGGGCAGGGCCCTGGTATAGAGGAAGCCCTGCGCCTGGTCGCAGCCCAGCCGGCACAGCGCGCGGTGCTGCGCCAGGGTCTCGACGCCTTCCGCCGTGACCTCCAGCTCCAGGGCATGCCCGACATCGACCAGGCAGGCCATCAGGCGCTGCGCTCGGGCGTCTTCGGCCACGCCCCTGACGAAGGCCCGGTCGATCTTGAGGCCGGTGATCGGCAGGTGCTGCAGGTACTCGAACGACGAGAAGCCGGTGCCGAAGTCGTCGATGCTGACCCGGATGCCGAAGCCGCGCAGTCGTTCCAGGGCCCGCTTGGCGACGAAGAGGTCGTGCATCAGGGCGCTCTCGGTGATCTCCACCTCCAGGCGTTGCGGAGCGATCCCCTGGCGCTCCACCAGGGCCTGGAGCGCATCGAGCAGTTCGTCGTCGTGCAGGTTGCGCACCGAGAGGTTGATGCTGACGCTCCCGTCGCTGCGGCCGGCGAAGCGGCAGGCCTCGCCCGCCACGAAACGGGTCACCGGCCCGATCAGGGTGGTGTTCTCGACCTTGGGCATGAAGCTGCCGGGAGGGATCAGCCCGCCCGCCTCGTCGTGCCAGCGGATCAGGCCCTCGCAGCCGCACACCCGACCATCGGCCAGGCGCAGCTTGGGCTGGAAGTGCAGCTCGAACTTGCCCGCCTCGAGATCGCGCCGCACCCGCGAGATCAGCTGGATCGTTTCCAGCCGGTGCTGGGTCAGGTCCGCGGTGTAGTGGCAGTGGGAGCGATGCTTCTCGTTGGCCGCCAGCAAGGCGACGCGAGCCTCGCGGATCATGTCCTCCGGGCTCATCGCCTCCGAGGCCTGCCAGCTGCTGCCCATGGCCAGTTGGACCCTCAGCGGCACATCTTGCACCACCAGGTTCTCCTCGCCGGCCTCGGCGAGGCGCAGGGCGATTCGCCGGATCGCCGGTGGGTCGACCGCCTCCAGCAGCAGGAACAGCTCGGCATTACTGTAGCGGAACACCTCGACGATGCGGGCGTCCTGCCGGCGCAGGCGCTCGCCCATGGCCACCACCAGGGCATCCGAGGCCTCCGGACCCAGGGCCTCCAGCACCTCGGCGATATCGGTGATACGCACCAGGATCAGGCCGACCCGTCGGCGCTGGCGCCTGCGGCGCGACAGGCAGCGCCGCAGGGCTTCTTCCAGCGCCACCTGGTTGGGCAGGCCGGTGCGCGGATCGCTGCGGGCGATGATCTCGCTGTCGGAGTGGGCGCGCTTGAGCAGGCTGAACAGCCCACCGGCTACGCCCCCGATGGACAGGTAGAGCCCCAGGCGGATCACCCAGTTGAGGGTGGACTGCGGCTGCTGGGTGACGACGTCGAGGGGCATCGCCGCCATCAACCCCCCGGCCACCACGGCGGCTATCAGGGCCCCGATCAGGCCATAGCAGGCCGCGGCCATCAGCACGGGTACCAGCATCAGGTAGGGGTAGGCGTAGCGTGTGCCGCCGGTGAGATAGACGACCAAGGTGCCCAGGCCCAGCGCGGCTCCGAGGGCGACCAGGATCAGGGTATGTCTCAGCCAGCCGGGCAAGGTACGAAGACGGGATCGGCCCGGACCTCGTCCCCGCCATGCTTCGAGGGCTCTCTCCATGACTTGTCCCCTGCGAATAGAGCGTTATTGTGTTTATAAGCTAGTTAAACACAGTCACCGGCAGTTGACAGGTGCCCGAGGCGATTCCCGGAGTGCGCATGCCCAGTGCCGAGTTCCGCTTCCATGGCGAGCTGAACGACTTCCTGGCGCCGGTGCGGCGCCGGCGTCCCTTCGCCCAAGCCGTGACCCGCCGCGCCTCGGTCAAGGACGTGATCGAGGCGCTGGGCGTGCCCCACACCGAGGTGGACGTCATCGTCGTCGACGGCGTCTCGGTGGGCTTCGACCACCGCCTGGAGGCCGGGGCGTGTCCGCGGGTCGCGGTCTATCCCTGGTCGCTGGCACCGCCGCTGGCCGAGGTGCACCACCTGCGACCGCGGCCGCCGAGGCCGCCGCGCTGGGTGCTCGACGTCCACCTGGGGCGGCTGGCCGGCTACCTGCGCCTGCTGGGCTTCGACTGCCGCTACCGCAACGACCTGCGCGACCCGGAGCTGGCCGCCTGCGCCGCCGAGGAGGGTCGGGTGCTGCTGACCCGCGACCGCCGACTGCTGCAGCGCCGCTGCGTGACCCTGGGCCACTTCGTGCGCGCCGACGCGCCCCGCCGCCAGCTCGAGGAGGTCTGCGCGGTCTTCGACCTCTACGATGCCTTCGCCCCCTTCAGCCGCTGCACACGCTGCAACGGCCGGCTCGCCCCGGTGGAGAAGGCGCGGGTGGTCCACCGCCTGGAGCCGCTGACCCGGCGCTACGTGGAACGCTTCCTGGAGTGCCGCGACTGCGGCCAGCTCTACTGGCACGGCAGCCATATGGGGCCCATGCGCGAGCTGGTGGCGCAGCTGCGCCGAGGCCGCCCCGACAACGATGCACGAGGTCGGTATGTCCCATGATGCACCCCCCGACGACACCGTGACCCTGGCCCTGGCCGGAGACGTGATGCTCGGCCGCGGCATCGACCAGGTGCTGTCCCATTCCGTCTCCCCCGAGCTCCACGAGCCCTACGTGCGTGACGCCCGGGACTATGTGCGCCTGGCGGAACACACCAACGGGCCCATCCCGCGCCCCGTCGACCCCGCCTACCCCTGGGGCGAGGCCCTGGCGGAACTGCGCGAGGCCACGCGGCGCCTGATCAACCTGGAGACCGCCGTCACCACCAGCCCGGCCCCCTGGCCCGACAAGGGCATCAACTACCGGATGCATCCCGCCAATATCGGCTGCCTCGCGGCGGCGGGCATCGACGCCTGCAGCCTGGCCAACAACCATGTGCTGGACTGGGAGCGGCCGGGGCTAACCGAGACCCTGGCGACACTGGACGCGGCGGGCGTCGCCCGTGCCGGCGCCGGGGCCGACGCGGCCGAGGCCGCCCGCCCCGCGGTCGTGCCGCTGCCCGGCGGCGGCCGGCTGCTGGTGTGGGGCCTGGGGCTCGCCGACAGCGGCATCCCCGAGGCCTGGCGGGCCGGCACCGGGCGTTCGGGGGTCAACCTGGTCGAGGCCGACGATGACGGCGTGGCCGGGGCCATCGCCGCCGAGAAGCGCCCCGGGGATCTCGTCGTGGCCTCGGTGCACTGGGGCGGCAACTGGGGCTACGCCGTGCCCGACGCCCATCGCCGCCTGGCCCATCGCCTGATCGACGCCGGCGCCGACCTGATCCACGGCCACTCCTCCCACCACCCCAGGGGGCTGGAGCGCTACCGCGGCCGGCCGATCCTCTACGGCTGCGGCGACCTGATCAATGACTACGAGGGGATCCACGGCCACGAGGGCTACTTCCCCGACCTGGCGATGCTGGTGGGCTGCCGCTGGACGGCCGATCGAGACACCCCGCAGGCGCTCTGGCTGACGCCGCTGCGCCGCCGGCGCTTTACCCTGGAGCGCGCCGCGCCGGAGGAAGCCGACTGGCTGGCCGAGACCCTGAATCGCCACGGCCAGGGGGCCTGCCCGCCGCTGGAGCGGCGGGAAGACAATCGCCTCTGGTGGACGCTCGACTAGGATTCCTCCTCGCGCGGCCGGTAGGCCTCCACCAGGCGCTTCTGCACGTTCTCCGGGGCCGCCTCGTAGTGGCTGAAGCGCAGGTTGTAGGTGCCGGCGCCGCCGGTCATGGCGTTGAGGCGGCTGGGGTAGTCGAGCACCTCGGCGAGCGGCACCAGCGCCTGGAGGCTGACCTGGTCGCCCAGGGTCTGGGTGTCGAGGATGCGTCCGCGACTCGCCGAGAGGTCGGCGGTGAGATCGCCCATGCAGCCCCCGGGTGCCTCCACGCTGAGCTCGGCCAGGGGCTCGAGCAGCAGCGGCCGCGCCTTGCGCACGGCGTCGAGGAAGGCCTTGCGCCCGGCGATCACGAAGGCGATCTCCTTGGAATCCACCGGGTGGGTCTTGCCGTCCAGCACGGTGACGCGCAGGTCCTGCAGCGGGTAACCGGCCAGGGCGCCGCCGGCCAGGGCCTGGCGCACGCCCTTCTCCACCGCCGGCAGCAGCGAACCGGGAATGGCGCCGCCGCGGATGGTATCGGTGAACTCGAAGCCGGCGCCGCGGGGCAACGGCTCCACCCTGAGAAAGACCTCGCCGAACTGGCCGGCGCCGCCGGTCTGCTTCTTGTGGCGGCAGTGGCCCTCGGCGCTGGCGGCGATGGTCTCGCGGTAGGCGATGGAGGGGGTACTGGTCGCCACCTCCACCCTGAAGCGCTGGCCGAGCCGCTCCAGGGCGGTGCGCAAGTGCAGCTCGCCGAGGCCGCGCAGCACCGTCTCCTGGGTGACGGCATCCTGTTCCACGGCCAGCCCCGGGTCCTCCTCCACCAGCCGGGCCAGGGCCTCGGAGAGGCGCTGCTCGTCGCCGTGGCGGGTGGCCTCGATGGCCAGGCCGAACACCGGCGCCGGCAGCGCCACCGGGCGCAGGTGGATGTGGTCCTCGTCGTGGGAGTCGTGAAGCACGCTGTCCAGGGTCGCCTCTTCCACCTTGGTCAGGGCGCACAGCTCGCCCGGGCCGCAGCGCTCGGTCTCCTCGGGGCGGCGCCCGTTCAGGCGGAACAGGGTCCCCACTCGGAAGGCCTTGCGGGCGTCACCGGCGAACAGCCGGGTGTCGCGGGTCACGGTGCCCTGATGGACCCGGAACAGCGCCACCTTGCCCAGGTAGGGGTCGTGCTCGATGCGCACCACATGGGCCAGCACATGGGCCTCGGGGTCCGGCCGGGCCTGGAACTCCGTCTCGCCCCCGGCCTCCTGGCGCAGGAAGGGCGGCGGATTGCCCTCCAGGGGGTTGGGCATCAGCCGCTCGAAGACGCCGAGCAACTCTTGTACCCCGGCACCGCTGGCCGCCGAGGCGAAGCAGACCGGCACCAGGTGGCCCTGGCGCAGGGCCGACTCGAAGGGATCGTGGAGCTGGGCCGGGTCGAGCTCCTCGCCCTGTTCCAGGTAGAGCGCCATCAACTCCTCGTCGAGTTCCACCACCTGGTCCACCAGCCTCTCGTGGGCCTCGGCCACCGAGGCGAAGTCCGCCTCCCCCTCGGGGGTAAAGAAGCAGTCCGCCACCCGGCTGCCTCCCTGGGCCGGCAGGTTCAGCGCCAGGCACTGCGGGCCGAACTGCTCGTGCAGGGCCTCCAGCAGGGCCGGGAGCCGGCCGGGGGCGGCATCGATGCGGTTGACCACGAGCAGCCGGCACAGGCCGCGCTCCTCGGCCCACTGCATCATGCGCCGGGCCGTGGCGTCGATGCCGCGCTCGGCATCGATCACCACCGCCACCGTTTCCACGGCGGGCAGGATGGAGAGCGCCGCGCCCTGGAAGTCGGCGTAGCCAGGGGTATCGATCAGGTTGATCCAGGCCCGCCCCCAGGGGAAGCCCAGCGGGGTAGCGGTGATGGAGTGCTGCAGCGCCTGCTCCTGGGCCTGGGTGTCGCCCAGCGGGGCGCCCTTGCCGCCCTGGTGATTGGTTTCGTCGACCCCGGCGGCGAGCATCAACGCCTCGGCCAGTCGGGTCTTGCCCACCCCGGCCTGGCCCACCAGGGCGATGTTGCGGATCCGCTCGGGGCCCTTCTCGCTCTCGGGCATCGACTCTCCCTCCAGGCGTTGATGACCTTGATAAGGGTAGCAGGCAGAGCGGCGGCGCATCCCTTATCATGGGCCTGACACGACAACCAATGAGGAGCTCCCCATGAGTCTATGCCCCTTCCACCTGGCGATTCCCGTCCACGACCTGCCCGCGGCCCGCGCCTTCTACGGCGAGGTGTTCGGCCTGGAGGAGGGCCGCTCCAGCGACCAGTGGGTCGACTTCAACTTCTTCGGCCACCAGTTGGTCATCCACGAGCACCCCAGGACGCCCGCCCAGGAGCAGGCGCACACCAACCCGGTGGACGGCCACGACGTGCCGGTGCCGCACTTCGGGGTCGTGCTGGAGTGGGACCAATGGGAGGCCCTGGCCGAGCGGCTCGAGTCCCGCGGCACCGAGTTCGTGATCGAGCCCCATGTGCGCTTCAAGGGCCAGGTCGGCGAGCAGGCCACCATGTTCCTGCTCGATCCCTGCGGCAATGCCCTGGAGTTCAAGGCCTTCAAGGACATGAGCCAGCTGTTCGCCAAGTGAGCCCATCGGTGGTGCTGGCGCTCAGGCGGCCCGCAGCGCCCGCTCCTGCTCCCCCTTCAACGCCTCGAAGACCAGGTCACGCACCCTGGCCTCGCCCATGGCCGCGGCCTCGGCGGGGTCGTGCAGGCTGTGCAGCAGGCGCACCACCGCGCCGTGCATGCCGCTCGTCATCGACATGGCCTCGCTGAAGGACGGCGACACGGCCTGACGCATGGACGGCGATGCCGCCCTTCGCCTGGTCGACAAACCCGAGCATTGGGCAGCAGACCGTTCCTGATGAAATCTCTACTTATCAGTGTGTTGAAAGCACCCGTGACGATGAGATAGCCACCTCCGCCCGGCTCTGCCAAGCGGGCCCTCCTTGCCGCTGGCAAACACATGGATCCGTGCCCTTGCGCTGGTACGAGCTCTGGAGTAGGCTTCTTATTGTACATTTGAATTGAAATAAGCAATTATGGTCGTTACCGCCGACTTGTACGACACGCATGCAGCCATGTCACCAGCAGCACACTGCAATTCCAGCAGTTCGGGGCGATAACCGGCTTCGCGGGACACATCAGGACGGTACGGTGCGTCAACGACAATATGCTGATCAAGAAGACGCTACAGGAAGACGCCGACGGCGAGGTACTGATCGTTGACGCAGGGGGCTATTGACGAGGACGGGATCCTGGTAAGCAAAACGGCGCTGTCCTGATACCCAACCAGAGTACTCCATGACAAAGATTTCACTGATCCATGCCACCCCCCTGGCCATCGAGCCAATCCATCGTGCCTTCGAATCCCTATGGCACGATGTCGAGCTCATGAATCTTCTGGACGATTCGTTATCGAAAGATCGTAACCGTATCCTCGATAATGAAGCCTTCTTCGACCAGCGGATCGATTCGCTATCACGCTATGCCATGGACTGTCACGCGGACGGTATCCTGTTCACATGCTCGGCCTTTGGACAAGCCATCGAAAAGGTGGCCAGCGGGCATACGATTCCGATACTCAAACCCAATGAGGCGATGTTCCGACTGGCCCTGGAACAGGGCACCAGAATCGGGCTAGTGGCCACCTTCAAGCCGGCGCTACAAGGAATGATAGAAGAATTTGAAACGATGAAACGGCAATTGGATAAACCGGATGCCGTGCTCGAGACATCGCTGACAGAGGAAGGGCGCTGGGCCCTGGATGAGGGCGATGCCGAGCAACACAATCGACTGGTTGCCCTGGCAGCGGCGGGCATGCCCGAATGCGACGTCTACATGCTGGCGCACTTTTCCACCGCCTGCGCCAAACCGTTAGTTGAAGAAGCAATCGACAAGGTGGTGCTATCCAGCCCGGAAAGTGCCGTATTATTTTTGCGACAACATTTTTCAAAACGCCAATGATGGCGCGGCGAAACTTACAGAGACTCCACTAGCATTTACACCCAACATCAGTCATTTAATCGGTCATGACAAATATTAAACCACCAATCTTCTCATAAAGAAGAAAAAGAAATAACCGATGAAAAAATGCGCACTTTCCCCACTCTCCCGAAACACCATCCATGCCCTACCGCTACGCCATAGGTTGGACATGAATGCCCCCTGTTGACATCCTCCCCACCTACTGCCCTTCCCTTACCCGAGCATGCATGAGGCCGCCTGATGCCAGCTGAGCATCCGGCAGCCGAGATGCCATTGGCCATACACGCCGCAGCATTTACATCTATACATATAATTAAAATTAATATCATCAATAACTCATAGAGACAGACCCAAAAATCCATCCATTCACCAATTAAATCAATATAAACAATGGCTTGATGTTGTATCTGGCGAGAGACAACCCCACATGGATGCGACCAAAGTATAAAATATAATTGCTCTTTTTTGACCAGAAGTACATTGACAGCGAGACACAACACCCCTAGATTGTACATATTGCTCAACAAAGACATTCAATGATTGGGTCCTTGCATCATCAGAGTGCTCGGCATGTGATGCACCTCTGCAACCTGTACAAAGGAGAAGAATTGCAATGAAGCTTCTTGTACTGCCATGTGACGGGATTGGTCCGGAAATCATCCAGGCATCGATGACGGTTCTTGACCGGGTAAACGACCTGTTCTCCCTTGGCTTGGAATACGAATATGACGAGGTAGGTTTTTCCAGCCTGGAAAAATATGGCATCACATTGCGTGATGAAGTTCTGGAAAAAGCCAAGAGATATGATGGCATTATCCTCGGCACACAGTCACACGCCGACTATCCAGAACCCGAGAAAGGTGGCCGGAATGTATCGGCAGGCTTCCGAATCGGACTCGACCTGTATGCCAATGTGAGGCCTGCACGGACACGCCCTTTCCTCGAGTCAAATATGAAACCTGGCAAGAGCATGGACCTGGTGATCATGCGTGAGGCGACGGAAGGTTTCTATCCGGACCGGAACATGACCCGGGGCTGGGGCGAGGTGATGCCGTCCCCGGACATGGCACTATCGACACGCAAGATCACTCGCCACTGCAGTGAACGAATCGCCCGTCGCGCCTTCGAGTTGGCCATGCAGCGCCGCAAGAAAGTGACGGCGATTCACAAGGCCAACAGCTTCCACATGACCGACGGCCTGTTCCTTGAGTCGGTGGCCGATATCTCCAAGGAGTATCCCGAGGTGGAGGTCGACGATCTGCTGATCGATGCCTCTACCGCACACTTGGTGCGCAACCCAGAGCAGTTCGATGTGATCGTGGCCACCAACTTCTACGGCGACATCATCAGCGACCTGGCCAGCGAATTGAGCGGCAGCCTCGGTCTCGCCGGTTCGATGATGGCCAGTGATGTCGCCTGTTGTGCACAGGCGCAACATGGCTCGGCCCCCGATATTCAGGGACAGGACAAGGCCAACCCGACCTCGATGATCCTGTCAGTTGCCATGCTCATCCACTGGCTGGGCGAGAAGAATAAGGAAAACAGGCTGATCGAGGCTGCTGCGAGCATGACACAGGCCGTCGATTCGGCGCTGGAGAATCCGGCAACTCGTACCGCTGACCTCGGCGGAACCATGGGATGTCAGGGATTCGCCGGCGAAGTTGCCAATCATCTGGAAAACAACCGATAAGTCGAAAATTGATTCAACGAATTCCCGGATAGCAGGTAGTGAAGTGTAGGTTTTAATGAGATGGCCACTACCAGGCTTCACCGGAAAGCCGAGCTGCTATTCCTGGCTAAAGAGATGCGCCCTAACCAATATCTAGAAGTTCCCTATGGACTGATCGATATGATAAGAATGCCATCTCCCTAAGAACAAGGACGCTACGAAAACTGCTCTTGTCAACATGGCATCATCGAAACAGGGCACTATCTTCAGTGCAAGTCGATGAGCTGAAGAAAAAACTTCCAGTGATACGTAACACGGGAGGTGATTCACAACACACAAAAGCTTCAAAACCACTCAAACAAGATCAATCATGTTAAATCGATAAGGAAACACTACGATGCACAAGCTCAAGATTATTACGCCGATCGCTACTATCGCCGCACTGTCTATCGCAGGGCATGCCACCGCACAGCAAAATGGGGACATTGCATATCCGGAAGAGACCCTGAACTGGACCGTTGCCTTTGGCCCCGGTGGTGGCAATGACCTGATGTCACGCACGGTAGTAGAGATTCTCAACAAGTATGACCTCTACGGTGACCAGGATATTATCGTGGAAAACCGGGAAGGGGGCAGTGGTGCCGTAGGCTGGAGCTTCGTCAAGAATCAACAAGGCAACAACTATCATATAACTTCGACGAGTGGCAACTTCATTGCGACTCCACTGGTTTCCAACACGGACTGGAACTACGCAGACTTCACGCCTGTCGGCTTGCTGGCGAATGACGCCATGTTCTTCGTGGTACCCGAAGATTCCGAGTTCGAGACAATGGAGGACTTCGTCGAGGCTGCCGAGTCAGAACGCTTGACGGTGGGTGGCATCGGCGCCGCCGGCCCGGACCGTGTCGTGGCGGGCCTGCTGATGGAGTCGGCAGACATCGAATTCGAATACGTCCCCTCCCAGGATGGAGGCCAGGTCGTCACGTCCCTGACATCGGGCAGCGTCGACGCCATCGTCTCCAACCCCTCCGAGGTGGCCGGTCAGATCGAAGCCGGCAACTTCAGGGCGCTGGGCTATACGGAAGCCGAGCGGAGCGATATCTATCCGGATGTTCCGACCTTCGTGGAACAGGGCTATGACTTCTCCTTCTCCCTTCCTAGAGGCGTGGTGCTACCCGGTGGCGTCGACGAGGAGGTTCAGGAGTGGTGGATAGACACCATGAAAGAAGTCGTAGAAACGTCCGAGTGGAAGGACTATCTGAAGACGAACGGCCTGTCCGGCAACACCATTTGGGGTGACGACTTCAGCGACTATCTGGAAAACACCAGCGGTCAATTCGAAAAAACCCTTAAGGACATCGGGGCTACCGAGTAAATAGACAATGGGCAAGGGCGCTTGCCCTTGCCCATATGCAATCCAGGACATACCCATGCGAATCTGGTTTTCACTGACACTATTTGTTTTATCCATATTATATCTAGCGTATGGACTAAGCACTCTATCGATATTCACTTCTGCGGGCCGCCCTGGGCCGGGATTTTTCCCTACCCTTGTAGGAGCGGGCCTGGTCATCTTTACGGCGATCAACTGCTACAAGGATTTCATGGAACGTAGAGCATCTGCCGCCAAGGCACAGCAAACGGCCATGGAAAAGCAGTTATCAAAATTTGATGATGATGATACAAATGACCAAGAAGAAAAAGGCACAAACAGTCAAGGTGAACTATCGGGTCAGAGGTACACAAAGGATGTCGTTTGGGCGATCGCCCTGATAACACTATTCATTGCCGTTCTCAAACCTCTTGGCGCCATTCTTTCCATGGTGGTCTTCATGCTCATCCTTCTCTGGAAATTCAACCCCAAGAGAATGAAATTCAATGTGCTATATAGCGTATTGTTTCCGCTGGGCATCTACCTGCTTTTCGAGGTATGGCTTCGTGCAGGGCTACCCGAAGGCATCCTCGGCTACTAAACTTGTGTAGGAGAATTCGGAAATGATCGCAGACATATTCGGCAACCTCGGCATGGGCCTATCGGTTGCCATCACTCCAATCAACTTGCTTTTCTTGTTCATCGGTGCCTTCGTGGGAATGATCGTCGGGTTGTTTCCCGGATTCGGGCCAGCCGCCGGCATCGCAATTCTACTTCCTTTGACGTTCGGTCTCGACCCCACCACGGCCATCATCATGCTCGCGGGCATCTATTATGGCGCGATGTATGGCGGTACTATCACGTCCATCCTCATCAATACTCCTGGAGAGTCGGCGACGGTAGCCTCCACTCTGGACGGCTATCCATTAGCCCAGCAGGGACGGGCCGGCCCTGCCCTGGTCATGCAGGCCATCGCCTCCTTTGTGGGCGGAACGACCGGCGTCATCCTTATCTGTGCCCTGATTCCCACTCTGGCGAATTTGGCCGCCTCCTTCGGCCCTTCCGAATACTTTCTGATCATTCTCTTCGGTCTACTCCTGCTGGCCACCGTGATGGGTGACAACAAGATCAATGGCATCATCTCCGCCCTGATCGGCTTCGCGGTCGGTATGGTGGGTGTCGATGTTATCAGCGGTTCGCAGCGCTTTACCTTCGGATCCCCTGAACTGATCGGTGGCATCTACTTCGTTCCTGTCGCCATCGGCCTGTTCGGGATCGGCGAACTCCTTTACTGCATCTATATCGGCCAACACAAGATCGAACTCAAGAAGCTTCGGCTCTCGTTTCGCAGCGAAAATTTTTGGCCGACTCGCAAGGATTACTCGGAGTCTAAGTTCACCTTTATCCGTGGTTCAGTGATTGGCTTCATAGCCGGCTTGCTACCGGGTTCCGGCGGCACCCTGGGCTCGATCATGGGTTATTCGATCGAGAAGAAAGTCGCCAAGGACCCCGAGAAATTTGGAAAAGGCGAGATGCGCGGCCTGGTCGCTCCGGAGTGTGCCAACAACGCCGCATCGGCTGGTTCGATGGTCCCCCTGCTGTCCCTGGGGATTCCCGGATCAGGTTCTACGGCCGTGTTGCTGGGTGCCTTCATGATGTGGGGCCTGCGTCCCGGGCCGATGATGATCGTCAACGACCCGGAATTCGTATGGGGCCTGATCGCCAGCATGTACCTGGGCAATATTGTGCTGATCTTCCTCTGCATCGCGGCAATTCCGCTTTTCGTCAAGTTCCTGGATATCCCTTATCGGCTGGTGATTCCCATCATCGTGGTACTGTGTGTGGTGGGTACCTATGCCTTGCATTCCAGTATCATCGAGACCTGGATGCTGGTAGCCGGCGGCCTGTTGGGCTTCGGAATGAAGCTGTATGGATACTCTCCTGCAGCCACCGTACTCGCACTCGTCCTGGGAGGCATGGCCGAGAATACCCTGCTTCAATCGTTGATTGCTTCTGACGGTAGTCTGATGGTCTTTGTGGAACGCCCCATCTCACTGTTTCTGACCTGTGCGGTTGCGGTTGTGCTACTGGCACCTTATGCGCTAAAGCTTTATCGGTACGTTACCAAACGCAATGTCGGGTTGGTCTGAAAGGAAGGACGGGCTCCTGGGCCCGTCCTTCGTTTCCTACGACATCAATTTACCCACCATGCACCTATCACCAATTTGCCTTTATCTGGATCAAGGGATAAAATATCCTTTATATTAAGCAAAATACGAGCCTTGTCTGTATGGAAAACATGATGCAAACTCGCAGATCATACAACAAGAAAGCCAGTTCATCCGAAGTCCTGGCACAGAGTATCTGCGCTCTTATTGTCAATGAAGGGATGATCCTGGGCGACCATCTCAGGGAAGTCCACTTCGCCGACAAGCTCAAGGTATCTCGCACCCTGATAAGATCAGCGTTCAAGATTCTCGAAGAGCAGGGTATCCTGGAGCGCCGTCCTAATCGCGGCTTCTTCCTGCGTGACGTAGATACCGCACGCTCTCAGCTACATGATAAAAACACTCCACAATCGACCGGCATCGATCTTCATCCTTTGTGCTATCAATTGGCACGCGACTATCTGAACAATAATTTGCCTGGGCAGATTACTGAGTCCGACATTGTCAGGAAGTATGATGAGAGTCGTCAAAATGTGCAACAGGCCCTCATCGAGATGGAAAAGGAAGGCTGGATTCAGCGTTTACTCGGCTATGGTTGGGAGTTCGGTGAATTTCTTACCTCATCAGTTTCGTATGAGCAGTGTTACCGGTTTCGCGCCCTGATCGAGCCTGCGGCCTTGCGTGAACCAAACTATCGGCCTGACAAACGAGTGCTGGAAAAACTGAAGCAGCAGCAACAGGAATTGCTCTACTCTACCGATGGCTATCCCCCTAGCCAGATATTCAATGCGGGAGTGGAGTTTCATGAGGCAATTGTAAGTTTCTCGGGCAACTTATTCTTGTTGGAGGGACTTCAAAAAGCCAATCGCCTTCGCCGTTTGCTCGAGTACAGTGTTCACCCGTCCAGGAGGCATCCGCAAAGAGAGTGCGAAGATCACTTGCATATCATTTCACTATTGGAACGCGGCGCCTACAAGGAAGCGGCAAGTTTTCTTGAAACCCATCTAGCGAAAGCAATGAAAGTGAAAACCGGCATCGTAAGAGACCTGCTCGGCTAAGGAGTAGTGTTTTCACATTAGCCACCTGAAGAAAACAATGACAGTCCATGCTGTATCTGCCAAGCGCCGGCCTCCTTACTTTGGCTCATCGGCAGTGGAAACTCCGTAGGCCTATCGTTTGGTCATTGTTTTCTCCTGAGTTCAGCCATGAGCGTTATCGCAGCACGAATACTCGATTGACGAGGCTCCAATAAGCCCGTTGAACCGATTGCTTTAATCTTGCCATGTATCGCGTCACCGTTCGACGCCCAAGGAGAGCCACTCGCATGATCCACTCACAAGCGGCGGTCGCCCCACGCAAGATGACGGTGGAGGGCCGTGAATATCGTTATATCGCCCTGACCGACTTGGCCGACGAGTCGCAGTTACAGCGGATGCCCTACTCGCTGCGCATCCTGCTAGAAAATGTGGCACGCCGTTCCCCCGAGGCCTTTCCCGAGTTTCTCGACTTCCTGGCCGGCCAGGCGACCGAGGGAGAAGTCGGTTACTATCCCAATCGCCTGATGTTTCATGACACCACCTGCCTGCCTGCCCTGGCCGATTTCGCCGGCATGCGCGACGCCGTCGCCGAGATGGGTGGCGAGCCGCAACGCATCAATCCAGCGATTCCCGCCGTGCTGGCGATCGACCACTCGGTGATCGTCGAGCACTTCGACCGCCCGGACGCCTTCGCCCGTAACCTGGACATCGACTTCCACCGCAATGCCGAGCGCTATCGCTTCCTCAAGTGGGCCGAGCGCAGCCTGGACAACTTCAAGGTAGTCCCCCCGGGCACCGGGATCATCCACCAGGTCAACATGGAATCGCTGGCCGAGGTGGTGTGGGTCAGCGAGAGCGATGACGACGGTCCGTCCTGGCTGCACCCCGACAACATGGTGGCCACCGACAGCCATACGCCAATGATCAATGCCTTGGGGGTACTGGCCTGGGGCGTTGGGGGGCTCGAGGGACAGGCGGCGCTGCTCGGCGAACCCGTGACCCTCACCCTGCCCGAGGTGATCGGGATCCACCTCACCGGTCGGCTTGGCCCCTCGGTCACCGCGATGGACCTGGCCCTGCATATCGCCGAACTGCTCCGCGCCGAGGGCGTCGTGGGCAAGTTCGTCGAGTTCTGCGGCCCGGGGCTTGCCGGCCTCGACCTGGCGGCAAGGGCCACGGTGGCCAATATGGCACCGGAGTATGGGGCCACCGTGATGTTCTTCCCCTTCGACGACAGCACCATGGACTACCTCACCCTTAGCGGTCGCGATGCTTCCCTGCGTGCCCGCGTCACGGCCTATCTCGAGGCCCAGGGGCTGTGGCGACACGAGGACTCGCCGGAACCCCGCTTCGACCACTGCCTGGAGATCGACCTGTCACGCATCGAGCCTAGCGTGGCCGGCCCCCATCAGCCCCATCAGCGCCATGCGCTCAGCGAGCTGCCCCGCTCGTATCATGAGCTCGGCCGCCCGACCCGGCCGGCCGCCGACCTGCTGGCCACGACCCAGGGTGACGCCGCCGCTCTCCCCGACTGGGCCCGGACGCTCGACCACGGTGCCGTGGTGATCGCCTCCATCACCAGCTGTACCAATACTGCCAATCCCACCGAGGTGATCCAGGCCGGACTACTGGCACGTCGCGCGCATGAACGCGGCTTGACCCGCAAGCCCTGGGTGAAGACCTCGCTCTCGCCGGGCTCACGAGTGGTGGCGGACTACCTGGAGCACGCCGGCCTCCAGGACGACTTCGACGCCCTGGGCTTCTCCTTGGCGGGCATCGGCTGCATGACCTGCATCGGCAACTCCGGAAGCCTGATCCCGGCCGTCGAGGCACGCGTCGACGCCGGCCTCGACGGGGTCGCGGTCCTCTCCGGCAACCGCAACTTCCAGGGGCGCGTCAATCCGCGACTCTCGTCGGGCTACCTGATGTCGCCCGCCCTGGTGGTGGCCTACGCCATCGCCGGTGATGCGTGCCGCGACCTGACACGCGAGCCGCTGGCGACCGATACCGAGGGGCAGCCAGTGTACCTGGCCGACCTGATGCCCAGCGATGACGAGGTCGCCGCCATGATCCGCGAGTTCGTGACGCCCGAGGGTCATACGGCGCGCAACGCTACCCTCTGGGAGGGAACCGAACATTGGCAGACACTCGATGCCGAGGGCAGCCTGCTCTTCGACTGGCGGCCAGATTCGACCTATCTACGGCGGCCGCGCTACCTGGAAGGCATCGACGAGCGGCCACGCGATTCGTTGTCGCTGACTGATGCCCGCGTGATCATGCAGTTGGGCGACAACGTCACCACCGACCATATCTCCCCGGCCGGGGCGATCCCCGAGGACAGCCAAGCGGGACGCTACCTGATCGAGATGGGTGAGGATCCCGCCAACCTCAACCAGTACTCGACCCGTCGCAGCAACCATGAGGTGATGCTGCGCGGCGCCTTCACCAACCGACGCGTGGACAACCGGCTGCCTGGCATGCCGAGCGGGGACGGCGTCTGGGCCCGCCCCCTCGATGGGGGTGAGCCGCGCCCACTGTTCGATGCCGTGCAGGGCTATATCGAGAACGACATTCCCCTGGTGGTATTCGCCGGCATCAACTATGGCGCCGGGTCGAGCCGCGACTGGGCCGCCAAGGCCCAGGCGCTGATGGGCGTGCGGGCGGTGATCGCCGGCAGCTTCGAGCGTATCCATCGCAGCAACCTGATCGGCATGGGGGTGCTGCCGCTCCAGCTCCCCGAGGGCATCACCGCGGAGCGCTTGGCGTTGACCGGTGACGAAGGGATCGACATCGAGGTCGGCACGTCCCTGTCGACCGGCACGAACCCGGTGCTCCTGTGCATTCATCGACCCACGGGAGATGACACCCGGATCGAGCTGAATCTCCGGATCGATTCCTCCCAGGAGCTGCGTTACTTGATGCACGGCGGCATCCTGCCCTTCATGGTGCGCAAGACCCTGGAGACAGCGGGACACAACCGCTGATCGCGTTTCGCTATTAGGGGACATCTGAGCCTGACTCCCCCACCCCACCACAGCGGAGGTAGATCATGATCCCGCCGAATGACCAGACAGTGCGCCTGTTGGCACCATCGGGCACGCTGAGAGCCGCCATCAACCTGGGTAATCCGGTCCTGGCCCAACAACGCGACGACGGCGAGTTGGCCGGGGTATCCGTGGCCCTGGCCCGGTCCCTGGCCGACTGGCTCGGGGTGCCGCTGCGCCTGGTGCCCTTCGAGGCGGCCGGCCAGGTGGTGGCCGCGCGCGAGGAGGATGCCTGGGACCTGGCCTTCCTGGCCCGGGACCCCAAGCGGGCCGAGACGATCCGCTTCACCGAGCCCTATGTGCTCATCGAGGGTACCTACCTGGTGCCCCGGGACGCCCCCCAGACGAGCGTCGGGGACCTGGACCGCGATGGCACGCGCATCGCCGTGGGCCAGGGGGCCGCCTACGATCTCTTCCTGAGCCGCCACCTGCAGCATGCTTCGCTGGTTCGTGCGCCGACCTCCGCGGCGGCGGTCGAGTGGTTCATCGACCGGGGCCTCGACGCGGCCGCCGGGGTACGCCAGCCCCTGGAACGTTTCGCTCGCGAGCACGCCGGCTACCGCGTCCTGGCGGATGCCTTCACCCAGATCGAGCAGGCCATGGCCCTGCCACGCGAGCGCCAGGCGGTCGCCGAGGTCGTGGAAGACTTCCTCCGCGAGCACAAGGCGAGCGGCTTCGTCGCCGAGGCGCTGGAGGCGAGCGGGCAGGATGCGCGGGTCGCCCCGTGATCGCCCGGAGACCCCGACCCAAGCGGAGCCTCGGCATGCCGCGCGCGTCCTGGGTGGCGATGGGGCGGGCCCTGCTGCTGGGCGTACTGGGCGGCACCCTGTTCCATCTTGCGGCGCTGCCCCTGCCCTGGATGCTGGGGCCACTGGTCGCCAACCTGGCCGCCTCGATGGTGGGGGCGCGCATCGCGGTTCCCGACCGGTTACGCGAACTGGGGCTGGGCATCATGGGCCTGATGCTGGGTGGCCAAGTCACGACGGAACTGGTCGAGCGCCTCCCGGACTGGTCACTCTCCCTGCTGCTTCTCTCCGCCGGGGTAGCCGTGGCCACCTATGTGGTGACCCTCTGGTACCGGCGCTGCGGACTCGAGACCACCGCGGCCTTCTTCTCGGCGCTCCCGGGCGGGATGGCCGCGATGGTGATGCTGGGAGAACGCCTGGGTATCGATGCCCGGGGGATCGCCATCGGTCAGTCGCTGCGCGTGGTCTTCGTGCTGCTGGTGTTGCCGCCGCTCTTCTGGCTGCTGGAGGGCGGCCCCAGCGCGCCACCCGAAGGCGCCGCCGACGCGGGCTGGGAGGATACCTGGCTGCTGTTGCTGCTGGTCGTCGCGCCCCTGGGACGTCACCTTCTCCTGCCCGCCCCCGCCCTGCTCGTCCCCTTGATCCTCGGCGCCGTGCTGTCGGCGAGCGGCATCGGCAGCCTGCAGCTGCCCGACTGGGTCATGGCCGCGGTACTCGTGGTGCTGGGGAGCTCCATCGGCGCCCGTTTCAGCGGCACCTCCTTCTGGCAGCTTATGGCGTATGCCAAGTATGCCCTGGTCGCGACCCTGCTTACCTTGGCCGTGCTCGGCGTCTTCGCGGAGCTGATCCATCGGTTGCTGGGCATTCCGCGGGACATTGCCATGCTGGCGCTGGCCCCCGGCGGCATGGCGGAGATGGCGGTACTCGCCGTGGCCCTGGACATGGATCCCCTCTATGTCACCTTCCACCACCTGTTTCGACTGGTCGCCTTGATGCTGGTGGGCCCCTTCATCGCCCTGCGGATCGACAGGCGATCGGCACCACGCCATCGAGAGTGACAAGGCGTTCATGATGGGCAATCCGACCGGCGTGCGAACGGCCATCGATGCGAACCGGTCGCCTCTGGCGTATTCGTCCACATTGAAATCATGACGCTCGACCCCTACGTCCTCTACCAAGGCCAGCCCGCACGGAAGCGGCATCGCCTGCCCGTGCGGGCTGGCGCATCGAAAAGCCCTTGATCGAGCATCCATGACATTTGATATCTCGCCAACGATGACGGGGTGGCAAGCCGATGCACGCCCCGGAGGAGGCTCACATGATCGATCGCAACGACGCTTACCCCACTCGCCTGAGGGAGTATCACGAACCCTTTCCGCGGCGCGAACCAATCGTGCATGCACGCAAGGAGCGTCGCTGGGACGGCCCCCTGGATGAAGTGTCACTTTCGCGGTACGAACGCGATGGTTTCCTGTGGTTCGAAGGCTTCTTTTCCAAGGATCGTATCACTCCCTTCTTCAAGGAACTCCAGGAGATGGCCAAGGATGAGGCGCTGATGCGCTCCGAACAGGTCATCCAGGATCCCAACAGCGGTGCCATCCGTTCCGTGTTCGGCATGCACGAGTTGTCGGATCGCTTCGACCGGCTGACGCGGGACCCACGCATCCTGGGCATGGTGCGGCAGTTGCTGGGCAGCGAGGTCTACATTCACCAGTCGCGCATCAACGACAAATTCGGCTTTCAGGGCAGCGGCTTCGACTGGCACTCGGACTTCGAGACCTGGCACTCCGAGGACGGCATGCCGAAGATGCGGGCCGTCAGCGCCTCGTTGATGCTGACCGACAACAACGAGTTCAACGGCCCGCTGATGTTGATCCCCGGCTCGCACCGCCTGTTCGTGCCGTGCATGGGGGAGACCCCGGAGATGAACTGGCGGGAATCCCTCAAGGCACAGAGGATCGGGGTACCGGACAAGGACGCCCTGGCGATGCTCGCCGAGAATGGCGGGATCCAGGCGCCCAAGGGGCCGGCGGGGTCGCTGCTGCTGTTCGAGTGCAATACGCTGCACGCCTCGAACGAGAACATGTCCCCCTGGCCGCGCTCCAACCTGTTCTTCGTCTACAACAGCGTGGACAACGCCCTCGAGGAGCCTTTTGCCGCTCCCTCCCCGCGTCCCGAGTTTCTCGGTGCGCGTCGGAATGTTCGCCCCCTGGAGATGCACGACGACTACCCGGAACTCGCCGGGCAAGGCGTCAGCCCGCTGCGTTGAGTGCCTGCGGGTAGAGCCGAACGGCAGTGGCGCCGCCGCCACTGCCGTTGCGGTCTGGCCTGCGCCGTCGAATCAGAAGTTCGGCTTGCGCTTCTCGACGAAGGCGTTCATGCCCTCGGTCTGCTCCTCGCCGGCGAAGCAGAAGGCGAACAGGGCGTTCTCCAGCGCCAGGGCGCTGTCCAGGTCCTGGTCCATGCCGTCGTGAATAGCCTGCTTGGCGGCACGCATCGCCTGGGGGCCGTTGCCGCCGAGTTGCTTGGTGAGTTCCTCCGCATGGGCCTCGAGTTCGCCCTGCGCCATCACCCCGTTGACCAGGCCGATACGCAACGCCTCGGCGGCGTCGATCTTGCGCCCGGTAGTGCACAGGTCCAGGGCCATGGCCGGGCCGACGCGGCGCGGCAGGCGCTGGGTGCCGCCGAAGCCGGGGATCACGCCGAGCTGCACCTCGGGCTGGCCGAAGACGGCGTTGTCGCTGGCCACCGCCCAGTCGCAGGCCAGCGCCAGCTCGCAGCCGCCGCCCAGGCAGAAGCCGTTGACCAGCGCCACGGTGGGCACCGGCAGGGTCTCCAGGCGCTTGAAGGTGGCCAGCGCCTGGCGGGCGAAGTCACGCGCCTGCTCCGGGGTCTTGTCGCGCATCTCGGCGATGTCGGCGCCGGCCACGAAGGCCTTCTCGCCGGCACCGGTGATCAGCACGGCACGCAGGTCGTCGCGTCCCTCCAGCTCGACCAGCACGCGCTCCAGCTCGCCGATCACGGCGCTGTTCAGGGCGTTGAGCGCCTTGGGACGGTTGATGGTCAGGCGTACGATGCCGGCGTCGTCGACGACCTCGATCAGCTTCTCGCTCATGGGGGCTCCTGCAGTCGTTGTTCAGGGAGTACCGCCCAACCCTAGCGAACGCTAGGTTGGGCGGCAATCCCCTCTTTTGTCGGAGTGCGAGTCACTCGTACACGTGGAAACCGCGGCCCGTCTTGCGCCCCAGGTAGCCGGCGTCGACCATGCGCCTGAGCAGCGGGCAGGGCCGGTACTTGGGATCGCCGAAGCCCTCCTGCAGTACCTCCATGATCGACAGGCAGACGTCCAGGCCGATCAGGTCGGCGAGCGCCAGCGGGCCCAAGGGATGGGCGGCGCCGAGCTTCATCGCCGAGTCGATATCCTCGGCGCTGGCCACGCCCTCCTGGAGCAGGAAGGCCGCCTCGTTGATCATCGGCACCAGCAGGCGGTTGACCGCAAAGCCGGGGCTGTCGGCGATGGCCACGGCGGTCTTGCCCAGCGCTTGGGTGAGCGCCTCGATGCGCGCCACGGTGGCATCAGAGGTCTGCTCGGCGCGGATCACCTCCACCAGCTTGAGCACCGGCACCGGGTTGAAGAAGTGCATGCCCACCACCCGCTCGGGGCGCTCGCACACCGCCGCGAGCCGGGTCAGCGACAGCGAGGAGGTGTTGGAAGCGAGTATCGCATCCCGGGTCAGGCGGCTCAGGTCGCGGAACAGCTGCTCCTTGAGGGCCGGCTGCTCGGGGGCGGCCTCGATGATCACCGCACAGTCGCACAGGGCGTCCAGCGCGGTAGAGGTCGAGAGGCGCGCCATGGCCTCGCCCTTGTCGGCTTCGCTGAGTTTTTCCTTGGCCACCAGCTTGCCCAGTCCCTTGTCGATATTGCCCCGCGCCCGCGACAGCTGCTCGTCGGCCACGTCGTAGAGCTGCACCGCGAAGCCGCTGGTCACCAGCACCTGGGCAATGCCCTGGCCCATGGTGCCGGCACCCACCACGCCGATCGGTTGTTGACTCATTGCACTCTCCTTGATGTGTCGTCTTCACGCGGAACCCGTGACGTCGAATCGGCATACTATCTCAGCGGGCGGCGGGGTCGAAGGCGGCGAGGCTGGCCATGCCGGCCTCGATCACCGCGCGCTGGGCGCGGCCCACCGGCAGCCACTGGCGGATGGCGTAGTCGGCGGCCTGGCGCTTGGCCGCGTAGAAGGGATCCCGGCTGCCGGCCTCCTGGGCGGCCACCGCCCTGAGCGCCGCCCGGCCCATCTGCCAGGCACACAGCACATGGCCGGCGAGGCTGAGGAAGGGGCTGGCGTAGGCCTGGACGGCGTCGGAGCCGGTCTCGAGGTGGACGCCCTGCTCCAGCACGCTGGCCAGGGCGGCGGTGAGGTCGGCGGCGCCGGCGGCCAGGTGCTCGCCCAGCGGCGCCAGTCCGGGGGTGACGGCGAGCGCCCGGGCGGTGCCCTCCACCTCGTCGATCAGGCTCGCCAGCGCCGCGCCGCCGTCGCGCTGCAGCTTGCGCCCGGCCAGGTCGAGGGCCTGGATACCGTTGGTGCCCTCGTAGATGGGCGCGATGCGCGCGTCGCGCAGCAGCTGGGCGGCGCCGGTCTCCTCGATGTAGCCCATGCCGCCGTGTACCTGGATCCCCAGCGAGGCAATCTCCACCGCCTGGTCGGTGGAGAAGGCCTTGACCACCGGGATCAACACGTCCGCCCGTGCCTGGGCGGCGGCGCGCTCGTCCTCGTCGGCGGCATGACGCGCCACGTCGAGCTGGGCGGCGCAGTAGAGCGCCAGGGCCCGCAGGGCGTCGGTGCGGGTGCGCATGGCGAGCAGCATGCGTCGCACGTCCAGGTGGTCGGCGATGGGGCACGCGCCACCGCCGCGGCTGCCGGGGCGCTTGCCCTGCACGCGCTCGCCGGCGTAGGCGAAGGCGTGCTGGCAGGCGCGCTCGGCCACGCCGATACCCTGCACGCCCACCTTGTGGCGCGCCTCGTTCATCATGGTGAACATGTGGTTGAGACCACGCCCCTCCTCGCCCACCAGGTAGCCGATGGCGCCGTCCCGCTCGCCGAAGCTGAGGGTGCAGGTGGGCGAGCCATGGATGCCCAGCTTGTGCTCCAGCGAGGCGCAGGTGACGTCGTTGCGCACCCCCGGCGAGCCGTCGGCATCGACCAGGGGCTCAGACACCAAGTACTTCGGCACCAGGAACAGCGAGATACCGCGGTTGCCCTCGGGGGCGTCCGGGGTGCGCGCCAGCACCAGGTGGAGGATGTTGTCGGCGGCGTCGTGCTCGCCCCAGGTGATAAAGATCTTCTGCCCGAACAGGCGATAGTGATCCCCTTCCGGCACGGCCCGGGTGCGCACCTGGGAGAGGTCGGAGCCGGCCTGGGGCTCGGTGAGGTTCATGGTGCCGGTCCAGCTACCCTCCACCAGCCGCGGCAGGTAGGTGGCCTGCTGCTGCGCGCTGCCATGATGGGCCAGGGCCTCGATGGCCCCGGCGGTGAGCATCGGGCAGAGCCCCAGGGCCATGTTGGCGCCGTGGAGCATCTCCTGCACGGCGCTGGCTACCACCTCGGGCAGCCCCTGGCCGCCCAGCGCCTGGGACACCCCGATGCCGTTCCAGCCGCCCTCGGCATAGGCGCGATAGGCCTCGGCGAAGCCCTCGGGCAGGATCACGCCGCCGTCGTCGCGGCGGGTGCAGCCCTGGCGGTCACCGCCGGCGTTGAGCGGCCCCCACACCTCGCCGGCGAGCCGGCCCGCCTCCTGCAGCACGGCCTCCACCAGGTCGGGGCTGGTCTCCTCGAAGCCGGGCAGGGCCAGCGAGCCATGCTCGAGGAGCTCCTCGAGCACGAAACGCACGTCACGCAGGGGGGCGACATAGGTCGTCATGGGATCCTCCGGAAAGAATGGCACCGGCGATCGTAGATTCCCTGGTGGCTACAGGCCACTAGGCCAAGGTCTTAGGCCCGTCAGCCCCGACCGGGAAAGGGCTCGATCCCCGGCAGGACCTCCTGGTGAGGGTCGTCGGAAGCCTCGGGCTCGTCATAGTAGGCGATATGCGTCTCGTCCCGCGACGGCGGTCCCACCAGCGGCTCGGCCACCGCCACCTCGGGCACGGCGCCGGAGAGATCCTCCACGTGTTCGTGCTCGGTGGCGCCCTGGAACAGCGCCTCGGTGACCGCCAGCTCGGCGCCCACGCTGGACATGGGCGAGGTGGGCGCGAAGGGCGCCACCGGCACCGGCGCCGGGCGCACGCTGCGCCGCCAGGCGAAGAAGGCGACCAGGAAGAGCCCCAGGCCACCGAAGCTCCAGAACAGGCCGGCATCGCCCAGAACGGCCATCACCGGCGAGATCAGCGGCGGGCTGAGGGCCGAGCCGATGGCGTTGATCAGCAGCAGGCCCTGGCTCATGCGCACCAGGGCGCCGGCCGGGGCGCGGTCGGCGGCGTGGCCCACGGACACCGGGTAGAGCGAGAAGATGCCGCCGCCGAGAAGGAACAGCAGCCCCGCCAGCAGCCAGGGACTCATCGGCAGCCAGAGGATGGCGGCGGAGATCAGCGCGCAGAAGCCGCCGATGCCGATCAGTACCAGTTGGCGGTCGTGGCGATCGGACCAGCGCCCCACCGGGTACTGCAGCAGCATGGCCCCCAGCACCACCACCGCCATCATCTGGCCGACCCGGTCCACCGAGAGGCCGATGCGCTGCAGGTAGAGTGGCAGCAGGGAGTAGGCGGCGGCCACGGCGATGCCCGAACCGAAGCTGCCCATCACCCCGGTGGGGGTCAGGGTGATCAGCCGGTGGGGCGGCAGCGGCTCAGCCTTCTCGATCAGCGGCGAGACCCGCGGGATCATCGCCATGGGCAGCACCGAGAGCGAGGCCAGCATGCCGATCACCATGAAGGAGCTGGCCCCGCCCATGGCCTCGGTCACCCCCAGCAGCAGCTGGCCGAGCACGCCGGCGGCGTAGAGCGAGATCATGTAGAGGGCCAGCAGCCGGCCGCGCACCTTCGCCTCGCCGGCGGTGAGCAGCCAGCTCTCGATGACCAGATAGACCCCCACGGTGGCCCAGCCGCCGATCAGGCGCAGCAGGAACCAGGCCACCGGATGCTCGATCAGCCCCTGCAGCAGCACGGTCACCGCCACCAGGGAGGCGAAGCTGCCATAGGCGCGGATATGGCCGATGCGCAGCAGCAGGCGGTCGTTGAGCATGGCGCCCAGCGCCAGGCCGATGAAGTAGGCCGACGACACCCAGCCGATCACCACCGGCGAATAGCCGGCGACATCGAGGCGCAGGGTGATCAACGTGGCCAGGAAGCCGTTGCCGATGCCGAGGATGAACAGCCCCAGCAGGGGGGCCAGGGCCATGACCAGCAGTTGCCGCGACATGAGGGGCCTCGCGAAGCAGGATCGAAACCAGGAAAGGGTGGCAGAAGTGACGTGGGAACGCCTGCCCGGTCGGCGTGGGAGGGACGCGATCACCGACTCGGCGCGGGAATCATACGCCCGCCGGCGGCCCTGTCAATCGTCGTTACGGCCTGGCCGCACGGTGCCGGTGCTTCCCACTGGAAGTCCCGGCGAAAACGACAGGATCCTCCGCTTCCCGCGCCTACCACTTCTGCAACAGGGCCACATCGGCCGCCGGGAAGGTCACCGTCATGCCCAACTCGTCGGCGAGCCAGGCGAAGGAGGCCTCGCTGAAGAAGGCCACGTGGGTCGGGTCGAGGATATAGTGCCAGCGGGCGAAGGCCGCCGGGGTGGTGACCCGCTTGGTCATCACCCCGAGCCAGCCGCCCGGGGGCAGCAGGGCAACGAGCCGGGCGAACTCGCGGCCGGGGTCGAAGAGGTGCTCGGCGACCTCGGTGGCGGTGATGAAGTCGTACTGCCGCGCCAGTACCGAGGTATCCGGGGCGTAGAAGGGATCGTAGATGGCCATGGGATGGCCGGCCTCCTCGAACATCACCGACAGCGTCGGCCCGGGGCCGGCGCCGAAGTCCAGGCCACGAGTGCCGGGCGCCAGCCGTTCACGCAGCGGTTCGAACAGCCGCGACAGGAAGCGCCGGTAGCCGGCATCCTCCGGGGAGTTCTCGTGCCGGTCGTAGACCGCCCGCTCGTCCGCCGGCCCCAGGCGCCAGACCGGCGGCACATGGACCAGCGAACAGCAGCGGCAGCGCCGATACTCGCGCCGGGCGTCGCGGTGGAAGTCGGTGGTGTCCTGCGATCCGCATAGCGGGCAAGTCTGCATCGTCGTATCCTCTGTGCCAGATCCCCTTGACTCAGGATTCCCTGCTGTCTCCCGAACCCCTGCAAGGAGAACCGCATGCTGTCAGGTCTGGACCATCTGGTCATCACCGTGACCGACATTTCCCGTGCCGTGGACTTCTATTCCCGGGTGCTGGGGCTGGAGGTGCGCTACCGCAACCGCGAGCGGGTCGACCTGATGCTGGGCGACATCGCCCTGCGCCTGCACTGGACCGCCACCGACATCTCGCCGCGGGCCGCCACCCCCACCCCCGGCAGCCTGGACCTCTGCCTGCGCAGCCTGCTGCCGCTGGACGAGGTCCGCCGCCACCTCGAGGCGCTGGACGTGGACGTGGAACTGGGCCCCGTGGCCCGCCAGGGAGCCACCGGCCCCATCGAGTCACTCTACCTGCGCGACCCGGACGGCAACCTGATCGAGATCAGCCGCCCCCGACGCAACGCCGACGAGGACGCGACACAGGACTGACCCGGCATGGCCATGGGCCGTCCCATCCACCAGCGGATGGGCGGCGCCGGTGGCATTGTCGCCGCCGGCCGGTATCATGGGCGGCTCCATCTTCTCAGCCAGACCAATCCCATGAGCGACAACGTCCAGAACGACAACGTCATCGTCGAACCGCACCGGCCCGTGGATACCACCATCCCCATGGTGATCTACGCCCTGCACCTCGCCAGCATCGTCACCGGTGGCCTGACCGCCCTGGTCGGCGCGGTGATCGCCTACGTCTACCGTGGCCGAGGCCCCGCCTGGCTCGACGAGCACTATCGCTACCAGATCCGCACCTTCTGGATCGGCCTGCTCTACTTCTGCGTCTCCGGCCTGTTGACCCTGATCCTGATCGGCTTCGTGCTCTGGCTGGTGGCGGTGATATGGCTGGTGATCCGCTGCGTGAAGGGCTTCAAGGGGCTGCAGGAACAGCGCGCCCCGGAGAACGTGGACACCTGGCTGGTGTGAGCCCATGGCCGAGGCGAGTTCCCAGTCCAGTCCCCTCCAGGCCCGCGCCATCGCCGCCCTGTGGCAGGCACTGGCCGGCCGCCGCCTGGCCACCCTGTGGCGCCTGTCGCGCCTGGCCGGCCCCTTGGTGCACCGCCTCAGCCGGCGCGAGCGCGAGGTCACCGAGATCAATCTGGCGCAGGTCCACTCCGCGCAAGGCGAAGCCGAGCGCCGCCGCCTGGCCCGCGAGAGCCTGACCCACTCCACCGCCACCATGCTGGAGCTGGGCTTCGCCTGGATGGGCGCCCCCGAGCGGGTCGAGGCCGCGATCCTCGCCGTGCATGGCCGCGAGCTGCTCGACGAGGCCCGCGCCGAAGGGCGCGGGGTGATCGTGCTGGCGCCCCACTTCGGCAACTGGGAGGTACTCAACTTCTGGCTCTCCAGCCACTTCCCCTTCACCGCCATGTACGAGCCGCCCAAGATCGCCGAGCTCGACGCCGTGACCCGTCGGGGGCGCGAGCGCATGGGCGCCAGCCTGGTACCCACCAACCCGCGTGGCGTGGCGTCCCTGCTCAAGGCGCTCAAGCGCGGTGAGGCGATCGGCATCCTGCCCGACCAGGAGCCCTCCTGGGGCAGCGGCGTCTTCGCGCCCTTCTATCACCGCCTGGCCTATACCGCGACCCTGCTGCCCAAGCTGGTGGCGCGTACCGAGGCGCGGGTCGTCACCGGCGTGGCCCGCCGGCTGCCCGGGCGCGGCTTCGAGCTCCACTTCCTCGCCGCCGACCCGCGGGTCTACGCCACCGACGAAGCCGAGTCGGCGACCGGCGTCAACGCCTGCGTGGAGGCCGCCATCGCCCTGGATCCGGCCCAGTACCAGTGGGAATACAAGCGCTACCGCAAGACCCCCGAGGAGGGCGCAGGTCGGCCCGACTACAAGCGTTTCCGGCTCTACTGAGCCCCCTGTCGCCAGGTGGCAGCCGGTGCGGATGGCACCCAGGCGCTCGAGGACGGGCATCGGGAACTCAGCCCGGCCCGCATGATCAAACCGCCAGGTTTCAAGGCATGACAACACCAATGACCAACGACACGTCTTGAAGATCCAAGCTATCTCCTGGCTCGGCTTGCGCAGGGAGTGCCGGCGGGACCACATGGAGAAAGACGCACGTGACGACCGCGCTACGACGCCTCAGTCTCGCGTGGGGCCTGGCCCTGAGCATGGATGCCTCGGCGGCTGCCCCGGAGGAGCTGTTCGACCGGGTCGCTGACCGCGCCCGGCAACTCGCCGCCGAATCCTACCAGGCCCCCGAGTCGCTCTTGCCGCCCGAACTGGCGGAGATGGACTACGACCAGTACCGGGAGATCCGCTTCGAGCCAGAGGCGTCGATCTGGAAGGACGAGGGCCTCTTCGAGGTCCAGCTGTTCCATCCCGGCTTCCTCTACGACCAACCCGTCCGCCTGAACCTGGTCGATGGCCAGGGCGCGGTGCGTCCCCTGCCCTTCCGCCGGGAACGCTTCCGCTACGACGGCGACGCCTCGGCACTCGCCGACCTCGAGCTCGACGACATCGGCCATGCCGGCTTCCGGCTGCACTATCCGCTGAACCGTGGCGACTACCATGACGAGTTCGCGGTCTTTCTCGGCGCCACCTACTTCCGCCTCGTGGGGCGCCACCAGGGCTACGGGCTCTCCACCCGGGGCCTGGCCATCGACACCGCCGAACCCCATGGCGAGGAGTTCCCGGCATTCCGCGCGTTCTGGCTGTTGAAGCCGGAGCCGGAGGCGACGCGCATGACCGTCGTCGCCCTGCTCGACAGTCCCTCGCTGGCCGGCGCCTACCGCTTCGACATCGCCCCCGGGGAGCACACCACGGTCGACACCGAGGCACGGCTGTTCGCCCGCGAGGACATCGACAAGCTCGGCATCGCCCCGCTCACCAGCATGTACCTGCATGGCGAGATCGGCCACCGTCCCGCCGACGACTATCGCCCCCGGGTCCACGACTCCAATGGCCTGGTCATGCAGACCGGCAGCGGCGAGTGGATCCTGCGCCCGCTCAGCAACCCGGAGGAACTCCGGCTCTCTCGGTTCCAGGACCAGTCGCCGAAAGGCTTCGGACTCCTCCAGCGCCCCCGCGACTTCTCGGCCTTCCTCGACGCCGAGGCCCACTACGAGCGCCGCCCCAGCCAGTGGGTGCAGCCGCTGGAGGACTGGGGCCGGGGCAGCGTGGAACTGGTGGAGATCCCGACCCGGAGCGAGACCCACGACAATATCACCGCCTACTGGGTCCCCGACCGGCCGCTCGCCGCCGGCGAGTCGCGCCGCTACCGCTACCGCACCCTGACCTTCGGCGCCACGCCGCCCGGCGAGGAGGTCGCGCGGGTGATCCGCACCCGCCAGGGCTGGGGCGCGGTGCCCGGCCAGGACGACCCGCCGCCCGCCAGCCGTCGCCAGTTCGTGGTCGATTTCCGCGGCGGCGAGCTCGCCGGCCTCGATGCCAGCCAGCCGGTGGAGATGACCCTGGAGAGCTCGAGCGGCGAGACCCTGGAGTCCCGGGTACGGCGCCTCCCGGATGGCGAGACCTGGCGCGCCAGCTTCCGCCTGGCCCCCGAGGGTGACACGCCTGCCGACATGCGGCTGTTCCTGACGCTGAACGGCCGCCGCCTTACGGAAACCTGGAACTATGTCTGGTACCCCGATGAATTCGATTGACGCCCGACGCGCCGCGTCCCCGGCCCGGCCGCCCTGGCGCAAGACGCGGCGCCTGGTCTTCGCGCTGCTCTGCGCGGGCACCACCGCGCTGGGGGCCTGGGCCATGTTCCGGATCCTCTTCGTCGGGGGGATCTCGCCGCTGGAGCTGGTCATCCTGGGGCTGTTCTCGATCACCTTCGGCTGGATCACCCTCGCCTTCTGGAGCGCGGTGATCGGCTTCGTGCTGACGCTGGTCCGACGCGACCCGGTGACCCTGGCGAGGCGCCGCATGGCGAATCCGCCCGCCGGCCTGTCCTCGCGAACCGCCCTGGTCATGCCGATCCACAACGAGGACGTGGAGCGGGTGGTCGCCGGCCTGGAGGCCACCTGCCGCGACCTGCCGCCGCAGACCGCGGAGCGCCGGATCGAGGCCTTCGTGTTGAGCGACAGCACCGACGCGGCCATCGTCGACCGGGAGGCGGCCCAGGTAGGCGCCCTCCAGGCCAGACTGGCCGGACACTGCCGAGTGCATTACCGGCACCGGGACGGCAACGCCGGCCGCAAGGCCGGGAACCTGGCCGAGTTCTGCCGCCGCTGGGGGCGCCACTACGACTACCTGCTGGTGCTGGACGCCGACAGCCTGATGCGGGGAACCACCATCGCCTCGCTGATCGACGCCATGCAGGCCAACCCGCGCCTGGGCTTGCTGCAGACGGTGCCGATCCCGGTGCGCCAGGACAGCCTGTTCGGCCGGGCCAACCAGCTGGCGGCCTCCCTCTATGCCCCCATGCTGGCCGCGGGACTCAGCTTCTGGCAGGCCGATGCGGCCAACTACTTCGGCCATAACGCCATCCTCCGCACGCGCGCCTTCATGGCGCACTGTGGCTTGCCGACCCTGCCCGGCAAGCCACCGCTGGGCGGTGACATCCTCAGTCACGACTTCGTCGAGGCCGCCTTGCTGAGGCGTGCCGGCTGGGCGGTCCAGATGCAGACGGACCTCGCCGGCAGCTACGAGGAGATGCCCAGCCACCTGCTCGACTACGCCAAGCGCGACCGTCGCTGGGTACAGGGCAACCTGCAGCACCTGCGCCTGCTCGCCGGCCGGGGCCTGCACACCCTGAGCCGGCTGCACTTCCTGTTCGGGGCCCTGGCCTACCTCTCCTCGCTGATCTGGCTGGGCATCCTGGCCGTCAGCACCCTGGACGCCCTGGTCCGTGCCCTCAGCGAGCCGAACTTCTTCACCGCCGACGCCCAGTTGTTCCCCGACTGGCCGCTCGCCCCGCCACCGCTGATCATGCCGCTGCTGGCCGGCACCCTGGCGATGCTGCTGATGCCCAAGGTGCTGGGGCTGGCGTTGGCGCTGCTGCGTCGCCCCGCCGACTTCGGCGGACCGCTGCGGCTGGTGGCCAGCGTGCTGCTGGAGGCGCTGTTCGCCATGCTGATCGCGCCGCTGATGATGCTGTTCCACAGCCTCTTCGTCATCAGCGTGCTGAGCGGACGCACCGTCGCCTGGGATCCCCAGGCCCGCGAGGGGCGTGCGGTCCCCTGGCGGGAGGCCTGGCGGCTGACCTGGCCGGCCAGCCTCGCCGGCCTGCTCTGGGCGCTCGTTACCTGGTGGTATACGCCGGTGTTCTTCTGGTGGCTGACCCCGGTCTGGCTGGGCCTGCTGCTGGCCGCTCCCCTGGTGAGGTGGAGCAGCAGCCTGACCCTGGGGCGCGCCCTGCGCCGAGCCGGCCTGTTGCTGGTTCCCAGCGAGACCCGCCCCCCTGCCGTGCTGCGCGAGCTGGCCGATCGAACGGCCACCCCCGCCGCGGCGCCCCCCTCGCCACCCCCCGAGGAGCTGCCCGGCGAGATGCCGGTACAATCCCTGTCGGCCTTCCGGCGCCCCTTGGCGTCAGGCGCCCGCGGGGAGCGGGCGGTCGGCGAGCGCGGGCCCTCCTGAGCCGGATGACGGGTGGCAAGACCTCGTCAAGCTGCTAGACTGGCCACGACGCTTGACGGGGTGCCGGTGAATCCGGCTGAGATGGCGCAGGTTCGAGAGAACGCAGCGCTGGTCCCGTGGAACCTGATCCGGTTGGCACCGGCGTAGGGAATCAGGCGATGGGCCGGCGCCGGCCGCTTCCCCGCGCAGCCCCTCTCCCCTTCCTCGCCCGACCTCCGGATCCCGACCCCTGACCGGAGGCATGATGGGTTACCGCTTCAGCGATCTGACCGCCGCCTGCCAGACCGACTGGCGCGCCTACATCGAGCACGACTTCGTGCGCGCCCTGGGCGCCGGCACCCTCGAGGAGGGCGCCTTCCGCCACTACCTGCAGCAGGACTACCTCTTCCTGATCCACTTCGCCCGGGCCTATGCCCTGGCCGCCTACAAGAGCCGCACGCTCGCCGACCTGCGCCAGGCCCATGACGGCCTCAAGGCGATCCTCGACGTGGAGCTCGACCTCCACGTCGGCTACTGCCGCGACTGGGGCATCGCCGAGGAACAGCTCGCCACCCTGCCCGAGGCCCGCGCCACGCTCGCCTATACCCGCTACGTCCTGGACGCCGGCAGCCGCGGCGACCTGCTCGACCTGCACGTGGCCCTGGCCCCCTGCGTGGTGGGCTACGGCGAGATCGCCGGCTGGTTGGGCGCCCAACCGTTCACGGTGCGCGGCGCAAACAACCCCTATGACGCCTGGATCGCCATGTACGACGGCGAGGAGTTCCAGGCCGCCATGCACGCCGAGATCGCCTGGCTCGACGCCCGCCTGGCCGAGGTGAGCCCGGCACGCTTCGAGGAGCTCTGCACGGTGTTTCGCGACGCCACGCGCCTCGAGATCGACTTCTGGCAGATGGGGCTGGACCGCGCGGACTAGCCCACTGCCGCCCCGCCCGCCGATGCCGGCGGGCACCACCACGCTTGACGGGGTGCCGTTGACGACGGCTGAGATCATGCAGCACCCAAGCATGGATCCCGTTGAACCTGAACTGGCTAGGACCAGCGTAGGGATCAAGCGTCCGGCGGGCCTCGCCCGCCGCGCCCCCTGACCGCTGTCCTCCCTGACAAGACCCTCTGACAACCCAAGGGAGAACACCCGATGAGCAAGACCGCCCACTTCCTCGCCGAGACCGCCCAGGTCGACGAAGCCGCCATCCAGCCGCTGCCCGGCTCGCGCAAGGTCTATGTCGAGGGCTCGCGCCCGGACATCCGCGTGCCCTTCCGCGAGATCAGCCTCTCGCCGACCCGCACCTCCGGCGCCGACGAGCAGAACCCGCCGCTGCTGGTCTACGACACCTCCGGCCCCTACACCGACCCCGAGACCAGCAACGACCTGCGCCGCGGCCTGCCCGAGCTGCGCCGCGCCTGGATCGAGGAGCGCGGCGACACCGAGTTCCTCGATGGCCCCACCAGCGAGTACGGCCAGCGTCGCGCCAACGACCCGACGCTGGCCCCGCTGCGCTTCGACCTGACCCGTACCCCGCGCCGCGCCAAGGCGGGCAAGAACGTCACCCAGCTGCACTATGCCCGCCAGGGCATCGTCACCCCGGAGATGGAATTCATCGCCATCCGCGAAAACCAGCGTCGACAGGCCCTGGGCACCGAGGAGGTCGAGCGGATCCTGGGCCACCAGCACCCGGGCGAGGGCTTCGGCGCCCGGCTGCCCGAGGAGATCACCCCGGAGTTCGTGCGCCAGGAGGTGGCCGCCGGCCGCGCCATCATTCCCAACAACATCAACCACCCGGAGTCCGAGCCGATGATCATCGGCCGCAACTTCCTGGTGAAGATCAACGGCAACCTGGGCAACTCGGCGGTGACCTCGTCCATCGAGGAAGAGGTCGACAAGATGACCTGGGGCATCCGCTGGGGCGCCGACACCATCATGGACCTCTCCACCGGCCAGAACATCCACGAGACCCGCGAGTGGATCATCCGCAACGCCCCGGTGCCGATCGGCACCGTGCCCATCTACCAGGCACTGGAGAAGGTCAAGGGCGTGGCCGAGGACCTCACCTGGGAGGTGTTCCGCGACACCCTGATCGAACAGGCCGAACAGGGCGTGGACTACTTCACCATCCACGCCGGCGTGCTGCTGCGCTATGTGCCGCTCACGGCGAAACGCGTGACCGGCATCGTCTCCCGGGGCGGCTCGATCATGGCCAAGTGGTGCCTCTTCCACCACCAGGAGAGCTTCCTCTACACCCACTTCGAGGAGATCTGCGAGATCTGCAAGCAGTACGACGTGGCGTTCTCGCTGGGCGACGGCCTGCGCCCCGGCTCGGTGGCCGACGCCAACGACGAGGCCCAGTTCGCCGAGCTCGAGACCCTCGGCGAGCTGACCCATATCGCCTGGAAGCACGACGTCCAGGTGATGATCGAGGGCCCCGGCCACGTGCCCATGCACCTGGTCAAGGAGAACATGGACAAGCAGCTCGAGGCCTGTGACGAGGCGCCCTTCTACACCCTGGGGCCGCTGGTCACCGACATCGCCCCGGGCTACGACCACATCACCTCCGGCATCGGCGCGGCGATGATCGGTTGGTACGGCTGCGCCATGCTCTGCTACGTGACCCCCAAGGAGCACCTCGGCCTGCCCAACAAGGACGACGTCAAGACCGGCATCATCACCTACAAGATCGCCGCGCATTCCGCCGATCTCGCCAAGGGCCACCCGGCCGCCCAGCGCCGCGACAACGCCCTGTCCAAGGCGCGCTTCGAGTTCCGCTGGGAGGACCAGTTCAACCTCGGCCTGGACCCGGACACCGCCCGCGAGTACCACGACGAGACCCTGCCCAAGGACTCGGCCAAGGTGGCCCACTTCTGCTCCATGTGCGGGCCCAAGTTCTGCTCCATGAAGATCAGCCAGGAGGTCCGCGACTACGCCAGGGACAAGGGCCTCGACGGCGATCAGGAAGCCGTCATGCGAGGCATGGAGGAGCAGGCGGAGAAGTTCCGCCAGGCGGGCGCGGAGCTGTACAAGGAGGTGTAAGCCTTCGCGATCTCCCGCCGCGATGTCACGCCGGCCCTCGGGCCGGCGTGCGTGTTCCGGGGCCACCGCTGGCACGCCCCCTGCATATGCAGGGAGAACGCACAGCACGGCGGCCGGCCCATGGACACCCCTGCCTTCACCCCCTCGCTCACCACGCCCCTCGACCTCGATGCCTTCCGCGACCGCGCGCGGCGCCACCTAGCCGTGCTCTACGGCCCGCGGGCCGAGGAGGTGCAGCGCCGGCTGCTCACCCTGCTGGCGCATCGCCCGCCGGCGATGCACCGCCGCGAGGCGGGCTCACCGCTGTGGAGCGAGCGCGACCAGTGGCTGATCACCTACGGCGACGGCCTGCTCGACGGCAAGCGGCCGCCGCTGGCGGTGCTGGCCGGCTTCCTCGACGAGCGGCTGGCGGAGACCTTCAGCGGGGTGCACGTCCTGCCCTTCTTCCCCTGGAGCAGCGACGACGGCTTCTCGGTGATCCACTACCGGGAGGTCGACCCCGCCCTGGGCGACTGGTCGCACGTCCGCGAGCTGGCCGGCAAGCGCGACCTGGCGGTGGACCTGGTGCTCAACCACGTCTCCCGGGAGTCGCTGTGGTTCGTCGACTATCTCGCCGGCAGCCAGCCGGGCCGCGACTACTTCCTCGAGATGGACCCGGCCACCGACCTCTCCGCCGTGGTACGCCCGCGCAACACCCCGCTGCTGGTGCCGGTGCCGACCCGCCGCGGCACTCGCCACCTCTGGGCGACCTTCTCCGAGGACCAGATCGACCTCAACTTCGCCAACCCCGACGTGCTGCTGGAGTTCATCGGCATCCTGCTGTTCTATCTCGAGCAGGGCGCCAGGGTCGTGCGCCTGGACGCCATCGCCTACCTGTGGAAGGAGCTCGGCACCCCCTGCATCCACCTGCCCCAGACCCACGAGGTGGTGCGCCTGCTGCGTGCCGTGGTCGACCATGTGGCCCCCGACACCCTGCTGCTCACCGAGACCAACGTGCCCCACGAGGAGAACCTCAGTTACTTTGGTCTCGAGCGTCTTGCGCACGGCGATGTTCCCGACGAAGCGCATCTGGTCTACCAGTTCCCCCTGCCGCCACTGCTGCTGCACACCCTGACCGGCGGCGACGCCAGCCTCCTCGCCGCCTGGCTCGACGGCCTGCCCACCCTGCCGCCGGGCTGCAGCTACCTCAACTTCACCGCCAGCCACGACGGCATCGGCGTGCGCCCCCTGGAGGGCTGGCTGCCGCCCCACGAGATCGAGGCCCTGCTGGAGCTGATGCACCGCTTCGGCGGCTTCGTCAGCATGCGCGCCAACCCCGACGGCAGTGACAGCCCCTACGAGATCAACATCACCTGGTTCGACGCCATGAAGGGCACCCGCCGCGGCGCCGACCCCTGGCAGATCGAGCGCTTCCTGTGCAGCCAGCACCTGATGCTGGCCCTGCAGGGCATCCCGGCCCTCTACCTGCACTGCCTGACCGGTACCCTCAACGACCACGAGGGGGTCGAGCGCAGCGGCCGGCTGCGCTCCATCAACCGCCGCCGCTGGCAACTCGACGAGCTCGAGGAACTGCTCGACAGCCGCAACACCCCCACCCGGGAGGTGTTCCTGGCCATCCGGCGACGCCTGGCGGTACGCCGTGCCGAGCCCTGCTTCCATCCCGACGCCCCCCAGCGGGTGCTGCCCACCCCGCCGCAGCTGCTGGTACTGGAACGCGGTCCGCTGGCCTGCGGCCGGCGGCTGCTGGCGATCCACAACGTCACCGACCGCCGCCAGCCGCTGGCCCTGGAAGCGCTGGCCGAGGGGGCCTGGTACGACCTGCTGGAGGAGGCGCCCTGGGCGCCGGTGGACAGCCTGGCGCCCTACCGCAGCCTATGGCTGGTGAAGAAGTCATAAGAGAAAAGAAGGAAGAGCATGGGTTTCTTTCCTCTTCCAGGTGCGAAGCACCGGTCTTCCTTCTTCAAGCGGCGCAGCCGCGCTCTTCAAGCTTCGGGAGTAGCCCGGCTTACCGCTCCCCGGAGGGGTCGTTGTCGGCCTCCACCGCGGCGAAGAGCCGCTCGGGGAGGTCGGGGATGGCCGCGCGTACGCGGTTCCAGCTGGGAATGAAGGGGCGCTCCCGGGGGTTGTCGAGGAAGGCGCTGCCGGCCTCGAGCAGGTTGGCGGCGAACAGTTCCACCGAGCGCTCCTCGCGGTGGCGGTCGAGGCTCAGGCCATTCATCTCGGCGTCGTGGGCATAGGCCTCGATCAGGTCCAGGGCCAGGCGGTAGTAGGTGGCCTTGAGGGTGCGGAAGCCCTCGGCGCTGAAGGTCACGCCCTGGGTCGCCAGCTTGCGGTAGAGCGCCTTGGCGATATCCAGGCTCATGCGGTTGAGCCCGGCGGAGGCGTTCGCCTCGGAGACCGGCTGGTGCTTGTGGTCGTAGGCATCGGCCAGGTCCACCTGGCACAGCCGCTTGGTGGAGTAGTTGCGGTGCACCTCGGAGAGCACACCGATCTCTAGCCCCCAGTCGGCGGGGATGCGGATGCCATCGAGCACCTCGGCGCGCATGGAGAACTCGCCGGAGAGCGCATAGCGGTAGCTGTCCAAGTACTCCAGGTAGGGCAGTGGCCCGTGGATCTGCTTGAGTGCGCGCAGCAGCGGGGTGACCAGCAGCCGCGACACCCGGCCGTTCAGCCGGCCCTCGGCGATGCGCGGATAGTAGCCCTTGCAGAACTCGTAGTTGAAGTGGGGGTGGGCCACCGGGTAGAAGAGCCGCGCCAGCATCCCGCGATCATAGGTGAGGATGTCGCAGTCGTGCAGGCCGACCACGGCGCCGCGGCCCGAGGCCTGGACGAAGCCGGCGCAGAACCAGACGTTGCGCCCCTTGCCGGGCTCCTGGGGCGAGAGCCCGCGCTCCTCGAGCTCGGCGTCCAGGGCGCGCAGGCGCGGCCCGTCGTTCCACAGGATGCGGTGGTGCTGGGGCAGGCGGGCGAAGAACTCCCGGGCCTGCAGGAACTGCTCGCGGTCGGCGCGATCGAGGCCGATCACCACCTCGGCCAGATAGGGCACCCGACTGAGCTCCTCGACGATATGCGCCAGCGCCGGTCCCTCCAGCTCGGAGTAGAGCGAGGGCAGGATCAGGCTCATGGGCCGTCGCCGGGAGAAGGCGACCAAGTCGGCCTCCAGCTCGGCCACCGGGCGGCGGGTCAGGTTGTGGAAGTCGGTGACGATGCCGTTCTGGTGGAAGTCGCTCATGCCGCCGCCTCCCCGCCGGCCGGTTCACGGCATGCCGCCGGGATCACCCGGCGGTCGGCTCGCCCCCACCAGTGGGCCACCCCCTCGGCCCAGCCGGCGGGACCCGTGGCCTCACTGCGATACAGTGCCGGTTGCTCGGGCTCGACCGCCAGGCCGTGACAGCCGCGGATCACCACCGCCTGGTCCACCGCCTCGAGCATGGCGATGTCGTTGGGGCCGTCGCCCAGCGCCAGCGTCAGGGGTTGGCGGCCGCGCAGCGCCCGATGGCGCGCCACCAGCCAGGTCACGGCGTTGCCCTTGTGGGACTCCCCGGTGACGTGCCAGAAGCGCCCGCCGCGCACCAGGCAGAGGCCGTCGCCGGCCAGGCCACGGCGAAAGGCCTCGAGGCGGGCCTCGTCGTCCCGCCAGAGCAGCGGCTCGCTGCCCTCGCGCAGGCGCGCCAGCCGCGCCTGGGGTTCCGGCAGGCCGGTGAAGGCCACCAGCTCGTCCAGGGGCATCTCGCTCATGGTGGTGAAGCCCGCACCCAGTCGCTGGCGCCAGATCGACAACCGCTTGCGGATAAAGCCGATATCCACCCCGAGCGTCTTGATCACCAGGCCGTCGGGACCGGCGTCCCGCTCCAGGCGGGCGTGGCACCAGGCCGGCGGCAGGCCCACCACGGCGCCGTTCTCGGCGATGAAGGGAGTATCCTCGAAGCCGAGCTCGCGGCGCAGGGCCAGCAGTTCGCTGCGGGTCTTGCTGGTCACCGGGATCACCGGCACCCCGAGCGCTTTCAACCGGGCGAGCCAGGGCCGCGCCGGCGCCCAGTCGTAGCTGTGGTGGTCGAGCAGCGAGCCGTCCAGGTCGGTGAACAGCAGCCGCGGGGTCAGGGCGGCATCCCGCTCCGGCGTGGCGTGATCGGTGGTCATGGCGGCACCCGTGTCAGACAGTCGTATCCCTGCCTTGCACGCGGCGTGCCAGCCCGCCCGATATTCTCACCTTATGTCCCGGGCTATCGCAGTTGCCTACGGCGAGGGGCGCCGGGGACAAGCCGAAGAGGAGGTCCTACGCCAGGGATGGCGTCGGTAGCGCCCAGGGAGGGGTTCACAGCGCCTCCTCGCAGGCTTGTCGTCGGATCAGCCCCGAGCGATGGAAGCTATTTGCAATAGCCCTGACCGCATCGTCGCCGGGCGAACGAGCGCTCCCTACCGGGGCGGCCATGCACCATGCGAGTGCGGCGCTGCGCCCCAGGACGGGGCGCACGCCTCGCCGTCACCGCCCGGCCTTGACGGGATCGTCCGGCATCACGGCGTTGCCGCCCGGCAGTTCGCGCTGGCTGTACAGGAACTGCAGGTGCTGCTCGTACTGGTCGAGGATATCGGCGATCAGTTGCTCGACGTTGTAGCCGTAGACGTCGTAGCCCTGGCCCCCCTCGAGGATGTGCACCTCCAGCCGGTAGTAGTGCGAGCCCGCGTGGGTATCGCGGATCGTGAAGGCGGGCATCGACGCCCGGCGCGGCCAGATCTGGTAGGTGAAGTCCTGCTCGCCGCCCAGGTCGACGTTGAGTGCCAGGTGTTCCCCGTCGCCGCTGCCCTCGACGACCTCGACGCTGAAGCCCTTCTCGCCCAGTACCTCGCGGATCTGCTGCATGGCCGGACGCCCCACCTCGGCAAGGAAACGACGCGCCTGCGCATGGTCCGGGAAGCTCACGGCACGCACCAGCCGCTGGCGCCAGCCACGCCCCTCGCCGAGCGTGGTCCGGGCCGAGAGCTGGCCCGCCATGCTGTGGCGCAGGCTGTCCTCCTTCATGCCCTCGACCTTGAGCGCCTTGAACAGCCCCAGCATCATCAGGAAGAGCACCACGGCAAAGGGCAGCCCCATGATCACCACGGCCCCCTGCAGTGCCTCCAGGCCGCCGGCCATCAGCAGCGCCAGGGTCAGCATGCCGATGATGGCGGCCCACAGGATGCGCATCCAGGAGGGCGCATCGTGGTTGGGGTCGGTCAGCACCGAGGTGAGGTTGGAGAGCACCAGCGAGCCCGAGTCGCCCGAGGTGACGAAGAACACGATGGCCAGCACGGTCACCACCACGGTGGTCAGGCCCACCCAGGGGATGCCCTGCAGGAAGAGGTAGATGGCCGAGCCCGGGTTGTTCATGGCCTGCTCGCCGAAGTCCGCCACGGCCGCGGTGTCGTTCATGATCATGTCGATGGCGCTGTTACCCATGATCGACATCCAGGCCATCATGAAGGTCAGCGGCAGGATCAGGGTGCCGGCGACGAACTGGCGCAGGGTGCGGCCCCGGGAGATGCGCGCCAGGAAGAGCCCGACGAAGGGGCCCCAGGCGATCCACCAGGCCCAGAAGAACACCGTCCAGGCATTGAGCCAGTCGGCGGGCGGGTCGAAGGCGTAGGTGTGGAACGACAGTGAGAGGAAGTTCGACAGGTAGTCGCCGACGTTCATCACCAGGGCATTGAGCAGGAATACCGTCTGGCCGCTGAACAGCACGAACAACATCAGCAACAGGGCCAGCAGCATGTTGAACTCGGACAGGCGGCGGATGCCCTTGTCGACGCCGGTGACCGCCGAGATGGCCGAGAACACCACGATCAGGATCGCCAGGGCCGCCTGGGTGAGGGTGCTCTCCGGGACGTCGAACATGTAGTTGAGGCCGAAGTTGAGCTGGATGATGCCGATGCCCAGGCTGGTGGCGATGCCGAACACGGTGCCGAGCACCGCGGCGATGTCCACGGTGTGGCCGATGCCGCCCTTAATGCGCTTGCCGAACACCGGATAGAGGGCCGAGCGAATGGTCAGCGGCAGCCCGTGGCGATAGCTGAAGAAGCCCAACGCCATGCCCACCAGGGTGTAGATGCCCCAGCCGGAGAGCCCCCAGTGCAGGAAGGTCAGCTCCATGGCGTGGCGTGCCGCCGCCACCGTGCCGGGGTCACCCTCGGGCGGGGCCAGGAACTGGGCGACGGGTTCGGCGATGCAGAAGAACAGCAGGTCGATGCCGATGCCGGCGGAGAACAACATGGCCGCCCAGGTCACCATGTTGAAATCCGGCCTGGAGTGGGCGGGCCCCAGCCGCAGCTTGCCGAAGCGCGACAGCCCGATGGCGATGACGAACACCAGGTAGAACACCACCGACAGGAAGTAGAACCAGCCGAAGGTGTCGGAGATCCAGCCCAGCACGGCGAAGATGACGCCGCTCGCCTGCTCGGTGAAGATCATCGTCCACAGCGCGAAGACCACAATGCCGGTGGCCGAGCCGTAGAAGACGATGGGATTGATGCGGTCCTGGGGGACCTCTTCGCGGGGGGAGGAAGGGGTCGTCGCCATGTCGCTCTCCTTTCGAGGGGTGTGACCGACGTCCATCACCGGCAGGCACACTCGG
>NZ_JAUFPL010000005.1:0-12357 GCF_030409215.1 Halomonas ramblicola | reverse complement strand
CGCCCCGCTGCCAGGGCAGCGGGGCGCCGGGTCTGCTTGGCGACTCGGGGCGTCAGAAGCGGTAGCGCAGGCCCACGCTGGCCGCGTCGAAGGTGTAGTTCGACTTGTCCAGGTAGCGCATGTAGTCGGCACCCGCCGCCAGATTGGGGGCCACGTCGAACTCGGCGCCGGCCCCGTAGGAGAAGTCGGACTCGCGATCGACGTCGAAGTCCACCTCGGTGTAGCCGGCCAGGCCATAGAGGCGGAACTCCGGGGAGACCGGCAGGATGCCCTTGGCGTAGGCGCCGGCCAGGTAGTCCAGCTCGACGCCGCCATCGGAGCCGCCGCCGCCCAGGTGGCCCTCCACGGCGAAGTAGTCGTTGAACTGCATGCCGCCGTTCAGGCGCAGGCCGATGCTGTCGCGGCTGCCGCCACGCTCGGGGTCGAGCTCCCAGAACATGGCGTCACCGCCCAGGTAGGTCTGGGGCTGGACGGGCTGCTGTGCCTGGGCGCTACCGGCGACACCGGCGGCGACCAGGGCGGCAGCGACGGCGGCGAGAGTGATGCGTTGCATGGCGTCCTCCTTGTTCATGAACACCGTTTCCTAACCACTCTCAGTGTGGTAGCCACTCGACCAAAGATCAAGGGCGCATCGTGCAAACTTGCGCTACGCCCCGTCTGCCGGCGGTGACATCGGCAGGCCGGCTGCTGGCCGGCCGGGCGACCGCTATACTGGCGCTTCAGGAACGGAGAATGCCCATGCGTCACTGGCTCATCGCCAATACCCGGGCCGGCGACGGCACCCGGCATGGAGGCTTCTGGCGGGAGCGGCTCGCCCGTGCCGGCCTGGCCGATCTCGCCGTCCGGGACCTCGGCGACAGCGCCTGGGAGGAGGAGATCGGCGCCGGCGACCGCGTGCTGGTAGCCGGTGGCGACGGTTCGGCGAATCGCGTGGCGGGCGTGTGTATCCGGCATGGCGCTGTCCTGGGCGTGCTGCCCTCGGGCACCGCCAACGACTTCGCCCGCAACCTCGACCTGCCGGAGGATCCCGATGCCCTCTGCCGGCTGATGGTCGAAGGCTCCCCCCGCGAGATCGACGTGGCCTGGATCAATGAGCGGCTGTTCCTCAACGTGGTGCACATCGGCCTGGGCACCCTGCCGGCCACCCAGGCCTCACCGCGCCTCAAGAAGTGGCTGGGTCGCTTCAGCTACGCCGCCGTCCTGCTGCGCCTGCGCCGACTGGGCCTGATGCGCGGCTTCAAGGCGAGCATCGATCACGACGACGGCCGCCTCGAGGAGCGCTGGCTCTCCCTCGCCATCGCCTCGGGGGCCTATTTCGGCGGTGGCCAGCGAGTGCCGCACGCCTCACCGCACGATGGCCGGCTGACCCTGGTGGCCGTTCGCCCCCGCCCCTGGTGGCAGCTGGCCCGGACCCTCGTGGTCGCCCGCCTGACCGACCAGGCGCCGGACGGCGACGACAGCGTGGTGCACCTCGAGCCGACCGTCTGCCGGTTCCATCTGGGCCACGAGCGACTGGTCACCGCCGACGGCGACTCGCTGGGCCGCTTCGCCGAGTTGCGGCTGCGGGCCGACGCCGGGGCGCTGCGGGTGATCGCCGGTCCGTCCTGACCGGCCTCAGGCGCGCCGCGACAGCCCCAGCAGCAGGATCCCCGCCAGCACGATGCCGCCGCCCACCAGCTGGACCGGCGAGAGAGCCTGGCCCAGCACCAGGTAACCCAGGACCAGGGCGGCCACCGGCTCCATGTTCAGGGCCGGGGCGTTGCGCGCCATGTCCAGGCGCGGCACGCTGATGAACAGGATCGAGAAGCCCACCCCGTAGCACAGCGCCAGCGCCGCCAGGCCCCACCAGCCCTGGGTCGCCTGGGGCAGGTCCATGCCGCCGGGCACCAGCCCCAGGGCGCCGGCCACCAGCATGCTCAACAGTACCGTGGACATGGTGAGCAGGCTGCGCAGGGTGCTGCCCACCCGCGCCAGGCGGTGCTCGGTGATCCACAGCGCGCCGGAGAAGGCGGTGGCCGCCGCCAGGCCGAAGCCGATCCCCGCCAGCCAACCGGGCCCCATCGCACCCGGCTCGCCCAGCCAGGCGGGCACGTCCAGCACCACCACCAGGCCCACCAGGATGATGCCCATGATCAGCGAGGCCCGGGCGCTGGGCCGGCGGCCACCCAGGGCCCAGGTCAGCAGCGCCAGCTGGATCGGCAGGGTGTTCATCAACAGCAGCGCCACCACCACCGGGATGCGCGCCACCGCCGAGTAGAGGCACAGGCTCTGCACCGCCACCAGCAGGCCCACCAGCAGTTGCCAGCGCCCGGTGCCGGCCGGCAGCTCGAAGGCCTTGCGGCGCCCCACCACCAGGCCACCCAGCACCAGCGAGGCCACGCCGGAGCGCACCAGGATGGCCAGCAGCAGGCCGGTACCGGCGTCGAAGGCGACCCGCGCCGCCACATGGTTGGTGGCGAACAGGGTGGCGACCCCGCACAGCATCAGCAGGGCCAGGGGGCGGGGGAAGGCAGCGGGTGGTGTCGGCATGGGCAGGCGTCCTTGCGGTATGAGCGGGGTTTCCGGGCCGGAGCATGATCGGCGGCAGGCCGGCGGCGATCGCCATGTTAACTTAATGTATCACCCCTTCCATCGAGGCTCCGCGATGCCCCGGGCCAACTGGCCCCGACCGGCGAATCGGCATATCCTCTCCCCATGCCGGCCTTCGATACGGAAGGCCCGAATCAACACGGAGATCCCCATGCCCGGCTTGCTTCCCGATGTCGATCCCGATGGTCTGCTGGAATACTCGGTGGTCTACACCGACCGGTCACTGAACCACATGTCGGCCCGCTTCCAGCAGGCGATGCGCGACATTTCCTCCCACCTCAAGGAGGTCTACAGCGCCCACAGTGCCGTCATCGTGCCCGGCAGCGGCACCTTCGGCATGGAAGCCGTGGCTCGCCAGTTCGCCCAGGAGCGCCGTGCCCTGGTGCTGCGCAACGGCTGGTTCAGCTACCGCTGGACCCAGATCCTCGAGATGGGCCGCATCCCCTCCGATATCAACGTGCGCAAGGCGCGCCGGCGGGACGAGGACGACCCGCAGTCGCCCTTCGCCCCGGCCCCGGTGGAGGACGTCATCGACTCCATCCGCGACATGCAGCCGGATATCGTCTTCGCCCCCCACGTGGAGACCGCGGCCGGCATCCTGCTGCCCGACGACTACATCCGTCAGGTGGCCGACGCCATCCACGAGGAGGGCGGCCTCCTGGTGCTCGACTGCATCGCCTCCGGTGCCCTCTGGGTGGACATGCAGGATCTCGGCGTCGACGTGCTGATCAGCGCGCCCCAGAAGGGCTGGAGTGCCTCGCCGTGCTGCGCCATGGTGATGCTCTCGCGGCTGGCCCGGGAGACCATCGAGGAGACCACCAGCACCAGCTTCGCCTGCGACCTGAAGAAGTGGCTGTCGATCATGGAAACCTACGAGGCCGGCGGCCACGCCTACCATGCCACCATGCCCACCGATGGCCTGGTCAGGCTGCGCGACGTGATGCTCGAGGTCGAGCAGTACGGCCTGGAGAAGGTGCGCGAGGAGCAGCAGGCGCTGGGCGACGGCGTGCGCGAACTGCTCGCCGAGTACGGCTACCCCAGCGTGGCCGCCCCCGGCTTCGAGGCCCCCGGCGTGGTGGTGTGCTACACCGACGATGCCGACATCGTCACCAAGTTCGCCCAGGCCGGCATCCAGGTGGCCGGCAGCGTGCCGCTGATGTGCGACGAGGGCAGCCAGTTCCGGACCTTCCGCATCGGCCTGTTCGGGCTCGACAAGCTGCACGCCCGCCAGCGCAGCCTCGACAACCTGCGTTCGGCCCTGGACCAGGTGGCCCAGGCCGAGCCGGTGCCGTCCGACGAGAGCTGAAGGGGCCGCGCGCCAAGCGCAAACCAGACGCGAAGGGGGGCGGCCCATGGGCCGCCCCCCTTCGCTGCGTGGGTCTGGCACGCGTTACAGGGTGCCGACGCCGCGCGGCACATAGCCCAGGTTGTTCTCCACCTCCCCGACCCCCGGGGTGTTCTCCGCCGCCACCTGCACGGCCATGCGCTCCTCCTCGCTCTCCACCAGGCCCCACAGCTGGACCTTACCCTGGGTGACGATGACGTTGATGCGGTCCACCAGCACGCCGGTGTTCTCGTCGACCTCCTTGAGGATCGCCTCGCGGATCTCGCGGTCGTCGGCGGTGACGCTGGCCTCGGGGGCCGCCACCGAGAAGCCGCGCAGCAGGTTGGAGCGGCTGACGATGCCCACCAGCTTGCCGGCCTCGACCACCGGCACCCGCTTGATGTGGTGCTTCTCGAGCAGCCGGGCGATCTCGTGGACCGGCCTGTCCTCGCCAACGGTGATCGGGTCGCGGGTCATGATCTCGTGGGCCCGGCGACCGTGGGACCTGACGTACTCGGCGGGGTTGCCGGCCTCGAACAGCTTGAGCCACCAGGACTTGCTGCGCTTGTCGTCCTCGACGCGACGGATCAGATCGCCCTCGCTGACGATGCCGAGTATCTTGCCGGCCTCGTCCACCACGGGAACGGCGCTGATGCCGTGTTCGAGCAGCAGGCTGGCGATCTCGCGCACCTCGCTGTCGGGTGTCACGGTGATGACGTTGCGGGTCATGATGTCGGCGGCTTGCATGGACGTTCCTCCGGCGAGAAATGACGGTGACATGGTTTCAACATAGCAAGACCGCGACGGCCGCGCCTTGATCCAGGCCAGGTTCCCCTCAGCCGTGCAGCACCCGCGGCCCCTGCAGTCCCTCCATGTCCCCCTCTCGGGCATCGGTGACCAGGAGGTCGACCTCCTCCAGTTCGGCGAAGCGCGCCGGGCGGATCACCCCCAGCTTGGTGGCGTCGGCCACCAGGATGCGCTCGCCGGCGGTGGCGATGGCCGCCCGCTTGGGGGCCACCTCGTGGAAGTGGAAGCAGCTGAGGCCGTGGCGCGGATGCAGGCCCGCCGCCGAGAGGAAGGCGCGATTGATGCCCAGCCGCGCGATCGCTGCGTCCACGGCCTCGTCGCCGAAGGACTGCGACGAGGCGTGGTAGACCCCGCCGAGCAGCACCAGCCGTAGATGGGGCAGGCGCGCCACGGCATTGGCCACGTTGAGCGCATAGGTCACCACGGTGAGCTCGCGGAAGTTGGCCAGTTCGGCGACCAGCGGCATCAGGGTGGTGCCACAGTCGATGAACAGGGTGTCGCCCTCCTCCACCCGCTCCACGGCACGCCGGCACAGGCGGCGCTTGGCGGCCGCCTGGCGGTCGCGCTGGTCGTCCAGGTCATAGACCGGCGCATAGCGCGGGTCGCCGGCGCGCACCAGGTGGCCGCCCATCAGGGTCAGCTCGCCGTCGCCGGCGGCCAGGTCGCGGCGAATGGTCATCTCCGACACCCCGCACAGGGCTGCGGCATCCGCCAGACGCAGGCTGCCCCCCTGGGCCAGGGTGTCGGCGAGGCGGGCGAGGCGGCGGGCGCTGCGTTCGTTCATGGTCTCGATTCCGATCGACGCCAGAAAATGTTAGAAAAATAACACTGATTGTTATATTTTTCACGTGAGCCGCGTCCGGCCTCCGGACTCCACAACCACAACACCGGAAACCGACACCATGCCCATGATCCGTCAACTTCCGTTCCTCGGCCTGGGGGCAGGCCTGCTGCTGGTCGTTCCCGCCGTCCAGGCCGAGGATGCCTCGACCCCGCTGTGGTCCTTCGCCAACGTCTCCGTCAACTATCTCGACTGGTCCGACGGCACCGAGGCACGCACCGCCGACAACGCCGCCAAGGGCGACTTCCCCTACCTGGAGCTCGAAGGCGGCGCCGGCTTCTCCTGGGGGGAATTCTACGGCTTCCTCGACTTCGAGAACCCCGGCAACGACCGCTTCGACGAGGCCAGCGACGGCAAGGACAACTTCCGCACCGCCGCCAAGCTGACCTCGCACCTCTACCTGGGCGAGTCCCCCTTCTCGATCTATGCCCATGTCTACGACTTCCGCGACTACGGCTTCGATCTCCGCGAACAGGACCAGATCCTCGGCCTGGGCTACCGCCACACCTTCGCCAGCGGCCTGTGGTTCAAGCCCTTCCTCGGCGCGGCCCGGGTGCAGAGCGACGGCTTCACCGGCATGAACGGCTTCATGGCCGGCTGGGTGGCCGGCTACGACTTCACCGCCTTCGGCCAGGACTTCAGCGTCACCAACTGGCACGAGCAGACCTTCGGCCGCGACGACGACTACCTGGAGCAGAACTACGTGGGCGACGAGGCCGACGCCGTGGGCACCAACGGCGCGCTGAGCCTGTGGTGGCATCCCCACGAGCGACTCACCACCGGCGTGCAGTACCGCTACGCTGACGAGAAGCTGGGTACGCCGGGACAGTACCAGAACGCCATGATCTACACCCTCAAGCTCAACCTGCTGTAAGGCAAAGGGGATTCCCATGACCCTCATCATGAGCCTCGTCGGGATGGTGACGCTGGTCGCCATCGCCCTGCTCTTCTCCAGCGACCGCCGCGCCATCCGCCTGCGCACCGTGGTCGGCGCCTTCGCCATCCAGGCCGGCATCGGCGCCTTCGTGCTCTACGTGCCCGCCGGCCAGGCGGTGCTCACCACCGTCTCCGGGGCGGTCAGCCAGGTGGTGGCCTACGCCAACGACGGCATCGACTTCATGTTCGGCGGCCTGGCGAATACCGAGGAGGTGGGCTTCGTGTTCGCCGTCAAGGTGCTGCCGGTGATCGTGTTCTTCTCCTCGCTGACCGCGGTGCTCTACTACCTGGGCATCATGCAGTGGGTGATCCGCATCCTCGGCGGCGCCCTGCAGAAGGCGCTGGGCACCTCGCGCACCGAGTCGCTCTCCGCCACCGCCAACATCTTCGTCGGCCAGACCGAGGCGCCGCTGGTGGTGCGCCCCTTCATCGCCCGCATGACCCCCTCGCAGCTGTTCGCCGTGATGTGCGGCGGCCTGGCCTCGGTGGCCGGCTCGGTACTGGCCGGCTATGCGGCGCTGGGCATCCCCATGGAGTACCTGGTGGCCGCCTCCTTCATGGCCGCCCCGGGCGGCCTGCTGTTCGCCAAGCTGCTGATGCCCGAGACCCGCGATCCCGAGGACAGCATCTCCGCCGCCGAGGAGCGCCTCGAGGCCGAGGAGGACCATCCCACCAACGTGCTGGACGCCGCCGCGGCCGGCGCCTCCTCGGGGCTGATGCTCGCCGCCAACGTCGGCGCCATGCTGATCGCCTTCATCGGCCTGATCGCCCTGATCAACGGCATGCTGGGCGGCATCGGCGGCTGGATCGGCATGGAGTCGCTGAGCCTGGAACTGATCCTCGGCTGGTTGTTCGCCCCGCTGGCCTTCCTGCTCGGCGTGCCCTGGGAGGAGGCGACCCTGGCCGGTTCCTTCATCGGCCAGAAGCTGGTGGTCAACGAGTTCGTCGCCTACATCAACCTGGCCCCCTACCTCGATGGCGAGCAGGTGGTGGCCGCCACCGGCCAGGCGATGACGCCGCATACCATGGCGGTCCTGTCGTTCGCCCTGTGCGGCTTCGCCAACCTGTCGTCCATCGCCATCCTGCTCGGCGGCCTGGGCAGCATCGCCCCCAGCCGCCGCCACGACATCGCCCGCTTTGGCCTCAAGGCGGTGTTGGCCGGTACCCTGTCCAACCTGATGTCGGCGACACTCGCCGGCTTCTTCCTGGCGCTGGGCGCCATGGGCTAATCGAAACGAGGGCACGCCAATGAACGATCTGCAACAGGTTGCACGCCAGGCGCTGGCGCTGATGGACCTTACCAGCCTCAACGACGACGACACCGATGCCGCCATCGAGTCGCTGTGCCGCCGCGCCAGGACGCCGGCCGGCACCCCGGCGGCGGTGTGCGTCTACCCGTCCTTCGTGACCACCGCACGGCGCACCCTCAAGGCGCTGGACCTCGCGGGCAAGGTCAGGGTGGCCACGGTCACCAACTTCCCCCACGGCGGCGACAACATCATGGCCGCCGCCCGCGAGACCCGCGAGGCCGTGGCCGCCGGCGCCGACGAGGTCGACGTGGTCTTCCCCTACCGCGCGCTGCTGGCGGGCGACGAGGAGACCGGCCGCGAGCTGGTCGCCTGCTGCCACCAGGCCTGCGGCGACGCCACCCTCAAGGTGATCCTGGAGACCGGCGAGCTGAAGGACCCGGCGCTGATCCGTCGCGCCGCCGAGCTGGCCCTGGAGGGCGGCGCCGACTTCCTCAAGACCTCCACCGGCAAGGTGGCCGTCAACGCCACCCTGGAGGCCGCCGAGATCCTGCTCGAGACGATCAAGGCGAGCGGGCGCGACGTCGGCTTCAAGGCCGCCGGCGGGGTGCGCAGCGCCGAGGACGCCCAGGCCTATCTGCAGCTCGCCGAGCGGCTCATGGGCAGGGCCTGGATCACCCCCGGGCACTTCCGCTTCGGCGCCTCCGGCCTGCTCGACGACCTGCTGGTCACCCTGGGCCTGGCGGTCGCCCCGGGCGGGAGCCAGGGAGGCTACTGATGCGCACAGACGCCCTTCCCCAGGAGCTGATCCGCGCCAAGCGCGACGGCCGGGCGCTCTCCCCGGAGGCGATCGGCGAGCTGGTGGCCGGCATCACCGACGGCTCGCTCTCCGATGCCCAGGTCGGGGCGCTGGCCATGGCGATCTTCCTCAACGGCATGGACACCGCCGAGACGGTGGCGCTGACCGAGGCGATCCGCGACTCCGGCCGGGTGCTCGCCTGGGACGACCTCGACCTGCCCGGCCCGGTGCTCGACAAGCACTCCACCGGCGGAGTGGGCGATCTCGTCTCGCTGGTGCTCGGGCCCTGGATCGCCGCCTGCGGTGGCTTCGTGCCGATGGTCTCGGGACGCGGCCTGGGCCACACCGGCGGCACCCTGGACAAGCTGGAGGCGATCCCCGGCTACTCGGTCACCCCGGACAGCGCCACCTTCCGCCGCCTGGTCCGCGAGGTGGGCGTAGCCATCGTCGGCCAGAGCGGCGAGCTGGCCCCGGCCGACAAGCGCCTCTACGCGGTGCGCGACGTCACCGCCACGGTGGAGTCGCTGCCGCTGATCGTCGCCTCGATCCTGGGCAAGAAGCTCGCCTGCGGCCTCGATGCCCTGGTGATGGACGTCAAGACCGGCAGCGGGGCCTTTATGCCGTCTCACCAAGCCGCCGTTGAGCTGGCGACTTCCATCGCCGACGTCGCCACGCGGGCCGGCACCCCCACCACCGCCCTGGTCACCGATATGAGCCAGCCCCTGGCGCCCTGCGCCGGCAACGCCATCGAAGTACGCGAGGCGATCCGCCTGTTGAGCGGCGAGAAGCGCCACGGTCGCCTGCTGGAGGTGACCCGCCGGCTGGCCGCCGAGCTGCTGGTGGCCGGCGGCCTGGCCAACGACCGCACGGCGGCGCTGGCCAGGCTCGACGACACCCTGTCCAGCGGTGCCGTGGCCGAACGCTTCGCGGCCATGGTGGCCGGCCTGGGCGGTCCCGCCGACCTGCTCGACCGCCCCGACCGCCACCTGCCCGAAGCGCCGGTCACCCTGGCGGTCCACGCCGGGCGGGCGGGCGTCGTCCAGGCCATGGACACCCGCGCCCTGGGCCTGGCGGTGGTCGAGCTGGGCGGCGGGCGGCGTGCCCCCGGGGAGGCCATCGACCCCGCCGTGGGCCTGACCCGCATCGCCTCCCTGGGCGAGACGGTGGACGCCGAGCGCCCCTTGGCGCTGGTGCAGGCGGCGAGCCAGGACGACGCTGAGCGCGCCGCAGGGCGCGTACGCGACGCCATCACCCTGGGCGATGCCGACTTCGCCGCGCCTACACTGATTCATGACCGGATCCAAGGGGAGGCTTCATGAGCCGCGCCATCGTGCTGGTCCTCGACTCCTTCGGCATCGGCGCCGGCCCCGACGCCGCCCGCTTCGGCGACGAGGGCGCCGATACCCTGGGGCATATCGCCGCCGCCTGCGCCCGCGGCGACTGCGACGGCCGGGGCAACACCGGCCCCCTGGCGCTGCCCAATCTGGGCCGCCTGGGGCTCTTCCACGCCCACCGCGACGCCACCGGCGCCTGGGCCGAGGGCATCACCCCGCCCGCCGAGGTCATCGGCGCCTACGGCCACGCCCGGGAGATCTCCTCGGGCAAGGACACCCCCTCCGGCCACTGGGAGATCGCCGGGGTGCCGGTGCGCTTCGACTGGGGCTACTTCCTGGAGAAGGACAACAGCTTCCCCGCCGAGCTGCTCGAGGCCCTGGTGCGCGAGGCCGAGCTGCCCGGGGTGATCGGCAACTGCCACGCCTCGGGCACCGAGATCATCGCTCGGCTGGGCGAGGAACACCTCCGCAGCGGTCAGCCCATCGTCTACACCTCGGCGGACTCGGTGTTCCAGATCGCCGCCCACGAGGAAACCTTCGGCCTGGAGCGGCTCTACCGGCTCTGCGAGATCGCCCGCCGCCTGCTCGAGCCCTACAACATCGGCCGGGTGATCGCCCGCCCCTTCGTGGGCGACGATGCCTCGAGCTTCGCGCGCACGGCGAATCGTCGCGACTACAGCGTCGAGCCGCCCTCCCCCACGGTGCTCCAGCGGCTGCATGATGCCGGCGGCGAGGTGATCGCCATCGGCAAGATCGCCGACATCTACGCCCACTGCGGCGTGTCGCGCACGCTCAAGGCCGGCGGCCATGATGCCCTGATGGACGCCACCCTGGCGGCGCTGAGAGAGGCCGGCGACCAATCGCTGGTGATGACCAACTTCGTCGACTTCGACATGGTCTACGGCCACCGCCGCGATACGGCCGGCTATGCCGCGGCGCTGGAGCACTTCGACGCCCGCCTGCCCGAGCTGCTGGCGACACTGGGCGACGACGACCTGCTGATCCTCACCGCCGACCATGGCTGCGATCCCAACTGGCACGGCACCGACCACACCCGCGAGCAGGTGCCGGTGCTGGCCCTGGGCGGCGGGCTCGCCGCCGGGTCCCTGGGGGCCCGCGAGACCTTCGCCGACATCGGCCAGAGCCTCGCCGACTTCCTGGGCCTCGCGCCCATGGACGACGGCGAGAGCTTCCTCACTTCCGCCCCGTCCCCCACACCAGGAGCCCACTGATGGCGACCCCGCATATCAACGCCGCACCGGGCGACTTCGCCGATACCGTGCTGATGCCCGGCGACCCGCTGCGCGCCAAGTATATCGCCGACACCTACCTGGAGGACGTGCGCCAGGTGAACACGGTGCGCAATATGTACGGCTACACCGGTACCTACCGGGGCCGCGAGTTGTCGGTGATGGGCCACGGCATGGGCATCCCCTCGACGTCCATCTACGCCAAGGAACTGATCACCGACTACGGCGTCAAGCGGCTGATCCGCGTGGGCTCCTGTGGCGCGGTGCGCGACGACATGGCGGTGCGCGACGTGGTGATCGGCCTGGGCGCCTGCACCGACTCCGGCGTCAACCGCGCGCGCTTCGCCGGCATGGACTTCGCCGCCATCGCCGACTTCGCGTTGAGCCGGGCGCTGGTGGAGGCCGCCGGCGAGCTGGACGTGGCCACCCGGGTGGGCAACCTCTTCTCGGCGGACCTGTTCTACGACCCCCGCCCCGACACCGCCGAGCTGCTCAAGCGCTACGGCATCGTCGGCGTGGAGATGGAGGCCGCCGGCCTCTACGGCGTGGCCGCCGAGTTCGGTGCCCGCGCCGCCACCATCTGCACCGTCTCGGACCATATCCTCAAGGGCGACTCGCTGGACAGCACCGCCCGAGAGCGCACCTTCGACGACATGATGCGCGTGGCGCTGGACGCCGTGCTGCGCGACGACCGGGAGGACGCGGCATGAGCGAGCTGGACCCGAGCCTGGTCGAAGCCCTGGTGGCGGTGCGCGGCCGCGCCTATGCCCCCTACTCGCACCACCCGGTGGGTGCCGTGGTGGTCGGCGAGAGCGGTAGGCGCTACGCCGGCGCCAACGTGGAGGTGGCCCACTACAAGGGCCTCTGCGCCGAGGCTTCGGCCATCGCCGCCATGGTCAGCGCCGGCGAACGGCGCCTGCGCGAGGTCTACGTGATCGGCCCCGGCGAGCACCTCTGCACACCCTGCGGCGACTGTCGCCAGCGCATCCGCGAGTTCGCCGACGGCGAGACGCGCATCCGCGTGGTGGACGCCGAGGGGCGGCTGCTCAAGGAGTACGACATGGCCACGCTGCTGCCCGACGCCTTCGGGCCGGAGAACCTGGCCTAAGCCCCCTGCGGGGTCAGACCCGAATGGCACTTACTTAAGCTTTTCCGGATGACCGTGTTGCCGAATTTGCTCCCGTGCTTCATGGCGGGGCATCTGTAATAACCGCTGGGGCCGGGGTCGCC
>NZ_JAUFPL010000004.1:49070-138094 GCF_030409215.1 Halomonas ramblicola | reverse complement strand
GTCGGCGTTCCTCGGAGTAGCGAGGCATGAGCAGCTCCTATCGCCCCCTGGGTTTTAAGAACAGGGTACCAGAGGACACGACACTCATCCTGACACTGGGGGTGATGGACCGCCGAGTGCGGCATCGCCATCGGTGGTTTTCATGGCACCGGCGTATCCCTCATGATCGACGGTGAGGTTGGCCGCGTGGACAGATCGAGATAGCGGCCTGCCGAGGAGGTCGGGATGTCTGACACGAGAACCTTGAGGGTTTACTACGACGGGGCCTGCCCCGTCTGTCGCCGCGACCGGGCGCGTTACGAGCGCTGGGCCGGCGAGGCGGGGGAGGCGGTGCACTGGTGCGACGTGACCGAGCACCGGGAGACGCTGCGCGCCAAGGGCGTCGATCCGCAGGCGGCGCTGCTCTCGCTGCACGTGGAGGAGGACGATGGGCGCCTCGTCGAGGGCATCGATGCCTACATCATGCTGATGCGGCGGGTACCCCGGCTCAAGCCGCTGGGCTGGCTGATCGGCCTGCCGGGGCTCAAGGAGGTGCTGCGCTGGTGGTACGACCGCTGGGTGCGGCGCCGGCTGGAGCGGGAGGGGCGCCTGCCGCGGTGAACGGCCGCCCTCAGCGATAGCCGGCCATCAATTCGCGGATCAACGGGGTGTCGGCGTCGCGGTGGGTGGGCAGCTCGAAGCGGGCGCGGGCGATGGCGATGCGCGTGAGCTCGGCGGTGATCAGCATCTCGCGGCCCTCGGCCTCGGCCAGCAGTTCGCCGCGCGGGCCGAGGATGCGCGAGCCGCCCCAGAAGTGGCTCGCGCCCTCGGGGCCGTAGCGGTTGGCCATGATCACCGGGGTGCCGTAGGTCATGGCGTAGAAGCGCAGGTTGAGCGCCCAGTTCTGCTCGTTGGAGAACTCCTCGCTGACGATGCCGCTGGCCGAGTTGATCGGCGCGCAGAGCACGGTGGGGCGGGGCAGCAGGGCGGCGTGCACCAGGGCGGGGTTCCACAGGTCGGCGCAGATCAGCTGGGTGGCCGACCAGCCGGGGCGCACCGTCACCTCGGTGAGCCGGCTTCCGTGGGCGAACCACTTGCCCTCCTCGAGCCCGCCGTAGGTGGGCAGGTTGAGCTTGCGGTGCACCGCGACGAGCTCGCCGTCCTGGAGGATGGCCAGGGCGTTGTAGTACTCGCCGGGGCTGGCCTCCTCGACGAAGCCCACCACCGTCTGCATCTCGCCGGCGGCCCGGGCCAGCCGGGCGAGGCGCGGGTCCTCCAGGGGCATGGCCACCTGCATCACGCCGCCGCCCAGGCCGTAGCCGGTCAGCGAGAGCTCCGGGAACACCAGCAACTCCAGCCGACGCGCGCGGGCCTCGGCGATCACCTCGAGGTGGTGTTCCAGGTTGGTGTCCACCCGGCCGAGGGTGGCATTGATCTGGGCGGCGCCCACCTGCAGACGATCCTGGTAGTGCATCGCTCGGCTCCCGGTACGCGAAGGGCCGCCCGCGGGCGGCCCTTCCGGTCTGGCACGCTTGGCCGGCATTATGCCAGCCGTGGGCGGGCGGTCACAGCAGGTCATTGTCCTCCAGGAAGGCCTGGGCCACGTCCTCGATGGTCTCGCGGTCGACGTCCACGCTGGCGTTGAGCTCGGCCATGGTGTCGTCGTCGAGCAGCGCCGAGAGGGCGTTCATCTGTTCCTCGAGCTCCGGGTGCGCCTCCAGGGTCTCCTGGCGCACCACCGGGGTCAGGGCGTAGGCCGGGAAGAAGCCCTGGTCGTCCTCCAGTACATGGAAGTCGAAGGCGGGGATGCGCCCGTCGGTGGCGAACACCAGGCCCACGTCCACCTCGCCGTCACGCAGCGCCTGGTAGACCAGGCCGGAGTCCATGCGCTTGATGTCGCCGCGGTTCACCCGGAAGTCGTAGGCCTCCTGCAACGGACGCCAGCCGTCCTCCCGGGCATAGAACTCGGCGTTCATGGCGAAGCTGAGCTCCTCGCCGTCGTTGACCGCCTGGGCCAGCTGGCCGAGGGTTTCGATGCCGGTCTCCGCGACACTCTCCTGACGCATGGCCAGGGCATAGGTGTTGTTGGCCGCCGAGGGCTCGAGCCATACCAGTCCCTTCTCGCCGTCGAGTTCCTTGACCCGCTGGTAGGTCTCCTCGGGCGAGAGGGACTCGGTGACGTCGTTGTAGTTGATCAGCGAGGTGCCGGTGTACTCCCAGTAGAGGTCGATCTGGCCGTTCTCCTGGGCCTGGCGCAGCACGGCGGAGCCCATGCCGGCGCGGCTGTCGACGTCGTAGCCCAGCCCCTCGAGGTACTGGGTGGTCATGCTGGCCAGGATCTGTTGCTCGGTGAAGTTCTTGCCACCGACCACGATCTCCTGGGCCTGGGCGGTGGCCAGCGAGCCGGCCATGGCCAGGCCGGCGAGGGTCGTCATCAGGCGTTTCATGGGGGTTCTCCTCTCGTTGCATGCAGGGGCATCAGGCCCGGGACGGGTTGACGCCGCGTGGCACCACCAGGAAGGCGACGGTGGCGACGAGGGCGTCGACCACGATCGCCAGCAGGGCCGTGGGGATGGCGCCGGAGAGCATCATCACCGGGTCGTAGAGGTCGATGCCGGTGAAGATCAGCTCGCCGAGGCCGCCGGCGCCGATCAGGAAGGCCAGCGGTACGGTGCCCACGTTGATGGACAGGGCCGTGCGGATGCCGGCGAAGATCACGTAGAGGGCGTTGGGCAGCTCGACCCTGAGCAGGCGCTGGGCGGGCGACATGCCGATGCCGGCGGCGGCCTCCATCAGCGCCGGATCGACGCCCTTGAGACCAGCATAGGTGTTGCGGGCGATCGGCAGCAGGGTAGCGACGAACAGGCCGAAGATCGCCGGGACCGTGCCGATGCCCAGGAAGCTCATGGAGAGTGCCAGCACCGCCAGGGTGGGGATGGTGGTGCCCACGTTGAGCACCTGCATCAGGCTCTCGGCGAAGCGCGCCATGCTGGGTCGCGAGAGCACGATCCCCAGGGGGATGGCCACGGCGATGGCCAGGCAACCGGAGATCGCGGTGAGCCACAGGTGCTGCACCGCCAGGTACTGGACGTCGGGCAGGTACCACAGGAAGCCGTCGATCACCCCGCTCGACTGGCTCCACACCCCGGCGAAGAAGATCGCCACCAGCAGCAGTGCGCGCAGGGCGCCCTTCAGGCTCTGGATGGGCATGGGCTCACGCCTCCCCGGCGGCGTCGGCGTCGAGGGCGCCCGCCTCGCGGGAGCGGAAGCGGGCCCCCAGGTGGTGGGTCATGGCGCGCTGGGTGATCTGCCCGCACACCCGGCCGTCGTCGTCCACGCAGGGCAGCCAGGTGGTGTCCTGGGAGAACATCAGCGAGGCCACCTTGCGCAGGTCGTCGTCGAGGTTGACGGTGGCCGGCACGTGCTGGAAGTGGTCGCGGCAGTAGCCGCGGGTGGTGCGCGCCACGGCGCGGGAGATCAGCCCCACCGGCTGGCGCTGGTCGTTCACCATCAGGATGGAGTTCTGGTAGCCGAAGTCGTCGATGCGGGCGAGTGCCGTCTGCAGGGTGTCGCCGGGCGTCACGGTGCCGATCTCGTCGGAGACCACCTCGTGCACCTTGACCAGGTTGAGGCGCTTCAGCGCGCGGTCCTCGCCGAGGAAGGATTCCACGAAGGCGTTGCGGGGCGCCGCCAGCAGTTCGTCCGGGGTGGAGTACTGCACCAGCTTGCCCTCGCGGAACACCGAGATGCGGTCGCCCATCTTGATCGCCTCGTCGATGTCGTGGCTGACGAACATGATGGTCTTGTTGAGCTCCTGCTGCATCTTGAGGAACTCGTCCTGGATCACCGCGCGGTTGATCGGGTCGATGGCGCCGAAGGGCTCGTCCATCAGCATCACCGGCGGGTCGGCGGCCAGCGCCCGGGCCACGCCGATGCGCTGCTGCTGGCCGCCGGAGAGTTCGCTGGGGAAGCGCTTGAGGAAAGCGTCCGGCTCCATGGCGATCATCGCCATCATCTCGCGCGCCCGCGCCCTGTACTTCGCCTTGTCCCAGCCCAGCAGCCGGGGCACCACCGTGATGTTCTCCTCGATGGTCATGTTGGGGAACAGGCCGATCTGCTGGATCACGTAGCCGATGTTGCGGCGCAGGGTCTGGGTGTCCATGCCGGTGGTGTCCTCGCCGTCGATGAACACCTTGCCCGAGGAGGGGGTGATGATGCGGTTGATCATCTTCAGGGTGGTGGTCTTGCCGCAGCCGGAGGGGCCGAGCAGGATGCAGATCTCGCCGGCCGGCACCTCCATGTCGATATGGTCGGCGGCGACCACGGCGCCCTTGGGCGTATCGAAGACCTTGGTCAGGTTATCGAGTCGGATCATGCGCGTGTCCTTGTCTGCGGTGGCGTCGGGGCCGGCTCAGGGGGTGGTGGCGGCGGCCTCCATGCCCCTGGGAGTGAGTCGCTTCTGCACGTAGAGCAGGGTGTAGTCGACGACGATCGCCAGCAGGCTGACCGCCACGGCGCCGACGATCAGCTGGCGCGGGTCGGACTGCGAGATGCCGCGGCTGATGAAGGTGCCCAGGCCCCCGGCGCCGATGTAGGCGGCGATGGCCATCACCCCGATATTGAGCACTACCGCCGTCCTGACCCCGGCCATGATCACCGGCACGGCCAGCGGGATCTCCACCATGCGCAGGCGCTGGTTGGGGCTCATGCCGATGCCGCGGGCGGCCTCGCGCAGGGCCGGGTCGACGTTGTTGATGGCCGTGTAGGTGTTGCGGATGATCGGCAGTTGGGAGTAGAGCAGCACGGCGATCACCGCCGGCAGGTAGCCGATGCCCTGGCCGATCAGCGAGAGCACCGGGATCATGATGCCGAACAGGGCGATCGAGGGAATGGTGACGATGATCGAGGCCACGTAGAGCACCGCCCGGGCCAGTCGCTCGCTCCGGGTGATGGCGATGCCGATGGGCACGCCGGTCAGGGTGGCGATTCCCACGGCCACGCCCACCAGGGAGATGTGCTCGAGGGTACGGGCGAGCAGCAGGTCGAAATTGTCCAGCGCATACAGGATCAGTTCCAAGTGGCGTCTCCTTCGGTTGCCCTCCCGGCCAGGTGCGACGCATCGCCTCACTCGGGTCATCTGATCTTAGCAAAGCCCGGCATCTATAGGCGTTGCTAATGAATGACGATGCTCAATGAGTAGAATTGATGTTGCTGATTCGCCGCGCCTCCCGGTGTCGGCAAGGGGGCGTGGCCGCTACCCTTGATAGGATCATGCCACCTCGGTGCGGCAGGGTGGCAAGGCGCCGATCGGCCGGTCATGGAGATATGATGGACACAGCACTGCTCTACTTCCCCGACGAGGCCGCCCCGGCCCGACGCCTGGCCGAGGCTGCTGGCCTCGCGGCGCATCCGGTGGCGTGCCACCGCTTCCCCGACGCGGAGCTCAAGCTGACCCTGCCCTTCGCCGAGGCGGGGGGCTTCCCGGCGACCCTGGGGATCTACCGCAGCCTCGACCGTCCCAACGACAAGCTGGTCGAGCTGCTGCTGGTGGCCCGCCATGCGCGCGCCCAGGGCGTCGGGCGCCTGGTGCTGGTGGCGCCGTATCTCGCCTACATGCGCCAGGACATCGCCTTCCATCCCGGCGAGATTGTCAGCCAGACCCTCGTCGGTGGCTTCCTCGCCGAGCTGTTCGATGCCGTGATCACCGTGGACCCGCACCTGCACCGCATCGAGCGTCTCGACCAGGCGATCCCCATCGGGCATGCCGTCGCGCTGTCCGGTGCGCCGCGGCTCGCCGAGCTGATCGCCGACAGGCACGAGAACCCGTTGCTGATCGGTCCCGACGAGGAGGCCGGGCAATGGGTGCGCCAGGCCGCGGCGACCACCGGCTTCGACCATGGCGTGTGTCGCAAGGTGCGCCACGGCGACCGCGACGTCACCATCGCGCTGCCCGACATCGAGGTGGCCGGTCGGGAGGTGGTGCTGATGGACGACGTGGCCAGCTCCGGCCATACCGTGGCCCGGGCCGCCGAGGCGCTGCTCGCCGCCGGTGCCCGGTCCGTGGACGTGGCCGTCACCCATGCGCTCTTCGCCGGCGATGCCGTCGAGGTGATCCGTGCCGCCGGCGTCGGCGAGGTGTGGAGTACCGATTGCATCGCCCATGCGAGCAACGCCATCGCCATGGCGCCGGTACTGGCGCAGTCGCTCGCCGCGTCGCTGAAGGGATAGGCCCCGAAAAACGGGGCAGGAAGAAACGACAGGGGCGGGCCCGCTGGCCCGCCCCGGCTGTCATTCGTTCGGCACTCCGCTACTCGGCGTTCTTCGACCCGGCGTCCTGCTCCGGCTTCTCCGCCCCTTGGTGGCCCAGCGCCCCGGCCCGGTCCAGGCGCGGATGGTTGTCGCGGAACTCCCGGTGCGGGTCGGGCAGGGCGTCCAGGGCCTGCACGCTGCGGGTGATGGCGTGGATGGCCGCCAGCACGTCCCGGCTGTTGCCGCTCTCCGAGATGGTGTGCATGTTGCGGATCGGGAAGCCGATGGAGGTGGCGGCGCAGTCCACCGAGGCGAGCACTCCGGCCATGCCGTCGGTACCGGTGTCCACCCCCACGATGTCGCGCTGCATGGGAATGCCGTGCTCGCGGGCGGTGCTCTCGATGAGGCGGTTGAGCTGCTCGCTGGCGATGGCGCCCACCGACAGGGTGAAGCCCTTGCCCATCTCCAGCGGCTGCATGCGCCGGTCGCCGATGCCGGGGGCGGCCACGTAGTCGTGGTTGACGTCCACGGCGATGATGGCGTCGGGGCGCAGCTCGCCGGCCAGCACGCGGCTGCCGAAGCGACCGATCTCCTCGTAGCTGGCGATGGCGAACATGACCCGCACCCTGTCGGTGCCGCCCGCCTCGGCGATCAGCCTTGCCACCTCGGCGGTGACGAAGCAGCCCAGGCCGTTGTCCAGGTAGGCGCCGTAGAAGGTGTCGGGGCTGAAGCCCTGGCGGATGGGGCGGTTGAGGATGATGGTGTCGCCGGGCCGCACGCCCAGGTTCTCCACCTGCTGCTTCTTGTTCTCGCCGTGGATCTGCAGGTCGAGATAGAGCTGCTCCTTCTTGATGCCCTTGCTGCCGTCGCGCACGGCGGGGTCGGCGAAGTGGATGGCGCCCAGCGCCTCCACGGTGCCGCCCTCGATGACCCGGTACTGCCCGGGGGCCTGCGGGTCCTCGCTGAACAGCGTCACCTCGTGGCCGATCAGCACGTTGGGCAGGAAGGAGTCGCTGTTGATCCAGATCTTGCCGTCCTCGCCGATGGAGCGCACCTGCATGCGGATCTTGTCGGCATGGCCGATGATCATCACCTTGAAGAGGTCGTCGCGGCCCGGGTGGGTGTCCAGCACCACGCCGGCGTGGCCCTTGAACTGGTGCAGTTGCCACTCCGACGGGGCGAAGCGCGCGAAGTAGGGCTTGAGCACGCCGTAGGTCATGGCGGCCTCCAGGCCCACCGGGCTGGGAGCGGCCAGGATGTCGCGCATCAGCGCAAACTGCTCGTCGGGCATGGGCTGGGACCAGGGCGGTGTCGTATCGCTCATCAACGTCTCTCTGTCTGTGGCGTGTGAAGAAGGAAGCTACCGGCGGTGCTGGAAGCGGACTAGGCCTTCAGCCTGGCGAGGGTGTCCACCAGGCGCCGGCAGATGGCGTCGAGCTTCTCGGCCTGGGCGGCGTCGCGCAGGCCGCCGGCGTCGTCGAAGGCGTCGACGGCACGGGCCACGGCGAGCTGGTCGGGGAGCACGGTGACGCCGATGTTGGTCAGCAGCTGGCGAGCCAGGGCCAGGCTGCGCATGCCGCCGAGCCCGCCGGGGGAGGCGGAAACCACCGCGGCCAGCTTGCCCTCGAAGGCCTTGAGGCCGCTCACGCCCTCATGGGGGCGGCTGAGCCAGTCGATGGTGTTCTTGAGCAGCGGGGTGATGAAGCCATTGTACTCGGGCGAGGCGATCAGCAGCCCATCGTGCTCCGCCAGGCCGCGGCGCAGCACCAGGGCGTTCTCGGGCAGGCCCTGGGTGGCCTCGAAGTCGCCGTCGTAGAGCGGCATGGGGTGGTCGCGCAGGTCGATGAAGGTGGGGCGGCCGCCCGCGGCCTCGATGCTCTCGGCGGCCAGCCGCGCCAGCCGCTTGTTGAACGAGCCGCTACGGGCGCTGCCGGCGAAGACGAGGATGCGGGGGGCGTCGGGGCGTTCCGTCATGAAGAGGCTCCTTGTTGAATGCCTACTGTCGACCCCCGGGGCCTGCCCGGGGTTCAGTGCTGCCCGTGCGGGGGCGGCGAAGGAGGAGATGACCCGGCGTCCGGCTCCCCTGGCACCGCCTCGGCAGCATACCACGGCGCGCCCGACCGCCGGCAGGCGAGGGCTGTGCCAAGCTTTCAGGAAAGCCCCACGGGAGGCGAGCATGGATGACCAGCAACGCAGGGCCCTGGAACGGGAGCATCGCCCGGAGGCGATCCGCCGGCGGCTGCGCGAGCCGGCGGGCGGGCAGAGCCTGCCGGATGCCATCCTCGGCGGCATCGACGGCTGCGTGACCACCTTCGCCGTGGTCTCCGGGGCCTTCGGGGCGGGGTTCTCGGCCACGGTGGCGCTGGTGCTGGGCTTCGCCAACCTGCTGGCCGACGGCTTCAGCATGGCCATCAGCAACTACGAGGCGATCCAGGCCCAGCGCGAGCACCTCGAGGGGGTGCGCCGCGACGAGCACCGCCATATCGAGGCGGTCCCCGAGGGCGAGCGCGAGGAGATCCGCCAGATCTTCCGCGGCAAGGGCTTCGAGGGCGAGGTCCTGGAGCGGGTGGTGGCGACCATCTGCAGCGACCGCGAGCTGTGGGTGGAGACCATGCTGCGCGAGGAGCATGGCCTGCAGACCTCGGGGCTGAGCCCGCTGCGCTCGGGACTGGTGACCTTCCTGGCCTTCCTGGTGGTGGGGGCCATGCCGCTGCTGCCCTATGCGGTCCCCGGGCTCGCCACCGGCGTGCAGTTCCTGGCCAGCCTGGCCGTGGCGGGGCTGATGTTCTTCCTGATCGGCATGGGCAAGAGCCTGGTGTACCACCGGCCGGTGCTGGCCTCGGGCCTGCGCACCCTGCTGATGGGCGGCGCCGCGGCGGGGTTGGCCTTCCTCACCGGGCACCTGGCCCAGGTGCTGTTCGGCGTGGGGCCGTGACTGAGCTGGCCCGCGGCGTGGGAAGCCCGGTATCGGGCCCCGAGTCCAGTGCCGAGGTCAGTCCGGGGGTGGCCCGACGAAGGCATCACGGTGAAAGCCTGCCGCGGCCTCGACCTCGGCGACGCCACGCTGGCCGGGTTCCGGCGGCTCGTCGCCGGCCAGCACCCGAAGCACCGACCTGACACCGCGTGACAGCGAGATCAGGTTGTAGCCGCCCTCCAGCACGAAGACCAGGCGTCCCTGGCAGTGCCGGCGGGCCAGGGCCTTGAGGATGCCGGTCATGGCGGCGAAGCCGTCATAGGAGACATCCAGGGCCAGGTCATGGCTGTGCGGATCGAACCCGGTCGAGACCAGGATCAGGTCGGGCTGGAACCAGTCGGCCGCCGGTACCAGGATCTCGCGAAAGGCCTTGAGGTAGGCGGCGTCGCCGGCGTCGGCGGGGAGGGGAACATTGACGTTGGTGCCATCTCCGAGGCCCATGCCGATCTCCTCGAGACTCCCCGTGCCGGGATAGAAGGGAGCGGCGCGGTGCAGGTCGAAGAACAGCACATCCGGGTCGGCCCAGAAGATATCCTGGGTGCCGTTGCCGTGGTGGGCATCCCAGTCGACGATCATCACTCGCTCACAGCCCAGTGCCATGCGGGCGTGAGCGGCGGCCACCGCCACATTGTTGAACAGGCAGAAGCCGCGGGCGCGCACCGGCTCGGCGTGGTGACCGGGCGGTCTCACCAGCGCGAAACTGCTCTCGGCTCGTCCCTCGACGACTGCCTCGACGGCGGCGATCGCCGTGCCGGCGGCCACCTCGGCGGCGTCGACGCTACCGGGTGACACGGCCGTGGTGTCCACGTCCAGCCAGGCACTCTGGCCGCGCAGCTCGAAGATATGGTCCAGGTAGGAACTGGAGTGCACGCGCCCCAGCTGCTCCCGCGTCGCCGCCCTGCCCGATTCGTAGGTCACGCCGGGAACCGGCTCGAGTTCCAGAAGATGCCGGATGGCGGTGAGCCTGGCGGAGTGTTCCGGATACTTCCAGGGGACGCCCAGTCCCGACAACAGTGAGCGAACACGATTGTCCATGCGGCCCGGCAGGAAAGGCACCTCGATATTCGGCTCATGGGCCAGCATCCGCTCGTCATAGAAGGCGATCACGCTGTTCTCGTCGGCCACGATGCAAGCTCCATGTCCATGGGGGTGCAGCGAAAAGGCGATTCAGGCGAAGCAGCCTGGCTACAGCATAGATGGGGCAGGGTAGTCAGGGGAAGCCGGTGTCGACGAGCTCACTCGGTGGCCAGGCACTCCGGCAAGCTGTCGCGCAGCGAACGGGGCGCGATGCCCAGGTCGTCGAAGGTCCCGATGCCGTCACCGACGATGTTGTCCTGCTGCATGAGGATCACCTGGTCGCGGGTCAGGGGAGGGCTGGGCAGGACCGAGGCCAATGCCGCCAGCGTCCGCCAGGCGAGGAAGGGCACCGGCAGCAGCCGCCGGTCGCGCTTCAGGTGGGCCAGCACCAGCTCGAGGATCTCGCGGTAGCGCATCACGTCCGGCCCGCCCAACTCGAACAGCCGTCGTTCGGTGAGCGGTTCGCCGAGCAATCGGATCAGGGCCCGGGCGACGTCCACCACATGCACCGGCTGCAGCCGGGTCCCGCCGTGGCCGAACAGCGGAATCACCGGCAGGCGGGTGAGGCCGGCGAGGGTGGAGAGGAAGGCGTCGCCCGGTCCGAACAGCACGCTGGGGCGCACGATGATCGCCTTGGGCAGGGCGTCGAGCACCGCGGTTTCGCCGGCGGCGCGGGCGCGCACATAGGCGGAGGGCGAGTCGTCCCGGCTGCCGATGCCCGAGACGTGCACCAGTCGCTCGATGCCGGCCTCGCGCGCCAGTCGCGCCAGCCGGCCGGCGCCCGCCACATGGACGGCCTCGAAGCTCGCCTGGCGGGACTCCACGTAGAGGCTCACCGCATTGACCGCAGCGCTGGCGCCGGCGAGGGCGGCGGCCGTGCTGGCCTCGTCACGGATATCGGTGCTGGCGAGTTCGAGTCGGTCGCCGTCCTCGGCCCAGTCGGGGATGGCCGGGTGGCGGGCGGCGATGCGTACCGTCTGGCCGGCGTCCACCAGCTCGCGGACGATGACGCCGCCCAGCAGGCCGGTGCCGCCGAATACCGTGGTGAACCCCTCGGGCATGCTCGTTCTCCGTCGACCTGGGTACCGGCCTATCCTGCCAGGCGGCGGGGAGGGCGTCATGCGGCCTGATGATGAATAATAATGATAACGATTATATTTATTGATGTGATCGGCGTCGAACGTGCCGCCAAGATGACGCCCGGGTGCCGGAAACGGCGTGGCGGGGTTCACATCACCCGCATAGAGGACTAAAATGGTCCGCAATCGAGGCGCGGCCCCTTTTCGGTCCGCGTGCCACGCAGGAGGGCAGCATGCTCAAGCTTTCACGGCTGACCGACTACGCCGCCGTGGTGATGGCGCAGATCGCCCGTCACCCCGAGCAGCCCCATGCGGCGGCCGAGCTGGCCGAGGCGGTCCAGCTGCCGCATCCCACGGTCAGCAAGACGCTGAAGATGCTGGTCAAGGCGGGCCTGCTGGAGTCGCGCCGCGGCGCCCAGGGGGGGTACTCCCTGGCGCGGTCGGCATCGCGGATCACCGCCATCGACATCATCACCGCCATCGAGGGGCCGGTGGCGATGACCGAATGCAGCCATGCCGAGGGGGACTGCGACCTGGCCGCCACCTGCGGCGTGGCGGACAACTGGCAGCGGGTGTCGCTGGGCGTGCGCACCCTGCTCGACAGCGTGACCCTGGCCCACCTGGCCAGTCCCACGCCGATCAAGCTGCCGGTCCAGTTGCCCATCCAGAGCGTGAGCCTGGCCGCCGACGGCACGGCCTGAGCCGCCCAACGAATCACCGAGGCGAGCTCGGCTCGCCAGCCCAACCGCCCGGGAGGGGGAAACATCATGGCAAGTCAGGAAATGGAACAGCTCGTCCGTCGCGACTACAAGGAAGGCTTCGTGACCGACATCGAGAGCGATACGGTACCGCCCGGCCTGGACGAGAACACCATCGCCTTCATCTCGAACAAGAAGGGCGAGCCGGAGTGGATGCTGGAGTGGCGCCTCCAGGCCTACCGCCAGTGGCTGAAGATGACGCCGCCGTCCTGGGCGCACCTGGACTATCCGCCCATCGACTACCAGGCGATCTCCTACTACAGCGCGCCCAAGCGCCCGGAGGATCGCCCGCAGAGCCTCGACGAGGTGGACCCCAAGCTGCTCGAGACCTACGAGAAGCTGGGCATCCCGCTGCACGAGCGCGCGGCCCTGGCCGGCGTGGCAGTGGATGCGGTGTTCGACTCCGTCTCGGTGGCCACCACCTTCAAGGAGAAGCTGCACGAGGCAGGGGTGATCTTCTGCTCCATCTCCGAGGCGATCCGCGAGTACCCGGAGCTGGTCCGGCAGTACCTGGGCACGGTGGTGCCCCAGGGCGACAACTACTTCGCGGCGCTGAACTCGGCGGTGTTCACCGACGGCTCCTTCGTGTTCGTGCCCGAGGGCGTTACCTGCCCCATGGAGCTCTCCACCTACTTCCGCATCAATGCCGCCAACACCGGCCAGTTCGAGCGCACCCTGATCGTCTGCGAGAGCCGCGCCCAGGTGTCGTATCTCGAGGGCTGCACCGCGCCGATGCGCGACGAGAACCAGCTGCACGCCGCGGTGGTGGAGCTGGTGGCCCTCGAGGACGCCTACATCAAGTACTCCACGGTGCAGAACTGGTACCCCGGCGACGAGGACGGCAAGGGCGGCATCTACAACTTCGTCACCAAGCGTGGCGACTGCCGCGGCGACCGTTCGCGCATCAGCTGGACCCAGGTGGAGACCGGCTCGGCGATCACCTGGAAGTACCCGTCCTGCGTGCTGCGCGGCAAGCACAGCATCGGCGAGTTCTACTCCGTGGCGGTGACCAATGGCCGCCAGCAGGCCGACACCGGCACCAAGATGATCCATATCGGCGAGGGCACGCGTTCCTATATCGTCTCCAAGGGCATCTCCGCCGGGCGCGCCAACCAGTCCTATCGCGGGCTGGTCAAGGTGGGGCCGCGGGCGAAGAACGCGCGCAACTTCACCCAGTGTGACTCGCTGCTGATCGGTGACCAGTGTGGCGCCCACACCTTCCCTTACCAGGAGATCGGCAACAGCACCGCCACCGTGGAGCACGAGGCGACCACCTCGAAGATCGGCGAGGACCAGCTGTTCTACTGCCAGAGCCGCGGCATCTCCGAGGAGGACGCGGTGAGCATGATCGTCAACGGCTTCTGCAAGGACGTCTTCCAGGAACTGCCGATGGAGTTCGCCGTGGAGGCCGAGGCGCTGCTCAGCGTCACCCTGGAAGGCGCCGTCGGTTAAGCCGGCCGTGTAGGAGGCCGGCTCCGCCGGGCGCATGGAGGCCGAAGGCCTCCCCAGAAGCCAGGCGCCCCAGGCGCCGCTCAGGTAACGAATCCTATTGCCGGGTCGCCGCGGTGGCCCGCCAGAATCGAAAAGGTAGCGAAGATGCTCGAAGTCAAGGATCTGCACGTCTCGGTCGAGGGCAACGAAATCCTCAAGGGTCTCAGCCTGACCATCAACGCCGGTGAGGTGCACGCCATCATGGGCCCCAACGGGGCCGGCAAGTCGACCCTCTCGGCGGTGATCGCCGGCAAGGAGGGCTATGAGGTCACCCAGGGCTCGATCACCTTCGAGGGCCGTGACGTGCTGGAGATGGAGGTCGAGGAGCGCGCCCAGGCCGGCCTGCTGCTCGGCTTCCAGCACCCCATCGAGATCCCCGGGGTGAAGAACATCTACCTGCTGAAGTCGGCGCTCAACGCCCAGCGCGAGGCGCGCGGCGAGGGCGAGATCCCGGCGCCGGAGTTCATGAAGCTGGTCAAGGAGAAGCTGGCCAACATGCAGATGGACCCCAGCTTCCTGCAGCGCGCCGTCAACGAGGGCTTCTCCGGCGGCGAGAAGAAGCGCAACGAGATCCTGCAGATGCTGGTGCTGCAGCCCAAGCTGGCGATGCTCGACGAGATCGACTCCGGCCTGGACATCGACGCCCTGCGCGTGGTGGCCAAGGGCGTCAACAGCCTGCGCGACGAGAAGCGCGCCATCCTGCTGGTGACCCACTACCAGCGCCTGCTCGACTACATCGTGCCGGACCGCGTGCACGTGCTGGTCGAGGGCCGCATCGCCAAGAGCGGTGACGCCGAACTGGCCCGCGAACTCGAATCCCGTGGCTACGACTGGGTCGTGGAGGAGTCCGCCGCATGAGTGACGTCCAGAGCGAAGTGCAGACCTTTCTCGATCGCCTGGCCGAGCGCAATGCGCGTCGCGGCGAGGAGCCGACCTGGATCGCCGCACGGCGCCAGGCCGGTGCCGCGCGCTTCGAGGCCATGGGCTTCCCCAACCGTCGTGTCGAGGCGTGGAAGTACACCGACGTGCGCGCCATCGCCCGGGGCGACTTCGCCCTGGCCTCCGACGCCGACTTCTCGCCGGCCACCGCGGCGGCCCTGACCCTGCCCATCGAGGCGCACCGGCTGACCTTCGTCGACGGTGTCTTCTCCGCGGCGCTGTCCCAACTGGAGGGCCTGCCCGAGGGCGTGCAGCTGCTGCCGCTGTCCCGGGCGCTGGAGGAGAACCACGAGGCGGTGGGCGGCCCCCTGGGGCGGCTGACCGGGGTGGAGTTCTCGACCTTCTCGGCGCTCAATACCGCCTTCATGGAGGAGGGCGCCGTGCTGCGCCTGGCGCCGGGCACCGTGGTGGAGAAGCCCATCGTCCTGCAGTTCCTCTCCCGCGCCAACGAGGCGCCGGTGATGAGCCATCCGCGCATCCTGGTGGAGGCCGGCGGGCGCAGCGAGGCGACCCTGATCGAGCACCACGTGGGCGAGGAGGGCGCCGCCAACTTCACCAACCTGGTGGAGGAGGTCATCCTCGACCGCAACGCCATCCTCACCCACTACAAGCTGCAGGAGGCGGCGCTGGCCGACCTGCACGTGGCCAGCATCCACGTCGAGCAGGCCCGCGACAGCCGCTACACCTCGTTCAACCTGAACCTGGGCGGCGGCCTGGTGCGCACCGACCTGATCACCGACCTCAACGGCCAGGGTGCCGACGCCCACTTCTACGGCCTCTTCTACGGCCAGGGCCGCCAGCACGTGGACAGCCATACCCTGGCCAACCACAACGCGCCCCACACCACCTCCAACGAGAACTACAAGGGCATCCTCGACGACCGTGCCCATGGCGTGTTCAACGGCAAGGTGGTGGTCAAGCGCGACAGTCAGAAGATCGAGGGCTTCCAGAGCAACGCCAACCTGCTGCTCTCCGACCGCGCCGAGATCGATGCCAAGCCGGAGCTGGAGATCTACGCCGACGACGTCAAGTGCTCCCACGGCACCACCACCGGGCAGCTCGACGAGGAGGCGATCTACGCCCTGCGCAGCCGCGGCATCGATCGCCAGACCGCCCGCGGCCTGCTGACCCTGGCCTTCGCCGGCGAGGTGCTGGAGCTGGTCGACCTGGATGCCATCTCCGAGCGCGTGGAGCTGGCGGTGGCCGGCAAGCTGCCCGAGCGCTTCAACCTGGCCGGGCTGGTGGAAGCCGCCGTGGCCCTGGGCGATGAGTGAGCCGACCCGAGAGCCTGCGAAGGAGGAGCCTGCCATGACCGACCTGGCCACCCGCGCTACCGAGCTGCCGACCCTGGACGTCGCGGCCGTGCGTGCGGACTTTCCGATCCTGTCCCGCCGGGTGCATGGCAGGCCGCTGGTCTATCTCGACAACGCGGCCACCAGCCAGACCCCGCGGCAAGTGATCGAGACCTTCGATGACTATTACGGCCGCTACAACGCCAACATCCACCGTGGGCTGCATACCCTGGCGGACGAGGCCACCGCGGTCTTCGAGGGCACCCGCGAGACGGTGCGTGGCTTCCTCAATGCCGCCGAGAGCCGCGAGATCGTCTTCACCCGCGGCACCACCGAGGCGATCAACCTGGTGGTGGGCGCCTGGGGACGGGCCAACCTCAAGGCCGGCGACGAGGTGCTGATCTCGCGCCTGGAGCACCACTCCAATATCGTGCCCTGGCAACTGCTGGCCAATGAGCTCGGCTTCACCATCAAGGTGATCCCGGTGGACGCACGCGGCGTGCTGGACATGGAGGCCTATCGCGAGCTGTTCACCGAGCGCACCCGGCTGGTGGCGGTCAACCACGTCTCCAACGCCTTCGGCACGGTGAACCCGGTGGGCGAGATGGCGGCCATCGCCCACGGCCACGGCGCGCGGATCCTGGTGGACGGCGCCCAGGCCGCCCCCCACCAGCCGGTGGACGTGCGCGCCATCGACGCCGACTTCTACGCCTTCTCCGGCCACAAGGTCTACGGCCCCACCGGCGCCGGCGTGCTCTATGGCAAGGCGGCGCTGCTCGAGGCGATGCCGCCCTGGCAGGGCGGCGGCGAGATGATCAAGACCGTCTCCTTCGAGGCCGGCACGACCTTCGCCGACATCCCCCACAAGTTCGAGGCGGGGACCCCGGCCATCGCCGAGGTGATCGCCCTGGGCGAGGCGCTGCGCTGGGTGGAGGGCGTCGGCCTGCCGGCCATCGGCGCCTGGGAGCAGCGCCTGCTGGCGCACGCCACCGAGCGCGTCTCGCAGATCGACGGCCTGCGCATCCTGGGCACGGCCCCCGACAAGGCCGGGGTGCTCTCCTTCGTGGTGGACGGCGCCCACGCCCAGGACATCGGCCTGCTGATCGACCAGCTCGGCGTGGCGATCCGCACCGGCCACCACTGCGCCCAGCCGCTGCTGGCCCAGTTCGGCCTGGACGCCACCTGCCGCGCGTCCTTCGCCGCCTACAACACCCTGGAAGAGATCGACGTCTTCGCCGACGCCCTGCACAGGGTCATCGGCATGGTGCGCTAAGGAGCCCCATGAGCGATATCGAGCAGATAGCCAGCCTCCAGAAGGGCCAGGAGCTGCCCCTGCAGCGCGACGTGGAGGCGATCTCCATCCCCTTCGGCAAGACGGTGACCCTGGCCGAGGACAGCGTGGTCAGCGTGATGCAGGCCAAGGGCAGCTCGGTCAGCGTCGGCTTCGAGGGCCGGCTCTACCTGATCGAGGGCGCGAATCTCGACGCCCTGGGGCTGGAGGCGCTGCCGCGGCCGACCCTGCCCGAGGACGCCTCGGACGAGGCGATCGAGCAGTTCGTCTGGGACCAGCTGCGTACCTGCTTCGACCCCGAGATCCCGGTCAACATCGTCGACCTGGGGCTGGTCTACGGCTGCCGTATCGAGCGGCTGATCAGCGGCGAGCGCATCGTCACCATCCGCATGACCCTGACCGCGCCGGGTTGTGGCATGGGGGACGTCATCGCCGCCGACGCCCGCAACAAGATCCTCGGCGCCCCCCAGATCAGCCAGGTGCACACCGAGATCGTCTTCGACCCGCCCTGGAGCCGGGAGATGATGAGCGAGGAGGCCAGGCTCGAGCTCGGCATGTTCTGACCGGCGGTGTCCCAGCAGGGTGGCAGCGACATGAAAATGGCGGCGTGGAAGGCCTTCCGGGGCATCCTGATGGCGCTGGGGGCGGTGGTGCTCCTGGCAGCGCTGCTGTTCGTGGCGGCCAACCTCTGGGTGCTGGGCCGTACCCAGGCGCGCATCGAGCATGAGCTTCCGCTGTGCGCCGCCGAGCGGGTGGGCATCGTCTTCGGCACCTCCCACTGGACCCGCAGCGGGGTGCGCAATCCCTACTTCGATGCCCGCATGAGCGCCTCGGCACGGCTGCTGCGCCTGGGCCGCGTCGATCATCTGCTGCTTTCCGGCGACAACCGCACCCTTTCCTACAACGAGCCGGCCACCATGTGGCGCGACCTGCGCGGCCGCGAGGTCGCCGACGCCGACATGACCCTGGACTACGCTGGCTTCAGCACCTTCGACACCCTGGCGCGGGCGCGCGATGTCTTCGGGGTGGAGCGGGCCTTGCTGGTCACCCAGGCCTGGCACCTGCCGCGGGCGCTGTTCATCGCCGAGGCACTGGGCATCGAGGCCCAGGGCTGCGCGGTCGCCTCACGGTCGGTGGCGGGGGTGTGGCGGCTGCAGGCGCGGGAGTGGGTGGCACGCGTGGCCACCCTGGGGGATCTCTACCTGTGGGGCAGGGAGCCCTACTTCCTGGGCCCCCTGGAGCCGCTGGAGATCGCCCCCAGCGTCTGGGAGGTGCCGCCGCTGCCCGGCGAGCCGGAGGCGTGACTCAGCGGCGGCGCTTCTGCAGGGCGTAGAGTTCGCGGATCAGCGCCCGGCAGCCCTTCCAGCACTCCTCGACCTTGGGCTCGACGGGATCGGGGAGGGGGTGGGTCATGAGATTGGAGAGGGCCTGCATCAGCACGCGCTCCTGCTCGAGGAGCTCGCCGATCACCACCTGGCTCTCGTTGCCGACGAAGCTCTTCAGGCGGCTCCACAGCCACATGTAGTCGTCGCGCTCCACGTCGGCGTCTCGCGGCAGCATGCTGAGGTGCTCGCGGGCCAGCTCCTGCAACTCGCGCATCGACCGGTCCCTGGCTTCGTAGTGCGGTTTCAGGGCGTCGCGCAGGGAAGGCCGCAGGCGCTCCAGATTGTCCTGAAAGTAGTCGATGCTGTCGGCCAACGCTTCCAGTACGCTGTCCATCGCCACCTGGCGATTGTCGAGAAACATGAGCGGTCACCTCCTCCGGTGACGCAGATTGTGGCGGGGGAAACACTGTTTTGCTACCCCCGGTGACGAATATTTTCCCCTTTTGAGCCCCGCATGCAATCAGCCGTTGGGTTTAGGCGGAGCCTTGCGCTTGGGCGCGGCGTGCTTCTCGAGATGGGCGATGATCAGCCCGGCCACGTCCTTGCCGGTGGCGATCTCGATGCCCTGCAGGCCCGGAGAGGAGTTGACCTCCATGATCACCGGGCCATGGTTGGAGCGCAGCAGGTCGACCCCGGCCACGCGCAGGCCCATGGCCTTGGCGGCGCGAATCGCCGTGGAGCGCTCCTCCGGGGTGATGCGGATCACGCTGGCGGTGCCGCCACGATGCAGGTTGGAACGGAACTCCCCCTCGGCGGCCTGGCGCTTCATGGCCGCTACCACCTTGTCGCCGATCACGAAGCAGCGGATGTCGGCGCCCCTGGCCTCCTTGATGTACTCCTGGACCATGATGTTGGCCTTCAGGCCCATGAAGGCCTGGATCACGCTTTCGGCCGCCTGGTTGGTCTCGGCCAGCACCACGCCGATGCCCTGGGTGCCCTCCAGCAGCTTGATGACCAGCGGCGCTCCCTTGACCATGGTGATCAGGTCGGGGATGTCGTCGGGGGAGTGGGCGAAGCCGGTGATCGGCAGGCCGAGCCCCTTGCGGGAGAGCAGCTGCAGGGAGCGCAGCTTGTCCCGGGAACGGGTGATGGAGACGGAGTCATTGAGTACGTAGGTGCCCATCATCTCGAACTGGCGCAGTACCGCGCAGCCGTAGAAGGTCACCGAGGCCCCGATGCGCGGGATCACCGCGTCGAAGGGTTCGAGGTCCGCCCCTTTGTAGTGGATGGAGGGGTGATGGGCGGCGATGCTCATGTAGCAGCGCAGGGTATCCACCACCCGGGCGGTATGGCCGCGCTGCTCGGCGGCCTCCATCAGCCGGCGAGTGGAGTAGAGGTTGCGGTTGCGTGACAGCAGCGCGAAGTGCATCGAGTGACTCCGGTTGGATGGGCCGTCGGGGCTCAGGGTTCGCCATGCAGGAAGGCGGCACCGGGCGCTACCAGCAGGCGGCGCAGGGCGCGGCGGCCGAGCAGCATGGGGTGGCGCATGTCGCGCCGGTCGGTCAGGGTCAGTTCCACCTGGTACTCCAGGTCACCCAGTTGCATCGGCGTACGGATCACGTAGCGCCACTCGTCCTGGCCGTTGGAGCTGCGCACCTTGCGGCGGTCGTGGAGGTGCAGGCGGAACACGTGGGGCGGCGTCTCGGGCCCGCCGCTGCGGGTGGTGAAGCTCACCCAGAGGTGGCCGTCCTCTTCATAGGACTCGATGTCCTCGGCATGCAGCGCCGAGGTGCGTGCCCCGGTGTCGGCCTTGGCGCACAGGGCCAGGCGCAGCTCCGGCAGGGTGACCATCTCGCGACGGCCGATCACCGCCTTGGGGGTGTAGGGCAGTTCCTTGATCATCGTCATGCAGTGCTCTTGCCTCTCAGCGCGTCAGGGCGGCCAGGCGACGGCCGATGGGCGAGGCCGGCTCGGCCTCGCGCAGGGTCATCAGCACCGGCAGCCGTAGCCGCGGGATCAGGGCCAGGTCGCGGGCCACGCTCATGAAGTCGGCCGTCTCGCACTGCGCCAGGCGTTCCAGGAAACGTGGCAGGCGTTCGGCATCCTCCAGGTGGCGCCAGCCGCGGCCGGCGATGGCGGCGAGCAGGTCGGGCCCGCAGGCGCCGCGATCCGCGAGCAGGGCATCGTACCAGGCACCGGCGAGCTCGGGGGCGGCCCCGGCCATGGCGCGCACGCAGACGCAGAACCCCTCGACGTCGCCGGCGTCGGCGGCGGCCTCGCCACGGGCGCGCAACGCCCGGGCCAGGGCGTCACCGATCGCCACATGCTCCAGACAGTAGCACAGCGAGGTGAGGACTTCGTCGGGCAGGGCGGGGAGGCGTTCGGCGAGGCGAGCGGCCGCCTCATCGTCCAGGCGCACGGCGAAGTCGGCCAGTCCCTGTAACCCCAGGGCCCGCCAGTCGATAGCCTGCTGACCGCTCAGGTAGGCCTCCACCGGCTCCAGGTGCTGGCTGGCCGGCAGGCCCAGGTCCCGGCTGGCGCGGGCGTGCAGCACGGCCTGGAAGGGCAGGGAGGGAGTGAAGGCCAGGGGATTGTCCTTCATCAGGTTATCCACCGCCTCGCCGTCGTCGCGGCCGACGTTGGCCACGCTGCGGCCCAGGGTTTCCAGCAGTCGCTGGACGAAGGCGTCCCGCGGGGCCGGGTCGAGCCGGCCCTGCTCGTCCAGGGGCAGGGCGAGGAACCAGATCAGCGGGTCGTGGACGTCCCCCAGGCGGAACACCAGGCCGAGGCGTGCCTCCCCCCGCCAGGGCGCCGGCCAGGGAGACTCGCCGCTCTCGAAGGCGGCCAGGGTCGCCAGGTCGCAGGGTTCGACACGCCGGCCCAGGTGGTAGAGCCACACCTCGGCCCCGCTGCGCACGAAGAAGTCGTGAAGGGTGTGGATGGGTTGCATGCGGCCTCCGGTCGTCGAAGCGTGCACTCTACCTTGGCTGCAGGGTGCTGTCAGTAGCATGGGAGGCAGCGCTTCCGCGTCTGATCAATTCTTGATCGATGGGGGCGAGGCCCCATGTCGACTGGCCTGGCGCGGCCTTTCCAACGATTATCCACAGGGACATTCAGCCATGCTGTGAATGGACGGCCGGGAGGTGCACGTCCCGACTGAGCACCCCTGGCCAGCACGGAATCGGGACGGGATAATGAGGGCAAATGCAATTCGAGGGTTTCGACATGACGGTTCACGACGAGCTCGACGTGGCGCTGCGTCGGCTGGAGGCCACCATGAAGGCCACCGACCTGTGGCGCATGGAGCGTCCCAGCCCCTCCGCTTTCCAGAGCGCGCAGCCCTTCTGCCTCGATACCATGGCCCTGCCCCAGTGGCTGCGATTCGTGTTCATCGCGCGGCTGGATGCCCTGGTCGAGGAGCGCGCCCCCTTGCCGGAGAAGTGCGATGTGGCGCCGGCGGTGGACGCCTTTCTGGACCAGGAGGGTGTGCGCGCCAACGACCGGCTGCTGTTATGCAAGGCGGTGGAGGAGATCGACCGCCTGGTCACCGAGAACTGATCCGGGAGGCGCCATGCCCTGGTACTTTGCCTATGGCAGCAACATGAACCCGGCGCGGGTGGTGGCGCGCATCGGCGAGACGCGTCGCGTGCTGCCCGGCGTGCTGCACGACCATGCGCTGCGTTTCGACAAGGCCTCGCGGGTGGCGGGCATCGCCCATGCCAATGTGGCGCCGACGCCGGGCGAGAGGGTCGAGGGGGCCCTCTTCGAGCTGGTCGAGCCGGAGCAGATCCGGCGCATGGATCCCTTCGAGGGCTACCCCCACGAGTACGACCGCCGGCGCCTGCCGGTGGTCACCGCCGAAGGCGACATCGAGGCCTGGGTGTATATCGCCGTACCCGGCACCACGGCCCCCTGCCTGCGTCCTGCACGCGAGTACCTGGCCCACCTGCTGGCCGGCGAGGCCTTCCTCAGCCCCGCCTACCATGCCCGGCTGGCGGCGGTGGAGGCGGTCGCCGGCCTCGACGATGCGACGCTGGGGACCCTGGGGCTCTCCCGCCACTCGCCGCGCTAGCACTCTTCCCCCCATACGGCAGCGGGCCCGCCATATCGGCGGGCCCGCTGCGTCGGGGTGTCGGGGCCACGATCAGAAGCGCAGGGTGACGCCGCCACCGATGGTCAGCGGATCCACCTTGGCCTCGCCGATCTCGGCGCCGCCTGCGGAGACATCGGGGTCGACGTCGGCGTAGTTGGCGAAGCCGTTGAGCATCAGGTTGTCGGTCACGGCGAGGTCGATACCGAACTGGCCGGCGGCACCATAGCTGTGATCGACATCGACGCCCTGCGGCTCGCCGGAGAAGCGGGTGTAGTTGACCCCGGCGCCCACATAGGGCTGGACACGGGAGTCCAGGCCGCCCAGCGGGTAGTAGTTGACCATCAGGTTGACCGGCATGCGGTCGACGCTGCCGGACAGGGCGCCGGCGGAGAACTCATGCTCGATCTCCTCGGAGCCGTTCAGCTCGACGCCGATCTTGTCGTGGAAGAGGTAGCCGGCACCGTAGGTGAAGCCGGTCTCGCTGCTGCTGACGCCATCCATTACGCCGTTGTCGGAGGTGGTGTCGGACTTGGCGAAGCCGCCACGCACGAAGATGTCGCCGGCGCTGTAGCCGTAGGCCAGGGCGGCCTGACTGGCGAAGGCGCAGCTGGCGGCGATGGCGGCGGCGGTGATCAGGCGGGTCGTACGCATGATAGGGTTCCTCCCTTGGGTTCATGCCGGAACGTCGTGCCGGAGTGTCCGGCGACCTTTGACGAAGGTATTATAAGAAACACTGTTTCCAAATGTCCCGAAAAGATTCTTGAAGAACTGTGAAAGCGCCTGTCGGTATCGGCCGACGGGTATGCCGGGTGACGCGGAGTCGTGGTGACCGATGGCCGGCCACGGGGATGGCGGGGTCGCGCGTTGCGCCGGAATCGTCTTGACTAGGGAGGAGGGCTTGGCGAGCCGGGAGGTGCGAGCATGCGCGTCGCGATATCACCGCAAGGGAACGGCTGGACCCTGGGGGCGCTGCTGCTGGCGGCGGCGCTGGCCGTCTGGCTGCTGCTGCAGCCGTCGCTGATTGAGGGGCTGGCACTCCCCCTGCGGCTGCCGGCGGTCCTGCTGGGGACCTGGGCGCTGGGGGCGGGGTTCATCGGGCCGCTGGAACCGCCGTCGCGTCGTCGCTGGCTGCGGCGCGCCGTCTCGCCGCCCTGGAACCTGCTGGCACTGGGGCTCTTCGCCCTGCTTCTGGCGGTCAGGTCGTTGGTCGTCTGAGGGGGGCCGCAACGCAACGAGGCCGCCCGGTGGGCGGCCTCGTCGCAGCGGGTTGTGCGCTCTTTCAGCGCTGGATTTGCTGATATTCACCGGCATCGGCAGTCACACTGCTCACCACCAGGATGGCAATGAAGGAAGCGATGAAGCCAGGAATGATCTCGTACACACCGGGCCCCCCCATGAACTCTCCGTTCCAGCCCAGCGAAATCCAGATCATCACGGTGACGGCACCCACCACCATGCCCGCGATGGCGCCGGCGCCGTTCGTGCGCGACCACATCAGCGACAGGATGATGAGCGGGCCGAACGCCGCACCGAAGCCTGCCCAGGCGTTACTGACCAGCCCCAGGACCTGGGAGTCCGGATCGGAGGCAATGACGGCGGCCACCAACCCCACCAGTACGACACTGATCCGGCCTATGCCGACGGTCTCCTTCTCCGTCGCCTCTTTGCGCAGGAACAGTCGATAGAAGTCCTCGGTCAGTGAGGAAGACGACACCAGAAGCTGGCTGGAAATGGTGCTCATGATCGCCGCGAGCAGTGCCGCATAGAGGAAACCGGTGATCAGCGGATGGAACAGCAGATCCGCCAGGATGATAAAGATCGTTTCCGGATCCTGGACATCCATACCATTGCGGATCGCATAGGCCCGGCCGAACACCCCCAGGGAGATCGCCCCGATCAGGGAGATGAGCATCCAGCTCATGCCGATGTTACGGGCAACGGGAACATCCTTCAGCGTCCGGATGGCCATGAAGCGCACGATGATGTGCGGCTGCCCGAAATAACCCAGCCCCCAGGTCACCGCAGACAGCCAGCCGATGACGGTCAGTCCCTCCGTCCACGATAGTAGCGTGGGATCGACTTCGTTCAGGGTCTGGGATGCCTGATCGAAACCGCCGCCACCTTCGCCAAAGAGCACCACCGCCGGCATGATCACCAGTGCCAGCATCATGATGCAGCCTTGCACGAAGTCCGTCATGCTCACGGCCAGGAAGCCGCCGACAACCGTGTAGGCAAGTACCACGCCCAGTGTGATGACGATGCCTGCAGCGTAGTCGCTCAGGCCACCGATGTTGATGACGCCGGAAAACGCGCTTTCGAACAGCTTGCCGCCTGCCACCAGGCCTGACGCCGTGTAGACCGCGAAGAAGACCACGATGACGATAGCGGATACCGTCCTCAGCGACATGGCCCGAGTCGGGAAGCGATTCGCCAGGAACTCTGGAATGGTGATCGCGTTACCATAGTGAACGGTCTGTTCGCGAAGGCGTGGTGCGACCAGGGTCCAGTTGAAGAACGCCCCCACGAGCAGACCGATACCGATCCAGGCCTGACCCAAGCCGGAGGCAAACAGCGCCCCGGGCAAACCCAGCAGCAACCAGCCGCTCATGTCCGAAGCCCCGGCCGACAGGGCCGCTACTTGTGGGCTGAGGGCTCGGCCACCCAGCATGTAATCTTCAGACGTAGACGTAGATTTGCGCATGGCATAGAAGCCGATGGCGATCATGAGCGCAAAGTAAGCAAAAAGACTGATCCAAACCCCAATAGCCATAAAAACTTCTCCAGTTTATTAGGCCAGACGCAGCTCCGACGCGTTGTTGGTACGCCTACAAGAGTACGAAGCTGATGGCCATGTTGTCAGCAACCATGGGCCGACTCCCGTTGTTGTGTGACCGCGTGCGGCGCCAGCCGGGTACGTAGATGGAGGGTGGCCGATTCGCCGCGCAGGAACCGGCCGCTTGATTAGATATTAGCGGTCACCAAAGTCTTTCGCCATTTCCCGGGCCCTGGCCGCGCAAGCCTGCATGGCATCGTCGACGATGCGGCGCAGGTCGGCCTCCTCGAAATGCTGGATGGCGCGTACGAAGACGATGCCCGGGGTCATGGAGGTGTCCTCGTGATGGGTGGAGTGTGTCGCACGACACCCCACTGTCATGGCCTGCGTTGCCATGACGGTCGAGTTTCGTGCCGATTAAGGGGCGGGACCCACACGGCCCCGCCCCAAGCGCTTATGCGTCTTCCAGCGCGAGCAGTGACGCGTTGCCGCCGAGCGCGGCGGTGTTGATGGTCACCGTCTTCTCGGTGGCGAAGCGTGGCAGGTAGTTGGGGCCACCCGCCTTGGGACCCGTGCCGGAGAGGCCCTGGCCGCCGAACGGCTGGACCCCCACGACGGCGCCGATGATATTGCGGTTGACGTAGACATTGCCGACGCGGACCTTCCGCGCTATTTCCTCGGCGAAGGATTCGTTGCGGCTGTGGACGCCGAAGGTCAGGCCGTAGCCGCGGGCGTTGATCGAGTCGATCACGGCGTCGAGGTCGCTGGCCGCGTAGCGCACGATGTGCAGCACCGGCCCGAACTGCTCACGCTCCAGGGCCTCGATGCCGTCGATCTCGAAGGCGACCGGGGCCACGAAGGTGCCGTGTTCGGTCTCGGCCGGGTCGAGGCGCGTCTCGGCCAGCAGTCGGCCCTTGCCCTTGAGCTTGTCGATGTGCGCCAGCAGCCCCTCGCGGGCCTCCGCGTCGATCACCGGTCCCACGTCGGTGCCCAGGTCGCGCGGGTCGCCCACGCGCAGCTCGGCCATGGCCCCCTCGAGGATGCCGATCACCCGGTCGGCCACGTCCTCCTGGAGGTAGAGCACGCGCAGCGCCGAGCAGCGCTGGCCGGCGCTCTGGAAGGCCGACTGGATGACGTCGGCGACGACCTGCTCGGGCAGGGCGGTGGAGTCGACGATCATGGCGTTCATGCCGCCGGTCTCGGCGATCAGGGTGGGCAGGGCGGCGCCCTCGCGGCCCGCCAGGGCGCGGTTGACCACCTGGGCGGTGTCGGTGCCGCCGGTGAAGGCTACCCCGGTGATGCGCGGGTCCCGGGTCAGCACGTTGCCCACGGTGGGGCCGTCGCCGGGCAGCAGCTGGACGACGTCGCGGGGCATGCCGGCTTCAAACAGCAGCTCCACCACCCGGTGCGCGACCAGCGAGGTCTGCTCGGCGGGCTTGGCCAGCACGGTGTTGCCGGCCACGGCGGCCGCCACCAGCTGGCCGCAGAAGATCGCCACCGGGAAGTTCCAGGGGCTGATCGCCGCGAAGACGCCCTTGCCACCCATCTGCAGGGCATTGGACTCGCCGGTGGGGCCGGGCAGGGGGACGGGCTCGGCGAACAGCGGCTCGGCGCGCATGGCGTAGTAGCGGCAGAAGTCCACCGCCTCGCGGATCTCGTCGACGCCGTCGGTGAGCAGCTTGCCGCCCTCGCGGGAGCAGAGCGCCATCAGCTCGGCCAGGTGCGCCTCCATCAGGTCGGCGAAGCGGCGCAGGATGGCGGCGCGCTCGGCCACCGGGGTGGCCTCCCAGCGCGGGAAGGCGGCCCAGGCGGCGTCCACGGCCCTGGCCGCCTGATCGGCGCTGGTCCACTGCACGCGGCCCACCGGCCGGCGTCGATCATAGGGGCTCTTCATCTCGTGGGTGCTGGCCGGGTCGTCGGCCACCTCGAAGGCCAGCAGCGGCCCGGCGCGATAGACCGTCTCCATGTGCCGGTTCATGGCGTCCATCAGCGGCCGGTAGTGGCTGCGCACGTTGAGGTTGACCCCACGGGAGTTGCGCCGGCCCTCGCCATAGATGTCGGCGGGCAGGGGAATGCGCGGATTGGCGTAGCCGGCCTGCTTGCCCAGGGTCTCGGCGGGGTGCTCGCAGAGCGACTCCACGGGCACCTTGGGGTCCACCAACTGGTGGACGAAGGAGGAGTTGGCGCCGTTCTCGAGCAGGCGGCGCACCAGGTAGGGCAGCAGGTCCTTGTGGGCGCCCACCGGGGCGTAGACGCGGCAATAGGTGCCCTGCGGGGCGCGCTTGAGGGCGGCGTCGTAGAGCGCCTCGCCCATGCCGTGCAGGCGCTGGAACTCGAAGGGCCGCGCGACGTCGTTGGCCTGCTCCAGGATGGCGCTGATGGTATGGGCGTTGTGGGTGGCGAACTGCGGGAAGATGCGCCCGCGGGTGTCGTCGGAGAGCAGGAAGCGCGCGCACACCAGGTAGGCCACGTCGGTGCAGGCCTTGCGGGTGTAGACCGGGTAGCCCTCGACGCCCAGCTGCTGGGACTCCTTGATCTCGCTGTCCCAGTAGGCGCCCTTGACCAGGCGCAGGGGGATCTCGTCGCCCTGGTCGTCGGCCAGGCGGTTGAGGTAGTGCAGCACCGGCAGGGCGCGCTTGGAGTAGGCCTGGACGACCAGGCCGAAATGCCCCCAGCCCCGGCCGACGTCGCTCTCGTAGACGGCGCGGAATACCTCCAGCGACAGCTCGAGGCGGTCCACTTCCTCGGCGTCGATGGTGATGGCCACGTCACGCTCGCGGGCCATGGCGGCCAGGCGCTTCACGCTGTCTACCAGCTCCTCGAGGACCTGGTCGCGGCGGCCGAACTCGTAACGGGGATGCAGCGCCGAGAGCTTGATCGACACCGAGGGCGCCGGGGTCTTCTCCGTGAGCGACTGGCGGGTCTTGCCGACCCGCGCGATGGCGCCGGCATAGTCGTCGAAGTACTTGGCGGCATCGTCGCGGGTGCGCGCGGCCTCGCCCAGCATGTCGTAGGAGTAGGTGTAGCCCTTGTCGAACAGCGGCCGGGAGCGCTTCAGGGCCTCGTCGATGTCACGGCCCAGCACGAACTGCTTGCCCATTACCTTCATGGCCTCGCGCATGGCGCGGCGGATCACCGGCTCGCCCATTCGGTTGACCAGCCTGTTGATAAAGCCGCTGGGCTTGCCTTCGCGGGGCTTGTCCAGGGTCACTACCCGGCCGGTCATCAGCAGGCCCCAGGTGGAGGCGTTGACGAACCAGGACTCGCTCTGGCCCAGGTGGGACTTCCAGTCGGCGGGGCCGAGCTTGTCCTCGATCAGGGCATCGGCGGTGGCCTTGTCGGGGATGCGCAGCATGGCCTCGGCCAGGCACATCAGCATCAGCCCTTCATGGGTGTCGAGGCTGTACTGCTGCAGCAACTCGTCGATGGAGTCCACCGCGGTATCCATCTCGCGCACCTCGCGCACCAGCTCGGCGGTCTTGCCGGCGATGCGCTCGAAGTCGCGCGAGTCGGCGCTCAGCACCTCGATCAGCTCGGCGACGAAGGCGTCCTCGTCGCTGACGTAGTGCTCGCTGATGCGGGCGAAGAGGGTATCGAGATCCTGCTGCCAGGTGGCGGCAGCCAGCATGTTGTCGGCGTCGAGCATCGGGGTCCCTTGGAGTTGGGGCAGGCGGATAGCATGGCCGTGGTGGCGGCGCTAGCCATGACTCTAGGAGGGCGGGACGGGGAGTGCTTGCCGATTCCGCGGGAGTTGTTGTCGGAAACGCGGATCCTGGCGGTCATCCGATGAGAGGGATTGAACTTTCGTCTAAGCTGTGGCGTTGGCCCGGGCGTGGCGCTCAGGAGAGCGCCGGGGCGTGCCGAGGCGAGGCCGCGGTCGCGAGGCGATGGCGGAGTCGGCTGGGCGGCTGGCCGTAGGCCTGGCGGCAGGCGTGGGAGAGCGCGCTCTGGTTGGCGAAACCGCTGAGGGCGGCGATCTCGGAGAGCGGCAGGCGGCTGTCGCCGAGCAGCCGGTGGGCCGTCTCCAGGCGTTTGCGGCGAACGTACTGCCAGGGGCTGAGGCCGGTCTGCTCGCGAAAGCAGTGACGAAAATGGGCCTCGCTGAGGCAGGCCTCGCGGGCCAGGTCGGCGACGCTCAGGCGACCGGCGATGTGACGCTCGATGAAGCGGTCCAGCCGCGGCAGGTCGAGCCGAGGGCGCGGGGCCGCCTCTTCATTCGCCAGGCGAGCGTGCAGGCAACCCAGCAGGGTGGCGGCGAGGCGGTCGCCCTGGTGACCCGCGGGCGGAGACGACGTGGCCTCCAGTTCCTTGAGCAGGAAGTCGAGGTAATGCTTGAGCGGTTCATCGAGGGTGAAGAAACGTGGGGCGTCGAACAGCCTGGCGAGCTCATGGTGCGGCCCGGTGAGGGCCGGCGCCTCGGCCGGCAGGTCCAGGATCAGCTGGCGGTTGTCGCCGGTGCCGGCATAGTAGTGCAGGTGGTTGGCGGGCACGATGCAGCCGGCCAGGGCCTCGAAGGCGCCGCCCAGCCCCGAGATCTCGAACTCTGCACGGCCGCGCAGCCCGATCACGATCTGGTGGTAGTCGTGGGCATGGTGGCAGGTGGCGGTGTCGAGAGGAATCTGGCGGATGGCGCTCCGCATGTCGGCCTCCTTCAGGCGAGGTCGAGCCCCAGTCTAGCGGAGTCGCGGCAGAATCTCACTCGTTGCCACCTCCCTGTTCGTGCAGCGCCTGGCGGCTGGCCAGGTGGTCGCGCAGGGCCTTGAGCTCCTCGCGGCCCTCGGCATCCAGCAACGGCTTGCCCCGCGTGGCCCGTCCATGGTTACCATGCTCGTCCATGAGGCGCCGGGCGCGGCGCCGCACGCCGTCCAGGTAGTCGTCGTGACGGATCGGGTAGTCCATGACGGTGTTCCACTCGGTCTCGCCCACCTGGCTCTCCAGGGCCCTGTCGAACAGATCGAGCAGCTGCTGCGGTTCGGTGCGGTAGCGTGGTGTGCCCGACAGCAGCAGGATAGCCAGCATGCCGCCGAAGATCAGCAGGCAGACGGCGAAGACGAGCAGGAAGAGCGCCATGGCGTGCTCCTGGCGTGGCCCAGGTATGGCTGGAAGCGGGAGGGCCACGGAGGGCGGGGAAGCGGTGGAGCGGGTGAAGGGAATCGAACCCTCGTCTTAAGCTTGGGAAGCTTCTGCTCTACCATTGAGCTACACCCGCAAGGCGGTTTGGATAGTAAAACCAATCGCTTAGCCTTTGCAAGCCGGCAGGCGCATTTTCCGGCATTTCGGCGATAACTGCTTGTTTTGCCGTTTACCGCCCGGCAGGCTGGGCGTGCGGAGGGGACCAGGCGTCGATTGAGCGCGAAGGGGACAGAAATTTTCGCACCTCGGAGAACTTTTGCGCTCTATGCTGTCAGAACTGGCACAGGGTACAGCGCAGCGATAGCAGTCGCTAACACTGTTGCCCTGGCTAGCAGTTTCGATCGATGCTTGGCCGTCTCCCTTCGGAGGCGGCTTTCTTTTTGGCAGGCACAACGCCTCGCCCCGCCGGTGGGCGAGGCGAGGAGGGGAAGGCGTGGTGGCTCAGTTGTGGCGCATGCGCAGGATGGCACTCAGCACGTCGCGGCGGGTCACGATGCCGACCAGACGCCCCTGTTCGACCACCGGGTAGACCTTGGGCTTCTGGCCCAGCATCTCCTGGGCCAGGTCGGTGATGCTCTTGGTGGGGGACACCGAGAGCACCTCGTTGCGCATCAGCTCGCGGACCAGGGGCGGCTCCTCGTTGAGGTAGGAGCTCTCCAGGACCTTGCCGAGCACGTCCTGCTCGGAGATGAAGCCGATCAACTGGTCGTGGTCGTCGACCACCGGCGCACCGGGCAGCCGATGCAGTGCCAGGCCTTCGGCGAGGGTCGACACCGAGGTCTTGCCGGCGACCCGGTAGCAGTCGCGGGACATGATCTCACGAACGATGGTGGGGGCCTTGCGGGGCATGGCGTGTCTCCTTGTGCCGTGTCGCCTTCAGCATAGCCGACAGGGCGCATCTGCCGGCCCGGCGATCTGTCAACGCTGCCACGGCCGGCCGCCTGGAACCCCACGGGGCGAGCCGGCCTCCAACGAAGGGCACCACCCATCCATTCGGCCGAGGAGGCGATCCATGGACGCTCGAGAATATCTCTCCAGGAAGGGGCTCGACGGCCAGCGCGACGGCGAACGCCCCAACACCCTGGAGGAGAAGGCCTGGTCGCGGGCCCGCGAGGCCGGCGGCCATCGACCCCATGCCGGTACGCCCTTCGACTGGGAGGATTGGGAGCGTTACCACGACGACCTCGCCGGCGAGGCCGATCGTATCCAGCAGAAGATCGACAAGGAGGCTCACCGTCGCGCCCTGGAGCACGAGGATGGCGACGGGCCCGCGGGCGAGGCCCCGGATGACGGGGCGGTACAGACCATTACTCCGCCGGTGCAGCCACCCGACGAGCCCGCCCCGGCGAAGGCACCACACCTCGCCCTGCTGGCCCTGGCGGTGCTGTTGCCGCCGCTGGCGCTGGGCCTGTCGGGCCATCCCGCACGGCGGGTGGCATTGAACCTGCTGCTGACGCTGCTGGGCTGGCTCCCCGGCGTCGTGCATGCCCTGTACCGGATCCGGCGTGGCTGAACCCGGTCGATGAGGTCCGCTGCACCCTTGGCTGGGCGGCACCGACGCGTATAATCCCGTCAACCGTTTTCATGCCAGGAGTTGACCATGGGGTTCCTCGTCGGCGTCACCGTGTTGTGGGCCTTCTCGTTCTCGCTGATCGGCGTCTACCTGGCCGGCCAGGTGGACAGCTACTTCGCCGTGCTGATGCGGGTCGGGCTGGCCGCGTTGGTGTTCCTGCCCTTCCTGCGTCCGCGGCTGCTGCAGGGGCGTCAGCGCCTGACCCTCATGGGCATCGGGGCGGTGCAGCTGGGAGTGATGTACATCTTCTTCTACCAGTCCTTCCTGCTGCTCTCGGTGCCGGAGGTACTGCTGTTCACCATCTTCACGCCGCTCTACATCACCCTGCTCGACGACGCCCTGTTCGGGCGCTTCACGCCCTTCTACCTGCTCACCGCGGCGCTGGCCGTGCTCGGCGCCGGGGTGATCCGCTACGACGGTGTCGATAGCGGCTTCTGGTTCGGCTTCCTGGTGGTGCAGGGAGCCAACCTCTGCTTCGCCCTGGGACAGGTGGGCTATCGGCGCTTCTCTGCCGCGCTGCCCGACAGCCTGCCGCGCTACAGCGTCTTCGCCTGGTTCTACCTGGGGGCCCTGGCGGTGGCGCTGCCGGCCTTCGCCCTGCTGGGCAATGCCGGGGCCCTGCCCGCCAGCGGCGTGCAGTGGGGGGTGCTGCTGTGGCTGGGCCTGGTGGCGTCGGGGATCGGCTACTTCCTGTGGAACCTGGGGGCCACCCGGGTGGACGCCGGGGCCCTGGCGATCATGAACAACGCCCTGATCCCGGCCGGCCTGCTGGTCAACCTGGTGATCTGGAACCGCGACGCCGACCTGCCGCGGCTGGCGCTGGGCGGAGCGATCATCGTCGGATCGCTGATCCTCAACGAGTGGTGGCGTGTGCGTCGCGCGGCCGAAATGACCTGAGGCAGGTTTGCCCGGGGTCAGGCCAGTCGCCATAATGGGCCGCTGCGATGCGAGAGGCCCGTGCATGCCACCCGAACAGAGCTCACTCCGCGGGCGCACCGAACAGGGAGCGTCCTTCCGCAACATCGGCCTGATCGGCCGCCTGGGCAGCGCCAGGGTAGTCGAGACCCTCAAGCGCCTGATGCGCTTCCTGGACGAGCGCGACTACCACGTCATCGTCGAGGATCGCACCGCCACGGTGCTCCTCGATCACGGCCATCCCGAGGCCAGCCGGCGCATGCTGGGCGAACTCTGCGACCTGGTGATCGTGGTGGGCGGCGACGGTAGCCTGCTGGGCGCCGCGCGCACCCTCTGCTACAGCGGTACCCTGGTGCTGGGCGTCAACCGTGGCCGCCTGGGCTTTCTCACCGACATCTCGCCGGACGAACTCGAGGCGCGAGTCGGCGAGGTGCTGGAGGGGCGCTACGAGGTGGAGGAGCGCTTCCTGCTCGATGCCGAGCTCTACCGCGACGGCACCCTGATGGGCAGCGGCGATGCCTTGAACGAGGTGGTCCTGCACCCCGGCAAGGCGGTGCGCATGATCGAGTTCGAGCTGTTCATCGATGACCAGTTCGTCTATAGCCAGCGCAGCGACGGCCTGATCGTGGCCACCCCCACGGGCTCCACCGCCTATTCGCTGTCCGGCGGCGGGCCCATCATGCACCCCCGGCTCGACGTCCTGACCCTGGTGCCGATGTTCCCGCACACCCTGTCCAGCCGGCCCATCGTCATCGACGCCGGCTGCGAGATCCGCATCCACATCGGCGAGACCAACCAGACCTACCCGCACATCAGTTGCGACGGCCAGACCCGGGCGGTGGCCAAGCCCGACGACGTGCTGGTGATCCGCCGCAAGCCCCAGACGGTGCACCTGGTGCATCCCCTGGGGCATAACTTCTACGAGGTCCTGCGCAGCAAGCTGGGCTGGAGCCATCGCCTGGGGGATTGACGTGAAGAAGCGGGCGAGGCTCGAGGGGTACGACCTGATCGGTGACATCCACGGCTGTGGCGCCACCCTGGCGGCGCTGCTGGAGAAGCTGGGGTATCACCAGCGCGGCGGCGTCTACCGCCACCCGCGGCGCAAGGTGATCTTCCTCGGCGACCTGATCGACCGCGGCCCGCGCATCCGCCTGGCGGTACAGATCGCCCGGCGCATGGTGGAGGAGGGCGAGGCCCACATCGTGATGGGCAACCACGAGGTCAATGCCCTGGCCTATTGCCACCGGGCCCCGGCGGACCTGGGGCGCGACTGGCTGCGCGAACACACGCCCCGCCATACTCGCATCATCCGCGAGACCCTGGAGCAGTACCGTGACCACCCCCAGGAGTGGGACGAGGCCCTGGCCTGGTTCCTGGACATCCCGCTGTGCCTGGAGCGCGATGGCCTGCGGGTCGTGCACGCCTGTTGGGACCAGGCGCTGATCGACGACCTGCGTCGCGAGCGGCCGGACGGACGCATCGATGAGGCCTTCCTGGCGGCTTCGGTCAGACCCGGCTCGCGGCCGTTCCGCATCCTCGATCGCCTGACCCGCGGCCCGCACATCCCGCTGCCCGCCGGGGTGGCGATCCACTCCGGCGACGGCTTCACCCGCCAGAGCTTCCGCGCCCATTTCTGGGCTCGCGAGCCCGAGACCTGGGGCGATGTGATCTTCCAGCCCGACAACCTGCCGGATGACCTGGAAAGGCGCCCCCTGGCGGCGGAGGAGCGGGCCCGGCTGAGCTATTACGGCCCCGAGGAGCCGCCGCTGTTCATCGGCCACTACTGGTGCGAGGGCATCCCGGCGCTGCCGGCGCCCAACATCGCCTGCCTGGACTACAGCGCGGTGAAGTTCGGCCGCCTGGTCGCCTATCGCTGGAGCGGCGAGCGCCGCCTGGATGCCGACCACTTCGTCTGGCTGCGGGTGCCGCGGGAGGAGCAGACCCGCCCGCGCCCCTGGGAGATCGATCTCGATTGATACAAAGTTTTACAAAAAACTCGCCGGCGGCGATGAACTCCCGGCGATGACCGCCATCAGAGTAGGTGTTCCCTTGAATGATCCCTTGCTCTTGTCCGGCGGACCCCTCCGCCGGATTTTTTATGCGCGTCCGTCGGGCGGGGCTTCCCGGCCGATCCATCCGCACGAGGAGCCGCCATGTACCGGGTGATGCTGTTGCCCCATGACGCCGACACCCGTGAGCTGCGCCGCGCCCTCTGGGCCCAGCGTATCGGCCACCGCATCACCGAGGATGCCGAGGGCCAGATGCTGTGGCTGGCCGACCCGGCCCAGCACCAGGCGATGCTGGCGCTGGTGGCACGCTGGCAGCGTGGCGAGCCGCTGGAGGCCGAGCCGCCGCGGCGCAGCCGCTCGACGGGCGATGGTGCCACCCTGCTGGGTTCCCTGCGCCAGGTGCCGGTCACCACGGTGAGCCTGGGGCTCTGCCTGCTGGTGTTCGCCGCCATGGCGCTGCTCGGCGACCTGGTGATCGCCACCCTGGCCATCGTGCCGCTGGGAGTCAGCCCCGGTGGCAGCCTGGCGGTGGGCAACCTGACCGAGGCCCTGGCCAGCGGCCAGGTATGGCGGCTGCTGTCGCCGGCCTTCCTGCACTTCGGCTGGATGCACCTGATCTTCAACATGCTGTGGCTATGGTACTTCGGGCGCCAGGTCGAGGCGCTGCAGGGCAGTCGGCGCATGCTGACGATCCTGCTGGTCGCCGGTATCGGCGCCAACCTCGCCCAGTACGCCGCCGGCACCGCGCTGTTTGGCGGCATGTCCGGCGTCGATTTCGCCCTGCTCGGCTACGTCTGGTTGATGTCGCGGCGCGCGCCGTGCAGCGGCTTCTTCGTGCCCCAGATGCTGGTGGTCTTCATGCTCGGCTGGATGGTCTTCACCATGACCGACATGGCCGGCCTCGTGGGCTTCGGCAACGTGGCCAACCAGGCTCACCTGGGCGGGCTGGTCGTGGGCCTGGCGCTGGGCTGGTACCATTCCGGGCGAGCTCGCCGCCGGCGCTGAGCTCGCCGTTCCCCTGGAGAGATTCCCGATGAGCGATATGACCTTCGAGCGCATGATCCAGCAGATGACCCCGACCATCTACGCCAGCCTCAAGCAGGCCGTGGCCCTGCGCAAGTGGCCCGACGGCCGCCTGCTCACCCCCGAGCAGACCGAGCTGTGCCTGGAGGCAGTGATGCGCTACGAGCACGAGAACCAGGTCCCCGAGGAGCAGCGGGTGGGCTACCTGGAGCAGCGCACCTGCGGCGGGGCCAGCAGTGGTGCCGGCGTCTCCCCCGAGCTGGCGGGGCTGGCCCGGGATGTCGGCCGTGACTGAGTCGCGACGCATCGCGGCGGTCACCCCGCTGCAGGGCTGCCTGACCAAGATGGCCATCGAGCCCGGCGCGCCGGCACGCTACACCCTGCGTGCCGGCGCGCAGCGCCTGGACCTCAACGCCCGCCTGGGCGGGCCGCTGTCCCTGGAGTGGACCGGCGCGATCGCCTGTACCCACTGCGGCCGGGCGACCAGGAAGAGCTTCGGCCAGGGCTACTGCTACCCTTGCTTCAAGAAGCTCGCCCAGTGCGATACCTGCATCATGAAACCGGAGCTCTGCCACTACTTCGAGGGCACCTGCCGCGAGCCGGAGTGGGGCGAGCGTCACTGCTTCCAGCCCCATGTGGTCTACCTGGCCAACGCCTCGGGCCTCAAGGTGGGTATCACCCGCCGCACCCAGATACCGACCCGCTGGCTCGACCAGGGGGCGCTACAGGCGCTGCCGATCCTCGAGGTCGATAGCCGCCAGCAGTCGGGCTTCGTCGAGGCGCTGTTTCGCGAGGAGGTCTCCGACCGCACCAACTGGCGCGCCATGCTCAAGGGCAACACCGTGGCGCTGGACCTGGCCGCCGAACGCGATCGCCTGCTGGCGCGGCTCGAGGGCGGCCTGGCCAACCTGCGCGAGCGCTTCGGTGCCGACGCCATCCGCGTGCTGGACGAAGCGCCGGTCCGCCTCGACTACCCGGTGCTTGAATATCCCACCAAGGTGGTTTCCCACAACCTCGACAAGCACCCCGAAGTGACCGGCACCCTGCTGGGGCTCAAGGGGCAGTATCTGATCCTCGACAGTGGGGTGATCAACCTGCGCAAGTACACCGGCTACGAGGTCAAGGTGGTGGTCTGAGGCCTGGGCTATCCTGTCGAGGCGGGTCATCCACGCCGTGTCGACAGGAGGAGCATCGTGATCGACTCCATGCGGGCCATGCGTTTCCACTCTCCCGGCCGTCCCCTGGTTCTGGAGGAGTTGCCCCTGCCCAAGCCTGCCTCCGGCGAGGTGCAGTTCCGGGTGCTGGCCTGTGGCGTCTGCCGTACCGACCTGCATGTGGTGGACGGCGAACTGCCCGATCCGCGCCTGCCGCTGGTGCCGGGGCATGAGATCATCGGCGAGGTGACTGCCCTGGGGGAGGGGGTGGATGACCTCGCCCCCGGGCAGCGCATCGGCGTGCCTTGGCTGGGCTGGACCTGCGGCGAGTGCGAGGCGTGTCGAGCCGGACGCGAGAACCTCTGCGGGCGGGCCGAGTTCACCGGTTACACCCGTGACGGCGGTTATGCGGAATACGGCGTGGCCGACACGCGCTACTGCTTCCCCGTGCAGGATACCGACGCCCAGGGCCTCGCCCCGCTGCTCTGTGCCGGCCTGATCGGCTACCGCACCTGGCGCCTCGCCGGTGGCGAAGAGAACCGACGACTGGGCCTCTACGGCTTCGGTGCCGCCGCCCATATCCTGATCCAGCTGTCGGTGGCCCGCGGACAGAGAGTCTTCGCCTTTACCCGCCCCGGCGATACCACCGCCCAGGCCTTCGCCCGGCGGCTGGGCGCCGTCTGGGCCGGCGGCAGCGACGAGTCGCCCCCCGAGCCACTGGACGCCGCCTTGCTGTTCGCCCCGGTGGGCGCGCTCATCCCGACGGCACTCGCCCAGGTGCGGCCCGGCGGCACCGTGGTCTCGGGCGGCATCCATATGTCGGATATCCCGGCCTTTCCCTATCGGCTGTTGTGGGAGGAGCGCTGCGTGAAGTCGGTGGCCAACCTCACCCGTCGCGACGGCGAGGAGTTCCTGAGCCTCGCGCCCCAGGTTCCCATCCGCACCGAGACCCGCGCCTATCCCCTGGGGGAGGCCAACCGGGCCCTCGCGGATCTGCGCGAGGGACGGCTTACCGGTGCCGCCGTGCTGATCCCTTAGGTGCTGCCTTCAGCCGAAGAGATCGCCCTGGGCGCGGGGCGGACGGAAGGCGCCGGTGTCCAGTCCCATGGCATCGGCGCCCGCCGGGGTGTTGAACTCCAGCCGTCGGCAGGCCACGCGGAAGCGCTGCTCCAGCAGGTCGGCGAACACGCCCTCGCCGCGCATGCGGTGACCGAAGCGGGCGTCGTAGGTCTCGCCGCCGCGGCACTGGCGCATCAGGCTCATCACTCGCCCGGCGCGTTCGGGATAATGCGTCTCGAGCCAGGCCTCGAACAGCGGCGCCACCTCGTGGGGCAGGCGCAGCAGCATCCAGCCGGCGGTCGTGGCACCGGCCTCCCTCGCGGCTTCCAGCAGCCGTTCCAGCTCCTGGTCGGTCAGGCCCGGGATCACCGGGGCCACCAGGGTGCCCACCGGCACGCCCGCCTCGCGCAGCCGTCGAATCACCTTGAGGCGAGCCGAGGGCGAGGCGGCGCGTGGCTCCAGGGCGCGCTTGAGCTCGCGGTCCAGGCTGGTCAGGCTCACCATCACCCGTACCAGGCGGCGTTCGGCGAGTGCCGCCAGCAGGTCCCGGTCACGCAGGATCAGCGCGCTCTTGGTCACCAGGGTCACTGGGTGCCGGCACTCCAGCAGCAACTCGAGCACCGCTCGCGTGGTGCCCAGCTCGGCCTCGATGGGCTGGTAGCAGTCGGTATTGCCTGACAGGTTGATCGGTCGGCATACATAGCCGGGCTTGCACAGCTCCTCGCGCAGCCGTTCCACCAGGCCGCTGCGGGCGATCAGCTTCGTCTCGAAGTCCAGGCCCGGCGAGAGGTCCCAGTAGGCGTGGCTGGGGCGGGCATAGCAGTAGATGCAGCCGTGCTCGCAGCCGCGATAGGGGTTGAGCGAGCGGTCGAAGGGCAGGTCCGGCGAGGTGTTCCAGGAGAGCGCGCTGCGGGTGCGCTCTTCGCGTACCTCGGTGGCCAGGCTCGCCGGCGCTTCCTCCCGCCACCAGCCGTCGTCTTCCGCCTCGCTGGTCGTGGGCGCGAAGCGGTTGTGGGGGGCAAAGGTGGCACCGCGCCCCTTGCGGGCCATACCGTCTGCCGGGGGCGATGGGGTCATGGGTCGTCTCCTTTGGCAACTATTTCTGTATATTTATACAGTTATCTGACCAGTATAGTCGCCCTGGCCCGAGCTGTCAGTGGCCGTCCGCCGCCTGGGTCCGTCTCTGGTAAGATGGGCGCCGCCGAATGGATTCCCGCCAGGAGAGGCCCGTGTGAGCGTCATTCCCGAACGTCTTCCCCCCCGCGATATCGTCGCCGCCGAGCGTGCCGCCCAGCGCCTCGACCGCCTCACCAAGCCACCGGGCAGCCTGGGGCGCCTGGAGCGGTTGGCCGTGGCGCTGGCGGCGATCCAGGGCGAGGAGCGACCGCGGGTCGCGCCGCCCGGCGTGCTGGTGTTCGCCGCCGATCATGGCGTGGCGGCCGAAGGCGTCTCGGCCTTTCCCCAGGTGGTCACCGCCCAGATGGTGGCCAACTTCGCCGCCGGCGGGGCGGCGATCAACGTCTTTGCTCGCCAGCACGGTGCCCGCCTGGAGGTGACCGACGTCGGCGTGGCCACGCCGCTGCCCGAGAGGCTGGCCGACCACCCCCAACTGGTGCATGACAGGGTGCGTCCCGGCACCGCCAATATGCTCGAGAGCGACGCCATGCGCCGCGAGGAGGCCGAGCGCGCCATCCAGGCGGGTGTTCGTGCCGCCGAACGGGCGGTGGCCGCCGGCTGTCGCTGCCTGATCGTCGGCGAGATGGGCATCGCCAACACCACCGCCAGCAGCGCCCTGCTGGCGGTGCTCACCGGCGAGCCGCTGGATCGCCTGGTGGGGCCGGGCACCGGCATCGACGCGGCGCGCCTGGCCCACAAGCGGGCGGTGATCGAGCGGGCCCTGGCCGCCCGCCGGCCGGACCCGGCCGACCCCCTCGGTGCCCTGGCGGCGGTGGGGGGCCTGGAGATCGCCGCCATGGCCGGAGCCTTGCTGGGCGGGGCGTCGCATCGCCTGCCGTTGCTGGTGGATGGTTTCATCGCCACGCTGGCGGCCCTCATCGCCTGTCGGCTCGAGCCGGCGCTGCGCGACTATCTGGTGTTCGGCCACCGCTCCCGGGAACCCGGGCACGAGCTGGCCCTGGCGGCCCTGGAGGCGCATCCGCTGCTGGACCTGGAACTGTGCCTGGGGGAGGGCAGCGGGGCGGCCCTGGCCTTCCCACTGCTGGATTCGGCCTGCCGCATGCTCGCCGAGATGGCCACCTTCGACGATGCCGGCATCGCGGGGGCGAGCGTCGATGGCTGAACCCTTCTCGCTCTCCCTGCTCGGCCTGGTGGGGGCCGCCGTGGCCCTGGACCTGGTCATGGGCGATCCCCGCGGCCTGCCGCACCCGGTGGTGGGCCTGGGGGCGGCGATCGCCCGACTGGAGCGGGCCTGGAACTGTGGCACGCCCCGGGCGCGGCGCCTCAAGGGGGCGCTGATGACCGCCCTGGTGGTGCTGGGCTCCTATGCCCTGGCCTGGGGCGCGCTGGCGCTGCTGGCCCGGCTCCACCCCTGGCTGGGCTGGCTCGCCGAGTGGTGGCTGCTGGCCAGCTGCCTGGCCATCAAGGGGCTGCGCGACGCCGCCCGAGCAGTGGCGACCCCGCTGGCGGCCGGCGATCTGGTCGCCGCCCGCCGGGCGCTCGCCAGGGTGGTGGGGCGCGATACCCAGCGCCTCGATGAGGCCGGGATCACCCGGGGCGCGGTGGAGACGGTGGCCGAGAACACCGTCGATGGCATTACCGCACCGCTGTGCTTCGCCCTGCTCGGTGGCGCGCCTCTGGCGCTGGCCTACAAGGCGGTGAACACCCTGGACTCCATGGTGGGCTACCGTAGCGAACGCTACGTCGATTTCGGCAGGGCCTCGGCGCGTCTGGACGATGTCGCCAACTGGCTGCCGGCGCGGCTGACCGTCCTGACCCTGTGGTTGGGTGGCTTCGTCGTCGGAGGCCTGCGTACCCGAGGTGCCCTGGTGGCCACCCGCCGCGAGGCGCCGCGCCATCCCAGCCCCAACGCCGGCTGGCCGGAGGCCATGGTGGCCAACCTGCTGGGCGTGCAGCTCGGCGGCACCAATTACTACCGGGGCGAGGTCTCCGAGCGGGCGCGGCTCGGCTCGCCCCACGAGCGGCTGCGGGGCGAGCATATCGACGCCGCCATCCGCCTGATGCACGGCGGCTGGACCGGCTGCCTGGCGCTGCTGGGGGCGCTGGTGCTGTTGAAGGAGACGCTGCCATGAGCCCACTCGACTGGCCCCTGCACGGCGGCCGGGCGGCGCCGCTGCTGGCCCGCTTCGGCCTGTCGGCGGACACTCCGGTGCTGGATGCCAGCGCCAACCTCAACCCCCTGGGACCGCCGGCCTGGCTGGCCGGCTGGCTGGCGGAGCGGGTCGCCGGCCTGGCCGACTATCCCGATCCCGACTATACCGAGGCCCGTGCCGCCATCGCCGCCCATGAGGGCATCACGCCGGAGCGGGTGCTGCTCACCAACGGCGGCGCCGAGGCGATCTTCCTGGCCGCCGCCCTGCATGCCGGCCAGCACCCGGGCCGGCCGGCGGCCATCGTTCAGCCGAGCTTCGCCGAGTATGCCCGGGCCTGCGCGGCCCAGGGACTGCCGGTCGTCGAGGTTCCGCTCGCGCCACCCGGCTTCCGCCTCGACCCCGACGCCGTGGTCGCCGCCCTGGGCGAGGCCCGGCTGCTCTTCCTGTGCCGGCCCAACAACCCTACCGGTGGCCTGCTGCCCCGAGGCGAGATGGAGTGGTTGCTCGAGCTGACCGCGGCGTGCGACTGCCGGGTGGTCGTCGACGAGGCCTTCATCGATTTCGTGGACGACGAGGGCGGGGAGGGGCAAGCGCAGGAGGCGCTGACGCCGCTGCTGGCGCGCTTCGACCACCTGATCCTGTTGCGTTCGCTCACCAAGCGCTACACCCTGCCGGGGCTGCGCCTCGGCTACCTGCTGGCCGCCCCCGAGACGGTGGAGGCCGCGGCGTCGCTCCAGCCCGCCTGGAGCGTCAACGGCCTGGCCGCCGAACTGGTGGCGCCGCTGCTGGCGGATCGCGACTTCCTGGACCGCACTCGACGTTGGCTCGCCGTCGAGCGGCCGCGGCTGCAGGCCGGGCTCGCGGGCCTGGGCCTCGAGGTGGTGCCGAGCCGCGCCAACTTCTTCCTGGTGCGCCATCCCGAGGGGCGCGTGGCAACCCGGCGGCTGCTGCCGGCGCTGCTGCGCCGCGGGGTGCTGGTGCGCCATACCGAGTCCTTCCCCGGGCTCGACGGTGGCTGGCTGCGCCTGGCGCTGCGCGACTCCGAGGAAAACGACCGCCTGCTGACGGCGCTGGCCGGCGCGCTGGCGGACAGTGGCGGGGAGGACGCGCCATGATCGCCTTCGTCAGCGGCGGCGCCCGGTCCGGCAAGAGCCGCTGCGCCGAGGGCCTGGCCCACGAGTGGCAAGCCGCCCGCGGCGGCGAGCGCGTCTATCTCGCCACGGCGCGGGCCGCGGACGCTGAGATGGACGCACGCATCGCCCGCCACCGGCGCGAGCGCGGTGACGGCTGGCGCACCCTGGAGGCGCCCCCGGCGCTGGACGCCGCCCTGGCCGAGGTGGGGGGCCGCGATACCGTCCTGCTGGACTGCCTGACCCTCTGGGCCAGCCAGTGGCTCTATGCCGGCGGCGGTAGCGAGGCGGAGGGGGAGGCGATGCTGGCGCGGGTGATCGAGACGGCACGGGCCCGTGATATCGCCCTGGTGGTGGTCTCCAACGACCTCAACGAGGACCTGCCACCCTCGGACGGCGAGACCCGGCGCTACCTGGCCTTCCTGCAGCGGCTGCATATTCGATTGGCCCGGGAGGCCGACCGGGTGCAGGAGGCGGTGGCCGGCCTGCCCCTCGAATGGAAAGCCATCGACCGGGAACCCGACGACGGCGGCAGGGAGACGACGCCATGAGGAACGCCTTCCACGGCCTGGTGCTGGCGCTGCAGTTCCTGACCCGAGTGCCTGTGCCCATCGCCTGCCCCTGGCATGCCGGCAGCTGTCGCTGGGCGCTGCGTGCCTTCCCCCTGGTGGGGCTGCTGATCGGTGCCGGCCTGGCCCTGCTGGCCGCGCTGTGGCAGGGACTGCCCACCCCGCTGCTGGCGCTGGCGCTGCTCAGCCTCTGGGTGGCGCTATCCGGCGGGCTGCACCTGGACGGGGTGATGGACGTCGCCGATGCCCTGGGCAGCAACGCCCCCCTGGAGAAGCGCTGGGCGATCATGAAGGATGCCCAGGTGGGCAGCTTCGCCATCCTGACCCTGGTGTTCCTGCTGGCCTGGAAGGGCGTGCTGCTCTGGGCGCTGCTCGAGGCCGGGGCAAGCCCCGGGTTGCTGGTGCTGCTGCCGGCCCTGGCGCGCTTCGGCGCGCTGGCGCTGCTGCGCCTGGCGCCCCTGGCCCGTCGCGAGGGACTGGCCTGGACCTGGCGACAACATCTGGCGCGGCGCGACCTGGCGCTGTCGCTGCTGCCGCTGGCGGTCGTCTTCGGCTTCCTGCCCGTCGGCGTCTGGCTGCTCGCCGCGCTGCTGGTGTTCCTGCTTCTGCTCTTTTTATCGTTATTTGGCCTGGCCATGGTCCGGGTCTTCACCGGCATCAACGGCGATATCGTGGGTGCCGCCATCGAGGGAGGAGAACTATGGCTGCTGCTCTGCGCCTGGAGCTGGTGGTGGTGCGTCATGGCCTGACCGCCTGGAACCGCGAACGGCGCTACCAGGGCCAGCGCGACATCCCGCTGCAGATGCCCGAGGCGCTGCCCGACATGGACCGGCTGCGCGACCATCTGGCGGACCTCGCCTTCGATGCCGTCCACTGCAGCGACCTGAGGCGCTGCCGGCAGACGCTGGCCCATGTGCTGGAGGGCCGTGCGCCCGGGACCCCGGAAGAGGCGCCGTGCTTCGATGCCCGGCTGCGCGAACTGGACTTCGGTGACTACGAGGGGCGCACCTGGGAGGAACTCAAGGACGACCCGGGCTATCGCGCCTGGGTGGACAGCCAGGGGCGGCTGGCCACACCCGGCGGCGAGTCCGCCGACGATCTCTGGGCGCGGCTCTCCGCCTGGCTGGACGACGTACTGGCGGAGGCACAGGCGCATGGCCATCGCCGCGTGCTGGCGGTGAGCCACGGTGGGGCGATCCGCGAGCTGCGCCGCCGCCTGGAGGCGGCCGACTTCTGGGAGGGCGTGGTGGGCCAGGCCCAGGGGCGCCGTTTCGTTTTCGTGCATGAGGAGGGAGACTGGCGATGCAGTGCTTCATCGGCGGTGCCTGCTCCGGTCGACGCGCCCTGGTAGCCGAGCGCTTCCCCGCGGCGCGCTGGCACCGACTGGCCGCGGGGGAGGGCGTCGCGACCCGGTACGATGACCCGGCGCCCGGCGTGCCCCTGGTGGTCACCGGTTGGGCCGACTGGCTGGCGGCGGCCCTGGCCGAGGGCGACGATGACGGCGTGCGGGCGTCCTGGCGGGCCAGGCTGGACGCACTGGCCGAGGTGCAGCGTGCCGCGGGCGGCGAAGTGGTGCTGATCCTCGACGAGATGGGGCGCGGCATCGTGCCCATGGCCCCCGACGCTCGCCGGTTGCGCGATCTCAACGGCTGGTTGGCCCAGGAGGTGGCGGCGCGCTGCGAGGCGGTGTGGTACGTGCGTCACGGCCTGGCGCGGCGGATCCGTTGAATCATGTCAAGGGCGCGGTCGTGCCGATTGACGCCCCTCGCCGGGGTTGCTAGCTTACGCGCACTCTCGGGTGCTGGTGGACGAGGTTCCACCAGGTAAACGGGAAGTCGGTGCGCTCCACGAGCCAGTCCGACGCTGCCCCCGCAACGGTGATCGAGATGCGAACCGCCAGGACGCCACTGTGCCGAACCGGCATGGGAAGGCGGCGGTTCCGGAGGTGCCTCGCCATCCAGGCCCTTCGCTCGTCAGCCCGGAGACCGACCCGAGAGTTCATGCCGGGCCGCGGAGGGCGGTCGCGAGGCTGGGCACCCGCCGGCATGACGCCGCTTCCGTCCCTCCTCTCGCCCCCTCCCGCCGGCCGACCATAACGCCATACGCCGTGCGGGTGAGTACGGTGAGCAAGGGACCCGACATGACCATCTCACGATCTTACCGTGACCTGGCGGCCTTCGCCCTGGCCGCGCTGCCGCTGGCCGTTCAGGCCCAGGGCGAGACGGCCTCCGCCGAGGACGACGCCCAGACCCTCAATCCGCTGGTGGTCACCGCCGCGCTGGCACCGCGCACCGCCGACGAGAGCCTGTCCTCCGTCACCCTGCTCGACGAGGCGACCCTGGAGCGCCAGGATCCGGTGAGCCTCATCGACCTGTTCCGTGGCCAGCCGGGCGTGGACGTCACCACCAGTGGCTCCTTCGGCAAGCAGAGCAGCGTCTTTATCCGCGGCACCAATAGCAACCAGAACGTGCTGCTGATCGATGGCATCCGCCTGCGCTCGGCCACTTCGGGGGCGCCGGCTTGGCAGTTCCTCGACCCGCGGATGTTCCAGCGCGCCGAGATCGTGCGCGGCCCACGCGGAAGCCTCTACGGTGCCGATGCCGTGGGTGGCGTGGTGCAGCTCTTCACCCCCGAGGGCGAACGAGGGCCCACGCCGCGCCTCTCCGCCGGCGGGGGGTCCTTCAAGACCCAGCGCTACAGCGCCTCGCTCTCCGGGGCCGAGGGGGGGACCCGTTATCACTTCGCCGGCAGCCGCTTCGATACCGATGGTGCCCCCATTCGCCGCGGCGGCGAAGACAAGGGCTACGATAACACCAGCGGTCTGTTTCGCCTCTCTCACACCTTCGACAATAGTGCGGAGATCGGCGGCCTGGCACTTCGGGCGAAAGGCAATACCGAGTTTGATAGTTTTGGCGCACCTGCCAAAACTGACTTCGTACAGCAGGTGGCTGGGCTCTACGGGGAAGTGCCCGTGACTGACAGTTGGCGCAGTCGTCTGACTCTGAGCGAGTCGCGTGACGAAGGTGATACGGTCGATGCCTTCGGGTTTTCGGTCTTCGATACCCGAACGCAAACGGTGCGCTGGGACAATACCCTGGAGGTCGGCTTCCATGAGCTGATTGTCGGTATAGAACACGACGAAGACGAGGTCAGTGGCACGTCGGACTATGACGAGAGCAATCGGGATAATACCGCACTTTTCGCTCAGGGGCTGCTCGATTTTGCGCCGTTTTCCCTTCAGGCCAGCTTGCGCCACGACGACAATGAGGCCTTCGGCGAGGAAACGACTGGTAGCCTGGCGTTGGGCTACGAGGTAAGCGAACACCACACCTTGCGGGCCAGCTATGGTACCGCCTTCAGGGCGCCCACCTTCAATGAGCTCTTCTTCCCGGGATTTGGCAATCCTGAGCTCAAGGCTGAGACCTCGGACACCTTGGAAATCGGCGTTCGGGGGCAGTTTAATCGTAGTTTTTGGGACTTGGCGTTGTATCAGACGGACATCGATAACCTGATTATCAATGTCGATTCTGACGGAGACGGTTTTGTAGACATTCCAAAGAACGTTCAACGAGCCCGAATTCGCGGTGTGGAACTGAGTGCGGGGGCGGAACTCGATGCCTGGACCCTGGCGGCGGCGCTCACCTATACCGATCCGGAAGATCGCGAAACGGGCAATCGCCTGCGCCGCCGTGCGTCTCAGAGCCTGCGCCTGGACGTCGACCGCGCACTGGGTGACTGGTCGCTGGGCGGCTCCTGGATCGTGCAGAATCACCGCTATGACGACGCCGACAACGAGGAGCGTCTTGGTGGCTATGGCAACGTTAACCTGCGCGCCGGCTGGGCGTTTGCTCCCATGTGGTCGGCGCGCCTGACCGTGGAGAATGTCCTGGACAAGGAGTATGAGACCGCGCGTGACTTCCCCAACGCCGGCCATGCCACCTTCCTCAGCGTGCACTTCGGTGAGTGATGGCTAGATTCCCCCGCAGCGCACTGACGGCCCTCGTCCTGTGCGGTGGGTTGCTCGGCCCGGTCGCCTCCCCGGCCCGAGGCGAGGTGTGTGCCGTGGACGACACCGACCGCGAGGTGTGCCTGGCGGCCCCGGCCCGCCGCATCGCCGCGCTCTCGCCGGGGGCCACCGAGCTGGTCTACGCCGCCGGTGCCGGCGAGCGGGTAGTGGCGGTGGTGGCCTACAGCGACTATCCGCCCGAGGCCCGCGAGGTCGCCTCGGTGGGTAGCCATACCCGGGTCGACCTGGAGCGCCTGGTGGCCCTGCGTCCCGAACTGGTGATCGGCTGGGTCACCGGCAACCCAGCCGAGCAGCTGGAGCGCATCGAGGCCCTGGGCGTGCCGGTCTTCTACATCGAGCCGCGCTCCTTCGAGGGGGTGGCCAGCGCCATCGAGCGCCTGGCCCGGCTGGCCGGCACCCGGGTGGCGGGTGACGCCGAGGCCGAGCGCTTCCGCCAGGGCATGGCGGCGCTCGCCGAGCGCTACGCCGAGGCCGCGCCGGTGCCGGTCTTCTACCAAGTGTGGGACGAACCGCTGATGACCATCAACGACGATCACCTGATCGGCCAGGTCTTGAACCTGTGTGGCGGCGTCAACGTCTTCGGCGACCTGGAGCGGCTGGTGCCGCGCCTCGACGAGGAGGCGGTGCTGGCCGCCGATCCCGAGGCGATCCTCGCCGGTGGCATGGGCGAGGAGAACCGCGACTGGCTGACCCACTGGGAGCGCTACCCGGAGCTCACCGCGGTGGACCGCGACAACCTCTTCTTTGTGCCGCCGTCGCTGATCCAGCGACCCACCCCGCGGCTGCTGGAGGGCAGCCGGCTGTTCTGCGAGAAGCTCGATCGGGCTCGCGAGCGGCGCGGGGAGCAGGGCTCGTGATCCCGATGATCCGCCCCCTCGGCGCCCTGGCCCTGGCCGCCCTGGCGGCCCTGGCGCTGTCGGTGGCACTCGGCAGCGTGACACTGCCGCCGGAAGAGATCCTGGCCGCCCTGGGCGGCCGGGGCGAGGCGCTCTCCCGCACCCTGATCCTCGAGCTGCGCCTGCCACGGTCGCTGGCCGCTTTCGCCGTGGGCGGGCTGCTCGCCGTGGCCGGAGCGCTGATGCAGGTGCTGTTGCGCAACCCGCTGGCCGATCCCTATGTGCTGGGGCTCTCCGGCGGCGCCTCGGTGGGCGCCCTGCTGGCCATGCTGGCGGGCTTCGGTAGCGTGCTGGTCTCGGGTTCTGCCTTCGTCGGGGCACTGGTCTCGACCCTGCTGGTGTTCGGCCTGGCCCATGGTCACGGCGGCTGGACGCCGGCGCGGCTGCTGCTCACCGGGGTGGTGGTGGCCGCCGGCTGGGGCGCGGTGATCACCCTGATGCTGGCGGTGAGCCCCGCCCAGCGACTGCCCGGCATGCTCTACTGGCTGATGGGCGACCTGTCCCATGCCGGTACCCCCTGGCCGCTGCTGGCGCTGCTGCTGCTGGTCTGCCTGCTGGTGGTGCCGCTGGGGCGTAGCCTCAACGTCCTGGCGCGGGGGCCGCTGCAGGCCGCCGCCCTGGGGGTCGCGGTGCGCCGCCTGGAGTGGACCCTCTACCTGGCGGCCAGCCTGCTCACCGCCGCGGCGGTGACCGGCGCCGGCAGCATCGGCTTCGTCGGCCTGGTGGTGCCGCACATGCTGCGCCTGGTGCTGGGCAACGACCAGCGCCTGATCCTGCCCGCCTGCGCCCTGGCCGGCGGTACCCTGCTGCTGCTGGCCGACACCCTGGCGCGCACCCTGATCGCCCCGGAGCAGCTGCCGGTGGGGGTGATCACCGCGCTGCTCGGGGTGCCCACCTTCCTGTTCCTGCTGTACCGGGGGCAGTGATGGAGCGCATGCCGACGACCCCGACGCCCGCCCTGGAGGCCCGCGACCTGGTGATCGACGTGCCGGGGCGCGACGACGGCCGGGCGCTGGACTTGTGCGTCGCGCCCGGCCAGGTCTGGGGCGTGCTGGGCCCCAACGGGGTCGGCAAGACCACCCTGCTGCACACCCTGGCCGGGTTGCGCACGCCGCGCCGAGGCGAGGTGCGCCTCGACGGCCGCCCGCTGGGCGCCCTGCGCCGACGCGAGGTGGCCCGCCGCCTGGGGCTGGTGTTCCAGGAGCGCCACGACGGCTTCCCCGCCGCGGTGCGCGAGACCGCGCTGATCGGCCGCCATCCCTATCTGTCGCCCTGGCAGCTGGAGAGCGCCGAGGACCGGCGCCTGGCCGAGGCGGCGCTGGAGCGGCTCGACGTGGCCCACCTCGCCGAACGCCTGGTGAACACCCTCTCCGGCGGCGAGCGCCAGCGCCTGGCCATCGCCACGGTGCTGACCCAGGCGCCGGCGCTGTGGCTCGCCGACGAGCCCACCAATCACCTGGACCTGCACCATCAGGCGGCGGTGATGGCCCTGCTGGCCGAACAGGCCGCGGAGGGACGCGCCGTGCTGATGTGCCTGCACGACCTCAACCTGGCCGCCCGCTGGTGCGACCACCTGCTGCTGCTCTACCCGGACGGGGAGGCATGCTGGGGCCCCGCGGATGCCATGCTGGTGCCCGAGGCCCTGGAGCGCCTCTATGGCCAGCGCCTGGCCACCGCCTGGGTCGACGGCGCCCCCGTCTTCGTGCCCGCGAGATGACCTGCCTCACAGGGCGTGGCGGAAACGCATGATCCGGCCGTGATCGATGGGGTCATCGACGATCTCGACGTGGACCCCGAAGGTACGACGCAGCCTCTTGGCCGTCAGCACTCGCCCGGGCGCGCCGATGTCGACCAGGCGCCCGGCATCCATGACGCCGATGCGGTCACAGTCCATGGCCTGATTGAGGTCGTGCAGGGCGATGACCACCGTGATCGGTAGCTCCCTGACCAGCTGCAGGATCGATAGCTGGTGGCGAATATCGAGGTGGTTGGTGGGCTCGTCGAGCAGCAGGATGCTCGGCTGCTGCGCCAGGGCGCGGGCGATATGCACGCGCTGGCGTTCGCCGCCGGACAGCGTGTGCCAGAGACGATCCGCCAGGTGTCGCATGTCGACATCGTCGAGGGCCCGGGAGACGATGGCGTCATCCCGGTCGGACCATGGGCGGAGCGGCGAGAGGAAGGGGGTCCGGCCCAGGGCCACCGCCTGTCGTACCGCTATCCGGTCGAGGGTCTCCGCCTGTTGTTCGACGAAGGCGATGGCGCGGGCGATGTCACGCTGGCGCATGCTGGCCATCGGCCGGTCGTTCATCAGGACGCGTCCGCGCTTCGGCTTGCGCAGCCCGGCGAGCACCCGCAGCAGGGTGGTCTTGCCCGAGCCGTTCGGGCCGACCAGGCCGAAGGTCTCGCCGGGCGCCACCCGGAGGCCGACGTCATCCAGCAACTTGTGCCCGTGGACCGTCCAGTCGATCCGTTCGGCGGTCAGTGTCATCTTGCCCTCGTCCCGCGAACCAGAATCATGGCGAACGCCGGGGCCCCGATCAGCGCCGTGACCACGCCGATCGGCAACACCTGCCCCGGCACCAGGATGCGCGAGAGGATGTCCGCGCCGATCAGGAAGACCGCGCCGGCGAGCGCCGAGGCAGGCACCAGGCGGGTGTGGCGACTGCCGACGAGAAAGCGCATGGCATGGGGAATCACCAGGCCCACGAAGCCGATGGCGCCGACCATGGAGACCATCACGGCGGTCACCAGTGCCATGGCGGCGATCAGCACGCCCCGGACGCCGTTCACGGCGATGCCCATCGAGGCGGCGCTGTCGGCGCCGAAGGTGAAGGCGTCCAGCGCCCGCCGGTACCACAGGCAGATCAACAGGCCGCCCAAGGCGGCGGGCAGTCCCAGGATGACGTCGTCCCAACGCACGCCGGAGAGGTTGCCCATCAGCCAGAACATGATGCCGCGCGCCTGCTCGGCACTCGCCGACTTGGCAATGATGAAGGCGGTGAGGGCATTGAAGAGTTGGGAGCCGGCGATACCGGCCAGGATGATGGCCCCTGCGGCCTGGGCGCCGCGTCCGCCCCCCGTGCCGCTGCCGGCGGCATGGGCGAGCAGCACCACCAGGCCGAAGGCCAGGCTGGCCCCGGCGAAGGCGCCGAGCGAGAGCGTCATGGTGCCGGCGCCGAGCCCGGTGATGGTGACAGCCACGGCACCGGTCGAGGCGCCGGCGGAGATGCCCATCAGGAACGGATCGGCCAGGGGGTTGCGCAGCAGGGCCTGCAGGACGACACCGGCCAGGGCCAGCCCGGCGCCGCAGCAGGCCGCGAGAATGGCGCGGCTGAGCCGGTAGCTCCAGACGATGCCGGCGTCGATCCGATCGACGGGATAGTTCGCTCCCCAGAGCCGGTTGGCCAGCACCTTGAGGATGGTGTCCACCGGGATCGGCGTCTCGCCGATCGCGGTGCCGGCCATCACCGCGAGGAACAGGATCGGTGGCACCGACCAGGCCCAGCGCCAGCGGGAGCGAGCCAGTGAATGTCGTGCCGTTGCCGAATTCATCGTTCGAAGGACAGGGTCGACAAGGCGTCGACCAGCGTCTCGAGGCCGAAGAGCGTGCGCATGGTGGCGCTCATCGCATGGGCGTCCATCTCGATGATACGGTCGTTTTTCACCGCCGACATCTCGCGGGTCACGGGGTCGCTGTGGAGAAATTCGAGCTTCTTGTCGACATCGTCGGCCGGGTAGCGACGACGTTCCATGCGAGCTACCACGATGATGTCGGGATCGGCCTGGGCAATGGATTCCCAACCGACGACGGGCCACTCCTCGTCCGATTCGATCACGTTGCGGATGCCGAGCTTGTCCATCATGTAGCCCGGTGCGCCGAGCCGGCCGGCGACATAGGGGTCCACCGACTGGTCGGGGGAAGAGAACCAGAATACCGCCGACAGGTCCTCCGGTAGCGCGAGGCCCTCGGCGTCGGCGACGGCACTGGCCTCGCGCGCCTCGAGGTCGGCCACCAGCGCTTCACCGGCGTCCTGCACGTCGAAGATCGTGGCCAGCTCGGTGATGCCCTTGTAGACCGAGTCGGGGGAGAAGGCGCCGGTGCGGGTGCCATCGCCGCCGGTGGAATTGTCCTTGGTGTCGCAGTCGGCCGGCATGATGTAGGTGGCGATGCCCAGGTCATGGAACTGGCGTCGGGTCGCCACGCTGCCGGTGGGGCCGACATGCCACTCGTACTGGGCGGCGACGAGGTCGGGTTTCTTGTTCACCACGGCCTCGAAGCTCGGATCGTTGTCGGTAAGGCGCTCGATATCGGCATCGACATCCCGGAACTCCGGCAACACCGGGTTGAACCAGACCGAGGTGCCCTCGACCCGCTCGGACAGTCCCAGGGCATAGAGGATTTCGGTGGCCGATTGGCCGACCGTGACCGTACTTTCGGGAGCGGATGGAATGCGGATTTCCTGGCCGCAATTGGTCAGGGTCAGCGGATAGGAGGTGGCATCGGCCACGGCATGGGAAGCCGAAATAAACGATAGCGTTGCCAATACAGGACGAGCGATGTTCATGAGTTTATATCCGGGTTTCAGGGAAGAAATGGCCGGTCACGCCGTGGTGATTGTCGAGCTTCATGCCGTTTTTTTCATGGCCATGCCGCGATGATGCTCGCCTCGACCTCGGCATGTCGATCGCGAGCGGCGAAGATCATGTGATAGAACCGCATGAAAAAACAACCCCCGGCATCCCCATGAGGATCGGGCCATCGGCCCGCACCCCAGTGCCCCGGTGCCTGCCCGGCGGGCGGCCCGGGCGCACCAGGAGCGCGGTGCGGAACGGGTGCAGGACAATCGCAGTTACCCATGGCGAGGGGCGCCGGGGCGAGGCTGCCATCCGCGATAGTCCTGGCGGATGATGGCCATCGATTGCGCCTGTTGCGGCAATTGCTTTAGGATGGCCCGACTGAGACGGGTGCCCCTGCATCAGGGGATAATCGGGAAGTATGGTGAGGCCGTACGGCCAAGTCCATCGCTGCCCCCGCAACGGTAATAAGCGAGTCGCCTGCGAAGACCACTGGCATGGGCCGGGAAGGTGCAGGCGTTGGCGTGATTCTCTCGAATGCGCCCTCCTTAGAGCCCGGAGACCGGCCCGTCGTTTCGTTTCATCCAGTGATGGTGCGGTGGGCACCGGGGATCAGAGTGTGTCTGCGACTCCTTGCTTTCCTTCCCAACGGGCTTCCCGTTCCCGTCGGCTACCGACCCGCCGGCCGTGTGCCATCGTCCTGACGTCTCTTGCCGCCCCCGTGCGAGGCCATCATGCCCGCCGCGTGTGAGTTTCCCTTTGCCGCCGTGGTCGGCCAGGAGGCGCTCAAGACCGCCCTGCTGCTCAACGTCATCAACCCCCGGGTGGGTGGCGTCTTGATCAGCGGCCCCCGGGGGAGCGCGAAGTCCACCCTGGCACGGGCGCTGGCGGCGATCCTGCCCGATGACGCCGAGGGCCGGCGGCCGCCGTTCGTCACCCTGCCGCTGGGCGCCAGCGAGGACCGCCTGACCGGCAGCCTGGATCTCCAGCGGGTGCTGGCCGAGCGCGAGGCGACCTTCCACGAGGGCCTGCTGGCCAAGGCCCACGGTGGCGTGCTGTATGTCGACGAGGTCAACCTGCTGCCGGACTCCCTGGTGGACCTGCTGCTCGACGTGGCGGCCAGCGGCGTCAACATCGTCGAGCGCGACGGCATCAGCCATACGCATCCCGCCCGCTTCGGCCTGATCGGCACCATGAACCCGGACGAGGGGGAACTGCGCCCCCAGTTGCTCGATCGCTTCGGCCTCTGTCTCGAGCAGGAGGCGGTGGTGAGCGTGCGGGAGCGGGTGGCCATCGTGCAGCAGCGAGAGGCCTTCGACCGCGATCCGCAGGCCTATGTCGCCCGCCACGAGGCCGACCAGGCGGCGCTGACCCGGCGCATCCGGCGGGCGCAACGGGCGCTGACCGAGGTCACCGCCGAGCCCTGGGTCTACGACCATATCGCGGCTCGCTGCGAGGCCGCGGGGGTCGAGGGCCTGCGGGCGGATGTGGCCTGGCATCGCGCGGCGCAGGCGCATGCCGTCTGGCGAGGCGCGACGACGGTGAGCCGGGAGGACCTGGAGACCGTCGAGCCCTGGGTCCTGGCCCATCGCCGTACGACGCAACATACGACGCCACCCTCACAGTCCGGAACGCCGCCGCCCCCCGGCGGGGGGAGCGCCGGCGCCGACAGGCAGACACCGGCCGGCAGCGGTGGCCACGGCGCGGCTTCGGAGGCGCAGGGGCAGTGGGGCGCCATGCCGCCGGTGACACAGAAAAGCGTCAGCGTGCCGGCGGTGGAATTTCCGGACATCCCCGCGGAAACCCGAGCGAAACAGCCGGCATCGGTGCCGTCCTCGCGCCTGTCCTCCAAGCGCCTGGGCAAGGGGCACCAGCCGGGGCAGCGCCGGGCCCATGCCGAGGCACAACGACCGGACTGGTTCGGCACCCTGATCGACAACCGCGGGCACTGGCCCTGGCGACGCCTGCGCTATCGCCGGGCCCGCACCGGGCAGCCGGTGCTGCATCTCATCCTGCTGGATACCTCTGCCTCCACCCTGGGCCAGCGCCTGCTGGGCCGGGCCAAGGGGCTGGTCGACCGGCTGGCGCGCCAGGCCTACGCCGTCCGGGAGCAGATCGTGGTGCTGGGCTTCGGCAATGACGGCGTCACGGAGGTCCTGCCCCGGCGACGCGCGCCCAAGGACCTGCTCGAGCGGCTCGATGCCGCGGACGGCGGCGGTGGGACCCCGATCCGCGACGCCGTCCTGCGGGCGGCGCGGCTGATCCGCCAATGGCGGCGTCAGGACGCCGGCCTGCATGTCCGCACCTACCTGATCACCGACGGCCGCACCCGGCAATCCCTGGCCGGCCTGCCGTCACTCGGCGATTGCGTCGTCGTGGATACCGAAGGGGCCGCCGTCAGGCGGGGGCGGGGGCGTCAGATCGCCGAGCAGTTGGGCGCCCTTTACCAGCCCTTGCCGGAGACGGCGGGCGTCATGCGGACCGGAGGTCAACGATGATGGACGATGTCACCGCACCGGCGAGTGCCGCCTGCCCCGCGGTCTTTATCGCCGCGCCGGCATCGGGGCAGGGCAAGACCACGGTGACCGCGGCGCTGGCCCGGATGCTGCGCAACGAGGGCAAGGTGGTCCGGGTCTTCAAGACCGGTCCGGATTACCTGGATCCGCTGGTGCTGGCCCAGGCGTCGGGCCGGCCGGTCGATCAGCTCGACCTGTGGATGGCCGGCGAGGCCTACTGCCGCCGACGCCTGTTCGAGGCCGCGCTCGAGGCGGACCTCATCCTGGTGGAAGGCGCCATGGGGCTGTTCGATGGCGAACCCTCCAGCGCCGATCTGGCGGCCCTGTTCGGCCTGCCGCTGGTCATCGTCATGGACGTGAAAGGAATGGCCCAGACCGCGGCGGCGCTGGTGGCCGGCCTGGCGGGCTTCCGCGACGATATCCGCATCGCCGGGCTGATCGCCAACGCCTGCGGCTCAATGCGCCATCGTGAGCTGATCGCGGCGGCGCTGCCGAAAAGCGTGCCGCTGCTGGCCGCGGTGCCCCGCGATGCCTCCCTGGCCCTGCCCGAGCGCCACCTGGGGCTGGTCCAGGCCGAGGAGATCCGCGAGGACCTGGAGGCCCGCTTCGAGGCCGGCGCCGAGGCGCTCGCGGCCGAGGGGCTGGCCGAGGCCCTGCTGGCCTTGCCGCCGGTGACCTTCGCGACGGCACCCCTTGATACGGCCGCGCCGCCGCCGTGGCTGGCCGGCCGCACCATCGCCGTGGCGCGGGACGCCGCCTTCAGCTTCATCTACCCGGCCAACCTGGACCTGCTGGAGCGGATGGGGGCGAGACTGCGTTTCTTCTCGCCGTTGGCCGATGGCGGCCTGCCACCCTGCGATGCCCTCTGGCTCCCCGGCGGCTACCCCGAGCTCCACGCCGCGCGGTTGGCGGCGAACGCCGCCATGCGCGACGACATCCGCCGCGCCTTTGCCGCGGACCTGCCGATCCTGGCCGAGTGCGGCGGGATGCTCTATGCCCTCGACACCCTCACCGACCAGAATGGCGAGACCCACACCATGCTGGGCCTGCTGCCCGGGCATGGTGCCATGCGCGGGCGGCGGGGTTGCCAGGGGATGCAGACCGCCGAGCTGCCCGAGGGGTCGGTCCGGGGCCATGCCCATCACCGCTCGGTGGCGGAGGGTACCCCCGCCCCCATCGCCCACGGGCGGCGCCAGCGCCATCCCGCGCCAGGGGAGGCCATCTATCGCCAACGACGGCTGACGGCGACCTACCTGCACCTGTTCTTCCCCGACAATCCCGCCGCCGTGGCCCGCCTGTTCGCGCCGGGCCCGGTATCGGCACGCCAGACCAACGACACTCATTCCATCACCACTGAGGAATCCCACGGATGCGACTGAACAAGATCCCCGCCACGGTGGTGACCGGCTTCCTGGGCAGCGGCAAGACCACGCTGCTGGCCGGCATTCTGCGCCAGGTCACCGGCAAGCGCATCGCCGTCATCGTCAACGAATTCGGCGAGCAGGATATCGATTCCAGCCTGCTGCGCGGCTGCGCCCTGGGCTGCGAAGAGGGCGGCGAGGACGCACGCCCCGTGGAAGGCGAGGACGGGGGTATCTACGAGCTGGCGAATGGCTGCATCTGCTGCACGGTGGAAGAGGAATTCCTGCCGGTGATGAAGAAGCTGGTGGCCCGCCGCGACGACATCGACCATATCCTGATCGAGACCAGCGGCCTGGCCCTGCCCAAGCCGCTGGTCCAGGCGTTCAACTGGCCGGAGGTGCGCCAGCACTGCACCGTCGATGCCATCATCACCGTGTTCGACGGGCCGGCCGTCGCCGCCGGCCGTTACGCCAGCGATGTCGACAGGGTGGAGGCCCAGCGCCGGGCCGACGACAGCCTGGACCACGATCCCAGCCTGCGGGAATTGCTGGACGACCAGCTGAGCGCGGCCGACCTGGTGCTGGTCAGCAAGACCGACCTGCTCGAGCCGGCCGACAGGGCGCGGGTCGAGGCCCTGATCCAGGCGCGCGTCCCCGAATCGGTCAAGACCCTGTTTATCGACCAGACCCTGGCCACGGATACGGCCCAACTGGAAGCCCTGATGGGCATCGGCGCGGCGAGCGAGGCAAGCATCGACCGCATCGAGAACCACCACGATCGCCATCATGCCGTGGGGGCGCATCACGACCACGCCCACGATCATTTCGATTCCTGCGTGATCCGGCTGGGGGAAGTCGATGGCGACGCCCTGGCGGACAGGCTCCAGCAACTGCTGAAAACCCACGAGATCTATCGAGCCAAGGGCTTCGCGGCCATTCCGGGCAAGCCCATGCGCCGGGTGATCCAGGCCGTGGGCGAGCGCCTGGACGGCTATTTCGACCGGCTATGGGGGCAGGACGAGCCGCGCCACACCCAGCTCGTCATCATCGGCAAGGCGCTGGATAGTGAGGCCCTGCACACGGCCCTGGCCAGCGCCGAGATCGCGACGACCGCCTGATGCATCTTTTCGCCGCCAAGCCCGGGGGCTTCGTCGACGACGAGGGCATCGTCGACCTGCAGCAGAGCCCCGCCGAGATCGTCATCCTGTCGGCCGCCGACAGCAGCCTGTCGGCCCTGGCGCAGGCGGTCGAGCGGCTGGTCGCGACGGTCGGGGACGATTACCCCTCGGTACGGCTCGCGAACTGGATGAACCTGGTCAAGCCCGCCGCCTACGACCTCTACGAGGATCGTGTGCTGGAAGAGGCGCGCCTGGTGATCGTCTCGCTGATGGGCGGCAGCGCCTACTGGCGCTACGGCTTTGATCGTCTGCTGGCCTGGGCCACCGCCGGCCGGGGGCGCCAGCTGATCCTGGTGCCGGGCAGTGACGAGCCGGACGACGCCCTGCTGGGCGAGTCCAGCGTGCCGGTCGAATCGGCCCACCGGGTCTGGCGCTACCTGCGCGAGGGCGGCGTGGACAATGCCGAGCAACTGTTGCGCTGCGTCGGTACCGAGTGCCTGGGGCTGGCGCTGGACTGGCAGGAACCCAAGGCGATTCCCGCGGCGATGCTCTACGATCCCCACACTGCGGGTCGACGGGAAGCGACCCTGAGCGAATGGCAAGCGCGTCGGGATCCTGATCGCCCGGTGTGCCTGCTGCTGTTCTACCGCAGTCACCTGCAGGGCGCCAATACCGCCGTGCTGGACGGCCTGATCGAGGCGCTGCGGGCCCAGGGGCTCGAACCGCTGGCGGTGGCGGTGGCCTCGCTCAAGGACGACGCCTGCGTGGCCTTCGTCAATCACCTGATCGAGCAGACCGGGGCCGGGCTTCTGGTCAATACCACCGGCTTCTCCGTCAACCGCAACCCGGACGACATGGACGCCCTGGGCGGCGAGGTTCTCGACAGTCCCTTCGTCGGGCGACCGGTGGTGCTGCAGGCGATCCTGGCGAGCAGCACCGAGGAGGACTGGCAGGCCAAGGCGGCCGGCCTGCATAGCCGCGACGTGGCCATGCAGGTGGTGCTGCCGGAGATGGATGGGCGCGTCATCACCCGCGCGGTGGGCTTCAAGACGGAGGCCCACTACAGCGAGCGCTGCCAGCTGTCGGTGACGCGCCACGCCCTGCATCCCGAGAGGGCCGCCTTCGTCGCCCGGCTGGCGCGGCGCTTCTGTCGTTTGCGTCAGACGCCCAATGCCGCCAAGCGCCTGGCGCTGGTGCTGGCCAATTATCCCAACCGCGATGGCCGCATCGGCAACGGCGTCGGCCTGGATACGCCGGCCTCGACGATAGAGATCCTGCGGGCACTGGCCGCGGCGGGCTATCCGGTGAGCGACGTGCCGGAGGACGGGGACGCCCTGATCCGGCGGCTGCAGGGCACCGTGACCAACGATCGGCGTGCCCTGGACCAGCGCGGCTGCTGGCAGAGCATCGGGCTCGACGACTACCTGGCGTGGTTCCGGACCCTGCCGGAAGCACTTCAAGAAGCGGTATGCGGGCGCTGGGGAACGCCGTCGGACGATCCCAAGTGCCACCAGGGCCGGCTGATGATCGCCGGTATCCGCCTGGGGGAGACCTTCGTCGGCATCCAGCCGGAACGAGATTTCATCGACGACCCGACGCAGAGCTACCACGATACCGAACTGGTGCCGCCCCACAGTTACCTGGCGTTCTATCTCTGGCTGCGCGAGCACTACCGGGTGGACGCGGTGGTCCACGTCGGCAAGCACGGCAACCTGGAATGGCTGCCGGGCAAGAGCACGGCACTCTCCGCCGAGTGCTGGCCGGATCTCGCCCTGGGGCCGCTGCCGCATTTCTATCCGTTCATCGTCAACGACCCGGGCGAGGGCGCCCAGGCCAAGCGCCGCAGCCAGGCGGTGATCATCGACCACCTGATGCCGCCGCTGGCCCGGGCCGAGCTCTACGGGGCCATGGCGGAACTGGAGGCCCTGACCGACGAGTACTACCAGGCCCTGGGCATGGACCCGCGGCGCGAGGCGCTGCTGCGTGAGCGGATCCTGGCACACCTTCACCGGACCGGTATCGACCGGGAACTGAGCCAGACGACGGAGGGCGCGGATGACGAGCGCCTGCTCAACGAGCTGGACACCTACCTGTGCGATATCAAGGAAGCCCAGATCCGCCATGGCCTGCACGTGCTGGGCACCCTGCCGCCGCCGGACAAGCTGGCGGGGACCCTGGTCGCCATCCTCAGGCTGCCGCGCGGAGAGGGGGTGGTCCAGCGCGGCCTGCTGCACAACCTGGCGGACGACCTGGGCCTGCGGGAAGACGGCGGGTCCTTCGATCCCCTGACGGCCGGGGTCGACCCCTGGACCGGTCCGAAGCCGCCGGCCCTGGCCGAGCTGGAGGCGTCCGCCTGGCGCACCGCCGCCGATACCCGGGAGCGTCTGGAACGGCTCGCCCATCGGCTGGTGACCGACTACGTCCTGGAACCGGGCTGCCTGACAGAACTGGCCCGTGACTACCCGGCCACCGTTGAACAGTGTTGCCATGCCCGCGAGCGGCTCTGGGCCGCCATGCGGCGGGGCGCCGAGATGGAGATCCAGTCGCTGCTGGACGGGCTCGATGGCCGCTTCGTGCCGCCCGGGCCGAGCGGCGCCCCCAGCCGGGGGCGGCTGGATACCCTGCCCACCGGGCGCAACTTCTTCAGCGTGGACAATCGCGCGATTCCGTCGCCCGCCGCCTGGTCCCTGGGCGAGGCCTCGGCGCAGGCGTTCGTGGAGCGTTACCTGCAGGATCACGGCGACTACCCGCGCCGGCTGGGGCTGTCGATCTGGGGCACCGCGACCATGCGTACCGGCGGCGATGATATCGCCCAGGCCTTCGCGCTGATGGGGGTGCGGCCGGTCTGGTCGCTCGGTTCGCAGCGGGTGATCGATATCGAGGTGATGCCCGCCATGCTGCTGCAACGCCCGCGGGTGGACGTCACCCTGCGGGTATCCGGCTTCTTCCGCGATGCCTTTCCCAATGTCATCCGCCTGTTCGATGCCGCGGTGCGGGCGGTCGCCGAGTACGAGGAGCCCGGCGACGGCAACACCATTCGTGCGGCGGTGCTGGCGCGCCGGCAGGCACTCGAGCGCCGGGGGTTGTCGCCCGAGGCGGCCGCCCGCGAGGCCGGCTACCGGGTCTTCGGCAGCAGGCCCGGGGAGTACGGCACCGGCCTGAACCGGCGCATCGACGACCGCGCCTGGAACAGCGCGGACGACCTGGCGGAGACCTACCTCGCTGCCGGGGCCTACGCCTACGGCCAGTTCCCGGAATCCGGGGTCGCCGCGCGAGGGGCCTTCGAGCATCAGCTCGAGAGCCTGGAGGCGGTGATGCACAACCAGGACAACCGCGAACACGATATCCTCGATTCGAACGGCTACTACGAGTTCCAGGGCGGCATGGCCAACGCCAGCCGTTCCCTCGGGGGGCAGGCGCCGTCCATCTACCACGCCGATCACGCCAACCCGGCGCAGCCGCGGATCCGCACCCTCAAGGAGGAACTGGCCCGCGTGATCCGCTCCCGGGTGCTCAATCCCAAATGGATCGAGGCCATGCGCGAGCACGGCTACAAGGGCGCCTTCGAGATGGCCGCCACGGTGGACTACCTGTTCGCCTATGACGCCACCACCGACCTGGTGGCCGACTACCAGTATGCCCAGGTGACCGACGCCCTGGTGCTGGACGAGGCCAACCAGGCGTTCCTCCGCGAACATAACCCGGCGGCGATGGAGGAGATGGCCGAGCGGCTACTGGAAGCCGTCCAGCGCGGGATGTGGCAGGACCCCGGGGAACAGGGCGCGGCCCTGCAGGACCTGCTGCTCGAGATCGACGAGACCCGGGAGCTCGCCCCATGAGCGCCGAGGTTCGCGTCAGGGGCTGGTGTCCCGGGGCCTGGCGACCCATGGCGACCGGCGATGGCCTGCTGGTGCGCGTGCGTCCCCGCCTGGGGCGGCTCACGCGGGGCCAGATGCTGGCGCTGTGTGACGCGGCTGAGGCCTTCGGCAGCGGCCTGATCGAACTCACCAGCCGCGCCAACCTGCAGCTGCGCGGCGTGTCCGAGGCCGGCTGGCCCGGGCTGATGGATGTCCTCGTCGCGCAGGGGCTGGTCGACCCGGTCCCGCAGGCCGAGCGCCGGCCCCCACTGCTGCTGGCGCCGGATTGGCAGGCGGGCGACGCCACCCATGAGGCGGCCCGCCTGCTGCAGGCCCACCTCGCCGAGCTGCCGGACCTGCCGGACAAGGTGGGGCTTGCCCTCGATGCCGGTCCCGCGCCGGTGCTGAGCGATGCCTCCGCGGACTTCCGCCTCGAGCGGTCGGCATCGGGCGCCTTGCAGCCGCGGGCTTCGGGCGGCCTATTAGTCCGGGCCGATGGACGCGCCCGGGGCACCCCGGTGGCCTCGGTCGCCGCCGCCGTCGAGCTCCTGGTGCGCCTGGCGCACTGGTTCGTCGACAGTGGCGGGCGGGACGCCGGACGGATGCGCCGGCATCGGGCGCCGCTGCCGGCCTGGGCGCCGGCATCGATACGGCCTGCCGAGGCCGGCCCCCGGCTGGCATTGGGCGACCATGCGCGGGGTCGGGTGCTGGGCCTGCCGTTCGGCCGGGCGCCGGCGCCGGCGTGGCGTGCCGCCGTCGACCCTGCCGAGGTCACCGCCGTACGGGTGACGCCCTGGCGGCGTCTGCTGGTGGAAGGCGCCGTAGAGGCAGCGGTCCCGGGGCTACTGGACGACGACCGTGATCCGCGATTATCCGCGGATGCCTGCCCGGGCGCCCCCTACTGCGCGCAGGCGAGTGTCGAGACGCTGGCGCTGGCAGAACGCCTGAGCGGCCTGGTCGCGGGCGCCGTGCATGTGTCCGGCTGTCCCAAGGGCTGCGCCCGCCGGCAGCCGGCCGAGGTCTGCCTGACGGGGCGGGCCAGCCGCTTCGACCTGATCGTCGGCGGCCGCGCCGATGACACGCCAGAGGCGACCGGGCTGACCGACGCCGAGGTCTTGGCCGCTCTGGAAGAGAAGAATGGATGAGGAGAAGAATATCGATGCCCCACGCCTATGAGACGGACGGCCCGGCCATCTACCGGGAGTCCTTTGCCATCATCCGGCGCGAGGCGTCGCTTTCGCGCTTCTCGCCGGAGGAGGAGCCGGTGGCCGTGCGCATGATCCATGCCGCCGGCCTGGTGGAACTGGCCTCGCACATCCAGTTCCGCGGCGACGCGGTGAACCGGGCGCGCCAGGCGCTGGAGCGGGGCGCGCCGATCCTGTGTGACGCGCGCATGGTGTCCGAGGGCATCACCCGCCGGCGCCTGCCGGCGGACAACGCCATCCTCTGCACCCTGCACGACGAGCGGGTGCCCGGCCTGGCCCGGGACCTGGCCAACACCCGCTCGGCGGCGGCCGTGGAGCTCTGGCGCCCCTACCTGGACGGCGCGGTGGTGGCGATCGGCAATGCTCCGACCGCGCTCTTCCACCTGTTGAACATGCTGGAAGCGCCGGATTGCCCGCGCCCGGCGGCCATCATCGGCTGCCCGGTGGGCTTCGTGGGGGCCGCCGAATCCAAGCAGGCCCTCTGGGCGAGCGACTCGCTACCCTGTTGCATCGTGCGCGGACGGCTCGGCGGCAGTGCGGTGACGGTGGCCGCCCTCAATGCCATGGCGGATCGTCGCGAATGAGCCGGGGAACCGTTTACGGCGTCGGCCTCGGGCCCGGCAGCCAGGATCTGATGAGCGTGCGCGCGGATCGACTGATCCGCCGGGCGTCCCACATCGCCTTCTTCCGCAAGAAGGGCCGCACCGGCCACGCCCGTCGCATCGTCGAAGGCCTGGTGGCGTCGGATGCCATCGAGTTGCCGATGGAGTATCCGGTCACCACCGAGATCCCGTTCGACGACCCCCGTTACAACGAACTGCTGGCGGCCTTCTATGAACGCCAGGTCGCGCAGCTGACCGAGATCGCCGAGGCGGGCCAGGATGTGGCGGTGCTGTGCGAGGGCGATCCCTTCTTCTACGGCTCCTTCATGCACCTCTATACCCGATTGCAGGGAAGGGTGGCCGTTGAAGTGGTGCCCGGCATCACCGGCATGTCCGCCGCCTGGACCGCCACCGGGCAGCCGGTGACCTGGGGCGATGACGTCATGACCGTGCTGATGGCCACCCTGCCGGAGGCGACGCTGGCCGAGCGCATCGCCCGGACCGATGCCCTGGTGGTGATGAAGATCGGCCGCAACCTGGACAAGCTCAGGCGGGCGCTGGCCCGGGCCGGCCGCGCGGAGGAGGCCTGGCTGATCGAGTATGCCTCCATGCCCCAGGAGAGGGTGGTGCCGTTCCGCGACGCCGGCGACAGCGTGCCGTACTTTTCCCTGCTGGTGATCCACGGCCAGGGGAGACGGCCATGAGAGAAACGGCCATGAACGGTTGGCTGAAGATCGCCGGCCTGGGGCCGGGCGACGCCTCGCTGGTCACCCCGGAGGCCTCGGCCGCGCTGGCCGAGGCCACCGATGTGGTGGGCTATGGGCCCTATGTCGAGCGGGTGCCGCCGCGGCCGGGGCTGACGCGCCACGGCTCGGACAACCGCGAGGAAATCCGGCGGGCGGAGCAGGCGCTGCGGATGACCGCCGAGGGCCGCCGGGTGGTGGTCGTCTCCTCGGGCGACCCCGGCGTGTTCGCCATGGGCGCGGCCGTCTTCGAGGCGCTGGAGGCGGGTGAGCCGGCCTGGCGCGCGCTGGACATCCAGGTATTGCCGGGCATCTCCGCCATGCTGGCCGCCAGCGCGCGGCTGGGCGCTCCCTTGGGCCACGACTTCTGCTGTATCAACCTGTCCGATAACCTCAAGCCCTGGGCGCTGATCGAGAAGCGCCTGCGGCTGGCCGCCGAGGCCGACTTCGCCATGGCCTTTTACAACCCCCGCTCCCGGGCGCGACCGGCGGGCTTCGCGCGTGCCCTGCGGGTGCTGCGGGAGGCTTGCGGGCCAGGGCGTCCGATCGTGTTCGCGCGGGCCATTGCCACGCCGGAGGAAGCCGTGCGGGTCACGACCCTGGGCGAGGCGGAGCCGGAGATGGCCGACATGCGTACCCTGGTGATGGTGGGCTCCAGCCTGACGCGGCGCATCGCGCGCGAGGAGGGGGAGTGGGTCTATACGCCGAGGTCGGCGTCGGGGGCGGGCTCATGACCGAGCCACGCCAGGACCTCCTCGATGGAGTGGGCTTCCCGGCGCGGCGGCGGCGCCGGCCGCTCGATCATCACCACCGGCAGGCCCAGTCGGCGGGCGGCGGCGAGCTTGGCCACCGCACCCGCGCCGCCGGCATTCTTGCACACCAGGCGCTCGACGCCATGCTCCCGGAGCAGGGTCAGGTCGCCGTCCAGGGTGAAGGGCCCCCGGTCGAGGGTGACGCTGTGACGGGGCAGGGGCGGCGGGGCCTCGGGCCGGTCGACCAGCCTGAGCAGGTAGTGGTGCTGGGGCTGGGCCGCGAAGGCGGCGAGATGCTGGCGCCCGATCGCCAGCAGCACCCTCTGCGGCGGCCCGGAAAGCGCCTCCACCGCCGCCTCGACACCGGCGACGCTCTGCCAGCGGTCGCCGGCCATCGGCGCCCAGGGGGGCCGCGTCAGGGCGAGGCAGCGGACGCCGCGGCGCTGCGCCGCCGAGACGGCGTGGTGGCTCATGCGTTCGGCGAAGGGGTGGGTGGCGTCGACCAGGTGGGTGATGCGGTTGTCGGCCAGGAAGGTGGCCAGGCCCGCCACCCCGCCGAAGCCGCCGACGCGGGTGGGCAACGGCTGCGGCTTGGGCGTGGTGACCCGGCCGGCATAACTGAACAGGGCGGGGATGGAGCGTTCGGCCAGGGCGCTGGCCAGGGCACTGGCCTCGCTGGTGCCCCCCAGGATCAGGACTCTCATGATGGCTGACGTTGACGACGCTCCCTGGCTGACGCTGCTCGGCTGGGGCGAGAGTGGCACGGCGGGGCTGACGCCGGCAAGCCGCGACGCGCTGGAGGACGCCGAGGTGGTATTCGGCGCGCGTCGCCACCTGCGCCTGTTGCCGCCTGTGGCCTGCGAGGTGCGCGAATGGCCGGTGCCCTTCGCCGACGGCATCCCTCGACTGTTGGCCGAACGCGGCCGCCGGGTCGTGATGCTGGTCTCCGGCGATCCCTTCTGGTTTGGCGCCGGCACCAGCCTGACGCATCAGCTGGGGGCCGGCGAATGGCGGGCCCTGCCGTCGCCCTCCACCTTCAGCCTGGCGGCATCCAGGCTGGGCTGGTCGCTGGAGGGCGTGACCTGCCTGGGCCTGCATGCCAGGCCCCTGACGCGACTCCGGCCCCACCTGCATCGCGGCAGGCGTCTGCTGGTGCTGCTGCGCGACGGCGAGGCGGTGGCCGAGCTGGCCGGCTGGCTTTCGCGCTGCGGCTTCGGGGCGTCCCGGTTGCATGTGCTGGAAGCGCTGGGCGGTGACGATGAGCGGCTGCGCAGCGTGCGGGCACATGCCGCCCTGCCGGACGATATTCGCCACCCGGTCGCGGCGGGCCTGGAGGTCGCCGGTGACGGGCCGGCCCTGCCGCTGACACCCGGCCTGCCGGACGAATGGTTCGAGCACGATGGCCAGATCACCAGGCAGGCCGTGCGCGCCCTGACGCTGGCCGCCCTGGCCCCGGTAGCGGGGGAGCGGCTGTGGGATATCGGCACGGGCTCGGGCTCGATCGCCATCGAGTGGCTGCTGGCGCACCCGGACAACCGCGCCCTGGCCTTCGAATGCGACACTGAGCGGGCGGCACGGGCGCGTCGCAATGCGCGAACGCTGGGCGTCGACTGGCTCGAGGTGGTGGAGGGGAGCGCCCCCGACGTTCTGGGCGATCGGGCGCTGGACGAGCGTCCGCCGCCCGATGCGGTCTTCATCGGGGGCGGGCTGTCGGAGGCGTTGCTGGAGGCGCTGTGGCGGCGGCTGCCGGCCGGCGTGCGCCTGGTGGCCAATGCGGTGACCCTGGAGTCCGAGGCCCTGCTGGCCCACTGGCAGCAGCGGGCCGGCGGCGAGCTGCTGCGCCTCGAGCTGGCCACCGCCGCCCCCCTCGGCAGGCGGCGGGGCTGGAAGGCCGGCTACCCCATCGTGCAGTGGCGGGTGACCCGGTGATGGTGATGGGGGATGCGATCACGGTGGCGGGCTTCGGCTTTCGACGGGGGGTGCGGCTGGCGTCGCTGATTGATGCGCTGGATCGGCTCCACGAACACCACGGCGCCATCGACCGGCTGGCCGCGACCCGGACGATGTGGCCGCTGGTGCAGGAACTGGGCCGCGCGCGGGGGCTGGCGGTGATCGCCGTGGCCGACGCTGAATTGCCCATGGCCGCCACGCTCACCCGCTCCCGGCACAGCCTGCGGGCCCGGGGCACGGGGAGCGTCGCCGAGGCCGTCGCCCTGCTGGCGGCGGGACCCGGGGCGGCATTGCTCGGGCCCCGGCTGATCTCGGCGGACCGATCGGCCACCGCCGCGGTGGCCCGAGCGCCTCTGAAGAAAGGAGAGCGAGCATGACAATCCACTTTATCGGCGCCGGCCCCGGCGCGCCGGACCTGCTGACATTGCGAGGGCGGGATCTCATCGCTTCCTGTCCGGTGTGCCTCTATGCGGGGTCGCTGGTGCCCGAAGCGTTGCTCGAGCACTGCCCGGAAGGCGCCCGGATCATCAACACGGCGCCCCTGTCCCTGGATGAGATCATCGACGAGATGCGTCGCGCCCATGCCGCGGGCCTGGACGTGGCCCGACCGCACTCCGGGGACCTGTCGGTCTGGTCCGCCATGGGGGAGCAGCTGCGCCGGCTGCGCGAGCTGGCCATACCCTATGCCATTACGCCGGGCGTGCCGTCCTTCGCCGCGGCGGCCGCCACCCTGGGGCAGGAACTGACGCTGCCGGGGGTGGCGCAATCCGTGGTGCTGACCCGGACGCCGGGGCGTGCCAGCGCCATGCCGGATGGCGAGACCCTGGCCAACTTCGCGAAGAGCGGCGCCACCCTGGCGATCCACCTCTCCATCCATCACCTGGCCCGAGTGGTGGAGGAACTGATGCCCTTCTACGGCGCCGATTGCCCGGTCGCCATCGTATGGCGGGCCAGCTGGCCCGATGAGCGGGTGGTCCGGGGGCGCTTGTCGACGGTGGCCTCCCGGGTCGATGGCACCCTGCAGCGGACGGCGTTGATCCTGGTGGGCCCGGTGCTGGAGAGTGAGGATTTCCAGGAAAGTTGCCTGTATTCAATCGGCTATGATCGTCGCTTTCGGCCCCAGTCGGCGGACTCGCCCTTCGCCGGCACCGCTCCCGGCGCCTCTCCCGAAGACAGGGGAGGCGAGGCATGATCCGGCTTTCGCTGATCGGCATCGGCACGGGCAATCCCGAGCATGTCACCCTGGCCGCCGTGCGGGCGCTCAACGCGGCGGACCTCATCCTGTTGCCACGCAAGGGGGAGGCCAAGTCGGACCTGGTGGACCTGCGTCGGCTGCTGTGTCGCAATCTCCTGGAGGAGCCGGCCCGGTCCCGGGTCGTGGAGTTCGACCTGCCCCGACGCGAGGCCCGTGCCGATTACCTGGGCGCGGTGGACGCCTGGCACGAGGCGATCGCTGCTGTCTGGGCGGAACTCATGGAGTCCCATCTACCGGAGGGCGGACGGGTCGCCATGCTGATCTGGGGGGATCCCTCGTTGTATGACAGTAGCCTGCGCATCGCCGAAAGGCTCAGATCTTGTATGAAAAGCGCCACCGGGCGGGCGGTCGAGGTGGACCTGAAGGTAGAGATAGTGCCGGGCATCACCAGCCTGCAGGTCCTCACCGCCGCGCACCGCATCCCCCTCAATGCGCTGGCCGAACCGGTCCAGATCACCACCGGGCGGCGTCTGCGCGAGCGTGGCTGGCCCGACGATGCGGCCAGCGTCGCGGTCATGCTCGACGGCGGCGGGGCCTTCCAGGCGTTGCCGCCGGAGGGGCTCTATATCTGGTGGGGCGCCTACCTGGGCATGGACAAGCAGAGCCTGCTCGACGGCTGGCTGGCCGAGGTGGCCCCGTCGATCGTCGAGCGTCGTGCCGCCCTGCGCGAGCGGCATGGCTGGATCATGGACATCTACCTGCTGGCCCGGACGCCGCTGCTGCCGAGCCAGCCGAACAGCCCCATCGACACCGCAGGAGAGTGAAATGAAGAAGGTCGATCCCAAGCGCCACGCCGAGCGCATGGCCATCAAGCAGAAGATCATGAACGAACGCATCGCCCAGGCCGACAAGGATCAGGGCGTACTGTTGGTGCTGACCGGCCCCGGCAAGGGCAAGAGCAGCTCCGGCTTCGGCATGCTGGCCCGGGCCCTGGGTCACGGCATGAAGGTGGGGGTGGTGCAGTTCATCAAGGGCAACTTCAGTACCGGCGAGGAGGCCTTCTTCCGCCAGTTGCCGAACGTGGAGTACCACGTGATGGGCGAGGGCTACACCTGGGACACCCAGGACCGCGAACGCGATATCGAGAAGGCGGAGGCCGCCTGGGAGGTGGCCCGGCGCATGCTGGCCGATCCGAGCTTCGATATGGTGCTGCTCGACGAGCTCAACATCGCCCTGCGCTTCGAGTACCTGGACCTGGATCGCGTGCTGGATGATCTCCAGGCCCGCCCGGCGATGCAGCATGCCATCGTCACCGGTCGCTACGCCCCCGAGGCGCTGATCGAGCTGGCCGACACCGTCACCGAGATGAAGGTGGTCAAGCACGCCTTCAAGGAGCAGGGCGTCAGGGCGCAGAAGGGCGTCGAGCTCTAGACATCCACGACGTTGCCAGGAGAGAGCCGCATGGCAGAGCCGAGCGAGCGACCCGACCATGCCTTCCCCGAGGCGCAGAAGGCCGGGGTCTACCGGGCCATCCACGAGCGCCGGGACGTGCGCGCCCAGTTCCTGCCGGAGCCGATTCCCCCCGAGGTGCTGGCGCGCCTGCTGGAGGCCGCCCACCATGCTCCCTCGGTGGGTTTCATGCAGCCCTGGGACTTCCTGGTGATCGACAGCCGCGAGGTGCGCGAGCGGGTGCATCGGATCTTCGAGCGCGAGAACGCCAGGGCGGCCGAGTGCCATGCCGGGGAACGCGGGCAGCTTTATCGACGCCTCAAGCTGGAAGGCATCCGGGAGAGCCCGCTCAACCTGTGCATCACCTGTGACCGAAGCCGGGGCGGCGAGCATGTACTGGGCCGACACAGCGTCGTCGACACCGACCTGTTCAGCACCTGCCTGGCGGTCCAGAACCTGTGGCTGGCGGCCCGCGCCGAGGGCATCGGCGTGGGTTGGGTCAGCATCCTCGACCAGGACGAGCTGGCCGGGGTGCTGGGGTTGCCGGAGTCGGTCTATCCGCTCGCCTACCTGTGCCTGGGCTATGTCGGCGACTTCCTCGACCGGCCCGAGCTGGCCCGTGCCGGCTGGCGGCAGCGCCTGCCGCTGGCCGAGCGGGTGCATGGCAATGGCTGGGAACAGATGCCGTCTTCCACGGCCCTGGGCGAGGCGCTCGAGGCACTCGGAGCCCGCCAATGAGCACCCTGATGATCCAGGGCACCACCTCGGATGCGGGCAAGAGCACGGTGGTGGCCGCGCTGTGCCGGGCCCTGGCCCGGCGCGGGGTGTCGGTGGCGCCCTTCAAGCCGCAGAACATGGCGCTGAACAGCGCGGTGACGGTGGACGGCGGCGAGATCGGCCGATCCACGGCGCTGCAGGCGCTGGCCGCCGGGGTAGACGCGCACAGCGATATGAACCCGGTGCTGCTCAAGCCGGAGAGCGACCGCGGCGCCCAGGTGATCCTGCGCGGCCGGGTGCTCGGCCACATGGACGCCCTGGACTATCACGCCTACAAGCGCGAGGCGCGCGCCGGCGTGCTGGCGGCCTGGGAGGCGTTGTCCGCGCGTCATGACGTGATCATCGCCGAGGGGGCGGGCAGCCCGGCGGAGATCAACCTGCGCGAGAACGATATCGCCAACATGGGCTTCGCCGAGGCGGTGGACTGCCCGGTGCTGCTGGTGGGGGACATCGACCGTGGCGGGGTCTTCGCCCAACTGGTGGGCACCCTGGCATTGCTCTCCGAGTCCGAACGGGAACGCACCAAGGGCTTTATCATCAATCGCTTCCGTGGCGACATGGCGCTGCTGCAGCCGGGGCTCGACTGGCTGGCGGGGCATACCGGCAAGCCGGTGCTGGGCACCCTGCCATACCTCCCGGGGCTGGTGCTGGATGCCGAGGACAGCCTGGGCCTGCACGGCCGGCGCTCGGGCGAGCCGGCGCTCGAAGTGGTGGTGCCGGCGCTGCCGCGCATCAGCAACCACAACGACTTCGACCCGCTGCGCCTGCACCCGCGGGTGGCGCTCACCTTCGTGGGACCGGATCGGCCCATCCCGCCCGCCGACCTGATCGTGCTGCCGGGCAGCAAGAGCACCCGCTCGGATCTCGACTGGTTGCGCGCCCAGGGCTGGGAAGCGGCCATCCGCCGCCACCTGCGCTATGGCGGTCGGGTGCTGGGCATCTGCGGCGGCTTCCAGATGCTGGGGTGGGCCATCCACGATCCCGAGGGGCTGGAGGGGCCGGCGGGGAGCAGCCCGGGGCTGGGGCTGCTCGAGCTGGAGACCCGCATGGTGCCCGGCAAGCAGCTGAACAACGTCCGCGGGCGCCTGCTGCCGGAGGGTGTGCCCCTCGCCGGCTACGAGATCCACAACGGCGTCACCACGGGGCCGGCGCTCGAGCGTCCGCTGTGCGAGCTGGCGGGGCGGCCGGACGGGGCGGTCAGCGACGACGGCCAGGTGATGGGCACCTACCTGCACGGCCTGTTCGACGGCGCCGCGGCCGGTACGGCCTTGCTCGCCCGCTGGGGCCTGGAGGAGGCGGGCGATGCGGTGGACCTGGCCGCCCATCGCCAGGCGGAGCTGGACCGCCTGGCGGATGCCCTGGAGGCCAGCCTGGATGTCGCCGCTATCGAACGATCACTGTGCCGGCGCCGTCGGGCGGCTCGGCCTCCGGCAGGTAGTGGGTGAAGAGGCCCGGGTCGTCGCTGATGGCGCTGTCCACGCCCCAGTCCCACTGGGTGGCGAAGGCCACCGGATCGTTGGGGGTGTAGCAGAGCAGGGCGTAGCCCGCCGCCTTGATCTCCCGGGCCCGCTTCTCCTTCAGGCGTCGCCAGTCCACGTGCAGGCTGAAGGCCTTGAGCGCCTCGGCGCTGCGTCGCCACTCCTTGGGCGGCTTTTCGTGGAGAATGCCCAGGTGCAACGCGTCGCCGGCCGGTTGCAGGGCCCGGGCCGCCTCCAGTGCCTCGGGATGGAAGGAGGAGACGATCAGGCGCTCCGGGGGCAGGGCGTCCAGCGCCCGGGGCAGGGCGGTCGCCACCAGGGCCTGGGGGTCGCGGCCGCGATGCACCTTGAGCTCCAGGTTGAGGCCCAGGCCGAGTTCGTCGGCCAGGGCGAGCATCTCGTCGAGGGTGGCCAGGCGCTCGCCGGCGAAGTTGCGGCCGAACCAGGCCCCTACGTCCAGGGCCCGGGCGCGTGGCAGCTCCATGTTGGCCAGCTTGCCGCGGCCGTTGGAGCAGCGCCGCACGCCCTTGTCATGCCAGATCACCGGCGTACCGTCGCCGAGCAGCTGGACGTCGAGCTCCACCCAGCCACAGCCCTCGGCATGGGCGGCGCGCACGGCGGTGAGGGTGTTCTCGGGGGCATGGGCCGAGAGGCCACGGTGGGCGATCAGGCGGGGCAGGTGGACGGTCGGTCGTGACATGGGGCGCCTCTCGTGGGTGGCGGGAACCTCTAGGCATCATCCTACCCTGCCATGACAACCGTGTGTCGTTGGTCGCTCGATGGGCGACCTGTGCTAGGCTGCGCGCGATTGCCTACCACGAGGGGAGAGTGCCGATGAGGGTGGTGAGTCTCGAGCCGGGCGAATGGCGCGACGCCTGCCTGGCCCGGCTGTGCGCGGCGGTGCACGGCACGTCCGCCGGCTTGACGCCGCTGGTGGCGTTCAGTGGCACGCGCCATCTGTTGTTCGCCACCGAGGCGGCACGGCTCTGGGCACTGGTGGACGACGCCGAGGCACCACTGGCGTTGGCCCTGCTGGTACTCGACGAGGCTGGCGCCGCCATGACGCTGGCACTGAGCGCCTCGCTCGGGGAGGGGCGCGAGCCCCGACAACGCCTGATTCGCGAGCTGGCGCTGAATGCCCCGCTGCGTGTCGAGCCCACGGACGACCTCGACGAGGCATTCCTGCGCCAGTGCGGTATCTCGCGCTGGATCGAGGACGACCGCGGTGCGCGCGTGGGGCTGTCCCGCCGCCACCCGGCTGCCCGGGCCGGTGAGCTCGAGCCGACGCTGTCCTTCGACGAGCAGGAGGTGCTGCGCCGTTTCAAGCACGACGCGCGTTTCTTCGAGGAGGAGAAGCGCCGGTTCGTCGAGGGCCTGGCGGTTTGTCCCGGCGGCTAGGCCAGAGAATCGACTTGACCCCTTCGTCCGGCGGCGCTTCCATGGTGAACCGATCCCGTTAGCCGAATAAGGAAAGCTTCCCATGGCCAAGCGTATCCAGTTCTCCCGCACCGGCGGTTCCGAAGTGCTCGAGTGGGTCGACGTCACCCCTGCCGAACCGGGCCCCGGCGAGGTGCGGGTCGCCAACCGCGCCGTGGGCCTGAACTTCATCGACATCTACTTCCGCACCGGCCTCTATCCGGCGCCGTCGCTGCCCTCCGGGCTGGGCACCGAGGCGGCCGGCGTGGTCGATGCCGTGGGTGAGGGCGTCACCCGGCTCGAGGTGGGCGATCGGGTCGCCTACGCCCAGGGGCCACTGGGCGCCTATGCCGAGCGGCATACCCTGCCGGCGGCCAAGGTGGTGAAGCTGCCCGACTCCATCGACTTCGAGACCGCCGCGGCCAGCATGCTCAAGGGCCTTACCGTGCAGTACCTGATGCGCCAGACCCACGCGCTGAAGGGCGGCGAGACCATCCTCTGGCATGCCGCGGCCGGCGGCGTGGGCTCCATCGCCTGCCAGTGGGCCAGGGCGCTGGGCGTGAGGCTGATCGGCACGGTGAGCTCGCCGGAGAAGGCGGCGCTGGCCGAGCGGAACGGCGCCTGGGCGACCATCGACTACACCCGCGAGGACGTGGTGGAGCGGGTCCGCGAGCTGACGGGCGGCGAGATGTGTGACGTGGTCTACGATTCGGTGGGCAAGGACACTTGGGAGACCTCGCTGGACTGCCTCAAGCCGCGCTCGCTGATGGTCAGCTTCGGCAACGCCTCCGGGCCCGTGGAGGGGGTCAACCTGGGCATCCTCAACCAGAAGGGCTCGCTGTTCACCACCCGCCCCAGCCTCAATGGCTACGCCGACACGCCTGAGCGGCTCGCGATGATGGCCGACGACCTCTTCGCCATGCTGGAGAGCGGCAAGGTGAAGGTCGACGTCTCGCACCGCTACCCCCTGGCCGAGGCCGGCGAGGCCCAGGACGCCCTGCAGGGCCGCCGGACCACCGGTTCGACCATCCTGGTACCCTGACCCGGCTTCGCCGGGCCAGGAGCTCGAAGAGCGGCGCTTCGCGCCTGGAAGCCTGAAGCTGGAAGAAAAATCCGGTTCATCGCACTTTGGCGTGAAACCTGTCGGTAGGAGGGCACGGTTCGACGCCTCGACTTTGCTGCGCGACTGGCGCCGTCAGGCGCCTAGCGGCGTTGCCAGGCGTCGGCTGCCCCCGCCGGGAGGCCTTCGGCCTCCAATCGCCCAACAGAGCCGAAGCGTCGGACCGTGGCCTCCTACAATTCGTTTTCACGCTGATCTGCGAAGAACTAAAAATCCTTGACCCCAGGGTTGGCGGGATCATGCCAGCTTCCAGCTATCCCCGTTCCACGTAAGCGCCCATCTCCCGCATCCGCGACTCGAAGCTCGCCACGTTGTCCACCAGGTCGTCGGGGCCGAAGGCCACGCACTCCGCCAGCAGCGTCTCCACCAGGGTGATCGCCGCCAGGATGGAGGGGAAGAAGTGCGGCGTGGCATTGGCCACCGGGAAGGTGACGCTGGCGCCGGGCACCAGTGGCGAGCGCAGGGTATCGGTGACCACGATGGCGTTGACGCCGTTGGCCCGGGTGACCTCCAGGGCGCGCACCGTCTCGGCGCAGTAGGGCTCGAAGCCGAAGACTACCACCGCGTCGCCCTCGCCGAAGGGCGCCAGCTCGGTGAGCAGCCCCCCTTCCTGGCCACGGATCAGCTGGACATTGGGCATGGCGATGCGCCCCACGTAGGCGAAGTGGTAGGCGCAGGCGAAGGTATCGCGGAAGCCCACCACGGCGATCTTCCCGGCATCCAGCAGCAACTGGGCGGCCTCGCGGACCCGTACCTGGTTGTCGGCGGTGAACAGCCGGCCGATGTTGTCGAAGGCGGCGTCACCCACGTCGAGGAACACCTGGTCGTCGGTCTGGCTGGCCAGGGTGCGCAGGTTGCTGGCGCGGCCGGAGAGTTCCACCGGGCCGGCCTGTACCGCCGACTGGAACACCTCGCGGAACTGATCAAAGCTGTCGAAGCCCAGCCGCTTGGCCAGGCGCACCAGGGTCGAGGCGGTGACCTCGGCGGCGGTGGCCGACTTGCGGATCGACTGGAAGGCGATCTCCACCGGGTGTTCCAGCACATAGCCGGCGGCCAGCTTGAGTTGCGGGCTCAGCTCGGGATAGACCTCGGCGAGCTGCTGGTTCACCGCGTCCAGGCGGCTCGGGCCGGCGTCCGGAGTGGCGTCGTCACGAGGATGCTGTTCCAGCACGGCGATCTCCTGGCTGAGGGCGGGGCGCGCCATTGTAACCGATGCGCGCCGCCCGGGAGCGATACAATCGTTTCTAGTGGATGAAAATAGTGAAACGCGCGTGTTGACGTCATCCGCGGCTCCGGTTTAGGCTAGGCTCAGCACAAACGTGTTGTATGACCATCGATAATGACACGTTTGTTTTTAGTCCGGCATTACCCTGTCGGGCGTTATCGAACCCCCAGCCCCCCGAGCCGAGAGTGTCCCCTCCATGAGCCACGCCCACTACGAGACCCTGATCACCCGCCACCGCGGCCAGGTGATGGAGATCCGTTTCAATCGCCCCCACCGCCTCAACGCCGTGGTCGAGACCTTCTACACCGAGCTGCTCGACGCCCTAGGTCGAGCCGAGTCCGACAGTGCGGTGCGCGCGGTGATCCTCACCGGCGAGGGGCGGGCCTTCTGCGTGGGGGCGGACATGAAGGAGCACGGCAGCGCCAAGCGCAGCCTCTACCAGCGCCGCCAGTACCTGCAGCTGGGCAACGACGTCTGCGAGGCGATCCTGCGCCTGCGCAGGCCGGTGATCGCCGCGGTGAACGGCTACGCCCTGGGCGCCGGCGCCGAGATGGCGGTGGCCTGCGACTTCATCGTCATGGCCGACGACGCCCAGCTCGGCTTCCCCGAGACCGGCATCGGCACCTGCGTGGGGGGCGGCGTCTCCAAGCTGCTGCCCCAACTGGTAGGGCTCCCCATGGCACGCCAACTGCTCTATACCGGTCGACGCATCGACGGCGAGGAGGCGGTGCGCATCGGCCTGGCGGCCTCCAGCTGGAGCGGCGAGGCGTTGCTCGACGAGGCGCACTGCCTGGCCGACACCCTCGCCGCCCAGGCCCCGGTCTCCATGGCCATGCTCAAGCGGCTGGTCAACCAGGGCAGCGACACGCCCCTGGAGAGCCAGCTGGCCCAGGAGCTCGATGCCGTCTTTACCTGCTCCACCACCGCGGACTGGCAGGAGGGCGTCGACGCCTTCGCCGAGAAACGCGCGCCGCGCTTCCAGGGCAAGTGACGTCCCGTTGAACCCCGGCTCGCCGCGAGCCACGACGACGGTCCGGTCGCCGCCGGACCATGGCCATCTTCCACCGATCCCAGAGGTCAAGGTCAGCAGCACATGAATCCCATCGAAGGACACCTCCCGACCCGCAGCCCCCTCCACGACATCCTGGCGCCCGGCGGCATCGCCGTGGTCGGCGCCTCCAGCGACCCCACCAAGCGGGGCTACAAGGCCATGGTCGGGCTGATCAAGGACGGTTACCGCGGGACGATCTACCCGGTGAATCCCAAGGCGGACATGATCCTCGGCGTGCGCGCCTGGCCTTCGGTGTCGGCGATTCCCGGCAACCCGGAGCTGGCACTGATCTGCACCCCGGCGGCCACGGTGCCGGAGCTGGTCGCCGAGTGCGGCCGCCGCGGCATCAAGGGCGCGGTGATCCTGGCCAGCGGCTTCGCCGAGATCGGCGGCGAGGGGGCCGAGCTCGAGCGGCGCATGATGGACAAGGCCCGTGCCCACGGCGTGCGCATCATCGGCCCCAACACCTCGGGTGTGTTCAACCTGCACCACAGGGTCAACCTGCTGGCCCTGGACAACGTCAGGCCGGGTGGCGTGGGCATCGTCTCCCAGTCCGGCAACATGCTGCTGTCGCTGGCGCTGGAGGCCCAGCACAACGGCCATGTGGGCTTCTCCACCTACGTGGGGCCGGGTAACCAGAGCGACATCGGTTTCGACGACTACCTGCGCTACCTAGGCGAGGACCAACACACCCGGGTGGCCACCCTCTACGTGGAGGGCTTCCGCGACGGGCGTCGCTTCCTCGACGTGGCCCGTGAGGTCACCGCCATGAAGCCGGTGGTGGTCTACAAGTCCGGCGCCACCGAGGCCGGCCAGAAGTCGGCCAGCTCCCACACCGGCGCCCTGGCCGGCAGCTACGCCATGACCGTGGACCTGCTGCGCCAGGCCGGGGTCAGCGTGGTGCAGTACTCCGACGAGATCCTGCCGGTGGCCGAGGGGCTGGGTCTGCTGCAGAAGGCCCGCGGCAAGCGGGTGGCGGTGATCTCCGACGGCGGCGGCCAGGCCACCATCGCCGCCGACCGCCTGGCCGAGGCGGGCCTGGAACTGGCCGAACTCGCCGAGGAGACCCGGGCGAAGCTGCGCGGCGTGCTCTTCCCCCAGGCCTCCACCGTCAATCCGGTGGATGTGGCCGGTTCCACCGACGCCAACCCCTCGCTGCTGGCCACCTGCATGGAGATCGTCGCCGCCGACGACAACGTCGACAGCGTCTTCCTGGTGGGCATGTTCGGCGGCTACAGCATCCGCTTCGCCGAGTCGCTGCTGGGCGACGAGATGCGCGGCGCCGAGGCGATGGTGGATCTCTCCCGGGTCACCGACAAGCCGCTGGTGGTCTACAGCCTCTATACGCCGATCAAGCCACCGGCGCTGCGCCGCCTGCACGAGGCGGGGTTACCCATCTACGCCTCCATCGAGCATGCGGTGCGCCTGCTCGCCGCCCTGGGCGAGCGCGGCCAGTACCTGGCGCAGTGCCGCGAGGCGCGGGAGGCGCCGCCGGTCGTCGAGCCCCGGCCCGAGCAGCTCGAGTGTTTCGACCGGGCCCGTGCCCAGGGGCGCGACCTGCTGGAGCCGGAGGCCAAGGCGCTGCTGCGCGCCCACGGCGTTGAGGTGCCCGAGGAGCGGCTGGTGCGCGGCGAGGCGGAGCTCGAGGCGGCCGCCGCGGCCTTCGGCGAGACGCCGCTGGCCATGAAGGTGGTGTCGAAGGATATCCTGCACAAGTCCGACGCCGGCGGCGTCAGGCTCGAGCTGGTGGGGGCGGCGGCGCTGCGCGAGGCTCGCGAGGCGATCCTCGCCTCCTGCCGCGCCTATGACCCGCAGGCCGAGATCGAGGGGGTGCTGGTCACGCCCATGGCCAGGAAGGGCGTGGAGGTGATCGTCGGGGTGATCCGCGACCCCATCTTCGGGCCGGTGCTGATGTTCGGCCTGGGTGGGGTCTTCGTGGAGATCCTCGAGGACGTGGCCTTCCGCGCCATCCCGCTCTCCCGCCACGACGCCGAATCCATGGTCGAGCAGATCAAGGCCCGTCGGATCCTCGGCGGGGTGCGCGGCGAGAAGGCCGTCGACAAGGCGGCCCTGGTGGACCTGCTGCTCAGGGTCTCGAGCCTGGTGGCGGCCTATCCGGCGCTCGCCGAACTGGACCTCAACCCGGTGATCGTCAATACCGACGGCTATGCGGTGGTGGACGCCCGGGTGATCGTCGCCCCCGAGACCCCACAACGGAAGGAGGACGACGCATGAGCACGACACGGCCCACACTGACCGACGCCCGCCTCGCCCTGGAGGGGCGGGTGGCCACCCTGACCCTGGACCGCCACGACGTGCGCAACGCCCTGACCGGCACGGCGCTGGTCGACGATATCGTCGCCACCGCCGACTGGGTCAACGCCTGCGACGCGGTCTCGGTGCTGGTGATCACCGGCGCCGGCAGCGCCTTCTCCGCCGGCGGCAACGTCAAGGACATGGCCAGCCGCGGCGGCGACTTCGCCGGCGACGTGGCCGAGGTGGCCGATCGCTACCGCCGCGGGATCCAGCGCATCCCGCTGGCGCTCGACGCCGTGGAGGTGCCGATCATCGCCGCGGTCAACGGCCCGGCCATCGGCGCCGGCTTCGACCTGGCCAATATGGCCGACCTGCGGATCGCGTCGAGCCGGGCGAAGTTCGGCGAGACCTTCCTCAACCTGGGGATCATCCCCGGCGACGGCGGCGCCTGGTTCCTGCAGCGGTTGATCGGTTACCAGCGTGCCTTCGAGCTGACCCTCTCCGGCCGAGTGATCGACGCCGAGGAGGCCCGCGAACTCGGCATCGTGCTGGAGGTCTGCGAACCCAAGGCGCTGATGGCGCGGGCGGAGGAGCTGGCCGCGCGTATCGCCGCCCAGCCGCCCAAGGCGACGCGCCTGACCAAGCGGCTGATGAAGATGGGCAGTCGGATGGAGCTCAAGGACTTCCTCGATCTCTGTGCGGTCTTCCAGGGCATGTGCCACAACGAGCCGGAGCACCTGGACGCGGTCCACGCCATGCTGGAGAAGATGGCGAAATAACCTTTCACGAGGCGATCGTGCCGCCCGCCAGACGCCCGGCATTGGCCGGGCGTCGGCGTGTGGGGAGAGAAAAGGCTTGTCGTAGGGGGACCCGGCTGGCGATGCTGGAGGCATCGACATTCACAGGGAGGTGAGGGGCATGGCCGACAGCACCCTGGTCTTCATCGTGCTCGGGTTGACCCTGGCGGCCTTCGTCTGGGGGCGCTTTCGCTACGACCTGGTGGCGCTGGCGGCCCTGCTGGGCTCGGTGATGCTGGGCCTGGTGCCCGGGGAGGAGGCCTTCCTGGGCTTCGGCCACCCGGCGGTGATCACCGTGGCGGCGGTACTGGTGCTCAGCCGCGGCTTCGAGCGCTCCGGGGTGGTGGACGTGATCGCCGACCAGGTGTTGCGGGTGGGCGAGCGACTCTTCCTGCAGCTGCTGGTGCTCACCGGCACCGTGGTGGTGCTCTCCGGCATCATGAACAACGTCGGCGCCCTGGCGCTGCTGCTGCCGGTGGCCATGCGCCTGGCCCGGGAGCACGACGCCTCGCCCTCCATCCTGCTGATGCCGCTGGCCTTCGGCTCGCTGCTCGGCGGCCTGACCACCCTGATCGGCACCCCGCCCAACATCATCATCGCCAGCTACCGCGGCAATCTCACCGGCGAGAACTTTGGCATGTTCTCGTTCTTCCCCGTGGGGGCCACGGTGGCCGTGGTGGGACTGGCCTTTATCGTGCTGCTGGGCTGGCGCCTGACCCCCAAGCGGGCCGGCAAGGCCACCACCGAGGCGATGTTCGACACCGCCAGTTACACTCTGGAACTCGCGGTGGGGGAGGACGCCAAGGCGGTGGGCTGGACGCTCTCCGACCTGCAGCGCGAGCTGGAGGAGACGATCCCGGTGCTGGCGGTGGTGCGCGACGACAAGCGCCGGGCCGGCCACGCCTTCCATGGCCAACTGCGCGAGGGCGATATCCTGCTGGTGGAGGCGGGCCCCGAGGAGATGAAGCTGCTCGAGGACAAGGCGGGGCTGACCCTGGGCACCGAGCCCGACGAGGCGGACGCCGAGGCCACCCGGGAGGAAGCGACCGGGGGCGACGGGGAGAACGAGGACGGGAAAGGGAAGAAGGAGAAGAAAGAGAAGAAGGAGAAGAAGGAGAAGAAGGAGAAGAAGGAGAAGAAGGCCTTCGACACCGAGGGACTGCAGCTGGTGGAGGCGGTGGTGCGCAACGACTCCATGATGATCAACCGCACGGTCATCCAGTTGCGCCTGCACAACCAGTTCGGCCTGCACCTGGTGGCGGTGGCCCGGGACGGCGGTCGCCTCAAGCAGCGCCTGCGCGATATCCGCTTCCGCGCCGGCGACGTCCTGCTGCTGCAGGGCGGCGAGAGCGAGCTCTCCGAGAGCCTGGCGACCCTGGGCTGCCTGCCGCTGGCCAAGCGCGACCTGAACCTCGGCCAGCCGCGCCTGCTGCTGGTGTCGGTGGCCATCTTCGCCGCGGCCATCCTGGCCATGGTCGCGGGCCTGCTGCCGGCGGCGGTGGCGCTCTCCACGGCGGCCCTGACATCGCTGCTGGTAGGGGTGTTGCCGCTGCGCGAGGCCTACCAGGCCATCGACGGCCCGGTGATCGTGCTGCTCGGGGCGATGATCCCGGTGGGCCAGGCGCTGGAGACCAGCGGCGGGGCGGGGCTGGTCGCCGAGGGCATGCTCTCCCTGGGCAGCGGCTGGCCGGTGGTGGTGACCCTGGTCGGCCTCTTCCTGCTCTCGATGGTGCTCTCCAACGTCATCAACAACGCCGCGGCGGCGCTGCTGATGGCGCCCATCGCGGCGAGCCTGGCCAGCGGCTTCGACGCCTCGGCGGACCCCTTCCTGATGGTGGTGGCGGTCAGCGCCTCCAGCGCCTTCCTCACGCCCATCGGCCACCAGTCCAACACCCTGGTGATGGGCCCCGGCGGTTACCGCTTCGGCGACTACTGGAAGCTGGGGTTGCCGCTGTCGCTGGTGGTGCTGGCCGTGGCCATCCCGATGATCCTGCTGGTCTGGCCACTATGACAAAACGCCCCGGCCTTGCCGGGGCTGCTTGCCAGGGGGCGGTGAGCGCTATGCGGCGTTATGGCGCAACACCTTGGCCTTGTCGATGACGAAGGCGTCGTACTCGAAGTCGTCGACGCTGAGCAGTTCCAGCACCCTGGCCTCGCGCTCGCGCATGAAGGTGGCGTCCTCCTCGCTGATCAGCCCCTTCTCCAGAGCCGCTTCCACCTTCTGCTCGGGATGCAGCGCCTCGGCGGGCAACTCGCCCTTGGCGTGGGCCTTGTTGACGGTGCGGTAGAGTGCCTCGGCGCGCTCCTGGGTCGCCAGCAGCGCCTCGTAGCGGGCCAGGAAGTTGGGCTGCGCGCCGTCGTCGGCGTCCCAGGCGCCGCGCAGCAGCTTGCCGCGCAGGGCGCTGGCGGTGGAGACGTCGGCGGCGATGGCCCGGGTCAGGTCGTCGTGGGGACGCTTGAAGCGCCGGCCGCGGGGCATCACCAGCAGGCGCAGGGTGCGTCCCAGGGCGCGGTTGGGCAGGTTGTCGAACAGCTCGTCGAAGGCCTGCTCGGCGCGACCGAGCAGCAGCCGGCAGGCGTAGTGCAGCAGCGCGGCCTCGCCCGTCACCTTGTCGCCCTCGTGCCAGCCCTTGAGCACCATGGAGGCCAGGTAGAGGTTGGAGAGCACGTCGCCCAGGCGGGCCGAGAGCATCTCGCGCAGCTTGAGGCTGGCGCCCAGGCTGGCCATGGCGGCGTCGCTGCACAGGCCGAAGCCGGCGGAGAGCCGGGCGATCTCCTGGGCGTAGTGCCGAGCCTCGCCGTCGAAGGGCACCGCCGGCCTGCCGAGGCCCAGGGCCTGGGTGAAGGCGCGGGCGGCGTTGCCGAAGATGAGCCCGGCGTGGGCGAAGAAGGTGCGGTCGAAGGCCGCGATGTCATCGGCCTCCTGGGCGGCCAGCTCCGCCAGTACGTAGGGGTGGCAGCGGATCGCCCCCTGGCCGAAGATCATCAGGTTGCGGGTCATGATGTTGGCGCCCTCCACGGTGATGGACACCGGGTTGGCGCTGTAGCCGATGCCGAGGTAGTTGCGCGGCCCCAGGGTCACCGCCTTGCCGCCGTGGACGTCCATGGCGTCGGCGAGCACCCGACGCTGGAATTCGGTGAGCTGACTCTTGAGGATCGCCGAGGGCACCGCCGGCTTCTCGCCGCGGTCGATGGTGTTGGCGGTCTGGTAGACGGCGGCCTGGGCGATGTAGAGGTGGGCCGCCATGCGCGCGAGCGGTTCCTGGACGCCCTCCATCTCGGCCACCGGCACGTTGAACTGGCGGCGGATGCGCGTGAAGCCGCCGCTCCAGCCCAGGGCGTAGCGGGCGGTGCCGGTGGCGCCCGAGGGCAGGGTGATGCAGCGCCCCACCGACAGGCACTCCACCAGCATGCGCCAGCCCTGGCCGATCATCTCCTCGCCGCCGATGATGGTGTCGAGCGGTACGAAGACGTCCTTGCCCTTGATCGGGCCATTGAGGAAGGGGCTGCCGATGGGGTGGTGGCGGCGGCCGATCTCCATGCCATCGGTGTCGCGGGGGATCAGCGCCAGGGTGATGCCGCGGTCGGCCTCCTCGCCGAGCAGGTGGTCCGGGTCGAAGAGGCGGAAGGCCAGGCCCACCACGGTGGCGATGGGCGCGAGCGTGATCCAGCGCTTCTCGAAGTTCAGGCGGATGCCCAGCACCTCCTTGCCGTCCACCTCTCGCTTGCAGACGACGCCGGTGTCGGGCAGCGAGGTGGCATCGCTGCCGGCGCGGGGGCCGGTGAGGCCGAAGCAGGGAATCTCGCGGCCGTCGGCCAGGCGCGGCAGGTAGTGGTCCTTCTGCGCATCGGTGCCGTACTTGAGCAGCAGCTCGCCGGGACCCAGGGAGTTGGGCACGCCCACGGTGACCATCAGCATCTCGTTGATGGCCAGCTTCTGCAGCACCAGGGACTGCGCCTTGGCGGAGAAGCCCAGGCCGCCGTATTCCTTCGGGATGATCATGCCGAAGAAGCGCTCGCGCTTCAGGTAGTCCCAGAGCGCCTGGGGGAGGTCGGCGCGCTCCTTGGCGACCTCCCAGGCATTGCACATGCCCGAGGCCACGCTGCACTGCTCATCGAGGAAGGCGCGTTCCTCGTCGCTGAGGCCGTCGTCCCGATAGTCGAGCAGCGCCTGCCAGTCGGGCCGGCCGGTGAAGAGTTCGCCGTCCCAGGCCACGCTGCCGGCCTCCAGCGCGGTACGCTCGGTCTCCGAGACCGTAGGCGCGACCTTCTTGAACAGGTCGAACAGCCGCGGGCTGAGCCACCTGGCTCGCAGCGCCGGCAGGCCGCAAGCCGCCACGCCGACGGCGCCCGCCAGCAGCAGCACGCCGAGCACGGCGGAGGCGAGCAGGAGGCTGGCCAGGCCGGTGGCGGTCAGCACGGCGAGCGCCGGCAGGGCGCCCGCCTCGCGGCGCATCACGACGAGCAGACCGGCCACGGCCAGCACGAGCAGGATCAGGGTGAGCATGGGCGTCTCCGGGTCGTTGTCATTGGCAAGTATTCGAACAGATGTTTGAATTCTTGCAGGCTAGCCCACTTCCCTGCAACCGGCCAGTACCCAAGAAAACGCTGGGCTTCTCGGGTTGGGCTAACCCGCTTGAGGCTTTCCCGGCGGCAGGCTTGTTCGGGGGCGCTGTGAACCCATCCCTGGGCGCTACCGATGCCCTGCTGCGCTCTCGCATCCTGCTCCGCTTGCAGGGCCGGTGCTGGCCATCCATGGCCAGCCCGTTCGGAGGAATCCTCCTCACCCATGGCATAGGACCCCCTCCAAGCCTACCCCCGGCGCCTCTCGCTACGCGTAACGGCGTTAGTCTGAAACGCCCCGCGCTGCGCAGGCAGGGCGAGGCGTCGTCGCGCGGGCAGGGCGGCCTCAGTCGAGCCGGCGCTGCGGCTCTTCGCGGGCCGGGGCACCGTTCGCCACGTAGTAGGGCGCGTCACTCTTCGGCAGCGGCTCGCGGCCGCGGATCTTGTCGGCCAGCTTCTCGGCCAGCATGATCGTCGGCGCGTTGAGGTTGCCGGTGGGGATCAGCGGGAAGAGCGAGGCATCCACCACCCGCAGGCCCTCCAGGCCGTGCACCCGGCCGGCGCCATCCACCACGGCGTCGTCGCCCTCGCCCATGCGGCAGCTGCCGCAGGGGTGGTAGGCGGTCTCGGCATGGGCCCGCACGAAGGCGTCCAGCTCGGCGTCGGAAGCCACGTCCGGCCCCGGCGAGATCTCCCGGCCGCGGTAGGGATCGAAGGCGGGCTGGTCGATGATCTCGCGGGTCAGGCGAATGGCGTCGCGAAACTCCTGCCAGTCCTTCTCGGTGGACATGTAGTTGAACAGGATGCTCGGGGCCGCCTTGGGATCCCGGGAGGTGAGGCGGATGCGCCCGCGGCTCTCGGAACGCATGGAGCCCACGTGGGCCTGGAAGCCGTGGGCCTGCACCGCGCTCTTGCCGTTGTAGCTGATGGCAATGGGCAGGAAGTGGTACTGCAGATTGGGCCACTCCTCCTCGTCGCGGGTGCGGATGAAGCCGCAGGACTCGAACTGGTTGCTGGCGCCGATGCCGGTACCCAGGAACAGCCACTCGGCGCCGATCTTCGGCTGGTTGTACCACTTCAGCGCCGGGTACAGCGTGATCGGCTGCTGGCATTCGTACTGGATGTACATCTCCAGGTGGTCCTGGAGGTGGGCGCCGACGTTGTCGTTGACGGCCACCGCCTCGATGCCGAACTCGTCGAGCACGTCCTGCGGGCCCACGCCGGAGCGCTGCAGGATCTGCGGCGAGGCGACGGCCCCGGCGCACAGCAGCACCTCGCGGCGGGCGCGGACCCGCTGGGGCTGGCCCTTGCGCGCGTAGCGCACGCCCACAGCGCGCTTGCCCTCGAATTCGATGACGTCGGTGGTGGCGTGGGTCTCGATGGTCAGGTTCTCGCGCCCCTTGGCTTGGTCCAGGTAGCCGCGGGCGGTGGAGGCGCGGCGCCCCCGGGGCGTGACGAAACGGTCCATGGGGCCGAAGCCCTCCTGCTGGTAGCCGTTGACGTCCTCGGTCTCCGGGTAGCCGGCCTGCTTGCCCGCCTCGATGAAGGTGCGATAGAGCGGGTTGTTGCCCGCCTTGGGCGTGGTCACGCTGACCGGCCCGTCGCCGCCGTGGTAGTCGTTGGGCCCGATGTCGCGGGTCTCCGACTTGCGGAAGTAGGGCAGGCAGTCGGCGTAGGTCCAGTCCTCGAGGCCGGGCGCCTTGGCCCAGTTGTCGTAGTCCAGGGCGTTGCCACGGATGTAGCACATGCCGTTGATCAGCGAAGAGCCGCCCAGGCCCTTGCCGCGGCCGCACTCCATGCGGCGATTGTCCATGTGGGGCTCGGGGTCGGTCTCGAAGGCCCAGTTGTAGCGCTTGCCCTGCAGCGGGTAGGCGAGCGCCGCCGGCATCTGGGTGCGGAAGTCGAAGCGGTAGTCGGGGCCGCCGGCTTCCAGCAGCAGGACGCTGACGCCCTCGTCCTCGGTGAGGCGGGTGGCGAGCACGTTGCCGGCGGAACCGGCGCCGATGATCACGTAATCGAATTCGCGGATCTGGGTCATGCGATCTCCTTAAAACACCGATTCGAAGGGGCCCATCTCGATCTGCACCGACTTGGTCTGGGTGTAGTGGTGCAGGGTCTCGAGGCCGTTCTCACGGCCCACGCCGGACTGCTTGTAGCCGCCCACCGGCATCTCGGCGGGGGACTCGCCCCAGGTGTTGATCCAGCAGATGCCCGCCTCCAGGCGGTGGATCACCCGGTGGGCGCGGTTCAGGCCCTCGGTGAAGAGCCCCGCGGCCAGGCCGTAGTGGGTGTCGTTGGCGCGGCGGATCACCTCCTCCTCGTCGTCGAAGGCGAGGATCGCCATCACCGGGCCGAAGATCTCCTCGCGCACGATGCGCATCGCGTCGCTGCAGTCGGTGAAGGCCGTGGGGGCGGCCCAGGCGCCGCGGGCCCAGTCGCCCTGATCCCAGGCGTCGCCGCCGGCCAGGACCCGGGCGCCTTCCTGCTTGCCCAGCTCGATGTAGGAGAGCACCTTCTGCTGGTGTTCGAAGCTCACCAGGGGACCGTAGTTGACGCTCGGGTCCAGCGGGTCGCCGGCCTTGATGCGGGCCATGCGTTCCTTGATCCTCGCCTCGAAGGCCTCCTTCACCGCGGTGGCGACGAAGACCCGGGTGCCGTTGGTGCAGATCTGCCCGCTGGAGTAGAAGTTGGCCATCATGGCGGCGTCGGCGGCGCGGTCCAGGTCGGCATCGTCGAAGACAATCAGCGGCGATTTGCCGCCCAGCTCCATGGTCACCTCCTTGAGGGTGGAGCCGCTGGCGGCGGCCATCACCTTCTTGCCGGTACCCACCTCGCCGGTGAAGGTCACCTTGTCGATGCCGGGGTGCTCGGTGATCTGCGCGCCGACGCTGCCGTCGCCGTGGACGATGTTGAAGACGCCGTCGGGCAGCCCCGCCTCGGTGAGGGCCTCGGCCAGCGCCATGGCGGTCAGCGGGGTGACCTCGCTGGGCTTGAACACCACGGCATTGCCGGCGGCCAGTGCCGGGGCGGTCTTCCAGCAGGCGATCTGGATGGGGTAGTTCCAGGCGCCGATGGCGCCGATCACGCCCAGTGGCTCGCGGCGGGTATACACGAAGGAACCCTCGCGCAGCGGCACCTGGGTGCCCTCGATGGCCGGGGCCAGGCCGGCGTAGTACTCCAGCACGTCGGCACCGGTGACGATGTCCACCGCGGCGGTCTCGCTGATCGGCTTGCCGGTGTTGCGGCTCTCCAGCTCGGCAATCTCGTCGTTGCGTTCGCGGAGCAGCGCCACGGCGCGATTGAGGATGCGCCCGCGCTCCATGCCGCTCATGGCGGCCCAGGTGCGCTGACCGCGGCGGGCGGCCTCCACGGCGGCGTCCAGGTCGGCGCTCGAGGCCTGCTGCACTTGGGTCAGCAGGCTGCCGTCGTAGGGGTTGATGACCTCGAAGGTCTCGCCGGAGGTGGCGTCCACCATCCGGCCGTCGATGTAGAGGGGGAGGGGATCTCGTTGTGCCATGGGACTCTCCTTCAGGCAGCGGAAGTGGAATGGGTGGAAAGCAGCTGGTCCAGGGTGGCCAGGGCGGCGCGACGCGCCGACTCGGCGTCCAGGCCCTCGGGGGTGAGGGCGCCGCGCAGCCACAGGCCGTCGATCAGTGCCGCCAGGGTACGGGCGGCGTAACGGGCGTCCTGCTGGGGCATGACGCGCCGGAATTGGGCACAGAGGTTGGAGTATAGGCGCCGATCATTGACCTGCTGCAGCCGCGCCAGCTCGGGCTTGTGCATGCTGCTGGCCCAGAAGGCCAGCCAGGTCTTGGCCACCGGGCCGGTGACCTGGCTGCGGTCGAAGTTGCCCTCGATGATCGCCTGCAGATGGGCCCGGGGGCCGTGATTGGCCAGGCCGCGCCGCCGGGCGGCCACGGCGTCGCCGAGGTCCGTCAGGATCTGGCGCATGGTGGCCTCCAGCAGGCCGTCCTTGCCGCCGAAGTAGTGGCTGATGATGCCGGCGGAGACGCCGGCGTGCCGGGCGATACGCATCACCGTGGCATCGGCCAGGCCGACCTCGTCGATGGCCGCCATGGTGGCAGCGATCAGCTGCTGGCGGCGGATGGGTTCCATTCCGACCTTGGGCACCGTTGCGGGCTCCTCTTCCGGGGAAACTTGCGACCACACCCTGCAGCATGGTTACCATGCGTACAGCTTGCCATTCTTTTATTGAACGTTCAATCAATAAAAGAATGGCAAGCTGTCACGGCCTTGGACCATCGGGGCGAGGGTTATTGCAGCGGATGATCGACGACGATGCCTTCGGCCTGGGCGATTGGCGGCCGATCGATTCCAGCGAGGTGGGCTTGCCAAGCGGCCGGCCCGCGTGCATAATCCTCCCCCGTTGCCCGGCCCCCGGCCGGGCAGCTTCGTGAAAAGGCTACGTAGCTCAGTTGGTTAGAGCACATCACTCATAATGATGGGGTCCCCTGTTCGAGTCAGGGCGTAGCCACCAGATACCAGGACGCCCGCCCGGCATCGCGCCGAGCGGGCGTCCTGCTTTGCGGGGGGGCGCGTATTAGCGGGGCGCGGCAATGGGTCCTTGACCTGGCGACCGCGATCCGTATACTACGCCCCGTGTTCGACGCCGTTCCCCGATAGCTCAGTTGGTAGAGCAAGTGACTGTTAATCACTGGGTCGCAGGTTCGAGTCCTGCTCGGGGAGCCAGACGAACGCCAGGTTGCCAGGCGATTCCTCGATAGCTCAGTTGGTAGAGCAAGTGACTGTTAATCACTGGGTCGCAGGTTCGAGTCCTGCTCGAGGAGCCAGACGCCACCCGCCTTCCAGGTCATTCCCCGATAGCTCAGTTGGTAGAGCAAGTGACTGTTAATCACTGGGTCGCAGGTTCGAGTCCTGCTCGGGGAGCCAGCCGCCAGC
>NZ_JAUFPL010000004.1:0-48940 GCF_030409215.1 Halomonas ramblicola | reverse complement strand
CAGCGGTGCCGGCCGGCAAGGCCCCCGCCGACCCGGGGCCGGCGGCGGGGCGGTTCAGTCGCGGTTGGCGAAGCGGAAGCTGTCGTCGAGCTGGGCGTAGTCCAGCAGGATCTGGGCGGCCTCCTGCACCTGGACCTGCTCCACCGGCTCCTCCTCCTCTTCCTCGTCGCTCTCCTCGCCGCGGGCGTCGACCCACTCCTCGAGGGGCTCCAGGCCCAGCGCCTCGCGGCGCTGGTTCTCCAGGGCCAGCTGTTCGGCCTCCTGGGATTCCACCTCGCGCTGGCGCTGCTCGCGGTTGAGGCTGACGCTGGTGTTCTCCTCGCGCAGCTGGCGATTCAGCGCCGCCTGCTGCTCGAGGTAGCGGAAGTTGGGGTGTTCCTCGGCGCGGCGCCGGTGGCGGTCCTTGAGGTTTTCCAGGTAGCGCCACGGCTCGCCGTATTCGCGATACTGCACCGAGCGCACGGTGTCCCAGTCCAGGGCGTTGTCCAGGCTGCTCTCGCCGATCAGCTCGGGGTCGATCAGGCTGGGGAAGATGATGTCGGGTTCCACGCCGCGGTGCTGGGTGCTCTCGCCGGAGATGCGGTAGAACTTGGCGCGGGTCAGCTTGATCTCGCCATGGCTGAGCTCGTTGAGGGTCTGCACCGTGCCCTTGCCGAAGGTGGAGGTGCCCACCACCAGGCCGCGGCCGTAGTCCTGGATGGCACCGGCGAAGATCTCCGAGGCGGAGGCGGACAGGCGATTCACCAGTACCACCAGTGGGCCGTCGTAGACGGTGCCGGTGTCGGTGTCGCCGTAGAGGCTGATGCGCCCGCGGGCATCGCGCACCTGGACGGTGGGGCCGCGGTCGATGAACAGGCCGATCAGCGAGTTCGCCTCCTGCAGGGCGCCGCCACCATTGTTGCGCAGGTCGAGCACGATGCCCTCGATGTCTTTCGCCTTGAGGCGCTCGATCTCGTTGGCCACGTCGCGGGTGGTGCTGCGATAGTCCTCATCGCCGGCCTGCCAGGCGTCGAAGTCCACGTAGAAGGTGGGGACCTCGATGACGCCGACCCGGTGGGGGCCGTCGTCGCGCTCCAGTTCGATCACCTCGCCGTGGGCCGCCTGGTCCTCCAGCTTGACGGTGTCGCGGGTGATCTCGACCACCTTGGAGCGGGTCATGTCGACGGCCTGGGCGGGCACCACGTCGAGGCGTACCACCGAGCCCTTGGGACCGCGGATCAGGTCCACCACGTCGTCGAGGCGCATGCCGACCACGTTGACCATCTCGCCGTCCTCCTGGCCGACGGCGACGATGCGGTCGGCGGGCTCCAGCACGCCGGCGCGATCCGCCGGACCGCCGGGTACCAGGCTGGCCACCTTGACGTATTCGCCATCGGCCTGGAGCAGGGCGCCGATGCCCTCCAGCGAGAGGCGCATCTGGATGTCGAAGGACTCGCCCTGGCGCGGGGAGAGGTATTCGCTGTGGGGGTCGACGCTGCCGGTGGCGGCCGCCATCAACAGCCCGAAGACGTCATCCGCGTTGGTCTGGCGCAGCCGGCTGAGCTGGCCCTCGTAGCGCTGGCGCAGGTTGGTTTCCACCTGCTCCTCGTCCTGGTCGCTGATGGCCAGGGTCAGGGCGGCGTTCTTCAGGCGCTTGGCCCACAAGTCGTCGAGATCCGCCATGTCCTGGGCCCAGGGGGCGTCCTCGCGCTCCAGCTCCAGGCGCTGGCGGCCGTCGTAATCGAAGTCCAGGCCCTCGTCGAGGCGTGCCAGCAGCCACTCGAAGCGCGCCTCGGCGCGCTCGTGGTAGCGCTGGTAGAGGGTGAAGAAGCCGTCGAGATCGCCGTCGAGCAGGGCATCGTCGAGGCTCTCCTCCAGGTGGCGAAACTCCTCCACGTCCTCCTCGAGCAGGAAGGCGCGCTGGCCATCCAGGATGTCCAGATAGCGCTCGAAGGCCCGGCGCGACCAGGCGTCGTCGAGATCGACGTCGGCGTAGTGGCCGTAGCGCAGCGATTCGGCGACCTCCGTGGCCGCCTGGCGCTGGGCGTCGGTGGGTTGCGGCTGCGCCAGGGCGACCGTGGCGACCAGCAGCAGGCCGGCCAGCACGGCGACCGTACGGCCCAGATTGGCGAGCGGGCTCATCGATGAAGCACTCCTGGTTTCATGTACACTCATATCCCTTGACCCTTGCTCGGCCCGTGAGTTGCGCGGGCCGAAAGGGCATTGTAGCAGCTTCCCCCGTCATCCCATGACATCCATGTAGAGGAACCCATGCCCCAGGACGACCTGCTCGAGCGATTGTTCGACTTCCTGCGCCGTTCTCCCACCCCCTGGCATGCCACCGCCAACATGGCGGCCCGCCTCGAGGCGGCCGGCTTCCGGCGCCTCGACGAACGCGAGGCGTGGCAGCTGGCGCCGGGGGATCGCGTCTTCGTGACCCGCAACGACTCCTCGATCATCGCCCTGCAACTGCCGGAGGATGGGCTCTCGGCGCTGCGCATGATCGGCGCCCACACCGACAGCCCCGGGCTGCGGCTCAAGCCCAACGCCGCCCAGACCGCGGCCGGCTGGCTGCAGCTCGGCGTCGAGACCTATGGCGGGGTGCTGCTGGCGCCCTGGTTCGACCGCGACCTGGGGCTCTCCGGCCGGGTGCACGTGCGCCATCCCGACGGCCGCCTGGAGGGCCTGCTGCTCGATGTCGACCGGCCGGTGGCGATCATTCCCAGCCTGGCCATCCATCTCGACCGCGAGGCCAACGACGGCAGGGCGCTCAACGCCCAGACCCAGATGGCGCCGGTGCTGCTGCAGGGGGGCGAGGGAACCGACCTGACGCGGCTGCTCCAGGGCTGGATCGCCGAGCAGCACGGCCTGGACGACATCGAGCTGATCGACTTCGAGCTGGGCTTCCACGATATGCAGCCGCCGGCGCGGGTCGGCGTGCAGGGCGAGCTGATCGCCAGTGCCCGGCTCGACAACCTGCTGTCCTGCTTTATCGGGCTAGAGGCCCTGCTTGCGTCGGATGGCCGGCAGGGCGCGGTGCTGGTGGCCAACGATCATGAGGAGGTGGGCAGCGCCAGCGCCTGCGGCGCCCAGGGCCCCTTCCTGGGCGACGTGCTGCGCCGGGTCAGTGAGCGGCTCGGTGGGGGAGGCGAGGAGGCCTACATTCGCCTGATCCAGGCATCCAGGATGATCTCCTGCGACAACGCCCATGCCCTGCACCCCAACTTCCCGGACAAGCACGACGCCGCCCACGGCCCGGCGCTCAACGGCGGGCCGGTGATCAAGGTCAACGCCAACCAGCGCTACGCCACCAACAGCGCCACCGCGGCGATGTTCCGCGAGCTCTGCCGCCAGGCCGAGGTGCCGGTGCAGACCTTCGTGACCCGCGCCGACATGGGCTGCGGCAGCACCATCGGGCCGATCACCGCCACCGAGCTGGGCGTGCCGACCCTGGACGTGGGTGTGCCCCAGTGGGCCATGCACTCCATCCGCGAGACCGCGGGCAGCCAGGACGTCGCAGCCCTGACCCGGGTGCTCGCCGCCTTCTGCAATCGCGCCGAGCTCGACTGAGCGCCCATGAAAAAAACCCGGCGCCAATGGCGACGGGTTTGCTGTTCTGGTGGCTACGCCCTGACTCGAACAGGGGACCCCATCATTATGAGTGATGTGCTCTAACCAACTGAGCTACGTAGCCAGCGGCGCGTACTCTATCCGCCGCCGGACGGGCTGTCAACTCCCTGTCGGCGGGGCTAGGCGGCCACCGATCCGCGCTTGACACCCCCAGGGGGGCTCGGTAATATTCGCGCCACCTCGACGAGGCGAGACATTGCGTCCCATTCGTCTAGTGGTCCAGGACACCGCCCTTTCACGGCGGTAACAGGGGTTCGAACCCCCTATGGGACGCCACTCGACTCATCAAGGTGCCGGAGCGCGGGAATAGCTCAGTGGTAGAGCATCGCCTTGCCAAGGCGAGGGTCGCGAGTTCGAATCTCGTTTCCCGCTCCAAGCTTTCAATATGAAAGCCGATGCGTCCCATTCGTCTAGTGGTCCAGGACACCGCCCTTTCACGGCGGTAACAGGGGTTCGAACCCCCTATGGGACGCCACTTCTCCGGAAACAGTGCGAGACAAGCGGGAATAGCTCAGTGGTAGAGCATCGCCTTGCCAAGGCGAGGGTCGCGAGTTCGAATCTCGTTTCCCGCTCCAAAGGTTGCAAGCGGTAGCGAGCCAAGGCTCGGGTCACGAGCTGGAACGCCAGCCCGGTCGATCTCGTTTCCCGCTCCATGCGTCCCATTCGTCTAGTGGTCCAGGACACCGCCCTTTCACGGCGGTAACAGGGGTTCGAACCCCCTATGGGACGCCACCTCGCTCGCACCGGCGGTACTCGACAAGCGGGAATAGCTCAGTGGTAGAGCATCGCCTTGCCAAGGCGAGGGTCGCGAGTTCGAATCTCGTTTCCCGCTCCAAAGTTTGCAAGCGGCAGCGAGCCAAGGCTCGGGTCACGAGCTGGAACGCCAGCCCGGTCGATCTCGTTTCCCGCTCCAACCCCCCCTGTATTTTTAATGATGTCTGCCGCCGTGCAGGCGTTTTCGCGTGTCCGACCGTCCGACCCTTACGGGTCGCGACTTGAAGTCGTGGCGGTCCGACCCCATACCAGTATCCCTTTGCGGCCCGTCCGCACCTCGATCCCGACTGCATCCAAGGATTGCGCATGGCCGAACCGGCTCTGTCCATCCGTGGCCTCACCAAGGTCTACGGCAATGGTTTCCAGGCCCTGAAGGGCATCGACCTCGACGTCGCCGAGGGGGACTTCTTCGCGCTGCTGGGCCCCAACGGCGCCGGCAAGTCCACCACCCTCGGCGTGGTCTGCTCGCTGGTGCAGAAGAGCGCCGGCCGGGTGTCGATCTTCGGCATCGACATCGACCGCGACTTCGCCCGCGCCAAGTACCACCTCGGCGTGGTGCCCCAGGAGTTCAACTTCAACCAGTTCGAGAAGGTCCTCGACATCGTGCTGGCCCAGGCCGGCTACTACGGCATGTCGCGGCGCGAGGCGCTGCCCCGGGCCGAGCAGCTGTTGCGCGACCTCAGCCTGTGGGACAAGCGCAACGGCAGCGCGCGCATGCTCTCCGGCGGCATGAAGCGCCGCCTGATGATCGCCCGTGCGCTGATGCACCGGCCGAAGCTGCTGATCCTCGACGAGCCCACCGCCGGCGTGGACATCGAGCTGAGGCGCAGCATGTGGGAGTACATGCGCCGCATCAACCGTGAGGAGGGCACCACCATCATCCTCACCACCCACTACCTGGAGGAGGCGGAGAGCCTCTGCCGCAACGTGGCGATCATCAACCACGGCGAGATCATCCGTAGCACCAGCGTGCGGGAGCTGCTCACCGAGCTGGATACCGAGACCTTCCTGCTCGACCTGGCCCACCCGGTGGAAGCGGCGCCCGAGGTCGAGGGCTTCGAGGTGAGCCGGGTCGAGCCCTCCCAGCTCGCCGTGGTGGTGCACCGCGGCCAGCGCCTCAACGACGTCTTCTCGGCGCTGGGCGAGCAGGGCATCCAGGTGGTGTCGATGCGCAACCGTGCCAACCGCCTCGAGGAGATGTTCGTCTCCATGGTGGAGGGCGACCAGGGCGCGATCGACCGTCACGAGGAGGTGCGCGCATGAATCCCCGTCAGATCGCCATCGCCCTCTGGACCCTGGTGCTCAAGGAGATCAAGCGCTTCACGCGCATCTGGCCGCAGACCCTGCTGCCGCCCTCGATCACCATGACCATGTACTTCATCATCTTCGGCAACCTGATCGGCTCGCGCATCGGCGAGATGGACGGCTACACCTACATGGACTTCATCGTCCCGGGGCTGATCATGATGGCGGTGATCACCAACAGCTACTCCAACGTGGCCTCGAGCTTCTTCTCCAACAAGTTCCAGCGCAGCGTGGAGGAGATGATGGTCTCGCCCATGCCCAACTGGGTGATCCTGGCCGGCTTCGTGCTGGGCGGCATGACCCGCGGCCTGGGGGTGGGGGTGATCGTGACCCTGGTGTCGCTGTTCTTCACCCGCCTCAGCGTGGCGCACCCGCTGCTGACCGTGCTGGTGGTGGTGCTCACCGCGGCGCTGTTCGCCATCGGCGGCTTCATCAACGCCCTGCTGGGCAAGAAGTTCGACGACATCTCCATCGTGCCGACCTTCATCCTCACGCCGCTGACCTACCTGGGCGGGGTCTTCTACTCGATCTCGCTGCTGCCGGACCTGTGGCAGGGCGTGTCGATGCTCAACCCCATCCTCTACATGGTCAACGTCTTCCGCTACGGTTTCCTGGGCGTCTCCGACATCCCGGTGGGCTGGGCGCTGGCCGCCATCCTCGCCTTCATCGTCGTGCTGTTCGGCATCGCCCTGTGGATGCTCGAGCACGGCAAGGGGATCCGCTCATGACCGCCGAACGTCCCGAGACCCTGGCCCAGGCCCCGCTGGGGCGCGAGTCCGCCTATCCCGAGCGCTATGATGCCGGGCTGCTCTATCCCATTGCCCGCGCCGCCAACCGGGCGCCGCTGGGCATCGCCGAGGGGGCCCTGCCCTTCGTCGGCGAGGACGAGTGGCACGCCTTCGAGCTCTCCTGGCTCAATGCCAAGGGCAAGCCCCGGGTGGCCGTGGCGCGTTTCCGGCTGCCGGCGGAGTCGCCGAACCTGATCGAGTCCAAGTCGTGGAAGCTCTACCTCAATGGCTTCAACCAGACCCGTTTCGACAGCGGCGAGCGAGTGGTCGAGACCCTCGAGCGTGACCTGGCCGCGGCCGCCGGGGCGCCGGTGACCGTCGAGCTGCTCGACGTGGACGACGCGGCGCTGACGCCGCGGCGCCTGCCCGGCGAGTGCCTCGACGACCTCGATATCGAGATCACCGACTACACGCCCAGTGCCGAGCACCTCCGGACGGGGGAGGCGATCGTCGAGGAGACGCTCTATTCGCACCTGCTCAAGTCCAACTGCCCGGTCACCGGCCAGCCCGACTGGGGCAGCGTGATGATCCGCTACCGCGGGCCACGGCTCGACCGCGAGGGGTTGCTGCGCTACCTGGTCGGGTACCGCCAGCACCAGGACTTCCACGAGCACTGCGTGGAGCATATCTTCATGGACCTGCTGGAACGCGCCCGTCCCGAACGGTTGCTGGTGCTGGCGCGCTACGTGCGCCGCGGTGGCCTGGACATCAGCCCCTGGCGCGCCAGCCCCGGCGAGCGTCCGCCCGCCCCCCTTCGCTTGTCGAGACAATAGGCCCGGCACGACAGTAGGGCGGCGCGCTGGTAGAGTGGCGAGAAAGGTTCTCGTCTGAACATGGCCAAGGGAGACATCGGATGGATGCGCTGACGCTGCTGCACGAACGCGGTTCCATGGGCAAGCTGATGGGCCCGCCGCCCAGCCCCGAACAGCTCGAGGCGATCTACCGAGCGGCGCTGCGTGCACCGGACCACGGGGAGCTGCGCCCCTGGCGCTTCATCGAGTTCTCCGGCGAGGGCCTCGAACGCCTCGGCGAGCTGTTCGCCGAGGCGGAGTATCGCGAGGACCCGCATATCGGCGACGAGGCCCTGAACGCCGCCCGCAAGAAGCCGCTGCGAGCGCCCATGATCATCGCGGTGATCGCCCGGGTCACCCCGGACGTGCCCAAGGTGCCGAAGATCGAGCAGGTGATCTCCGCCGGCTGCGCCGCCCACGGCATCCTGCTGGCGGCCCATGCCCAGGGGCTCGGCGCCATGTGGCGCAGCGGCAAGTACGCCTTCGATCCCGTGGTGCGCAAGGGCCTGGGGCTGGACGAGGACGACGAGGTGGTGGCCTTCGTCTACCTGGGCCGGCTCGGCGGGCGCCACAAGCCGCTGGCCGAACACCGCATCGCCGACTTCGTGGAGCACTGGACCTGAGCATGCGCGAGATCGGCGTTCCCCATCCCCGCCCGGCGCTGCCCGCGCAAGGCGGCGAGGACGACCCGGGCGAGTTCCTCGCCTGGCTCGCCGAGGCGATTCCCATGGTGGGCCACCTGGGCATCCGCGAGATGCGCCGCGACGGCGACCGGCTGGGCTGGTCGCTGGCGCTCGCCCCCTCACTCAACGACAAGGGCACCGGCTTCGGCGGCGCACTGGCCGCCCAGGCCACCCTGCTGGGCTGGTGCTGGACCACCCTGTGGCTGCGCCGCCGAGGCCTGGCCCGGGACGTGGTGGTGGCCGAGGCCGGCCAACGCTTCCTGGCCCCGGTGATTGGCGACTACCGCCTGGAGTGCGAACCCGAGGACGCCGCCGGCCCCGACGCGCTGGCCGAGCGCCTGGCGCACCGCGGCAAGGGGCGCATCGCCCTGGTGCAGCGCCTGTGGTGCGGCGATACCCTCTGCCTCGAGGCGCGTGGCGACTATGCGGTGCTGCCGGAGCGCTGACCGGGCGCTCCCCCGGCCCGGCGCAGCGTGTCGGTATCGCTCAGGTCGATCCAGCCCATGGCACGTTGCAGCACCACGGTACGCAGCTGGCTAGAACGCCTGGGCGTTGACCAGCAGGTGTGCCGCCACGCCAGCGGCGGAACCCATGGACAGCAGGCTGCCGCAGGAGTGCCAATATCTGGGAGGTGGAGCTCGGACACCGTGCGATATCACGCAGCCGAAACGCGAAAGGGGAACCAGGCGGTTGCCTGGTTCCCCTTGCTTCACTATCCGGTGGCGGAGGGGGAGGCCGCCGCTTCCACATTTCATGGAGTGTCATGCCGTGTCGAATACCCGCCACAACTACCGCCATTGCTGAATATATTGTGTTATCTAGTGTCATCGCCTACCATCCAATTGAACCCCTTATGTTGGGTTGTTGGTTGGAGGAGCGACGATGCCCAAGAAAGCCCGCGAACTGTCCGCCGCCGAGGTAAGGCGCCTCACCGAGCCAGGGCTGTATGCCGTTGGTGGCGTGGCCGGCCTGCAACTGCAGGTGGCCAAGACCGGCGCGCGCTCATGGGTGCTGCGTATCAAGATAGGGGATCGCCGCCGCGACATCGGCCTGGGCGGTTTCCCTGACGTCCCCCTGGCCGACGCCCGGTCGAAGGCCCGCGCCCTGCGAGAGCAGATCACCGCTGGCATCGACCCGGTAGAAGAGAAGCGCGCCGCCCGCCTGGCCCTGAAGGCGCAAACGCAGCGCCTCACCTTCGATGAAGCGGCGGGAAAGTTCCTGACCCTCAAGCGCCATGAGTTCAAGAACGCCAAGCACGCCGCCCAGTGGGAGAGCACCCTGGCGACCTACGCCTCGCCCGTCATCGGCCAGAAGCGCGTGGATGAGATCACCCTGGCCGATGTCGAGGACCTGCTGACCCGGGACAACCTGTGGTTGGCCAAGACCGAGACCGCCAAGCGTGTTCGCGGGCGCGTCGAGAAGGTGCTCGACTGGGCTACCGCCGGCGGCCATCGCTCCGGCGACAACCCGGCCCGCTGGCGCGGGAACCTGGACGCCCGCCTACCCAACCCCAGCAAGGTCGCCACGAAGCGCCACCATGCCGCCCTGCCGATCGACGACATGCCCCGCTTCATGCGCCACCTGGCGGACATGGAGGGCGGCGGCGCCCGCTGCCTGGAGTTCGCTATCCTGACCGCCACGCGCTCCCGCGAAGCCAAGGGGGCATGCTGGAGCGAGATCGACCTGGGGGCGCGTCTGTGGACGATTCCTGCCGAGCGCATGAAGGCGGGCAAGGAGCATCGCGTGCCGCTCTCGCGGGCCGCGGTGGCGCTGCTGAAAGCCCTTCCGAGACATGAGGGCACCGACCTGGTATTTCCATCGGCACGCGGCAAGCTGCTGTCCGAGAACACCCTGACCGCCGTCATCAAGCGGATGGACAGTGCCATGCCCGAAGGCCAGAAGTACCGTGACCCGAATACCGACGGCGTCGTCACTGCCCACGGCTTCCGCTCGACGTTCCGCGACTGGGCCGGCGAGCGCACCGCTTACCCGGGCGACATCTGCGAGATGGCCCTGGCCCACACCATCAAGAACAAGGCCGAGGCCGCTTATCGCCGCGGCGACCTGCTCGAGAAGCGACGCCGGCTGATGAAGGACTGGGCGCAATTCTGCGCCGAGGGCGACACGCAGGGCAGCGTGACGCCGATTCGCAAGGAGGCGTAAGAAGTGGCCCCGGGGAGGTGGGCTTCCCGGGGCCTGCACACCGGCAACCACTGAGAGGAGATGCCGACATGCAATCCAATGCTACCACGACCGTAGTAGCCGAGCTGACCCAGGTAGAGCGAGCCGACCAGGTCGACGAGCATACTCGTAAGGCACATGCCCTGGCGGTATTCCTGTCGAACCATTTCATTGACGTCGAGAACGGTGGGGATCCTAACCCTCCCGAGGCAGTGTCCAGTGTGACGCAGTGCCTTATTGACCACCTCGAGGAACTCAGGAAGCTCAATCGCTGAGGGGCGCGAACATGGATGACCCGAACTTCGAGCAGTTCGTCGCCGAGTGCGAGGCTGCCGACGACTACTGGGAGGAGATGCGGCTGCTCGCCAAGCGATCAGAGATGCCCCAGGATCCTGCTTACTGGCTGGATAAACAAGAGGCAGAGTTGCCGGGGGCCCTGGAACGGGCCCCGGAATCTGTCGCCTCGGAATTTGGTCCGTTGATCACAGGCCAGATACAGGGTTGCCGCCGCTGGCTGCAGCGGGGCGATGAAGAAAATGCCAAGATACTGTTTGTCGTGCTGGCTGAGAATATCGAGCGGCTGAAACACAACCTCAGTCTGCACACGTCTGCGCCTATCCGAGAAGGAGCTCGAAAGGGAGGGAACGAGAAGAATCGCAACTATCAGCAGCAAAGGGGCGCGTACCAGCCGTACATAGAAGATCTGTCCGAGAGGCGCCCAGACTTTTCCTATGCCGAATTACAGCGCCAGGCCGCCCGTCACTTCGGATGTTCACCTGATACCATCAAGCGCCATACCAGAAACCCCCGTAAAAAGTAGGGGCAGTGCCCGCCACACCCCCCACCCCTCCGAGCCATGCTGACCTCGAACCGCCATGATACGAGGTTAAGCCGCATGGAAAGTCCCTCTCTTGATAGCCCTGTCTTTCTGTCCGCACCCAAGGTTGCGAGGCGTGAAGATGTCAGCGTCCCAACCATATGGAGGTGGGTGAGGCAAGGCCGATTCCCTGCCCCCGTCAAGCTGGGCGAGAACTGTACTCGCTGGCGTCTGAGCGACCTCGAGCGTTGGGAAGCTGAGCGCAGGGAGGTCGCATCATGAGGTTAACAGAAAGCCTCGCCCTGGCGGCCACCAGCGGCGAGGCTTCAACAAACATCATGCCTTCTCATCATAGCCGATACACCGCCGTAGAGCATCCCCATCAGGCGCCGTCGATCGCGAGAGGTGGCTGATGGATTGGAATGACCTGCACCAAGCCCGTGGCCCAGATGAGGTTCGCCGGCAGCTGCATACCGCCCTCGAGGCGGCCAACGATGGCGAGGCGGCGGGAGAACCGAGCCCACCCAAATGCCCCCAGGGCGAAGGCCCTGAGCCCGAGGCGCAGGAGAAATCGAGACGGGGATTCGGCTTCGACCGTATCGGCGACCTGCTCAAGAGCGCCAGGGCGCCAGAATGGCTGATCAAGGGCATCCTCGAGCGGGGCGCCTTCGGGGCTGTAATCGGGCCGCCTGGCTCGGGGAAAAGCCTCGCTGTCATCGACATCGCGGTCTGTGTGGCCACTGGCATGCCTTGCTTCGGTAGGGAAGTGGCCAAAGGCCTCGTGATCTATATCTGCGGGGAAGGCCATGCGGGGGTTGTCCGTCGCTGCTCGGCCAAGTCGATACATTCTGGGGTGTCTCTCGCTTTTGCGCCGCTATTCATATCCAGGACGAGCACCCAGCTTGACCGGGCCGACGCCGCGGCCATGGCGCGAGCTCACATCAGTGAGATCGTCGAGCAGACTGGACAGGATCCGGTTCTGATTATCGTGGACACGCTCGCCAGGAACTTCGAGGGTGACGAGAACAGCGCCGCCGACATGGGCGCCTTCGTCCGTAACCTAGATGCGATAGGCCAGGAATGGGGAGCCACAGTGCTTGTCGTGCATCACACCGGTAAGGACGCCCGCCAGGGTGCGCGCGGATCGACGGCACTGAGGGGGGCGCTGGATGCGGAATACAGCATCTTCAAGGACGTCGGCGGCAATGTCGTGTTGCGCTCGGAGAAGATGAAGGACGCCGCGCCACCACAACCGATGTCGTTCGAGATGGAGTCCGTGGAGCTTCCGCTGCGGGACGAGGACGGAAACCCTGTGTTCGGAGTGGTGCTGGCCGAGCTTGGCGGTTACCAGCCGAAGGCAGCCGACGCGATCCGGCTTGGCAAGAACGAACAGGTCGCGCTGGATGCACTGGCGCAGCTCTTCCAGGAACACCGTGAACGGCTTGAACAAGGTGGCGGAGATCCTTCCACCGCCAGAGTGGAGGTCGCCGAGTGGAGGGAGCGCACTGGCCTTGATCGCCGGCGGTGGCCAGAGGCGAAGGAACGGCTTGAGGAGAAGGGGCTCGTCAGGCTGTGCCATCCCTATGCCGAGCTGATGGGTTGAGGTGTCCGAATGTCCGGTTTAGGTGTCCGAAACGTCCGAAGCGTCCGGCGATCGCAGTCCGATACGTCCGCCCCCCTTTAGGGGGGCGGACGGACGGACACTTTCCGGACCGGACGGGCATTATCAGAGTAGTCGTGCAGGGGTCGGGCAGATGCTTGGCGTATCCCTGGTGGACACCGCCGCCTCAAGGATTTTTTCGTGCGTGAGGAATTGAAAGGAAATTCACCACGGTATCCAGGCGCCTCGATGGGAGGTGCTGAGTATGGACGAGGGGTAGGTCGAAACCTCAGCGGCGCCCCGCGAAGACCGCCGCCGAATCTTTCCGTGCTCAAGCGGGAAAAATGGGAGGGGGGTATGGCTGGGCTGGAACTCAACAGGAGACAGAGATGGTAATACATGACTTGCGCACGCCGATGATGGCGAACTCCAAGGTGATTGAAACGGAAGAGAATCCAATCACGCTACTGAGATCCCTGAACGACCGCTCTCGGGTAGTAATGCTGATGTACAAGCCAGACCTAGATCCGACCAGCTTGGTTTACTGCTTCATGTCGTTCAACCCTGAAAACGGAGAGCTGGGCTTTGCCTATGGTGGAGACGCTCAAGAAGCGTATGAACTGGCGCAGGCGCAATACCAGCGCGAAACATCACCCTACGGGGCCACCACACAGTGAGGTGATGAATGCGATCGCTAAGACCACCTGATAAGCAGACCGAAGAACGTATTTCACAGACTGCCGAGCAGCTACGGAAAGCGTGCGAAAGGAGCGGTGTCTTTATCACGGCCGATGATCGTGTGGCGGAGGAATCTGCCGCCGCTCTTGTTGGCATGGCGGCGGGATCACTGAAGAATTGCCGGCAGTTGGGCAACGGTCCTGATTACTACCGATGCCCAGCGGGAGGAGGTCGAATTAGTTACCGGCTGATTGATCTTGCCAAATGGATCGAAGAGCGAAGGGAAGACTGGTAGCGGGACGGAAAGACATTAAAAGGCATGTTGGTTATCTGCTCTGTCGCCGATGATAACCAGGCACCCATTACCAAAGCCGAGGGTTAAACCAATGGTTAACGTTGTAGAGCAATATCAAAAAACTCAAGACAATCTGAAGCAACTCGATGTCGACCTGAAAGCTTTCGGTGACGACATGAAGCACTTCACTGGTGAGGTAAAACAGACCGTTGCGGAGGCCAACGCGCGGATCCACGCCCTGGAGCAAGCCGTTGCAGACGGCGGTGGTGGTATCACTCCCCCAGGCATGGGCGGCCCCGCCTCGTTGGGCTCCATTGTGCTCAGTGATGCCGAGAGCAACAGTGCCTTCCAGAGCTTGGAGCAATGGAACCAGGGCACCTGTCGACTGAAAGCAACCGCCCCCATCAAGGCGGCACTGACCCATGACGACCCGACCAACACCATGCCGAGCAACCCCGAGCGGGGCGCCATCGTGCCGCAGGGTGGACGCCGCCGGCTGCGTCTGCTGGACGTGCTGCCGTCACGGCCCACCGGCTCCGATGCGGTGGAGTTCGTGCAGCTCAACGCCAGCGGGGACGCTGACGAGCAAGAGGCGGAAGGCGACACCAAGGCCGAGATCACCTTCGATGGCGAGTTGAAGCGCTGCGAAATCGCCACGGTGGCGGGTCATACTACGGTGAGTCGCCAGGTGCTGTCGGATCACGCGGCCCTGCAACGCGCCATCGACCAGGTGATTCGCTACAAGCTGCTGAGCAAGCTGGAGGATATGATCATCAACGGCGGCAGCGCCTCCTCCTCAGGCGGCAAGATCGTGGGGCTGGCCAACGATAGCTCGGCATTCGTCCCGACGATCACCGCCGGCGGTCCCGCCGCCGACATCATCGGCGAGTCCCTGGTGCGCCAGGCCGATGCCGGCTATATGCCGAACCTGGTGCTGATGAACAGCATCGACTGGTTCGCGCTCCAGATTACCAAGAACCCCGACAACGAGTATCTGTTCGGCTCGCCGACGATGCCCGTCGATGAAGCGCTGTGGAATCAGGTGATCATCCCGAGCGCCTCGGTGCCGCAGGACGTGGCCTACACGATCGACACCAACTTCGTCTCGGTGCTGGACCGTGAACAGCCGACCATCATGCTCAGCAACAGCCACGCGGACTATATGACGCGGAACCTGCTGCTGATCCTCGGTGAGCTTCGCGCCGGCCTGGAAGTGACCGACACCTTCGCGGTCTACAAGATCGACCTCACCACCTCAGGTGCCTGATGCGTAAGGCACTGAGGAAGGCCCTGGACCGTATCGACCAAGGCGCCAAGCGCCGCGAGAAGATCCGCGTCCAGGGCAACAAGCGCAAGCACCTTCGTCAGCAGAACACAGGGGGAGTTTGAGCGGATAGGGGCCCCCTAGTGAGTTTCCCCCACCGCTCCCAGGATCAGTCGGCGAGTGCCTGGACGCAGAAAAACCCCGACAGCCAGCGGACGCCAACCACAGCTTCAGAGGGCGTCGCGGCTGGCTTCCCTTCCTGCCCGCAATGGTACTCCCTATGAGCAGCGACCATGACCGAGCGCCCATGTGGCCGGCCTATTACAACTGGCCAGTACCGGCCCCTGTCGAAAGCGGAAAGCGTCTGACCCGTAAGGATCGCTCCGTGGTGAACCGCCAGGCGTACAACGCAGCTCGCCTCTTCGAGGAGCGCGAGCGGAAGCGCCTGCGTGCACTTCCCCATCTCAGCAAGTCCGAGGCCAACCGCCTCGCCCACCATCTCGCCGAGAGCTACTTCGAGGGTGAGCGGCAACGTCTCTTGTCCTTGGCCGGAAGGGGTTGAGGATTTAGGGCCAGGTGGACGGCATAGGTGGGGTAAACACCGCGGGAAAGACGAAGATCTGACGGCGGAAGACACGATGAAGACCTGACAATGAGGTAACCCATGGCTACTAAATCACTCGGGCAGCTGACGCTCGACCTGGTCGCCCGTACCGGATCGTGGGATAAGGGCATGACCAAGGCCCAGCGCAGCGCGAAGCAATGGCGGAAGAGTGTCGAGAAAGACCTACGCGCCGTCGGCACTGCCTTCACGGCTGCCGGTGTCGCTGCTGCTGCCGGTGCCGGCGTCCTGGCCGCCTCGGCTGCATCGACGTCCAAGGATATGCGGGAGCTTGTCCGCGAAGCCGAGATCCTGAACACCACGGCCGGCGACCTGAGCGCGTGGGAATACGCCTTCGAGGCCATGGGCGGGAAAGGTGGCAAGGTCCGCGACATCTTCAAGGACCTGAACGACAAGGTAGGCGACTTCGCCCGCACTGGTGGCGGTGAGGCGGCTGATGTCTTCGAGCAGCTTGGCCTACAGGCCGCGGACTTCATCGGCCTGGCACCGGATCAAGCCTTGCTGCGCATCGGTGAGGCCCTGGACGGCCTGAGCCAGAACGAAAAGACGTTCTTCATGGAGTCGATCGCGGACGACGCGAGCCGGTTGATTCCCCTGCTGGACAACAGCGCCGAGCGATTCCGCACCCTGGCTGATGAGGGAAAGAACTTTGGCGCCGTCGTGACCAGCGAACAGGCCGAGGTTGCCCAGGGCTTCGACCAGATGCTCGAGCGCGCCTCGAACATGGTGAGCGGCTTTCAGACCCAGCTGGGCGCCGAGCTGTCGCCCACCTTCGAGGGGGTGCTTAACTGGCTGGACGAGATCACCGCCGGCTTTGGTGGTCCGAGGGAGGCAGCGCAAGCCCTGGCAATGGCCATCGTTACCGCCATGCGCGACTCGGTGCAGGGTGTGCAGGTGCTGACCAGCGGGCTGGAAGACGCCTATGACATGTATCTCGGCATTCGTGAGATTGAAGCGCAGGCCAAGGCCATCGGCGGCACGATCAACAACATGATCGAGGGTGACGACACCCTGCCGGACGGCTTCATGGATCTTCAGCAGATCCAGGCCGAGCGGGCCCAACTGGCCAGCGGTGAGGGCATCGGGTCCGATGCCGTGGCGTCCCTCGACAGGCTCCTCGAGCACATGGACGCCGCCAGCAAGAGCCCGGCCCTGCCGGAGCTGAACGACAACGCCATCGCCGCCGCCGCCAATGTCGGCATCCTGGCCAACTCAGTCGATGACGCCGCTGCCGCCATGACCGCCTCCCGGGACAACCTGATCAGGCAGATGACCGGGGCGGGTGTCGTGCCGACCAACTCGCAGGGCGCCGTTCCCGAGCTCGCCGCGGCGCTCGCCGCTGGGCTCAACCTGTCCAGCATCACGCCGATGAGCGCCGACCAGTTCGAGACGGGTGGCGTGGCACCATCGATGAAACTGGATAGCGCCGTGCAAGCCGTGGCGGGGGCAACGGGCGGCGGATCCGGCACAACCCACACGATTCACTTCAAGGTAAATGACCAGGACGTCGGCACAGTGCAAGGTGATGATGCCTTCGCCCAACAGCTCGCCGACGTGCTGCAAGGCGTGGCCGGCAGTGTTAGCAGCCGATGACCTGACCCGCTGGCTGGGGGTTTTTTCTCCCGCAGACCACCCAGCCCGTTCGGCGCATCACAGAAAGTCTTTGCATCATGTGATCCTTCTAGCTTCAAGGCGAGCCCCTGGAGGCATCCCCGCAGCGTGCCCGTCATGGTGGCCATCACCGATGAATAATCCAGGACTATCCGGCGGGCGCCATGCCGTTTAGGCACGAATATTGCTTGATGGGACAATTTGTGCAATTGCAGGAACCGGGCCACCAAGCAAATTTCATGCCTGAAACTACAAGCCACCGCCGTCGATACTTGCGCTATCACCAAGGAGTGACGTCATGCCTCGCGACCCATTCGCTCACAAACTGCGCGACAGCGCCGCCTATCGGGCCGACCGGTTGGAGGAGGGGCGAGAGCGCCTGCACCGCCGCCTGGTATGGGCGATGCACCGCGGCGACCAGCGCGCTATGGCTTGGCTGGAGAAGCGTCTGGAGGCGCTGGAGGCCGACCTGGCCGACGAGATCACCCCAGGGCGAGCGCCTGGCCGGCATGACCGGCATCGCATCAACGGGTGATGCCCTGACGCAAAAAACCCGCCTCACTACCGTTTCCGGCTTGTGGGGCGGGTTGTTGGGCAGCTTGCGAAATCGTCGCTAACTACCTGATTCTGAAACTGTATTGGCGGAGGGGGAGGGATTCGAACCCTCGAAGCCTTTCGACTTACACACTTTCCAGGCGTGCTCCTTCGACCACTCGGACACCCCTCCGCATTGTGGTTCCCACGCCCGGGCGGCTGGGCCTTTCGCGTCAGAACGGCGCGTATGTTAACGACCTAAGTGCGCGAATGCAAGCCGTTTCCGGTGTTGTGGGGTAGCCGCCCGGCCGGGCCGCTTGACAGCCGTGGAGGGCGAACTCGATAGTCCAGCGATCGGTCGCCGTCATGCGAGGTGGGGCTTGGACGTCGAGGCGCTCGGGGTCAACGAGGTCGCGATCCGGCTGGGGGCCTTCCTGCTGGTGCTGGGGGGCATGCTGGCCTGGGAGCGGCTGGCGCCGCGTCGCGCGCCCACGGTGAGCCGGGCCCTGCGCTGGCTCAACAACGCCGGCATCGTGGCCCTGGATACCCTGCTGGTGCGGCTGCTCTTCCCGGCCGGGGCGGTGGCGCTGGGCCTGTTCGTGGAGGCCAATGGCTGGGGGCTGCTGCAGTGGCTGGGCTGGCCGCTATGGTTGACCCTGCCGCTGGGCGTCGTCTTCCTGGACCTGGCGATCTGGGCCCAGCACGTGCTCTTCCATGCGGTGCCTGCCCTGTGGCGGCTGCACCGCATGCACCATGCCGATCTCGACTTCGACGTGACCACGGGGCTGCGCTTCCATCCGCTGGAGATCCTGCTCTCCATGCTGATCAAGGCCGGAGTGGTGGCCATGCTGGGGGTTCCGGGGCTGGCGGTGCTGGTCTTCGAGGTGCTGCTCAACGCCACCTCGATGTTCACCCACGGCAACGTGCGCCTGCCGCCTCGCCTGGAGCGCCCGCTGCGCTGGGTGCTGGTCACCCCGGAAATGCACCGCATCCACCACTCCTGGCATCCCGAGGAGACCAACAGCAACTACGGCTTCAATCTCTCGTGCTGGGACCGGCTGCTGGGCACCTACCGGGCCGCCCCCCGCGACGGCCACGAGACCATGACCATCGGCCTGCACGAGTTCCGCGACCCGCGCTGGTTGCGGCTCGACCGCATGCTGCTGCAGCCCTTCCGGCGGCCGGACGGCTCGCCGCCGCGACCCGGCGCGCCGGGGCCCTGAGGGTCGCCTGCGACGCGATGCGGCGGGGCCTGCCCTCGGACGGGCGACTGGGCTATGCTGGGCGGACCATCCATCGACAGGGAGAGTCCCCATGTCCTTACGCCCCATGCTCGCCGGCCTGCTGCTGGCCCTGCCGCTCACCGCCCTGGCCGAGACGCCTAACATCGTGCCCGGTGAGTGGGAGTTCACCAGCACCACCTCGGTGCAGGGCGATATGCCGATCCCCGACCAGACCGAGACCTCCCGCGAGTGCATCGCCCAGGGCGACCTGGACGACCCCGACTTCCAGATGATCGAGGAAGAGGAGGGCTGCGAACTGCTCGAGCACAACGTCGATGCCGACGGCATGGACTACCGCATGGTGTGCGAGGCTGAGGGCGGTGAGGCCAACATCGACGGCCGCATGGACTTCCTCGGCGAGACCACCGAGGGCCAGGTCGACGTCACCGTCCAGTCGCAGATGGGCGAGATGCAGATGAACACCCAGATGGAGGGTCGCCGCATCGGCGACTGCTGATCCCGCCTGCCTCAGCACCGGGCCACGGGCAGTTCGTCCCAGCGCGTCGTCCAGCGGTTGCTGAGATGCGCGCAGCGCAGTTGCCAGGCCGCCCCCGGACGGGGGCGGCCGAGGGTGACGGTGCCGCGTCCCATTCGCCGATTGATCTCGTCCAGCGTCGCCATCAGGCGTTCGCTGCGCTCCCGTTCGGCCTGGGCCTGGGGGGCGTCCAGCAGCGAGAGCTGACGGCGCCGGGTTTCGACCAGGTCGAGTAGCATCACCCCGGCCTTCATGAAACGGTGGTTCGGCCGGTGGATGGCCGTCAGCGCCTGCTGGGCGGCCTGGATGATCTCGCGGCTGTCGTCGCTGGGCCGGGCCAGCTCGACGATGGCGGCGGGTGAGTACTGCGCCAGGTCGGGGCGGTGGGGGTCGGTCTTGAGGAAGACGTGGACCGCCCGCGCCAGGCCGTGCTGGGTGCGCAGCTTCTCGGCACCGCGCTGGGCGTGCTGGCGAATCGCCTCGCGCAGTTCGCCGAGCTCGCCGGTCGGGCGGCCGAAGGAGCGCGAGGTCATGATGCGCTGGCGGGCCGCGTCGAGGTCGTGCATCTCGATGCAGGGCACGCCGCGCAACTCCAGGGCGGTGCGCTCCAGCACCACGGAGATGTGCCGGCGGATGCGCATGGGGTCGGCCTCGGCCAGGTCCCGGGCCGTGTGGATGCCGAGCAGTGCCAGACGCTCGACCAGGCGCTGACCCAGGCCCCATATCGCCGCCATTGGCGTCTGCCGGAGGATCGCCTGGGTCTCATGGCTGCCGGGGCTGAGGACGCAGACCCCGTCGTAGCCCGGCAGCGCCTTGGCGGCGCGGTTGGCCAGCTTGGCCAGGGTACGGGTCGGGGCGATGCCCACGCTCACCGGGATGCCGGTGTAGCGGTGGACCCGCCGGTGCAGGTCGCGGGCATGCGCATGCAAGCGCGCGGCGGTGAAGCCCTCGCAGCGGATGAACATCTCGTCGATGGAGTAGGGCTCGACCCCGGCGCAGAGCTCCTCGAGCACCGCGCGTACCCGCCGGGACATGTCGGCGTAGAGTTCGTAGTTGGAGGAGAGCAGCTCGAGTTCGCCGCGCCTCCACCGGGGACGCAGCTCGAAGGCGGGGGTACCCATGGCCACGCCCAGCGCCTTGAGCTCCTCGGAGCGGGCGACCACGCAGCCGTCGTTGTTGGACATCACCCCCACGGGGCGCCCCAGCAGGCGTGGCTGGAAGACCCGCTCGCAACTGACGTAGAAGTTGTTGCCGTCGATCAGCCCGAACATGGCGGCGTCAGCAGCTCGTGGATGACCGCGGTGACCACGCCCCAGACCTGGCAGTCGCGCTCGGCCACCGGGATCGGTGCATAGCGCGGGTTGGCGGAGCAGAGGTGGGGCCGGCCATCGAGCAGCGCATAGTGCTTCACGGTGATCTCGCCCTCGACCATGGCCACCAGCACATGGCCGGGGCGGGCCTCGATGGCGCGGTCCACCACCAGCAGGTCGCCGTCCTGGATGCCCAGGCCCTCCATGCTGTCGCCCTTCACCGTCATGAAGAAGGTGGCGGCGGGGCGTTTCACCAGGTGGGCATTGAGGTCCAGGGTGCGCGCCTCGTAGTCCTGGGCGGGGCTGGGAAAGCCCGAGAGCCCGGCGCGACCGCTGTCCAGTGGATGGCTCAGGGGCAGCGGGGGCGGCTCGGGATGGGGAAAGCGAATGGCGGACATGGCAAGCCTCCTTCTCGATACTGATATTTATACAGTAAAGGGGAGGATCGGCCAAATACCGTGGAGCGAAGCCCGCCACCGGCATGCAAGGGCAGTTCGGCACGGGTGGGAGGATCGGAGTAGCTGGCCGATCTCCCCCTCGACGTTGAACGCCAGCAGGCCGTCCGGCAGATCGCGTATTCGATGATCCTGGTCGACAGCCCAAAGCCGTGGAACAGGCCATCCCGCAGGCCAGAAGCCCCTGGTGCAGGGCCATATCGATCACTGCCTGGAGGAGGTCATCGGCCCCTTGAGCGAGCCTGAGGAGTTCAAGGCGATCGCCCGCTACCTGTAAGCTCTAATGAGGCGCCACTGCCCCTCGAGGAGGTCCCATGCTCGACGTACTCGCCCACCGCGTCTACCGCCATCTGTTTCTGGCCCAGGTCATAGCGCTCGTTGGCACCGGCCTGACCACGGTCGCTCTCGCGCTGCTGGCCCATGACCTGGCCGCCGGGCAGGCGGGAGTCGTGCTGGGTACGGCCCTGGCGATCAAGATGGTGGCCTACGTGGGCATCGCTCCGCTGGTGGGGGCCTATGCGGCGCGCCTGCCCCGGCGCTGGCTGCTGGTCGGCCTGGACCTGTTGCGTGCGGCCGTGGTCTGCGCGCTGCCCTTCGTCACCGAGGTGTGGCAGGTCTATGTGCTGATCTTCCTGCTCAATGCCGGCTCGGCGGGCTTTACGCCGGTCTTCCAGGCGACGATCCCCGACATCCTCGAAGACGAGGGGCAGTATACCCGGGCGTTGTCGCTGTCGCGTCTCGCCTATGACCTGGAGAACCTGCTGAGTCCCCTGACCGCGGCGGCGCTGCTGGTGGTGATGGGCTTCGATGTCCTGTTCCTGCTCAACGCCCTGGCGTTCCTGCTCTCGGCGGCCCTGGTCGTGTCGGTGACGCTGCCGTCGCCTCGCCCCGTGGCGGACGCGCCCGGCGTCTGGCGGCGCGTCTCCCACGGCATGCGGATCTACCTGGAGACGCCCCGGCTGCGCGGACTGCTGGCGTTGAACCTGGCGGTCGCGGCCTCCGGGGCCATGCAGATCGTCAACACCGTGGTGGTCGTGCGCTCCGCCCTGGGCCTGGGCGAGCGCGAGGTGGCCCTGGCCTTTGCCGCGGCCGGTGGGGGGTCCATGCTGGTGGCCTTGCTGCTGCCCCGAGTCCTGGAGCGGGTGCGCGAGCGTCCGCTGATGCTGCTGGGGGGCCTCCTGATGACGCTGAGCCTCTTCCTGGGCGTGCTCGGCCCCGGGTTCGCCGGACTGCTCGGGCTATGGTGGCTGCTGGGGGCCGGCGCCTCGCTGGTCATGACTCCCACCGGGCGCCTGCTCAAGCGTTCTTGCCAGCCCGAGGACCGACCGGCGCTGTTTGCTGCGCAGTTCTCGCTGTCACACGGCTGCTGGCTGGCCGCCTACCCGCTGGCGGGCTGGATGGGGATGCACCTGGGGCTGGCCGGAACCTTCGCCCTGTTGGGAACGACAGCACTGGCGGCGACGGGGCTCGCGGCCCTTGTCTGGCGTCCCCCTGACCCGATGGTCCTCGAGCACGAGCACGCCCCCATGACCCACGCCCACCTGCACTACCACGATGAGCACCATCAGCACGCGCACGAGGGATGGGAGGGGCCGGAACCCCACAGCCATCCCCACCATCACCCCGGTGGCCGGCATAGGCACGTCTTCGTGATCGATGGCCATCACGCGAGATGGCCGTCGTGATATCACGGGAAGAAGCCCTTTCGTTCTACTGTGGCCGCAGTCCTCTGGATGGTGCGGCTTGGTTGGCCCGCTCGCAGCTGACCTAGCAGTCGTTACCGTCGGTCAGCCGAACATGGCGGCGTCAGCCGTTCGTGGATGACGGCGGTGACCACGCCCCATACCTGGCAGTCGCGGTCGGCCTCCGGGTCGGCGCGGGCCGACCCGGCGGGGGCAGTCAGTGGCCGGCGGGCTGCTCGCCCATCTCGCGTTCCAGGCGGCGGGCCACGTCGCCCGGCGAGCCGGTGCGGCGCGCCAGCAGGTCGTAGGCCACCGGCACCACGAACAGCGTGAACAGGGTGGCGGCGGCCAGCCCGCAGAGGATCACGGTGCCGATCACCAGGCGGGTCTCGGCGCCGGCGCCGCTGGAGACGATCAGCGGCACGGCGCCGGCCATGGTGGTCACCGCGGTCATCACGATGGGGCGCAGGCGGGTGACGGCGGCCTCCACCAAGGCGTCGTGGAAGGCCCAGCCCTGGTCGCGCAGCTGGTTGGCGAACTCCACGATCAGGATGCCGTTCTTGGCGGCGAGCCCCACCAGCATCACCAGGCCCACCTGGCTGTAGATGTTGAGCGACTGGCCCGTGAGGAAGAGCCCCAGCAGGGCGCCGCAGATCGCCAGCGGCACGCTGAGCATGATCACGAAGGGGTGCACGAAGCTCTCGAACTGGGCGGCCAGCACCAGGAACACCACCAGGATGCCCATGCCCAGCAGGAAGGCGGTGGCGCCGCTGGCCTCCTGGTAATCGCGGGAGGCGCCCTTGACGTCGGTCTGGGCCTCCGGCGGCAGCACCTCGGCCACCGCCGATTCCAGGTACTCGAGCGCCTCGCCCAGCGGGTAGCCGTCGGCCAGGTCGGCCTGGAGGGTGATGGCGCGCACCCGGTTGAAGCGGTTCAGCGTGCTGGGGCCGGCGAAGTCGGTGAGGGTCACCAGGCTGGCCAGGGGGATCAGCTCGCCGCTGCGCGCCGAGCGCACCCGCAGGCTCTCCAGGCTGGCGGGGCTGGGCCGGGCACCGGGCTCGCCCTCGAGGATGACGTCGTACTCCTCGCCGTCGTCCACGTAGCGGGTCACGGTGCGCCCGCCCAGCAGGGTCTCCAGGGTCCGGCCGATCTCGGTGACGGTGACGCCCAGCTCGGCGGCGCGGGTGTAGTCGATGTCCACGCGCAGCTGCGGCTGGTTCTCCTCGTAGTCGCTCTCCAACCCCGTCAGCCGGGGATTGTCCTCGCGGATGTGCGCGAGCAGGGTGTCGCGCCACTCGGCGAGCTGCTCATAGGTGCCGCCGCCGAGCACGAACTGCACGGGCTTCTCCACGCTGGCGCCGAAGCCCTGACGCATCACCGGGAAGGCACGGATACCGGGCAGGTCGGCGACCTTTCGGCGCACCTCGTCCATGATCGCCCAGGCGTCGCGCCGCTCGCCCCAGTCGGCCAGATTGACAATGACGAAACCGCCGTTGAAGTTCTCGATATTGCCCCAGCCGCGCGGTGCGCGGACCACCACGCGCTCCACCTCGCCGGTCTCCACCATGGGCATCAGCCGGGTCTCGATCTCGTCCATGTAGTCGAGCATGTAGTCGTAGGTGGCGCCGGGCGGGCCATTGACCAGCACGAAGAAGTTGCCGCGGTCCTCCTGGGGGGTGTACTCCTTGGGCAGCTCGGCGTTGAGCCAGAGCATGCCGCCGATCACCCCGGCGAGCAGCGCCAGCACGACGAAGCGCAGCTTGAGCGCCCGCTCCAGCAGGCGCCGGTAGACGCAGCGGCAGTGCTCCAGGGCCCACTGCACGGCCCGGGCCAGGCGGCCCTCCTGCATCTCTGCCTTGAGGATCTTGGAGGCCATCATCGGCGTCAGGGTCAGCGCCAGCAGGCTGGAGATGGCCACGGCGGCGGCCAGCGTCAGGGCGAACTCCGAGAACAACCGGCCGATGTCGCCCTGCAGGAAGCTCAGCGGCACGAACACCGCGATCAGCACCAGGGTGGTGGCGATCACCGCGAAGGCGATCTGGCGGGTGCCGCGGAAGGCCGCCACCAGCGGCGTCTCGCCGTGGTCGTGCATGCGGCGGTGGATGTTCTCCAGCACCACGATGGCGTCGTCGACGATCAGGCCGATGGCCAGCACCAGGGCCAGCAGGGTCAGCAGGTTGATGGTGAAGCCCAGGGCCGCCAGGGCGGCGAAGGTGCCGACCAGGGCGATGGGCACGGTCACCGCGGGGATCAGGGTGGTGCGCAGGTTGCCGAGGAACACGAAGATCGCCACCACCACCAGGCCCATGGCGATGAACAGGGTCTGCACCACCTGGGAGATGGCGCCCGAGACGAACACCGAGGCGTCGAAGTTCAGGCGCAGTTCCATGCCCTCGGGGAGGGTGTCCTGCAGGCGTTCCATCTCCGCCTGCACGCCCTCGGAGATCTCCAGCACGTTGGCGGTGGATTGCTTCATCATGCCCAGGCCCACCATGGGGGTGGTGTTGCCGCGGAAGATGGTGCGCTCCTCCACCGCGCCGATCTCCACCCGGGCCACGTCGCCCAGGCGCACCAGGTAGCCGTCGTCGCCCTCGTCGAGCACCAGGCGACGGAAGTCCGCCGGGGTGGCGAAGCTGCGCGGCAGGCGCACGATGAACTGGCGCTCGCGGGATTCGATGGCGCCCCCCGGCAGCTCCACGTTCTCGGCGCGCAGGGCGTCTTCCACGTCGCCGGCGGTGAGGTCGCGGGCCGCCAGGGCGTCGGCATCGAGCCACACGCGCATGGCGTATTCGCGGCCGCCGCCGACGCGCACCTGGGAGACCCCGGGCAGCACCGAGAAGCGGTCCACCAGGTAGCGGTTGGCGTAGTCGGTGAGCTCGGCCATGTCGTAGTCCGCGCCGGACAGCGACAGCCACAGCACCACGTCGGAGCTGGAGTCGGCCTTCTGCACCTCGGGCGGCTCGGCCTCCTCGGGCAGGTTGTCCAACGAGCCGGAGATGCGGTCGCGGATGTCGTTGGCGGCGGCGTCGATGTCCTTGTCGAGGCCGAACTCCACGTTGATGCTGGAGCGGCCGTCCTCGCTGGAGGAGGAGATCACCTCGATGCCCGAGACCCCGGAGATGCGGTCCTCCAGCACCTGGGTGATGCGGGTCTCCACCACGCTGGCGGAGGCGCCCGGGTAGCGGGTATCGATGCTGACCACCGGCGGGTCGATGGAGGGGTACTCCTGCAGCGGCAGGCGCTGCAGGGCCAGCAGGCCGAAGGCGACGATCAGCGCGGCCAGCACCGTGGCCAGCACGGGCCGCTGGACGGAGACATCGGAGAGGCGCATCAGCCGTTCGCCTCCGCCTGGTCACGGCCGCGGCGCAGCAGTTCGGGGATGCTGGTGTCGTCGTCGAGGATGCCCAGCAGGCGGGTGGTCTGGCCATCGCGCACCCGCTCGGTGCCGTGGGCCACCACCAGGTCGTGCTCCGCCAGGCCCTCGAGCACCTCCACCTCGCCCTCGCGGCGGGCGCCGATGGCGATCTCGCGGCGGGCCACCCGGTAGTCGTCGTCCTCGTCCAGCACCAGCACGTACTGGCGCTGTCCCTGGGGGATCAGCGCCGACTCGGGGATCACCAGGGCCTCCCGCGGGGCGCGCCGCACCACCACGCTCATCAGCATGCCGGGGCGCAGCCGCAACTCGGGGTTGTCGAGCTCGGCACGCACCGTGACGCTGCGGCTGACCGGATCGACCCGGCTGCCGATACTGGCGATCTCGCCCTCGAAGACGTCGTTCGGGAAGGCGGGGCTGGTGGCGGTCAGCGACAGGCCCTCGGCGAGCTGGCCGAGCGATGTCTCGGGCAGGGTGAAGTCGAGCTTCATGACGTCCAGCTTATCCAGGGTGACCAGCTCGGTGCCCGGCGTCACCAGGGTGCCGACGCTGACGTCGCGAAAGCCCACCCGGCCGGCGAAGGGAGCCTGGATGCGGTAGTCGGCGAGCCGGGCCTCGAGGGCCTGGATCTCCGCCTCCACCTGGCGCAGCTGCGCCCGGGCGTCCTCCACGTCGGCGCGCGGCGCCAGGTTGCGGCCCTGCAGCTGGGCGAGGCGGTTCACCGCATTGCGGCGTTCGTCGCGCAGCGCCTGGGCGGCGCGCAGGTCGGCCCTGGCCTCGTCGTCGGCCAGGCGCACCAGCAGCTGGCCGGCCTCGACGGTGTCGCCGTCACGGAAGTTCAGCTCGCGCACGATATCGGTCACCGTGGCCGAGAGGGTCACGCTCTCGTCGGCGCGCAGGGTGCCCAGCGACTCCAGGGGGTCGGACCAGGACGACAGGGTGGCGCGGGCGGCGATCACCGCGGTGGGCTGCTGGGCATGCAGCGTCGTGGTGGCGACCAGCAGCAGGCCGAGCAGCAGGCGCAGGGAGCGTGGGGCGAGGAGTGGTGGCATGGGGCGATCTTGTCGATGAGCGAGGGTTGCGGTCCCGATCCTTCGGGCGTCTTGTACAGCCTAACCGGACGGCGCGGGCAGAGTGTGGCAAGAATGCACAAGTTCATTCCCTTTCTTCAGTGTATAAGTCTTGTACATGATTCTCCAGCCTCGCGCGAGGTCGGCGGCGGGCCGGTGGGCTGATAGAATGCGTGCCTCGCGGCGAGCCGGGGAGGGCAGCGGGTGACATACGACGTGGTGGTGATCGGCGCCGGGGCGGCGGGGCTGATGTGTGCCCTGACCGCCGGCTATGGCGGACGGCGGGTGCTGGTGGTGGACCATGCCAACAAGGCGGGGAAGAAGATCCTGATGTCCGGGGGCGGGCGCTGCAACTTCACCCACCTGGCCTCCACGCCGGCCAACTTCTTCTCCGGGAATCCGGCCTTCTGCATCTCGGCGCTGAAGCGCTACCGGCCCGAGCACTTCGTCGAGCTGGTGGAGCGCCACGGGGTGGAGTATGTGGAGAAGGCGCCGGGCCAGCTGTTCTGCGCCGATTCGGCGAAAGAGATCACCCGGGTGCTGCTCACCGAGTGCGACTGGGCCGGGGTGGACATCCGCCTCAAGACCGCCGTGGAGGCGGTGGAACGCCAGGGCGATGGCATGCGGCTGGCCACCTCGCTGGGGCCCATCGACTGCGGGGCGGTGGTGGTGGCCACCGGCGGGCTCTCCATTCCCACCATGGGGGCCACCGGCTTCGGCTTTGATCTGGCCCGCCGGTTCGGCCTCGATGTCACCGAGACCCGCCCGGCCCTGGTGCCCTTCACCCTCACCTCCCAGTGGAAGGAGCACGCGGCGGCGCTGTCCGGCGTGGCCTGTGAGGTGGAGGCGCGCTGCCGCGACGGCCGCTACCGCGAGCCGATGCTGTTCACCCATCGCGGGCTTTCGGGCCCGGCGATGCTGCAGGTCTCGAGCCACTGGCAGCCCGGCGACGAGCTGACCCTCGACCTGCTGCCGGGACAGGATGCCTTCGCGGCGCTGTGTGCCGCCCGCCGCGAGACGCCGCGGCGCCGGCTCTCGGCCTGGCTCGGCGAGCACTTGCCGCGGCGCCTGGCCCAGGCGCTGGTGGACTGGCACGGCGACGACGGCGTGCTCGCCGAGTGCGGCAACGCCCGCCTGCAGGCCTGGGCCGAGGCGCTCCAGGCCTGGCGGCTCAAGCCCGCCGGCACCGAGGGCTGGCGCACCGCCGAGGTGACCCTGGGCGGCGTGGACACCCGCGCCGTCTCGTCGAAGACCTTCGCCGTGGAGGGGCTGCCCCAGCTGCGCTTCATCGGCGAGGTGCTCGACGTCACCGGCGAACTGGGCGGCCACAACTTCCAGTGGGCCTGGGCCAGTGGGGTGGCCTGCGGCAACGCCCTGTAGCGAGCGGCTCAGCCCAGGGCGGCGAGCCGCAGGCGCAGGGCGTTGGCGATCACGCTCACCGAGGAGAGCGACATCGCCGCCGCGGCGATGATCGGCGACAGCAGCAGGCCGGTGACGGGGTAGAGGATGCCGGCGGCGATCGGCACCCCCGCGGCGTTGTAGACGAAGGCGAAGAACAGGTTCTGGCGGATGTTGCGCATGGTGGCCCTCGACAGGCGGTGCGCCTCGACGATGCCGGTCAGGTCGCCGCGCAGCAGGGTCACGCCGGCGCTCTCGATGGCCACGTCGGTGCCGGTGCCCATGGCGATGCCCACGTCGGCGGTGGCCAGGGCGGGGGCGTCGTTGACGCCGTCGCCGGCCATCACCACCACGCGACCCTCGTCGCGCAGGCGTTGCACCACCCGGCCCTTGTCTTCGGGCAGCACCTCGGCCTCCACCTCGTCGATACCCAGGCGACGGGCCACCGCCTCGGCGGAGGTGCGGTTGTCGCCGGTGAGCATCACCACCCGCAGGCCGGCGTCCTGCAGCGCCCGGATCGCCTCGGCGGTGGTTTCCTTGATTGGGTCGGCGATGGCCAGCAGCCCGGCCGGTCGGCCGTCCACGGCGGCGAAGATCACCGTGGCGCCGTCGCCGCGCAGTCGCTCGGCATCCTCCTCCAGGTCGGCGGTGTCGACGCCCTCGTCCTCCATCAGCAGGCGATTGCCCAGCGCCACCCGGTGACCCTCGACCCGGCCCACCACGCCCCTGCCGTTGGGCGACTCGAACTCCTCGGCCTCGGACAGCGCCAGCCCTGCCTCCTCGGCCTTCTCGACGATGGCCTGCGCCAAGGGGTGCTCGCTGCCGCGCTCCAGTCCCGCGGCCAGCCGCAGCAGCTCGTCCTCGTCGAAGCCTTCTACCGGCAGCCGTGCCGTCACCCGGGGCTTGCCTTCGGTGAGGGTGCCGGTCTTGTCGACGACCAGGGTATCGACCTGCTCCAGGCGCTCCAGCGCCTCGGCGTCGCGGATCAGCACGCCGGCCTGGGCGCCGCGACCCACGCCCACCATGATCGACATGGGCGTCGCCAGACCCAGGGCACAGGGGCAGGCGATGATCAGCACGCTGACCGCGGCGATCAGGCCGAAGGCCATGGGCGGTGCGGGCCCCCACAGCGACCAGGCGATGAAGGCCACCACGGCCACCAGGATCACCGCCGGCACGAAGACGCCGGCCACCTTGTCGGCGAGCCCCTGGATGGGGGCGCGGCTGCGCTGGGCGCTGGCCACCATCTGCACGATCTGCGACAGCATGGTGTCGCGGCCCACCTTGTCGGCGCGCATGATGAACGAGCCCTGGCCGTTGATGCTGCCGCCGATCACGCCGTCGCCGGCCGCCTTGCGCACCGCCAGGGGCTCGCCGGTGACCATCGACTCGTCGACGTTGGAGCGCCCTTCCAGCACCTCGCCGTCCAGCGGTACCTTGTCGCCGGGGCGGACGCGCAGCCGGTCGCCGACCTGGACCTGGTCAAGGGAGACCTCCTCTTCTTCGCCTTCGTCGTCGATGCGTCGGGCGGTGGCCGGGGCCAGGTCGAGGAGGGCACGGATCGCCCCGGAGGTCTTCTCCCGGGCACGCAGTTCCAGTACCTGGCCGAGCAGCACCAGCACCACGATCACCGCGGCGGCCTCGAAGTAGACCGCCACCGAACCGTCCTGCTGGCGGAAGGTCTCGGGAAAGATGCCCGGCGTCAGCGTCGCCAGCAGGCTGTAGACCAGCGCCGCCCCGGTGCCGACGGCGATCAGGGTGAACATGTTGAGGCGGCGCCGAACGATGGAGCGCCAGCCGCGAACGAAGAAGGGCGCACCGGCCCAGGCCACCACCGGCGTGGCCAGCACCAGTTGGATCCAGTTGGAGACCTGCGGGGCGATCAGGTGGTCGAGCCCGATGACGTGGCCGCCCATCTCCAGCACCAGCACCGGCAGCGCCAGCGCCAGGCCGATCCAGAGGCGGTGGGTCATGTCCCGCAGCTCCTCCGACGGGCCGCTATCGGCCGTTACCGTCTCGGGCTCCAGTGCCATGCCGCAGATCGGGCAGTCGCCGGGGCCTTCCTGGCGGATCTCGGGGTGCATGGGGCAGGTGTAGATGGTCCCCGGCGGTGCCGGCTCGGATGGCTCCCCGTCGCCCAGGTAGGCCTCGGGATCGGCCTCGAATCTGTCCCGGCACCTGCCGGAGCAGAAGTACCAGGTCCTGTCCGCGTGGGAGGCTCGGTGCTCGGTCGCGTGGGGATCGACGTCCATCCCGCAGACCGGATCCTTCACCGTCTGGCTGGCATTGGCATGCTGAGACATGAGGGCATCCTGAGTGAGAGCGACCCCTTCAGCGTAGAACCCTCGGATAACACAAGGGCAGCGGGCGCGCTCGTCGGTACCGATCAGAACGCCACCCTGATCCAGGCGGCGAGACCACTCTCCTCGGGATGACCACCTACCGTTTCCTGGAGTCGGTTCATGCCCGCCTAGAGGGTCCCGGGCGATTAATTGCCCGGGACCCGATGCTAGGGAAGCTGGACAACAAGCATGAGATTCAGAGACCGACCAAGGCCGGCAGATCACGAATATCGCGAATCTCGGTGGCGCCGTAGCCCTGGCAGTAGGGCTCATGATTGCGGTTGACGAACGCCTTGTTCTTGATGCCCATCAGTTCCGCCGTAATCAGGTCGTAGCGGAAGCTGGAGGACACGTGCAGCAGCTCCTCGGGGGCGCAGCCGAGCGTGTCGATCATGGCCTCGAAGGCGGCGAAGCGAGGCTTGTAGACCTTGAAGGTATCGGCAGTGAAGACCTCGTGGAACGGCACCTCGAGCTTGGCCACGTTGGAGTCGATCTGGTCGTTGCTGGCGTTGGAATAGATGACCAGCGGTATCTTGCCGGCGATTTTCGCCAGCCCCTCGATCACGTCCGGGTGTGGTCCCCAACTCGGTATGGCGTCGTAGTACTTCTGCCCTATGGCATCGTCATACTCGATTCCCCAGCGTGCGCAGGTACGCTCGAGAGCCGACTTGATGACCTCGGCATAGGGTTTCCAGTCACCCAGCACCGTATCATAACGATAGGCGCTGAAATCCGCGACGAAGCGCTCCAGGCGCTCGGGCTCGGGGAACTGCTCCGCGAAGAGCTCGCGTGTCATTTTACCCATCTGGAAGTCGGTCAGGGTGCCGTAGCAATCGAAGGTGATGTACTTGGGACGAAAGATGCTCATGTCTCTATCCTCGTGCTGGGTATTTGAAGTGGGTTGTAGTGACGACCCACCTGATTCAACTAGTCGGTTTGAATCAAACTGAGACCTAGTCAACGGTCATGCTTCATTTTTTATGGACCGTGATGACGAATTTCCTGATCATACTTTATCGGATCACTAGCCATCGAAGTCCTCATTTTCACCTCTGGATGACTTTCGCTATAGAGGAGAAAACATCATGTGTCAGCGAATGCCGCCGACGCATAAATACTTGATCTCGATATAATCATCGATGCCGTACTTGGAGCCCTCACGGCCGATGCCCGACTCCTTGATACCGCCGAACGGCGCCACCTCGCTGGAGATGATGCCTTCGTTCAAGCCGACGATGCCGAATTCCAGGGCCTCCGCCACTCGCCAGGAGCGCGCCAGGTCGCGGGTGTAGAAGTAGCTGGCGAGGCCGAAGGGCGTGTCGTTGGCCATCACGATCGCGTCTTCCTCGCTGTCGAAGCGAATCAGCGGCGCCACCGGGCCGAAGGTTTCCTCGCGCATCAGCAGGGCGTCGCGGGAGACATCGGTGAGGATCGCCGGTTGCAGGAAGTTGCCACCGCGTGCATGCGACACACCGCCCGTCAGCAGGTGGGCCCCGCCCGTCACGGCATCCTCGATATGCTCCTGCACCTTGGCCACGGCGCGCTCGTCGATCAGCGGCCCCAGCGTCACCCCTTCCTCGAAACCATCGCCCACCGACAGCGCCTCGACGGCGGCCTTGAGCTTGTCGGCGAAGGCATCGTAGACGCTGTTCTGCACGAACACTCGGTTGGCACACACGCAGGTCTGGCCGGTATTGCGGAACTTGGAGGCCATTACCCCGCCCACTGCGGCATCCAGGTCGGCGTCGTCGAAGATGATGAAGGGCGCATTGCCGCCCAGTTCCATGGATACCTTCTTCACGGTACCTGCACAGCGCTGCATCAACTGCTTGCCGACCTCGGTGGAGCCGGTGAAGGAGAGCTTGCGTACGATAGGGTTGTCGGTCAGCGCGTTGCCGACTACCGATGCCTTGCCGGTGACGATATTGAGCACGCCCCTGGGCACGCCCGCCTGTTCGGCCAGTTCGGCCAGCGCCAGGGCCGAGAACGGCGTGGCGCTGGCCGGCTTGACCACGATGCTGCAGCCCGCCGCCAGGGCGGCGGCGGCCTTGCGAGTGATCATGGCATTGGGGAAGTTCCACGGCGTGATCGCCGCTACGACGCCGATCGGCTGCTTGAGCACCAGGGTGCGCCGGCCGTCGTTGGTGCTGGGGATGACGTCGCCATAGACCCGCTTGGCCTCCTCGGCGAACCACTCGATGAAGGCGGAACCGTAGGCGATCTCGCCGCGCGCCTCGGCCAGGGGCTTGCCCTGCTCCAGGGTCAGTAACTGGGCCAGGGCTTCCTGCTGCTCCATGCACAGCTCGTACCAGCGTCGCAGGATGACGGCGCGTGCCTTGGCCGTCAGCGCCGCCCAGGAGGCGCCGGCGGCTTCGGCGGCGTGGATGGCGCCGCGGACTTCCTCGGCGGAGAGACTGGGCACGCTGCCGATGGCCTCACCGGTCGAGGGGTTGTGCACCGTCAGAGTCCGGCCATCGGCGGCCGACACCCAGGCCCCATCGATATAGCACTGCTCCCGCAGCAGGGTTGTCGCTTGGTTCATGTCGATTCCTGTTTTTCTCGTTGGTGGGTCGTGGGGTACTCAATAGCCACGCTGGCGGTCGACGACCCCGGCCATCTCGCGACCTTCTCCATGGCGGACGATATTGTCGAGCACCATGGCCACTGCGCCTTCCGGCTGGGTCATGCTGGCCACGTGGGGCGTCATCAGGACGCGCGGGTGATGCCACAGCGGATGGTCGGCAGGCGGCGGCTCGGGGTCGAACACGTCCAGCACCGCCGCCGACAACTGCCCACTGTCCAGCGCCGCCAGCAGATCCTGCGCGACCAGGTGCGGGCCTCGGCCGACATTGACCAGCGAAGCCCCGTGTGGAAGACGCGCGAACAGCTTGGCATCGAGGATGCCGCGGGTCTGGTCGGTCAGTGGCAGCAGACAGATCAGCACCTGACTTTGGGACAGGAAGGTCGTCAGCTCCCCGTCACCGGCGAAGCACTCCACGCCCTCCAGGTGGCGGCGGGTCCGACTCCATCCCCGGCAGGGAAAGCCCAGGCCGGTCAAGCGCTCCGCCACGGCGGCGCCCAACTGTCCCAGGCCGAGGATGCCCACGCAGCACTGCGAGGCGGGGCGTACCCGCAGGGCGTTCCAGACCGCGACACGCTGCTGGCCGATGTAATCGATCAGGTTGCGGTGCAGGGCCAACACTGCCATTGCCACGTACTCCTGCATCGTGACGGCGATTCCCGGCTCCTGCATGCGTAACAGCGGCACATGAGCGGGAATGCTGTTCAGGTCGAACTGATCGATGCCGGCGCCGATGGAAAACACCAGCTCCAGGTTGGGGAATCGCTCGGCGAGGTCGTCGGGTGGCTCCCACATGGCGAGGTAGCGCACGGCCTCGGGATTCCCGATGTCGGGCCAGAGACGAAAATCCAGATGGGGAGCCCGCTCGGCGAACAGCCTTTTCCACTCACGACCGCGCGCCGGGTCTGCCTTGTAGACGAAACTCGCCTTCATTGCTTTTCGACTCCTGTGCGTCCAGTGCGACGCCTGCAATGACCGAAGTTGCTGGTACTGGAAGGACGTGGCTCGGGGATATGCCCCGAGGCTTGGTCGCATCTCGGTTGCTCCGCGACGTCATGAAGATGCCGTATGGCAGCACGCGCAGCCGTGCTCGGCACTGCGCTGGGGCGCCTGTGTTTCCGTTTCCATGGCGTCGCGATCGGCCGAGGTATAGAAGGCGTCGGCATGGATGTTGCCGGCCGGCACGTCACGGGCCAGCAGCGACTCGGTGGCCGCTTCCACCATGGGCGGCGGACCGGCCAGGTAGGCCCGGCAGCCGGTCACCTCGTCCCGGTTCATCGCCATGACCTCAGTCACCAGGCCGGTGCTGCGCTCGGTGGAGCCGGTGGGCTCGGAAAGCACGATATGGATCTGCAGGTTGTCGTGGCGCTCGCTCAGGCTACGGAGGTAGGGCTCCAGGTAAACGTCGCGCTCGTCGCGGGCGCCGAAGTACAGGTGGATGGACTGGCGCATGCCAGATGCCAGCGCGGCCTCGAGGATGGACTTCACCGGTGCCAGGCCGGAACCACCGGCCACCGCCACGATGGGGCCGGCATGACGCTCGCGAAGATACGAGGTGCCGAATGGGCCTTCCACTTCCACCGTGTCTCCCACCGCCAGCTCGCGGGCCACATGCGTGCTGGTGGTACCGCCCGGTACATGACGCACGTGGAATTCGAGGACGGGATCGTCCGGATGATTGGCCATGGAGTACTCGCGGGTCGGGCAGCCCGGAAAGGTCACCTGGGCGTACTGGCCGGCGCTGAAGGCAAAGCGCTCGCCGTTGCCCACGCGTAGACGAATCCGTTTGATGTCGTGGGTGAGGTCGTCGAGCTTTACCACGGTACAGCTTGTTTTCCGCACCGCATGGGCGGTGGCGAGCGCTTCATCATCCTGCAGCCAGGACAGGGTGCAGTCGCTGAGCGGCACGGCGCGGCAGGCAAGTACCAGCCCGGCGTCACGCTCCTCGTCGGTCAGGGAGAAGCGTGTGTGGGGGAGCAACTCGACCTCGCCCTCCACCAGTCTCGACTTGCAGGCGCCGCAACGGCCGGCGCGGCAGCTATGGGGGTAGGCGATGCCCGCCGCCAGGGCGGCATCCAGGATGGTGTCGCCGTCCTCCACGGTAACGGCCTCATCGACAGTGGTGATCTGCACCTCGTGACTCATCTTGTTGTTCTCCGAACGTGGTATTTGCGCCTCCCGCCCGGGGAGGCACGTTGTCAGTCGGGTATTCATGCGGCTTGCGAAACCGGGGGGGCCGGCGCTGCGGTGCCTTCCGCTTCGATCGCTATCGGCGGCCGGAAACCCTTGAGGCGCAGCGCATTGGTGAGCACGCAGATGCTCGAGGCGGCCATGGCCACGGCAGCGAAGATCGGCGAAAGCAGGATCCCGAAGGCGGGGAACAGTGCGCCGGCGGCCACCGGAATCAACACGGTGTTGTAGGCGAAGGCCCAGAACAGGTTCTGCTTGATGTTGCGAATGGTGGCCCGGGACAGCATGATCGCATTGGGCACGTTACGCAGGTCGCCGGACATCAACACCACTTCGGCGGACTCGATGGCGATGTCGGTGCCGGTGCCGATGGCGATTCCCACGTCGGCCTGGGCGAGGGCAGGAGCGTCGTTGATGCCGTCGCCCACGAAGGCCACCCGGTCGCCTTCGCTCTGGAGGCTCTTCACCGCCTCCACCTTGCCGTCGGGCAGCACTTCGGCCACGACCTTGTCGATCCCAAGACGGCGGGCGATGGCCTCGGCGGTACGCTGGTTGTCGCCGGTGATCATCGCGACCTGCAGACCCTCATCGTGCAGCGCGCGAATGGCCGCCGGCGTGGACTCCTTGATCGGATCGGCAACGGCAATGATGGCGGCCAACCGGCCATCGATGGCGGCGTAGAGCGGTGACTTGCCTTCGTCGGAGAGACGGTGTGCGGTCTTGGCGAATACCTCCACGTCCAGGCCCAGTTTGCGCATGTAGCGGTCGGCACCGACTTCCACACGATGGCTATCCACCTGTGCCGCAACGCCGAAGCCGGGGATGGCCTCGAAGCCTTGTACCGTGACTGGCTCCATCCCGCGGCCCTGGGCCGCGTTGACGATGGCCTCGGCGATGGGGTGTTCCGACTGGCGCTCGACGGAAGCCACCAGGCGCAGGGTGTCCGCCTCGTCGAAGTCCTTGGCCACGACCAGGTCGGTGAGTTCGGGCCGCCCCTTGGTCAGGGTGCCGGTCTTGTCCAGTGCGATCACCCGAGTATCGCGTAGTGACTGCAGGGCTTCGCCCTTGCGAAACAGCACCCCCATCTTGGCGGCCTTGCCGGTACCCACCATGATCGAGGTGGGCGTGGCCAGGCCCATGGCACAGGGGCAGGCAATGATCAGCACCGCCACGCCGTTGACCAGGGCGAAGGTCATGGCCGGGGCGGGGCCGAAGATCAGCCAGATGCCCACCGTGACCAGGGCCGCGGCGATCACCGCCGGTACGAAGTAGTTGGTGACCTTGTCCACCATGGCCTGGATGGGCAGCTTCGAGCCTTGTGCCTGTTCCACCATGCGCACGATCTGGGCCAGGAGGGTATCGGCCCCGATCTTGGTGGCCTCGAAGGTGAAGCTGCCCACCTTGTTGATGGTGCCGCCGACGACTTCCGCACCGGCCTCCTTGCGTACCGGCAGGGGTTCGCCGGTGATCATGGATTCGTCGACGAAGGAACTGCCTTCGACGACCGTGCCGTCCACGGGAATCTTGTCACCGGGGCGCACGAGCACGATATCGCCCTGGCGCACCTCGTCGATGCCGATCTCCATCTCCTGGCCGTCGCGGACCACGCGGGCGGTCTTGGCCTGGAGCTGCATCAGGGCCTTGATGGCCTCGCTGGTGCGGCCCTTGGCGATCGCCTCGAAGTAGCGGCCGACGAGAATCAGCGTGATGATCACGGCCGAGGCCTCGAAGTAGACGTTGACCGTGCCGGCGGGCAGTAACTGGGGAACGAAGGTGGCGACCACCGAATAGCCCCAGGCGGCGGTGGTACCCAGCATGACCAGGGAGTTCATGTCCGGCCCGCCGCGCAGCAGGGCAGGCCAGCCCTTCTGGTAGAAACGCAGCCCCGGGCCGAACTGCACGACCGAGGCCAGGGCGAAGAACAGGTAGAACAGGTTTTGCTGACCCACGTTCATCTGCAGCCAGTGATGCAGCATGGGGATGAAGTGCGAGCCCATGTCCAGCACGAAGACGGGCAGGGTGAACACCGCGGCGATGGTGACCGCGCGCTTCAGCTCGCTGATTTCCTGTTCGCGGGCTTCGCGTTCGCGGTCGCTGCGGTCCGGTGTGTCGCCGGGGGCTTCGGCTTCGTAGCCCGCGGCCTTCACGGCCTCGACCAGGCTCGGCGCGGTCACGGCCTCGGCCACCACTTTCACGGTGGCCGTCGCCGTGGCGAGGTTGACGCTGGCGTCGAGCACGCCGGGCACACCGAAGAGCTTGCGTTCCACCCGACCCACGCAGGAGGCACAGCTCATGCCCTTGATCGCCAGCTCGATGGTTTCGGTGACGGCGGGGTAGCCGGCGGTCCCCACCGTCTGCACGACACTGGCGATATCCTCCTGGCCGGCGGTAAACACCACCTGGGCGCGTTGGGTCGCCAGGTTGACCGAGGCATCGGTGACCCCTGGCACGCCGCGGATCGCCTTCTCGACCCGACCCACGCAGGAGGCACAGCTCATGCCTTCGATTCCCAGCGAATATGAGGCATTGCTGGCAAGGACGTGCCCCTTGGCCGATTCCATCTTGCTTGTGTCGTTGGTTGGCATGATCCAGGTTCCTCTGTTGTGCCGCGATTGCCGTGTTCAGGAACTTAGACCTTCCCATTGTGGGAAGGTCAAGACGCCCGGGCCGATTCCTTTCCTGGCACAGGATGCCTGAGGGCGGCTCGGACGTCCGGCTCGTCCAGGGCGGCATCCAGGGTCGAGGACAGGCACTCGATGAGCAGGTCGATATCCTCGTGAGAGCAGCACAGCGGTGGAGCGAAGCCGATGACGTCGTCGGCGAAGGCGCGGAAGATCAATCCTCGCTCGCGGGCCATGCCGAGCAGGCGCGCCGACAGATGCAGAGACGAGTCGAACCTGGTCTTGCTTGCCTTGTCTGTCACCAGTTCCACGGCACCCAGCAATCCCCGGCCCCGGGATTCGCCCACCAAGGGGTGTTCCACCAGTTCGCCCAGGCGCTGCTGGAAGTAAGTGCCCACCCGCTGGCCATTGGCCAGCAGGCCGCCTTCTTCGTAGAGTCTCAGCACCTCCAGGCCGACCGCACAGCTCACCGGGTGACCGGAATAGGTGAAGCCGTGTCCCACCGGCTTGCCTGCCGGCGCGTTGTCGGCGATACCCCGGTAGACCCTTTCGCTCAGCACCACGGCACCCAGTGGGGCATAGCCGGACGTCAGGCCCTTGGCCATGGTCATGAGATCGGGCACCACGTCTTCGTCTTCCAGGGCGAAGAGGGGGCCGGTACGGCCGAAGCCGGTGATCACTTCATCCACCACCAGCAGGATGCCGTACTCGCGGCATACCTGGTGCATTGCCTTCAGCCAGCCGCGTGGCGGGACGATGATGCCACCCGAGCCCTGGATGGGTTCACAGAAGAAGGCGGCCACGTTCTCCGCACCCAGACGCTCGACAGTCGCCCGCAATGCTCTCACGGATTCCGCGATGATGGCTTCCTCGCCTGGGCCGACGGGGTTGCGGTAGGGGTAGGGAGACGGAATGTGATGCTGGAACGCTGAAGGACCATCGAAATGGTCATGGAACAGCGGCAGGGCAGTCAGTCCCGATCCGGTGCTCGAGGAGCCGTGGTACCCGCGCTCCAGGGCGATGAAGTGCTTGCGTTGAGGCGCGCCGGTGACATTGTGGTAATAGCGGATGAAGCGTATGGCACTGTCGATGGCATCCGATCCGCCGAGCGTAAAGTAGACATGATCGAGGTCGCCTGGGGTGCGTCGGGCGATGGCCTCGGCGAAGCGGATGGATGGCTCGCTGGCATAGTGGAAGTAGCCGGTGGCATAGGGCAGCTGCCGCATTTGCCGGGCCGCCGCCTCGACTACGCTGTCGTGCCCGTAGCCGATATTCACGCACCACAGGCCGGCGAAGCCATCGAGGTACTCGCGCCCCTCGCTGTCGCGTAGGTAGGCGCCGCTACCGGATTCGAGAATCGTCGCCCCTTGTTGCTCATGCGAGCTCCAGGAGGCCACCGGATGCACCAGGTGGGCGCGATCCAGTCCATATAAATCGTCGTTTTCCATCCTGCGATCCCTCCCTTCTATAACCCGTGGCCAGGCGATGCGATGGCACGCCTTCTTGTTACAAGTAGACAAAATACTGTTGACAAAATACCTTCGTCAATATATCTTTTATCCTAGGACCGTGCAAGAATCAGTCAGAAGAGAAACTAAGGGCATGGAATGCCTGACGCTATGTGCGCGGCCAGGTGCCGCAAAGGAACAACAACAAGTGAGAGGGTTGAGTAATGATGGATATTCGTAATTGCCTCAAGGCGTCGCTCCCCCTGTGCCGAGGGGTGGCGGTGGCGGCCATGATCGGCCCCATGGCTTCGTCCGCTTTAGCTGCCTCTGGCGGAAAGGTCGTCTTCGGTGAGCTGTTTACTCCGGCCTCGGGGTGGGCGCTGGAGACCATCGATTCCTACGTGCTGTCGCGAGCCGGCTGCCTGGAATCACTCACGTACATGGACTACGACGCCTCGATAACACCGGCGCTGGCCGAGTCCTGGGAGCAAGTGTCGCCGACGGTGTGGGAGTTTCAGTTGCGCGAAGGAGTGTCGTTTCAGGACGGTACTGCGTTGACGCCGCAAGTGGTCAGCGATGCGCTGAACCGGGTGCTGAATGTGGCTTCTCCGCCGCGGGGATTCAATCCTGGTGTGGTCGAGACCGTGGAGCCGGAGGGTGAGCACACGGTACGTATCGTCACCCAGGAGCCGGACGTCTTCATGCCTAATCGCGTGGCCAGCACCAATACCGGCATCCTGTCGCCAGCGGCATTCGCCGATGACCGTATCGACCCGGTGGGGCACTGCACCGGCCCGTTCGAGATCGTTCGCGAGATTCCCCGTCAGGGCCTGGAGCTCAAGCGGAATGAGGACTATTGGGGGGGAGAGGTGCAGTTGGATGAAGCAGAGGTACGCTACATCCCCGATGGACAGGTACGCTCCGGGATGGTGGAAACCGGCGAAATTCATATTGCCCGTCAGTTACCGGCATCGGCACTGGCAGAGTTGGAGCGCTCGGAGTCGCTGGAAGTGAAGACCATTGAGGCGCCGCGGACCACCACGCTCTACCTCAACAATCGTGCCGCACCACTGGACAACATGAAGGTTCGCCAGGCGATTCAGGGTGCCATCGATGTGGCGGGTATCGCCGAGGCGGTCTATGAAGGCTCGGTGGAACCAGCGGTGGGCCAGTTCTCGCCGAACACGCCCTGGGCGCCGGAGAATGCCGCTGTCGTACCGCAAGACCTGGAGCGGGCCCGCCAGCTACTGGAAGAGTCGGGGGTGCCGGCAAGCGAGTTACAGTTCGAGCTGCTGGCTTATGAAGAGCGTCCGGCATTGGCTGATGTTGCGGCGGTGATCCAGTTCCAGCTCCAGCAGGTGGGTATACAAGCCAATATCCGAGTCTCGGAGTATGGGGCGATCGAGCCGCAGTTGCTCGCAGGCGATTTCGACATGGTCTTGCTGTCGCGGGGTTACCTCACCGATGTCGCCGATCCGGTTGGCACGCTGGTGGCGGACTACAGCTGTGACGGCGGCTATAACCTGGCCGGGTTCTGCGATCCCGAAGTGGACGCCCAGTTGGAACGGGCGAGCGCCATGGTGAATCCCGAGGAGCGCAATGCCATCTATCGGGATATCGCGGCGCGCCTGCAGGAGGAGGCGGTGAATGTGTTCCTGATCCACGAGACCATCAGCGAGGCGGTATCCAACCAGGTGGAGAACTACCAGGTGCATGCCTATGAGCGCACCGCCTTGCACAAGGACCTGAAGATCAACTCCCAGTAGTGATACTCCTGAAGGGAAGCGCTGGCGAGCACGGGATGTCAGCGTTTCCTTAATCACTGCGCCGCGCCGAAGCGGGAGTAATCGATCACTGGGAGGACTTCAACATGTGGATTTTCATATTGCGCCGACTCGCAGTGCTTGCGCTGGCCCTATTGGTCGTATCGTTTCTGGTCTTCCTGATTCCTTACCTGGGAGACACGGACCCGGTGCGGGCGCTGGCTCGGGCACGTTTCGGTCGTCTGGATCTGGATGCAGACGCCATCGAGGCGCTGCGCATCGAGTTGGGGATGCACAGGCCCTTGCTGGTGCAGTACCTGGACTGGCTGGGCAAGGCCGTGACCGGCGATTTCGGTAATTCGTACATGAGCCGTGAGCCGGTCATGGGGCAGGTCTGGTCGGCTCTCAAGGTGTCCATCGTGTTGACGTTGGCCGCCCTGGGGTTCGCGTTCGCCGTCGCCGTCCCCTGTGGCAGCATCGCGGCCCTGCGCCAGGGCAGTACCTTCGACTCCATCGTCAAGTCGCTCAACCAGGCTTTCGTGGCCGTGCCGGAGTACTGGCTTGCCCCCATGAGCATCCTGGTCTTCGCCCTCTATCTGGGATGGTTGCCGTCGGCAGGCTGGCGGGGGCCGGAGTCGGTGATCCTGCCGGCCCTGGCCCTGTCGCTGCGGCCCATGGGCTATTTCACCCAGGTCATGCGCGCGTCGATGATCGATGTGCTCAACTCGCCCCACATCGTCGCGGCGCACAGCCGGGGGCTCAGCATCCGACGCACGCTGATCGCCCATGGCTTGCGTAATGCGCTGCTGCCCGTGATTACGCTGTTCTCGGTGTGGATGGCGGGCCTGCTCGGCGGTGCAGTCGTCATCGAGGTCATCTTCGCGGTGCCTGGTATGGGGCGGCTGGTCTACTCGGCAATCGTCAATGGCGACCTCCCGGTCCTGCAGGCGGGTCTCGTTGCGATCGTCACCTTTGCCGTGTTGATCAATACGCTCACGGACCTGGCCTACACCCTTCTCAATCCAGTGGTGAGGATCGACAATGCCGCAGCTTAATACCCCAATATCGCCGGACCGCGTGCAGGGCATGAGGTCGAGAATGGGCAACGTGCACATGGCGTGGTCCTTCGTTATCCATCTCTCCCGACACAACCGTACGCTGTTGCTGGCCAGCTTCGTGTTCGCCACCGTGATCGCGATGCTGTTGCTGACGCCCTGGTTCGCCATTCACGATCCGGCAGACATGTCCCTTAGCGGGCGCTTCTCGCCACCGAGTGCGGAACACTGGCTAGGGCTCGATCACCTGGGGCGGGATGTCTTCAGTCGTCTGCTCCATGGTGGCCAGTTCTCGGTCTCCATCACCGCGATCACCCTGGTGATATCGGCCGTCGTCGGTACGCTTCTGGGGGCGATCAGTGCCCGCGTCGGTGGCGCAGTGGATGAATTTCTGATGCGCATCGTGGACCTGGTCATCTCGTTTCCGGATGTGCTGGTGGCGCTGTTCCTGGTCGCTATCCTGGGGCCGGGCTACGGCACACTGATCCTGGCGCTGACCTTGACCGGCTGGACGCCCTTTGCACGCATGACGCGCGGGCTGGCCCTGGAGATCAATTCCAAGGACTATGTCCGCGCGGCGGAGATACTCGGCTGTTCACGCACCTTCATCATCCTGTACCACGTGATTCCCAATGTCCTGAGGCCGCTCGCGACGATAGCGTTCCTGCGCTTCGGCCACAAGCTGATCACGGTGGGTAGCCTGTCCTTCCTGGGGCTCGGGGTGCAACCGCCCGATACGGATTGGGCCGCGATGCTCGCTGAAGCGCTGCCCTACCTGGATCGTGCTCCCTTCCTGGTGCTGATTCCCGGTTTGGCAATCTTCATTACTGCTCTGAGTGTCACCCTGATCGGGCAAGGCCTGGAGGCTCATATGGATGAGAAAATGAAGTGGAAGCACGATAAAAAGTGACCGATAGTTCACTGGAAATGATGAGGAATACGCCATGATGAAGCTGCATGCGGGACCCAAACCCGTGGTTCGTTCGACCATGTCGAGCATGGTCACCGAACAGGTTCGTGATGCTATTCTGTCCGGTGCCTATCCACCGGGCATGCAATTGAACGAGAAGCTGGTCGCCGAGAGCTGTGGTGTCAGCCGTGGGCCGGTCCGGGAGGCGATTCAACGCCTGCTCCAGGAGGGGTTGCTGATCAGCGTGCCGCACCGTGGGGTATTCGTTCCGGAGCTCACTGAAGACGATCTCGAGGATATCTACTTCACCCGCGATGCCGTGGAGCGTGCGGCATTGCGGCGCATCGTCCACTCCGACGGCAGGCAGGAGCTGTCCGCACGGCTGCTGCAGATAGCCGATGCCATGAAAGTCGCCGTCGAGCAGGAAGACTGGGCCGAAGTCGCCGCCGTGGATATCCGTTTCCACTCCGAACTGGTGAATGCTGCCGGCAGCCAGCGCCTGTCCCGCTTGTTCGCCACGCTCATGGCGGAAATGGGACTTTGCCTCAATCAGTTGCTCGGCGTATATCGCGGACGCGAGCGACTCATTGAGGAGCATGTGCGTGTGGCGAAACTGATAGCGAGCGGCGATGCGGATCGGCTCGAGGAAGCGATCGCCGATCACCTCCAGGAGCCGGTCGAAACCATCAGAAATGCGTGGGAGAAGGCGAGACAAGACACCGGGAAAATGGCCTTCACCGGTTCGGAAAATCGCTGAATCGGCATACTCGAGACCGAAAGGACGTGGCTAGGGATAACCACCCACATAATCACAATCAGGGGGTTTATGATGCTTGCCAATCAGACACTACTGCAGCATCCATCACGACCGGAGGTTGGTGCTCCGGTTCTCGAAGTCGAACATCTCACGGTAGGTGTGCCCGGCGTCGGTGCCATCATCAATGACTTGAACCTGACGATTCAGCGCGGTGAGGTTCTGGCCCTGGTGGGGGAGTCGGGTTCCGGAAAGAGCATGACGGCCCGTAGCCTGATGCGCCTGATGCCTTCCGGCATCTCGATTCTCGATGGCACGGAACGAGTTTGCGGAGACGAAGTCCTCTCCTTGTCCGAGAATAAGTTCAATGAATATCGCGGCGCCAGAATCGCGATGCTGTTTCAGCAGCCACATGTAATGCTGGATCCGACCTGCACGGTGGGAGCCCAGGTCGCCGAGGCATTGCATGTTCACCGACACCTTTCCGCCGAGGAAGAGCACGAACGGGTCTTGCAGTTATTCCGCGATGTGGGGATTCCCGAGCCGGAAGAACGGATGAAGTGTTATCCGCACCAGATGTCCGGTGGCATGGCCCAACGGGTGATGATCGCGGCCGCCCTCAGTGCCGAACCCGATATCCTCATTGCCGATGAGCCGACAACTGCACTGGATGTCACCGTGCAGGCGCAGATTCTTCAGCTCCTGGATCGCAAGCGCCGCGAGAGCAATCTCTCCATCCTGTTGATCACCCATGACCTTTCCGTCGTCTCGGCGATAGCGGATCGCGTGGCCGTGATGTACTCGGGAGAGATCGTGGAGCAGGGGACGACCCAGGAAATCCTGCACAGCCCCAAGCATCCCTACACCCAATCGCTGATCCACTGCTCTCTGTTGGAAGCGGACGAGTCGGGAGCACTGTATGCCATTCCCGGCAATCCCCCGGAGCTATTGTCCGAGATCGAGGGGTGCCGATTCCGTTCGCGCTGCCCGGTTGCCGAACAGTGGGGGCATCCCGAGGTCTGCTCGCGGCTTGCTCCCCCCATGGTGGAGCATGATGGCTCCGGCTGCTGCGCACGATGCTGGGTCGGGGCTTCGGATGATATCCAGGCCCAGGCGATCAGGACCTGCCAGTCCGACAAGGAGGACCGTCATGATGGCTGCTGAGACACGCACCGACGCCACAGCACCGATTCTCCAGATAACGGATGCCATAAAGTACTATCCGCTGCGCGGCGGTGTTTTTCGCCGGCGTCGACAGGTGCGCTCCGTGGACGGCATCAGCCTCTCGGTTGCCCCTGGCGAATCCCTTGGCCTGGTGGGGGAGTCGGGCTGCGGCAAGAGCACGCTGGCGCGGTTGATCCTCGGCATGTCGTCACTGACATCGGGCCATATCGATATTGACGGTATCGACGTCTCGTCGGCCAGCCGAAGCACGGGCAAGCGTCTGCGGCGTACCGTTCAATTGGTGTTCCAGGATCCGTTCAGTGCCCTGGATCCCCGCATGACGATAGGGCGAAGCCTGTATGCCCCGCTGTCCCAGAATCGGATCGGGACCCGACCCGAGCGGCTGCAGCGGATCACCCGCGCCTTGGACGATGTCGGTCTGGATGCCAGCTTCATCGATCGCTTCCCCAGCCAGTGCTCCGGCGGACAGCTGCAGCGGGTGGTGGTCGCCCGTGCCCTGCTGCTCGACCCGCAAGTGCTGGTGTGTGACGAGCCGACGTCGGCGCTGGACTCCTCCATGCGTTCCCAGATCCTCAACCTCCTGGCCTCGCTCAAGCAACGTTACAACCTCACCCTGCTGGTCATCTCGCATGATCTGCGCGTGGTGCACTACCTCTGTGAGCGGGTCGCCGTGATGTATCTGGGGCGCATCGTAGAAACCGCCGAGAGTGAGGAGCTCTTCCACAACCCCCGTCATCCTTACACTCGCTCGCTGATCAGTGCCTCCATGCTCGAGGAGAAAGGGCTGGAAGGGTGTGCCGCGATGCGTGGTGAACCACCAAGCCCGGTCGCCCCCCCGCCTGGCTGCAGCTTCCATCCTCGTTGTCCCATCGCCAGGCCGGAGTGTGCGCGAGACCTCCCGGACCTGATTGCGGTCAGCGATGGGCACCAGGTGCGCTGCCCCTACCACGCCGCTGATTCGGAGGAGAGTGGCCCTGCCAGTCGCGCCGACATGGCGGCAGTGGGTTCCGGTTAGCGACACCGATCATGTTCGAGCCATTGCAAGACTGGCGATACAGGCGCCTGTTCTCTGCCCAGTGCATCGCCCTGTTGGGCACCGGCCTGACCACCATCGCCTTGGCACTGCTGGCCTTCGAGCTGGCGGAGGAACGGGCGGGGGTGGTCATGGGCACGGCGCTGGCCATCAAGATGGGGGCCTATGTCGTTGTCGCTCCGCTGGCTCAGGCCTTCGCCGAGCGCTTGCCCCGGCGCCTGATGCTGATCCTGCTGGAACTGCTGCGCGGCGTCGTGGTGCTTGTGCTCCCCTTCGTCACCGAGGTGTGGCAGATCTATGTGCTGATCTTCGTGCTGCAGTCGGCGTCGGCGGCATTCACGCCGGCGTTGCAGGCCACGATTCCCGGCGTGTTGCGTGAGGAGCGGCTCTATGTCAAGGGGCTCTCGCTGACGCGGCTGGCGCATGACCTGGAGAACCTGATCAGTCCACTTCTGGCGGCCTATCTGTTGACCCTGGTGTCCTTCAATCTGCTGTTCCTGGGCACGGCGCTGGCACTGTTCGCCTCCGCCGCGATCATCGCGATGACGGCACTTCCCCACTTCGAGCGCGCTCCGGAGCGCTCCTTCGCGACCCGGGCGCTCCGGGGGGTGAAGATATTCCTCCATACCCCCAGCCTGAAAGGACTCACGGCCATCCACTTCGCCATCGCTGCGGGCGGCGCCATGGTGGCGGTGAATACCGTGGTCTACGTGCAGAGCGTGCTGGCGCTGGGGCAGCGTGACGTGGCGCTGGTCATGGCCTGCTTCGGTGCCGGCTCCATGACGGTGGCGCTGCTGGTGCCGCACCTGCTCGATCATGTCAAGGACCGGACCATCATGCTGGCAGGTTGCATCATCACGGTGATTGCGCTGGGCATCGGGGCGTTGATCCCGCAGGGCTTATGGAGCCTGCTGCTGCTGTGGCCCATGCTGGGCGCCGCCCTGGGGGCGGGGGTGACCACGGCGGGGCGGGTGCTGATTCACGCGGCGAGGGAAAGTGACCGTCCCGCCGTCTTCGCGGCGCACTTTTCCATCGCCCATGCGGCCTGGCTGGTGACCTATCCCACGGCCGGGGTGGTGGGCGCCCGGTTCGGCCTGGACACGGCCTTCCTGGTGCTCGGCGTGTTGGCGCTGCTGGGCACCCTGCTGGCCATGCGTGCGTGGCCCGCACGGCTTGTCGTTGCGGTGGAGCATGTGCACGCGGACCTGCCCCCTGACGATCCACACCTGGCGGATGCCCGTGGCGGGCGCCACGCCCATCCTATCGTGATTGACGACCTGCATGGTCGTTGGCCGGCGGCAGGTGGCAGAGTGGAGCGTCTATAAAGGGCGTCGATCGTCCCTGTCTGGCCTCATGTCGCTGTGGATCCGGACCACTTCACTCTTCCGTCGTGTTGTATCTGGCCTGGTTATGTCTGCTTGGCACTTCAACGGGGCGCGTTTTCGGGAGGCTGGCCAGTGGGGCGTCAAGGACAGAAAGCGCAGCCGACGGCGCAGACCCCGACAGCCCATGGGATATGATGGAAATCCTACCATTCTCGCCAGCACTTTTGACATTTTGTCGTTGTTAGCCCCAGGAAAGCGGCAACTAATGTCGCCTCACGTTCATCAAGCGGTTGAGTGGCATTGAGTTTGGTATCGGCAAGTCTTTCTTACACGGCCCGGAGGAGTTGGCAGACTGGGGTCGAATAAGCCGCCCTAGCCCGGATATTGCATCGGGCTACCCAGAAGGCCCCAGAGGCCAGGCTTGGTGGGGATGATGGCGCTCCGGGTTTGAGATTGGCTATTTCTTGATCAATTTCCTGCTCTCAGGGCGCACTTCCCCCAACCCCCATGTCTTTTCTGTGCCGGGGACAGCACGCCGCGGCGCTATCCCGGCACCAGCTTGCTGGCCAGCTTCAGGAAGAGGTCCTGTTCCGGGTACTGACTGCTCAACATCAGCCGGATCGTGCGCGTGTTGCGGGTGATGACGGCGCCGATCTTCAGCAGCTTCAGGCGGAGGGTGTTGACCTGGGCTTGGGCGAAGGCGGTGCGCTTGAGGTAGACCCGGCGCAGCCGCTCCAACAGCAGGTAGGCCAGCCCCGAGAGCAGCAGCCGGTACTGATTGGGCCACCATTCGTGGCAACTGGTGCGGTCGGAGAACAGGAACTGCTGCTCCTTGATGCGGTTCTCCATCTCGCCCCGGGCACAGTAGCGGTGGTCGTAGAGCCACTCAGCGCTGCAGCCGCGCAGGTTGGTGACCACGTAGCGGGTGTTGTAGCCGCGTCGGCTGGTCTCGGATTTGACGATCACCTGTCGTCGGCGCTTCTTCCAGCTATCGGCCGCGTACTCGATGAAGCCGAACACCCGCTGCTTCTCCGTAACCGCCCGGTGAACACACCTTACACGGAAGGCCCTGGCTGGCGACATTAGGTGCCCATCTATTGTTACGTGGGCACCTATTCATGACTCCCCCAAGCAC
>NZ_JAUFPL010000035.1 GCF_030409215.1 Halomonas ramblicola | reverse complement strand
GACGCTTAAGGGCTACTCCCCGTTCGCTCGCCGCTACTGGGGGAATCTCGGTTGATTTCTTTTCCTCGGGGTACTGAGATGTTTCAGTTCCCCCGGTTCGCCTCACCATGCTATGGATTCACATGGTGATACTCAGGTTACCCTGAGTGGGTTTCCCCATTCGGAAATGCCCGGGTCGCAGGTCGTTTGCCACCTCGCCGAGCCTTATCGCAGGCTTCCACGTCCTTCATCGCCTCTGGCTGCCAAGGCATCCACCGTATGCGCTTCATCGCTTGACCATATAACCCCAAGGGGTCTGGTCGGCGATGCACACGACATTGCCGGATACGCTTGAGACGTATCTCGTTGTCCCTTTCTCTCGAAAGGAACTTGTCAGCATGATTCACATTGTTAAAGAGCGTTTAAAGCTGGAAGCTTTAAGCTGGACGCTCGAAGAAAGCACCTTCTTTCCAAGCGTCTAGCTTAAAACTTATCGTCAGACTGTGCTGGTTGGCCTTTTCTTACAGCTTAAAGCTCATCGCTTACAGCTGAAGGAGTGGTGGAGCCTACCGGGATCGAACCGGTGACCTCCTGCGTGCAAGGCAGGCGCTCTCCCAGCTGAGCTAAGGCCCCTCTGACTTACCCCATACGTGGTAGG
>NZ_JAUFPL010000034.1:316878-485047 GCF_030409215.1 Halomonas ramblicola | reverse complement strand
GGGTCAGCAACGACAATCCGTACTCGGAGTCGCTGTTCCGTACCTGCAAGTACCGGCCCTGTTATCCGGCAGACGGCTTCGGCAGCCTCGATGCTGCCAGGCAGAGGGTGCATGGTTTCGTCCAATGGTACAACCACGAGCATCGGCACAGCGGCATTCGCCTGGTGACGCCGGCACAGCGCCATGCCGGCGACGACGCCGAGGTGCTGGCCAAGCGCCACGCCATCAATCAGGCGGCGCGTGAGGCCAACCCCGCCCGCTGGAGCGGCAAGACCCGCAACTGGAGGCCCATCGGTGCTGTCTCGCTCAACCCGGAGCGGGAACTGCATGTCACCACGCCCGAACCAGAAAAACGGGCGGCGTGAATGAACTCAGAGACGACAACTTGCTTGACAACTACCGATGGCCAAGCTGGCGGCGTTGCCGGGGCGCGGTGTGGCGGTCTCGGCGCCGGGGCGGGAATTCGACTTCGTCTCGCGCTGGTTCGGGCCCAAGGCCGGCGTCGAGGAGGACCCGGTGACGGGCTCGGCCCATACCTCGCTGGCGCCGTACTGGGCCGGGCGGCTGGGCAAGACGAAAATGACGGCCCGGCAGGGGGGCGCCCGCCAGGGGCAATTGACATGTGAATGTCTGGGCGACCGGGTCATCCTCACCGGACAGGTGGCCCCCTACCTGCGAGGGACGATCTGGCTCTGAGGAAAGCGCCCCATGACGACACCGCCTCTCACCTCCGCCCCGAAACGCCCGGCGAGGTCGATGCCATCGAGGCGGCCACCGTGGCGGCCTTCGCGGCCACGGCCTGAGCATGTGGGCTGACCGGTGAACCGCCTTGCTCTTCCGGCAACGGATGCCCTATACGAGTGGGAGCCACCACACGAGGTTTGCATGACACACCCCGACCGCACCGCCTGCCCCTGCGGCAGCGGCCGGCCGCCCGCCGCCTGCTGCGGGCGCTATCACGCCGGCGCGCCGGCGCCGACCCCCGAGGCGCTGATGCGCTCGCGCTACAGCGCCTTCGTGCTCGACCTCGCCGACTACCTGCTGGCGACCTGGCACCCGAGCACCCGGCCGTCGCGCCTGGAAGCGGACCCCGCGACCACCTGGAAGCGTCTCGAGGTGCTCGAGGGCGGCGAGGAGGGCGAGCGGGGCTGGGTGCATTTCCGCGCCACCTTCCGCGAGGGGCGGCACTGGGCGGTGCTGGAGGAGTCGTCGCGCTTCGTGCGCGAGGCGGGGCGTTGGTTCTATCTCGATGGCAACCCCGCCGTCCACCGACTCAAGCCCGGCCGCAACGCGCCCTGCCCGTGCGGCAGCGGGCGCAAGTTCAAGGCCTGCTGCGGCTAGGAGGCTGTCGGGCTTAACGCTGATCTACTGCGGAATCCGGATTTTCGGCCAATTTCATTCGATCTGATTCGTTAAAGAGCCCGCTATTCGCCTCATCAGATCGATAAACTTGTCTCGAAACCCGAATCCCTCGCTACGATCGGTCAAATCCGGCAGCCTCCTTGGCATGAAGGATCGGGACTGCGTCGACCTGCTCCAGTGGGCCCTGCCCCGCCTCCACAGGCGCTGGCGGGGCTTTCGCAAGGTCCGGCGCCAGGTGTGTCGGAAGGTGCAGCGGCGCATGGACGCGCTCGGTATCGAGGACGTCGGCCAGTATCGACTGTACCTGGATGCCCAGCCTCAGGAGTGGCAGGTGCTCGATGGCTGCCTGCCCATCACCATCTCGCGCTTCTGGCGCGACAGACGGGTCTTCGAACTGCTCGAGTGTCGCTTCCTCCCGGAGCTGGCCCGGCGGGCCCGGGAGGAGGGCGTCGCTGCCCTGACGGTGTGGAGCCTGGGGTGCGGCGCCGGGGAGGAGCCCTATACCTTCTCCATCCTCTGGCGCGAGCGCCTCCAGCCTCACTTCCCCGGACTCGACCTGGCGATCCTGGCCTCGGACGTGGACGCGCACCAGCTCGCCCGTGCCGAGCAGGCCTGCTACCCCGCCAGCGCCCTCAAGGACCTTCCTGCGCCGCTGAAAGGCGCCGCCTTCGAGCGCCGTGACGCGCACGACTGCCTCAAGCGCGAGTATCGCCGGGCCGTCGAGCTGGAGCGTCGCGACGTTCGCGGGAAGTTCCCGGCTCGGCGCTTCCACCTGATTGCCTGTCGCTACCTGGCGTTCACCTACTTCGATCGGGAGCTGCAGCGCGACATCGCCCGTCGTCTCCACCGTGCCCTGCATCCCGGGGGCCTGCTCGTGTTGGGAAACGGGGAGGCGCTGCCGGAGGAGGAGATGGAGGGGTTCGAGCTCGCCGATGAACAGATCCCGGTCTACCGGCGCCGGGAAGGCGAGGATTGACGCCGGCTTCGGCGGCTGGCCGTGTCTTGGTCTACGCGATAGAGCGTAGATCGGGCGTGATCAGAGTGGCGAACGCCTTGGCCGTGTCACTGTCGTCATCGGCCAGATAGATGTGGGTCCGGCCCAGCGGCGGCAGGCCCCAATGCTCCGGGACTTCGACGAGATCGCGGTCGGCAAGCGATCCGGGCAGGGCCGCCACTGCGAGGTCCGCGCTCAGGGCCGCTACCTGGCCCATCGAGGTGTCGCTGGAATAGGCAACCCGGTAGGACCGCCCGGCTCCCTCCAGTGCGCGGAGGGCGGCGTCGCGCCAGGCACAGCCCATCTGGGCCACGGCAAGCGGCAGAGGGTCTTGCTCTACGGCACGGCCGCCGTCCCGCATCAACCAGCGGAGTTCTTCGGAAAAGAGATCCCGCGCCGGGATCTGCGGCGTGCTTGCCTCGTTGAACAGGGCGAGATTGGCATCGCCCTCCACGAAGAGACGTTGCACCGTTTCACTGGAGTCGAGCCGGACGTCCACGCGAATCCGCGGATGCGTTTCGGCCAGGCGTCGGAGCAGCCCCGGCACAAGAGAAACACCGAGGTCATGGGGAGCGGCGAGGCGCAAGCTCCCGGACAACGGTGAGCCGTGGAACACCGCCATCGCCTCGTCGCTGATCCCGACGAGACGCCGCGCGAAGCCGAGCAGCACTTCTCCCTGGTCGGTCAGGCGGACGCGGCGCGCATCGCGATGCAGCAGCCGGACGCCGAGCTGCTCTTCCAGCTTGCCGACTTGCAGACTGACCGCCGAGGGCGAGCGGTTCACGCGCGCCGCGGCGCGCCGAAAACTCCCCGTTTCGCAAATCGCAACGAAGGTTCGGGCGGCGTCTAGATTGAGCGTCCGGGTGGCGGGATGCGGATCGCCGCTCGGCCGGTTGGTTGAGATTTCCTGATCCATTGAATGAGAACATATCGTTTTCCTCAACATTGGTCAAAGCCTAAGCTCCTACCGGAAACGAAGCCGAGAGGAGTGGCAATGTCACCGTTACCGAAAGCGCGCGTGCTCGGTCTTGTCTGGGCCGCGACTGCCATCGCCATCTGGTCCGGGTCACTGGTCATGCTGCGGCTCGGCGTGACGACGAGCCTGAATGCCTACGACCTGACCGCGCTTCGCGTCGGTGTCGCTGCGTTGGTCCTGGCGCCTGTCATCTGCCGGCGCGGCTTTGCCCTGGACCGGCTGGGCGCAAGGGGGCTCCTGGCCATGGTGGCCGGCTTCGGGGCGCCGTATATCCTGCTCATCTCGCTCGGCCTGGGGACCGCGCCGGCATCGGCAGCCGGCTCCCTCAATCCCGGGGTGATGGCGGTCGTCTCCGTGCTGCTGGGCTGGAGGCTCTTCGGCGACAGGATCGGGCCTGCACGGATCGTCGGGGTCGTGGCGATCCTGGTCGGTGCGTCTTTCTTCGCGGGTGTGCCAGGGGCTGAGACGGCGTCGATCGGGCACTTGATCCTGATCTTCACCGGCATGATGTGGGCGGGGTACGCGCTGGTCGTCCGCAGGGCCGGCATCCCGGCCCTTCACGCGACCGCCATCGTCGCCGTGGGCTCCGCCATCCTCTACCTGCCGGTCTACGTCGCGGCCCTTCCCACGCAACTGCCCGTCGCCCCGGTTCCCGATATCGTGATGCAGGCGCTATTCCAGGGCGTGCTCGTCAGCGTCGTCGCGGTTTTCGCCTTCAATCGCTCCAGCGAGTTGCTCGGGCCAGTCGTGGGCGCGACTCTCCCGGCCCTGATTCCGCTGGTGACCCTAGGCCTCGGTGTGGTCACCCTGGATGAGGCGGCGGGCGCTCGAGACCTCGCCTCGGCGACGCTGATTGGCGTGGGCGTCGCACTGACCCTCGCCGGCCACGCGCCTGGCCGTTGGCCCGGGGTGGCCCTCCTCAAGAGAGTCTTCCGTGACGCCTGATGCGGTGGCGGAGTGGCGTTCGGCTACGCTTAGGCCAGTGGAAATCGGGAGTCTTTCAGGGAGAGACCCTCATGGCCTGAGGGAATGGGACACCTGCCGGTAAGGAGGCCTATCTCGTGACGACAACACCGCATCCCACCCTCCGCCTCGAAACGCCCGGCGACGCCGAGGCCATCGAGGCCGTCACCGAGGTGGCCTTTCGCGAGGCGCCGCATAGCAGCCATACCGAACAGCATATCGTGCGGGCGCTGCGCGCGGCGGGGGCGCTGAGCGTGTCGCTGGTGGCGGAGTGCGACGCCGAGCTGGTGGGCCATGTGGCGGCCTCAAAGGTCACGCTGTCGGACGGCACACCGGACTGGTTCGGGCTGGGGCCGGTATCGGTGCTGCCGGCGTGGCAGGGCCGGGGCATCGGCTCGGCGCTGGTAATGGAATGCCTGGCCCGATTGCGGGCGCGTGGCGCCCGGGGGTGCGTGGTGCTGGGCGAGCCGGGCTACTACGCCCGCTTCGGCTTCCGGGTGGTGCCGGGGCTGATCCTGCCGGGCGTGCCGCCGGCGTATTTCATGGCCCTCGATTGGGGCGATGATCGGCCCCGGGGCGAGGTGGCCTTCCATCCGGCCTTTGCGGCCACGGCCTGAGCGTCGGAGTCGACCGTTGCGGTGCGCCCCCTCCCGGGCTTTGGCTATCTCCCGCTGCTATGGTGATGCTACCGATACCGGCACAGCTTGGGAGGTGGCCGTATGGATCAGCGCATGAGTCTGATCACCCTGGGGGTGGAGGACCTGGCGCGGGCGCGCCGCTTCTACGCGGAGGGGCTGGGCTGGCAGGTGGGCATGGCCGTGGAGAACGAGGTGGTCTTCTTCCAGCTCAATGGGATGATCCTGTCGCTCTATTCCCGCGCCGACCTGGCGAAGGATGCCGGCGTGCCCGATGCGGGCAGCGGTTTCGCCGGCGTCAGCCTGGCCCACAATGTGGGCTCGGAGGCCGAGGTCGACGCGGTGCTGGACGAGGCGCAGCGTGCCGGCGGGCGAATCGTCAAGCCGGCGGCCAAGGCGGAGTGGGGCGGCTATTCTGGCTATTTCGCCGACCCCGATGGCCATCTCTGGGAAGTGGCGCACAACCCCTATTTCCCCATCGATGACCAGGGCAACACCTGGCTCGCTTGAGCGGGGGTAACGGCAGGAAGGCCGCATGCTCGCCTTCGGCATTGGCGAATCGTTCTGCCTGGGGCCCGGCGGTACGCTCATCGCTCACGGCGGGGGCGATCACTCCCCGCCGGCGCCGGCGCTCTGGAAGCCGCGTACCAGGTAGTCGAACAGCAGGCCGTAGGCGATGCCCAGGGGGATCGCCACCACCGTGGTGGCGGCCATCAGCGACGGCCAGAAGTAGACGTCGCCGCGGATCAGCTCGGTGGGCACGCCGGCGCTGATGTTGCGCGCCGCCGATTCGCTGACGAAGGTCACCGCGTAGATGTAGTTGGACAGCGACAGCGAGAAGGCGAACACGATGCAGGCGCCGATGCCGGGCAGGGCCTGGGGCAGTACCACCTTCCAGAACGCCTCGAGGCGGGTGCAGCCATCCAGCAGCGCGGCCTCGTCCAGCTGCGGCGGTACCGAGCGGAAGAACCCCAGCAGCAGCCAGGTACAGAAGGGGATGGTGATGGTCGGCAGCACCAGCACCAGCGACCAGATGGTGTGGGCCAGCCCCAGGGCCACCACGATGCGGAACAGCGGGATGAACAGCAGGGCAAGCGGAAATGGGGGAGCGGCGCTCCTGACTTACAGGTCCGCCAGTCGACCATAATAGGGTCTGTCGCTTGCAAGGAGCCCAAGCCGTGATGACGCCACCGCACCCCACCATCCGCCCCGAAACGCCCGACGACGTCGACGCCATCGAGGCCGTCACCGTGGCGGCCTTCCGCGAGGCGCCGCAGCAGCCATACCGAGCAGCATATCGTGCGGGCGTTGCGCGAAGCGGGCGCGCTGAGTGTGTCGCTGGTGGCCGAGAGTGACGGCGAGGTGGTGGGGCATGTGGCGGCCTCGAAGGTGACGCTGTCGGACGGCACGCCGGACTGGTTCGGGCTGGGGCCGGTGTCGGTGCTGCCGGCGTGGCAGGGCAGGGGGATCGGCTCGGCGCTGGTGCAAGAGTGCCTGGCGAGGCTGCGGGAGCGTGGCGCCCGGGGCTGCGTGGTGCTGGGCGAGCCGGACTACTACCAGCGCTTCGGCTTCCGGGCGGTGCCGGGGCTGATCCTGCCGGGCGTGCCACTGGCGTACTTCATGGCCCTCGATTGGGGAGACGACCGGCCCCGGGCCGAGGTGGCCTTCCATCCGGCCTTCACCGCCACGGCCTGACCGCCTGGCTGCTGGCGCGGCGTTTGCCATCCTGGGCGGCGTGAGGTCGGAGGTGAGCGGATATTTGACCTCGAGTCAGGTTGAGGTCCTAGGTTCAGGATGACGCTGATCGATTCACCCCCGGAGGTGGCCATGCGACGCGTACAGCCCGACGTCTGGGAAACCGAGGTCGAGCATCCCTTCCCGGGGCTCTCCACCCATGCCTACCTGCTCGTGCGGGAGGCGGGCAACGTGCTCTTCTACAACACCGGCCATCGCCACGAGCTCGAGCGGATGGCGACACTGGGTGGGGTGGCCTACCAGTTCCTGAGCCATCGCGACGAGCTGGGCGAGAGCCTGAACGCCATCCACGAACGCTTCGGCGCGACCCTGGGCGGCCACCGGGCCGAGCGCGACGACTTCGCTCGGGTGCGCGAGCCGGAGCTGCTCTTCGAGCGACGCGGAGCGCTGCTCGAGGGCATCGAGGCGATTCCGGTGCCGGGCCACAGCCCCGGCAGCACCTGCTTCCAGGTGTCCTCGCCCCACGGCAAGCGCTATCTGTTCACCGGCGACACCCTCTATCGCGGCAAGGCAGGCGTCTGGCACGCCGGCTTCATCCCGGGCCACAACACACCCGAGGATCGCCGGCAGCTGATCGAGAGCCTCGGCCTGCTCGAGACCCTGGACCCGGATGTCATCTTCTCCAGCGCCTTCACCGGCGAGAGCGGCTATCAGGAACTCGCGCCGGGAGCCTGGCCCGAGCTGGTCGAGCGGGCCCTCGCCGAGCTGCGCGGTTCCTGAGTCGGCCTCCTCCCCAGGGCCGCCTGCCGGCCATAACGCTCCTCCCGCAGCTCGGCCAGCATCATGTCCAGTAGCCATCGCCACGGGCGCGGTAATGTCCCTTGGACCATCCAAAGGTTCGGACCTTCCGACCAACGGTCCGGAGCTCACCGACAAAGGACCGGAGTTTGCCGCCAAAGGGGTTGTGGTGGCGCCGCCACGACGAGTACGACGCGCGCCCGGGTTGGGCGCGAGACCGTCGAGTGGCAGGTGGCGACCGGCCGGATAGCGATGCGCTAAGCTACCTGGGCCCGTTGCCTCGGCGAACCAAGGGCGTGTCGCCTATCTCACACCGGAACCCATGATAGATCACAGAGGATGCTGCTCCCCATGAAGCTCGATCTCTACCATCTCGACGCCTTCGCCCGGCGTCCTTTCGAGGGCAATCCCGCCGCCGTGTGTCCGCTCGCCGAGTGGCCGGACGATGCCCTGTTGCAGGCCATTGCGACGGAGAACAATCTGTCCGAAACGGCCTTCTTCGTGCGAGAGGGGGAGGGGTATCGACTGCGCTGGTTCACGCCGAGCGTAGAGGTCGAGCTGTGTGGGCATGCCACCCTGGCCAGTGCCTGGGTGCTCTTCAACGCGCTGGGGGAACCGCGCGAGACGCTGCGTTTCTTCACGCGCAGCGGTGAGTTGCGGGTCAGCCGGGCGGGCGAGGCATTGGCGATGGACTTCCCGGCCAAGCATCCCGAGCCGGTGGCGGAGCCCGACGCCGTCCTGGCGGCCCTGGGGCTGGCGAGCGCGGACGTCCAGATGACAGACGATATCCTGGTGGCCGTGGATGACGAGGCCAGCGTCGTGGCGCTGGCGCCCGACCTGCGGGCGCTCGCGGCCTTGCCGGGACGTGGTGTCGTGGTCACCGCCCCCGGCCGCGAGTTCGATATCGTATCGCGGTGGTTCGGTCCCAAGGTGGGGGTCGACGAGGACCCGGTGACCGGCTCGGCCCATACCTCCCTGGCCCCCTATTGGAGCCGGCGCCTGGGCAAGCGGCGCCTCACGTCCCGCCAGGGCGGTCGCCGTCAGGGCGAGCTAGTCTGCGAGGTCGACGGGGAGCGCGTCGTCCTGACGGGCCAGGTGGTGCCTTACCTCACGGGCACGATCCACGTCTGAAAGCGCCGGGCATCCCTGCGGCGTCAAACCGCCCACCCTGGTGATGGCAGGGGCAGGACTGTCTCCTGCCCCAACCCCGCTGACGTCATGCTATTCACATGGCAGCCAGGAACTCATCCCACGGCGTCGCCAGTAGCGTTTCCGTGCTGCCGTGGCCATAGGAGCGAATGATCATGGCCGCCCGCTCCACCTCCTTGGGGTCATCGCCTTCCACTATATCGATGACGTCGAATTGTCCCAAGGTCGCGTAGCTATCCTTCCAGTGGACTCCTGGGCAGCGCTCCTTGATCTTGGCCTTCACGGTGGCCGCGATCGTCTTCAGTTCGCTGGGGTCCGATACTGCTGTGGGTTCCAGACGGGTGAGAATCAGGTACGTGGACATGGTGGGTATCTCCCCTTCCCCGATGAATGCGTCTGACAGTATAGACGCCTCGACTCCTCGCCCCTCACTCCCCGCCGGCGCCGGCGCTCTGGAAGCCGCGTACCAGGTAGTCGAACAGCAGGCCGTAGGCGATGCCGAGCGGGATCGCCACCACCGTGGTGGCGGCCATCAGCGACGGCCAGAAGTAGACGTCGCCGCGGATCAGCTCGGTGGGCACGCCGGCGCTGATGTTGCGCGCCGCCGATTCGCTGACGAAGGTCACCGCGTAGATGTAGTTGGACAGCGACAGCGAGAAGGCGAACACGATGCAGGCGCCGATGCCGGGCAGGGCCTGGGGCAGTACCACCTTCCAGAACGCCTCGAGGCGGGTGCAGCCATCCAGCAGCGCGGCCTCGTCCAGCTGCGGCGGTACCGAGCGGAAGAACCCCAGCAGCAGCCAGGTACAGAAGGGGATGGTGATGGTCGGCAGCACCAGCACCAGCGACCAGATGGTGTTGGCCAGCCCCAGGGCCACCACGATGCGGAACAGCGGGATGAACAGCAGCGTGGGGGGAATCAGGTAGACCAGGAAGATCGCCATGCCGGAGCGCTCGCCCCAGTTGCCGGTCAGCCGCGCCAGGGCGTAGGCCGCCGGCACGGCCAGCACCACGGTGATGGCCACCACCAGCAGCCCGATGATGATGGAGTTGAGGGCGAAGGTGGGAAAGGCCGTGTCGGTGAACAGGTAGATCAGGTGCTCCAGGGTCGGCGAGGTCTCGTAGATGAAGGGGTTGGAGCCGAAGCGGTAGAGCTCGCTCTCGCGCTTGAAGATGGTGAGCACCGCATAGAGCACCGGCAGGGTGGTGAACAGCACCAGCAGGGTGATGGCGGCGTAGAAGAGCGGCTTGCGTGTTGCGGTTCGCATGACGCTCCCTCCTAGTCCCTGCCCGCACGATAGGCGAAGCGCAGCGCCACGATCGCCGCCGCCAGCAGCACCGGGAACAGGAACAGGGCGATGGCCGCGCCCTGGCCCAGGTCGCCGCTGTTGATGCCCTTGAGGTAGGCCCAGAACGGCAGGATCTGGGTGCTGTGACCGGGGCCGCCGCGGGTCAGCAGGGCGATGGTCGACATCTCGCCGATCACCAGCAGGGCGGTGAACAGGATCGCCACGGTCAGCACCGGGGCCAGCGCGGGGATGATGATGCGGAACAGGATGCGGAAGAAGCCGGCGCCGTCGAGCTGCGCCTGTTCGAGGCGCTCGCGGGGAATCGACAGGCGCCCGGCCAGCACGATGATGGTCGCCAGCGGCAGGGTCCGCCACACGTCGACCAGTACGATCGAGGCGATCGCTAGGCCCTCCCGGCCTAGGTAGAAGAGGTTCCAGGAGGGGCCGAAGGTGCCGCCCGGGCCGAGCAGCCCGATCTGCACCAGCACCCAGTCGATGGGGCTGTACTGGGAATCCAGCACCCACAGCCAGGTGATCGCCGACAGCGACACCGGCATTGCCCAGGGGATCATGAACAGCACCTGGACCAGCCGCTTGCCGCGGAAGTCGCGGGCCAGCAGCTCGACGGCGGTGGTCGCCAGCACCAGCAGGATCAGCACCGTCAGGGTGGTGATCAGCAGGCTGTTGCGCAGCGCCAGGCGAAAGCCCGACTGGCTGACCACGGCGATGAAGTTGTCCAGGCCGACGAAGGTGTCGATCTGCGGGTCGCCGACCGTGGCATCGCTCATGCTCAGGGCGATGGCGATGAAGAAGGGTACGGCCACGAAGGCCACCACATAGAGCACCGCCGGGGCGAGCATCAGCGCGCCCAGCACCCGGGGGCGCTCGAGGGCCAGCGCCAGGCGGGCCAGGGCGCCATCGGGCCGGGTGGGGGCGGCCCGGTCGGAACCAGTGGGCCCGGCGTTCATGCCACCGCCACCTTGGCCTGCGAGAGCCGCTGGCCCGTCTCGGGGTCGAAGAAGCAGGCATCGCGGCGGGTCACCACGAAGTGATGGGTCTCGCCGGTGGAAAGCGTCGGCACGGCGGCCTGGCGCAGGCGGCCGATGACCCGCGGCGGGCGCCGCTGCTCGGTCACCCCGCGGCGTACCACGCCGTAGATCAACCACTCCGCCCCCAGGAACTCGAGGTGCTCGACCTCGATGTCGAGTTCCAGGGCGATCTCCTCGCCCGGCGCCTCGGCGGCGAGATGGAAGTGCTCCGGGCGCACGCCGATGATGCGCCCGTCGAGGGGCAGCAGGTTCATCGGCGGGTCGCCGATGAAGCCGGCGACGAAGGTGTCGGCGGGGTCGTAGTAGAGCTGCTGGGGCGTGCCGATCTGGTGGACGGTTCCCTTCTCCATGACCATGATGCGATCGGCCAGCCCCAGCGCCTCGGTCTGGTCGTGGGTCACGTAGAGGGTGGTGATACCGGTACGGTCGTGGAGTTCGCGCAGCTCGCCACGGGCCTGGCTACGGATCTGCGCGTCCAGCGAGCTCAGCGGCTCGTCGAACAGGAAGAGGTCGGGGGTGCGCACCATGGCCCGGGCCAGCGCCACGCGCTGGCTCTGGCCGCCCGACAGCCGGGTGGGGCGGCGGTCGAGCAGGTCGGTGATCTCGAGGATGCCGGCCACCCAGTCCAGCTGGCGGCGCTGCTCGTCCGGCGGCATCTTGCGCGCGCGCAGCGGAAACAGGATGTTGTCGCGCACCGTCATGTTGGGGTAGAGCGCGTAGTTCTGGAACACCATGGCGATGTTGCGGCTGCGCGGCGGGACGCCGACGATGGAGCGCCCGTCGATGAACAGCTCGCCGGCGCTGGGCTCCTCCAGGCCGGCGACCAGCCGCATCAGGGTGGTCTTGCCCGAGCCGGAGGGGCCGAGCACGGCGAGCAGCTCGCCGTCGCGGGTCTCCATGTCGACCCCGTCGACGGCGATGATGCGGCCGTAGTGCTTCTTGAGTGCCCGCGTCGTCAGTATCGCCATAAGGGTTCGTCAGTCGCCACCGCTACCGATCATCCCGCGGTCACGCCACTTGGCGAAGATCTCCTCGATCTCGGCGTTGGTGTCGGCGATCGCCTCTTCCGGCGTCTTCTCGCCGCGGGCGACGTCGGCCATCATGCTGGACAGCAGGTGGGACTCGTACACCTCGCTGATCGCCGGGTTGGCGTAGCCGGGGTAGCCGAGCCAGGCGGTCCACTCCTCGGCGGTCCTGAGCAGGCCCAGCTTGTCCGGCGGCTCGGCGCCCCAGGGGTCGTCGCTCAGCCAGCCGTCCTCGGCGAACAGCTGCTCGCTGCGCGACGGGAAGGCCGGGAAGTTGTAGAACTTCGAGTAGTAGGAGGCGCTGGCGTAGTTGTTCTCCAGGTCGAGCATGAACTTCTTGGCCGCGGCCAGCTCGTCGGGGTCCGTCACGTAGCTGGGGATCACGTCGATGAACCACACGTGGGAGGGCATCTTCACCTCGCCGCCGGGGCCTTGCAGGCCGGGGCGGAATCCGGTGTCCGCGGCGATCTCCGGGGCCGACTCCTGGGCGCTGCGATAGAAGGAGATGGAGTTCTGGATATAGGAGGCGCGGCCGCCGATGAAGGTCTGGTTATTGGAGGCCGCGTTCCAGGAAAAGACCTCCGGCGTCATGGCGTTCTCGAACAGCTCCTTCTGGAAGCGCACCGCCTCGAGCACCTCGGGCGAGTCGAAGGTCACGTTGCCGTCCTCGTCCTGGATCGAGCCGCCGTAGGACCAGATCAGCGCACGGGCATAGAACTCGGAGTCGATCTCCGGCGACATGCCTACCGCCACCGGGAGGCCGTTGTCCTCGAAGATCTTCGCGCCACCCTCGAGCAGGTCCTGGTAGGTTACGGGGCCCTCGGGGAAGCCGGCGTCGTCCCACAGCGAGCGACGATAGTCGCCGGGGTCCGGCACCCAGCCGTGGCAGAAGCCGTACCAGGTGTCGGTGGCGGGCAGGTAGCTGGAGCGCTCGCAGGTGCCGGAGCGCTCGCCGAAGGCTTCCGCCGCGGCCTGGTTGACGTCCGCCAGCGATTGCAGGCCATCGATGAACGCCGTGGGTGGGGCGACCATCTCGAACACCGTCGCCCCCTCCTCGGCGGCGATGGAGGCCGAGAGCGTTGACGTCAGGTCGGCCAGGTTGATCATGTTCACCGTGACCTCGACGTTGTGCGCCTCGCCCCACTGCTGGGCGTACTCCTGGAACCACTCGTCGTAGCGTGGCACGAAGTGGCTCCATTGGGTGAGGCTGATGGCGGTGCCGTCGGGGAACTGCTCGGGGAAGGTCATCTCCCCGTAGCTGGTGCGGAATTCGGGATCGGGGGGCTCGTTCTGTGCGAGGGCGGTCGTGGGCGCAAGGACCAGAACGAACGCGGCCCCTAGGCCAAGGCTCGCCCCGCGCAGGACAAGGAGACGGTCCCGTATGCTGTGGTACAACATACTGACACCTCTCGATGAGTTGTTTCCCTATGCAGTCTAGGTGGTGGCGGGGGGCTGTCAAAGCGACCTTCAGGATGCCTCTATCGCCGGCGCGGGGCAGCGGTGGGCGTCGCCGCCCGCATCTCCCTACCGGGGGCGGCGCACGGCTCGCAGCGTCCCACTGTTGCCGCCGCCGCAGAAGAAGCGATCGCCGCCATCGGACTCGAGCCCCGACACGCCCATCCCCGCCGGCATCTCGAGACACGCCAGGACTTCGCCCGTGCGCGGATCGATGCGCCGCAAGTCGCTGGCGTCCTCTTCCCAGGTGCCGTGCCAGAGCTCGCCGTCGACCCAGGTGACCCCGGTGACGAAGCGGGTGGCCTCGATGGTGCGAAGCACCGCCCCGGTCTGCGGATCGACCTGCTGGATCCGGCGGTCCCGGTACTGCCCTACCCAGAGCGAGCCCTCGGCCCAGGCGAGCCCCGAGTTGCCGCCGCCGGGGGGCGCCGGGATCGAGGCGAGCACGCGGCCGGTCTGCGGGTCGAGCTTCTGGATGCGGTCCTCGGTGATCTGGAACAGGTGCTCCCCGTCGAAGGCCGTGCCCGCATGGGCGGCGACGTCGAGCGAGCGCAGCGTCTCGCCGCTGGCCGGATCGAGGGCGGTCAGGGTATCGCCGGTGGCGAGCCAGACGCGCCGGCCGTCATAGGAAACCCCATGCACGGCGTCGACGCCGGGAAAGGGGCCATACTCGTGGAGGATGTCGGTGGTTGAGCGATTCATTGTCTTTCCCTCATCATTTGGACTTCAGGCTTCCAGCCTAGTCACCGGGGAATGGGCCGGGGAGTAACAAGGTTGTCGTGAATCCCGGCACGGGCGGGGTCATCCAGCGGCGCGCTCGCCCGCGGCCGAGGGACTGCACCTGGCCCGCCGCCGCCAGCGAATCGAGGGCGCGCTGCACGGTGCGCTGGCTGGTGCCGAGCGCCAGTGCCAGGGCCGAGCTCGCCCACGGCTCGCCGTCGGCCAGCAGGGCGAGCACCGCGGCATGCCTCTCCTCGATCGGCCGCGCCAGCACCACGACCTCGTCGGCACCGTGCGGCACCAGCTGGAAGCCGCGCCGCGTCGCGCGCACGTCGGCCAACGGCCCCAGCGCCGTGCGCAGTCGTCCGACCTCGACACGCAGTCGCGCGCGATGCGAGTCGTCGGCGAACTTCGTCCGGAAGGCGCGGGCGATGAGCGTGTCCCGCGGCACATCGCCGGGCCAGGCCTCGCCCAGCAAGCGGGCGAGCGCGAACAGCACCGGGCGCCGGGCGAGCGAGATCACCGTGCGGGCGTCACGCACGACATGGCGGCAGGCGTCCACGATAAGCGCTGGCGACGCCAGTAGCGCCTCGACCTCCTCGAGCCGCAGCAGCCGTTCTTCGCCTTGCGCTATCCGACGCGCCGCGGGGGTGTCCAGGACGCGGACGGCGCCTTCGACCTCCGCCGTCAGCGCCGGGATCCCGGCCTGGTGCGCGGTGAGCTCGGCCCGTGCGAGCGCCGCGCGGGCCGCCTCGGTGCGCAGGCGGCGCATGGCGATCCCCGCCGCCACCAGGGCGTGGACCGTCCGCAAGGCGGGCGGGAAGGGCGCGGGATCGAGCCCGGCGAGGGCATGCTCCGCCTCGTCCAGGCGGCCGATCAGCAGCAGGCGCCGGGCCCCGAGATAGCGCGCATGGGCGGCGTTCGCCCGGTCGCCGTGCGCCTCGAGGGTCGCCCGCGCCGTGTCGAGTGCCTTCGCGGGCCAGCCGAGATCGCGCGAGGCGAGGGCGATCTCGGCCTCGGCGACGACGCACCGGGCCCGGGCCATGGCCTCTCGTGGGCCGAAGGCACGCGCCGCACGTTGCAGGAGCCCCCTCGCCCGTTCGAGATCGCCGAGCTGCGCCATCGCGATCCCGCGCAGTGCGAGCGCCGGGGCATCGTCGCGCAGGGCGACCCGGTTCAGGGCGTCGAGGGGATCACCCGCGGTGAGCGCACGGCCTGCGGCCGTGATCAGTGAGTCCATGGGAATCCCGCCACACTTGTTACTCCCAGCGTTCGATCATCCGGCACACACTATATCCCATGACCACGCAGCCCCGGTGCCACAGGGCGCGGGACGAATCGGAACGGCCGACGACGGGAGGGCAGGACGATGACGACACACCAGACCGGAACACGCGAAGAGTGGCTGGCGGCACGGCTCGAGCTGCTCGAGGCCGAGAAGGAACTCACGCGGCGCAGCGACGAGCTGGCGCGGCGGCGCCAGGCGCTGCCGTGGGTGCGGGTCGACAAGACATACCGGTTCGAGACCGGGGACGGCAGCGCCTCGCTGGCGGACCTCTTCCAGGGACGCTCGCAGCTCCTCGTCTATCATTTCATGTTCGGCTACGGATACCGGCTCACCGACGAGCGCCGGGGCTGCACCGGATGCTCCTTGATTGCCGATCACTTCGACGGTGTCATCCCCCACTTGAATGGCCGCGACGTTACCCTCGTTTGTGAGTCGATCGCCCCTTTGACGGAGCTCCAGGACTACAAGCGGCAGATGCGCTGGCAATTTCCCTGGGTTTCGTCGCTGGGGAGCGATTTCAGGTACGACTTCGGCGCCGCCTTCACCGAGGAGCAGCAGAGACATGGCACCGACTACAACTACCAGCATGTCGACCAGCCCGAGCCGCAGAAGGAAGGCATGAGCGTGTTCGCGCTCCAGGACGGTGCGGTCTACCACGCGTACTCCACCTACGCCCGTGGCACCGAGGCCTTGATGGGCGTTTACCGTTTCTTCGACCTCGCCCCATGGGGCAGGAACGAGGACGGGCTCGAAGAACCATGGTGGCGCCGCCACGACGAGTACGACGCGCGCTGAAGCCAGTCGTGGGGGCGCTCTCCCATCGGCATCCCGATAGCGGCTGCGGGGTCGTCAGCGGCGCGCTTCGAGAATCAGGTTGAAGGGCGTTTCGGCTGCGCGCCGGAAGTGGGCGAAGCCCGCCTTGCGGAACACCTCGCCCAGGCGGGCTTCGCCGGCCTGGGCGCCGAGGACGAGTTGGCCGCCTTCCGAGATGGCGTGGGCGCAGCAGATGGTGGTGGAGGCGGCGTAGTACAGGCGCGAGACGGTCGAGAGGTTGTTCTCGACCTGGTCCTGGGCGTAGGGCTCGACCAGCATCACCGTGCCGTTGGGGGCCAGTACCCGATCGGCGTAGCGGGCGGCGGCGACGGGGTCGCCCAAGTCGTGCAGGCAGTCGAAGAAGCAGATGAGCCCGTACTGCTTGTCGGGGTAGTTCACCGCCTGGGCGAGTTCGAAGCTTACGCGGTCGGCAACGCCTGCCGCCGCTGCGTTGCGCCTGGCCGCGTCGATCGAGGCCGCATGGGCATCGAAGCCGTGGAAACGCGAGCGGGGAAACGCCTGGGCCATCAACACGGTGGAGTGGCCGTGGCCGCAACCCACATCGGCGACGTCGATGCCGGCCTCGAGCTGCTCGACGACGCCCTCCAGGGCGGGCAGCCATTCCGGCACCAGGCTGGCGCGATAGCCGTTGCGGTAGAACGCCGCCACGCCACACTGCAGGCGGCTGTCGTGGTCGCCCCAGGCCACGCCCTTGCCGGTGCGAAACGCCTCGAGGGTGCGCTCCTCGTCGAACCACATCGATGCCGGCACCTGCCAGGCGTGGGGGATGAACACCGGGCTCTCCTCGTCGGCCAGCACCATCGCCTGCTCTGGGGACAGCTCGTAGGTGTCGCTGACGGCGTGGTAGCCCACGTAGCCACCCGCGGCTTGGGCGTTCAGCCATTCGCGCACATAGCGCTCGGCGCAACTCGTGCGGGCGGCGAGCTCCCCCGCGCTGAGCGGGCCGGCGCCCGCCATGGCCTGGTACAGCCCCAGCTTGCTGCCCAGGCTGACCATCACCCCGCCGTAGGCGGAGGAGAGGTCGCCAACGGCCTGGGCGACAAAGGCTTCAAGCTTGGTCTGATCGATCGCGGCAGTATTCATGGTGTGCGGCTCCGTTCTTGTAATGTTGGGGGATTCCAACGTCCCGCTCATCATCACCGCGCGGCTCGTCCCGCTGAAGAGCTTGAATCACCCGCAATCGGTCCGTTCGTGCCACACTGAATCTTCCTCACCTGCGAAGAGTCAGGCGTCCATGACCGGACCTGCCATCCTTGCCGGGGCGCGCCCCCGACACGTCAGCCTCGTGGCGCTGCCCGACGTCGTGGTCTCCACCCTCGCCGGTATCTTCGACGTGATGAACGGGGTGGCCCTCATGGGCCTGGTGGCGCCAAACGCTCCGGCCCCCTTTCATATCGAGATCGTGGGGGAGGCGGTGGGGGCACTGAAGCTGGCAAGCGGCGTGCCGATCGATGTGCAACGGGCCATCGACACCATCGAGACGAGCGACATCGTCATCGTCCCGTCGGTGCTGCTGCGCCCCCAGGGCTGGGAGAAGGGCCGCTATCCCCACCTGGTCGAATGGCTGCACGCCATGCATGAGCGAGGCGCCGTGCTGTGCTCGGCGTGCTCGGGTGTCTTCCTGCTGGCCGAAACCGGGCTGTTCGACGACAAGGAGGCAACGGTTCACTTCGGCTATGCGCAAGCGTTCATGGCCAGCTACCCAGCCGTGTCGACTCACCCGGAACGCGTGCTGGTGATTGCCGGTCAGCGCGAGGACCTGGTGAGCTCCGGCGCCTCGATGAGCTGGCACGACTTGGCGCTCTATCTCATCGCGCGCTATGCCGGGGCGACCACGGCGCAGGAAATCGCCCGACTGTTCGCGCTGCAGTGGCATCAGGATGGCCTCACGCCTTACCTGGTGTTCGAGGGTAAGTTCGATCATGGCGATGGGGAGATCCAGAGCGCGCAGCAGTGGTTGAACGAGCACTTTGCGCTCGCCCACCCGGTGGAGGCGATGATCGAACGTTCGGCGCTGGCCGAGCGTACCTTCAAGCGGCGCTTCGTGAACGCCACCGGCCTGAACCCGATCGCCTATGTTCAGCGCCTGCGCATCGAAGACGCCAAGCGTCGGCTCGAACGCACCGAGGCTTCGATCGAAGAGATCAGCTGGCGGGTCGGCTACGAGGACTCGGCGTTCTTCCGGCGGCTGTTCAAGCGCACCACCGGTCTCAACCCGAGCGCCTATCGCCGGCGCTTTCGCATCCCCGACTTCGCTCGGTCGTCGCACTGAACAGGAGCGTGCTGGCGCCGTGGGGCAGCCATACAACGCAACAGGGCCCGCCGAGGCGGGCCCTGTTTCACGAACCGGGAGGTTCGTGAGCGCTCGTGATCCTGGGGATCAGGCGAGCGGCTTGATGTTCGAAGCCTGGAGGCCTTTCTTGCCCTGGGTCACGTCGAAGGAGACGCTTTGACCTTCCTGCAGGGATTTGAAGCCTTCGGCCTGAATTTCGGAGAAGTGGGCAAAGACATCATCGCTGCCATCGGCAGGAGAAATGAAGCCGAAACCCTTGGAATCGTTGAACCACTTGACGGTACCAGTAGTCATGAAAAATCCTCTCGCGCTTAGCGCCTTGCAAAGTTCCTGGTGTCACCCAGATGAGTAGCGGGTAAAACAAGAATTATAATTTACAGGCGGTCGAAAGAATTCGAATGCTACTGAAACCATGCTGCTTGCCAACCAACTGGCGCCACAGTGTCACGTCCGGCGGCCTGGGTCAAAGGCTTTCGTCGTTTATTTTTCCCGACGCCCCCGGCCGATAGGGGCCGGGAGCGGGCGGTGCCGGGGCTCAGGCGGTGCGTCTTTTCTCTAGGGCGGTGGTGGTGGCCCGCCGCAGGAAGTCCCGGTTGAGGGGGCTGTGTGGCTTGAGCGCCAGGCGCTCGTGGGCCAGGGCTTCGGCCAGGTCGCGATGGCCGCCGTGCAGGGCGGCCTCGGTCAGCGTCCAGTCGATGATGTCGCGCTGGGCATGGCTGCCGCCGAAGCCGTTGGCGATGAAGCGCGCCGGATGCAGGCGCTCGACCGCGGTGGCATGGTCGCCGCGCCAGAAGGCCACGAAGCCTTCCACCAGGGGCAGGCCGATGCGCCGGGCCCAGGCCGCGGTTTCCGCGCTGCCGTCGGTGTCGCGCAGCGCCGCCAGCAGTGCCTCCACCCGGTCGTCGCGTCCGGCGCCCAGGTAGGCCATGACCGCGTGCCAGTCGTTGAAGGGGTAGAGCCGGCCGTCGGCATGCTGGTCCCAGGCGTCCGCCAGCTCCTGCCAACGCGCGCCGACGTCCTGGCCGACGAGAGTCAGCCGCCACAGCAGGGCCGAGGCGTCGATCATGTCCAGCGCCACGCCGCTGCGGTCCTGGCGGATCGGCCCGTCGTAGAGGGCCAGGGCGTCGCGGGTCTGGCCGAGGTCGAGATGACAGAGGGCGCGGTGCCACCAGTTGTGCACCTTGAACAGGTTGTCGTCGCCGGACCAGTAGGGCTCGCGCGCCGTCATCCAGCCGATGCCGTCCTCGGCGCGGCCCTGCATCTCCATGACGTGGGCCACGGCGTGATGCGCCCAGCAGTCCAGGGGCTGGAGGTCCAGCGCCTGCCGCCCGGCCGCCTCGGCGCGGGCGTAGTCGGCGGTCTCCTCCAGGCCGAAGGCGTACATGCCCAGCGCGATCGAATAGGCCGGCATGTCGGGCGACCAGCGGGGCAGCACGCGGGCGAGGCGGTCGCGCAGGTTGCGGGCGTTGGCCCGGTAGAAGTCGATCAGGTGGCCGGCCTGCAGGGCCAGCAGGTCGTGGGGGTAGCGCATGTTGTGGCGATCCAGGGCGACGCCGGCCGCGCTCCATTCCCCGGCCAGCAGGCGGTCGAGGGCGGCGAGGTGCGAGGCCTCCCGGTCGTTCGGGCGTGAGGCCTTGGCGGTGAGCACGTCGGCCCGGGCCGCCTCGGCGGCAGCGGGCTCGGTGGCCAGCGCGAACAGGGTGGCCCTGGCGATGCGCGCCATGGTGAAGTCGGGGGCCGCCTCGATGGCCCGATCCAGTGGCGTGACGGGGTCGCCACGGTAGATGTTGAAGGCGTCGATGGCGCGGTTGTACAGCGCCAGGGTTTCCGGCGTGGCGCCGGGCAGGGCGTTGCCTTGGCGGTCGGTCAGCATGGCAGGGCTCCAGGTCATCGTTGGGGTGGTTGGCGGCGACGGGGTGTCGTCCGCCCGGCGGCGGCCGGGCCGCTCACCATGCTGCTAGACTACTCGGAGGCGCGGGGGGCAATAATGGCCGAGGCGCCGGCGTTGTTGTTCGATCCGCCGCGAGGGAGGCCGCGACCGATGGATGCTGCGCTCGAGGTGCTGCGCACTATCCGTTTTACCGGGGGCATCTTTCTCGATGCCGAGTTCTCTGCGCCCTGGTGTGTGGCGGCACAGGTCACGCCGGAGGATTGTCGGCCGTTCACGCCGGTGCCCCGGGGCATCCTGGCCTACCACTACGTCAGCGCCGGCCGGCTGCTGCTGCAGGTGGGCCAGGGGGAACCGGTGGCGGTCGCGGCGGGGCACATCGTGCTCCTGCCGCGTAACGATCCGCATGTCCTCGGCAGCGAGCTGGGCTGCCCGCCGGTCAGCGTCGAGCATCTGATGCAGCCCATGATCGAGGGGGGACCGGCGCGGATCGTCTACGGTGGCGGCGGCGACACCACGCGGCTGCTGTGCGGCTTCCTGCATAGCGAGATGCCCTGCGATGCCCTGATCGGCATCCTGCCGGGGGTGATGACGCTGGACGTGGCGGAGGGCGCGGCCGGGTCGTGGATCGAGAGCTCCTTCCGCTTCGCCGCCAGCGAACTGGCCGCCGGGACGGTGCGCTCGCCGGAGCTTCTTGCCCGACTCGCCGAACTGCTGTTCATCGAGGCCGTGCAGCGCTATCTCGCCGGCCTGCCGCCCGAGCAGCGTGCCTGGCTGGGCGGCCTGCGCGATGCGTTCGTCAGCCGTGCGCTGGCCCAACTGCACGACCAGCCGCAGCGCCACTGGACGACGGAGGCGCTGGCGCGCCGGGTCGGCCTGTCCCGCTCGGCCTTCGCCGAGCGTTTCACCGAGCTGGTGGGCGTGCCGCCGATGCGCTACCTGGGTCGGCTGCGCATGCAGATCGCCGCACGTCGCCTGCGCGACTCGCCGACCCCCATCTCGCGCATTGCGCTGGAGGCGGGGTACGAGTCGGAAGCCTCCTTCAACAAGGCCTTCAAGCGCGAGTTCGGCGCGCCGCCGGCGACATGGCGCCGGGAGCAGCGTAACCCCCCGCAACCCGCCGCGGCCGACTGAGGCACGTCGTCCCGTCACCCTTTGCCACGCGTCGAAGGGGCTGGCCGCCGACGCACGATCCAGACTCGCAGGCGTTCGGCGACCAGGCCGGCGAGCAGCCCCGCCAGCGCCCCCCAGAACAGCGTGGCCACGGCCGCGGCAGCGATCACTGGCCGGCAGTCGGGGCGGGCGTCGAACAGCCGCCGGCTGAGCATCAGTTCCACGGCGGCGTAGGCGAGCAGGGAGCCCACCACCGGGGCGGGAATGGCCGCCAGCCAGGCGATTACCGCCGGGCCCTGCAGGGCGGCCAGGGCGCAGGCGCCGGCCATCACCAGCGGCGCCGCCGGGCCGCGGGCGCCGAAGCGGTAGTGGGCGGCGACGCCGCCGGCCCCGTGGCACATGGGCATGGCGCCCAGCGGGGCCAGGGCCAGGTTGAGCAGCCCGCTGGAGGCGGCCAGTCGACGTTCCCCGACCCGGCCGGCCGCCTCGGGGAAGAGCGAGCGGGCCACGGCGGCGGTGACCACCACGGCATTGAGCAGGGTGAGCGGCAACTGGGCCACCACGCCGGTGACGACGGCCCGGGCCGAGAGGCCCTCGCCATCCGCGGGGGGCGCCTGGGCGAGCGGCTCGGCCACCGGGCCGAGCAGCAGGGCGAGGGCGACCACCAGCAGGGCCCAGGGCCCGCGCGGCCAGGCCCAGGAGAGCCCCAGCACAGCCAGCGCCGGCAGGGCGAGGGCCCAGCCCTCGGCCATCATGCCCAGCGCCAGGACGCCGAGCATCAGCCCCAGGCCGGCCTGCAGGCCGGTGACCACGGACTGCGGCAGGGCGCGGGCAGCCCGGGACAGGCGTGGGGTGGCGGCCAGTACCAGCAGCACCAGGCCGATGATCGTACCCGCCCAGGCCGTCTCGGCGGCGGTGAGGCCGCCGGTGAGGATCACCGCCCCCAGCGCCTTCATCGGCTGGACGGCGATCGGCAACCGGTAGAGCAGGGCGACCAGCAGGTAGCCGGCGGCGAAGCCCAGGAACACCGGCGTGGGGGCGAGCACGCCCAGGGTGACCGCCGCGATCACATAGGGCAGCAGGGTGCCGAGGTCGCCGAACGCCCCGGAGGCCTCGCCAGTCAGGTCCGTCAGCCGGTTCACGGGAGTCGCGCTCCGCCGCTGGTCTCATTGCTACTCTAGACGCCGGTGCACGGGGCGTCGCTTGGCGATTGGTCGGTGGCGGTGTGCCCGGGGGAGATCGGGGCGGCCGGCGGCCAGACACGAGAAACCGCCCATCAGGGGGCCTGATGGGCGGAGCGCAGTGGCTGGGGGAGGGCGTGTCGTCAGTTCATCTCGCCGGAGACGGCGGCGGAGCCTTCGGCCTCGGCGCCGCCTTCCACGGCGCTGGTGCCTTCCTCGACCCACTCCTCGCCGGTCTCCTGGCCGGATTCGAGGGTGTCGCTCACGCCATCCAGGGTCGACTGGGCGCGTTCGCTGGCCTCGGCCGAGGTCTCGTTACCGGCAGCGGTCACCGAGTCCTGGGCCGTGTCGACGCCGGCCTGCCCTTCCTGGTCGATGCGGATTCCGGCCTCCGCCTGGTCGTCGCCCCGGGCCTCGGCACCGAGTTCGCCTTGCTGGCCGGCCGCGCCGGCGGTATCGGCCTGGGCGGAGCCGCTGACTCCGGCTTCCACGCCTGCTCCGGCACTGGTGCCTGCGCCGGCTTCCGCTCCGGTGCCGGCGCCCACGCCGGCCTCTGCGCCGGTGTCGAGGGCCAGCAGGCTGCCGTCGGCCCGGGCATCGGTCGATACGTCGGCGCTGAGATCGGCATGGACGGGGGAGATGGCGAGTCCTGCGATGGCCAGCGTCATGCCGGCGGCGAATGTCCTGAATGTCATGGTGCCTCCTTTCTCGCTCGCCCCGATGGGTCGGGGCCGGCTGGATTCGGGTGACTCATCCTTGAGTCGCTCGTCGTAACGAGTGGCTTCCCGTCTGGCTAGTTGCCAAAGGCGTGCCACCTCATCACATATGCATTGTCGATCAGTGAGTTATGGGTGTCCGGTGTTTTCCGGCGGTGCTCGCTGCCCGGCCGGGGGCACGAAAACCGTCGCCAGGAGCCAACGCGATGGAGGCGGCCTCCGGGAGGCCCGCTTCTAGAGGGGGAGGCGAGCGTCTCTCTTTGGCGACGGTGGCCGGATGCGGCGGCCTCCTGGGCGGGAGCGGGTCGCGGATGAAAACTTAACAGGCTATCTTTTGTCGCACTGTGTACGAGGCCGATCCGTCTCCCTCTGGGACGGGACGCCAAGTCATCATCCGGTCAGGAGAATTCATGAGCCAAGATACCGCCTACACCCCGCCGAGGGTCTGGACCTGGGAGAAACCGAGTGGCGGCACCTTCGCCAGCATCAACCGGCCGGTGGCCGGCGCCACCCACGAGAAGGCGTTGCCGGTGGGCAAGCATCCCTTCCAGCTCTACTCGATGGGCACGCCCAACGGCGTGAAGGTCACGGTGATGTTCGAGGAGCTGCTGGCGCTGGGCTACAGGGACGCCGAGTACGACGCCTGGCTGATTCGCATCGGCGAGGGCGACCAGTTCGGCAGCGGCTTCGTCGAGATCAACCCCAACTCCAAGATCCCGGCGCTGATGGACCACGGCACCAAGCCGCCCACCCGGGTGTTCGAGTCCGGCGCCATCCTGCTCTATCTGGCCGAGCGCTTCGGCGAGTTCCTGCCAGGCAGCCTGGCCGGGCGCACCGAGACCCTGAACTGGCTGTTCTGGCAGATGGGCAGCGCGCCCTTCCTGGGCGGCGGCTTCGGCCACTTCTACGCCTACGCGCCCGAGAAGCTGGAGTACCCGATCGACCGCTACGCCATGGAGGCCAAGCGCCAACTCGACGTGCTCGACCGGCGCCTGGCCGAGACCCGCTTCCTGGCCGGTGACGCCTACACCATCGCCGACATCGCTAACTGGCCCTGGTACGGCCAGCTGGCGCTGGGGCGGCTCTACGACGCTGGCGAGTTCCTGCAGGTGCAGGAGTACGCGAACGTGCAGCGCTGGGCCCGCGAGATCGACGCCCGCCCGGCGGTGAGGCGCGGGCGCATGGTCAACCGCACCTTCGGGGATCCGGCGATGCAGCTCCACGAGCGCCACGACGCCAGCGACTTCGAGACGCAGACCCAGGACCGGCTCGAGGCTTAGTGGATGCCTTTTGACCTCGACAGGGTAGCGTGCTATCCAGAAAGGTCCACGGCTGCTGTCAATGTATCGCGGATCCTGCATTTAAATAGATGCTAATGGAATGCCTCTTAAGGTGAGCAGGGTGGCGATCTGCGAGCAGCACTCGCGAGACAAGGGAAGCGCCCGATATGCACGTCGCCACGCCATCGCCATGCCAGCTCCATGACCATGTCGCGCAGTTCTACGAGGACGAGGCCGCCCTGGCGGATCGGGTGACCGCCTTCCTCACCGCCGGGATCACGGCCGGCGAGCGGCTGTTGATGCTGTTGACGCCGGCGCGTCGCCGCGACGTCCTGGACCGGCTCGAGGCCTGGGGGCTGGACACGGCGGCGGCGGAGGCCAGCGGGCAGCTCGTGGTGCACGACGCCGAGACGCTGCTCGAGGCGATCATGGATGGCGACATGCCGGACGAGGCGCGCTTCAACCGCCACGTGCTTGCCGAGGTCGAGGCGGCCACGCCACGGCCCACCCGGGCCTTTGGCGAGCTGGTCGATGTGCTGTGCGCACGCGGGCAGTCGCGGGCGGCCGTGCGCCTGGAGGCCCTGTGGCATGCGGCCTGTGGGCGCCTGCCGCTGACGCTGCTGTGTGGCTATGCGCTGCACCACTTCCGCAAACCCGGCGGCAGCGAGGCCTTCGCCGCCGTCTGCGAGCTCCACTCATGGGTGGTGCCTGTGGGGGAGTTCAGCGCCCTGCCCCCCGCCTGCCAGCTGCGCGAGGTCGCTCGCCTGCAGCAGGAGGTGGTGCACCTGCGCCAGGAGCGCGAGCGCACCGAGCAGACCCTGGAGGCAGTACAGTCGCTGTGTAGCGAGGTGCTGGCGGAACTGGTCGACCGGACCCAGCACGACGGCCCGACCAATCACCGGTACGCCCAGCAGCGGCTGGTCGAGCAGCTCGACGATGAACCCGATCGCCTGGCGCTGCGGGCGGCCCTCTGCGAGGCGCTCCCGCGCGGCGAGTTCGAGCTCTACTTCCGGCCACGGATCTGTGCGGTCCGCGGTCAGGTGGTGGCGGTCTCGGCCCAGCCGCGCTGGTATTCGGCGTGCTTCGGGGTGATGGAGCCGTCACACTGGATGGCGGCCGTCGAGGCGGCCGGCCAGGTCGGGGCGATCAGCCGGTGGGTGCTCGATGGCGCCTGCGAGCACGCCCAGGCGTGGCTCGAGGCGGGAGTCGAGCTGCGTGTGGCGGTGCAGGTCGTCACCGCCGACCTGCTGGATGGCGAGTTCGCCGAGCGTGTCGCCGCCGCCCTGACGACGGGCGGCCTGCCCGGCGAGATGCTCGAACTCGAGCTGACCGAGGACGTGCTGATGCATGCTCCGGCGCGAGCGGAAACGACGCTCGCGCGGCTCAAGACGCTGGGCGTGCACCTGAGTGTCGCCGAGTTCGGCCGTGGCCACTCGATCCTCGGTCACCTCGACCGCTTCCCGGTGGATGCCATCAAGCTCCCCGCGTCCTTCGTCGAGGGCTGCCTCGACAGCCCCCACCACCAGGCGATCATCCGCTCGGTGGTGATGTTGGCCCACAGACTGGGCATCCGCGTCATCGCCAGCGGTGTGGCGACGCGCGGGCAGGCCGACTACCTGCGCGAGCAGGGCTGCGACTGCCTGGAGGGCCCACTGTGGTCGCGCATGGAGTACCGCGGGACCGCCGCCGACGAGGCGCGTGGTTCGCCGCCATGACGACACCCGATCCCCGGCAGTCATCCTCTGCATCTCGCCGACGGGGTGAGACGCCCGCACCGGAGAAGTGGCGGAAACCCTTCGGTGAACCGCCGCATCGGCAGTTCCTGATGTTCCTGTGGTTCGCGGTGGGCATCCTGCTGATCTTCCATTACCTCGATGCCACCGACCGCGAGGTGCAGGCCGATCTCACCTACTCCGAGTTCCTGGAGGCCGTGGACGCCGACCAGGTCGCGTCGGTCACACTGCGCGGCCAGTCGGTGGAGGGGCGCTTCAGCGAGGCGGGGCGCGAGGCCCGTGACGACAGCGAGGCCGAGACCTTTACGACCACGCGCCCCGACGTCGAGGGTGAGCGGCTGCTGGAGCGCCTGGAGGGCCAGGGCATCGAGATCATCGCCGAGCCGGTGGACCCGCCCTGGTGGCAGCGTGTGCTGATCGGGGCCCTGCCGTGGATCCTCATCCTCGGCCTGCTGTTCTGGTTCTGGAACCGCATGCAGCAGCGCATGATGTCGGGCGGCGGGCCGCTGGGCATGGGCAAGTCCCAGGCGCGCCAGATCACCAGCGAGCAGAGCCGGACGCGCCTCACCGACGTGGCCGGCTCCGAGAACGCCAAGCGCGAGGTCACCGAGGTGGTCGAGTTCCTCAAGGAGCCGGAACGCTTCCGCGCCCTGGGGGCGAAGATCCCCCGCGGCGTGCTGATGATGGGCCCGCCCGGCACCGGCAAGACGCTGATGGCCAGGGCGGTGGCCGGCGAGGCCGAGGTGCCCTTCTTCAGCATCAGCGGCTCGGAGTTCATCGAGATGTTCGTCGGGGTCGGTGCCTCGCGGGTGCGGGACCTCTTCAAGCAGGCCAAGGAGCAGGCGCCGGCGGTAATCTTCATCGACGAGGTCGACTCCATCGGCCGCGCCCGCGGCGCCGGCATGGGCGGCGGCCACGACGAGCGCGAGCAGACGCTCAACCAGATCCTCGCCGAACTGGATGGCTTCGAGGAGCACGAGTCGGTGGTGGTGCTGGCCGCCACCAACCGCCCCGACGTGCTCGACCCGGCGCTGCTGCGTCCGGGGCGCTTCGACCGCAAGGTGACCCTGGAGAACCCCCATCGCCAGGCGCGGTGCGACATCCTCGGGGTGCACACCCGCGAGATGCCGCTGGCCGACGACGTCGACCTGATGCGCCTGGCCGAGATCACCACCGGCTTCTCCGGCGCCGATCTCGCCAACCTCGCCAACGAGGCGGCGCTGCTGGCCGGGCGGCGCAGCCAGGAGCGCGTCGACTGGGCCTGCTTCTCCGATGCCCGTGATCGGCTGCTGCTCGGCGAGGCCAAGGACGTGGGGCTCTCGGAGAGCGAGCGCCACATCGTCGCCTACCACGAGTCGGGCCATGCGCTGCTCGCCTACCTGCTGCCCCACGCCGATCCGTTGGAGAAGGTGACGGTGCTGCCGCGCGGCCGTGCCCTGGGAGTGACCGCCCAGGTGCCGGACGAGGATCGCGTCAACTACGGCGAGTCCTACCTGCGCGATCGCATCACCGTGATGTATGGCGGCCGGCTGGCCGAGTCCCTGGTCTTCGGCGAGGTGTCGAGCGGCGCCGAGAACGACCTGGAACAGGCCACCAAGCTGGCGCGGCGCATGGTGGGGCGCTGGGGCATGAACCGCCGCATCGGCCCGGTGATGGCCTCCCACAGCCAGGAGCATGTCTTCCTCGGCCGCGAGATGGCCCAGCCGCGTGACTACAGTGAGAGCCTGGCCAGCCTCGTCGACGAGGAGGTCCGCCAGCTGCTCACCGACCTGGAGAGCCGCGGCCGCGAGCTGCTCGAACAACACCGCGAGGCGCTCGACGCCCTGGCCGCGGCGCTCGAGGCGCACGAGACGCTGGAGATCGAGGAGATCCGCGAGCTGCTCGACGGCCACGTCTCGACGCCGGCCTCCTCCCCATCGCGCCAATGACCTGGGCTGAATGCATGGTCTTGCCGTGTCGTCACCGCGGATTCCGCCTGCCCGGAAGCGACCGCGCCGGTCCCGCCTGCGGGTGATCTGCCTATACTGGGGGCACAGCGATAGCAACCGGGAGGTGTGCTATGGGCACTCGCCTGGCAAGAGGGATGTTGGCCGGCTTCGTGGCCACCCTGGTCATCTCGATGATCCTGATTCTGCGCCTGTCGGCGGGGATCATGCCTTGGTACAACCCCATCGAGATCATGAACCTGGCCGCCCAGGACCTGCTCGGCACGCCGGATGCCCGGCTGCTCGGCTGGGCGATCCATTTCGTGGTGGGTACCCTCGTCTGGGGGCTGCTCTTCGCGCTGCTGGTCGACCACCTGCCGGGTAGCAGTGACATGCGGCGTGGGCTGCTGTTCGGCCTGGTCGCCTGGCTGGTGGTGATGGTCACGGTCTTTCCCATGGCCGGCTCCGGCATGTTCGGCATGGGCTTCGGTCTGGTGGCGCCCCTGTCCACCCTGCTCGCGCACGTCGTGTTCGGGCTGGTGATCGGCGCCATGTACGGCCGGCTGCGACGCGTGTTCTAGCCGGAGGGACCAGCCGATGCACCTGGCAGCAACTCGCAGCGTCTGCGGCGCCATCGTGCTGCTGGTGGCCCTGGTCGTCGGGACCTCGGCCGCGGCGCAGGACGCCAGGGTACTGCTGGAGGGTGAGCGCGGGGACGCCACGCCGCCGCGCCCGGCCTTCGACGACGCCGAACATGCCGAGCGCCGTGCGAGGATGGTGCATGAGCAGATCGCCGACCGCGGGGTGAGCGACGAGGCGGTGCTCGAGGCCATGCGGCGGGTGCCGCGCCACCGCTTCGTGCCCGGGGTGTCGCCGGCGCGTGCCTATCGCGACTCGCCCCAGCCCATCGGCCACGGCCAGACGATCTCCCAGCCCTACATCGTCGCCTACATGACCGAGCGGTTGGCCCTGGAGGCCGACGATCGCGTGCTGGAGGTGGGCACCGGCTCCGCCTACCAGGCCGCCATCCTCGCCCAACTGGTCGACGAGGTGGTGAGCGTCGAGATCATCGAGGCGCTGGCGGAGAGTGCCGCCGGGCGCCTCGAGGCCTTGGGCTACCGCAACGTCAGCGTGCTGCACGGCGACGGCTACTATGGCCACGAGGCACGCGCCCCCTATGACGCCATCATCGTCACCGCCGCGGCGGGGCATGTGCCGCCGCCGCTGGTGGCGCAGCTGCGGTCCGGCGGCCGCATGGTGATCCCGGTGGGGCGCAGCGGCTGGACCCAGAACCTGCTGCTGGTGGAGAAGGACGCCGAGGGCGAGGTGAGCAGCCGCAACCTCGCCTCGGTGCGCTTCGTGCCGCTCACCGGGGACCACGGCACGCCATGAGGGCGGCGCCGGACCGGCTCGACCTGCTGGCCCTGGGCGGGGTGGCCGCGGCCCTGCTGGCGATGGAGGTGCTGCTGCTGCGGCTCTTCGAGTTCAGCCACTGGTACCACTTCGCGGGCCTGGCCATCTCGCTGGCGCTGCTTGGCCTGGGGGCGGCCGGCACCACCCTGGCGCTCGCCGGCCGCTACCGCTGCAGTCGCGGCGACGGCTGGTTCCTGGCGGGCCTGGGCATCACCGCCGCGGGCTTCCTGCTGGTGCTCGCCGTGCAGTCGCGCATCGCGCTGCGCCCACTGTTCGCCGGCTGGGACGGCGGCGAGCTGGCGCGCCTGCTGCTGGTGGACTTCGTCGCCTTCGTGCCCTTCTACGGCGCCGGCCTGGCGATCGGCCAGGTGTTCCTGCGCTGGCCCACGCAGACCCGGGCGCTGTATGCCGCCAACCTGCTGGGCAGCGGCGCGGGCAGCCTCGCCGCCGCGGCCCTGCTGGCGGTGGCACCGGCCACCACGGCCCTGGCGCTGGTCGCCGCCCTGCTCTTCGCCCTGGGCGGCGGGCTGGGGCTGGCCCGCCGCCGGCGAGGCGCGGCCGTCCTGAGCCTGGCGGGGCTGCTGCTGGCGCTGGGCACGGCCGTGCGCCCCCCCGAGCTGGCCGTGTCGGACTTCAAGGCGCTGGCCGAACTGCGCGAGCGCCCCGGGGTCGAGACCCTGGTCGTCGAGGCCGGCCTGGCCGGGCGGCTCACCCTGCTGCGCGCCGACAGCCTGCGCTTCGCCCCGGGGCTGAGCCTGGGCTGGACCGGGGCGGTGCCGGCGGTGGATGCGGCGGTGGTCGGCAGCGACCGGGTGGTGCCCCTGGCGCGCCGCTGGCCGGCCGGGGGGGAGCATGCCGAGGCCTCCCTGGCCGGATTGCCCCTGCGGCTGCGTCCCCAGGGCCGGGTGCTGGTGCTGGGCAGCGGCGCCTGGCAGACCCCGTCGCTCGCCGGGACGCGCCCGCTCACCTGGGTGGAGCCCGATGGCCGGCTCCTCGACCTCGCCCGGGCGCGCGGCGCCGGCGAGGAGGACATGACCCTGGTCGAGGAGGGCGCCTGGCGCTACCTGGTGCGGGCCCCGGACGCCCCCTATGCGCTGATCGCCGTCGACCTGGCCTGGGAGCCGGGCGATGCCGCCAGCGAGGCCTATGCGCTCACTGTGGAGGGGCTGGAGCTGGCCCTGTCGCGCCTGGAGAGCGACGGCCTACTGGCCCTGCCGCTGCCGCTCGACTATCCGCCGCGGCACTATCCGCGGCTGATGGCCACCCTGGAGCGCGCCCTGGCGCGGCAGGGCGAGGCGGCGCCGGGCGAGCGGGTGGCCGTGCTGCGTGGCCTTCAGGCGCTGCTGATCCTGGCCTCGCCGCAACCGCTGGGCGAGGCGGAGCGTGCCGCACTGCGCGACTTCGCCGGGCAGTGGCGCTTCGACCTCGCCTGGCTGCCGGGCCTCGAGCGCGCGGAGACCAATCGCTATCACCGCCTCGAGACGCCACTCTTCCACGACATCGCCCGGGCGCGCTTCGCCGGGGAGCCGCCGCCTCCGGCGGCACGCCTCTTCCACGCCGCTCCCGCCACCCTCGACCGTCCCTATGTGTGGCGCTCGCTGGCCTGGGGCGAGGCGCCGGGGCTGGTCCGCGAGCTGGGCGCGCGCGGCTGGAGCTACCTCGACTGGACGCTGCTCCTCGCCGCGGTGACCAGCATCGCCGTCGCCGTGCTGGCGTTCGTGCTGATCCTGCTGCCGCTGGGGCGGCTGCCGGCCATCGGTCGGCCCTTCGGCCGGCTCTCGGTGGCCGGCTACTTCACCGCCCTGGGCCTGGGCTACATCATCGTGGAGCTGGTGTTCTTCCAGCGCCTGATCCTCTACCTGGGCGAGCCGGTGAGCGCCGCGGCGCTGGTCTTCGCCACCTTCCTGGTCGGCTCCGGCCTGGGCAGCGCCATGACCCCGACCACCGCCAGCCGGGCGAGCCTGGTGCGGGTCTATGCCGCCGTGGCCGTCGGGCTGGCGCTGGCCCTGGTGCCCTTCCTGGCCGTGCGTTCGCTGAGCCTGCCCGATGCCGCGCCGCGTGCGGCGCTGCTGGTGGCGCTGCTGTTGCCGCTGGCCTGGGCCATGGGGCGCCCCTTCCCCTGGGCGTTGCGCCAGCTCGCCGGCGAGGATCGCTGGATCCCCTGGGCCTGGGGCATCAACGGCTTCGCCTCGGTGCTGGGCGCTTCGCTGGCGCCGCTGCTCGCCGTCCACCTGGGCCAGGGCGCCACCCTGGCGGCGGGCGCGCTCTGCTATACCGTGGCCTTCACCATCGCCGCTCACTGGCTGGCGCGTCGGGGGTGAGCTGCGCCTCCATCCGGTCGATGATGTCGCGGCTCAGCCGCTGCAGCAGAGGCCCGGCGGCCTGGCGCACCGTCTTCTCGGCCAAGCGGTTGGCCAGGTGGTACTCCAACCAGAGGTGGATGCGGGTGCCACCGGGGATGGGCGTCAGCCGGTACTCGCCGCGATTGGGCACGCCGCCGACCGAGCGCCAGGCGAAGCGCTCGGGTGGCTCGAACGCGGTGATCGCGATGTCGAACGTCAGCCGCAGGCCGGCGACGCGCACCCGCCAGCGGTAGCGACCGTCGTCCAGGCGTTCTATGGTGTCTATGACCTCGCTGTAGTCGGCGAACCTTTCGACCCGGCTCACCAGGGCGAACACCGCGTCGCGGCGGGCCGCGATCTCGGCCTCGTGTTCGATGACAGGCATGTGGGCCTCGCTTGCGCCGACACCTTCGACGACAGGGTTCAGGATGCACGCCATCTGGGGTGACGCTTCATACACTGGCCGCAGGCCGGGCGATGCAGCCGCGGTGCGGCCTCCCTTGACCCTAGCATCTCCCCCTGCCGCTCGGCAGGGGAGGGCCGGCGGGGACCGCGCCCCGTGAAGGTGCTGGTGATCCTCGGCCATCCCCGTGCCGACAGCCTGTGCGGCGCCCTGGCGGACGCCTTCGCCGAGGGGGCCCGCGCGGCCGGTGTGCAGCTGCGCCGACTCGACCTCGCGAGCCTCGATTTCGACCCGCACGTGCACCTGCCCTCGCCCAACGACCAACCGCTCGAGGCGGACCTGTGCCGCGCACGGGAGCTGATCCTGTGGGCGGATCACCTGGTGTTCGTCTATCCCACCTGGTGGGGCACGACGCCCGCGCTGCTCAAGGGGTTCCTCGATCGTCTCCTGGCGCCGGGCTTCGCGTTCCGTACCTGCGAGGGTGGCATCGGCTATGAGGGGCTGCTGGGCGGTCGCTCGGCCCAGCTCATCACCACCATGGACACCCCGCCGCTGATCCATCGGCTGCTCTACCGCCAGCCGGGTCGCAACGCCATGGCCCGGGCGACCCTGGGCTTCTGTGGCATTCGCCCGGTGCGCGCCCTGGCGTTCGGTTCGGTCAGGTCGGCCGATGCCCCTCGCCGCGAGACCTGGCTGGCACGCGCCCGCCGCCAGGGGCGGCAATTGGCGCGTGGCCGGGTCACCCCGGCGGAGCGTCTCTCGGACAAGGCCGGGGCCTGGCTGCGTGCGCTGCGCCTGCAGTTCTACCCCATGACCTGGGTAGCCTATGCGGTCGGGGCGCTTGCCGCCGCGGCGGACGGCCGCGTGTTCGGCAACCCGGTGTTCTGGATCGGTTATCTCGGCCTGTTCCTGCTGGAAGTGGCCACGGTGCTGGTCAACGAGGTGGTCGACCAGGGCAGCGACCGCCGCAACCGCTTCTTCAGTACCTTCACCGGCGGTTCGCGGGTGCTGGTGGAGGGCCGGCTCGGTCGGCGCGAGGTCGAGGCGGGGATCGTCCTGGTCCTGCTGGGCTTCTGCGCCACCACGGCCTGGTTGCTGGGCATGGTGCCGGCGGCGCTGCCGGCATTCGCCGTGCTCGTGGTGCTGGCGATCCTCGCCCTCGGCTACACCTCCCCGCCCCTGATGCTCAGCTATCGCGGCCTGGGCGAAGTCGACGTTGCCCTCACCCACAGCATCGGGGTAATGCTCTGTGGCTTCGTGTTCCTCGGCGGCAGCTGGCGCGACCCGTTGCCCTGGGCGCTGAGCCTGCCGCTGCTGCTGGCGATCCTGCCGTCCATCACGCTGTCGGGCATTCCCGACCGCGAGGCCGACGCCGCCGTGGGCAAGCGCACCCTGGCGGTGCGCCTGGGCACGCGGGGAGCACTCGGGGTGGCGCTGCTCTTCACGCTGTTGTCCGCCGCCACCGCGGTGGCCTGGGGACTCGCGGGGCTGGCGGTGGGGGCCTTCGCCGGCATCGGCTGGGTGGTCGTGCCCCATGCGGCGTGGCTGGCGTGGCGGTTGATCGGCCGACTGCGCGCGGATCACTCGCCTGCACGCATCGATGGCCTGATGGCGGTGTCGCTCGGCTATGTGCTGTGGTTCGGGCTGTGGCCGCTCTTCCGCCTGGCCGCCAGTTAGCGACGTGGCCATAGTCGCGCCGCCACGGCGACCGTGACGGCGAGCAGCGGCGGCCAGGCGGCCGGGCTGTCGAGCAGGTAGAGCGTGGCGGCACTGACCAGGCACCACAGGGCGGGGAGCGCCAGCAGCGCCCAGCCGAGCCGCGCCGGACGCAGCAGCGTCGCCACGCCCAGGGTGGCGATGGCCAGCGGATCGGGCGTCAGGCCGACCACCTCGGCGCCGGCCAGGCCGCGGCCGTGCAGCAGGGCGGTGAGGGGATGCAGCAGGACGGCATAGGCGACGAGCGCCAGGCCCGGCAGGTGCCGTGCACGCCGGCGCGACGCCAGCACGGGCGCGCCCCGCCACAGGCCCAGGGCGAGCAGCCCCAGCGCCTGGAGGGCGAACGGCGGCACCAGGTAGCGGATGCCCCAGTTGATGGGCGCGTAGCGTTGCCACAGGAAGGCCCAGGCGACGCAGGCCCAGCCCGCGGCGAGCAGCACCAGCACGCCGCGCAGCCGTGCCGGCCGCGGCCACAGCAGCGCCACCAGGGCGGCGGCACCCAGCGCCAGGGCGAGCAGTTGGGCCGGCCACAGCGCCTGGTTGTGCAGCACGAACAGCCGCTCGTAGACGCGCAGCGAGAACATCAGGAAGTCCTCGGGCCGGTAGCTCCACCACTCGCTCATCGCTCGTCCCGCTAGAGGTTGCGTACGTAATCGGCCATGCGCCGGCGCAGCTCGGCGTCGGGCAGCGGCTCGCGGGCCGCGGCCAGGTTCTCGCGCACGTGCTCGACCCGGGTGGTGGCGGGGATGGCGCAGCTCACGTCCGGGTGGGAGATGATGAACTTGAGGATGAACTGCGCCCAGTTGCCGGCACCGATCTCGGCGGCCCAGTCGGGCAGCGGCTCGCCCTCCAGGCGTCGGATCAGGCGCTTCTGCTGGAAGGGGCGGTTGGCGATCACCCCGATGCCGCGCTCCCGGGCCAGCGGCAGCAGGCGCGCCTCGGCCTCGCGGTCGACGATGTTGTAGGTGAGCTGCACGAAGTCGATGTTGGCCTCGCGCATGATGCGTTCGATGGCGTCGTGGCGCCGGCCGTGGGAGGTGGTGATGCCGACGTGGCGCACCTCGCCGGCGGCCTTCATCGCCTGCAGGGTTTCCAGGTTCTCCTCCCAGGCCACCAGGTTGTGCACCTGCAGCAGGTCGAAGCGTGGCAGGCCCCAGTCGCGTCGCGAGGCCGCGGCCTGTGCCGGGCCCTCGGCGGGGCTCGAGGTCCAGATCTTGTCCGCGGCGTAGACTTGCTCGGCGGCGTCCAGCTCGGCGAGCCCGTGGCCGATGGTCGCCTGGGAGGAGCCGTACATCGGCGAGGAGTCGATCATCCGCCCGCCGCCGGCGAAGAAGGCTTCCATTACCGCCGTGCACTCCTCGAGCAGCACGGGGTCATCGCCGACATTGAAGGTGATCCAGCTGCCCAGCCCCACCAGCGGCAGGGTTTCGCTGGTGGCGGGCACCATGCGGGTCAGGATGCCGTCGGCCGCGCCGCGCGCGGCGAACGGCGGCAGGGTGGCGCCGGCGGCCAGGGCCAGCAGGCCGCCGAGCAGGCTGCGGCGCGACAGGGGACGGGGTTGCGGGAACATGGGCGCTCCTGAGCGGCTTGCTGTGAGCAGTGTAGACGCCCCGCGCCACGCCCATGGCGTCGTACCGGGCGGGTGGCGATGTCCGCGGAAGGCCGTACCCGGCTGGCGGCCGGATCAGCGCAGCGTCACTTCGGCCAGCGCGGCGGTGAGGCGCTCGAGCAGCTGGCCGCTGTGGCGCCAGAAGTGCCAGTAGAGCGGCACCTCCAGGGCCTGACCGGGGGCGATGCTGGCCAGCTCACCGGCCGCCACCCGCTCGCTGACCTGCATCAACGGCAGCATGCCGTAGCCCATGCCGGCGACGGCCAGGCGCACGAAGCCCTCGGAGGCGGGGCACAGGTGGTAGGGAAAGGGGCCGCGGTAGCCGCACTGGGCGAGGAAACGGTGCTGCAGCTGGTCGTGGGGGCCGTAGACGATGGCCGGCGCCCGGTGGAAGGCCGCGTGGCTCGGGCCGTGCGGGAAGTGGCGCTCGCGGTAGGCCGGGGTGGCCAGCGCGTGATAGGTCATGCGACCCAGCGGCAGGCAACGCGCGCCGGCGATCGGCTGGGGGCTGGCGCACAGGCAGGCGGCCACGTCACCGTCGCGCAGGCGTCTCAGGCCCACGTCCTGGTCCTCCACCACCAGGTCGAGCAGCAGGCCCTCCTCCCGACACAGCGCCCCCACGGTGTCGGCCCACCAGGTCACCAGGCTGTCGGCGTTGAGCGCGATGCGCAGCCGCGGCGAGGCGCTGTCCAGGGTGGGCAGCGCCTGGCGCAGGTCGCGTTCCAGCAGCCGCACCTGCTGGGCGTGGTTGAGCAGGCGCTGTCCGGCGGGCGTGGGGGCGAGCGTCGGGGTGCGCACCAGCACCGGCTGGCCCAGGCGGATCTCCAGGGCCTTGATGCGCTGGGAGATCGCCGACTGGGAGAGCCCCAGCGCTGCGCCGGCCCGCTCGAAGCCGCCGCACTCGATCACCGCGGCCAGCGCCTCGAGCAGCTTGTAGTCCAGCATGGCACCGGCCTCCTGCGGGAATCCGCCCCTAGGATAAGCAAAACTGATCTGACATTAACAGGATGATTTTCCTGCATGGCTGCCGCACCGCTACGCTGGCCGCCATTCCATTCAGTTTTCACAGATCGGCGTGAAACCGCTTTGTAGGAGGCCAATTCATTGGGCGATGGAGGCCGAAGGCCTTCCGGGGATGAACAGCCAAGTGGCGATATCTCTACCGGGGCGCCTGACGGCGCCAATCGCGCAGCATAGCTGCCCTCCTACCGACAAGCGTGACGCCAGAATGCGATGAACCTTCCATCCATGGCAGGAGAACGGGGACATGCTGGAGAGCTACCTGACGGGGTTGGTGGTGTGCGGGGGCATCATCGTGGCGATCGGGGCGCAGAACGCCTACGTGCTGGGCCAGGCGACGCGGCGCGAGCACCACTGGTGGTCCGCCGGGCTGTGCATGCTCGGCGACCTGCTGCTGATCGGCGCCGGGATGTTCGGCATCAGTGCGCTGCTGCTGGCCGTGCCGGCCATGCTCGAGGCGCTGCGCTGGGCAGGGGTGGCCTTCCTCGGCTGGCTGGCGCTGCAGGGGCTGCGGCGTGCGTTGACGGGGCAGGGCGGGCTGGACGTTGTTGCCGGCGAGGGCCGTGGCCTCGGGCGGGTGCTGCTGGCCACCCTGGCGGTGACCCTGCTCAACCCCCAGGTCTATCTGGATACCCTGCTGCTGATTCCCTCGGTGGGGGCCCAGCAGCAGAGCGCCTCCGCCTTCGTGGCGGGGGCGGTGACGGCGTCGGTGCTGTGGTTCAGCCTGCTGGCCTGGGGCGGTGCGGCCCTGTCGCCCTGGCTGTCGCGGCCGGGCGCCTGGCGGCTGATCGACGGGGCCATCGGGGTGATGATGGCCGTCATCGCGCTGCAACTGGCCACCGGCGGCATGACCGCCGAGGCCGTGGCCGGGGTCAGTTGACCTGGGTGACCATCACCGGGGCCACGCCGCGGTGGAGCATGCCCAGGTGGCGGGCGGCGCGCTTGGAGAGATCGATGATGCGGCCCTTGACGAAGGGGCCGCGGTCGTTGATCACCACCTCCACCTCCTGGCCGGTGTCGGGGCGGGTGACCAGCACGGTGGTGCCCAGTGGCAGGTGACGATGGGCGGCGGTCAGACGGTTCTGGTCGAAGGGCTGGCCACTGGCGGTGGTGCGGCCCTGGAACTTGTCGCTGTAGAAGGAGGCCATGCCCTCCTGAGTCTCGGCGCTGGTGTCGTGGGCCTGGACGCTGGCCACAGTGCCGAGGGTCAGGAAGCCTGCCATCAGGCAGGTCAGGAACAGTCGCGATCGGGTTCCCATCGGAGGTACCTCACGGTTCTCGCTGCAGCGGTTGGCGCGTGCATCGATGCAATGCGGGCCGGGGCCCAGGGGGTGGTCGGCATAGTAACCGGCTCCGCGCACGCGGGCAACCCTTCGCGAAGATCGGCGACGTTGCCTGCATGATCGTGACATTCTTATGTAAGGCCGCCCTTCAGGGGCCGATGGTGAGCCGGTTGCCCTCGATCCGTCCGGTCGCGCCGTAGCGCCAGGGGCGGTTGTGCAGGCCGTGGCCGACGGGCAGGCCGGCGTACAGCGGCAGTCCCAGCGGTGCCAGGGTCTCGGCGACGATCGCCTCCAGCGGGGTGTCGCCGTAGGGGGTACAGCCCTCGAAGGTGCCCAGGCAGACCGCGGCGGCGCGCGCCAGGGCACCGGCGTGCACCAGCTGCCAGAGGGCGCGCTCCAGGCGATAGTAGGGGTCGCCGACGTCCTCCAGGATCACCAGGGCGCCGGGCGGCGCCGTGAAGGCCGCGGGGGTGCCGACCAGACTGGCCAGGGTGGCGAGGTTGCCGCCCACCACCGGCCCCTGCAGGCGGGTCGGCGCCTCGCCGTGGGGCTCGAGGGGGTAGTCCAGCGGCGTCGGCCCCTCGATCAGCGCCAGGGTTTCCTTCAACTGGCGGCGGAGGATCGCCTGCGCCGCCGCGTCGCCGTCCAGCAGGCCGCCGGCGGCCTTGACCACCGGGCCGTGGATGGCCGGCAGGCCGTGGCGGTGGCACTGGTGGAGCAGGGCGGTGACGTCGGAGTAGCCGATCAAGGGCTTGGGGTGCCGACCCAGCCGTGCCCAGTCGATGGCGTCCACCAGCTGGGCGGCGCCGTAGCCGCCGCGTACCGCCCAGACCGCCCGGGTCTCGGGATCTGCGTAGGCGGCATGGAGCTGGGCCAGGCGCCAGTCGCGGGAGCCGGCCAGGTAGCGGTCCGGTCGCTGCAACGGCTGGGGTTGGCGCACCGTCACGCCGAGGGCTTCCAGGCCGCGGATGCCGCGCTCCACGGCATCCGGGGCGGTGAAGGAGGAAGGCGCGATCAGGCTGATGGCGAGTGGCATGCGTCACGACCCTGTGGCGAGCGGGAGCCACAAGGATGCCATGGTCGTGGGCGTGCGTCAGTCGCCGGAGACGTCCAGGCCGCGGGCGATGAGGTCGTCGGCCACGGCACGCGAAGCCTGGGTGAACTCGATGCGGGCGGCGCCCAGGGCGGCGAGGTCCCGGGAGCCGGTATCGCGCTCGAGGCGGTCGAGCCGCGCCTTGGCCCGGGCCAGGCGACGCGCGAGGCTACCGTCGAAGCCGAGACAGGCGGCGGGGAGGTGGGGAGCGGTGAGATGCTGGTCTACCAGGTCGGGGGAGGGAACAGAGCAGTCAGGCATGGCGTCCATGAGGGCAGTCTTCTCGGGCGTGGCGCTCCGACGAAATCGGGAGCAAGGCGAGACCTTCAATCATATCAATAGAACCGTATTGCCTGATGTGTCAAAGGCGATCTCGGGTAGGCCGTTGCCTTCGGCCTTTGCGGGTTATCGGCCATGTGCCGTCGGGCGGCCGGAAACGAAAACGCCCCCTGCGACGCAGTCGCAGGGGGCGTGGGCAGGGCGGATGGCGTCTCGCCCTCAGTACTTCGCGTTACCTTCTTCCTCGAACAGCTCCGCCTTGGCGTCGCGCATGATGTCCTCGCAGGCGGCCTGGTGGGCGAGTTGGGTGAGCAGGTTCTGGGTCACGGCGAAACCCTTGCCGAGACAGGTGTCCATGTCCTCCTGGCTCACCTCCGGGGTCACGTCACAGTCGATCTTCAGCGTCCTGCCGTTGCCCTCCAGCCGGTCGGCGAATTCCCGTAATCGCCAGGCGATCCGCTCCTTCCAGCCGGCCGATTCATCCGCGCCTTCGTTTACGCTAAACGTGCACCGCCATTCAGGTTTGTAGACCTTCATGCGAACCTCCGTGCTGGCTTGGATTGGATGATCGATCGTGTATTCTGCTCCTTGGTCATCGGTACCGCGCCATCAGCATACCGGATCCGCGCCGCGGCTGCAGGCGCCGCGATGGTCGTCCATTCCCCCTACCGCCAGGAGAGCCACCCATGGCAAGCATCTTCACCCGCATCATGCAGGGCGAGATCCCCGGCCACTTCGTCCACGAGGACGACCGGTGCGTCGTCATCATGACCATCCAGCCGATGAAGCCCGGCCATGTGCTGGTGATCCCCCGCGAGGAGGTCGACCACTGGGACGACCTGCCCGAGGCGCTGTGCAACCACCTGATGGCGGTCTCGCGCCGGGTGGCCAAGGCGATCAAGCGCGCCTTCCCCTGCGAGCGGGTGGGGATGCTGATCGTGGGCCTGGAGGTGCCCCACGTGCATATCCACCTGACGCCGCTGGACGCGATGCGCGACATCCAGTTGGAGAACCTGCCCATGGCCGACCCGGACGACCTGGCCGCGGCGGCGGAGTCGCTGCGCGCGGCCCTGGGCTGAGGACGCCGCCCGGGGCTTCAGGGCCTATAGTGGGGGGAGACGACGACGCCATCCGAGGAGGGATCATGCGCCTGCAGCACCTGACCTGGCCGGAGGTCGAGGCCTACCTGAACCGCTCGACGGGCATCATCCTGCCCATTGGTTCGACCGAGCAGCACGGCCCCAACGGCCTGGTCGGCACCGATGCCATCTGCCCCGAGACCATCGCCTGGACCCTGGGGGAGCGCCATGAGGTGCTGGTGGGGCCGACCCAGAACCTCGGCATGGCCCAGCACCACCTGGCGTTTCCCGGCACCATCACCCTGCGGCCCAGCACCCTGTTGGCGGTGGTGCGCGACACCGTGCTGTCGCTGGCCCGCCACGGTTTCACCCATGTGCTCTTCCTCAATGGCCATGGCGGCAACATCGCCACCGTCAACGCCGCCTTCGCCGAGCTCCAGGCCGAGCACGGCCTGGCCGTGTGGGCGGCGGGTGGCGAGGTGCCGTCGCTCGGCCTGTACAACTGGTTCGCGGGGCCGAGGGTGCGCGAGCTGGCTGGCGAGCTCTACGGCGATGCGGAGGGTGGCCACGCCACGCCCTCGGAGGTGTCGCTCTCCTGGTTCGCCACCGACACGGAGAAGCAGGCCAGCCTGTCGCCCCGGGTGGCCCCCTCGGGCAGTGCCCAGTGCACGGCCGAGGAGTTCCGGCGCCGCTTCCCCGACGGGCGCATGGGCTCGGATCCGTCGCTGGCCGGCCGCGAGCATGGCGCCCGCTTCCTGGAGGCGGGGGTGGAGGACGCCTGGGAGGCCTGGCGGGCCTTCGTCGGCGCGCGCTGAGGCCGCATGCTGCGTCTCGTCGCGCTCCTGCTGGGCGCCTATGCCCTGGTGGTGCTGCTGGCCTGGGTCTTCCAGGACCGGCTGCTCTACCTGCCCCATGTGGGGCGTGAAGTCATCGGCAGCCCGGCGGACCGGGGGCTCGCCTGGGAGGCGGTGGCGCTGGAGACCGAGGACGGCCTGACCCTGGACGCCTGGTGGGTGCCCGCCGAGGCGCCGCGCGCGGCCCTGCTGTTCCTCCATGGCAATGCCGGCAACATCTCCCATCGGCTCGATTCCATCGCCCAGTTCCATGCCCTGGACCTCTCGGTGCTGATCCTCGACTATCGCGGCTATGGCGAGAGCGAGGGACGGCCCTCGGAGGCGGGCACGGCCCTGGATGCCCGCGCCGGCTGGCATTGGTTGGTCGAGCAGCGACGGCTGGCGCCGGAGGAGGTGGTGCTGTTCGGGCGCTCGCTGGGCGCCGGCGTGGCGGCGGAACTGGCCGCCGCCCTGAGCGCGGGCGGTACCCCACCGGCGGCGGTGATCCTGGAGTCGTCCTTCCGCTCGGTGCCCAAGCTGGCCCAGCGGCTCTATCCGTTCCTGCCGGCGCGCTGGCTGGCACGCTTCGCCTACGACACCGAGCGCCGGGTCGCGGCGATCGCGGCGCCGCTGCTGGTGATCCACAGCCGCGACGACGAGATCATTCCCTTCGACGAGGGCGAGGCGGTGCATGCCGCCGCCCGCGAGCCCAAGGCACTGCTGGCCATCCGGGGTGGCCACAACACCGGCTTCCGCGACAGCGAACCGGAGTATTCGGCGGGCATCGAGGCCTTCCTGAGCGAGGAGGCAGGGCTGACGCGCCCCTGAGCGGTTACCACTGCACCGGGACGGCGGGGATCACTCGGGCAGCTCGGCGTTGTGGAAGACGCGCTGCACGTCGTCGAGGTCCTCGAGGGTGTCGATGAGCTTCTCGAACATGGCCACGTCGTCGCCTTCCACCGGGGTGGTGGTCTGGGGCACGAACTGGATCTCGTCAACCTCGAAGTCGAGCTCGCCGAAGGCGTCGAGCAGCGCTTGCTTGGCCTTGGCATACTCGGTATGCGGGGCGAAGACGGTGATCCGGCCCGCCTCGTTCTCGATGTCGGTGACGTCGACGTCGGCCTCCATCAACGCCTCCAGGGCGGCCTCCTCATCGTCGCCCGGGTAGGCGAGGATGGCGCAGTGGTCGAACATGTGGCTGACGCTGCCGGGGGTGCCGAGCTTACTCTTGGCCTTATTGAAGCAGGCGCGCACGTCGCCGAAGGTGCGGTTGGGGTTGTCGGTCAGGCAGTCGACGATGACCATGCAGTTGCCGGGACCGAAGCCCTCGTAGCGGGCCGGGGAGAAGTCCTCGCCACCCGCGCCGCTGGCCTTGTCCAGCGCCTTGTCGATCACGTGGCTGGGCACCTGGTCCTTCTTGGCGCGCTCGATCAGGCCGCGCAGGCTCAGGTTGCCGGCGGGATCGGTGCCGCCCTGCTTGGCGACCACATAGATCTCGCGACCGTACTTGCTGTACACCTTGGTCTTGGCGGCGGCCGTCTTGGCCATGGATTCCTTGCGGTTCTGGAAGGCCCTACCCATATCGTCATCCTGTTGCGTCTAACACGAGGCTGGATTCTACGAAACCGGACGGGGGGCGAACAGGCCTATTTTCCGCCGGGCATGACTACACTGCCGGGAGTCATTCCCCTGCCCGGAGGTCGCATGGATCACCTCGCCTATCGTCACGCCCTGGCCGAGCGTCTGGCCGGCAACGAGCTGCCGTTTCCCCCCGCCGAGTTCGAGGCGCGCCTGGCGCGGGTATACGCGGCCATGCAGGCGGCCGGGCTCGATGCCCTGCTGCTCACCGATCCGGCGGACATCTTCTACCTCACCGGCTACCACACCTTCGAGGTGTCGGTGCACACCGCCCTGGTAGTCTCGGCCGGGCGCCGGGTGCTGCAGGTGCCTTCCATCGAGACCGGCCCCGCCGTGGTCACCGCGGCGGTGGACGAGATCCTCGGCTATCGCTGGGAGGGCATCGACGAGGTGATCGCGCCCCTGGCCGAGACGCTCGCCCCGTACTCGGCCATCGGCCTGGACGTGTACGGGGCCGGGCTGCGCCACGGGGTGATCCGTGCGCTGCAGGCGCGGCTGGGGGCCGGGCGCTTCCGCGACGATGGCGGGGCGCTGCTCGACGCCATCCGCCTGGTCAAGACGCCCGCCGAGCTGGAGTGCCTGCGCGAGAGCGCGCGTATCACCGCGGCCGGCCTGAAGGCGGCGGAGGCGGTGGTGGCACCCGGGATCAACGACAACGCGGTGGCCGCGGAGGGCGCCCGGGCCATGCTCGCCGCGGGTAGCGAGTTCATGAGCCTGCAGCCCATCGTCACCAGCGGACACCGCTCGAGCATCATCCACGTCAACCACAAGCGCCGGGTGATCGAGGCGGGCGACCCGGTGTTCCTGGAGTTCGGCGCGGCCTTCCAGCGCTACACCGCCCCGATGATGCGCACCGTCGTGGCCGGTCGCGCCACGCCGGAGATGCGCGAGGTCCGCGACCTGTGCCGGGCGATCTGCGAGGCGCTGCTCGCCGAGATGCGGCCCGGCAATAGCTTTGATGCCGCCGCCCGCGCCGCCGAGGCGGTGCTGGCGCCCCACGCCGCGCGGCTGTTCTTCTCCGGGGTGTTCGGCTATGCGGTGGGCGCCCAGTTCCCGCCCAGCTGGGTGGAGGGCAGTGGCTACATCGCCCGCGGACAGCCGCGGGAGTTCGCGGCGGACATGGTCTTCCACCTGCCGCTCTGCCTGCGCCTGCCGGGGGAGTGGGGCATCGGGCTGAGCGATACCGTGCGGGTCACCCCGGAGGGCGGCGAGCCGCTCACCGACAACGACTGGCGGCTGGGCGAGTCGCCCGGCTGAGACTTTGGTCTACATTTTATGTATTTTTAGTATACAAGAGTTGTGTACATATTGTGCCTTGACTAGTCTGGCTCGTCGCGACCCAAGCGACGACAACAAACGCGACGAGCCTTTCGATGAGCACACCCCAACGCAACGCCTCCGTTTTCGACTTCTCTGGCCGCCCGCCGCTGACCAGGGCCCTGCCGCTCTCCCTGCAGCACATCCTGGCGATGATCATGGGCACGGTCACCGTGCCGATCATCGTGGTGGGCGCCGCCGGCGGCAGCCTGGCCGACCAGATGCTGCTGATCCAGGTCTCGCTGATCGCCTCGGCGCTGGCCACCCTGCTCCAGCTCTACGGCGTGGGGCGCTGCGGCGCCCGCCTGCCGACCATCTTCGGCGTGGGCTTCGCCTACGTGCCCACCCTGGTGGCCGTGGGCGGCCAGTACGGCCTCGGCGGCATCCTCGGCGCCCAGGTGGTGGGCGGGGTCGCCATGATCCTGGTGGGGCTCTTCATCACCCGCATCCGCCACCTCTTTCCGCCCATCGTGGCGGGCGTGGTGGTGCTGGTGATCGGCCTGTCGCTCTACGACATCGCCATCCACTACATGGCCGGCGGGGTGGGCGCCGACGACTACGGCGACCCGCGCCACTGGCTGGTGGCGCTGGTCACCCTGACGGTGGTGCTGGGCGTCTCCCAGTTCGCCCGCGGCTTCATGAAGCTGGCGGCGATCATCTGCGGTATCGCCGTGGGCTACGTGCTGGCCCTGGCGCTGGGCATGGTGGACTTCTCGCCGGTGCGCGAGGCGAGCTGGTTCAGCGCGCCGCGCCTGCTGCCCTACTCGCTGGAGTTCCATCCCGCCGCCATCCTCTCGGTGGTGATCATCTGCGTGGTCAACTCGGTGCAGACCATCGGCGACCTCTCGGCCACCTCGGTGGGCGGCATGAACCGCGAGCCCAGCACCCGCGAGCTGTTCGGCGGCCTGCTGGGCAACGGCGCCACCACGGCGCTCGGCTCCTTCTTCGGCGCCATGCCCACCTCCTCCTACAGCCAGAACGTCGGCATCGTGGCCATGACCAAGGTGATCAACCGCTTCGTGCTGGCCCTGGCGGCGATCTTCCTGCTGGTGGCGGGCCTGGTGCCCAAGTTCGGCGCGGTCATGACCACCATTCCCTACCCGGTGCTGGGCGGGGCCACCATCACGGTGTTCGGCATGATCACCATGACCGGCATCCAGCTGATCACCAAGGCCGAGCTCTCCTCACGCAACATGACCATCGCCAGCCTGGCGGTGGCGCTGAGCATGGGCGTCTACGCCGCGCCCGAGGCCATCGAGGCCTTCCCGGAGATGCTGCAGCTGGTGCTGGGCGGCTCGCCGATCGTGATCGCCGCCGCGGTGGCCTTCACCCTCAACCTGGTGCTGCCGAGCCGCAGCCTGGCCGAGGCCCCGGCCGATGCCGAGTCGCTGGAGGCGCGTACCTCCTGAGGGGATGGTGATCTGCTATCCTGACCGGCCAAGGGGTATTAGAAAACTCATACGGCGACCGCCTCCTGTGTCGCCACCCATGCGCAGGGAAGGACACTCGATGTGAGGGATGCCTCTCCCCAGGACGGTCGCGTAGAACTGGATCGCGACGGCCTGAAGCGTCACCGGCAGCGCCTCGGCCTCAGCCAGGAGGCCCTGGCGCAGCACTGTTTCGATCGCCGCCTGTGCGTCTCCATCGCCTCCATCAAGCGGGCCGAGAGCGGGCGACCGGTGCTCTATCGCACCGCCCGGCATCTCGCCGAGGTCTACGGGGTGCCGGTGGCCGAGCTGGCCGCCCCCGACGCCCCGGCACCCGATCAGGGCCAGGCGGGCGGGTCGCCCGCCGCGGCGGATCTCGACGCCCTGGCCCTGGATGACGAGTCGCCCCGCTCGCTGATCCGCCTGGTGGCGGATGGAGATGCCGCGTCGTTGCGCCGCTGGGTGACCTCTTTCGGCGGTACGCCCGCCACAGGGAGGGGCGGGCGTCGGCCTGTTCGGCCTGCCCCGTGCCTATCGCAGCGACGCCGAGCGCAGCCTGCGCTGCGGCCTGGCCCTGCTGGAGCAGGGCCACTGCCGAGGCGTACGACTCGAGGCCTTCCACTGGCCCGCCGAGACCCCGGCCGTGCCGGAACCGCCGCACTCCCCGGGGCTCTGGGTCGAGCGGGGGCTCGCCGTGCAGCTGGCCGAGCATTACGCCTTCGCCGGTGACGAGGGCGCCTTCCTGCGCTACCTGCATCCGCTGGCGGACGATCAGGGCGCGCGCTTCGACCTGGTCGGGCGCTACGTGGAGGTCGGTCAGCTGCTGTCCGTGCTGGAGAGCACCTGTGCCTACCAGGGCGGGCACCTGGTGTATGTGCGCGGCGTGGCCGGCATCGGCAAGACCCGTCTCAGCGCCGAGTTCGTCGAGATGGCTAGGCGGTGTGATCGATGCGCTGGAGGATAACCTGGTCGACCGGCGCGACCCGCAGCGTGTCCGTCATTCGCTGGCTAGCCAGCTGCGTACCGTGGTGCTGCAACGTGCCATGGGCTGGATCGACCTGAGCGATACCGACACGCTGCGCCGCGACCCGCTCTGGCAACTGGCCTGCAGCGGCGCGCGGGGCACGACGCCATTGGCCCAGGACCGACCGTCTCAAGCCACGCTGTCGCGGCTGCCGTCGTGCCTGGGCCACCACGACAATATCGATACCGTGCATGAGGGCCTGCTGCGCTGACTGACCTCGCTGAACGGCGGTGAGCGCCCCAAGCATCTGACGCTGGACATCGACGGGCTGCCGATCGAGGTCCATGGCCATCAGGGGGGCTCGGATTACCACGGCCATGTCGGCGCGCGGATCTACTCGCCGTTGATTGCCTCGCTGGCCGAGACCGGCGACATGCTGGGCGGCCTGCTGCGTGAGGGCAACGCCGGTCCGGCCGAGTGAACGCCGACACCTGGATCCCGCACTTGGTGCGGCGGCTCAACGAGAGCACCGGGGGCAAGGTTCGGGTGCGCATCGATGCCGGTTTCACCGGCAACGACACACTGGAGGCCCTGGAGGATCGCGGCATCGAGTACCTGGGCCGACTGCGCAGTCACTCGGGGCTCCAGACGTTGGCGGCGCCGTACCTGCGCCGCCCGCGGGGCCGCCCTCCCGAGCAGCCTCGGGAGTGGTGCCGCGACCTGACCCACCAGGCGGGCTCCTGGCCGTCGCCGTGTCGCGTGGTGTTGGTAGTGCAGGAACGTCCTGACGATCTGCTGCTGCACAGCTTTTTCCTGGTCACCAACCTCAGCAAGTTCGACTGGCTGCCGGAGAAGATCCTGGCGCTGTACCGCAAGCGTGGCAGCGCCGAGGCTCACATGGGCGAGGTAAAGTCGGCGCTCGACGTGCACCTTTCCTCGACGGATCGCGGCAGCTCCACGGTCCAGGACGTGATGGACCGCAACGAGATGAGTCTGCTGCTGAGCCTCTACGCCTACCAGGTGCTGCATGGCCTGGGTTGCCTGTTGGAGCGTCAAACCCAGCGCGGCTGGAGCCTGATACGGATGCGCGAGCAGGTGCTCAAGGTCGCGGCCACGCTGACAGTGCACGCCCGGCGGATCACGGTCCACCTCGGCGATGCGGCCGACAAATGGTGGCCCACCTTGCTGAAGGGGCTGCCCCGGTTGACGGCCCTGGTCTGATCCCTGGCGTCACCACGATTCACACAGAAAGCAAGGCGGCCGCCACTGAGGTCGACGGCCACGGCTGCGCCGACGGCTGATATCAATTCCTGAAAGTTATGAAAAAACAAGGATAAAGCCGATTTGGATATAGATCAACCAGCTACCAAGCAGACGGATGATGTTGACGTGGGCCGCTACCGGCAACCACTGGGTCAAAAGGCTCGCTCGGCACCCTGATGAATGAGGCGGGTAGAGCCGAGTAGGACAGCACCCCCATGCGAGTGGGTCATGACATAAGACTAAGGTCTAGTGGCATCCTGTATGTGGTATACCTAGGGTATGTGGTATACCAGAGAACATAGAAAGCTACAGGATACCGTCATGGCTACCGTGCGCTCCGTAAGTGAGCAGGTCTACGAAGAGATGGTTAGAAGAATCATCGATGGGTCACTACCGCCGAACGAGCTACTCAGCGACCGGGCCTTAGCCGATCAGTTCGGGGTAAGCCGAACTCCAATCAGGGAAGCCTTCCATCAATTAGAATCCGTAGGGCTAATCAAGCGGCGTTCCCGCATTGGTTGGGTCGTCACTGACTTCAACCGACGAGATGTCGTGGAGCTTATCGAACTTAGGGCCATCCTGGAAACGGCAGGCGTACGATGTTTGATAAATGGGAGTGATGAGGAACGGGGGCGTGTAGGCGCGCTGTTCGATGGCTTTGAATTGCCCTTCAATGCTGAATCGACAGCGGAATATTTGCGGCGCGACCACGATTTCCATAGCACCATCATCAAAGCTACGCGTAACAGCCGAATCATTGAAGTTTATCGGCGTGTTAATCTACAGATTGATCGCGTGCGTCACTTCATCTCGTACCGTGCGCAGAGTCGCGTGGAAGAGAGTCTTGAGGAGCACCGGCGGATTACGCGCGCGATAGCAGCGAAGGATGTGGGTTCCGCCATCGCCGAGCTAAATACGCATCTGCTCAACGTTCAGTACAAGTTCGTTAACCTGCTGGATACTGTTACTGTTTCCAGTGCCTATAGAGAGAAGGAGGAGCTTGATTCCATAAATGAAAGAATAAGTTAAAATCTCAATAATCGCTGAGAGAGTAGGCTAAAACAAATCCCAGAATTGTCAATTCTGAGAATAGAAAAAATAACACTCAGATTTTCTAATCCTTAAGGAGAAAAGAATGACATCATTAGTAGCAAAGTCAGGGTTCGCTGGCATTCTAGCAATCTCTATGTTCGGGTCAGTCGCTCATGGTCAGGAGGCGGTGAGACTGGCGGTTGGTGACCCGCTGGGTTCTGCTGTCGGCCTCGCTGCCCAAGACTTCGCCGAACGTGTCGACAAGGCCACGAATGGTCAAGTAGAGGTTGAAGTCTTTCCAGACGGCGTGCTCTTTGGGGGAGACCAAAATGCCGCCGTTAACATGGTGGAAAACGGCTCGCTAGATGCCACGATCTTGTCGACATCCGTGTACGCGTCTTTCAAGTCCTGTATGAACGCTATTAGCCTCCCCTATCTGTTTAGTGACTATGACGAGTTTGCGGACTATCTCGAGGGAGAGCCCGGCCAGCGGCTTCTGGCGTCTCTCGGAGACATGAATACGGAAGGCTTGGCGCTCATGATCCGTACCTTTCGGCATGTGACAAACAATGAGCGGCCCATCCAAACGCCGGACGATCTAAATGGCTTGAAACTGCGGGTGCCGAACAACGAGCTGTGGGTTGAGTTTTTCGGTCCGCTTGGTGCAGAACCCACTCCTATGAATTTCACGGAAGTTTATACGGCGCTGCAACTCGGGACCATCGACGGTCAGGAAAATCCCGTGGAGGTCCCCCTCGCCAATAATTTCTACGAAGTCCAGGACTACCTCTCACTCACCGGCCACCTTGCAGACGGCTATGTTCTTGCCTTCAATCAAGACTTGTGGGGTGAGTTTGATAAGGACACACAGGCGGCATTACGTAACGCTGCCCAGGAAGCCGCGCGCTTCAAGCTTGAAAACGATACCGCTGAAGAAGAGCGGATGGTCGCCGAGCTGGAAGAGCTGGGCATGAAGGTAAATCGTCTGAGCGAGGAACAGCGGACCGCATTCCAGAAAGAGGCTCAAGAGCTTTATCCACGCTTTGAATCCTTGGTTGGCGAGCAATGTATGGACCAGACCATGGAATACCTCGGACGGGGTTAGATATGGTTAAGATGAATGTCATGCATGATAAACCTACGTGTCGTGAAGCGCCAAGGATTGGCGCTTCCATCGAAGCCAAGGGTAATGTGGGCCCAAAAAACAGTGAAGCTGTACACTCAGAGACAGGAGGCTGCACCGGAATCCACAAGGGACCTTTGTGGCGAGGAGTAGAAATACTGCTGTTCTGCGGGGTGGTCGGCATGCTGGTAGTGGTCACCCTTCAGGTAGTGGCACGCCTCACTCCGATGTCACTACCCTGGACCGAGGAGCTCACTCGCTACCTTTTCATCTGGACGACGTTCCTTGGGCTTGCCGTGGGAACACGCTCGGTAAGTCACGCACGCATTTCGCTCGTGATCGGGCGCTTGCCACGTTTATTACAGCGAGGGGCGCTACATATGTATTTTGTTGCTAGTTGCACGTTCTTCATGGTACTGGCCTATACGGGTTGGAGGTTGGTCATGCAACAATTTCACAACGGAGAGACGTCGCCTGCTCTTGGCATCGGGATGTACTTGATTACCACATCGGTGGTGGTCAGCGCCCTACTCGCACTGTGGGCTCTCGTGGAGTCAGTTTATCTGGATCGCCGTACCCGTAGTTATCTGGAAACTGGGGAGACCATAGGATGAGTTGGGTGCTACTCGGAAGCTTCTTTGCATTGAGCCTAGTCGGCGTGCCCTTGGCAATATCGTTGGGGCTGGCAACTACACTGACATTTTTACTGTTCGACCTGCCGTTGTCACTACTCGCTCAGCGCATGTACAGCTCGATGAACAGCTTTCTTTTGGTGGCGGTGCCACTGTTCATCCTCGCCGGTAATGTCATGGGAGGAGGAGGCATCTCAGATCGCATTTTCTTCGCCGCCAATTCAGTCGTTGGCCGTTGGCGGGGCGGCCTTGGCCAAGTAAATATCATCGCCAGCATGATTTTTGGTGGTATCTCGGGCTCTTCGGTTGCCGATGTCAGCGGGCTGGGGCCCTTGGAAATCAAGGCCATGGAGGAGCGTCGTTACCCCAAGCCCTATGCCGCGGCACTGACCATGGTGACCTCAACGCTCGCTTCAGTGGTACCCCCGAGTATCCTGATGATCATCGCGGCCACTGCTGCCGGCCAGTCGGTGGGCGCCACGCTGGCGGGAGGCTTGGGCCCTGCCGTCCTGGTCGCAACGCTCTTCATGATTCTGAACTATTACCTGGCGGTACGTCGCCAGTATGGCGAGGTGCTCGCAATGGGGCTTCGCGATGCTGTTCGGAACCTGCTCGTCGCCGTACCGGCACTAGGTGCGCCGGTGATCATTATGGGGGGGATTTTCGCAGGAATCATGACACCCACCGAAGCAGCCGGCATGGCGGTGCTCTATGCGCTCGCGGTCGGAGCGCTTATTTACCGGCAGGTAAAATGGAGAGGGCTCCCGAGGATGATCATTGACACAGGCATCACTACCGGCACCATCCTGTTTATAGCCATGTGTGCTTCGGTGGCCACCTATGTCTTTACAGTCGATGGCCTGCCAATCAAGGTGTCAAACATTATCCTCTCACTCTCTGAGGACCCCTTCACAGTGATTCTTCTGATGGGAGTCGTGTTTGTGGTCATCGGCATGTTCATGGACATTATTGCCGCAATCCTGATCCTTACACCGGTGTTGATGCCGACGGCCCTTACCGTTGGTATCAATCCCATTCACTTCGTCGTTTTCATGGTGACGGCACTTGCCGTGGGGCTATCCACGCCGCCTGTCGGCATATGTTTGTTCGCTACTTCGCAGGTTTCAAACCTCAGTGTTGAGCGAATTGTACAGGCGGCAGTGCCATTCTACCTCGCCATGATTGCCGCACTCGGACTGCTAGCATTCTTCCCCGACATCATCCTGTTCCCGGTGCAGCTATTCATGTAATGGCTGGTCATCGAACATTCTTCGAAGCAAAAAGGAGCACAAACAAGTGCACAACACTCAGCAAGATAGGGCAGCCCTAATGAGCGAGACAGCTGATTTAATCTGGGCGAGTTATGTCAATGGCCGGTGGCTCCACGAGGGTGAGACGATCTCACTCGCTGATCCGGGTGACACCGGCCGTATCGCCCGGCAATACTACTTGGCATCGGCCGGGAATGTTGATGAGGCCGTTCGGGCCGCTGCGGCGGTATTTCCTGAGTGGGCGGAGACCCCCCCTGCCTCACGTGCGGCTTATGTCTACGATCTCATCGACCTGTGGCGTGATCGCGTGGATGAAATTGCTAAAGTGGTCACGCAGGAGATGGGTAAGCCATTCGGTGAAGCTCGCTCCGAAGCCGTTCGCGCAATCGACGAGATGCGCTTCTGGGCCGGGCAGGCCCTGCGCCTTGGCGATCGCACGTTTGAGAGTGCACGTCGCCATACTGAGGCCTACACTATCCGGCAGCCAATCGGGCCGGTGGCGGCTATTTCGCCCTGGAACTTCCCCATCCTTTCGCCGATCCGCAAGCTTATTCCTGGGTTGATCTGTGGCTGCCCCGTGGTGCTAAAGCCAGCGCTTCAGGCGCCCGGAGCCTCCGTGATTCTGTTCAGGCTCCTAGAGGAAGTTGGGTTGCCAGCCGGGGTTGCGAATCTACTGATCGGCTCCGGACGCGATGTGGGCGACCGGCTCGTCCGCGACCCTGGAATCGCAGGGATCACCTTCACAGGGTCCACCGACATTGGCATCCGTCTTGGCACACTGGCTGCAGAGCGTAATGTCCGCACACAACTCGAGATGGGTGGGAAGAATGCCGCTGTGGTGGCTGGCTACGCCGACATCGAACATGCTGCGAAGGAGATCGCTAACGCGGCCTTCGGTGTCTCCGGTCAACGCTGCACGGCCATCAGTCGCGTAATCGTGCCTGAGGCGGAGCGAGCCGAGCTCGAGGCGGCGCTGGTCGCACGAGTTGAGGCGCTTCGGGTGGGTTACGGCCTTGACGAAGCGACCGATATGGGACCGCTCGCCAGCAACGAGCAGGTCGAGAAAGTCCGCCACTATGTCGGCCTAGCCGAGCGGGGAGAGGGCCGAGTCCTGACCGGTGGCCACGATATCAACGGCGACGGCTACTACTATGCGCCGACGGTAATCACCGACGTGGCGCCTGGCTCGGCGCTGGCTACTGAGGAGGTCTTCGGTCCGCTCCTCGTCGTCATTCCTGTTGCTGATCGAGAGCAGGCTATCCAGGTGAACAACGAAGTGCGTTACGGACTGGCCTCGGCAGTGTTCACTGACGACATGAATTTCGCCCACGCCTTCACTCGCTCCTCCCAAGCGGGAATGGTACATGTCAACCACGGTACGAGCAGTGAAGGGCACCTTCCGTTCGGGGGGTGGAAGCAGTCTGGGCAGGGTGCATTTGGCATCGGGGACACGTCTGCGGAGTTCTATACGGCGCTTAAGGCCGTATATCGCATGCATAGTAGCTAATCCATCTACAAATACCTTTGGAGTGAACCAATGAACTATCACCGTCCTTTCAGCTTCGAGATGCCCACGAAGATCGAGTTCGGCATTGGGTTGACACGCAGGCTCGGAGAATTCGTAGAGTCGCTCGGCGGTAGCAAGGCCCTTGTGATCACAGACCCTGGCCTGATTGCGGCCGGAGTCGTCGAGCGGGTAACCAGCGCACTGTCGCAGCGCGGCATTGAGCATGTCGTGTTTTCGGAAGTAGAGTCTGAACCCGACGCCCGTGGCGTCGAGGCGAGCGTCGAGCTTTTTCGAGAGAGTAAATGCGACGTCATCGTGGCCGTTGGCGGGGGGAGTGCTCTCGATACAGGAAAAGCAGTTTCGGCGATGCTCACCAACCCCGGCCACATCCGCGACTATGCTGGACTTGGGGTAGTGAAAAAGCACGGTGCGCCATTCGTGGCTATCCCCACCACCGCCGGAACTGGCAGCGAGTCGACCATCTGGTCTGTCATCTCTGAGAAAGATAAGGGTCTGAAGTACGGGGTGGGTAGCCCTCTCATCGTTCCCGATGTAGCCCTCTGCGATCCCGAATTGACGGTTTCGTTGCCGCCAAGGATCACTGCGGTGACCGGTATCGACGCCTTGGCGCACGCGCTTGAATCCTACGTCAATAAGGCGACTCAGCCCGTCTCAGAGGCGCTCTCCGAGAAGGCCATCATGCTCATCGGTCGCTCCTTGCGCACAGCGGTATTTGCCGGCGACACGGTGACCGCGCGTGCCGATATGCTTCTCGCCTCGAGTCTGGCGGCGATGGCATTCAACCCCACCCGTCTCGGTCTGGCTCATGCGCTCGCGATGCCCGTGGGCTCTCAGGCAAAGATCCCGCATGCAGACGTCATCTCCATCCTGCTACCACCAGTGATGCGATTTAATGTGGTAGCTAACCAAGAAAAATTCGCACGCATCGCCGAACTCTTCGGGGAGCAGGTGAATCATCTTTCGCTTCATGATGCCGCCGAGATCGGTGTGCGTAGTGTCGAGCGGTTAATTCGTGACGTGGGTGCTCCTGAATCACTGAGCGATTATGGCGTCCGCGAAGAGGATCTAGAGGCACTGGCAGAAGAGGGCCTTCAATCGGGCAATGTGCCGGTTAACCCCCGAGTTACGACGGCGAAGGATCTGGTTGCCATCATGCGAGAGTGCCTGTGATGAGAAAGTTGCACTGTGCAGACGTCCTAGGCAGTCAAGGAGGATCCTGCAGATGACGGAACTTCTTATAGCACCAGACGCATTGCAGTCGCACTGCAGCATAATCCTGCAACATCACGGTCTACCGGTGGCGGATGCCGACGTGGTGTCGACATCCCTTGTCGACGCCAACCTTCGAGGCGTGGACTCCCACGGCGTAAGCCGGATGCCGATTTATATTGAGCGTCTGCGGCGAGGGCTCGTAACGACCAATCCGCAGATTCGCATCATCAGTGACCGGGGCGCCTCATTGCTGGTGGACGGAGATAATGGCATGGGCGCAGTGGTAACCACCAAAGCCTTGGAACTGGCTCAGGAGCGCCTCGGCCAGTACGGCTCGGTGAGTGTCGGGATCAGGAATAGCAGCCACTACGGCTCCGGAGCCTATTACGCAGAACAGGCAGCAGCACGCGGTGCCGCGTCATTTCTCTACTCCAACGCGCCTTCGACCATGGCCCCATGGGGCGGTGTCGATCCATACCTTGGCACGAACCCATACACTTTTGGTGTCCCAGCAGGAAAGCACGCGCCAATCATTCTTGACATGGCAACCAGCGTGGTGGCCAGAGGCAAGATTATCTTAGCGGCCGACGCTGGAAAGGAAATCCCCGAAGGGTGGGCCATCGACAGTGAAGGACGGCCCACCACCAATGCCCCAGCGGCACTCGATGGTAGTGTACTCCCATTCGGTGGTCCGAAAGGCTACGGCATTGCACTGATGATTGACATCATGGCCGGCGTCTTGACCGGCGCGGGTTTTGGTCCACGGATCGGCGATCTCTACCGGGATTTCGAGAAGCCCCAGAATGTCGGTGCCTTCCTACAGCTGACCGATGTGAGCACATTTCTTCCCATGGAGGAGTTTCGAGCAAGAATGGCGTGCATGATCGACGAGATCAAGTCGGCTCGTCGTGCAGCAGGCGTGGAGGAAATCTTCCTCCCTGGCGAGATCGAGCGACGCAAAGCCGAACAGCGTCGCGAACGTGGTATCCCTCTGCCCGAGGAAACTATCGATAATTTGAACTCCTTAGGCATGCCTGATCCTGGTTCTGTCTTGACAGGCAGCGAGATTAACTGAACATAGAATGGAGAATTGATGTGAATCGATTGACCCTTTTCAATGCAGCAGTGCGCCCTGATCAAGCACTAATAGAGCGGTTCGGGCGTCTCAATACGCCGTCTATCTCCGACAATCTGGAGCGAAACCATGGTTGTGTCGGGGTCCATGCTGTGGGTGCCTGCTTAACGGCCTTGGGGATCACGACAATCGCTGGCCCAGCGCTGACCGTTCGAACTCGACCTGGGGACAATTTGGTGGTCCATAAGGCCATGGATCTTGCACAGCCGGGAGATATACTCGTCATCGATGCTCACGGCGAAGTCACCAATGCCATACTCGGAGAAATCATGTGTCGTTATGCCCGCTCTCGAGGTATCGCAGGGATTATCGTCGATGGGGCTGTCCGCGATTGTGAAGCGATTGGGTCAGGTATTCTACCCGTCTTTGCCAGGGGCGTATCGCATCTCGGCCCTTACAAGAGCGGCCCAGGCGAGATTCACGGAGCTGTCAATATTGGTGGTATGACGGTCAACGACGGAGACATTGTGGTGGGCGACGCCGATGGTGTGGTTGTTGTGCCAGCTTGGCGGGCCGAGGAGGCGGTCCATGCCGCAGAAGCTGTGGTAGAGATGGAGCGTCAGCAAGTCAGTGACATCGATAACGGAACCCTCGATCGCATCTGGATTGACGAAGTGCTTGAGGTGAAGACCGTAGATGAAATCCAACGGTACCGCACGGCTTAAATATATAGATCGGGATTGTTAAACAGTAAAGTTGTCAGCACAACTTATTCATAAGAGGATTAAATATGTTCTTGGGCAAGCAGATTCGTATGAACCGTCTTCTCAATCCGAAATCTGGGCGCATGCTCGGCATCACAGTGGACCACCCGATCACTCGTGGCGTGTTGCCCGGCATCGAGAATATCTCTGGGGTGCTCGATCAGGTCGTCGCTGGACGTCCGGAGGCGGTAACCATGCATAAGGGCATCGCCGAGAAGGTTTTTCCGCCGCATGCGGGGAAGGTCTCCATGATCTTCAAGGCAAGCGCCTACTCCACTCAGTATCACCCCTACGACGAGGCGATCGTCGCGGAGGTGGATGAGGCTGTACGCTTCGGTGCCGATGCCATCTCGGTAGGGATGATCGTGGGTGGGCCCGAGCAGACCGCGCAACTTACCAACCTCGGACGTATATCCCGGGAGGCTGCGCTGGCCGGTATGCCACTGGTAGCTCACATTTACCCGAAGGGTTCCAAGATCAGTACACCTACGGAGTCCGATGCAGTCGCTTATGCCGTTCGCGCAGGAGCTGAGCTAGGCGTGGATCTTATTAAGACGGTGTGGACGGGCTCCGGAGATAGTTTCCTTAAAGTGGTAGAGTCCTGCCCGTCTCGAGTGGCACTCGCCGGCGGTGAGATGGGAGATAATCTCGAAGACTATCTGAAGATGACTCGAGAAGCGCTGGACGTAGGCTTAGCAGGAGTTACCTACGGACGATTTGTGTGGCAACACGAGCATCCAGCAGCAGTGATCCGCTCCATCTCAGCATTGATGCACGATGACGCCAGTGTTGAACAGGCACTCGGCATTTTCGATGAAACAGTTGCCTGTGGGCAGGAGGTAGGCTAATGCACGCTGCAATATTCCATGCTCCGAATGATATCCGCTTTGCCGAAGTCGAGACCCCCAAAGCTGACGATGGAGAATTACTACTACGTGTGCGCGCGGCCACCATTTGTGGGACGGACATGCGGATCTACAACGGTCGGAAAACCAAGGGCGTTCGCACGCCTTCCATCATTGGCCATGAGTTTGCGGGTGAAGTGGTGGATGTTGGGCGCGGGGTGAGGGGCTTCGCGGTCGGTGACGGAGTCTCGATGGATCCGGTAATCCCGTGCCTGAAATGTGAGTACTGCAAGCAAGGCCGGGAGAACGTCTGTGCCAACCGTACCGCGATGGGCTATGAGTTCGATGGTGCCTTCGCTGAATTCATCCGTATCCCGGCTACCGGCATAGCCTCAGGCAATGTCTACAAGCTGCACCCTGACACCTCCTGGGAACAGGCAGCATTAGCTGAACCCTTGGCCTGCTGTATCAATGGCCAGGAAAATGCCGAAGTGGGAATGGGAGACAGCGTTGTGGTGCTCGGTGCCGGCCCCATCGGGTTGATGCACCTTCAGCTTGCGCGTGTGGCAGGCGCTAGACAGGTGATCGTCAGCGAGCCCAATGCTAAGCGGAGAGAGATGGCTGCTTCTCTCGGTGCTGATTTGGTCGTTGACCCTACGACGGAAGATCTCTCTGCTTGCGTAAAGGCCCGGTGTGACGGGATTGGCGCAGATGTGGTCATCGTTGCCATCGGCCTACCAGCACTAGTGAATCCAGCGCTGCAACTGGTGCGCAAGAATGGCCGGGTTAACCTTTTCGCTGGCTTTACGGCAGGGGATACAGCCGTGGTGGACCCTAATCTCATCCATTACAACGAGATTAAGGTTAGCGGAGCCAGTGCCCTGACACGACGCCAGTACGAGAAGTCGCTGCGTCTGATTGAAGCAGGAGTGATCGCCGCCGGTGATCTCATTACCCACCGCCTGGCACTTGCAGATATCAATGAAGCAATGCAAATCGCGGCAAGTGGTGAAGGCGTTAAGGTGTCGGTCGTACATGAGTAAGGTGTTGCTCGGTATTGATGCGGGGACTAGCGCCGTAAAAGTCTGCGCCTTTACGCCCGAAGGACGGTTACGTGCCAAGGCGCAGCGTGCTGTGTCGTTGGTCACGAACCAACCTCGCTGGGTTGAGCTTGATCTGGAGCGGTACTGGCAGCTGGTCATCGAGGCAGTGAAAGAGGTGGCGAACCAGGTCGCTGAAGTTTCTGGTATAGGCTTTGCGACCACCTGTCCGACCTTGGTGCTGCTTGATAAGGCGCTGAACCCTGTGCGCCTAGGCGTGAGCTACTTGGACAACCGGGCATGTGACACATTGCAAGGCCTCGCCGAGCGCCTCGGCGGTGAAGATGCTGCCTTCGGGGCCACCGGTAACCGAATGAGCTCCTCCACCTTTTCTGCGGCGACTCTGAACTGGGTGATGGAGCACGAACCGGAAACTTGGGCGCGAGTGCACCATGTGGGCTTCCTGAACAGCTTCCTTGCCGCACGGCTCACCGGCGAACTTGCGACGGACCCGACCCAAGCCTCCTACTCCGGTCTCTTCTGTGCGCGTGAGCCAGGCACAAACTGGGATGCCGAGCTTATGGATGCGGCCGGGATTAGGGCCGAAAAAATGGTGCCGATTCGTCCACCGGAGGAGGCCGTCGGGGGGGTCAGCCCGGCTACCGCGCGACTCACCGAGTTGCGTGCAGGGACGCCGGTGGCCACGGGCGCAGCGGATACTGCGGCAGCGGCTTTCGCCCTCGGTATCAACCAGAGTCGGACCGCTTTTGAGTCTGCTGGCACCTCAGGCGTGGTGACGTTCTGTCTCGACGAACCTGAGTTTGATAAGGCCTTCCTTAATCGCCGTCACATCATTCCCGGGCTTTGGCTTGCTCATGGTGCCATGTCCACGGTGGGCGGTGCCTTCGGCTGGATTCTCAAGGAAGTATGGCCGGAGCTGCACAGCCTTGACAAGCTGGAGGAACTCGCCGCGGAGTCGCCGCCGGGGTCGAACGGTGTGGTTTTCCTACCCTACTTGGCGGGCGAGCGAAGCCCGCTATGGGACCCCAATGCCTCTGGAGCGTGGATCGGGTTGTGTTTGGGTAGCAGACGTGCCGACATGATACGTGCGGTGTTTGAGGGTACCGCTTACGGTTTGCTCCAAAACGTGAGGCGGGCAGAGCAGCAATGGAACTGGCGACCCCACCGCATGCTCAGTGTGGGGGGTGGGGCCAGAAGTCGGTTCTGGCTACAGATCAAGGCGGATATCCTGGGCATCGAATTCTCTCAGTCACATACCAAGGACGCTGCGGCACTTGGTGCTGCCCTACTTGGGGGAGTTGCAGGAGGAGTTTTCAATGGCGTCGAAGATCCCAGGCTCCCCACGGCTCACTCGGAATGTGGTGCGATATTGCCGAGCAGGGATGAGCGTTGCCTTGAAACCTACCGGCGAATGGCTACAATCTATGATGGGTTATATCCTGCACTCGCGGATTCGATGGGTTCGCTAGCTGGCTTTAAGTAGCTGGAGGTTATCAAATGCCACTATTGATATTTTAATTCTCATTGAAGTTGTTGGGTTGGAACACTTGGCACTTGGTTCGGCGCATGTAGCGATTAAGTGGCTGGTGAGTTTATGGACAAAAAATATCAACAACGCTTCCTTAGGATGACGATAAGGGTGATAACGGATACGAAATTATGAGTACTGTAAAAATTGTATTCCTTGACCGAGATACTCTCTCTCCAGAAGTGGTGTTGCGTGATCTAAGCTTCCCTCACCAGATGGTGGTTTACAGAAGAACTGAGCCAGATCAAGTTGGTGAGAGGATATCAGATGCTGATGTTGTCATAACAAATAAGGTGCCGATTAAAGAGGCCGATATCAGTCAGGCAAGTCAGCTAAAACTGATTGCGGTGGCCGCGACGGGTTACGATGCAATTGCCTTGGAGGCTTGCAAGGCGGCGGACGTTACCGTTTGCAATATACGTAATTATGCTATCAATTCTGTTCCGGAGCATACCTTCTCTTTGATTCTCGCGCTTCGACGTAGCCTCTTGCAATATCGACAGTCGGTTCTTGACGGGCGATGGGAAGATTCCGGTCAATTTTGCTATTTTGATTATCCAGTCGGTAATCTTTCAGGTGCAACGATAGGTGTTGTGGGAGATGGTGTCCTAGGTAAGGCCGTGGCAAAGCTGGGCGAAGCCTTCGGCATGAAAGTTCTGTTTTCATCACATAAAGGCGTTTCAGGTATGGGGTCTCTCTATACTCCATTTGAAGACGTTATAAGAAGTAGTGATGTGATAACTCTTCATTGCCCCCTCACGCCGTCCACAAGAAATATGATTTCATTTCAAGAGTTTTCTAATATGGAGCGACGGCCGTTGATTATAAATACCGCTCGCGGAGGGTTGGTTGACGAAGAGGCATTGGAGTATGCGCTCGATACCAAACAGATTAGTGGCGCTGGTTTCGATGTTGTAACAAAAGAGCCGCCGGGGAAGTCGCATATCATGAGAAGTGTGGCCAATCGGCCGAATGTTATCGTCACTCCGCACGTTGCGTGGGCGAGTCTCGAAGCAGTGCAAGGGTTAGCGGATCAACTTATTGGAAACATTGAAGAGTACTGGAAAGGATGTGCTAGGAATGTAGTTGTTTGATCCCGGCTTGTTCATCGGGTAGGTGAATTGGCCCAATTAGCGGTGTTGACCTTCCCTCGGCAGATTACGGTCAAGACGAAATCGCTTCGTCGCTCACCGATATAAATCTGAAATGTGACATTTTCTGAGTTTTTGATAACCACATAGCATTAAAGGTCGTGCTTTGGCTAAGGAGTATCTTCGACGGGGACTCATCGATGGGGCTGAGGCATCTTGTCTGCGATGCTCGCCCGTGAAGCGAGGGTGGTTAGCCGGGGGAGTCCGTGTAGCAGAGTGGGCCGCCAATAGCCAATACGCGCCACCGCTCGCCGACCTTTTTCTATAATCTCGTCGGCATACTGGGCCAGGAAGGTGGCCAGCTCGGCCTCCACGGGCTTGGCGATTAGGTCTCAAGCTCCTTAGTGCAGCAACTCGTGCAACGGGTCAGTGACCTCGGTTTCTGACTGTGAAAGAGTTCGGGGGTAGAATCGGTCATGGCGTATCCGCTTGTGTTGGTTGAGATCTTGGTCGTGATCAATCAACAGGATACGCCACCTTTCCTACCTCCTCCCGTACACCAGAAATCACTATAGCTCTTTCCGGTGTCCTTCAACTGTAGGGCACCGCAACCAGGAGGCACCCTGCTCTGGTGGGTGAAGTTCCCTCATCGCAGCGTGCATGCGCCTTATGACGGAATGTTATAATAGTTGGGCATATGGCTAGTTATGTTAGGGGCTGGTGATGCTTCCCGCACAACACATTTCACACAATATTGTGATAATAATATTCCAAATATAAGGAAGAATGAATGAGAGTTGTACTGGCGCCAGATAGCTACAAGGATGCGGTTTCAGCAGAGGAAGCGGTGCGTGCGCTGCGCCGGGGCGTGCTCAAGGCTTGCCCGGAAGCGGTGGTAGACAATTGCCCCCTTGGGGATGGGGGTGAAGGCACCTTGGATGCTCTGCTGGTCTCAATGGGGGCCGAGGAGTGCATGTCTACTGTGACCGGCCCTATGGGGAAGTCACGTATCGCGCGCTGGGGCTGGGTCGCGGATCAGAAGCTCGCAATTGTAGAGTTGGCCGAGTCCAGTGGTATTCAACTGGTTCCTTTGGCACATCGAGATGCCATGAAGGCTTCAACCTATGGGCTTGGGGAAGTCATCTTGGATGCCCTGGATCACGGGGCGGAGCGCATCATTCTGACCCTAGGAGGTAGTGCCACGAATGACGGTGGGGCGGGGATGCTGCAGGCGCTCGGAGTTCGTCTTCAAGATGATGCTGGCGCGGCCATCCAGCCCGGAGGGGAAGGCCTGACTTTTCTGGCGGAGCTTGATGTCGTTGGCATGGATAGTCGTCTTGCCGACGTCCAATTCGAGGTCGCAGTAGATGTATCCAACCCGTTGTGCGGTGAGAACGGCGCCAGCGCCATTTTCGGGCCTCAGAAAGGCGCGAATTCTGATCAGGTGGCCTTTCTGGACAAGGCGCTCTACGGGTTTGCCGAGATGGTGGAGGCCGCTCTCGGAACGAATTTTGCTGGGGCGCCTGGAGCTGGGGCTGCTGGCGGTGTCGGCTTTGCGGCAATGACGTTTCTGCAGGCCACACCTCGGCCGGGCATCGAGATCGTCATGGAGCTGGTGGGCTTCGAGGAGAAGCTTGCAGGAGCTGATCTGGTGATCACGGGAGAAGGCAGCGTTGACCGCCAAAGCCTGTCAGGCAAGACCCCGGTGGGAGTGGCAAGGGCTGCGGCTCGTACAGCGGTCCCGGTAGTGCTGCTGGCAGGACGTTTCGGTGAGGGCTGGCGCGAGGTGCATCAGAAAGGCGTCACGGCAGCCTTCCCGCTGGCGGATCAAGCCATGGGCTTGGAGGAGGCCATGGCCCGGACGTCAGAGCTCCTGGAGGACCGAGCGGAAGCCGTCATTCGGCTTTACGGGGCTTCTCGCCCATGACATTAGCCAGCCTTATTCATGAGGCAGGCTTGAAAACGGAGAAAGCTGAAGTGGTCCAATTGGACCACTTCAACCGATGCCTTAACAAGCTGCTGAAGATGGCTGAGCCATATGCGTAATCAGGTAGTGAAGTTGACCCGGTTGAACGCGGGGATCTGCACTGGCACGACCACCGCCGGTGATGAGGCGTCCTCGGGGTCGCGCACCTCGATGTTGTAGGTGCGCCCCAGGTTGCGGTCGGGCGGCAGCCGGGCCGAGGCGGTGTGGCAGACGCTGAAGCTGCGGGTATAGCGCACCTTGCCGAGGATGTGCTGCAGGCGCTGGCGGATACCGGCCTGCCCCTCGTCGAAGGCCAGCATCGGCAGGGCGTCCTCGGCGTGGGTGGCCATGACCAGCAGGTCGGCCTCGAAGCACCGGCGATCGCCGCCGCGCTCGCGCAGGGTTACCCCGCTCCAGCCGATCTTGGCCTCCACCTCGATGTCGCGCAGGATGCGTACCCGCGGGCCATGGCGGTCGGGGTCGGTGAGGTAGTCGGCCAGGGCCTCCAGCCAGTGCTGGGCGCCATGCTCGAAGTAGCGCCGGTCGGGGGGCGACCGCCCTCCTGGATGCGGTAGTACTCGAAGGGCGCCTGCAGGGGCATGCCGGCGGGACCGCGATCGTCGGCGAAGTACATGGCCGAGATGCGCGGGTAGTACAGGGTGTGCCGGATGCGCTCCAGTCGTGCCGGCAGCTCCGGGTCCTGCCAGTCGATGTCGATGCCCAGCCGCTCGGCCGCGGCGGCCAGCATCTCGGCGGGTTCGGCGACGCAGCCGTCGAAGAAGTCGCCCACCGTGTAGCGGGGCGTGACCCGCTGCGCCTCGATCAGGTCCAGGGCGCTGCGGTGCACGACCCTGGCCAGCGGGGCGAGCTGGCCGCCATCGGCCCGGCTCAGTTCATGGGCCGGGTCGGAGACGCCACGGGTCAGGTCGGCGTCGTTGGTCATGGCGATGCGGCCGTCCCGGGAGAAGTAGCTCTCGGTGTTCTGCAGCGGTTTCATGCGCTCCAGCTCGCCGATCTCGGTGAGGATCGCCTTGAGCCGGTGGTAGGTGGCGAGGTTGACGTCGTTGACCCCCAGGTCGGCCCAGCGCCGATAGGGCTCGTCGGGGCGGTCGGGCCGGCGGCGCAGGCCCAGGTCGACCCACACCGTCTCGGCATTGCCGCCCAGGGTCGCCTTGCGCTCGAAGAGGGTGACCTCGAGCTCCTGGGCCGTCTCGATGCCTTGCTGCTGCAGGTAGTAGGCGAGCGACAGGCCGGAAACGCCGCCGCCGATGATGGCGATGCGCATTGATGAATGCTCCATGGTGATAGCCCTGCGTGTGATGGTCCGGTTTCAGGGTCGGGCAAGGGCCGGGCCCTGGCAAAGGGGGAGGGGCAGCTGATACCGAACTGATCCGCTGGGGGCCGTGACGTCGGCACGACGGCGAGGAGTGATACCGAGCTGATGCTGACGGCCCCGGGGCCAGGGACTGCAATGAAGGGGCCGGCGAGCGGTCTTCAGCCGACGGCCGGCGCCATGTCCAGGACCCACCAGGAGGTAACCACCATGAATGCCCCCCAGACCATCGACAAGCAATTGATCGCCCATGACTTCCGCGTCGCCATGCACGGCAAGCTCGAACCCGGCCAGATCGAGGAGGCCTCCCAGGCGCTGATCGCCTCCCAGACGGCCTATCCCGCCAACGGCAGCGTGGCCAGCCTGATCTTCTACCTCAAGTTCCAGGTCAATATCACCGACGGTAAGACCTTCGACGGCAATGCCGGTGGCGCCTCCTCGCCCGGCGGCGGCGCCCTCTTCGGGCACGTCTATACCGACGACCTCGAGCGTCTCTATCGCGACACCGTGAGCTTCGAGTTCCAGTCCACGCCGGTCTACCTGAGCATCCTGTTCTTCGACAGCCACAGCAAGCTGCTGGGCCATTTCCAGTCGGGGGCCGTTTCCATCGTCACCGGCGTCGGTGGCGGCAAGGGAAGCTGGCACTGAGCCGAGAGCCTGCCGTCCTACCTGCCGGGGGCGCCATCGGGGTCCTCGGCATCGCCACGTCCATCGTCTCTTCCGAACGCCACTCCGTCTCCCGCCCCACCGCCCGAAACCCGAATGGCTCATGACGCTCGGTCAGGCCCGACAGGCTGCCAGCCGCCTCGAGGCGTGCTAGCGTGACGACGATCGCGTGTTCCAGACAGAGGAGGTGGCCATGAAGGTCGTGACCCTGAAGAGCCCGAGTGGGCTTGACAAGCTGCAGCTGGTCGAGCGTGAGGCGCCGGGCGAGCCCGGTCCCGGCGAGGACCGCGTGCGGCTGCACGCCAGCCCGCGGGCTACTCCCACGCCGAGGCGGCGACCCTGACCACCGCGGGCCTGACCGCCTGGCGGGCGCTGGTGGTGGACGGCGGTCTCAAGGCCGGCGATACGGTACTGGTGCTGGGCACCGGTGGGGTGTCGATCTTCGCCCTGCAGTTCGCCCGCCTGATGGGCGCCCGGGTGATCGCCACCTCCTCCTCGGAGGAGAAGCTGGCCCGCCTGCGCGAACTGGGCGCCGAGCAGGTGATCAACTACCGCGAGGATCCCCAGTGGGGCCGCACGGTGAAGTCGCTGACCGGTGGGGCCGGTGTCGACCAGGTGATCGAGGTGGGCGGCCCGGGCACCCTGCCGCAGTCCATCGAGGTGGGCGGCCTCAAACCGATCATCGATACCACCTTCCCCCTGGAGGGGATCGCCGACGCCTTCCGCCACCAGGAGGCCGGGCATCACTTCGGCAAGATCTGCCTGGAAATCTCGTGAAGGCAGCGAACTTTCCCGAGCCGGGATGTCTTATCGGTGTCTTGATTCGAATGTAAGGGAGTTGACGATGAAAAGGACCTTCGCTGCGGCCGCGCCCTCCCTGGCGGCCGTCATGCTGGCGGGATGTGCCGCCCTGGAGCCGCCAGCGGCGAGCGACGAGCCCCTGGAGAACACCTACTGGAAGCTGACCCGACTGGGTGACGGCGACGTCACGGCGGTGGCCAACCAGCGCGAGGCGCACCTGGTGCTGCATGCGGAAGAGCGGCGCGTGGCGGGCTCCGGTGGCTGCAACCGCCTGATGGGGAGCTATGACCTCGAGGGCGAGGCCCTGCGCTTCGGTCGCCTGGCCACCACCATGATGGCCTGTCCGGCCGGCATGCAGACCGAGCGCGCCTTCCTCGATGCCCTGGAGGAGGTGGCCGTCTGGGAGGTCGAGGGCATGCACCTGACCCTCTCGGATGCCGACGGCGAGCCCCTGGCCGACTTCGAGGCAGTGCATCTGTACTGATTCCCGGGGCTGGACAGCGAAGTCGGGCGGCGTCAGGGTAGGCAGACCACGGTTTCAGGAGGTGTGCCATGCGAGCCTTCATGACGCTCCTGGCCGGCCTGGCACTCTCGCTGGCGGGCCTGGCCTCGGCCGACGAGACCCAGCGCTATCCCGATGTGGTCGGGGTCGAGGTCACCGCGGCCGGGGAGAACCGTTTTCACTTCGATGCGACCCTGTCGTCGCCCTACGATTCGCCGTCGCGCTACGCGGATGCCTTCCGCGTGCTCGGGCCCGACGACGAGGAACTCGGCGTGCGCGAGCTGTTGCATGACCACGCCAACGAGCAGCCCTTTACCCGCCGGCTCTCCGACGTGGCGATTCCCGACGGGATCGAGCGGGTGACCGTGCAGGGACGCGACCGGGAGTACGGTTACGGCGGCGAGACCCGTACGGTGACACTGCCCGGGCGCTGACCTCGGCGCCCTCTCCGGGGCGATCAGCGCTCCTCCACCACTTCCTTGATGTGCCGGATGAACGGCCAGGTGGTGAAGGTGAAGTCCTGATCGGCGACCTGGCGATGGCAGGCGAAGCAGGCGTCCATGTCCTCGTCCCGGCGGCTGCCGTCGGGCTGGAACCAGGCGTATTCCCACTCGCCGTTGCGCTTCTCCTCGGCATATTCCTCGCCCCAGCCGGGCTGCTTCTCCTGCACGAAGACATTGGTGATCTCGTCCGTGGGGAGGAAGCGCCCGTCGGCGTCGAGGACTGGCTCGCCGTCATCGGTGAGGCGGGCCGCGTGATCCTCCATGACCACGACGCTGCCGTGCGGCAGCGGCTCATCCGGCCGTGCTTCCGCCAGGGCGTCGGTATTGATGTACATGAAACGCACGATGGGCGGATCACGGTCCGGCTTGTCCACCGTCGTGTAGCGCACGAAGGTACTGGCATAGTTTTCCGGGAAGTCGACGTTCTCCGGTCCCGCCACGACGCCGCCGGCCAGGAGCAGCGTGAGCGTCGCCGCGAGGACCGGCCGGGGGCGCTGCCATGGGCGTGGCATGCTGGTTCTCTCCGAAATGGGGGCAGGGGAAGAGGGGGCGCCAGGCCCCATCGGCATAGGATAGGCTTAGGTCAGGGCCTCCGAGGTGTCAATCGCCGGTCCGCATAGAGGGGGAGTCCATGCCGCTCACCGCTTTCCATCCCGCCGTCGAGGCCTGGTTCCGACACGACCTGGGGACGCCCACCGAGGTCCAGGCCCGCGCCTGGCCGGCGATCGCCGCCGGCGGCCATGTGCTGATCGCCGCGCCCACCGGCTCCGGCAAGACCCTGGCGGCCTTCCTCGCCGCCATCGACGCCCTGGTCCACCGCGGCCTGGAGGGGGCGCTGCCCGACGCGACCAGGGTACTCTACGTGTCGCCGCTGCGGGCGCTCTCCCACGACATCCAGCGCAACCTCCAGGCGCCGCTGGCCGGTATCGCCGAGGCGTTGGCGGCGCGCGATCTGCCGACGCCGGAAATCCGCGCCTGGGTGCGCACCGGCGATACCCCGGCCGCGGAACGCGAGCGGATGCGCAAGCGACCGCCGCATATCGTGGTCACCACCCCGGAATCGCTCTACCTGCTGCTGACCTCGGCCTCGGGCCGGCGGATGCTGGCCGGCGTGCGCACGGTGATCGTCGACGAGATCCATGCCGTCGCCGCCACCAAGCGCGGCGCCCACCTGGCGCTGTCGCTGGAGCGGCTGGCCGGCCTGACCGCGGCGCCGCCCCAGCGTATCGGGCTCTCGGCCACCCAGAAACCGCTGGCGGCGGTCGCCGACTTCCTCACCGGCGGGGGCACCTGCCAGGTGATCGATATCGGCCATGGGCGCGAGCGCGACCTGGCGATCCGGGTGCCCGGTTCGCCGCTGGCCGCGGTGATGGCCAATGAGGTGTGGGAGGAGATCTACGATCGCCTGGCGACGCTGGTGGCGGCCCACCGCACCACCCTGATCTTCGCCAACACCCGGCGCGTCTGCGAGCGGGTCGCACGACACCTGGCGGAGCGCCTGGGCCGGGATGCCGTCACCTCGCACCACGGCAGCCTGGCCCGCGAGCACCGGCTGGACGCCGAGCGGCGCCTCAAGGGCGGCGAGCTGCGTGCCCTGGTCGCCACCGCTTCGCTGGAGCTGGGTATCGACATCGGCGACATCGACCTGGTCTGCCAGCTCGGCTCGCCGCGCTCCCTGGGCGCCTTCCTGCAGCGGGTAGGGCGCTCCGGCCATGGCGTCGACCGCCTGCCCAAGGGCCGGCTGTTCCCGCTGACCCGCGACGACCTGCTGGAGTGCACGGCGTTGCTCGCGGCGGTGCGCGCCGGCGAGCTGGATCGCCTGCAGATCCCCGAGGGGGCGCTGGACGTGCTGGCCCAGCAGCTGGTGGCCGAGGTCGCCGGCGCCGGGGAGGTCGAGGAGGACGCGCTCTACCGGCAAATGACCGCGGCCTGGCCCTATCGGGCCCTGCCGCGGGAGCGCTTCGACGCGGTGCTGCAGATGCTCGCCGACGGCTACACCACGCGCCGCGGGCGACGCGGCGCCTACCTGCACCGCGACCGGGTCAACGGCTGGCTGCGACCGCGGCGCTCGGCCCGGCTGGTGGCGCTGACCAACGGCGGGGCCATTCCCGACCACTTCGACTACGACGTCATCCTGCAGCCGCAGGAGCTCAAGGTCGGCACGGTCAACGAGGACTTCGCCTTCGAGAGCATGCCGGGAGACGTCTTCCAGCTCGGCAACCAGGGCTACCGCATCCTCAAGGTGGCCACCGGCCGGGTGTTCGTCGAGGACGCCGGGGGCGCGCCGCCGACCCTGCCCTTCTGGTTCGGCGAGGCGCCGGGGCGCAGCGCGGAGCTCTCCGCGTCGGTGTCGCGGCTGCGCGCCGGCGCTGACGCCCGCCTGGCGGAGGGCGGGCAGGCGGCCACGCGCGACTGGCTGGCAACGGCCTATGGCCTGCCCGATGAGGCCGCCGAGCAGCTGGCGGCCTATCTCGGCGTGGCCCGGGTGGCACTGGGCGTGGTGCCGAGCCAGGACCACCTGGCGCTCGAGCGTTTCTTCGACGAGGCCGGCGACATGCACCTGGTGCTGCATGCCCCCTTCGGCTCGCGGCTCAATCGCGCCTGGGGGCTGGCGCTGCGCAAGCGCTTCTGTCGCAAGTTCAACTTCGAGCTGCAGGCGGCGGCCCTGGAGGACAGCATCGTGCTGTCGCTGGGTCCCACCCACAGTTTTCCCCTCGACGAGGTGTGGCGCTACCTGAACGCGGCGACGCTGCGCGACGTCCTCACCCAGGCGCTGCTCGACGCCCCCATGTTCGGCCTGCGCTGGCGCTGGAACGCCTCCGTCGCCCTGGCCGTGCCGCGCACCCGCAACGGCCGGCGCCGCCCGCCCCAGCTGCAGCGCCAGGACGCCGAGGACCTGCTGTCGCTGGTCTTTCCCGACCAGTTGGCCTGCGCCGAGAACCTGGCCGGGGCCCGCGAGATTCCCGACCATCCTCTGGTCGGCCAGACCCTGCACGACTGCCTGTCCGAGGCCATGGACCTGGCCGGCCTGGAGCGCCTGCTCGCGCGGCTGGCGCGCGGCGAGATCGCCGTGAGCGAACGGGAGCTCGCCGCGCCCTCGCCGCTGGCGGAGGAGGTGGTCAATGCGCGGCCCTATGCCTTCCTCGACGACGGTGCCCAGGAGGAGCGACGCACCCTCAGCGTGCGTACCGGCGGGGCGTTGGACGTGGCCGAGGCGGCGGCCACGGCGCGCTACGCCCCCGAGGTCATTCGCCGCGTGCGCGACGAGGCCTGGCCGACGCCGCGGGATGCCGACGAGCTCCACGAGGCGCTGGTGCTGTGCGGCTTCCTGACCGAGGGCGAGGGAGCCGAGTGGCGGGCCTGGTTCGCCGAGCTGACGAAGGCGCGCCGCGCCGCTGCCCTGTCTTGCCCCGGTGGCGAGACCCTGTGGGTCGCCGCCGAGCGGCTGGCCGAGGTCCTCGCGGTGCGGCCCGAGGCCGACTTGGCGCCCGCCATCGAGGCCCTGGATCCCCCCCCCGACGATGCCGACGAGGCCCTGGTGGAGCTGCTGCGCTCGCGGCTGGAGGCGCTCGGCCCGATGACCGCGGGGGGCCTGGTCGCGCCGCTGGGCCTGCCGCCGGCGCGGGGCACGGCGGCGCTGGCCCGGCTCGAGGGCGAGGGCTTCGTGCTCCAGGGCCGTTATACCGATACTGGGGACGAGGTCGAATGGTGCGCAAGGCGGCTGGTGGCGCGCCTGCATCGCTATGCAATCGAGCGCAAGCGCGCCGAGATCGCCCCGGTCAGCGTCCAGACCTACCTGCGCTTCCTGCTCGACTGGCATGGCCTCACCGAGCGGCCGCAGGGACCGGAGGCCCTGGCCGGGGCGGTGGAACGCCTGGAGGGCTTCCCGGTGGCGGCAGGGGCCTGGGAGGAGGAGGTCCTGCCGGCCCGGCTGGCGGACTATGCGCCCCACGGGCTCGACCAGCTGCTCGCCAGCGGCCGGGTAGTCTGGCTGCGCCTGGTGTCGCCGCGTGGGGCGACGGACGAGAAGCGCCAGCGCCCGGGCCCGCTGCGCAATACGCCGATCGCCCTGGTGACCCGGGAGGCGTTGGGCGACTGGCGCGCCGTGGCGCCGGCCCCGGACCCTCGGGAACTGCCGCTGTCGGGCGGTGCGCGTCGGGTCCTGGAGGCGCTGCAGGCGGGTGGAGCGATGTTCTTCGCCGACCTGCTCGGGCCCACGCGGATGCTGCGCACCCAGGTGGAGGAGGCGCTGGGCGAGCTGGCCGCCTGGGGGCTGATCACCTCGGACAGTTTCACCGGGCTGCGCGCGCTGATCGCCCCGGCCCACAAGCGGCCGCCGATCGACGCGGGTCGACGGCGGCGTCGCCGCCAGGCCCCGGGCGTGGACGCCGCCGGGCGCTGGTCCTGGCTGCCGGCAGCACCCGCCGCCGAGGCGACCGACGAGCGCCGTATCGCCACCGACCTGGCGAGTCTGGAGCATATCGCCCGGGTACTGCTCGACCGCTACGGCGTGGTGTTCCGGCAGCTCCTGGTGCGCGAGGCGGCGCTGCCGCCGTGGCGGGAGCTGCTCTACGCCTATCGGCGCCTGGAGGCGCGTGGCGAGATCCGCGGCGGACGCTTCGTGGAGCAGTTCGCCGGCGAGCAGTTCGCCCTGCCGGAGGCGGTGGGGGCGATCAAGCAGATGCGCCGGCGCGAACCGGACGGCACCCGGGTGGTGGTGGCCGCCGCCGACCCGCTCAACCTGCTGGGCGTGCTCACCCCCGGCAAGCGCCTGCCGGCGCTGACCGGCAACCGCCTGCTCTACCGCGACGGGGTGCCGGAGGCGATCCGGCTCAATGGCGAGGTGCATGCCCTGGCGGCGCTCTCCGAAACGGCGCGCTGGCAGGCCCAGGACCTGCTGCGGCGTGGCCCGGGCCAGCGTCCGGCCACCGTCGCCGAGCCCGCCGTCAGCCTCCCGCACGGCGAGTGAGAGGGGCGGTCCGGAACAGGATCTCCCTCCTGCCTGCCGACCCACGAAACATGGCCTCAGTAGAGTTGAGCGACTATGGTCAAAGAAGTACCAAGTCGCTAGGAGTTTTGTACCAGAACACGTCGGCTGGCCGATCACGGCGCGTCAGGGAGATCAAGGAGAGAGACGATGTCCTCGATGACGGATCACCCCACCTGGGACGACGAGATAGCGGCGCTATTCGCCGCACCTTACTGGTTGCCCAAAGCGGAACGTACCCCCATTGCCACGCAATGGCAGGGCTGCATGAGTGGCTACGGGATACAACTGAACGATCCTGCCAGCGTCGCGGCATGGAGCGTCACCATCTTCAACCATCTGGCCTCGCGCAGCATGCCGTTGACCGCCGACTCGCGCCAGTATTGGCCGGAGCCGGCGCTGCGGCTGCTGGCGGCGTGGATCAATGACGGCTGCCGTCGCTCGTCCAGCGATCCCATCGACTACCAGGAGCGTATTCCGCCCTGGGAGCCGCTGCCGGTGTCGCTGCGCGTCCGCCGCGACATCGTGACGCTCTCCCGGGACGAGCTCGACCGTTACCGGATGGCGCTCGACGACATCCTGCAGGTCGCGAACCCGGCGGCGGAGGCCCCCTGGCAACGACTCGCCTATCTGCACACCAACTGGTGCCTGCACTACCAGGAGGCCTTCGCCTTCTGGCACCGTGCCTACCTGATGTGGTTCGAGCGCCAGATCGGCATGCCGGTGCCGTACTGGAACTTCATGGCCGCCGGCACCAGCGTCGACGGGGAGCCCGCGGCGGGCATCCCCCAGGCCTTCAAGGACGAGACCTATATCCGTCCCGACAGTGGGGAAGAGCGACCCAATCCGCTACGCTACGCTGCCGCCCGGGATGGGCGCAGCAAGGCCTGTCAGGGGGATCGCACCGGCGGTGCCGAGGGGGGCGACTGTACCTGGGTGCACCGCGATCCGCTGCTGTACACGGTCGGCGACGATCGGCGTCAGGCGCGTATCAAGAAGTTGAAGCTGGTGCGCCTCTATCAGCAGCAGATCATGGATGCCTTGAAGTTCGATGCCTTCAGCCATCCCCAGGGCTGGCCGGGCTATCCCTGGGCGAACATTCCGTCCTTCGACCCGCCGCCTCCCAACTCCGACTACCCCTATCGCAATTGCAACTTCGACGGTCTCTACGAGCAGCCCCACGATAACTTCCACGGCTGGCTGGGACCGGACATGGCGGACAACGCCTATACCGCTTTCGACCCCATCTTCTGGTCCTATCACGCCAATATCGATCGCATGCTCGAGGTCTGGTTGCGCGCGCATCCGTCGGCTATCTACACGGCGGGTTATCCGCTTCGGCCGTTCATCGGCTCGACGGTCACCGAGATCTCGCTGACCGATCCCCACCCCTGGCGCTATACCACCATCGGCGATCTGGCGACGGATTCGCGCCGCCTGGGCTACGACTATGGCCCACCCTGCTATCCCGACTCCCGCGGGGAAACGGCGCATGCCGTGGCCGCCGCGCAGGGCGGTGCCGACGCCAAGGCCCTCTATATCCTCTTCGAAGGTGTGTCTTGCACCCAGGACAGTTACCAGATCGATGTCTTCATCGACCAGTCCGATTCCGGACCGGACGCAGCGGATCCGGACAATCCCCATTATGTCGGGCGTCTGACCCGCATCGGCATGGGGATTCGCGACGACAAGGGACGCTGCGTCAGACAGGGCGTGACCCGTGTGCTGAATGCCACCCGAGCCGCGCAGCGGCTCGGGCTGACAGCCGGCACCGAGGTCTCTATCAGCCTGGTGGTCACCGACCCCACCACCGGGGCCCTGGTGCCGGCCGAGCACTATGAGGCGCTACCGGGATTCACGCCCGAGGCGCGCTGGGGAGCGCCCTGGCCATCGCCCCAGGCCCTCCGGTCGACAGGATCTGGGTGCCCGGCCTGCCATTGAGGCTCGGACACCCGGTGGGGAGCCGCGCGGTCTCTCATCCCGAGCGGTTCCTTTCTCATCGCAAGCACACGCATCGCAATGCGCAAGGATGACCGACATGAACCAGTACGTTTTCAGCACCCCTGCCGGGCAAGGGCCCAAGGACTTCGCCGCCATCGGCCGCGAAGGCGACCTGCCGACCTTCCTGGCCGCCTGGGATGCCCACGTGACCGGCTGGACGCGGATGGGCCGCATCGGCAACCCCTGGTCCAATCAATACGATGCCCCCCGCGACTGGTATTTCGATCCGACACAGACCGGCTGGCCCACCACCCCGGCGGTCGGCATCGACTGGACCCCCTTTCCCAATCGCCTGCCGACCTTCTTCGAGAACGACCAGGTGGTGAAGGGGGGACAATTGCCCCAGGCGCTCGACGACACCCAGTTACTCGAGCTGGCCGATCATGGGCGTATCACCCTGGACGGCAAGACCTGGCGGCTCTGGGACCCCGACCCCAAGGCGCCCGATATCCTCAAGATTCCGGACACCAAGTGTCCGGCGATCGACTGGCAGGGTTCCTGGAGCGCCTTTTCGCCGCCGGGGCCGCGTGGCTGGCTGGATGAATACTGCGAATGGGCGATCACCTACGACGACCGAGAGCCGACGCAGATTCGTTCGGTGACGTTCACCTGCGAGAACCCGGCCTACTGGCTCAGCCTGTGGCGACTCGATCCCAGGATCGTCCAGGCCCTGTACCGGCGCTACATCGACCCGGCCGTGGCGCTGGAGGATCTCTATCTGCGCTATACCGCGGATACTCCCACCGGCAAGAAGGGCGACCCCGTCGTCGATCCCACCACCGGGCAGCCCGCCTACGACCCGACCAACAAGTGGAATCGCGGCACTCACCGCATTCCGGGGCGGCAGGGCGGCGCCATGCACCTGACCAGCCCGCCCAATACCCTGAGCGCGGAGATCTACCTGGCGGCGGCATCGACCATCCTGCGCCAGTCCGCGACGCCGGCCAATCCCCAGGCGCTGATCTGCTGCAGCCGCTACGGCCAGAACTTCCGTAACAGCGACCCCCATATCGGCGCCCAGGGCAATGCGGTGGTGGGGGGCCAGAAGCAGCGTATCTCGCTGGCCGACCCGGTCGGGCTCTATATCCAGACACCCAACTGGGAGCTGTTCGAGACCCCCGACGGCACCCCGGCCTCGGCCTTCTGGACGGTCACCCGGGGCACCACGGGACAGGGCGGCAGCACTCAGGACAAGGACTCGATCCTGCAGGCCGTCTTCGAGGTCCCGAAGGAGAAGGGCTATGGCATCCACGACATCAAGATCAACGGCGAGCCGATCCGCTATGCCGGCCAGATCGCCCGCACCTTCAAGATCGCCCTGCGGGTCTGCACCCTGGCGCCCGATGCCGAGACGCCGCCCAACCGGCCCCAGACCTGCGTGGTGCCCCAGACCGAGTCCCGACTGCAACCCTGGCCGGTGCAACTGGTGCCCGAGGCGCTGTTCTACGGCCTGAGCCCCTCCGACCTACCGGCCTTGCTGCGGCCAGGAACCTCGCACCGGTTCATGCTGGTGGCGCAGGGCGCGAGCCAGGATACCTGTACCGACAACGCACGGATCCAGTTCGACCGGCCGGGAGTCAGTGCCCGGGTCGTCAAATACCTGCCCGATGCCAGTGCCATTCCCGGCCAGACCGATGGAGGGGGCACCCAGGGCTACCTGCTGGAGGTGCGCGTCGAGGCCGACGCCGCACTCGGCCCGATCGGGATCCGGGCGCTCAACCCCCGGGAGGATGGCGGGGTCTCGCCCGCCGAGCACCCCTATGAGACCGGCCTCGGGATGGTGGTCGCCACGGACAGCCAATAAGGAGTGGCAGATGAAGACCTTTACGCCTGTCCGGCGCGGCCTGCTGGCGACGGTCGTGCTGGGTGCCCTGGCACCCTCGGCGGGGGCGGCCACGCCCCCCAGTGACACCCAGGCGGGCGTCACGCCCGCCTGGGGCTGTCCGGACACTGAGCGACCGGTGCTGGATCCGACCAGCCCCCGCTTTCTGGCCGGTGACCTGGGAGCCTACACCTCCAGCAGCCAGACCACGGTGAACTGCTTCGCCTGGCAGACCTTCGTGGCCCTGCAGTGGCCGGTGGACAGCCGCTGGCCACAGGACCCGGATCGAGCCGGCGAGCCCGATCGTCAGTTCCAGGCGGCCGGCTGGGGCGTTCCCGTGGATCCCCGCAGCGACGACAGCCGCCCGCGGGTATGGGAAACCTTCAAACCGGCACAGGCGATCTTTCTCCCGGGGGGCGAGACGCCCAGTGCCTGGGGGGTATTGCCGGACCCGTCGGCCGCCTGCCGCGGCGGGGCCGCGACGGCTTCCGGTCGCCGCCTGGACAGTCACGCCAAGCTGCCGGGGGCCGCCACCCTGGCACGGCTCGACGCCGCGGTGCTCAACCCCGACGAGACCGATGAGGTGGTGGGCGGCTGGCTGACCGATCAGGCCGGCGAGCTGGTGTGGTACGAGCGCCTGGTCAGTCGTGCCGAGTTTGCCTATATCGTCGACGACGACAACCGCCTCTATCGGTCGGCCCGCCAGGCCGCGGTCGCCAATAACACCGACGGCCAACACCCCCAGGGCCTGTCGTTGCCGGCGGGCCAGGCCCCGGGCGACGAGGTCCAGCCCTGGCAGCAGCGCGGGGCCATGGAGATCAAGGCCGCCTGGCGCAACCTCGACGACCATCCCGAGCTCTGGCCACGCTATCGCGTCGCCCAGGCCTGGCTCACCGACCCCGAGACGGGTGAGTGCGAGCAGGCGGTGATGGGCCTGGTGGGCTTCCACTTCATCCTCAAGAGCGAGCACTTCCCCAACTTCCTGTGGGCGACCTTCGAGCATATCGACAACGTCCCGACCCCGGGCGCCGGCTATGCCCACCCCCACGGCTACTCCTTCCATGATCCGCAGTGCGAAGCGGCCGAGCCGGCCCGCGATTGCACCCCCAACCAGCCGCGGGTGAAGTGCGATCAGTCGGGTCACTGCACGCCGCAATACCCGGAGTCGGAGCCGGTGCAGGTCACGCGTCAGTACCCGATCCCAACCAGCGATACGGCGCCGACGCTGCAGCTCAACCTCGCCATGCAGGAGATGATCGCCGAGGCGACCGGGGGACGCTCGGTGTTCCAGTACTACCAACTGGTCAATACCCTGTGGGCGCAGAGTCCGGTGCCGCCCTACACCGAACCCGGCGGTACCGTGCCGCTGAAGGTCACCAGCCTGACCAGCGGCGGCAATCAGCCGGTGGCGAACGCGACCCTGGAGACCTATGTGCAGGACAAGACCTGCACCGAGTGTCATGCCGGCGCCACCATCGCCCCAGGGAAGGGGCTGGCGTCCGACTTCAGCTTCCTCTTTTCGCTTGCCGAGGACGACTGAGGGAAGGGCGGCGACGGCGGGTGGCCATCGCCCGACCTCCCTCGTCGAGCCGCTATGCTAGGGGGGTGGGGCGCCGAGCCTCGTCAGTGCGGAACCACCGCCGGGAGGGTGTCATGAGCCAGACCGTCACCGCCGCCTACGACAGCATCCACAAGGCCAACAACGCCTTCGACGAACTGGTCGCCGAGGGCTTTCCCCGCGAGACGCTCTTCCTCGACCGGGAGGCCCGGCAGGTCAAGGTGATCGTGCCGGACCCGGTGCAGCGGGAGGTGGAATCGATCCTGCAACGCCACGAGCCGGACGAGCTCTGGGCGCGGGACTTTCCGCCGCAACCGCCGGAGCCGGGGGCCTAGAGGGTGCCCAGTTGCCGGAAGCGCCGGATCGCCTCGCCGTCCTCGAAGTCCTCCAGTTCGAACAGCTGGCGCACCTCGATCTCGGCGTCGCACCCGGGCCCGACCGGGTTGGGGAAGCGCCGGGTCCACGCCAGGGCCTCCTCCCGGGAGGCCGCACGGATCAGGGTGTAGCCGGCGAGCAGCTCCTTGCTCTCGGCGAAGGGGCCGTCGATGACCAGGCGTTCGTCGCCGCGATAGCGGACCCGCCACCCCCTGGCGCTGGGCTGCAGGCCCGAGGCGTCGATCAGGGCGCCGGCCGCGGCGATTTGCTCGTGGTAGTCAACCATGGCGGCGACCATGCTCTCTTGCGGCATGGCGCCGGCCTCGGTGTCGGCGGTGGCCTTGACGATGATCATGAAACGCATGGTGAGTGCTCTTGTAGTGAGGGTGCCTCCTGGTATCGAACCGACGTCATCCAGATCGACATCCCCGGGAGCCAGGGGCCATGAGCACGCTCTTCATCAGCCACAGCAGCACCGATAGCGAGGCGGCAAACGAGCTGGCCGGCTGGCTGCAACGGCAGGGGCATCATTCGCTGTTCCTGGACTTCGACCCCGAGTACGGCATTCCACCCGGGCGCGACTGGGAGGAGGAACTCTATCGCCAACTGAAGGCCTGCCAGGCCTTCGTCGCGCTGTGCAGTGAAGCTGCCATGGCGTCGTGCTGGTGCCTGGCGGAATTGAGTCATGCCCGTGCCCTCGGCAAGCTGATCGTCCCCGTGCGCATCGCCCCCTGCACCCTGCGTCCCCAACTGGCGGAGCTGCAGATCATCGATCTGATCAAGGAACCGGAGCTGGGCTACGAGCGATTGCGCGAGGCCCTGACCGGGGTATTCGACTGGGACCGACGCCGGCCGCCCTATCCTGGGATGATGGCCTTCGAGGAGGTGGACGCCGCCATCTTCTTCGGTCGCGATGCCGAGATCCAGCAGGCCCTGGATCGGCTTCAGCAGGTGCGGAACTTCGGTGGGCCTCGCCTGCAGCTGTTCCTGGGAGCCTCGGGAAGCGGCAAGTCATCGCTGGTGCGTGCCGGCATCATGCCGCGGTTGCGCGCTGCGCCCGACGCCTGGTCGCTGATCGGTCCCGTACGCACTCGCGACCGCCCCCTGGATGAGCTGCTGGCCCAATTGGGGCGAGAACTGCCCGCCGAGGGGGGAGTCGCCGAGGAGGTGTTGGCGCTGGCCTCCCGGGCGGAGACGGCCCCTCAACTGCTGCCCAGGGCACAGCAGGTGCTGCGGCGGCGCCCCGACCGTGCGCATGCCACCCTGGTGCTGGTCATCGACCAGCTCGAGGAGTTGCTGCTGCCCTTGGCCCAGGCCGAGGAGCTGATGCGGATCCTGCGCCCGGCCTTGCAGGATCCCGACGCCTCCGTGCTGGTCATTGCCACCTTGCGCTCCGACTTCCTCGGCTCTCTCCAGGCACACCCCGACTGGCGGGATCTCCGACCCGAGATGGTCACCGTGGCGCCCTTGTCTGTGGAGGGTTTCTCGGCGGTCATCGAGGGCCCGGCGGAGCTCGCCGGGCTCGAGCTCGAGCCCAGCATGGTGAGAGCCATGGTCGCGGATACCGCGACCCCGGATGCCTTGCCGCTGCTGGCCTTCACCCTGCGTGAGTTGTGGGAGATGGCCGGCGAGGATGGGCGTCTCACCCTGGCCGAGTATGAACGCCTCGGTGGCTTGCACGGCTCGGTGGCCAAGGCCGCCGAGGCGGTACTCGGCGCCGTCGCGCCTGGCCGGGAGCAGCGGCGGGTCTTGCGTTCCGCCCTGTTCGCCCTGGTGCGCCTCGACGAGGAGGGACGCTACACGCGCCAGGTCGTCCGCTGGGAGGACCTGCCCGCCGCCAGCCACCCCCTGCTCGAGGCGTTCATCCAGGCGCGCCTGTTGATCGTCGGCAGCCACGACGGGATACGGACCCTGGAGGTGGCCCACGAATCGCTGTTCCGGGTCTGGCAACGGCTCAATCGCTGGCTGGAGGCCAATCGCGAGGCGCTGCGGGTTCACGATGGGCTGCGGCGTGCCGCCCAGGAGTGGCAGGGCGGCGGGCGTCCCGCCGAGCTGCTGAACCATCGTGGCAGGCGCCTGAAAGCCGCCCTGTCACTGGCACGCAAGGGTCCTTTCCCGCTCGGCGACACGGAGTGGGCCTATCTAAAGGCCTGTCGCAGGCGGGACCTGAGGAAACGTCTTGGGATTATCGCCGGTGCGTTGTCCGTGGTGGCCGTGGTCATTGGTTTATTCTGGCAGGAGTTGTCGCGGCGCCAGCAGGTGCGGGATGCACAGCAGAGCGAGGCTGAGTTGCACTGGGCCAGTGGGATAAGTGCCCGCGACCGTGATGCCGATTTCCTCAAAGCAAGCCACCATTTCGTCCATGCCGCGGAGCTGGAGCTGAAACTCGACCCGGCGCGCGCGGCGAGCGCCTATTGGGCCGCGGTATGGCTGGGGAGCGGCCCGAAGGTAATGGCCGCGGCGGACCTCGACCCGGCGCCGATATCGACTGCCTTCGATACCACCGGCGATGCCGTGCGACTGTGGGATGGCGATGGCGCCAGCCAAGTCTGGCGCTGGGAAGAAGGGACCGCCCTGCCGCCCCTTGCCTCGGGAAGCCACCGCGGGCAGATCACTTCCGCGGACGGCCGGCCCTTGGCCCGGTGGATTGTGCTGCGTGATGACGATGGCGTCGTCGAGCTTCGTGACCGTCGCAGCGGTGCCCCGGGGATCACGACCCCGCCGGGGGCCATCGGTGTATGGATCGGCGATACCGACGAGGCCACGGCGGTGAGCGCGCATGTCAACGGTGACATCCGGGTCTGGGACCTGGCGAGGGGCGAGTCGCGGGGGGGATGGCATCAGGCGACCGGGGTGGCCGGCGTGGCGATTTCGCCGAACGGGAACCGGCTGCTGTTCTGGACGCCCGATGGTGCGGCGATACTCCGCGACGATAATGGCCCCAGGGAAGTGGTGCCTCCTGTTGATGACAGGGCCAACCGGATCAGGGGGGGCGCACTGGGCCGGCAGGCGGACAAGATAATGTTATGGGGGAGTGACGGCCGGATATGGTTTCCCGAGCGGCCGGGTTTCGAGCCGGCACCGGTGGCAGGGGGATTCTGTGGTCCCGGGGCCATCGGTGCTCGCTTCCTCGATGCCTTGCCCGACAGCGACCCGCTTGAAAACCAGGGTCGCCTGCTGATCTGGAACCATGGTGCCTGCGGGACCGCACGGCTGTGGGACCTCGCGACGCAGCGCCCCGTCGGCACCGTGATGCGTCATGGCCCGGAGATCACCGGTCTTGCGGTTCACAAGGAGCGCCTCCTTACCTGGAGCCAACTGGGCGGACCGGCCCGGCTCTGGCATCTTGCAACCGGCGAGGCGGTGGCGACCCTCGATACCGTGACGGAAGCCCGTTTCACGGCGGGCGACCTGTTGTTGACCTGGGACGATAGTAAAGCCCGGCTATGGTCGAGCCAAAGCGGCGAGCCGCTGGGACTACCACTGCACCATGGCGGTCCGATCCGGGAGGTGATAGCCAGCGAGGATGGCCGACACCTGCTCAGTTGGGCGGACGATGGCAGCCTGAGGCTGTGGCAGGCGCCACCCTCACCCGTTGCGATGACGCTGCGATTGCCGGCTGCAGTGCTCGATGCCGTGCTGGTGACTGGGGAGGAAACGGTCCGCGTCGTCTCGCCCGGCGGTGAGGTCTATGTCTGGTCGACGAGCGGAGATGCACCGCTGAAGTGTGACTCTGCACCGCTGACATGTGATTCGCTGGACTCTGATGCCAGGTTCGCTTCCTTCGCGCCCGGTGGTGACCGTCTGCTGACCGCGAACGTGGAAGGTGATGTCCGCCTGTGGAGCTGGGAGGCAGGTAGATTCGAGCCATTGGCCTTTCCCGGCGGCACCATCGGCAATGATCCCGTAGCCGGTGTGGCCTGGGGAGCCGGAGCAGACAGCCTGCTGTTCTGGGGCCTACAGGAGTGTACCGCCTGGCTCTGGCGAGTCGGAAAGTCTCGCGCGGTGCCACTCGAGCATGGTGACGATGGACAGGAGACATGTCGCCTGCATGGCGCGGTCCTGGCCAGCGATGGTAGTGGGCGTGCCCTGACATGGGGGGAGGATCGACGCCTGCGGCTATGGGACCTGGAGGGAGGCGATCCGGTATTGGTGGGGACAATCGCCAAGGACGTACTGGTGCGTACCGCCGAGCTCGACGGTGACCGATTGCTGGTCGCCATCGATGAGGGGGGCGTCTCCCTGTCCCAGTTGAATAACAGCGATGTCGATATGCACCTGTCGCATGCGGCGGTTCGCGGCGCACGATGGGATAGCGAGGGCGAGCGAGTCCTGAGCTGGGGCGGTGGCAGCACACGAATCTGGGAGGACGGTACTCTTCAGGCTTTCCTGGCCTCCGAGGCTGATCTTGAAGAAGCGGCCTTCATGGCGGGCGGGGAGCGTGTGCTCAGCTGGGAGAACGATGGTGGGGTGCAGGTCTGGGATGCGTTGGAGGGTCATCCCCTGACGCCTGTTTTGCGCGGGCCGGGGCCTGATGCCACGGCGCTCGACAGCGATGTCGGGGCAGGGCAGATGCGGTTACTGATCGCCGCGAGGGACAGCGTCACCCTGTGGCGCCTGCCGGCGTTTGCCACACCGCCGCCTCGGCCGACACTCCGCCAGGAGCTACTGACCGGGACCCGCCTGACGATACCCGGCGAAGTGGAAGTGCTCTCGGCCGAGGCCTGGCAGGAAATCGCCAGTTCGCTCGCCGGGACCGGAAAGTAGCGGAGTGCTCAGGGCGAGACATCGACGCGGGAGTCCGACCAGGCGGTGAGCCAGCCTGCCGTCGGAGACCAGGCGCGTACCTTGAGGCGATGCGTCCCCGTGGAGATGCGCTCGGTCGTATCGCGCCCGTCCCACTGCTGCGTATCGATGCTGCGTCCGGCGGCTACGCCACCGGCGATGGACGCCTCGTTGACGAAGAAGTGACGCTCGCCGTCATTGGCCGGTTCCACGCGCATGAATTCGGCCACGGCACTGGGAAAGTCGGAGTGCGAGAAGAAGCGGTAGGAGGCCTGTTCGCGAGCCTGGGCGCGAATCAGTCGGGGCAGGAAGGAGACCTCCTCGATGGCCACCGAGCCGATGGCGCGAGGGCCGCAGCCCAGGGCGGTGATCCGGAACGAGGGCTCCGGTCGGTCACCGCCCATTGCGGTGGCGGTCACGGCAATCGCCGCCGGGCGTTCGCTGTTACCGAACTCCGGCGGCAGCCAGAATTGCAGGCGATGCGACCCCGTCTCGTCCGCACCGAAGGGAACCTGCAATGTATAGATCTCCGGGAGTCCCCGGGCACTGAGGCGTATCCTGACCATCACCGGCCGGTCATGAGTGAAATCCAGCACGAAAGGCCAACCGCCGCGCACCATGCCGACGGCGGCGAAGGCACTGGTGTTGTATGCGGGGGCGAAGGTTGGCCCCTCTTGCTGCAACCGCTCGAGCATGTCCCGCTCCTCCGCCATGGAGTCGGTCGTAGGCTCGCGGTTGGGTGCGTGACGGTTGCGCAGCCAGTTGACCACCATCGCGGTGGCCGCGGCGCCGGCCACGATGGCTGGTACCGTCCAGTCGCTGCCGCCATTCCCTGCCGGTTCCCCAGTGGTGCCGGTGTCGTCCTGGCTGCCGTCGTAGTAGTCGACGTCGTCGTGGCTGCTGGCGTGTGTCGATGCCAGGGGAGCGGCCGTCAGCGCACCGATCAGCAGGCAGACGAGAAACCAGCTCCAGCGGTGATGTCCTGCGTCGACCCTGTTCATGAGTGCTCACCTAGACCGTGGTCCACGCCTGCTCGTCCGGCCGACGGCAGGCCGTGCCAGTCGTGTTGCGGGGGTCGCCGTCGACCAGGACCACCATCTCGAATTCCCGGCATTGCTGCTCGCCGCGTTCGTAGGTCCTCTGAGGTGTCAACGTGAAATCGTGCCCGGTCTCGGGATTGCGCCAGCGTTCTGACTCGCCGTCGGGTGTCCGGTCGAGTGCGTTGCTCATGGCCCGTTGATCGTCACGGGTCAACCGGACACCGATCTCCCTGCCGAGCCAGGCGCCCAACCCCGCACCGAGCAAGATGGCGGCGGTCCGCCCGGAACCGCTACCTACCTGAGAACCCAGCCCGGCACCGATGAGGGCACCCAGGCCAGTGCCGACTCCCTCTCCGGTGCTGGTGGTCTGACAGCCACCCAGCGTGAACAGGCTCACCAGCACGATGCATAGCAGGCGTGAGGATGATACTAACGACCTCGCCATAGTCGCCTCCTCGGTATGGCGGGGCCGTCCGTGACGCACCGCCACCAATGTTGAGGAAAGGGCAGGGAGGTCCTGCCCAAGGCAAACTTCGTTTCCCTTGGGACAGTATTGCAGGGGGGGCGCATTCTCACCATGGCGTCGGTGGGTGGCTGCTATCTTTAGCCGAACGGGGCCTCTGCCTCGGGGTGAACGCAGAGGCGATTGCCGTCGGAGGCTTGGCCATGGACGATACCGACCCCACCGCTCCCCTCGGGGCATCGGTTCACGACGAACTCTTGCCGGACGATGCCTTGCGCCAGCGTGCCGAGTGGTGCCGCCTGGAAGATCAGCTCACCTGGTATGGGGAGCGCAGCCGACACTGTCAGCGCTGGCACAAGGGCCTGCGCCTGGTCCAGGTGATCTTCGCTGCCGCCATTCCGGTGCTGTCGCTGGCAGATGCTCCACTGGCGCGTTGGATGACGGCCATCCTCGGTGCCACCATCGCGGTGCTCGAAGCCGTCGAGCAGATTAACCAGTTCGGTCCACTGTGGGTGCAGTACCGCGCCACTGCCGAGCAGTTGAAGCATGAGAAATATCTCCTGCTCGCCGCGGCCGGCCCTTATCGTGACCTGGATCGTGAAGAGGCGCTGCGGCAGCTCGCCGAGCGGGTAGAGGAGCAAGTTTCTCGTGAGCATGCCCGCTGGGTCCGTACGGCGGAGAAGAGCCTCCCCCGTCAGGAGAACCAGAAAGCGAGATGAAGGGAGAGGACCGAAACGGACCGGTGGTGTCGAAAGGCGTGAGGCTGTCACGACACGGGAGAGCGAGGGCTACTCCGGTTCCAGCAACCGGGCACCGCAGCCCTGCTCGCCCAGTTCGTCGCCGGGGTTGCGCAGCGGGCACTCCGCGAGCGACAGGCAGCCGCAGCCGATACAGTGGTCGAGCTGGTCGCGCAGCTGGCTGAGGCAGCGGATGCGCTCGTCCAGGGTCTCCCGCCAGCCGGCCGAGAGGCGCCGCCAGTCGGCGGCATTGGGGGCCCGGTGCTCGGGGAGGGTGGCGAAGGCCTCACGGAGCTCGCCGAGCGAGATGCCGGTACGCTGGGCGACCTTGATGATCGCCAGGCGGCGCAGCACCTCGCGCGCGAAGCGGCGCTGGTTGCCGGCGTTGCGGCGGCTCACGATCAGCCCCTTGGCCTCGTAGAAGTGGATGGCCGACACCGCCAGGCCGCTGCGCTGGGCGACCTCGCCGACACTGAGTTCACGCTGCAGGGGAGCGGACATGACATTCTCCTTGACCTCGACTTAACTTGAGGTTTTAACCTGCCAGCCAATCCCGGGCAAGTCGAGCCCGGGTCCACTCGACGCAACCGGACTGCCGCCATGTTTCGCTACTTCGAGACCCTGGTGGATCCCTATCCGGCGGACAACAGAGGCACGCCGCCCAAGGGGCTCTTCGCCTTCATCCTGCACTTCTCGCGGCCGGTGCTGCCGCTGCTGATCGTCATGTCGCTGCTCACCGCCCTGGTGTCGGCGGCGGAGGTGGTGTTCTTCGGCTACATGGGCGAGCTGGTGGACTGGCTGGGCGACGCCGAGCGGGAGGGCTTCCTCGCCGAGCATGGCTGGCGCCTGGTCGGCATGGCGGCGCTGGTGGTGGTCGGCCTGCCGCTGGTGACCCTGCTGCAGTCGCTGGTGACCCACCAGAGCATCTTCGGCAACTACCCGATGATCGGCCGCTGGCTGGCGCACCGCCACATGCTGGGCCAGAGCCTGGCCTTCTACCAGGACGAGTTCGCCGGCCGGGTCTCCCAGAAGGTGATGCAGACGGCCCTGGCGATCCGCGAGACGGTAATGAAGCTGATGGACCTGCTGGTCTACGTGCTCGTCTACTTCGCCGGCGCCATGCTGCTGATGGGCCAGGCCGAACCCTGGCTGATGCTGCCGCTGGTGGTATGGCTGGCCGGCTATGTGGCGATCATGTGGTATTTCGTGCCGCGCCTGCGGGCGGTGTCCATGGCCCAGGCCGACGCCCGGGCGGTGATGACCGGGCGCATCGTCGACAGCTACAGCAACATCCAGACCATCAAGCTGTTCGCCGACACCCGCCGCGAACAGGCCTACGCCCGCGACGCCATGGAGGGCTTCATGGCCACCGTGCATCGCCAGATGCGCCTGGCCACCGGCCTCACCGTGAGCCTGACCCTGCTCAATTCGCTGCTGCTGGCCGGGGTGGCGGCCATGGCCATCGGCGCCTGGTACCTGGAGGCGGTGTCGCTGGGCGTCATCGCCGTGGCCATCGCCCTGGTGATGCGCATCCGCTTCATGTCCAACTGGATCCTCTGGGAGGTGGCCGGGCTGTTCGAGAACATCGGCACGGTGCAGGACGGCATCAACACCATCGCCCGGGAGCCGGCGGTGCGGGATGCCCCCGATGCCACGGCACTGACGGTGCCGCGCGGCGAGATCCGCTTCGAGGCGCTGCGCTTCGGCTATGCGCGGCCCGACGGCGAGGCGAACCGTGTCTTCGACGGCCTGGACCTGACCATCGCCCCCGGCGAGAAGGTGGGGCTGATCGGGCGCTCCGGGGCCGGCAAGTCGACGCTCGCCAACCTGCTGCTGCGCTTCTACGACCTGGAGGGTGGGCGCATCCGGATCGACGGCCAGGACATCGCCGGGGTGACCCAGGAGTCGCTGCGCCGCAATATCGGCATGGTCACCCAGGACACCTCGCTGCTGCACCGCTCGGTGCGCGACAACATCCGCTACGGCAGCCCCGAGGCCAGCGAGGCGGCGATCGAGGAGGCGGTGCGCCGCGCCCATGCCGACGCCTTCATCGACGAGTTGGTGGACCTCAAGGGGCGCCGCGGCCTGGACGCCCATGTGGGCGAGCGGGGCGTCAAGCTCTCCGGCGGCCAGCGCCAGCGCATCGCCATCGCCCGGGTGCTGCTCAAGAACGCGCCCATCCTGGTGCTCGACGAGGCCACCTCGGCGCTCGACTCCGAGGTGGAGGCGGCGATCCAGGAGCAGCTCTATGCGCTGATGGAGGGCAAGACGGTGATCGCCATCGCCCACCGCCTCTCCACCATCGCCATGCTCGACCGCTTGGTGGTGGTCGACGAGGGGCGCATCGTCGAGAGCGGCACCCACCGCGAGCTGCTGGCCCGGGACGGCCTCTACGCCGCCCTGTGGCGCCGCCAGTCCGGCGGCTTCATCGGCGTCGATATCAACGGCGAGGCGGCCGAGCGCGAGGCCGCCGCCCGGGTCGACTAGGGACGCCGCGCCAGCAGGGTGATCTCCACCCGGCTGCCGCCGCAGAGGCGCGGCGACTCGGTACAGGTCCGCGCGGGATAGCGGTCCGCGGTGAAGAACTCGGCGTAGGCGGCGTCCATGTCCTCGATCTCCTCCAGGTCGGCCAGGTGCACGTCGGCCCGCACCACGTCGCCGAAGCCGCAGTCGACGCTGGCCAGCATGTGCCCCAACCGGCGCATCACCCAACGGGTTTCCTCGGCGATGTCGCCGAGCACCGTGTCGCCACCCTGGATGTCCGCCGCCGTCAGGCCCGAGACGAACACATAGGCGTCGTCCAGCACCAGATGGCTGCCGGGAAAGGTCGGCACGGGCAGGGTGGGATCATTGCGGTAGTCCGGCATCGTGGTGTACCCCTTGCAGGCGCACTGTCAGCCTAGCCAGGACGGTTCGAAGCCGCCAACGACCTTCGGCGGGATACGGAAGGGACGCCGCCGTTCGGTGCCGCCTGGACAAACTGCTAGTCTGTACCGCGATTCCCCGAATCCCGAAAAAGGAGAGCCGCGATGAAGGTCGTTACCCTGTGCAGCCCAGGCGGACTGGATCGGCTGGCTATCGGCGAGCAGGAGGCGCCCGGCGAGCCGGGGCCGGGCGAGGTGCGCGTCCGGGTGCATGCCAGCTCGCTCAACTTCCACGACTATGGCGTGGTATCCGGCCGCAAGCCGGTCGAGGATGGCCGCATTCCCCTGTCCGACGGTGCCGGCGTGGTCGAGGCGGTCGGCGACGGCGTCGAGGAGTTCGCGGTGGGCGATGCGGTGGTGTCCACCTTCTTCCCCTACTGGCTCGACGGGCCGGCCCGGGTCGGCGACTTCGCGACCACCCCCGGCGATGGCGTCGACGGCTACGCCCGCGAGTGGGTAATCCGCCCCGCGACCTGGTTCACCCAGGCGCCGACGGGCTACAGCCATGCCGAGGCCGCCACCCTGACCACGGCCGGGCTCACCGCCTGGCGGGCGCTGGTGGTCGACGGCAAACTCAAGGCCGGCGACACCGTGCTGACGCTAGGCACCGGCGGGGTGTCGATCTTCGCCCTCCAGTTCGCCAAGGCCATGGGCGCGCGGGTGATCGCCACTTCCTCCTCCGACGGGAAGATCGAGCAGTTGAAGCGCCTCGGTGCCGACCATACCCTCAATTACCGGGCCGAGCCGGAATGGGGCACACGGGTGAAGGCCCTGACCGACGGACGCGGGGTGGACCAGGTGATCGAGGTCGGCGGCCCCGGGACCCTGCCGCAGTCCATCGAGGCCGTGCGCATCGGAGGCCATATCTCGCTGATCGGAGTGCTGACCGGGCGTGGCGGCGAGATCCCCACCGCCAAGCTGATGGCCAAGCAGGCGCGCCTCCAGGGCTTGATCGTCGGCAGCCGCGCTCACCAGCAGGAGATGGTGCGGGGTATCGAGGCCTGCGGCATCCGGCCGGTCATCGACAGCGCCTTCCCGCTCGACGAGATCGCCGACGCCTTCCGGCACGAGGAGGCGGGCCGCCACTTCGGCAAGATCTGCCTGGCGTTCTGAATGCGCGGCCGCGAGCAACCTGAAGCCCTATTCAGAGCACCGCTTCCGGATACTCGTCGCCATCCAGGATGAACTCCCGGCCCCGCGTCTCAACGCTTAGCCCAGTATGATCGCTGTGCATCCACCAGCGCTGCCAATTGGGTGAAAAGCGTGGAATGACCCCGGCACTGGGTAGCGTCTGGCCAAGCCCCGGCAGTGCGAGCGGGGAGAGGCCAGATAGAGCAAATTATAGGGATCGACCCGGCGGACGTGGGGTGGCAATCCTGATCGGGCTCGAGCCGCGACTGCTGCCAGCTTTCCTGGGGGTGCTGCCTCATGGCCTCGGCTCCTGGTTGCTCTCGAGCCTCAGGATTACCTGAAGCCGGTCTTCGTTGGCCATAAACAAGGCTGCATTGTGCCGACTGGCTGCATCCCGCGGAGGGGCGTTCATCGCCTGGCTAAATGCGGCTTGTTTGAGTTGTGAGCGAACCCACTGGTACTCGGCCCAGTTGGCGCCTTCCTCGGAAACGGCGTCGATCTTGGCCAGCTGCATGGCGTTGGCATGCTTGGCATAGCGCGCTTCCAGGCGAGCTGCCCGTTCACTGACGCGGATGAAATCGTCGACCTGGCGTTGAGTGATACTGCCATCGGGAGGTGGCGTATATTCATGGACGGAGACGTCCCGGATGCGCTCAAGCATCGCGTCATCCAGGACGTCGCCCGCGATTGATGAAGCAGTGGAGAAGGTCAGCGAGAAAAGCAGTGATGCCAGCATCGCCACCCCTTTCAGCAAGCTGTCCCTTCGGCTCGTGATCGTGCTTGTCATGGTCATGGCTCTTGGTGGCGATGGAGGTCATGAAAGAGAAACCGATCTCCCGCCGGCTCCTCGTCTGTGCATCATGGCTCGTAGTCGGTATAGCGCTGTGGCGGTTTTATCTCTACCGTCATGAAGTGCGCCATGCCGTGGCCAAGGTTTTTGAGCACCTGATGGCCTGCCGGTATCCAGGCGATCCTCTTGTCGCCCAGGCGCAGGGTGCGAGAGCGGTCATCGCCATCGGTACGCAGGAGATCGACCCGATCGAATGCGATCAGGACCTGATTGGCTGCCAGGTGTTCGGGCAGTGAGGACTGACGTTCGAGCCGGTACTCCGTCACGCGGAAATGCGCGTTGTCCAGCCGGAGCTCGGCCCTGTCGGAAGCCAGCTCGGAGATACCGGGAGCCCGGGAGAGTTCGTGAGCAGAGGGGCCTGGTGGGTCGGGAGCGAGGGAGGTGACCCGGGAACGGACTTCGAGGAAACGGGCCACCGTGTCACCGATATTGTCAATGCGGGCAGTGCCGGCCCTCAACCACCGCAGATCCCCCGGCATGAGGTCATGCTCCCCGGCACTGCCGTCGTCTCGCGCATGGCGTGCCAAGTGACGGGACAGCGCGACAATGACACGATGCCGGCCATTCGGTTCCTCCAGCGCTGCCCCAGGAGGCAAGCGGAATTCGACGACCTCGGCATGATCATTGTACAAGTGAACGTGCACATCGCTTTCGGGTTTCATGGTGCTCCCGGCGGATGTGCTACCGATAACAGCCGTGCACAGAAGAGCGGTTAACAATGATACGCAGATGGCTTGCTGCCATCCTGTCCAGAGTGTGTCGTTCATGGAGGCGCCGTTCTTTTACTCTGTTGCAGGACTTGATCTTTCCGTTCATGGTGAATGGTGAAAACACCGCATGCAGTCCTGGTGGGCTGCATGCGGCTATTCCTTTCGATTGTGACCCGGTTTTCTACCCCGTTTCTATCGAATTATCACGGGTTTTTCCCGGCCAGGACTTCTATGAGTGGATTGCCATCGGCCCCGGATGGCGTCCGGACGTTCATGTAGTTGGTGACGGTAATTGCCAGATCGCTGACTGCCACACTCCTGTTCACGACCTGATGCGGGATATCCGGACCGGCCATCAGGATGGGGACATGCGTATCATAGGCGTAAGGGCTTCCATGCATGGCCGAGAACTGATCGGCATTGGGATACAGGTACCAGAACTGGTCCTGGATGAAGAGGACATTGCCCGACCGCTGCGGATGAAAGGCCCGTGTCAGTTTCTGCATGATGGGTGTATCCGGCACTTTGCCGTTTTCCAGGTCCGTGCGGGCGATTGCATAGCTCACTCCATCCTGGTTGAGCATGGCTTCGGCCAATGCCCGTTCGACCTCGGGATAAGCCAGATCATGACGCTCCATGACCTCGGGATTGAGGTAGAGGCTGGGATTCCAGAACGCCATGATGAGGTCGTCGTCTATGTCGAAGCGGTTACGCAAGGCGTCATTGGCGGCCTTGATGAAGGCTTCCGGGTAGTGCCGATCGGCATCAAGTCCTTGCTGGTGCTGGTATTCGGGCGTGTCATCGGCGCCATGATCGGCGGCAATGATGAGAAGCGTGCTGTCCAGTCCGACGCGGTCATCGACGAAGTCGAAGAAGTCGGCGAGCAGGGTGTCGACCTGAAGGAACATGTCCTCATATTCCAGGCTGTGTGTGCCCCAGGCATGGCCCACGTAGTCCAGGCCTGAGAGACTGATGGACAGCACGTCCGTGGCTTCCCCTTGTCCAATCGCTTCTTGCTCCATCAGTTCCCTGGCAAAGTCCAGTGTCAGCTCATCGCCCGCGGGTGAAAAGCGCAGTCCACCATAGTAGTCGTCATCGTTCGGGTTGTCGTAATCCTTGGGAAGGGTCGGGCCGAGTGCATAGTAGCCCTTTTCATGGTCGCGATCGTCATTGTGGGCAAAGGTATAGGTCTCTTCGGGATGAAGCAGCGTCCACTGTTCGTCGCGGAATCTGTCCTTGTGCCCGGCTTCGTTGAACTCGGTGACCCATTCTGGCATGTCGTCGTAATAGTAGGAGGTGGTGTAGAAGTCGCCCGATCCCGATTCATACCAGAAGGCCTTGCCCAAGCGACCTGCGGGGATGATCGCGCCACGGTCCTTGACGCTGACACCAAAGGTGCGCGACTTGCCACCGGAAGAAAGTACGATTTCATCGGAGAAGGTCGTGGCGGTCAGGTTGCGTGGTGAAGTGCCGAGCATGTCCGTGTCGACGAAAGGCTCGCTATCGGGGTCGGCCACACAGTAGATGCGCTCCCCGGTCTGCCTGTCGGCCCAGTCATTGCCCGCGAGTCCGTGCTGTGCAGCAGGAGCTCCGGTCCCGAGCACCGCATGTCCCACGGCCGTGAACGTGGTTGCATGTTGATAGTGCGCATTGGTATAGGACACGCCGTTATCCATGGCGTACCTGAGGCCACCTTCCGAGAGGCGGTCATAGTGAGCGAATGGCATTTCTCCCTTGAGCATGTCGATGGTTACGAGCAGCACCAGGTCAACGTGGCGGCTGTCTGCCATGCCTGGGGATATCAATCCCAGGGAGGCCGCGGGGGCGACCAGGAAGAGTATGGCGGCTGTCTTGATGAAACAGGGTGTTATCATGAGTCACCCCCATTCGGCGTGGAAAGCCAGCGCTGGGAAAGACTCCCGAGGTGCTTGCTTTCCGGTGTTGTGTGGGTGTCGTGGGGTTGTCCTGAGAGGACTTCTCAATTCTTGTTCTTTGGCATAGTCAGAAAAGAATAGAATCCCGGTGAGGGTGTGGCAACTAACCTTTACTATTAAAGCGCTGTCTAATAATATTTTTTGGTTGCAGGAGGGCCCGCTGGCAGTACCTGTTAATATTCGCATTCTTTTGCTTTCCGATTCTCCTGCTATGCTTTTCCATCGTGGACAGATCATCTTGAAGAGGGGAGAATCCCAGCTCGACCGATCCCCTGAGTGCATTCGCAATGCGGTGGCGCCCTGCTGATCCGACCGCCGCTGCGTCGGCTCGACGGCGATACCCTTCCGCCGCTGGGCGACTACCAGGTCGCCCTGGTGCGTCGGGATGGGCTGGGTGGCGCCGGTGAAGCCTTGGCGGAACGGGTGATCGAGGCCTTTCGCGACCTGCGCGGCTAGGTCACCATGACCCTCGACCAGCCAGCTGGAACGCGACCATGATTCGACTCCACCACTGCGTCAGCGCTCGCTCCTTCCGCCCCCTGTGGCTGTTCGAGGAGCTGGGCCTTGCCTATGAGCTGGTGATGCACCCCTTCCCGCCGCGGGTGCATGACGAGACCTTCCTCGAAATCAACCCCTTGGGCACGGTGCCCGCGCTGTTCGACGGTGAGGTGGCCATGACCGAATCCGCGGCCATCTGCCAGTACCTCGCCTCGCGTCGCCCCGAGGCGGGCCTGGAGGTGGGGGCGGACGAGCCGGCCTACGCCGACTACCTCAACTTCCTGCACTTCGGCGAGGCGACCCTGACCTTTCCCCAGACCCTGGTGCTGCGCTACGGCCATTTCGAGCCGCCCGAGCGGCGCCAGCCCCAGGTGGTGGAGGACTATGCCCGCTGGTGTCTCTCCCGGCTGCGCACCCTGGAGCCGCGCCTGGAGCGCGAGCCCTTCCTCTGCGCCGGGCGCTTCACCGCCGCCGACATCTCGGTGGGCTATGCGCTGCTGCTGGCCAGCCATATCGGACTGGACGAGCGTTTCAAGCCTGCCGTGGCCGCCTACTGGGAACGCCTGCAGCAGCGCGACGCCTTCCGACGCGCCCTCGCCGCTGAGCGCGAGGCGGCCCTGGCCCAGGGCGTCTCGCCCGAGTCGGCGATGGCGATGGGCAAGGCCCAGTAGGGGGAGCCGCAACGCTGATCGATACCCGCAATCGGCCGAGGCTGTGTGAAACCATGAATACCCGCCTCTGCTACCTGCTCTCGACGATGAAGCCACTCTCAGCAGCCAGTAAGACGCTTTTGAGCACTGCTACCATCCCCAGGTTCGCGGTTATTCAAATGAAACTTCGTCCCTAGAGACGCTCATAGGCCGCTTTCGAAGCGACAAAAATAACAGGCGCAATAAGCCCGCATCGCTTGTATCAAGCGCGAAGTGGAGGCGCTGCCTTAGAAGCGTGTTACATAGCCGACCTGCTGGCAGGCTTCCCGTGGGCGGTGCACTGCCAGGGCCCGTGGCGACACTTGGCGCCATTGCCATTCGAGACCAAACACCGAGAGGCTGATCATGCCGGTCTCGCAGTTGACCAGCACATCGATCACATGGCCGCGCTTGTCGAAGCCCTCCGGGCCGCGATCGAGCCGTCGCTAGTCGATGGGCTCCCCGGTGAAGCCGGTATATGGCGGCTCGTAGCCGCCCCGCGTCTCGTCGAAGCTGCGAATGTCAGCAATCACCCCCAGCATCAGCGCGCCGAACAGCGCCAGGACCTTGAGCGTCAGAACTTTCATGCGCTTGCCCTCCCGATCGACGGGATGTCGCCATCGACCAGCGTCGGGCCGTCACGGTGTCTCTCTCCTCCCGCCACTCGTGTCAGTTCGCTTCAACCGGTACGGCACGCCCTGCGAATGGCAGAAGTGAAGGCTCGTCTGCCGGGCCCATGACGCGACGGGTCCACCGGCGAGCGCGCTCAGGGCTCGTACTCGTCGTGGCGGCGGTTCCAGGCGTAGGGTGGCGTCTGGGGCCAGCCGGGTGGCGACTCCTCCCAGGTCTCCTGGCGGCCGTAGGGCGTCAGGTCCAGATAGCTCCACAGGCTGCCCAGGTACTCGACGCCGCGCTTGCCGGTGAAGTAGGTGCGGTAGATCCGCTCGCCGTCGCGCAGGAAGACGCTGACCCCGTGGCGCTCGCCGCGGTCGGTGTCCGGAGCGCAGCAGTCCTGGCTCGTCACGCCCATATCGCGGTTGAAGTCGCTGCCCAGGGAGGAGACCCAGGGCGGATGTTGCCAGCCCATGCGTTGCCGGTAGCGCTCGAGCTTCGCCAAGGGCGCGCGGGAGACCAGCACCAGGCTGGTGTCCCGGGCGTGCAGGTGGGCGGGGTGGGTCATGGCATCCACCACCCAGGAGCAGCCGTCGCAGCCCGCCTCCCAGTCGGGCCCGAACATGAAGTGGTAGACGATCAGCTGGCAGCGCCCCGCGAACAGGTCGAGCAGGCTCGCCGGGCCCGACGGGCCCTCGAAGCCGTAGTCGCCGCGTACCTCGACCATGGGCAGCCGGCGGCGGGCGGCGCTCAACCGGTCGCGCTCCCGGGTATGGGCCTTCTCCCTGGCGATCTGGTCCTCGAGGGCGGCTTGCCACTCCGCCTGGGAGACGACGGGGGGCAGGGGAGCGGTCATGGCGAATTCTCCTCTCGGGCCTGGCGTGGTGGGGGATCACCCTTCTAGGTAGACGCTTGGTGGCCGCTTGTCGACTTCAAGCCTTGGGTCGCGGCGCGGGCCCCACGCTGGAACAGCAGGCTGCCGACGATGACCAGCAGCGCGGCCAGGCCCAGGTTGGGCGGCGGCGCTTCGCCGAGGGCCAGCACCGCGATCAGGGTACCGACCACGGCCGCCACCGCGCCGATCTGGCTCAAGTAGACGGGGCCGGCGAGCTTCTGCAGCACGAAGTAGAAGAGGTAGAGCACTGAGAACACCGTGATCTCCACCGCGAGCAGGCGCAGCACGGCGTCGCGGGTGAACAGGATGGGCAGCTGGCCGGGTTCGAGGGCCAGTGCCAGGGGCAGCAGGGTCGCGGCCCCGCCGAACATCATCAGCGCCGCCAGGAAGACCGGCGAGCTGGCCTCGGGCCAACGCAGGGTGCGATAGAGATTGCCCAGGGCGATCACCAGCGGCATGGCCAGCACCAGCAGGGCCCAGCCCGGTGAGCCGTCGATGCCGCCGGCCTTGGCCGTGGCCAGCACCAGGCCCCCGGAGAGCCCCAGCAGCACGCCGAGCAGGCGCAGCATCCGTAAGCGTTCCAGGCTCAGCAGGACGGCCAGCAGCCAGGTGATCAGGATCGGGAAGGCGAAACTGAGCGAGATGAAGCCGGCGCCGACGTGACGTACCGCCACGAAGGCCAGGGCATTGGGCAGGGCGAACAGGGCCCCGGCCACGGCGGCATACTCCAGGGTGCGACGGTCGAAGGTCAGCGGCCGGTGGCGGGCCGCGGCGATGCCCAGCAGCACCAGGCCGGCCCCGGCCATGGCCGCCATCAGAAAGGTCAAGCGTGGGGCGCCGGCCTCGTCGGCCAACTTGCCGATCGTCAGCGACAGGGCGAGGAAGGTGCCGACCAGCAGCAGGCAACCGATCGCCTGGAGGCCGGGGCGCTTGTGCGTGGGCGTGACGTTGGTCATCATAGGCTCCTGTAGCTTGAGATTAAGTATCTCTTCGAAGAGTGACTTTCTGGGAAGTATCTTAATATCGAGATTTATATTTGGCAAGGAAGAGCGGCAATGAACCGAGTGAAACTGGCGGTGAGCCAATGGCGGCGTGAGCTGCCCGACCTCGACCTGCTGCCCATGGAGGTGGTCGGTTACCTGAAGACGAGTCAACTGATCACCAAGGGGCGGCTGGATGCCTTCTTCAAGCAGCACGGCCTGCAGGCGGGGGAGTTCGATGTGCTGGCCTCGCTGCGCCGCGCCGGTACGCCCTATGCGCTGACGCCGACCCAGTTGTTCGAGGCACTGATGATTTCCTCGGGGGGCATGACCAATCGGCTGGATCGCCTGGAGCGGGCCGGGTTGATCCGGCGCTCGCCCAATCCCGAGGACCGCCGCGGCACCCTGGTCTCGCTCACCGACCAGGGACGCGAGCTGATGGACCGGCTCATTCCGCAGCACGTGGAGAACGAGGCGCGACTACTCGAGCCCCTGAGTCGCGAGGAGCAGGAGACGCTGAGCCGGCTGCTCGGCAAGCTGCTGGATGGACTGGAAACCGCGGCGGAGGAATGACGGCCGGCACGCTACGCTCATGATGGGCGGTGGTCATGGAGCGCGTCTGCCTCGCGCTCCTGCAGGGCGTGCAGGGCGTCTACCTCGAGCGGCATTAAGATTTATTGAAAGGGTATGGCCATGACCCAGATGCCCTCCACCGGGCGCGCGCCGCTGCGTCGGCTCGATGGCGATACCCTGCCGCCGCTGGGCGACTACCAGGTCGCCCTGGTGCGTCGGGATGGGCTGGGTGGCGCCGGTGAAGCGTTGGCGGAACGGGTGATCGAGGCCTTTCGCGACCTGCGCAGCTAGTCTCTTGCCGGTGATCGGCACCGGATCAGGCCGCCGGCCCAGGTCAGCGCCTCGGGATAGTCATCGCACTCCAGGATGAACTCCTGGCCGCGCGCCGCCGCACTCAGCGCGGTGTGGTCGGCATGGCGTTGCCAGCGTCGCCGGTCGGTGTGGTAGCTCAGCGGCCGGCGCTCGCCCTGCGGATAGCACCAGGCGGGCAGCCGCCAGTCGGAGACCCGCTCCGCACCGGGTGTCGTCAGCTGTCGATTCGGCGAAAAATGCGGAAAGACGCCGGCGCCCGGCAACGCCTCATTCAGCCCATCGAGGCGTAGCCGCCGGTTCGCCAGGTAGAGCACGTTGCGGGGATCGGCCGCACGCCGGAAGTGGGGGTGATAGGCCGCCCACGCATAGTCCCCCGAGCGCGCCTCGTCCACCGGCACCATCGCCGCCACCTGCAGCCAGCCCCAGATCACATGGTGGGGACGCGAGCCGGGCGCCCAGCGCCAGGCGCCGTCGTGGGGCTCGACACGGCGGAAGAGGCCGAAGAACAGGAAGAGGTCCCCCGGGCCGACCCCGTGGTTGCGCAGATGCCCCTGGGCCTGGCCGGACTGCCCGAAGATCGGCCGCCAGCCGGCCTGGCGGGGCAGCATCCCGGCGATCAGGTCGGGATCGAGATGGGCGCCGTCGTCGGGTGCGACCTTGCCCCGGGTCAGCGGGGTGACCAGGGTGTCCAGCGAGACGCCATCATGGGCGATATCGTGGTAGCGAATCGTCGAGGTCGCGTCCGGAATGGGCAGGGCCAGCAGCCGGCCATCCGGGAAGAGGGGGCTCGGCACGCCCCCGGCGGAGGAGTCGAAGCCCTTGCGGCTGAGGATCAGTTTCATCCGGTCTCCTGGGGCCGTGAGTCGATAGGGGGAAGCCCGACATTGTCGGTGGCTATCCGGCCGATAGCGAACCCCGTGCTTTACCTGAAGCGAACTTGAGGTCGTAGCCTGCGACACGACGGTCGCCCTCGGGTGGCCAGCTCGTTCACCGCGGCAGGGCATCGCCCGACACAGGAGGGTTCGTCATGCAGGCTTCCACTATCTCTTGCCCGTCTCATGAGTCGGCCCGGTGGGAAGCGTCACCGCTCGATCTCGAGGCCTATCTGGAGCGTATCGGTTACCGAGGACCGCTGACGCCGACCCTGGGGACGCTGCGCGCCCTGCAGCGGGCGCACCTCGCCGCGGTGCCCTTCGAGAACCTCGAGATCGTCACCGGCGGCGAGATCCGCCTGGACCTGGCGAGCCTGGAGGACAAGCTGATAAGGCGCCGCCGAGGCGGCTACTGCCACGAGCAGAACCTGCTGTTCGGTACGGTACTGGACCGGCTCGGCTTCCGGGTGGCGGCCCGGGGCGCGCGGATGCTGGTGGGCGAGGAGTCCCGCCGGCTCACGGCCATGAACCATACCATGCTGGTGGCGACCGTCGAGGAGCGCGATTGGCTGGTCGATGTCGGGGTCGGCCATGTGGGGCCGCGCGAGCCGGTGCCGATCGAAGCGGGCGTCGAGGTGCGCCACGGCCGCTGGGAGTACCGCCTCGAGCGCTCCCCGGTGGGGCTCTGGCTGCTGCGGCACCGGCGCCACGACGGCTGGTTCAATATCTACCAGTTCGGCGACGCGCCCTACTACCGTGCCGATGCCGAGATCCACAACTACCATGTCTCCCATCACCCGGACTCGCCCTTCGTGCGACGCATAGTGGCCCAGCACAACGGGGCGGAGGAGCGCCTGGGCCTCGCCGACCTGGAGCTGACGGTGGTGCGTCCCGGGGCCGAGCCGGAGCGGCACGAGCTCGAGGCCGCCGAGCTGGTCGACGTGCTGCGCGAGCGCTTCGGGCTGTTGCTCGAGCCCGAGCAGGAGCGGATTTTGCGGCGGCGGGCCGAGTCGCTCGCCGCGGCAGCCGCGGACGAGCGACCCGGCAACTGAGGGCGATCAGTCGGGCCGGTAGCTGCCGACCTCGGCCGCGAAGCCGATCGCCATGCGGTTCCAGGCGTTGATGGCGCAGATCGCCAGGGTCAGGTCGACCAGCGCGGGCTCCGAGAAGTGGGCGCGGGTGGCATCGAACAACGCTTGGTCGATGCCGCGGTCGGCGATCAGGGTATGGGCCTCCGCCCAGGCCAGGGCGGCCCGCTCGCGGGGAGTGAAGAAGGGCGTCTCGCGCCAGGCGCTCAGGGCGTAGAGTCGCTGTTCGCTTTCGCCGGCCTGGCGAGCATCCTTGGTGTGCATGTCGAGGCAGTAGGCGCAGCCGTTGATCTGGGAGACGCGGGTATAGAGAAGGCCCAGCAGGCCGCCGCCGAGCTCGTCGCGGCGCCGGGCCGCCCTGGCCAGGTAGCGTTCGATGTCGACCAGGGGCTGGAGGGCGTCCGGGCTGGCGGCGAAGTAGTCCATGCGCATGATAGGGGCTCCGATGGTGAATGACAGGCATCAACCTAGCGCGGCGGGGACGGGCGAGATTGTAGATTTGCGACGCCCGGCCACCGGGCTGACGCTGCGACGGGTCGCGCCGCGCGGGCCGCTACGCGCCGTCGTGCAGTGCTACTGGTGGGCCCGGGGCGGTGCGGGGGCCGTGACGTCCCCGGTCGAGCTGCTGCATCCCGACGGCGGCATGGGGCTGATGTTCAACGTCGGCGCGCCCCTGTGGCGCGATGGGGTGCGGCACGTCGGTCCCGGTTGGGTCGATGGCCCCTCGCTGCGCAGCGCGCGGTTAGGAGTCGAGGCCGGGCTGGATCTGCTGGGCGTGCGCTTCCTGCCGGGGATGGGCGGGGCAGTGCTGGGCGAGGCGCCGGAGGCCCTGGCCGAGGCCGGGTTGATGCCGGCCGAGGCGCTGCGGCGTCGCTCCCTGGTCGAACTGCATGAGCGGCTGGCGGCGGTCGTCGGCTTCGAGGCGCGTATCGCCCTGCTGGAGCGGCATCTCCTCGCCGGGCTGAACGAGGTCGAGGCGCCGCCGCCGCTGCTGGGAGGGGCGCTGGCATGGCTGCAGCAGCGCCAGGGCCAGGGCAGCATCGCCGAGCTGGCGGAGGCGCTCTCCGTGAGCCAGCGCCGGCTGCAGCGGCTGTTCCGGGGCCACCTGGGGCTGTCGCCCAAGCAGTACGCCCGGGCGCTTCGCGTCGCCCACGGTCGGGCGCTGATCAAGCGGGCGGCGGGGCCCGGGACGCTCGTCGAGGTGGCCCATGACGCGGGCTACTTCGACCAGGCGCACTTCGTCCACGACTTCACGGCGATGACCGGCCTCACCCCCAGTGAGTACCGACGCCATGTGCAATGGCGTGAGGGGGAGCGGGGCACCGTGGCCCCGCTCGGTAGCACTCAGCCATAGGTGGGCCGCTGGGGCCAGCCCGGCGGCGAGTCCTCGAAGTCCTCCTGGCGTCCGTAGGGCGTACGGTCGAGCAGGGCATAGGCGTCGGTGAGGCTCTCGCAGCCACGGGCATAGGTGGAGTAAGTGTGGAAGACCTCCTCGCCCAGGCGGAAGAAGACGCTCAGACCGTGGCACTCCCCGCCCAGGAAGTGGGGCTCGTCGCGGCGTGCCTCGAGTTCCGCCTGGCGGCGGTAGTTGTACTCGGGCGGGGCGACCGTCGCGTCGAGGGTGACGTGGAAGTCGTAGTTGAAGTCGCTCCCGAACGATGACGCCCAGGGCCAGTGCCAGCCGCGCTCGGCCCGGTAGGCCTGGAGCCTGCCCAGTGGCGCCCGGGAGACCAGGGCGAAGCCGGTGTCGCGTTCATGCAGCAGCGAGAGATCGCCCAGGGCATCGACGAAGCCGGTGCAGCCGCTGCAGCCTTTCTCCCACTCCGGATCGAACATGAAGTGGTAGACGATCAACTGGCGTCGCCCTTCGAAGAGATCGAGCAGGCGGGTCTCGCCGTCCGGACCGTCGAAGACATAGGTCTTGTCGAGCTTCACCATCGGCAGCCGGCGGCGTTCGGCGTTCACCGCATCGTACAGGTGGGTGAGCGCTTTCTCGTGCTCGAGCAGCCGCTGGCGGGCGTCGAGCCAGGCGTCGCGCTCGACGATGGGCGGATGGGGCACCTCGCTCATGTCGGCATCTCCTTCTCGCAGTTGATCATCCAGGCCACGCCGAAGCGGTCGACCAGCATGCCGAAGGACCTGGCCCAGAAGGTCTCCTCCAGGGGCATCCGGACGGTGCCGTTGTCGGCCAGGGCCTGGAAGAGTCGCTCGGCCTCCTCGGGGGTGTCGACGCCGAGCGTGAGGGAGACGCCCTTGATGCCCTCGTAGGGGACCGGGCACTCGGAGGTGTTGTCGGAGCCCATCAGCACCTGGCCGTCCACGACCAGGCGGGCGTGCATGATCCTGTCGTGGACCGTGGCGGGCATCTCCGCTTCCGCCGGGGCCTCGCCGTAGGTGTGCATGGCGACGATCTCGCCGCCGAGGCAGCGCTGGTAGAACTCGAAGGCGGCGCGGCAGTCGCCGTCGAAGATCAGGTAGGCATTGAGCAGCATGGGGCTTCCTCCTCGGGTGAGTGATATGGGCTGACACCCTGCAGTCGAACGAGGAGGAGGTGGATCGACAGGCACCCGCAGAATAAGGGCACCTCGATCATCGAGGCGTATGGCCATGAAGCAGCGCTGTGTCGTCGTCCTCGTGGTTGTCGATAGCGCGGCTCACCGGACGATACCCGGGGGAGAGGCGGAGCCCTGGGCTCCGCCGCGTGATGACAGCGACAGGAGAAGACGCGACATGATTGCCATCGATGACGCCTGGATCGCCCGCAGGGTCGTCTCGCGCGAGGAGTGGCTGGCCGCGCGCAAGGCCCATCTACGCAACGAGAAGGCGCTGACGCGGCTGCGCGACCTGGTGGCCGCCGAGCGGCGCGAGTTGCCCTGGGTGAAGCTCGACAAGACCTATGTCTTCGACACCCTGGAGGGAAAGCGGACCCTCGCCGAGTTGTTCGGCGGCAACAGCCAGTTGATCGTCCATCACTTCATGTTCGGCCCCGACTGGGAGGCGGGCTGCCCGAGCTGCTCGATGGAGGCCGATCACGCCGAGGGGGCGGTCGTGCACCTCGAGCACCATGACGTCAGCTACGTGCGGGTGTCGCGGGCGCCGCTCGACCGGATCGAGGCCTACCGCCGACGCATGGGATGGCGGGCCCGGTGGGTGTCGTCCTGCGGCAGCGACTTCAACTACGACTTCCACGTCTCCTTCACCCCGGCGCAGCTGGCCGAGGGCAGGGTCCTCTACAACTATGCCTGGACCGAGGGGTACGAGGAGTTGCCCGGCCTCAGCGTCTTCTACCAGGACGAGCATGGCGAGGTCTATCATACCTACTCCAGCTATGCGCGGGGCAACGAGGAGGTGAACGGCGCCTTCATCTATCTCGATATCACTCCCAAGGGGCGCAACGAGACGCGGATCATGGACTGGGTCAGGCGGCATGACGAGTACGAAGGCATGCCGGCGGATGGTGGTCCTTGACCTCGACAATGCTGGAGGTCTTGTGACCACTCCTTCCATGCCGAGTGACAGGCCAAGCCGGTGGCCTGAGCGCGGTTCCTCGTCCCGATGCAGGAGGCAAGGGGCAGGGGGCGGCGTCAGCGGTCGGCGATGGCGTCGTAGCCCTCACCGAGGAACTGCACCAGGCAGAAGCCGTGGCCGAAGGGGTCGTGCAGCAGCGCCAGCCGCCCCCAGGCCTGGGTAGCGATCGGGCGTTCGAGTACGGCACCGGCGGCGGTGGCGCGTGTCACCGCCGCCTCGATGTCGTCGACCACGAAGTCGAGGTGCAGCGGTGTCCAGTGGCGCCGGTAGTCGCGGTGGCGGGTATCGCCGTCGAAGGCCTCGGTGCCCGCGGCCTTGGCCAGCAGGTAGAGCGGCGCCGGGCCACCGAGCAGTTCTACTACCGCGCTGCCGAAGCGGCGGCCGAGGGTGAAGCCGAAGGCCTCGCGATAGAAGACGACGGCGCGTTCGAGATCGTCCACATCCAGGTTGACGAGAAAGTCCATGCGCAGACTCCGGGGGCGTCCAGGGCCGCGGCCCGAGGGCGTGACCCTTGCAGCCTAGCCGATGCCGCCAGCGATCACCCGCGGTCGGGTGCCGATCCCGGTTCCTCGCGGGTGAGCCGGCACGGATATTGCGATGCAACACGCAGGGCGCCGGGAGCGTCTAGGCTAGATAGGGGAACCTTCGTGGAGGCGTGACGATGCTCAAGGCGGTTTTTCTCGATATCAGTGGCGTGCTGACCGAGGACGGCGTGGCCCTGCCCGGTGCCGTGGCGGCGGTGGCACGGTTGCAGGCCGAGGGACTGACGCTGCGTTTCGTCACCAACACCTCGCGCAAGACCACTGCCGCGGTCTGCGATGAGCTCCAGGCGTTGGGTTTCGAGGCGGCGCCGGAGCAGGTCTTCACCGCGCCGGCGGCGATCCGCAACCACCTGGTGAGTCACCGACTGCGTCCCTACCTGTTGATCCACGAGGCGCTCGAGCCCGAGTTTGCCGACCTGGACCGCGACGATCCCAACGCCGTGGTACTCGGCGATGCCGAGCGGCGCCTGGACTATGCCCACCTGAACGAGGCCTTCCAGTTGCTGCAGCGGGGCGCACCGCTGCTCGCCGTGGGCACCAACCGCTACTTCCGCCGGGCCGGGGCCCTGCACCTGGATGCGGGGCCCTTCGTGCGCGCCCTGGAGTATGCCGCCGCCGTCGAGGCGACGGTGCTCGGCAAGCCGTCGGGCGACTTCTTCCGCGCCGTGCTCGGCGATGCGGGGGTGGCGCCCGGGGAGACGTTGATGGTCGGCGACGACGTGGAGTGCGACGTCGCCGCCGCCCGGAAGGTCGGACTGCAGGCCTGCCTGGTACGCTCCGGCAAGTACCGCCCGGGGGACGAGGCCAAGGCGCCCGGTGCCCGCTGCACGGCCGACCTCGTCGAGCTGGTCGAGGAGCTGCTCGGCGGCTGACGGCGGGGGCGGCGCTCGTGACGTCGATTCGCCCGGGGCTCGATCGATGGGAGAGTGAGGCACGGCTCTGGCGGGCCGGCTACCCTTCGAGATGATTCGGGAGAGGCGACCATGCAATACATGCTGATGTGCTGTATCGAGGAGGCGCTCTGGGAGGCGTTGCCGGCGCCGGAGCGCGAGTCGGTGATGGACGACTACCACGCATTGATTCAGGAGATGGTCACCAGCGGTGCCTACCGTGGCGGGGCTCGGCTGCAGTCGACGGACACTGCCACCACCCTGCGCCGGCATGGCGACGAGCTGGTGACCCTGGACGGCCCCTTCGCCGAGAGCCGCGAGCAACTGGGCGGCTTCCATGTGGTGGAGTGCCAGGACCTGGACGAGGCGCTGGCCCTGGCGCGGCGCATCCCGCCGCTGCGGGTGGGCGGCACGGTGGAAGTGCGGCCGGTGGATCCGGCCTATCGGCTGTGAACCTCGACGCCCTCTATCGGCGCGAATACGGGCGCCTGCTCGCCGGCCTGATCCGCCGCTTCGGTGACTTCTCGCTGGCCGAGGACGCCCTGCAGGCGGCCTTCGAGGCGGCCATGCTGCAGTGGCCGGCGGAGGGAATGCCGGCGAGTCCGATCTCCTGGCTGTCGGCCACGGCGCGCCACAAGGCCCTGGATCAGTTGCGTCATCACCGGATGCGCGAGCGCAAGGCCGATGAGCTGGCGGTACACCTGGAGCTGACCCGGGCGGTGGATCCCGACGACCCCGAGCCCCTGGACAGCCTGCGGCTGATCTTCACCTGCTGCCACCCGGCGCTCTCGCGCGCCGCCCAGGTGGCGCTGACCCTGCGCACCCTGGGCGGGCTCACCACCGAGGAGATCGCCCGCGCCTTCATGGTGCCGGTGCCCACCCTGGCCCAGCGGCTGGTGCGGGCCAAGGCCAAGATCCGCGATGCCGGCATTCCCTTCGAGGTGCCCACCGACGCGGCCCTGGGCGAGCGCCTGGAGGCGGTGATGGCGGTGCTCTACCTGATCTTCAACGAGGGCTATGCGGCCAGCCAGGGAGAGCGCCTGGTGCGCGACGACCTGTGTCAGGAGGCGATCCGCCTGGGACGCCGGCTGGTGGGCTGGCTGCCCGCCGAGCGCGAGACCCGCGGATTGCTGGCACTGATGCTGCTGCACCATTCCCGCCGCGAGACGCGCACCGACGCGGCGGGGGACCTGGTGCTGCTGGAGGAGCAGGACCGCTCGCGCTGGGACCGCGAGGCCATCGAGGAGGGGATCGCCCAGGCCGCGATCGCCCTGCGTGGCGGCCCACCGGCACCCTATGCGGTGCAGGCGGCCATCGCCGCCCTGCATGCCGAGGCGCCCAGCGCGGATGCCACCGACTGGCGGCGCATCGCCTCCCTCTACAGCCTGCTCTATCGCCTGCAGCCCAGCCCGGTGGTGGCGCTCAATCGCGCCGTGGCCGTGGCCATGGCCGATGGCCTGGAGCAGGGGCTGGCGCTGCTCGAGGAGATCCACCTGCCCGGCTACCATCTGCTGCCGGCGGCCCGGGCCGACCTGTTGCGCCGGCTGGGGCGTCGCGAGGAAGCCGTCGGGTACTACCGCGAGGCGCTCGCCCTGGTGTCCCAGGCGCCGGAGCGGCGCTTCCTCGAGCGACGCCTGGCCGAGGTGGAGCGCTCCTGACCCCCGTCATCCCGCCAGCAGCATCGCCTGGGCGACCGCCGCCAGCCCGACCACCAGCGACGCCAGCATCGGCAGGGCGACCCGCCAGCCGGTATGGCGGGTGCCGAGGGCACCGGCCAGGCCCGCCTTGACCAGGTTGTTGGTGGCCGCGGCGAGGATGATGCCCAGCACGGCGGTCTGGGCCTCAATGGCGTTCAGCGACATGCGGGTCAAGGACAGGGTGATGGCACCCACGTCGGCCATGCCCGAGCTGATGGCCAGCAGATAGATGCCCGCCTCGCCGAACAGGCCGCGCAGCCATTCCCCGAGCAGCATGATCAGTGCCAGCAGGGCGCCGAAGAACAGCGCCGTGCGCAACTCCAGCGGGTTCTGTACCAGGCCGGCATTTTCCACCAGGCCGTTGCGGCGATGGCGGCGCCAGATCCATAGCGCCGGCAGATAGAGGGTCAGGGCCATCAGGCTGACGGGCAGCAGCAGCGATGGCAGCAGGCCGGGGTTGACCACTGCGGTATAGAGCAGGATGCGCGGGAACATGGTGCCGCAGGCCAGCAGGATGCCGGCCGCCAGCAGCGGCGAGAGGCTCGGGGCCAGGCGCGACTGGCGGGCGAAGTGCAGGGTCAGGGCGGTGGAGGAACTGAGGCCGGCGAACAGGCTGGTGAAGAGGATCCCCTTCTCGGGGCCGCCGACGCGCACCGCGAAGTAGCCGACGAAGGAGACCACGGCGATCAGCACCACCATCCACCACAGCTCGTAGGGGTTGAGGACGTTGCCGGGACCCATTGCGCGGTCGGGCAGCAGCGGCAGCATCACCACGCTGATCACCAGCAGCTTGAGGCCGGCATCCAGCTCGCGGGCCTGGAGGCGATTGAGCAGGCCGTGGATCTCGCGCTTGTTGTCGAGGATCACCGCGGTGGCGACCGTGCAGGCGGTCGCCACGGCCAGGTCCACGCCCACCGCCACGGCACCGAAGCAGAAGGTGAGCAGCAGCCCGATCAACCCGGTGATGCTGTAGTCGGGCGGGTCGCCGAGACGCGCCCTCCAGGCCACCAGGGCGGTGGCCGCCACCGCCACGAAGATCAGCGGGAACGCCCAGTCGCTGACCGATGCCGAGAGCAGGGCGGCGATGCCGCCGAGCAGTCCCACCAGGGCGTGGGTGCGCACCCCGGCGATGCGTTCGCCGGGACGCTGCTGGCGGGCGACCCAGCCGCGCTCGATGCCGATCAGTGCGCCCAGCAGCAGCGCCACCGCCAGACGGATCAGCGGCTGGTTGGCGTCGAGGAACTGTCGGGTGACCTCTTCCATGGCGGGGTTCTCCGTCAGGACCTGTCATCAGATTGGCCCGGCCGTCGCACGATGGCCAGGCTGGGCGGTACGGCACATCGTCGTTCATGTGGTTACACTGCGGGGAGGAATCCTCCACCGTGCAAGGAACGCCGTCTCGTGAGACGCCATGCAGACTCTTCCTTCCTGACGACTTCGAACCATCGCCGCGAATGGCGTCGCGCCATCGGGATCTACCTGGTCGCCGTGCTGCTGATCCTGGCGACCCTGGCGGCCTTGCTGGTCGAGCAGTACCGGCGCGACGTCCAGGCCGCCGACGAGCGGACCGCGGTGCGGGCCGACCTGGTGGCGGAGTGGGTAGCGAGTACCTTTGCCTCCAGCGAGGCGCTGTTGCAAGGCCTGGCGACCCTGCTCGAGCAGGACGCGCTGGCGGGGATGGCAGACTCCCCGGAACACCTGGGGGCCTGGCTGGTCTCGCTGCGCGATGGCCTGTCGTTCATCGACGAGCTGTGCCTGGTGGGGCCGGAGGGACGCATCCTGGCCTCTACCGACCCCGCCTATTCCCCCGGCCAGCAGGTCGGGGAACTGCTCGACTACCATGCCGCGCTCGGGGGAGGGGCCTCCGAGGAGCTCGTGACGCCCCTGTTTCGGCCCTCCGGTGATCGGTTCCGGGTCGTGCACGCCCGGCGCCTGTCGGGGGGCGGTATCATCAGTGCCCAGTTGGACCTCGCGTCCTTCGCCGGCGACCTGGAACGGCTGAGCATGGCCCGCGGGCAGAGCACCGCCCTCATCGATACCGACATGCGGCTGATCGCCCGCCGTCCGGCCTTCTCGGAAGAGGGCCCCCTGGAGCGCCTCGGCAAACGCATCGAGGAACCGCTGACCCGCGATTTCATCGACAGCGGGGCGGATGAGGTGCAGTTCCGTACCGCTTCGCCGCTGGATGGAGAGGAGCGCCTCTACACCCTGCAGCGGATCGGTGAGCTGCCCTTCGTGGCCGTGGTCGGCGAGGCGGTCGAGATCGTGCTGGCGGACTGGCTCCACGGCCTCTGGGGACGTTCGGCCATCGCCCTGGTCGTGATCCTGCTGGGGGGCGTGGTGTTGCGGCACTACCTCAACCGCCTGAGCCTGGAAGCCGAGGTGCGCCGGAGCGTGGTCGAGCGCGAGCAGGCCCGCCGCGAGGCCCAGTCGCGGGAGGCGCGGCTCGAGGCGCTGGTGGGGTCGATCCAGGACACGATCCTGGTGTTCGATGAACGCCGGCGTTTCGTCTACGCCCACGCCACGGATCCGGGCGAGCTGGTGGTCGACGCGGAGTCGCTGCGCGATCGGCATTACCGTGAGGTGTTGCCGGTGACGCTGGCCGACCGGCTCGATGCCGCCTTCGATGAGATGGAACGCACGGGACAGCCGGTCGAGTACGACTATCGGATGTCGTCGCAGGGCCAGCATCGCGAATACCATGCGGTGCTCAGCCCGCTGGTGAATCTCGGCCAGGACATCGGCGGGGCCCTGGCCGTGGTGCGCGACGTGACCGAAGAGCGGGCCACCGAGGCCCAGCTGCGCATCGCCGCCACCGCCTTCGAGACCCACCTGGGCATGCTGATCACCGACGCCGAGGGCAACATCCTGCGCATCAACGACACCTTCAGCCGCATCACCGGCTATCGCGAGGAGGATGTCCTGGGCAAGAACCCGCGCCTGCTGAGTTCGGGGATGCACGACGCAACCTTCTACCGCGGGTTGTGGGCCAGCGTGCTCGAGAAGGGCAACTGGCAGGGCGAGATCTGGAACCGACGCAAGAACGGCGAGGTATATCCGGAGTGGCTGACCATCAGCGCTGTGCACAACGCCGCCGGCGAGCTCACCCACTATGTGGCCACCTTCAGCGATCTCACCGAGCGCAAGGCCGCCGAGCAGGAGATCCACCAGCTGGCCTTCTACGATCCGCTCACCGGCCTGCCCAACCGGCGCCTGATGCTCGACCGGCTGGAGGGCGTGCTGCGCGACAGCTATCGCACGCGGCAGTACGGGGCGCTGGTGTACCTCGACCTGGACAATTTCAAGCAGGTCAACGACACCCAGGGCCATCATCGCGGTGACCAGCTGCTGCAGACGATCGCCGAACGGCTGGGGCGGGTGGTGCGGGAGGCCGATACCCTGGCGCGCCTGGGAGGCGACGAGTTCGCGCTGCTGTTCCATGACCTGGGCCGCGAGGTGGAAGCCGCCGGGATCGTGGTCGAACGGATTGCGCGCAAGCTGCTGGGGGTGCTGCAGCACCCCATCCTCCTGGGGGACGAGTCGGTCGCGGTGACCGGCAGCCTGGGCATCACCCTGATTCGTGACCAGGGCACCGGCGTCGACGAGATCCTCCAGCAGGCCGACATGGCCCTGTTCCAGGCCAAGGCCACGGGGCGCAACACCCTGAGCTTCTTCGATCCCGATATGCAGGTACGGCTCCAGGCCCGCGCCCGTCTCGAGGCCGACCTGCGCCAGGCCCTGCCGCGTCGGGAGTTCCGGCTCCACTACCAGCCCCAGGTGGCGGCCGGTGGAGCGGTGGTCGGCGTCGAGGCGGTGCTGCGCTGGGAGCACCCCGAACGGGGGCTGGTGTCACCCGGGGAGTTCATTCCCCTGGCCGAGGAGAACCGGCTGATCGTGGTCATCGGCTACTGGGCGCTGGATGCGGCCTGTCGCCAGCTGGCGGCCTGGGCGACGGACCCGCAGCGACGCGACCTGTCGATCTCGGTGAACGTCAGTCCCCGCCAGTTCCGGGAACTCGACTTCGTCGAGCAGGTGCTGGCGGTCCTGGCGGCGACTCGTGCCCCTGCCGAGCGTCTGAAGCTCGAGGTCACCGAGACCCTGTTCATGGAGGAACGTGACGATGCCCGGGCCAAGATGCTGCGGCTGCGCGAGCGCGGCGTGAGTTTCTCGCTGGACGACTTCGGCACCGGCTATTCCTCGCTGGCCTACCTCAAGCAGCTACCGCTGGATCAGCTGAAGATCGACCAATCCTTCGTGCGCGACCTGCTGGAGGAGGATGCCACGGCGGCCATCGTGGCCAGCACCATCGCGTTGGCCCGCAGCCTGGGCCTGGAGGTGGTGGCCGAGGGGGTGGAGACCCGGGCCCAGCACGACTGGCTGGTCGAGCATGGCTGCCGGCGCTTCCAGGGCTATCTGTTCGGCCGGCCCCTGCCACTCGAGTCGTTGAGACTCGACCCCGAGGCGAGGTAAGCGGGGCCAGGACAGGCCTCGTGGACGTACCTCCGGGAATATCGCTTTGGAGTGCTCATGGCGCCATCCTCTCAAGGTTCGGAGCCGCCGGGAATTTCGGTGCGGCATGGAGGAGGTGCCGGGGCGGTGCCATGCTTAGGGAACAGTCAAGCGACCGGTGATCGGTCCGGTAGGTGTATCATGACAGCGCTGCAACGCGGATTCCTGCTCCTCTGGCTCGTGGGTGGCCTGGCGTTCGGGATGCCAGTGCAGGGACGCGAACTCGCCGTGGAGCCCGAGGCCATGGTCGAGGTGGAGGTCGCCACCGTGGGGATCGCCGGGCTGACCAGGGTGCCGGTGGTGCTGTTGCGCGAGCCTGGGGCACGAGAGGTGATCCCGATTTTCATCGGTCCGGTGGAGGCCGGGGCCATCCTGCGTGGCCTGAGCGGCGACCGGCCGCGACGTCCGCTGACCCACGAACTGCTCGGCGACGTGCTCGACGGTGTCGAGGTGCGTCTCGAGCGCATCTACATCGATGCCTTGGTCGACGGCACCTTCCTTGGCATGCTCGAGTTGAGGGTGGCGGGGCGCGACGAGCCGATCCACATCGACAGCCGACCCAGCGACGCCATCGCCCTGGCGCTCACCGCCGGTGCCAGCATCCATGTCGCCCCGGCGGTGATGGAGGCGGCGCGGGAGATCGAGTACGAGGGCTTCCACGATCAGGTCGTGGTGGCACTGGGTATCTCGGTCACCCCGGTCGACGATGACCTGCGCGAGGCACTGGAGCTGCCGGACGAGCCGGGCGTGCTGGTCAGCGACGTGCGGGGCAAGGCGAGTGACGCCGGCATGATGCCGGGGGCGCTGCTGCTCGAGGTGAACGGCGAGGTGCCGCGCACGCCCCTGCAGTTCCTCGAGCGCGTGAGGGACACCCCGAAAGGCGAGGATGCCCAACTGCGCTACTGGCAGGAGGGCGAGGAGCACGAACTGGAGCTCTCTACCGACGTTCCCGACCCCCGGTCGCGCCGCCGTACCCCCGAGCGTCCGAGCATCGAGACCTGAACTCCGGAAACGCAAGCCGCCGCCCGGCCTCGACCGGACGGCGGCGTGGTCTGGTGCCGCAAAGTGGACTCGAACCACCGACCTACGCATTACGAGTGCGTTGCTCTACCAACTGAGCTATTGCGGCTCGGCACGCATGGTAGCGCCGCGCACCGTGGGTTGCCAGTACCCCGTCACCGGTTCCGTCCGGCTCGACGCGGGCCATGAGTCGGCTAACCTTGCAGTAGCCGGGTAATAATGAGCGCCACCAAGAGCGCCCTGGACGCTCGCGCCGACCCCTCGATACCAGAAGGGGGCGGGCGTCACGAAGCCCAACGTGGGGAAGCTGCAGGAGTCGACATGGATGTTTGGCGTTTCGATACTACCGATCCCGCCCTGGGCGCCCTGCTGGAGGGGCGGCATGATCCCGGGCTGGTCGTGCTCTCGATCTTCATCGCCTGCTTCGCCGGCCTGACCGCCCTGACGCTTTCCGACCGCATGCTGGCCTCCTTCCCTCTTCGGGCGAGGGTCGGCTGGCACCTCGGCGGGGCCGTGGCCATGGGCTGTGGCATCTGGGCCATGCATTTCACCGGCATGCTGGCGTTCTCCGTGGGTGGCCATGAGGCGATGGAACACGCCCTGGGGCTGACGGTGCTGTCGCTGCTGCCGGCCATCCTGGGCAGTGGGGCCGCGCTGCATTGCATGGGGCAGCCCAGGGTCGGCCCCCGGGAGCTGCTGCAAGGCGGCCTGCTGCTCGCGCTGGGCATCGGCGGCATGCATTACCTCGGCATGGAGGCGATGCAGATGCCGGGATTGCGCTACGATCCATGGCTCTTCCTGCTCTCCCTGTTGGTTGCCTTCCTGCTGGCGTTGGCCGCGCTCTCCATGCATTTCCGGGTGCGCCAGCCGATGGCGTCTCCGGCGTCGGGACTGGCGCTGCGGCTTCTGGCGGGCGTTTTCATGGGCTTCGCCGTCGCCGGCATGCACTACACCGCCATGGCGGCGGCACGCTTCTACGAGGTCGAGGTCCCCGGAATGCACGGCGGTCCTCGGCTCTCCCGCCTGGCGCTGGCCATGGCCGTGGCGTCCTTCGCCGGCCTGGTGCTGGGGCTGGGCCTGCTGGCGGCCTGGGTCGATCGACAGAAGTCCGTGCAGCGCATGCTGGAAGGGCTCGCCAATACCGATACCCTCACCGGGCTGCCGAACCGTCTGCACCTGCGCCGGCACCTCGAGCGGGCCCTCGCCGAGTCGCGTCACCAGGACACCCGGCTGGCGGTGTTCTTCCTCGACCTCAATGATTTCAAGGTGATCAATGACAGCATGGGGCATGCGGAGGGCGACAGGGTCCTGCGAGCCTTCGCCGATCGCCTGATGAGCGCGGTGCGTCAGGACGACACGGTGGCCCGCTTCGGTGGCGACGAGTTCGTCATCATCGTGCGCGGCCTGGCCTCGGTGGAGGCGGCGGCACATGCCGCCGAGCGGCTGCTGCACGCCATGGAGCCGCCGTTCGAATTCGGCGACTGGAAGCTGTGTGCCAGGGCCAGCATCGGCATCAGCCTCTTCCCCGATGACGGTTTCGTGTCCGATGAGCTCATTCAGCAGGCCGACGCCGCCATGTACCGGGCCAAGCAGGAGGCCCTGGGGTATCACTTCTATGACCGGACCCTGACCGACCACGCCATGCAGCGGGTGCGGCTGGGCAGCGACCTGCGCGAGGCGCTGCAGCGGGAGGGGCTGTTCCTGCACTACCAACTCCAGGTCAGCCTGAGCAGCGGGCACTGCACGGGCGTGGAGGCGCTGGTGCGCTGGGAGCACCCCCGGGAGGGCTACGTCTCGCCCGCCGTCTTCGTGCCCCTGGCGGAACGTACCGGCCTCATCCAGACCTTCGGCGAATGGGTGCTGAGGAGCGCCTGCCGCCAGGGACGGTGCTGGCTGGACGATGGCCTGGAGTTCGGCCGCATCGCGGTGAATATCGCTGCCCCTCATCTGTCCCGGGCCGACTTCGTGGTGCGCCTGCGGCAGATCCTCGACGAGACCGGCCTGCCGACCCGCTGCCTGGAGCTGGAACTCACCGAGTCCTCGTTGATGCCGCTGGAGCCCGAGACCCTCGGTCGGTTGCAGGAGATCCGGGCGCTCGGGGTCTCCCTGGCGGTGGACGATTTCGGCACCGGCTATTCCTCGCTGCGCTATCTCAAGGAGCTGCCGGTCGACAAGCTGAAGCTCGATCGGGCCTTCGTGCGGGATGCGGTCAGGGACTCGCGCGACCGGGCCATCATCCGGGCGGTGATCGCGCTGGGGGAGGAGCTGGGCTTCGACGTGCTGGTCGAGGGGCTGGAGAGTGCCGACCAGGTGGACTGCATCAGGGCCCAGGGTGGCCGGCTGGGGCAGGGCTTCCATTTCGCCCGACCCGCGGCAGCGGCCGACATCGTCGGGCACCTGAGGGGCGTGGCAGAGGCGGGCGTGGTGCGCCGTCAGTGACCCTCCTGCCGCCTAGTCGCGCAGCCGGGTGAGGCCTTCCTGGACAGTGGAGGCCACCAGGCGACCCTGGCGGTCGTAGAGGCTGCCGCGGGCGAAGCCCCGGGCGCCGCCGGCCCAGGGACTGTCCATGTCATAGAGCAGCCAGTCGTTGACCCTGACGTCGTGGTGGAACCAGAGGGCGTGGTCGAGGCTGGCGATCTGCAGTTTCGGGTCGCGGAAGTGCAGGCCGTGGGGCACCAGCGAGGTGGTCAGCAGGTTGAAGTCGGAGCTGTAGGCGAGCAGGTAGCGGTGCAGCACCGGGTCGTCGGGCAGCTCGCCGGCCAGCCGGAACCAGATCCGCTTGCGGGCGGGCTGGCCCGGTTCGGCCTCATCGCCCACGTGCAGGAACTCGATGGGATGGCTGTCGAAGCGCACCAGCTTCGCCTCGGTGTCGGCCAGTGATTCGGGGCTCGGTGCCTCGGGCATGGCGGCCTGGTGGGCAATGCCCGCCTCCTCGCCGTGGAAGGAGGCGCTGCAGAAGAAGATCGGTCGCCCCTTCTGGATGGCGGTGACCCGGCGGGTGGTGAAGCTGCCGCCGTCGCGCACGGCATCGACCTGATAGACTACCGGGCGTTCGGCGTCGCCGGGGCGCAGGAAGTAGCCGTGGAGAGAATGGGCGCGCCGCTCGGCGGGTACGGTCTGGCTGGCGGCCGACAGCGCCTGGCCCAGCACCTGGCCGCCGAACAGCTGGGGCAGGCCGAGGTCCTGGCTGCGGCCGCGGAACAGGTTTTCCTCGAGGGTTTCCAGGGCCAGCAGGCCCACCAGGTCGTTCAGGGCATCGGACATGGGAGTGGCTCTCCGGTTCGTCGGTCGCGGCCTCGGCGGCCCGTCATACGGTCGTTTCATGCCAGTCTACATGGAGTCGATGGCGTTGCGCAGCGATGAATTCTACATGCACCGGGCGCTGGACCAGGCCCGTGAGGGGCTGGCCGCCGGTGAGGTGCCGGTCGGGGCGGTGGTGGTGGACGCCGCCGGCGAGATCGTCGGTAGCGGCTACAACGCCCCGGTGGCGGGGCATGACCCCAGCGCCCACGCCGAGATCCGTGCACTGCGCGATGCCGGCGTGCGCCTGGGTAACTACCGCCTCGACGGCTGCACCCTCTACGTGACCCTGGAGCCCTGCCTGATGTGCACCGGCGCCATCATCCATGCGCGGCTGGCGCGGCTGGTCTATGGCGCCGCCGAGCCGCGCACCGGCATGGCCGAGTCGAAGGCCAACCTCTTCGCCCAGCCCTGGTACAACCACCGTGTCGAGGTGCAGGGAGGGGTGCTGGCCGCCCGCGCCACCCGGCTGCTGAAGGAATTCTTCGCCGCCCGTCGCGGGGAGGGGACCTCAGACCGTTGATTCCGCCGACCTGACCCGGTTGCGCCCCGCCGACTTGGCGGCGTAGAGGGCCTTGTCGGCGGCGCGCAGCAAGGCGTCCAGTTGCAGCGGTCCCGAGGTCAGGGTCGCGGTGCCGATGCTGATGGTGAGCGGTGAGCCGTCGGCGTGCACGAGCTCCAGGGCCTCGATGCCCCGGCGCAGCGCTGCGGCCACCCGCAGGATCCACTGGGCCTCACTGGGCACCCCCGCGGTCAGCCGCCAGAGATTGGCGAAGCGGCGCATGGCGGCGAGGTGGTCGGCTATCTCCCGGGACAGGCCGTCGGCCATCTGCCGGCCCTCCAGGCGGGCCCGGGTCTCCAGGTTCCACTCGGCGAGCGTCTTCTGCTGGTGCCAGAACAGCACGGCCAGCAGCGCGAGCAGCAGCGAAGGCCAGAGCGCACGATGCAGGCTCGTCGCGGATGCGCGCCAGCCGCCGACGACGCCCATGAGCTGGGCCAGCAGCAGGGCGGCCAGGGTCGCCTGTTCGATCGCAGCCCCTCCCAGCGGCAGCAGGCTTGCGGGATGCAGGTCTTCGAGCCGTTGGGTGGCGAGCAGCAGGCCGGCCATCGCCAGCAACAGGGCGAGCAGGCTCGTCCGTGTGGCCCAGGCGATCATGCCGGGGCCCTAGTCGTCGGTCGAGGGGGCCAGGAAGGGATCATCGTGCTCACCCGGGTCGCCGAGTCGCACGTTGAGCAGGGGGAACTGCTGCTGACTGCGATCCACGTAGCTGAGAATCTCATGATAGCGTCGGATGTTGCGCACATAGATCACCGGCTCGCCGCCGCGGGCGTAGCCGTGGCGGGTCCGGCTGTGCCATTCGCGTTCCTGCAGCAGGGGCAGGGATTCGCGCACGTCGGCCCAGCGGTCCGGGTCGTCGCCGCGTGCCTCGGTGATCTTGCGGGCGTCGTAGAGATGGCCGAGCCCCACGTTGTAGGCCGCCATGGCCATGTAGAGGCGGTCCTCGCCGGTGATCGACTCCGGCAACCGCTCCTCGAGGCTCCTCAGGTAGCGGGCGCCGCCGGCGATGCTCTGGGCCGGATCCAGGCGGTCCTCGACCTCCAGGTCCCCCGCCGTGGCCTGGGTCAGCATCATCAGGCCGCGCACCCCAGTGGGCGAGGTGGCCTGCGGGTCCCAGTGCGACTCCTGGTAGCCCAGGGCTGCCAGCAGCTTCCAGTCGAAACCGCTCTCCCGGGCGGCCTCGCGGAACAACTCGGTGTAGTCGGGGAGGCTGTGGTCGACGTGCTGCAGGAAGGTGCGTGCCCCGACGTACTCCAGGTAGTCGTCGTGACCGAAGTAGCGGGCCACCAGGGCGTCCAGCTCGCCCATTTCGCGCAGCCTGTCCAGGAAGCGGTTGGCGGCCTCCACCAACGCCAGGCCGCGGTCGGCGGGGAAGGCCCAGGCCATGGCGAGCGGCTCGCCCAGCGGGAAGCCGCGTTCCACGCCCGGAAAGAACAGGCGGTTGAGACGGAACTGGTGCTCGAAGAGCACCGCGGCGTCGAGCGTGCCGTCCTCGATCCGCCTCAGCAGCTCGGCGGTTTCCACCTCCGGCGACGCCTCCCAGCGCAGCGCGGGATACTCGGCCTGCAGTTCGCGCAGCACTCGGCCGGTGCCGGAACCCCCGATGGTCCCGATCCTCAGGCCCTCGAGGTCCGCCATCTCCGCTACCGGGGGCAGGCCCCGGCGGTAGACCAGCACCGGTTGCAGCTCGAGGATCGGCCGGCTGAAGAGCACCCCCTCGAGGTCGGGCTCCAGGGGCAGGGCGGCGGCGCCCAGGTCGCCCTCCTGGCGCACCGCGTCCAGCACGCTGGCGATGTGGTGGTCGGCCTGGATGGTCAGGCTGACGCCGAGGTGGCCGGCGAAGCGCCGCACCAGCTCGTACTCGAAGCCGGTCGGCCCCTCGCGCCCCTCGTAGTAGGTGGTGGGCGTATTGCGGGTGTGGACGCTCAAGAACTCGCGCTCCAGGATCTCCGCCAGGTGACGCCCCGCGCCGTCCCGCGGGCGCTCGGGCAGCAGGGTCAGGCACAGGGCCACCAGCAGGGCCGTGTAGCCCCGCCAGGCGTGCTTGAGGTGATCGCTGACGGCTCGAGGCATGCGGTGACGGCTTGCGAGGGCGGCCCACCACGATAACCAGCCGGGGCCGGGCTGTCATCCGCACGATTTCTCGCCACCCCCGCTTTCCAGTATCATGTGCGCTCATTGCCGCAGGCTCGCGGCCCCGATCGTGAAGATTCTCAGAGGCTCCAGGATATGCTCGAACTGCGCGGCGCGCCCGCCCTCTCCGCCTTCCGTCATGCCAAGCTGCTGGCCGCCCTGCGCGACGGCGTGGCCGACGTCGAGTCGCTGCAGGCGGAGTACGTGCACTTCGTCGACCATGACGGCGACCTGGCCGACGAGGAGCTGAGCGTCTTGGAGCGACTCCTCGACTACGGGACTCGCGAGATCGAGCCCCGCGGCACCGGCGAAGGCCATCTCTTCCTGGTGGTGCCGCGCATCGGCACCCAGTCGCCCTGGTCCTCCAAGGCCACCGACATCGCCCACAGCTGCGGCCTGGTCAGGGTGAACCGCATCGAGCGCGGCATCGCCTACCGGGTCAGGCTCAAGGGCATGCTCTCCGAGAAGGCCTACACGCGGATCCGCGAGGCACTCCACGACCGCATGACCGAGACGGTGCTCACCGACGCCAGCGATGCGGCGAAGCTCTTCGCCCACCATGAGCCGGCCCCGCTGGGCAGCGTGGACCTCCTCGAGGGCGGGCGTGCGGCGCTGGAGGCGGCCAACGGCGAGCTGGGCCTGGCGCTGGCCGAGGACGAGATCGACTACCTGCACGACGCCTTCCGCAACCTGGGACGCAACCCCACGGACGTCGAGCTGATGATGTTCGCCCAGGCCAACTCCGAGCACTGCCGCCACAAGATCTTCAACGCCGACTGGGTGATCGACGGCGAGGCACAGAGCCACTCGCTGTTCAAGATGATCAAGAACACCTACCAGGAGTCGCCGGAGAACATCCTCTCCGCCTACAGCGACAACGCCGCGGTGATCCGGGGCAGCGAGGCGCCGCGCTTCTTCCCGGCGCCGCTCACCGGCCAGGCCGGCGAGCGCGCCGCCTACACCGGCCAGCATGAGCCGATCCAGATCCTGATGAAGGTGGAGACCCACAACCACCCCACCGCCATCGCCCCGCACCCCGGCGCGGCCACCGGTGCCGGCGGCGAGATCCGCGACGAGGGGGCCACCGGCATCGGCGGCAAGCCCAAGGCGGGGCTCACCGGCTTCACCGTCTCCAACCTGCGCATCCCCGAGTTCGTGCAACCCTGGGAGGCCTTCGACTACGGCAAGCCGGAGCGCATCGTCTCGGCCCTTTCGATCATGCTGGAGGGGCCCATCGGCGGTGCCGCCTTCAACAACGAATTCGGACGCCCCAACCTCGCCGGCTACTTCCGCACCTACGAGCAGGACGTCCTGGGCGCCAACGGCATCGAGTGTCGCGGCTACCACAAGCCGATCATGCTGGCCGGCGGCTACGGCAATATCCGCGACGGGCATGTCGAGAAGGGCGAGATCCCGGTAGGCGGCAAGCTGATCGTGATGGGCGGCCCGGCCATGCTGATCGGCCTGGGCGGCGGGGCGGCCTCCTCCATGGCCTCCGGCACCTCCAGCGCCGACCTGGACTTCGCCTCGGTGCAGCGCGACAACCCCGAGATCGAGCGCCGCGTCCAGGAGGTGATCGACCGCTGCTGGGCACTGGGCGAGGGCAACCCCATCCGTTTCATCCACGACGTGGGCGCCGGCGGCCTCTCCAACGCCCTGCCCGAGCTGGTCAAGGACGGCGAGCGGGGCGGCCTCTTCGACCTGCGCGCCGTGCCCAATGCCGAGCCGGGCATGAGCCCGCTGGAGATCTGGTGCAACGAGGCCCAGGAGCGCTACGTGCTGGCGGTGGCGCCCGAGGACCTCGACACCTTCGACGCCCTGTGCCGGCGCGAGCGCTGCCCCTACGCCGTGGTGGGCGAGGCCATCGAGGCCCACCACCTGGAGGTGCGCGACGGCCACTTCGAGACCCAGCCGGTCGATCTCCCCATGAGCGTGCTGTTCGGCAAGCCTCCGAAGATGACCCGGGAGTTCAGCCGCGAAGCGAACGAACTGCCCGGGGTGATGCTCGACAACCTCGACCTGCGCGAGGCCATGGACCGCGTGCTGCGCCTGCCCACCGTGGCCTCCAAGAGCTTTCTGATCACCATCGGCGACCGCTCCATCACCGGCCAGGTGGCCCGCGACCAGATGGTCGGTCCCTGGCAGGTACCGGTGGCCGACGTCGCCGTGACCACGGCCAGCTTCGACACCCACGCCGGCGAGGCCATGGCCCTGGGCGAGCGGCCCCCGGTGGCGCTGATCGACCCGGCGGCCAGTGCCCGCCTGGCGGTGGCAGAAGCCATCACCAACCTGGCCGCCGCGCCCATCGACCGGCTCTCCGATATCAAGCTCTCCGCCAACTGGATGAGTGCCGCCGACCACCCCGGCGAGAACCAGGCGCTGTATGACGCCGTGCACGCCGTGGGCATGGAGCTGTGCCCGGCACTGGGCATCGCCATCCCGGTGGGCAAGGACTCCATGTCCATGCGCACCGCCTGGCAGGCCGAGAACGACAAGGGCGGGGTCGAGGAGAAGAGCGTCACCTCGCCGCTGTCGCTGGTGGTCACCGGCTTCGCCCCGGTGCGTGACGCCATGGCCACCCTGACCCCGCAGATCAACCTGGAGCAGGACGAGTCCGACCTGCTCCTGATCGACCTGGGCGGCGGCCGGAATCGCCTGGGTGGCTCGGCCCTGGCCCAGGTCTACGGCCAGGTGGGCGACGCGTGTCCCGACCTGGACGACCCGGAGGACCTCCAGGCGTTCTTCGCGGTGATCCAGGGCCTCAACGCCGAGGGCAAGCTGCTTGCCTACCACGACCGCAGCGACGGCGGCCTGCTGGTGACCCTGCTGGAGATGGCCTTCGCCGCCCACTCCGGCCTGGAGATCAAGCTCGACTGGCTGGTCGACGAGCCGGTGGAGGCCTTCAACGCCCTGTTCGCCGAGGAGCTGGGCGCGGTGATCCAGGTCAACCGCGAGCATACCGAGGAGGTGCTGACCCAGTTCGCCGCGGCCGGCATCGAGACCTGCGGGGTCATCGCCCGGCCGCGCTACGACGACCAGGTCCGCGTGACGCTGTTCGAGGAGCCGCTGCTCGAGACCACCCGACTGCGCGCCCAGCGCACCTGGACCGAGACCAGCTATCGGATGCAGGCGCTGCGCGACAACCCGGACTGCGCCAAGAACGAGTTCGACAACCTGCTCGACGACCGCGACCCGGGCCTCTCGGCTCAGCCGAGCTTCGATGTCGAGGAGGACATCGCCGCGCCCTTCGTGAATGTGGCGAGGCCGCCGGTGGCGGTGCTGCGCGAGCAGGGCGTCAATGGCCAGGTGGAGATGGCCTGGGCCTTCGACCGCGCCGGCTTCGAGGCCGTCGACGTGCACATGAGCGACATCCTCGAGGGGCGCGTGTCGCTGGAGGCGTTCAAGGGCCTGGTGGCCTGCGGCGGCTTCTCCTACGGCGACGTCCTGGGCGCCGGCGGCGGCTGGGCGAAATCGGTGCTCTTCAACCCCCGTGCCCGCGATCAGTTCGCGGCCTTCTTCGACCGCGACGACAGCTTCACCCTGGGGGTGTGCAACGGCTGCCAGATGCTCGCCCAGCTGCGCGAACTGATCCCCGGCGCCGAGGCCTGGCCGCGCTTCGTGCGCAACGAGTCCGAGCAGTTCGAGGCGCGCGTGGCCATGGTCCAGGTGGAGAAGAGCCCGTCGATCCTGCTGGCCGGCATGGAGGGCTCGCGGCTGCCGATCGCCGTGGCCCACGGCGAGGGACGCAGCGAGTTCCGCGACAGCGCCCACCTGCGCAGGATGCAGGGCAGCGGCCAGGTGGCCCTGCGCTACGTGGACAACTACGGTCAGGTGACCACCCGCTACCCGGCCAACCCCAATGGCTCGCCCTCCGGCATCACCGGCCTGACCACCCCCGACGGCCGGGTCACCGTGATGATGCCGCACCCCGAGCGGGTGGTCCGCGCCGTGACCAACTCCTGGCGCCCGGCGGAGTGGACCCGGGACGGCGCCTGGCTGCGGCTGTTCCGCAACGCTCGGGTGTGGGCCGGCTGAGGCGCCCATGCCGACCCGGCAACCCGCAGCGAAGGCGGCCTCCGGGCCGCCTTCGGTGTCTTCACCCCCGGCCCTGCGTCCCTACCAGCGGGAGGCCGTGCGCCGGGTCGTCGAGCACTTCCGCGCCAGCAGCGAGCCGGCGGTGGTGGTGCTGCCCACCGGCAGCGGCAAGTCGCTGGTGATCGCCGAGCTGGCGCGCCTGGCCCGGGGGCGGGTGCTGGTGCTGGCCCATGTGCGCGAGCTGGTCGAGCAGAACCACGCCAAGTACCAGGCCTATGGCCTCGCGGCGGACATCTTCAGCGCCGGGCTGGGGCGCAAGGAGAGCGGCCGCCAGGTGGTGTTCGGCTCGGTGCAGTCGGTGGTGCGCCGCCTCGAGAGTTTCGACGACGGCGATTTCACCCTGCTGGTGATCGACGAGTGCCACCGGGTCTCGCCCGACGAGGACGCCAGCTACCGCAAGGTGATCGACCGCCTGCGCACCGCCAACCCGAGGCTCAAGGTGCTGGGATTGACGGCGACCCCCTATCGGCTGGGGCAGGGCTTCATCTATCACCGCCACCATCACGGCATGGTGCGCGGCGAGGAGAGCTGCTTCTTCCGCGACTGCGTCTTCGAGCAGCCGCTGCGGCTGATGGTCCGGCAGGGCTACCTGGCCGAGCCCAAGCGGGTGGACGCGGCCATCGAAGGCTACGACTTCTCGCGACTCGCGCCATCGGCAAGCGGGCTGTTCCGCGAGGCGGAGCTGGACCGGGTGGTGGCGGGCCATCGCGCCACCCCGGGCATCGTCGCCGAGGTGGTCGAGCGTGCCGCCGACCGCCGGGGCGTGATGCTGTTCGCCGCCAGCGTGGCCCACGCCGAGGAGGTCCTCGGCTACCTGCCGGTCGGCCAGGCCGCCCTGGTCACCGGCGAGACGCCGTCCGCCGAGCGCGAGCGGTTCATCGCCGCCTTCAAGGCCCGCGAACTCAAGTACCTGGTCAATGTGGCGGTGCTCACCACCGGCTTCGATGCGCCCCACGTGGACCTGATCGCCATCCTCAGGCCCACCGAGTCGGTGAGCCTCTACCAGCAGATCATCGGCCGCGGCCTGCGCCTCTCGCCCGGCAAGGCGGACTGCCTGGTGCTCGACTATGCCGGCAACCCCTGGGACCTCTACGCCCCCGAGGTAGGCGCGCCCCGACCGGCCTCCGATACCCAGCCGGTGCAGGTCGAGTGCCCTGCCTGCGGCCACGCCAACCTGTTCTGGGGGCGGCACGACGGCGAGCTGGTGATCGAACACTTCGGCCGTCGTTGCCAGGGGCTGGTGGACGCCGCAAGCGGCGAGCCCGCACTGCCCGAGGAGGGGCGGCGGACGCGCCAGTGCGACTTCCGCTACCGCTTCAAGACCTGCGACGAGTGCGGCGCCGAGAACGATATCGCCGCGCGGCGCTGCCACGGGTGCCAGCGGCTGCTGGTGGACGCCGATGACAAGCTCCGGGAGGCGCTGCGCCTGCGTGACGCCCGGGTGCTGCGGGTCAGCGGCATGCGGCTCGAAGTCACCGTCAACGGTCGTGGACTGCCGCGGCTCAGGGTGACCTATCACGACGAGGACGGTGCCACGCTCGCGGAGTGGTTCGCCCTGGAGACCCCGGCCCAGCGGGCCGCCTTCGCCGCGGCCTTCCTGCGCGACCACCTGCGTGCCCCCGGCATGCCCTTTCGGCCCACCACCCCCGAGGAGGTGATCGCCGAGCGACGGCGCCTGCGCCACCCCGACTTCGTGGTGGGCCGCAAGGTGGGGCGCCACTGGCAGGTGCGCGAGAAGCTCTTCGATTACACCGGGCGCTATCGCCGCGCCGAGGCGGCGGAGTAGGGTGCGATGCTGTCTCCCGCGGCACCATCTTGCTAGACTGGCGCGTTGATCCCGCGTCCCCGGAGAGGCACGCCGCGTGAGCGCCACCCCCGATACCGCCAGCCCCGAGCAGACAGCCGTCGCGGCCCAGCAGGCCGAGGTGCTGGGGCGGCTGTTCGACGAGCCGATCACCGAGCTGCCGGAGGACCTCTACATTCCACCGGAGGCGCTGCGGGTGTTCCTCGAGGCCTTCGAGGGGCCGCTCGATCTGCTGCTCTACCTGATCCGGCGCCAGAACCTGGATATCCTGGCCATCGACGTGGCCGCCATCACCCGCCAGTACATCGAGTACGTGGAACTGATGAAGGCGATGGAGATCGAGCTGGCCGGGGAGTACCTGCTGATGGCGGCGATGCTCGCCGAGATCAAGTCGCGGACCCTGTTGCCGCGGCCGCCGAAGGAGGGCGGCGGCGACGAGGAGGAGGACCCGCGGGCCGAGCTGATCCGTCGCCTGCAGGAGTACGAGCGGCTCAAGAACGCCGCCGAGGAACTCGCCGAGCTGCCGCGCCTGGGTCGCGACTGGTTCCCGGCCAAGGCGGCGCTGCCGCCGCTGGAGTCGCGGGTGATCCACCCCGACGTGGGACTGGACGAGCTGCTCGGCGCCCTGGCCGGCATCCTGCGTCGCGCCGAGCTCAACCAGACCCACCAGATCAGCCGCGAGGTGCTCTCCACCCGAGAGCGCATGCTGTCGATCATGGAGCGACTCGGCGGCGGGCACTTCACGCCCTTCGAGGCGCTGTTCACCCTCGAGGAGGGGCGGCCCGGGGTGGTGGTGACCTTCATGGCGATCCTCGAGCTCGCCAAGGAAGCGATGATCGAGATCGTGCAGAACGCGCCGCTCTCGCCGATCCATGTGCGGGCCCGGGCGGCGCTGGCCGAGGGCGAGGACGGCGAGCTGGACGACCTGGAGGTCGAGGGCGAGAGTGCCTTCGAGGAGGACGACGGCGAAGGGGAGGAGCGGCCATGACCGCCATGGAGTTTCCCGAGGCCCTGGACGAGATCCTGGAGGCGGCGTTGCTGGCCGCCGGCGAGCCGCTCTCCCTGGAGCGGCTGGCGGGGCTGTTCGACGACCACGAGCGTCCGCCCCGGCGCGCCCTGAGCGAGGCGCTGGAGCGCCTGGCACTGCGCCACGAGCGCGGCGCCATGGAGCTGCTCGAGACCGCCTCGGGCTACCAGCTGCGCATCCGGCCGCGCCTCTCGCCCTGGGTGTCGCGGCTGTGGGACGAGCGTCCCCAGCGCTACTCCCGGGCGCTGCTCGAGACCCTGGCGCTGATCGCCTACCGCCAGCCGGTAACCCGCAGCGACATCGAGGAGGTGCGCGGCGTCACGGTGAGCGGCTCGATCATGCGTACCCTGCTCGAGCGCGGCTGGATCCGCGTGGTGGGCCATCGCGACGTGCCGGGGCGGCCGGCGGTCTATGCCACCACCCGCAGCTTCCTCGACGACTTCGGCCTCAAGACCCTCGACGAGCTGCCGCCCATGCACGAGCTCAAGGAGTTCGAGGCGCCGCGCTTCGAGGAGGACGCGCCACCGCCGGCCCAGGCCGAGATCCTCGCCCAGGCCGATGCCCCCGAGGGCGCCGCCGCCGGGGCGCCGCAAGATTCCGAACACCCGGAGGCGGCGGCCGAAGCCGCCGGCACCTCCGACACGACGGCCGGGACGGCCGACGACGACCACGCCGGGACGGCGTCCGAGCGGACCGGGCTGAGCTTCGCCGACCTCGAGGCCCGCCTGTCCGAACGCGCCCTGGGCCGCGTCGACGATGACGCTGCCCCGGGGGCGGAATCCACATCCAGTGAGAACGACGACTCATGAGCAACACCAGCGAAAAACTGCAGAAGGTCCTGGCCCGTGCCGGGCTGGGTTCGCGCCGCGAGATGGAGGCCGCCATCGCCGACGGTCGGGTCAGGGTCAACGGCCAGGTGGCGACCCTGGGCGACCGCATCGAGACGCGCGACAAGGTGCTACTCGACAACCGCCCGGTGACCCTGCGCGGTGCCGAGGAGGTGCCGCGGCGGGTGATCATGTACAACAAGCCGGAGGGCGAGCTGTGCACCCGCAAGGACCCGGAGGGGCGGCGCACCGTCTTCGACCGCCTGCCGCGCCTCAAGGGCGAGCGCTGGATCGCCATCGGCCGCCTCGACATCAACACCAGCGGCCTGCTGCTCTTCACCACCGACGGCGAGCTGGCCAACCGCCTGATGCATCCCTCCACCCAGGTGGAGCGCGAGTACGCCGTGCGGGTCATGGGCGAGGTCAAGAAGGAGCAGGTGGTGGCCATGGTCGAGGGGGTGATGCTCGACGACGGCCCGGCGCGCTTCACCGACGTCCAGGAGTTCGGCGGGGAGGGCATCAACACCTGGTTCCACGTGGTGATCATGGAGGGACGCAACCGCGAGGTGCGCCGCCTGTGGGAGTCCCAGGGGCTCACCGTCAGCCGCCTCAAGCGGGTTCGCTACGGCAACATCTTCCTCGACAAGCGGGCCAAGGCCAGCGAGTGGGTGGAGCTTAGCCAGGAGGAGATCGACGACCTGGCCGAGACCGCCGGACTGCCGCCGCGCAAGGTGCCGGAACTCACCCCGGACGAGCGCAACCGCTGGAGTCGCGACAAGCACAAGCGCAAGCCGGTGCAGGCGATGCGCAAGCCGCGGAGCCGCTGAGGCAGGAGCCCCGCGACGCCACGGCGTATAAGACAAAAGGCAAAAAATCCTTGCCAGTGGCGGGGTGGATCAGTATTATCTGCCCCCGTTCGGACGGGTCGTTAGCTCAGTTGGTAGAGCAGTTGGCTTTTAACCAATTGGTCGTAGGTTCGAATCCTACACGACCCACCATCCGAGCCTGTATGCTTGTTCGCAAGCACCGGGTCGTTAGCTCAGTTGGTAGAGCAGTTGGCTTTTAACCAATTGGTCGTAGGTTCGAATCCTACACGACCCACCAGTCATAGGTTTCATAGCTTCTCACGAAGTATCTGAAACCGCACAAGAAAGCGCCTCCGGGCGCTTTTTTGTTGTCTGCGCATATCGCACCTTCTCTTGACTTATCAGCTTACGAGGGGGCATCTATGGGGGCAGAATCATGCCCCTGCCAGGAGGTGCCCCCATGGCGACGACCAACAAGCTGACGGCGACCGCCGTTCGCAATGCCCAGCCCAGAGACAAGACCTACCGCCTGTCCGATGGTGGGGGCATGTACCTGGAAGTCACGCCAAGTGGGGGCATGTACTGGCGGTTGAAGTACCGGCACCACGGCAAGGAGAAGCGCCTGGCCATCGGTGTCTATGGTGAGGGCGCCGGCAAGGTGTCGCTCGCCCAGGCCCGCAAGGCCCGCGACGAGGCCAAGGAGATGCTGGCGCAGGGGCTGGACCCCAGCACCGCCAAGCGGCTTGCCAAGGAGCAGGGCAGGGCGGCCGCCGACAACACCTTCAAGGCCGTGGCCACCGAGTGGCTGGAGCACATCCACAAGCACGAGGTGGTTCCGGCTCACTTTGAGCGCAACAAGCGCCGCCTCGAGCGCGACATCTTCCCCACCCTGGGCCACCGGCCGGTCGGCGAGATCTCTCCTCCCGAGCTGCTGGACTGCCTGCGCAAGGTCGAGAAGCGGGGGCATCTGGAGACCGCCTCGAGGATCAAGACTGTGTGCGGCCAGGTCTTCCGCTACGCCATTTCAACCGGCAAGGGCCGCCGAGATCCGACAGCCGACCTCCGGGGCAGCCTGCGCCGGGCGAAGACCAAGCACTTTGCGGCCATCACCGATCCCAAGGAGATTCCCGCGCTGCTGCGAGCCTTGGATGGCTACGGGGGGACGCCGGTCGTCGTGGCCGCCATCAACCTGGCCCCGCTGGTATTCGTGCGCCCTGGTGAGCTGCGCACCGCGCAGTGGTCGGACTTCGACCTCGAGGCCGCTACCTGGTCATTCCAGCCCAGCAAGAACGCTGATCCGCTGATCGTCCCGCTGCCGCGTCAGGCGGTGCAGATCCTGCGAGACCTGTATGGCCTCACCGGCCCCGATGGCTATGTCTTCCCCAACGCCCGCAGCCGCACCCGCCCGATGAGTGACAGCACCATCGGCGCCGCCCTGGACTATCTCGGCTTCAAAAACAGGATGACCGCCCACGGCTTCCGCGCCATGGCCCGTACCATCCTGGCTGAGCGTCTGAACTACTCACCCGAGCACATCGAGCAGCAGCTTGCCCACAAGGTCCGCGATGCCAATGGCCGCGCCTACAACCGGACGCAGTTCCTCGAGCAGCGCCGGGAGATGTTGCAGAGCTGGGCTGACTACTTGGACGCATTGCGTGCTGGCGCCGGCAACGTCGTGCCGATCAGGGGGCAAGTATGAGCGATTACGGAATGTTGGCGCCGGCGATCGCCCAACTGGAAAGCTGGACGTTAGAGGATGCCATCCATGCTTACTCAGAGTGGGCCGCGACTGGCGGAGACACTGACGCCGCTCTTGCTAGCCCACTCATACAGTGGCAGTCGTGGCATCAAGATCTACCAAGGTTTCACCAAAGGTATGAACAAGGCGACTCTGCTGCCCTGCTAAAGGCGGTAGAACGGTGTGCCTTGGTCGGGCTACCTTTACCGACCTGGTGCCGACAGGCCTATGTGAAATCATGGCGGAAGGCATCGCATTACGAATGCCGGACATTGGATGAGGCATTTGATTACGACGACTTGAAGGGCATCAATCTTGCGAGAGCAAGAGAGCGTTTCCTTAACTCTGTGCACGTCGTCAGTGAAGTGAAGCGAATGATCCACGCAGGCATTACAGTGGAGAAGGCATTCCAGCTTGCAGCTGAGAGACACGGCGTTTCATTTTCACGAGCTCGAGACTGGTATTACGAACTTCGTTATGACCCGAGCACTGCTCGCTTTCTTCCAGAAAAATAAAAATCTCCCGGAAAGACTAGCCGCCCTCCATCTTCCATCCTAGCCATGTCGAACGATCAAGAGGAATCACGGCATGGCTGTACTTCTCAGACTACCCGAAGTTCGCAAGCGCGTTGGTCTAAGCACCCCTACCATCTATCGCCTGATGAAGAAAGGCGAGTTCCCCAGATCAGTGAAGCTCACACCCAACGGCAGAGCGGTAGCCTGGAAAGAATCCGACGTTGACGCCTGGTCCGAGAGCCGCCCAGGGCGCGGGGAGGTGGCCTGATGTTGACGACCACCACTGCGACCGCTACTGTTACGTCAGTTGCAGTAAATCCTGCAACCGACCTTGGCGGGTCGAAACCCGAATGGCGCACAAGCGCCGCATTCGTGTCAGGCGCTATTTTTGTGTCTGCCACGAGCTATGGCGGCTGTGCGTGGAAGCCCTCCGGGGCTGCCGGTGTCCATTCGGGCCGGTCCGCCAATCCGCGTACAGTCGCCCCCATCCGTTGCTTGGCGGCAGCCGGGGGTGACTCCAAACCGAATGGAGTCCTACCTATGGCTAAGCTGCGCCTATTCCCCTCCCGCAATCCGTCTGCACGCGCCGCCGCGCATCGTGCAATGGCAAGAGCCGCCCTGTTCAGCGATAGCAGCGCCAGCACCCGCCTTCGCAGATACAATCACCACATCAACAAGGCCCGCGCCTTTGAAGAGCAGGCCGGCCTGCCCGTGTTCGAGGTCTACCTGGCCCGCAGTGGCGCCCGCCTGGAGATCCGGGCATCGAGCTGGGGCGAGGCCCTGCGCCGTACCGGTCGCCACGACGCCTGCATCGTCGAGCGCCTCGGTGATCGCCACTTCGAAGCGACCTTCAAGCCCGACGCCCCAGTCTCCATCGATGTTCGACTGCACTACGGCACCGATGCCGATGCCCTACGCGGGACGCTAGCGAACGTCGCCCACCAGGTAGCCCGTGCCAGCGAGCAAGGGGGTGAAGCATGAGCCCCATCCCCCACATCAACAGCAAGGCCGAGGACGTCCAGGAAATCGCCGAGGCCATCAATACCATCGCTCGCCTGGTGAATGACGACCTGGTGCGGAAAGCGTCCGAGGGCATTGATCCATTCCTGAGTGATGCCGAGCTCGGCGGGCTGATGCTCGCGGTCGAACACCTTTCCACCAGGGCAGGGGACCTCGCCGAGGATCTCTATGATGACGAGCAGCGCCTGGCTAAGCTCGCAACCCAGCACAATGACGGGGAGGGCAAGTCATGACCCCGACCGACATCGTGATGGACATTGGCGCCACCGGCCTGGTGGATGCCATCGAGCGCACCCGCTACGCCCTGGCCAAGCAGGCGTTCAGTGCCGATGAGGTGACCACCAACTACGGGCCGCTGGTGCTCACTGACCGAGAGAGGGCCGAGCTTCGTGCGTACCTGGCTAGGATACTCGTCCGCCGACTGGAGATCCTGGAGGCGCAGCTATGACGACCGACATGAAACGGCCCGACCTTGAGGGAGGCCGGGCCGATAGGAGTGCAGATTCCCCGTGCTGCAAGATCAATCCTAGCACCCAGTGCGGCATGGTGCTATCGGCGCTCCGGCGCCGGCCTATGAGCGCCGCCGAACTGCAATGGGAGCTGCCCATCGCCGACGCCCGCGCGGTGGTGCGCGACCTGATCGCCAAGGGCTACCGCATCGAGAAGCACGACCACCCGAACCCTGACCTGACTGCGAGGTGCCGCAAGATCCGGCGCTATCACCTGGTTGAGTCGAAGTGATCGCCGGGGGTGGGGCGAAACGCCCCGCCCCTCTCGGGAGGACGCCATGGCGAAGAAGAAACCCAAGGTCGATTGGGGGCCAATGGGTGCCTTTTCGATACCCAAGCGAGTGATGGACCTCGAAGACTTCCGCACTCTCTCTCCGTCAGCAAAGACGGTGCTGCTGGCGCTTGGCTTCCAGTACAACGGCAAGAACAACGGCAACTTGTCGGCGACCCACAATACCATGCAGGAATGGGGCGGGATGGCGAAGGCCACGCTCGCCAAGTCGCTCCGCGAGCTCCAGGACCGCAACTTGATCATGAAGACGCGGCAGAACCAGCATGGTCGAGAAGGGGCGCGCTGTGCCCTGTATGCGTTCACTTGGGCGCCGATAGACGACTGCCCAGGAAAGATGCTCGACGTCACTCCGACCATAACGGCACCGCGCAAGTTGTCCGGCTGATCTCGATTTTTACCGCGTTCAATTTTTGAACTCGAAGGGTTCAGAAAATGAACCCTTAACCAGGAATCTCTCAGCTGCGCACAAATAAGGGTTCAATATTTGAACCCTTATGGAGGGTTTCGGCGAGTTTCTGAGTTCAAAAATTGGACTCCCTTATAATTTACCACCCCATACCGGCTTTATGAGACTTGTCGAAGTTGTTTCTTCCAACAGTATCGGCTATGCTGTCCGTAAGTACAGCATGTACATAAAGCCAGTCCCAAGCCCCCTTCCCACGAGTGCAGACCAATGGCCGAACCCCAGCCCCTGAACATCCGACTCGACGCCGGCACCGTTCGTCGCCTCGAGCAGCTACAGCGCCAGATCAACGCCGAGTTGCCCGAGGGAGTAATGCCCCCTTTCAGCCTGGCCGCGCTGGCGCGTCATTCCATCCGCAAGTGGTGCGACCAGCAGTTCAAGCCCATGCCGAATCCCTGTCTGACCGAGGAGCAGCAGCGTGAAGAGGAGCGGAAGCTGGCGCAGGAACGCGAAGAGCTCAAGAAGGGGGGGCGGTGATATGGATCTGCACGTTTACGACGTGATCGATGCCCTGCTCGCCCAGCAGGTGCGCAGCGGCCTGAGCGGTGGCAAGCCGGTGACCGTTCACATCAACAGCCCGGGTGGCTCAGTGACCGATGCGCTGGCGATCTATGACGCACTGCGCAGCCACAAGGGCAACGTGACCGCCCGAGTGGATGGGCTGGCAGCGAGCGCGGCGACGCTGATCATGCTGGCCGCGGACGAGGTGGTCATGGCGAAGCACTCGCTGGTGATGGTGCACAACCCCTGGACTGCTGCCTTGGGCGATGCCGGCGAGATGCGCAAGGTCGCGGAGAGCCTGGACAAGCACGCCGCCGAGATGGTTGAGCTCTACAGCGAGCGCACCGGGAAGGAGTCGGCCGAGATCGAGGCGATCATGGCCCAGGAGACCTGGTTCAATGCGGAGGAGGCGGTGGCCGCTGGCTTCGCGCACCGCATCGATGACACCGACGACAGCAAGCCACGACTGAGCGCTGCGGCGATGGCCTACCTGACGGACATCACCGAGCGGGCCGAGGCCCTGGAGGCACGGCGAGAGGCCCAGGTCGCCGCCCTGTTCGAGCACCTGCCCGACACCCACGAGATCCGGGCCCTGAAAGAGGATTCCACCATCATGAGTCAGTCACTCGAGAAGGTCCGCGAGGAGGCGCTGGCCGCTCTGGGCCGTAACACCACCCCGTCCGCCGCCCCGCGGCGTGATGCTGGCGCCTTCGCCGACAACGGCAACCTGGTCGGCGACTGTATGCGTGACGCCTTGCAGGCCCGCCTCGGGCTCGCCCAACTGCAAGAGGCGCTGAACCCTTACCGGCATCACTCGCTCTTCGAGATGGCCCGTGCGGCCCTCGTCGACCGCGGCGAGAGCGTGGCCACGATGGGCACCAAGCTTCAGGTGGTCGGCGCCGCCTTCACGCACACGACCAGCGACTTCGGTAACCTGCTGGCGGACACGGCAAGCAAGTCGATGCTCCGGGGCTGGGAGTACAGCGGCGAGAGCTTCCAGCGGTGGTGCAAGCGCGGCTCGCTGACCAATTTCCACACCGCGCATCGGGTCGGGATGGGCGGTTTCGCTCCGCTGCCCGAGGTGAAGGAGGGCGCCGAGTACAAGTACGTCAGCACCGACGACCGCGGCGCCCCGATCGCGCTGGCGACCTACGGTGGCCTGTTCAGCATCACCCGGCAGGCAATCATCAACGACGACCTGAGCGCCTTCGATGAGCTCCCGGCCCGCCTGGGCAAGGCGGCCTCGCGGACCATCGGCGACCTGGTCTACTCGACCCTGACCACGAACCCCACCTTCCAGGGTATGGCCCTCTTCCACGCTAACCGCAACAACATCGGCACCACCGGAGCACTGTCACCGGGGATGCTGAGCGAGGCACGCCACGCGATGCGGACCCAGAAGGATACCCAGGGCAACCCGCTGAACATCTCGCCTGCCTTCGTGATCGTGCCGGCCCAGCTGGAGGGCGCCATGATGCAGGTTCTGCGCTCCACCAGCGTGCCGGGCGCTGAGACCAACAGCGGCATCATGAACCCGGTTGCCAACATGGGCGAACTGGTGGTCGAGTCCCGCCTGGATCAGTCCAACCCCGATCAGTGGTTCGTGGCCGCCTCCCAAGGCAGCGACACGATCGAAGTCGCCTACCTGGATGGGCAGGAGCAGCCGTACCTCGAGCAGCAGGAGGGCTGGACGGTCGATGGGGTGAGCTTCAAGGTCCGCATCGATGCGGGCGTGGCGCCGCTGGACCATCGCGGGCTCTTCCGCGGGCAGGTCAACGAGTAACCGAGCGTAGTGGCCAGTCGCGTATTGCGGGCGCGACTGTTCGGGCGAGGTGGCGTAATGCAGTTCCACGGCATGGCTGCAGACTCCTTCACCACCAAGCCCACGCGGTGCCGCGAACTTCAGGGCGCGGCATCACTCTGGCGGGTCTCGCCGGCTGTGTCTCTTGCTTGGGCACGCAGTTGGCGGTGACCCGCCTTTTTTGTAGGAGCTGACCATGGCAGACCTGGAGAAGACCGTCGCCATCATCTTCGAGGGCGTCGACCAGATGGGGACGGGCGTCACCTCGGCGACCCGCCAGCTCGACAGCTTGTCGGGGGCGGTCCAGCAGGCCGCCCAGCCCCTGGCCGATCTTACCGTGGGTGTGCTCAAGTTCGAGACGGCCCTCCTGGCGGCCGGGGCGGCCGTTACCGGCGTGGCGGTGAAGGTAGCCGGTGATTTCGATGCTGGCTTCCGTGAGATCACCACCCTGGTGGATATGCCGGCCGAAGCGCTGGAGCAGTTCCGCGGCGACATCCTCGACTATGCCTCGACCTCGACCCAGGCGATCGGGACCGTGAACAGCGGGCTCTATTCTCTGATCTCGGCTGGCGCGGACACGGAGGAGTCGCTGCGGCTGCTGGCAGCAGCCGAGCAGCTCGCCGTCGGCGGCAAGACGGACTTGTCGACTGCGTCGAAAGGCCTCTCGGGGGTGCTGAACGCCTACGGGGCGGAGGCAGACCAGGCAACGCAGTACACCGATACCTACTTCGTGGCCATGAAGAACGGCATGACCACGGTGGATGAGCTGGCCAGCAGCCTGCCGCAGATCACCAGCCTGGCGGCCCAACTGGGTGTCGACTTTGACACCGCGGCCTCGGCGGTCTCCGCACTGACCACCACCGGCCTCTCGACCAGCCAGGCGGTAACGCAGCTGGGCGCCGCCTTCACCTCGGTGCTGGGCCCCTCGCAGCAGGCCAAGGATCTCGCCGACGAGCTGGGCGTGGAGTTCAACACCACTGCGCTACGCACCAAGGGCCTCGAGGGCTTCCTGGGTGACCTGGCGGAGGCGACCGGCGGCAGCGAAGAGCAGATGCGTACCCTGTTCGGCTCCACCGAGGCCACCCGAGCGGTGCTGGCGCTGGTGGGGCCCGTCGCCGACCAGTTCGCCACCAACCTGGAGGACATGGACGCAAAGGCCGGCGCCACCGCCGAGGCCTTCGACAAGATGTCGGGCACCGTCGAACAGGGAACGCAGAAGATCAAGAACGCGATCGAGACCACCCTGATCGGTATCGGCGCCCCGGTCCTCGACGAGTTCTCGGGGATTCAGGAGGCGATCGCCGCCATCTTCAACGCCATCGGCGCCTCGCTCGACGACGGCCAGCTGAGCCAATTCACCGCCCAGTTGGAGAGCGTCTTCCAGGACGTGGAGGCCACCCTGCAGGAGGTCGCCCGGAATCTGCCCGAGGCGCTGGAGATGGCCGATTGGTCGGGCTTCCTCAACGGTATCGAGGCGATCCGCGGGGCCGTCTCGGAGCTGTTCGACGGCGCCGACCTGACCACCGCCGAGGGGCTGGCGCAGGTGATCACCAAGCTGGGCACCGGCTTCGAGCTGCTCAGCGAGTACACCGCCGGGGCGATCACCGCCATCGGGCCCTTCATCGAGCAACTGGCGGACCTGGCCGGTTGGATCATGGAGATCGACCCGGCCTGGGTCGAGATGATCGGCAAGATCGGCGGCAGCGCGCTGGTGCTGACCACGGTGCTCTCCGCCTTCAGCTCCTTCCTGAGCATCGCCAATAGTCTGGCGGGCAAAAAGGGGGCCATCCCGGCGATGACCGCCGCTGCCGGCAAGCTGACCGGGGCGTTGGGCACCTCCAGCACTGCGGGGCTGTGGGGGGCCGGCCTGGGCGCCGCCTTCGCCATCAAGCAGTTGTATGACCGGGTCCAGGAGTTCAATGAATTCAAGCTGACCTTCTCCGACGAGCTCGAGGAGGAGTTGGACAAGACCGAGGGCGCCCAGCGCAAGGCGACCGAGTTCTCGCTGTTCGCCACGCAGAAGATCGCCGAGGCCTACGTCGGGTTGAGCGATCATTTCGGCTGGGGCGATGCGGCCGCCGCCGACCTCGAGACGGTGAGCCAGGAGGCGGTCAACGCGGCGATCGCGGTGGCCACCGCCGCCGAGGGCATGGGCACCGACGGCGAGGCCGCGGCCAAGCAGCTCAGCCAGGCCGCCATCGATGCCGCCCTGGAGGTGGCCAATGTCGGCGAGGCGCTGGGCGAGGCCGGCGGCCAGGCCGAGGGCACCGGGCAGACGTTCGACGAGGCCTTCCGCGACATGGCCAAGGACGCCCTGGAGGCCACCACCTCCTGGGAGAACCTGGGGGATGGCGTCTACGGGGCCCGGCAGAACTTCGAGGCGGTCGATCAGGCCCTGGAGAGCCTGCGCGCCGGCTTCCGTGACGGCCTGATCAGCGAGGACGTGTTCAAGCAGCTGGAGGGTAAGCTGCTGGACGTGAAGAACGGCGGCGAAGGCGCGGCGGGGGCCATCGAGATCCTGGGCGGCTCGGCCAAGGAGACCAGCGGCGAGTTCGAGGAGGGGTCCAAGGAACTCGAGAAGTTCCAGAAGACCGCCATGGAGCTGGCCTCCAACGAGACGATCAAGGCCATGGAGTTCTCCGCCGACATCCGCGTGGCCGAGATCGAGGCGGAGGCGAAGAAAGTCGAGGCGGTGATGTCGTCGCTGGCCACCACGGTCGACAGCACCGGGCAGGTGTTGGGCGGCCTGTTCGATGACCGCTTCGGCAATGATGACCTGAGCCGCTGGAATGAGGTCAGCCTCGACAGCGCCATCCGCAAGGAGCAGGAGAGCCGCGAAGCCGCGATCAAGACCCAGAACGAATACGTCAAGGCACAGACCGAGAACCTCAAGGCCCGCACCGAGGCCCTGCGCAACGGCGAGGGGCTGATCAAGATCGACTCCACCGGCCTGGAGCCGGCGCTGGAGATGATCCTGTGGGAGATCCTCGAGAAGATCCAGCTACGCGCCAATGCCGAGGGCGCGGAATTCCTGCTCGGCCTCAACAGCGGAGGAGCATGACATGCCTGACAAAATGAACCCCCCGGGGGGTAGCCAGGGCGGCGCCGACCTGGATCTTGCCCAGCAGTACGCTGAGCAGGTGATTCGCCTGGCTGGCGCTCAACGGATGCAGAAGAGAGTTCACGACGACCGGGTGAAGACATGGAACACCCTCACTTCGATGCTGGCCAACCTGAAAGGGCTGTCCTGCCCTCACGTGAAGGCAGCTGCGTTGGCGTTTTCAGAAGCCCCCCGGGGGGAGGGTGTCAGGGCATATGACAGGCTCACGCAGGCGCTGATCGAGTATAGGGACGAAGCGCTTCGCAAAGGCGAGGGGCAGATGTTGGTCAACCTCGAAAAGGCCCTGGCCCTTCTGATCGAGGCGCACGCCTCGTTGGTGAAGCAGGAGCTAGCGCTGCAGAAAGAGGCGGAGCAGCACCAGGCCGAGGCCTTGCGGCTGAAGACCCTGCAGCAGCGCGGACCCAGGGGGATTCAGTGAGTGCACGGCAAGGGGTACGCAAATTGCTCACGCCTCGGCCGTTGGCGCGCAGACCAAAGTGAGCCAGCCTCACTTCGGTCTTGTGGTCGCCATGCGCGGCTGAAAGGCGGCGCCCCTGTGGTCAATATCATAGGGTCCTCCTGGCCATCCCCCGGGCCTGCGGGGACGCAGAGTCCCGGGATTTCGCTATTTGTCAGACATTTTCAGGCCTCCGGTTCCGGTTCCTACCCCTCTGAAACCCGCATTCTAGAGCGGTTTGGCCTTGTCGGGATGCGGAACTGGTGCGACGAAGGGGGCAAAATACCGTCGGAATCGCAATTCCGGACCCCTGTTTTGAACAAAAACGCTGGCGCTGGGTGGTCATTTTATTAACCGCCGATTAGCACCGTGCCACTCGGTTGACTGAGGGGGCATGTATGGGGGCACAGGCAGGCGGTAAAGGTGTAAGAATACCGCTATAGCAAGGATGGGCGGTTCATTCTGGTGGATACACGACCCACCAGATTGCCAAACAAAGCGCCCTCGCTTCCAGAAAGCGAGGGCGCTTTGTCGATATGGGGCCCTCTCGGCCCTAATGCTCCAGCCGTACCCGGCGGAGGTTGTAATCGCCGCCATGATTCACCAGCGTGAAGCCCTGGAAGCCTTGGCGCAGGCGCCGATCCTGTGCCTGCAGCACACGCCGGCCATCCACCCCGACTTGCATGTTCCCGCTCTCGTCGCGGGTCCAGCTCAGCGTATGGAAGCGGCCATCCTCGAGGTCGAGCGTGCCCTCACTGCTGGCGATCACCTCGCCCCCATCGGCCGTCAGCCGTACCAGGCTGAGTCCCGGCCGTGAGCCGGGATTGTAGACCAGGCGGTAGCCGCCACCGGGCTGGTTGCCCTGGAACAACCCCGCTTCCAGGCTGCCCGGGCGCTGGTAGGAGGCCAGTTCCAACTCCAGTCTGAAGGCGTTGTCGACCGGTGCATGGACGAAGATCCGGGCGGCTTCCTCGAACTCGACTTCCGCCGCCACCGGCGGTGCCGCCTCTGGCGCCCGCCCACCCGCCTGTTCGAGGATCAACTGGAGCATCGCCAGGCCGATCTCCTCCGGTCGCTCCGGGCGGAGCGTCGGTGAGGCAGGCGTGACCACCTGCGGTTTCTCGACGATGCTGCGTAATCCACCATCATCGATGTCGAAGCGTCCGCTGAGCACGGTCCAGGGTGGGTTGCGCCGGAAATCGCCGTCACCGAAGGCATCGTCCAGGACGACCCGTCTTGCCGGTGTCGGCTCCGGCTCGGATGGCGCCGTGGCCGCCGGCTCTTGGCCCGTCTGCCGTAATCGCGCCAGCAGTGCCGTCGTCGGTTGACCGTCCTGGGCCAGGCCCACCGTGCCCTGGTAATCGCGAATCGCATTACGGCTGCGAGTTCCCATGAGACCGTCCACCGGGCCGGCCTCGTAGCCGAGCCGGTTGAGTTCACGCTGGATTTCGGCCACCAGCTGTTGGCCGGACAGGCTCTCGACGGGAGGCAAGGAGTCGGGCGCTATGCGTGACGGTGTCGCCCTTGGCTGCCAGGCGCGGGCTGTCTGCTGGGCCTCGCTGATCTGTTGCGTGGTCATCCGCGCCGCCACTGCATCGCGCGCTGCAGCGGCATGGCGGTGGCCGCGAGCCGCGGCCAGGTTGTACCACTTGTGTGCCTCCACGAAGTCCTGGGCGTCCCTTGGCCGGCCTCGTGCATTTGCCCCAGCATGTACTGGGCCTCGGCGTCGCCAGTGGTGGCAAGCCGGTCGAACATCTGCAATGCCTGGTGGTACTCCTGACGCTCGTAGGTCCTCAGGGCGTCGGTGTAGCCGTCATCGGCACTGGCCAGCGCGATGTGGCCGAACAGAACGAGCAGGACCACGAATCCCTTGATGATGGTCACGGGGTGTCTCCAGTGAGAGGGGGCTCGGCTTGCAGCTTCCCGGCTTCACCGAGCTGTCTTGCCACTCGATTCGCTCTTCGCCTGTCTCAACGAAGACCGAGAACGGAGAGAATCACCATCACGATGACGACTGCGCCGACGATATAGACGATGTTGTTCATGAAGCTTTCCTCTGCGGGGCATTTTCCTGTTTCAGGATGCTGCGGGATGGTTCGTGTCATGATGGCGTCGCAGTCCGTGCGACGCGTGGCGCAACTCCCTGTACAGGCTGTTCCCTTGCCACACCCATGTTGAGGGTATGGCATGGGTGGCCTCCCATCTGTGCGCTGGCGTACATGGCGCCTCACTTCCTGAGGAGGCCTGGTGGAACGATCTTCGGCTAGAAGTCGAAAACGAATTGCGACGGCTGGCGGGGCCGGTGCAGACTCGGGTCGATCCGCCTTCGTTGGATGGGCAGGGTATTCATCTCGGCCGTGAAGCACTGATGCCCATTTCGGCCATTTCGCTTGGTGTGGTACATGGCCATGTCGGCGTTGTGCATGAGGGTATCGACATCGTCGGCATCATCCGGGTAGAGGCTGATGCCGATGCTGAGCGTGATGAGGAGTGCATGACCATGGATACGGTATGGCCTGCTCAGGACGGCGAGCAGTTTCTCCGCGACCCTGGTGGCATCTTCGGGTTGCCTGATCTCGGCAAGCAGGATCACGAATTCGTCGCCCCCCTGACGGCAGACGGTATCGATGTCGCGCATGCAGTCCTGAAGGCGGCCCGCAACCGCCTTTAGCAGGCTGTCGCCCAAGGCATGGCCGAGCGAGTCATTGATGGGCTTGAAGGCATCAAGGTCAAGATAGAGCAGGGCGACCAGGTGTCGGTGTCGTCGGGCCAGGCCAATGGCTCGGGAGAGCCGTTCCGTCAGCAGGGCACGATTGGGCAGGCCGGTGAGCGCATCATGCTGCGCCAGGTAGGCCATCCTCTCCCACATGACCTGTGACCGAGTGGCGTCGTGGAACACGATCACGGCGCCGGTGACTCGACCTTCCCGGTCATGGATGGGCGCCGCTGAATCCTCGATCTCGAGCTTGCTGCCATCCTGGCGGACCAGCACGCAATCCAGGGCGAGGCCTACCGTGTTGTTCTCCTCGATGGCGCGTTGCCCAGGGGGGGGTAGTCGTTTGATGTGTCTTGCCATCGACACGGTGGAACACGCGGGAAAGTGGCTTGCCGATCGCCTCCGGCTCCGACCAGCCTGTCAGGGTTTCAGCCACTCGGTTCATGTAGGTGACCGTGCCGTGAAGGTCGATGGTCAGGACGGCATCGCCAATGGCGTCGAGGGCCACCCGAGTCCATGCCATCTCGGCATCCAGGGCGGCCGCGACGTCCCGTCTCGAGGCGTGGATCTGGGGGTGATCTTGCCGCACCGGCTCCTCGCTGCCTAAGGAGGCGGAAGGAAGCGGCGTCCAGGCGCTGCCCTGAAGCATCGGGTCGTCTTTCATGCACTCGGCCCGGGAAGGCGCATGAGCCATGGGCCGCGCGCCCAGAGGTGAGACAAGAGCGGCGTGGCCCGGTACGACGCTCGAGGCTGTGAGACCGGAGACATGACCATCAGAAACATTGGGACTACCATGAGCCGGTTTCCTGTTCTGCCTGTGGGACGGCATCGCCTGACCCGAGCCCTGGAGCGCTTGGCTGGTATCCAGCGAGCGTAGTGGCGTGACGGCGTCGCTTCCGTGCGCTAGCGTACACAGCATGTGCTTCGGTCCTGCGCCTGTGTCGGTGGGTGGGGGCGTGCAGCGAGAACCCCCGGATGAGTCCGCTCTTCGTACCCTGTGGTCGGGGGTGGCTTGCTCGATACGGGAGTGTCAGTCATGGCCCTGCAACATGATCCTCGTCAGAATCACTTGCTGGCGGCCCTGTCGAGGGATGAATACCAGCGCTTGGCGCCCCACCTCGAGTGGGCCGAGCTGACGCTGGGGGAGTCGCTGGGCGAGTCGGGAAAGGTGATGCACCATGTCTATTTCCCGACGGATTCCATCGTATCGCTACTGTGCGTCATGGAGGATGGCGACTCGACGGAAATTGCCGTCGTCGGTGCCGAGGGTATCGTCGGCATCTCGCTGTTCATGGGCGGTGAAACCACGCCGAGCCGTGCCGTCGTGCAGAGCGCTGGCAGCGCCTATCGCCTCAAGGGGCAACTGCTGAGGGACGAATTCGATCGCGCGGGAGCGCTTCAGCATCTGCTATTGCGTTACACCCAGGCCCTGATCACCCAGATGGCTCAGACGGCGGTATGCAACCGCCATCACAGCCTGGATCAGCAGCTGTGTCGCTGGCTGTTGCTGAGCCTCGACCGCTTGCCGACCAACGAGCTGGTCATGACCCAGGAACTGATCGCCAATATGCTTGGCGTTCGTCGAGAGGGCGTCACCGAGTCGGCCGGCAAGCTGCAGAGGGCCGGGCTGATTTCCTACCATCGCGGGCATATCAGCATCCTGGACAGGCCTGGCCTGGAAGCGCGAGTCTGTGAATGTTATGCGGTCGTCAAGAAGGAGTATGATCGCCTGCTGCGCTATCATCGCCCCGGGTGAAGGGACCATTCCCTCGCGGACCGGTAGGGTGCTCGAGCTGGGCGTGTCCTGCGTGTGTATCCTGGCGCACCGACGGCACGAGGATGGACATGCCAGTGTTCGCTCAGCGGCTTGTCGATGATGGCTTGATCACACCCTGGCTGCTGTCGGCGTCGGAGCCTAGTGATTTCTTGCCATGTGCCGATTGCCGGTTATTCAACCAGGAGCGTGCACATGCAGCCTTCGACTCTCAGTCCGGTGACCAACCACCTTATCGACAGCTTGCCGCGTCAGGTCAGGGGATCTTTCCTCGCCGACTGCGAAGCCATCGACCTGGCGTTCGGTGAGGTGCTCGCCGAGCCCGGCGAGCGGATCTCGCATGTCTATTTTCCCCTCAACAGCTTCATTTCCCTGATCGCCAGCCTGAGTGACGGGGACCGGCTGGAAGTGGCTATGATCGGCAGTGAAGGCATGTTCGGGATGCCCTTGATCCTGGGGGTCGAGGAGTCGCCCTGGCACGCCCTGGTGCAGGGCGCCGGGCCGGCACTGCGCATACCGGCGGCTGTCTTTGGCCGTCACCTGGCGCGGAGCCCCGCGCTTCAGGCGCTGTTGAAGCGCTATTTCTATGTGCTGATGGACCAGCTGTCCCGGGTGGCAGCATGTACCCACTTTCATCAGGTCGAGGGCCGCCTGGCTCGCTGGTTGTTGATGACACAGGATCGTGCGCACTCGGATCAGCTGCATCTCACCCACGAGTTCCTGGCCATGATGCTGGGGGTGCGTCGTGCCGGCATCACCCTGGCCGCCACGGTGCTTCAGACGCGCCGATTGATCCGCTATCACCGTGGGGCCATCACGGTGCTGGACCGGGCGGGTCTGATCGAGGCCTCTTGTGGCTGCTATGCCGCCGATCGACGCATCTACCGCCAGGTCATCATCGAAGCGTAGGTACCATGAAATCGGCTGGTGCACCCTGGGAAGGCCGCGCCAGCCGGGATGTCATGATGGCACCTCGGGGACGATCACGTTGATATCCTGGCTCATCAGGTCATCGTCACCTTCCGCGGCGTGCCTGGCAGGCTCATCGAGCCCCTCGTCGGGAAGTGTCGCAAGTGGTGCTCCGGGCAAGCGTTGCGGCTTGAAGGGGGGGCCGTATTGCTGTTCGCCTGGCTCGCGGTCGGGCAGGCGCGTGAAGTTCTTGAATGCCGTCGTGGAAGGGGTGGTGTGCTGGATGGGGGATGGCATGGCGACCTCGTGTCACTGTCCGGCCTTCACGATGTCGTGAAGCATCGGTAGCACGATTATGGCGGACCGGTAGGTCGCCGTCGGTGCGCTAACACACCGACGCCCTCGAGTGCCCCTCGATCCCGCCGGGCGGCCCCGATGCCATTCGCATGACGCTTTTCTGGCCGAGGGTGGTCAATACCCCAGTGTTCTGGTCTAGAATAAGGGTCCGGGTCGACCGTCGCGAAAGACGCAAGCGGCGGCCCTCTGGCGTATCGCCCCGTGCGGAGCGCGCGAGCGGCGGTACCTGGTAAACCGCAGGGGGAGCCCCTGCCAGTCACAGTGGTAGACACGATGACGATCATGACTTCCCGTGCCGAGGTGCGCGAGCACCTGGCCCGTACCTACTGCCCCACCCGCATCCCCGCCGAGGACGAGGCGCGCATCGTGGAGATCAAGCGACTCCTCGAGGCCCGCAACGCCGTCCTGGTGGCCCACTACTACACCGACGATGCCATCCAGCAGCTGGCCGAGGAGACCGGGGGCTGCGTGGCCGACTCCCTGGAGATGGCTCGCTTCGGCGCCCGTCATCCGGCCGATACCCTGGTGGTGGCCGGCGTGCGCTTCATGGGCGAGACCGCCAAGATCCTCTCGCCGGAGAAACGCGTGCTGATGCCCACCCTGGAGGCGACCTGCTCGCTGGACCTGGGCTGTCCGGCCGACGCGTTCGGTGCCTTCTGCGACCAGCACCCCGACCGCACCGTGGTGGTCTATGCCAATACCTCGGCGGCGGTGAAGGCGCGTGCCGACTGGGTGGTGACCTCGTCCATCGCCGTGGACGTGATCGAGCACCTCCAGGCCCGCGGCGAGAAGATCCTCTGGGCCCCGGACAAGCACCTGGGTGGCTACATCCAGAAGCAGACCGGCGCCGACATGCTGCTGTGGGACGGTGCCTGCATCGTCCACGAGGAGTTCAAGGCCAAGGGCGTCGAGGATCTCAAGGCGCTCTACCCGGAGGCGGCGGTGCTGGTGCATCCGGAGTCGCCGGCCCCGGTGGTGGAACTGGCCGACGTGGCGGGCTCCACCTCGCAGCTGATCAAGGCGGCCAAGGAGCTGCCCAACGACAAGCTGATCGTGGCCACCGACCGTGGCATCTTCTTCAAGATGCAGCAGGCGGTCCCGGACAAGACGCTGTTCGAGGCGCCCACCGCCGGCAACGGCGCCACCTGCAAGAGCTGCGCCCACTGCCCCTGGATGGCCATGAACGCCCTGGACAACCTGGCCGGGGCCCTGCGCCACGGCTCCGGCGAGATTCACGTCGACGCCGAACTGCGCCAGGCCGCCCTCAAGCCGCTGGAGCGGATGCTGAACTTCCAGAAATAAGCGGCTGGCGCCGGGCGCCCGGCGCTAGAACTTCTCCAGCGTCTCCCGATAACCGATGAAGGCCTCGCGGCGCTGCTCGATGCGGGCGGCGGCCGCGGTGTCGCCCTCGCGCTCGGCCACCTGGCGTGCCACCCCGAGCTGGCGGATCGCCTCGGTGATCCGGCCGTTGAGCTGCAGCTGCTCGGCGCGGGCCAGGTGCCCCCAGGCCTCGCGGCCGCTGTGTCCGGCGGCCTCGGCCAGCAGGGTGAAGACCTGCGGGTCCTCGGGGCGGCGTTCGGCGAGGTCGCGCAACACCCGCCACGCCTCGTCGGGATCGCGTTGCAACAGCGCCTCGCCCAGCACCAGGGAGGAGGGCAGGTGGCCCGGCACCAGCCGCAGCACGCGCCGGCTGCGCGCGATGGCGTCGTCGTAGCGACCGGCATCGAAGGCTACCTGGGCCGCCGAGGCGGGTAGCAGGGTGAGGTCGGGGGATTCGCGGGCCAGGGCGTCGAGGCGCTGCAGGGCCGTATCGACCTCGCCCCGTCGGGCCTCGATCAGGGCGTCGAGGTAGCGGCGCGCCTGGGCCGGCGGCTGGTCCTGGGCCAGCCGGGTCACCGCCTGGCTGGGGTCGCGGTCGTGGATGCTGAGCAGTGCCCGGGCGCGGATCAGGTGGTACTGCAGGTCTTCCTCGCGGGGCGAGGGCACCGTGACCTGGCCGGCGCGGCTCTGGATGTCGCTGAGGCGCGATTCGGTGAGCGGGTGGGTGAGCAGGAACTCCGGCGGGCTGCCGCCCTGCAGGCTGGCCATGCGCTGCATGGCGCGGAACATCCGCACCATGGCGTCGGGGTCGTAGCCGGCCTGGGCCATCGCCCTCAGGCCCAGGCGGTCGGCCTCCTGCTCGTAGCGTCGCGAGTAGGCCAACTGATCCTGGATGAAGGCGGCCTGGGAGCCCATCGCCACCCCGATGCCGGCGTCGCCACCGCCGGCGGCGGCGATCAGCATGCCGGCCAGCATGGCCGCCATGGTGGGCAACTGGGTCTGCTCGGCCCGGGCCTGGCCGCGGGCGTAGTGACGCTGGGCGAGGTGGCCCAGCTCGTGGGCCAGCACCGAGACCAGTCCGGCCTCCTCACCGGCGAAGGCGAACAGCCCGGCGTTGATGCCCACCACCCCGCCGGGTACCGCGAAGGCATTGAGCCGCTGGCTGTCGACCAGGGTCACGATGAGGTCACGGCCGCCGAGGCCGCTGTGCGGCTGCAGGCGGGCGAGCAGCGATTCCACGTAGGCCTGGGCGATGGGGTCCTGCCACTGGGGCGCGCGAGCGCGGAACTGGCGCAGCCAGGCACGCCCCAGGCGGAACTCCTCGCCGGCGGCGGCACGGCTGTCATGGCTGGACAGGCTGGGCAGTCCGGCATCGCTCTCCCAACCGGGTTCGGTCCACTGGCCGGCGGCGGGCAGGACCAGGGCGAGGCTCAGGGCGCCGGCGGCCAGTCGGGAGGTGATGCGACGCGGCATGCTCGAGTTCTCCTTGGTGCGGGGCGATGGCCTTGCTGTGACATTGATTCGCCCCGCAAAGTGCCTTTAAATCCCAAGGGGCTTCCATCGCCAGGCGGCTGTCGCCGGCGATGCCCCTCTGCATTCTTCCGGGAGACATCATGGCTCTGCAACCCGACGACGTGCTCGACGCCCGCGGCCTGCCCTGCCCGCTGCCGCTGCTCAAGGCGAAACAGGCGCTGGCGCGGCTGGAGGCCGGCCAGCTGCTCGAGGTGCTGGCCACCGACGCCGGCTCCTGGCAGGACTTCGCCACCTTCATCGAGCAGAGCGTCCACGAGATGCCGGCCAGGGAAGAGCGCGGCGACGTCTACCATTACTGGATCCGCAAGGGTGGAGAGCTCACCTCATGACACTGCGCGCGGTACTGAGGCGCTGGGTCGATCGCTACCTCTCCGATGAGGAAGCGGTGATCCTGCTGGTGGTGCTGGTGCTGGGCTTCGCCGTGGTGATCTTCTTCGGGCGGATGCTGGCCCCCTTCCTCTTCGCCCTGGTGATCGCCTTCCTGCTGCAGGGGCCGGTGGGCTGGCTCGAGCGCCATCGGGTGCCGCATCTGCTGGCGGTGATCCTGGTGACCCTGGGCTTCGTCGGCATCATGCTGGCGCTGGCCTTCATCCTGATGCCGATGATCTGGAACCAGTTGGTGGGGCTGGTCCAGGAGGCCCCGCGCATGTTCGCCAGCGGCCAGCAGCTGCTCGACGTGCTGCAGGAGCGCTATCCGCAACTGGTCACCCCCGACCAGATACAGAACTGGATCGACGTGGCCGGCCGCGAGATGACCCAGATGGGCCAGCGGGCCCTGACCCTCTCGCTGGCCTCGCTGGGCAACGTGCTGACGCTGATCGTCTACCTGATCCTGGTGCCGATCCTGGTATTCTTCATGCTCAAGGATCGCGACAGGCTGGTCGACTTCACCCTCTCGCTGCTGCCCCAGAAGCGCACCCTGATGACCCGGATCTGGCAGGAGATGGACGACCAGATCGCCAACTACGTGCGCGGGAAGTCCCTCGAGATCATCATCGTCGGCACCGTGGCCTTCTTCACCTTCGCCTACTTCGGCCTGCCCTACTCGGCGCTGCTGTCGGTGGTGGTCGGGCTGTCGGTGCTGGTGCCCTACATCGGCGCGGCGGTGACCACCCTGCCGGTGGCGGCGGTGGCCGGCTTCCACTTCGGCATGACCGACGAGTTCCTCTACGTGCTGGTCGCCTACGGCGTGCTGCAGGCCCTGGACGGTAACGTCCTGTCGCCGATCCTGTTCTCCGAGGCGGTCAATATCCACCCGGTGTCGATCATCCTGGCGATCCTCTTCTTCGGCGGGATCTGGGGCTTCTGGGGGGTGTTCTTCGCCATTCCCCTGGCGACCCTGCTCAAGGCGCTGGTCTATGCCTGGCCGCGGGGCATCAGGCGCCATCGCCTGGACGAGGCCGGCGAGGCGGTGGCCGAGGAGTGAGGGCCGCCGCGGCGGCCCGGTCGATGATCTCAGTCGGCATGCAGGGCCTGGGCGGCCTCGAGGACCTCGTCCACGTGGCCCTTGACCTTGACGCCGCGCCATTCGCGGGCCGGCCTGCCCTCGGCGTCGATCAGGAAGGTGCTGCGCTCGATGCCGAGATGCTCCTTGCCGTACAGTTTCTTGAGCTTGATGACGTCGAACAGGCGGCACACCGCCTCGTCCTTGTCGGAGACGAGGTCGAAGTTGAAGTCCTGCTTGGCCTTGAAGTTCTCCTGGGCGCGGATGCCGTCCCGGGAAACGCCGAGGATCACGGTGTTGGCGGCATCGAAGGCCGCCTTGCGATCGCGGAAGTCGCCGCCCTCGGTGGTACAGCCCGGGGTGCTGGCCTTGGGATAGAAGTAGATGACCACCTGCTTGCCCTTCAACGCGGAAAGGGTCACGGAGTTGTCGCCGGTGGCGGTGGCCGTGAAGTCGGGGACGGGTTGGCCGACGCTGATGCTCATGGGTCCTCCTTGAGTGGGGTATGGCCGGGCGGTCGATTACACGCAACCGCCGCCTGGCTGTCAAAGGGAGGAGAGGGGGAAAGTGGCACCGCTGCTGTACAGGTCCTGGCCGCCTGAGTACCATTTGGCCTTTGCGGGCCAGCGTCCTGCCACCGTTCGTTCCGGCGCGCCGGGGCGAGGCGCAGCAGTCGAACCGAGAGGATAGAGAGGATGATCACTGGAAGCATCGTCGCCCTGGCGACGCCGATGAAGGTCAATGGCGACATCGATTGGGAGGCGCTGCGTCGCCTGGTGAACTTCCACCTCGACAATGGCACCGACGGCATCGTGGCCGCCGGCACCACGGGCGAGCCCACCACCATGTCCTTCGCCGAGCACTTCGACGTGATCCGGGCGGTGGTGGAGGAGGTCGACGGCCGCATCCCGGTGATCGCCGGTACCGGCGCCAACGCCACCTCCGAGGCGGTGGAGCTGGCGCGCTACGCCAGCGAGGTGGGGGCCGACTACTGCCTGTCGGTCTGCCCCTACTACAACAAGCCCACCCAGGAGGGGCTCTACCGCCACTTCAAGGCGGTGGCCGAGGGCAGCAAGCTGCCGGTGATCCTCTACAACGTGCCGGGGCGCACCTGCTCCGACCTCTACAACGAGACGGTGCTGCGGTTGGCCGAGGTGGACAACATCGTCGGCCTCAAGGACGCCACCGGTAACCTGGAACGCGCCGAGGACCTGGTCGCGCGGCTCGCGGGCAGCGGTTTCATGCTCTACTCCGGCGACGACGGCACCGCCTGCGATTTCATGCTGATGGGCGGCCACGGCGATATCTCGGTGACCGCCAACGTGGCGCCCCGGGCCATGCACGACCTGTGTGCCGCCGCCGTGGCGGGCGACGCCGACCGCGCCCACCAGATCAACACCCGCCTGATGCCGCTGCACACCAACCTCGGCATCGAGGCCAACCCGATTCCCGTCAAGTGGGCACTCCACCGCATGGGCCTGATCGAGCCGGGCATTCGCCTGCCGCTCACCTGGCTCTCGGAGAAGTACCACTCCACCATCAGCGAGGCCCTGCAGCTGGCCGGACTGATCGACGACTGATCGGCGCCGCGCCGGAACCTGGAGAACTGGATGCAAGGTGGACGCATGAACTCTGCGCTGAAATGGCTTCCGCTGGTGGCGGCTGTCGCCCTGGCGGGCTGTGCCCGCGACGACGGCTACTACCACGATCGCAACATCGACTACGCCGAGGCCCGCACGGCGCCCCCGCTGGTGCTGCCCGAGACGCGGAACCCGCAGCGCTACGAGGATGCCATGCCGGTGCCCGAGGTGGCCGACGACTTCCAGGCCGCGGACGACGGCTTCGAGGCGCCGGCGCCTCAGCCGCTGGCCGCCGGCCGCGTCGAGCGCGACTATGTCGAGCGTCGCGCCGTCGACGAGGACGCCTGGCTGGTGGTCGCGGCCGCGCCGGACAGCGTCTGGCCCCAGTTGGAGGCCTTCGCCCGCACCCGCGGCCTGGGCGTGGTGGCCAGCGACTCCTCCCGCGGGGTGATCGAGACGCAGCGGGCCCGACTCAGCATCAGCCAGGGACTGCGCGCCGGCGACAGCGAGGTGCGCTGCGACCAGGGGGGCGTGCCCGTGGGCGCCTGCCTGGACGCCCTGGAGGAGTACTTCGGCGCACGCAGTGCCTCGGCTTCCAGCGCCTCCTCCCTGCAGGCCCAGCGTCTGGCCGGCGAGGAGCGCCTGAGCCTGACCCAGCAGGGCGAGGAGTGGGTCGTCGAGGTGCCCCTGGACATCGACCGCACCTGGGCCGAGCTGGACCACCAGCTGGAGCGGGACTTTACCGTCGAGGATCAACGCGAGCTGCTGGAGAGCGACCCCCAAGGCCATGAGTTCCTGATCAGCTACATGACCGAGAGCGAGCGCAATCGCAATCCGCTGCAGGTCGTGTTCAGCGCCGACGTGCGCCAGATGCACCAGCAGATCCGCCTGGTGCTGGAGTCCACCGGCCCCGAGCAGACCCTGCTGCGGGCGGTGAACGCCAGCGATCGCGGCTTCAGCCCCGAGGACCAGCGCGAGCTGCTGGAGCGGGTGGCGAGCCTGCTGCGCTGATGGCGGTGCCGCCTGACGCCGCGGCGCCTCGCCCGGGGCGGCTGCAGTTCGCCTCCCTGGGCAGCGGCAGCAAGGGCAATGCCACCCTGGTCAGCGACGGCGAGACCCACCTGCTGGTGGATTGCGGCTTCGCCCTGCGCGACGCCGAGCGCCGCCTGGCCCGGCTCGGGTTGCATCCCCGCCAGCTCGACGCCGTGCTGGTTTCCCACGAGCACGGCGATCATATCCGTGGCGTGGGGCCCCTGGCGCGCCGCCACGGCGTGCCGGTCTACCTGACCCCCGGCACTTGGGCCAGCGGTCGGCTGGGCGAGCTGCCCGAGCGCCACTGGATCACCCCCCAGGCGCGCTTCGCCGTGAGGGGGCTCGCCGTCGACCCGGTGACCGTGCCCCACGACGCCCGCGAGCCGGTGCAGTTCCGTTTCCAGGGCGGCGGCGAGCGCCACCTCGGCGTGCTCACCGACCTCGGCCACCCCACCGACCATGTGGCCGAGGCCTTCGCCGGCTGCGACGCCCTGGTGCTGGAGTGCAACCACGATGTGCGGATGCTCGCCGAGGGGCCTTACCCGCCGCGCCTCAAGCGCCGGGTGGGCGGCGACTGGGGCCACCTGGCCAATGCCCAGGCGGCGACCCTGCTGGCGCGGCTCGGCCTCGATCGGTTGCAGCGCATCGTCTGCTCGCACCTCTCCGAACACAACAACCGTCCCGAGCTGGCCCTGGCGGCCCTGGTGCCGCTGCTCGACGGCGACGAATCGCGGCTGATGGTGGCCTGTCAGGATGCTGGCCTGGCGTGGCAGGCCATCGGTTGAGCCTGCATACTTTCACCTGATCGCAGCCCCTGGAGGCTCCCATGGAAAAGCGTCAAGAACTCTACGCCGGCAAGGCCAAGTCGGTCTTCGCCACCGACGATCCGGATTACCTGGTCCTGCACTTCCGCGACGACACCAGTGCCTTCGATGGCGAGCGCATGGAGTCGCTGGCGCGCAAGGGCATGGTCAACAACCGCTTCAACGCCTTCATCATGGAGAAGCTGGCCGAGGCGGGCATTCCCACCCACTTCGAGAAGCGCCTCTCCGACACCGAGAGCCTGGTCAAGCGGCTCGAGATGATCCCGGTGGAGTGCGTGGTGCGCAACGTCGCCGCCGGGAGCCTGGTCAAGCGCCTGGGCGTCACCGAGGGTCAGTCGCTCACGCCGCCCACCTTCGAGCTGTTCCTCAAGAACGACGCCCAGCACGACCCGATGATCAACGAGTCCCTGGCCGAGACCTTCGGCTGGGCCACCCCCGAGCAGCTCGCCGAGATGAAGACGCTGACCTTCAGGGTCAACGAGGTCCTCAAGCGGCTGTTCGCCGAGGGTGGCCTGCTGCTGGTCGACTACAAGCTGGAGTTCGGCCTGTTCAAGGGCGAGATCGTGCTGGGCGACGAGTTCTCCCCGGACGGTTGCCGGCTGTGGGACGCCGAGACCCGCGAGAAGCTCGACAAGGACCGCTTCCGCCAGGGCCTGGGCGGCGTCATCGAGGCCTACGAGGAAGTCGGCCGGCGCATCGGCATCGGCTTCGATTAAATTCGCGAGTTCGCGAAGCGGTAACAGGAAGGCGGCCCGAGGGCCGCCTTCCTGCGTTCTAACGGCGTCTGCGCGGCCGGCTTCAGCCTCTTATCCTTTGGTCGCAAATCGGACTCTCGGGTAAATAATCCGATCCCCGGGCCAAACTCCATCCCCTGGGACAAGGTCGGCCTCCTCCTGCCTCCTTAGACTCCTTCCCAGATGGCACGCCATTTCCCATGGCCATCGTGGAGGAGTAAATGAACAGGTTAGAGCCAGTCCGGCAGCCAGGGCAGGGGGGGATGATCGGCCGACGGCAGCCGCGCAGCGAGGACGACGCCCTGCTGCGGGGTCGTGGCCGCTATGCAGACGATCTCGCGATCCCGCCGGGCACCCTGCATGCCGCCGTGCTGCGCTCGTCCCATGCCCATGCCCGGCTGGTCGGCCTGGACGCCTCGCCGGCGCTTGCCATGGCCGGCGTGCATGCCGTCCTCACCGGCGAGGACGTCCGGCGCTGGGCGCAGCCCTTCCCGGTCGGTGTGCGCCAGCCCATGGAGCACTGGTGCCTGGCGGTCGACAAGGTCCGCTATGTCGGCGAACCGCTCGCCGTGGTGATGGCCGAGAGCCGCTACCTCGCCGAGGACGCCCTCGACGCCATCCGCGTCGACTACGAGACGCTGCCCGTCGCCGTGGATACCGAGGCGGCCATCGCAGCCGACTCCCCGCTGCTTCATGAGGCAGTCGGTAGCAACGTGGTCAGCGAGCGCCACTTTCGCTATGGCGACCCCGAGCAGGCCTTCGCCGAGGCCGAGCGTCGCGTCGCACTCAAGGTACGCGTGCCGCGCAGCTCCTGTACGCCGATGGAGTGCTATGTGGTCATCGCCGACTACGACGCCTCCAGCGACAGCTACGACGTGCTTTCCAACTTCCAGGGGCCCTATGCGCTGCACTCGGTGATGACTCGCGCCTTGAAGGTCCCCGGCAACCGCCTGCGCCTGCGTACCCCGCCGGAATCCGGTGGCAGCTTCGGCATCAAGCAGGGGGTGTTTCCCTATGTGGTGATGATGGGGCTGGCCGCGCGCAAGGCCGGCGCCCCGGTCAAGTGGGTGGAGGATCGCCTCGAGCACTTGCAGGGGGCCTCTTCGGCCACCAATCGGGTGACCGAGATCGAGGCCGCGGTGACCCATGACGGCCGTGTCACCGCGCTCCGCTGGGACCAGGTCGATGACTGCGGCGCCTACCTGCGTGCCCCCGAACCGGCCACCTTCTACCGCATGCACGGCAACCTCACCGGCGCCTACGCCATCGAGCATCTCGCCGTGCGCAACCGTGTCGCGCTGACCAACAAGACGCCCACGGGGCTCAACCGTGGCTTCGGCGGCCCCCAGGTGTATTTCGCCCTCGAACGGCTGATGCAGCGCATCGCCGTGGAGCTCGAGCTGGACCCTCTCGAGGTGATCCGCCGCAACCTGGTGCCGTCCGGGAGCTTCCCCTACCGTGCCGCGGCCGGGGCGTTGCTCGACTCAGGCGACTATCCCGCCTCGGTAGAGCAAGGGGTTCGTGACGGCGGACTGGACGAGCTGCTGGCGCGCCGCGCGGCGGCACGCCGCGAGGGGCGGCTGTATGGCATCGGCTACACCGTGGCGGTGGAGCCGTCGATCTCCAACATGGGCTACATCACCACTGCCATGACCCCGGAGGAGCGGCGCAAGGCCGGTCCCAAGAACGGGGCGGTGAGCACCGCCACGATCAGCGTCGGTCCGCTGGGTGACGTCAGCGCCCATGTCTCCTCGACACCCCAGGGGCAGGGGCATCGCACGGTGGTCGCCCAGGTGATCGCCGAGGTGCTCGGGGTGCCGCTGGCGTCGATCAGCGTCAATGTCGAGCTCGATACCGGCAAGGACGCCTGGTCGATCGCCTCGGGCAACTACTCCAGCCGTTTCTCCGGCGCCGTGGCCGGGGCGGTCTACCTGGCGGCAGAGAAGGTGCGCGATCGCCTGACCGGCATCGCCGCCGCCCAGTGGCAGGTGGAGGCCGCCCGCATCCGCTTCGCCGAGGGGCAGGTGAGGGTGGACGGTAGCGAGCTCACGATGCCCTTTGGCCGCCTGGCCGGCGCCACGCACTGGGCGCCGGGCACTCTGCCCGACGGGGAGCCTGGCGGGTTGCGCGAGACGGCTTTCTGGTCGCCGCCCCAGCTCGAGGCACCGGACGACGACGATCGTATCAACAGCTCGCTCTGCTACGGCTTCATCTTCGATTACTGCGGCGTGGAGGTCGACCGCATCACCGGCAAGGTGAGACTCGACCGCTATGTCACCCTGCATGACGCCGGTCGCCTGCTCAATCCGGACCTGGTCGATGGCCAGGTGCGCGGGGCCTTCGCTCAGGGGCTTGGGGCGGCGCTGATGGAGGAGTTTGCCTACGGCGACGATGGCAGCTTCCAGTCCGGCACCTTCGCCGACTACCTGGTCCCGACCAGCGTCGAGGCGCCTGAACCACTGATCCTGCACAGGGAGACGCCGTCGCCGTTCACCCCGCTGGGTGCCAAGGGGGTCGGTGAGGGTAACAACATGAGCACCCCGGTGTGCATCGCCAATGCCGTAGCCGACGCGCTGGGCATCGCGGACATCGAGCTGCCGCTGACGCCGTCCAAGGTGCGCACCCTGATCGGCATCGAGGAGCCTCCGCGGCCCCAGGGAGTGGGCGAGGATCAGACGGCTCCCGCAGCCGGTGGCGGCTCGCGGCTCACCGCCAGCGACTCGGTGACGCTGCCGGGCAGCCCTCAGGCGGTCTTCGACACCCTGCTCGATCCCGAGACCCTGCAGGCGATCATTCCTGGCTGCCATGCCCTGGAACTCACCGGCGAGAACGCCTACCGCGCCGATGTCACCGTCGGCGTGGGGATGATCCGAGCGCGCTTCGATGCGCGGGTGGCGCTCTCCGACCTCGACCCTCCGCACGGTCTGCGGCTCTCCGGGGCCGGCACCAGCGCCATGGGCTCGGCGGAGGGCAGTGCGCGGATTCGGCTGACCGAGATCGAGGGCGGCCAGACGCGACTCGACTACGACTACGACGCCGCCGTGGGCGGCAAGGTCGCCTCGGTGGGCGGGCGCATGCTGCAAAGCGCCTCGAGGATGATCATCGGCCAGATCTTCGCGCGCCTGGCCCAGCGCATGGGCGGCGCCGCACCACGGCTGTCGCTGTGGCAGCGCCTCAAGACCCTGTTCACCGGCCGGGGAGGTCGCTCATGAAACCCGCTGCTTTCGATTATCTGCGCCCGTCGAGCCGCCGCGAGGCCTGCGAACGACTGCATGAGGCCGGCGATGATGCTCGGCTGATCGCCGGGGGGCAGTCGCTGATGGCGGTGCTCAACATGCGCCTGGCCCAGCCCAAGTGGCTGATCGATATCGCGGGTATCGAGGACCTGCACTATGTCGAGTGTCGCGAAGACCATCTGGCGGTGGGTGCCGGGGTGACCCAGGCCGAACTGCTCGAGTACCCCGGTCTCGCCGAAGCGGTCCCGTTGCTGGCGCAGGCGATGCCCTGGATCGGCCATTGGCAGACCCGTAACCGCGGCACGGTATGCGGCTCGATCGCCCACGCCGATCCCAGCGCCGAGCTGCCGCTGTGTCTGGCCACCCTGGGTGGGGAGGTGGTGCTCGAGAACCGACGCGGCAAGTCGCGCCGGGTCCTGGCGAAAGACTTCTTCCAGGGGGTACTGACCACCGACCGCCACCCCGACGAGCTGATCACCGAGGTGCGCTTCCCCCTGGCGAGGCCGGGCGCGGAGTACCGCTTCCATGAAGTGGCCATGCGCCATGGCGACTTCGCCATTGTCGCGCTGGCGGCGGTGATCGACAACGATCGAGTCACTCTCGGCGTGGGCGGCGTCGCCGACCGCCCAGTGAGTCGCGAATTCGCCCTCCAGGATGACCCGAGCGAGGCCCTCAACACCCTCGCCTGGTCCTTGGGCGCCGAGGACGACGCCCATGCCACGGCGGCCTATCGCCGCCAGTTGATCCGTGAGCTCGGCCGGCAGTTGATCGCCGGTGGGCCAAGTGACGAGGAGATCACCCATGCACGCCAAGGCTGATCAGCGCATACGCGTGACCCTGACCCTCAATGGCCGCGAGCGCAGCGGCTACGCCGAGCCCCGTACCCAGCTGTGTGACTTCCTGCGCCACGAACTGGGGGCCACCGGCACGCACGTGGGTTGCGAGCACGGCGTGTGCGGGGCCTGCACGGTGCGTGTCGACGGTCGTGCCAGCCGCAGCTGCCTGATGCTCGCGGTACAGGCCGCGGGTCGGCGGCTCGACACCGTCGAGTCGCTGGCAGGAGAGGAGGGCCTTTCCGATCTGCAACAGGCCTTCCGGCGTCATCACGCCCTGCAGTGCGGCTTCTGCACCGCAGGCATTCTGATGTCCTGCGAGGAGTTCCTGGACCGTGTGGCCGACCCCAGCGAGGCCCAGGTGCGCGACATGCTGTCGGGTCATCTGTGCCGTTGCACCGGCTATACCGGCATGGTCCAGGCGGTACTCGAAGTGGCTCGGACGCGCCGCGAGGCGGCCGTGCCTGACAGTCAACTGGAGAACAACGATGTTTGATCTGGGTCGCAGTTTTCTTGCCTCGGTGGAGCGTCGCCCCCGGGCGATCGCCATTTCCGATGGCGAGCTACGCAAGTCCTATGCCGAGTGGTTCGCCGATATCCAGAGCGTGGCCAGGAGCCTCGAGGCGCTGGGCCTGGCCAAGGGGGATCGTCTGCTGGTGGTGATGCAGAATCGCTGGCAGATGGCGACCCTGCACTGGGCCTGCCAATTCGCCGGGATCGTGGTCACTCCCCTCAACTGGCGATCCACGGCCCGGGATCTGAGTTACTGCATCGAGGATGCCGAGGTCAAGGCAGTCGCCTATGACGCTTCGGTGGCCGAAGCGGTGAACGGCTGTCCCGAGGCGCAGCGGCTGCCGCGCATCACTGCCGGAGAGGTCGAGGACACCGGTGCCCATGACTTCGACGCCCTGCTCGGTGTGGATGGTGAGCTGGTGCTACGTGCCGGCGCCGAGGATGTCTCGCTGATGCTCTACACCTCGGGCACCAGCGGCAAGCCCAAGGGCGTGCCACGCCTGCATCGCGCCGAGCGGACCGCAGCGCTGGCTCATGTGGCCCAGAACCTCTATCGCCATGACGAGTGCACCCTCGGCGTGATGCCGCTCTATCACACCATGGGCGTGCGCTCGCTGCTGTCGATGGCACTGATCGACGGCCACTTCGTCTGCGTGCCGAAGTTCGACCCTGCGGCGACGCTGGATTCCATCGAGCGTCAAGGCGTGACCAACCTCTACCTGGTGCCGACCCTCTACCACATGCTCATCGAGCACCCCGAGTTCTCACCGTCACGGGTGGCCAGCGTCGACAAGCTGGGCTTCGCCGGCGCGCCGATGAGTGCGGGGCTGATGGCCCGGGTTCAGGGGGCCTTCCAGCCCAGCCTGTTCGTCAACCACTACGGCAGTTCCGAGATCTATACCTTCACCATCGATCAGCGAGCCTGTGACAAGCCGGGCTCATCGGGTCGGCCTGCGCTCAACCAGCGCATCCGGGTGGTCAGGGTGGGCGCCGAGTCGCCGGACGAGATCCTGGGCGTGGGAGAAGAGGGCGAGATCATCGCCGACATGGCCGGCGACGAGGCCTTCCAGGGGTATTGGCATCGCCCCGATGCCGATCACAAGGCGCTCAAGGAAGGCTGGTACTTCACCAGCGACACCGGCTACTTCGACGCCGACGGCGACCTGTTCGTCACCGGCCGGGTCGACGACCTGATCATCACCGGCGGCGAGAACGTCAGCCCGGTGGAGATCGAGAATGTGCTCTCGGTGCACCCCCAGGTGGAAGAGGTGGTGGTGGTGGGGTTGGCCGACGAGCAGTGGGGGGAAGTGGTCACCGCCTTCGTCAAGGCCCGACAGACCATCGACGAAAGCGAACTCGACCGGCATTGCGTGGATTCCGGCCTGGCCCGCTTCAAGCGCCCGCGGCGCTACGTCTTCGTCGACGAGATTCCCAAGTCCCCCGTGGGCAAGATCCTGCGCCGCGTGCTGCGTGATCATGATGCCCCCACTCCATAACCGCACTGATCAACTGATAACTGACAAGGAACCAAGACATGACTCCCAATGACGTGAACACCTTTCTGGCCAGCGACTTCGACGGCTTCAGGGTCCAGGTCGACGTCGAGGCCGAGCGCGCCGACATCATCCTCGGCCGTCCACCGCTCAACGTGATCTCGATGCCCCAGCGCGATGAGTTGCGCCGCGTGTTCGAGGCACTGGATGCCCATGAGGATGTGCGCGTGATCGTGCTGCGCGCCGAGGGCGAACATTTCTCCAGTGGTGGCGACATCAAGGGGTTCCTCGAGGCCTCTCCCGAACATGTCTCGAAACTCGCCGACAACGTGGCCGCCCCGGCGCGCTGCTCGAAGCCGGTGATCGCCGCCAACCGTGGCTACACCTTCGGCGTCGGCCTCGAGCTGTCGCTGGCCTGCGATTTCCGCATCGCCTCCGAGACGACCCTCTATGCCCTGCCGGAGCAGAAACTGGGGCAGATTCCAGGTTCCGGAGGCTCTGCCCGCCTGCAGAAAACGATCGGCATCACCCGGACCAAGCACATGGTAATGCGCGCCAAGCGGGTGTCCGGCGAGCAGGCCCTGGACTGGGGCTTCGTGACCGAGTGCGTGCCCGACGCCGAGCTGGAAAGTGCCACCGACGCCCTGGTGGAGGAACTGCGCAATTTCTCGCCGCTCGCCCAGCGCACCGCCAAGCGCCTGATCAACGACAACGAGGATGCGACGCTGTCGGTGGCGATCGAGATGGAAGGCCACTGCTACAGCCGGCTGCGCTCCTCCCGCGACTTCCGCGAGGGTGTCGAGGCCTTCCATGGCAAGCGCCGGGCCATCTTCACCGGTGAATGATCGGTATTCCACCACACAACAACAAAGCCAGGAGAACCCCATGCAAGCACACGACCACAAGGGGGCGAGCCCCACACCGAGCGCAGACGTGGACGCCAAGCGTTCGCTGCTCAAGGACCTGCCCCGGGTCTTCACGGCCAAGTCGATCAGTGCCGGCATCGTCGCGGCGCTGTTCGGTTGCTCGGGGCCGGCGCTGATCGTGATCAGTGCCGCCGAGGCCGGCAACCTGAGCAATGGCCAGACCGTGGCCTGGCTGTTCGCCATCTACTTCCTGGGTGGCCTGATCAGCCTGATCATGGCCTCGCGCTATCGTCAGCCGATCACCGGCGCCTACTCGATTCCCGGGGCGGCGATCATGATCACCGCCCTGGCGACGATTCCCTTCAACGAGGCGGTCGGCGCCTTCATCATGAGCGGGGCGATCGTGCTGGCGCTGGGGGTCAGCGGGGTGGTCGGGCGCATCATGCGCTGGCTGCCGATGCCCATCGTCATGGCGATGATCGGCGGCGCCTTGATCCGCTTCGGTATCGGCGCGGTCGATTCGGTGGGCGCCGCCCCCTGGATCGCCGGCACGGCGGTGGTGGCCTTCTTCCTCAGCTCGCGCTTCATCAAGGCGGTGCCACCGGTGCTGGTGGCGGCGGTGGTCGGCCTCGGCGTCGCTCTGGCGATGGGCGCCGTCCAGCCCGCCGACGTGGATATCGCCTTCGTCGCGCCGCAGTTCACCGCACCGAGCTTCACCCTGGGGGCCTTCCTGGCCATCTCCGTGCCGCTCGCGGCACTGGTGATCGGGGCCGAGAACGCCCAGGCCACCGGGGTGCTGCTGGCCGAGGAGTACCGTCCCCCGGTCAATGCCATGACCATCATCAGCGGCATCGGTGGCATGCTCGCCGGTCTCCTCGGCGGCCATAACGCCAATATCGCCGGGCCGATGACCGCCATCTGCTCCTCGGAGCAGGCCGGTGACGACAAGAGCACCCGCTATGGTGCCACCCTGGTGAACGGCGTGCTGTTCTGCGCCTTCGGCCTGTTCGCCGGTGCGGCGGTGCCCTTCATCCTGGCGTTGCCCAGCGCCCTGATCGGCAGCGTGGCCGGCCTGGCGATGATCGGGGTGCTGCTGGCCGCCTTCCAGCATGCCTTCTCCCGGCATCGCGGCCATCAGATCGGTGCCTTCGTGGCGCTGGTGGTGGCGATGAGCAACATCAGCCTGTTGGGGATCAGTGCCCCCTTCTGGGCGCTGGTCTGCGGTATTGCGGTCTCCTTGCTGCTGGGCGAGAAGACGCTCGATCCCGAGGCAGAGAAGACTCAGGTCGAAGGCTGAGCGCGGCGGAGCAGGAGGGGAGAGTGATGCACGACCTCGATCATCAGGTGATCACCCAGGCACTCGCCTGGGTCCGCGACGGCCACCCCATCTGGCTGTGCACCGTGCTGGCGACCTACGGCTCGTCGCCCCGGGCGCCGGGCGCCATGCTCGTCGCTCGGCGCGATGGTCACCATGTCGGCTCGCTATCCGGCGGCTGTGTCGAGGAGGCCTTCCTCGAGGAACTCATCGCCGGCGACTTCGACCGGATGGTGACCCTGCGTCGCTACGGCGAAAGTCGCGAGGAGAGCCGACGCCTCGCCCTGCCCTGTGGCGGCGTGCTCGAGGTACTGATCGAGCACCGTGGCCCCGACGCCACCTGGCTGGCGCACCTCGAGGCGCTGTACCAGGCCCTGCAGGGGCAGCGCCGACTGGTGCGGCGTGTCGATATCGAGGCCGGCGCCTTTCAGGCTCGCGATGATGACGTTGCCGAGGGGCCATGCGTGGTGCGCCGGTTCGCGTCCGTCGACATCCGTATCGGGCCCGTGCTGCGCCTGCTGCTGGCCGGTCTCTCGCCGGTGGCCGAGGCCTGTGCTCGCTTCGCCAAGACGTTGGGTCAGGAGGTCATCGTCTGCGACCCCCGCCCGGAGGCCCGCCAGGGGTTCCACGTCGAGGGCGTGACGGTTGTACCGCAATTGCCTTCGGCCTACATCGCGGCGGGGGGATGCCATGCTGCGACGGCCGTGGTGGCCTTGACCCATGACCCGCGCATCGACGATCTGGCGATGATCGAGGCGGTACATACCGAAGCGTTCTATATCGGCGTGATGGGCTCGCGGCGGACCTCGGATGCCCGCGCCACACGGTTATTGCGTTCCGGAGGGCTGTCCCAGGCCGAGATCGAGCGCATCCATATGCCGATCGGCCTCGATATCGGCAGCAAGACCCCGGCCGAGATCGCCCTGGCCGTGGTGGCCGATATCGTGCGGGTTTACCACGGAAGAGCGCGAGATGCCCTCTAACGACGTCATCGCCTTGGTACTGGCGGCAGGACGAGGCCGTCGATTCGGCAATGACAAGCGACTGGCCGGTCTGCCTGGCCGTGGGACGCTGCTGGCTGCTACGTTAGCCACCCTCCGTCCGCATTTTGCCGATATTCGAGTGGTGCTGAGAAATGAAGACGATCCCGCCCATCTTGGCATTGCCACGAGTATCACAACCCTTGCTGCCAAGCGGGCAGATCAAGGTATGGGGGAAAGCCTCGCCGCTGGTATCCGTGCGCTGAGTGCTGATAGTCAGGCCCATTCAGTGGCGGTGATGCTGGGTGATATGCCCTGGTTGAGTGAACATCTCTTCTCTTTGCTGTGCTCAAGGGCTAGTGATAGGACGATTGTGCGCCCCCTCTATCGGGGGAAGGGAGGGCACCCGGTGTTGTTCGGGCGACGTTTCTGGGGATCGCTCGAGCAGTTGACCGGCGACGAGGGAGCTCGCAGTGTGGTGCGGCAGTACCGGGATGCCTGTATCGAGATCGAGGTGCAGGACCCTGGCGTCGTGCGGGATGTGGACCGGCCAGCGGATCTGGTCTGGGCAGGGTGTAGTGGTCGCTGAGTGACTCGCCATGCGACTTTGGTCTGGCTGTAGCCCGGTGCGCGTATGAGAGGTGGTACGCTCTGCACCAGCATACCCTTACAATTCCACTGACGAGGACGTCATGTCGAGTGCCCACCGCATCTTGCATGGCGGGTTTGGTCGCGTTGCCCTGCTGGACATGGACGAGTCGCTGGTGCCCCACGCCCATTCCGAATGCCATGTGCTGCTCAAGGTCTCCGGGGAGGATACCTACTTCTCGGTCCGCGATCGTCGGTTGCCGCTGACCGATCGGACGGCGGTGCTCATCAACGCCTGGGAGCCGCACTTCTACGACCATCAGCATGGTGCCGCCGATACCCTGATCCTGGCGCTCTATATCGAGCCGAGTTGGCTTGCGGCATTGCAGAACAGTCTGGCACTTAGCGGCCGGCCTGACTTCTTCTCCAACCCTTGCATCGAGCTCACTCCTCGCCTTCGGCACCTCGTCGATCAATTGATCGCGGCCCTGCTCTCCTTCGGACTGGTGCCCCAAGACAAGCTCGAGGCGTTATTGTTCGACCTGTTGATCGAGATTACCGAGAAGCATTCCGACCTGCACCATCTGTCCAGGCTGCGGGTGGGAGTGGCCAGTGATTTCTACGACGCGCGTGTTCGCCGTGCGAGTCAACTCATCCTGGAGCATCCTCAGGGGGAGGTGGACATGGCGGCCATCGCCCAGCAGTGCGGCCTGTCGAGGGCGCACTTCTTCTCACTGTTCAAGAAGAACACCGGGATGACCCCGCAGATGTATGCGAACATCGGGAAGATGCAGATGGCGTTCCGCCGCCTTTCAGACAATCGCTATGGCACCCTGGGCAACTTGTCGGAATCCCTGGGGTTCTCAGAGCAGGGCCACTTCACGCGCTTCTTCCGCCGCCATATCGGGGCCTCGCCCAGTCAGTACCAGAAGGCGATCGATGACTATTCTGCCCGTGCATCATGAAGCGAGCGCGAGTGGTAGAAAATGACGACGCCCTGGGGCCTTATACGCAGGGGGCCACCATGAGCACTCGCAGCTGCACGACGCCACTTTCTTCGGCCACGGCGCAGAAGCGCACGTCCACGTCGCGCAGCCTGACGCCGTAGATCCGCGCCTCGGCGCCGTTGCGATAGGCGGGGCGCGGATCCTGTCCCAGCACCTGGCGGATCAGCGCGCGTAGCGAGTCGGCATCGGTGCGCGCCGCCAGGACGCTCTCCGCCTCCGGGGCGAAGCTCACCGGCAGGCGGGGCGGTGGCTCGGGGGCGAAGCCGGCGCGGGCCTCGGGTTTCGCCTCGGCCCAGGGCAGGTAGGGCTTGATGTCCAGCACCGGGGTACCGTCCACCAGGTCGCTGCCCGCCAGGATCAGACGCACGCCGCGGCGCGTCTCGATCCCCACCAGTTCCACCAGCGACAGCCCCAGGCGGTTGGGGCGGTGGGTGCTGCGGCTGGCGAAGACGCCGATCCTGCGGTTGCCGCCGAGCCGCGGCGGGCGTACCAGCGGCGTCCAGCGCTCGGGACTGCGGTGGAAGAGGAAGGTCAGCCAGAGGTGGCTGAAGGCGTCCAGTCCGCGCACCGCCAGCGGATCGTCGTAGGGCGGGCGCAGCACCAGGGTGGCGCGGGCCGCGTCGGCCAGGCCCGGCTGGCGCGGGACGCCGAACTTGTCGGGATAGTCGCTCTCGATGACACCGATGGGCGACAGGCTGACGTCGGAGTGGGAGGCGGATGTGTGCATGGGGCGATTATGCCCGCCCCGTGCCGCCCGGGCGAGGGGATTGGCCGGACGCGCGGGCTTGTGTAGGCTTCCGGCAACATTCACCCAGCCACGGGATCGCCATGAACCAGACCGTCGAGGCAGCGGGCGAGGGCAAGCGTCGCCCCGCGGGGCCGCGGATCCTCTACCGCCAGGCACGCGCCAGGGACGCCGCCGACCAGGCCGAGGTCTTCCATCACGCGGTGATGCAGGGCGCCATGACCCACTACACCCCGGCCCAGCGCGAGGCCTGGGACACCGCCCTGCCGCGGGACGCCAGCGCCTGGGCGGCGCGCCAGACGCTCTACACGACCCTGGTGGCCAGCTGCGACGGGCGCTGCGTGGGTTTCCTGGAGCTCGACCTGGAGAGGGGGCGCATCGTGACCCTCTACGTCTGGCCGTCGCTGGCCCGGCGCGGCATCGGCTCGACCCTGCTGATCCACGCCGAGCGGTTGCTGACCGAACACGGCCATGCCCGGGCCAGCATCGAGGCGAGCCTGACGCTCACCGAGGGCCTGATCCGCCGGGGCTGGCGGGACCTGGGGGAGGAGTGGGTGGAGCGCGGTGGCGAGCGCCTGTGTCGCCATCGCCTGGAGAAGCGCCTGGGCGCGGTGGAGACCTGAATACCGTGGGGGCACGGCGTCTTTCCCGGGGCCTGCCCAGCTACCCAGACATCCGGAGGTCGACGGCGATGGACCGGTTCAGTCCACCAGGCGCATCGACAGGTCGATCGCCTTGAGATCCTTGGTCAGGGCACCGCTGGAGATGCAGTCGACGCCGGTCTCGGCGATGGCGCGCAGGGTGGACTCGTCGACATTGCCCGAGGCCTCGAGCGTCGCCCGGCCGGCGGTGCGGCGTACCGCCTCGCGCATGTCGGCGAGCGAGAAGTTGTCCAGCATGACCACGTCGGCGCCCGCCGCCAGCGCCTGATCCAGCTCGGCGAAGGTCTCCACCTCCACCTCCACCGACAGGTCGCGAGCGATGCTGCGGGCCTCCTTCACCGCGGCCGCGATGCCGCCGCAGGCGGTGATGTGGTTCTCCTTGATCAGGAAGGCGTCGTAGAGGCCGATGCGGTGGTTGTGGCCGCCGCCGCAGGTCACCGCATACTTCTGGGCCAGGCGCAGGCCGGGCAGGGTCTTGCGGGTGTCCAGCAGGCGCACCCCGGTATCGGCGATCAGGTCCACGTAGTGGCGGGTGCGGGTGGCGGTGGCCGAGAGGGTCTGCAGCAGGTTGAGGGCGGGACGCTCCCCGGTGAGCAGGCTGCGCGCCGAGCCCTCCAGTTCCAGGAACGTCTGGCCGGCCTCCAGGCGGTCGCCGTCGGCGGCGTGCCAGTGCAGCGCCACCGTGGCATCCAGGCGGCGGAATACCTCGTCGACCCAGGCCATGCCGCACAGCACGCAGGCCTCGCGGGTGATGACCCGGGCCCGGGCGCGCTGCTCGGCGGGTATCAGCCGGGCGGTGATGTCGCCGGGGCCGATGTCCTCGGCCAGCAGGCGGGCGGTGGCTTCGCGGATCTCTTCGACAAGGGCGTCCTGATAGTCCATGCGGGTCACTCTCGAGGTTGCAGCCGGCGCCGATGAGCCGGGGTGGTCGGGGGCGTCAGGGGCGTCCATTATAGGCAATCCAGCGAGGCGACGTCAGGGTGAGCGCATGCCGATCGAACAGGGGTGGTTGTCCGGGGCGCGGCGGGTGCCGTCGCCCAACTGCGATGCGCGGCCGGCCGGCGAGGTGTCGCTGCTGGTGTTGCATTCCATCAGCCTGCCGCCCGGGATCTTCGGCGGCGAGCATATCGAGCGGCTGTTCACCAATCGACTGGATCCCGTGGCACACCCCTTCTTCGCCGCCATCGCGGGCCTGCGCGTCTCGGCCCACCTGCTGATCCGCCGCGACGGCGAGCTCGTGCAGTTCGTCCCCTTTCACCGCCGCGCCTGGCACGCCGGGCGCTCGTGCTGGCGGGACGGCCCGCGGTGGCGTACGGCGCTCAACGACTTCTCGGTGGGCATCGAACTGGAGGGCGACGAGGTCGGCCCCTACACCGGGGCCCAGTACGAGGCGCTGTCGGTGGCCTGCCGCGAGTTGCTGGCGACCTATCCGGCACTCGGCGTGGCGCGTATCACCGGCCATGCCCATGTGGCTCCGTTGCGCAAGACGGACCCCGGGCCGGCCTTCGACTGGGCCTACTTCCGGCAGCGGGTGGCGGCGTTACGGCGCGGTGCGTAGAAAAATCACTCACAGATGATCTTAATCGATTAAGTCTATCGTTCGATAGCTTCATACGGTAGTTTACTTACAACTCCTTGACCTTGGTCGCATTATGCTTAGGGGGAGGGGCATAATCCCTTGTGCTGCGGCGCAATATCTATAATTTGGAAAATATTTTCATATTCTCTTGAATTGGCAGGGAGGGGCGTATACGGTATCTTGCCACGCAGTTGCGGCAGAGCGATCCTGCCGCCATGTAAAAAAACTACATACCCCGACATGCGGCATGCATGCCTCCATGAGAGGGCCCCATGCTTCCCGCTCAACGGGGCACGATAGACCCCATCGTCATTCGGAGAGACGTCTATGAGTCTGGATGCAAGAGAAGATCACGATCCGATCGAGACCACGGAGTGGCTGGAATCCCTCGAGTCGGTCCTGGATCGCGAGGGCGAGGAACGCGCCCGGTACCTGCTGACCCGCCTGGCGGATCGCCTGCGCCGCGACGGGACCCAGGCTCCCTTCTCGGCGACGACCCCGCACCGCAATACCATTCCGGTGCACCGCGAGGCCCCGATGCCGGGGGATCTCTTCATGGAGCGCCGCATCCGCTCCCTGATTCGTTACAACGCCATCGCCCAGGTCATCCGCAACAATCGCGCGAAGCCGGGACTGGGCGGCCACATCGCCAGCTTCATGTCGTCGGCGACCCTCTATGACGTAGGCTTCAACCACTTCTTCCGCGCCCCCAACGGCGATTTCGAGGGCGACCTCGTCTACATCCAGGGTCACGTGGCCCCGGGCGTCTACGCCCGTGCCTTCCTGGAGGGGCGTCTCTCCGATGAGCAGATGGACAAGTTCCGCCAGGAGGCCGACGGCGGTGGCCTGTCGTCCTACCCGCACCCCTGGCTGATGCCCGACTTCTGGCAGTTCCCCACCGTCTCCATGGGTCTCGGCCCCATCCAGGCCATCTACCAGGCCCACGTGATGAAGTATCTCGACTCCCGCGAGATGCGCGACATGCACGACCGCAAGGTCTGGTGCTTCATGGGCGACGGCGAGTGCGACGAGCCCGAATCCCTGGGCGCCATCCACCTGGCCAGCCGCGAGAAGCTCGACAACCTGATCTTCGTCATCAACTGCAACCTGCAGCGTCTCGACGGGCCGGTGCGCGGCAACTCGCGCATCATGGACGAGCTCGAGGGCGTGTTCCACGGCGCCGGCTGGAACGTCCTCAAGGTGGTCTGGGGTCGGCTATGGGACCCGCTGTTCGAGAAGGACAAGAAGGGCATCCTGCAAAAGCGCATGGACGAGGCGGTCGACGGCGAGTACCAGAACTACAAGGCCAACGGCGGTGCCTATACCCGCGAGCACTTCTTCGGCAAGTACCCGGAGACCGCCGAGCTGGTCAAGGACATGTCCGACGAGGACATCTGGAAGCTCAACCGCGGTGGCCATGACCCGTTCAAGGTCTATGCGGCCTACCACGAGGCGGTGAACAACTCTAACGGCCGTCCCACCGTGATCCTGGCGCATACCGTCAAGGGCTACGGCATGGGCAGCGGCGACGGCGAGGCCGCCAACGAGGCCCACCAGGTCAAGAGCATGGAGTACGAGGCGCTGCGCACCTTCCGCGATCGCTTCGGTATCCCGATCAGCGACGATCAGCTCAAGGACGTGCCCTACTACAAGCCCGAGGACGACTCCCCGGAGATGAAGTACATGCATCTCCAGCGCGAGCGCCTGGGCGGCTATCTGCCGGCGCGCCGCCACGACTTCGAGGCGCTGCCGATCCCGGCCCTCGAGGACAAGACCTTCGCCTCCCAGATGGGCGGCTCCAAGGGTCGCGAGATCTCCAGCACCATGGCCTTCGTGCGGATCCTCAACGGCCTGGTCAAGGACAAGCAGATCGGCAAGCAGGTGGTACCGATCATCCCCGACGAGGCACGCACCTTCGGCATGGAGGGGATGTTCCGCCAGCTCGGCATCTACACCTCCGAGGGGCAGAAGTACGAGCCCGTCGACAAGGGCCAGATCATGTTCTACCGCGAGGATCAGAAGGGCCAGATCCTCGAGGAAGGCATCACCGAGGCCGGCGCCATGTCGGCGTGGATCGCCGCCGCCACCTCCTACAGCAACCACAACCTGCCGCTGCTGCCGTTCTACGTCTACTATTCGATGTTCGGCTTCCAGCGTATCGGCGACCTGGCCTGGGCCGCCGGCGACCTGCAGGCGCGTGGCTTCCTGATCGGCGGCACTGCCGGGCGTACCACCCTCAACGGCGAGGGCCTGCAGCACCAGGATGGCCACAGCCACCTGCAGGCGGCCATGATCCCCAATTGCCGCACCTACGATCCGACCTACGCCCACGAGGTGGCGGTGATCGTCCAGGACGGCCTGAAGCGCATGTTCTCCGACAAGGAAAGCTGCTTCTACTACCTGACGGTGATGAACGAGAACTACGAGCATCCCGAGCTCGAGGACGTTCCCGCCGAGGACATTGTCAAGGGCATGTACCTGCTGCGCGAGACCCAGGGCGACAAGGGGCACGTGCAGTTGCTGGGCTCCGGCACCATCCTGCGCGAGGTCGAGGCGGCCGCCGAGCTGCTCAAGGACGACTGGGGCGTGGGCGCCGACACCTGGAGCGTCACCAGCTTCAGCGAGTTGCGCCGCGAGGCGCTGGGCCTGGAGCGCGAGACCTTCCTGAACCCGGATGCCGAGCCGGCCAAGCCGCACGTCACCCGCTGCCTGGAGGGTCGCGAGGGCCCGGCCATCGCCTCCACCGACTACATGCGGCTGTTCGCCGACCAGGTGCGTGCCTGGGTGCCCACCGACTACAGCGTGCTGGGGACCGACGGTTTCGGGCGCTCCGACACCCGCGAGAAGCTGCGCTACTTCTTCGAGGTCGACCGCTACTTCGTCACCGTGGCGGCGCTCAAGGCGCTGGCCGAACGGGGTGAGCTGGATCGCAAGGTGGTCGGCGAGGCCCTGAAGAAGTACGGCATCGACCCGTCCAAGCCCAATCCGCTGACCGACTGATCCGGCGACCGGCGAGCCTGGCGGCTCGCCGGTTTCAGGCACGAGTTTGAAGGAGCGCGACCTTGAGTAGCGAAATCATCAAAGTTCCCGACATCGGTGGTGATACCGATGTGGAAATCATCGAGATCGCGGTGTCCGAAGGCGACGTCATCGAGGCCGAGGACACCCTGATCACGCTGGAATCCGACAAGGCCAGCATGGACGTGCCGTCGCCCAAGGGCGGCAAGGTGGTCAAGGTGCTGGTGAAGGAGGGCGACACCGTCTCCGAGGGCGACGACATCGTCGAACTGGAGATGGAAGGCGGCGGCGAGGCCGAGTCCGCCGGAGAGCCGGCCGCGCCGGCGCCCGAGAAAGCCCCCGAGCCCGAGAAGCCCGCGGCCAAGCCCGCCGGCGGTGGCGGCAAGCGCACCGTCGAGGTCAAGGTGCCGGACCTGGGTGGCTCCAGCGACGTGGAGATCATCGAGGTGGCCGTCGCCGAGGGCGATTCGGTCGACGAAGAGGCGACCCTGATCACCCTGGAGTCCGACAAGGCCTCCATGGACGTGCCCAGCCCCCATGCCGGCAAGCTCGTCAGCCTGGCGGTCAAGGAGGGCGATACCGTTTCCGAGGGCGACGTCATCGGCACCATGGAGATCGCCGGGGATGGCGACGACGCGGCCCCGGCCGAGGCGCCGGCCGCTGCCGAGCCCGAGGCGGCCGAGCCCGCGCCCCGGGAGGAGGCCGCGGCCTCCGGTGAGCCCGAGCGCAAGGAGGTCCGCGTGCCCGACCTCTCCGGCTCCAGCGACGTGCCGATCATCGAGATCGCCGTGGCCGCCGGCGACGAGGTCGACGAGGAAGACCCGCTGATCACCCTGGAGTCCGACAAGGCCTCCATGGACGTGCCCAGCCCCTTCAAGGGCAAGCTGGTCGAGCTCACCGTCAAGGAAGGCGACACCGTCTCCGAGGGCGACCTGATCGGCTATATCGAAGTGGCGGGTGCCAAGCCGGCACCGAAGCCGGCCGAGCGCAAGGCCGAGGCGCCGAAGACCGACAAGCCGGCCCCGACCCCGCCCGGCACGCCGAGTCCCGAGGCGCAGATGGCCACCCACAAGCCGCGCGACGGCAAGCTGGTCCATGCCGGCCCGGCGGTGCGCATGCTGGCCCGCGAGCTGGGCGTCGACCTGGGCCTGGTCAAGCCCAGCGGCCCC
>NZ_JAUFPL010000034.1:189723-316747 GCF_030409215.1 Halomonas ramblicola | reverse complement strand
GGCGCCGCCCCCCGCCCCGGCGGCCGCCGGCGGTTCCGGCATCCCGCCGATCCCCGACCAGGACTTCAGCCAGTTCGGTGAGGTGGAAGAGAAGGCCATGGGCCGCCTCATGAAGATGGGTGCCACCAACCTGCATCGCAGCTGGGTCAACCTGCCCCACGTCACCCAGTTCGACGAGGCGGACATCACCGAACTGGAGGCCTTCCGCAAGTCCATGAAGGCCGAGGCGGAGGCCCAGGGCGCCAAGCTCACGCCGCTGCCCTTCCTGATCAAGGCGTGCGCCTTCGCCCTGCGCCAGTACCCGCAGTTCAACGTCAGCCTGAAGAGCGACGGCGAGACGGTGGTGTGGAAGAAGTACGTGCACATCGGCGTCGCCGTGGACACCCCGGACGGCCTGATGGTCCCGGTGATCCGCGACGCCGACAGGAAATCGCTGATCGACCTGGCCAAGGAGTCCGTGGAACTGGCCAAGAAGGCCCAGTCGAAGAAGCTCAAGCGCGAGGAGATGACCGGTGGCTGCTTCACCATCTCCAGCCTGGGCTCCATCGGCGGTACCGCCTTCACGCCCATCGTCAACGCCCCGGAAGTGGCCATCCTCGGCATCTCCAAGGCGCAGATGAAGCCGGTGTGGAACGGCCAGGAGTTCGCCCCCCGGCTGATGATGCCGCTGTGCCTCTCCTATGACCACCGGGCGGTCAACGGCGCCGACGCGGCGCGCTTCACCGCGCTGCTCGGCCAGCTGTTGACCGACATCCGCCGGCTGCTGTTGTAGTCGCGGCGGTCGCCACCCCTGCACGACAACGGCGCCGAAGGGCGTCGTTGTCGTTTTCGGGGTCTCTGACGCAGCGCAAGACCAAAGTGTTATTCGCAGGCGAGCCGGTTGATATGAATGGGGTTTTCATTCCTCGAGAGTGCCCGCCGCGGTGCCTGCCGCTTGTGCCGGGACCACGCCCCGGTTATCGTTCTCCTCCAACCGATTCTTCATTACTGACAACCACTTGTAACTCGAGGACTAGAACATGCGTTTGATCCTGTTGGGCGCCCCGGGGGCCGGCAAGGGTACCCAGGCCCAGTTCATCTGCGAACGCTTCAAGATCCCGCAGATCTCCACCGGCGACATGCTGCGTGCCGCCGTCAAGGAGGGCAGCGAGCTGGGCGTCAAGGTCAAGGAGATCATGAACAGCGGCGGTCTGGTGTCCGACGACATCATCATCGCCCTGGTCAAGGAGCGCATCGCCCAGCCGGACTGCGCCAACGGCTTCCTGTTCGACGGCTTCCCGCGCACCATTCCCCAGGCCGACGCCATGAAGGAGGCCGGGGTGAAGATCGACCACGTGCTGGAGATCGCCGTGGACGACGAGGAGATCGTCAACCGCCTGGCCGGGCGTCGCGTGCACCCGGGCTCCGGGCGCGTCTACCACGTCGAGTACAATCCGCCGAAGGAAGTGGGCAAGGACGACGTCACCGGCGAGCCGCTGATCCAGCGCGACGACGACCGCGAGTCCACGGTGCGCAACCGCCTGGCGGTCTACCACGAGCAGACCGCCCCGCTGGTCGACTACTACCAGGCCTGGGCCGAGCAGGATCCCGAGGCCGCGCCCGCCTACCACCGCGTGGAGGGCATCGGCAGCGTCGACGAGATCACCGCCCAGGTGCTCAAGGCATTGGAAGGCTGACTTTCCCCGAGAACTGCAGGGTGGTTGCGGGGCGCCGGATCAGCCCCGCTCCTGAAGCGTTTAGAGCATGCCCGACTGCCTTCTGGTGGCCCGCTCAAGCGGGCCATCGTCGTTTAGGGCTTGTATAATGCGCCCGTCCTTTTCCGATCCTGTGAGGCTGCCCGTTCATGCCGACCCTGCTGGCCCTCGATGCCTCCTCGCAAGCCTGCTCCGCCGCCCTGCTGCGGCGCCGTGAGGGGGCCGAGGACGAACTGCTGTCCCGCTTCGCCCTGGCCCCTCGCGCCCATACCCGGCGCCTGCTGCCCATGGTCGACGAGGTATTGGCCGAGGCCGGGGTGGCGCCGACGGACCTGGATGGCGTGGCCTACGGTCACGGTCCGGGCTCCTTTACCGGGCTGCGCATCGCCGCCGGGGCCGCCCAGGGGCTGGCCTATGGCCTCGAGCGGCCGCTCTTCGGCGTCTCCACCCTGGCGGCCCTGGCGCTGGGGGCGCACCGCCGCCACCACTTCCGCTGGCTGGTCACCGCCCTGGACGCGCGCATGGGCGAGATCTACGCCGCCGCCTGGCAGTGCCGCGACGGCCTGCCCGAGGCCCTGACCGAGGAGGCGGTGCTGGCGCCCGAGCGCCTGCGGCTGCCGGCCGGCCACGACGACCACGACTGGGTCGGCGTGGGCTCCGGCTGGGGCCTCTGGGAGCGCATGCCCGCCGCGGTGCAGGCCGGGCTGGGGCAGCGGTTGCCCGACATGGAGGCGGACGCCGCCGACATGGCGCTGCTGGCCATGCGCGACCTGGAGGCCGGGCTCGGGCAGCCGGCCCATCTCGCCCAGCCGGTCTACCTGCGCAACGAGGTGGCCTGGAAGAAGGCGCGATGAGCGAGCGCGGCGCGGTGGCGGTGGCCGACCCCGCCCTGGCGGGGCTCGCCGAGCGCTTCGGCCTGCCTTGGGGCGACGCGGCCGAACTCCTCCTCGTGCGTCGCGACGGGCGCCTGGTGCTGGCCGGTGACCCGAAGCGCTATGGCCATCCGCTAGCGGTGGAGTTCGCCTCCGGCAAGGCCGCCCACCGGCGGCGCTTCGGCGGCGGGCGCGGCCAGCTCATCGCCCGCGCCTGTGGCCTGGGCAGGGGGGTGACGCCCGCGGTGGTGGACGCCACCGCCGGCCTGGGCCGCGACGCCTTCGTGCTGGCGAGCCTGGGCGCCGAGGTGCTGCTGGTGGAGCGGGTGGCGGCCATCGCCGCCCTGCTCGAGGACGGCCTGGCCCGTGCCCGGGCCTACCCGCAGACGGTGGAGATCGCCGCGCGCATGCACCTGGCCCATGGCGATGCGACACGCGACCTGCAGCGCCTGGTGGCCGAGGCGGGGGTGCCTCCCCAGGTGGTCCATCTCGATCCCATGTTTCCCCACCGCGACAAGTCGGCGCTGGTCAAGAAGGAGATGCGGCTGTTTCGCGTCCTGGCCGGCGACGACGTCGATGCCCCGCGCCTGCTGGAGGCGGCGCTGGACGTGGCGACCCACCGGGTGGTGGTCAAGCGGCCGCGCAAGGCGCCGCCCATCGCGGGCCCACCGCCGCGCCACGTCATCGAGGGCAAGACCAGCCGCTATGATCTCTATGTGCACCGCGCCCTGACGGCAACCTCGGGCAATCGTCGCTGCCCATAGCGAGGCGCGCGGGGGCAGGCCTGTCGACGGATCAGCCCCGAGCGGTATCAGCTCTACAAGGCTCTCCTTCCCGTCTCACCACGAGTTGCAGGCGGTGGCGCAGCGCCGGGTCGAACAGCCGCCGCGAGCGCAGGGCCGCCTCGCGCAGCCGCTGGTCATGGACCAGGCGCCCCTCGGCGTCCCGCCATAGCCAGCCCTCCCGCTCCAGGCCCTCTACCAGCCCCACGAACAGCCGGGTATCGAAGAACTCCGGGGCGTCGCGCCCCGACAGCAGCGCCAGGCGCTCCGCCAGCTGGCGGCTGCGGCTCGCCAACTCGTCGGCGCCCAGCCGCCCGGGGCCGGCGTCCAGCAGCACCGCCAGCAGCAGGTAGCCGCGCTCCAGGGAGGGCTGCATCAGCTGGCCCAGCAGGTCCAGGCACTCGCCAGCCTCCAGGGGCTCCGTCCGGCGGCGCCAGGTGTCCTCGCCGTCGTGCTCCAGCAGGCCCAGCTCGGTGAGCAGGTCGAGCATGGCGACCAGCGCCTCGCGCAAGGAGGCGGGGGGCTCCACCATCAGTTCCCGGGCGAGGATCGGCCAGCCCGGCGCCAGCAGGGCCTCGAGGTCGTCCAGGCGGTGCGCCGCCTGGTGGCGGAAGGCGAAGGCGACCAGGCCCGGCAGGGCGAAGAGGTGCAGGACATTGTTGCGGAACCAGCCGAGGCGCCCGGCCTGGGCCGGGTCGGCGAGCAGGATGTCGCCCAGTGCCTGCTCGCGGCGCTGGATCGCCTCCAGGGCCAGGGCCCGATCGATCCACGCCTCCGGCGTCCCCTCGGGCAGGCTGATCCGAGCGCCGCTGGGCAGGCGACGCTGCAGCTGGGCCAGTAGGGCGAGCTGGCGGGCCAGCAGGCGTGCCTCGATGGCGTGGTGGGGCGTGGCCAGCAGGGCCAGTGCCACCAGGTTCACCGGGTTGAGGGCGGCGGCGGCGTTGATGCGCCGGCACAGGGTCTCGCCCAGATGCTGCACCAGGTCGGTGAACCGGTCCGGTTGCTCCTCACGCGCTTCGCGCCATCGGCGCCCCACCCGCTCGTCCAGGAAGGCGTCGAGCGGCAGCGGCTCGCCGACGTTGACCGCGACCCGGCCGAACGGTCGGCGCAGCCGCCCCACCACCCGCAGCAGGGCCAGCGGGCTCTCCTGGCGCTTCCTGCCGCCGTGCAGTTCGCGCTGGTAGCTGGCGCTCTCGATGATCCGTTCGTAGCCGATGTAGACCGGCACGAAGGCCAGGGGGCGTGCCTGGCCCCGGGCGCTGCTGCGTAGGAAGGAGCGCACCGTCATGGCCAGCATGCCTGGACGGGCCGGCAGCATGCGGCCGCTGCGCGAGCGGCCCCCCTCGATGAAGTACTCCAGTGGATGGCCGCGGGCGATCAGGCGGTGCAGGTACTCGTTGAACACCGCGCCGTAGAGACGGTTGTCGCGGAAGCTGCGGCGCAGGAAGAAGGCGCCACCGCGACGCAGCAGGGGCCCCACGAGCGGCATGTCCAGGTTGCGTCCGGCGGCGATGTGCGGCGGCATCAGGCCCTCCTGGTAGAGCACGTAGGAGAGCAGCAGGTAGTCGATATGGCTGCGATGGCAGGGCACGTAGACCAGGGTGTGGTCGCCGGCCAGGGCCTTGACCGCCGCCAGGCCGCGCACGTCGACGCCGTCGTAGAGGCGGTTCCATAGCCGGCGCAGCAGGCCGTCCATGAAGCGCAGCACGGGGTAGGTCATGTTGGAGGCGATCTCGCGGCCGTAGCGCCGGGCGCGGCGGCGCAGGCGTTCCCGGGAGAAGCGGCCCTCGCCGGCGAGGTCGTCGATCACCCGGCGCACCTCGGGGCTCGCGGCGACGCCCTCGATCAGGGTGCGGCGGTGGGAGAGGTCCGGGCCCAGCACCCGGGTGCGTACCCGGCGGAAGTGCACGCGCAGCAGCCGCGCGGCCTTGCGGTCGTCGCGGGCCGGCTCCCGGCCCGCCACCAGCTCGTCGAGGCGCAGCGGGGCACCGAAGTGCACCTCGACGCTGCCCCGGTTGACCAGCACCGACAGCGCCCGGCGCAGGCGGCCGGTGAGCCGCCAGCTGTCGGCGGCCAGCAGCCGCCAGAAGCCGAAGCGCTTGCCCGGGGCGCGGCCCCAGAAGACGCTCACCGGCACCAGCTGGACTGGCTGGCCATCGGGCGTATCGAGCTGCTCGATGAGCGCCCGGAAGGGCGCCTCGACCCGCGCCGCCCGGGGCCACAGCCGGTGGCGGGTGGCGGGCAGGGCCAGGCAGGCGGGCGGGCGCAGCGCCCCGATGCGCCGCCGCCCGGCCGCACGGGGCAGGGCGTGGCGCTCGGTGAGGGCGGCCAGCAGCCAGGCGTCGCTCAGCGCCGGCCGGGGCAATACGTAGAGTACCGGCAGGTCGGGGGCCAGGCCGAGTTCGGTGGGCTCGGGCTCGATCAGTCGCGGCCTGACCCAGGCGGCGATCAGCCGGGTCATCGGTGCGTGGAGCAGCGTCTTCAGGGGGTGCAGCAAGGCCATCCGTTTGCCCCGGCGCAGGAAAGCAGAGGGAAAGGCCAGTATAGTCATCGCAAGGCGTCCGGTCAGTCGGGGAAGGTCCGGCCGGTGCCGGCCAGGCGAAGGGAGGAGGCATGCACGGCATCTGGCGAGACGGCAACCATTTCCAGCTGCTGCCGGAGGCGGCGCGCTTCCTGCCGGCGATGTTCGAGGTCCTGGACGATGCCCGGGAATCGATCCTGATCGAACTCTACCTGATGGAGTCGGGGCGGCTCGCCGCGGCGCTGATCGAGTGCCTGGTGAAGGCCGCCGGCCGGGGGGTGCGGGTGATGCTGCTGCTCGACGGCTACGGTGCCATGGGCCTGTCGAGCGACGATCGCGAGCGGCTGGAGGCGGGCGGCGTGGCGCTGCGCTTCTTCAATCCCCTGGGGTTCCACTCCCTGGCGCGCAACCTGACCCGGGACCACCGCAAGCTGGTGGTGGTGGATGGGCGGGTCGCCTTCACCGGCGGCTTCGGGGCGGTGGACGAGTTCCTCGACGCCTGGTACGAGGTGGCGGTGCGCATCGAGGGTCCGGTGGTGGCCGACTGGGTACGGCTGTTCAGCCGCCTGTGGGATTCGCCGCTGACCCGCGGCCGCGGGGAGGCCGGCCTGGTGCGCGGGCTGGCCACCACCACGCCCGAGGCGGACGGCTATCGCGGCATGCGCGGCCGGGTGGTGTGGGGACAGGGTTACCGCTACCAGGCGATCCGTCACTCCCTGCAGCAACAGGTGTCGGGGGCCCGCCGCCGGCTGTGGCTGTGCACTCCCTACTTCGTGCCCACCTTCACCCTGCGGTTGCGCCTGGCGAGGGCCGCCCGCCGCGGCGTCGACGTGCGCCTGCTGCTGCCCGGGGATCGCCACGACCATCCCGGGGTGCGCTACGCCGGCCAGCGCTTCTACGGTCGCCTGCTGCGCGCCGGGGTGCGCATCTTCGAATTCCAGCCCGTGTTCATCCACGCCAAGTTCTCGCTGGTGGACGACTGGGTGAGCCTGGGTTCCTGCAACTTCGACCACTGGAGCCTGCACTGGAACCTCGAGGCCAACCAGGAGGTGGCCGACCGTCGCTTCGCCGGCGAGGTGGCCGAGCTGTTCGAGCGCAACTTCGCCGCCAGCCGCGAGATCCGCCGCGAGGAGTGGGCGCGGCGCCCGCGCCTGCAGCGTTTCCGCGAGTGGCTCTACGGCAGCCTGGACGGGATGCTGACGCGGCTACGGTAACCTGGCTTCGCCGGGAGCTAGAAGCTGGAAGAAAACACCTTGACCCCAGGGCCACCTCATCATGCTGGCTTCCAGCTTACCGCTTGCGGCCGGCGGGCTTCTTCTTGCGCGGGGTGGGCTTGGGCGTCTCCGGCGGTACGCGATAGTGCAGGTAGAGATCCATCACCAGCTCGGGGAGCTGGCGCACCAGCTTCTCCAGGCGGCGGTCATCGGCGATGAACTCGGCCATGTCCGGTTCCTCGTCGAACAGGCCGGACAAGGCCATGAAGGGCAGCAGCAGGGTGGCGGCGGCCTCCTCGTCCTCCTCGAACCAGGCCGCCTCGTCGAGGAAGACCCCCTCCATGAAGCCGGCGCACCAGTCGCCGATGGGTGTCTCCTCCGGGGCGATCCCGTCCAGGCTGAGCTCGAAGGGCAGCTCGGGCAGTTGGCCCTGCTCCAGGGCGGCGATGGCGTTGCGGCGCAGCCGCTCCAGCAGGCCGAGGACGTCCTCGCGCTCGGCGTCGTCAGCGAAGGCCGGCTCGCCCTGGAACAGTTCGGCGATCCAGGCAGCCGGCTCCACCTCGCGCGGGGAGACGGCCAGCGCCACCAGGAAACCGTGGGTGCCGATGAGGTCCAGGGCGTCCTCGTCCACCCGGTCGGAGGCGAGGAAGTCGTCGAGCCGGTCGAGCTGGTCGTCGTCGAGCAGGGGAACGGGCGGCGGGGTATCGGACATCGGCACTCTCTCGCGACGGGATGGGCGGGGCTTTACGCCCGAGGTTCGAGGCAGCATTCTAGCATCCATGAATCGCCCCGCGCTGCCCACCCCCGACCCCGCACGCCTGGCCGTCCTCGACGAGCCAGCGCTGCTCGCCGCCCTGCACGAACGGGTGGAAGACGCCTGGCGGCTGTGCCGCGAGGTGCATCCCGGGCTGCCCAGGCCCGAGGTATGGTGCGACCTGCGTGGCAAGTGCGCCGGCCAGGCCCACTTCGGGCGCGGCGGGCTGCGCTTCAACCCGCTGCTCTACGCCGAGAATCGCCTGGACTTCCTGGTGGAGGTGGTCCCCCACGAGATGGCCCACTGGCTGATCCACCATCTCGAGGACGGCCAGCTGGCGCGCCCCCACGGCCGCGAGTGGCGCACGGTGATGCGCCGGCTGTTCGGTCTCGAGCCGCGCACCACCCATCGCTTCGACACCGGCCGGGCGAGCCCGACGCCCTACCGCTACGCCTGCGGCTGTCGGGAGCATGCCTTCACCGCGCGGCGCCATTCCCTGGCGCGTCGCGGCCGCCGCTATCGTTGCCGCCACTGTATGGGGGACCTGGTCTATGGGGGCCGGGGAGGGGGTGGAGATACGACTTAAGTATCTGTTATAGAAAGAAATTCTTTCATACCAATGTCTAAGGGGAAGGCGTCCCGCTGGAGTATATGCTGAACTTGGTTTATGGCCCCGGCCATCAGACGACGGCCGGCTTCGTTTCACCCGACGGGTCCCATCCCGAGACAGAGGCAGACTCATGAGCGAACATCAGCAAGTCCATCCCGTGCGCGCCGACATCGCCGCCAAGGCCTGGGCCGACAGGGAGAAGTACCAGGCGATGTATCAGCAGTCCGTGGACGACCCCGAGGGCTTCTGGGCCGACCAGGCCAAGCGCATCGACTGGTTCCAGGCGCCGACGAAGATCAAGAACACCTCCTTCGCCCGGGACAACGTGGATATTCGCTGGTTCGAGGACGGTACCCTCAACGCCAGCGTCAATTGCCTCGACCGTCACCTCGACAAGCGCGGCGACCAGACCGCCATCATCTGGGAGGGTGACGACCCCAAGGACGACAAGCGCGTCACCTACCGCGAGCTCTACGAGCGCACCTGCCAGCTCGCCAACGCCCTCAAGGAGCAGGGCGTGCAGAAGGGCGACGTGGTCACCCTCTACATGCCGATGATCCCCGAGGCCGCCGCGGCCATGCTGGCCTGTGCGCGCATCGGGGCGGTGCACTCGGTGGTGTTCGGCGGCTTCTCCCCGGACGCCCTGGCCCAGCGCATCATCGGCGCCGAGTCCCGGCTGGTGATCACCGCCGACGCGTCCGTGCGCGGCGGCAAGCAGGTACCGCTCAAGGACAACGTCGATGCGGCCCTGACCCGCGACGGTACCGAGGTGTGCGAGAAGGTGCTGGTGGTCAAGCGCACCGGCGGCGAGATCGACTGGAAGGACGGGCGCGACCTGTGGTTCCACGAGGAGGTCGACCGGCAGGCCACCGAATGCGAGCCGGCCGAGATGAACGCCGAGGACCCACTGTTCATCCTCTACACCTCCGGTTCCACCGGGGCACCCAAGGGGCTCAAGCACACCACCGGCGGCTACATGGTGTTCGCCGGCCTGACCCACCAGTACGTCTTCGACTACCAGGAGGGCGAGGTCTACTGGTGCACCGCCGACGTAGGCTGGGTCACCGGCCACAGCTACATCGTCTATGGCCCCCTGGCCAACGGCGCCATCACCCTGATGTTCGAGGGCGTGCCGAGCTACCCGAGCCACGGCCGCATGGGCGAGATCGTCGACAAGCACCGGGTCAATACCCTCTACACCGCACCCACCGCCATCCGCGCGCTGATGGCCCATGGCGACCACGTCATGGACTCCAGCAGGCGCGACAGCCTGCGCCTGCTGGGCTCGGTGGGCGAACCCATCAACCCCGAGGCCTGGGAGTGGTTCTACCGGGTGATCGGCAACTCGAAGTGCCCCATCGTCGACACCTGGTGGCAGACCGAGACCGGCGGCATCATGATCTCACCGCTGCCCGGCGCCATGGACCTCAAACCGGGCTCCGCGACCCTGCCGTTCTTCGGCGTCAAGCCGGCGCTGCTCGACAACGAGGGCAACGAACTCGAGGGTGCCGTGGACGGCAACCTGGTGATCACCGACTCCTGGCCGGGCCAGGCGCGTTCCATCTGGGGCGACCACGAGCGCTTCGTGCAGACCTACTTCTCCACCTACGAGGGGCGCTACTTCACCGGCGACGGCTGTCGCCGCGACGAGGACGGCTACTACTGGATCACCGGTCGCGTCGACGACGTGCTCAACGTCTCCGGCCACCGCATGGGCACCGCCGAGATCGAGTCCTCGCTGGTGGCCCACGACGCCGTGGCCGAGGCCGCCGTGGTGGGCTTTCCCCACGACATCAAGGGCCAGGGCATCTACATCTACGTCACCCTGACCGATGAGGTGGAACCCAGCGACGAGCTCAAGAAAGAGCTGACCCAGTGGGTGCGCAAGGACATCGGCCCCATCGCCTCGCCGGACGTCATCCAGTGGGCCCCGGGACTGCCCAAGACCCGTTCCGGCAAGATCATGCGCCGCATCCTGCGCAAGATCGCCGCCAACGAGACCGAGGGCCTGGGGGACACCAGTACCCTGGCCGATCCCTCGGTGGTGGACGAGCTGATCGAGCATCGCGTCAACCGCTGAGCCGCGGCGCGCACCCGATCCACGGAGCCGGCCTTCGGGCCGGCTTCTTGCTGGGTGTCACATTATTGTCGACAATGCCTCCCGGGCGCTTGGGAACGGGCTTGCCATGGGGTAACATGCGGTTCAACAATCGCAGAGCCCGCGTGGCGGATCTCGACCCGCTGCCCGTGGAACCGGAGGAGAATCCATGGCCTTTGCCCAGAAATTCATCGTCGCCGATGACCATCCGTTGTTCCGTGCAGCCCTGACCCAGGCGCTGCGACAGCTGGCGCCCCAGGCCGAGATCGTCGAGTCCGATACCATGGAGGCCACCGTCGAGGTGGTGACCCGCCACCCGGACGCCGACCTGATCCTGCTCGACCTGCATATGCCGGGAGCGCATGGGTTTTCTGGTCTCATTCAGCTGCGGGGCCAGACCCCGGATATCCCGGTGGCGGTGGTCTCGGGCAGCGACGAACCCCATGTGGTGCGGCGTGCCATCGACTACGGCGCCTCGGGTTTCATCCCCAAGTCATCGTCGCTCACGCTGATCGCCGAGGCGGTGGGCGAGATCCTCGAGGGCGAGGTGTGGTTGCCGGCGGAGCTCGCCGAGATGCTGGGCGAGGTCGACGAGGAGGAGGCGCGCTTCGCCGAGGCGATCGCCTCGCTCACCCCCCAGCAGTTCCGGGTGCTCAACATGCTCACCGAGGGCCTGCTCAACAAGCAGATCGCCTTCGAGCTCAACGTCTCCGAGGCGACCATCAAGGCCCACGTCACCGCCATCCTGCGCAAGCTGGGCGTGCACTCCCGCACCCAGGCGGTGATCGCCGCCCAGAAGCTCGAGGTCGAGCCGCCGAAGGTGGAATCCTAACCCGGGCTTCGCCCGGAGCTAGAAGCTGGAAGAGCGGCGCTTCACGCCTGGAAGCTAGAAGAAAACCGCCTCCGTGGCCTCTTGCCACGGAGGCGGTTTCGTTCCAGCTAGGCGCTAGGCGCGCGGCTGGCCTGCAGGGTGCGGGTGAGCAGGGCGCGCAGGGCGGCGGGGCGCACCGGCTTGAGCAGCAGCTGGTAGCCGGCGCGCTTGATCTCCTCGGCGACCTCCTCGGTGCGATCGGCGGTGATCACGATGCCGGGCACCGCGCCCTCCAGCCGCTCGGAGAGCGCCTCCAGGGCCATCAGGCCGGTGACCTCGTTGTCCAGGTGGTAGTCGGCCAGGATCGCATCCGGGTCGCCGTCCAGGTGGCGCAGCACCGACTTGGCGCCGCCGATGCTGGTGGCGGTGAATACCTCGCAGCCCCAGCCGGAGAGCATCGCCTTCATGCCCTCCAGGATCAGCGTCTCGTTGTCGATGCACAGGATGCGGGTGCCGGCCAGCTTGTTGCCGACGCGTCGGGGGGCGGCGGCCTCCTCGGCCTGCTGAGCCGGTGTCAGGGCCTCCACCACGGGCACACTGACGGCGAACATGGTGCCGCGTCCCTCCGTCGAGTGCACCCGGATGGGGTGGTCGAGCACCCGGCTCATGCGATCGGCGATGGACAGCCCCAGGCCCAGGCCCTTCTCGCTCTCCTTGTGCCGCGAGGCCTGGTCGAGGCGGCGGAACTCCTGGAAGATCTCCGCCTGCTTGGATTCGGGGATACCGGGGCCGGAGTCCCAGACCTCGATGGTCAGTCGCTTGGCGTGGCGCCGGCAGCCCAGCAGCACCCGGCCCTCCTGGGTGTAGCGCAGGGCGTTGGACAGGAAGTTCTGCACGATGCGCCGCAGCATCTGCGGGTCGCTGTCGACCCAGGCGCGGGTGGGGACCACCACCAGGTCGAGGCCGCGCTCCTCGGCCATCACCTCGAACTCGGCGCGCAGCGGCCGGAAGATATCGGCCAGGGCGAAGTGGCTGCGCCGCGGGGTCAGGGCACCGGCGTCGAGCTTGGAGATATCGAGCAGGGTGCCGAGCAGCTCCTCGGCGGCCTGCAGCGAGCCGTCGATATGGCCGATGGTGCGCTTCATGTCGTCGGCGTCCATCTCCTGGGAGAGCGCCGAGGTGAACAGCCGCGCCGCGTTGAGGGGCTGCAGCAGGTCGTGGCTGGCGGCGGCCAGGAAGCGGGTCTTGGAGGCGTTGGCGTCCTCGGCCACCTGCTTGGCCTGGCGCAGCGCCTGTTCCGCCTCGGCGCGTACCCGGTTCTCCTGGCGCAGGGCGGCGTTGGCCTCGGAGAGCGCCTGGGTGCGTTCGCGGACGCGCTCCTCCAGGGTCTCGTTGGTCTCCTTGAGGGCGATCTCCGCCAGGCGCCGCTCGGTGATGTCCTGGTAGAGGGCGAAGAAGCCCAGGATCGCCCCGCTGTCGCCGAAGTGCGGGGTGTAGGTGACCAGCATGTAGCGCTTGCCCTCCGGCAGGCGCAGGGAGACCTCGAAGTTGACCCGCTCGCCGCCCAGGGCGCGCTCGATCCAGGGGGCGCGCTCGCGGGCCATCTCCGACGAGATCACGTCCTCCACGCGCTTGCCGATCACCGCGTTGCGGTCGATGCCGAAGGCCTGCTCGTAGGCGCGGTTGGTGAAGAGGTAGCGGCACTCCTTGTCGAAGTAGGCGATCAGTGCCGGCACGTTGTCGGTGTAGATGCGGATGTTGTTCTCCGAGCGGATCAGCGCTTCCTCGATGCGCTTCTGCTGGGTGATGTCCTGGTAGGTGTAGACGAAGCCGCCGCCCGGCATGGGGTTGCCCTGCACCTCCAGCACGCTGCCGTCCTGGCGGTAGCGCACGTAGCGGTGGGGCTGGCCCTCGCGGATGTTGTCGAGCAGCAGCTGGACGTGTTCCTCGGGGTCGCCGGGGCCGTACTCGCCGTTGTGGGCGTTGTAGCGGAAGATCTTGTCCATCGGCGCGCCGACCCGGATCAGGTGGTCGGGGAAGCGGAACAGCTCCAGGTAGCGCTGGTTCCACACCACCAGGCGCAGGTTCTGGTCCACCACGCTGATGCCCTGGTTGATGTTCTCGATGGTGGCCTGCAGCAGGGCGCGGTTGAACTCCAGCACCTGGGAGGCCTCGTCGACGATGGAGATGACGTCGGAGATGCCGATGCCGCGCCCCTGCAGCGCCGAGTTGACCACGATGCGTGCCGAGGAGGCGCCCAGCACCGAGGCGAGGAAGCGTTCGGTGAACTGGATGACGTCGATGGAGGCGCGGGTGCCGTCCTCCAGCGACTTGCCGCTGCGCCGGGCGTAGTCGTCGAAAGCCCGGGCCACCTGGCCGGCGCCCAGGAAGCGTTCGCACAGCACCTTGAGGTCGCCCACCGTGGTGGCGCCGGTCCAGGGGCGGTTCACCGAGGTCTGGCGGGTCTCCACGCTGTCCACGAACAGCGAGGCCTGGATGCGCTCCACCACCCGCTGGGAGGTGACCTGGGAGACGAAGATGTAGCAGAACAGGTTGATGCCCAGCGACAGCATGACGCCGTGGGTGAAGGCGTCGCCCACGTTGAGCCCGAACAGCGAGGTGGGGGCGAGCCAGGCCACTCCGAAGGGCCCGCCGGCGAGCCAGTCGGCGGGCAGCACCTCGGCGCCGATCATCGAGGGCATCAGCAGGCTGTAGGCCCAGATGGCGAAGCCGGCGTTCATGCCGACGATCACGCCCAGTCGGTTGCCGCGCTTCCAGTAGAGGCCGCCGATCAGGGCGGGGGCGAACTGGGCGGCGGCGGCGAACGACAGCATGCCGATGGAGGCCAGCGAGGTGAACTCGCCGATCAGCTGGTAGAAGCCGTAGGCCATGGCCAGCACCGCGGCGATGGTGATGCGCCGAGCACGCAGCACCAGGCGGCCGTAGTCGCGGGCCTTGGTGTCGAACCAGCGCAGGCGGAACAGCGCCGGGATGACGATCTCGTTGGAGATCATGATCGAGACCGCCACCGCGGCCACGATCACCATGCCGGTGGCCGCCGAGAAGCCGCCGATGAAGGTCAGCAGGGTCAGCCAGGTGCTTTCCGCGGCGATGGGCAGCGCCAGCACGTAGGTGTCGGGTTCGATGCCGCTGTCGGCGAACAGGGTCAGGCCGGCGGCGGCCAGCGGCACCACGAAGAAGGCGAAGGCCAGCAGGTAGACCGGGAACAGCCAGCGGGCCGTACTGGCGTCGTCGCGGTGGGTGTTCTCCACCACCGCGACGTGGAACTGGCGGGGCAGGCAGAGGATCGCCAGCATGGCGAGCAGGGTCTGGGCCCAGAAACTGCGGCCGAAGTCCTGCTCGGCCAACTGGCGCTGCAGTTCCAGCTGGATCTCGGCGCGCGACAGCAGGTCGCCGAGGCCGTCGAACATGCCCCAGGTGACATAGGCGCCCAGGGCCAGGAAGGCCATCAGCTTGACCAGCGATTCGAAGGCCACCGCATGGATCAGCCCCTCATGGTGCTCGGTGGCGTCGGTGTGGCGGGTGCCGAAGAGGATGGCGAAGGCGGCCATCACCAGCGCCACGTAGAAGGCGGTATCGGCGAACAGCGGGGCCCGGGTGATGTCCGAGGCCGTGGTCAGCAGGCTGAAGGAGGTGGAGACGGCCTTCAGCTGCAGGGCGATGTAGGGCAGGGTACCGATCAGCGCCACCAGGCTGGCGAAGGCCGCCAGCGACTGGGTCTTGCCGTAGCGCGAGGCGATGAAGTCGGCGATGGAGGTGACGTTCTGGTGCTTGGCCACGCGGATCATCTTGGCCAGCACCGGCCAGAACAGCAGGAAGGTGAGGATCGGGCCGACGTAGATGCTGGCGAAGGACCAGCCGCCGGTGGCCGCCTGTCCCACGGCGCCGTGGAAGGTCCAGGAGGTGCAGTAGATGGCCAGCGCCAGGCTGTAGATGATCGGCCGCCGCTGGCTGGCCCCGTGACGGCGGGCGTGGCGATCGCCGTTCCAGGCGATGCCGAACAGCACGGCGATGTAGATCAGCGATACGGCAACCAGCAGCCAGCCAGAGAACATGCGCTTCCTCCCTCGGGTCTGCCGCCATTCTAGGGCAATGCGGCGCCGCTGGGCAGGCGGGGGCTAGCCCCGGTCGCACACCGCCTGGTAGAGCGGGTCGGCCGTCGCTACCTCGCGCATCGCCTCGACCCTGGGGCGACGCTCCTCGCCGACCAGCGGCAGGGTCTCGCCGGAGGTACAGTTCATCAGCCACGCCTGGTGACTCACCTGGTCTCGGTAGTGTCTCTCGAAGCGGTAGCGCAGGTACTCCACCAGCCGCTCGTCGGCGGTGTCGTGCGGCGCCATGCCATCGCGATCCACCACGCTGAAGGCGCTGGCAAGAGGGAAGAGGTAGGTCCAGGGCCGCCAGAACATGGTGTCGTGTTCCACTTCCACCACCCTGGCGCTGGCCGGCAGCTGGGCACGCTTGTGGTCGAGCCAGCTGTACTCGTAGTGGATCTGGTAGCCCAGTATGCCCAGTCCGCCCAGGACGGGAACGATCCAGCGCGGCAGTCGCCTGCCGCTGGCCAGGCGCAGCAGCAGGCCGACGCCCGCCGCGCCGAGGCCGGCGAAGATCGCCGCGATCAAGTGCCAAATCATGGTTCACCTGTCTGGAAAGCGATCGGGCTTCCCTGGGGAAGCCCGATCGCAGAGGGATTGACTGGCCCGGCATGCCGGGCCAGGGGCCATTATGTCTCAGTGGCCGCTTGCCGTGCCAGCACCCTTGGGATAGCGGACGCTTTCCACCAGATCCTGGATCTCCTGGGGCGGTTCGGCGGTCGCCTTGGAGACGCCGAAGGCCACCGCGAAGTTGATGATCGCCCCGACCGCGCCGATGGACAGCGGCGAGATGCCCAGCACCCAGTTCTCCGGGGTGTCCGCCAGGTTGTTGGTGCCCGGAATGAACAGCCAACCCTTGTAGACGAAGATGTACACCAGGGTGAAGGCCAGGCCGGAGAGCATGCCGGCGATGGCGCCATGGTTGTTCACCCGCTTGGAGAAGATCCCCATCATCAGCGCCGGGAACAGCGAGGCGGCGGCGATGCCGAAGGCCAGGGCCACCACCTGGGCGGCGAAGCCCGGAGGATTGGCCCCGAGGTAGGTCGCGACGACGATGGCGACCGACATCGAGATCCGCGCCGCCAGGAGCTCGCCCTTCTCGGTGATGCGTGGGTTGATGGCCCCCTTGATCAGGTCATGACTGATCGCCGAGGAGATGGCCAGCAGCAGGCCCGCGGCGGTCGACAGGGCCGCGGCGAGGCCGCCCGCGGCGATCAGGCCGATGACCCACCCCGGCAGATTGGCGATCTCGGGGTTGGCCAGCACCAGGATATCGTTGTTGACCGACAGCTCGTTGCCTTCCCAGCCGCGTGCCTCGGCGGTCGGCGCGAAGGCTTCGGTGTCGTTGTAGAGCTGGATACGGCCGTCGTCGTTCTTGTCCTCATACTGGATCAGCCCGGTCTCCTCCCAGGTGCGGATCCAGCCGGGGCGCTCCTCGTAGAGGATCGGGTTGGTCGTCGCGTCCTCGACGTTCTCGACCTGTCCGGCCATGTCGGGATAGACGGTGGTCGCGATATTGAGGCGAGCCATGGAGGCCACGGCCGGCGCGGTCAGGTACAGCAGGCCGATGAACACCAGGGCCCAGCCGGCGGACCAGCGGGCGTCGGCGACCTTGGGCACGGTGAAGAAGCGGATGATGACGTGGGGCAGGCCGGCGGTACCGATCATCAGCGACAGGGTGAACAGCACCATGTTGAGCTTGTTGTCCACGTCGGCCGTGTACTCGTTGAAGCCCAGGGCGGTGACCACCTCGTTGAGCTTGGCCAGCAGCGGCATGCCCGACTCGCTGTGCTCGGAGAACAGCCCCAGCGGCGGCAGCGGGTTGTCGGTCAGCTCCAGGGAGATGAACACCGCCGGGATGGTGTAGGCGATGATCAGCACGATGTACTGGGCCACCTGGGTGTAGGTGATGCCCTTCATGCCCCCCAGCACCGAATAGCAGAAGATCACCACGGCGGCGATGATCAGGCCGGTGGTGGCATCGACTTCCAGGAAGCGCGAGAAGGCCACCCCGGCGCCGGCCATCTGGCCGATGACGTAGGTCACCGAGGCGACGATCAGGCAGATCACCGCGACCATGCGCGCCTGCTTGCTGTAGAAGCGGTCACCGATGAACTCGGGCACCGTGAACTTGCCGAACTTGCGCAGATAGGGCGCCAGCAGCATGGCCAGCAGCACATAGCCGCCGGTCCAACCCATCAGGAAGGTGGAGTTGGCATAGCCGCCGGCGGCGATGAGGCCGGCCATGGAGATGAAGGAGGCCGCGGACATCCAGTCGGCCCCGATCGCCATGCCGTTGGTGATGGGGTGGACGCCGCCCCCGGCGACATAGAAGTCCTTGGTCGAGCCGGCCTTGGCCCAGATGGCGATGCCGATATAGAGGGCGAAGGAGGCTCCGACGAAGAGCACGTTGATAGCGAACTGACTCATGCTGGCTTACTCCCCGAGCCCGAATTTCTTGTCCAGCCGATTCATCTTCCAGGCATAAAAGAAGATCAGCGCGATGAAGGTCAGGATGGAGCCCTGCTGGGCGAACCAGAAGCCCAGGTCGGTTCCGCCGATCGGAATGCCCGAGAGCAGTGGCCGGAACAGGATGGCGCATCCATAGGAGACGAACGCCCAGACGATCAGGCAGCCTGTGATCAGGCGCAGGTTCGCCTTCCAGTACTCCGTTGAGTCGATTTTCTCTTCAGCCATGTCGTGTTCTCCACTTGTTCTTGAGATAGGGAAGTTGCGCACTCACATCGGTTTCGGGCCCACCAGGGCAATCGCACCCTGCCTGGCGTCTGGTGTCGTGCGATTGCCCTGCATGATGCCAAGTGGATAGTGGTCAATGACCGGAAAAAATGAATCCCAGACTTTCGTATCATGAGAAGAAAGCGATTCAAGATGTAATAAAAAAGTTCTTCAAAAACAATAAATTGAAATATTGTTTTCTGGAGGGTTGAGGGTGGCGGCGTGCCTGGATAGTACGATGGTATAGGAGGGGAGTCTTTGACCTTCGTATAGGCCACTGGAGGGGATTGGACGATGGTATAGGGAGGAGTCGGGCCAGACGATCGTCTAGCTTATGTGGGGAGAGGCGGTGTTGGTATCCTCGATCTGCCGGCCGCCATGTCGATGACATCATGTCGCCATGGTCCTCGCCGAGGCATCCAGTCACTTCGCCCCGGTTGCCGACACCGCCCGGAGTCTCGTCTTCCCCTCGCGGGAGTCGTGTCCGCGTTGGCCGCCTTCATGAGGTCATGCCATGGTCGATCTCGATCTCTCCCAGCCCCCGTTCACGCTGCTCGATGATGCCGGGCGGGAGCGTGTGCGCCAGGGCGTCGACCTGGCCTACTTCGACCGTGACGAGATCGTCCTCGAGGCCGGCCAGCCCGGCGAGTACGTCTTCCTGATCCACAAGGGGGAGGTGGCCGAGCTGGATACCACCCAGCCCGCGGCCCGGGAGCGCCTCGGCCACTACACCCGCGGTGACCTCTTCGGGGCCATCAGCATCCTGAATGGCAAGAGCCGCTACCGCTTCCGGGCCGAGCAGGAGAGCCTCTGCTACCTGCTGCCCAAGGCGCTGTTCCTCGAGCTGTGCGATGCTTATCCGCCGTTCGCGGAGTTCTTCCGCCAGACCCTGGCCCACAAGGCACGCCTGCTCACCGAGCAGCGTGCCGAGGGGGGCGTGACCATGGCCGGCTTCATGCTGGCCCGGGTCGACGAGTGCATGCGCGAGCCGCTGGTGGTGGCGGCCGGGACCAGCATCGCCGAGGCGGTGAGCACCATCAACGAGCGGTGCGTCGACTCCCTGCTGGTGGCTCGCGGGGACGGCCACGGCATGGTCACCAAGACCGACCTGCTCAACGCCCTGGTGGTCGACGAGCGTGGCCGCGATTGTCCGCTGGCCGAGCTCGGGCGTGGCGAGCTGATCACCGCCTCCCCCGGCCAGTACCTGTTCGAGGCGCTGGTGACCATGACCCGGCACAAGGTGGAGCGGGTGGTGGTGATGGAGGGCGACAACCCCGTGGGGGTGGTGGAGCTCACCGACGTGCTCAGCTACTTCTCCAGCCGCAGCTACGTGGTCGGCCTGCAGGTGGAGCAGGCGGAGAGCCTCGAGGCCCTGGCCGCGGCCAGTCGGCGAACGCCGGAGCTGGTGCGGGCGCTGATGGCCCAGGGCGTCAAGCTGCGCTTCGCCATGGGGCTGCTGGCGGCACTCAACGGTCGCATCATCAACAAGGCCTGGGGGTTCCTGGTCGACGAGCGCTATCACCGCGACAGCTGCCTGATGGTGATGGGCAGCGAGGGGCGCGGTGAGCAGATCCTCAAGACCGACCAGGACAATGGCCTGGTGGTGGCCGACGACCTGGCATGGCCCGACCGCGACGCGCAGATGCAGCGGCTCACCGAGACGCTGATCGAGCTGGGCTATCCGCCCTGCCCGGGCAACATCATGGTCTCCAATCCGCAGTGGATCGGCAGCGTCTCCCAATGGGGGAAGCGTATCGCCCACTGGCTCGCCGTGCGGGATGGGGACAGCCTGATGAAGCTCGCCATCATGCTCGACTCCCACGCGGTGGCCGGCAATCCGGCGCTGCTCGACCGGGTCCGCGACGAACTCTTCGCGCGCTGTGCCGGCGACGAGCTGCTGCTCTCCCACTTCGCTCGCGCCATCCTGAGCTTCTCCACGCCGCTGACCCTGTTCGGCTCGTTGAAGCGTCCCCAGCACGGCATCGACATCAAGAAGGGCGGTATCTTCCCCATCGTGCACGGCGTGCGGGTGATGGCCCTCGAGCGGGGGATCCGTGTCACCTCGACCCTGGAGCGGCTCGACGCCTTGGCCGCCGACGGCCGCCTGGAGGCGCGGTTCGCCGAGGACCTGGGCGAGGCGTTGTCGCTGTTCACCGAGCTGCGCCTCAAGCAGCAGCTGGCGCGGATGAACGGCGAGGGGGGCGAGCGCCAGCCCGACCGGGTGGTGGTCCAGGAGCTCTCGTCGCTGGAGCGCGACCTGCTGCGCGAGGCACTGCACATCGTCAAGGACTTCAAGCAGCGACTATCCCATCGCTTCCACCTCGAATATTCGTGAAGGCCGAGGGAACGACAAGGACACAAGGAGCCCCGTCATGTTCAAGGCATTGAGACGCGCCGCCGACCGGCGGCGGCACGCCAACGGCGACTACGCCTGGCTGTTCCACCCCTACACCGGCGACGAGATGGTGGTGATCGATACCGAGACCACCGGGCTGGATACGCGCCATGCCGAGCTGGTGTCGCTGGCCGCCGTGAAGATCCGCGGCGATCGGGTGCTGACCAGCGAGTCGCTGGACCTGCGCCTGGCGCGTCCCGCCTCGCTGTCCGGCGACTCCATCCGCATCCATGGCCTGCGCGGCATCGACCTGGAGGGCGGCGAGGCGGTGGACAAGGCCCTGGCGCGCTTGCTCGACTTCGCCGGCAACCGTCCCCTGCTGGGCTGGCACCTGGACTTCGACCTGGCGATCCTCAATCGCGAGCTGCGCCCGCGCTTCGGCTTCGAGCTGCCCAACGCGACCCTCGACGTGGCCCAGCTGTGGAGACGCCGGCTGCGTCGTCGCCATACCGAGCTCGATGCGCTGCCGCGCTTCGAGCGGGTGGCCGAGTTGCTGGATGTGCCGGTGATGGGGCGCCATACCGCCCTGGGCGACGCCGTGACCACCGCCCTGATGTACCTGCGCCTCGAGCGCACCCCGGCCCCCGGCGGCCTGTTCGCCTGAGCCGCCGGTCCCGCCCGCGGCGTCGCCTCGGGGCGCCGCGGGTGGTAGGATGGGCGCCGTCAATTTCCGCCCGCACTGGCAGCGCCCGAGACCATGCAAGACGCCACCCTCTTCGATCCCAGCGTGCGTGAGCCCGCCCCGCCGGCGTCCGCCGCCGAGTCCCCGACGCCGACCCTCGATGCCCTGGACGCCAGGGGCAAGCGCGAGTTCAACAAGTTGCAGAAGCGGCTGCGGCGGCAGGTCGGCAATGCCATCATCGATTACGGGATGATCGACGAGGGCGACCGTGTGATGGTCTGCCTGAGTGGCGGCAAGGACAGCTACACCCTGCTGTCGATCCTGCGCAGCCTGCAACGCAACGCCCCGGTGAACTTCTCGCTGGTGGCGGTGAACCTCGACCAGAAGCAGCCCGGCTTCCCCGAGCACGTGCTGCCCGAGTACCTGGAATCGATCGGCGTCGAGTATCACATCCTCGAGCGCGACACCTATTCGGTGGTCAAGGAGAAGACCCCCGAGGGCAAGACCACCTGCGCGCTCTGCTCGCGGCTGCGGCGCGGTTCCCTCTATGGCTTCGCCGAGGAGATCGGCGCCACCAAGGTGGCGCTGGGCCACCACCGCGAGGACATCCTGGAGACGCTGTTCCTCAACCTGTTCTTCGCCGGCAGCCTCAAGGCGATGCCCCCCAAGCTGCTCTCCGACGACGCCAGGAATATCGTCATCCGCCCGCTGGCCTACTGCCGCGAGGCGGATATCGCCGAGTACGCGCGGCTGATGGACTTCCCGATCATCCCCTGCAACCTGTGCGGCTCCCAGCCCAACCTGCAGCGCCAGGTGGTCAAGGAGATGCTCGCCGAGTGGGAGAAAAAGCACCCCGGCCGGCTGGAGAGCATGTTCAAGGCGGTGACCAACGTGGCGCCCTCGCAGCTCGCCGACCGCGAGCTGTTCGACTTCGCCGGCCTGGAGGAGAAGCAGGCCGCGATGCTCGCCAGCCGCATCGACCTCCATGAGGAGCCGTAAGCTGGAAGAAAACCCTTGATCCAAGAGGGGAGAGGGCCCAGCTTCCAGCTTTAGTGCACGCCCTCTTCCTCGGCCAGGCGAGTGAGCGCCGGCAGATCGAGGATATTCACCTCGCGGCCGGAGACGGCCACCAACCCCTGACCCTGGAAGCGCCCGAGGATGCGGCTGACCGTCTCCACGGCCAGGCCCAGATAGTTGCTGATGTCGGCACGCGACATGGAGAGCCGGAAGCTGTAGGGCGAGTAGCCGCGGCGCCGGAAGCGTTCGGAGAGGCCGGCGAAGAAGCTGGCCAGGCGCTGGTCGGCGGTCTTGCGAGATAGCAACCGCATCATCCGGCGGTCGTCGCGCAACTCCTTGCTCATGCTGCGATAGAGCTGGCCACGCAGCTCCGGCAGCGCCTCCGACAGGCGGTCGAGGCGGTCGAAGGGGATCTCGCAGACGGTGGTCGTCTCCAGAGCCACCACGGTGCCCGGGTAGCGGTCCTCGTCGATGGCGTCGAGACCCACCAGCTCGCTGGGCAGGTAGAAGTTGGTCAGCTGGTCCTCGCCGCTGCCTTCGGTGGTGACCTGCTTGAGGCTGCCGGAACGCACGGCGTAGACGCAGTCGAAGTCGCTGCCCTGGCGGAACAGGATGTCGCCCTTCTTGAGGGGCGCACGGCGGCGGATGATGGCGTCCAGCTGCTCGGTGCCGCGCTCCTTCAGGGCGAGGGGCAGGCAGAGGGAGCTGAGGCTGCAGGTCTGGCAGTGGGGGTGGTAGGCCAGCTCGTGGCGCTCGGCGGTCGTCTGGGGATGGCGCATGGCGGTGGTCGTCCTGTGGGGTGCCTTGACCTGCATCATGGCACCCCGCCGCCGAACGGGATATTGCCCCTAGGAGGTATCTCCGGGGTAGAGGGTCGCACCTCGCGCTCAGGCTACCATCCTGCCTCGGGCGGGGCAGGCTCGCCTTGCCTCATGTCAGGCCGGGGGCGAGGCGCGTGACGGCGGCGTGGGCATGGCCTGAGTGGCCGTCCCCGGGGTGAAGGCCGCTGCCCGGCAGCAGCACCCACAGCTGCCAGAGGGCGAAGGCGATGATCGCCAGGGCCGCCAGGGTGCGGGTGGCCGGATGGCGGATCAGGCCGGCCAGCTGGCGGGCGGCCAGGCCGGTGACGAGCAGCGCCGGCAGGGTGCCGAGCCCGAAGGCGCCCATCAGGGTGGCGCCGCGTAGCGGCTCGGCCATGGCCAGGCTCCAGGCCAGCATGGAGTAGACCAGCCCGCAGGGCAGCCAGCCCCAGACGGCGCCCAGTGCCAGCGCCTGGGGTACCCTCACCACCGGCATCAGGCGGCGGCCGAACGGCTCCAGGTGGCGCCACAGCCGGCGCCCCAGCGCCTCGACCCTCAGCAGTCCCTTCCACCAGTCGGCGATGTAGAGCGCCATCAGGATCAGCATCACCGCGGCCAGCCCCTGCAGGGCCAGGCGGGCGCCGGGGGCCACGCCGATCAGGGTACCGAGCCCCGCGGCGAGGGCGCCGGCCGCCATGTAGCTGGCGATGCGTCCCAGGTTGTAGCCCAGCAGCAGCCCGGAGAGGCGCGTCGTCGAGCGCATGCTGGGGGGCACGGCGAAGGTCAGGGCGCTCATGATGCCGCCGCACATGCCGATGCAGTGGGCGCCGCCCAGCAGGCCGAAGACGAAGGCCGCGGCCAGCGGCGGCAGTTCCAGGCCGGTGGGATCCATCAGCGCGCCTCGTCGTGGTCGTCGTCCTGCCGGGCATCATCCCGCTCGCGGGCCGCCTGGCGACGCCGGCGCTCCTCGGGCGGCAGGTCGTTCTCGTCCTCGTCGAAGAGGATGCGGTGCGCGGGCCCTTCCAGGTCTTCGAACTGGTCGTGCTCCACCGCCCAGAAGAAGGCCCAGACGGCGAGGCCGAGCAGGATCAGCGACAGCGGAATCAGCAGGTAGAGGATGCTCATGCGTTCACCTCCCGGGGCGTCGGGGCCGGGGCCGCGGCGGGGGCCACGGCGCGGCTGCGGAAACGGTTGAGGCGCAGGGCGTTGCCCACCACCACCAGGGAGCTGGCCGACATGCCGATGGCGGCCAGCCAGGGGGGCACCAGGCCGACGGCGGCCAGTGGCATCGCCGTGACGTTGTAGCACACCGACCACAGCATGTTCTGGCGCATCACCCGGCGGGTGGCGCGGGACAGCTCCACGGCCTCGACGATGCGCGTCAGCCGCGGGCCGAGCAGGATGGCGTCGGCGCTGGTGCGCGCCAGGTCGGTGGCGCCGTTCATGGCGATGGCCACGTCGGCGCCGGCCAGCACCGGCACGTCATTGATCCCGTCGCCGACCATGGCGACCCGCTCGCCTTCAGCCTGGCACTCGCGGATGCGGGTCAGCTTGGCCTCGGGGTCGGCGCCGCCCCGCCAGTCGGCGATGCCCAGGTGCCCGGCCAGGGCGCCGGCCGCCTCGGCGGTGTCGCCGGAGAGCAGCTCCACCGCCAGGCCCAGGGCGCGCAGGCCCGCCACCGTCTCGGCGGCATCGTCGCGCACCTGGTCCTGGAGGCGGAACCAGGCGCGCGGTTCGCCCGCCTCGGCGAGCAGCAGCCACTGGTCGGCGTCGGGCGGTGCGGGCACATCGTGCGGGGCGGCGAAGGCCGGCCTGCCCAGTCGCCAACGGCGGCCGTCGAGGTCGCCCTCCAGTCCCTGGCCGGGGCGGCTGGTCACCGCCACGGCGCGTCGCGTGGCGTCGCGGAAGGGGTGGAAGGCCCGTGCGATGGGGTGCTCGGAGCGCGCCTCCAGGGCGGCGGCCAGGGCCCGGGCGCGGCCGGCCTCCAGCCCGCCCAGCGGGCGGGTCTCCACCAGGCTCATGCGTCCGGTGGTCAGGGTGCCGGTCTTGTCGAGGATCACCCGGTCGACGTTCGACAGCGCCTCGATGGCGTCGGCGCGGGTCACCAGCACGCCGCGGCGGCGCAACTGGCCGTGGCCGGCGGTGAGCGCCGTGGGCGTGGCCAGGGCCAGGGCGCAGGGACAGGTCACCACCAGCACCGAGAGGGTCACCCAGAGCACCCGCGACGGGTCGATAAACCACCATGCTGTGGCGACACAGGCCGTGACCAGCAACAGCCGCAGCACGAAGAGGTGGGCCATGCGTGCCGCCAGTTGGGCCAGGCGCGGGCGGCTGGCGAAGGCGCGGTCGCTGAGGTCGACGATGCGGGCCGCCCGGGCGTCGCGCCCGGCGTGGGTCACGCGCACCACCAGGGGGCTCTCCACGTTCCGGCTGCCGCCGCTCACGGCGTCGCCGGGGCGGCGCGTCACCGGCAGGGTCTCGCCGGTCAGCATCGACTCGTCGAGGCTCGATTCGCCCTCCTCGATCACCCCGTCGGCTGGCACGCCATGGCCGGGTTTGACCAGCACCCGGTCGCCGGCGACGAGTTCGCTGGCCGGGAGGATGCGCTGTTCGTCGTTGCTCTCGAGGCGGGTCGCCGAGAGTGGCAGGGCGCCGGCGAGGGCGTTGCCGCTGTGGCCGCTGCGCCGCCTGGCGCGGGCCTCCACGTAGCGGCCGAAGAGCAGGAAGAAGGTGAACATGGCCACCGAGTCGAAATAGACCTCGCCGCCGTCGCTGAGCACCGCATAGGCGCTGGCGAGGTAGGCCCCGCCGATGGCGATGGCGACCGGCACGTCCATACCCAGCACCCGGGTGCGCAGGTCGCGCAGGGCGCCGGCGAAGAAGGGTTGGGCGGAGAACAGCACCACCGGGGTGGCCAGGGCGAAGGAGAGCCAGTGGAAGAGGGCGTGGAAGTCGGCGCTCATGCCCCCCGGGCCGGCCAGATAGATGGGCAGCGAGAACATCATCACCTGGGCCATGCCCACCGCGGCGACGATCAGCCGGCGCACGTTCATGCGCTCCTGGTGGTGGAGGCGCGCCTGGGCGGCGTCGGGTTCCCAGGGCTGGGCCGGGTAGCCGATGGCGGCCAGCTCGGCGAGCAACTGCGAGAGGCGGATGCGCTCGGGGTTCCAGCTGACCCGCAGGCGGTGGTGGCTGAGGTTGACGGCGCTGGATTCGACCCCCGCCAGGGCGTTGAGGCGGTGCTCGATCAGCCAGGCGCAGGCGGCGCAGGTGATGCCATCCACCGCCAGGGTGGCGTGGACGTCCCCCGCGTCGCCCTCGGGATGCACGAAGCGGCGCTGCAGGCCGGGATCGTCGAATACCGCCCAGGTCTCGGTGCGGGCCGTGTCGTGCTCCTCGGGGCGCTCCGGCAGTTCGGTGCGGAAGCGGTAGTAGCCGGCCAGGCCGCCGTCGACGATGGCATGGGCCACCGCCTCGCAGCCGGGGCAGCAGAGCGGGTGGCGCGCCTCGTCGAGGGTGATCGACCAGGAGGCGCCGGCGGGCACCGGGCTGCCGCAGTGGTAGCAGTCGCCGGGGTCCGGGGCGGGGGGCGTCGCGACGTCTCGAGACATGGCGTGGGGCTAGAGGCCCGGGACCAGGGCGGTCTCGTCGTCGCTGGGGAAGCGGGCCTCGCCGGTCAGCCGCCACTCGGCCGCCTCTCCGGCCTCGGGCTGCAGCTGCAGGTACCAGCGGTGGCGCAGCGGCTCGTCGATGGTCGTCACGTAGCGCCCTCCGCGCACCTGGTCGAGGACCAGTTCGCGGTCGAAGTCGCTGTCGGTGGGGAAGATCAGCGCCAGGTGCAATTGCTTCGGCTGCCGCTCGCCGGCCAGGTCGACGACCACGTCGCCGGTCCGGGCGTCGACCCGCAGGCTGGCCGACAGGCCCAGCTCCTGGGCGTGCTCCTGCTTGGCCAGCTGTTCGTTGATGGCCAGGCCGCGCTCGTAGTAGTCGCCGCCCACCGAGCCGTCGAAGTAGCGGATCGAGAAGGCCAGATAAGTCAGGCTGAAGGCCACCGAGGAGAGCAGCAGGCCGATCAGGAACCAGGGCCAGAACTGCTTGTACCAGGGCGTCACGGGGTGGGACATGTCACCTCCGAAGCTGTCCGAGGAAGCGGGTTTCCCGCTCCAGGGCGATGTTGGGTGCACGCTCGGCGGTGAGCCGCAGTGTGATGGGGTGGCTGGGGCTCTCGAGCGCCTCCGGGGGGGCGATGATCGACACCACCGCCTGGCGGGAGGCGCCGGCGGGCACCTCGAGGCGCCGGGTATCGAGCGCCAGGTCGGTCAGGCCGTCGGCCTCCAGGCGGTAGACGTGGTCCTCGCCGTCGCGGTTGCGGACCGTCAGGGTGTAGACGTTGCTGATCCGGCCGTCCTGGGTCGTCTGGAAGAGCCGGCCGCGCTCGCGCTCGACCTCGAAGTCCAGGGGCGTACGGTCGCCGAGCGTCCAGGCGAACAGGCCCACCATCACCAGCAGCGCCGCCAGGTACCCCAGCAGGCGGGGGCGCAGGAGGCGGGTCGAACGGCCCTCCAGGGCGTGCTCGGTGGTATAGCGGATCAGGCCGCGGGGATAGCCCATGCGGTCCATCACGCTGTCGCAGGCGTCGATGCAGGCCGCGCAGCTGATGCACTCGTACTGCAGGCCATCGCGGATGTCGATACCGGTGGGGCAGACCTGCACACAGAGGTCGCAGTCGATGCAGTCGCCATGGCCGGCCTCCCGGGCCTGGGCATGCGAGAGGCTCTTCTTGCGCGCCCCGCGGGGTTCGCCGCGGGCGGCGTCGTAGGACACGATCAGGGTGTCGGCATCGAACATCACCCCCTGGAAGCGCGCATAGGGGCACATGTAGATACACACCTGCTCGCGCAACCAGCCAGCGTTGAGGTAGGTGAAGACCAGGAAGAAGCCCACCCAGAAGTAGGACCAGCCGTGGGCCTGCAGGGTCGGGAGCTCCACCACCAGGTCGCGGATCGGTGTGAAGTAGCCGACGAAGGTGATGCCGGTGGCCGCGGCGATGGCCAGCCAGATGGCGTGCTTGGCCGACTTGCGCCACAGCTTGTCGGCGTCCATGGGGCGCTTGTCGAGCTTGATGCGCCGGTGGCGGCTGCCCTCGAGGCGGTGCTCGACCCAGATGAACAGGAAGGTCCAGACGCTCTGCGGGCAGGTGTAGCCACACCAGACGCGCCCGGCGAATACCGTGATGAAGAACAGCCCGAAGGCGCAGATGATCAGCAGCCAGGAGAGCAGGATGAACTCCTGGGGATAGAAGGTGGCGGCGAAGACGTGGAACTCGCGGCCCGGGAGGTCGAACCATACCGCGGGACGCTCGCCCCAGGGGATCCAGGGAACCAGCAGGAAGGCCAGCATGAGCCCCCAGTTGGCGACGCGCCGGACCCGCTGGAAGAGGCCCTTGATCTCGCGCACGTAGATGTGTTCGCGCTTGGCGTACATCGCCTGCGAGACGGTCGCGCCGGGCTCGTGCTGGCCGACCGGGGAGGGCGTGACGTCGCGGGTGGGGATCTTGTCGCTCATGGCGTGGCTCACGGCAGGAAGGAGCGGCCTCTGCGGGCCCTTGGTTGGGCCCCATTGTAGCGAGGCGGCGACCCCACGAGGAAGGGTGCGACCGGCGGCCGCACCCTCGTCGTCCCGCGGCTTCGGCCGTCAGTCTTCCTGGCTGAGGCTGTAGACGTAGGCGGCGACCAGGTGGACGCGCTCCTCGCCGATGTAGGCGGCCTGGGCCGGCATATGGCCGTTGCGGCCGTTGCGCAGGGTCTGGCGGATCGAGTCGGCCAGGCTCTGGCCCGGGGCCTGGTAGAGCCAGGCGTCATCGGTCAGGTCGGGGGCGCCCAGCGCCTGGTTGCCGGTGCCGTCGGGCTGGTGGCAGGCGGCGCACACCGAGGCGAAGGTGGCCGCGCCGCGCTCGGCACGCTCGGCGTCGTGCTCGTTGCCGGAGAGCGCCAGCACGTGCTGGGTCAGGTTCTCGATGTTCTCCTCGCCGAGTTGCTGCCAGGAGGGCATCAGGCCGTTGCGCCCCTGATTGATGGTGGTGACGATGTTGTCGGGCTCGCCGCCGTACAGCCAGGCGTCGTCGGTCAGGTCGGGGAAGCCGTAGCCGCCCTCGGCGTTGGAGCCGTGGCACACCGCGCAGTTGTTGAGGAAGATGCGCTCGGCGACCTGCATGGCCTCCTCGTCTTTGGCCAGTTCGGGAATGGGCTCTTCCTGGTACTGGGCGAAGATCGGCGTGAAGCGCTCCTCGGCCGCGGCCACTTCCTCCTCCCACTGGCTTTCCTGGCTCCAGCCCAGCAGGCCCTGGAAGTTGCCCAGCCCCGGATAGAGCACCAGGTAGGCCAGGGCGAAGATCACGGTGCCCACGTAGAGCTTGAACCACCAGCTGGGCAACGGGTTGTCGTACTCCTCGATGCCGTCGGCGGCGTGGCCGGTGGTGTCCACGTTGCCGTGGGTGTCGGGAGTCTTGTCGGTCTTGCGGTTGGCGTAGAGCAGCCAGAAGGCAAGGCCGATGGAGCCCAGCGTGATGACGATGATCCAGGCGCTCCAGAACCCGGAAAGGGAGTCACCCCAGAGATTATTCATGTGTTCCTGTCTCCCTCGTTGTCTCGGGAATCGACTTGTCGAGAAGCGTCCTTGTCCGATCCGGCCTGGGCCGTCGGATCCTGGTGCCCGTCACGGTCGGGCGTGTCGTCATCGTCGGCGAAGGGCAGGTTGGCTGCCTCGTCGAAGTCCTTCTTGCGCCGCTTGGAGTAGGCCCAGGCGGTGATGCCGAGGAAGGCGATGATCAGGATCCCGGTCAGGATGCCGCTAAGAGTGCCGCTATCCATGATCAGCGCGTGCCCTCGAGCACGGTGCCCAGTTGCTGGAGATAGGCGATCAGGGCGGTGATCTCCTGCTCGCCGCGGACTTCCGAGCGGGCGCCCTCGATCTGCTCGTCGCTGTAGGGCACGCCGAGTTCGCGCAGGGCGCGCATCTTGTCGGCGGTGTGCTGGCCGTCGAGGGTGCGCTCGAACAGCCAGGGATAGGCGGGCATCACCGATTCCGGGACCACGTCACGCGGGTTGTACATGTGGGCGCGGTGCCAGTCGTCGCTGTAGCGGCCGCCCACCCGGGCCAGGTCCGGGCCGGTGCGCTTGGAGCCCCACAGGAAGTTGTGATCGTAGACCGACTCGCCGGCCACGCTGTAGTGGCCATAGCGCTCGGTCTCGGCGCGGAACGGGCGAATCATCTGCGAGTGACAGCCCACACAGCCCTCGCGACGATAGATGTCGCGCCCCTCCAGCTCCAGGGCGGAAAGGGGCTCGAGCCCCTCCACGGGTTCGGTGGTCTGCTTCTGGAAGAACAGCGGCACGATCTCCGCGAGCCCGGCGAAGCTGATCACGACCAGGATCAGCACGGCCAGCAGGCCGACGTTCTTTTCGACGATCTCGTGTCTCATTGGTGGTGGTTTCCCCGTTGGCTCAGGCAGTCTGCGGAAGCGGCTGTCGAGCGCCTTCACCGCGCTTGACGGTCATGTAGACGTTGAAGGCCATGATCAGCATGCCGGTCACCCAGCACAGGCCGCCGATCAGGCGCACGATGTAGCCCGGGCCGCTGGCCTCGACGGCCTCGACGAAGGTGTACATCAGGGTGCCGTCGGGATTGATGGCACGCCACATCAGGCCCTGCAGGATGCCGTTGACCCACATGGCGGCGATGTACAGCACGGTGCCGATGGTGGCCAGCCAGAAGTGCACGGCGATCAGGCCCACGGAGTGCATCTCGGTGCGGCCGAACAGGCGCGGGATCAGGTGGTACAGGGAACCGATGGAGATCATCGCCACCCAGCCCAGGGCACCGGCATGGACGTGGCCGATGGTCCAGTCGGTGTAGTGGGAGAGGGCGTTAACGGTCTTCACCGCCATCATCGGGCCCTCGAAGGTGGACATGCCGTAGAACGACAGGGCCACCACCAGGAAGCGCAGGGTCGGGTCGGTGCGCAGTTTGTGCCAGGCCCCGGAGAGGGTCATCATGCCGTTGATCATGCCGCCCCAGGAGGGAGCCAGCAGGATGATCGACATCACCATGCCCAGCGACTGGGCCCAGTTGGGCAGGGCAGTGTAGTGCAGGTGGTGCGGACCGGCCCACATGTAGACCATGATCAGTGCCCAGAAGTGGACGATGGATAGGCGGTAGGAGTAGACCGGGCGCTCGGCCTGCTTGGGCACGAAGTAGTACATCATCCCCAGGAAGCCGGCGGTCAGGAAGAAGCCCACCGCGTTGTGGCCATACCACCACTGCACCATGGCGTCGATGGCGCCGGAGTAGATGGAGATGGAGTACATCGAGGTGACCGGGATGGCGGCATTGTTGACGATATGCAGCACGCCGATGGTCAGGATGAAGGCGGCGTAGAACCAGTTGGCCACGTAGATGTGGGAGGTCCTGCGCAGCTTGATGGTCCCCAGGAAGACGATGGCATAGCCGATCCACACCGCGGCCAGCAGGATGTTGATGGGCCACTCCAGCTCGGCGTACTCCTTGGTGGTGGTGTAGCCCAGCGGCAGCGAGATCACCGCCGAGAGGATCACCGCCTGCCAGCCCCAGAAGGTGAAGGCGGCCAGCCTGTCGGAGAACAGCCGCACCTGGCAGGTGCGCTGCACCACGTAGTAGGAGGTGGCGAACAGCGCCGAGCCGCCGAAGGCGAAGATCACGGCGTTGGTGTGCAGCGGACGCAGGCGGCCGAAGCTGGTCCAGGGCAGTCCGAGGTTCAGTTCCGGCCAGACCAGCTGGGCGGCGAGGATGACACCGAGTGTCATGCCCACGATGCCCCAGACCACGGTCATGATCGCGAACTGCCGAACTACCTTGTAATTGTAGGTCGGGTGTTCAAGTGCTGTGCTCATGTCGGGTTCCCATCGAACGCGGTAGCGGGATGAAGCTGCGTCAGCATGCCACGGACGCCGCCTCCCTCTGGATGATGCGAGTCAAATCGGCGGGATTCTATCGCAGCCGGGCATGATCCTGAACACATGAGATGCCCTGAGCACTAGAACCAAGGAGACGAAGGCGTGTCGAACAATGCTTGCGATACCCGGGCGGCGCTCTCCATCGAGGCCTGTCGAGGCCGCTTGCTGGAGGGGCTCCAGGGCCGCTGGTGCCTCCCTCAGGGGCCGCTGGAGGTGCTGGGGGAGGCGCGGCATGGTCGGCTGCTGATCGCCCACGGGGCGGGCGCCGGCCAGGATTCCACCTTCCTGCAACGCCTGCGACGGGAGCTGGCCGACGGCGGTGTGCAGACCCTGGCCATCGAGTTCGGCTACCTGCAGTGCATGCGCCGCGAGGGGCGTCGCCGACCCCCGCCCCGCATCGACCGCCTGGTGGAGGAGCTGGCCACCTGGTGCGACCTTCTGTCACACCCGGCGCTGCCGCCGTTGTGGCTGGGCGGCAAGTCCCTCGGCGGGCGGACGGCGAGCCTGCTGGCGGCCCGCGATGGAGCCCCGGGGCTGGTGCTGTGCGGCTACCCCTTTCATCCGCCGCGCCGGCCGGAGCGCTTGCGCCTGGACCACTGGCCGGCGCTCGCCTGCCCCACCCTGGTGGTGCAGGGCAGCCGAGATCCCTTCGGCAGCCGCGAGGAGGTGGTGGGCTACGCCCTGCCGGTCTCCACGCGTTTGCACTGGCTGGAGGACGGCGATCATGACTGGCAGCCGCGGCGCGCCTCCGGGCGCGACCAGGCGGCGTTGATCGCCGAGGGGGCGGCCGTCATCGCCGGCTTCCTGGCCGCGCATCGAGGGGGCGAGTGGCGCGGCCAAGTGGATGAATCCGCTAGCGAATGAGGCGCTCTCGCCGGGCGCGAAAAAGCGTTGACATTGGGCGGTGCCCCTGTAGAATGCAGCGCCACGTGACCGGGGGTGGTTAGCTCAGCTGGGAGAGCACCAGCCTTACAAGCTGGGGGTCACAGGTTCGATCCCTGTACCACCCACCACTGCCTCGGCAGTCCCGATCACGCAGGAAGCACGCAGCGGACCGGTAGTTCAGTCGGTTAGAATGCCGGCCTGTCACGCCGGAGGTCGCGGGTTCGAGTCCCGTCCGGTCCGCCATCGTGTTCCCGCCAGGCAACAGTCAGTTGCGGACCGGTAGTTCAGTTGGTTAGAATGCCGGCCTGTCACGCCGGAGGTCGCGGGTTCGAGTCCCGTCCGGTCCGCCACGCTGGCCTGACATTGCGATAAGCGATTACGTGGGTGATTAGCTCAGTTGGTTAGAGCACCAGCCTCACATGCTGGGGGTCACTGGTTCGAGTCCGGTATCACCCACCACGCGGACCGGTAGTTCAGTCGGTTAGAATGCCGGCCTGTCACGCCGGAGGTCGCGGGTTCGAGTCCCGTCCGGTCCGCCATCGTCGCGACGGAATTTCCGAAAGCCCCGAGCCCCCCGGCTCGGGGCTTTCTGCTTTAATGGTTCTCGCCGGGCTGGCAGGCCGGTTCAAACTACCATACAGTTGTTTGAATCCTGTCTAAGCGAAAGCGAGGAGCCGCCGTGACCGCCTATCCCCACCTCTTCCGTCCCCTCGAGCTTGGCCGCCTCAGCCTGCCCAACCGGGTGCTGATGGGCTCCATGCACACCAACCTGGAGGAGGCTCCGGGGGGCTTCGCGCGCCTGGCGGCCTTCTATGCCGAGCGGGTCCGAGAGGGCGTGGGACTGATCGTCACCGGCGGCATCGCCCCCAACCCCGAAGGGGCCGTCTTCCAGGGGGCGACGACCCTGGAGCGGGCCGACCAGTTGCCCGACCATCGCCGGGTAGTGGAGGCGGTGCACGACGCAGGGGGGCACCTATGCCTGCAGATCCTCCACGCCGGACGCTACGCCTACACCCCCGACCTGGTGGCGCCCTCGGCGCTCCGGGCACCGATCAATCCCTTCACGCCGCGCGAGCTCGCCGCCGAGGAGGTGGAGCGGCAGATCGAGGACTACGTGCGCTGCGCGAGCCTGGCGCGTGAGGCCGGCTACGACGGCGTGGAGGTGATGGGCTCCGAGGGCTATCTCATCAACCAGTTCATCTGCCGGCGCACCAATCGACGCGACGACGCCTGGGGTGGGCCCTTCGAGAATCGCCTGCGCTTCCCGGTGGAGATCGTACGGCGCATCCGCGCGGCGCTGGGCGAGGACTTCCTGATCATCTTCCGGCTGTCGATGATCGACCTGGTGGAAGAGGGCAGCACCCTCGATGAGGTCGTGGCCCTGGGGCGCGCCATCGAGGCCGCCGGCGCCGATGCGCTCAATACCGGCATCGGCTGGCACGAGGCGCGGGTCCCCACCATCGTCACCAGCGTGCCGCGGGCCGCCTTCACCGAGGTGACCCGTCGCCTGCGTGGCGAGGTGTCGGTCCCGCTGATCGCCGCCAATCGCATCAACATGCCGGAGGTGGCGGAGAGGGTGCTGGCCGAGGGGCATGCCGACATGGTCTCCATGGCGCGCCCCTTCCTGGCCGACCCGGCCTGGGTGAGCAAGGCGCGGGAAGGGCGCAGCGAGGAGATCAATACCTGCATCGCCTGCAACCAGGCCTGCCTGGATCACACCTTCGAGGGCAAGCCGGCCTCCTGCCTGGTCAATCCCCGCGCCGGTCACGAGACGGAACTGCTCATCGAGCCCGCGGAGGCGTCGAAGGCGATCGCCGTGGTGGGGGGCGGCCCGGCGGGCCTGGCGTGTGCGCTCACCGCGGCACGGCGGGGCCATCGGGTGACGCTCTTCGAGCGCGACCTCGAGCTGGGCGGGCAGTTCCGCTATGCGCGCCGCATTCCCGGCAAGGAGGAGTTCGACGAGACCCTGCGCTACTTCCGGGTGATGCTCGACAAGCACCGGGTGGCGGTGCGGCTCGGTTGCGACGCCGATCCCCATGCGCTGCGCGACTTCGATGCGGTGGTGCTGGCCAGCGGGGTGCGGCCGCGGCGCCTCGACCTGCCCGGCATCGACCATCCCCGGGTGATGAGCTATCCCACCGCCATCGTCCATCCCGAACGGGTCGGTCGCCGGGTGGCGATCATCGGCGCCGGCGGCATCGGCTTCGACGTGGCGGAGCTGCTGACCCATGCCGGGCATCCCGCCCTGGACCGCCGGGCCTGGTGCGACGAGTGGGGCGTGGACCTGGCGGTGGCATCGCCGGGCGGGCTCACGGCTCCGCGCCGCCCGGAGACCCCGCGCCGGGTGTACCTGCTGCAGCGGAAGGCCTCCAAGCCCGGCAAGGGACTGGGCAAGACCACCGGCTGGGTGCATCGAGCGTCGCTGAGGCATCGTGGCGTCGAGGCCCTGGCCGGCTGTGAGTATCTGCGTATCGACGACGACGGCCTGCATATCCGCATCGACGGTGAGGCGCGCTGTCTCGAGGTCGATACCGTGGTAGTCTGCGCCGGCCAGGAGCCGGTGCGCGAGCTGTTCGCGCCGCTGCAGGCGGCGGGCGTCGCGGTGCACCTGATCGGCGGGGCCCTCGAGCCCGCCGAGCTGGACGCCAAGCGCGCCATCGACCAGGGCACCCGCCTGGCGGCACGGCTCTAGTCCAGGCGCGGGGGCGGCCGCCGGCTTCCCCGTTCTCGAGGTTCGCTCCCCGACCTGGCGGCAGCGTTGAACAAAACTGCACAATTGCCAACGAACCCTCGGGAGGCATCATGCTCTTAGGGTTAAAGTCCCAGCGTTGATTGCCTATCCGGTTGCTTCGTTTCCGCGTGTCTACGCTGAGGGTGACCCAGTCCTCGTGCGCCCCCGTCGAGCCGGCGCCGAGCCATCGGGCTAAAGGAGGCATCGATGAGCATCTTCGATCATGTGCAGAACCGCTTCGCTAGCGTCCAGCAGGAGGAGTTGAGCCTGCAGGAGTACCTGGAGCTCTGTCGGAGGGAGCCCATGGCCTATGCCTCGGCTGCCGAGAGGATGCTCCAGGCGATCGGCGAACCGGAGGTCATCGACACGGCCAAGGATTCCAGGCTATCGCGCATCTTCTCCAACAAGGTGATCCGCCGCTATCCGGCGTTCTCCGAGTTCTACGGCATGGAGGAGGCGATCGAGCAGATCGTCGCCTACTTCCGTCATGCCGCCCAGGGGCTGGAGGAGCGCAAGCAGATCCTCTACCTGCTGGGCCCGGTGGGGGGCGGCAAGTCATCGCTCGCCGAGCGTCTCAAGCTGCTGATGGAGAAGGTGCCCTTCTATGCCATCAAGGGCTCGCCGGTCTTCGAGTCGCCGCTGGGGCTGTTCTCGCCGGAGGAGGACGGCGAGTTGCTCGAGAAGGAGTACGGCATCCCCCGGCGTTGCCTGAAGAGCGTGATGTCGCCCTGGGCGGCCAAGCGGCTGCAGGAGTACGGCGGTGACATCTCCCAGTTCGAGGTGGTGCGGCTCTATCCGTCGCGGCTCAACCAGGTCGCCATCTCCAAGACCGAGCCCGGAGACGAGAACAACCAGGACATCTCCTCGCTGGTGGGCAAGGTGGACATCCGCCAGCTCGAACTCTATGCCCAGGACGACCCGGACGCCTACAGCTTCTCCGGCGGCCTGTGCAAGGCCAACCAGGGCCTGATGGAGTTCATCGAGATGTTCAAGGCGCCGATCAAGGTGCTGCATCCGCTGCTCACCGCCACCCAGGAGGGCAACTACAACCCCACCGAGGGCATGGGCGCCATTCCCTTCGACGGCATCATCCTCGCCCACTCCAACGAGAGCGAGTGGCAGACCTTCCGCAACAACCGCAACAACGAGGCCTTCCTCGACCGGGTCTACATCGTCAAGGTGCCCTACTGCCTGCGGGTGACCGAAGAGATCAACATCTACAAGAAGCTGCTCGAGCATTCCACGCTCAACGAGGCGCCCTGCGCGCCGGATACCCTGCGCATGCTGGCACAGTTCGCGGTGCTCTCGCGGCTCAAGGAACCGGAGAACTCGAGCATCTACTCCAAGATGCGGGTCTACGACGGCGAGAACCTCAAGGACACCGATCCCAAGGCCAAGTCGATCCAGGAGTACCGTGACGCCGCCGGGGTCGACGAGGGCATGGACGGGCTCTCCACGCGTTTCTCCTTCAAGATCCTCTCCAAGGTGTTCAACTTCGACAATCACGAGATCGCCGCGAACCCGGTGCACCTGCTCTACGTCCTCGAACAACGCCTCGAGCAGGAGCAGCTGCCCCGCGAGACCTTCGAGCGCTACCTGCGCTTCATCAAGGAGTTCCTGGCGCCGCGCTACGTGGACTTCATCGGCAAGGAGATCCAGACCGCCTACCTGGAGTCCTACTCCGAGTACGGTCAGAACATCTTCGACCGCTACGTCACCTACGCCGACTTCTGGATCCAGGACCAGGAATACCGCGATCCCGAGACCGGCGAGTTCCTGGATCGCCAGGCCCTCAACGAGGAGCTGGAGAAGATCGAGAAGCCGGCCGGCATCTCCAACCCCAAGGACTTCCGCCACGAGGTGGTCAACTTCGTGCTGCGGGCCCGTGCCCAGAACAACGGCATGAACCCCAGCTGGCAGTCCTACGAGAAGCTCAGGGGGGTGATCGAGCACAAGATGTTCGCCAACACAGAGGAGCTGTTGCCGGTGATCTCCTTCAACGCCAAGGCGTCCCAGGCGGACAAGAAGAAGCACGAGGACTTCGTGGCGCGCATGGTCGATCGCGGCTACACCGAGAAGCAGGTGCGCCTGCTTTCCGAGTGGTACCTGCGGGTACGCAAGTCGCAGTAGCTGGTGCGCCTAGCGCCTAGCGCCTAGCGTCGAGGCCTGGCGCCGGGTCCGGGCTTCGAGCCATCCAGGGCGGAGGGCGGTTTCCGCTCCCGCCCGCCGCGACCGGCGTGCAAGGAGGTCGACATGAGCTATTTCATCGATCGGCGTGCCAACGCCAAGCACAAGAGCGCGGTCAACCGCCAGCGCTTCCTCGATCGCTACCGTACCCATATCAAGCGCTCGGTGGAGGAGGCCGTGAACCGTCGCTCGATCACCGACATGGAGCGCGGCGAGAAGGTCTCGATCCCCTCCCGCGACATCTCCGAGCCGGTGTTCCAGCACGGACCGGGGGGGCGGCGCAGCATCATCGCCCCGGGCAACAAGGAGTTCGTCGAGGGCGACCGCCTGCGTCGGCCCAGCGGCGGGGGCGGCGGCGACGGTGCCGGCGAGGGCGGCGCCTCCAACCAGGGGGAGGGCATGGACGAGTTCGCCTTCACCCTGTCCCGGGAGGAGTTCCTCGACTTCGTCTTCGACGGCCTGGAACTGCCCCACCTGGAGCGCAAGAGCCTGGTCGACCTCGACGAGGTCCGCCCGGTGCGGGCGGGGGTGTCCCGCGATGGGGTGCCCGCGCGGATCAACATCGTGCGTTCCATGCGCGAGGCCCATGCCCGGCGCATCGCCATGCGGGCGCCGATACGTCGCGCCCTGCGTGTCGCCCGCGAGGCGCTGGAGGCCGAGGAGCGCAAGGACCCGGTGCTGCGCAACCCGGCGCGCATCGCCGAACTCAAGGAGGAGATCGAGCGTCTCGAGCGGCGCCTGGAGGCGGTGCCCTTCCTCGACACCTATGACCTGCGCTACAACAACCTGATCAACCAGCCGCAGCCGTCGAGCAAGGCAGTGATGTTCTGCGTGATGGACGTTTCCGGCTCCATGACCCAGGCCCACAAGGACATCGCCAAGCGCTTCTTCCTGTTGCTCTACCTCTTCCTGGAGCGCAACTACGAGAAGGTCGAACTGGTCTTCGTGCGCCACCACACCGCGGCCAAGGAAGTGGACGAGGAGGAGTTCTTCTACTCCCGGGAGACTGGCGGCACCATCGTTTCCAGCGCCCTGAGCCTGGTCGACGAGATCATCGAGGCGCGCTACCCGCCGGGACAGTGGAACCTCTACGTGGCCCAGGCCTCGGACGGTGACAACTGGGACGACGATTCCGTGAACTGCCGCGAGTTGCTGATGTCGTCCCTGATGCCACGGCTGCAATACTTCACCTATGTGGAGATCACCCCCCACGCCCACCAGGCGCTGTGGGAGGAGTACGAGACGGTGGCCGACGAGTTCCCGTCGCGCTTCGCCATGCGCCAGATCGTCGAGGCCGGCGACATCTATCCGGTATTCCGCGAGTTGTTCCGGCGCCGGGCTGCCCAGTGAGGCGGCAAGGAGGAGGCACCATGACCCGACGCAAGCCGATCGCCACCGGTTCCGACTGGAACTTCGAGATCCTCTCCGAGTTCGAGCGGGAGATCGCTCGGCTCGCCGACGAGTATCGCCTGGACACCTATCCCAACCAGATCGAGATCATCACCACCGAACAGATGATGGACGCCTACGCCAGCGTGGGCATGCCGGTGGGCTACCATCACTGGTCCTTCGGCAAGCAGTTCCTGGCCGTGGAGCAGGCCTACCGCCGCGGCCAGATGGGCCTGGCCTACGAACTGGTGATCAACTCCGACCCCTGCATCGCCTACCTGATGGAGGAGAACACCCTGATGATGCAGGTGCTGGTGATGGCCCACGCCTGCTATGGGCACAACTCCTTCTTCAAGGGCAATTACCTGTTCCGCACCTGGACCGATGCCTCCTCGATCATCGACTACCTGGTTTTCGCCCGCAAGTATGTCGCCGAGTGCGAGGAGCGCCACGGCGTTGCCGCGGTGGAGCAGCTGCTCGACGCCTGCCATGCCCTGCAGAACTACGGCGTGGACCGCTACAAGCGACCCTCGCCGATCTCCGCCGCGGAGGAGGCGCAGCGCCAGAAGGAGCGTGAGGAGCACCTCCAGGCCCAGGTCAACACCCTGTGGCGCACCATCCCCGGCCGCCCCCAGGAGGATCGCCTGCCGGGCATGACCGATGACGAGGAGGATCCGCTCGGCCTGCATGCCGGCGGGCGCTACCCCGCCGAGCCCCAGGAGAACCTGCTCTACTTCATCGAGAAGAACGCGCCCCTGCTGGCGCCCTGGCAGCGCGAGGTGGTGCGCATCGTGCGCAAGCTGGCCCAGTATTTCTATCCCCAGCGCCAGACCCAGGTGATGAACGAGGGTTGGGCCACCTTCTGGCACTATACGCTGATGAACCGCCTCTACGAGGAGGGGCGGGTCGACGAGGGGCTGATGCTCGAGTTCCTGCAGTCCCACACCGCCGTGGTCCAGCAGCCGGCCTTCGACAGCCCCTACTTCAATGGCATCAACCCTTATGCGCTGGGCTTCGCCATCTTCTGCGATCTCAAGCGCATCTGCGAGGCCCCCACCGACGAGGATCGCCAGTGGTTCCCCGACACCGCCGGCAGCGACTGGCGCGAGACCCTGGATTTCGCCATGAAGAACTTCAAGGACGAGTCCTTCATCCAGCAGTTCCTGTCGCCCAAGGTGATCCGCGACCTCAAGCTGTTCATGGTGCTGGACGACGACCAGGAGGAGATGCTGGAGGTGGCGGCGATCCACGACGAGCGCGGCTACCGGCGTATCCGCGAGGCGCTGGCCTCCCAGTATGCGCTCGCGGTGCGCGAGCCCAACATCCAGGTCTATTCGGCCGACATCCGCGGCGACCGCTCGCTGACCCTGTGTCACGTCCAGGATGGTCGGCGTCCCCTGGCGCGCAGCGTCTACCCGGTGATCCGCCACCTTCACCAGCTCTGGGGTTTCCCGGTGAAGCTCGAATCGATGCAGGGCGACGAGGTGGTCAGGCGCTACCAGTGGCCGCTGCCCGACGAGGGCCGCGAGGCGTCACCCACCTGACCCGGAACGACAGGACCCGCGCCATGGCGCGGGTCCTCGCTGTGTGGCCTGGGGCCCCGGCGTCGACGCCCCGGGATCAGCCCTGGGCGGTCCAGGACTGGCACCAGCCGCCGGGCTCGACGCTGTTCTGCGGGAACAGCTGGCAGCCCTGGTTGTCGGCCTGGTAGAACATGCAGTTGTCGCAGCGTTCGCCTTCCTCGTAGGCGGGATGGTCGCTGGCCTCGGCGGCCTCCTCGACATAGTTGAGGGCCTGGGCCTGCTCGGCGGAAGGGTCCAGGCGCGGCAGGTCCTGGGCGAAGGCCCGGCGGGAGAGGATGCCGGCGCCCAGCGGCAGGGCGGCGATGCCCAGCAGGCTGTGGCGCATGAAGTCGCGACGGCTTTGGTCGGCCATGGGATCTCCTTTCGTCTCGGTTCCGGTCACGGTTGTTTTGGGTCGCTTTTTATAAGGTTCCGACAGGTCGCTGCCCGCGGAGTTCTCTATCTCAGGGTAGTGAAACCCCGCGCACGATGCGCGGCCCGTGCGGCGATTGGTCGCGGTGCCCCGCCATGTCCGGCGGCAAGGACCCGGTGGGGGAGGGCGGCGATTCTGCCGGGCCGGTGGCGCTGTTATACTCGCGCCAGCAGTGGTGGCCGTCGTCGGTCGCCGCCTCGACCATCAGGCCCGAGTGGCCGCAGCCGGAGAGAGCCCGATGCAGAATGCCGTGATCCTGATCAATACCGAGAAGGGGCAGGTGAAGTCGGTGGCCGAGCGCCTGGCCGACGTGGAGGGGGTCAGTGAGGTCTACTCCACCTGCGGCCGCTATGACCTGGTGGCCATCGCCCGCACCCGCGATTTCGAGAGCCTGGCGGAGCTGGTCACCGAGCGGCTCAACGCCGTGGAGGGCATCCGCGACACCGAGACCCTCAACGCCATGCAGGTGCACTCCCGCCACGACCTGGAGACGATGTTCTCCCTGGGCTGGTGAGCCCGTATCGCGCCCGGCGCGTGCCGGGCGACCCGGTTCCGAATCGTCACGGGAAATCGTTTCAAGGATGAGTCGCCGCCGTATCGTCTCGCGCGGGCGCCGCAGCATGCGCCGCTTCGCCATCACCCTGCTGTTCGTGGCCGTCGGCACGGGCCTCTGGTATGCCCAGGAACGCGAGCTGCGCGATGGCCTGGTATGGATGGGCGTGCCGACCTGGCAGGAGCCCTCGCCCCTGAGCCTGCACCGGGTGCTGCGCAACGCTGGCTTTTTGGTGGGCTGGTCCGACCTGCGGGTCAACCCGCTGTGGGTCGGCTATCGGCTGCATGCGGTAGAGGATCCCGGGGCGGGCCCGCGCCCCGACTTCCGGCGCGACTGGCGGGCCCTCTGGCCGATCGCGCCGGACAGCTACTTCGGCAGCGGCTACGACCGCGGCCACCTGGCGCCCAACTATGCCATCGCCGCAGTGCATGGGCGTACGGCGCAGCGCGACACCTTCTTCATGAGCAACATGGTGCCCCAGCGGCCGGACCTCAATCGGCGGCTCTGGCAGCGCCTGGAGGAGGTGGTGATCGACCACTTCGTGCCGCGCTTCGGCGAGGTCCAGGTGATCGCCGGACCGGTGTTCCCCGAGCGCTTCCTCGACAACCTGCTCAACCGGGTGGGCCTCGTGGAGGTGCCCGAGGCCTTCTACAAGATCATCGTGGTGCCGGGCGAGACGCCCCGGGCGCTGGCCTTCCTGATGCCCCAGGAGGTGCGCGGCGACGAGCCGCTGGACGACTACCTGGTGACCATCGACGAACTGGAGGCGCGTACCGGCCTCGACTTCTTCCCGCGCCTGCCCGAGGCGGTCGCGGAGGCCCTGGAGGGGGAGGTGGCGACCCGCGGCTGGGGGCTCGAGGGGGTGGCGCGGCTGCCGGGACGCTTCCAGTAGACACGCAAAAACCGCGATCTCGTGTCGCGGTTTCCTGTGAAGGCTCTGGGAGTTGCAGCCTGCATGACGCGAGGGATGTGGTGCCCAGGAGAGGACTTGAACCTCCACGTCCGTAAGGACACTAGCACCTGAAGCTAGCGCGTCTACCAATTCCGCCACCTGGGCGCATCATGCATCTCGTCGTGTTCGGGCAATTCCATGGGAATGGTGCCCAGGAGAGGACTTGAACCTCCACGTCCGTAAGGACACTAGCACCTGAAGCTAGCGCGTCTACCAATTCCGCCACCTGGGCGAACACGAGCGATTCGGGCTGACAAAGAGCGTGGGAGCGGGCTCCCTTGCCTGTCCATCGAGGCCTGGCGGATTCGTCAGGGTATCGATGGTGCCCAGAAGAGGACTTGAACCTCCACGTCCGTAAGGACACTAGCACCTGAAGCTAGCGCGTCTACCAATTCCGCCATCTGGGCAGGCGACGCGTATGGTACCCGATTTCGTCGTCTTTGCAAGGGGCGGTGGGCGGCCGGGGCGAATTTTTCCGTCGATCCGGGCGTCGGCGACCGATGCCGAGGTTGGGTGGTGGCCCACGCGACGCTATACTGCGGCCATGACAATCGATCCCCCAAGCCAGATCCCTGGCCCGCGGCGCCCGAGCGCCCCCTTCCTTATGCCGTCCCCGACCCTGCCAAGGATGCACCCCGCATGACTCACTGGATGCTCAGCGACGACCCGCACGCCAGCCGCGAGGCCCACAAGTACGACAAGCCCGCGCCCAGTCGCGAGTACCTGCTCGCCCGGCTGGAGGAGTACGGCAAGCCGATCACCCACGAGAAGATGAGCCGCCAGTTGGGCCTCGACGACGAGGACCTGCAGGAGGCGGTGCGCCGCCGCCTGGCGGCCATGGAGCGCGATGGCCAGGTGCTGCGCAACCGTGCCGGTGCCTATGCGCTGATCGACAAGCTCGACCTGATCAAGGGCAAGGTGCTCGGCCACCGCGACGGCTTCGGCTTCATACTGCGCGACGACGGCAAGAAGCCCGATCTGGTAGTGCCGCCGCGGCAGATGCGCCGGGTCTTCCATGGCGACCACGTGCTGGTGCGCATCAGCGGCCGCGACCGCCGCGGCCGCGACGAGGCCACCATCGCCGAGGTGCTGGCCCGCAACACCCAGACCATCGTCGGTGTCTACCGCGCCAACACCGACGAGTTCGGGGTGCTGATCCCTGAGAACCCGCGCATCACCCAGGAGGTGATCATCCCTCACAGCGCCTGTGGTGGAGCGCAGGACGGCCAGGTGATCTCGGCGCGTATCGTCAAGCAACCCGAGACCCGGGTGCAGCCGGTGGGCGAGGTGGTCGAGGTGCTCGGCGAGCGCATGGACCCGGGGATGGAGATCGACATCGCCATCCGCAGCTACGAGATCCCCGCCGAGTTCCCGCCCGAGGTGCACGACCAGATCGCCGGGATGTCCGCCGAGGTGGCCGAGGGCGACAAGGCGCACCGGATCGACCTGCGCGACGTGCCGCTGGTGACCATCGACGACGAGAGCGCCAAGGACTTCGACGACGCCGTGTGCGCCTGGAAGACCAAGTCCGGCAGCTGGAAGCTGCTGGTGGCCATCGCCGACGTTTCCCACTACGTGCGGCCCGGCAGTGCCCTGGACCAGGAGGCGATCCGTCGCGGCAACTCGGTCTATTTCCCGGGGCAGGTGGTGCCCATGCTGCCGGAGCTGCTCTCCAACGGGCTCTGCTCGCTGAACCCGGCCGTCGACCGCCTGGCGCTGGTCTGCGAGATGAACATCTCCCAGAACGGCGCGATCAGCCGCTACCGCTTCTACGAGGCGGTGTTCCGCTCCCACGCCCGCCTCACCTACAACAAGGTGGCGGCGATCCTCGACGACCAGGGGGAGGAGGGCGACGCCCTGCGCGAGCAGTACCGCGAGCTGGTCAAGCCGCTCGGGAACCTGCATGCCCTCTACCGGCTGCTGCGCGAGGCGCGCGAGGCGCGCGGCGCCATCGACTTCGAGACCACCGAGACGGCCATCGTCTTCAACGACGAGCGCAAGATCGAGAAGATCGTCCCGCGCACCCGCAACGACGCCCACAAGATCATCGAGGAGTGCATGCTGGCGGCCAACGTGGCCACCGCCCGCTTCCTCGACAAGCATGACCTGCCGGCGCTCTACCGCATCCACGAGAAGCCCTCGCCGGAGCGTCTCGACAAGCTGCGGTTGTTCCTCAATGAACTGGGGCTGTCGCTGGGCGGGGGGGACGACCCCAGCCCGCAGGACTACCAGGAGCTCGCCGAGGCCATCAAGGACCGTCCCGATGCGGACGTCATCCAGACGGTGATGCTGCGCTCCATGAGCCGGGCGGTCTATTCGCCCCAGAACGACGGTCACTTCGGCCTGGCCTACCCGGCCTATGCCCACTTCACTTCGCCGATCCGCCGCTACCCGGACCTGATCGTCCACCGGGCGATCCGCTCGGTGATCCGTGGCCCGCGCCAGACCGCCACGGTACTGCGCGCCGAGGGCGCCCCGGTGGAGCCGCCGAGCAAGTGGGCCCCCTATACCTTCGAGCAGATGCTCGAGCTGGGCGAGCACTGCTCCATGACCGAGCGCCGCGCCGACGATGCCACTCGCGACGTGGAAGACTGGCTCAAGTGCGAGTTCATGTCCGACAAGCTCGGCGAGGTCTACGACGGCAGCATCGCCTCGGTGACCCAGTTCGGCATCTTCGTGCGCCTCGACGAGGTCTATGTGGAGGGGCTGGTACACGTCACCTCGCTGCCCTCCGACTACTACCACTACGAGCCGGAGAAGCACCGCCTCAAGGGCGAGCGCAGCGGCATGAGCTACCGCCTGGGCGATGGCGTCACCGTGCAGGTGGCGCGCGTCGACCTGGACGAGCGCAAGATCGACTTCGCGCTGGCCGACGACAAGCCGCGGCCCAAGCGGGCGCCGCGCCGTCGCCGTGCCGCGGATGCGGCGCCCGACATGGGTCGGGCCCGGGCCGGTGGCAAGCCGCCCAAGGCCGAGGCGTCCCGGGGCGATAAGGCCGACAAGGGCGACGGCCGCAAGCGCGGCCCGCGCAAGCGCCGCTCGCGTCGCTGAGCCTGGCGGCGGGTCGCCGACGCCGTCCGGCCCCGCCTCGTGAATCCCTGCGGAATCGACAGCCATGAAGCAGAAGCGAACCCGGCGGGGGCCCGGTGCCCCCGGCGGCCTGGAGGCCGTGTTCGGCGTGCACGCGGTGCGTGCGCTGCTCGAGCGCGGCATCACGCCGACAGAACTCTGGGTCCAGGAGGGCGAGGCGGGGGCGCGCCTGGCCGACCTGGTGGAGGCCGCCCGTGCCGGCGGCGCCCGCGTCCAGGCACGGCCCCGCGACGAGCTCGACCGCCTCGCCCGGGGCGCCGCCCACCAGGGCATCGTGGCCTTCGCCGCGCCGCTCGCCTTCGAGGCCGAGAGCGCGCTGTGGTTCCGGCTCGAGGCCTGGCCCCACGACGCCCCGCCACTGTTGCTGGTGCTCGACGGCGTCACCGACGTGCACAATTTCGGCGCCTGCCTGCGCAGCGCCGATGCCGCCGGCGTCCATGGGGTGATCGTGGCCAAGGACAAGGCCGCGCCGCTCAACGCCACGGTGCGCAAGGTGGCCTGCGGCGCCGCCGAGAGCGTGCCGGTCTACCAGGTCACCAACCTGGCCCGTGCCCTGGCGAAGCTCAAGGCACTCGGCGTCTGGATTACCGGCACCGCCGGCGAGGCCGAGGCGCTGGTCTTCGAGGCCGACTTCAGCGGACCCACCGCCCTGGTGATGGGCGCCGAGGGCAAGGGCATGCGTCGCCTCACCCGTGAGGCCTGCGACCAGCTGGTCAAGCTGCCCATGGCCGGCAGCGTCTCGAGCCTCAACGTCTCGGTGGCCACCGGCATCTGCCTGTTCGAGGCCGTCCGACAGCGGGGCCCGGCTTCGCCGGGAGCTGTAAGCCGTAAGCCTTAAGCTGGAAGAAACCCCGGCCCGGTAGGGCTATCGCAGTTGCCGACAGCGAGGGGCGCCGGGGACAAGCCGAAGAGGAGGCCCTACGCCAGGGGTGAGGAGCACCGCTCCGAACGGGCTGGCCACGGATGGCCAGCACCGGACCTGCAAGCGGAGCAGGACGCGAGAGTGCAGCAGGGCGTCGGTAGCGCCCAAGGAGGGGTTCACAGCGCCTCCTCGCAGGCTTGTCGCCGGATCAGCCCCGAGCGATGGAAGCTATCTGCGATAGCCCTGCCCGGCCCGGCTTCGAACTTGCGCCCCCGGCGCCCAGTCTTTAGAATGCTTGCGCCCGTTCGTCCATCGAGCGGGCGTTCGTGTTATTCACTATCACCTCCTTGCTTCCCCGGAGCGTCGTGCTCCCGTGGAAGCTGCCAAACCGCAAGGAGAACCCATGCGTCACTACGAGATCGTGTTCATGGTCCATCCGGACCAGAGCGAGCAGGTTCCGGCCATGGTCGAGCGCTACACCAGCCTCGTCACCGAAAACGGCGGCACCGTGCATCGCCTGGAGGATTGGGGCCGTCGTCACCTGGCCTACCCGATCAACAAGATCCACAAGGCTCACTACGTGCTGATGAACGTCGAGTGCCGCGGCGAGACCCTCGACGAGATCGAGAACATCTTCCGCTTCAACGATGCCATCATTCGCAGCCTGGTGGTGCGCTGCAAGGAAGCCATCACCGAGGCCTCGCCGATGATGAAGCCGGCGGAAGAGAAGCGCGCGCGCCGCGACGAGAAGCCCCGCGCCGAAACCGCCTGAGCCCACCCATCGCACGTCTGAAGGAGTCTTCACATGGCACGTTTTTTCCGTCGCCGCAAGTTCTGCCGTTTCACCGCCGAGGGCGTGAAGCAGATCGACTACAAGGATCTGGACACCCTCAAGGCCTACATCACCGAGACCGGCAAGATCGTTCCCAGCCGTATCACCGGGACCAAGGCCCGTTACCAGCGTCAGCTGGCGACCGCCGTCAAGCGCGCCCGCTACCTGGCGCTGCTGCCCTACACCGATAGCCACCAGTAAGCACCCCGGCGAGATGCTGACGATCGCCCGCTGGATGATGCGCGGCACGCCCTACGCCGCCGGCGGGGCCGCCGTGTCCGCGCTCATCCCCTGGCTGTTCTGGCTGGGGGCGGCCATCGCGGCCCTGGTCACCCTGCGTCGCGGGCTCTCCCCGGCACTGCCGGTGATCGTCGCCGCGGCCGTGCCCTCGGGCTGGTGGTGGGTGCAGGGCGATGTCATCCCGCTGGCCAGCGTGCTGCTGGTCACCCTGATGGCGGTGGTGCTGCGTTCCCGCATGCGCTGGAGCGAGGCACTGATCGGTGGAGCCCTGGCCGGGGCGGTGATGATCCAACTGGGCGCCTTCCTGCCGCCCGGCGGGGCCGGCGAGATGCTGGAGCAACTGCGCCAGGCCTCGCCGGAGGTGGAGCGCCTGCTCGCCGAGTTCGCCAGCCAGGGGCTCGATACCGAGCAGCTGGCCGGCGTGCTGATCGGCGGCATCACCGGCTTGGTGGTGCTGATCGCTGCCGTGGCCAGCCTGGCGCTGGCGCGCAGCTGGCAGGCGGGGCTCTACAACCCCGGCGGCTTCCGCGAGGAGTTCCATGCCCTGCGCTTCGCGCCCCGCGAGCTCGCCGTGCTGGTCGTGCTCGCCGTGATCGGTGCCGTGCTGGGCCTTCCCGCCCTGGGCATGCTGCTGTGGGTACCGCTGCTGGTCGCCGGTATCGCCCTGGTGCATGGTGTCATCGGACTGAAAGGGATGAACGGGCTGTGGCTGGTCGCCTTCTATGTGTTGCTGATCACCACCTGGCCCATGATTCTGATCGTGCTGCTGCTGGCCTTCATCGACGTCTTCGCGGACTTCCGCGGGCGCCTGGCCAGCCGCGACTGACAAGAGGTTAACGAGATGGAAGTCATTCTGCTCGACAAGATTGGCAAGCTGGGCGGCCTGGGTGACCAGGTCACCGTCAAGCCCGGCTACGGCCGCAACTACCTGGTGCCCTACGGCCTGGCCGTGCCGGCTACCAAGGACAACATCGAGGCCTTCGAGGCCCAGCGTGCCGAGCTCGAGGCCCACGCCGCCGAGCGCAAGACCGAGGCCGAGGCGCGTGCTACCCAGCTCAACGAGATCGAACTCTCCCTGGTCGCCAAGGCCGGCGACGAGGGCAAACTGTTCGGCTCCATCGGTCCCCGCGACCTGGCCGAGGCCATCGCCTCCGCCGGCATCGAGGTGGCCAAGAGCGAGGTGCGCATGCCGGAAGGTCCGATCCGTGCCACCGGTGAGTACGACATCCAGCTGCAACTGCATGCGGAAGTCGAGGCCACCGTGCGCGTGGTGGTGGTCGCCGAGTAAGGCGATCGCGGTCGCCCACGACGGGGGCGCGGGGAGTGATCCCCGCGCCCCCGTCGCGTCTTGGGCGGGCGTTGGTTTTCGGCCATGGGGCACGGCGGCCGGCTGAGGTAGAATGGCCTCCCGTTTTCCCCAGGGTCCCCCGCACCATGAACGAGATGATCGAGCACGACCAGGAAACCGCCGCCCTCAAGGTGCCGCCCCACTCGCTGGAGGCGGAACAGTCGGTGCTGGGCGGCCTGATGCTCGACAACCTGGCCTGGGACAACGTCGCCGATCGCCTGGTCGCCGACGATTTCTATCGCTACGAACACCGACTGATCTTCAACGTCATGGCCGAGCTGGCCGAAGGGGGGCGGCCGCTGGACGTGGTGACCCTCTCCGAGGCCCTGGAAGGGCGCGACCAGCTCGATACCGTGGGCGGTCTGGCCTACCTGGCCGAGCTGGCCCGCAATACCCCCTCGGCGAGCAATATCCGCGCCTACGCCGACATCGTCCGCGAACGTGCCACCCTGCGCAAGCTGATCCGCGCCGCCAACCAGATCGCCGACGGCGCCTTCACCCCCCAGGGGCGACCCGCCGACGAGCTGGTCGACGAGGCCGAGCGCCTGGTGTTCCAGATCAGCGAGGAGCGCCCCAAGAGCGGCGGCCCGATCGGCATGAGCGAGCTGCTGGCCAAGGCAGTGGACCGCATCGACGAGCTGTTCAACATGCAGGGCGAGATGACCGGGCTGTCCACCGGCTTCCGCGACCTGGATGACATGACCTCCGGCCTGCAGCCCTCCGACCTGGTGATCATCGCCGGGAGGCCCTCGATGGGGAAATGCATCATGGCGGGCTCACGGCTGGTGGATCCTGCCAGTGGGGCCCTGGTGACCATCGATGAGCTGGTGGCCCGCCAGCAGGCGGCGCTGCTGACCCTGGGCGATGACTTTCGGTTCACGCCGTCACGCGCCTCGGCCTTCGTGGATGATGGCAAGAAACCGGTATTTCGGGTGCGCACGGCACTCGGGCGCGAGATCTGCACGACGCTGACCCACCCCTTCCTGACCGGCGACGGCTGGCGGCCCCTGGAGCGGTTGAGCGCCGGTGAGCGGGTGGCGGTGCCCCGGAGCCTGCCGGTATTCGGCCAGGAGCGCCTTCCCGAACACCAAGTCAAGTCCCTGGCCTATCTCATCGCTGATGGAGGCACCACCCAGAGCTGTGCGATGTTCACCAACGCGAACCCGCTGCTGCGAGAGGACTTCTCCGAGGCGGTACGGGGCTTCCCGGGCATGGGGTGTCGTCTCGTGGAGAGCGGTTCGCGAACCCCTACGCTACGCGTCTGCCGTGAGCGCTGGATGCTGGCCGGCTCGCGCCGGGCCTTCGGCCAGGCGCTGCGGTCGGCGCTTGGCCATGCGGGAATGACCGGTGAGGCCCTGGCGGGGGCCCTGAACGTCAGCAAGGCCTCCGTGAGCGCCTGGTGTCACGGCCGCACCATGCCGGCGGAGGCGACCTTCGGCCGGCTCTGCCATGTGCTGGCGATGCCGCCGGCGGCCCTGGGCGTTGCCGACTATGCCGAGGTGGCCAAGAATGCCACCAATCCGGTGCGTCGCTTCCTGGAGGCGCATGACGTATGGGGCAAGCGGGCGCCGGAGAAGCGCATTCCCGCGGCCGCCTTCCGGCTGGAGAAGCCCCTGCTGGCGCTGTTCCTCAATCGTCTCTTCGCCTGTGACGGCAGCGCCTTCGTCCAGGCCAACGGCCAGGCCAGGGTCAGCTACGCCTCCTCGAGCCGCGAGCTGATTCGCGAGGTCCAGCACTTGCTGCTGCGCTTCGGGATCCTGGCCAAGATACGCGAAAAGGCCAACGGCTACGCGAACCTGTCTCGGCCCCCTTGGGAGCTGGAGGTCCTGGATCGCGCAAGCCTCGAGACCTTCGCAGCGGAAATCGGCATCTTTGGCAAGGAGTCGCGCCTGGCCGAGCTCGGGGCCTGCCTGGATGGCAAGCGTTGCCACAGCAACCGCGATAGCTTGCCCGCATCGGTCAATCGCTACGTGCTGGCGGCCAAGGGGCGGCGTTCCTGGGGCTCCATCTATCGGCAGGCCGGGCGAGAGTTGCCGGAGGGCACCAACCTCCACCTCAGTGGTCGCAGCGCGCGCTGCCTGTCGCGCTCCCGGGCCGCCGAACTGGCGACCCTGCTCGATGATGACTATCTGGCCAGGCTCTCCCGCTCCGACCTCTACTGGGACGAGATCGTCGAGATTACCCCGCTGGGCCTGCAGCAGGTCTATGACCTCACCGTGGACGGCACCCACAACTTCGTCGCCGAGGACGTCTGCGTCCACAACACCACCTTCGCCATGAACGTGGTGGAGCATGCGGTGATCGCCAGTGACAAGCCGGTGATGGTGTTCTCCATGGAGATGCCCGCCGATGCGCTGATGCTGCGCATGCTCTCCTCGCTGGGGCGCATCGACCAGACCCGGGTGCGTACCGGCCAGCTGGAGGACGAGGACTGGCCACGGCTCACCTCGGCGGTGAACCTGCTCAAGGACAAGCAGCTGTTCATCGACGACACCGCCGCGCTGTCGCCCAACGAGATGCGCTCGCGCATCCGCCGGGTGGTGCGCGAGCACGGCAACCTGGCGATGATCATGATCGACTACCTGCAGCTGATGCAGATCCCCGGTTTCTCGGAGAACCGCACCGGCGAGATCTCCGAGATCTCCCGCTCGCTCAAGGGTCTGGCCAAGGAGTTCGGTTGCCCGGTGATCGCCCTGTCGCAGCTCAACCGCTCCCTGGAGCAGCGTCCCAACAAGCGCCCGGTGATGTCGGACCTCAGGGAATCCGGCGCGATCGAGCAGGATGCGGACCTGATCGCCTTCGTCTATCGCGATGAGGTCTACAATCCGGATAACCCCGACAATCAGGGGCTGGCCGAGCTGATCATCGGCAAGCAGCGTAACGGCCCCATCGGCACGGTGCACATGGCCTTCATCGGCAAGTACACCCGTTTCGAGGACCTGGCACCGGACAGCTACGGCGAGGCCTTCGGCGACTAGCCCGGCTTGAGCCGGGCGCCCAGGGCCGTATAATGCCGAGCCCCCGAGACACAGCCCGACTGGCACCAAGGAGGCAACATGGCAGGTGGATTCCGGCGCGGTTACCGACGGCGCACCCCCAAGCTGGAGGCGCGTGGCGAGCTCCAGTCGGTGGAGCGCGAAGGGCCCTTCAAGGAGTGGCTGGGCATGCCCGACCTCTACCGCTACCAGCTGGTGGTGGACGGCGAGACCTACAGTTACCAGACCGAGGACGCCGAGCTGCCGGTGGCGATCGGCGACCGGGTGGTGTTCCGCTACAAGGAGACCAAGGCCGGCAAGTGGGTCGATCGCAACTCCCTGGGCAAGGCCATCGACCCCTCCGACTACCAGTGAGTGGCAGGAACCCTCCGCGAGGGTGTGCGGTCACAGCAACGACACGCCACCGTCATCGGGATGTCACCGGGCACAGTCAGGCTGTGCCCGATTCGCATTCACGCGAGACAGCGGAGGGAACCATGGAATTTCACGACCTCGAGGCCTTCGTGGCCCATCACGACAACTACGAGATCCGCGTCATCGGTCATGCCGGCAGTCGCTTCTACCAGGTGGAACTGGAAGACATCGAGGGACGGCGCCACATGCTGATGCGTCGCGGCAAGCCGGTGCTGTTCCGCTCGCTGGACGACGTCTACCTGGAGCTCAAGCGGGCCGGCATCCATCGCGCCTACCTGGTCCAGCAGGTCCCCCACGACGAGGTGATCGGCCGCGAGGCCCACTACCAGGACCCGCTCACCTCGCGCATGCCGCTGGTCTTCTGATCCCGCCACCGGCTTCCGGCGCACGGCCGGGGGCAGGCTTGATCCAAAGCTGTACAAATCGAGTCGATAGTACAGCTTCATTCCGCCGACGGCTCCGGCCCTGATAGACTGGGCGACATCGCTCGAGACTCAGGGAGAGCCCCATCCATGACCACCACGACCCCGGTACCGGAGCGGCCCGGCACCGGCCGCCTCGCCCATGCCCCGGCAGATCATCCGCCGGTTCCCCGCGCCAGGGTAGGGGTGGTGCTCGCCAACCTGGGCACGCCCGACGCCACCGACTACTGGTCGATGCGCCGCTACCTTAGCGAGTTCCTCTCCGACCAGCGAGTCGTCGACTACCCGCGCTGGAAGTGGCAGCCGCTGCTGCAGCTGATCATCCTGGCGCGGCGCCCCTTCAAGTCCGGCGAGGCCTACCGCGGTATCTGGAACATCGAGAAGGACGAGAGCCCGCTGCTCACCATCACCCGGGAGCAGACCCGCAAGGTGGCCGAGGGGCTCGCGGCGCGCTACGGGGAGGGGGTGCTGGTCGACTTCTGCATGCGCTACGGCAATCCCGCCACCGACAGCGTCCTGCGCCGGATGCAGGCGGCGGGCTGCGAGAAGATCCTGTTCTTCCCACTCTATCCCCAGTACGCCTCGCCCACCACCGCCTCCGCCAACGACCAGGCCTTCCGCACCCTGATGCGGCTCAAGTGGCAGCCGGCGATTCGCACCGTGCCGGCCTACTTCGAGCACCCGCGCTACGTCGAAGCGCTGGCCAACAGCGTGCGCGAGGCCTATGCGGCCGCCGGGACGCCACCCGAGGTACTGGTGGCCTCCTATCACGGGGTGCCCAAGCGCTTCCTGACGGAGGGCGATCCCTATCACTGCCAGTGCCAGAAGACCACGCGCCTGCTGCGCGAGGCGCTGGGTTGGGAGGACGACGCCATCCAGACCGCCTTCCAGTCCCAGTTCGGCCCCGAGGAGTGGCTGGGGCCGGCCACGGTCGATCACGTGGCCGAGCTGGCCCACCAGGGCCGGAAGCATATCGCGGTGATTTCGCCGGCCTTCGCCGCCGACTGCGTGGAGACCCTGGAGGAGATCCAGGAGGAGATTCGCGCGAGCTTCCTCGAGGCCGGCGGCGAGACCTTCACCTACGTGCCCTGCCTCAACGACCGCGACGACCATATCGCCGCGCTGCTTGCGGTCATCGACAACGAGCTGGGCGGCTGGGTATAGGCCCGCCGATGGCGGGCCCGATGCGGGTCAGCCGTGGCCTCGGTCGGGGTGCGGCACCGGCTTCTCGCCGACCTCCTCGTGGCGCAGTTCGGCGGGCCTGCCGGCGGTCTTTTCCACATGCTTCAGGCGCAGGTGCAGGCCGGTCTTGGCCAGCAGGTGGGCGCTGACCGGGGCGGTGATGAACAGGAACAGGGTGATCAGCATCTCCTGGATGTCCGGCTTGCCCTCGGTCACCCAGAAATAGAGCATCGAGGCGACCAGCATGCAGCCGATGCCCAAGGTGGTGGCCTTGGTGGGGCCGTGCAGGCGCATGTAGAAGTCGCGCAAGTGGGCCAGGCCCAGCGAGCCGATGAACACGAAGGCCCCGCCGGCCACCAGCAGGAAGGCGATCACGCCCTCGAGAATCACGTAGTGGGTCATCGTCTCCCTCCGCTACTCGATGATATCGCCGCGCAGCAGGTACTTGCAGACCGCCACGGTACTGATGAAGCCGAGCATGGCGATCAGCAGCGCCGACTCGAAGTAGGTCTTGGTGTTGAGCCACAGCCCCAGCAGCACGATCAGGGCGATGGAGTTGATGTACATGGTATCCAGGGCCAGCAGGCGGTCGGGCATGTCGGGGCCGATGGTCAGGCGGTAGACGTTCAGCAGCAGTGCCGCCACGACCAGCGCCAGGCTGGTCCACAGCGCGATGTCTAGCATTCGTAGATCTCCTTCAGCGGCCGTTCGTAGCGCTCGCGGATATGCTCGATGAGCGCCTCGTCGTCCTCCACGTCCAGGGCGTGGATCAGCAGCGACCTGCCGTCCAGGCGCAGGTTGGCCGAGACCGTGCCCGGGGTGAGGCTGATGGTGTTGGCCAGCAGGGTGATGGTGAAGCGGTCCTCCAGCATCAGCGGATACTCCACGAAGTGGGGCCGCAGGCGTCGCCAGGGGTTGACGATCAGCCAGGCCACCTCGAGGTTGGCGATCACGATATCGCCCAGCACCCGCAGCACGAAGCGCAGCAGCAGCCCGGGCTTGCCGACGTGGGGATGGGGGTCCGCGAAGCGCTGGGTGACCAGCGGGATCGCCACGGCCAGGGCGCCGCCCAGCAGGATGTGGCCGAAGGCGATGCTGCGTGCCATCAGCAGCCAGACCACCAGCAGCAGGATCGACAGCAGGGGCGTCGGCAGCCAGGGACGGGGCTTGATCATGGGGCGTCACCCTCCTCGGGAATCAGGGCCTGGATCACCGCTGCGGGGCGCGCCAACTGGTCGGCGGTGGCGTCGGTGTAGTCGGCCAGCGGGCCGGCCAGCACCACCAGCAGCGGCGCGGCGCCCAGCAGCCAGGTCACCCCGAACCATTGGTGGGGCGACAGCGGTCGGCCGGAGGGCTCGCCCTGGCTGCGCCAGAACAGCGTGGAGCCGGCCCGGGACAGGGCGACCATGGCGGCGAGCCCGGTGAGCAGCAGCACCGGCCACAGCCAGGGCCGCTGGCCCTCCTCGGCGGCCGCCAGCAGCAGCGCCTTGCCCAGTGCCCCGGAGAGCGGCGGCAGGCCGGCCACCGCCACGGCGCCGACGAGGAACAGCATGGCCAGCCGGCCGCCCTGGCGCAGCGGGCGGCCCTTGACCAGGCGGGTGCCGGCCTTGCCGCGCTGGACCCCGATCAGCTCGGCGAGCAGGAAGAGCCCGCCGGTGATCAGGGTGGTGTGGATCAGGTAGTAGAGCAGGGCGGAGACGGCCGCCGGCGAGCCCATGCCGATGCCGGCCAGCAGGGTGCCCACCGAGACCAGCACCAGGTAGGCCACCAGCAGGCGCAGGTCGCGGGCCGCCAGGGTGCCCACCCCGGCGATCGCCAGGGTGGCCAGCGACAGCCACCACACCCAGCCCTGTTCCAGGTCGGCGAGGGGGCCGGCCGCCTCGCCGAACACCAGGGAGTAGACCCGCAGGATGGCATAGATGCCGACCTTGGTCATGATGGCGAAGAGCGCCGCCACCGGGGCTGGCGCCGAGGCGTAGGCCCGCGGCAGCCAGAAGTAGAGCGGCAGGATGGCAGCCTTGAGGCCGAACACCACCAGCAGCATCAGCGCGCCGGCCACCACCAGGCCCTCGCGCTCGGCGGGCAGCTCACCCAGGCGCACGGCCATGTCGGCCATGTTGAGGGTGCCGGTGGCGCCGTAGAGGATGCCCACGGCGATCAGGAACAGCGAGGAGCCGGCCAGGTTGAGCACCACGTAGTGGACGCTGGCCATGATGCGCGCCTTGCCGCCGCCGTGCAGCAACAGGGCGTAGGAAGCCAGCAGCAGCACCTCGAAGAACACGAAGAGGTTGAAGAGGTCACCGGTGAGGAAGGCGCCGTTGATGCCCACCAGCTGCCACTGGAAGAGGCCGTGGAAGTTGCTGCCACGCTCGTCGTCACCGGCGCAGGCGAACACCACGGCGCCCAGGGCCAGCACCGCGGTGAGCAGCACCATCAGCGCCGAGAGGCGATCGAGGACCAGCACGATGCCGAAGGGCGGCTGCCAGTCGCCCAGGGCGTAGTAGGTCACCTCGCCGCCGGCGGCGCGGGCCACCAGGGCGATGCCCACCAGCACCAGCAGGGCGGTGGCACCGACGCCGACCAGACGCTTCACACGGGTGGCGCCCTGGCGACTATAGAGTAGCAGGGCACCGGCCACCAGCGGCAGCACCACGGGCAGGACGATCAGGTGTGACATCATCGGCGTTCCTCCCCGTCCTCATGCTTGCGGCCGTCGACATGGTCGTTGCCCGCCTCGCTGCGGGCGCGCATGGCCAGGATCACCACGAAGGCGGTCATGGCGAAGCCGATGACGATGGCGGTAAGCACCAGGGCCTGGGGCAGGGGGTCGGCGTATTGCCCGGGGCCGTCGATCAGGGTGGCGCCGTCGGTGGTCAGCCCGCCCATGGAGAACAGGAAGAGGTTCACCGCATAGGAGAGCAGGGTCAGGCCCACGACCACCGGGAAGGTGCGGGCGCGCAGGGTCAGGTAGAGACCGCAGGCGGTCAGCACCCCGGTGGTGATGGCGTAGAGGCTTTCCATCAGGTGGTCTCCTTGCTGGAACGGGGACGGACGGCAGCGCCGTCGGTCGACGCTTCCTCCTTGCTGGAACGGGGACGGGCGGCAGCGCCATCGGTCGACGCCTCCTCCTTGGCCGGCCGATGGGGCGTGGTGACCTTGCCCAGGTTGGCGAGGATCATCAGGGTGGCGCCCACCACGGCGAGATAGACCCCCAGGTCGAAGAGCATGGCGGTGGCCAGCTCGAAGTCGCCCACCAGGGGCAGGTGGAAATGGCCGAAGGCCGAGGTGAGGAAGGGATGGCCGAACAGCCAGCTGCCCAGGCCGGTCAGGGTGGCGACGCCCACCCCGGCGATGGCCACCGGCTGATAGGGGAAGTCGAGACGCTGCTGGGCCCACTCCACGCCGCGCGCCATGTAGAGCAGGATCAAGGCCACGGCGGTGATCAGCCCGGCGATGAAGCCGCCGCCGGGCTGGTTGTGGCCGCGCAGGAAGATGAAGGCGGAAACCAGCAGCGCCAGCGGCAGCAGGGCCATGGAGATGGAGGTGAGGATCGCCGGGTAGCGGTCCGGGGACCAGACGCGCCCCTCGCCGTCGCTGTGGGGCATGAACAGGCGCAGGCGGTTGAGCAGCTTGAAGATCGCCAGGCCGGCCAGCGCCAGCACGGTGATCTCGCCCAGGGTATCGAAGCCACGGAAGTCCACCAGGATGACGTTGACCACGTTGTGGCCGCCGCCGCCGGGCACGCTGTTGTCCAGGAAGAAACCCGAGATGGCGGCGTTGTCGCGGGTCAGTACCGCATAGTTGAGGCTCGCCACCACCAGGCCCAGGGTGCCGGCCAGCACCACGTCGCGCAGGTTGCGGCGGTTGGAGGACTCGGTGGGCGTCTTCTGGGGCAGGAAGAACAGCGCCAGCATCAGCAGGATCATGGTCACCACCTCCACCGACAGCTGGGTCAGCGCCAGGTCGGGGGCCGAGAAGCGCGCGAAGGTCAGCGACACCACCAGGCCCACCACCGAGAGCATCAGCAGCGAGATCAAGCGATAGCGGTGGGTGACGGCGGTGCCGATGCCACCGAACACCAGCAGGCCGGCGCCCAGCAGCAGCACGCCGTCGATGGGTTGGTTGCCCTGCTCGCCGGTCAGCCCGCTCATGCGCGCCAGGCCCAGGCCGCCCATCAGCAGGGCGGCGAGCAGCAGCCAGGTCATGTAACGCTGCAGGGAGCCGCCGTCGAACCAGGCCAGGCCGCGCTCCGCCCAGCGGCCGAGGCACTGCACGGCGGCCTCGAACACCAGGCGGGCGTCCACCGGGCGGAAGCCGCGGGCGAAGTGGCGCAGTTCGGCATGGCGCCAGTAGGCGGCCACTCCGACGGCCAGGGCGATCACGCTCATCCCCAGCGGCAGGTTGATGCCGTGCCAGATCGCCAGGTGGAAGTCGAGGGGCCCGCCGAGCACCGGCTGTACCGCCAGCCCCAGCAGACCCTCCGCCAGCACTGGCGCCAGGCCCACCACCACGCAGATCACCACCAGCAGCTCCACCGGCGCGCGCATCAGCCAGGGCGGCTCGTGAGGCGATTTGGGCGGGGCCTTCCGGGCCGGCTTGAAGAACACCGCATGCACCAGGCGCAGGGAGTAGGCCACCGAGAGGATGCCCCCCAGGGTGGCCAGCACCGGCAGCAGCCAGCTGAGCCCCCCCAGCACCGGCGTGGTCAGGGTCTCGGTGAAGAACATCTCCTTGGAGAGGAAGCCGTTGAACAGCGGCACCCCGGCCATGGCCGCTCCCGCCAGGCTGGTGAGCAGGGCGGTGACCGGCATGGCGCGGGCCAGCCCGCCCAGGCCGCCCAGCTCGCGGCTGCCGGTCTCGTGGTCGATGATGCCCGCGCTCATGAACAGCGCCGCCTTGAAGGCGGCATGGTTGAGGATATGGAAGAGGGCGGCCAGCACCGCCATGGGGCTGCCGATGCCCAGCAGCACGGTGATCAGCCCCAGATGGCTCACCGTGGAGAAGGCCAGGATGCCCTTGAGGTCGGTCTTGAGCAGGGCGAACCAGGCGCCGTAGAGCAGGGTGGCGGTGCCCACCAGGGAGACGATCACCGTCCACAGCTCGCTGCCGGCCAGCGCCGGGTGCAGGCGTGCCATCAGGAAGATGCCCGCCTTGACCATGGTCGCCGAGTGCAGGTAGGCGGAGACCGGGGTGGGCGCCGCCATGGCGTGGGGCAGCCAGAACTGGAAGGGAAACTGCGCCGACTTGGTGAAGGCACCCAGCAGCACCAGCACCAGCATGATCGGATAGCGCGGGTCGGCGAGGATGACCTCGCCTCCGGCCAGGACGTCGTCCATTGCGTAACTGCCCACCATGTCGCCCAACAGCAGCAGGCCGGCGAGCAGCGCCAGCCCCCCGGCGCCGGTCACCGTCAGGGCCATGCGCGCCCCCTTGCGGGCGTCGCTGCGGTACGACCAGAAGCCGATCAGCAGGAAGGAGGAGAGGCTGGTCAGCTCCCAGTAGAGCCACAGCAGGATCAGGTTATCGGCCATCACGATGCCGACCATGGAGGCCATGAACAGGATCAGGTAGGCGTAGAAGCGCCCGAAGGGCTCCTCGGCCGAGAGGTAGAAGTGGGCGTAGAGCAGGATCAGCAGGCCGATGCCCAGGATCAGCAGGTTGAACAGCAGCGACAGGCCGTCCAGCCGGAAGGCGAGATCCAGGTCCAGGGCGGGGAGCCAGGTGGCCGAGAAGCGCAACGCCTCGCCGGCGGCCAGGTTCGGCCACTGGGCGAGCATCAACAGTAGCGCCAGGGCCGGCAGGGCGGCCGTGGCCAGGGAGCTGAAGCGCCGGCCGCGCCGGGCGGTCAGCATCGGCACCAACACGCCCAGCAGGGGCAGCATGGCTATCCACAACAGTGTCATCGATCGGTCATCCTGCGCGGTTGCATGGAGGGGGAGGGCCAGAGATGCCCGCCGGACAGGATGACGCAAGCGACGCGGGGTCGCCTCCCGTCCCTGGGGCGCCGTGCCCACCCACGGCGTCGTCCCCACACTGTACCGCAAAGCGACGCGGCTCGCTCTCCCCTTGCCTTTCAATATCTTGTGTCGCTAGAGTTGTGGCTTCGAGCCAGCGGTGGCCGCCGCGGGGATGCCAGGCCACCCGGACGACGGGAGGATGCCTGATGCAATTGGCCTTGCTCGGAGGCTTCGTGGTGGCGGCCCTGGCGCCGCTGCTGCATCGCTGGTTCGGGGCTCGCACCCCGCTGGTGATGGCGTTGCTGCCGGCGGCGATCGCCGCCTGGCTGCTCGCCCAGTGGCCGACCATCGCCGCCGGCGAGGTGTTGCTGCTGGAGTGGGCCTGGGTGCCCGGCCTCGACATCACCCTGACCTTCCTCATCGATGGCCTGGCCTGGCTGTTCGCGCTGCTGATCACCGTCATCGGCGCCCTGGTGTTCGCCTACACCGGCGACTATCTGCGCGGCCATCGAGACCTGCCGCGCTTCCTGATGATCCTCGCCGCCTTCATGATGTCGATGCTCGGCCTGGTGCTGGCCGACAACCTGGTGACGCTGTTCGTGTTCTGGGAGCTCACCAGCATCACCTCCTACCTGTTGATCGGCTTCCAGCACACCGACCCCGACGCCCGCAAGGCCGCCCTGCAGGGGCTCTTCGTCACCGTCGGCGGCGGCCTGGCGCTGCTCGCCGGCTTCGTCATGCTGGGCCTGGCCGGCGACAGCTGGTCGTTGCACGAGCTCAACGCCCGCGGCGACATCCTGCGCGACCACGCCCTCTACACGCCGCTGCTGATCTGCGTGCTGCTGGGCGCCTTCACCAAGTCGGCGCAGTTCCCCTTTCACTTCTGGCTGCCCAATGCCATGGCCGCGCCGACGCCGGTTTCTGCCTACCTGCACTCGGCGACCATGGTCAAGGCCGGGGTCTACCTGCTGGCCCGGTTGCACCCCGCCCTGGGGGGGACCGAGGCCTGGGTGGTCACGCTGTCGCTGGTGGGCGCGCTGACCATGGCCACCGGCGCCTTCCTGGCGATCCGGCACACCAACGTCAAGCTGCTGCTGGCCTACTCCACGGTGATGGCGCTGGGGACCCTGACCCTGCTGCTGGGGATCGGCAGCGAGACGGCGCTCATCGCCTATGTGGTCTTCCTGCTCGCCCACTCCCTCTACAAGGGGGCACTGTTCATGGTCGCCGGCATCCTCGATCACGCGACCGGCACCAAGGATGTCACCGCGATGGGCGGGTTGCGCCATACCATGCCGCGTACCGCCCTGGTCGCCGCGGTGGCTGCGCTGTCGCTGGCCGGCCTGCCGCCGCTGCTGGGCTTCGTGGGCAAGGAGCTGATGCTCGAGTCGGTGCTGGAGGCCGAGGCCTGGCGCGGGGGGATCCTGCTGCTGGCCTTCGTGGCCGCCTTCCTGACCCTGGCGGTGGCGGCCATCGTCGCCCTTCGCCCCTTCTTCGGGGTGCGCCACGAGACGCCCCGGGCGCCCCACGAGGCACCGGGCGCCATGCTCGCCGGGCCCGCCCTGCTGGCCACGTTGTCGCTGCTGTTCGGCCTGGTCCCGGGCGTTCTCGATGGCCTGGTGACGGCCACCGTGGCCGGCCTCGGTGCACCCGGTGCCGAGGTGCACCTGGCGCTGTGGCATGGCCTCAACCTGCCGCTGGTATTGTCGCTGGCGAGCCTGGCCCTCGGCCTGCTGGTGTTCCGCCACTGGGATCGCCTGCGCGCCGGGCTGGGGCGGCTGGAACCGCTCATGGCGCGTGGCCCCGAGGCGGGCTACGAGGCGCTGATGGCGGGCATGGTGGCCCTGGCCGAGTGGCAGACCCGCTTCCTGCAGAACGGCTACATGCGCAACTACCTGGTGATGACCCTGCTGGTGCTGCTGGGGCTGGTGGGCCATGCCCTGCTGGTGCGCCACTCGCCGAGCCTGGACTTCCACGTCGACGTCCACCTCCACGAGGCGATGGTGGTGGGGCTGATGGTGGCCGGGGCGATCGCGGCCTGCGTGATGCGCTCGCGGCTGGCGGCGGTGGCGGCGGTGGGCATCATGGGCTTCTCCATCGCCCTGACCTTCGTGCTGTTCAGTGCCCCGGACCTGGCCATCACCCAGCTGCTGGTGGAGACCCTGACGGTGATCCTGCTGGTGCTGGTGCTGTTCCGCCTGCCGCGCTTCGCCACCCTCTCCACCCCCGTCGAACGGCTGCGCGACCTGGTGGTGGCGGGCCTGGCGGGCGGCATGATCACCCTGCTGATGCTCGCGGTGCTGGGGGGCGAGCGGTTGCCGCGGATCTCCGACTACATGGTCGCCAACAGCCAGCCGCTGGGCCATGGCCATAACATCGTCAACGTCATCCTGGTCGATATCCGTGCCCTGGACACCCTGGGTGAGATCTATGTCCTGGCCCTGGCGGCCATCGGGGTCTATGCCATGCTGCGCTTCCATGCCGGCGAGTACGATGCCCAGCGGCCGTCGGCGCCGTCGAGGAGGGACGATGGTTAGATCGGGTACGCTGATCCTCAATGTGGCGGCGCGGCTGCTGCTGCCGCTGCAGCTGCTGTTCTCGCTGTTCCTGCTGCTGCGCGGGCACGACGAACCCGGTGGCGGCTTCATCGCCGGGCTGGTGGCGTCGGGGGCCTTCGCCCTCTACCTGTTCGCCTACGGGCGGCGCGCCCTGGACGCCATGCTCAAGGTCTCGCCCCGCGACCTGGTGGGCATGGGGATGCTGCTGGGAGTGGGTGCGACCCTGCCTGGCTGGTGGCAGGGCGAGCCCTTCTTCACCGCCCAGTGGTGGACGGTCCCGATCATCGACTTCAAGGCCTCGACGCCCTTGATCTTCGATGTCGGGGTCTATCTCGTGGTGCTGGGCTCGGTGCTCACCGCCATCACCGCCCTGGTCCAGACCGACCATGAAGACGACGCTGCAGGCTGAGGAGGCCCCATGGAACCCTTGATGGCCGTCGCCATCGGCATCCTGTTCGCCGCCGCCATCTACATGATGCTGCGCCGCTCCATCGTCAAGCTGGTGATCGGCCTGATGCTGCTCTCCAACGCCGCCAACCTGCTGATCTTCGCCACCGCCGGCCTGCGCCGCGGCGCGCCGCCGCTGGTGCCCGAGGGGCTCTCCGCGCCCGAGGCGGCCGTGGCCGACCCGCTGCCCCAGGCCCTGGTGCTCACCGCCATCGTCATCGCCTTCGGCGTGCTGTCGTTCGCCGTGGTGCTGATCCGGCGCGCCTGGGAGATCGTGCGCGCCGATGACCTGGACAAGATGAAGGATACCGACACGTGAATCCCGAGATCGCGCTGCCCGTGCTGATCCCGATGATGGCGGGGGCCGTCTCGCTGGTGTTCTGGCGCTCGCGGTTGATGCAGCGCCTGGTCGCCGTGGGCGGCACCGCCGGGTTGCTGGGCACCAGCGTCTGGCTGCTGGCCTCGGTGAGTCGCGACGGCATCCTGGTGATGCAGATGGGCGGCTGGGTGGCGCCCTTCGGCATCAGCCTGGTGGCCGACCTGCTGGGCGCCATCATGGTGGTGCTCACCGGCATCATCGGCTTCGCCGTGGCGATCTACTCCCTGGCCACCATCGGGCGCGGCCATGAGGCCTTCGGTTACTTCCCGCTGATGCACCTGCTGCTGGCCGGGGTGGCGGGTGCCTTCCTCACCGGCGACATCTTCAACCTCTATGTCTGGTTCGAGGTGATGCTGGTGGCCTCCTTCGCGCTGCTCACCCTGGGCAGCGAGAAGGCGCAGATGGAGGGGGCGATCAAGTACGTCACCCTCAACCTGCTCTCCTCGGTCATCTTCCTGATCGCCGTGGGCCTGCTCTACGGCATGGTGGGCACCCTGAACATGGCCGACATCGCCCGTCGCCTGGGCGGCCTGGAGGACCAGGGCATGGTCGATGTCCTGGCGATGATGTTCATGGTCGCCTTCGGCATCAAGGCGGCGGCCTTCCCGCTGTTCTTCTGGCTCCCGGCCTCCTACCACACGCCGCCGGTGGCGGTCTCGGCGCTGTTCGCGGGGCTGCTCACCAAGGTGGGGGTCTATGCGCTGTACCGGGTGTTCACCCTGATCTTCCACCACAGCCCGGGCTACACCCACGAGATCCTGCTGTGGGGGGCCGGGTTGACCATGCTCTCGGGGGTGCTGGGGGCGGCGGCCCAGTACGAGTTCCGGCGCATCCTGTCGTTCCACATCGTCAGCCAGATCGGCTACATGATCCTGGGACTGGCGCTGTTCACGCCCCTGGCGATCCTCGGCGGGGTCTTCTACATCGCTCACCACATCATCGTGAAGACGAACCTCTTCCTGGTCAGCGGCATCGTCTACCGGCTGGGCGGCAGCTACCGGCTGGAGAAGCTGGGGGGCTTCTACCGCAGCCACCCCTGGCTCGCCGTGCTGTTCCTGATCCCGGCGCTGTCGCTGGCCGGCATGCCGCCGCTGTCGGGCTTCTTCGCCAAGTTCATCGTGATCCGGGCGGGGGTCGAGGCCGAGGCCTATGGGGTCACCGCCATCGCCCTGGTGGTGGGCCTGCTGACGCTCTACTCGATGATCAAGATCTGGGCCGAGGTGTTCTGGAAGGCGACCCCGGCCGAGGGCGACGTCGACCCCTATCCGGAGGTGCGCCAGCGCGAGCTGTGGCTGATGGTGGCGCCGGTGGCGGGGCTGGCGCTGTGCACCCTGTACATTGGCCTCAACGCCGAACCCATCCACGCCCTGGCCGCGGCCTCGGCCGCCGAGCTGCTGGATCCGACCCGCTACATCGAGGCGGTGCTCGATGCGCCCGGGGAGGTGAGCCCATGATCGGCGCCGCCTGGAACCTGCTGCTGGGCTTCGCCTGGGTGGTGCTCACCGGCGACTTCAGCGGACTCAACCTGCTGGCCGGCCTGACCTTCGGCTACCTGGTGCTGGCGCTGATCCAGCCCCAGGTGCCGGCGCTGGCTGGCCATGCCCAGCGCCTGCCGCGGTTGGTGCGCTTCGTCGGCTTCTTCCTCAAGGAGCTCTTGCTGGCCAACCTCAAGGTGGCCTTCGACATCATCACCCCGCCCTGGTACATGAAACCCGGCGTGATCGCCATGCCGCTGAAGGCGCGCACCGAGGTCGAGATCGCCTTCGTGGCCAACCTGATATCGCTGACGCCGGGCACCCTGAGCCTGGACGTCTCCGACGACCGGCGGATGCTCTACATCCACGCCATGTTCCTGGACGATGAGGCGGAGCTGCGCCGCAACCTGGCGGAGCTGGAGCGTCGTGCCCTGGAACTCTTCCACTGATCCCTTCCACCACAGGAGGCAGCGAGTGTCGATCGTGATCATGCTAAGCCTGGTGCTGATGGCGCTGGCGCTGTGCCTGGCCTTCGTCAGGCTGTGCCTCGGGCCCAGCCTGCCCGACCGGGTGGTGGCGCTCGAGCTCTTCTCCTCGGTGATCGTCGGCATCATCGGGGTGGTGGCCATCGCCACGGATGTGCCGAGTCTGCTCGACGTGGCCATCGTCATGGCGCTGATGGCCTTCATGGCGACCATCGGCTTCGCGCGTTTCCTGGAGCGGGGAGGGCCGCGGGATGACTGAACTGCTCAAGGAAGCGCTGATCCTGGTGGGGGCCATCTTCATGTTCCTGGCCGCGCTCGGGGTGGTGCGCCTGCCCGACCTGCTGACGCGCATGCACGCCACCACCAAGGCCGCCACCCTGGGCGCCTCGCTGATCATGCTGGCGGTGGCCCTGCACTTCGCCGAGGTGGCGGTGGTGGCCCGGGCCCTGGGGGTGATCCTGTTCATCATGATGACCGCCCCGGTGGCGGCCCACGTGATCGGTCGGGCCGGCTACTTCGTCGGCTCGCGGCTGTGGGACGGCACGGTGAAGGACGAGCTCAAGCCCCACTACGACCCCCTGACCCACCGCCTGGAGAGCGGGCTCGAACCCGAGCGGGACGCGCGACGACGGGCCGGGCCCTCCGATGAGGCGCCCTGAGCCCGTGTGCGCCTTCCCGGATCGTCTACGGCGGGCATGCGGGGCTGGTGGCCGCGGCCGATCTGCGCGATGATCGCGGCTGTATCCTGCCAAGGAGAGCTCTCTGACCATGCAACGGACGACCCTGACCCTGTGTCTGGCGCTGGCCATGCTGGCCGGTTGCCAGAGTGGCCCGGCGCGGGAGGCGAGTGCCGCCGACGAGGCGCGCGTGGCGAGTGACGACGTCGCGATGGTGACGAACGATGAGGCGGCGGTACAGGAGGAGGGCGCCACGGCCGAGCCCGAGGAGGACTTCGACGCCTGGCTGGCGCGCTTCCGCCGCGAGGCGCGTGCCGCGGGCATCGCGGAGGCGACCCTGGCCCGAGCCCTGGACGGTGTGCGCTACCGGTCGCGGGTGATCGAGCTGGATCGCTCCCAGCCGGAGTTCGTGCGGCCCATCTGGCAGTATCTGGACAGCGCCGTCTCGGCGAACCGGGTCACCACCGGGCGCGAGCGGCTGGCCGAGCATCGCGATACCGCCCGGCGCATGGAGGCGCGTTACGGGGTGCCCGCCGAGGTGATCGTGGCCATCTGGGGCGTCGAGAGCAACTACGGCGGCAACTTCGGCGATTTCTCGACCCTCGAGGCCCTGGCCACCCTGGCCTATGATGGCCGCCGTCGCGACTTCGCTCGTAGCGAGTTGCTGGCGGCGCTGCGCATCATCGAGGCGGGCGACATCGCTCCCGAGCGCATGCTGGGCTCCTGGGCCGGCGCCATGGGCCACACCCAGTTCATCCCCTCGAGCTTCGAGGCCCATGCCGTGGACGGCGACGACGACGGGCGCCGCGATATCTGGGGTAGCATCCCCGACGTCATGGCCTCCACGGCCAACTACCTCGAGGATGCCGGCTGGCGCGCCGGCGAGCCCTGGGGCGTGGAGGTGACCCTGCCGGAGGACTTCAACCACGCCCAGGCGGAACTCGCCACGCGTCGCCCGAGCCGCGACTGGGCCGCCCAGGGCGTGCGCCCACGGGGTGGCGGCGAGCTGCCCGGCTTCGACGAGGCCGCGGTGATCGCCCCGGCCGGCGCCCGGGGACCGGCCTTTCTGGTGGGGCCCAACTTCCGCGCCATCCTGCGCTACAACAACGCCACCAGCTATGCGTTGGCGGTGGCCAGTCTCTCCGATGAGATCGCCGGCCGCGACGGCATCCTGGGCGGCTGGCCCCGCGACGAACAGCCGTTGGCACGCCGCCAGGTACGCGAGATGCAGCGGGAACTCAATGCCCGCGGCTTCGAGGTGGGGAACCCTGACGGCATCCTGGGGCCGAATACCCGGGACGGGCTGCGCGAGTACCAGGCGTCGATCGGCGAGGTGCCGGACGGCTTCGCCACCTTGCGCCTGCTGGAGCGCCTGAACCGCTGATCCTGGAGGGAAGCATCCGATGAAAGCCGTTGCGAGAGCCGTGACCCTGGCCGTCGGCCTGGCCATCGGGGGCGCCTCGACCGCCCTGGCCGACGACAAGGTGTTCGGCTGGGTGGAGAAGGCCACCGTGGAGCCTTGGGGCGTGGAGGTGAAGGCCAAGCTCGACAGTGGCGCCCTGACCTCGTCGCTGGACGCCCGGGACATCGAGCGCTTCGAGCGCGACGACGAAGGATGGGTGCGCTTCCGCCTCAAGCTGGAGGACGAGGCCAGCGGCGAGACCTTCAGCGATCTCCTGGAGCTACCGGTGTACCGCAATCTCCGGCTGCGCGGTGCCGGCGGTGTCGACCGTCGGCCGGTGGTGCTGATGGAGGTCTGCCTGGGCGATACCGTCTACGAGGAGCAGTTCAGCCTGCGTGACCGTGGCGACATGAACTATCCGCTGCTGCTGGGGCGCCGTACCATCGGCCACCTGGGCCTGCTCGACGTGCGCGACACCTTCCTCACCGAGCCGGACTGCGACGACGATTCGCCGCTGGTGGAGCACGACCCGGAAGAGGACGACTGAGGGCAGCGCCGAACGCGATCGTCGAACTCAGGCGAGCCGGGCGAGCAGGGCAGTCACCGCCGTCTCCACGCGCAGGATGCGCGGCCCCAGGTGGATCCCCTCGCAACCGGCGGCGAGCAGCTTTTCCACCTCCCAGGGAATGAAGCCCCCCTCGGGGCCCACCAGCAGCAGGCAGGGTTCCTCGAGGCCTCGCGGGCACTCGCCGGCCAGGCCCGGGTGGGCGAGCAGGCCGCGCCGGTCCTCCAGCAGCCCCGGCAGGCGGTCCTCCACGAAGGGACGGAAGCCCCTGGCCAGGGTCACCTCCGGCATGAGGGTGTCGCGGGCCTGCTCCAGGCCCAGCACCAGGTGGGCCCGGATCTTCTCCGGCGTCAGCTCCGGCGACATCCAGTAGCTCTTCTCCACGCGACGGGTGTGCAGCAGGGTGATCGCCTTCACCCCCAGGGCGGTAACGTGCTCCAGGGTGCGCGCCAGCATCCGCGGCCGCGGCAGCGCCAGCACCAGGTGCACCGGCAGCACCGGCGGCGGGGCCTGGTCGAGGTCGTCCAGGGCGAAGCGTGCTTCCCGGGCGTCCAGGGCGAGCAGCTCGCCGCGGCCGATGCCGCCGCCCTCGACGCCCAGGGTGAGCCGGTCGCCCGGCGCGGCGCGGTGTACCTCGCGCAGGTGGCGCAGGCGCCGCGGGTCGGTGATCCGGGCCAGGCGGGGGTGCTCGATATCCTCGGGGGAGAGCAGGATCAGGTTCATCGGGGCCTCGCGTTGGCGGCTATGCCTTGCATGGACGGTGTCGCGGTGCACAATGGGCATACGGGGGCAACCGCCCCCTCACCGAACGAGGAGCAGCGCCGTGCGCGTGATTCGCAAGTATGCCAACCGCAGGCTCTATGATACCGAACAGAGCCGTTATGTGACCCTCGAGGACCTGCGCCACCTGGTGCTGGAGGACGTCCCCTTCCGCGTCGAGGACGCCAAGAGCGGCGAGGACCTGACCCGCACCATCCTGCTGTCGATCATCATCGAGCAGGAACAGGCCGACGGCGACGCCGAGGTGTTCTCCAACGACCTGCTGGCCCAGTTCATCCGCGTCTACGACATGGCCCAGCCGCTGCCCCTGGCGCGCTACCTGGAGCAGGGCACCCGGCTGATGATGGAGCAGCAGCAGCGCATGCAGGACCAGTGGCAGCAGGCCATGCGCCACTCGCCCATGGAACTGATGCGCGAACTGGCCGAGGAGAACATGCGCTTCTGGCAGCAGACCATCGGCCAGCCCACCGGCGGCAAGGGTGACGACGAGAAGAAGTGACCGGCCAGGGCCGGGCGCAGGCGCCGCGACTTTCTGACATAATGCCGCCACGATTCGAAACGCCGAGCATTCGGCCAGCAGCATGAAGGTGGAAAGGATGAAGGTGCTGATCATCGGCGGCGGTGGCCGCGAACACGCCCTGGCCTGGAAGGTCGCCCAGTCCCCGCGGGTGGCGACCGTCTTCGTCGCCCCCGGCAATGCCGGCACGGCCCGCGAGCCGGGCCTCGCCAACGTCGCTATCGCGGTGTCCGACCTCGACGGCCTGGTGGCCTTCGCCCGCGACGAGGGCGTCGAGCTGACCATCGTCGGCCCCGAGGCGCCGCTGGTCGAGGGCGTGGTGGACCGCTTCCGCGAGGCCGGCCTGGCGATCTTCGGTCCCACCGCCGACGCCGCCCAGCTCGAGGGCTCGAAGTCCTTCACCAAGGACTTCCTGGCCCGCCACGCCATCCCCACTGCCGAGTATCGCACCTTCACCGCGATCGAGCCGGCGCTCGAGTACCTCACCGAGAAGGGCGCCCCCATCGTGATCAAGGCCGACGGCCTGGCCGCCGGCAAGGGCGTGATCGTGGCCATGACGCTGGCCGAGGCCGAGGCGGCGGTGCGCGACATGCTGGAGGCCAACGCCTTCGGTGACGCCGGCGCCCGGGTGGTGATCGAGGAGTTCCTCGAGGGCGAGGAAGCCAGCTTCATCGTCATGGTGGACGGCGCGAGCGTGCTGCCCATGGCCACCAGCCAGGACCACAAGCGGGTGGGCGAGGGCGACACCGGCCCCAACACCGGCGGCATGGGCGCCTACTCGCCGGCGCCGGTGGTCGACGAGGCGGTGCATGAGCGGATCATGGAGCGGGTGATCCTGCCCACGGTGCGCGGCATGGCCGAGGAAGGGCATCCCTACACGGGCTTCCTCTACGCCGGCCTGATGATCGACGCCGCAGGCAACCCCAGGGTGATCGAGTACAACTGCCGCTTCGGCGATCCCGAGACCCAGCCGATCATGCTGCGCCTGCAGTCCGACCTGGCCGAGCTGTGCCTGGCCGGCAGCCGCGGCGAGTTGGCGGGCAAGGCCTGCCACTGGGATCCGCGTGCCGCGGTGGGCGTGGTGCTGGCCGCCGGCGGTTACCCCGGCGGCTATCGCAAGGGCGACGCCATCGACGGCCTGGACGCCGCCGAGGCCACCGGCTGCAAGGTGTTCCACGCCGGGACCGCGGAGCGCGACGGCCGGGTGGTCACCGCCGGCGGGCGCGTGCTCTGCGTCACCGCGCTGGGCGAGGGCGTGGCCGCCGCCAGTGAGCTGGCCTATCGTGGCGTGGCCGAGATCGCCTGGCCCGACGTCCTGTTCCGCCGCGATATCGCCCATCGGGCCATCGCCCGGGAGCGCGACGAGGCCTGACCCGGCCCGCTCCCCGACAACAACAGCGACAAAGGAGGCGACCATGGAGCGCGTCAGGCTCGAGTTTCCCCAGGCCGACACTCTTCGGGCGGCCAGCGCCGGGGCAGGAGGCGCCTGATGTCCCGCGAGTATCCGGTCATCGCCGTGACCGGCTCCTCCGGGGCCGGCACCACCACCGTCAAGCGCACCTTCGAGCGCATGTTCGCCCGCGAGGACGTGCATGCCGCCTTCGTCGACGGCGACGCCTTCCATCGCTACACCCGCGAGGAGTTGTCGCGGATCTTCCGCGAGGAGCCCGAGCGCAAGGACGAGCTCTCGCACTTCGCCGTGGAGGCCAACCTGCTCGAGGAGCTCGAGGCGCTGTTCCAGGAGTACGGCGAGCATGGCGGCGGCACCTACCGCCACTATATCCACGCCGAGGACAAGCAGATGATCGAGGCCGGCTACCGGGTCGGCACCTTCACCGAGTGGCAGCCGCTGCCCTACGGCACCGACCTGCTGTTCTACGAGGGGCTGCACGGTGGCCTGGTCACCGCGGAGCACGACATCGCCCGCCACGTGGACCTGCTGGTGGGGGTGGCGCCCACCATGAACCTGGAGTGGATCCAGAAGATCGACCGGGACATCAAGCTGCGCGGCTACTCCCAGGAGGCGGTGATCGATACCATCCTGGGGCGCATGGACGACTATGTGCGCTACATCCAGCCGCAGTTCTCGCGTACCCACATCAATTTCCAGCGGGTGCCCACGGTGGATACCTCCAACCCCTTCGAGGTGCAGGACATCCCCTCCGATGCCGAGTCCTTCGTGGTGATCCGCTTCCGCGATCCGGCCACCGTGGACTTCCCCTACCTGCTGGCGATGATCCAGGATGCCTTCATGAGCCGGCCCCACACCCTGGTGGTGCCCGGCTCGCGGCTGTCGCTGGCCATGGAGTTGATCCTCGCGCCCCTGGTGCGTCACCTGCTGGCCCAGCGGCGCTTCCGCTGAGGCTTCGACCATCCACCGAAGGAGGCCTACCATGGACTGCCTGTTCTGCAAGATCGCCAAGGGCGAGATTCCCGCCGAGGTCGTCTACGAGGACGACGAGGCGCTGGCCTTCGAGGACATCAATCCCCAGGCCCCCACCCACCTGCTGATCATCCCCCGGCGGCACATCGCCACCCTCAACGACCTGGAGGAGGACGACCGGGCGCTGGTCGGCCACCTGTCGCTCGTCGCCGCCCGCCTGGCCGGCGAGCGCGGCTTCGCCGAGGACGGCTATCGGGTGGTGATGAACTGCAATGACCAGGCCGGTCAGACGGTCTATCATATTCATATGCACCTGATGGGCGGCCGACGCTTTACCTGGCCGGCTGGGTAGTCGGCACGCTGCGGGCAACCGCACGAGATCCGGTGTTCGGCGCATCGGGTGCATCTTCGGCGCCGCCCTTCGGACGGCGCCGGCGATTTCTGGCCCGGAGGTGGCTCGGCTACAATGCCGAGAGGACCGTGACGAGGCCGCCATGAACCGCAAGCTCTCCCGCACCGATCACCGGATCCACCGGTTCGATACGCTGCTGCGTATGCTGGTACCCCACGCCGCCCGGACCTCGCGTCCGTCGCCGGCCACGCCGGAGATCCGCGACGAGCCGCTGAGCGAGGCGGAACGCCGCCATGCGGCGGGGGTGATGCGCGTCAACCATACCGGCGAGGTGTGCGCCCAGGCGCTCTATCAGGGGCAGGGGTGCAGCGCGCAGCGGCCCGAGGTGCGCGACCAGCTGGAGCAGGCCGCCCGGGAGGAGCTCGACCACCTGGCCTGGTGCGCCGAGCGCCTCGCCGAACTCCATGACCGCCCCAGCCGACTCAACCCCTTGTTCTACGCGGCCTCCTTCGGCCTCGGCGCCGTGGCCGGCGCGGTGGGCGAGCGGGTCGGCCTGGGTTTGGTAGCCGCCACCGAGGAGCAGGCGGGCCGGCTCCTGGAGAAGCACCTGGTGAAGCTGCCGCCGGGCGACCACCGCTCCCGGGCGGTGCTGCGTCAGTTGGCCGTCGACGAGGCCCACCACGCCCAACTGGCCATCGAGGCCGGCGGGCTTCGCTTCCCCGCCCCGATCCAGGCCGGCATGGCGCTGATGGCGAAGGTGATGACCAGGAGCGTCTACAAGATCTAAGCGCCCAGCGCTACTCCTCGACGATGGTGAAGGAGTGAGTCACCTCGACGCCGCCCTGCGTCAGCATGATGGAGGCGCTGCAGTACTTGTCGGCCGAGAGCTCCACGGCGCGCTGCACCTGCTTCTCCTTCAGCCCCTTGCCGGTGACGGTGAAGTGCACGTGAATCCGGGTGAACACGCTGGGCACGGCGTCGGCGCGCTCGGCCTCGAGGCTGGCCACGCAGTCGCTCACCGGGGCGCGGGACTTCTCGAGGATCTCCAGCACGTCGAAGGAGGTGCAGGCGCCCATGCCCATCAGCAGCATCTCCATGGGGCGCGGGCCGGTGTTGCGGCCGCCGTGGTCGGGCGGGCCGTCGATCACCACGCTGTGGCCACTGCCGCTCTCGGCGACGAACTGACGACCATCGGTCCATTTCACGCTGGCTTTCATGATGCGGGATTCCTTCTTGGTTATCAGGCAGCAAGAGCGCTCGGGGCTGTTCCGTCGACAAGCCTCCGGGGAGGCGCTGTGAACCCCTCCCTGGGCGCTACCGACGCCATCCCTGGCGTAGGACCTCCCCTGCGGCTTGTCCCCGGCGCCCCTCGCTATGGAGCTGCAACTAAGTTTGTCAGGTGAAGGCGGGCAGCATAGCACTCCCGGGAGGCGGGCTCAGCCCCGCAGGCGGCGGTCCAGTTCGGCCAGGCGCTCGGGGGTGCCGACGTCGACCCAGGCGCCGCGATGGTGATGGCCGCCCACGCGCCCGGCGTCCATGGCGCGCCTGAGCAGTGGAGCCAGGGCGAAGGCGCCCGGGGCCTGGTCGGCCACCAGGGCCGGGTCGAGCAGGCTGAGGCCGGCGAAGGTCAGGCGCGGCTCGCCCTCGGCGTGCACCCGACCGGCGGCGTCGAGGTGGAAGTCGCCGTCCGGATGGTGATCGGGATTGTCCACCAGCACCAGCCGGGCCAGGTCGTCGCCCAGGGGGGGCAGCCCGGCCGGGTCGAGGTCGCACCAGACATCGCCGTTGACCAGCAGGAAGGGCGCGCTGCCGAGCAGTGGCAGCGCCTGGCGGATGCCGCCGCCGGTCTCCAGGGGGGAATCCTCGTGGCTCCAGGCGATCGACAGCCCATGGTCGCGGCCGTCGCCCAGCGCCGCGACGATCTGCTCGGCGCGGTAGCTGACGTTGATCACCACCTCGGTGATGCCCGCCTCGCGCAGGCGCTCCAGGTGGTGAACGATCAGCGGCTTGCCGGCCACCGGCAACAGCGGCTTGGGGCAATGGTCGGTGAGCGGGCGCATGCGCGTGCCGAGCCCCGCGGCCAGGATCATCGCCTTCATGTCGGGGCCCCCAGGCGTGTGGCCAGGGCCGGGCGGAAGGTCTCGGTCAGCCAGGCACGGAAGGCGTCGTGGCCTTCCAGTCCCGCCAGGCTGTCCTCCAGGTGGGCCAGGAAGTGCGGGAGGCGTGCCAGGTAGCCCTCGCGGTGGTCACGCAGGGTCAGGCGGCAGAAGATGCCCAGCACCTTGAGGGAGCGCTGGGCGGCCATGGCGTTGGCCTGGGCCAGGAAGGTGGCCTCGGCAATGCTCGAGGACAGGCGGCCGTCGGCCACCGCCCGGCGGCGGAAGGCTTCCACCCAGGCGGCGAAACGGGCGGCGTCGAAGCGGCAGTAGCGGCCGCGCAGCAGCGAGATCAGGTCGTAGCTGAGCGGGCCGGCCACGGCGTCCTGGAAGTCGATGAGTACCAGGGCGTCGTCGCGGACCATCAGGTTCATGGCGTCGAAGTCCCGGTGCACCGCGACCACCGGCTGGGCCAGGGCGGCATCGATCAGCGCCTGGCGCAGGGCCGGCCAGCCGGGGGGCGACGCCAGGCCCAGCCACTCGCCCAGGCACCAGTCGGGGAAGAGATCCAGCTCGCGTCCCAGCAGGTCGGCATCGTAGGCGGGCAGGCCGTCGGGGGCGGCGCGATTCTGCAGCGCGTGGATCAGCGCCTGGGCGCGCTCGTGCCAGGCCAGGGTCTCGGCTGCGTCACGGAAGCGCTCCTGCAGCGGGGTATCGCCCAGGTCCTCCAGTTCGATGAAGCCGGCCGCCAGGTCGGCCGCATGGAGGTGGGGCACCGGCAGGCCGGCGGCCTCCCAGCGCCGGGCGATGGCCACGAAGGGGCGGCTGTCCTCCCGGGCCGGCGGGGCGTCCATCAGGATGCGGGTCCCGCCATCGGGCAGGGCCAGGCGGTAGTAGCGGCGGAAGCTGGCGTCGCCGGCGGCCAGGCGCAGGTCGAGGGCCGAGGGCGGCAGGGCGTGGCGCTCGGCGGCCCAGCGCGTGAGCTGCGCGAGGCGCTTGGGGGCGGCGTCGGACATGGCGGTCTCGGGCTCCTTGGTCGGGGGCGGCCGGTTGACGGTCGTGGGCGGGCGCCGCATGCTGGGCGCTGCGCCGCCACCGCCGGCGGGACAGGCCGGCGGCGGCCTGTATAATACCGGTTCACCCCGCCAAGGACATCGACGAACATGGGCAAGCGACTCTCATGGACGGCCCTTGCAGGCCTGGCGGCCGCGGGTTTCGGCGGCGGTCCGCTGTTGGCGGCACCGCCCGAACCCCTGCCGGGCGAGCGGCTGGACTTTCGCCCCTGGGGCGACGAGAGGCCGGCGGACGCCCTGTGCCGCGGCGTCTACGTGATGCCCGACTATCGCCTGCCGGCGCCCGAGGAGGGCAAGGTCGCCAGCGAGTCGGAGGGCGCCAGCTACGGGGAGGACGGCGAGACCATCCTGCACGGCGAGGTGGTGCTGCGCCGTGATACCACCCAACTGGAGACGCCCCGCGTGCGGGTGCCCGGTGCGCGCGAGCGCGCCTTCGCCGAGGGTCCCCTGGCGCTGCGCGACCAGGGCCTGCTGGTGCGCGGCGCCGCCGGCGAGGTCTCGCTGGTCAACGATGAGGCGAGCGTCGACGAGGCCCACTACGTGGTCCATGATCATCACCTGCGCGGCGACGCCCAGCGCCTGGCGCGCCTGGAAGACGGTCGCTACCGGCTCTCCTCGGCGAGCTTCACCACCTGCGACCCGGGCGACGACCTGTGGCGCCTGGTCGGGGGCGACGTGGTGCTCGATCGCGAGAGGGGCTTCGGCATCGCCCGACACGCCCGCCTCGAGGTGGGCCGGGTGCCGGTCTTCTACTGGCCCTGGGTACGCTTCCCCATCGACGATCGCCGCCAGACCGGCTTCCTGTGGCCCGCCCTGGGCGTCTCCAGCGATTCGCTGGACTACGCCCAGCCCTTCTACTGGAACATCGCGCCCAACCACGACGCCACCATCACGCCGCGCTGGATCTCCGACCGAGGCCTGCTGCTGGGCGGCCAGTATCGCTACCTCTTCCCCAGCGATGCCGGCCAGATCGAGGGGGCCTACCTCGGCGGCGACGACGGGGGCGACAGCGACAACCCCAACGATGCCGACCGGCGGTTCGAGGGCGAGGACCGCTGGTACGTCGACTATCGCCATGCCGGTAGCTTCGATCCGCGCACCCGCTACCGGCTGCGCTACGGGGCGGCCAGCGACGGGCGCTATTTCGACGACTTCGGCAGTGACTTCGCCGAGCGCAGCGCCTCGGCCATGTCGCGCCTGGCGCAGATCGACTACCGTGGCGACACCTGGCGCCTGGACGCCCGCGCCCAGGGCTTCCAGAAGCTCGACGACCCGCTGCTGGAGAGGGACCGGCCCTTCTATCGCCTGCCCAGCCTCAGCGCCGACGCGCGGTGGGCCCAGGGCGGCTTCTACCAGCAGTGGCGCTCCAACTACACCTACTTCTGGCGCGATATCGATACCGACGACCAGGGGTTCTACGAGAGCGAGGGCCGGCGCCTGAGGGTACCGCTGCGCGAGGCGGCCACCGGCTCGCGGCTGCATCTCGCGCCGGCGCTGGGCTGGCGCCTGGACGAGAGCTGGGGCCACCTCGAGCCCCGCGTGGAGTGGCTGTCGACGGCCTATGACCTCGATTACGGCGATCGCCAGACCGAATTCGACACCGAGCTGACGCGTAACCTGCCGGTGGCCTCCATCGACGGCGGCCTGGTGTTCGAGCGCGCATTGGAGCTGGGCGGGCGCGGCTACCGCCAGACCCTGGAGCCGCGGGTCAACTACGCCTATGTGCCGGCCCGCGACCAGAGCGAGTTCCCGGACTTCGACACCCGTGAGCGCGCCTTCTCTTGGAACCAACTGTGGTCGCCGTACCGCTTCTCCGGCAGCGACCGGGTGGGCGACCTCAACCGCCTCTCCCTGGGCGTGGAATCCCGCCTGCTGGAGGACGAGGGCGGGCGTCAGCGACTCTCGCTGGGCCTGGGTCAGGCGCTCTACTTCGAGGATCGCACCATCGACCTGGCCGGCGACCCCGACGAGTTGCCGGACCCGGAGCGGCGCTTCGCGGACTGGTACCGGGCCACCCGTGACCGCTCCCCGCTGGTGGCGCGCGCCGACTGGCAGGTCACCGATCGCTGGCGTACCCGCTGGCAGTGGCTCTACGACGATCACCTGGAGCAGACCGAAAGCACTACGCTGGGCCTCCAGTACCTGTCGCCGGCCGGCCATGTGCTCAACCTGGGGTACCGCTGGCAGCTCGAGGGCTTCGATCCCTCCCTCGAGGACGAGGATGTGGTCAACTATGACCGCGAGGAATATGACCTGTCCTTCGCCTGGCAGGCGGGGCGGCGCTTCGACCTGATCGGTCGCCTGCTCTATGACAACACCAACGACCGTGCCCTGGAGCAACTGGCGGGCGTGCAGTGGAACGACTGTTGCTACGGTGTGCAGCTGGTGTGGCGCGAGTGGATCGACGACAACGACACCGCGAACCGCCTGGATGATGACTTCACCGACCGCGGGATCTTCCTGCGTTTCGTGTTCAAGGGCCTGGGCGGTGTGGGCCGCGAGGCCGACAGCTACTTCGAGGAGGCCATTCCCGGCTATCGCGGCACCGCCTTCTGAGCCGGGAGGGTCCACGAGAGAGGAACGATGAGAGGAAAGCAGACAATGCGCAGTCGACCCGTCGCCGGCCTGGGGGCCGGCCTGGTGATGGCCCTGGGCCTGGCCGCCCTGCCGGCCGGCGCCCTGGCCCAGGACCCGGAGTTCCAGTCCGTGCAGCGCCAGACGCTGGACCGCATCGTGGCGGTGGTCAACGACGGGGCGATCATGCACAGCCAACTGGAGGAGCGGCTGGACCAGGCCCGCAGCCAGCTCGGCGCCCAGCAGCAGGATCTGCCCCCGGAGGACGTGCTGTGCGAGCAGGTACTGGAGCAGATGATCCTGGAGGAGATCCAGCTGCAGATGGCCGAGGAGGCGGGGCTCAGCGTCGACGATACCGAACTCAACCGTCAGGTGCGCGGCATCGCCGAACGCAACGGCATGAGCCTGGAGCAGTTCGCCGATGCCTTGGAGGCCGATGGCCTGACGCTGTCGGCGGTACGCGAGGAGATCCGCCGCGAACTGGTGATTCGCCAGTTGCAGCAGCGCCAGGTGGGGAGCCGGGTCAACCTCTCCGAGCGGGAGGTGGAACGCTTCATGGAGCAGGAAGGCGTCGGTCGCGAACAGGCCCAGCAGGCGCTCTTCCAGCGCAAGGCCAACGAGGAGTTGGACGCCTGGCTGCAGGAGATCCGCTCCCAGGCCTTCATCGACAACCGGCTCGGCGCGCGCTGATGGCGGGGCAGGGCGGGCCCGTCCTGGCCCTGACCACCGGCGAGCCGGCGGGCATCGGCCCGGAACTGGCCCTGATGCTGGCCGCCGAGGGCGTCCTCGAGGCACGAGTGGTGGCGGTGGGAGATCCCCGGCTGCTGGCCGAGCGGGCCGCGCTGCTGGGCCTGGCCGTGACCCTCGAGGAACTCGCCCACGACGAGGCGGTGCCGGCCGGTCGCCCCGGCCGGCTGCCGGTATGGCCGGTGGCGCTGCGCGCGCCCTGCCGACCGGGCGAGCTCGAAGTGGCCAACGCCGACTACGTGCTCGAGACCCTGGACCTGGCGATCCGCGCCTGCCGCGAGGGCCGCGCCGCCGGCATGGTCACCGCCCCCCTGCACAAGGGGGCGATCCTTGAGGCCGGCCATGCCGGCTTCACCGGCCACACCGAGTACCTGCGAGACGCCTGCGGCGTCGACGAGGTGGTGATGCTGCTCGCCACCGACAGCGCCCTGCACGCCGACCGGTCCGGCTGGCGGGGCGGATCCGCCCTGCGGGTGGCCCTGGCCACCACTCACCTGCCGCTGCGTGCGGTGGCGGATGCCATCACCGGCGAGCGTCTGGCACGGGTGCTGCGTATCCTCGACGCCGACCTGAAGCGCCGGTTCGGTGTGGGCGCCCCGCGCATCGCGGTCTGCGGCCTCAACCCCCATGCCGGCGAGGGGGGGCACCTGGGCCGCGAGGAGCTCGAGGTCATCATCCCCGCCCTGGAGGCGCTGCGCGCCGAGGGCCTGGCGCTCGACGGCCCGCTGCCCGCCGATACCCTGTTCACCCCGCACCATCTCGAGGGGGTGGACGCCGTGCTGGCCATGTATCATGACCAGGGCCTGCCGGTGCTCAAGTACGCCGGCTTCGGCCGCGCCGCCAACGTCACCCTGGGCCTGCCGCTGGTGCGCACCTCGGTGGACCACGGCACGGCGCTGGACCTGGCCGGCCGCGGTCGCGCCGACCCCGGCAGCCTGCGGGTCGCGGTGGCCCTGGCCGCCGAGATGGCGCAGCGTGCTTAGAGGGGCGCCGGGGATAGACCGAAGCGGAGGTCCTATTCCAGGGATGGGTTTACAGCGCCTCCGCGCAGGTCTGTCGCCGGATCAGCCCCATTCAAGATGCAGAAGAAGATCACAGCGACATAAGGACACCCCTGAATGGCATCCCGCCCCCCGGTCCACCGGGCCCGCAAGCGCTTCGGCCAGAACTTCCTGCGCGATCCGGGTATCATCTCGCGCATCGTGCGCGCCATCGGCCCGCGCCCCGGCGAGCGCCTGGTGGAGATCGGCCCCGGCCAGGGCGCGCTGACCGAGCCGCTGCTGGAGGCGGCCGGCGGCCGCCTCGAGGTGATCGAGCTCGACCGCGACCTGATCCCCGGCCTGCGGGTGCAGTTCTTCAACCATCCCGACTTCGTGATCCACGAGGGCGACGCCCTCAAGGTGGACTTCCGTGTCTTGCGCGGGGCGGGCGAGCCGCTGCGGGTGGTGGGCAACCTGCCCTACAACATCTCCACACCGCTGATCGCCCACCTGCTGGAGGCAGGCGATGCCATCGCCGACATGCACTTCATGCTGCAGAGGGAAGTGGTGGAACGCCTGGCCGCCGAGCCGGGCGGGGCCGACTGGGGGCGCCTCTCGGTGATGGCCCAGTACCGCTGCCGGGTGGAGTCGCTGTTCGTGGTGCCGCCGGAGGCCTTCGTGCCGCGCCCCAAGGTGGATTCCGCCATCGTGCGCCTGACCCCCTACGCCGCACCGCCGCATCCGGCCCGTGACGCGGCGCTGTTGTCGCGCCTGGTGCGCGAGGCCTTCGGCCAGCGCCGCAAGACCCTGCGTAACAACCTCAAGGGACGCATCGGCGGCGAGGCCCTGGAGGCGCTGGGCATCGACCCTGGCCGCCGGCCCCAGACGCTCTGCGTGGAGGAGTTCGTGCGCATCGCCAACCACCTGTCCGATGTCGGTGAGGAGGTGCGTCCATGAGTCAGTCGTCCCCGCAGGGTCCGGCCCTGGAGGTACGAGTCGAGGTGGAGCCGAGCTTCCGTGAGGAGGAATCCGCGCCTGCCGAGCAGCGCTACGTGTTCAGCTACACGGTGACGGTGCACAACGCCTCCCGCCACAGCATCCAGTTGATGGCCCGCCACTGGAAGATCACCCAGGGCAGTGGCAAGGTGCAGGAGGTGCGCGGCAAGGGCGTGGTGGGCCAGCAGCCGGTGATCGGCCCCGGTCAGCGCTTTCGCTACACCAGCCGGGCGATCCTCGACGGCCCGGTGGGGGTGATGGAGGGCGACTACACCTGCATCGATACCGCCACCCAGCGTCCCTTCGAGGTGCCCATCGCCCCCTTCCGCCTGGCCGGCCCCAACCAGGTGCACTGAGACCGATGATCGCAACCCACAGGGAGACCGGATGACCACCTACGCCATCGGCGACCTCCAGGGCTGCCACGCCGAGTTCATCGACCTGCTCGAGGTCCTCGACTTCGATCCGCGCCGCGACCGGCTGTGGCTGGCCGGCGACCTGGTCAATCGCGGCCCGGGGTCGCTGGCCTGCCTGCGCGAGGCGATGGCGCTGGGCGATGCCGCCGTCAGCGTGCTCGGCAACCACGACCTGCACCTGCTGGCGGTGGCCCGCGGCGGGGCCGAGCCCAGGCGCAAGGATACCCTGGCGGCGATCCTCGAGGCGCCCGATCGCGAGCGGCTGCTCGACTGGCTGCAGTCGCGGCCGCTGCTGGTACGCGAGGCCATCGGCGAGGAGACCCTGATGACCCATGCCGGGCTGCTGCCCCACTGGTCGCTGGACCAGGCCCAGGGGCTGGCCGCCGAGCTGGAGGCCTGCCTGAGCGGCGAGCACGCCGGCGTCTTCCTCCGGCGCATGTACGGCAACAGCCCGACCTGCTGGCGGGATGACCTGGAAGGCATCGACCGCCTGCGGGTGATCGTCAACGTCTTCACCCGCATGCGCTTCATCGACGCCGCGGGTTGCCTGGACTTCGACGCCAAGGAGGGGCTGGACAGTGCCCCGCCCGGCTTCGCGCCCTGGTTCCGCTACCCCCGCGCCGACGACGCCCGGCTGGTCTTCGGCCACTGGGCGGCGCTGGGCGGCGAGACGCCCGGCAGCCGCGTCAACGTCCAGGCCCTGGATACCGGCTGCGTCTGGGGCGGCCGCCTCACCGCCCTGAACCTCGACAGCGGCGAGCGCATCAGCGTGCCCAGCCGCCAGCGCCCCTGACCGACGACGAGAGAGCCCCATGACGACCTTCCAGCACCTGGACATCCCGACCCTGCAGGCCTGGCTCGACGAGCGGCGCGAGCTGGCGCTGGTCGATATCCGCGACCCCATGAGCTACGCCCAGGGCCACATCCCCGGCAGCCGGCGCCTGGACAACGACAGCGTCGGCCCCTTCATCGACGCGACGCCCCGCGAGCGGCCGGTGGTAGTGGTCTGCTACCACGGCCACTCCAGCCAGCAGGCCGCCGCCTGGCTGGCGGGCCAGGGGTTCGACGCGGTCTACAGCCTCGACGGCGGCTTCACCGAGTGGCAACTGCGCCATCCGCACCGGGTGGAGGCCTGAGCGTGTCCGCGCCCGAGGACCCCACCGTCGCGGGCCTGGCGGTCTACCGGGTGGGCGGCGCGGTGCGCGACGCCCGGCTCGGCTGGCCGGTCTACGACCGCGACTGGGTGGTGGTCGGCAGCACGCCCGAGGAGATGCGCCGCCGCGGCTTCCGGCCGGTGGGTCGCGACTTCCCGGTGTTCCTGCACCCCGAGACCCACGAGGAGTACGCCCTGGCACGCACCGAGCGCAAGGCCGGGCACGGCTACACCGGCTTCGTGGTCCACGCCAGCCCCGAAGTGACCCTGGAGGAGGACCTGGCGCGTCGCGACCTGACCATCAACGCCATGGCCGAGACCCCGGAGGGCGAGCTGGTCGACCCGCATGGCGGCCTGGCCGACCTCGAGTCGCGGCTGCTGCGCCATGTCTCGCCGGCCTTCGTTGAGGACCCGCTGCGGGTGTTGCGTACCGCGCGCTTCCTGGCCCGCTACGCGGGGCTCGGCTTCACCATCGCCGAGGAGACCCGGGCACTGATGGCCGAGCTGGTCGACAGCGGCGAGCTCGCCCACCTGGTGGCCGAACGAGTCTGGGCGGAGACCGAGAAGGCCCTGGGCGAGCCCTGGCCGGAAGTCTACTTCCAGACCCTGGATGCCTGCGGCGCCCTGGCGGTGCTGATGCCGGAGCTCAGCGCCGATCCCGAGGGCCTGGACGAGGCGCTGGGGCACTTGCACTGCCTGCCCGAGGAGGTCGAGGATGAGGCGACGGCCCGCTGGCGCTGGGCGCGGCTGGTGGAGCACCTGGACGAGGCGGCGCGGGCGGCCCTGGCCGAGCGGCTGCGCCAGCCCAGGGCCTACCCCGACCTGGCCCGCCAGGTAGCGGCCACCCGCGGACTGTGCCGGGATGCCGAGGTGGAGACGCCGGACGGCGCGCGGATCCTGGCCTGGCTGGATGCCGTCGACGCCTGGCGGCGCAGCGAGCGGGTCGCGCCGCTGCTCAGCCTGGTGAGCCTGGATGCCCCGGCGCTGGCCGGGGACCTGGCCCTGGCCTGGCGGCTGGCCGGCCAGGTATTGCCGGCACAGCTGGTGGAGGAGGGCTTCCAGGGGCGTGCGCTGGGCGCGGAGCTGGCACGCCGGCGGCGCGAGGCGATCGACGCCGCCCTGGGCTAGTCGGGGCGGGAGATCCGCCGCCCGGCCCAGTGGAAGTCCACCGCCCAGAGGCGTTGGCCGCCCGGATCGAAGGCGCTCCATAGGGCCGCATAGGTCTCGCCGGTGAGCGGATGGCGCGCCTCGGGCAGCAGCTCGGCCAGGGGCTTGAGCACGAAGGCGTGGTGGCGGATCTCGTCGCGGGGCAGGGCGACGCCGTCATGCTCGCCGGTCAGCCCGCCCACGGTGAGCAGGTCGATGTCCAGGGTGCGCGGGCTGAACTTGGGACTGTCCTTGCGCCGACCGTTGGCCAGCTCCAGGCGCTTGCACCAGGCCTGCAGCTCCCCCACGCCCCAGTCGCTGTCGAAGACCGCCACCAGGTTGTAGAAGTTGCGGCCGTCCTCGAAGCCCACCGGCTCGCTCTCGAACACCCGCGAGACGGCCGGCGCGCCGAAGGTCTCGGCCAGGGCGTCCAGGCAGGCACGGACATGGCGCTCCCGCTCGATGTTGCTGCCGATGCTCACCGTGACCCTCACCATCAGGCCTCCTCCGGGCGCGTGCCGCGTTCGATGCGCACCCCCACCGCGCCCGCGGTGGGCACGGCACCGGGCTTGCGCACGCTGAGTCGCAGCCAGGGAATCGAGAACTCCTCACGCAGCATGGCGGCCAGTCGTTCGGCGAAGGTCTCCACCAGGGCGAAGTCATGGTCGGCGGCGAAGGCCTTGACGCGCTTGCTGATGGCGGCGTAGTCCAGGGTCTGGGCGATGTCGTCGTCGGCCGCCGCCGGGCGGATGTCGGTAGCCAGCTCCAGGTCGAGCACCAGGCGCTGGGTGATGGTGCGTTCCCAGTCGTAGACCCCGATGACGGTGTCGACGCCGAGGGACTCGATCAGCACTAGGTCCATGGCGAGGCTTCCGGGCGTGTGCATGGGCGGGTGGGGGCCCGGGGATCTCTCGGACCGGGCTGGCGTGGCGGCGATTGTACGCGAGCCTCGAGCCGGCGAACACCTCGGCGGCTGGGCACCCCGGGGCGGGGCTGTCAGAATGGGCGAATTCCCGTCACAGGAGGGCCGGCCGTGGAGGCGCCACTCAATCCGTTGCTGCCGCTGGTGGCGCTGGGCTATCTCAGCGGCAGCTGGTTGGGGGCGCTGAGCGTGTGCCGGCTGGCCGGCGTGGGTGACCCGCGCCGCGCCGGCTCCTGCAATCCCGGCTTCTCCAACGTGCTGCGCCTGTACGGCGTTCGGCTGGCCCTGGCGACCCTGCTGGTGGATGCCGCCAAGGGCGTGCCGGTGCTGGTATTGGCGATCCTGCTGGGGTTGCCGCCCTGGGCCCAGGGCCTGGTGGGCCTCGGGGTGCTGCTGGGCCACAGCTACCCGGTGTGGCACCGCTTCCGCGGCGGCAAGGCGGTGGCCAGTGCCTTTGGCGTGATGCTGGTGCTGATCCCGGGGGTGGCGCTGGTGTGTGCGGCGCTCTGGGCGCTGCTCGCCTGGCGGGTGCGCACCGCCGCCGTGGCCTCCCTGGCCAGCGCCGCCATGGCGCCGCTGGCCAGCCTGTGGCTGGCGCCGGACTACGTGGTGGTGGTGATCGCCTTCACCCTGCTGGTGCTGGGGCGACACGCGCTCAATATCCGCCGCCTGGGTAGCGGCGACGAGCCGCCCCTGTAAGCTTGAAGAGCGCCGCTTCGCGGCTGGAAGAGGGAAGAACGGCGCTACGCGCCTCGAAGAGGCAAGAAGAACGCCTATCCTGTCTTCCCTCTTCCCTCTTCTAGCTTACGGCTCGCGTAGCGTATCCATCGGCCAGCGCGGTACCGCCTGCATCATGCCGGGCTCGTCGTGTTCGCCGGCCTGCAGGCGTTGGGCGCTGTGACCATAAAGAGTGCGAGCATGGCGCCTTTCAGTCGCTGCTGGGCGCCTCCAGGGTATCCATGGGCCAGCGCGGTACCGCCTGCATCATGCCGGGCTCGTCGCGTTCGCCGGCCTGCAGGCGTTGGGCGCCCACATAGGCGATCATGGCGCCGTTGTCGGTGCAGAAGCGTCCGCGCGGGTAGTAGGCCCGGGCGTTGCGCTTGGCGCACTCGCGCTCCAGTCGGCTGCGCAGGCGCAGGTTGGCGCTGACGCCGCCGGCCACCACCAGTCGCTTGAGGCCGGTCTGGTCCAGGGCGCGGCGGCACTTGATCACCAGGGTATCCACCACCGCCTCCTCGAAGGCCCGGGCCACGTCGGCGCGGGCCGGGTCGTCCAGGGTTCCCTCGGCCTCGAAGGCGCGCAATGTGGTCAGGGTATGGGTCTTGAGGCCCGAGAAGCTGAAGGCCAGCCCCGGGCGGTCGGTCATCGGCCGCGGGAAGCGCAGGCGCCCGGGGTCGCCGGCCTCGGCCAGTCGGGCGACATGGGGGCCGCCGGGGTAGTCGAGCCCGAGCATCTTGGCCGCCTTGTCGAAGGCCTCGCCGGCGGCGTCGTCCACCGATTCGCCGAGCAGGGTGTAGCGCCCGAGCCCGCGCACCTCGACCAGTTGGGTATGGCCGCCGGAGACCAGCAGCGCCACGAAGGGGAACTCGGGCCGGTCCTCCTCCAGCATGGGAGCCAGCAGGTGTCCCTCCATGTGGTGCACGCCCAGCACCGGGATCCCCAGCGCCCGGGCCATGCCGTGGGCGGTGGCGGCGCCCACCATCAGGGCGCCCACCAGGCCGGGGCCGGCGGTATAGGCGATGGCGTCCAGCTCGCCGCGGCCCAGGCCGGCCTCGTCGAGCACCTGCTGGATCAGCGGCAGCAGGCGGCGGGTATGGTCGCGGGAGGCCAGCTCCGGCACCACGCCGCCGTATTCGGCGTGCATGGCCACCTGGCTGTAGAGGGCGTCGGCCAGCAGGCCGCGTTCGGTGTCGAAGAGGGCGACGCCGGTCTCGTCGCAGGAGGTCTCGATGCCCAGTACGCGCATGGTATCGGCTCGGTTATACGGAACAGCCCGGTATTCTACGCGTCTTGGGGCCTGGCCTGCCATCGCTCGAGACTGTTGTGGTGGCTTGTCCCCGGCGTCCCTCGCTTGTGGGCGACTGCGATTGCCTTGGGGGAAAGCATTTGCAAAGGCCGGGGTGCGCGACTAGAATATGGTGCGCTGCAAGACTGGGTCGTGCACCCAGGTGGCGATTTCCCGTGATCCGTCCATGTCTCCGCTCGCCAGCCGAGAACGGGAGATGTGGCGTCGTCGCGTCAGCTGCCACCCGCAGGGGTGTGCGTACTAACCGAACTCTAGTTACCTAAGGTAGGTGAGTGCTTAATGCCTTCTGTCAAAGTACGTGATAACGAGCCGTTTGACGTCGCGCTGCGTCGCTTCAAGCGTTCCTGCGAAAAAGCCGGTGTCCTCTCCGAAGTGCGTCGTCGCGAGCACTACGAGAAGCCGACTGCGGAGCGCAAGCGCAAGGCGGCAGCCGCCGTCAAGCGTCACGCCAAGAAGCTCCAGCGTGAGCGCAAGCGCTTCGAACGGCTCTATTGATCCGTACTGGAGACGGTCGGGGCCCCGGGCCCGGGCTGTCTCAGGAGGACGCCAAGCGGCCGCCATCCGGTGGCCGCTTGTTTTTTCCGGGGTGTCGGCGTCTCGATGCCGGCGGCCCATGGCGATCGCATCGCGACTCGTGAAGGTGGTCCAGCAGCATGGCCGGACAGATCCCCCAGCGCTTCATCGATGACCTGCTCGCCCGCGTCGACGTGGTCGAGGTGGTGGGCGAACGGGTCAAGCTGAAGAAAGCCGGGCGCAACTACTCGGGCCTGTGTCCCTTCCACCAGGAGAAGACGCCATCGTTCACCGTCAGCGCCGACAAGCAGTTCTACCACTGCTTCGGCTGTGGCGCCCACGGCAACGCCCTGCGCTTCCTGATGGAGTACGACAAGCTGCGCTTCCCCGAGGCGGTAGAGCAGCTGGCCGGGCGGCTCGGCCTGGAGGTGCCCCGCGAGGGCGCCGACGACCCCCGCGCCCAGGCCCGGGAGCGCAAGCGCAAGGAGGGCGTCAACCTGCTGGAGCTCTCGGCGTCCTTCTTCCGCGAGCGGCTGAAGATGCCGGAGGCGCAGGGCGCCCGCGCCTACCTGGAGGGGCGCGGCCTGGCGCCGGAGGTGATCGAGACCTTCGGCATCGGCTACGCCCCGGACGGCTGGGAGGGGCTCAAGCGCCACCTCTCGGAGCGTGGCATCGCCGAGGCGGTGCAGGTGGAGTACGGCCTGCTGGTGCACCGCGAGGAGAGCGGGCGCACCTATGATCGCTTCCGCGACCGGGTGATGTTCCCGATCCGCGACATCAAGGGGCGCACCATCGGCTTCGGCGGCCGGGTGCTGGGCGACGCCAAGCCCAAGTACCTCAACTCGCCGGAGACCCCGGTGTTCCACAAGGGGCGCGAGCTCTACGGGCTCTATGAGGCTCGCCAGGCCGACCACCGCCTGGAGCGGGTGGTGATCGTCGAGGGCTACATGGACGTGGTGGCCCTGGCCCAGTTCGGCATCCGCAACGCCGTGGCCACCCTGGGTACCTCGACCAGCGAGGAGCACCTGTCGCGGCTGTTCCGCCTGGTGGGCGAGGTGGTGTTCTGCTTCGATGGTGACCGTGCCGGCCGACAGGCCGCGGCGCGGGCGCTGGAGACGGTGCTGCCGCTGATGATCGACGGCCGCCAGGCGCGCTTCCTGTTCCTGCCCGAGGGGGAGGATCCGGACACCCTGGTGCGTCGCGAGGGCCCCGAGGCCTTCCAGGACCGCATCACCTGCGCCAGCCCCCTGTCGGAGTTCCTCTTCGACCAGGCGGCGGCGGGGCGCGACCTGGCTCGCATCGAGGACCGCGAGCGCTACGCCAGCCAGGTGCTGGCGGCGCTGGCGAAGCTGCCGGAGGGGGTGCTCAAGTCGCTGATGCTCACCGAGCTGTCACGGCGTACCGGCGTCGAGCCCTCGAGCTTCGCCGCCCTGCTGGCGCGGGCCGAGCCCGCCGCCCAGGAGGCGACGACCGGGCCCGGTGCGTCGGCCCCGGATGCCGGCGGCATGCCGGAGACGGCCCCGCCACTGGGCGAGAGTGCCGCGCCGCCGGGGCGCACCGGCGGTTCGCTGAGCCTGGTGGCGCGGGCCCTGCAGTTGCTGGTCCACGAGCCGGAGCTGGTGGCGAGGCTGCCGGAGGAGGACGACTGGTGCCCCGAGGAGGAGCCCGACGGGCGCTTGTGCCGCGAGGTGATTCGCCTGCTGCGGGCCGGGCGCTATCGCAGCCCCCAGGTGCTGCTGGCGCACTTCCACGGCAGTCCGGAGGGCGAGCGGCTGGCGGCGCTGGCCAGGCGCGAGTTGTTGATCCCCCGGGCGGCGCGCGGTGCCGAATTGGACGGCCTGGTCGGGCACTTCCGTCGGCATCGGCGGCGGCGGTCGCCCCAGGAGGAGATCGAGGCGTTGCTGGCCAGGGAGAAGGCGGGGGAGCGGCTGTCGCGGGAGGAGAAGCAGCGCCTGATGGCGCTGATCACCGAACTGCACCGCTGACCGGAAGGTCAATAATAGTATCATTCGGGTTGGCGCCGAGGTTGAAATCTTTCCTACCATCCCCATTTGTAGGGGACGGCGCTTGGCACCGGCGTAACCTGACAACCTAACACACCTGAATGACCGCGCAAATAGAGCGAACTGGCGGAAGGGTGCTTTCTGCCGCTATACTGTTCGGCTTCACGAGTTTTCTCCACCCAGCGCTTCAGGTGCTTCATTCTTCTTCGTCGAGATAGGGTTTCTATGGCTGGAAATGCGCAGCAGCAGTCACGTCTGAAGGAGTTGATCGCGCGCGGCAAGGAACAGGGCTTCCTGACCTATGCCGAGGTCAACGACCACCTTCCCGAGGATATCGCCGACCCCGATCAGGTGGAAGACATCATCGGCATGATCAACGACATGGGTATCAGTGTCGTCGAGGAAGCCCCCGATGAAGATACCCTGATGATGTCCGATCACTCCACGGACGAGTCTGCCGCCGAGGAAGCCGTGGCCGCCCTGGCAGCGGTGGAGAGCGACGTGGGCCGCACCACCGACCCGGTGCGCATGTACATGCGCGAGATGGGCACCGTGGAACTGCTGACCCGCGAGGGTGAGATCGAGATCGCCAAGCGCATCGAGGAGGGCACCCGCGAGGTGATGTCGGCGCTGGCCTACCTGCCCGGTGCGGTGGAGTCGATCCTCGACGCTTACGACGCCACCCAGGACGAGGAGGCGCCGGGGCGGCTCTCCGACCTGTTCTCCGGCTTCATCGATCCCGATGAGGGCATCCCCGGCGTGGCCGAGGCCGAGGTGCCCGAGGAAGAGCCCGGCGACGCGGCCGGCGGCGACGAGGATGACGAGGACGGTGACGCCGAGGAGGAGAGCAGCGGTGGCCCCGATCCCGAGGAGGCCCGCGCCCGCTTCGAGCAGATCCGCGAGCAGAACGCCGCGGCCCAGGCGGCCATCGAGGCCCAGGGGCGTGGCTCCCGCGAGGCCCAGGAGGAGCTCGCGCGCCTGGCCGAGCTGTTCTCGCCGATCAAGCTGGTGCCCAAGCACTTCGAGCGCCTGGTCAACCAGGTGCGCATCAGCGTCGAGCAGATCCGCGCCCAGGAGAAGGCGGTGATGCAGCTGTGCGTCAAGAAGGGTCGGGTGCCGCGCAAGACCTTCATCAAGGCCTTCCCGGGCAGCGAGTCCGATCCGGCCTGGCTCGACGCCTTCATCGCCGACAACGCCCGGTTCGCCGATCGCCTCGCGCCGCTGCGCGTCGACATCCAGCGCGCCCAGCGCAAGATCGCCTTCGAGGAGGAGATGGTCCGCCTGCCGGTGACCGAGATCAAGGAGGTCAATCGTCGCCTCTCGATCGGCGAGGCCAAGGCGCGTCGCGCCAAGAAGGAGATGGTCGAGGCCAACCTGCGCCTGGTGATCTCCATCGCCAAGAAGTACACCAACCGCGGCCTGCAGTTCCTGGACCTGATCCAGGAGGGCAACATCGGCCTGATGAAGGCGGTGGACAAGTTCGAGTATCGCCGCGGCTACAAGTTCTCCACCTACGCCACCTGGTGGATCCGCCAGGCGATCACCCGCTCCATCGCCGACCAGGCCCGCACCATCCGCATCCCGGTGCACATGATCGAGACCATCAACAAGCTCAACCGAGTGTCCCGGCAGATGCTCCAGGAGATGGGCCGCGAGCCTACCCCCGAGGAGCTCGGCGAGCGGCTCGAGATGCCCGAGGACAAGGTGCGCAAGGTGCTCAAGATCGCCAAGGAGCCGATCTCCATGGAGACGCCCATCGGCGACGACGACGACTCGCACCTGGGCGACTTCATCGAGGACGGCACCATGGTGCTGCCCATCGACTCGGCCACCGGCGAGGGGCTGATCGAGGCCACCCGCAACGTGCTCGGCGGCCTCACCGCCCGCGAGGCCAAGGTGCTGCGCATGCGCTTCGGCATCGACATGAACACCGACCACACCCTCGAGGAGGTCGGCAAGCAGTTCGACGTCACCCGCGAGCGGATCCGCCAGATCGAGGCCAAGGCGTTGCGCAAGCTGCGCCACCCCAGCCGCTCCGAGCCGCTGCGCTCCTTCCTCGACGAGTAAGCCGGCGCCCCAGCGTCGTCACGAAAGGCCCCGCAGGCATACCCGGCGGGGCCTTTCGCTTGAGGGGCAACAGCGCCCCGGTCTCGGCGTTACAGCGCGTGGTGGGACGCCGAGCCGCTCCACTTGCGCATTGCCAACCCGATATTGCTGAACTTTGGCCGAATGGCGGAGCGGCCTCCCTCGGGAGGCCGCTGGCAGGAGCGGGGTCAGCCGGCGTGGCGGGCCCGGGCCCAGTGACGGGCCAGCAGGGTCAGTTCGAACACCGCGAGCAGGATCAGGGCGTAACCGAGCAGTTCCACCACCTCCTCGGCGGCGTCCTTGAAGGTGCGCAGGTAGCGCTCCTGGAGGATCGCCTCCCACATCTCGCTGCGCCCGTAGAGCCGCGAGAAGACGTAGGTGGTGAGGAAGCCGGCGGCGAAGAGCCCGAAGGAGAAGGAGTTGGCGTAGCCGGGAAACTGGGCGACGAAGGCGCGGCGCCGGCGGATCACCGCATAGAGGCAGGGCAGGATGATCAGCGTCACCAGCAGCTGCCAGGCGCCATCGAAGACATAGGCGTCGAGGAAGGCGTCCTGCTCGCGGATCAGCGAGCTGGCCACGAAGGCGAGCAGCAGCAGGCTGACTTCGGGCACCATGCGCAGGCCGAAGCGCACGTAGAGCAGCAGCAGCGTCGCCAGGGCCAGCAGGCCGGTCTGGGCCAGCTCGGTGAAGCCGGTCTCCGAGAAGCGGGCCTCGGGGGCATGGATGGCCTCGAGGTAGACGCCCTGGGCCAGGGCGGCGACGAACAGGATGGCGAGGAAGCCGCGCAGGCAGACGGCGCCGAAGCCGATGGGCGGTGGCCCGGGGGGCATGGGGCGTTGGGACATGGCGGAAGGTTCTGACCGATGTGCATGGAAGCGTGCCATTGTACCGCCAACGCCGCCGGCCTCCCAGTCGGACTGAGGGTCGAGCAGGGCTTTCGCAGTTGCCTACAGCGATGGCCTTCTACGCCATTGGTCGAGTTCGACCTCCCGCCTATTGCCGAGCCGCTTCGACTCCTCTAGCTTACGTTTACGTAAAGTGCTGTTGCGGGGCCGCCGCGCTCCGCCACCCGCTTCTCCGTTGCCGGACAGGCCACAACAATTACAACGGCACACAACAACCACAACGGCATCAACGGCGGATCACCCGTCCGGTGGTCCCGAGAGGACGTCACATGACCCAGGAGTTCATACTGGAAACTCGCGGCTTGACCAAGGAGTTCCGCGGCTTCACCGCCGTCGACGACGTCAACCTGCAGGTCCGCGAGGGGCATATCCACGCCCTGATCGGTCCCAACGGAGCCGGCAAGACCACCGTCTTCAACCTGCTCACCAAGTTCCTGCCACCGACCCGCGGCGAGATCCTCTATCGTGGCAAGCCGATCACCGGCATGAAGGCCAACGAGATCGCTCGCCTGGGCCTGGTGCGCTCCTTCCAGATATCCGCGGTGTTCGGCCACATGACGGCGCTGGAGAACGTGCGGGTAGCCCTGCAGCGCCGCCTGGGCACCTCCTTCCACTTCTGGAAGTCGGAGCGCACCCTCGACCACCTCAATGATCGCGCCGTGGAGCTGTTGGACCAGGTGGGCCTGCGCGACTACGCGGAGGTGCTCACCGTGGAAATGCCCTACGGCCGCAAGCGCGCCCTGGAGGTGGCTACCACCCTGGCGCTGGAGCCCACCCTGATGCTGCTCGACGAGCCCACCCAGGGCATGGGCGCCGAGGACGTCGATCGCATCGTCGAACTGATCAAGCGCGTCTCCGCCGGCCGCACCGTGCTGATGGTGGAGCACAACCTCAGCGTGGTGAGCCGCCTGTGCGACCGCATCACCGTGCTGGCCCGCGGTGGCGTGCTGGCCGAGGGGGACTACGCGGAGGTGTCCCGCAACCCGCAGGTGCGCGAGGCCTACATGGGCAGCGAGGCGGCAGCGGAAGAGGAGGCCGGCGCATGAGCGATGCAGCCGAGGTGTTCACCGACTACCAGGAGCGCGACGGCGCCGAGCTGCTGCGAGTCAGCGACCTCCACGCCTTCTACGGCGAGTCGCACATCCTCCACGGCGTCGACTTCGACGTGAAACGCGGCGAGCTGGTGACCCTGCTGGGGCGCAACGGTGCCGGCCGCAGCACCACCCTCAAGGCGATCATGAACATGGTGGGGCGGCGTACCGGCTCGATCATGATCAATGGCGCCGAGACCCTGGGCATGAAGCCCCACCGCATCCCGCGCCTGGGCATCGGCTACTGCCCCGAGGAGCGCGGCATCTTCTCGAGCCTCGACGTCGAGGAGAACCTGCTGCTGCCGCCCACGGTGCGCTCCGGCGGCATGTCCATCGACGAGATCTACGCCATGTTCCCCAACCTCCTGGAGCGGCGCCGCAGCCAGGGCACCCGGCTCTCCGGCGGCGAGCAGCAGATGCTGGCCATGGCGCGCATCCTGCGCACCGGCGCGCGGCTGCTGCTGCTCGACGAGATCACCGAGGGGCTGGCACCGGTCATCGTCCAGGCGCTCGGCGAGGTGCTCGTCAAGCTCAAGGAGCGCGGCATGACCATCGTGCTGGTGGAGCAGAACTTCCGCTTCGCCGCGCCCCTGGCCGATCGTCACCTGGTGATGGAGCACGGCCGCATCATCGAGGAGATCGCTGCCGCCGAGCTGCCTTCCCGGCGCGATCACCTCAACACCCTACTGGGGGTGTGATGGCCCGCCCGTCGCCCGGCAGTCCTGTCACCGCCAACCGTATCGACAACAACAACCGCCCCGCCGTGGGCCACGGAGAAGACCAATGACCTTCGATCGCAAGACCCTTGCCTCGAGCATCGCCCTCGCCGCCGCCACCCTGATGGCCGGCGGCGCCCAGGCGCAGATGAGCGACGATGCCGTGCGCATCGGCTATCTGGCCGACATGTCCGGCACCTATCGCGACCTGGCCGGCCCCGGCGGCCTGGAGGCCCTGGAGATGGCCGTCGAGGACTTCGGCGGCGAAGTGAACGGCACCCCCATCGAGATCTTCAGCGCCGACGATCGCAACAGCGCCGACGTGGGTGCCAACACCGTGCGCGGCTGGATCGACGAGGAGAACGTCGACCTGGTGGCCGGCCTGGTGGCCTCCTCGGTGACCATCGCCGTGACCAAGGTGCTGGAGGCGAACGATGGCCTGGGGATCGTCTCCGGCTCCGCGGCCTCGAGCATCACCGACGAGCACTGCACACCGAACCACATCCACTGGGTCTACGACACCTACCCGCTGGCTAACGGCACCGCCAAGGCGGTAGTGGAGCAGGGCGGTGACAGTTGGTTCATGCTCACCGCCGACTATGCCTTCGGCCACGCCCTGGAGGGCGACGTCACCCGGGTGGTGGAGGAGAACGGCGGCGAGATCGTCGGCGGGGTGCACCATCCCTTCCCGACCAGCGACTTCTCCTCCTACATCCTCCAGGCCCAGGGCTCGGGCGCCAAGATTGTCGGCCTGGCCAACGCCGGCTCGGATACCGTCAACGCCATCACCACCGCCAGCCAGTTCGGCCTGACCCAGTCCGGCCAGCAGCTCGCCGGCCTGCTGATCTTCCTCAACGACGTCCACGCCATGGGCCTCGAGGCCACCCAGGGCCTGCTGCTCACCACCGGCTGGTACTGGGACATGGACGACCAGGCGCGCGAGTGGGCCGAGCGCTACTTCGAGCGCGTGGGCAGGATGCCGACCATGGTCCAGGCGGGCATCTACTCCAGCACCACCCATTACCTGAATGCCGTCGCCGAGCAGGGTACCGACGACCCCGAGGCCATCCGCGCGGCCATGGCGGAAGCCCCCATCGAGGACTTCTTCGCCCGCAACGGCCGCATCCGCGAGGATGGTCGCATGGTCCACGACATGTACCTGGCCCAGGTGAAGAGTCCCGAGGCGTCCGAAGGCGAGTGGGATGTCTACGAGATCCTCTCCACCATCCCCGCCGAGGAGGCCTATCGGCCGCTCGCCGAGAGCCAGTGCAAGCTGGTCAACAACTGAGCGGAAGTGGAACCGGCGGCGGCCGCCCGGGTCGCCGCCCCTGACGGGAGGTCCATGACATGACGATGATATTCGGGGTGCCGTTGGCGGTGTTCATGGGCCAGCTGATGCTGGGCCTGATCAACGGCGCCTTCTACGCCCTGCTGAGCCTGGGCCTGGCGGTGATCTTCGGGTTGCTGAAGATCGTCAACTTCGCCCATGGCGCCCAGTACATGCTGGGGGCCTTCGCCGCCCTGCTGGGGCTGCAGTACCTGGGGCTCGACTACTGGGTGGCACTGCTGCTGGTGCCGCTGGTGGTGGGGGGCCTGGGCATGCTGATCGAGCGTTTCATCCTGCGCCGCATCGCCCATCTCGACCACCTCTATGGGCTGCTGCTGACCTTCGGCCTGGCGTTGATCTTCGAGGGCTCGCTGATCAACCTCTTCGGCGTGTCGGGGTCCAGCTACCCCACGCCGGCGGCGCTGCAGGGTGGCGTCAACCTGGGCTTCATGTTCCTGCCCACCTATCGTGCCTGGGTGCTGGTGGCGGCCCTCGGCGTCTGCCTGGCCACCTGGTTCATCATCGAGCGCACCCGCCTCGGCGCCTACCTGCGGGCCGGCACCGAGAATCCGGCACTGATGCAGGCCTTCGGCGTCAACGTGCCCCAACTGATCACCCTGACCTACGGCTTCGGGGTGGCGCTGGCCGCCTTCGCCGGGGTGCTGGCCGCCCCGCTCTATCCGGTGTCGCCGACCATGGGCTCGAGCCTGCTGATCGTGGTCTTCGCCGTGGTGGTCATCGGCGGCATGGGTTCCATCCTGGGGGCCATCGTTACCGGCCTGGCCATGGGCCTGATCGAGGGCCTCACCAAGGTCTACTACCCCGAGGCGGCCAACACCGTGATCTTCCTGGTGATGGTCGTGGTCCTGATGCTGCGTCCCGCGGGACTCTTCGGCAAGGAGACATGACATGATGGGGACATCCCAGACCCTGACCCCGGCCCTGCGCCGCCGCCGCCAGGCCAAGCTGCGTCGCAACACCCTCTACCTGGTGCTGGTTGCCATCGGCCTGGTGGCACCCTTCGTGGCCTATCCGGTGTTCCTCATGAAGGTGCTGTGCTTCGCGCTGTTCGCCTGCGCCTTCAACCTGCTGCTCGGCTATGCCGGCCTGCTCTCCTTCGGGCATGCCGCCTTCCTGGCCACCGGCGGCTATTTCACCGGCATCATGCTGGCCAGCTACCCGGGGCTGACCCCGGAGCTGGGCATCCTGATCGGTACTCTCGCCGCGGTGGTGCTGGGCATCCTGTTCGGCGCCCTGGCGATCCGCCGCCAGGGGATCTACTTCGCCATGGTGACCCTGGCGCTGGCGCAGATGGTGTACTTCTTCTTCGTCCAGGCGCCCTTTACCGGCGGCGAGGACGGCCTGCACGGCGTGCCGCGCGGCGAGCTGTTCGGGGTGATCAGCCTGCGCAGCAACGTCGCCATGTACTACTTCGTGTTCGCGGTCTTCCTGATCGGCTTCGCCGTCATCCAGCGCGCCGTGCACTCGCCCTTCGGCCAGGTGCTCAAGGCGATCCGCGAGAACGAGCCACGCGCCGTGTCGCTGGGCTACAACGTCGACGCCTACAAGCTCCTCGCCTTCGTGCTCTCCGCCGGCCTGGCCGGCCTGGCGGGATCGACCAAGACGGTGGTCTTCCAGCTCGCCTCCCTGACCGACGCCCACTGGCACATGTCCGGCGAGGTGATCCTGATGACCCTGCTGGGCGGGGTGGGCACCCTGTTCGGCCCGGTGGTGGGCGCGGGCCTGGTGGTCAGCCTGCAGACCCAACTGGCGCAGTCGCCCCTGGGCAACTGGGTCAGCGTGATCCTCGGCGCCATCTTCGTGATCTGTGTGTTGAGCTTCCGCAGTGGCATCGTCGGCGAGATCCAGAAGATGGTGAGAAAGAACTTCAAGTGAGCCATCGGGCGCCCCGAGGGGCGCCCGATGTCGGCTTGACCGTCGGAGGGAGTACCGCGGCGTTTACAGTACCCCCTTGGCCTTGGCGGTATGGGTGGCGATGGCGTCCATCAGTGGCGGTGACAGGCAGTCGTAGGGTTCCAGTCCCAGCTCCTTGAGGCGGGCACGCACCGCGCTCATGTCGTCGGGGTTGGTCCCGGATTCGATGATCGAGGAGACGAAGGCGGCGAACTCCGGAGCCGCCCAGCCACTGTCATCCGAGAGCTCGGTATGGATGAAGTCCAGGCCGTGGAAGGGGTGCTCGGTGTTCTCGATGCGCCCGAACATGTGCACGCCGCAGCCCTTGCAGGCGTGGCGCTGGATGGCGGCCGAGGGATCGACGACTTCCAGCTTGTCCTCGTTGGCGGTCACCTTGAGCTTGTCGCGCGGGACCACGGCGACCATCGAGAACAGCGCGCCCTCCGGCTTCCAGCACCTGGTGCAGCCGCAGACGTGGTTGTGGGCGCACTGGGCCTCGACGGTCACCTCGACCTTGTCGTCGGGGCAGTGGCAACGCAGGGTGCCGCCGGCGAAATCGTCTCGACCGGGGCGTACGCCGTCATCGACGGCGGGATGGATATGGATGTGGTGGCTCATGGCGTTATCCTCGCCCGTAGGCGTCGAGGTCGTCTCGGTTCGGGTGTCGGTGCGTGCGGTCGCGTCGGTCCGGGAGGGGCGTTCCGCCGTCTCGCCGCCCGCTTTGGGGGGCGTCCTGGGCTCGGGTTTCCCTCCGCCGAACCAGCGCTGAATGGTATCCATCAGGCTCATTGGCTACTCCTCCTGCCTCACCCCACGACCGGGCGTATGTCAGGCCCTTCGCGCGGTTCCGGGCATGTGTGATTCGTGAGGTTCCGTGCGCGTGTGATTCACGCGGCACCGGGCGCGTGTGATTCGCGCGGCATCGGGCGCGTGTCACTAGTGCAGCACAGTACGGATACTCTTGCCCGCTTGCAGCGGGTCGAAGGCCTCGTCGATCCGCTCGAAGGGCCGGTCGTGGGTGATGAAGTCGTCGACGTCGATCTCGGTGGGCTCCAGTGGCTGGCCCGTTGCCAGGGCGATGGCGGCTCGTGATTTCATGGAGACTCTCCCGGTCGTTGTGGCCACTGTCGGGTGTCGTCACGGTCAGGCTGGCACTGACTGTCAGTCTAGGTGAGCCTCGACGGGGGATTGTGCCGCAGGGGCAGAAGTGCGTTGCTGTCAGGCAACGCTGGGGGCCTCAGGCAGGAGCATGGGCCCACCAGTGCCGCGGCAGTTCCCCGTCCACCAGGGCCGCCGCCTGCTCGCCGAGGTCGTCGACGCCGAGTCGTGCCAGTACGGCGAACTCCTCGTCCCAAGGGGCCGGGCGCCAGGCGGCGTCGCCGGACGGTGTCCGGCAACGCAGCGCCTGCCAGGCGCGGGCGACGGCCTCGCCCTGGGTCTCGGGGCGCCCTTGGCGCGCGATCAGGCCGTGCCGCCGGCGCTCCAGCTCCGCCGGGGTGAGTCGGGCCAGGGGCGTGCCACTCCGCTCGAGGAAGTCGAGGATCGCCCGGTGCAGGACGTCCAGCGTGGCGTGGGGCGACTGCACCACGTACCCCAAGCGCGGCCAGCCCGCGGCCTCGCGGTAGCGCACCGCCGCCACATAGCCGAACCCGTGGTGCCGGCGCATCTCCCGCTGGAAGGCGGCGTCGTGGCAGGCAGCCAGCAGCTGCAGCAGCCAGCGGCTGCGCGCGTCGGCGTCGCGGCCGCTCACCTCGAGCATCACCGCCTGCTCCGCGCCCTGGGGCGGCAGCCGGCTCTCCTCACCCGAGGCCATCGCATCGTCGGCCACGGTGCGCTCCGTCGTCGGCAGCAAGGCGGCGAAGCGCCGAGCCTGCTCGACGGCCTCCCGGGCGTCGAGCTCGCCGCCGGCCCAGCCGAGCAGAGGTGGCTGTTGTAGCGAGCCGAGCAGCGACGGCGGTGCCTCGCCGGGGAGCGGTCGGGTCTCCAGGCGTTGCAGCAGGCGCTGGGCGATCAGTCCCCCCGCCGGGGATGAGCCGGCGGCGTCCTGGGGGACGGTCGTCCAGGCGTCGAGGGCCTGCTCCACCAGGGAGGCGAGCCGTTCCGGATCGCCCAGGGCGATCAGCCAGTCGCCCCTGGCATCCGCCTCCAGGGTCAGGGAGAGCCCCTGGGCGGTGGCCACCTGGCGCAGCGCCAGGGTGCGGCGTCGCCAGCGGGCGAGACGCGCCGCGCGGCCGGCGGCATCGGCAGGCCAACCCAGGCACCAGCTCGCCCGCTGCACCGGGGTCGGCCACGCCGGGCTGCCCCACCAGAGCGAGAGTCGGGCGTCATGCAGGAGCCGCCCCGGCACCTCGTCGCGCGAGGCCTGCCGCGGCGATGCCACGAGGTCGGGAGCGGGCCGTTCGGGAGGGGCAGCCGCCTGCCGGGGCCGGGGCAGCGGCCGATAACGGGTGCCGGTCTCGATGAGTGTCGACCAGGCACCGCCCTGGCCGCCCGCCCGCCGCCACAGCAGCCGGCAGCGGTCGCCGGCGAGCCAGCCGGCCAGGGGCATGTCGTCCGGTGGCGGTGGCGTCGCTGCGTCGATGGCCAGGCGGCAGGCCTGGCGCCGGGGCCAGGCGTCGAGGTCGACGGGGGCAGGGGGAGGGCGTCCGAGGCGCTCGGTCAGTGCCCCGGCCAGGGCGCGTCGGCAGGCGCCGAGCAGCGTCGCGAGGGGCGTCGTCGCCTCCACCGGTGCGAGACGCAGCGCCAGGGCGGGACCGGTGCCGGGCGGGGCCGTATCGACGCTGAGCTCCTCGAGGTCGACGCTGGCCTGCAGGGTGGCCGCCAGCCGGCCGTCGGCCAGCCGTGCCGCCACGGCCTCGAGCCGTCGGTCATGGGCCAGGGCCTCGGGCAGTGGCCAGATCAGCTCCAGCGCGTCGGTGGGCGGGGCGGAGGGGGAGGGCAGGCACCAGGCGACACCGCCCGGGACGTCCCAGCGCCAGGCGGGGGCCTGGTGAACCGCCGCGCCGCCGGGGATGGTGCTGCCATACCGCTCCAGCAGGGCGAGCTGCTCGTCCAGCGGCAGGGGGCCGAGCATCGCCAGCGCCATACGCTCGGCGCGGTAGTGGCGGCGGTGGAAGGCGTGGAGCTCGGCGGTCAGCCCGTCGATATCCTCGCCCAGGGTATCGCGATGGCCGGCATGGCAGGTCCGGGCCGGATGCGCGGGGCGACAGAGCCGTCCCAGGGCCGCCAGGCGGTGCAGCGCCGGATCGTCCAGGCGCGCGCGGAATTCGGCGTCGAGCACCGCCACCTCGCCGGCGAGGTGGCCGGCGTCGAGACGCGGTCGGCAGAGCAGGTCGATCAGGCGCGCCAGCCCCGCCTCGGCGGCGCCCGGCGGCAGGTGCAGGTGGACGTCGGTGACCCGTTCGTCGGTATGGGCGTTGTAGCGGCCGCCCTGCGCGCCGATCCAGTCGTCCCATTCGCCCGGATCGGGGGCGTGCGAGGAGCCGAGGAAGAGCCCGTGCTCGAGCAGGTGGGCCAGGCCACGGCGCTCGGGCGGCTCGTCGAGATAGCCGACCCCCACGGCACCCACCAGCCGCAACTGGCGGGCGTCGGGGACCTCCGCCGCCACGACCCTGAGCCCGCTGGCCAGCCGCCGCGTCCGGGCGCGGCTGCCGGGGGGCAGGCCAAGCTCGAGCCGGCCTGGGTCCCGGGGGCCCGCGGATGCCGACGCGCTCATGCGCGGCAGAAGACCCGCGACTCGCGGGCGTTGCGTGGCGTCAGCTCCCTGGCCGTGCGGGTGTCGCCCTCGGCTTCGCGGCGGGCGGCCTCGATCAGGTGATGGTTCGGCGACAGGTCGCATACCGGGTCGGTGGCGGCGGGGTCGCCGGTGAGCAGGTAGGCCTGACAGCGACAGCCGCCGACGTCACGGTGGCGCTCGTCGCAGCTGCGGCACGGCTCCTGCATCCAGGCCTCGCCGCGATAGCGGTTGAAGGGCTCGCTGTCGTACCAGATCTCGCGTAGCGGCCGCTCGCGCACCGACGGAAAGGCCATCGGCAGGAGGCGCGCGCTGTGGCAGGGCAGCACGGCACCGTCTGGGGCCACGGTCATGAAGATCGAGCCCCAGCCGCCCATGCACGCCTTGGGCCGGTCGGCATAGTAGTCGGGCACCACGAACAGCAGGCGCATCTCGCGGCCACGCTCGGCGAGGTGCTCCCGCCATCGGGTGGTGGTGGCCTCGGCGGCCTCGAGCTGCTTGCGGCTCGGCAGCAGCCCCGCGCGGTTGAGGTGTGCCCAGCCATACATCTGGCAGTTGGCCAGTTCCACGGCATCGGCGCCGAGCTCGTCGCACAGCGCGATGATGGCGTCGAGTCGGTCGATGTTGTGGCGGTGCAGCACCACGTTGAGCACCATGGGGTAGCCGGCCGCCTTGACCGACCGGGCCATGGCCATCTTCTTCTCGTGGGCCTTGCGTGAACCGGCCACTGCCGCGGCGACATCCGGATCGGAGGCCTGCAGGCTGATCTGGATGTGGTCGAGCCCCGCCTCGTGCAGCGCCGCGATGCGCGCCTCGTCGAGGCCCAGTGCCGAGGTGATCAGGTTGGTGTAGAAGCCGAGCCGGCGTGCTTCCGCCACCAAGGACTCGAGGTCCTGGCGCACCAGCGGCTCGCCGCCGGAGAAGCCCAGCTGCACGGCCCCCAGGGCGCGGGCCTGGGTCAGGACGTCGAGCCACTCCGCGGTAGTGAGCTCCTCCCCGACGCCGGCGAAGTCCAGGGGGTTGGAGCAGTAGGAGCACTGCAGCGGGCAGCGATAGGTCAGTTCGGCGAGCAGCCACAGCGGGGCGCCCGTCTGGCCGTTGGCGGTGGCGGTATCGGTATGGTCAGTCATGGTGGATCCAACCCTGTTGGGCGGCCTCGGCCAGGAAGTCGTGGACGTCCCGGGCGATGGCGCCTTCCGGCGCCTGGGGGTAGCGCGCCTCGAGCTCGCGAATCACGCCGTCGACGTCGCGTCGGCCATCGAGTTCGCCGAGGATGGCGCCGGCGGAGTCGTTGAGTTGCACCATGCCCTCGGGATAGAGCAGCACATGGCGCTGCTGGTGCTCCTCCCACTGCAGGCGCCAGCCCGGGCGCAGGCGACAGACGCTGGTGCCTTGGATGGCGGCGTTCATGACAACCCCCGGTGGTAGACCCGTTGGTCGGTGACGCTGTGGTAGGGCGGTCGGCCGAGCTGGTAGGCCAGCGTCATGGCGTCGAGCATCGACCACAGCACGTCGAGCTTGAACTGCAGGATCTCCAGGGCGCGCTCCTGGGCCGCGCGGGTGGTGCAGGCCGCCAGGGCGAGCTCGAGGCCGTGCTCGACGTCGCGACGCGCCTCCGAGAGGCGCTTGCGGAAGTAGCCATAGCCGGCCGCGTCGATCCAGGGGTAGTGCTTCGGCCAGGTGTCCAGGCGGCTGCGATGGGCCTGTGGGGCGAACAGCTCGGTGAGTGAGGAGATCGCCGCCTCACGCCAGTCGGCGCGGCGCACGAAGTTGACGTAGGCGTCCACGGCGAAGCGCACCCCCGGCAGCACGTGCTCCTGGGACCACAGCTCGTCGCGGGTGAGCCCCACCGCTTCGCCCAGGGTCAGCCAGGCCTCGATGCCGCCGCCATCGTCGTCGTGGCCGTCGTGGTCCAGCAGGCGCTGGATCCAGCGCCGCCGGAAGGCGGCGTCGGGACAGTTGGCCAGCAGGGCGGCGTCCTTCTGGGGGATGTTGATCTGGTAATAGAAGCGGTTGGCGACCCAGCCACGCAGCTGCTCGGGCGTGGCGCGCCCCTCGGCCATATCGACCTGGTAGGGGTGGTGGATATGATAGAAGGCGCCCTTGGCCATCAGGGCCTCGCGGAAGACGGCCCGACTCATGGCCTCCCTCTGCGAACTCGCCAGCGGCGACGCGATGCGTGTCATGCGGGGCTCCTCTGCTGGGTCGGATATCCCCCGGAGCACGCTCCGAAGGCACGGCGCCTCCTTCAGATTGAGACGACAGGTGGCGATGCCGGTTCACACCGTCAGGCGCATGCCGTCGAAGGCCACCTCGATCCCGGCGGCGGTCAGCGTGGCGCGCTCCTCCGATCGCTCGTCGAGGATCGGGTTGGTGTTGTTGATATGGATCAGCACGCGCCGGGTGGTGGCCGGCAGGACGGTCAGCGCGCGCAGCAGGCCGTGTTCGCCGGACAGCGCCAGGTGTCCCATGTCGCGGCCCGTGGCCCGGCCGACACCGGCATGGATCAACTCGTCGTCCCGCCACAGGGTGCCGTCGACCAGCACGCAGTCGGCCTGAGCCAGGAAGTCGCGCACCCGGTCATCGAGCTCACCCAGGCCGGGGGCATAGAAGAGGCGCGTGCCGTGGCGTCGATCCTCGACCAGCAGGCCGATGTTGTCGCCTGGGGTCGGCGCCCCACGCCGGGGCGAATAGGGCGGGGCGTTGCTGGACAGGGCCACGGCGGTGAAGGTCAGGTCGGGGCAGGCGGACACCTCGAAGGAGGCCTCCAGGTGGTCGTCATCGATCGCGATGGGGCGCCAGGTCAGGCCACCCTGCCAATGCTCGAGCATGGAGAACAGTGGAAAGCCGCCGCTCAGGTCCTGGTGGACGTTGGGCGTGCACCAGACATCGAAGGGACACCCCTCGCGCAGCGACAGCAGGCCCGTCGTGTGATCGATCTGGCCATCGACCAGCAACACCCCGGCGATCCCGCTGTCCCGCGGGACCCGTTTGGGGTGCAGCTCGGGATTGGCGGCCAGTTGGGTGCGGATGTCCGGGGAGGCGTTGCACAGCAACCAGCGCTCACCGTCACCGCTGAGGGCGATCGACGACTGGGTACGCGGCAAGGCCTCGATGTCGCCTCGGCGCAGACCGAGACACAGCCGGCAGTTGCAGTTCCATTGGGGAAAGCCGCCGCCGGCGGCGGCCCCGAGCACCAGTACGTGCATGGCTGTCTCCCTGCTCCCGCCTCGACCGCTCGACACGAAAAGGCCGACGCTCCGTACGGAAGCGTCAGCCAGACGAATACCTCCTGGGGCCTATCAACGGTTGGAAATATACAGCGTTACTTCGAAGCCTAGGCGTAGATCTCGGTAGGCGGGCTTGGTCCACATGAGCATACCTCCACGACGATTCGGTGGATCCGATGACTCCACCCATCAGTTAAGCACGCTGGGCGCGCTCCACCTTAATACTAAAGTCTAGTAGCCGGGAGCGTTGGCGAATGTCGCCAGGTGGTGGGACGGACGGGCCCCGTCATGGTGCGGTTCCTGCAGGGATGCATCGAGATTGTTGCTATCAGGCAAAAGTCTTTTGCCTCGATGCCGATATGGAATTCCTCCCGGCCGGCCTGTTGCCCGCGAAAGTTGTGCTAGACCTTCCTGTGTTAACGCGTGAAACAAGATAACAATCACGACCCGATGTGCCGGATCCCCCGGCACCCCTCCCAGTGCGACGCACGGAGACAACGCCATGCTTCGTCAAATCGGTTATGCGGTGACGGCTGCCGGGTTGATGGCCGCCTCCCTGGCGCATGCCAACGACAATCAACTCGAGCTGCAGCAGAACCCCGAGTACTGGCCCACCCAGTTGGGCAACTACCAGGGCCATCGCTACAGCGAACTGGACCAGATCAATCGCGACAATGTCAATGAGTTGCGATCGGTCTGGCAATTCTCCACCGGCGTCCTGCGTGGCCACGAGGGGGGTCCCCTCTTCGTGGGCGACGGGCGCCTCTATATCCATACGCCTTTCCCCAACAAGATCTTCGCCCTCGACCTGGAAGACGAGGGGCGCGTGATCTGGAGCTACGAGCCCGATCAGGATTCCCGCGTCATCCCGGTGATGTGCTGCGACACCGTCAACCGTGGGCTGGCCTATGCCGACGGCCGCCTGTTCCTCGGCCAGGCCGACAATACCTTGATCGCCCTGGACGCCGAGAGTGGCGAACTGCTGTGGGAGGTCAGCAACGGTGACCACACCGTCGGCGAGACCAACACCATGTCGCCGCTGGTGGTCCACGACAAGGTCATCGTCGGCATCAGCGGCGGCGAGTACGGCATCCGCGGCCACATGACCGCCTATGACGTCGAGAGCGGCGAGAGGGTCTGGCGCGGCTACTCCACCGGCCCCGACGACGAGGTGCTGCTCGACCCGGACACCACCACCATGCTGGGCGAGCCGATCGGCGAGGCCGACCTGGGCGTGAGCACCTGGCCCGAGGGCGAGTGGGAGCGCGGTGGCGGGGCCCCCTGGGGCTGGATCACCTACGATCCCGAGCTCGACCTGATCTACTACGGCACCAGTAACCCGGGGAGCTGGAATCCCAACCAGCGCGCCAAGGACGGCGAGCCGGCCGACAACAAGTGGGCGATCACCGTCTTCGCCCGGGATCCCGACGACGGCGCGGTCAAGTGGGTCTACCAGAAAGTGCCCTTCGACGAGTGGGACTACGACGGCGTCAACGAGAACCAACTGATCGACATCGAGTTCGAGGGCGAGCAGCGCAAGGGGCTGGCGATCATCGATCGTACCGGCTTTGGCTTCCTGCTGGACCGCGAGACCGGGGAGTTGCTGGTGGCCGAGAAGTTCGCCCCCGAGACCAACTGGGCGGACAGCTATGACATGGAGACCGGGCGTCCCGACGTCAACGAGGAGTACAGCACCTTCCGTCAGGGGGTGAACGTCAACACCACCGATATCTGCCCCACCGCCATGGGGGCCAAGAACATGCAGCCGAGCGCCTATTCGCCGGAGACCGGGCTGGTCTATGCCGGCATCAACCGGATCTGCATGAACTACGAGCCCTATGAAGTCGACTACGTCGCCGGTCAGCCCTATGTGGGGGCGACCCTGACGATGATGCCGGCTCCGACCCAGAACGGCGAGATGGAAGGTCGCATGGGCAGCTTCATCGCCTGGGATCCGGTGGCCGGCGAGACCGTCTGGGAGATCGACGAGCGCTTCGCGGTATGGAGCGGCGCCCTGGCCACGGCCGGTGACCTGGCCTTCTACGGCACCCTCGAGGGCTATGTGAAGGCGGTGGACATCGAGACCGGCGATGAGCTGTGGCGCTTCAAGACGCCCTCCGGGATCATCGGCAACGTCAATACCTTCATGTACGAAGGCAAGCAGTATCTGGCCGTCCTCTCCGGGGTCGGCGGTTGGGCCGGTATCGGCCTGGCGGCGGGACTCGAGGAGCCCGAGGAGGGCCTGGGGGCCGTGAGTGCCTTCGCCGCCCTGGAGGACTACACCGAGCTCGGTGGGGTGCTGACGGTCTTTGCACTGCCGGACTGAGCCACTCTCCAGGTCCCTGTCGCGGGGCACGAGCGGCCGCCCGTGCCCCGTCTTCTTATTCAGCCCGGGCGCATCGGCCCGGAAGCCTGACCCCGAAGCCATGATAAAGGACGCACAGCATGAAGGAACTCGACAAGCTTCCGGGCCGGTGTCTCCTGCTGGCCGTCACGCTCGGCTTGTTCGCTGCCCAGGGATTGGCCGACGAGCACCGCCGCACCGGTGAGGCGCCGGGCGCCTTCGTCGTCGAGGACGGCAGGGTCGACCCGGCAACCTACGAGGGCTATATCACCTATACTCGGGCGTGCATGGCCTGTCACGGACCGGACGGCCTGGGCTCCTCCTTCGCCCCCAGCCTGATCCGTGCCGCCGAGCGACGCACCTGGTCCGACTTCGCCGGCACCATCGCCTCCGGACGCGAGGTGCAGCCCGGCCGGGTGATGCCCTCCTTCGCCGACGATCCCTATGTGATGTCCAACGTAGAGAACATCTACAGTTACATGCGTGCCCGCGGCGAGGGAGGGCTGGGGCGTGGCCGTCCGAAGATCATCGAGTCGATGCAGGAAGAGGCCGAGGCGGCCGAAGAGGGCACGGACTCCGACGCGTCGGCGCAGGAAGAGGCCGAGACGTCAGGGAAGGACAGGGAATCCGAGGGAGCCCCGCAGGACGGGGCCGAGACGCCGGAGGAGGACGGGGAGTCCGAGGCGTCTACCCAGGACAAGGACTAGGCTGAGTCTGCAACATCGGCAACGCAGGTGGTGTTCAGACTGAGGCGACGTATCCCTTCCCGGAAGCGGAGGTGGCATGAAAGGAGGAGCCTGCCGACGGCTGGCGCTGCTGGTCGCCCTGGCCTGCTGGGGTGGCAGCGGCCCGGTGCTTGCCGACCTGCCGGAACGCCAGGAGCGTGAGGCGCTGAGGGTCTGTGCCGACGGCAATAACCTGCCCTTCAGCAACGAGGCCGGCGAGGGCTTCGAGAACCGCATCGCCGAGTTGATGGCCGAGGACCTGGGGGTGCCCCTGGTCTATGTTTGGGCGCCACAGGTGATGGGGTTCGTGCGCAATACCCTGGAGCTGCGGGTCTGCGACGTCATGATCGGCGCCGCGGCCGGCTATGAGTTCGTGCAGAACACCAACGAATACTACCGCTCCATCTACTCCCTGGTGGTGCCCGAGGGGTCGGACCTCGAGGCCACCAGCCTCACGGATCCGGCGCTGCAGGATCGGCGCATCGGCGTGGTGACGGAGACACCGCCCCTGGTGGTGCTGCGTCGGGCCGGCGCTCGCATCGAGAGCTATCCGCTGATGGTCGACACCCGGGTACGCGCGCCGGTACGTGACGCCATCGACGACGTGGTCGCCGGCAACACCGAGGGTGCCGTGCTGTGGGGCCCGCTGGCCGGCTACTATGCGGCGCGTCAGGACCCACCGCTCAGGGTCATACCACTGGTCGACGACGATTCCGAGGCCCGCCTGGAGTATCGCATCACCATGGGCATCCGCCACGGCGAGCCCCACTGGAAGGACTGGCTCAACGACTTCATCGACCGTCGCCAGGACCGGATCAACGCCATCCTGATGGAGTATGGGGTCCCGTTGCTCGACCGCCATGGCGAGCTGCTCGCTCCCGCCGCGGGAGGCGAATCATGAGATCCCCGGGCCCCTTCGCCCATCGTCTGCTGGTGCTCGGGGTCGGGGCGGCCCTGACGCTGTCCGGCGTGACCCCGGCCGAGGCCCAGCGGGCGGCGGCGGGGCCGCCCGACTGGCCCTGTGTGCAGCGCCTGATTCCCGAGCTGGCCTGGGGCACCATCTGGACCGGGCCCTCGCTGGACGAGCTGGAACAGGCCTGGTGGGAGGACGAGGAGATCGGTCGCGTGGTGCGCTTCGCCACCGCGCGCGAGACGCCCGATGACGAAGCCCTGGAACGCGTCCGCGACTTCGTCGCCTCGGTGGAGGACACCGAGGCCGAGCGGCGGCTGACGCTGCTGTTCGCCGGCCTCTTCGAACTCACCAATCGACAACGGGGCCATGCCATCGACGCCATTCGCCAGGCCGCCAGGGCCCAGCTGGCCCGCCTCGACGCCATCGCCGGGATGGTCGACGAACTCGAGGAGCGGCGGGCCGACGAGAGCGCGGAGGAGGCGGAGATCGAGCGCCTCTCCGAACGGCTGTTCTGGGAACAGCGCACCTTCGAGCGGCGCCAGCAGGCGCTGCCGGCCATGTGCGAGCAACCCTACCTGCTCGAGGAGCGGCTCGGCCGGATGGTGCGGGTGATCAGGGAACGACTGCCCTAGCCGATGGGGCGCTTGCCTGCCCCGGCCAGGATCGTCGCAACGCCCACCACGACCGTGGCAGTTTCGGCTGCCTGAGGAGCATGCATGGAGACCTTGTCACGCCCCTTCCACTGGCTGGTGGTGAGCGGGATCGCCGTCGGCCTGGGGTGGTCGGCGGCCCTGTCGGCCGACACGCCGGACACCCTCACCCTGGGCTATCTGGGCATGGAGCGGCCCGATGACCGGGAGCCGCTCTCGGTGCTCGACCCGGTGCTCGACGACGAGGGCCTCCAGGGCGCCCGGCTCGCCATCGACGACAACAACGCCACGGCGCAGTTCCTGGACCAGGAATTCGTGCTGCACGAGGAAGAGATCGCCGTGGATGGCGAAGTGGGCGAGGCCCTCGAGCGGTTGATCGACCAGGGCGCCGACTGGATCGTCAGCGACCTGCCCGCCGAGGCGCTGCTGGAGCTGATGGCGCATCCCGCCCTGGGCGATCGGGCGGTGTTCAACGCCCGGGCGCCGGACGACGTCCTGCGCGGCGAGTCCTGCCATCCCAACCTCTACCACACCACCCCGAGCCGGCGGATGCTGGCCGATGCCCTGGCCCAGTTCCTCGGCTACAAGCAGTGGCAGCGCTGGACGCTGGTCTACGGCAACACCGACGAGGATCGCCTGCTGGCCGAGGCACTGCGCGCCGCGGCGGAACGCTATGGCCATCGCATCGTGGGGGAGAAGATGTGGCCCCACGACCCCATGTCGCGGCGCGCCGAGGGCGGCTTCCATGCCATCCAGCGCGAGATCCCGGTGTTCGTCCAGGACTTCCCGGAGTACGACGTCCTGGTGATCGCCGACGAGACCGACTACTTCGGCGAGTACTTCCCCTACCAGACCTGGGCGCCGCGTCCGGTGGTGGGGACCCAGGGACTGATCGCCACCGCCTGGCACCGGGCCCACGAGTCCTGGGGGGGCGTCCAGCTGCAGCGGCGCTTCGAGGATCTCGCCGACCGCTGGATGACCCCCCGCGACTTCGGCGCCTGGCTGGCGGTGCGCTCGCTGGGTGAGGCGGCGGCCAGGACCGGGGCCGTCGATCGGGAGACGGTCCTCGACTATATGCTCGGCGAGGAGTTCGAGCTCGCCGGCTACCTGGGCCTGCCGGTCAGCTACCGCACCTGGAACCACCAGCTGCGCCAGCCGATCCTGATCACCGGCCCGCGCATGGTGGCGTCCGTCTCGCCCCAGGAGGGCTACCTGCATCCACGCACGCCGCTCGATTCGCTCGGCGCCGACGAGGGGGAATCGTCATGTCGCTTCTGAGTTCGCGGGCCCGCCGGCCTGCCATCCCGCCCGTCGCCCTGGGACTGGCGCTGGGCGGCCTGCTGGCGCTGCCGCTGGCCGCCCAGGCGGAGCGCATCTTCGTCTCCAACGAGAAGGACAACACCCTCTCGGTGATCGACGGCGAGAGCCTCGAGGTGGTCGAGACCATCCAGGTCGGCCGGCGGCCCCGCTCGATGGCGTTCAGCCACGATGGCAGCGAGCTGTTCGTGGCGGTGGGCGACGACGAGGCCATCGACATGATCGACCTGGAGACCCTGGAGGTGGTGCGCAGCCAGTCCTCCGGCGAGGATCCCGAGGTGATCCGCGTCGACCCCAACCGCCCCTACCTCTATGTTTCCAACGAGGACGACAACATCGTCACGGTGCTCGACTACGAGGCCCGCACCCGGGTCACCGAGATCCCGGTGGGGGTCGAGCCCGAGGGACTCGGCATCAGTCCCGACGGGCGCTGGCTGGTCTCCACCACCGAGACCTCCAACATGGCGCATATCGTCGATGCCGAGCGCATGGAGGCGGTGTACCATCGCCTGGTGGGCGCCCGGCCGCGCCACGCCGAGTTCACCCACGACGGCCGCGAGGCCTGGGTCTCGGCGGAGATCGCCGGCACGGTGTCGATCCTCGACATGGAGGAGACCTTCGACGTCGAGCACACCATCCGCTTCGAGGTGCCGGGCGTGCCCCGGGAGACCGTCCAGGCGGTGGGGGTCGAGTTGACCGCCGATGGCCGCTACGCCTTCGTGGCCCTGGGGCCCTCCAACCGCGTGGCGGTGGTGGACCAGCAGAGCTACGAGGTGCTCGACTATATCCTGGTCGGCCAGCGGGTCTGGCACCTGGCCCTCAACGGCGACGAGAGCCGTCTCTACACCACCAACGGGGTCAGCGGCGACGTCACCGTGATCGAGGTCGACGGCCTGGAAGCGGTCAAGTCGATCCCGGTGGGGCGCTTCCCCTGGGGGGTGGTCGTCGAGCCGTGAGTGACGTTTCCGCCCACGACGGGGGCGAGCCGGCCCTCGAAGTGCGTGAGCTGAGTTTCGCCTACGCCGGCACGCCGGTGCTGGACGCGGTCTCCCTGGCCATCGCGGCCGGGGAGTTCGCGGTGCTGCTGGGTCCCAACGGCGCCGGCAAGACCACGCTGTTCTCGCTGATCACCCGCCTGCACGACCGTCGCCGCGGCGAGATCCGCATCGGCGGCTTCGACGTGCGCCGCCAGGCGGTCCAGGCCCACGCCCGCATCGGCGTGGTGTTCCAGCAGCCGACCCTGGACCTGGACCTCAACGTGGCCCAGAACCTCGCCTATCACGGCGCCCTGCACGGCATGGGCCCGGGCGAGGCGCGGCGGCGCGGCGAGGCGCAACTGACCCGGGTGGGGCTCGCCGAACTCCGGCGCAGGCGGGTGCGCCGGCTCTCCGGCGGACAGCGCCGGCGGGTGGAGATCGCCCGGGGGCTGCTCCACGAGCCGCGCCTGCTGCTGCTCGATGAGCCCACCGTGGGGCTCGACGTCGCCTCGCGACGCGACCTGGTCGAGCACGCCCACCGGCTGTGCGCCGAGGAAGGGGTGGCGGTACTCTGGGCCACCCACCTGATCGACGAGGTGCGCCCCGGCGACCGGGTGCTGGTGCTGCATCGCGGGCGACTGCTCGCCGACAGCACGGCCGAGGCGCTCACCGCCCGGCTCGGCGTCGCCACCCTCGGCGAGGCCTTCGACCGGCTGGTGGGGGAGGACGCGCCATGCGTCTGATGCCCTGGCTGCACTGCCTGCGCGGCGTGGTCGGTCGCGAGCTGCTGCGCTTCCTGCACCAGCGCAGCCGCTTCCTCGCCGCCTTGGTGCGCCCGCTGGTATGGCTGTTCGTGTTCGCCGCCGGCTTCCGCATGGCGCTGGGCGTGGCCATGACCGAGCCCTACCAGACCTACATCCTCTACGAGGTCTACATCGTGCCGGGGCTGGTGGGCATGATCCAGCTGTTCAACGGCATGCAGAGTTCGCTCTCCATGGTCTACGACCGCGAGATGGGCAGCATGCGGGTGCTGCTGGTGAGTCCCTTCCCGCGCTGGTACCTGCTGGTGTGCAAGCTGCTGGCCAGTACCCTGGTGTCGGTGGTGCAGGTCTACGTCTTCCTGGCCATCGCCGGGTGGTACGGCATCCAGGCGCCGCTGGCCGGCTATCTGTGGATCCTGCCGGCGCTGCTGGTCAGCGGCTGCATGGTCGGCGCCCTGGGACTGCTGCTGTCCACCTTCGTGCGTCAGCTGGAGAACTTCGCCGGGATCATGAACTTCGTGATCTTCCCGATGTTCTTCCTCTCCTCGGCGCTCTATCCGCTGTGGCGCCTCCGCGAGGGCAGCCACCTGGTCTACCAGATCGCCGCCCTCAATCCCTTCACCCATGCGGTGGAGATGATCCGCTTCGCGCTCTACGAGCGCGTCAATGGCGAGGCGATCCTGATCAGCGTGACGGTGACCCTGGTGCTGCTGGGGCTGGCGATCCTCGGCTACAACCCCTCGCGGGGCCTGATGGCGCGCAAGGGCGGGGCCGGCGACTGATCGCCCCTCAGCGCTCGGCCCCGGCGGCGCGGGACTCGAGGAAGTGGATGACCCGCCGGCGCGGCGTCGCCTCGAGCCCCCAGAACACCATGCGGGTGCCGGGCAGGAAGGCCTCGGGGTCCGTCAGGAAGGCGTCGAGGGTCTCGGCACTCCAGACGAACTCGGCCTCGCGCAGCACCGGGGAGTAGTCGAAGTCCTCGACGCTGCCGGCCGGGCGCCCGATCAGGCCGTGCAGGCTGGGGCCGGCCAGGTGTTTCCCCGGCTCCAGGCTGTGACAGCCCAGGCACTGGGCGCGAAACAGCCGCTCGCCCTCGGCCGTCTCATCGGCCGGGACCGGGACGGCGAGCAGGCTGGCCGCGAGCAGTGCGCCCGCGGCGGGGGCAAAGGGACGGCGAGCCATGGGGCCTCAGAAGCAGCGCAGGTTGGCGTCGGCCTGGGCCTGGCGCAGCTCCCGCAGCCGGTCCTGCATGCCGGGTTCGGTGCGGAACAGCACCCCCAGTTCGCCACGCTTGTCCTGCAGGCTCATTATCGTCGCCGCCGCCTCGTACTCCTCGTAGTTGAGGTGCTCGGCAATCACGTCGATGCTGCAGGAGCACTTCTGCATGGTCAGGTAGGAGTCACCGTTGGCGGCCATGCAGCCCAGCACGTAGTCGACGCGGGTCTCGGTGGGGTAGTCGTTGGCCAATGCCGAGGGGGCGAAGAGCAGGGCAGGGACCAGCATCACCATGCTGGCCGCCCGGGCGATGCCTGAGGAAGACATGGGCTTGTTCATCTGAATCTCGAAGTAAATGACGGTGCAATGCCGGACACCATGCCCTTCAAGCTATGGCACCCCGCCGATTTTTTCCAATCCGGCCGGTCCAGCGAGTCACCGAACGAGACGGTCGCCTCAGCGTCGCACGGGAAGCCGCTCCTCGATATGTTCGACCAGGTAGTCGATGAACTGGTACACCTTGGGGGAACGGTGTCGATGACGCGGATAGACCGCCCAGACGGCGGTGTCGTCGTGCTGGTAGGAGTCGAGTACCGAGACCAGTTCTCCACTGGCCAGGTAGGTATCCACGTAGTAATCGGGAAGCTGTGCCAATCCCAGCCCCTTGAGGGCTGCATCCAGCAGGGCGGGTCCGGAGTTGGCCTCCCAGGGCCCCGCTACTCGCACCTGACGGCGTTCCCCATTGACATCGAAGCGCCAGTGGTCACGCGAGCCGACGAGACAGCGGTGATGCGCGAGCTCCGACAGGGTATGGGGCTGGGGGATCCGGGCGAAGTAGTCCGGGGAGCCGACCACGTATTCATGTCGCTCGCAGAGCCGTCTGGCGATCAATGTCGAGTCCTTGAGCGTCCCCATGCGGATGGCGATGTCGTAGCCCTCATCGATGATATCCACCTGGCGGTTGGTGAAGTGCAGGCGCACCTCGAGCTTGGGGTGCAGCTTCATGAAGTCATTAACCAGCGGGGCAATGAAGCGCTCACCGAAGGTGGTTGCCGAGGTCAGCTTGAGTATCCCCTGTGGCCGTGCCTGAAGGTCGTTGATGGCAGACTCGGCCTCGCGGAAGCTGTCGAAGAGGTGATGGCAATGCTCGTAGTAGAGGACGCCGGCGTCAGTGAGCTGGATCTGGCGAGTGGTGCGATAGAGCAGGGTAGTACCCAGTTGGTTCTCCAGTTGGCTGACCAGGCGACTGACATGGGAGTTGGAGACCTTGAGGTGTTGGGCGGCGGCGGCAAAGGTCCCCAGACGCACCACCTCGACGAAGGCTTCGACCCGATCCCAGCGTTGCATCCTCACCCCTCCTGTGTCGATTATTGCTCATCGACAATAATGTCATGTGTTTGATGCAGTTTATCTCGAGACGGTGCATTGCCTACACTGATTGGCAGGTTCACACACTGCCAAACGAGGATATCTGCATGAAATCACGCGCCGCCATCGCCCTGGAAGCGGGCCAGCCGCTGGAGCTCACCGAGATCGACGTCGAGGGTCCCAAGGCCGGCGAGGTACTGGTGAAGATCGCCGCTACCAGCGTCTGCCACACCGACGCCTACACCCTCTCCGGGGCCGATCCGGAGGGCAATTTCCCGGCGGTGCTGGGCCACGAGGGCGCCGGCATCGTCGAGGAGGTGGGCGAGGGGGTCACCGGCGTCAAGCCCGGCGACCACGTCATCCCGCTGTATACCGCCGAGTGCGGGCAGTGCAAGTTCTGCCTCTCGGGCAAGACCAACCTCTGCGGTAGCGTGCGTGCCACCCAGGGCAAGGGGGTGATGCCCGACGGCACCAGCCGCTTCTCCCTGGACGGCAAGATGCTGCACCACTACATGGGCACCTCCACCTTCAGCGAATACACCGTGCTGCCCGAGGTGTCGCTGGCGGTGGTGTCCAAGCAGGCGCCGCTGGACAAGATCTGCCTGCTGGGCTGCGGGGTGACCACCGGCATCGGCGCGGTGATGAACACCGCCAGGGTGGAGCCGGGCAGCACCGTGGCGGTGTTCGGCCTGGGCGCCATCGGCCTGGCGGTGATCCAGGGCGCGGTGATGGCCAAGGCGAGCCGCATCATCGCCATCGACGTCAACCCCGAGAAGTTCCAGCTCGCCGAGCAGTTCGGCGCCACCGAGTTCGTCAACCCCAAGGACCACGCCGATCCCATCCAGCAGGTGATCGTCGACCTGACCGACGGTGGGGTCGACTATTCCTTCGAGTGCATCGGCAACGTCAACGTCATGCGCTCGGCGCTGGAGTGCTGCCACAAGGGCTGGGGCGAGTCGATCATCATCGGCGTGGCCGGTGCCGGCGAGGAGATCTCCACGCGGCCGTTCCAGCTGGTCACCGGGCGGGTCTGGAAGGGCTCGGCGTTCGGCGGGGTCAAGGGGCGCACGGAGCTGCCCGGCTACGTGGAGCGCTACATGAACGGCGAGATCAACATCGACGATTTCATCACCCACGACCTGCCCTTCGAGCAGATCAACGAGGCCTTCGACCTGCTGCATCGCGGCGAGAGCATCCGCACCGTGCTGCACTATTGAGCGGCCGGCGCCCGGCGCCCAGCGCTTGGCATTGCCCTTGACCCTGATCGGCGGCCGAGACATCACGGCCGCCAGGAGAGTGATTCGATGACCATGATGGAGCACCTGGAGCCGGTATCGGCCAACAAGAGCTTCGGCGGCTGGCACAAGCGCTATCGCCACCGTTCGCGGGCGCTGGATTGCGAAATGGTGTTCGCCATCTACCTGCCCCCCCAGGCCGAGACCCGGCGGGTGCCGTTGCTGTGGTGGCTGTCGGGACTGACCTGCACCGACGAGAACTTCATGCAGAAGGCCGGGGCCCACCGCCTGGCCGCCGAACTGGGCATCGCCATCGTCTGCCCGGACACCAGCCCGCGCGGCACCGACCTGCCCGGCGAGCACGACAGCTACGACTTCGGCTCCGGTGCCGGCTTCTACGTCAACGCCACCCGCGAGCCCTGGAAGCGCCACTACCGCATGTACGACTACGTGGCCGAGGAACTGCCGTCCGTGGTGCGCCAGCACTTCCCGGTGAACGGTCGCGAGTCGATCAGCGGCCACTCCATGGGGGGCCACGGGGCCCTGGTGATGGCCCTGCGCCGCCCCGGCCACTACCGCTCGGTATCGGCCTTCTCACCCGTCGTCAATCCCACCGAGTGTCCCTGGGGGCAGAAGGCCTTCGCGGGCTATCTCGGCGAGGAGCGCGGCCAGTGGACCCAGTACGACGCCTGCGAGCTGGTGGCCCGTGGCGCCTCCAGCCAGCCGCTGTTCGTCGACCAGGGCGAGGCCGACGACTTCCTCGAGCAGCAGCTGCGACCCGAGCGGCTGGAGGCGGTGTGTGCCGAGCACGACCATCCGCTGACCCTGCGTCGTCACCCGGGCTACGACCACAGCTACTACTTCATCGCCTCCTTCATCGAGGACCACCTGCGTTACCACGCCGAGCGGCTGCACGGGCGCTGATCTCGCCTTACCCGGCGGCGATCGCTGGTCGTCGCCATCTCCTGTCGGTGGGGCGAGCCCGGATCGTGACGGGGTGCTCTGCATTGGCATGCCCGGGCGGGCCCCGCGACCGACGCATGTCCGCAGGCGACATCATTGTTCGAATTCACCGAATGGGGGGAAGCGATAGGCAAATTTCACATGCCTGTTTGCGACATCCTAGGATACCTTCTCTCGAAGCCTTGCCGGATTGCGACGGCAGGGGGCTCGATCAACATTGAAAAGCGACACGACGCCTCCGCAGGCGTCACAGAGGAGATGTCTCGGCCATGACAAACGTCCCCCAAGCCCCTTCCCATGCCGGTACCCAGACCCTGGGCTTCCTGCTGCTGGACAGTTTCACCCTGATCTCGCTCGCTTCGGCCATCGAACCGCTGCGCATGGCCAACCAGCTGGCAGGAAGGGAGCTCTATCGCTGGTTCACCCTGTCGCCGGACGGGGCGCCCGTCCGCGCCAGTGACGGCCTGCTGGTCACCGCGGACGTGGCCACCAACATACCGCTGGCGATGGATATGGTGATCGTGTGCGGAGGGGTGGGCCCCGGCCAGAGCGTGCGCCGCGAGCATCTTGCCTGGCTGCAGGGGCAGGCGCGTCAGTCGCGGCGCCTCGGCGCGATCTGCACCGGCAGTTGGGCGCTGGCCAAGGCAGGGCTGCTGGACGGCTACGAGACCAGCATCCACTGGGAGTGCATGGCCGCCATGAGCGAGGCATTCCCACGCGTGCCGCTGTCGACCCGGCTGTACTGCATCGATCGTGATCGGGCCACGGCCTCGGGGGGCACGGCGCCGCTGGACATGATGCTCAACCTCATCGGCCGCGATCACGGCCGCGAGCTGGCAGCGGGCATCTCCGAGATGTTCATCTACGAGCGGATGCGCAGCGAGCACGACCATCAGCGGATCCCGCTGCGCCACGTCCTGGGGACCAACCAGCCCAAGCTGCTGGAGATCGTCGCCCTGATGGAGGCCAACCTGGAGGAACCCATCTGCCTCGACGAGCTGGCCGAGTACGTCGACCTCTCGCGTCGCCAGTTGGAACGGCTCTTCGAGCGTTACCTGCACTGCTCGCCGTCCCGCTACTACCTCAAGCTGCGCCTGACCCGGGCGCGCCAGCTGCTCAAGCAGACGTCGCTGTCGATCATCGATGTGGCCTCGGCCTGCGGTTTCGTCTCCACGCCGCACTTCTCCAAGTGCTATCGGGAATTCTTCGGCGTCCCCCCTCGCGATGAGCGCCGGGGCATCGCGCCCTCCCCCACGGGCCGGGTTGACGAAGACCTCGCCATGCCGCTCTCCGGTGGGATGATGCCGCTGGCGGCGCAACCGCCGGTCTCCAGTGCCGTGCTGGCCCTCGCCAAGGCCCAGGGGGAACCCACCTACGCCAGCGTAAGGCTCCAGCCGCCCCGCTAGCACTGCGTGGTCGACGAGGTACGGCCGTGCCCCTTCGCCGGGCGCGGCCCCGCCGCTATACTGGTGTCTCCTCCCGATCCGCGAGAAGGCCCATGCTTGGTGACTGGCCGCGCCGTCTCGGCCGCCTGCTTCTGCTGCTCGTCCTCGGCTTCGCCGGTCTCTCCGTACTCCTGGTACTGATGCTGCGCGTGGTGCCGGTATACGGCTCCATGGTGATGGTGGAGCGCAAGGTGCAGTCCTGGGTCGCCCGTGAGCCGATCCGCATCGAGCAGCGGTGGCGCGGTTGGGACGAGATCTCGGACCACGCCAAGCTGGCGGTGATCGCCGCCGAGGACCAGCGTTTCCGCCACCACCGAGGCTTCGACCTGGTGGAGCTGCGGCGTGCCTGGGAGGCGAGTCGCAACGGGGCCACGCTGCGCGGCGCCAGTACCATCAGCCAGCAGACCGCCAAGAACCTCTTCCTGTGGACCGGGCGCAGCTGGATACGCAAGGGCCTCGAGGCCTGGTTCGCCCTGCTCCTCGAGACGCTCTGGCCCAAGCAGCGCATTCTCGAGGTCTATCTCAACATCGCCGAATGGGACAGCGGCGTCTTCGGCCTGGAAGCCGCCGCCCAGCACTACTTCGGTGTCTCGGCGGCGCAACTCAACGCCTACCAGGCCAGTCGCCTGGCGGCCATCCTGCCCGATCCGCGTGGCCGGGATGCGGCGCGGCCCTCTCCGCAGGTGGAGCGGCGCAGTGCCTGGATCCGCCGCCAGATGAACAACCTCGGTCCGGGTTACCTCCAGCAGCTGTAACGAGCTTTTTCCCACCCACGACGGCGATGACGCTTTTGGGATTCCCGTCGTCGCTTCCAGGCGTCGAGGTCCCGGGGGGCGGCGATATGCTGCCGGCAAGTCAACGTCACTGCCGGAGCACTCCCCATGACCCCCCGCGAATTGCACGACGACGCCATCGTCATCGACGGCCTGATCATCGCCAAGTGGAACCGTGAACTGCTCGAGGACATGCGCCGCGGCGGCCTGACCGCCGCCAACTGCACCGTCTCGGTGTGGGAGGGCTTCCAGGCCACCGTCGACAACATCGTCAAGTCCAACCGACTGATGGACGAGTGCAGCGACCTGGTGCGCCCGGTGCGTACCACTGCCGACATCACCCGGGCCAAGGAAGAGGGCAAGACCGGGATCATCTACGGTTTCCAGAACGCCCACGCCTTCGAGGACCAGATCGGCTACGTCGAGGTCTTCAAGCAGCTCGGCGTGGGCATCGTGCAGATGTGCTACAACACCCAGAACCTGGTGGGCACCGGTTGCTACGAGCGTGACGGCGGTCTCTCCGACTTCGGCCGCGAGATCGTCGCCGAGATGAATCGCGTCGGTATCATGTGCGACCTCTCCCACGTGGGCGCCAAGACCTCCGAGGAGGTGATCCTCGAGTCCAGGCAGCCGGTCTGCTACTCCCACTGCCTGCCCTCCGGGCTCAAGGAGCACCCGCGCAACAAGTCCGACGAGGAGCTCAAGTTCATCGCCGACCACGGCGGCTTCGTCGGCGTGACCATGTTCACCCCCTTCCTGCGCGCCGGGGTCGATGCCACCGTCGACGACTACGTCGAGGCCATCGAGTACGTGATGAACATCGTCGGCGAGGACGCCATCGGCATCGGCACCGACTTCACCCAGGGCCACGGCCAGGACTTCTTCGAGTGGCTGACCCATGACAAGGGCTATGCCCGCCGCCTGACCCGCTTCGGCAAGATCATCAACCCGGAAGGCATCCGCACCATCGGCGAGTTCCCCAACCTCACCGAGGCCCTGCTGCGCCGCGGCTTCAGCGAGCCTCAGGTGCGCAAGATCATGGGCGAGAACTGGGTCCGCGTGCTGAAGGACGTCTGGGGCGCCTGACAGCCCGCAGCTTTACACCTAACAACGATTTCAGAGGAATTCGACCGTGACCAAGATGGCCCCCGAACTGCCCATCGAAGTGGATAGCGAAACCGGCGTCTGGACCACCGATGCCCTGCCCATGCTCTATGTGCCGCGGCACTTCTTCATCAACAACCATGTGGCCGTGGAGGAGGCGCTGGGCGCCGAGAAGTATGCCGAGATCCTCTACCACGCCGGCTACAAGAGCGCCTGGCACTGGTGCGAGAAGGAGGCCGAACTGCACGGCCTCGAGGGCGAGGCGGTGTTCGAGCACTACATGACGCGCCTGTCCCAGCGCGGCTGGGGCCATTTCATCACCGAGGCGATCGACCTCGACGCCGGGATGGCTCGGGTGCGCCTGGAGCACAGCGCCTTCGTCTACCAACTGGGCAAGGTGGGTCGCAAGGTCGAGTACATGTTCACCGGCTGGTTCGCCGGGGCCATGGACCAGATTCTCGCCGCCCGGGGCAGCGAGCTGCGTACCGTCGCCGAACAGACCCAGAGCGCCGCCGAGGAAGGCTGCGACGTGGGCATCTTCGTTACCCGTCCGCTCGACACCCACCGGGGCTGAGGAGTCACGACCATGGCATTCGACGCACTCTTCCAGCCGATCCAGATCGGCAACCTGACCATCCGCAACCGCGTGGTCAGCACCGCCCACGCCGAGGTCTACGCCACCGACGGCGGCATGACCACCGACCGCTACGTCAAGTACTACGAGGAGAAGGCCAAGGGCGGCTGCGGTCTGGCCATCTGCGGCGGCTCCTCGGTGGTCTCCATCGACAGCCCCCAGGCCTGGTGGAGCTCGGTGAACCTCGCCACCGACCGCATCATCCCGCACTTCCAGAATCTCGCCGATGCCGTGCACAAGCATGGCGGCAGGATCATGATCCAGATCACCCACATGGGGCGCCGCTCCCGCTGGGATGGCTTCGACTGGACGACCCTGCTGTCGCCCTCCGGCATCCGCGAGCCGGTGCACCGCTCCACCTGCAAGACCATCGAGGAGGAGGAGATCTGGCGCATCATCGGTGACTTCGCCCAGGCCGCGCGCCGGGCCAAGGAGGGCGGCCTGGATGGCGTCGAGCTGTCCGCCGTGCACCAGCACCTGATCGACCAGTTCTGGAGCCCGCGGGTCAACAAGCGCGAGGACCAGTGGGGCGGCAGCTTCGAGAACCGCATGCGCTTCGGCATGGAGGTGCTCAAGGCGGTGCGCGCCGAGGTGGGCGACGACTTCGTGGTGGGCATGCGTATCTGCGGCGACGAATTCCACCCGGACGGCCTCACCCACGAGGACATGAAGCGGATCGCCGCCTACTATGACGCCACCGGCCAGGTGGACTTCTTCGGCGTGATCGGCTCCGGCTGCGATACCCACAACTCGCTGGCCAACGTGATTCCCAACATGTCCTACCCGCCGGAGCCCTTCCTGCACCTGGCGGCGGGCATCAAGGAAGTGGTCGGCGTGCCGGTGATCCATGCCCAGAACATCAAGGATCCCAACCAGGCCCAGCGGATCCTCGAGGGCGGCTATGTGGACCTGGTGGGCATGACCCGGGCGCATATCGCCGACCCGCACCTGATCGCCAAGATCAAGATGGGCCAGGTGGACCAGATCAAGCAGTGCGTGGGCGCCAACTACTGCATCGACCGCCAGTACCAGGGCCTGGACGTGCTGTGCATCCAGAACGCCGCCACCTCCCGGGAGTATATGGGCCTGCCCCATATCATCGAGAAGAGCGAGGGCCCCAAACGCAAGGTCGTGGTGGTGGGCGGTGGTCCCGGTGGCATGGAGGCGGCCCGGGTCGCCGCCGAGCGCGGCCATGAGGTGACCCTGTTCGAGGCCGCGGAGGCCTTGGGCGGGCAGATCACCATCGCCGCCCAGGCCCCGCAGCGCGACCAGATTGCCGGCATCACCCGCTGGTATCAGCTGGAGCTGGCGCGTCTCAAGGTCGACCTGCGCCTGGGTACCCTGGCCGACGAGGCGACCCTCCTCGACCTGCGCCCGGACATCGTGGTGCTGGCCACCGGCGGTCAGCCCTTCCTGAGCCAGCACCCGGAGTGGGGCTATTCCGAGTCCCCCGAGGAGAGCCTGGTGGTGAGCACCTGGGACATCCTCTCGGGCAAGGTGGCGCCGGGTAGGAACGTGCTGATCTTTGATGCCATCTGCGAGTTCTCCGGGGTCTCGGCGGCGGACTTCCTGGCCGACAAGGGCGCCAAGGTGGAAATCGTCACCGACGACATCAAGCCCGGCGCGGCGGTGGGCGGCACCACCTTCCCCACCTACTACCGCAGCCTCTACGAGAAAGAGGTGATCATGACCTCGGACCTCGCGCTGCACAGGGTCTACCGCGAGGGCGACGGCCTGGTGGCGGTGCTCGAGAACGAGTACACCGGCGCCCTGGAAGAGCGGGTGGTCGACCAGGTGGTGGTGGAGAACGGCGTGCGTCCCGACGAGGGCCTCTACTATGCCCTCAAGGAGCAGTCGCGCAACAAGGGCCAGCTGGACCTGGAGGCGCTCTACGCCATCCAGCCCCAGCCCTGCCTGAGCGAGGCGGGGGATGGCTTCCTGCTGTTCCGCCTGGGTGACTGCACGGCGCCACGCAACACCCACGCGGCCATCTACGATGCCCTGCGGATCTGCAAGGACTTCTGACCACCCGCTGGATGCCAGAAGCTTGAAGCTGGAAGTGAAACGCGGCCTTTTGCCCTTTCTTCCAGCTTCCGGCTTCCAGCTTCCGGCTCGCCTATGAGGTGAGCACCATGCTCGAGACGCTATTGCCGATACTGATCTTTTCCGCCCTGGGCCTGGCGGTGATCGGCGCCTGGCGGCGTGTTCGCCTGTGGCGCCAGGGGCGGCCGTCGCCCGTGCCGCTGCTCAAGGGGCTGGCGGCCATGCCGCGCCGCTACCTGGTCGACCTCCACCATGTGGTGGAGCGCGACAAGGTGATGTCCAACACTCATGTGGCCACCGCCGGCGGCTTCGTGGCCGCCGCCGTGCTGATGATCCTGGTGCATGGCCTGGGGCTGGGCTCTTCAGAAGGACTGGGGGGCGTGCTGGGCTGGGCGCTGCTGGCGGCCAGCGCCTGCATGTTCGTGGGCAGCCTGTTCGTGGCCAGGCGCCGCCGTCACCCACCGGCGCGCCTGTCCAAGGGACCCTGGATGCGCCTGCCCAAGAGCCTGATGGCCTTCTCCCTGGGCGTCTTCCTGATCACCCTGCCGACGGTGGGCGTGCTGCCCGAAGACTTCGGTAGCTGGATCCTGGCGCTGGCGCTGGCCGCGGTGGTGGTCTGGGGCCTGGGTGAGATGGTCTTCGGCATGACCTGGGGCGGGCCCATGAAGCACGCCTTCGCCGGCGCCCTGCATCTGGCCTTCCATCGCCGTCCCGAACGCTTCGGCGGAGGGCGTTCGACAGGCCTCAAGGCGCTGGATCTCGACGACCCTGAGGCCAAGCTGGGGGTGGAGACGCCCAGCGACTTCACCTGGAACCAGCTGCTCGGTTTCGACGCCTGCGTGCAGTGCGGGCGCTGCGAGGCGGTCTGCCCGGCCTTCGCCGCCGGCCAGCCGCTCAACCCCAAGAAGTTGATCCAGGACATGGTGGTGGGCCTGGCTGGCGGCAGCGACGCCGCCTATGCCGGCAGCCCCTATCCCGGAAAACCCGTGGGGGAACATCACGGCAACCCCCACGGGCCCATCGTCGCCCGGGAGGGCGAGGCGCTGGTGGACGCCGAGACCCTGTGGTCCTGCACCACCTGCCGCGCCTGCGTCGAGGAGTGCCCGATGATGATCGAGCACGTCGATGCCATCGTCGATATGCGCCGTTTCCTCACCCTCGAGCACGGCAACACTCCCAACAAGGGCGCCGAGGTGCTCGACAACCTGATCGCCACCGACAATCCCGGCGGCTTCGACCCCGGCGCGCGGCTGCACTGGGCCGCCGATCTCGACCTGCCCATGATGGCCGAGCGAGGCGAGGCCGAGGTGCTGCTGTGGCTGGGCGACGGCGCCTACGATATGCGCAATCAGCGCACCCTGAGGGCCCTGGTCAAGGTGCTGCGCGCCGCCGAGGTGGATTTCGCGGTGCTCGGCAACGAGGAGCGCGACAGCGGCGACGTGGCGCGACGGTTGGGTGACGAGGCGACCTTCCAGTCACTGGCCCGGCGCAATATCGCCACCCTGGCCAAATACCGCTTCCGGCACATCGTCACCTGTGACCCGCACAGCTTCCATGTGCTGGGCAACGAATACGGCGAGCTGGGCGGGCACTATGCGGTCCAGCACCACAGCACCTTTATCGCCGAGCTGTATGACGCCGGGCGGCTCGCCTTCAAGCCCTGGAAGGGCGGGCGCGTCACCTATCATGACCCCTGCTACCTGGGCCGCTACAACGGCGAGTTCGAGGCGCCGCGCCGGGTGCTGGCGGCCCTGGGCATCCAGGTGGCGGAGATGGAGCGCTCCGGCTTCCGCTCGCGCTGCTGTGGCGGCGGTGGCGGGGCGCCGATCACCGATATTCCCGGCAAGCAGCGGATTCCCGACATGCGCATGAACGACGTCGAGGCGACCGGTGCCGAGCTGGTGGCGGTGGGTTGCCCGCAGTGCACCGCCATGCTGGAGGGGGTCGTCGATGCCGGCGCCGAGGTCCGGGACATCGCCGAGCTGGTCGCCGACGCTCTGACGGAGGCGCCCCAGGCGACCGGCGAAACCGTCCGGCCCCAGGCCGTGGAGGTGGTGTGATGAACGAGATCAAGCGTCGCGATCCGCGCAAGGAATGGATCGCCCGGAACCGGCTGCACCCGCAGCACCTGGAGGTGCTGGCCGAGCGCGGCCAGGGCGCGGCCAGCGAGTGGCTGGGGCCCAACGGGGTGGTGCGCAAGAACCCCCATGCCATCGGCTTCATCGGCCCCAATGGCGTCAAGCGCATCGACCGCAGCGGCGCCCAGCAGGGCGGCCAGGCCGCGGGCAGTACCCGCCAGGCGGCCCAGGATAGCCGTCGCAACGTCACCATCGAGGCCCCGGCCTTCCTGGTGGCGGTGGTGCCGGAACTCTCCGGCGGTCGCCTGTCCGGCCACGACAAGGACCTGCTGGGCCTGGCCCGGCGCCTGGCCGATGCCGACCCCGAGCGCCCCGGTGCCGTGCTGGCCGTGGTGTTCGGCGAGCACAAGGAGGAGGGCTTCGGCGAAGCGGGCATCGATCGCCTGCTGCACCTCGACGACGACGCCTATGCCGGCTTCGCCCCCGAGGCGCGCCTGGCGGCGCTCTCCGCCGTGGAGCGGGAGTTGGCGCCGCGTCACTGGCTGCTGCCCGATTCCCCCCTGGGCGGGGCCGATCTGGGGCGGCGCCTGGCGCTGCGCCTGGGCGAGCGGCCCGCCACCGGGGTCTGGCAGATCGAGGCCGATGGCGAGGCACCGCTGGGCTGGCGTTGCACCGCCCGCGGCGCGGCGGAGAGCCTGGATATCCAGCGGCCCCTGCCGCGGGTCGCCCTGGCCCTGGCCGAGTGTGCCGAGCCGGTGGACGAGACCCGTCACGCCGCCGAGCCGCTGAGCCTGGCGGAGGCGATTCCCAGCGCCTTCTCGCGGATCGAGGACCTGGGCCAAGTGGCGGTGGATCCCGCCGGGGTGGCGCTGGCCGAGGCGGAGTTCATCGTCTCCGGCGGCAACGGCGTCAAGGATTGGGACGGCTTCCACCATGCCGCCAGGGTGCTGGGGGCCACCGAAGGGGCCTCCCGCGTGGCTGTCGATGACGGCTTTATGGAACGCCATCGCCAGGTGGGGGCCACCGGCACCTGGGTCACCGCTCGGGTCTACCTGGCGGTGGGCATCAGTGGGGCCATCCAGCACCTGCAGGGCATCCAGAGCTGCGACAAGGTGGTGGCCATCAACCTCGACCCCGGATGCGACATGATCAAGCGCGCCGACCTGGCGGTGGTCAGCGACAGCGGCGAGATCCTCGCCGCCCTGGTGGCCAAGGTGGAACAGCAGCGAGGAGGGCAGCGCGATGCGGCCTGAACAGCAGGGAGTCGAGGTGGCGGTACTGGTCTCGGTGGGTTGCCACCCCATCACCGGGCGCGCTCGCCGCGCCGATCAGGATGCCCGCGGCCTGGAGTTGGCCCTGGGCCTGGAGCGTCAGCTGCCCGGCAGCCGGGTCAGCCTGCTGCATGCCGGCCCGCGCGGCGAGGAGAGCGAAGCGGCGCTGCGCGGCTACCTGGGCATGGGGCTGGAGAGCCTGACGCTGCTGGAGCAGGCCGAGGGCAGCGATGCCATCCCGGCCCTGGCCGAGCACCTGGCCGCGGCGCCGCCGCAACTGGTGATCACCGGCGCCCGGGCGGAGCGCGGCGAAGGCTCGGGGCTCTTGCCCTATGCCCTGGCCGAGCGCCTGGGCTGGCCGCTGGTCAATGGCCTGGCCGCGGTGGAGACGATCGAGAACGGCGTGGCGACCCTGTTGCAGGCCCTGCCCCGGGGCCAGCGGCGGCGCCTCAAGGTGCGCCTGCCGGCCATCGTCAGCGTGGATGGGGCGGCCCCCGTGGCGCGCCAGAGCGCCTTCGGCCCGGCCCGCCGGGCCGAGCTCGAGGCGACCTCGGTCCCCGCCGAGCCCGACCGGGAGCTGGCCGAGTGGCAGCTGGCGCCGGCCCGCAAGCGGCCCAAGCGCCTGAAGATCGTCAAGGCGGCCTCGGCCCGGGATCGCTTCAAGGCCGCCGCCGCCAAGGCGGAGGGCGGCGGTGGCCAGGTGCTCACCGACGTGACGCCGGAGCAGGGCGCCGAGGCGATCTTCAAGCTGCTCCAGGAAGAGGGCGTACTGCGCTAGTCGCGTCGCTGCGGAGCTCCATCGAAAAGGCCCCGGTCATGCGACCGGGGCCTTTTGGCATGGGGAAGCGATCAGGGCGTGATGCGCTGGCTAGCGGAGGTAAAGCCCATCAGCGAGATGTCCAGGTCGATGCGCTCGCCGCGCGGGTCGATCAGGCTCAGGGTGGCCGTGTTGCCGCCACGCAGTGCCTCGAGCAGGGACGGCTGGAGGGGCAGGTCGGCACGGCAGCCCTGCTGCATGCAGACCTGGTAGGGGAACTGGGCCGGCTCTCCGCCACCCACCTGGAGCTGCAGGCCAGGGGCGAGGCGCACGCCGAGCGGCAGCAGGAAGGTCATCGCCGGCCCGTCGAGCTGCGGCGGATACGCCACGATCACCTGCATCAGGGGTTGATTGCCGCCCGGGTCGTTGACCACCTGGTTCATCGTGCAGTTGCCTCCACCCTCGCTGGGGCAGGCGACCTCCCAGTCACGGAACTGTTCGGTGGTGACATCGGCGCCGGCAGCCCCCGGCGAGGCCTGCTGGGCGAAGGCGGGCGGAACCAGGGCCAGTAGCGACAACAGGCCGGCCAGGGTCAAGAAGCGGGCGAAACGGTTCGACATCGGGAGTTCCTCCTCGGCGGATAGGATCATGGGCGCTCGAGCGGAGCGTGCCTCCAGATCACTACCATGCCCGTTCGTTCCTGCAAGATCGAGCCCCTC
>NZ_JAUFPL010000034.1:177353-189636 GCF_030409215.1 Halomonas ramblicola | reverse complement strand
GAGGTCGGAAACGCAGCGACCCCGGCATGGCCGGGGTCGCTGGGTGTCAGGTGCGGGATTCGGTGTCGGTGGGCCGACTCATCGGCTGACGCCGGTCGCCGGCAGTCCGCTCAGCTCCTCCCGCAGCCCCTTGACCAGGCTGTAAGCCATCACCAGCAGGATCAAGGTGAAGGGCAGGCCGGTGGCCACGGCGCCGGCCTGGAGGGCGCCGAGCGCGGTGCTGCCCCCGCCGTAGAGCAGGATGCCGGCGATGACGCCCTCCAGGGTGGCCCAGAAGACCCGCTGGCTGCGCGGAGCATCGGTCTTGCCGCCGGCGGTGATGTTGTCGATCACCAGCGAGCCGGAGTCCGAGGAGGTGATGAAGAAGATCAGCACCAGCAGGATCGCCAGGCTGGAGGTCAGAGTGGTCAGAGGCAGGTGCTCGAGCATCTGGAACATCGCCAGGGAAACGTCGCTGATGCCGCCCGCCAGCTCGCCGACGCCTGCTGCCGACTGGGCCAGGGCGGTGCCGCCGAAGGCGCTCATCCAGACGAGGGTGACCAGGGTCGGCACCACCAGCACGGCGGTCAGGAATTCGCGCACCGTACGCCCCCGCGAGACCCGGGCGATGAACATGCCGACGAAGGGCGACCAGGAGATCCACCAGGCCCAGTAGAACACCGTCCAGCCGTGATACCAGGTGGTGTCGTCGCGGCCGATCCAGTTGGAGAGCGGCACGATATGGCTGACATAGGCGAGGGTGGTGTCCCACAGGTTGTTGAGGAACAGCAGGGTGGAGCCGGTGATGACCACGAAGACCAGCAGGACGAGGGCGATCACCATGTTGATGTTGGAGAACAGCTTCACCCCACCGTCGATGCCCCGCCACACCGAGAACAGCGCGACCACTGTGACGCCGATGATGATGGCGAGCTGGGTGCCGATGGTGTTGGGAACGTCGAACAGGTAGTTGAGGCCGCCCGCCGCCTGGGAGGCGCCGAAGCCCAGCGAGGTGGCCAGGCCGAAGATGGTCGCCAGCACCGCGACGATGTCGATGATATGGCCGAACCAGCCGCGCACCCGATCGCCGAGGATCGGGGTGAAGGCCGAGCGCAGGGTCAGCGGCAGGCCGCGGTTGTAGGCGAAGAAGGCCAGCGACAAGCCGACCACGCCGTAGATCGCCCAGGGGTGCAGGCCCCAGTGGAACATGGTGGCGCCCATGGCCGCGCTGGCCCCGGCCGGGGTGTGGGCGGCGGCATTGAGCGGGGTGCCGTACCAGTCAGTGTAATAAGCCACCGGTTCGGCCACGCTCCAGAACATCAGGCCGATGCCCATGCCCGCCGCGAACAGCATGGCGAACCAGGAGGTCGTCGAGTACTCCGGCCGGGCCTCGCTACCGCCCAGGCGGATGCGCCCCACTGGGAGCACGATCAGTGCGATGCACAGCAGCACGAAGAGGTTGCCGGCGATCATGAACAGCCAGTCGAAGTACTCGATGGACCAGCCCCGGGCCGTGGTCAGCTGGGTGTTGGCGGCATCGGGATAGACCAGCGCATAGAGGATGAAGGCCAGGATGGCCAGGGCGGAGAGGGGAAAGACCGGGTTATGGAAGTCCAGGCCCAACAGCTGGGTATTGTCCTGTCCGGGGGACAGGATGGGGTCGTCGTCATGCTTCATCGAAGCGGTCCTCGGTTGTTGTTGTCGCATCGTCGCCGGAGGGGCGATCGACGCCGGCCATTCTTGGGGCATTCCGGGGACGGCAGTGTCGTGAAAGCGACCTCCGGCTATCCATCCGCTCATGCGGCGCGCACGGGATGAAGGGTGTGTCGCGTTCAGGCATGGCGACGACTCACCGAGAACGATCCCGGTGTGCAGTACCGCTAAGGTCGCTGGAGCGGCGTTCGCGTCGCCCACTACAACGAGATGCAGGAAGGAGTCAGCTATGAGTGCAGCCAATCGCGGAGTCGTCTACAAGGGCCCGGGGGAAGTCGCCGTCGAGTCCATCGCCTATCCGGAACTCGCCCTCGGCAATCGCAAGTGCGACCACGGGGTGATCCTGAAGGTCGTCACCACCAACATCTGCGGCAGCGACCAGCACATGGTGCGTGGCCGTACCACCGCGCCGTCGGGCCTGGTGCTGGGCCACGAGATCACCGGCCTGGTGGTCGAGTGCGGACGCGACGTCGAGTTCATCCAGCCGGGCGACCTGGTCTCGGTGCCGTTCAACATCGCCTGTGGCCGCTGCCGCAACTGCAAGGAAGGCCGGACCGGTATCTGCCTCAACGTCAACCCGGCGCGTCCCGGCGCCGCCTACGGCTACGTGGACATGGGCGGCTGGGTCGGCGGCCAGACCGAATACGTCATGGTGCCCTACGCCGACTTCAACCTGCTGAAGTTCCCGGACGCCGACCAGGCCATGGAGAAGATCCGTGACCTGACCCTGCTGTCCGACATCTTCCCCACCGGCTTCCACGGCTGCGTCACCGCCGGGGTGGGGCCGGGCTCCACCGTCTACATCGCCGGCGCAGGCCCGGTGGGCCTGGCCGCGGCCGTCTCTGCCCAGCTTCTCGGCGCGGCCTGCGTGATCGTCGGTGACATGATCGAGGAGCGCCTGGCCCAGGCGAGGAGCTTCGGCTGCGAGACCCTCGACCTGACCCAGGACGGCGACATGGCCGACAGGATCGAGGCGATCCTCGGCGAGCGTGAAGTCGACGCCTTCGTCGACTGCGTCGGCTTCGAGGCCCACGCCTGTGGCTGCAACCACGGCAAGGAAGCGCCCGCGACCGTGCTGAACTCGGCGATGTCGCTGACCCGCGCTGGCGGCCAGATCGGCATCCCGGGCCTGTACGTGACCGAAGACCCGGGTGCGGCCGACGACGCCGCCAAGCAGGGCGCCCTGAGCATGCGCTTCGGCCTCGGCTGGGCCAAGTCCCACAGCTTCCACACCGGTCAGTGCCCGGTGATGAAGTACCATCGCCCGCTGATGCAGGCGATCCTGTTCGGCAAGGTCAATATTGCCGATGCGGTCAACGTCCAGATGATCACCCTGGACCAGGCGCCGCAGGGCTACGCCGACTTCGACGGTGGCGCGGCCAAGAAATTCGTCATCGACCCCCACGGCAGCGTCGCCGCCTAAGGAGTGCCGGAACTGGCCGACGACTAGCACCAAAAGGCGGCGCGGCCAGCCTTTCGGGATATCGACCCCCGCGGCAGCGTCGCCGCCTAAGGGGTGCCGGAACTGGCCGACGACTAGCACCAAAAGGCGGCGCGGCCAGCCTTTCGGGATATCGACCCCCACGGCAGAGTGGCGGCCTGAAGCATCGTGCCCCGGCATCGCCGGGGCCTGTCCCTCGGCGACCTTCGCGTTCCGGGCGGCGACGCCCCACCGCCCACAACATTGCCCCCGGGTGGGGGTGGTGCCACCATGAGGGGAAAGGCCGCATCAGCCGATAACCAGAGCGCCCCCCATGACCGTCCAGACCGTGACCCCCAAGCGCCGCTTCCGCGGCAAGCCCCGTGGCCGTGACCTGGTGCCGGTGGCCCTGGCGTCCCTGCGCCAGCGGCTCGGCGATGAGCGCCAGGATCCGAGCCTGCGTCGCCGCGACCTGCTGATCGAGCACCTGCACGCCATCCAGGATGCCCAGGGGCACCTGTCGCTGGTGAACCTGCGGGCGCTGGCCGCCTACATGAACCTGCCCATGGCGACGGTCTACGAGACCGCCACCTTCTACGCCCACTTCGACGTGGTGCACGACGACCAGGCGCCACCGCCCGAGATCACCGTGCGGGTGTGCGATTCGCTCTCCTGCCAGCTGGCCGGGGCCGCCACGCTCCGGGCCGAACTCGAGGCGGGCGCCGACCCGGCCCGGGTGCGGGTGGTGCGGGCCCCCTGCATGGGGCGCTGCGAGACCGCGCCGGTGGTCGAGGTGGGCCACCATCATGTGCTCTACGCCACCCGCGAGGGGGTCGAGGCGGTGGTCGACACCGGCCACTTCCATCCCGAGGCGATCCTCTGGCGGCGCCTCGCCGACTACCGTGAGGCCGGTGGCTACCGGCTGCTGGCCGACTGCCGCGCCGGACGCGTCACCGTCGAGGCGCTGATGGCCGAGCTGGAGACCGCCAACCTGCGCGGCCTGGGCGGCGCCGGCTTTCCCACCTTCAAGAAGTGGTATTTCGTGCGCCAGGAGCCGGGGCCGCGCTATTGTGCGATCAACGCCGACGAGGGCGAACCCGGCACCTTCAAGGATCGCTACTACCTGGAGCGCGAGCCGCACCGCTTCCTGGAGGGCGCCCTGGTCAGCGCCTGGGCGGTGGAGGCCGAGGCGCTCTATATCTACCTGCGCGACGAGTACCCCGGCCTGCACCGGGTGCTCGCCGAGGCGATCGCCGAACTGGAACGGGCCGACCTCATCACGCCGGGCTACGTGGTCCTGCGGCGGGGGGCCGGCGCCTATATCTGCGGCGAGGAGTCGGCGATGATCGAGTCGCTGGAGGGCAAGCCCGGCAAGCCGCGCCACCGTCCGCCCTTCGTCGCCCAGAAGGGGCTCTTCGACCGGCCGACCCTGGTCAACAACGTCGAGACCGTCTACTGGATCCCGCTGATCCACGAGAAGGGGGCCGACTGGTTCGCCGGCCATGGCCGTCACGGCCGTCAGGGGCTGCGCAGCTTCTCGCTCTCCGGGCGGGTCAGGCACCCCGGAGTGCACCTGGCCCCGGCGGGCATCACCCTGAACGAGCTGATCGAGGAGTACGGCGGCGGCATGGCCGAGGGGCATCGTCTCGCCGGTTACCTGCCCGGCGGTGCCTCCGGGGGGATCCTGCCGGCGAGCAAGGCCGACATCCCGCTGGATTTCGATACCCTGCAGGAGCATGGCTGCTTCATCGGCTCGGCGGCGATCATCGTGATCTCCGACCGGGACGACCTGCGTACCGTGGCCACCAACCTGCTGGCCTTCTTCGCCGACGAGTCCTGTGGCCAGTGCACGCCCTGCCGGGTCGGCACCGAGAAGATGCTGACCCTGCTCGAGCGCGACGAGTGGGACGTCGAGACCCTGCAGCGCCTCGCCCAGGTGATGATGGATGCCTCCATCTGCGGGCTGGGCCAGGCGGCACCCAATCCGGTGCTGGGCCTGCTCAAGGACTTCCGCGGCGAACTCGCCGCCCAGAACGTGATCGTCAAGGGGTAGGGGAGATGAGCATGACCGAACAGACCTTCACCCTGACGCTGGATGGCGTGGAAGTGAGCGCTCACCGGGGCGAGACCCTCTGGCAGGTGGCCAGGCGTGCCGGCGAGACCATTCCCCACCTCTGCTTCAAGGACGTTCCGGGGTATCGGGCCGACGGTAATTGCCGCGCCTGCATGGTGGAGATCGAGGGCGAGCGGGTGCTGGCGGCCAGCTGCATCCGCGGGGCCGCCCCCGGCATGGTGGTGAGAAGCGCCACCTCCGAGCGGGCCCGCACGGCCCGCGAGGGCGTCATGGAGTTGCTGATCGCCGACCAGCCCGAGCGCGAGGCGAGCCCCGATCGCTCCAGCCACTTCTGGGCCATGGCCGACCAACTGGCCATCGACGCCACGGCGGTGCGCGAGCGGCTGCCGTCACAGGCCGAGCGTTCCGAGCCCACGGTGCATCATGTGCGCCCCCGTGAGGGCTCACTCACTCGGGATGCCTCGCACTCGGCGATGCGCGTCAATCTCGACGCCTGCATCGAGTGCAACCTCTGCGTGCGCGCCTGCCGCGAGGTGCAGAGCAACGACGTCATCGGCCTGGCCCACCGCGGCGCGGCGTCGAAGGTCGTCTTCGACTTCGACGACCCCATGGGCGAGAGCACCTGCGTGGCCTGCGGCGAGTGCGTCCAGGCCTGCCCCACCGGGGCGCTGATGCCGGCCACCCTGGTGGATGTCCGCGGCCGCGGCGATTCGCAGGTGGCCGACCGCCGCGTGGACTCGGTCTGCCCCTACTGCGGGGTGGGCTGTCAGCTCACCTACCACGTCAAGGGCGAGCATGCCGAGGACGAGCGCATCCTCTTCGTCGAGGGGCGCAACGGGCCCTCCAACCAGCAGCGGCTGTGCGTCAAGGGGCGCTTCGGCTTCGACTACCCTAATCACCCCGCGCGCCTGACCACGCCGCTGATCCGCCGGCCCGGCGTGCCCAAGGGGCTCGATCCCGACTTCGACCCGGTCCGGCCGCTCAGCCACTTCCGCGAGGCGAGCTGGGAGGAGGCCCTGGAGCTGGCCGCCCGGGGGCTCGTCGACCTCAAGGCCGCCCACGGCCCCGCGGCGCTCGCCGGCTTCGGCAGCGCCAAGTGCTCCAACGAGGAGGCCTGGCTGTTCCAGAAGCTGGTGCGCACCGGCTTCGGCTCCAACCATGTCGACCACTGCACCCGACTCTGCCACGCCAGTTCGGTGGCGGCGCTGATGGAGTGCCTCGGCTCCGGGGCGGTGACGGCGTCCTTCATGCAGGCGCTCGAGGCCGACGTGGTGATCCTCACCGGCTGCAACCCGGCGATCAACCACCCGGTGGCGGCCACCTACTTCAAGCAGGCCGCCAAGCGCGGCACCAAGCTGATCGTCCTCGACCCGCGCGGCCAGGCGCTGGACGCCTACGCCTACCACAGCGTGCGCTTCACTCCCGGCGGCGACGTGGCCCTCTACAATGCCATGCTCAACGTCATCATCAGCGAAGGGCTCCAGGACGACGCCTATATCGCCGAGCACACCGAGGGCTTCGCCGCCCTCGAGGCCCGGGTGGCCGACATGACCCCGGAGGCGATGAGCGGACTGTGCGGTGTCGCCCCCGAGCTCATCCGCGAGCTGGCCCGGCTCTACGCCACCGCCGACAAGGCGATGATCTTCTGGGGCATGGGCATCTCCCAGCACGTGCATGGCACCGACAACGCCCGCTGCCTGATCTCGCTGGCCCTGGCCTGCGGCCAGACCGGTCGCCCCGGCACCGGCCTGCATCCGCTGCGCGGTCAGAACAATGTCCAGGGCGCCTCGGATGCCGGCCTGATCCCCATGGTGCTGCCCGACTACCAGCCGGTGGGCGACGCCCAGATCCGTGCCGCCTTCGAGGAGCTGTGGAACACCGAGCTCGATGCCGAGCCGGGGCTCACCGTGGTGGAGATCATGGACGCCATCCATGCCGGCACCATCAAGGGCATGTACATCCTCGGCGAGAACCCGGCCATGTCCGACCCGGACCTGGAGCATGCCCGCCGGGCGCTCGGCGAGCTCGAGCACCTGGTGGTGCAGGACCTCTTCGTCACCGAGACCGCCCAGTTCGCCGACGTCATCCTGCCGGCCACCGCCTGGTCGGAGAAGGAGGGCACCGTCACCAACACCAACCGCCAGGTGCAGCTGGGGCGCGCCGCGGTGGCGCCGCCCGGTGAGGCGAAGCCGGACTGGTGGATCATCCAGGAGATCGCCCGGCGCTTCGGCCTGGCCTGGGACTACGCCCATCCCCGGGAGGTGTTCGCCGAGATGAAGCAGGGCATGCCCTCCCTGGATCATATCTCCTGGGAGCGCCTGGAGCGTGAAGGCTCGGTGACCTATCCCTGCCCGGCGGAGGACGCCCCCGGGGACGACGTGGTGTTCAGTGACGCCTTCCCGCGTGACGGCGGGCGGGCGAAGTTCGCCCCCGCCCGGCCGCTGCCGCCGGACGAGACGGTGGACGCCGACTATCCCACGGTGCTGATCACCGGGCGTCAGCTTGAGCACTGGCACACCGGCTCCATGACCCGGCGCGCCCGAGTGCTGGACGACCTGGAGCCGGAGGCGGTGGCCAGCCTGGCCCCGGGCGAGCTGGCGCGGCGCCAGCTGGCGCCGGGGGACCCGATCACCATCACCACCCGGCGCGGCAGCATCACCCTCAAGACCCGGGTCGACCCGGCGATGGGCGAGGGGATGGTCTTCGTGCCCTTCTGTTATGCGGAGGCGGCGGCCAATGTGCTGACCAACCCGGCGCTGGACCCGTTCGGCAAGATTCCCGAGTTCAAGTACGCCGCCTGCCGGCTGGGGCGCGCCGAACCGGCCTGATCGCCGCCGGCGCCCGGGGGCGCCGGCATTCACTCGAGGGAGAAGCCCCCATGATGATCACCGAGCTGATCGACGGCGACGACTTCCGTCATCGCCTGCTGGCGCTGGGTATCCATGTGCCCGAGGACGCCTGCCCCGACACTTGTGCCCGCCTGGCGCGTTGCTGCCGGGCCGAGCGGGAGGTGCCGGGACTCGAGGCGCTGGTCCGGGAGCTGGAGGAGAAGCGCGAGGTGTTGCTGCCGTCGGTGAGGCGGGCGCTGGAGACCTATCTACTCTAGGAGCCTGTCGGCTTTGACCGATCGTCGCGAGGGAGCCGGATTTCGAGACAGGTTTATCGATCCGATGAGGCGAATGGCCCGCTATAGCAGCTCGATCACCTGTTGCTCACCGTCGGGGGCCTAGCGGATGGGGCCTGCTCGAACCCGGCCAGCAGCACTCGGTGGTGGTCCGTGGGAAACCTGGTCGACCTCCTCCGGGGACGCCCGTCGCCGGGATAATGCAAGACAAGATAACGTCGTGCCAAAACTGTCTGACCGGTCTGGATAGCGCCCGCTACACTCAAGAGCGCACCAACTTCTTCTCTCTTGAGGGGCATGAAAGATGTCCACCGCTAAACAAGTGTCCGAGGAGCCCGCGACCCTCGAAGTGGTTCCTGACGTGACTCCTGAAATGACTCCCGAGGCGACGCCTGTTGCGTCTCACCCTACCGCCACCGCTTTGCCGGCGGGTATCGCCCAGGCCTCCCAGCCGGTGTTCGACTGGTGGATGCATCACTGGATGGATGCCTCGCATCCGCTGACCAGGCTGCAGTGCGCCTGGATGGAATCCATGCTCGAGGCCGTAGAGGTCGAGACCGAGTTCCTGAATGCCTGCGCGATCTCGAATGCCAAGGTATGGTCCTGTCTTGCCGATACCAATGGCCTGCCGGATGTCGCCTCCCTGCACAGCTGTTACCACGAGGCGGCCAGGGACATGGCCGACGCCCACCTGACGCGCCTCGGCAAGGTGGCCGAACTGCCCGAAGATTTCCAGCAACGGCTCTGGGAGGAGATCTGCTAGCAGGCTGCCGGATCCTGCAAGCACCATAAATGACGCCCCCGCAGTCAGGCTGCGGGGGCGTCGTCGTTTACCCCTTGACGACCTGCAGGTGCGGGGCGGTATGACCCAGGTTCTCCAGCATCCGCTCGCCGTACCAGTCGAGGAAGTCGATCACCCCGAACTCGTAGGTCTCGGAGTAGGGGCCCGGCTCGTAGGCTCGGGAGTTGATGCCGCGCTGGTTCTCCTCGGCCAGGCGGCGGTCCTGGTCGTTGGTGGCGTCCCACACCCGGCGCATGGTCTCGGTATGGTAGTCGACCCCCTCCACGGCGTCCTTGTGCACCAGCCACTTGGTGGTCACCAGGGTCTCCTGGGGGCCCAGTGGCAGTACCCGGAAGACGACGGCGTGGTCGCCCATGAAGTGGTTCCAGGAGTTGGGCAGGTGGAGGATGCGCAGCGAGCCCAGGTCGGGGCTCTCGATCCGCCCCATCAGCTTCTGGCAGGCCGGCTGGCCGTCCAGGGTCATGGAGACCACGCCGTCGAGCAGCGGGGTACGGGTCAGGCGGTTGCGCTTGCCGAAGCGCTGGAGCTGCCAGGGCACCCGCTGGGCGTCCCAGTCGGCCTGCTTCTTTTCCACCAATGCCTTGTAGGCCGGGGTGGCCCGCGGGTCGTCGGTGTCGTCGAACTCCTGCAGCGAGCCCAGCAGTTCCGGATGGGCGCCATTGCAGTGGTAGCACTCGCGATTGTTCTCGATGACCAGTTTCCAGTTGGCCTGCTCGACGATAGAGGACTCCACCGCCACCTTGGTGTTGGCCATGTCGTAGGGCTCGAGATAGTGCTCGAGGGTCGCCAGGAGGTCATCGATGGCCGGCGGCTGCTCGGCCAGGCTGATGAAGAGGAAGCCACCCGCCGTGCGCACCTGGATGGGCTTGAGGCCATAGGCGCCCAGGTCGAAGCCCGCGCCCATGTCGGTGCCGGCGAACAGCAGCCGGCCGTCCAGCTCGTAGGTCCACTGGTGGTAGGGGCAGACAAGCTTGGCCACCTTGCCCTTCTCGCTGACACACAGCCGCGAGCCGCGGTGGCGGCAGACGTTGTGGAAGCCGTGCACGGACCCGTCGTTACCGCGCACCAGGATGATGGGGTTGTCGCCGATCTCCAGGGTCAGGTAGTTGCCCTTGGCGGGTATCTCACAGCTCATGCCGGCGAACAGCCACTCCTTCTCGAAGATCTCCTGCATGTCCAGGGCGAACAGCCGGGGATCGTTATAGAAGGGCTGGGGCAGCGAGAAGGTACGCCGGCGGTTGGCCAGCATCTCGACGGTGGCCTCGCGGGCCGGTGCCAGGGGGTCATCCAGACGAGCGGAGAACTTGGGGTCCATGGAGCGCTTCCTCGTGGGGGCCGCGACGGCGGCGATGAAGTTGTCGGTGTGTGAGAGGCGTCGCCGTGAGCGTGCATGACGGTCGGCATGCATCTTGCCGAGGAGTGTGAGACAGCTCGGGGAGGGCGAGTTGTCTGCCGGCGACGAATGACGATGCAGGGGCGACGTCCGCTGGGGAGGTGCTGTCCGGGGGTGGGGGCGAGGGATATGTCCAGGTCGTTGGCAGGCAAGTCCCGGCCTCACTAGCTGGCGCAGAATTCGCTCAACGACAGGCGGTGGCCCCGCGGTCGGAGGCCTTTCATGGTACAGCCCAGGCGACCCGACGATGACAATGAACTTCCTCAACCCTGTCACCACCCAGACTTGGACCAACGGCCGCCACCTGGTGCGCTGCGTCAAGGTGATCCAGGAGACCTGGGACGTGCGTACCTTCTGCTTCATGGCCGAGCAGCCGGTGCTGTTCTTCTTCAAGCCGGGACAGTTCGTGACCCTGGAGCTGGAGATCGACGGCGAGCAGGTGATGCGCTCCTATACCATCTCCAGTTCTCCCTCCGTGCCGTACAGCTTCTCCATCACGGTCAAGCGGATGCCCGGTGGCAGGGTCTCCAACTGGCTCCACGACAATCTCAAGATCAACGACGAGCTGGCGGTGCACGGCCCGGTGGGTAACTTCAACTCCATCGACTACCCTGCGGAGAAGCTGCTGATGCTGTCCGGCGGCGTGGGGGTCACTCCCCTGATGTCCATGGCGCGCTGGTTCTTCGACACCAATGCCGCGGTGGACATCGAGTTCGTGCACAGTGCGCGCACCCCCAGGGACATCATCTTCCACCGTGAGCTGGAGCACATCTTCTCGCGGATTCCCGAGTTCAAGCTGCATATCGTCTGCGAGCGCAGCGACGAACTGGGTGAGGCCTGGTCCGGCTTCCGCGGCTACCTGAGCCAGGCGATGCTGGAGCTGATGGCCCCCGACTTCCTGGACCGGGAGATCTTCTGCTGCGGCCCCACCCCCTACATGAATGCCGTCAAGCACCTGCTGCGCGACAACGGCTTCGACATGAGCCACTACCACGAAGAGTCCTTCGGGGCCACGCCGGTGGAGGTGCAGGAGGAGGTGCTGGAGCTGGCCGAACAGGCCGAGGTGGAGGCCGGGGAGCTCGACGTCGCCGACATGCTCAGTGTGGAGTTTTCCTCCGCCGGCAAGAGCGTGCGCATCCAGCCCGGCGAGACGGTGCACTCCGCCGCCGCCAAGCTCGGCCTGCACATTCCCAAGGCCTGTGGCATGGGGATCTGCGGCACCTGCCGGGTGCCGCTGACCTCCGGCGAGGTGGAGATGGAGCACAATGGCGGCATCACCGAGGAGGACGTCGCCGAGGGCTACATCCTCTCCTGCTGCAGCAAGCCGAAGGGTGATGTGGTGGTGGAGTACTGATCCCCTGTCGCAAATGCATCCTGCCGTGACGTTGCGAGCCGTCCGGCTCGAGGGGGCCGGCGCTACCATCGCCACAGGTGACCACACCCAGCGCAATCGACAACAACAACCCCGGAGTCCCGAGATGACCGAGCGTGAAGAGTACCTGTCCCCGGCCGACCTGGCCGCCTTCGACCCCGCCGTCGCCGCCGCCATCGCCGACGAGGTGGCGCGCCAGGAGGCGCATATCGAGCTGATCGCCTCCGAGAACTACGCCAGCCGTGCCGTGATGGAGGCCCAGGGCACCCAGCTGACCAACAAGTACGCCGAGGGCTATCCGGGCAAGCGCTACTACGGCGGCTGCGAGCACGTCGACGTGGTCGAGCGCCTGGCCATCGAGCGCGCCTGCGACCTGTTCGGCGCCGACTACGCCAACGTCCAGCCC
>NZ_JAUFPL010000034.1:173013-177141 GCF_030409215.1 Halomonas ramblicola | reverse complement strand
AGTACGGCCTGAACCCCGAGACCGGCGAGATCGACTACGAGGAGGTCGAGCGCCTGGCGCGCAGCCACAAGCCCAAGCTGATCATCGCCGGCTTCTCGGCCTACTCCCGGGTGGTGGACTGGCGCCGCTTCCGCGACATCGCCGACGCAGTCGGTGCCTGGCTGATGGTCGACATGGCCCATGTGGCCGGCCTGGTCGCCGCGGGTCTCTACCCGAGCCCGCTGCCCCATGCCCATGTGGTCACCACCACCACCCACAAGACCCTGCGCGGCCCGCGCGGCGGCCTGATCCTCTCCGCCCATGGCGATGCGGACCTCTACAAGAAACTCAACGGGGCGGTGTTCCCGGGCCAGCAGGGCGGCCCGCTGATGCACGTGATCGCCGCCAAGGCGGTGGCCTTCAAGGAGGCCATGAGCCAGGAGTTCGTGCGCTACCAGCGGCGGGTGATCGACAACGCCCGCGCCATGGCCGGGGTCTTCGTCGAGCGCGGCTACGAGGTAGTGTCCGGCGGCACCGACGACCACCTCTTCCTGGTCTCGCTGATCAAGCAGGGGGTGACCGGCAAGGACGCCGACGCGGCGCTCGGCCGGGCCCATATCACCGTCAACAAGAACGCCGTGCCCAACGACCCGCAGAGCCCCTTCGTCACTTCCGGCCTGCGTATCGGCACCCCGGCGGCGACCACCCGCGGCTTCGATGAGGCCGAGTGCACCGAGCTGGCGGGCTGGATCTGCGACATCCTCGACGTGCTCGCCGAGCGCGGCAACACCGACGCCGTGGAGGCCGCGGTGCGCGAGAAGGTGGAAGCGCTCTGTGCCCGCCACCCGGTCTACGGTGATGTCGCCGTGGCAGCCACCGCGACCTGCGGGGCGTCCATCGCCTGAGCCGCCATCGAGGAGTAGAGAACATGCAACGTTATTCAGGCTTCGGGCTGGCCAGGCACGCGCTCAGCCATCACGAGAACTGGGAGCGCCAATGGCGCAACCCCACCCCCAAGAAGCAGTACGACGTGATCATCGTCGGCGGCGGCGGCCACGGCCTGGCCACCGCCTACTACCTGGCCAAGGAGCACGGCATCCGCAACGTGGCGGTGGTCGAGAAGGGCTGGCTGGGCGGCGGTAACACCGCCCGCAATACCACCATCGTGCGCTCCAACTATTTATGGGACGAGGCGGCGGCGCTCTACGAGCACGCCATGAAGCTGTGGGAAGGACTCTCCCAGGACCTCAACTATAACGTCATGTTCTCCCAGCGCGGCGTGCTCAACCTCGGCCACACCCTGCAGGACATGCGTGACATCCAGCGCCGGGTCAACGCCAACCGCCTGAATGGCATCGACGGCGAGGTACTCGACGCCCAGGGGGTCCAGGAGATCGTGCCGATCCTCGATTGCTCGAAGAACGCCCGCTATCCGGTGCTGGGCGCCTCCTGGCAGCCGCGGGCCGGGGTGGCGCGCCATGACGCCGTGGCCTGGGGCTTCGCCCGCGCCGCCGACGCCCTGGGCGTGGACATCCTGCAGAACACCGAGGTCACCGGCTTCAAGATCCGCGACGGCCGCGTCTACGGGGTGCACACCAACCGCGGCGACATCGAGGCCAAGACCGTGGGCTGCGTGGCGGCGGGCAACTCCGGCGTGCTGGCGAAGATGGCCGGCTTCAAGCTGCCGCTGGAGTCGCATCCGCTGCAGGCGCTGGTCTCCGAACCGCTCAAGCCGGTGCTCGACACCGTGGTGATGTCCAACCACGTGCACGGCTACATCAGCCAGACCGACAAGGGCGACCTGGTGATCGGCGCCGGCATCGACGGTTACAACGGCTATGGCCAGCGCGGCAGCTACTCCACCGTGGAGCACACCCTGCAGGCCATCGTCGAGATGTTCCCGATGTTCTCGCGGGTGCGCATGAACCGCCAGTGGGGCGGCATCGTCGACACCTGTGCGGATGCCTGCCCGATCCTCTCCGCCACGCCGGTGAAGGGGCTGTTCTTCAACTGCGGCTGGGGCACCGGTGGCTTCAAGGCCACCCCGGGCTCGGGCCATGTATTCGCCGCCAGCCTGGCCAAGGGCGAGATGCATCCGCTGGCCGAGCCGTTCTCCATCGATCGCTTCAACACCGGAGCGCTGGTCGATGAGCATGGCGCCGCCGGCGTGGCCCACTGATTTCCGCAGAGGATAGCCGACATGTTCTATATCCATTGCCCCTACTGCGGTGAGCACCGCGAGGAAGAGGAGTTCCACCCCAAGGGCCAGGCGCATATCGCCCGGCCGGCGGACCCCGAGGCCTGCAGCGACGAGGCGTGGGGCGACTACCTGTTCTTCCGTGACAACCCGCGCGGCATCCACCACGAGCTGTGGGTGCACGCCGTGGGCTGCCGCAAGTTCTTCAACGTCACGCGGAACACGGTGACCTACGAGATCCTCGAGACCTACAAGATGGGCGAGCAGCCGACCATCACCGCCGCGAGCCAGGCCCGCCAGCCGGCCGACGCATCGTCCACCGCCGAGGTCGCCAACCAAGCAGGAGTCCGGGCATGAGCCAGTCGATCAAGCAAGCCAATCGTCTCAAGCAGGGCGGTCGGATCGACCGCTCGCGCAGGCTGACCTTCACCTTCAACGGTCAGTCGTACCAGGGCCATCCCGGCGACACCCTGGCCTCGGCGCTGCTGGCCAACGGGGTGGACATCGTCAACCGCAGCTTCAAGTACTCGCGGCCCCGCGGCATCGTCGCCGCCGGCGCCGAGGAGCCCAATGCGCTGGTCCAGCTGGGCAGCAGCGAAGCGGCCCAGGTGCCCAACGTGCGCGCCACCCAGCAGGCGCTGTTCGACGGACTCACCGCCCGCAGCACCAACGGCTGGCCAAACGTCCAGCGCGACCTGATGAGCCTGGTGGGCAAGCTGGGCGGGCGCTTCATGCCCCCGGGCTTCTACTACAAGACCTTCATGGCCCCGGCCTCCATGTGGATGACCTACGAGAAGTACATCCGCAAGGGGGCGGGCCTGGGGCGTAGCCCCATGGAGAAGGACCCGGACATCTACGACCACCTCAATCGCCACTGCGAGGTGCTGGTGATCGGTGCCGGCCCGGCCGGCCTGGCGGCAGCGCTCACCGCGGCGCGCGGCGGGGCCCGGGTGATCCTCTGCGACGAGCAGGAGGAGTTGGGCGGGTCGTTGCTCGACAGCCGCGAACTGCTCGATGACGAGCCGGCAGGGGAGTGGGTCGCCGCCGTGGTGGCCGAGCTTGCCGGGCGTGACAATGTCACCCTGTTGCCGCGCACCACCGCCAACGGCTATCACGACCATCACTTCGTGACCCTCCACGAGCGGCGCACCGAGCACCTGGGCGAGGTCGCTTCCCGCGTCGAGGGGCGACGCCAGTCGCGCTCGCGGCTGCACCGGGTGCGCGCCGAGCGGGTGATCCTGGCCACCGGCGCCCACGAGCGGCCGCTGGTCTACGGCAATAACGACCTTCCCGGTAACCTGCTGGCCGGGGCGGTGTCGACCTACGTGCGCCGCTACGGCGTGGTGCCGGGCAACAAGCTGGTGCTCTCCACCACCAATGATCATGCCTACCGCGCCGCCCTGGACTGGCTCGATGCCGGCCGCGAGGTGGTGGCCATCGTCGATGCCCGCCAGGCCCCGGACGGCGACCTGGTGGCGCAGGCCCGCGCCCGCGGCATCCGCATCATCGAAGGCGCGGCGGTGCTGGAAGCCAAGGGCGGCACGCGGGTCACCGGCGCGCGCGTCGCCACCATCGACGCCGAGGCCTTCACGGTCACCGGCCAGGCCGAGACGCTGGCCTGCGACACCCTCGCCAGCTCCGGCGGCTACAGCCCGGTGATCCACCTGGCCTCCCACACCGGGGCGCGCCCGACCTGGAACGACGACATCCTCGGCTTCGTGCCGACCCTGGTTCCCGGGGTGAGTGCCATCGGTGGAGCCCATGGCGTCTATGCGCTGCCCGAGGTGCTGGCCGAGGGGGTGGCGGTGGGTGTGGCGGCGACCATGGCTTGCGGCCATGACGTCGCCGGGATCGAGCTGCCCCAGGTCGATGCCCGTCGCGAAGGTGCCGCCTGCGCGCTCTACCAGGTGCCCCACGAGAAGCCGACCCTGCGCGGGCCCAAGCAGTTCGTT
>NZ_JAUFPL010000034.1:134229-173003 GCF_030409215.1 Halomonas ramblicola | reverse complement strand
GTCACCGCCGCGGCCATCGAACTGGCCACCCGCGAGGGCTTCGAGTCCATCGAGCACGTCAAGCGCTACACCGCCATGGGCTTCGGCACCGACCAGGGCAAGCTCGGCAACATCAACGGCATGGCCATCGCCGCCCGCTGCCTGGGCAAGTCGATCCCCGAGGTGGGCACCACGGTGTTCCGGCCCAACTACACGCCGGTGACCTTCGGCGCCATCGTCGGCCGCCACTGCCGCGAGCTGTTCGACTCCGAGCGCTACACCGCGCTGCACCAGTGGCACCTGGAGCACGGTGCGGAGTTCGAGGACGTGGGCCAGTGGAAGCGCCCCTGGTATTACCCGAGGAGCGTCAGCGGCAAGCGTGAGACGCTGCACGAGGCGGTGGCCCGCGAATGTCGCGCGGTGCGCGAGGCGGTGGGCATCCTCGACGCCTCCACACTGGGCAAGATCGACATCCAGGGCCGCGATGCCCGGGAGTTCCTGGCACGCATCTACACCAACAAGTGGGAGAAGCTCGCCGTTGGCAAGTGCCGCTACGGGCTGATGTGCAAGGACGACGGCATGGTGATGGATGACGGTGTCACCAGCTGCCTGGGTGACAACCACTTCCTGATGACCACCACCACCGGCGGCGCCGCGGCGATCCTGGAGTGGCTGGAGCTGTGGCACCAGACCGAGTGGCCCGAGCTGGACGTGACCTTCACCTCGGTGACCGATCACTGGGCGACCATGACCGTGACCGGGCCGGAGGCGCGCAAGCTGCTCGCGGAAGTGACCGACATCGATCTCGATCGTGACACCTTCAAGTTCATGGACTGGCGCGAGGGCAAGGTGGCCGGGGTGCCGGCACGCGTCTTCCGCATCTCCTTCACCGGCGAGCTGACCTACGAGATCAACGTCCAGGCCCACTACGCCATGCACGTCTGGAAGACCCTGTTCGAGCACGGCGACAAGTATGGCCTGACGCCCTATGGCACCGAGACCATGCACGTCCTGCGCGCCGAGAAGGGCTTCATCATCGTCGGCCAGGATACCGACGGTTCGGTGACCCCGGAGGATCTCGGCATGCAGTGGGCCATCGGCTACGACAAGCCCTACTCCTGGATCGGCAAGCGCGCCCTGTCGCGCCCCGATACCCGGCGCGAGAACCGCAAGCAACTGGTGGGCCTCAAGCCCAAGGACCCGACGGTGGTGCTGGAGGAGGGCGCCCAGATCGTCTTCGATCCGGATCACGCCATCCCCATGCCCATGGTGGGCCACGTGACCTCGAGCTACTACAGCCCGACGCTCGAGAGCGGCTTCGCCCTGGCGGTGGTCAAGGGCGGCCACCGGCGGATGGGCGAGACCGTCTACTTGCCCATGGCTGACGGCAGCGTCCACGCGGCCGAGATCGTGAGTCCCATCTTCGTCGACCCCAAGGGAGAGCGTCAGCATGTCTAAGGTCCATCTCTACGATACCCGTGCCGCTCACGGGCAGGTGGCGGCGGAGTCGCCGCTGGCCTTCTCCTACCACCGTTCGGGGGCTCCCGCCCCCCAACGCCACAGCCGGGTGGTGTTGCGCGAGCGGGCCTTCCTGGGTCACCTGATCCTGCGCGGTGGCGCCATCGTGCTCGACGAGGCGCTGCGCGAGGTGCTCGGCTTCGGCCTGCCGGCGCGGCCCAACTCGCTGAGCCAGGACGCGAGCGGCGAGCGCTCGGTGCAGTGGCTGTCGCCGGACGAGTGGCTGCTGATCGTACCCGGCGGCGAGGAGCATGACCTCGAACTCGGGCTGCGCAAGGCCCTGGGCGATGCCCACTACGCCATCGTCAACGTCAGCGGTGGCCAGACCCTGCTCGAGCTCGAGGGGCCGGCGGCCGTGGAGCTGTTGATGAAGTCGGTGGTCTACGACGTGAACCCGCTGGCCTTCCCGGTGGGCAAGGGGGTGACCACGGTGTTCGCCAAGACCACGGTCATCGTCCGCCGTCCCAGCGAGTCGTGCTGGGAACTGGTGGTACGGAGAAGCTTTGCCGACTATGCCTATCGCTGGTTGCTGGACGCCGGCGAGGAGTACGGCATCGGCGTTCAGGCCTGACAGTGACGGGACCGGGTCCGGTCCCGTCAGGAGAGGCACGACCATGCCAGACGACAATCGCTGGATCCTGGCCGCGCAATACCCGAGCCGGCTCGGCACATCACCCAGGGGGTGGTGTCGGTGAGTCACGCCGACTATCCCGAGGACCTGGTGGCCAAGGGGCGCGATATCGAGTGCCGCTTTCCATAGCCACTGGCCCAGGCCGTCGCCCTGCACGTGGAGCGACGCATCTTCCTGCACGCCAAGCGCACGGTGGTCTTCGACCGCTAGGACCAGACACTTCGCAACTTGCCGTGATGTTCTGTAGGAGGCCGGCTCTGCCGGGCGATTGGCGCCGTCAGGCGCCTGGCGGTGTGCAAGCCCGCCAGCTGGTTACCGCCGGGAGGCCTGCGGCCTCCAGTCGCGCAACAAGTTGCCCTCCTACCACGTGGCGTTCACGCCAGTCTGCGAATCACCCAACTCTGTAGGGTAATAGCCATGCCAATCAGTGTCTTCGACCTGTTCAAGATCGGCGTCGGGCCGTCGAGCTCGCATACGGTCGGTCCCATGCGGGCCGCCTTCGACTTCGTCGGCGAATTGAAGGAGCGCGACCTGCTGGAGCGGGTCGCCCGCCTCGAGGTGCAGCTGTTCGGCTCGCTGTCGGCCACCGGCATCGGCCACGGCACCGACCGCGCCGTGATCATGGGCCTGATGGGCGAGCGGCCCGACCGCATCGACCCGGACATCATCGGCCCCGGCATCGCGGCGCTGCGCGAGACGGCCACGCTACGGCTGGATCACCGTCACGAGGTCTCCTTCGTCTGGGAGCGCGATATGCAGCTGCTCGAGGAGAGCCTGCCGCACCATCCCAACGCCATGCGCCTGATCGCCCACGGCCATGGCGACGAGCTCCACCGCAACACCTACTACTCGGTGGGCGGCGGCTTCGTGGTCGACGAGGCCCAGGCCGCCGCTGGCACGCTCGATGCCGACACCACCGAGCTGCCCTACGACTTCGACAGCGCCGCCGAGCTGCTGCGGCTGTGCCGGGAGCACGACCTGCGCATCAGCGAGCTGATGCTGGCCAACGAGCGCGCCTGGCGCAGCGAGGCCGAGATCCGCGAGGGCCTGCTCACGATCTGGGCGGCCATGCAGGCTTGCGTGGCCAAGGGCCTGGAGGCCGAGGGCGTGCTGCCCGGCGGGCTCAACGTCAAGCGCCGCGCCAAGGCGCTGCACCAGCGCATGCTGGCCAGTAAGGACGACGACTCGCTGATCGCCTCGACCATGTCGGCCATGGACTGGGTCAACCTCTACGCGCTGGCGGTCAACGAGGAGAACGCCGCCGGCGGGCGCATGGTCACCGCGCCCACCAACGGCGCGGCGGGCATCATCCCGGCGGTGCTGCACTACTACATGCAGTTCCGCAAGGGCGCCAGCGAGCGCGACGTGGTGGACTTCCTGCTGGCGGCCGGCGCGGTGGGCATCCTGTGCAAGAAGAACGCCTCCATCTCCGGTGCCGAGGTGGGCTGCCAGGGCGAGGTAGGCTCGGCCTGCGCCATGGCCGCGGCGGGGCTGACCGAGGTGATGGGCGGCACCATCGGCCAGGTGGAGAACGCTGCCGAGATCGGCCTGGAGCACAACCTGGGGCTGACCTGCGACCCGGTGGGCGGCCTGGTGCAGGTGCCCTGCATCGAGCGCAACGCCATCGCCTCGGTGAAGGCGATCAACGCCGCCCAGATGGCGCTGCGCGGCGACGGCGAGCACTTCATCTCGCTGGACAAGGTGATCCGCACCATGCGCGACACCGGCGCCGACATGCAGGAGAAGTACAAGGAGACATCGAAGGGCGGACTGGCCGTGAATGCCATCGAGTGTTGAGCGGTCAGCGCGGCCGTCCCCGGACCACGAGCACCACCCCGGCGATGGCGATGGCCATGCCGAGGAGGGAGGCCGGGGGCAGGCGCTCGTCGAACAGCCACCAGGCCTGCAGGGCGGTGACCGGCGGCACCAGGTAGAAGAGGCTGGCCACCCGTGAGGCTTCGCCGCGGCGGATCAGCGCCATCAGCAGCAGGATGGCGCTGATCGACAGCACCAGCACCAGCCAGCCCAGGGTCAGGGCGAAGGTCGGCGTCCAGGTCACGCCGCGCTCCTCGAAGAGGAGGGCGCCCAGCCCCAGCAGGATGCCGGCGGCCAGGTACTGCACCACGGTGCCGGAGAGCAGCGGCATGCCCGTGCAGAAGCGCTTCTGGTAGAGGGTGCCGCAGGAGATGCCCGCCAGCGCCACCAGCACTGCGGCGATCGCCCCCGGGCCGAAGCCCCGGAACAGGGCCTCGCCCGGATCCAGCTTGCCGCCCAGCACCAGGGCGATGCCCGCCAGCCCCATCACCAGTCCCAGCCACTGCGCCGCGGTCAGCCGCTCGCCCAGCAGGGGACCCGCCAGGCCTGCGGTGAGCAGCGGCTGCAGCCCCACCAGCAGGGCGGCGAGCCCCGCCGGCATGCCGAGGAAGATGCCGTAGAAGACGCCACCCAGGTAAGCGCCGTGGACCAGCATGCCCGACACGGCGACATGGCCCCATAGCCGCGCTCCCCGCGGCCACTCGCCGGAGAGCCAGTGCGCCAGGGGCACCAGCAGCACCAGGGTCAGCACGAAGCGGATGAACAGGAAGGTAAAGGGCTCGGCGTAGGGCAGGCCGAACTTGGCGCCGATGAAGCCGGTGCTCCACAGCGCCACGAACAGCAGCGGCATGGCGGCGAGCCACAGGTGTCGGGGACGGTCCGTTGTCATCACGATGGGTCCTGAGGGGAAAGGGGCATCATGGCGTCGCGATGGCCGGGTGCCAACCCTTGCGCGGCGCCCTATGAGATACCTTTCATTACAAAACACTGTGAACTCACGGTGACCGGGGCCGTCACAGGGAGGCACATTCACGACGCAACACCCTTGGAGGTATTCATGAAGCGGATGACCGCCCTGTTCTCTGCCGCCCTGCTCGGTGCCGGCCTGATGTCAGCCACCGCCCACGCCCAGCAGGACCCGGCCCAGGATCCGGCCGCTGCCCAGGAGCAGCCGCAGGCGGCCGCCCCGGCTCAGGACTTCTCCGACGACCAGCTGCAGCAGTTCGCCGACGCTTCCCAGGAGATCGCCGTGATCTCCCAGGAGTATACCGAGCGCCTGCAGTCTGCCGAGGATGAAGATGCCCAGCAGGAGGTGCGCATGGAGGCCAACGAGAAGATGGTCGAGGTGGTCGAGGACAGTGGTCTCGACGTGGATACCTTCAACGCCATCGGCCAGGCCATCCAGCAGGATCCCGAGCTGATGCAGCGCGTCCAGGAGATGGCCCAGTCGTAAGGCCCTCCCGACCCCTCGCCGACTCCCATCGGCAACTGGCGGCCACCCTCCGGGGTGGCCGTTTTCGTGGATGAGTGAGACTTTACACCGCTCAGGCGAGCTTCCAGACTTGGCTCATACGGGACTGCGACGGGAGCGTGACTCATGGAAGTGGAATGGCTGGAGATCCGCCAGCACATGGGGCGCTTCCCGCCCTTCGATGCCCTCTCGGACGACCTGCTCGACGAGATCGCCGGCCAGGTCGAGGTGGCCTACTTCCAGGCCGGCAGCGACATCTTCACCCTGGACCAGGAGATCCACGAGCTCGCCTACGTGCGCAGCGGTGCGGTGGAGGTCTATCGCCGTAACGGCGAGCTCTACAATCGCCGTGGTGAAGGCGACATCTTCGGCCAGTTCAGCCTGCTCCGGAATCATCGGGTCCGTTATCCCGTGCAGGCGATGGAAGACACCCTCATCTATTTCATCCCCGAGGCGCTGTTCCATCGGCTCTGCGAGGAGGACGAGCACTTCGCCGACTTCGTCGAGTTGCTGCGTCCCCGTCTCGAGAGCGCGGTGGAGCAGCAGAAGAAGAACAACGACATGATGATCACCCGGGTGCGCAAGCTGGTCACGCGCTACCCGGTCATGGTGGAGGCTTCCACCACGGTGCAGGAGGCGGCCCGCCAGATCACCGATTACGGAGCCTCGGCGATACTGGTGCTCGATGCGCCCGGCGACAACCCGCGCTACACCTTCCGCGACAGCGAGGAACGGGCCTGGCAGGTGCGCGGCATCCTCACCGATAGCGACTTCCGCAAGCGGGTGGTGGCCGAGGGGCTATCGCCCGACACGCCGGTGGGCGAGGTGATCGGCGGCCGGCCGATCGCCATACAGTCCGACGAGTCGGTCTACGAGGCGATGCTCACCATGTTGCGCAACAACATCCACCACCTGCCGGTCATGTACCGCCGCCATCCGGTGGGCATCGTCCATCTCTCCGACATCATCCGCTACGAGACCCACTCCAGCCTCTACCTGGTCAACAACATCTACAGCCAGCCCAGCGCCGCCGGGCTGGCCCGGCTCGGCCCGGACGTCAGTGCGACCTTCGTGCGCATGGTGGAGGACGGCGCCGACTCGCGGATGATCGGCAGCGCGCTCTCCACCATCGGGCGCAGCTTCACCCGCAGGCTGCTGGAACTGGCCGAGGCGGAACTGGGGCCACCGCCGGTGGCCTACTGCTTCATGGCCATGGGCTCCATGGCGCGCAACGAGCAGAGCATCGTCACCGACCAGGACAACGCCCTGGTGCTCGCCGACGATTTCGATCCCGAGCGCCACGACGCCTACTTCCTCGAACTGGCCAAACGGGTCAGCGACGGCCTGGATGCCTCCGGCTATCCCTACTGCAAGGGCGACATCATGGCCACCAACCCCCAGTGGCGTCAGCCGCTGTCGGTGTGGAAGGGCTACTTCCGCGACTGGATCCGCGACCCCACCCCCGAGCGGCTGCTGCACAGCTCGATCTTCTTCGACCTGGACCCGGTGTATGGCGAGAACGTCTTCGTCGAGCAGCTCCAGGACCTGGTGGCCGAGCTGGCGCCGCAGCACAAGCTGTTTCTCGCCGCCATGGCCCGCAACGCCCTGAACCGCACGCCGCCGCTGGGCTTCTTCCGCACCTTCGTGATGGAGAAGGACGGCAAGCACAACAATTCGATCAACCTCAAGCGGCGCGGCACCGCCCCGCTCACCGACCTGATCCGCATCCACGCCCTGGCCTGCGGCTCCCGGGCCCAGAACAGCTTCTCGCGGCTCGACGATATCGACCGTACCCAGTTGCTGGCCCCCGGCGTGAGTGACAAGCTGCGCTATGCCCTGGAGTTCCTCAGCATGTCGCGCATCCGTCACCAGGTGATCGACCTGCAGCACGAGCGCACGCCGGACAACAACATCGAGCCGGAGAACGTCAGCGACAGCGAGCGTCATACCCTCAAGGATGCCTTCCAGGTGCTGAGCAATGCCCAGAAGTTCCTGAAGTTCCGCTATCCCATGCCCTCATCCGCCGAGCGTCGGAGGCGCTAGGCGATGGCCACCCCGCGTCCGGCTCGCCGCCGCCGCGCCTGGCCCGACTGGCCGGCCTACCTGGCCGACCGGGCGACGCGGGTGCACCACCCGCTGCTTGGCGACTTCCTGTCGGCCGGGTGTCCGGCGATCGATACGCCCATCGGCGAGGCGCCCCTGGCCGCCCTGGATATCGAGACCACCGGGCTCGACCCGCGTCGCCATGCCGTCGTCAGTGTCGGCGTGGTGCCCTTCGGCCTGACGCGCATCCCCCTGCGCGGGGCACGCTACTGGGTGCTGCGGCCCAGTCGGGCGCTCACCGGCACCTCGGTGACCCTGCACCACATCACCCATGCCGAAGTACAGGATGCCCCGGACCTGGCCGAGATCCTGCCCGAGCTGCTGGCGATCCTGAAGGGCCGGGTGGCGGTGGTGCACTATCGGCATATCGAGCGGCCCTTCCTCGACTCCGGGATTCAGGCCCGGCTGGGGGAGGGACTGCGCTTCCCGATGATCGACACCATGTCGCTGGAGGCGCGACTGCATCGCCAGTCGCCGTGGGCGCGCTTTCGCCGTTGGCTGGGGCGCCCGCCGGTGTCGATCCGTCTGCACGCCAGCCGCGAGCGCTACGGCCTGCCGCTCTACCAGGGGCACCATGCCCTGGTGGATGCCCTGGCCACCGCCGAACTGCTCCAGGCCCAGGTGGCCAGCCGCTTCTCCCACGACACCCCGGTCGGTGAGCTGTGGAGCTGAAGCCGCACACCGGTCGAGCATGAAAAAGGCGGCCCGCAGGCCGCCTTGTTTCGTTGGTGAGCAAGCCGGGCCGTCAGACGGACCTGGGCTCGCTCATCAGCCCCTTGACGATGGCGTAGCAGGCCGCCAGCAGCACCAGGGTGAAGGGCAGGCCAGTGGTGATCACCGCCGTCTGCAGGGCCGTCAGGCCGCCGCCCAGCAGCAGGGCGATGGCGACCGCCCCCTCGATGATGGCCCAGAAGATACGCTGAGGCTTGGGCGCATCCACCTTGCCGCCGGCGGTGATGGAGTCGATCACCAGCGAGCCGGAGTCCGAGGAGGTGATGAAGAACACCATCACCAGCACGATGGCCACGAAGGAGGTGATGGCCGTCAGCGGCAGCTGGCCGAGCATCTGGAAGAGCTGCAACTCGAGGGCCGCCTCCCGGACGCCTTCGAAGCCCTGGTTGACGGCCTGGTCGATGGCGGTGCCGCCGAAGGAGGTCATCCACAGCACCGAGACGATGGAGGGCACCAGCAATACGGCGACCAGGAACTCGCGGACCGTGCGCCCGCGGCTGACCCGGGCGATGAACATGCCGACGAAGGGCGACCAGGCGATCCACCAGGCCCAGTAGAAGGCCGTCCAGCCCTGGGTGAAGTTGGCGTCCTCACGGCCGAAGGGATTGGACAGCGCCGGCAGGTTCACGGCGTACGAGAGCAGGTTCTCGAAGAAGCCGGTGATGATCATCAGGGTCGGGCCCACGAGGATCACGAACAGCAGCAGCAGGGCGGCCAGCACCATGTTGATCTGCGACAGGCGCTGCACGCCCTTTTCGACGCCGAGGACCACCGAGCACAGCGCCACGGCGGTGATGCCCATGATCAGCAACACCATGGTGACATTGGTGTCGGGGGTGCCGAACAGGTAGCCGAGGCCGGCGGAGGCCTGGGTGGCACCCAGCCCCAGCGAGGTGGCCAGGCCGAACAGGGTGGCGAAGACGGCAAGGATATCGATGACATGCCCCTGCCAGCCCCAGACCCGCTCCCCGAGGATGGGGTAGAAGATCGAGCGCATGGTCAGCGGCAGCCCCTTGTTATAGGAGAACAACGCCAGCGCCAGGGCCACCACGGCATAGATTCCCCAGGGGTGCAGCCCCCAGTGGAAGATGGTGGCCGCCATCCCCAGGGCCATGGCGCCCGCGGTATCGCCCCCGGCGGCTCCCAGCGGCGCCCAGTCGGTACGCGCGCCATTCTCGGAGCTGATGCCGCCCATGGCGGTATCGAAGTGGGTGATCGGCTCCGACACCCCGTAGAACATCAGGCCGATGCCCATGCCGGCGGCGAACAGCATGGAGAACCAGCCCATATAGCTGAAGTCCGGCTTGGCATGGGCCCCGCCGATGCGCACCTTCCCCAGGGGGGTGAAGATCAGCACGATGGACAGGATCACGAAGATATTGGCCGCCAGCAGGAAGAACCACGCCAGGTTGCCGGTCAGGAAACTGAACATGGCATTGAAGATGGGCTCGACCTGGTCCTGCAGCGCCAGGGTGATGATCACGAAGAACAGGATCACCAGGGACGAGATCGCGAAGACCTTGCCGTGAAGGTCGAAGTTGATCCCGAACTTGGAGGCGGTGATGTTGTCCTGACCGATCACGTAGTCGGTGTCGATCAGGTTGGCCGGCCCTTCCGGCGCCGGTATGCCCTCGGAGCCTTCCGGCGCCTGGGGTTGTGCGTCATGGGGTTGATTAGCCACGAGACGTCTCCCTTGCTGTCATCAATGTGGATATCGGCTGCGTCAGTCCTTTATCGAAAGGCAAGCACTGTTCAGGGTAGTCGCCCCGGCGCGGAACGACGATTCAACGCTCCATCCTTTCTTGTACCTGGATTGTACTAGAGAGAATCGCCGTCTGCCGTAACGGGCGAATCACGCTTAGCCTACGCCGGCAAGCTCCCGAACGCGAGCGGGGGAGCCACCCCAAGTGGCTCCCCCGTCTGCAGCGCGACTCGGGGTCACGCTATGCGGTCGCGATCAAAAATCCGGCAGCCACTGCTCGATCACGTCCGGGGTTTCCTCGACCCACTATCCTCGCGGGGCGTTCGGTGAGGAATCAAGGGTTCCACCTCAACGCTCAGGCCTTGCGGGCGGTCTCGGTGCGCTCGGCCCTGTCCACGCCACGCACCTCGAGGCCGAACTCGGTGTTCTGCTGCACCGTGCGATGGGGGAAGAGGGCGAAGTTCTGGAACACCATGGAGAAGTGGCGGCGCCGGCACTCCAGCAGGGCCTTGTCGCCCAGCTCGGGGATGTTCTCGCCATCGATGATGATCTCGCCCGCGGTGGGCTCGATCAAGCGGTTCAGGCAGCGGATCAAAGTCGACTTGCCCGATCCGGACAGCCCCATGATCACCAGCAGCTCCCCCTCGTAGACATCGAAGTCGATGTTGGAGAGGCCCAGGGTCTGGCCAGTCTTCTCCAGGATCTCGGGGCGCTTCAGCCCCTGGTCGCGCAGTTCGATCGCCTTCTTCGGCTGGTTGCCGAAGACCTTGCTCAGGTTGCGAACCCGTATCTTGACGTTGTGGTTCTCGTGCATTGGCTCTGCCTTATGTCAGCCCCTGGCTCGACGCAGGAGTCGCCCGAAGGGTCGCCTGTCGCGTCGCTGCCGCCGAGCTTGACATGCGGCAGCGTTGACGGAGGGGAAAGGCCCTCTACCCTACGGATTGTTGAACGACCGTTCAGATTCGTCATGGGGGCACGCCTGACCCATGTGTCAGATCTGACCACCCGCGAGGCCCCTTCCGGGGCGTGGGGACGATCCTGGGATTCTTTGCAAAAAATTGAAACTAAAGGGTTTTGCCGTGATTTTGGACGGCTGGCATGCCACCTGCTTCCCATCGAGTAAAGGCACCACGCAAAGGAGGAAGACCCAATGCCCCATGCGACAGCGACGCTGAACCGCCGGCGTCTCCGGTGGCTCTCCACCCTGGGGGCGCTGGCCCTGACCGGCATGGCCCTGGCGGGTTGCGGCGACGAGGAGGAGATGCCGCCGATGGAGGAGCCTGCCACCGAGGAGCCGGCCCAGGAGCCCATGGAGGGCGAGCCCACCATGCAGGAAGATCCGGCCATGAGCCAGGATCCCGCCATGGAGGACGAAGGCATGGGTGACCCCACGGAGAGCCAGGAGAGCCAGGAACCCACGCTGGGCGACCAGGATGACCAGGACGACCAGCAGGGCGGTGGTTACTGATCCGCCGGCCCCATCCCGAGCCACGCGGCCGGGAACCGATACCCCGCAAGATGCTGCAACAGGAGACTGCATGATGCTGTCACAGGAAATGCTCAGGAAACTCGGCGTGCTCGGCGTCGCCGTCGGCCTGCTGGCCAGCCCGCTGGCCTTCGCCGACATGCACGAGGAACCCCAGGACCCGGCGGCCGGCACCCAGCCGGCCGAGGAGCCCGCGGCGTCGCAGGGCCAGGACCCGATGGCCGATCCCGCGGCCCCGGGCGGCGACGATCCCATGGCGGACCCCGCCGGGCAGGGCGGCCAGGATGCCATGAACGATCCGGCCGGGGCGCCCGAGCCGGGTAGCCCGGCCGACGAGCCCGGGTTCGGCAGCGGCACCGACCCGATGCCCAGCGGCGATTCCCAGGCCGAGCCACAAGGCGAGCCCCAGGCCGACCCGCAAGGTGAGGAAGACTGGGAGGCGCCCGCCGAGGACGACCAGGAGGAGGCCTGGTAAGCGCACACCGCCCGGTCTGAGCCGGGCGGGTAGGGTCTTTATGATGTTCCCCTCGAGGCGTCCCCGCGACGCCCCTTCGCCCCCGCCCCGGCGGGGGCCTTTTCATGCCGCCCGCCGGGCGCCGACGCTCACTCCTCTTCCAGCCGCCGGTAGAGGGTGCGCCGGGCGATGCCCAGGATGTCCGCGGTGCGACGCTTGTTGCCGCCGGTGGCATCCAGCACCTTGCGGATGTAGCGCCGCTCCACCTCCTCTAGGCTGGGCCAGGCCTGGCCCTGGGCCGCGGCGACCAGGCCGCCCGCCGCGGCGCCGTCGCGACGCCGTTCGGCGGCCTGCTCGCGGAGTCGCTCGGGCAGGTCGGCGTGGCGGATCTCGCCGGCGTCGGCCAGGGTCACCGCCCGCATGATGGCATTCTCCAGCTCGCGCACGTTGCCTGGGTAGGGGTAGGCGAGCAGCGCCTCCAGGGCGGCCGGTTCGATGCCGCGGATGTCGACCCCCTGGGCCTCGGCATGCTTGTCGATCAGGGCGGTGATCAGCGGCTCCAGGTCGCCCTCGCGCTCGCGCAGCGGCGGTATGCGCAGCGAGAAGGTCTCCAGGCGGTAGAAGAGGTCGCTGCGGAAGGCGCTGGTCTCGATGGCCCGTTCCAGGTCGCGGTGGGTGGCGGCGATGATGCGCACGTCCACCGGCTCCTCGCGCTCGGCCCCCACCGGGCGGATGGTCTTCTCCTGGAGGGCACGCAGCAGCTTGGCCTGGAGGTCCGGCGACATCTCGCCGATCTCGTCGAGGAACAGGCTGCCGCCGCGGGCGGCCTGGAACAGCCCCTGGCGGTGATCGCTGGCCCCGGTGAAGGCCCCCTTCACATGGCCGAAGAACTCGCTCTCCATCAGCTCGGCGGGGATGCTGGCGCAGTTGATCGCCACGAAGGGGCCATCGGCCCGCGGGCTCTCGGCATGCACGGCCCGGGCCAGCAGCTCCTTGCCGGTACCGCTCTCGCCGAGCACCAGCAGGGGCGCATCGCGGCTGGCCAGGCGGGCGGCGTCGTGGAACAGCGCCTGCATCGCCTCGCTCTCGCCGATCAGGCCGTGGAAGTGGCGCGGCGGGGCGTGGCGCCGGAAGCGTTCGGCCAGGCGGCGGTGCTCCAGCACCCGATAGACCGCCTCGCGGACGGCCTCCAGGTCCAGCGGCTTGGTCAGGAAGTCGTCGGCGCCGAGCTTCAGCGCCTCCACGGCCTGGTCGATGGTGCCGAAGGCGGTGATGACGATGAAACCCAGCGGATCGTCCTCGTCGCGCAGCCGCTCCAGCAGTTGCATGCCGTTCATGCCGGGCAGGCGCACGTCGCTGATCACCATCGCCACCCGGCTGTGGCTGAGGGTGGCGATGGCCTCCTCGGCGCTGCCCACACCCAGGGTGGCGTAGCCGGCCTCCTCGAGCTCCTCGGCGAGCAGCTCGAGGATGGCCGGGTCGTCCTCGACGATCAGGATGGGGCTGGGGGCGTCCGTTTGGGTCACGGTTGGCTTCCTCGCGGTTCGTGGGGGGTGGTCGGGGCGTCCGCGTCCAGGCCGTCGTCCAGTGGCAGGACGATCTCGAAGGCGGCACCGCCGAGGGCGCCGTCGCAGACCCCGATGGTGCCGCCGTGGTCGTTGACGATGCGGTGGACCATGGACAGCCCCAGGCCGCTGCCCTGGCCCACCGGCTTGGTGGTGAAGAAGGGGTCGAAGACCCGGCTCCGGTCGGCCTCGGCGATGCCGGCGCCGTCGTCCTCCACCCAGAGTCGCAGCCGCTCGTCCGCGACGCGGGCGCTCAGGCCGATGCGCTCGACCCCCTCCGCCTGGGCGGCGTTGTGCAGCAGGTTGGTGAGCACCTGGATGAGCTGCTGGCCGCTGGCCAGCAGGCGCGGCGGCGGCTCGGGGAGGTCGACCTCCAGGCGGATGCCGCCCTCCTCCAGGGCCTCCTCGACCAGTTCCCGGGCCGCGGCGACGGTCTCGTCCAGGGCGACCCACTCCTTCTCGACGCTGTGGCGCCGGCCCAGCTCCATCAGCTGGCGCACGATCTCGACGATGCGGTTCACCTCGTCGCGGATGCGCTTGAGGCGGGCGCGCTCGTCGTCGCCGATCGCTTCGCGGCGCGCCAGGCGCTGGGCCTGGCCATTGATCACGGTGAGCGGGGCGCCGATCTCGTGGGCCACCCCGGCGGCCAGCACCCCCAGCTCGGCGAGCTTGCGCGACTTGCGCAGCCGCTTCTCCAGGGCGATCTCGTTGAGGCGGCGCGCCTCGATGTCGGCGTCCTTCTCGGCCATGGCATCGAGCATGCCGTTGAGGGCGGTGGCCAGGCGACGATGCTCCTGGGGGCCGCGCACCGCGGCGCGCTGGCTGCGGTCGCCGGCCTCGACCCGCGCCATCACCTCGAGCAGGCGGTTGAGCGGCCGCTCGATATGCCGCCGGAACCCCCACCAGATGCCCAGCACGATGGCCGCCGCACCGATCACGAAGACCAGGCCGGCCACCAGGCTGATGTAGCCGGTGTAGTTCTCGATGCCGGTGTTGAGGCGGTTGACCTGCAGCACGCCGCGCACCTCGCCGTCGGGGGTGGTCAGCGGCATCAGCGCCGAGTAGTAGTTCCAGTCGTCGTGCTCCCGGTAGTCGGCCCTGAGCTCGCCTTCGGCCACCACCTCGCGGATGTCCTCCGGCGAGAACAGCGCCTCGCCGAGCCCCAGGCCATAGATCTCCTCGCCGTGGCGGTCGAAGACGTAGGCGCCGTAGATGCGGTGGAAGGAGAAGGCCGACTGCAGCGAGGCCTCCAGCGACTCGGGGGAGTCGCGGGCCACCGCGTAGCCCAGGGAGGTGCCGACGGTGCGGGTGATGATCTGCACCTCGGTCTCCAGCTTGGAGCGCACGTTATCCTCCAGGGAGGTGATCGCCACCAGGCTGAACACCACCAGCACCAGGAACAGCGGCACGATGACCGTGAGGATGATCAGGTTGCGCAGTCGCATCGCGGCTTCCGTCAGGGCGCCCGCCCCCGGCAGGGGAGGCGGGACGGTGGGTCGGGGTCTGGGGGCGTCGCCCCGGGGATCAGTCGGCCGGCACCAGCCGGAAGAGGCCGCCGTCGTCGTGGTCGCTGAGCAGGTAGAGGGCGCCGTCGCGGCCCTGGCGCACGTCGCGGATGCGGCCGATCTGGCCCTCGAGGATCAGCTCGTGCTCCACGACCCGGTCGCCCTCCAGGGCCAGGCGCACCAGCTTCTCGCTGGCCAGGCCGCCGGCCAGCAGGTCGCCTTCCCAGGCGGGGAAGGCGTCGCCGTCGACCTCGGCAAGCCCCGAGGGCGCGAAGCGGCCCGCGAAGACGTGCAGCGGGTCGCGCATGCCCGGCGCGCTGTCGCGGCCGATGGGCTCATTGGTCGTGTAGTCGTTGCCGCGGCTGACCTCGGGCCAGCCGTAGTTGACGCCGGCCTCGAGGCGGTTGAGCTCGTCGCCGGTGCGCGGGCCGTGTTCGGTGGACCAGGCGGTGCCGTCCGCCGCCACGGTGAGCCCCTGGGGGTTGCGGTTGCCCATGGTGAACAGCTCGTCGAGCACCGCGTCGTCGTCGACGAAGGGGTTGTCGTCGGGCACGCGGCCCTCCTCGGTCAGGCGCAGCACGCTGCCGGCGTGGGTGCCGCCGTCCTGGGCGCGATCCGAGTCGCCGCGGTCGCCGATGGTCATCAGCAGGGTGCCATCGGGCAGCCAGGCCAGCCGCGAGCCGTAGTGGTGGGAGGGGCCGGTGAAGCGGTCCTGGACGAACAGGGTCTCGACATCGACGAGGGCGTCGCCGTCGAGCCGGGCGCGGGAGAGGGTGGAGGCGCCGCCGCCCTCGCCGGGCTGGCTCCAGGTGAAGTAGAGCCAGTCGTGCTCGCCCCCGTCCTCGCCGAAGTCGGGATGCAGGGCCAGGTCCAGCAGCCCGCCCTGGCCGCTGGTGCGGACCTCGGGCACGCCGGAGAGGCGGGTGACCTCGCCGTCCGGGGTGACCCGCGCCAGGCGGCCCGGGCGCTCGCTGACCAGGAAGTCGCCGTCGGGCAGCCGGGCCAGCGACCAGGGGTGCTCGAGCCCCGAGGCGAGGCGCTCGAGGCGCAGGTCGTGGTGGTCGGTGGTGAGCCGCTCGACGAGCGTCTCGGCGGCCGATGCCTGGCCGGTGGCCAGGCCGCCGGCCAGCAGCAGGGTGGTGAATCGCCGGGCAATGGTGCGCATGCGTCGTCCCCTCCATGAACATGGGCGGCGCCCGCCAGCGGGCGCCATCTACACCTGCATAGCGACCGGCTCGGCGCCGAGGGGTTCCCCGTTCACATCTGCCAGGCGAGCAGCAGCGGCAGGTAGAACAGCGACAGCAGGGTCGAGCAGAACACCAGGCTGGCCACGTATTCCGGTTCGCGGCGGGCCTTCTGGGCGAACAGGTAGTTGAACACCGCCACCGGCATGCTCATCTGCAGCACCAGGATGCCGTGGCCCAGTGGCGGCAGCCCCAGCAGGTAGCCGATGCCCCAGGCCACGCCGGCGGCCACCGGGATGCGCAGCAGGCTGAAGCCGATGCCCGAGCGCAGGTTCTTGACCTTGATGCTGGCCAGCGACACCCCCAGGGTGATCAGCATCAGCGGCACCGTGAAGCCGGAGATCAGGTCGACGCTGTTGGCCAGCCACAGCGGCAGCTCGGTGTCGGTGAGCAGCAGGCCCAGGGCGATCAGGATGGCGTAGACGGTGGGCGTGCGCAGCAGGGTGCGCAGCGGTCGGCCGCTGCGGCTGGCCATCACCGAGCCCACCGTGAACTGGAACAGCGACACGGTCACCATCACCGTGATGCCGTAGACGAAGCCGGCGTTGCCAAAGGCGTAGAGCACCACCGGCAGGCCCATGTTGCCGGTGTTGGGGTACATGGTGGGGGCCAGCAGCACCCGCCAGTCGCGCCTGAGCAGCCGGGCCAGCAGGAAGGCCAGGCCGGCCATCAGGGTGAGCACCAGGGCGGTGGCCAGCATGGTGCGACCGAAGCTGCCGGCGTCGATCTCGGCGCCGGAGAGCGAGGCGATCACCAGGGCCGGCGTGCCGATGTTGAAGACCAGGCGGGTGACGAACTCCACCGGATAGGGCTGGCCCGAACGGACCCAGGTGAAGCCCAGGCCGGCGCCGGCCAGCACCGGCGCCATCACGGCGAAGAGTTCGGCGAACATAGGGTCATCCTTGGCAGGCAAGACGGGGTATTGTCGTGAATCGGCGTGATGCCTGGCAAGGGGGCGGGCTCAGGCCACCGTGGCGTGTGGCTGCCACGCTGCGGGGACCGCCTGGCGTAGGAAGTCGAGCAGGGTGCCGATGCGGCGCGGCGTCAGCCCCTCCCGGGCGGTGTCCAGCAGGTCGATCCAGGCACGGCGAGCCAGCTCATGCGGGTGCCGGGGGGTGCCGTGGCGCGCCAGGGCGCAGTGCACCTCCAGGGTGATGCGGCCGCTGATCTCCTCGGCGAGCTCGGTCAGGGCCTCGCGGCTGCGGTCGGCCAGGGCCAGCATCTCGCGACAGTAGGCGTGGAACAGCAGCCCCGCCTCGGTGGGGATCAGCCGATTGGCATGGCGGGCGAGTCTTGTTCATGGTGACGGTGCCGCACCTGCCTCGTCGGCCTTGCCCTGGTCCGCGGATCGGGCCACCCTTCCTTCTACCGTCCCCCGATAAGGAGATCTTCCATGGACACCCAGGCACTCCAGAAGGAATGGGCGCCACGCCTGCTCAGCGTGCTGCGCATCGTCTCGGGCTTCATCTTCATGCTGCACGGTACCCAGAAGCATCTCGGCTTCCCGCCCTCCGACCGGGTCGTGGAGCTGTTCTCGATGTCGGGGATGGCCGGGGTCATCGAGCTCATCTGCGGGATACTGCTGCTGATCGGCTTCCAGACCCGGGCCGCGGCCTTCCTGGCCTCGGGCACCATGGCTTTCGCCTACTGGCTCGCCCACGCCCCGCAGAGCCTCTACCCCGTCAACAACGGCGGCGACGCCGCCATCCTCTACTGCTTCGTGTTCCTCTATCTGGTGTTCGCCGGCCCCGGCCCCTGGAGCCTGGACGCCATGCGCAAGGGGGCCTGAGCCCCGGCAGTAACCCGCCACCGCAGAGGCCGCTGCGTACCGGTGGCCCCTACGCCGACCACCTGGTGGCCATGCGCGACGGCGGCATCGTCGCCCAGGGCGCGCCGGCCGAGGTGGTCACCGAGGCGCTGGTGCGCGAGCTCTACGGAGTGGCCTGCACCCTGCTCCACGACCCGGCCACCGGTGCGCCGCTGCTTACCGACCTGCGCCGGCTGCCCCCAACGCCTTAGCCTGGCCGCGGGCCGTTGCGGGGGCCGCCGGATCGGCCCCGAGCGGTGCCGCCACCCGTAATGCCTCAGGCTTCGTCCCGGGAGCCATGGAGGGGCAGGGCGCGAGTCGGGTATGCTGCGCGGGCCAGAGACAAGGAATCCCCATGACGTCCAACGCTTCCCACAACAGCTTCCAGGCGCTGGTGCGCCTGCTGCGCTACGCCCGCGGCTATCGGCGGCGCATCATCGCCGCCAGCGCCTGCTCGATCATCAACAAGCTCTTCGACATCGCCCCGGAGATCCTCATCGGCGTGGCCATCGACGTGGTGGTCAACCAGGAAGAGAGCTTCGTCGCCCGGGTCGGCTTCGAGTCGGCCCAGGAGCAGATCATGATCCTGGCGGTGTTGACCTTCTTCATCTGGGCGGGGGAGTCGCTGTTCGAGTACCTCTACCAGATCCTGTGGCGCAACCTCGCCCAGCGGCTGCAGGCCGACCTGCGCCTGGACACCTACGAGCACGCCCAGCGCCTCGACATGGCCTACTTCGAGTCGAAGAGCTCGGGGCAGCTGGTGGCCACCATGAACGACGACGTCAACCAGCTCGAGCGCTTCCTCGACGGCGGCGCCAACGCCCTGATACAGGTGGGCGTCACCGTGGTGGCGGTGGGCGCGGTGTTCTTCGTCATCTCGCCGCTGATCGCGCTGCTCGCCTTCACGCCCATCCCGCTGATCATCTGGGGCGCCTTCTACTTCCAGCGCAAGGCCGGCCCGCTCTACGCCGACGTGCGCGAGAAGGTGGGCGACCTGGCCAGCCGGCTGGCCAACAACCTGGCCGGCATCGCCACCATCAAGAGCTTCACCAGCGAGGCCCGCGAGGCCGAGCGGCTGCGCCAGGTCAGCGAGGCCTACGTGGAGGCCAACCGCCGGGCCATCCAGGTGAGTTCGGCCTTCATCCCGGTGATCCGCATGGCGATCCTCGCCGGCTTCCTGGCCACCTTCACCGTGGGCGGCATGCTCGCCCTGCGCGGCGAGCTCAACGTCGGTGCCTACGGGGTGCTGGTGTTCCTCACCCAGCGGCTGCTCTGGCCGCTGACGGGGCTCGCCGAGGTGATCGACCTCTTCGAGCGCGCCATGGCCAGTACCCGGCGTATCCTCGACCTGCTGGCGGAGCCGATCACCGTGCGCGACAACCACGACACGCCGCTCGCCGCCCCGGTGCGCGGCGAGGTGAGCTTCGAATCGGTGAGCTTCCGCTATGCGGCGAGCGAGGTGGGCGTGGCGGGCGTGAGCCTGCACGTGCCCGCCGGGAATACCCTGGCCCTGGTGGGCGCCACCGGCTCCGGCAAGTCGACCCTGGTCAAGCTGCTGCTGCGCTTCTACGACCCCAGCGCCGGGCGGGTGTGCATCGACGGCCAGCCCATCGATAGCGTGAGCCTCGCCTCGCTGCGCGGCGCGATCGGCCTGGTCAGCCAGGACGTCTACCTGTTCGAGGGCTCGGTGCGCGACAACATCGCCTACGGCAGGCCGGAGGCGAGTGAGGCGGAGGTGGTGGAGGCCGCCAGGACGGCGGAAGCCTGGGAATTCATCCAGGCGCTGCCCCGGGGGCTCGACACCCCGGTGGGCGAGCGCGGCGTGCGCCTCTCCGGCGGCCAGCGCCAGCGCCTCTCGCTGGCCCGGGCGCTGCTCAAGGACCCGCCGATCCTGGTGCTCGACGAGGCCACCAGCGCCGTGGACAACGAGACCGAGGCCGCCATCCAGCGCTCGCTGCGCAAGATCGGCCACGGCCGCACCGTGATCATGATCGCCCACCGCCTCTCCACCATCGTGCATGCCGACGAGATCGTGGTGATCGAGGGGGGCCGGGTGGCGGAGCGCGGCACCCACGAGACGCTGCTCGAGGCCGACGGCCGCTACGCCGCCCAGTGGCGGGTGCAGACCGGGGCGCTGGTGGAAGGCACGGCGCTGGGCTGAGGCCGCATATCTCCCGCACGAGGTGGTCGGCGGCGGGCGGGCAGCCTGCGGCAGGGGACTCATAATCCCTGGCCACGGGGGAGAGCCCTGCGGATCGCGCCTGTCAGTGGCGGATCGGCAGGGCGCCGAGATCGGCTCGTCGGCCGTGGAGTCGCTACTCCTTCGTCGCGATGACCTGGATCAGGGCGATCCGCCCCTCCTCGAGATTCTGCCGCTGGTTCTGAACCATGGCCGGGAAGTCCGCTCCCATCAGCAGATGGTAGCCGAGTGGCGGGGGGCCTTGCTGGCGCAACTTTTCCGCGAGTGCGGTAAACCAGGCCAGTGCGGCCTCCGTGGTGTCTGACCAGTCGGTGATCCGGAAACCGGCTTCGTCGAGAATCCGACGCAACTCATCGGGGGCCACCAGAAAGCTGATATCAGGGGTGCGCGCCCAAGGAACCGGATACACGACCGACGCCGAGGAACCCATCAGGATGTCATGGAGCGCCAGGGTGCCGCCGGGCTTGAGTACCCGGAACATTTCGCTGTAGAGGCGAGCCTTGTCAGGAATATTCATCGCTGCGTGCTCGGACCACACCACATCGAAGCTGGCATCGGCAAAGGGCAGGTCCAGCGCATCCCCCTGACGGTAGCCGACCCGTTCCGATAGCCCGGTTCGCTTGGTGAGTTCCTCGGCCACTCGGCAGTATTCATCAGTGAGGTCGATGCCAAGGACGCGGCACCCGAACCGTTCCGCCAGGCAGCGCGAGGTGCCGCCCAGGCCGCTGCCCACATCGAGCACGGACTGCGTGGCATCCAGCCCCGCCGCATTGGCCAACTCGAGCGTGGCTTCACGCCCGCGGATATGGAATTCGTCGACTGGGGCCAGGTCTTCGGGGATCAGGCGGGTGATGTCCTTACCCGTCTTTTCGAGTGCCGCGAGGATGTGATCGTCGAGCCTGGGGGTCGTGTAGTGTCGCTGGATACTCTCATTCACTGGGTTCATCAGGAGTCCTCCTTCCGGCCAGGCGTAGGGTCCCAGCCTCATCTCTGGACTCCCTGTGTTGAGCCAGGTGCCCCGCGGTCGGAGTGTTCGCACCATTGAAGTGTAGCAAGCGGCCGCGCCGTGCAGGCCTGGCCCCATCAGCGGCGGATCAGCAGGGCGTCGAGGCTGACCGGCACCTCGTCGCCGATCCGCTCGTAGCCGAGCAGCAGGAGCACCGAACGCAGGGTGGGGTCGGCCATCAGCGCCTGACCGTCGAGTGCCACCCGCTCGGCGTTGGCGATCCTCACCCGGCCCGTGGCCTCCTTGGTGAAGCGCACCGCCAGCGGCTCCTCCCGCATCTTGTTGCCGGACTGCACCCGCAGCCGCAGCGTCTCCACCAGCGACTCGCCCACGGCGAGGCGCTCCAGGCGTTCCTCCACCACCCTGACCGACACCCGCGAGCGCTCCGGGTCCAGCTCCCAGCCGGTTAGGGCCGGCGGGGCGAGCAGCAGGGCGGCAAGCAAGGCGTTGAGGAAAAGGAGGCGCAGGGTCACCGGTCGGGCTCCGCAAGGCATGGACCTAAGGGAGACCGCACCGGCGGACGGAAGTGCCCTGCCCGGGTGGATCGCCCCGGAATGGCTCGCCGGCTATGGCCTCGACCGTCGCCATTCGCTATCATACTGCGGCGCCTCGGCGCACCTTCCTCTGAAAGGGCCTATAGCTCAGTTGGTTAGAGCAGGGGACTCATAATCCCTTGGTCGCTGGTTCGAGTCCAGCTGGGCCCACCACTCATGGCAATCGATAGATCGCTGCATCATTGTTCTTCCATGACCTAGCATTCGTCAGGAGTCAGCGATCAAGGCACCTGTGAGGGCAGGTGTCACAAGGACATGGTGATGACCCTTAAAGAACATGCAGCTACTTGCTGGATCGTTGCCGGTCCTAATGGGGTTTCCCACGAAGCCTACATAATTTACTGAATTTATATGCGCCGCTTGTCAGTCGGACGCGCTGTTTCATGAATGACGGGGATACACCTGAACCCGTATTCGAGCAGCAAGGGGCTAGTCGAATGGTTTTAAACCATTCGTTGTTTGAAGTACTGATCAAGGAGGTGAGTCCATGACTCAGCTTTCCCCGGATACCCAGGAACTGCTGGACTGCCTGCGTGCTACCGCTACCGAGACCCTCGAACGCAAGCGTCGTCTTGGCCACTACGCCGTGGTATGGCGGGATGGCAGGCCCGTGCTGATAGGGGAAGACGCGCCAGATTCACCCTATCGCCAGCTCACCGACGAGCCGCCGCAGGGAGAGCACTGACCCGGCGCGTTCTACGCCCTTCGTGGCCGCTCCCTCGCTGTGTATGATGGGCGCCATCCATCACCATCAGTACCAAGAACGCGGGGAAGCATCGTGAACACGGAGAGTCACTCTCAGCTGGCGGCCTTCATCTGGTCCGTGGCGGATCTGCTGCGCGGCGATTTCAAGCAGTCCCAGTACGGCCGCATCATCCTGCCCTTCACCCTGCTGCGGCGCCTGGAGTGCGTGCTGGAGCCGACCAAGGCCGAGGTGCTCCGCGAAGCCCAGACCCACCAGGCCAAGCCCGAGGCGGTGCGCGAGAAGCTGCTGCTACGTGCGGTGGAGCAGCCCTTCTTTAACGCCTCGCCGCTGACCCTGGGCACGCTCTCCGACACCCAGACCGCCGACGACCTGATGAGCTACGTGCAGTCGTTCAGCCAGGACGCCCGGGAGATCTTCGAGCACTTCGAGTTCGAGGGCTTCGTCCAGCAGCTCGGGGCCAGCAACCTGCTCTACCAGGTGGTGCAGCGCTTCGCCGCCATCGACATGAGCCCGCAGCGGCTGACCAATTACGGCATGGGCCTGGTGTTCGAGGAGCTGATCCGCAAGTTCGCCGAGAGCTCCAACGAGACGGCGGGGGAGCACTTCACCCCGCGCGACATCGTCCACCTGACCACCTCGCTGGTGCTCACCGGCCAGGACGACAAGCTGCGCCCCCACGGCATCGTCACCGTCTACGACCCCACCGCGGGCACCGGCGGCTTCCTCTCCGAGAGTGACGAGTACATCCAACAGGTCAGCCGCGACGTCACCGTCTCGCTGCACGGCCAGGAGCTCAACCCCGAGTCCTATGCCATCTGCAAGGCCGACATGCTGATCAAGGGCCAGGGCGTGGACCAGGTGAAGCTCGGCAACACCCTCTCCGACGACCAGCTCCCCGCCGAGCGCTTCGACTTCATGCTCTCCAATCCGCCGTTCGGGGTGGAGTGGAAGAAGGTCCAGAAGCCGATCACCGACGAGCACAAGCAGAAGGGCTACGAGGGCCGCTTCGGCCCCGGCCTGCCGCGGGTCTCCGACGGCTCGCTGCTGTTCCTGATGCACCTGGTGAGCAAGATGCGCTCCCGCCAGGACGGCGGCTCGCGCATCGGCATCATCCTCAACGGCTCGCCGCTGTTTACCGGCGGCGCCGGCAGCGGCGAGTCGGAGATCCGCCGCTACCTGCTGCAGCACGACCTGGTGGAGGCCATCGTCGGCCTGCCCACCGACCTGTTCTACAACACCGGCATCGCCACTTACGTGTGGATCCTCTCCAACCACAAGCCCGCCGAGCGCCGCGGCCAGGTGCAGCTGATCAACGCCACCGGCCGTGCCTCCAAGATGCGCAAGTCGCTGGGCAGCAAGCGCCAGTTCGTCGCCGACCGCGACATCGAGGAGATCGTGCGCCTCTACGGCGCCTTCCAGGAGAGCGAGGAGAGCAAGCGCTTCCCGGTGGAGGCCTTCGGCTACCGCCGCATCACCGTGGAGCGCCCGCTGCGCCTCAACTTCCAGGCCAGCCCAGAGCGCCTGGCCAAGCTCGATGACGAGAAGCCCATCCAGAAGCTCGAGGAGGCCGAGCGCGAGGCAATCAAGGCCGCCTGCGCCACTCTGGACCCGGAGCAGCTCTGGACCAACCGCGACGCCTTCACCAAGGCGCTAAAGGCCGCGATCAAGGCGGCAGGGCTGAAGGTCGGCGCCCCGGTGCAGAAGGCCATTCTCAACGCCCTCTCCGAGCGCGACCCCGAGGCGGACATCTGCCTGGACAAGAAGGGCAATCCCGAGCCCGACACCGGCCTGCGCGATAACGAGAACGTGCCGCTGGACGAGTCGGTGTTCGACTACTTCGAGCGCGAGGTGAAGCCCCACGTCCCCGACGCCTGGATTGACGAGGACAAGCGCGACCCGCTGGATGGTCGTATCGGTATCGTGGGCTTCGAGATCCCCTTCAACCGGCACTTCTACCAGTTCACGCCGCCGCGCCCGCTGGAGGAGATCGACGCCGACCTCAAGGCCTGCACAGATCGGATCAAGCAGATGATCGAGGAGCTGTCGGCATGAGGAGCTATAGCCATTTAGGGCGGGTGTTGACGGTCAGTCTACGTCACTCCAGCATGGTGGTCGACACACCCGCCATGCCTCTCCCTGAAGCACACTTTGGCGGGTTTTTTGTGTCCGGTGGTTGGCTTGTCGAATCCTCCCATCGAGAGTTGATGGCAAATGCAAGGGAAGGAGTGAGGGCATGAGCTTCCCGAAATACCCCGAATACAAGGACTCCGGCGTCGAGTGGTTGGGCGAGGTGCCGGCGCATTGGGAGGTGACGCCAGTAAGAGCTTTCGTTGAAGAAAGGACTTCAAAGAACGCTAGTGGTGATGAGGAAAATTATTTATCGCTAATGTCTAATGTTGGTGTTATCCCATATGCAGAAAAAGGTGATGTCGGAAATAAAAAGCCAGACGACCTCTCAAAATGCAAAAAAGTAGATATTGGTGACCTAGTCATCAATAGTATGAACTATGGTATTGGTTCGTATGGCCTTTCTGGACTCAAGGGGGTGTGTAGTCCTGTTTATATTGTCCTGCGACCTGTGGAGGAGAAGGTTCTTCCACGTTATGCGCTAAGAATATTTGAGAACAAAGAATTCCAGAAACTGGCCCAGTCTTTCGGTCAAGGAATTCTGGCGCATCGATCTTCCATTGGTTGGGGTGACTTGAAAAACATTAAGGTCCCGATGCCAGGAACTACCGAGCAAGCCCAGCTCTCTGCCTTCCTAGACCACGAAACCGCCCGCATCGACGCCTTGGTGGAAGAGCAGCAGCGACTGATCGAACTCCTCGAGGAGAAGCGCCAGGCTGTGATTTCCCATGCCGTGACCAAGGGGCTGGATCCCGATGTGCCGATGACGGACTCCGGGATGGAGTGGCTGGGGGAAGTGCCAGCGCATTGGAAGATCCTGCCTTTATCTCGTACCCTTGAAGCGATTGAGCAAGGCTGGAGTCCAAATGCCTCAAACACTCCTGCCGCGCCTAATGAGTGGGGGGTGGTTAAACTAAGCTCAATTAAAAAAGGCAGCTTTAAGGAAGACGAAAATAAAGCTCTCCTTCCTGGGGCTGACCCTGACCCTTCTCTAGAGATTAAAAATGGCGATCTTTTGGTTACACGCGCTAATACACCAGAGCTGGTTGGTGACGCCTGTATTGCAAAAAAACGACACCAATCTCGCTTGATACTATCTGACCTAGTTTATCGCTTAACCCTCAGAGAATCGGCCAAAACCAGATTCGTCTGCTGGTTTCTAATAAGCGACTTTGGACGCTCACAAATAGCAGCTGATGCTCGTGGATCAAGCATGTCAATGGCCAAAGTGTCTCAATCTCATATTAGAAGCTGGCTACTACCTCTCCCGCCTGCCACTGAGCAACAGGAGATTGCTGATTATGTTTCCAAGGAACTTGGTGACATAAATCAGCTTGTTCAGGCAAGCGAAGAGGCACTTAAACTTCTCAGTGAACGCCGTTCTGCGCTGATTTCCGCCGCCGTCACCGGCAAGATCGACGTGCGTGGCTGGCAGCCGCCTGCAGGCTCATCGGTCACCGCTGACAGCACACAAACGGAGATGGTATGACGCAAGGCCGCAGCATCCGGCTCTTTCTGGTGGACGGTACCCCCAATGGCTTGCTGACCGCCGAGATCATGAACTGGACCGGCCACGTGCTCACCGGGCCACGCAGCAAGCTCAGCGAGCTGGTCCAGCGCCCTGAGTGCGGGCGTACCGGGATCTACTTCCTGGTCGGCCCGGACCCTGACAACAGCCTGCGCCCGCTGGTCTATATCGGCGAGAGCGACGACGTCAGCACCCGCCTCAAGCAACATAATCGTCCGGAGGACAAGGGCGGCAAGGACTTCTGGGAGAAGGTCTGCCTGGTCACCAGCAAGGACCAGAATCTCACCAAGGCCCACGTGAAGTACCTGGAGAGCCTGCTGATCCAGAACGCCGGCCATGTCGGCCGCTGCAAGCTGATCAACGGCACCGCCCACGAGTACATCAACCTGCCCGAGTCTGACCGCGCCGATATGGCGTTCTTCGTCGAGCAGATCCGCACGGTATTGCCCGTGCTGGGCTTCGGTTTCTTGAGAGAGACACACCGGCCGAGCCAGCCTGAGAAGGCGAGTGTGAAAGCCAGTCTCAGCACGGCGCCCCGTTTTCGCATGGAAATCAAGCGAGACAACATCACTGCCCTTGCGCAAGAAGTCGATGGCGAGTTCGTCGTGCTGGAAGGCTCCCAGGCGCGATTCGAGTGGACGGATCACAAGCACAACTACCGAACCCTGTTCAAGCAACTCTGTGATGAGGACATTCTTGTCGACAACGGGGACGGGAATCGTCGCTTTGCCACGGACTACGCCTTTGGCAGCCCCAGTCCGGCTGCGGCCATGGTAGCAGGTCGAGCGGCAAACGGTCGTAAGGACTGGAAGGTCGAGGGAAGTGGTCAGACTTACAGTGAGTGGCAGGATCAGCAAGTCAGTATTGCGGTAAACGAAGTAAGCGAATAAGAAGGGCGGGAGCGCAGGGATGGGTGATTTTGGAGAGTATATTGTCTATGTGGATGAAAGCGGGGATCATGGTCTAAGGAACATCAACCCTGATTTTCCAGTGTTCGTGCTTGCCTTTTGCATTATTCATAAGCAAGACTATCTCACCCAAGTTGTGCCCAAGGTGCAGGAGCTGAAGTTTCGTTATTTTGGTCATGACATGATCGTTCTCCATGAGGCTGAGATACGCAAGGCAAGAAAGCCATTTGATATCTTGCTTAATTCGAATGTCAGGCATCATTTTATGAATGATCTTTCGGCTATTATAGAGAGCTCTCCGTTTACCTTGGTGGCCAGCTGTATAATGAAAGAAGCCTTTTCAAAGAGGCATGGGGTGGATGGAAATCCTTATCATGTTGCAATGGAATTTGGGTTGGAGCGGGTGTTCATGGAGCTGAAAAGCCGTGGGCAGCGCGGGCAGCTAACTCATGTTGTATTTGAGCAGAGAGGGCTGCAAGAAGATCAGGCTCTTGAGCTAGAATTCCGCCGTATCAAGGACCGATCTCGGATGGAAGGACTGGAAGATACCTTGGACATCGTCATGGCCAGCAAGAAAGTGAATTCGGCGGGCCTGCAGCTGGCCGACATGGTGGCACGCCCCATAGGTCGCCACCTGCTGAACCCGGACCAACCAAATCGCGCTTTCGAGATCCTAGAAGCCAAATTCCGGCGCAGCCGCACCGGCCAGGTTCGGGGCTGGGGGTTGAAGGTATACCCCTGATAGCAAAAGGCCCCGACGCATTCGCCGAGGCCCCTTGCCGATCGGGCATTCCCAATCCATAGTCATATGATAGGCAGTCAGGCCGATCATGGCAACCAAAGCGGTTCACCCGGTTAACAACACCCCCCACGCCTCTCATGGAAGCGCACCTTGGGGGGTTACTTTTTGTATCGCCTGCTAGGCCGGGGTAGGCTAGGGAAAATAAAGACTGATTCGCAGGGGATCATATGGCGGACAGCAGGGAAGCCCGCTTCCAGCAGGACATCATCGAGGCCATGACGGCCCATGGCTGGAAGGCCGGTACGGCCGACGGCTATGACCGCGCCGCGGCGCTCTACACCGAGGACCTGCTCGGCTACGTGCGCGAGGCTTGGCCCGAGCGCTGGGAGAAGTTCTGCAAGGCCAATCCCCAGGCGCCGGAGCAGGTTTTCGTGCAGAAGGTGGTCCGCGAGCTGGAGCGCGCTGGCACCCTGGAGGTGCTGCGCCACGGCTTCAAGGTGCCGGGCGTGAAGTTCGACCTGTGCAGCTTCCAGCCCGACCACGGCATGAACCCGGACTCGCTGGCCCGCTATCGCGCCAACCGCCTGCGGGTGGTACCGGAGGTTTCCTACTCGCCCCATGCCCGCGAGAAGGGCCAGGGCGGCGAGAGCTACAATCCCCGCCTCGACCTGGTGCTGTTCGTCAACGGCATCCCCACCGCGACCCTGGAACTGAAGAGCCAGTTCAAGCAGACGGTGGAGAACGCCAAGCGCCAGTATCGCCAGGACCGCCCGATCAAGGATCCCGTCACCCGCAAGTCCGAGCCACTGTTGACCTTCAAGCGCGGCGCACTGGTGCACTTCGCGGTGAGCCAGACCGAGGTGGCGATGACCACCAAGCTGGCTGGCAAGGACACCTACTTCCTGCCCTTCAACCGCGGCACGGAGGAGGGTGGCGCCGGCAACCCGCCCGCACCGGACAAGGCCAGCTACGCCACCGCCTACCTGTGGGAAGAGGTGTTCGCCCCGGACGCCTGGCTGAAGGTCCTCGGCCGCTTCCTGCACCTGGAGAAGACGACCACCGAGGACTTCCATGGCCGTCGCACCACCAAGGAGACGCTGATCTTCCCGCGCTATCACCAGTGGGAGGTGGTCAACCGCCTGGTGCAGGCCACCCTGGCCGAGGGGCCGGGGCGGCGCTACCTGGTGCAGCACAGCGCCGGTTCCGGCAAATCCAACTCCATTGCCTGGTGCGCCCATCAGCTGGCCAACCTCTACGCCGAGGACGGCACCAAGCTGTTCAACTCGGTGATCGTGGTCACCGACCGCACGGTGCTCGACAGCCAGCTGCAGGAGACCATCTACCAGTTCGAGCACGCCCACGGCGTGGTGCGGCCCATCACCCGCGATATCGGCAGCCAGAGCAAGTCGGAGCAGCTCGCCGAGGCCCTGGCCAGCAATACCCGCATCATCATCGTCACCATCCAGACCTTCCCGGCGCTGTTCGACGCCCTGGACAAGCGCCCCCAGCTGGCCGAAGGCCACTACGCGGTGATCGCCGACGAGGCCCACTCCTCCCAGACCGGCAGCTCGGCCAGCAAGCTCAAGGCCCTGCTGGCGGCTGCCGGAGAGGCCTCAGAGGACGATAGCGACGAGATCAGCGCCGAGGCCATGCTGGACGCCGCCGTGGCCTCACGGCGCCCCAGCGAGCGCATCAGCTACTACGCCTTCACCGCCACGCCCAAGGCCAAGACCCTGGAGCTGTTCGGCCGCCCGCCGGATCCGGAGCAGCCCGCAAGCCGGGACAACAAGCCCGAGCCGTTCCATCTCTACTCCATGCGCCAGGCCATCGAGGAGGGTTTCATCCTCGATGTGCTGCGCAATTACGTCACCTACGGCACCGCCTGGAAGCTCGCCCACCCCGAGGGCGAAGACCAGGAGGTGGACTCCAAGAAGGCCTCGCGGACCCTGGCCAAGTGGGTGCGGCTGCACCCCTACAACATCGCCCAGCGGGTGGAGGTGATCGTCGAGCACTACCGCGACAACGTCCGTCATCTGCTCGACGGCCAGGCCAAGGCCATGGTGGTCACCGCCAGCCGCCAGGAGGCGGTGCGCTACCAGCTGGCCATGCGGCGGTACATCGAGGCGCAGGGCTACGCCGATGTTCACCCCATGGTGGCCTTCTCCGGCAGCGTGCCGCCCGATGAGGAGATCCCCGAGGAGGTCACCGAGACCAGCCAGTTGCTCAACCCCGGGCTCAAGGGCCGCGATCTGGCCGAGGCGTTCGACACCGACGACTACAACGTGATGATCGCCGCCAACAAGTTCCAGACCGGCTTCGACCAGCCCAAGCTCTGCGCCATGTACGTCGACAAGAAGCTGCGTGATGTGGACTGCGTGCAGACCCTCTCGCGGCTCAACCGGCTGTTCCCCGGCAAGCAGACCTTCATCCTCGACTTCTACAACGACGAGCAGGCGATCCTCGACGCCTTCGCGCCCTACTACCGCAAGGCCGAGCTGGCCGATGTCTCCGACCCCAATGTCGTCTACGACCTGCAGCGCGGCCTGGACGCCAGCGGCATCTACCACTGGCCGGAGGTGGCGGCCTTCGCCAAGGCCTTCTTCGATCCCAAGGCCCCGGCCTCCAGCCTCAGCTACCACTGCCGTCCCGCCCAGGACCGCTTCAAGCAGCGCTACCAGCTGGCCCTGGAGCAGCTCCAGGTCTGGAAGGAGGCCCGCCAGGCCGCCGAACAGAATGGCGACGACAAGGGGTTGAAGCGTGCCGAGCAGGAGCTCAAGGAGGCCGGCACCACCCGCGACGAGCTCGACCTGTTCCGCAAGAACCTGCAGAGCTTCGTGCGCACCTACGAGTTCCTCAGCCAGATCGTCACCTTCGATGACCCCGAGCTGGAGCAGCTGTGCGTCTTTGCCCGCCATCTCCATCCGCTGCTGCGCACCGACCGCCTGCTGGAGGAGGAGATCATCGACGTCAGCGAGTTGGAGCTGACCCATTACCGCCTGACCAAGCGTGAGGAGAAGCGCCTGCGCCTGGAAGAAGCCGAGGGCGATTACGGCCTCACGCCGGTCAGCGAGGTGGGCTCAGGCAAGCCCCATGATCCCGAGAAGCAGCGCCTGGCCGAGATCATCGAGCGCCTGAATGAAATTTTCGGTTCTGAGGTGACCGACGACTATAAACTTAAATATGCCAATGATGTTGCTGACCGTATCGAACGAGATGGAGAAGTAATGGCCCAAGTCGTCGGCCACAGTACAGGCCAGGTAATGTATGGCCTGTTTCCTAAGCGACTAACAGATATCGTGCTCGACTCCTTAAGCGACCACGAGAAGCTCAGCATGCCGCTGCTGGAGGACGAGGAGACGAGGAGGCAGTTCGGGCTGTTGATCCTGAAGCTACTGGAAGGGAGGACCGGGGGAGGTGTGCAAACAGATACGTGATTTTCATCTCATAGCAATGAGGGTCTGCACCCGATTATTCTGCGATTATTCTGTATTCTGAGTTTTAAGAATAAAGAATATAGGTACATGTGTTTGAGTTGCATGGTAATTTGAGAAGGAGGCATTATGCAGGTAGTTGGGGCTAAATGGTGGAAGTTTGATTTCCACACGCACACACCAGCATCTTTTGATTACGGGAAAGGTAATGAAGCTTTAAGGAGTAGCATAACCCCTAGAGATTGGCTTATGGAGTTCGTCAATAAAGGGGTCGAATGTGTAGCTGTAACAGATCATAACACTGGGAAGTGGGTAGACCCTTTAAAAGAAGAGGCCGAAAAACTTCGGGAAGAAGGTTTTAATATTTTTGTGTTTCCCGGCGTGGAGATATCAGCCAACAATAATATCCACGTTCTAGGTATATTTGACACAGATAAAGACTCGTCACACATTTTTAGTGTTCTTGGGAGCGTTAGGTTTAACCCTGATTACCATGGGTCTACAGACGCTGTTGCGTCTAGCAGTCTAGAGCAGGTTGCACAGATCATTAAAGAGATGGATGGAGTGGTAATACCTGCCCATATTGATTGTGCTGCCGGATTATGTGTTGTCGCAAAAGGGTTCACGCTGCCGCAAGCGATACAGCATGTAAACGCCGTAGAAGTTATTCGTAATGACAGTCAGCGTGATCCTAATAATGATCCCATAAGAAGTTTTCGTGAGCTTGGCTCTGGGCTTTCAGAAGTGCTGGGTTCTGATTCCCATGCCCCTGACCGGGTAGGAGAAGGTTACACTTGGGTGAAGATGTCATCGCCATCCTTAGAGGGACTAAGGCTTTCACTTCATGATGGGAAAGGGTCTGTTCTAAGAGGAGATGAGCATCCAGAAGACCCGAATAACATTCCAGAGAACTTTATCTCTAGCGTTACTGTTGAAAACAGTAAGTATTGTGGGAGAGCAAAGCCCCATGTGATAAATTTCCACCCATGGATGAATTCGATAATAGGAGGTCGAGGGAGTGGTAAGTCTTCAATGTTGGAGTTTTTACGGATTGGCACTGGTCGCTCCTTTGAAATTATGTCCCTTGAAGACGGCAATGAGATAAAAAGTGCGTTTTCAAGGTTTGCGCAAATTTCGAAAGGTAAAGATGCAAGTGGTGTCCTTTTAGACGATACAACAATTTCAGTTAATTACACAAAAGGAGGGCAGTATTACAAGCTTGCGTGGAGGAATAATGAGATCGATATATTTAGATATGATGATCTGACTCAAGACTGGGATAAAGAAGAAGGAGATGTTGCTGAGCGCTTCCCGATTAGAATATTTAGCCAAAAACAAATATTTGATATTTCCAGAAGCCCTAATACTCTTCTTACTTTGATAGATGAAAGTGACAGTGTGAGGAAGGGGGATTTAGAGCGAGAGATTGCAAGAGAACGCAGTGAGTTTTTTTCTCTAAGACTTCGGCAAAGAGAATTCTTTTCTCGGATAGGGCAGAAGAGTGTTTTTTCAGGAAGGTTATCAGATATAAATAGAAAAATATCGTTCATTGAGTCATCTGGTCACAAGAAGATATTGGAGCAAGTTCAAAGAGCAAATAAAGATTCTAAGAAAGTTGATTCTTTTTTAAATGAAGTGGAGGGGTTGGTTGGTTATTTAAAGGCGCAAGTTGAGAATGTGGCAGCCCCTAAGGTCGATCTAAACGATGATCCTGAGAGAAGTGAGTATCAAGAGAAAGCAAATAACTTGTCACTTGAGATTGATAATGCTATTGAGAGTATTAGGTCATGGGTAAGTTATGCAGAAGGAAAAGCTTTCGAATTTAAGCAATGGTCAGACTCAAGCCCTCTGAAATCCAGTATTGAGAAAGGGTTTAGTGACTATCAAGCGTTAGTGGCCTCCCTCCAAGAGCAAGGGGTTCAGGACTTAAATGAATATCAGGATCTAGTTAATAAGCGTGAGGAGACACAAAGGGAACTTGCCAACATCAAAGCGCTAGAAGTTGAAAATGAAGAGCTGAATGAGAAGATAGGAACATCTTATCAAAGGTTGATTGGGTTAAGGAAGGAGTTGACAAAGAGGAGGTTGAAGTTCATTGATGATAATCTTCAAGGGGATTCGAGCATAAAAGTGTCGTTAAATCCACTTTTGGATACGACTATGCTAGAGTCTTCCTTTAGAGAAGTGATTGGAAGAAAAGATGGTGCTTTCTCTTCAGATATTTATAATGAGGAAAGTGAGGGTGGTATTTTGTGGGCGCTAAATTCTCGACTTATGGGCTGCCTGCTGATAGATCAAATGGAAAGCTCATTTAGTGAGGTTCATAAATTCAAAGGGGAGGTTTTGAATCAGGAGCTCCAAGGGATAAGTGGTGCTGGGGTTTCTAAGAGATTTCATGACCTTTTATGCAATCTGACTGCAGAGCAAATCGATAGTTTGAACTGCTGGTTTCCTGAGGATGAGCTTAAAGTGTCATTCTCAGTAGATGGGAGGAAATTTAAAGATATAGCTCAAGGCTCTGCTGGACAAAGGTCAGCTACTGTCTTAACTTTTTTGTTGTCTTTCGGGGAAGAACCTCTTGTTCTTGATCAGCCAGAAGACGATCTAGATAATAAGCTTATATATGATCTTGTTGTTAAGAAAGTGAAGAAAAATAAGTCGAGTAGACAAGTTATAGTGGTTACCCATAACCCCAACATAGTTGTTAATGGTGATTCTGAACTTGTGATATGTTTGCATGAAGCTGGAGGGCAAATAAACCTCCAGTCTTCGGGAAGCTTGCAGGAAGCAGCTGTAAGAAAGTCTGTTTGTGACATCATGGAAGGTGGAAGATCTGCGCTGGAGCAAAGGTATAGAAGAATTGTGAATTTGAGCTAGAAAATAAGATAAATGAGTGTTATTGATTCTCGATGCCTTATATAAGTGGGCTAAATTCTAAGGTTGTGTGACCATAAGGTGTCTATGGACATGGTGCCTTATGGCACGCAATGAATGGCTCTTGATGGGTAAGTGTTTGATTCGTTGCGTGTTGACAATATCTAGAATTAATTAGAGATGGCTCATAATCCCTTAGCGGAAAGTGTCAACAAACAATGCGTCAACTGAGGTGGCCAGGATGGGTGGGTAATGGCAAGTTTGGCGCTTTCAACTTTCTGTTTTTACTAGGTAAAGGCATGCGTTGGCATGCTTCCTCTCGCCTTCAAAATCCGCGGGGAAAATGTCCAGATTGTGTCCATGAGTAAGGCATTAATTGGCCACCAACGACAGGTGAAGTGGTGCGCAAGACACTGAAATAAAAAGGCTTGGCTCCCATAGATATCTATTAGGCAATGCTCATAATCCCTTGGTCGCTGGTTCGAGTCCAGCTGGTCCTACCACGAATCAATACCTTACGTTCCCTTTCAGCCTTCCTCGCCCGCTTCCTCGGGGGCGACGTGTCGCCCTGGGGGGGCTTCGCCACGGCCGCGGCCGCCCCGCCGCACCGATCCCCTCTGCAGCCCGGTGCACCAGGATTGTATCCGGCCGGTGAACACACCTTCCGCTGAGCCCCGACTTCGATGACGGTAGGTGTCCACCTATTTCTTAGTGGACACCTACCATGAGTGAGTTAAGCGTATGGGAGGCGCCTCGAAAGCGTCGCCGCTTTACAGCCGAGTTCAAGGCCAGGATCGTAGAAGCGTGCCAACAACCCGGTACCTCAGTGGCCGGCATCGCATTGGAACATGCCCTGAACGCCAATCTGGTCCATAAGTGGATCCGTGAGGCTCGGCGGTCGGCGCCGGTAAGTGATACCCCGGCGTTTGTTCCAGTGCCGATGGCAAGCACCGCCACACCAGCGGTGGGCCAGCATCGGGAAGCCGAACGTATTCGCCTTTCACTGCCGAGTCCCAAAGGCACGGTGACCATCGAATGGCCGGTGTCCGATGCGCAGGGCTGTCGGGCGCTGCTGCGGGATCTGCTGTCGTGATCCGTATCGACGAGATCTGGCTGGCCACCGAGCCGTTGGACATGCGCGCCGGCCCCGACACGGCGCTGGCCCGGGTGGTGAAGGTATTCGGTACCGCGCGGCCGCACTGCGCCTATCTGTTCGCCAACCGGCGCGGCAATCGCATGAAAGTGCTGATCCACGATGGCCTGGGGGTCTGGCTCTGTGCGCGCCGGCTCAATCAAGGCAAGTTCCATTGGGCCGGCAACTGGCACGGCAATCGGGTCGAGCTCTCTGCCGAGCAGGCCAGCGCCCTGGTCCAGGGCCTGCCCTGGCAGCGTCTCGGCGTCGGCGGCGTGATCTCGGTGGTCTGACACCTCCTCCATGAACGGCACAGACGCGACGGCCAGGCTATTCGCTGATGCGCTAATCCCGCTCCCACCGGAGAGCTGGCATAATCGCCGGATGAACATGCCGCCCGATCTGTCCCAGCTCTCCCCCGATCAGCTCCGCCACCTGGCGGCAACGCTGATGACGCAGGTCGAGCAGCAGGAACAGGCACTGGCGCAGAGCCAGAAAACGCTGCGGCATACCGAGCAGGTCAACCAGAAGCTGACCTATGAACTGGCGTTGCTCAAGCGTCACGCCTTCGGCAAGCGCAGCGAACAGCTCAACGTCCTGCAGATCAGCCTGCTGGACGAGGCGGTGGATGCCGACATCGCCGCCATCGAGGCCGAGCTGGAGGCGCTGAACCTCACCCCCGCCGCACCGGCGGTGAAGAAGACCCCCAAGCGCGCCCCGCTACCCAAGGATCTGCTGCGCATCGAGATCCGCCACGACCCGGAGAGCGAGCACTGCCCGTGCGGCTGCCAGCGGCGACGGATCGGCGAGGAGATCAGCGAGAAGCTCGACTACACGCCGGGCGTGTTCCACGTCGAGCGTCATATCCGTGGCAAGTGGGTCTGCGACCCGTGTGAGACGTTGACCCAGGCGCCGATGCCGGCGCAGATCATCGACAAGGGCATCCCCACCGCCGGCCTGCTGGCCCAGGTGCTGATCGCCAAGTATGCCGATCATCTGCCGCTCTATCGCCAGGAGCAGATCTTCGCCCGGGCCGGTGTACCGATCCCGCGCACGACCCTGGCCGAGTGGGTCGGCATCTGCGGGGTGCGGCTCCAACCGCTGATCGATGCCTTACGTGACTTGCTGCTCAGCGAGCCAGCGCTGCATGCCGACGAGACCCCGGTACCGATGCTCGCCCCGGGCAAGAAGAAGACCCATCGCGCCTACCTCTGGGCCTACGCCACCACGCCCTATGCCGGGTTGAAGGCGGTGGTCTACGACTTCAGCGAAGGGCGCGGCGGCCAGCATGCCCGCGACTTCCTCGGCGACTGGCAGGGCAAGCTGATCTGCGACGACTACGGCGGCTACAAGCAGAGCTTTGCCAACGGCGTCACCGAAGTGGGCTGCATGGCCCACGCCCGGCGCAAGTTCGTCGACCTGCACGTGGCCGGCAAGAGCCAGATCGCCGAGCAGGCCATCGAGCTCATCGGCCAGCTCTACCAGGTGGAGCGCGAGGCCCAATCATTAACGGCGGAAGAACGCCAGCAGCTACGTAATACCCAGGCGAGGCCCATCGCCGACGCGCTGTACCGCTGGATGCTGGCTCATCGGGAGAAGGTGCCAAACGGCTCGGCGACGGCCAAGGCACTGGATTACAGCCTGAAACGCTGGGCGGCGCTGACGCGCTACCTGGATGACGGCGGGCTGCCGATCGACAACAACCGGGTCGAGAACCTGATTCGCCCCTGGGCATTGGGACGCAGCAACTGGCTGTTCGCCGGGTCACTGCGCAGCGGACAGCGTGCCGCCAACATCATGAGCCTGATTCAGTGCGCCAAGCTGAACGGCCACGAACCCTACGCCTACCTGAAGGACGTGCTGGAGCGACTGCCGACCCAGAAGGCCAGCCAGATCCACGAACTCCTGCCTCAGAACTGGCAGCACACCGACTGATCACTGACAAGCGGTGATCAGCGGGCGCTTACCCAGGATTGGCCGACGCGGCGAATGCAGGAACGGGCAGGCTCGGGCCAGGAACCTGGCCGGCTGTAGCCTGTCACAATGGGTAGAAGGCTATATAAGCCTTTGAAAAATAATGGCTTGCTTTCTACGCTGAGGGCTGGCCACCCACCGCAATCGCCGAATCCGCTACGGCAGAGGAGGTGTGCATGAGAGCGATCACTCGCGACGACCTCAAGGTGATGAACGAGACCGAGCATGAGGATTTCGTGCTCATCAACGTGCTGCCACGGGACGCCTTCGACAAGCAGCACATCCGCACGTCGATCAATATTCCCGTCAAGGACGAGGCTTTCGTCGACAAGGTGGCCGACGTCGTCGGCAGCAAGGACCGCAAGGTCGTGGTCTATTGCGCCAGCTTCGATTGTGACGCCTCTCCCAAGGCGGCCAGGAAGCTGGAGGAGGCCGGCTTCACCCAGGTGTACGACTACGAGGGCGGCACCCAGGACTGGTTCGAGAAGCGCGACGCGGCCTGACCGGTCGACATGGCGATAGAGGTGACGGGCGGCTCATGCGAGCCGCCCGTTTCATGTCGTCCCGAGCCACGGCCTGGGGTCGCCGAGCGGCTGGATGCCGCGGCGTTACGCCTCGTCCGGGGCGCAGCGGTCCGGCAGGTTCTCGTTCTCGTCGTTGCCCGCCATGCCGAAAGTGAGGCGAGGCGGGTCGCAGTAGCTCCGCGCGCCGATCACCGCGCCTCGGGACGAGCCGTGGCCTGGCGATGTACACCAGAGGGGGACGAGCGGCCGGAGAGGATGGCGTCGTTGCGCAGCTCCGGGCGCACGATGTCGTCCTGGGTCAGGTCGAGCGCCGCGAGGCGAGCGCGGGAGGCGGCGGTGGGGCCTTGGCCGTGAATGGGTCGGGTGCGGTAGGTCATGGTCGTCTCCAGGTCCCCTGTGGTGCTTGGTTCGGCAAGCGCCGACCCAGGGGAGTGGAGCCGTGCGCCGCTTTAGCTGCATTTGTATGCCGCCCGCAAGTTGGTGCTTAAATCGGCGGCGCCCCGAGAGGGCCAGGCAACAAAAAACCCGCTTTGCGTGTGCTAAAGCGGGCCTCCGGCGTCGCTTTAGCGGAATTTGTAGAGCGCCCGCAAGCTGAGGTTCAAATCGGCGCTGGTTCCCACGCTATGGCGGCGGGGCGGTGATGTCAAGCTCCCGAGGGTTGTCTCCTGTATCATGCGAGCAATACGCAGGGATCAATATCCATGAGTTCCAAGGAGGAGACGATGAGACGCCTACATTGGTTGGGGAGTGCCTCCCTGCTATGCCTGCTGCTGAGCGGCTGTGCGGTTTACGCCGAGGGCTACGGCGGGAGCTATCGCTACGATTCCCATGACTCGGTGGTGCCCGAGGGTCACCTACCGCCGCCCGGTGAGTGCCGCATCTGGTACCCGGATCGCCCCGCCGGTCACCAGCCGCCTCCCGGCGACTGCCGCGAGCTGCGCCATCAGGTCCCGCCCGGCGCCCGGCTGATCCGCGGCTAACCCTCCGCGAACGCCTCCCCGGCCAGCGCCACCAAGTTGTGCAGGTTGCATTCAGCACTCGATGGCGTTGACGGCG
>NZ_JAUFPL010000034.1:0-134005 GCF_030409215.1 Halomonas ramblicola | reverse complement strand
TTGCGCTCGATGCACGGCACCTGCACCAGGCCGCCCACCGGGTCGCAGGTCAGCCCCAGGTTGTGCTCCAGGCCGATCTCGGCGGCGTTCTCCACCTGGCCGATAGTGCCGCCCATCACCTCGGTCAGCCCCGCCGCGGCCATGGCGCAGGCCGAGCCCACCTCGCCCTGGCAGCCCACCTCGGCGCCGGAGATGGAGGCGTTCTTCTTGCACAGGATGCCCACCGCGCCGGCCGCCAGCAGGAAGTCCACCACGTCGCGCTCGGAGGCGCCCTTGCGGAACTGCATGTAGTAGTGCAGCACCGCCGGGACGATGCCCGCCGCGCCGTTGGTGGGTGCGGTGACCATGCGCCCGCCGGCGGCGTTCTCCTCGTTGACCGCCAGCGCATAGAGGTTGACCCAGTCCATGGCCGACATCGTCGAGGCGATCAGCGAGTCGTCGTCGCGGCTTTCCAGCATGCGCTGGTGCAGCGCCTTGGCGCGGCGCTTGACGTTGAGCCCGCCGGGCAGCACGCCCTCGGCCTCCAGGCCCTTGGCCACACAGGCCTGCATGGCCGCCCAGATCGTGAGCAGGCCCTCGCGGATCTCGGCCTCGCTGCGCCAGGCGCGCTCGTTGGCCAGCATCAGCTCGCTGATGCGCAGGTCGTGCTCCCGGCACAGGCGCAGCAGCTCGGCGGCACTGTCGAAGTCGTAGGGTAGCTCGGTGGTGTCGGCGTCGAGCGTGCCAGCGGCGGCCTGGGCCTCGTCGATGACGAAGCCGCCGCCCACCGAGTAGTAGGTGTTGCGGTGGAGCTCCTCGCCGTGGCCGTGGGCGATCAGGCGCATGGCGTTGGGGTGGTGGGGCAGGCTCTCCTCGAGCAGCTGCATATCGCGCTCCCAGACGAAGGAGACCTCGTGACGGTGATCCAGCCGCAGCGTGGCTGTCTCGCGCAGTGCCGCGATGCCGGGGGCGATGATGTCCGGGTCGATGCGGTCGGGCCGCTCGCCCATCAGGCCCATGATCACGGCGCGGTCGGTGCCGTGGCCGATGCCGGTGGCCGACAGCGAGCCGTAGAGCTGCACCTCGAGGCGGGCGACCCGCGTGAGCAGGTCGCGCTCCTTCAGCTCGCCGACGAAGTCGCAGGCGGCCTGCATGGGCCCCACGGTGTGCGAGCTCGACGGCCCGACACCGATCTTGAACAGGTCGAAGATGCTGATGGACATAGGGATCACCCCTTCGTTTCGGTGGCCGGGACCGGTGCCCGGCGGCTCTCCGCGGCGCGGCAGGCGGCCGCGGTGAACAGCACGTCTGTAGAGGAGTTTAGCGCCGTCTCGGTGGAGTCCTGTACCACGCTGATCACGAAGCCGATCGCCACCACCTGCATGGCCACCTCGGTGGAGATGCCGAACAGGCTGGCGGCCATGGGGATCAGCAGCAGCGAGCCGCCGGCCACGCCGGAGACGCCGCAGGCGGCCAGCGCCGAGACCACGCACAGCAGCAGCGCGGTGGGGAAGTCGACGGCGATGCCCAGGGTGTTGGCCGCGGCCAGGGTGATCACCGAGATGGTGACAGCCGCCCCGGCCATGTTGATGGTGGCGCCCAGCGGGATGGAGACGGCGTAGGTGTCCGGGTCCAGCTCAAGGCGCTTGCACAGCTCCATATTGACCGGGATGTTGGCCGCCGAGCTGCGCGTGAAGAAGGCGGTGATGGCGCTGCCGCGCAGGCAGGTGAACACCAGCGGATAGGGGTTCTGGCGGGTCTGCCAGTAGACGATCAGCGGGTTGGTAACCAGTGCCACGAACAGCATGCAGCCGACGATGATGCTCAGCAGGCGGCCGTACTCGAGCAGCGCGCCCAGGCCGGCCTCGGCCAGGGTGTTGGCGACCAGGCCGAAGATGCCCAGCGGGGCGAAGCGAATCACCACCCGCACGATGCCGGCGACCGCCGCGGAGAGGTCGTTGAGCACGCCGCGGGTCGTCTCGCCGGCGTGGCGCAGCATCAGGCCGAGCCCGATGGCCCAGGCCAGGATGGCGATGAAGTTGGCCTCCATCAGCGCGGTTACCGGGTTGGTCACGGCGTTGAGCAGCAGGTTGCGCAGGATCTCGATGATGCCGCCCGGCGGGTTGCCGCTGACCTCGGGCATGTCGAGGGTCAGCTCGGTGGGGAAGGCGAAGCTCGCCACCACGGCTACCAGCGCCGCCACCAGGGTGCCGATCACGTAGAGCAGCAGCACCCCACGGATATGGGTGGGCTGGCCCTGGCGATGTCCGGCGATGGCGGCCGCCACCAGCACGAACACTAGGATCGGCGCCACGGCCTTGAGTGCCGAGACGAATAGCTGGCCGAGCAGCGAGATCGACCGGGCGACATCGGGCGACAGGGTGGCCAGCAGGATACCGCAGACGATACCGATGGCGATCTGGGGGATCAGCCCCAGGCGCATCACCGGGCGAAACAAGGCGTTAAGCGTGGAAGTCATCGAGGATCTCTCGTTTTTTCGGGTTGTTGCCGTGATGCCCGAGCCGGATCGTGCGGTCCGGGCGTCGCTGGTTCGCCCATGGCGGGGTAACGCCGGGGGCGAGGGGTAGTGTCGCTTGCCGCGACAGGGGTTATTTTCCGCGGTAGTAGCCCGGCGTGACGAAGGGGGGCTTGCTCACGGTCATCGGCAGGCGCTTGCCGCGCACCTCGGCGTAGACGGTGGCGCCCACCTCGGCGTGGGCGATGGCCACATGGCCCATGGCCACCGGCTTGCCCACGGTGGGGCCGAAGCCGCCGGAGGTCACCACGCCGATCCGCTCGTCCTGCGCGCTGAACAGTTCGGCGCCCTCGCGTACCGGCGCGCGGCCCTCGCCGAGCAGGCCGACCCGCTTGCAGCTGTGATCCTTTTCCGCCACCTGGTGGAGGATCCGCTCGGCGCCGGGGAAGCCGCCGGCGCGCTCGCCGCCGCGGCGGCGTGGCTTGCCGATGGCCCAGATCAGGCCGCCCTCCACCGGCGTGGTGGTGGTGTCGATGTCGTGGCCATAGAGGCACAGGCCCGCCTCCAGGCGCAGGGAGTCGCGGGCGCCCAGGCCGATCGCCTCGACCTCCGGCTCGCCCAGCAGGCGACGCGCCAGGGCCTCGCTCTGATCGGCGGCCACCGAGATCTCGAAGCCATCCTCGCCGGTATAGCCGCTGCGGCTGATCCACACATCGATCCCATCGAGGGTGAACTTGCCATGCTGCATGAAGACCAGCTCGCAGGCCGCCGGGCAGAGCCGCGCCATCACCTCGGCGGTCTGGGGGCCCTGGAGAGCGAGCAGGCCGCGATCCAGTTCCTCGATCTCGTGGCCTTCGGGCAGGTGCTCGCGCAGGTGGGCGATGTCCTGCTCCCGGCAGGCGGCGTTGACCACCAGGTAGAGGTGATCGCCGGCGTTGACCACCATCAGGTCGTCGAGGATGCCGCCTTCCTCGCTGGTGAACAGCGCATAGCGCTGCATGCCCTCCGGCAGGCCCAGGAGGTCGGCCGGCACCAGGGTCTCCAGCGCCGCGGCGGGGGCGGGGCCGCGCAGCAGCAGCTGCCCCATGTGCGAGACGTCGAACAGGCCGCAGGCGCCGCGGGTGTGCTCGTGCTCCTTCTTGACGCCCAGCGGGTACTGCACCGGCATCGCGTAGCCGGCGAAGGGCACCATCCGGGCGCCAAGCTCGACGTGCAGGTCATGCAGTGGGGTTCGCTTCAGCTCGCTCATGGGGCGCCTCCGGAGGTAGCAGAACAAAAGCGGTCCGCCCGGGTGACCGGGGCGGCCGCGCTTTGATGGCGCCTAGAGTAGACGAAGTTTCCTATAAGAAACAACTGGGCGTGTAAAAGAAACTTCCCGGCACGACCCCGGCGGGCCGCCACGGGCTGATGGAATGCGCCGCTCGGCTGAGCAACCCACTGAGTTATCGCAGATATTGCTCCGGAACCGGATAGCGGAGGATTTCTTATCGGAAACAGGGGCGTCAGGGGTGCTCGAGATGCTCGACAAGATCGTTGATCTCGGATCGGAGCTGCGCCGTCAGGCGGCCGACGTCGAGGCGTCGTGCGACCTGGCGGGCAACGTCTTCGTCCTTGTCGCTCCCATGGAGCACGTCGCGCACCAATCCCAACTTCTCGGGGTAGGGAACCTCGCGCCATTCCCGGATTCCATGGCCTATATCGAAGCCGCGGAATGCCATCACGTTTTGCGGAGTCGCTCCGTGGGGCCAGAACACTGTGTGATCGTCAGGTGTTTTGAAATGCTCGCGGTGCTTATGGACAGCGCGCCAGATGGTTTGGCGGATCTGCCTTCCGGTGCGTTGGAAGCCGTGCATCCGAGCGATGTGATCGCCAATCCGTTTGAAGGTCACCGGTCCTTCGCGATCAATGATATCAAGGGCCAACGCCTGGACCCGCGGCTGGTAGGAGGGCTCGTGAAATTGCTCCGGGTCGATCTCGTTGTTGCTCCCCTCTGTGGAGACACCAGCAGCTTTCTCCTTGACAATCGGTCCTTGGGCAAAGCGAGGCGGAGTTTCGGAGTTGATCGAGTCATCTAGTGACGGTGTTGTTGGCTCAATTGCCTCCCTCTTAGGCTCCGTCGGGTAGTCATCGTCATCGGCCTTGACTTCTGAGGTATCGGCCTGGTTCTCTGATTCGCCCTCGGATCGACGCCTTTCGTCCTCTGCCTGGAGTTCTGCTTCTGCGGCCACGCGCTCGCGGTCCGCTTTGAGGAGATCGGCGAGCTTGTCATTAAGCGACGAGGCAGAGGTGTTTGGATCTTGGAAAAAGTCTGTCGACCAGATTCGGAATATCTTCCAGCCCAAGTTCTCCAAAATCAGCTGTCGCACGCGGTCGCGGTCCCGTGCTGTGGGCGAACTATGATAGGTCGCCCCGTCGCACTCGACCCCAGCCAGGAACTTGCCTGGCTCTTCAGGATGGACGATGCCCAAATCGACCCGGAATTTGGAGATACCGATTTGCGTGCGGACTGACCAGCCGTAACTGCGAAGTCGCTCGGCTACGGCCATCTCGAAATCGGAGTCGTAAGCATGGTCGCCGCCCGTCGAGTGGATTGCTTCGCCTATGGCCATGGGACCACGCGCGGCGAAGTCGATATAGTGCTTGAGGTCCTTGACCGCCTCGGACGAGGTCCGGGTGAGATCGATCATGGAGGCATCGAAGCTAGCAAAGATCATGACCTCTGTTGTGGCGCGGGTGATCGCCACGTTGAGTCGACGCTCTCCTCCCTGCTTGTTGAGTGGGCCGAAATTCATCGACATGGTTCGTGCACCCGGTTCGCTAGGCCCGTAGCCCACTGATAGCAGGATCACGTCGCGTTGGTCACCCTGGACGGTTTCGAGGTTCTTCACGAAGACTGGATCTTCACGGTTGGGGTCGAAGAAGGGTTCGAGATCAGGGTCGGCGCGACGCTCATGGTCGAGCAAGTCTTCGATGAGGCGCTGCTGCTCGGAGTTTAACGTGACCACGCCGACCGAGAGATGATTACGTGCTGGATCGCACAACCGCGTAATGATTTCTTCAACCACACCTCTGGCTTCGACCTCGTTGGTGCGTGCTTTCCCCTTAGCATAGACGCCATCGACACGACGAAACGACACTGCGCTTTCGGCGGTATCAGCCGAGGGAAAGGTCACTAGTTGGCTACCATAATAGGCGTGATTTGAGAAGGTGATAAGGCTTTCATGTCGGCTGCGGTAGTGCCCCGTAAGCCGATGATGTGGCATGCGCGCGGCGAGGGCCTCATCAAGTATGCTCTCGAGATCGCGAGCCTCCTCATTGTCGCTATCTTCGGCACCGCGCGAAAAGAAATTGGTGGGTGGCATCTGCTTGGGATCACCCACCACGATGCAGCGCTTACCGCGCGCGATCGCTCCCACGGCGTCAGGGACCGTGATCTGGCTGGCCTCGTCGAAAACTACCAGGTCGAAGGCCTTCTCGGCCGGCAGAAACTGCGCTACCGAGAGTGGCGACATCATTAGGCACGGTGTCAGCGAGGTAAGTGCGTCGCCCATCTCCGAGACGAGCTGGCGCACCGGCTTGTGGCGCATCTTCTTCTGCAGCTCGCGGGATAGCACCCCGTAGCCCGGATCGGCGCCACCGGCGTCACGCTTGGGCACGCCGCCGGAAAGCTTTGCACGGATATATGAAGAGGTCAGCTCGGCTACTTCCTTATCGAGTTCGCGGAAGGTACGAATCAAGTCGTCGTGGCGGACTGAGGAGAAGCGCCTGAGTTCGGGGCGTGCATCGATCAGAATGGGCGCGAGCCAGCAGGCATATGCTGTGCGCAGCACCTCAACGGTTTGGCTTGGATCGACGATGCCCGATTTTAGCGCGGTGACGAGTGTATCGAGACCAGCTTGGCGTGCCTCGCGGCTGATCGCAATCCATTGACACCATGTATTGAGCCGCCGCTCTCGCTCGACGATCGCGGTGCTGTTTTTCGCGAGTATGTCCAAGTCGACAGGACCAAATTCGATGCCGTCACTCGAGACGGCCCGATACGCCTTCAACTGCGTATCGAACTCGTTCTGTGCGCTCACCAGTTCATCAGCCGATGAGGCTATTGGCATGCCGGGCTCGAGCATGTCGCGGCCCTGACAGAGAACACGGGCAAGGACCGTGCGAGTCTCCACATAGTCACGTCCGAAGCTCGCGAGTTTTGCTACGGACTCACGAAGATGGCGCCCTGCGTCGATAGCGTGGCGCAGGCGTTCGGGATCGGTGTCAAGACCATTCCACGGAGTGCCGCTGGGCAGTGACCTGGCTGTCTGTTCCATTTCGCCACGCAGGCGAGAGAGGTTCGACAGCACAGGGATGTCCTCCTCCGGCTCGGTAACCTGACGGGTATCGAGGCTGAACGCCTCGCGCAATTCTTTGCGCAGCTTTCGGCGTGCCATTGCACTCAATGGCCAAGGCTTTCCATCGATCTTGTCGACCCTAATCGCCCAGCTGTCGAACGGCTTCCCGGGAATTTTCTCGTCGGGATAGGGAGCCGAAAGACGTTCACGGTCACCGGCATAGCTGTCGAGGCTCTCAGCGAGGGTATCGAGTGTCTCCAGCACTTCACGCCCGTCCGCCGTTAAGGCGAAACCAAGATCCTGTCGTGCGCAGTCAGGAACCATAGCCGCGACCGCAGCTAGAGCAGCACTCTCCGAGGGATCCTCTCCAGCATCCTCAATTCCGAGCTTGTCGGCCAAGGCCTTTCTGCGACTCTTTAGGTCGGTGATGGCAATGCCTAGAGCGCGCGCCTCTACGACTATTTTCTCAGCCCAAGCATAGGACCAGTCGGTGTGAGCAATCTCGCTGAATGTCTCAATATCCTCGGGTTGTAGCTGCTCAAATTGCTGGCCGAGGCGCTTAGCGATCTCCTCGAGGTGCGCGAGGGCTTCCGGCGTCGAAGCATATCCCGCACCTTGCGAATCGCGCTCCCAGTTGAGACGAAGTCGGTGGACGTCCCCATGACGCATGGCACGTCCAATCGCATCCCGCGGGCTCATGCCGCCCGGCCCCGGATGGTGGAGGGCCTTGACGAGGCCGTTCAGTTCAGCGCGTATTTCGCCAAGCTTGGCTAGCTTCTGCTGCCATTCCTCGGCCGATCGGATGCCCCGGTTCTCCCAAGCCGCGCCGAGCTGGCTGAGAACAGCGCGCTTATTGGCCTTGGCCGAGTGCAACTCGAGGCAGAAATCGCCCAGGCCACAGGCGTTGAGACGGCGATAGACGACGTCGAGCGCCGCCATTTTCTCGGAAACGAACAGCACTCGCCTGCCGAGGCCGAGATTGTGCGCGATAATGTTGGCAATGGTTTCCGACTTGCCGGTGCCTGGAGGCCCCTCGAGGACGAAGTCACCCTCGCCACCGGAGGCATGGATGGCAACGATCTGGCTGGCATCGGCATTGAGAGGGGCGAGAACCTCGGCGGGATCCACTTTTTTGTCGATCTCGCGCGGCTCAATAAAGCTCGCACCGTTCTGGTAGGGCTCGCGCGGATGATCGATGACATGCTGCACGAAGGGCGCTGCCTTGAGTGCGTCGGTGCGGTCGGAAAGATCCTTCCACATAAGATATTTGGCGAAGCTGAAGGTCGACAGCACGACCTCTTCGACGACTTCGAAGCCAGACACCTCGCGGATCTTCGCACGAACCTGATCCCAGACCCGACGCACATCGACCCCGCTTTCGTCTGCAACGAGTTCGCCGTCGAGGCTGGGAATGTCGATGTTGAAGTCTTGGCGCAGCATCTGCAGAAGCGTCAGGTTGAAGACCGGTTCGTCCTCGTGGCGCGATAGGTAGGGGCGCGATGCGGCGCTTGCACGGTCAATTTTCACCGGCAGCAGGATCAGCGGCGCCCGAAATGTGCGCTTGCTGTCGCCGGTGGGCGACCAGCGCAGCATGCCGAGGGCGAGGAACAGCGTGTTCGAGCCGCCTTCTTCGAAGTCAGCCTTGGCCTTGCGGTAGAGTTCAATCGCACCCTTCTCGAGGCTACGCGCATCGACATTGGCGACGATCTCGTTTCGGGCCAGCGCTTCTTCGGCGAACTTCTCGGCGAAGTCCTCACCGGTCCGCAGTTGGTAGAGGTCTTTGTCCGATTGATCGCTTCCCTGCGACTGTTCGGGTGGTGTGATGATCTTGATCTTCTTGCCTTCGGCAACTTTGTCCTCGAGGTGTGCCGGATCGGGACAGAAGATTGGGATTGCGGTGTTCGACGTCTTGAGGTTGAGTAGCCGGTTGCGCTTGGACAGATCGAGCAGGCTGCGTTTCCAGCGATCGAGACGTTCCTCGGGTGTTGCGTTGGCGATATCGTCCTCGACAATGGCTGCCTCGAAAGGCGGTAGGTCGGGCGCTTCATCGAGCGGCGGAGCGGCGCGCACGGGTGCCGTCTCCTCTGTGGCTGTTCCTATCGAGAATCCCACCAGGCTGGAGAGCGGCTGGATATCGCGGCCGCGTGCCTGACGGATGTCTATCGCGTAAATGAAGTTGTCTTCGTTCTCCTCTGCGACCTGGCGCCGTCCCTCGGCGATTGCTCGGGAGAAGGGCAACGGCTGTCCTGTCGTGGCCATCGTGGTTTCGAACAGGACCAGTTCCTCCTGAGCGATGGCTTTTCGGATCTCCATCGGGTCTTCAACCGTCAGCGATGGAAGGCTCTGCGGCTGCAGCCAGGCGCCGGTCACCGCATGGCCTTCAGTGAAGACGACGACCGGATAGAGTCCGGCCTGCTCGATTGCCGCGGCAAAGAGTAAGGCAGTATCGAGACAGGTGGCCAGGCCGTGCTCCTCGATCATCGACGGGAAGCGGATCTTCTGGCCATTGCGTTCGAAGCTCGCAGGGGGGTCGGCATAGGTGATATTGCGGCTCGAAACTGCGGCCCAGATCCCCGACAGGATTTCCCAGCTACGCTTGCGAGACTTCGATTGGTATCCCTCAAGCGATCCGCACTTACCTGAGCCTTCGAGGATTGTCGCGGCCTCCTTAAGCACGCGCTGAACCGCTGTGTCGTTGGGCATCACGAAGGCGGCCAGGAGCTCGGGCATGTATTGTGAGCCGCCCCATTCGTTGCGGGCCAGCGCATCGATCCGATGGTGGCTCTCAGCCAGGACCTGATCGTTCTGCCGAAGCTCAAGGTGAATCTCTCCGCGCGTGCGCTCGGTTAGGTTGTCGAGCATACCGCCAGAGACAGTCACGCGACGATCGCGGGGACGTAATTCTGATTCGGGTACGATTCGATCGATCGTCCAGGTTCGGTCGCCCAGGATCTTCGGCTCGCAGGTCAGGTGCAGCGTCAGATCTTCAAGAGCGTGATCAAACGGATTCGATAGAACCAGGTCAGCAATGACGGGGATATCGCATTGGTGGGTTGCAAATGTAACCCTGCGCGCGATCTGCGCACGGATTTCACACTTGGGCTCGACATTGATGATGTCGCCTTCATCGAGATCCAGGTCAGACGTGTGCATGGTCTCGTCGTCATATGAGCTCATGAGCGATAAGTCTCCTTTACACTGGTGCTGGCATCTCGGAGGCGTTGATGAGAGATGTGAATCCACATGTGAGTACCTTGCTAAGCGATCGGTCGCTAACCGCGGCAATTCCTGAGGGGGTGACCAAGTGCGGAAGGAAGTCCCCTTGGGTAAGCTATAAGTCTCAGTACAGTAGCCAGTATGGGTATGTTACATGGGGTTACGCGAACTTGTTGGTGTGATTACACTTTGCTTTACATCAAATTTTGATTAATTTTCATTTATAATCAATTGGTTGCCGTCTTGGTCCATAGTCCATGATCCCTTCGTCGCTGGTTCGTCCCCAACTGGCCCACTGCGCTTTATCTTTTCCAACTGCTCACTTGCAGCCTGATGACCACCCGAGTACCTGGCGTCGTGATCCTAGTTACGTGATTAGCTGAGAAGCGGCGTAACCGCTACCAGGTGGTGTTCAATATCCCATGTCCCGATCCTGTGCCTGATCGGTCAAGGCCTGCAAGGCGGCCTCGCTGGGGATCGACTGACCGGGCTCTTCCCCCCATAGCATGCCGATGGGGACGGCGTAACAGCCCGGAACCTGCAGCTTCAGGCAGTGGCGACCGGTGTAGATCAGCATGCCGCCCTGGAAATGCTTGCCAGCCTGATCGGCGAGCCGGGAGAGGCCGGCGGCGTCCTTGGCCTGCACGGTGGCGGCGCGTTTGATCTCCACTCCCCAGAGTTCCTGGCCGCGCTCGATGACCAGGTCGACCTCCACCTGGTCCTTGTCCCGGTAGTGTGAGAAACGCAGCTCGGGGTCGACCCAGGAGGCCTGGGCCATCAACTGTTCGACTACGTGGCTCTCCAGAAGGGCGCCGAAGCGCTCGGCCTGGGTCAACCACTGGTCTGGCGCCAACCGAGCCAGGGCGGCGGCAAGGCCGGTGTCGACGAGGTGCACCTTGGGGCTCTTGATCAGCCGCTTTGCCTGATTGCGATGCCAGGCGGGCAGCTGCCGCACCAGGAACAGCCGCTCCAGGATACCCAGGTACTTGGTCACCGTGCTTCGCTCCATCCCCAGCTCCTTGCCCAGCGTGCTGACGTTGAGCAGGTTGGCGGTCCGATAGGCCAGCAACTCCACCAGGCGCAGCATTCCGTCCTCGTCCTGGATGGCGGCGATGTCCCGTACGTCACGCTGGATGATGGCGTTGAGGTACTGGCGGTACCAGTGTCGTGCCCGGTGGGGAGGGCGGCTGTTGGGTTCTGGGTAGCCGCCCTGGCAGATGATCTCCGCCGTGGGGGGAAGCGGTGTGGTGTCGGCCACCATTCTGGGGGTGAGCCGACCCTCAAGGAGTCCGGCCAGCAGGGTGGGCTGGCGGATGCGTTTCTCTTGCTCGGCCAGCGGGTGCAGGTAGATGACTTCCATGCGGCCGGCCAGGGAGTCCTGCGCCTTGGGCAGCAGCAGGAGGTTGGCGGAGCCGGTGAGCAGGAAGCGACCCGGCGAGCGGTCTCGATCCACCACCGACTTGATGGCCAGCAGCAGCTCGGGTGCCCGTTGTACCTCGTCCAGGGTGACGTGCTCCGGCAGGCTCTCGATGAAGCCGAAGGGGTCCTGGTGGGCAGCCTCCAGCAGGGCGAGGTCATCCAGGTTCAGATAGGTTCGCTCAGGCTCGATGCGCTGGGCGAGGGTCGTCTTGCCGACCTGTCGGGGGCCCAGCAGGCAGACCACCGGGGTATCGGCGAGCGACTCCACCACGCGGTCGCGAATTAACCGTGGCAGATAGGGCGTGGCCATGTCTCGTCTCCAGCATCGTCCAATTGCTGGTTAGTATAGCGTCCAATTGCTGGCTGATGCCTCGTCCAATTGCTGGCTTATGCGGCGTCCAATTGATGACTGATGCCTCGTCCAATTGCGGGTTGAGGGTTCACCCCAGTAGCGTCACCACCACCCCATAGGCCGCCACGCCGGCGGCCACCGGCCAGCCCAGCGAGCGCAGTCGGTACCAGACGAGCAGGGTCGCAGCGACGCCGACCGCCGTGGCGAGCCAGGAACGGGCGTCGAGGGTCGCCGGCACCAGCGAGACGCCGAGCACGGCGGCGATCATCAACGGGCCGAGGATGCCCAGCCACTGGGGCATGGCCTCGAGGCCGTCGTCGCCGTCATCGAGCCGCTCGAGGCGGCGCCGCATCCACAGCAGCGGCAGCAGGCGCATCAGCAGGGTGCCGGCGGCCGAGGCCAGCACGGCCAGCCAGAGGGCGTTACTCATCGCCTTTTCCTCCCGTGGTGTTGCTGAACCTCACCAGATAGAAGCACAGGGCGCCGCAGGCGGCGGCGAGGGGGATCGCGGCGTTGGCCGGCCCGGTCATGGTGAGCAGCGCCGCTATGGCGACGGCACTGCCCAGCGCCAGCGACCAGCGCCGGGTGGTGAAGCGCGGCGCCACCAGCACCAGGAACAGCGCCGGCAGGGCGAAGGGCATGACCTCGCCGAGCAGCGGCCAGCGGGTGGTCAGCTCCTCGCCGGCCACGGCGCCCAGCGCGGTGCCGCCGATCCAGCTCGCCCAGGCCAGCAGCGCGGCACCGGTGAACCAGCCGAGGCGCTGCGAGGCCGGCATCTGCGGCAGGCGGGTGTGGGCCAGGGCGAAGACCTGGTCGGTCAGCCCGTGCATCAGCCAGGGCCACCAGCGGCTCGGCGTCAGCCAGGGCGCGATATTGGGGGCATAGACCACGTGGCGCACGTTGATCAGCAGCGTCATGACGACCACCAGCCACAGCGGTGCGCCGGCGGCGACCATGCCGACGAACAGGAACTGCGAGGCCCCGGCGTAGACGAGCGTGGAGATGATTACCGCCTCCCAGGTGCTGAAGCCGGCCTGGACGGCGATCAGCCCGAAGGAGATGGCGACCGGCACATAGCCGCCCAGCAGCGGAATGGCCTCGCGCAGGCCGGCCAGCCAGGGGCGGGACAGGTCATGCGTCGCTTGCTGGCTCATGGGGTATCTCCCTGGCCGGTGTAGACGATGGTGAGCAGCAGCGTGGCCCAGGCGTCCCGGGTGCGATAGAGGTGCGGACGATCGGCGGCGAAGGAGAGGGTGTCGCCGGCCGAGAGCATCTCGGTGGCGCCTTCCGGGCCGGCCTCCAGCCGCCCGCTGATCAGGGTGAGCGACTCGTGGGCGCCCGGGGTGTGGGCCTCGGCGTGGCGCAGGGTGTGGGGCGCGCAGCGCATCCAGTAGGCGTCGACCTGGGGCGTCTCCTTGCCCTGGTCGATCAGCCGTACCTCCACGCCGTCCTCGCCCAGCGGCACGCTGATCGGCGCCACCAGGGTGCCGAAGGGCACGCCCAGCTGCACCGCCAGGCGCCAGATGGTGTCCAGGGTGGGGTTGCCGTTGCCCTGTTCGAGCCGCGACAGGTTCGACTTGGCGATGCCGGCGGCGGCGGCCAGCTGCGACAGCGACCAGCCCCGGCTGAGTCGCAGGGCCTGCAGGTGCTGGCCGAGGGTGCCGAGGGAGAGCTTGTCCATGGGACGCCTCGTGTGTGTTCCTTTTAAGGAACGTTCTATTAAAGGAACAGCTCTGCGTCAAGGATAATGTGCCTGGCGGGAACACTGGGCCTATAATGAAAGCAATGATTGCATTGATCTCATCGATAGAAGGAGGGTGTCATGGCAACCATCACGATCCGCAATCTGGATGACGACCTGAAGGCCGAACTGCGCCTGGCGGCGGCACGCCATGGGCACTCGATGGAGGAGGAAGTGCGCACCATCCTGCGTCGGGCGCTGGCCGCAGAGCCGCAGCAAGGCCTGGGCAGTCGGATTCGGCAGCGCTTTGCCGCGGAGGGAGGTGTCGAGCTGGAGCTGCCGAGCCGCAAGCAGCGGCCGCGGGCGGCGGAGTTCGAAGAGTGATCGTGCTCGATACCAATGTGCTCTCCGAGCTGATGCGCCCTGTGCCAGAGCCGCGTGTCGTTGACTGGCTGGATACGCAGGAGACGGCCTCGGTGGCTATCACGGCGATCACCGTGGCCGAGGTCCTGTATGGCATCGAGCGGCTGCCGGATGGTCGTCGCAAGCGCTCACTGGCGGCCGCAGCCGCTGCGATGTTCGATGAAGACTTCGCCGGTCGCATCCTGGCCTTCGATGGTGAGGCGGCGATTCACTATGCCGAACGCGTCGCCGCCAGCGAGCAGGCTGGCAGGGCGGTACAGATGGCGGACGCCCAGATTGCGGCGATCTGCCTGCGTCACCAGGCAACGCTGGCGAGCCGCAACGTGAAGGACTTCGCGGGGTGTGGCGTGCCGCTCATCAATCCCTGGGACCCAGGCTGAGAGGCCGGTCTGTCGCCTCATCCTGCAGTGCTATAGAGCGACAATTACTTTGGCCGGTGGGCGAGGGGATTGCCAGCTGCTACAGCGACTCGCCCGGGCGAGTCGTAGGGCCTAGAAAAACAGCCTGCTGAGGTTCCTGTAGGGATTTCCCTACAGGAACGTCGTCCATGACTGAGCGGAGTATCAGGTGTGAGCGATTGAAAATGAGACGATGGGACAACGACCATAGGCCGATATCAACGTCAGGTCCTCTCCGGGGTGACCCTTTCGCCAATCACACTCAGTGTACTGAGGCGCAAGAGTATCAGCATGTAAGTGCTGATTGAAATGGCCGGTTTTACGAGAAGGAAATGATCCCTTTGCAGAATCATGATCAAGACAAGTCAACCCGCGTCACGAGTGGCGTGCCGGGTCTCGATCATATACTCCATGGCGGCTTCCGGGCGGGTAGATCCTACCTGGTATCCGGTGGCCCGGGCTCCGGCAAAACCACGCTAGGACTCCATTTCCTGGCGGAGGCAGAGCCCGGCGAGGCCCTGCTGATCAGCCTCGGTGAAGCACACCAGACGATTGACGAGGATGCACGCGGTATCGGCCTCGATATCAGCGAGGTGGTCAGCATCGACCTGTCACCTTCAGAGGCGAGTGCAACACCGGATGCCTATACGATACTGGAGCCATGGGAAGCCGAGTCTGCGGACCTGCAGGCGCGGATCCGCGAACTCTTTCCGGATCGGCTGCCCAAACGAGTCTTTGTCGATGCCTTGAGCCAGCTGCGGCACCTGTTCCCTGACTCCTTCCAGTTCCGCAAGCAGGTCATGGCCCTGATGGAGTACCTGAAGAGTGCCGGGGTCACCGTGCTGTTTTCCGCTGAACGGGGCGCCGCCGCCGAGGAGGATCTCCAGTACCTCGGCGATGGCATCCTGATGCTGGAAGCGACGGAGTTCGGGCGAACCCTGTCGGTCGTCAAGTATCGCGGTTCCGGCTTCGTCGAGGGTAAGCACTCGGTACGCCTGAGTGATCAGGGCATGAGGGTCTATGAACGGCTGATTCCCACCGATCATCGCCGGGATTTCATCACCGAATCGATCGCTTCCGGTGTCGCGGAGGTCGATACGCTGATGGGCGGTGGCCTCGAACGGGGCACGGTGACGATCTTCTCTGGCCCCACGGGGGTCGGCAAGACATCGCTCGGGGTACAGTTCATGCGTGAGGCCGCCACTCGTGGCGAGCGGTCAGTGATCTTCAGCTTCGAGGAGCGAATCGAGACCCTGCGCTATCGTTGCCAGGGCATCGGCATTCCGCTCGACGACATGATCGACCAGGGAACGCTGGCGGTTCGCGAGGTCGAGCCGCTGCGCTACGGCCCCGACGAGTTTGCCTGGCTGGTGAGGCACCAAGTGGAGGCCCAAGGGGCACGGATCGTCATGCTGGATAGCCTGGCCGGCTATCGGCAGTCGGTATTCGGTCAGGACGTGGTGCCCCATGTGCATGCCCTGTGTCGCTACCTGGGCAACATGGGCGTCACGGTGCTACTGGTCAACGAGGTCGGTTCTATCGCCGGCGGCGAGCTGCGCGTGTCCGAGTACGGCATCAGCTACCTGGCCGATACAGTGGTGCTGCTGCGCTATATCGAACTGGACGGTGAACTGCGCAAGACCATCGGTATGCTCAAGAAGCGCACCGGTGATTTCGAGAAGACCCTGCGCGAATTCCAGATCACATCGAAGGGGCTGAAGGTTGGGGAGCCGATGGTCGGCCTGCGGGGCATCCTGCGCGGCGTGCCCGAGGCGACGCTTCCACGGACGCAGGCCAGTTGATGGTCGATGTTCCGGCCAGGGTGATCGGCAGCGGCCTGCGAATCGAGGTCGCAGTCGGTAATGCCTCCGACCACGAACTCCTGGCACGCTCCCTGGGAGCCGAAGGCTATGCGATCGAGGGCTTTGATGTTGAGGGTACGGCCGGCCGCGAGGCCGATTTGCTCATCGTCGATCCTCCCTCCCTGGATCGCCTGCGTCGACGCATCGACCAGTTGCACGCCGAAGCCTCGCCGGTGGTGTTCCCGGTATTGTTGTTGACGAAGAGTGAGTTGACCTCACCGACCCAGATCAGTCGTGAGCTCGGCACCACGGCCGCCGACATATTGCGCATCCCGACCACCCGGGCGGAACTCGGTGCCAGGGTGCGCAACCTGTTGCGTTTACGGCAGCTCTCCCTGCAGCAGTTCCATGAATACAACCTTGTGCGTGAGGTGACGCGCCAGGAGACGACGGAGCTGGGGTTGGCCAAGACGGTATGTCGGATCATCACGCGCTTCAAGGGCCATGCGGCGGCCTGGGTCGGTATCGCCGATCCTGACCAGCCGCTGCCGAAGATCCTGGCTATCGGCACCGGGATCGGTATTGATGCGTCTGGCGCTGCCTGGAACGAGGACGGTGCGACCTGGCAGGGCCCGGCGGGCTGGGCGCTCGACTCGGGTGAGGCGCAGGTGGTGGCAGAGCTCGCCACGTCGGCTGGCCTGGCCCCCTGGCGAGCGCAGTTGCGGGACCTGGGCCTGGAATCGATGGTCGCCTTGCCCCTGCGGCCACAGCACGGCGCGGCCGGGGTATTGATGGTCGGCGCCTGCCGGCCCGGAGGCTTCGGGCCTGATGAGCGACGGTTGCTGGAGCGACTCTCGACGCACCTGACCTTCGGGCTCGACAAGCTGCGCATGCAGGGCGAGCGGGAGCGCCAGCAGCAGGAGATCCACAAGCTGGCCTTCCGGGACCCGCTGACGGACCTGCCGAATCGACGCTTTCTCCTGCACCAACTGAACCAGTTGATGGCCGGTACCGACGGTGGTCAGCAGGCCGCGGTGCTGTTTCTCGACCTCAATGATTTCAAGCTGGTCAATGATGCGCTGGGCCATGCCGCTGGGGATCAGATCCTGCGGCGGGCGGCACGGCGCATCCAGCACACCCTGCGTGACGGTGACCTGGTGGGCCGGCAGGGCGGGGACGAGTTCATCGTGGTGTTGATCGATGATCCACGTGACCCCCAGGCTTGCGAGGAGGACGGCGTGTGCCGCCTGGCCGCTGGCGCCGAGGCGCTGGCGAGTCGGATCGTCAAGGCACTGGAGCAGCCGTTCGCAATTCAGGGGCATCGTCATCACCTGAGCGTCAGCATCGGTATCAGTCTGCTGCCCTGTTGCGGGACGGTGCCGGAGGTGGTGATCGACCAGGCCGACATGGCCATGTACCAGGCCAAGAAACAGGGCCACCAACTGGTGTTCTACTCTCCGGGTATGGAGCAGCAGCGACTCCAGCGCCTGTCGCTGGAGTCCCGGCTCTACCATGCCCTGGAGTGCGAGGAGTTCCAGCTGCATTACCAGCCGATCTGGGAGATCGGCAGCGGTCGCCTGATCGGGGTCGAGGCCCTGTTGCGCTGGACGGACGCCGAGGGAAATCGCATCTCACCCGGGGAATTCATCCCCGTCGCCGAGGATCTAAGACTGATGGGGCCCCTCGGTGACTGGGTGCTGAAAACGGCGGCTCGACAGCTGGTGGACTGGCGGGCGCGCGGGATTACCTTGTCCATGGCCGTGAACCTCTCCGTCAGCCAGCTGCAAGGGCGTCAGGCGGCCGAGCGCATCCGTGATCTGGTGGTAGCCAACGGCACCCACCCGGAGTGGTGGCACCTGGAGCTGACCGAGGAAACCCTCATGCATGATCCCGAAGAGGTCGAGGAGGCGATGAACGTGCTCAGCGATTGTGGTTTCCACCTGGCGCTGGACGATTTCGGCCGTGGCTACTCCTCTCTGGCCCGCCTGCAGTCGATGCCGCTGGATATACTCAAGATCGACAAGCTGTTCGTCGACCGGCTCGATGGGGATGCCGCCGGGGAGCCCATCGTCCAGGCCATTCTCGACCTGGCACGCCACCTGTCGATCCAGGTCGTGGCCGAGGGAATCGAAACCAGCGCGCAGCGCGACCGCCTGTCGGCGCTGGGGTGTCACTGGGGGCAGGGATTCCTGGTGAGCGGCGCACGGCCCGCCGACGAGATCGAGCAGCTGATAGAGACCGAGTGGTCGTCCTGAGACATGAATGCGTTGCGACTACACACTCCCCTGGAGGCGTTACCGGGCGCGATGATCCGGGTCGATCCCCAGGGTCGAATTCGTGACTTCAACCGTGCCGCCGACGGCCTCCTGGGGCGGCTGGTCGTTGATGAGCCGCTGGGCCAGCGGCTGGATCCACCGAGTGCATCGCGGCTGGTGGCCATCCTGGCTGACCCCCCGGGTGCCCCTGGAGCGTTTGCAGAGTTCGAAGCCTGTATCGGCGATCACCGCTTTCGATTCGCCGTGGGACCGTCATCGCCCGTCGATGAACAGCGGGTCATCCAGTTGGCCGATATCACGAAGTTTCGCGCCCTCTCCCGACAGCTGAAGAAGAGCGAACAGCGCTATCACTCGCTGTTTCTGGAGCATCCCGATGCGGTCTACAGCCTGAGCCTCGACGGCCGGTTCCTGGAGGTGAATCGTCGTACCACCGAACTCACCGGCTATCGCTACGAGCAGCTGCTGGGTCAGCACTGGGAGGCCGTCGTCGTCGAGAAGGACCGGGCGACCGTACACCAGCACTTTCGCCGGGTGCTGGAGGGCCAGTCCTGCAGTTATCACTGCCGAGTGCTCGATCGCACCGGCGGTGAGCGGGTGGCGCAGGTGACCAATGTGCCCATGATCGTGGACGGCGAGGTGGTGGGGGTGTTCGGCATCGCCCAGGACGGCACCGAGCTCTACCAGTCCCGGCAGGCGCTGCGTCGGTTGTACAACGCCCAGGAGAAGGTCCGCGAGGAGGAACGACGGCGCATCGCCCGTGATCTGCATGACGACCTCGGCCAGATGCTGACCGCCATGAAGCTCGACCTGGGGCGGGTCATCCATGAGCTGCCGGGATTGCCAGATGACCATGTCGAGCGTCTCAGGGAGAGGAGCTATTTCGTCGACGAGGTGATCGAGAAAGTCCGTGACATCGCGGCCAATCTGCGTCCCTCCATCCTCGACGACCTGGGCTTCGAGGCCGCTGCCGAATGGTTCCTCGATCAGTGTGCCAAGCGCGATCAGCTGGACATACGCTGGCAGCCCGGGTCGGGAGTGACCGGCCAGGCTGTCGGCGAGACGGCCACCGTGCTGTTCCGGATCCTGCAGGAGTGCCTGACCAATATCCGCCGCCATGCGCGAGCCTCGCGGGTCATCGTACGCTACGACGAGAGTGACGATCGGGCTCGCCTGGAGGTCAGTGATGACGGTATCGGCTTCATTCCGCAGGCCACTCAAGAGCGCGGGGTCGGCCTGACGGGCATGCGCGAGAGGGTGACGATGCTGGGTGGCACGTTCGGGGTGGAATCCTCTCCCGGCATGGGGACGCGAATCGGCATCACGCTGCCGCTGGAACCTGGCCATCATGATTGAAGTGGTGATTGCAGACGATCATGGCATCGTGCGCGAAGGCATGCGCTCGCTGATCTCATCGGCTCCGGAGATGGAGGTGGTCGGCGAGGCCGCCGACGGCGACGCCGCACTGGCGCAGGTACTCGAGTGCCGGCCGACGGTGCTGCTGATGGACATGAGCATGCCGGGAAGTTCGGGGTTGCAACTGGTCGAGGCGGTGCGACGCCGGGCGCCGGAAACCTTCGTGCTGGTACTCAGCATGCACCGGGAAGAGCAGTATGCCGCCCGGGTCATTCGCGCCGGTGCCCATGGCTTCATCACCAAGTCGCGTTCACCCGAGGAGCTACTGACGGCGCTGCGGGAGGTCGCCCGGGGGCAACTCTACATCCCGGGGGAACTGGCGCATAAGCTCGCGCGCCAGGCACTGACCGGTCAGCCGGATGATCAACCTCACACGGGCCTGACCAAGCGGGAATATCAGGTGTTCATGGCCCTGGCGCAAGGCCTGACGGTAGGCGTCATCGCGGCCAGGCTGCACCTCAGCTCGAAGACCGTGAGTACCCACAAGGCGCGCATTCTCAAGAAACTCGGGGTGGACAGCCTGTCCGGGCTGATCCGCTATGCCGTAGCGCACGACCTCCTTTGATTCCGATGCATCGTCGGTCGACCGGCGACTGCGTCAGGCGATCGCTTCGTTCCGGCATAGGGTGATCCTGAATCCTCATCGGCAGTTGCCCGATATGGCAGTGACGATCGCTACGGTAGTGTTGGATACATTGACACCGGGACCACCCTGATATCGGAGGCTGACTGTTGTAAGGGAAGTACACTTGCTAGGCACGATCCTGAAAACCCTCCCGACACGGATACTCTCCCTCCAGAGCAGACTGGTGGTAGGGCTGGGTGTTACCTGGGCGCTGGTTGCGGGCTTGCTATTGGGATCCGCCTGGCAGTCCGGGCAACTCCTGGTCAGGGAATCCAACTATGACCATCTGCGCTATGAGGCCCGGCTTATCGCGGATGACATCACCCAGCAGGTGTCGCTGCGTCTCTCGGTTCTGGAATCCCTCGCCGCACGGCTGTCCTCCGGACGTAATGACGATGCGATGCCGCAAGCGTTGTTGAGGGATAACCAGGCACTGCTCGGGTTATTCGAGGGTCTGGTGATCGGCGATGCCGACGGCACCATCGTGGCCGACTGGCCCGTGGTAGCGGGACGTGTCGGGCTGGATGTCAGCCACCGCGAGTATGCGCGTTTCATGGAGGCCGTGAAGCGTCCCTATGTCAGCGAGCCTTTCATCGGGCTGGCCGGTGACGAACCGTTGATCATGGTGCTGGTGCCGCGCGTCGATGAGCAAGGTCAATACGCGGGGTTCGTGGGAGGCCTGGTGGAGGTGCTCGGCGGCGAGCTGTTCAGGCGGCTGGATCGCATCCGCTTGGGCAAGGAGGGGTTCGCGGCGGTGATGTCCAGCTCGGGGAGGGTGCTCTACCATCCCGACCAGAAGCGGGTCCTGCAAGCCGTGCCTGACAGGGCCTCCCACCCCTGGTTGGGCCTGGCCATGGTGGGTTGGGAAGGCGAAGCCAGGGCCCCCCTGCCGGATGGCGAGATGGCCCTGCAAGCCTATCGGCAGATCTGGCCGGCGGACTGGGTAGTGGGAGTCTATCTGCCCCTTCGCCAGGTCGAGGCGCCACTGGCCCAACTGATCCGTCGCCTGGGAGGGCATGGCCTGCTGTTGGCACTCCTGCTGCTGCCGCTCATCGGCTGGCTGCTGTGGCTCGTGCTGCGTCCGCTCCATCGGCTGGAGGGGCAGCTCGACGAGATCGGCCGTGGTCAGCGGCAGCGCCTCGCGCTCGATACCCGCATGTGTGAGCTGAGTCGCATCGTCGAGGCCTACAACCGCACCGAGGACGAGCGGGAGCAGGCACTCGCCCGGCTCCATGATCGCCAGGCGTTTCTCGATGCGGTGCTGGCATCCTCGCCCCAGGGCATGTTCGTCACCGATATGGACGGACGGATCACCTACATGAACCAGGCCCTCGTCGAGCTGACCGGCTATCGCGAACCGTGGTCCGACGGCCTTGGCTGGGTCAGGCCGGTCCATCCCGAGGACCGGCCCTCGGTGACCGATCAGTGGCGTTACAGCCTGGCGAGCGGCGAGGACTTTCTCCGACAGTTCCGCTACGTGCACCGAGATGGCGAGGAACTCTGGCTCGAGGTGCATGCCGGCCAGGTGGCACTGGATGGACATACCATCGGTTTCGTCGGGTCGGTCAAGGATATTACCGAAAGACGCCACCAGGAGGCCTTACGACGCTGGGAAGCCGAGCACGATCCCTTGACTGGCCTGCTCAACCGCCGCGGTTTCGATCGCCGCCTGGAGGAGGCACTCGCCGACTGGCAGGAGACCGGGACGCCGGCGGCCCTTCTGATGTTTGACCTGGACCATTTCAAGCGAGTCAATGATGAGGGCGGACACGCCCTGGGGGACGAGATGCTGCGGCGTATCGCCGAGGCGGTTGGCCTGACGGTGCGGCGCAGCGACCAGCTGTCCCGTCGCGGGGGGGACGAGTTCGGCGTTCTGTTGCCGGGCTGCACTCGGCATCAGGCCGTGCGCATCGCGCAGACACTCTGCTCCAGGGTGGAGGCAATCGTCGTCGAGCATGGGGGACGCGAGTATCGGGTCACCCTGAGCATTGGCGTCACCCTCTTGCGTGAGGGGGATCGGACGGTCACCGAGGTACTGCAGCGGGCGGATGCGGCAAGCTATCGTTCGAAGGCGAGTGGGCGCAATCGGGTCACGGTGGCGTGAGACCCGTGGCCCCATCGAAGGCCGCCCTTTCCATGACCAATGCCCTGCGCGCCTGGCGAATCAGCCAGAGCCCGGCCAGCGAGACGCCGGCGAGCAGCGCGAAGAGGGTGGTGTAGTGGCCGATCAGGCCGTGCAGTGCCGTGACCAGGGGCAGGCCGAGCAGCACGCCGCCGTAGGTGAACACCAGGCAGCCGCCGGCGGCGTCGGCGATGCGGCTGGGCGGGGCGAGCTGGGTGATCTCGGCCATGAAGACGCCGTTCCAGCCCAGCGACGACAGGCTCAGCAGGCAGAGCAGCGCGGCCACCAGGGCATTGGGCCAGGCCGGCGTCATGGTGGCCACCAGCAGGGCGCCGGCGGCGGTGGTGCAGGCGATGATGGAAAGCGTGGTCAGGCGGTCGCCGAGCCGGTCGCCGACCCAGCCCCAGCCGATGCGCCCCACCACGCCGCTGACCTGCACGGCGGCCATCACCAGCCCCGCCTCCACCAGGCCGAAGGCCAGGTCCTCCACCAGCAGCGCCACGGTGAAGGCCGACACCGAGAGCTGGATCGCCGAGAAGCACAGGCTAAGCAGGGCGACGTGGCGCAGCGAGCGCTGGCGCCACACCACGGCGAGCCCCGCGAAGGGCGTGGTCAGCCAGGGCGTGCGCGGGTCGCGCCGGTCGTCCCAGCCCGGTCGGGCCCGCTGCAGCGCGGCGATGCCCAGCGCCGCCAGCGCGGTGAGCGTGAGCAGCCCGGCCTGCCAGCCCACCGCCAGGGCCAGGGCGGGGGCGCTGGCGCCGGCGATCACCCCGCCCAGGGGCACGCCGGACTGCTTCAGCGAGAAGATCAGACCGCGCCGCTCGGCGGGGGTGAAGCGCACCAGCAGCACCGAGGCGGAGGGGTTGGTCATGCCGTAGCCGAGCCCCGCGATCAGCGAGGCCAGCGCGAAGGTCGGCAGCGAGGGGATGGCCAGCAGGGCCGCCCCGCCGCCCAGCAGCGCCAGGGAGAGCTGGCTGGTGCGGCACGGGCCCAGGCGCCGGGTGAGCGGGCCGCCGACCAGCGAGGAGAGCATGGCGCCGGCGAAGATCAGGCTGACCTGCAGGCCCACCGTGGCCGAGGAGACGCCCAGCGCCGCCGCCAGTGCCGGGGCGATGGCGGCGGGGAACAGCGCCACCAGCGACGAGAAGGCCAGCACCAGGGTGGTGGCCAGCAGGACGACGACCGGCACGCCGTCAGCTCACCCGTTCCCGGGGCACCTGGCGCAGGTGGCTGGCGGTCTGCCCCCCGGGCAGGGCGGCGACCAGATCGGCGGCGGCGAGCAGCCGGGGCAGGTCGATGCCGGTTTCCACGCCGCCGCCCTGCAGGGCATAGAGCAGGTCCTCGGTGGCGGTGTTGCCGGTGGCGCCCGGGGCGAAGGGGCAGCCGCCGAGGCCGGCGCAGGCGCTGTCCACCGCCGTGGCGCCGTGGTGGATGGCGAACAGCGCATTGGCCACCCCCATGCCGAAGGTGTCGTGGCCGTGGAAGGCCCAGTCGAGCCCGTGGCGGGCGTGACGCTCGCGTAGCCGGGTGAAGTGGTCGGCCACCTGGTAGGGGCTGGCGCGTCCCGTGGTGTCGCACAGCGCTACTTCCAGCGGCAGCTCGCTGGCCATTGTGAGCGCCTCGCCGAGCACGCGATCGACCCGGGGCCAGTCGATGGTCCCCTCATAGGGGCAGTCGAAGCTGGTGCCCAGGTCGAGGCGCAGCCGGGTGCCCTCGGTCTGGCGCAGGCGCTCGATCACCCGGCCGAGGTCGGCCAGCGACTCGTCGACGCTGCGCCGCACGTTGCTGCGGTTGTGCGACTCCGACACCGAGACCACATAGACCACCTCGCGGATGCCATGGTCCAGCGCCAGCTCGGCGCCCCTGAGGTTGGGCACCAGCGCCGAGAGGCGCAGCCCCGGGCGGTCGGCGAAGGCGGCGACAAGCTCGCCGGTATCGGCCATCTGGGGGATGGCCTTCGGGCTCACGAAGGAGCCGATCTCCAGGCGGGTCACGCCGGCGTCGAGCAGTGCCGCGATGCAGCGCTGTTTCTCGGCGGTGGGCAGCGGGTCGCGGATCGACTGGAAGCCGTCGCGGGGGGCGACCTCGACGATCTCCACGCTGGCCGGTGGGGTCAGGGACGTCATGCCTTGGCCTCCTTGGATGACGGGGTGGAGCGCCCGCGCAGCCAGTTGATCACCCCGCCGGCGAAGAGGATCGCCACTTGACGCGGGCTCAGCTCGTGGGCCAGCACCAGGGGTTTACCGTCCAGGCGCGCCCGGACTTCGCCACCGGCGGCGAGCTGGTCGGGCAGGTCATCGATGACCAGTGTCTGGCCCGGGGCGAGGCGGTCATAGTCGGCCGGGTCGGTGAAGGTCAACGGCAGCACGCCGAAGCAGGGCAGGTTCTGCCAGTGGATGCGCGCGATGCTCTTGGCCACCACCAGCTGGAGGCCCAGCAGGCGCGGCACCAGGGCGGCGTTCTCGCGGCTCGAGCCCTGGCCATAGTTGTCACCGCCGACGATCGCGTGGCCGGCCTCGCCGCGCTCTCGGGCGCGAGCTACATAGCCCGGGTCCAGGGCCTCGAAGGTGTGCTCCGCCGAGGCGAAGACGTTGCTCCACAGCGGTAGCACCCGGGCCCCGGCGGGCATGATGTCGTCGGTGGAGACGTTGTCGCCGCTCTTGAGCAGAATGGGTGCCTCGATGCGCGTCGGGAGCGGGGGGATTGGTGGCAACGACGGCGTGTTGTCGGTGGCCAGCAGGGTCACTTTGTGCGCCTGTTCTGACGGCAAGGGGGGGACGAACCAGGACTCCCGGGTGGTCATGTCGCTGGGTTCGCGTGGGTGCGGACAGGGCATGGCGAGGGTACGCGGGTCGGTGATCACCCCGGTGAGTGCCGAGGCGGCGGCGGTTTCGGGGCTGCACAGGAAGACGCTGTCCTCGAGTGTGCCGGAGCGCCCGGGGAAGTTGCGCGGCACGGTGCGCAGGCTGTTGCGGCCCGCCGCCGGGGCCTGGCCCATGCCGATGCAGCCATTGCAGCCGGGCTGGTGCAGGCGGGCGCCGGCCTCCACCAGGGCGGTGAGGTGATCCTCGGCGATTAGTGCCGCCAGTACCTGGCGGGTGGAGGGGTTGATATCCAGCGAGACGTTGGCGGCCACACTGCGGCCCTTGACGATCTCGGCGACCACCGCGAAGTCGCGGAAGCCAGGGTTGCCCGAGGAGCCGATATAGGCCTGGTAGAGCGGCTCGCCGGCCACCTCGCTGACCGGCACCACCTTGTCGGGACTGGAGGGCAGGGCGATGAGCGGTTCCAGGGCGGACAGGTCGATGTGCTCGAGGCGAGCGTAGCGGCAGCCCGGGTCGGCGGCGAGCGGTGTCCAGTCGGCCTCGCGTCCCCGCGAGCGCATAAACTCACGGGTGACCTCGTCGCTGGGGAAGACGCTGGTAGTGGCGCCCATCTCGGTGCCCATGTTGGCCAGCACATGACGGTCCATGGCGTCGAGTGAGGCGAGCCCCGGCCCGTGGTACTCGAGGATGCAGTTCTTCGCCCCGGCCACCCCGTGGCGCCGCAGCAGCTCGAGGATGATGTCCTTGGCGCTCACCCAGTCAGGCAACGCGCCTTCCAGATGCACACCGATGACTTCGGGCATCGGCAGGTAGAGCGGTTCGCCGGCCATGGCCATGGCCACCTCGATGCCGCCGGCGCCAATGGCCAGCATGCCCAGTGCGCCGGCCGCGGTGGTGTGGCTGTCGCAGCCCACCAGGCTCTGGCCGGGGATTCCGAAGCGCTCCATGTGCACCGGGTGGCTGATGCCGTTACCCGGGCCGCTATACCACACGCCGAGGCGTTCGCAGGCGCTCTTCAGGAAGAGGTGGGCGTCGGCGTTGATATGGTCCTGCTGGATCAGGGTATGGTCGATGTACTGCACGCTGGGATCGGTGCGCACTCGATCGAGGCCCATGGCGTCGAGTTCGAGCATCACCAGGGTGCCGAGGACGTCCTGCAGCAGCGCCTGGTCCATGCGCAGCGCAATCTCGCTGCCCGGCGTCATTTCCCCATCGATCAGGTGTGCAGCAATCAGCTTGTGGCTCAGGGTATCAGCCATGGGAAGTCGCCTCTTCGTCGTGGTCGTGGCGCAGGCGCAACAGCGCGCAGGCGGCATCGATCAGGAACTGCAGGCCGAGGGCGGCGAAGCCGATGGGCAGCAGCGCATAGGGATAGACCATGGGGGTGCCCAGCGCACTCGAGACGCGCTCGCCGTGCTCCAGCGCCTGCAACGCCATGATGCCGCCGCGCCACACCAGGATGGCGCAGAACACGGCGCCCAGTAGCCCGGTGGCCAGGTCGATGGCGCTGCGCAGGCGCACCGGCAGCCTGTCCTTGAAGTAGGTGATACGAATATGGGCGTCGTGGCGCTGGGCCTCGGCGGCGCCGATCACGGCCAGGTAGACCAGCAGGAAGGAGTTGATCTCCAGGCTCCAGCTGGTCGGGGCCGCGAAGGCGTAGCGCATGATGGCGTCGTAGCAGATCGACACCATCATGAACATCAGCACCGCCATCGACGTCCAGCGCAGGGCGGCCAGCAGGCCGTCCCAGCTGCGCAGGGCAGTCGCGATCATGTCGTTCTCCCCTATTCCTCACCCAGGGCCAGGGCGATGGCGCGGTTGCCGACCTCCTCGCCGACCTCGCCCTTCCAGTGGTCCCAGACCTCCTCGGCGCCGGCGTTGAAGGTCTCGATGTCCTCCTCGGTGGGCTCGATGATCTCGACGCCGGCCTCCTCCACCTGGGGCCAGTACTCGTTGGGATAGATGTCGTTGTTGCAGTGTTCGATGAAGTTCTCGTCGTACCAGTCGGCGGCCTGCTGCAGCACGGCGCGCACCTCGTCGTCGAGGTTGTCCCAGGTATCGCGCAGCATGAAGGGGGCCACCGAGAAGGCGGTGATCGGCAGCTTGTAGCAGACCTTCACCTGCTCCTGGAGGCTGCGGCCGATCACCGTGGAGATGTTGAAGACCCCCGCGTCCACGGTGCCGCGCTGCAAGGCCATGTAGGTCTCCGAAGAGGGAATGCGGGTGGCGCCGATGTTGTAGGGCTCGAAGGCCTTGGTGGCCTCGAAGCCGACGATGCGCACCTTCTTGCCGCGCACCTCGTCGAGACTGCGGATGGGGCTCGCCTCGGTGCTCCACAGGTACTCCGGCTCGAGGATGCCGCCGCCGGAGGTCAGCATGTAGAGGTTGTCCTCGGCCAGCACCTCGTTGATCAGTTCCATCAGCGGGCTGCCCTGGCGCAGACGCTCAGGGTGGCGGTAGAGCTCGCCGACCACCCCGGGCAGGCCGGTGACGCCGAGGATCGGGATCGAGCGGGTGACATAGGAGAAGGTATGGAACATGAAGTCGATGCTGCGCGAGCGCAGCGCCGGCAGCTGCTCATCCACCTTGAGCAGCTGGCCGGAGTCGTAGAAGTCCACCGACAGCGCGTCGCCGCCGTTCTCCTGGAGCATCTCCACGAAGCGGTTGGAGCCGTAGGTCAGCGCCTTGTAGGAGTCGGGCAGGTAGGTGACGCCGGTGAGCGTGGTGGCGGCATGGCTGCGCGGCGCCAGCAGGCCCTGGGTGCCGAACAGGGTGGCGCCGGCGGTGGCGAAGGTGCCGTACTTGAGGATCTGGCGACGGGATAGGGTCATGGTGTCTCTCCTGCTTGTTGTTGTCACGGATGGCTTTACTTGCACTGACACACCGGGGCTACATCAGCCCCGGCAACCACAGGCTGATGCCGGGGAAGAACACGAACAGCATCAGCACGAGGAACTGCACGGCGACGAAGGGCAGGGCGCTCCTGATGATCTCCTCCACCGAGAGCTCGGGGCAGACCCCGCGCAGGGCATAGAGGTTGAGCCCCACCGGCGGCGTGACCACGGCGATCTCCAGGTTGAGCACCATGACGATGCCGAACCACAGCGGATCGTAGCCCAGGGCGGTGACCAGCGGCAGCAGTACCGGGGTGGTCACCACGATCAGCGACACGGCGTCGACGATCATGCCCAGCAGGATCAGCAGCAGCATCACCGCCAGCAGGATCGCCCAGGCGGGCAGCCCGCTGGCGGTGAGTGCCTCGGTGAGCAGCTGGGGCACGCGCACCATGTTGAGGTAGTCGCCGAAGATCTTGGCGCAGCCGATGATCAGCAGGATGGCGCCGCTGATCCGGGCGGTGGTGCCGAGGATCCCCAGGAACTTGCCCCAGCTGAGGCTGCGGAATACCAGGGTGGCGATCAGGAAGGCGCCGGCGGCGCCGATGCCGGCGGCCTCGCTGGGGGTGGCCAGGCCCGAGTAGATGGAGCCGAGCACGGCGATCACCAGCAGGGCGGCGTGCCAGATGTTGGCGAGGCTTGCCCAGCGCTGCTTCCAGGTGAAGCGCTCCTCGCTGGCCGGCGCCTCGGCCGGGTTCAGGCGCACGCGGACATAGATGAACAGCGACAGCGCCAGCGCCAGCACGATGCCGGGCACGATGCCGCCGATGAACAGGGCGGCCACCGAAACGCTGGAGACCGCGCCGTAGATGATGAAGGGTACGCTGGGCGGGATCAGCATGGCCAGGGCGCCGGCGCTGACCACGGCGCCGGCGGCCAGCGAGCGGCTGTAGCCGCGCGACAGCATCTGCGGCACGGCGATGGAGCCCACCGCGGCGACCCCTGCCAGGCTCACCCCGGAGACGGCGCCGAACATCGCCGAAGCGCCCACCGAGGAGATCGCCAGGCTGCCACGCAGCCAGTTGAGCCAGCGCACCGCGGCGGTGAACAGGCTTGAGCCCACCGGCGTGGCGCCGAGGAAGTTGCCCATCAGGATGAACAGCGGCAGGGCGATCAGCTCGAAGGCATTGAGCTGGCCGAACAGCGAGGAGGGCGCGAAGAAGAAGGCCAGCGAGCCGCGGGCCATGTAGAGGCCGACCAGGCCGGAGAGGCCCAGGGCCAGGAAGATCGGGAAGCCGATGGTAATCAGCCCCACCAGCACGACCAGGACGATGACGGGATCCATGGCGGTCTCCTCAGATCACGCCGTCGGCGCGCAGGGCGTCGAGGGCGTCGGGGGCCAGTCCCAGCCAGCCGGAGAGGATGGCCTCGGTGTGCTCGCCCAGCTCGGGGCCCACCCGGTGCACGCGCCCGGGGGTATCGGAGAGCCGCGGGAAGACGTTCTGCATGGGCAGCGGGCGGCCGCTCCGGTCGGGCACCTCGACGATCGATTCGCGGGCCTGGAAGTGCGGGTCGGCGAGCATGTCCGGGGCGCGGTAGACGAGCCCCGCGGGCACCCCGGCCGCGGCGAGGATGTCGACCACCTGCTGGGCGTCATGCTGGCGGGTCCAGGCCGCCACCAGGTCGTCGATGGCCTGCTGGTGCTCGCCGCGGGCGCGGTGGGTGGCATAGTCGGGGTGGTCGGCCAGGCGCGGCTGGCCCATCGCCTCGCAGAGGCGGCGGAAGACGCTGTCCTGGTTGGCGCCGATGATCACGTCGCGGCCGTCGCGGGCCGGGTAGGCGTTGGAGGGAGCGATGCCCGGCAGGAAGCTGCCGCTGCGCTCGCGCACCTTGCCGGCGCGGGCGTATTCGGGGATCAGACTCTCCATCATTGCCAGCACCGACTCGAAGATCGAGCTGTCGACCACCTGGCCGCGCCCGCTGCGGTGGCGCTGCTGCAACGCCATCATGGCGCCCAGGGCGGCATGCAGGCCGGCGAGCGTGTCGCCGATGGAGATGCCCACGCGCACCGGCGGCCGGTCCGGGTAGCCGCTCAGGTAGCGCAGCCCGCCCATGGCCTCGCACACCGAGGCGAAGCCGGCCCGCGAGGCGTAGGGGCCGTCCTGGCCGAAGCCGGTGACGCGGACCATCACCAGTCCGGGGTTGTCGCGGGAGAGTACCTCGTAGCCCAGCCCCCAGCGCTCCATGGTGCCGGGACGGAAATTCTCAATGACCACGTCGGCCTGGCTGGCCAGCTCGCACAACAGCGCCTGGCCACGCGGCTGGCGCAGGTCCAGGGTCAGCGACTGCTTGTTGCGGGCGATGACGTTCCACCACAGCGGTTCGCCGCTGTCGGGGTCCGCCTCGCCCCACTGGCGCATGGCGTCGCCCTTGCCCGGCGGTTCGATCTTGATCACCTGGGCGCCGAAGTCGGCCAGGACCTGGCCGCAGTAGGGCCCGGCGATCAACTGGCCGAGTTCGAGGACCTTGATGTCGTCGAGGGGGGTCGGGGATACGGTGTCATGCGGGGTCATTGTTGTTGTGGTGCCTCTTGTGGATCAGTGGGTGGACGCCGCCTGGCGCGGGGGCATCGGGTGAACGGACATGCAGGGCCTGGGCGGCCAGCAGGTGGGCGCGCATCAAGTTCTCGGCCCACGCCGGGCTGTCGGCGGCGATCGCCTCGAGGATCTCGCGGTGGTGGCGCATGCTGCGGCGCAGGTTGGCGAGGTCGTAGTTGCCGAAGTTGCGGCGGATCACCGAGGTGCGCACCACGCTCTCGAGCACGGCGGCCAGGCGCTGGTTGTCGCTGGCCAGGATCAGTTCGCGGTGGAAGTCATGGTTGAGCAGGGCGATCTCGTTGCGCACGCCGGGGTCGGTCTCGACCCGTTCGACGAGGGTCTCCATGCGCGCCGCCAGGGCCTCGAGGTGCTGAAGCCGTGCCGCGTCCATGCGCTCGCTGGCCAGGCGCACCGCCATGGGCTCCAGCACCAGGCGCAGCTCGAAGACCTCGCGGGCGTCCTTCTCGGTCCAGGCCACCACCCGAGCGCCATGGTGGGGGATCGCCTCCAGCCAGCCCTCGGAGACCAGCTCGCGCAGCGCCTCGCGCACCGGGGTGCGGCTCACCTCGAGCTCGCGGGCCACGCTGGCCTCGCGGATGTACTCGTGGGCCCGGTAGTGGCCGTCGAGGATCCGCTGCTTGATCACGTCGTGGACCTCGGCGGTGGCCGTACGGACGACCGGGGCGGGCTGTGCCTGGAGCGTTCGCGTCATCGCTGCCTCGCAAGTTGCATGCAATGTTGAGAGTAGATCAGCATCCTGCGCCTTATCACTAGACATTGGTCGATTATTGCATGCAATTTTGGCTCAGGCGGTAGAAGGGTTGCCTGGCAGCGGGGCCTGGCAGTCGGCATCCGGCACGGAAGACCGGATGCCGGGGTTTCCCTGGATTCGGTGGCGTGGCGTCAAGGGTGTGCGCCTGGGTCAGCCATCGGCCAGGCGCTTCTCGGGAACGAAGAAGGGGCGGGTGAAGTCGGCTGCGCCGGCGAGTCGAAGGGCGAGCTCCTCGAACAACGAGATGCGCACTCCGCCATGGTACAGCGCGTAGTAACCGATCGTGGGCAGGCGGGGGGTGGTCTCGAGGATCTCCAGCCCCTGCTCGCGGGCGAAACGCTGGACACAGAGTCTTGGCAATACGCTGATGCCCCGCCCCGCCGCCACCAGACCCACCAGTGCCAGCAGGTTATCGGCGGTCAGGGTGGCGACGGCCATGCCCTGATGGGAGAGCCAGCGATTGATGTCCTGCGCGAACCCTGAGCGCTTGCCCTGGCTGATCAGGGGGTGGCGTTCGAGCGCCCCGATGGGGATGGGGCGGGGGCCGTCCACCAGGCCCTCTCTGGCCATGAAGGCCATCTCCACCTCCTCCAGCAGCCGGGTTTCCACCCCCGGCTGGGCGAAGGCCTCGGGGACCTGCGGTATCACCACCAGGTCCAGTTCTCCATCCTGAAACTGCTGGTACAGGGTACGGCTCATGTCGATGGTGATGTCCAACCGGATGTCGGGACGCTCGGTGGTGTAACCCCGCAGAAAGCCCGGTAGCCAGGTGAGGGCGGCCAGATCGGTGAAGCCGATACGCACACGGTGCAGCGTGCGCTCGGGATGCTCATTGAGCTCGAGGATCCGCTTCGCGCCGTCGAGCGTCGCGTAGGCCAGCTCCAGTAACCGTTCGCCCTCTTCGGTCAGCCGCGCGTTGCGTCGTGAGCGGTCGAAGAGGCGCAGGCCGGTGGCCTGCTCCAGCTCGGAGATGCGCTTGGAAACGGTGGACTGCGTCGCGTTGAGGCGCTGGGAGGCGCGCTCGAAGGTGCCGAGCTCGACCACCTGGACGAAAGTTTCAAGCTGCTTGAGGGTCAACATGGAATCGCCGAATGATGAATGTTGCGACTCTTAATATATGCAATTTATTCGCTTTTTTGAAAGTGTGGAGTGTTTTTAAGTAGTGGGTGAGTGCTCTGCAGCGTCAGGCCAGGGGCTGGCCCCCGGCGATCGACCTGCATGGCTCTCAAACCATAACAGTAACAAGGAGTAAGGCGATGAAGACTCACCCCATGTCGGTGCGGAAGGTGGTGCTGGGCGCTATGGCGACGCTGCTGGCGAGTGGCCTGAGTACGGCGACCCTGGCGGCGGACTACCCCGACAAGCCGATCCAGATGATCGTCTCGTTCGGTGCCGGGGGCAGTACCGATACCATGGCGCGGATCTTCGCCAAGTACGCCGAGGAGGAGCTCGGCCAGCGCATGGTGGTGGTCAACCGGCCTGGCGCCGGCGGCGAACTGGGCTGGGTACACCTGGCCAACGCCGACCCGGACGGCTACACCATTGGCCTGATCAACTCACCCGCAGTGGAGGTCTACCCCTTCACCCGCGAGGAGACCGTCGGTTACTCCCTCGATGAGATCCGTCCGCTGGCCAATGTGATCACCGACCCGGGCGTGCTGGCGGTCGCGGCCGACAGCCCCTACCAGTCCCTGGATGACTTCGTCGAGGCGGTGAAGGACGATCCGGAATCGGTGGTCATTTCCCACGAGGGTGTCGGGGGTGACGACCACCTCGCCGCACTCAACTTCGCCGAGGAAGCGGGCATCGACCTCAATTTCGTGTCCTACAACGGCAATGCCGAGGCGACTGCCGCGCTGCTGGGCGGCCACATTACCGCCTTCGAGGGCAACATGTCGGAAGCGGCGGCCCAGATCCAGGAAGGCAAGGTGCGTGGGCTGGCGGTATGGGCCGACGAGCGGGTCGAGGCCATCGCCGGCGTCCCCACCGGCATGGAGCAGGGTTATGACGTCCAGTCCGCTGCCTCGCGTGGCTTTGCCGTGCCGGCGGATGTGCCCCAGGAGGTCTATGACACCCTTCTGGCCGTTACCCGCGATGTCGTCGACAACCCAGAATTCCGCGCCGAGATGGAGCAGCTCAACATGCCGGTCAATCCCATCTACGGGCAGGATTATGTCGACTTCATCCACGATAGCCACGACCGGTTGAAGGCGCTCTGGGAGAAAGATCCCTGGATCGAGCAGTGATCGTTTGCTTGGAGAGATAGCCCCATGACGCTTGACGCTATCGACCGTTGCGTGGCCGTGCTGGTGGGAGCGATCTGTGCGGCTGCGGTGGTCGCGGGCCTGGGCATGCGCGGCGACGCGGGGGTCTTCCCCGTGATCGCCGGCACGCTGGGGTTACTGGCCAGCGCAGGGATCGCTCTGGGTACCCTGCGCGGTCGCGCCCCCGACGATCTGCCACCCTCGTTGCCCTGGCCGCGATTCCTCGTCTGGTGCCTGTGCGTGCTGGGACTGTTGGGATTGATGGTGACCGCCGGTGCTTTCGTCGCGCTGCCGCTGTTCCTGCTGGCCAGCCTTCGCTGGCTGGGCCACTTGCGATGGCCGGCGGCCCTGGTGATTGCCGTGGTGTTCTCGGCCGTGATCTACGTGGTCTTCGTGTATCTGCTGTCCGTGCCACTGCCCGCCGGCTGGCTGGCACGCTAACGGCGGCCTGCGACCTCACTCGAGAGGCTCCCTATGGATGTATTGCTTCCTGCCCTCGGCAACGTGCTGACGCCGATGGCCCTGCTTACACTGTTTCTCGGCACCCTGGCCGGCATGACGATCGGCTCGCTGCCGGGGCTCTCCTCGACGATGGGCGTGGCGCTGTGTATCCCCATCACCTTCAGCATGCCGCCGGACCTGGCGCTTATGCTGCTCGGCGCCGTCTACGTCAGCTCGGTCTATGGCGGCTCGGTGACGGCGATCCTGTTGCGCACCCCGGGTACGGATGCCTCCATCGCCACCGCGCTCGACGGCTATCCGCTGGCCGCGGCCGGGCGCGGCGGCGAGGCGCTGGGCATGGCAACCCTCGCCTCGCTGTTCGGCGGTCTGTTCAGCGTGGTCGTGCTGATCGCCATCGCGCCGCCGCTGTCGACGGTCGCGCTGGCCTTCGGTCCCCAGGAGTACACCGTGCTGGCGATCTTCGGGCTGGTGACCATCGTCGGCGTGGCGTCGGACCGTCCGCTCAAGGGAGTGCTCTCGGCGGCGGTGGGGCTGGTGCTGGCCAGTGTGGGACTGGACGCCTTCACCGGCATGCAGCGCTTCACCTTCGGTTACAGCGAGTTGTTCGAGGGCGTGCCGCTGCTGCCGGTGCTGATCGGGCTGTTTTCGGTTTCCCAGGCCTTCAATCTCTGTGTGCCCGAAGGCGGTGGTGTGCTGGCAGGCAAGGGACAGCAGCTCAAGGGGCGCCGCCTGCCGATGTGGCACGACATCCGCCGCAGCTTGCGTACCCTGCTGCGCTCCTCGGTCATCGGTTCGGTAGTGGGCATCCTGCCCGGGGCCGGTACCAGCATCGCCTCCTTCATCTCCTACAGCGAGGCGCGTCGTCATTCCCCGACGCCCGAACGCTTCGGCAAGGGAGAACTGGAGGGGGTGGCGGCCTCGGAGTCGGCCAACAACGCCGTGACCGGCGGTACCCTGATTCCCACCCTGACGCTGGGCATTCCCGGCAATGCGGTCACGGCGGTATTCGTCGGCGGCCTGACCATCCACGGCATGATCCCGGGGCCGAGCCTGTTTACCGACCACGCCGAGACGACCTACACCCTGATCCTGTCCCTCTTGCTGGCCAATGTGCTGTTCGCTGTTCTGGGGCTGTGGCTGTGTCGCTACCTGGTGGTGGTGACCAAGGTACCGGGTGCGGTGCTGGGACCGATGATCCTGGTGTTCAGCGTGATCGGCACCTATGCGCTGCGTAACGAGGTCTTCGACGTCTGGCTGGCGGTGGCCTTCGGCGTGGTGGGCTTTTTCATGGAGCGCTGGCGCTACCCCGCCGCGCCCCTGGTGATTGCCCTGATCCTCGGGCCCATCCTCGAGGTCAACTTTCGCCGCTCGATGCAGATCTCTCACTGGGACCTGACCACCTTCTTCACTCGGCCACTGTCACTGACGCTCTGCTTGCTGGTGGTGCTGGCAGTGGCATATCCGCTCTGGAACCAGTGGCGCCGTCGCCGCAGCGTCCAGCACTGACTCCCACTGCTTTTTCTATGAAGGTCAGGCACTCCTGTCCCTGATCGAAGGAGATATCATTCATGACGACGACTTCGGCCCCTATTATGTCCATACCCCAGACCATCCCGGCGGAGGGGGTCTTCCTGCCGGAAGACCTTCTGAGCCAGGTACGGGAGTCCTTCCTGCACGTCGATGCCTGCCCCTTCACTGGCAAGCGAGTCTTCTTCGAGAATGCCGGCGGTTCATTGACACTCAGGTCGGTCGTCGAGCGCGGCGCCGAGGTCGCCGGCATTCCCGATAATGAGCACCGCGACAATCCCGCCTCCCGCGCCGTGTCGGAGATCGTTTCTGCCGGGCGCAATGATCTGGCCAACTTCATGGGCGCCAGCAGCGGCGTCATCTTTGGCGGTGAGACCGGCACCGAGTGCCTATTTCGTGTGATCCGGGCAGCGGCGCTTTCCGCCGAGGAGGGTGGCAGCATCGTCGCCAGCTCGGTGGAGCACCCTGCAACCTATGATGCTACCGCCCAGTGGGCGCGCCGCACCGGTCGCGAGTGGATCGAAGTACCCTTCGATGTTGAGACTGGTCAGGTGACAGCAGCACATTACGCCGACTGCGTGCGTCCGGACACCCGCCTCGCGACCATCCTGCATACCAGCCCGATAACCGGTATGAGCATGGACATTGCCGAGATCGTGCAAGCCATCAGGGCCGTGGCCCCCGAGTGCGTGATCATCGTCGACGGCATCCAGCACGCACCACACGGGGCTCTAGCCGTCGACGCCTATGGTGTCGACGCTTATGTTATCTCTCCTTATAAATCCTTTTGCCGCCTCAATAACGGTTACGCTTGGGTTTCCGATCGCCTGAGCGTGGTCGATCACGACCGGCTATTGGGCAAGCCCGCGGATGCCTGGGAGTTGGGCAGCCGTGATCCCTCGGCTTTTGCCGGCTTCAGTGCGGTGACCGATTACCTCGCCTGGCTGGGCGGACACTTCACCGAGGAGTCGTCACGCCGCGCCTGCCTGGTGGCCGCGGGTCGGGCAATGCAAGCCCACGAGCGCGCCCTGGTGCACCGGCTGCTGCACGGCGGCGCGGGCCTGCCGGGGTTGTGCGACTATCCCGGACTGCACCTGATTGGGCCGGCGGATTCCCCATACCGCGAGGGGGTGGTGTCGTTCGCCGTCGAGGGGGTCGAGGCCAAGCAGGTCGTCGCCGAGCTCGGGGAGCGGGGCATACGCGTCCACGCGCGAAGCGACGACGTCTTCTCCGGCAACATCCTGCGTCCGCTGGGGCTGCAGGCGGTCACTCGAGTCTCGCTGGCACACTACAACAGTGCCGATGAGGTCGACGCCTGCCTGGCGGCCCTGGCCGAGGTGCTGCCGCGGTCGTGAGCATCCGAGTCGCGGTCGTGGCACTACGACTACACGAAGTCCGGATCGTCGGTTTTAAGGATGATGTCGCCCTCCTCGCCGGGCACGGCGATGGAGAACTCGCCGCCGCCGAGGTAGGTGACGGCGTGGCCCTCACGGGTGCGCAGGGCCGGCTGGCCGTGGACGGGGCCGGCGTGCTGGAGCTCGCTGAGCTCCCGGACGCTGACGAAGACGTCGATCATGTACTCGCGGCCCTGGTCGTCGAAGGCCATGATGGTGCGTTCGTGTTCGCTCATCGCGGAGACTCCCCGGTCGGTGCTGCCTGTCAGTATCGGATAGCGTGCCGGGGAATGGCGAGTCGTCGGCGTCGGGCGGGGGAGGGCGCCGCCCGGGGAAGGCGGCGCCGGGGCTGGCTCAGGCCGCCAGGCGGCTGGCCACGGCGTCGAGGAAGCCCTGCATGTCGACCAGGGTCTCGGCCTTCGGGTCGCGGGTCTTGCCCTTGAGGTCGCCGGTGATGATGCCGGCGTCCACGGTGTCGATCAGCGCCGCCTTGAGGCGGATGGCGTAGTCGTGCAGGGCGTCGCTGGCCTCGCGCTCGGCCAGCGTCTCCAGGGCGTTGGCCACGGCGAAGATCAGCGCCGAGGAGTTGAAGTGCGCCTCGCGGCCGTCTGTCTCCAGGTACTTGAGGTAGAGGTCGTGGGCGGTGCCGTGGGGCGCCTCGAAGAGCATGGTGCCGTCCTTGCTCTCGATGATCGAGCTGGCGGTGGCCAGGCTGCCGCCGAGCGCCGCGGAGATGTCGGAGAAGATGTCGCCGTCGAGGTTCTGGGCCGGGTAGAGGGCGTTGCGCGGCGGGTCGGTGATCATCTTGGTGAGCTGGCTGGAGGGCCGCATGATCATGAACGACGGCGGCGGGGTATCGGCCTTGGCGAGTTCGCGACGCACCTCGGTGATGACGGCGCTGAACACCTCGTCGTAGTCCATGTACTCGCGCTTGAGGCCGAAGTAGACCTCCTTGCGCTTGCGCGAGGCGTCGCGGAATACCTGGGTCACCCAGTCCTTGATCGCCTCGCGGTCGTTGGACATCAGCAGGATGGGGTCGCCCTTCTTGACGTGGCGGGCGTGCTTCTCCTCGCCGTCGACGACCACCTTGAGGATGCCGTCCTCCTCGGCGGGGGCGTTGAAGCTGCCGTACTGGTCGCCGCCGCCGGCGCTCATCCGCGAGATCGATACCTGGGCCTTGCGGTCGGGGATGCCGTAGCGCTTGAGCTCCTCCACCAGCTTGTGGAGCTTGCGGCCGGTGGTGTTGTCGGGCACGCCCCACAGCGCGCGCTGCGGCGGGGTGGCGACGATCCGCGCGGCCTGGGCGTCGATCAGCTCATAGAAGTACTGCAATCCAAGCGATTCCACCTGCTGGCGGTAGTGTTGCTCGTAGATGCCCTCGATGGCGGCGCGCATCACGCCGTCGTAGCCGGCGATCACGGTGTCCTTGAGGCCCAGGTAGATGTCGCGCTTCTCGTCGATGGCGCGCTGGAAGAAGCGATGCGCCCAGGCCTTCACCGCCTCCAGGTCGTTGGTGGCCAGCAACCAGGGATCGCCCTTGCTGACCTCGCGGCGGTGCAGTTCCACCGGGTCGCCGCTGGCGCCCACGAACATCAGCTTGACGATGCCGGTGGCGCGGGAGAGCTCGTTGTAGCTGTCCTTGCTGCCGCCGGTCTCCATGGTCTCGACCTCGAGGTCGCGGTCGACCCAGTCGGGGCGCTTGAACTGCAGGTTGCGGAACTGGATGTCCTCGCGGGTGATGTTGCCGCCGATGCCCTTGCGGATGGCGCCGTTGGGCGACTTGGTGGCCAGCGGATGCAGCTTGGTGCCGTCGAGGTCGGGATGCTTGGCGAGCAGCTCGCCGAGCTGGGCGCGGTTGACCGTCATGCCGGCATTCTTGACGCCCACGCCATGGGCCTTGAGCGCCTCGATGGCCTCGAGCACCACCTGGCCGTTGGTGACCAGGCGGTTCTCGGCGGAGAGATCGACCTCGATCAGCTCCATGTCGAGACGAGAGGTCACGAAGGTGTCGAGGATCCTCTCGAAGGCGACCTGGGCCATCTCGTCGCCGTGGAGGATGACCAGGGGGGAGTCGACTCTGATCTTGCTGCTCATGGCCTCATCTCGTGTTGCACGCAGGAAGGTGGGCACAGGGTACGCCGGAAGGGGCCGCGGCGCCATGCCTCGAAGGGCGACCAGGACGCGGCGCGGCGGGGAGGGACTATCAGGTGCCGCTGCCCGCCCAGCGCTCGTCGGGGTGCACCTCGTTGGCGGGCAGCACCGGGTCGTAGCCGTCGTGGCGCAGCGCCTCGATCACCTCGCGGGTGTGCTCGTTGCCCAGGGTCTCCAGGGTGGCCTCCACCTCGGTGGCGCGCAGCGAGAGGTCGGTGAAGGTGCGGTGGTGGGCGATGTGGATGACGTTGGCGCGGTGCTCCGCCAGGTGGCGGGTCAGCTCGGCGAGCGCGCCGGGCACGTCGGGGATCGCCACCCGCACCCGCACGATGCGTCCGCTGCGCACCAGGCCGCGCTGGATCACCGAGGAGAGCGCCAGCATGTCGATGTTGCCGCCGCACAGCACCAGGCCCACCTTGCGCCCGCGATAGCGTTCGGGCTCGGCCAGCACCGCGGCCAGGCCCGCGGCGCCGGCGCCCTCCGCCACGGTCTTCTCGATCTCCAGCAGCAGCAGGATGGCGCGCTCGATCTCGGGTTCGTCCACCAGCACGATGTCGCGGACCCGTTCGCGGATGATGGGCAGGGTCAGCTCGCCGGGCTGCTTGACGGCGATGCCCTCGGCCAGGGTGGCCTGGCCACAGTGGATCGGCTCGCCGGCCAGCGCCTGCTGCATGGACGGGAAGCGGGTGGTCTGCACGCCCACCACCTCGATATCGGGGCGCAGGCTGGTGGCGGCCACGGCGTTGCCGGCGATCAGCCCGCCGCCGCCGATGGGGATCACCAGGGCATCCAGGTCGGGCACGTCCTCCAGCATCTCCAGGCCGATGGTGCCCTGGCCGGCGATGATGCGTTCGTCGTCGTAGGGATGCACGAACACCAGGCCGCGCTCGGCGGCCAGGCGGTGGGCGTAGTCGCCGGCCTCGGCGACCCCCTCGCCCTCCAGGTGCACCTCGGCGCCCAGCTGCCGGGTGTTGCGTACCTTGAGGTTGGGGGTGTTGCGCGGCATGACGATGGTGGCGCGGATGCCCAGGCGGGCGGCATGGTAGGCCACCGCCTGGGCGTGGTTGCCGGCGGACATGGCGATCACGCCGCGCGAGCGCTCCTCGCCGTCCAGCGTCAGCAGGTGGTTGAGGGCGCCGCGCTCCTTGAAGGCGGCGGTGAACTGCAGGTTCTCGAACTTCAGGTAGAGATCGCAGCCGGTGATCCGCGACAGGGTGCGCGAGAGCAGGCAGGGGGTTCGCTCCACGCTGTCGCGGATGCGCACGGCGGCGGTGCGGATGTCGTCGAGGGTCACGCTCATGTCGGAGGCTCTCCTTTGCCGGGAAGCTGTCATGATGCGACGCCACGGCGTGGATGTCGAAACTCGGCGCATCGGATAGAGTCCATGCCATGGTCAACCCTGGAGGAGACGAACATGAACGCCAGCAAGATCCTGGAGCAGTTGATGCGGCAGGCCGGCGGCAAGTCGGGTAGCGGAAGCGGTGGTGTGGACGTCAAGGGCATGCTGGACGGCCTGTCCCGCCAGTTGGGCGGCGGCTCGGCAACGGGCCAGCAGGGCGGTGGCAGCGGCGTCGATGTGAAGAGCCTGCTGGGCGGCGGCGCCCTGGGGCTGCTGGTGGGCTCCAAGCGCGGCCGCAAGCTGGGCGGCAAGGCGCTCAAGTACGGCGCCATCGCCGGGGTGGGCGCGCTGGCCTGGAAGGCCTGGCAGAACTCGCGCGATAAGGGTGGCGACGCCGCCGACGGGGGCGACCCGGTGGAGCGCCTGGGCGGCCAGGCCCGCGAACGGCGCAGCCTGGAGCTGCTGCAGGCGATGATCATGGCGGCCCGCGCCGACGGCCACATCGACGACCAGGAGCGGGAACTGATCGCCGGGCAGATCGATGCCCTGGGCGCCGACCGCGAGCTGCATGACTGGGTGGAGCGCCAGATGCAGGCGCCGCTGGACGCCCAGGCCCTGGCGGATGAGGTCGACTCGCCCCAGGCGGCGCGCGAGATGTACCTGGTCAGCGTGGCGGTGATCGATGACCAGAATCCCATGGAGCGCGCCTGGCTGGACCAACTGGGGCAGGCCCTGGCGCTGCCCCGCGAGCTCACCGGCGAGCTGGAACGCCAGGCCCGGGAGGCCGATTGATGGCCGACCCCTTGCTGTGGCTGGCCTCCGGTCTGGGCCTGGGGCTGTCGCCCTGGGCCGCCGGTACCCTCGGTTCCCTGCTCGGCCTGCCCCTGGCCTGGTGGCTGCTGGGGCGCCGGTGGCGTGTGCAGCTCGCCGTCACGGCGCTGCTGCTGGTGGCGGCGGTGCCGGTCTGCCACCTGGCGGAAGCGCAACTGGGTGGCAAGGACGACGGGCGCATCGTGCTCGACGAGATCGTCGCCTTCCCGGTGGCGGTGCTCGGCCAGGCGGCGGCTCGCCAGCCCTGGGCGATGGCCGGGGCCTTCGTGGTCTATCGGGGCTTCGACGCTACCAAGCCGCCGCCGGTGAACGGGGTGGAGACGGTGCCCGGCGGCCTGGGCATCGTCCTCGACGACACGCTGGCCGCGGCCATGACCTGGCTGGTGATGGCTGCCGGCCTCGGCCTGTGGCGGCGCCGTCAGGCGTCGTCCTGAGCGGCCGGCGGGAAGCGCACCTCGAAGCCGCGGGCGTCGAGCTGGCGGATCTCGACGGGGCGCCCCTCGGCGTCGAAGTCCACCAGGCCGAGGCCGCTGCCGTTCCACAACCGCTCGCCGGCGCGGGCGCGATCCGGGTCGCGGGGGGTGATCGCCATGCGCCGGCGCTGGGTGAACCAGTTGAGCGGCGAGCGCGGCGCGTAGAGCCAGCGGTTCGCGCGGTCGAACCAGTCCAGCAGGGTGTCCGGGAAACTGTTCTTGATGCCGCTGGAGGTGATCTGCCACAGCCGCGGGCCCTGCCGTCGCTGGCGGATGCGGATGTCGTAGGCGAAGGAGTAGTGCACGTCGCCGGAGAGCACCACGTAGTTCCCCGGGGTACGCGAATGGCGGAAGATGTTGAGCAGCACGCTGGCCGCGCCGCGATGGGCCATCCAGTTCTCGGCGTCGACCACCAGCGGCTTGCCGGCCAGGGTGAACAGCCGCTGCACCACCTCGATCAGCTTGACGCCGAACATCGGCGCCGGGGAGACGATGATCACCGAGGGGGTGTCGAGCAGGGCCTGCTGGAAGTCGCTCAGCGCCTCCCAGTCCATCAGCCCCGAGGGGCGCCTGGGGCTGCGCTCGCTGCGCCAGCGCCGGGTACGGGTGTCCAGCACCTGCAGCGGCGGGTCGCCGGGTACCCGGTACTCCCAGCCCTCGAAGCGCAGCAGGCGCTGGATCAGGGCATCCTGGTCGGTGCCGTCCAGCCAGCCGTCGTTGCCCGTGGCGGCCTCCAGCAGCCGGGTGCAGTCGGCCAGTGGCATCGCCAGGCGGTCCGGGTCGTTGCCCCAGCCCTGGCACAGCAGGTAGCCGATCAGGGCGTTGCCGATGATGCGCCGCGAGAAGGGGTGGCCGTAGGCGGTCCGTTCCCAGTCGGCGGTGAGGTTCCAGTCGTCGGTGATGTCGTGGTCGTCGAAGATCATCAGCGTCGGCAGCCGGGCCAGCAGGCGCGCGCAGGCCGGCAGTCCCGTAACGAAGGCCTCGATGGTATCGAGCTCCTCGGCAAAGCGCGTGTGGTCGTCGGCGTCCAGGGCCGGCTCGGTCATCTCGATGAGCCGCCAGGGCACCGGCGACCACACCAGCAGGTACATGGCCAGCACCTCGGCCAGGGTGACCAGGTGGTTGCGGGCATTGGCCGAGGTGAACACCGGCTTGCGCGCGCCGCCGAAGAAGCGCTCGCGCAGGTTCTCGGAGCTCTCCACATCGGGCAGCAGCGACTCCCGAGCATAGTAGTGGGCGGCCGCACTGTGCAGGGCGTGACTGTCGTCCACCACGGCCCCCTCCAGCGGCTCGTCGAACAGCCCCAGTCGGCGGATCAGGGCGTGGATGGCCACCAGCGTGGGGCCGGCCACGTCGTCGGCGTAGACCTGGTCGCCGGTCATCAGCAGCCAGGCCGGCCACTCCGCCGGGGCGTCGCGACGCTCGGCCAGCCACGCCTCGGCGCGCACCAGGCCGTCCGGCCCGTCGTGGTGGGGCTTGCGGCACGAGCCGTGGAGCAGCCGGTGGTGGCGGTCGGCCAGCACGAAGGCGGGCAGGCCACCGTCGGCGTCCAGCAGCTGGGGGGCCCAGTCGGCGATGCCGGGCTCGGCGTCGCCGTCGCGGATCCTCAGGTCGTAGGCAATGCTCACGCCGCGGGGCAGCGGCGCCTCCAGCGGCAGGTCGATCAGCAGCAGCCAGGCGTGGCGCCCCACGGGCAGGCGCCGGCAGTGGTCGTCGCCGATCGCCAGGCGGCGCGGTGCCTCGTCGCCGGGGGCGAGGGCGAGCGTCAGCTCGAGCGGGCGGCTCGCGGCCAGCCACAGTACCAGGCGGTCGGGGGCGAGGCGGCGCAGCAGGGGGCCGGCGAGGATGTCGGGGAGTGCGGTGTCGTCCATGGGCGTGGGGAGGCAGGGGTCCTTTGGGGTCGCCTGATGACCGACAGGCGGCGGGGAGAGAGGTTCCAGGATTCCCCAGCGGGGCCCGCTCGGCAAGGGGGCGCCGGCGGCGAATAGCGTTGAACGTCGCCCTGGCAGGGCGGCGGGAATGCTCTAGATTTTGAGGGAACCGACTTGAACGGTCATTCAGGTGTCATGTCGAGGTCATCCGGGTGTCACGCCCCAGGCGACATAAGGGGACGGCATGTCATGCCTTCCGGATGTCTTTGGCGCTCAAGGAGAACCCCACCATGTCGATCACTCGCCGACGCTTCCTGCAGGGCTCGCTCGCCGCCGGGGCGGCCGCCTCCCTGCCGTCCTTCTACATCAACAAGGCGCTGGCGCAGCAGGAGCCGCTGCGGATCTACGCCTGGGCGGGCTACTTCAACGACCGCATGCTCGAGGACTTCACCGAGAAGACCGGCATCCCCGCCACCTTCACCCCCTACGGCACCAACGACGAGCTGATGAACTCCCTGCGCGCCAGCGACGGCGAGGGCTTCGACGTCATCATGCCCACCGTGGACCGGGTGCCCGGCTACCTGGACTACGACCTGATTCAGCCCCTGGACGAGTCGCGCATCGACTGGGACGGCGCCCTGGAGAGCGCCATCGAGGGCTCGCGGGTGGGCGGCGTGGTGGACGGCAAGCGCTACTTCGCGCCCAGCGACTGGGGCACCGAGGCGATCACCTGGCACCGCCGCTACGTCGACATCGACCGCGACGAGCTGAGCTACGCCGACCTGTGGAACCCCGAGCACGGCCAGGGCGTGACGGTGCGCGGCCACTCGGCGCTGGTGGGCATCGGCCTGTGGCTGGAGCGCGAGGGCCGGCTGCCGCACCCGCTGCTCGACTCCTACAGGAGCGAGGAGGTGATGCGCGCCAACTTCGACGTCATCCTCGAGGAGGCGATCAAGCACAAGGAGCTGCTGGTGCAGTTCTGGAACACCGAGAACGAGGCCCAGGCAGCCTTCCGCACCAACGGCGCCATCATCGGCCAGACCTGGGACTCCACCGCCTTCCGCCTGCAGCAGGAGGGCGAGGACATCGCCTATGGCGCGCCCCGGGAGGGGGCCCTGGCGTGGATGGAGGGCTTCGTGATTCCCAAGAACGCCCGCAACCCGGACGCCGCCTACGAGCTGATCAACTGGTACTACACCCCCGAGGCCGGCGCCATGTTCGTCGAGGCCACCGGCTACAACTCCACCGCCAAGGGCGCCACCGAGCTGCTGCCCGAGGAGACCCGCAACTTCTTCACCGAGTCCTACACCGAGGAGGACCTGGAGAACCTCTGGTGGTGGCCGATCCAGGAGCCCTGGTACGTGGCCCTGCGCAACGAGTACCAGGACCGCTACCTGTCCGCCTGACCCGTCCTGACCACGAGGTGACCATGGACGGCAGCGTCCGCCTGGAGGAGGTGGTGATGCGCTTCGGCGACTTCACCGCCATCGACGAGACGTCGCTCGCCATCGGGTCGGGGGAATTCTTCAGCTTCCTCGGCCCCTCGGGCTGCGGCAAGACCACCCTGCTCAACATCGTCAGCGGTTTCCTGACCCCCAGCGCGGGGCAGGTATACATCGGCGGCGCGCCCATGGCCGGGGTGCCGGTGAACCGGCGTCCCACGGCGATGATCTTCCAGAACCTGGCGCTCTTCCCGCTGATGATGGTGTTCGAGAACATCGAGTTCGGCCTGGAGGTGCGCGGGATCGACCGTCGCACCCGCCGCGAAACCGCCGAGCGCCTGCTGGCGCTGGTGGCCCTGGAGGGCGTGGGGCCGCGCCGGGTCACCGAGCTCTCCGGCGGCCAGAAGCAGCGGGTGGCCATCGCCCGGGCGCTGGCCGTGGAGCCGCGGGTGCTGCTGCTCGACGAGCCGCTCTCGGCGCTGGACCTCAAGCTGCGCCAGCACATGCGCAGCGAGCTCAAGGCGATCCAGCGCAAGACCGGCATCACCTTCATCTACATCACCCACGACCAGGGCGAGGCGCTGACCATGTCCGACCGGGTGGCGGTGATGTCGGCGGGGCGCCTGCAGCAGGTGGCCGATCCCATGACCCTCTACCGCCAGCCGGCCACCGGCTTCGTGGCCGCCTTCGTCGGCGAGAACAACCGCCTGGAGGGGCGGGTCATCGACCGCCAGGGCGAGCGGGTGCGCCTCGATGCCGGCGCCCTGGGCGAGCTGATGGGACGCACCGGACCGGAGGTGACGCTGGCGAACGGGACGCCGGCGGCGCTCTACGTGCGCCCCGAGCAGCTCCGGCCGGTGGAAGGCCAGGCCGCGGCCCCGACCCTGGTCGCCCGCGTCGAGGCGGTGAGCTTCGAGGGCGCCTGGGTGATGGTGGCGACGCGCCTGGAAGGCTCCGGGGAGGTGCTGCGGGTGCAGCTCGGCAACGAGGTGTCGCGGCGCTATGCCGATGCCCTGACGCCCGGGCAGCGCCTGACCCTGGGCTTCGATCCGGCGGATGCGGTGGTGCTGCCGCTGGATGGCAGCCCGCGCCTCGATGCGGCCACCGGCGAGGTGGTGGCGGGGGCCGATGCTTAGGCAGCTCTCCGCGCGCTTTGGCGGGCCCCTGGCGGCGGCCATCCTGGTGCTGCTGGGGATCTGGCTGATCGTCATGGTGACCCTGCCGCAGCTGCAGATGATCGACTATTCACTGCGCCCCAACCTGCTGCCCGACCAGCGGGGCGGCCTCGAGGACGGCTGGACCCTGGCCAACTACGCCACCCTGTTCGCCAACGACATTCACCGGACGATCTTCTTCAAGACGCTGTGGTCCAGCGTGCTGGTGACCCTGCTGACACTGGCCGTGAGCTACCCGCTGGCCTGGTACCTGGCCAAGGTGGCCACCCCGCGGCAGGCGGCGCTGTGCATCCTGCTGCTGATCATCCCCTTCTGGATCAACGAGATCCTGCGCACCTACTCGTGGTTCATCATCCTGGCGTTCCGCGGGCCGCTCAACGAGGTGCTGATGATGCTGGGGCTGATCGACCGGCCGATCCGCTTCCTCAGCGGCGACGCCGGGGTGATGGTGGGCATGGTCTACGCCTACATCCTGTTCATGGTGTTCCCGGTCTACAACGCCATCGAGAGCCTCGACGACAACCAGGTGCGCGCCGCCCGGGACCTCGGCGCGGGCACGCTGCGCACCCATCGGCGCATCGTCATTCCCCACGCCAAGCCGGGCATCGCCACCGGCTGCATCATGACCTTCATGCTGGCGGCGGGCAGCTACGCCGTGCCGGCGCTGCTCGGCTCGCCGGGCAGCCGCTGGTTCACCCAGATCATCTACAACTGGTTCTTCGAGGGTGGCAACTGGAACCAGGGGGCGGCCTACGCCTTCCTGCTGCTGGTACTGTGCATCGGCTTCATGTCGCTGGTGATGAGGATCTTCAGGGTCGGCCTGGGGGATATCGCAAAATGAGTTCCCGCACCCTGATGGCGCTGGCCCTGCGCGGCTACGTGGTGGTGTTCTTCGCCTACCTCTTCCTGCCGCTGGCGATCATGGCCGCGGCGACCTTCAACGACAGCCGCTTCCCCACCGTGACCCCCTGGGACGGTACCACCCTGAGATGGTTCGGCGAGCTCGCCGCCGACGGCGCCATGTGGCAGGCGCTCGGCAACAGCCTGCTGGTGGCCGCCGGGGTGCTGCTGCTGGCGGTGCCCATCGGCATCGCCACGGCGCTGTTTCTCAACAGCGTCTCGAGCCGCGCCAAGCCGTTCCTCTATGCGCTGATCCTGTCGCCACTGCTCACCCCGGGGGTGATCATCGGCATCTCCACGCTGATCTTCTGGCGCCAGTGGGGCGTGGGCGGTGGCGTCTTCCTCACCGTGCTCGGCCAGGCCACCTTCATCGCCGCCTACGTGATGCTGATGGTCACCGCCCGGCTGCAGCGCTTCGATCGCACCCTGGAACGCGCCGCCCTGGACCTCGGCGCCAGCCCCTGGCAGGCGTTCCGGCGCATCCTGCTGCCCTTCCTGAAACCGGCGATCCTCTCGGCCGCGGTGATCGCCTTCCTGCAGTCCTTCGAGAACTACAACACCACCCTCTTCGTGGTGGGCTACGACACCACCCTGACGGTGTACATCGCCTCCAAGGTGCGCACCGGCCTGACCCCGGCGGTCAATGCCCTGGGGCTGATCCTGATCCTGGTCACGGTGCTGCTGGCGGTGGCCTACGAGGTCAAGCGGCGCCGCGAGGCGGTAGCCCCACCACGTTGACCAGGATCAGCGGGCCTCCCCGGTGAGTCGCCCCGCCAGGGCGAAGACGTGGTCGTCCTCGACGCCGAGTTCGTGCAGTGCGGCGGCGAGGTTGAGCAGGTAGTCGCTGTTGGGGCCGCTCGGCCCGTGGGCGGTGGCGATCTGCTCGGCGATGGCGTCGAGCGGGGCCTCGCCGAGGAAGGCGGCGTTGTCGGCGCCGGCCAGGTAGACCAGCCCTTCGGCGCTCTCGCCCGCGGCGTCATCGAAGTGCAGGCGCGTGACCTCGCGGAGGTAGCCGTTCTTCTCGCGCACGTCCAGGGGGGTGAGCACCTCGGGGGCGATGCGGTAGGCCATGCCGTGGCAGGCCACTCCCGGACGGCGCACCAGGGTCACCACGCGCCCCGGCGCCTCGGGCGTGCCGCGGTGATCGTGGGAGCCCTGCCAGAAGCGTCGCACCCAGCCGTGGATATGGGCCGGGCGGCGCTCGATATAGGGGAAGTCCGCTTTCCAGATCAACGAGCCGTAGCCGAACAGCCAGATGGCCGAATGGCCGGCGAAGGGGTTCCTCTGCTGGTTCTGCCGGGTGGTGTCGAGCATCATCGTCGGGGTGTCGTTTGGCGAGTGTCGGGCCCATGATCTTGCCAGGCCCGGCGCGGCAAGTGCACCCGGGAGGGGCGCGGCCACGCCAGGAACCTGGTGGCGGGGTGCCTGTCACAACCCGATGAAGGGTAACAAAAGGCATTGGAAAATAAGGGGTTGTCTACCAGGTTGAGGGCGGGCAAGCCAGTACCAATCGCCGAATTCGTTACGGCAAGGAGTTGTTCATGAAAGCGATCACTCGCGATGAACTCAAGGTCATGAACGAAACCGTGCATGAGGATTTCGTGCTCATCAATGTCCTGCCACGCGACGCCTTCAACAAGCAGCACATCCGCACCTCGATCAACATCCCCGTGAAAGACGAGGACTTCGTTGGGAAAGTCGAAGACGTGGTTGGCAGCAAGGAGCGCAAGGTCGTTGTCTACTGCGCCAACTTCGATTGCGATGCCTCTCCCAAGGCGGCGAAGAAGTTGGAGGAAGCCGGCTTCACCCAGGTCTACGACTACGAAGGCGGAACCCAGGACTGGTTCGAGAAGCGCCACGCAGCCTGACCTCCCGTCACAGGACCGGCATCTCGGGCGGCTTGCATAAGCCGCCCGTTTTTTCTGAATCATCGCACTTTGGCGTGAAACCTGTCGGTAGGAGGGCACGGTTCGACGCCTCGACTTTGCTGCGCGACTGGAGGCCGCAGGCCTCCCGATCGAGCCCCTTCAGCGTTGGCGGTACCGCCGGGCGCCTATCGGCGCCAGTCGCCCGGGGGACCCGGCCTCCTACAGCGCGGCTTCACGCTGATTTGCGAAGAACCTTTTTTCTTCGGGTGCGCCAGACATGGCGCGCAGCGCCTGACTGGCGCTCCGCAGGCTGGGCCCCGGTGCTCAGCCTGCCGCGCTCGTCAGCCCCACCACGCTGACCAGGATCAGCACGGCGCCCAGCACCCGGAAGTAGAGGTTCGCTCGGCCCTCCACCATGTAACGGTGGGCGCGCTCGCCGAGCAGGTGACCGACCAGGGCGCAGGGCAGCAGCCACAGCTGGTGGACGAGCTGCAGGTCGACGCCGGCGATCACGAAGGAGGTCATCTTGATCAGCACCAGGATGAACCACAGCACGAAGAGGGTATCGCGCAGCTGGTGGGCGGCGACGTGGGTGGCGAACACCGCGACGATCAGCGGAGCGCCGATCAGCGAGGTGCCGCTGACGTAGCCACCCAGCGCCAGCAGCAGGGTGTCCACCCAGCGGTTGCGGCTGCGGAAGGGGCGGTCGAGCACATAGCCCACCGCATAGACCATCACGATCACGAAGATGATGCTGGTCATGATGTCGCCCGGCAGGGTGAGCAGGCCCACCACCCCGACCAGCTTGGGGACGATCATCACCTTCATGGCCCTGAGCAGGTAGCCCCAGTCGATATTGCTCTCCGCCGGCTTGCCACCCCCGTTCTCGGCCACCAGTTGCCGATGGCCGCGCCAGGCGATCCAACTGGAGAAGATCAGCAGGTGCAAGGCGATGATCGGCAGGAACACCAGCGGCTGGTCGTGGACCAGCAGCAGGAAGGGCAGCGAGAGCACGGCGCCGCCGAAGCCGAGGCTGGTCCTGACGAAGCCGCTCCAGACGAAGATCAGCCCGATCAGCAGGTACTGCCAGACCTCGAGTCCCGCCATCAGCGCGCCTCCCCGGGCAGGCGCCCCGCCAGGGCGAAGACGGGGTCGTCCTCGACGCCGAGTTCGCGCAGGGCGGCGGCGAGGTTGAGCGGGTAGTCGCGGTTGGGCAAGCCGTAGTCGAACAGCCAGATGGCCGAATGGCCGGCGAAGGGGTTCCTCTGCTGGTTCTGCCGGGGGCTGTCGTGGCTCATGGTGGGGGAAATCGTTAGCCGGTGAAGCATGACATGATGCGTCGCCCGCCGTCCGATGTCGAAGGGCGCCGCCTCGAGCGTGGGCAGGGCGGGCGGTGCAGGGAACCGCCGGGACGGTTAGACTCGGCTGATGCCAGGGGCGTCGGCCCCGCCGAGACCACAACAACAGCGCGGCATGTCGCCAGCGCCCGGGCCGTCACCGCGCCGACGGGGCCATGGCATGTCGGGAGTGCACGCCATGTCAGAACGGGAATTCGACTATATCGTGGTGGGGGCCGGTACCGCCGGCTGCCTGCTGGCCAAGCGCCTGAGCGCCGATCCGGCCAACCGGGTGCTGCTGATCGAGGCCGGCGGACGCGACAACTACCACTGGATCCATATTCCGGTGGGCTATCTCTACTGCATCGACAACCCGCGTACCGACTGGCGCTTCCGTACCGAGCCGGACCCCGGGCTCAACGGCCGCTCGCTGCTCTACCCCCGCGGCAAGACCCTGGGTGGTTGTTCCAGCATCAACGGCATGCTCTACATCCGCGGCCAGGCCCGCGACTACGACCACTGGGCGGAGGTGACCGGCGATACCGCCTGGCGCTGGGAGAACTGCCTGCCCGACTTCATCCGGCACGAGGACCACCACCGCCTGGACGCGGGCGGCGATGCCGATGGTGCCCATCGCGACTTCCATGGCCACGGCGGCGAGTGGCGGGTGGAGAGGCAGCGCCTCAAGTGGCAGGTGCTCGACGACTTCGCCACGGCGGCGGTGGAGGCCGGGATCCCGCGGACCCGCGACTTCAATCGCGGCGACAACGAGGGCGTCGACTACTTCGAGGTCAACCAGCGCAGCGGCTGGCGCTGGAACACGTCCAAGGCCTTCCTGCGCGAGGCCGAGAGGCGCGACAACCTCACCCTCTGGCACTCCACCCAGGTGCTGCGCCTGGAGGTGGAGAGGGGCGAGGACGGTGCGCCGCACTGCCGCGGCGTGCGCGTCGCGCGGGGTGGTGAGGAGCTCGTGGTGCACGCCGGGCGCGAGGTGATCCTCTGCGCCGGGGCGATCGGCTCGCCCCAGCTGCTGCAGCTCTCCGGTATCGGCCCGGCCGAGCTGCTCGCCGAGCACGAGATTCCGCTGGTGGCGGAGCTGCCCGGGGTCGGCGAGAACCTCCAGGACCACCTGCAGATCCGCTCGGTCTACAAGGTGACGGGGGCCACTACCCTCAACACCCTGGCCAACTCCCTGCTGGGCAAGGCGCGCATCGGCCTGGAATACGCCCTGAAGCGCTCCGGCCCCATGAGCATGGCGCCCTCCCAGCTGTGTGCCTTCACGCGCAGCAGCGACGACCACGCCCACCCCAATATCCAGTATCACGTCCAGCCGCTGAGCCTGCCGGCCTTCGGCCAGCCGCTGCACGACTTCCCGGCGATCACCGCCAGCGTCTGCAATCTCAACCCGACGAGTCGTGGCACGGTGCGCATCACCGGCCGCGACCCGCGCCGGGCCCCGGCCATCGCGCCGCACTACCTGAGCTCGCCGGAGGATCGCCAAGTGGCGGCGGACTCGCTGCGCGTGACCCGGCGCATCGCCGCCCAGCCGGCCTTCGCCCGCTATGCCCCCGAGGAGTTCAAGCCCGGTCTGGAGTACCAGAGCGACGAGGAACTGGCGCGGCTGGCCGGCGACATCGGCACCACCATCTTCCACCCGGTGGGCACCACGCGGATGGGGCGCGCCGACGACCCCCTGGCGGTGGTGGACCCGCACCTGCGGGTGCGCGGCGTGGCGGGCCTGCGGGTGGTGGACGCCGGCGTCATGCCCACCATCACCAGCGGCAACACCAACTCGCCGACGCTGATGATCGCCGAGAAGGCGGCGGCCTGGATCCTGGCCGGGGAGTAGGCCGCGTCATTTTTCGGTCATCGGTGGCAAATAGTGTTTGACGTGTGCCCGTCGAGGGGGCATCCTGCGCGCAGTTGGTTGGCAAGTCGTAACACCCCAGGTAGGCATCGAAACGCTCGTGCGCATCGATTTTCCCGGTGAACGTTCCTTGTTTTACCCACTGCAACTCGGGTATTTCCCGGCAAATCAAATGCATAGATCGAGGTATTCGATAATGGCTACCGGTACAGTCAAGTGGTTCAACGACACCAAGGGTTACGGCTTCATCTCTCCGGACGACAGCGGTGACGACCTGTTCGCCCACTTCTCCGAGATCCAGGCAGAAGGCTTCAAGTCCCTGCAGGACGGCCAGAAGGTCTCCTTCGAGGTGACCCAGGGCAAGAAGGGCCTCCAGGCCTCCAACATCAAGGTCATCGGCTAAGCGCCACTCGACCCGGATGTGACCGCCTCTCGGCGGTCGATGAAAGGCCCGCGCAAGCGGGCCTTTCGTGTGGTGGGGCAGGCATTTCTTCATAGTTATTTGTGGAATAAGAGGATTTCCACAAATAACTTTTTGCTATACGAAAGGGGCGGCACAATGGGCGCCTGACTTTATCGGTCTCAAGAGCCCCCATGCCCCTGGATACCTGGATCTCCCTCGTCGTCGTCCTCGCGGTCTTCCCGCTGATGGCCCTGACGCGTCTCGGCCCCGACCTGGTGCTGATGGGCGCCCTGGTGCTGTTGCTGACGCTCGGGGTGCTGTCGCCCGACCAGGCCCTGGCCGGTTTCTCGAGCCAGGGCCTGTTCACCGTGGCCTTCATGTACGTGCTGGTGACGGCGATCCGCCAGACCGGCGGCATCGACCTGATCATCCGCTACCTGCTGGGTCGCCCGCAGGGCGAGCGCCGGGTGCTGTCGCGGTTGCTGCTGCCCACCGCCGCGCTCAGCGGCTTCCTCAACAACACCCCGGTAGTGGCCACCTTCATCCCCGCCGTGCTGAGCTGGAGCCGGCGCATCGGCGTCCCCGCCCATCGGCTGCTGATGCCGCTGAGCTTCGCCTCGATCCTGGGCGGCACCATCACCCTGCTCGGTACCAGCACTAACCTGGTGGTGCACGGCCTGCTGCTCGAGCGCAATCCCGACCTGGCCATGGGCCTGTTCGACCTGGCCTGGGTGGGCGTACCGGTGGCGCTGGTCGGGCTGGCCTACCTGGTGCTGCTGGGGCCGCGGCTGCTGCCGGCGCGGCGGGGCGCCGCCGAGGCCTTCGAGAACCCCCGCGAGTTCACCATCGAGATGGAGGTGGACCCGGCGGGGCCGCTGGTCGATCGTACGGTGGAGGAGGCCGGCCTGCGCCACCTCTGCGAGCTGTTCCTGGTGGAGATCGAGCGCGACGGCAACGTGGTCAGCGTGGTGGGCCCCGGCGAGCGGCTCAAGGGCGGCGATCGCCTGGTGTTCGCCGGCACCAGCGACGGCGCCGTGGAGCTGCAGCAGGTGCGCGGCCTGGTGCCCTCGCGGCACGGTGACTCGAGCCTGGAGAAGGAGTTCAAGGAGCGGCGCCTGGTGGAGGCGGTGGTCTCCGACCAGTGCCAGTTCGTCGGCCAGCGCATCCGCGACGGCCACTTCCGTACCCTTTACGGCGCCGCCGTGCTGGCGGTGTGCCGCGGCGGCGAGCGGGTGGCCGGCAACCTCGGCCAGGTGCGCCTGCAGCCGGCCGACGTGCTGCTGCTGGAGGCACGGCCGCCGTTCATCGAGCGTCACCGTCAGTCCCGCGACTTCCTGCTGATCAGCCAGGTGAACGGTTCGGCCCGGCCGGTGCACGAGAAGGCCTGGCTGGCGTGGAGCATCCTGGGTGGCGTGGTGCTGCTGGCGGCCCTGGGGCTCACCAGCCTGATGAACTCCGCCATGCTGGGCGCTGCCCTGGTACTGCTCACCGGCTGCTGCTCGGTGGGCGCCGCCCGCCGTGGCCTGGACACCCAGGTGCTGCTGACCATCGCCGCCTCCTTCGGCCTGGGGGCGGCCCTGGAGAGCACCGGTGCGGCCAGTGCCCTGGCCGCGGGTGCCCTGGGCCTGGCCGACGGCAATCCCTGGGCGTTACTGGTCGTCACCTACCTGGTGGTGGCCCTGCTCACCTCGCTGATCACCAACAACGCCGCCGCGGTGATCTCCTTCCCGGTGGTGATGGCCGGGGCCGAGAGCCTGGGGGTCAGCCCCATGCCGTATGTGGTGGTGGTGATGCTGGCCGCCTCGGCCAGCTTCCTGACCCCGATCGGCTACCAGACCAACCTGATGGTGCACGGCCCTGGCGGCTACCGTTTCGGCGACTTCCTGCGGGTGGGCGCGCCGCTCAACCTGCTGACCGCCGCGGTGGCGCTGACGCTGATTCCGCTGATCTGGCCGTTCTGAGCGACGGACCAGCCCCGAGCGATGCCACTATCGGCGATAGTCCTGTTGCCATGCCGGCGGGGCTCGCCGCCGCGGGGGCTTTGCGGTAGGGTGAGGCCTTTTCCGAGCGGAGACGAGCTGTCATGAGCGAACCCGGTGAGCTGATCCTCGAGCCTAGGGGCGGCAAGGCCGCCGACGCCTGCGTGTTCATCCTCCACGGCCTGGGCGCCGACGGCCGCGACTTCGAGCCCCTGGTGCCGGCGCTGGAGCTGCCGGAGGACGCCGGGGTGCGCTTCATCCTGCCCCATGCGCCGCACCTGCCGGTGACCATCAACGGCGGCATGGTGATGCCGGCCTGGTACGACATCAAGGAGATGAGCCTGGACCGGCGCGTCGATGAACCCCAGCTCAGGGCTTCCGCGGAGCGTATCCAGGCACTGGTGCGCGAGCAGATCGAGGCCGGTATCGACAGCCGCCGCATCATCCTGGCCGGCTTCTCCCAGGGCGGCGCCGTGGCCTATCAGGCGGCGCTCTCCTTCGAGGCGCCGCTGGGCGGCCTGCTGGCCATGTCCACCTACTTCGCCACCGCCGCCGGCATCCGGCTCGCCGAGGCCAATCGCGGCCTGCCGATCGAGGTGCACCACGGCAGCTTCGACCCCGTGGTGCCCGAGGCGCTGGGCAAGGCCGGCTTCGAGGCGGTCGAGTCGCTCGGCTACCCGGCCCGCTATCGCCAGTACCCCATGGCCCATGCCGTCTGCCCCCAGCAGGTGGTCGACATCGGCCGCTGGCTATCGGAGCGGCTGGCCCGTTGATCCCCCGAGGGGGCCGGTGGCGTGTGCCGAGCCCCATTCTGGGGTAGGGTGAGGGGATGAGCCGGGAAGGCTCGTCCTTCATATCGGCGGGGAACCCCAGGGCCAGGGCATGGAACGACTCAAGGAGACATGGAAACGCTGGCTGGCCGGCGGCGACGCGACCGAGCCATCCCTGTGCCGGTTGTTGCTGGAGCACTACCCGGGCGCCGTCATGCTGCTGGATGCCGACGGGGTGGTGCGCCAGGTGAATCCGGACTTCGAGCGCCATGCCGGCCATCCTGCCGAGCGGCTGCTGGGGCGCCGCGCCGTGAGCCTCGACATCGATCCCCTCCACGGCGATTTCGCCCGCGCCCTGGAGCGCTGCCTGACCACCCGCCGCCCCTGGCAGGGCGTGCTGCTGTGCCGACGCGCCGACGGTTCGCTGCGCCACCAGACCACCATGATCCAGCCGCTGGCGGATGGCGATGCCACGCCACTGCGGCTGCTGGTGGTCCAGTACGACGTGACCGGCATGCGCGAGCGCGAGCTGCGCGATCGCCAATTGCTGGCCCGGCTGGACAGCCTGGTCTCGCAGGTGCCGGGGGTGCTGTTCCGGCTGCGTCAGTCGGCCGACGGTCATCTGGAGTTTCTCTACCTCAGCGAGCGGGTGGCGGAGCTCACCGGGCTTGGTGCGGATCGCCTGATGGGCGATGCCGAGCCTTTCCTCGACCGCCTGCCGGCGGACTATCGTGAGCGGTTGACGGCTGCCCTGGCCCAGTCGGCGGTGAGCCTCGAACCCTGGCAACTGGAGTTCCGCCTGTCGCTGCCAGCGGGCGAATGCTGGCTCGAGGCACGCGCCGAGCCCCAGCGGCGCCGCGAGGGCGGCACCCTGTGGGACGGCATGATGTTCGACATCACCGAACGCAAGCGGCTGGAGGAGCGCGTCCAGCGACTGGTGGGCACCGACATGCTCACCGGGGCGCTCAACCGGCGCGCCTTCTTCGAGCAGGGCGAGGCGGCGCTGGCCCGTGCCGGGCGCCTTGGCCAGCGATTGTCACTGGCCATGCTCGATCTCGACCACTTCAAGTACCTCAACGACACCTATGGCCACCCCGCCGGCGACCTGGCGCTGCAGGCCTTCGTCCGGACCTGTCGCGATAGCCTGCGGCCCTACGACCTGATCGCCCGGATCGGCGGCGAGGAGTTCTCGGTGATGCTGCTGGACAGCACCCCCGAGGAGGCCTGGACGGTACTGGAGCGGCTGCGACGGGCGGTGGAGGCGATCGAGCTGGAGGTGGATGGCCGGGTCATTCACTTCACCGTCAGCCTGGGGGTGACCGTCCTTGAACCCGGGGCGACCCTGGAAGGCGGCCTGGCGCTGGCCGACCAGGCGCTGTATCGCGCCAAGCGCGACGGGCGTAACCGCATCGGGGCGCCCGCGTGGCTAGGGCCCTCCGGCACCGGCGATGACGGGGCATGAGCCTGGCGCCTGGCCATCGCGGCTTGAAGCAGCCACTATCATCCCTATACCTGTTCATAGCGTGACCCACCGACCAGGAGGAAGCAGTATGTCCGGACTCTCCGTCGATTTCCGCCTCCCCGTGGGCTGCCCGAGCTGCGGCAGCCACCTGATGCGCGTCTCCCAGGTGAAGAACCCCGACGACAAGGTGTTCTGCGCCTCCTGCAGCCGTTACGTCTGCCTCTACCACGAGGCCTGCACCGTGCTCGAGAAGGGGCCGGGCAGTGAGAGCGAGGCGTTGATCGAGGCGGCGGTCAACCGCGGGCCCTGATGCCCCCTGCCCGTGGGCAGGGGGCATCGCCATGGGCTACAGCAGCTCCTCGCCGGCCAGGGCCAGCCGCGAGCGCTCGACGCTCTTCAGGGTGACGTGGCCGGCGTGGGGCCAGTCGCGGAAGCGCTGGGCCACGGCCGCCATGCCGCAGGTGTTGGCGGTGAGGTAGGGGGTGTCGATCTGGCCGACGTTGCCCAGGCAGACGATCTTGGTGTTGCGCCCGGCCCGGGTGACCAGTGACTTGAGCTGCTTGGGCGTGAAGTTCTGCGCCTCGTCGATGATCAGGAAGGTGTCGTTGAGGGTGCGCCCGCGCATGAAGCCCGGGGCGCGGATCTGCACCCGCGAGCCGAGCAGCTGGCGGGTGGCGCCGTTGTCCCAGCTGGAGGCGCCGTCCTCGTCGCGCAGCAGGTTATCCATGTTGTCGTGGAAGGCGCCCATCCAGGGCGACATCTTCTCCTCCTCGGTGCCGGGCAAAAAGCCGATGTCCTCGCTCATCGAGATCGGCGCCCGGGTGAAGACGATGCGCTCGAAGCGCTTGCTGTCCAGGGTCTGCTGGAAGGCCGCGGCCAGCGTCATGAAGGTCTTGCCGGTGCCGGCGCTGCCGGCGATGGTCACCAGGTCGATCTGGTCGTCCATCAGCAGGTTGAGGGTGAAGTTCTGGCGGCTGTCATGGGCGTGCACGCCCCAGACGCTGGCGCCGTGGCGGTAGTTGGTGAGCAGCTGCAGGGTGGCCTGGTGGCGGCTCACCGTGCGCACGATGGCCTCGAAGTTGGCCTCGCCGTCGGCGTCGGCCACCAGCATGCCGGGATGCCACTCGGCCGGGATCTCGCCGCTCAGGTGGTAGAGGATCGCCTCCCCGTGGCGTTCCACCCCCACCTCCAGGGCCAGGCCGTTCCACAGGTCGCTGCCGGCATCCGGGTAGACGCGCACCCCCTCGAGCATGGCGTCGCTGTCGTCGAAGGCCCGATCGTTGAGGTAGTCCTCCACCGGCACGCCCAGCGCGGCGGCCTTGACCCTCAGGTTGATGTCCTTGGTGACCAGGATCACCGAGGCGTCGGGACGCTCCTGGTGCAGGCGGCAGGTCTCGGCCAGGATGCGGTTGTCCGGGCTGTCGACCAGGGGGTCCAGGGGTTCGAGGTCGTGATAGCAGAGCAGTCGCAGGTGCCCCTCGGGCCCAATCAGCCGCGCAATGGGGATGCCGTCGCGGATCTGGTCCACGTCGACGTTGGCGGTGAGGTCGGACAGGGTGCGACTGACCTGGCGGGCGGTGCGGGCGATCTCGCGGATGCCATTCTTGTGCTTGTCCAACTCCTCGAGCACGGTCATGGGAATGACTACCTCGTGCTCGTCGAACTGGTAGAGGGCGGCGGGGTCATGGAGCAGTACGTTGGTGTCCAGGACGTACAGCCGGGTGGCCTTCTTGTCGATGCGTACCATCGGCGCAGCTCTCCTCATGTCGCGGGACGGACGTCGAAAAAGATGACGTCTCCGTGTCGACACTGTCAGCGCCTGATTGCACTCCGGTGACAGGCAGCCGACGGCGTCACTACGTTATCGCGGTGGCTCACCTCCTCTCGTCATGGCTCCTGCGTCATTGGACCGTCGTGAAGCGGTAATGTCAGCATGGATGCCGGCCTCCGGTGCTGCAATGCGGTAGGTCAACGCTGCCTCAGCGTACCGTCTCGGTATCCCGGTAGACGCTCTCCACGTCCAGGGTGGAGCGGGCGCCCAGGGCATCGAAGTGCGCGTCGAGCCACTCTCCGGCGGCCTGGCGGCCCTGGTCGCGCAGGTGACAGAGGAAAGGCCATTCGGCGTTGAGCTTGCTCGATACCGAGAGGTCGGCCAGGGCCCCGTCGCCGCCGATGCGGTGCAGCAGGGTGCCGGCATAGCAGCCGATGTCGATGCCCTGATCGCCCAGCAGCCGCTGCAGGGTATCGATCAGGCGTACCTCCTTGATCAGCGAGGCGTTGAAGGTGATCTCGTTGAGGCGGTTGAGGATGTCGGCGGCGGTGGTGGGTAGCTCGGGGCGTTGGATGGGGTTGATCTGGACGATGACGATGTCCCGGGAGGCGCAGTGCTGCATCAGCGGCAACAGCGTCGGATTGCCCATGTAGCCGCCGTCCCAGTAGGCCTCGCCGTCGATCTCCACGGCCCGGAAAAGCGTCGGCATGCAGGCCGAGGCCATCACCGCGTCGAGGCTCATCTCCTCGCGGGAGAAGATGCGCTGCTTGCCGCTGCGCACGTTGGTGGCGGCGACGAACAGCTTGAGGTCGGGGCAGCGACGCACGCGCTCGAAGTCGACCCGCTCGGCGACGAGGTGACGCAGCGGATTGAGGTCCAGCGGATTGAGCTGGTAAGGGGAGACCAGTCGGCTCATCAGGTCCAGGGCGAGGTAGCCGGGCGAGTGGTCGAGGCTCCAGTTGCCGAGCCAGACGTCCAGCGGGGTGCGCCGCACGGGGCTGGCCATGCCGGCGTGACTCACCGCCTTCCAGAAGTCGTGCAGGGCCTCGCGGGCGGTCGCTTCGTCGCCGCGGGCCAGGGCGTCGGCGATCACCACGCCGTTCATGGCCCCGGCGCTGGTGCCGCTGATGCCCTCGATCTCGAGGCGCGGGTCCTCCAGCAGGCGATCCAGCACGCCCCAGGTGAAGGCGCCGTGGGCGCCGCCGCCCTGCAGGGCCAGGTCGATCCGCTTGCGTTCGCGCATGGCTCCCTCCCGTGGTGCCGTCTCCTCGCCCCAGCATATGCCGTGGCGGGGGGAGGGAGCCAGACCCCAGTGGGCGATCAGGCCTGGAGCACCACCCGGTCGCCGTCGAAGTCGACCGGCCAGGTGCGCAGCTTCACGTCATCGTCCTCCAGGCACTGGCCGTCGGTGAGGCGGAAGTGCTGCTTGTAGAGCGGCGAGGCCACCACCGGCTCGCCCTGGCGGTCGCCGACGATGCCGCGGGCGATGACATTGGCGCCGGAGAAGGGGTCGTGGTTGTCCACGGCGTAGAGCTCGGTGGCGTGGCCGGGCAGGTAGAAGAGGGCCACCTGGGCGGGGCCCCCGGCGGTCTCGATCCAGGCGGCGACGCCGGAGAATTCGACCAGGTCGTCGCGGTCACAGAGGGCTTGCCAGGTCTGGGTCATGGTGCTCGCTGCTGCAGTTGCGGTGGTCATGAAAGGGACTCCTTCACGCAGGGCGGAGCTGCCCGCGCTCGCTGGTCATGATGATGTCCGGGTCCGGGCGTTCGTCGTTGACGAAGCTGCGGAAGCGCTTGAGCTTCTCCGGGTCGCTGATGGCGCCCGCCCACTCGCACTCGTAGGTGTCGATGACGGCCTGCATCTGGCTTTCCAGCTCCTCATTGATGCCCAGGCTGTCGTCGAGGATCACCTCCTTGAGGTAGTCCAGGCCGCCCTCGAGGTTCTCGCGCCACACCGAGGTGCGCTGCAGGCGATCGGCGGTGCGCACGTAGAACATCAGGAAGCGGTCGATGGTGCGGATCAACTGCTCGTCGTCGAGGTCGGTGGCGAACAGCTCGGCATGGCGCGGGCGCATGCCGCCGTTGCCGCAGACATAGAGGTTCCAGCCGTTCTCGGTGGCGATGACGCCCACGTCCTTGCTCTGCGCCTCGGCGCACTCGCGGGTGCAGCCGGAGACGGCGAACTTCAGCTTGTGGGGCGAGCGCAGCCCCTTGTAGCGATGCTCGAGCTTGATCGCCATGCCCACGCTGTCCTGCACGCCGTAGCGGCACCAGGTGCTGCCCACGCAGGACTTCACGGTGCGCACCGACTTGCCGTAGGCGTGGCCGGTCTCGAAGCCTGCCTCGATCAGCTCGCCCCAGATCGCCGGCAGGTCCTCCAGGCGCGCGCCGAACAGGTCGATGCGCTGGCCGCCGGTGATCTTGGTGTAGAGGTCGTACTTCTGTGCCACCTGGCCCAGCACCACCAGCTTGTCGGGGGTGATCTCCCCGCCGGCGATGCGCGGCACCACCGAGTAGGTACCGTTCTTCTGCATGTTGGCCATGAAGGTGTCATTGGTGTCCTGCAGCGGTACGTGGGCCGCATCGGTGATCGGCTCGTTGTAGCAGGAGGCCAGGATGGAGGCCGCCGCCGGCTTGCAGATGTCGCAGCCGAGCCCCTGGCCGTGCTTCTCGATCAACTCGCCGAAGGTCTTGATGCCCTCCACGCGGACGATGTCGTAGAGCTCCTGGCGGGTATGGGCGAAGTGCTCGCAGATCGACTGGTCGACCTCCACGCCGCGACTCTCCAGCTCATGGTCGACGACGCTCTTGAGCAGGGCCGCGCAGCCGCCGCAGCCGGTGCTGGCCTTGGTCTCGCCCTTGACGGTGGCAAGGTCCACGGCCCCGGCATCGATGCTGGTGCAGATATCGCCCTTGGTGACGTTGTGGCAGGAGCAGATGGTGGCAGTGTCGGGCAGGGCGTCGGGGCCCAGCGCCGGCGCGCCCTCACTGGATGGCAGGATCAGCGAGGCGGGATCCTCGGGCAGCTCCAGGCCGTTGGCGTAGTACTGCATCAGCGACTCGTAGTAGTCGTTGTCGCCCACCAGCATGGCGCCGAGCAGTTTCCTGCCGTCGCTGGAGACCACCAGCTTGCGGTACTCCTGCTTGATCTCGTCCAGGTAGCGGAACATCCGTGCGCCGGGGTTCTGGTTGCCGTGGGCGTCGCCGATGGCGCCCACGTCGACGCCCAGCAGCTTGAGCTTGGTCGACATGTCGGCGCCGCGGAAGGTCTCGGGACTGCGTTCCAGGACGTCGGCCATCAGGGTGTCGGCGGCGGCGCGGGCCATCCGGTAACCGGGGGCCACCAGGCCGAAGATGCTCTGGTTCCACAGCGCCACCTCGCCCACGGCGAGGATCGCCGGGTCGCTGGTCAGGCAGCGGTCGTCGATCACCACGCCGCCGCGTTCGCCCATCTCCAGGGCGCAGTCGCGGGCCAGCTCGTCGCGCGGGCGGATGCCGGCGGAGAACACGATCAGGTCGGTCTCCAGCACCTTGTCGTCCTGGAACACCATGCGATGGGCGGCGTCCACGCCGTCCTCGATGTGCTGGGTGGCGCGTTCGGTGAGTACCTGGACGCCCAGTGCCTCGATCTTCTCGCGCAGCAGGGTGCCGCCCTCGGTGTCGACCTGCATGGGCATCAGGCGCGGGGCGAACTCCACCACGGCGGTGTCGAGATTCAGGCCGCGCAGGGCGTTGGCCGCCTCCAGGCCCAGCAGGCCGCCGCCCACCACCACGCCGGTGGCGGCGTTCTCGGCGGCGGCGCGGATGGCGTCCAGGTCGTCCAGGGTGCGGTAGACCAGGCAGCCCTCGCGGTCGTTGCCGGGAATCGGTGGCACGAAGGGGAAGGAGCCGGTGGCCAGCACCAGGCGGTCATAGGGATAGCGGCCCTCGGGGGTCACCACCTCGCCGGCGTCGCGGTCGATGGCGGTGACCGCCTCGGCCAGGCGCAGTTCGATGCCGTGCTCGGCGTAGTAGTCGGCGGTGGAGAGCGCCAGGGAGTCGGCGTCGCGACCGCTGAAGTATTCGGAGAGGTGGACCCGGTCGTAGGCCAGGTGGCGTTCCTCGCCGAACACGGTGATGGCGTAGCGCTCATGGGCGCCGCGTTCGACCAGCTGCTCGACCAGGTGGTGGCCGACCATGCCGTTACCGATGACGATCAATTGCTGTTGCGTGGACATGTTATGCGGCCTCCTTTGCGGGGCTTGGCGATGAATCGGATTCGTCGAGCAGGGCGTCGGCGTCGGCCGCGCCCAGCAGCAGCGCCTGACGGCAGGCGGAGAGGTCGGTGCCGGCCAGGGCCTGGGCGAAGTACCAGGGACCCATGGCGGTGTCGCCATAGAGCACCGCTCCCTCCAGGCGGCCGTCGCGCAGCAGCAGGCGCCGATAGTCGCCCTGGGCCGGGTCGCGATAGACGAGCACCTCGTGGTCGGCGTCGGGATCAATGGGTCCGAAGGCGTAGAGCGCCACGCCGCTGATCTTGAGCTTGGTGGCGGTGGGCGCCTCCGCGTAGCCGGCCACGGGTGGCGCGTCCGGATGCTGGCAGAGACGGTCGGCAAGCACCTCGACCTGGCGCCAGATCGGCTCGACCAGGCCGTAGAGCTGGCCCTCGAACTGGCAGCACTCGCCCAGCGCGTGGATCGCCGGGTCGGAGCTGGTGAGGTGCTCGTCCACCAGGATGGCGCGCTCCACCTCGAGGCCGGCCGCCCGGCCGAGCTCGGCGTGGGGCACGATGCCGATGGCCACCACCACGCAGCCCGCGGACAACCGGGTGCCGTCCTCGAGATGCACCTCGGCGACATGCCCCCGGCCGTCGTCGACCAGTTGGGCGATGTTCGCCTCGGTGTGGATGGTCAGGCCGCGACGGCTCAGCTCGTCCTCCAGCAGGGCGGCGGCGGTGGCGTCGAGCTGGCGGTTCATCAGGCGGTCGTCGCGCTGGATCAGGCTGACGTCCATGCCGCGCTTGCGCAGTCCCTCGGCCGCCTCCAGGCCCAGCAGGCCGCCGCCGATCACCACGGCGTTGCCGCCGCCCTCGGCGGCGCGGGTCAGCGCCGCGGCGTCGTCCAGGTCGCGGAAGGCGTGCACGCCCTCGAGGTCGAGGCCGGGCAGCGGGGGCATGGCCGGGCGCGAGCCGATGGCCAGCACCAGACGGTCGTAGTCCAGACGGCGGCCGGCATCGGTGGTGAGCCGCTGCGCCGCGCGATCGATCTCCTCGACGCGCTCGCCGAGCACCAGCTCCACGCCCTGCTCGGCGTACCAGTCGGCCTCGCGCAGGGTCAGGGCGTCGCGCTCCATCTCGCCGGCCAGCAGCGGCGAGAGCAGGATGCGGTTGTAGGCCGGGGTACGCTCCTCGCCGATCACGGTGATGCGGGCGGGGCGGTCGTCGCGCTTGAGCAGGGCCTCCACCAGCCGGTGGCCGGCCATGCCGTTACCGACGATGACCAGATGGTCCCGGGTCGGGTCGTGGGATCGCGATGGCATCGGATTGACCTCCCGAAAAAAGAAAAGACGCCCCAGGCCGCCCCGGTGGGGTGGCGAGAGACGTCGTCGTCAAGAAGAAGGGCGATCGCCATTGATCGCTGCTGACCCGTGAGTTTCAAGAATCCGGCCAGTATGCCGCTATTGTCGATTTAATCCTTTAATTTCAATATATTGTTTTGTGGATTGAGAGGGGCGTGGCGGATCGCTTCGGCCTGTCGATGCACATCAGGGGTGCAGGGCGGCGTCGAAATGCGCGGGACTGTAGCACTCCGCCAGGGTGGCGGGGTCGAGGTGCCGGCCGTGATGGGCCAGCGTCTCCTCGAGGGGGGCGACCAGGCGCTCGGCGGCGGCCGGGTCGGGGCGCAGGGTGGCCCGGCCGGTCAGGCGTTGGTGGATGGGCGCGGCGTCCAGGGGCAGGGCATCGAGATGCGCCACGGCGCGGTCGAGATAGGGCGGCAGGGCGAGCCACCCCAGGGTACGGTGGCGATGTTCGGGAGACGCCTCCAGCCAGGCGGCGGCCGCCTGGAGGGCGCGCAGTAGGGCGGCGAGGGTGGCCGGATAGCGGCGTGCCCAGGAGCGCGTCACGCCCAGCACCTTCTCCGGTTGGTCGGGCCACAGCTGGGCGCCGGTGGCGACGAGGCGGCCCAACCCGCGGTGGGCGGCCAGGCTGCCCCAGGGCTCGCCGGCGCAGAAGCCATCGATGATCCCCGTTTCCAGGGCCTCGACCATGCGCGGCGGGGGGAGCACCACCAGTTCCACGTCGGCGACGGGGTCGAGCTCGCCCAGCCGTAGCCAGTCGCGCAGCTGGTAGTGCTGGCAGGAGAAGGGATAGACCATGGCCAGGCGCAAGCGTGGGTCGGCCTCCTGGCCGCGCCGCCAGCGGCCCAGGGCGGCGGCGCTACTCCGCGCCGTCTCGCCGAGCTCGGCGCCGCTGGCCTCGCTGAGGGGCGTGGCGAGCACCAGGGCGTTGCCGTTGCGGGAGAGGGTGAGGGGCGCCAGGGTGTCGCAGGGCGCGCGCCCCAGCCCCTGGCTCATGGCCAGCGGCAGGGGGGCGAGCATCTGGGCACCGTCGAGCAGGCCGGCGGCGACCTTGTCGCGCAGCGTCGACCAGGCGTTCTCGCGGGACAGGGCCACCTCCAGGCCCTGCGCCGCGAAGAAGCCGCCTTCCCGGGCGACGACCAGCAGGGCGGCATCCAGCAGCGGCACGAAGCCCAGCGTCAGGCGGGAGAGCTCCGGTGGGGTGGCAGTGGCGGTCATCATTGGTCTCCCTTGGGCAGGTTCAGGCTTTCGAGGACGTCGATGACGCTGTCGGCCACCACGGCGATGCGCTGGCCACGGTCCATGGCCAGCTTGCGCAGCATGCGGTAGGCCTGGGCCTCGTCGCAGCCCTGGTGCTTCATCAACAGCCCCTTGGCGCGTTCGATGCGCTTGCGCTCGCTGAGCTCGTTGCGGGTCTTGTCGAGCTCGCTGCGCAGCGACTGGAAGGCGTCGAAGCGGGCGATGGCTACCTCGATGATCGATCGCACGCGGCCCGGCACCAGGCCGTCCACCACATAGGCGCTGACCCCGGCCTGGAGGGCGGCCTGCATGGTCTCGGGGTCGTGTTCGTCGGCGAAGAACACCACCGGGCGGGGATTCTCGCGATTGAGCAGCGACATGCTGTCCAGGGCATCGCGGTCGGGGGATTCCATGTCGATGATCACCACGTCGGGTTGGTGGCGGTCGACCATCGCGTTGAGGCTGGCCGGGGAGCTCAGCCGGCAGATCACTTCGTGGCCCTCGTTGACGAGGGCCTCCTCCACCATGGCGGCGCGGACGACCTCGTCGTCGACCAGCAGGACTTTCAGTGAGGATGGCATGGCGTGTGGCTTGCTCCGTCTCGGTCTGGCATGTCGGTGGCACTTTTTTGGCATAACCATGCAATCACCGTTCCAGGCATTGCTGGGCCATTTCGCGGGGATGGCTCACCGGATGTGGGTCAGGGTGGTGCAGTGCAGCGATCCCGGGACCCAGGATGGTGCGATCCTCGGCCGGCCGGGGCGGCAGGCGCGGAGGGCCGGCGAGCCTCGAGGCCCCCCGCGGCGCACCTTCGGGACAGGATGGCATGGATCCTGCTAGTACCTGGGCAGCAGGATGGGGCCAACGTGGGTCCCGTCCACCAGACAACGGCGTCCGGCACCCCGTCCTCACAGCAGGGCGGGACCGGGCGTCTTTCGTTTCGGAGGTGGAGGAAACGCCATGCACCAGGCACGAACGACCTGCCCCTACTGCGGCGTCGGCTGCGGCGTGATGGCATCGCTTGACGGTGAGCGGATCGTCGACGTCACCGGCGACACCGATCACCCGGCCAACTTCGGCCGGCTGTGCGTCAAGGGCTCGGCCCTGCACGAGACGCTCGGCCACCACGGGCGACTGACCCGGCCACGGGTCGACGGCGTCGAGGTGGACTGGGACACGGCGCTTTCCGCCGTGGCCAGCCGCCTGACGGAGGCTCGACGCGCCCACGGCGACGAGTCGGTGGCGGCCTACCTGTCCGGCCAGCTGCTCACCGAGGACTACTACGTCGCCAACAAGCTGTTCAAGGGCTTCCTCGGCACGCCGCACCTGGATACCAACTCGCGGCTGTGCATGGCCTCGGCGGTGGCCGCCTACAAGCGCTCGCTGGGTGCCGACGCCGTGCCGTGCAGCTACGAGGACCTGGAGGAAGCCGAGCTGGTGGTGCTGGTGGGCTCCAACCTGGCCTGGAACCACCCGGTGCTCTACCAGCGCCTCAAGGTGGCCAAGACCCGCAACCCGCTGATGCGGGTGGTGGTGATCGACCCGCGGGTCACCGATACCTGCGAGATCGCCGACCTCTACCTGGGCATCCGCCCGGGCAGCGACGCCCGGCTGTTCAACGGCCTGCTGGCGTGGATGGCCGACAAGCGCAGGCTCGACCCGGTCTATCTGGAGAAGCATACCCGGGGCATCGAGGAGGCGCTGGTCGCCGCTCGCGAGGAGGATACCTCGCTGGCCGCCGTGGCCGCCGACTGCGACGTCGACCCCGAGCGCCTGGAAACCCTCTACTACTGGTTCGCCAGCCAGCTGCACGTGGTGACCCTCTACTCCCAGGGCATCAACCAGTCCTCCAGCGGCACCGACAAGTGCAACGCCATCATCAACTGCCACCTGGCCGGCGGCAAGCTCGGCCTGCCCGGCGCGGGCCCCTTCTCGATCACCGGCCAGCCCAACGCCATGGGCGGCCGCGAGGTGGGCGGCCTGGCCAACCAGCTGGCCGCCCACATGGACTACCACACCCCCGGGGCCATCGATCGGGTGACCCGCTTCTGGACGACCGAATCGCTCGTCCCGACCCTGCCCGAGGGGCCGGGGCACAAGGCCGTGGAACTGTTCGAGGCCATCGAGCGCGGCGAGGTCCAGGCGGTGTGGATCATGGCCACCAACCCAGCGGTGAGCCTGCCGCGGGCCGACCGGGTACGGGCGGCACTCGAGAAGTGCCCGCTGGTGATCGTCTCCGAGTGCATGGCCGACACCGACCTGCTGCCCTATGCCGATATCGTGCTGCCGGCCTCCTCCTGGTCGGAGAAGGACGGCACCGTGACCAACTCCGAGCGACGCATTTCCCGCCAGCGTGGTCTGCTCCCGCCGCCCGGCGAGGCGCGCCACGACTGGTGGATCCTGGTCGAGGTGGCCAAGCGCCTGGGCTTCGGCGAGGCCTTCGATTATTCACACCCCGGCGAGATATTCGACGAGCACGCCCGGCTGTCGGGATTCGAGAACGATGGGGCCCGCCTGTTCGATATCTCGGCCCTGGCCGGGCTCGACCGCACCGCCTACGACGCCCTGGCGCCGGTGCAGTGGCCGGTCAACGCCGTGGCGCCCCACGGCACCGCGCGGCTGTTCGAGGACGGCCGCTTCGCCACCCCGGATGGCCTGGCCAGGCTGATCCCGGTGCGGCCGCGCGGCCCCGAGCAGGCGCTCAGCGAGACCCGGCCGCTGCGCCTCAACACAGGCCGGGTCCGCGACCAGTGGCACACCATGACGCGCACCGCCCGGTCGCCGCGGCTGATGAACCATCGTGCCGAGCCCTTTATCGAGATCACCCCGGAGGATGCCGACGCGCACGGCGTCGTCGACCAGCAGCTGGCGCGGCTCTCCGGCGCCGGCGGCGACTACCTCGGCCGGGTGCGGGTGGCGCGCGGCCAGCGCCGCGGCGAGGTGTTCGTGCCCATGCACTGGACCGACCGCTTCAGCGGGGCGGCGCGCATGGGCAGCCTGCTGGAGGCCCATCTCGACCCCGTCTCGGGCCAGCCCGAGTCCAAGCATGGCGCCGTGGCCCTGGCGCCGCTGCCCATCGCCTGGGAGGCCACCCTGCTGGTGGCGCCCGACCTGGCCGAGGGAGACGGCTGGCGTGACGGGGCCGCCTACTGGGCGCGCATTCCCCTGGCCCACTGCCAGCGCTGGCAACTGGCCGGCGAGCCGCGGAGCGCAGGACGCGACTGGCTGGCCTGGGTGCAGCGGGCGCTGCCGGTGACGCCGGCGCTGTGGTGCGAGGACCCGGCCGGCGGCCGGCTGCGCGCCGCCGGCATCGACAACGGCCGGCTGCGCTGGTGGCTGATGGTGGGGCCACCCACCGAGCTGCCGGGCCTGGTCTGGCTCGACGAACGTTTCGCCGAGGCCCAGCGCGGCGAGGCCCTGGCGGCCGACCGCCGGCGCCGCCTGCTGGCCGGTTGCGACGACGGGGCCGCCGATACCGGCCCGGTGGTGTGCAGCTGTCACCAGGTGGGACAGAAGGCCATCGTCGCGGCGATCCGCGACGGTGACAGCAGCGTCGAGGCGCTGGGCGCCCGGCTGGCCTGCGGCACCCAGTGCGGCAGCTGCGTTCCCGAACTCAAGTCCCTGATCGAAGAGGAGAGGGCCAATGCGCACTCTGAATCACGGCCCGAAGTCGTTGATGTCGCTTGAGCCGGCCCGCGTGGCGGCCGGGCTGCTGGCGCGCCTGGCCGAGGGGGCCGGGCGCTGGCTGATCGGCCTGGCCCATCGCGAGGCACCGGCTATTCCGTCGCTGGGCGAGGGGCAATGCCGTCCTGGTACCGTCTACCTGGTGGGAGCGGGCAGCGGCGACGCGGAACTCCTGACCCTCAGGGCCGCGCGCTTGTTGCGCGAGGCCGATGCCGTGGTCTACGACCGCCTGGTGGGCGATGCGGTGCTGGCGCTGATCCCCGCCGGTCGCGAGCGCTACGACGTGGGCAAGGCCAGCGGCCACCACAGCGTGCCCCAGGCGGAGATCGGCGCACTGCTGGCGCGCCTGGCCGCCGAGGGCAAGGCGGTGGTACGCCTCAAGGGCGGTGACCCCGGCGTGTTCGGGCGCATGGGCGAGGAACTCGCCGCCCTGGCCGAGGCCGGCATTCCCGCCGAGATCGTGCCGGGGATCACCGCCGCTTCGGCGGCCTGCGCCGCCATGGGCATCCCGCTAACCGACCGTGCCCATGCCCAGCAGCTGCGCCTGGTCACCGCCCAGCAATGTCGCGAGGGGGGCGAGCCGGACTGGGAGTCGCTGGCCCGCCGCGACGAGACCCTGGTGTTCTATATGGGGCTGGCCAAGGTGGCAGCTATCTGTGCCGGCTTGCGCGGTGCCGGGCTCCCCGACGACTGGCCGATCATGCTGGTGGCCAACGCCAGCCTGCCCGGGCAGCGTTCGCTGGTCGGCACCCTGGCCGATATGCCCGAGCGGCTGGCCGCCGAGCCGCTGCCCTCGCCCTGCCTGATCGTGGTGGGCAGCGTGGTCGACATGGTGGCCACCTCGCCGGTGGCGTCGGCGTGCCTGCTGTCGGACGGGGTCGCGAACCACTGATGTTTCAATAAGTTGCTTCCTGACCGCCCGGCTATTCTCCAGGCGATTCTCCCCTCCAGGCGGCGTCATGTAACGCCGCCTTTGCATTCCTCGGCCTCGCCGCTACTGAGCTGTTTCCCCGACTCTTTATCCCTCCGGAGCGCCTCGCAGGCCGTTGCGATGCCCAGGCCTGTTTCACGCCCTTAACACTATTCCTCGCGTGCCGAGCGGCGGCAGGCCGACGTCAGGCTGTGTAACGCAATGTTAAAATAATTTAATCAGTTGTTTTTGAAAGGTTTTTCATGGCTCCTGCGGGGGGTGCTGGCATGGATCGTGCTCAAGGGATCAGTGACTGCGAGCGGGTATCGACGTTCAAGGGCTGACTGCCTTCGATGCAGTGACACCGGTTCGCAGTACGACGCAGAAATGCAACGAAGGCCCAGTCGAACTGAAGTTAGGAGCAGCGATCATGAAAAAGTATTTGGTAGTTGCAGGCACGCCTCTGGTGGCGCTGGTGATGGCGGTCTCCACCGCCCATGCCAACCCGAGTGCGACCTTCTCGGATAATGCAGATCAGGATGTGGATTCCAACGCTGTCGCCGTGGGTGGCAATAGCGGTAGTGCCGATGGTGGGGCTGGTACTGGCCTTGGCTTCGGTGGCGCAGGGAGTGGTGGAGATGCCAGTGCCGTTGGCGTCTTCGACGACAGCTCCGATGACAATGAGCTTTCCGGAGGCACCGGCGGTGACGGTACCGGCGGTTATGGTGAAGGCACCGGCACCGGCGGCAATGGCGGCTCCGTAGGCCGTGGCGGCGATGCCTGGGCCATGAGCGAGTCCTACAACACCTCTACCAGCGTGATCTCGCTGCAGGAGATGAACTCCACCGTGATCGGTGCCGGCATCAATATCAACGGTGGCACAGGTGCTACTGGGGCCGCGGGCGGCACCGGTGGTAGCGCGACAGCAGCGAATATCGGCATCGGCGCCGGCGGCACCGGCGGTGCCGGCACCGGCGGTGCCGGTGGCCTGGCGGCTGCCGTTGGTGGTGAAGGCGACGATGGCGGCAATGCCAACGGCACCGGCGTCGGCCTGGGTACCGGCACTGGCGTCGGTGTAGGCGGTGGCACTGGTTCCGGCGCCGGCGCTGACTCCGATTCCCTGGCTGCCAATATCGCCGCTATCATCGCCGACGACGACGTCGATGATGACAACACTGCCGGTGGCGCCCAGGATGCTGCAGCCGACTCTGCGGCTACCGCTAGCGCCTCTTCGGGCGATGGTGGTGCCGGCAGCGGCACCGGTACCGGTACCGGTACCGGCGAGGGGGCTGCCCTGGCCGGCAACGGTGGCAATGGCGGCAACGCCGATGCCATGGCCGGTAACGGCGGTAACGGCAATGGCGGTGGCGGCGGTGGCGGCATGGCCACCAATGGCGATGCCTACGCCTATGCCGGCAACGGCGGCAACGGCGGTAACGGTGGCGATGGCGGTGCTGCCAGCCTGGCCACCGGGGCGGCCAATGTGTCCGTCGCCGCGGGCGGGGTGTTCGGTGGTATCAGCAACATGAACGTCTCCACCGGCCTCTATAACTCCCAGGTCGCCGGTACCAATGTCGCGGCTCACAGCAATGTGAGCATCGGCAACTGAGGGGCAGCGAGCGGTAGTAGCGCTGCTGAACCGGGAGCCGGTGGGTCCCCCACCGGCTCCCTCGGTGAATCAGCCATCTGGACCGGATACCAGGGAGTCCTGGCCATGAAAGCGACATCAGATCATTCAATGGGATATCGTCATCGTCCCCTCTCGATACTTGCGGCGGGGGCAGCACTGATGCTGACGCTGGGTACATCGGTCTCCGTTCTGGCCGATAGCCGGCAAGCGTCGTCGCAGGGCTTCGCTGCCATGGAAAGCCTGGCGGCAGGAGAGCTTCGCGAAACGCGCGGCAAGGACCGGCATATTCTGCAGCTCAATAATGTCCAGAGCATCCAGGAGATGCAGTCGACGGTCAGTGACTCGTCGTTCAATGTGGTGAACGGCAATATGGTGTCGGGCAACATCAACTTCGATGCCAACGCCATGGGCGGCTACAGCGGCACCGGGATCTTCAGCGCGGTGACCGGCAATGGCAACTCCATCAACAATGCCGTCGGCATCAGTGTCTTCATCTCGGAATGACGATACGGTCATTCACCATCCATGACCGCGTGGGGGAGACTATGCGCATACGGATTCTCACGGCACTGTTCGCCGCCGGCTTGATGCTGGGGCCGATGATGGCGCATGCCGGTCCGGTGACCATCGCCGGGGCGTTCGGCCGTTTCCAGGTGGAGGCGAAGAGCCTGCAGGAGCTGGGCTGGGACAGGGTGGTACGCCAGGAGTATGACTTCAGCTGCGGATCGGCGGCCGTGGCGACCCTGTTGACCTATCACTACGACCGGGACACCACCGAGGCGGAGGTCTTCGAGTGGATGATCCGCGCCGGCGATGCCGAACAGATCCAGCGGCATGGCTTCTCGATGCTGGATATGAAGCGCTATCTGGATCGCCAGGGCCTGAACTCCGATGGCTTTCGCATCGCCCTGGACGATTTCGTCAGGATCGGTGTGCCGGCGATCACTATGGTGGATACCGGTGGCTACAAGCACTTCGTGGTGGTCAAGGGTATCGACGAGCGTAATATGCTGGTGGGCGACCCGGCGGCAGGCACGGTCGTGGTGCCCAAGGAGCACTTCGAGCATCTCTGGAACGGTACCGTGCTCGGTGCGCGAGCCGAACTGGAAGTCGCTCAGCAGAACTTCAATCACGAGCGGGACTGGGCCGTGCGGCCCGACTCGCCGGTCGAGCAGGGCGTGCATCGTTCGAGTCTGGGTGCCACCTTCCTTACCCTTCCAGGCAGGAATGAGATGGGGCGCTGAAGTCGAGTGCCCTCGAGGAGTCAGCCAATGAACGCCGATGTGTATGAAGGGGAGAAGCGAACCAGGCGTGGCACGCCGCTGTGCACCGTCATGGGGACGTGCCTGCTGGTGGGCAGCGTGCTGTCATGGTCCGCCTCTGGAAGCGAGGAAATAGGGGGCTCACCGGATGACGTCTATCATCGCGGCGTGGTGATGGACGAGAGCGAGATGGCGCAACTGCGCGGTGGCTTCAATATCGCGGGCATGGAACTGGATTTCGGCGCCGAACTGCGTAGCCTGATCGACGACAAGGTGCAACTGGTGACGCGCCTCAACTTCACCCGCACCGGGGAGCCCCGGGTCCTCTCCCAGACCTTCGAGGACCTGACGGGGTCTGCCATACGCGTGGGACCCGATTCCGGTATCAGGGTCACCGAGGTCACGCCCGACAATGTGAATCTCTCCGGCCTCGAGAACTTCTCGGGCATCACCCTGCAGGATGAACAGGGCTTTACGGCGGCCCTTCACAACATCTCCCGGAATGCTATCCTGAGCGGCGTGATCAGTAACGCCTCCGGCAAGAACATCCAGCAGGCGATCGACGTCAGCGTGCATCTCAGCAACGTCGGTGAGCTGCGCGCCGCCAAGCAGCGGGCGGCCATCATCGACTCCTTTTCCGGCATCATTCGTTGAGCTGTAACGCAGAGAGGCTGCCTCGATGGCAGCCTCTCCTTGTGTCTGCGCTCAGGCAGGCATGAGTGGCCTAAAAGACATTCATGCCGAACGGCATGCGCAGCGTCAGCAGGGTATCCGGGGCATCGTCGGTGATACCGAACTCCAGGCCCAGGTTGACGGAGACGTCCTGGTTGAACTGGTAGGACCAGCCCAGCAGCATCGAGCCGACATTCAGGGTATTGGAGCTTTGTCGCACGGAGTTTCCATCCTCGTCGACATACTCGGTATCCGTCTCGCCAATGAAGTCGTTCTTGTAGCCCAGGGTGAAGGAGGTTCTGGGATTGATTGAGTAGGCCATACCGAAGCTCAGCCGCACGGCATCGCCGGGATCGACTTCGCCCACGCTGATGTCACCGGCACGCTTGCCGACATCGTCCTCCAGGTTGAAGGCGTAGCCCAGGTTGGCGAAGTAGACGGCGGGCGCCGAGGGGAAGAGCATGGTGAGGCTGGGTTCGATGGAGTGGAAGCCGGTGCCGGTGGGTAGCTCCTGGGGAACGCCCGCACTGTTGCGGCGAATATCGAAGGGACCCTCGCCGGTGGTCGACTTGTAGCGCAGGTTGCCGATGAAGAAGGGCATGCCGCCCTGGCCGCGGTTCAGCTGGTAGTGGGCGGCCAGTTCTATATCGCCCAGGCTGTTGCCCGATAGCTCACGATCGAGATCGAAGGAAGGGTCTACCTCGGCGACGGTGACGCGCTCCGTTTCGTCTCGATAGACATAGGGCAGCTTCATCTCCAGTTCCAGCCGGTCGGTGACGCCCAGCCGGCCGGTCAGGGCCGCCGTATAGCTGTCTCGGTCCAGGTCCTGGGCGGTGAAGACGCCGATCAGCAGGGTACTCAGGACCTCGACGCCTTCGAAGGTCATTCGGTTGATGCTCTCGTGGGAGTACTGGAACTCGGGTTCCAGCACCAGCCTGCCGCGTGGGGTCAAGACACCGCCGAAGTCGGCGATGGCCTGGACCTCGGGCTGCAGCTCCTGCTCCGGGGGCTGCTGCCCCACGGGCTGTGCCGGCGCGGTGCCCTGCCCTTGGGATGCGGGCTGGGCCCATGCCAGGCTACATCCCAGTAGCGATACGAGACCGGTGGCGGAGACGACTTGCTTTGTTGTGAATGCCATGCGGTGGTTCCCTTGTTGCTTGGTGTTGTCATTGCCTGGGGCAGACGGCACTGGGGTCAGAGTGACGGCATCGGGATGACCCTGGGTGGCAGGTCTGCTTCTTCATCATCGGCCGATACGCCATGTCGATCAATGCCGTGCTTGTCGATCAGTCGATAGAGAGTGACCCGGGAGACGCCCAGCTCCCGTGCCGCATGCAGTATCTTCTGCTTGTTGCGTGCCAGGGCGGCCCCGATCGCCTCCCGTTCGGCGATATCGCGCGCCTGCTCCAGGGTGACGGCCTGCCGAAAGGCTGACTGGCGCCGCTCGAGGCCCAGATCCTTTGGCGCGATCAGGCGCTGGTCGCACATGACCATGGCCCGTCTTACCCGGTTGACGAGTTCGCGGATGTTGCCTGGCCAGTCATATTGCCGCATCAGGATCATGCTTTCTTGGCTGAAACCACGGACTCCGGCCGATCTTTCGCGTGAGAATTTCCGGAAGAAGAACCTCGCGAGGGGTTCGATGTCTTCCGGCCGTTCTCTCAGCGCCGGTGTGCTCACCTGCAGGACGTTGAGGCGGTGATACAGATCCTCGCGGAAGCGTCCTTCCTCGACGGCCTTCTCCAGGTCGACATGGGTCGCGGCGAGCACGCGTACATCGACAGGGAGTTCCTTCAAGCCACCCACCCGCATGACACGATGATTCTCCAGAAAGCGTAGCAGGTTGACCTGCATGTCAAGCGGAAGATCGCCGATCTCATCGAGAAACAGGGTGCCGCCGCTCGTCGATTCGATGATACCGGCCTTGCCGTGATTGGCACCGGTGAAGGATCCCTTCTCGTACCCGAAGAGTTCCGACTGGATCAGGCCGGATGGCAGGGCGCCGCAGTTGATCGTGTTGAAGGGGCCCTCGCGACGCATCGAGTGTTCGTGTATCGCACGTGCCGACAGCTCCTTCCCGGTACCCGACTCCCCCGTTATCAATACTGGTGCATCGACGGCGGCGATCTTGTCGATTGCCTGGTAGAGCCGGGTCATCATGGTGGAATTACCGACCATGCTGTACTCGTTGGCGCGATGTGATGACCCGGTGCCCCCGATGTCGTCCGGTGGGGAGACGGCGACCATGTCCAGGGCAGACTCGAGCAGGGCGTTGGTCTTTTGTGGGTCCAGGGGAAGCGTTTGATAAGCGTAGAGGGCCTGATGTATGAACTGGCGAATATCCGGATGGTCGAGGAGGCTTCTGTCGAGGATGGCGAGCCAGCACATTTTCTTTCGGCAGATCAGCTCTTCCAGCGACCTTTGATAGCGAGCGATATTGGCGTCGAGAAGGATGACGCCGACGTGATAGTCATCTTCGGTAGCGTGACTCGTCACATCCTTGGGGGTTTCCGAATGGCTGATGGCCCAATCGTAGGGCATCATCGACTGAATGATGTCGCGAGACATCCATTTGTTTCCCACCAGCAACAGTCGTCGTGATGTATCCGTCATCATCATCGTTTCCTGTATCCTGAGACCGTCAGGTCGGTGACCAAGAAAAAAGGATGCACCTTGCCCGGTCTCTCTTGTCCTCGTAACCATATTGCTCATGCCCTCCTCCCTCACGAGGGAGAATGTCAAATGGTGTCGCCTAATGAGGACGATGTTGCGTTGGATAAAAGCGACAGTATAGGAGAGACATCCATCCTGGTATCTGGAGCTTAGTGCTATTGCGGTAACGGGAGCCACGGGAAGTATTGTCGCTTCGCCTTTTTATGTAAAGTAGTGTTACATTGTTGGGTGTTTTGGAAACAGACCTGATGGCTAGGTGCGTGAAGATATCTTGTTGTATCGACAGGGTTTAACACGATCAATATTCAATGGGTAGGCCGATAGGCTACTGAAATTGAATGAGAAAAATAGTACGATCGTATTGGCGAGCATGGTCGAGGAGGTGCTATCTGCATCATGCTCATCTGACGCCCGCCCCACGCCGCAATGCCCGGGTATCCCCAGGGATGCCGCGTCACTCGAGTAACGGTAGGGCGGGCGTCGAGGCGGACGAGCCCGATGCGCGTGGGCCACCCTTTGCCTGGGTTCCACGCTCGCTCAGTCACCGTTGTCGCCCTGGAAGGCTGCGAACACCTCCTGGCCGGTGAGGTTGTGGGTCTCGTTGGCGAAGGCATACCAGGGGGGCTTCTCGTCGATGAAGATCTGGGTGTCGAAGGTCCAGGCCTCGCCGCCATCCACCAGCCCCACAGGGATCGCGTAGTGGTCACCGGTCTTCAGGCGATAGAAGAGGTGGGTGCCGCAGCGGCGACAGAACCCCCGCTCGGCCCACTCCGAGGAGGTGTAGACGCTGACGTTCTCCTCACCCTCGATCTGTACTCGGGTGACGGTCTCCAGGGCCAGTAACGGCCCGCCGCCCCAGGTGCGACACATCCGGCAATGGCAGGCCCCCAGATTCTGCCGACCGGCCTGCACCGAGATCCTCACGGCGCCGCACAGGCAGTTGCCACGGGCGGTCATTCCATCCTGCATGTCGATTCCTCCCTCATGTTCCAGAACACCGGCGACGGGGTAGTCGCGCCGCGCCTTTCCAGTCTAGACACGCAGGGGCAGCAGCGCCGGTCGTCTGTGGTCGAGGCCGGTGTGGATCAGACAGAGGGCTGGGTGGGCGGTGCGAGGATATCGGAGAGATCGAGGATGGTGTTGGCCAGGTCGGCCATGCTCTTGCTCTGGTCCATGGCGGTCTTGCGCATGAAGGCGTAGGCCTGTTCCTCGGTCATCTGACGGCTGGCCATGATCACGCCCTTGGCGCGCTCCACCAGCTTGCGCTCGCGCAGTGCCTTGCGGGTGTTCTCCAGCTCGTCGCTGAGCCCCTGCAGGTGTCCGGCCTGGGCCCGCATCAGTTCGATCAGCGAGCGGTTGAACGGCGAGGTCACCAGGCCGGCGGTCAGCTCGCCCAGTTCGTGGGCATGGTCGTCGTCGAGCAGCTCCACCAGCTGCCGGCAGGCATCGGCGTCCTCCTCCGACACCGTCCGCTCCTTGCCGTGGCGGGCCGGCTCGGCCAGGGCCTGGCGCGCGGTGGCGATCTTCTCCCGGCACAGGCTGGCGAGCTCCTCGGCGAGATGAGCCTCGACCCGCTGCATGGCGTCGATACGCCGGGTGGTCAGCTCGTACCAGGTCTCGCCCAGGGCCGTGGCGCTGTCCGGCAGCGGGGTGTCGCGGCAGGCGATCTCGCGCAGGTGGTGGATGCCGGCCAGGGTGCGGCCGGGCATGTCGCTCTCCCAGCGCTTCCGGGCGTCGCTGGAGGCGAACTCGAGGAAGGTGTCGAAGCAGCGGCCCTGGGCCTCGATGAGGTGTCGGAGCAGCCGGCGGTGCGAGGCGTCGAGATTGCCGGCGGTGAAACCGGCGGAGCCACAGGCGCGTTCCTGGCCAGCCAGTTCCTTGCCCTGCATGAAGTGGAAGATGGCCACCAGGGCACGGGTGATCTCGGGGTCGCTGGCGGTATCGGCGGCATCGAAGACCACCGAGAGCAGGCTGCCGATCAGCCGGTTGAAATGCCGGGTCGCCTGGTCGGAGCCGGTCTTCAGGGTCGCGATCTCCTCTCGTACGGCGTCCAGCCGGTCCAGGGCCTGCAGGGCGCCGGCGATGCGCCGCAGCAGCCGGGCGCTGGCGGGGCCCCGTCCGCCGGGGTTGGCCAGGCCGTCCAGGCGCTGGCGCATGGCCTGTTCCTGGGCACGACACTCCTCCAGGCGTTCCAGTCGGGCAGCGGCGAAGCGTGCCCCGCCCGAGGCCAGGTAGATGCTGGTGGCACCGCGCTCCTTCTGCAGGGCATGGATGAAGCGGCTGATGTCGCCCACGACCTGGCCGACGGCGGCCAGGTGTTCCAGGTCATCGATGTCGCAGCGCTTGGCTGCCAGGAGCAGGCGTTGGGCGGGTGTCATGGTCGTAACCTCATCGGGAGTCGATGCCGATACTGACTAAGCAAGCCGCATGCCAGGCCGCCCGGATGGGTGGGTTCCATGTCACCCGAACCGGCGCCTGGCACGGGTCTCAGCGCGTCGACAGGGCAGCGGTCGCGGCCTCCTCGCCCGCGGCGTCGCGGTAGGCCTGGGCCTCGCGGGCCTCGTCCGCGGCGGAGAAACGCACCAGCAGGGCGCAGGCGGCCAGCGCCAGGACCACCACGCCGAGCACGAAGAGTCCTTGCTGATAGCCGATCGATTCGGCGCGGAACAGGAAGGCGGCGGCCACAGCGCCGATGTTGCCGCCGGCGCCCACGATGCCGGCCACCGTGCCCAGGCCCTGGCGGTTGAGGAAGGGCACCACGCCGAAGGTGGCCCCGGAGGCCATCTGCGAGCAGAGCCCCAGGACCATCAGCAGGGCGATGGCCAGCGGCAGGAACTGGGCCTGGGAGAAGGCGACCAGGGCGATCCCCGAGCAGCTAAGCGCCACGAACAGCCAGCGCACTCGCCCCTTGAGGCCGGCCTGGCGGGCGCTGTAGTCGGACACCACGCCGCCCAGGGTGCGGGCGAAGAGGTTCATCATGCCGAACAGGCCGGCGATCAGCCCGGCGCTGGCGAGCGTCAGGTCGAACTGGTCGAAGAAGTAGATGGCGGCGATGTTGTGCAGGGTCAGCTCGACCCCGAAGCAGAGGGCATAGGCCAGGCCCAGCGCCCAGACACGGATGTCTCGGGCCACGGCGAGGAAGCCCGGCTTGCGGGCGGTGCCCCCGGTGCGGTGCAGCTCGCGGAAGTCGCCGTCGGGGGCATCCTGGGTGAAGCGCCAGTAGGCCAGGCCGGTGATGACCATCACCACGCCCGGCACCAGCATGGCCAGTCGCCAGCCCAGGGTCTCGCTGACGCCGAGCATCAGGAGGCCGGAGAAGATCAGCGGCATCAGGATCTGGGTGGTGCCACCGCCCAGGTTGCCCCAGCCGGCGGTGGTGGCGTTGGCGGTGCCCACCACGTTGGGCGCGAACATGGTGCTGGTGTGGTACTGGGTGATCACGAAGCCGGCACCGATGGCGCCGATGGCCAGGCGGGCCAGCAGGAAGGCCTCGAAGCTGTCGGCCAGGCCGATCGCCATCACCGGCAGGGCGCCGAGCAGCAGCAGGCCGGTATAGGTGCGGCGCGGTCCGAGACGATCCAGGAGCACCCCGACCAGGAGTCTCACCAGCACCGTGATGGCCACCGAGGCGATGATGGTATTGCCGATCTGGGTCTGGGTCAGGGCGAGATCCTCGCGCACCACCGCCATCAGCGGGGCGATGCCGAACCAGCCGAAGAAGCAGATGTGGAAGGCGAACCACGAGAAGTGGAAGGCGCGCATCTGGGGCGTGGTGAGGCTCAGCAGGCGAATGCGGTTCGCCTTGTTGCGGATCTCCATGGGGGCGACCTCATGTCGTAGCGAATACGGGGAACAGTGCCTTCGGCGTTGAAGGCGCGGTTCGACGCACTCGTACTCCCAGGGAGCCTGGTCCACGTCCACCAATGCTTGATGCACATCAAGCAATCGGCCTGCCAGTAGTAGATTTTCTCTATGGGTATCAGCCTCTTAGAGGTGCTTCGGCCGATGAGAATCGGCACCCCGGCCGGGGCCGGGGTGCCGTGATGGTGCAGGGCGAAGCGCCTTCGCCCCGGGATGGTGCCGGCGCACCGGGGGGTAGGCGTTCAGCGCAGCGACAGGGCGCCGGCGCCGGTGTCCTCGCCCACGGCGTCGCGGTAGGCCTGGGCCTCCTCGGCTTCGACCTCCGGCGAGAAACGCACCACCAGGGCACACAGGGAGGCGATCAGCACGGCGATGCCCAGGTAGAAGAGCCCCTGCTGGTAGGAGAGCGACTCCGAGCGGAACAGGAAGCCCGCGGCCACCGCCCCGGCGTTGCCGCCGGCGCCGACGATGCCGGCCACGGCGCCCAGCGCCTTCTTGTTGATGAAGGGCACCACGCCGAAGGTGGCGCCCTCGGCCATCTGCACGAAGAGGCTGAACACCAGCATGATGCCGATGGCGAGTGCCAGCACGTGCATCTGCGAGAAGAACATCAGGGCGACGCCCTCGCAGAGCATGGCGATGAACAGCCAGCGCACCCGGCCCTTGAGGCCGCCGCTGCGGGCGAAGAGGTCGGAGAAGATGCCGCCCAGGGTGCGGGCGAAGAGGTTCATCAGGCCGAACAGGCCGGCGATCATCCCGGCGGTGGCGAGCGTCAGGTCGAAGTGGTCGAAGAAGTAGATGGCGGCGATGTTGTTGATGGTCAGTTCGACGCCGAAGCAGGCGGCGTAGACTACGAACAGCGCCCAGACGCGGACGTCCTTGGCGGCGGCCTTGAAGCTCTGGGCCATGCCGTGCTCGCCGCTGGCCGACGGCAGCTCGCCCCGGGCGCGCAGCTCATCGAAGTTGCCGTTGGGAGCATCCTGGGTGAAGAAGTAGTAGGCGATACCGGTGAGGAACAGCACCACGCCGGGGACCACCATGGCCAGGCGCCAGCCCAGGGCCTCGTTGACGCCGAGCATCAGGATCCCGGAGAAGATCAGCGGCATCAGGATCTGGGTGGTGCCACCGCCCAGGTTGCCCCAGCCGGCGCTGGTGGCATTGGCGGTGCCCACCACGTTGGGGGCGAACATCACCGAGGTGTGGTACTGGGTGATCACGAAGGAGGCGCCGATGGCACCGATGGCCAGGCGGGCCAGCAGGAAGGTCTCGAAGCTCGAGGCGAAGCCGATGCCCATCACCGGCAGCGAGCCCAGGCAGAGCAGCCAGGTGTAGGCCCTGCGCGGCCCGATCTTGTCGCAGAGTACGCCGATCACCAGGCGCACGAGGATGGTGATGGCCACCGAGGCGATGATGGTGTTGCCGATCTGGGTCTTGGTCAGTCCCAGGTCGTCGCGTACCACCGCCATCAGCGGGGCGATGCCGAACCAGCCGAAGAAGCAGATATGGAAGGCGAACCACGAGAAGTGGAAGGCGCGCATCTGGGGGGTGCTGAAGTTCAACAGGCGGATTCTGTTGGCCTTGTTGAGGATGTCCATGGGTGAACCTCGCAGTGGCGTCGCGTTGACGATTCAGGAATCGAGCCCTTCTTCGTTGAAGGTCCGGTTCGACGCACTCGTACTCCGAGGAGCCTGGTCCACGCCCACCAAGTCTTGATGTAGATCAATTGATATGCATCAAGCAATAGCTTTGCCATGTTGGTTATTTGTCTTTATTTTCAAATGACTACACTGATTCTAGGGCGAATAACGGCAGCCGCCGAGTCAGGAGGGGGCGCCCGGTGGGCGCCGTGATGGTGCGAGGTGGGGGCGAGGTTGCGCCCCGGCGGGGCGTGCGGGCCGGTCACTGCATGGCCAGCTGCGAGCCGTCGGGTCCCTGGCAGTCGAGGAAGGCGGAGGAGGCGAGCCAGTCGGCGTCGGGATAGTAGACGAACAGGTACTGCCCCTCACGGATACTGTCGATCAGCGGGTAGGTGACCGCCTGGCGTACCGCCGGGCAGCCGTGGCTGCGGCCCAGCCGGCCGGTACGCTCGATGAAGGCCTCGCTGACGTAGTCGGCGCCATGGATGACGATGGCGCGTTCATAGGCCAAGTCGTTGATGCCGGCTTCCAGGCCCTCCAGGCGCAGCGAATAGCCGTTGCGACCGTAGTAGCTGTTGCGGGTGCGGAACAGGCCCAGGCTCGACTGGTGGCTCTCCGGGGTGTTGGAGAAGGCAGTGGCCAAGGCGTCGCCCGACCCCTGGCCGTGGGAGACCAGTTCCTCGAACAGCAGGCGTCGCTCGGCCAGGTCGAAGACCCATAGTCGCGGCTCGGTGGAGGGCAGCGAATAGTCGATCACCGCCAGTCGCTCGGCGTTGGGGTCGGCACAGGCCAGGGCGCCGGCGGCCAGGTACAGCACCCGGGAAGACGCCGCGGGGGCCAATCGAGCCAGGGTCTGGGCGAGCGATTGACCCAATGTCTGATGATGGCCGGGGAGGTGGGCGAGGAAGTCGCCGCCATGGGCCGAGGGGCCGACGAGCAGCAGGCCGATGGCGAAGGGAGCGAGGGCGGCACGAGCAAGGGAAGTCGGTGGCGTCATGGACGGTCCTGGGTTGTGGTTCGGCTTGTCGGATTCATGGAATTGGGGCCCATGGCGCGGGCATGGCGAAGGGGCCGGCTTCCCTGCGGCCCCGAGTCAGGCACTATTATGAGGGTGAGTGTCAAGGACGCTACTCAAGCTATCAACGAAGCAGGAGGCGGTCATGAGAGCAGTCGTCGCCCTGGGCTGGGCGCTGGTCATGATGCTGGGCCTGTCCGGCATGGCGCTGGCCGGGGAGGAAGAGGCCTCGGAGAAAGCGGCGACGGCGCCGTTGGCGCGACTGCTGGGGGAGGCGGCTCCCGAGCTGCGCGCCTTCTACGCGGCGCGTGATCGGCGGCCGGCCTGGCAGGAGCGCCGGACGGTGGCGGCCTTCGCCGAAGCGCTGCAGGGCCTGGAAGGCGATGGCCTGGAGCCGCGCGACTATCGCCCCGATGAACTGCTGGCGGACTATCGGCGGGCCCACGCCGGCTCGGACGAGGAGGCCCAGGCCCGCTTCGAACTGGCGGCCACCCGACGGCTGCTGCGAGCGGTGGAGCATCTGCAACGCGGCCGGTTCGATCCCCGTGAGGTCGAGCCGTCATGGGAGATCCCGGTGGCACCGGCGCGTTTCGACATGCCGGCGCTCTCCCGGGCCGTGGAATCCCGGCACTTCGCGCAGGCCTTCGCCGAGGCGCGTCCCGAGCATGCCGCCTACACGCGGCTGCGCGATGGCCTGGCCCGCTACCGCCGCATCGCGCGCCTGGGCGGCTGGCCGCAGCTGCCGGCGCGCGAGGACGCCCTGCGCCCCGGCGACGTTCACGACGACGTGGTGGTACTGCGCGAGCGCCTGGCGGTGATCGGCGAGCTGGAGGTGATGGCGGCGGGACTGGCCGTCCCGCAGCCGCGACGCTATGACGCCACCCTGGAGACAGCGGTCGAGCGCTTCCAGCGCCGCCATCTGCTGGAGACCGACGGCATCGTCGGTCCCCGCACCCGCGACGCCCTCAACGTGCCGGTGGCGCGCCGCATCGACCAGATTCGCCTCAACCTCGAGCGTGCCCGCTGGCTGCTCCACGACCTGCCCGAGGCCTTCGTGCTGGTCGACATTGCCGGCTACCGGATCCGCTACCATCGGCCCAATGGCGAGACCTGGCGCTCGCGCATCGTGGTGGGCCAGCCCTATCGCCACACGCCCTCGCTGCGCTCCGAGATCACCCACCTGACCGTCAATCCCAGCTGGACGATCCCGCCCACCATCCTGCGCGAGGACGTGCTGCCCAAGGTGCGCCGCGACCTCGGCTATCTGTGGCGCGAGCGCATCCAGGTACTCAGCCCCTCGGGTGAGCCCCTCGATCCCTGGCGGGTGGACTGGGAGGACCCCGGCAACATCGTGCTGCGTCAGGTGCCGGGCGACGACAATCCCCTGGGCGACCTGGTCATCCGCTTCCCCAACGCGCATATGGTCTATCTCCACGACACCCCGTCCCAGGGCCTGTTCGGCCGCGAGCAGCGCGCCTTCAGTTCCGGCTGCATCCGCGTCCAGGGCGTGCATGAACTGGCCCAGCTGCTGTTCGAGGACACCGGCACCGCACACGACATCCGCGCCCTGGTGGCGGCGGGGCGCACCCGCAACGTCTCGCTGGCGCGGCGCATGCCGGTGATCCTGCACTATGCGACGGTGCATGCCGACGCGGAGGGGGTACTGAGCTTCCGCCCCGATATCTACGGTCGCGATGCGACGCTGTTGGCGGCGCTGGATGCCCCGCAGTAGGAGGGAGGAGCCGGTGGGCTCAAGCCCCGATACCGGCGCGCCAGTCGGCGGCATTGCGTCTCAGGATCTCGCAGAAGCCGGTGATCGGTTCGTCGTAGAGGGTGTCCTTGCGCATCAGCAGTCCGAAAGGGGAGAGAGCGCGGCCGATAGAGAGTGGCAGTTTCTCGATGAGCCCGGCCTCCAGGTGATCGCGCAGGACGGTTTCCGCCATCACCAGCAGGGCATCGCTCTTCTGCACCAGTTGCAGTGCCGCAAAGATCGAGCCGCACTCGATGATGTCCCGCGGCGAGACCAGCCCCTCCATCTCGAACTCCTTCTCCAGCGCCTGGCGCGCCGGGGTGGCTATCGGTTGCAGGATCCAGGGCCACGCTTCGAGCAGCTCCTCCAGCGGGGGCAGCTCGGCCATGCATAGGGGGTGGCCGCGGCGCACCACGGTGATCATGGTTTCGTTGCCCAGCGGCTCGAAGTCGAACTGGTTGTGCTGGATTACACTGGCGTAGCGGGCGATGGCAATGTCGATCTTGCCCTGCTCGAGCAGCTCGACCAGCTGGTCGCTGGTTTCGCCCATCAGCCGGATCTGCAGCAACGGACGCTGGCGCTTCATCTCGATCACCGCCTGGGCCACCAGGTCCGGGGCGGCGCCCATGATAGCGCCTACCGTCAACTGGCCCCGGCCACCCAACTGGTAGCGATGCACCTCCTCGGCACAGCGGTCGAGGCGGGTCAAGGCGTTGTCGGCGAAGTCGATCAGCATCTCGCCCACCGTGGTGGGCTGCATGCCACGGGCGGTGCGCTCGAACAGCTGACAGCCGAACACCTTCTCTATCTCGCCCAGCATGCGCGTGGCCGCCGGCTGTGACATGTGCATGGTCGCGGCCGTCTGGTGCAGGTTGCGGCGCTTGCCCAGCGTCGAAATCATCAGCAGGTGCTTGTAGCGCAGCCGGCTCAATAGTGCCTGATATCCCTCCATCCTCAAGCCTCTTTCGATACCTTGAAATTATGGTGAGCCGCCAGGCTCAAGGCTTCGACATTAGTCGAACCATCGAGGTCGCGGTGATACGGCGTGATCATCGGAAAGCAGCCTAACATGCGGCCTGGCGCCAATCGATAACCTCAGGGTATCAATCGGCGTACGATTCTCATTGGTCGCCCCTGTCCTGCATGGGTAGAACTCTCCCCAACACCGATTCGTTTCACGCCACAGGGGGAGCCCATGAGCGAAGTGACCATCAAGCAGGTACGCGCCTATACCGTTCGCGGCGGGGGGGCCGATTACCATGACCAGGCCGAGGGCCACTGGATCGACTCGCAAATCGCCACGCCGATGAGCAAGTACCCCGAGTACCGCATGACCCGGCGCAGCTTCGGTCTCAACGTGCTCGGCACCCTGGTGGTGGAACTGGAGGCCAGCGACGGCACCACCGGCTTCGCGGTGACCACCGGCGGCGAGATCGGCGCCTGGATCGTCGAGAAGCATCTGGCGCGTTTCATCGAGGGCAAGCGCGTCACCGAGATCGAGAAGATCTGGGACCAGATGTTCAACGCCACCCTCTACTACGGCCGCAAGGGCGTGGTGATCAACACCATCTCCTGTGTCGACCTGGCACTGTGGGACCTGCTCGGCAAGGTGCGCGGCGAGCCGGTGCACCAGCTGTTGGGTGGCCCGGTACGCGATGAGCTGGTCTTCTACGCCACCGGCGCTCGCCCCGACCTGGCCAAGCAGATGGGCTTCATCGGCGGCAAGATGCCGCTGGTCCATGGCCCGGCCGAGGGCGAGGAAGGCCTCGAGCGCAATCTGGCGCACCTGGCCGAGATGCGCCGCGCCGTGGGCGACGACTTCTGGCTGATGTACGACTGCTGGATGAGCCTCGACCTCAACTACGCCACTCGCCTGGCCCAGGGGGCTCAGGAGTATGGCCTGAAGTGGATCGAGGAGGCCCTGCCGCCGGACGACTACTGGGGCTATGCCCAGCTCAAGCACGACGTACCCCGGGGCATGCTGGTCAACACCGGCGAGCACGAAGCGACGCGCTGGGGCTTCCGCCTGCTGCTGGAGATGGACTGCTGCGACGTCATCCAGCCCGACGTCGGCTGGTGCGGCGGCATCACCGAGCTGATCAAGATCTCGGCGCTGGCCGACGCCCACAACAAGCTGGTGGTGCCGCACGGCTCCTCGGTCTACAGCTATCACTTCGTGATCACCCGCCACAACAGCCCCTTCGCCGAGTTCCTGATGATGGCGCCCAAGGCGGACAAGGTGGTGCCGATGTTCAACCCGCTGCTGCTCGACGAGCCGGTGCCGGAAAACGGCCGCCTGCCCGCCGCCAAGCTCGACAAGCCGGGCTTCGGGGTGCGGCTCAACCCCGAGTGCGAGCTGGCACGTCCCTATACCCACTGATCCGATGGTCGAGACGAGGAGGGCAGCATGCCGATCCAGGCCTTTCGCATGACACTGCACCCCGGCCAGGCGGCGGAGTACCGGCGTCGGCATGACGCCCTCTGGCCGGAACTCGCCGAGGCGTTGCAGGAGGCGGGTATCGAGGAGTACCGCATCTTCCTCGACTCTGAAACCCACCAACTGTTCGCGATCATGGTGCTGCGCGAGGACCACCGGACGGTACGCTTGCCCGAGTTGCCGGTGATGCGCCGCTGGTGGGCCTACATGGCGGATATCATGGAGACTCACGAGGATCAGGCGCCGATCAGCGTGCCCCTCGATGAAGTGTTCACCTTCCTGCCAGGAGCCACCGCATGCAAGTGATCGACCCCCATGTGCACTTCTGGGTGCTCGACCAGGGCAACCAGCCCTGGCTCGAGCACCCGTCCCCCAACCTGCTCGGCGACTACTCGCCCATGGCACGGGACTTCGGTCCCGAGGAACTGCTGGCCGGGCGTGGCGATATCGAGCTGCTGGGCGCCGTACATGTCGAAGCCGATGCCGTCGACCCGCTGGCCGAGACGCGCTGGCTGACCGCTTCGATGGAGCCGTCCCGCGAACCGGTGCTGCCCACCGCGCTGGTGGTCGGCGCCGATCTGTCCCGTGGCGATGCCGGCGAACAGCTGACGGCCCAATGCGGGATGTCCGATAGGGTGCGGGGCGTTCGGCAGATCCTCAACGTCCATGCCGACCCGCTCTACGACTATGTGGGTCGCCACTACATGGAAGACCCCGGTTGGCGGGAGAATTTCGCCCTGCTGGGCCGCCTGGGGCTCTCCTTCGACCTGCAGCTCTATCCCTCCCAGATGCCCCAGGCGGCGAGGCTGGCCGCCGAGCACCCGGAGACGCTGTTCGTGCTCAACCACGCTGGCATGTACGTCGACCGCCAGGGCGTGGCGGGGTGGCGGGCCTGGCGTGACGGCCTGCGCCAGCTGGCCGCCCGGGACAACGTGGTGGTCAAGCTCAGCGGCTTCGGCATGCTCGACCACCACTGGACGGTTGGCAGCATCCGGCCGCTGGTCCTGGAGGCCCTCGATGCCTTCGGCATCGAGCGTTGCCTGTTCGCCTCCAACTACCCGGTGGACGGCCTCTACGCCCGCTATCAGGACATCTGGCACGCCTACGCCGAGATCGTCGCCGACGCCTCGGAGGACGAGGCCCGAGCCCTGTTCATCGACAATGCCCGGCGTGTCTACCGGCTGTGATCGCTGGCACGCCCATCCAGACCTTTCAGGAGTCCGCCATGTTGCTCAAGGACAAAGCCGTCATCATCACCGGTGCCTCACGCGGGATCGGCCGTGCCGCTGCCTTGGAGTGCGCCCGCCAGGGAGCCAATGTAGTCATCGGCTACAGCGGCAGCGAGTCCAGCCGTCCCGCCGTCGAGGCGCTGATCGGCGAGATCGAGGCCCTGGGCCGTCGTGCCGCCGCGGTCGGCGCCCCGGCCGGCGATCCGGAAACCGGCGACAAGCTGGTCGAGGCGGCCGTGACGAACTTCGGCGGCGTTGACGTCTTCGTCAACAACGCCGGCATCTGCCCCTTCCACAGCTTCCTCGACATGCCCCGCGAGACCTATCTCGAAACGGTGAATACCAACCTCAACGGCGCCTTCTTCGCCGTGCAGGCGGCGGCCAACCAGATGCAGCGCCAGGGCCGCGGCGGGGCGATCATCGCCGTCAGCTCGATCAGCGCCCTGGTCGGCGGCGGCATGCAGACCCACTACACCCCCACCAAGGCTGGGCTGCTGTCGCTGATGCAGTCCTGCGCCATTGCCCTGGGCCCCTATGGCATCCGCTGCAACGCCGTGCTGCCCGGGACCATCGAGACCGACATCAACAAGGACGATCTCGCCGATACCGAGAAGCGCGACTACATGGCCAGCCGCTCGCCCCTGGGCCGTCTGGGACGCCCCGAGGACCTGGCCGGTCCCATCGTCTTCCTCGCCTCGGACATGGCCCAGTACGTCACCGGCGCCTCGCTGCTGGTCGACGGCGGCATGTACGTCAACCTTCAGTAGGAGTTTCCCATGCAGATGCCAGTCAATCCCTTCCTGCGAGCCTTGGAAGGTGACGACGTCCAGTACGGCCTGTGGGCCGGATTCGCCACCGGCTATGCCGCCGAGATCTGCGCCACCACCGGTTTCGACTGGCTATTGATCGACGGCGAGCACGCGCCCAACACGGTGCCGACGATCCTCGCCCAGTTGCAGGCGGTGGCCCCCTATGCCACGGCACCGGTAGTGCGCACCGTCAACCAGGACCCGGCGCTGATCAAGCAGTTGCTGGATGTCGGCGCCCAGACCCTGATGGTGCCCATGGTCGAGAGCGCCGAGCAGGCTGCGGCGCTGGTGCGTGCCATGCGCTATCCCCCTCACGGCATTCGTGGCGTGGGCGGCGGCCTGGTGCGCGCCACCCGCTGGGACGGCATCGACGATTACCTGGGCCGAGCCCACGAGGAGCTCTGCCTGATCGTGCAGGTGGAATCGCCCAAGGGCATCGAGAACGTGGAGGCGATCGCCGCCACCGAGGGGGTGGATGCGGTGTTCGTCGGACCCGCGGACCTCTCGGTGGGCATGGGGCATCCCGGCAATCCGGGACATCCCGAGGTCCAGGCCGCCATCGAGCATGCCATCGATGCCGTGCAGACGGCCGGCAAGCCGGCAGGCATCCTCGCCCCCGTGGAAGCCGATGCGCGCCACTATGCGTCACTGGGCTGCCGGTTCATCGCCGTGGGCATCGATATCAGCCTGCTGCGCCAGGGGGCGCTGGCCACCATCGCCCGTTACAAGGGCACCACACCGGGCGATTCGTCGGCCTCGTCGACCTACTGAGACACCATCTCTCGTACGACCACAACCGGAGCAACCACATGACTCAGCCCACCACCTATCAGAACTACATCAACGGCACCTTCGAGTCGGCCCGCGAGCACCTCGAGGTCTACAACCCGGCCACCCAGGCTCTGCTGTCACGGGTGCCGGAGTCCGGCGCCGAGGACGTCGAGCGCGCCCTGGCGGCGGCCCGCGCGGCCCAGAAGGGCTGGGCGGCCCGGCCCGCCGTGGAGCGCGCCACCTTCCTGCATCGCCTGGCGGACAAGCTGCGCGACAACGTCGCCCGCCTGGCCCGGGTGATCACCGAGGAGCAGGGCAAGGTCACGGGGCTGGCCGAGACCGAGGTCAACTTCACCGCCGACTACCTGGACTACATGGCCGAGTGGGGCCGGCGCATCGAGGGCGAGATCATCGAGAGCGACCGCCCCGACGAGAGCATCTTCCTGTTTCGCAAGCCGCTCGGCGTGGTCGCCGGCATCCTGCCGTGGAACTTCCCGTTCTTCCTGATCGCTCGCAAGATGGCGCCGGCCCTGGTCACCGGCAACACCATCGTCATCAAGCCCAGCGAAGAAACGCCCAACAACTGCTTCGAGTTCGCCCGGTTGGTCGACGCCCTGGAGTTGCCGCCCGGCGTCTTCAACGTGGTCAGCGGCAGCGGCGCCACTACCGGCAGCGCCCTGACCGCCAGCCCCGACGTGGACATGATCAGCTTCACCGGCAGCGTCGCCACCGGGTCGCGGATCATGGCCAGTGCCGCCAACAACATCACCAAGCTCAACCTGGAACTGGGCGGCAAGGCCCCGGCCATCGTGATGGACGACGCCGACCTCGACCTGGCGGTCAATGCCATCCGCGGCTCGCGCATCATCAACAGCGGCCAGGTGTGCAACTGCGCCGAGCGTGTCTATGTCCAGCGCGGCGTCGCCGACGAGTTCGTCGCGCGCATGGCCAAGGCGATGGACGCCACCCGCTACGGCGACCCGCTCGCCCAGCCCGACGTGGAGATGGGCCCGCTGATCAACCGCGCCGGCCTCGACAAAGTGGCACGGATGGTCGAGGTCGCCCAGGGCGAGGGCGCCGAGCTGATCACCGGCGGCCGCATCGCCGACCTGGGGTCGGGCTTCCACTACCGGCCCACGGTGTTGGCCGGCTGTCGCCAGGAGATGGCGATCATGCGTCAGGAAATCTTCGGCCCGGTGCTGCCGGTCCAGATCGTCGACGACCTCGACGAGGCCATCGCCCTGGCCAACGACAGCGAGTACGGCCTCACCTCCTCGGTGTATACCCGCAGCCTCAAGCATGCCATGCAGGCCTGCCGTGGCCTCGACTTCGGCGAGACCTACGTCAATCGTGAGAACTTCGAGGCCATGCAGGGCTTCCACGCCGGGGTGCGCAGGTCGGGCATCGGTGGTGCCGACGGCAAGCACGGCCTCTACGAGTACACCCACAGCCATGTGGTTTACCTCGAGACCTGATTCCCTGCCCACCCAACAACAACGGGAGGTACACGCCGTGAGTGACAACCTGCATGAGCAAGCGGCGGCGGTGGAGACCACCGCCGCCGGTGGCGAATACGAACGACACCCCGTCCCCCCAAACGCCCGGCTGGGGTTCAAGAACTTCATCGGCATGTACGCCGGCGAGCATACCGCCGGTACCGAGCTGATGATCGGCCCGCTGTTCGTGCTGGCCGGGGTGGCGGCCTTCGACGTGGTCATGGGACTGGTCATCGGCAACCTGTTGGCAGTACTGAGCTGGCTGTTTCTCACCGCCCCCATCGCCACGCGGGTGCGACTGACGCTCTACTACCAGCTCGAGAGGATCGCCGGCCGTTACACCGTGATTCTCTACAACCTGGCCAACGGCCTGGCGTTCTGCTTCCTGGCCGGTGCCATGATCACCGTATCGGCGACTGCCGTGGGCGTCTGGTTCGGCTTCCCGCTGCCGACCCTGGCGGACCTGATGCCCAACAGCGTCGGCTGGGTGTTGAGCGTGCTCGGCGTCGGCATCGTGATCACCCTGGTAGCTGCCTATGGTTACCGCTTCGTTTCCTGGTTCGCCAATATCGCCGCCCCCTGGATGGTGTTGATCTTCCTGGGTTTCGGCATCGTCTCGCTCAAGTGGTTCATCGATGCGACAGGGTCGGAAGTCGGTTCGACGGCTGACTTATGGGCGCTGGCCGAGACGGCGATCTGGACCGGTGTGCAGGTGCCCGGACAACCGGACTTCTCCATCTGGCATGTGATCTTCTTCGCCTGGTTCGCCAACATGGCCATGCACGTCGGCATGTCTGACCTGTCGGTGCTGCGCTTCGCCCGCAAGAGCTGGTACAGCATCGCCTCGGCGGCGGGGATGTACGTCGGCCACTTCATGGCCTGGCTTGCCGCCTCGATGCTCTTCGCCTTCCAGATGTACGAGGCGGGGCTGACCAGCGACAGCGCGATGATCGCCGCGGCAGAGTCGGGGAGCATCCCCAACCCCTTGCCCGGTCCCCTTGCCGACCAGGCACTGGGCGTGGCGGGACTCATCTGCGTGATCATCGCCGGTTGGACCACCGCCAACCCGACGATCTACCGTGCCGGCCTGGCGTTCCAGGCGGTCATCCCCCAGGTCTCCCGGTTCAAGGTGACGATCGGCACGGGGCTGTTGACCACCTTCGTGGCAATGTTCCCGGGCGTGGCGATGCAACTGCTGGGCTTCGTGGCGCTGTACGGGCTGCTGCTGATGCCGATCGGCGCGGTGATTTTCATCGACTTCTGGGTGCTGCCCAAGCTGAGGCTCAAGAGCTTTTATGCCGAATACGCGGGTCGCAAGGCTACCTATCCGGTGCTGGGTACTTGGCTGATCACTCTGGCGATCTGTCTGGTCCTGGTAGAGTTTGCCGGCATCGAGATCTTCTTCGTGGCCCTGCCCGGCTGGTTCATCGCCGCGGCGCTGTTCATCGCCTTGAGCTTTATGGCCCAGAAGAGCTCGGTGACCTCTACATTCGCGGTGGGTACCGGGTACGAGCGAAACTCGTCAGTCACCTCGACCGAATCGACCAAGGAGTAAGCAAGATGAGAATACTGCTCCAGACCATCTCGATCTTGATGCTGGTATTGACGGTACTGTTCCCGGTGCTCTACCTGGCCGACGCCATGGGCGAATCGGCGATGAAGTGGGCCATGCTGGCGGTCACGGTCGTCTGGTTCGCGGTCACTCCGTTCTGGATGGACAAGGAGGACCTTGCGGTCGTGACCGGTGAGCATACCGAGGGATAGCTCGGGACTCTCCTTTACCTCGCTTCCAGTTGGCCAGGAGAGCGGGGGCCTCATGAGCATGGCCACAATCTATGCGGTAGCTCCAGGGAACACACCTTGTCCCTGGAGTTTTTTCATGTTCCTCCGTTGACGCCTGGCGATGCTAGAGAGCGTTCAGGAAGGCGATGCCGCTTTCGATGTCATCGGCATCGATCTCGTCCATGATGACGTTGATGTATGGCTTGCGTGGCCCGAGCCGCTCGAAAAGCAATGCATAGTCGAGGAGGCCCTTGCCCAGAGGGGCAGGGCAGATGGCTCCCTCTTCAACGATGAAGTCCTTGGCATGGATGACCGCCACCCTGTCGCCCCAGGAGTCGATGGCTTCCTGAAGGATCTCCCTCTGCTGCATATAGTTGTCGATGGTCAGGAAGTTGACGGGGTCGAAGATGATCTGCAAGTTGTTGGAGTTCACCATTTCCAGCATTCGCCCAACCTTCTCGGGTGAGTGCAAGGGATGGTTCACGCCTGGCTCGATGCCGACGATCACCCCAAATCTTTCTGCTTCTTCCACCAACTCCCTGACACTGTCGATAACCTCCTGAAAGGGAGCCTCGTGGAAGTTGTCTTCGGTGTAGACGATATCGGCATTGACGTTGCCAGTCTCCGTTCCCACGATGCTGCAGCCGAAGTCGCGCGCATAGCACAGATGTTCCTTGAAGCGTGCCAGTGCATTACGTCTTTCACTCGGGTCTGGGTGTATGATGTTGACATAGCAACCCAGCACGGCAATTTGAATATCGTGACGACGAAAGGCGTGGCCGATGTGATGTGCCATGCCGGGATTCAGGCAGCCCAGGCTCGTATCGAAGTCGAATGACTTGTTCAGTGCCAGTTGTACTGAATTGAGTCCGCGTTGCGAGAGCTCGGTGACGATACTGTTCAATGGCTGTTTCGGGAGATCATGCGCTCTGATGCCTACATTCATATATGTTTCCATTTTCGATTTCTGGATGCCCGGTGCTCCCGTAGGGCTATGGAGGGTCATAGGAAGAGGGGTGAAGGGAGACATGAATCGGCCACGAGGGGTTGCCGAACAATCAAGGCAACCCCTCGTCTGCAGCTTCTTACTTGTCCCCCAGCTCCTTGATCTTCTGGTAGAGAGCGTACTGTTCGGGCTGGTCCTTCAGGCGCTCGTACATCGGCTGAACGGCTGCCTGGAAGGGCGTGATATCGACCTCGTTGATCTCGACACCGAAGTCGTTGCGGATACTGTCCCGAGCCGTATCGACGGCTTCCGACCACTTCTCGAGCTGGAATTCGGTCGACTCCTGGATGGCTTCCATGACGGCGTCGTGTTGCGCGTCTGAGAGACGGGACAGGGTATTGCTGTTGAACAGGATGATATCGGGGATGCGAGTATGCCCATCGAGAGAATAGTATTCGGCCACTTCGCCATGACGGGCGGTGGTGAGGGCAAACTCATTGTTCTCGGCACCATCCAGGACGCCTTGCTGAAGTGCCGTATAGACTTCTTCCTGGGCCATCACCACGGGCGAGGCTCCCAGCAACTCCATGGTGTCGACGGCGGTCTGGCTCTGCATCACCCGAATTTTCTTGCCTTCCAGATCCGAGACGCTTTCGATCGGAGTGTCCCTGGTATAGAAATTCCGCTGACCGGAGTCGTACCAGCCGACGCCGACGAACCCTTGATCCTGGGTGGACTGGTAGACCTCGTCCATGATGGCTTCGCTGTTCATGACCTCGTGGAAGTGCGCCTGGTCGTTGAACAGGTATGGCATGGAGAAGACACCGTAGAGCGGCGAGAAGCTGCCCATCAGGCCACCGGAGACCTTGGTCATGTCGATGGCCCCCGTCTGCAGCAGCTCGACCAGCTCGCTCTCGCCGCCCAATTGGCTGTCTGGGAAGTAGGTGACACTGATCGAGCCCTCCGACTTCTCCTCGACGAGCTCGCCGAACCTGGCCAAGGCATCCTTGACCGGTTGCGGGTTCTGGGCATATGCCAACTTCAGGTTGACGCTGTTCTGGGCCTGTGCCGACGTGGTACCCAGGGAAAGGACGGCGATAGCCGCCGTCAGGATGGCTTTCGTATGGCGCTGTGTGGTCATGATCGACTCCTGGGTTTGCTGTTGTTGGTGGTTAGAGTCCTCGGGGGACTAGTCGTGATTACAGGTACGTCCTCATGTACTCGGAAAGACAGAGGATGGCCATGGCCTGGCCGTAGGGCATGGAGGTCAGGGGAATCTCCCGGTAGTAGTCGAGGCCTTCGCCCATGGCGGTGCCGAAGGAGACCTGTTCCAGCTCCCCCTCCGCATTGATGTTGTGGATGACGCCCTGGACGGCCTTCTCCGCCATCTCGTAGTAGGAGGCGTCGAGGTAGCGCATCCTGACGGCCTTGAGGATGCCGTAGGCGAAGCCGGCCGTGGCCGAGGCCTCCTGATAGGAGGACGGATCGTCGAGCAACGTATGCCAGAGACCGGACTCCGCCTGCCATTTGGTCAGCGCCTCGACCTGGGACTCCAGCACCTGGAGGAGGAAGCGGCGTATGGGGTCGTTGGCCGGCAGATCAAGCAATTCTAGGAACTCGGGGATGACGATGGTCAGCCAGCTGTTGCCACGTGCCCAGCGCGCCTCGGCGAAATTGTGGTTGCCATCGAAGGTCCAGCCATGAAACCAGGCCCCGGTCTTCCGATCCATGAGGTACTGGACATGGATCAGGAACTGGTATTTGGCCTCTTCCACGTAGTCCGGCCTGCCGAGCAGGCGCCCGATCTTGGCCAAGGGCAGCACGCTCATCATCAGGGTGTCGTCCCATAGCTGCTGGTGGTTCTCGCTGTTGTAGACGACGTGCTGCAGGCCGCCCTTGTCGGTGCGGGGCATGTCATACATGACCCAGTCCGCCCAGGCCTGCAGGTAGGGAAGCCACTCCTTGCGGCGCGTTTCCTGGTAGCGGTAGGCAAGGGTCAGGAAGGGGCATACCGTGTTGACGTTCTTGGTTGCCAGGCGCTCGGCGAAACGGTCGTGAAACCAGCCGTCGATGATGGACAGGGCCTCGGTATCGCCTGTCTGCTCGTAATAGCGGTAGATGCCGTAGAGGCCGATGCCATGGGTCCACTCCCAGCCGGCCCACCCCTTGGTATCTATCGTGCGGCCATCGTCCAGGTGGAGCAGGAACTCTCCGGTTTCATCCTTGATATTGATCAGATTGTTGATGGTCTTCTTGATCAGTTCTGTCACTTCATCCTTCTCGATGAAACGCTCGTCTTGTCTCAGAAGCGGGCTGTGCTTGACGCTGAATACCTGCATGTCGTGGTGCTCCAAGTCTTGTCGCGTGGGGCTCAAAGTCCCATGACCCTGGGGAGGAATAGCGTGATTCCAGGAATGTATGTGATCAGAAGCAAGGTCAACATGATCACGATGTAGAATGGCATGAGGGGGAGTAGTAGATTCTCGACCTTTTCCCTGGCGATACCAGCACCTACGAATAGCCCAGTGCCAACTGGAGGCGTGATGGTGCCGATGCACAGGTTGAACACCATGATGATGCCAAAATGGACCGGATCGACGCCGATCGACGAGGCGATGGGCAGCAGGATCGGCGTGAAGATCAGGATGGCCGGTCCGATATCCATGAAGCACCCGATGGCGAGAAGCATCAACGTGATGATAAGCAATACTATGGCAGGGTTGTCGGAGAGTCCGAGAATCGCTTCGCTCAGTGCGGCGGGTAGACCGGTGATGGACATGGCAAATGACATAGCGGCAGAGGCCGCGAGCAGGAACATGATCACGCCCGTCGTTTCCGTGGCCTTTATCAGCGATGTGAGGAAGGAGCGCAGGTTGATGGTTTTGTAGATGATTACCGTCAGAAACATTGTGTAGATGACGGAGATGGCGGATGCCTCGACTGCCGTGAAGACCCCCAGGACGATGCCGCCGATGATGATGACGATCAATAGCAGGCTTGGTAGGGCTTCCATGACGACCCTGCGCACCGAGGAGTCGCGCAGATCAAGCTTCGTGGTGTAGCCACGAGACTTGGCGGTGAGGTAGGCGACCAGCATGCAGCCGACTCCCCACAGGCAGCCTGCAATCAGCCCCCCGGCAAACAGCGCAGAGATGGAGGTGCCACCACTGGCCAGGGCATAGAGAATGAAGGCGGTCGTCGGGGGGATCAGCATGCCCGTCGGGGCCGAGGCGATATTGGCGGCGGCCGAGAAGGGGCGGCTATACCCTTCCTTCTCGCTCATCGGCACCATTACCCCGCCTATCGAGGTGGAGGCGGCGATCGCCGAACCCGAGATGGCTCCGAACATCATGTTGCCCACGATGTTGGTATGCGCTAACGATCCTGGAATGCGTCCACTGAACAGTTTGGCAAAGCTGACCAGGCGCAGGGCGATGCCCCCATTGTTCATCAGGACGCCGGAAAGAATGAAGAACGGTACGGCAAGGAGAGTGAAGCTGTCCAGACTCGATACCATCTTCTGCGCCGTTGTGAAGATGGCAATCTCGGGTGGCAGGGCCAGCAGGATCGTTGCCGTAGAAGAGATGGCAATACAGATGCCTATCGGAACGCCAACGATAAGTAGTCCGATGAAAGATGCTATCAATACGATGCCGGCATCTAGAATCATGACTCCAGCCTCCTGGTGCGAAGACATCCCCTGTATATGCTGACGCAATTGATCAGGGAGTAAGTGATGATGATTGCCCCTGACAATGGAAGGGACAAGTAAAGGAATCCCTTGGGGATATCCAGCATGGGATAGACCTGGCTCATACTGTTGGCGGTTGCTTGGGCGCCTCCATAGAGCAATACGAATGCCGAGAAGCCGATGAACAGGATTTCGATCGACATTTCGAAAGCGGATTTCCAGGCTCCTGTCAATTTGTCTGTTAGCAGTGTCAGGCTCACGTGCTCACGACGACCCGCGACATAGGCAATCGCCAACATCGACAGCCATACCAGTGAGAACCTCAGGAAGGCTTCCGACACGGTGCTGGGATCGTTGAGGATATACCGGGCAATGACCTGCCAGCTAGCCACACCCACCATGGTGATGAAAAGCAGGCAGCACAGGAGTTGCATACTCCTGTCAAGCAGGGTGCGCATGGTTTCCATCGGTCCTCCCCTGTCTCTCGAAGCGAACTTTCAGGGATCTATCGGCAGCCATCTCATGCTCCCCGGTTGAGGTAATCCATGGGCATGGGAGGTGGAACTCACCATGCCCTGCCACTCTAGAACTTGTACTGGTAACCGATCAGCCAGGAGCTGAACCTCTGGCCGGGGTCCGTTGCCACCTGGTCACTATTCTTGTCCCTTTGGATATATCCACCGAATACCGTGTTATTAGCATTCAGTTTATGGAATACCAGGAGCTCATGCTCGAGGTAGTCACGATCGCCGGTGTGGAAGTCAGGAGAGTCGCTCTCGTGCTTGAAGTGGTAGTGTGGGTTGTAAAGTAGGGTCCAGTCATCATTGATATCGTAGCTGGCATAGAGATCGATGCGTCCCGCGCGCCCCTCGACCGCCGTTTCATGGGTCGTCTCGTGCTCGTAACGATAGCGTCCCGAAAGGCTCCAGCCGTCTCCCGCATAACCGACTTTGATTCCCGCCAAGGCTCGTGTCACATTGGACCTAAACTTGGCGCCTAGCTGGGGCGTCACGGACCACTGATCGTCCTGTCCCAACCGGTAGGCGGGGAGGGAGTAGTTCACGAAGGCCTCGTCATGCTTCGGCCAACCGCTCTCATGGACGTCCTCCTGCCAGAACCAGGACTTTTCCAGGGTGAGAGAGGAGGTGTCGTCGAATACCCGCGTAATGGCGACCTTGGGCAGGGTCAGGGCGTGGTCGTTGGTGGTCTGTTCCAGTTTCATCGTCAGGATGTTATCGGCAGACCAGGTCGGGCCGGACATTGACAGCGCCACACAGGTCGCTGCGATACCAGTCAACCATTTGGGCTGGGGGATCGTTTGCATGTCGTCTCCGTTGTAGGTGTTATGGATTGGCGTCTGGACCGAGGAGCGACCGCGACCATATCGGGGGAGTCGTGGCGGCATGTCTATCTTATTTCAGTCCCTCGGTTCGTATTTAATGTATCAGTGTGCCTATAAAATTGAAACGACGTTTCTTTTATACTTTGGTCGATGGTCCATGCCGGCTCGTTTCGTCGCCGCGTCGGTGGGGAGTGGCATCTCGGGTTGATCTGCGTTAAAATTAGACCAACATTCCAATTTTTATGAAACGAGGTGTGAGGCTTATGGCAGTGTCGCAAAAGCCCGACAATGTGGCAGCCGTCATGAAGGTGTTCGCTATCCTCGAGGGGCTTGCCGAACGGCGGGAGATAGGCCTCTCCGAGCTGTCCCAGCGTGCTTTCACGTCGAAGAGCACTGCCTATCGCTTCCTGCAGACCATGAAGGAGCTGGGCTATGTGACTCAGGAAGGGGAGTCCGAAAAATATGCATTGACCCTGAAGCTCTTCGAGCTGGGAGCCTCGGCCCTGGAGAACGTGGATCTGGTCCGGCTGGCCGATGCCGAGATGCGCAGGCTCTCCGAGTCCACCCATGAGGCCATCCATCTGGGGGCGCTGGATGAGGACCGTCGGCACATCATCTACCTCCACAAGTACGACTCGCAGTTCAACCTGTGCATGCAGTCGCGGATCGGGCGCCGCAATCCCGTGTATTCCACGGCCATGGGCAAGACCCTGCTGGCCTGGATGGAACCGGAGCGGGCGCGGCAGGTGCTGGAGTCGATCGACTTCGTGCCCCATACCGAGCACACCCTGACCAGCGTCGAAGCGGTCATGGACGAGCTGCCGACGATTTGCACGGAAGGCGTCGCCGAGGACCGGGAAGAGGCCGAGCTCGGGGTGCGCTGCCTGTCGGTGCCGGTGTTCGACCGCTTCGGCCAGGCGGTGGCGGCGCTCAGCCTGTCCTTCCCGGTGGTGCGCTACGACGCCCAGAAGCGGGCGGAATACGTGCGCCTGCTGCACCAGGCCGGCGAGCGCATCTCCGAAGGCCTGGGCTTCCATGACTATGCCTTCGCCGGCGCGGCCGAGACGGCCTGATTCGGCTCCCCCCAATACGACGCAGGACGCGGCCCGAGGGCCGCGTCCTGCGTTGTCGATGGGGTGACGCAAGGCGCTCACCGCGCCAGCCAGCCGCCGTCGACGGCGAGGGTATGGCCGTGAACGTAGTCCGAGGCGGATGAAGCCAGGAACACCGCGGCGCCGGCCAGGTCCTCGGGGTCGCCCCAGCGACCGGCCGGGATCCGGCCCAGGATCTCGCGGCTGCGCTCGGGGTCGTTGCGCAGGGCCTCGGTGTTGTTGGTGGCCATGTAGCCGGGGGCGATGGCATTGACGTTGATGCCGCGGGCGGCCCACTCGTTGGCCATCAGGCGGGTCAAGCCCAGCACGCCGCTCTTGGAGGCGGTGTAGGAGGGCACCCGGATGCCGCCCTGGAAGGACAGCATGGAGGCGATGTTGATGATCTTGCCTCGGCGCTGGCCGTCGATGCAGGAGCGGGCGAAGGCCTGGGAGAGGAAGAACAGGCTCTTGAGGTTGACGTCCAGGACGTCGTCCCAGTCCTGCTCGGTGAACTCCAGGGTGTCGGAACGACGGATGATGCCGGCGTTGTTGACCAGGATGTCGGCGCCGCCGAAGCGCTCCTCGGCCTGAGCCAGGATGTCGTCGATCGGCGCCGTGCTGGCCAGGTCGGCGTCAACGGCCAAAAAGCCCACGCCCAGCGCCTCGACGCGACGCCGGGTCTCCTCGGGGGCACGGCGGTTGACCGCGACGATGTTGCAGCCGGCAGCGGCCAGGCCCAGGGCCATGCCCTGGCCCAGGCCGGTGTTGCAGCCGGTGACGATGGCGGTCTTGCCGCTCAGGTCGAAAAACGATGCACTCATGGGTCCTCCTCGCGGCTCAGCGCAGGTCCGCCATTGCGACATGGTCCATGTCGGGGAAGGTCTGGTTCTCGCCGACCATGGCCCAGATGAAGGTGTAGCTGCCGGTGCCCACGCCGGAGTGCAGCGACCAGCTCGGCGACAGCACCGCCTGGCGGTTGCGCACCACCAGGTGCCGGGTCTCCTGCGGCTCGCCCATCATGTGGAAGACCAGGTTGTCGTCGGCCATGTCGAAGTAGAAGTAGGCTTCCATGCGCCGCTCATGGGTATGGCAGGGCATGGTGTTCCAAAGGCTGCCTTCCTCGAGTCGGGTCATGCCCATCAGCAGCTGGCAGGTGGGCAGCACGTCCGGCACCAGGAACTTGTAGATGGTGCGCTTGTTGCTGTTGGCAGCGTCACCCAGGGTCTGGGGCGAGGCGTCCTCCAGGGTCACCTTGCGCGTCGGGTGGGCCTGATGGGCCGGGGCGCAGGCCATGTAGAAGGCCGCCGGGTTGGTCGGGTCCCCGCTCTCGAACTGGACATCGCGGCTGCCCTTGCTGATGTACAGGCCTTCGTGGGTGCCGATCTCGTGGCGGGTGCCGTCAATGACGATCGCACCGGGGCCGCCGATGTTGATGGTGCCGAGCTCGCGGCGCTCGAGGAAGTAGTCGGTGCCGGTCTGCTTGCCGAGCGAGTCTGGGATAGTGACGGGCTCGTTCACCGGCAGGGCGCCGCCGATGATGATGCGATCGATATGGCTGTACACCAGCTTGAGCTGGTCAGCGACGAACAGCTCCTCGATCAGGAACTGATCGCGCAGGCCCTGAGTATCCAGGGTCTTGGCGTGTTCACTGTGGATTGCTTGACGAATCTCCATGGGTCCTCCAGAACCTTTGGTCTCACAAAAGTAAAACGAAGGTTCAAAATATCATCACCAAGGTTTCGCTTCAACCTCGGAGGGCTGAACTCGTCCGGCGTCGACGACTGGTCGGGAGAGATGGTGGAACGTGACGTGAGTCCACGGTTTGGCTTGCCGGGCTGGGTGCGCATAATGGGCCTTCAGCCATCGATCGAGAGGGATATCTCCATGAGCTATGCGTCGGCGGAAGATCGCTACGAACGCATGCCCTATCGTCGCTGCGGACGCAGCGGGCTGAAGCTGCCCGCGCTCTCGCTGGGCCTGTGGCAGAACTTCGGCGAGAATGCCCGGGTCGACACGGCACGGGCGATCTGCCGCACCGCCTTCGACCACGGCATCACCCACTTCGACCTGGCCAACAACTATGGGCCGCCGCCCGGTAGCGCCGAGGCGTTCTTCGGCCGCCTGCTCAAGCAAGACTTCGCCGGCCTGCGCGACGAGCTGGTGATCTCCACCAAGGCCGGCTACTACATGTGGCCGGGGCCCTACGGCGAGTGGGGCAGCCGCAAGTACCTGCTCTCGAGCCTCGACCAGAGCCTGAAGCGCCTGGGGGTCGACTACGTCGACGTCTTCTACTCCCACCGCTTCGACCCCGAGACGCCGCTGGAGGAGACCATGGGCGCCCTGGACCAGGCGGTACGCCAGGGCAAGGCGCTGTACGTCGGCATCTCGTCCTACAATGCCCAGCGCACCCGCGAGGCGGTGGCGATCCTGCGCGAGCTGGGCACGCCCTGCCTGATCCACCAGCCCAGCTACTCCATGCTCAACCGCTGGATCGAGGACGACGGCCTGCTGGACGCCCTGGACGAGTTGGGCATGGGCTCCATCGTCTTCTCGCCGCTGGCCCAGGGGCTGCTGACCGGCAAGTACCTGGACGGGGTGCCACAGCAGAGCCGGGCGGCCCGCGAGGGTAGCCTGCGGCCGGAACACCTCTCGGCGGAGAATCTCGAGCATGTGCGGGCGCTGAACGCCATCGCCGAGCGTCGCGGTCAGAGCCTGGCGCAGATGGCCATCGCCTGGGTGCTGCGCCACACGCGCGTGACCTCGGCATTGATCGGGGCGAGCCGTCCCGAGCAGGTCGTCGATTGCCTGGGCGCCCTGGCGCGTCTCGACTTCTCCGATGCCGAGCTGGCGGAGATCGATCGTCATGCGGTGGAGGGCGGCATCAACCTCTGGGCGGCCTCGGCGGAGCGCCCGGCCTAGGGGGCGTGCCTGACCCGGCCCCGTCAGCGGTAGCCGCGCGCCTGCAGCCGGAACAGCCGCGCATAGCGGCCGTTGGCGGCGAGCAGGCTTGCGTGGTCGCCGCGCTCGAGGATCTCGCCGCCGTCGATCACCAGGATCTGGTCGGCGGCGCGCACCGTGGAGAAGCGGTGCGAGATGAGGAGGGTCATCTTGTCGTGGCCGTGGTCGCGGAAGTCGGCGTAGACCTCCGCCTCGGCGGCGGCGTCCATGGCCGCGGTGGGCTCGTCCAGCACCAGGATGTCGGCGCCCTGGCGCATGTAGGCCCGTGACAGGGCGATCTTCTGCCACTGGCCGCCGGAGAGTTCCTGGCCGCCCTTGAACCAGCGTCCCAGCTGGGCGTGATAGCCGTCGGGCAGGTCGCGGATGAAGGCATCGGCGAGCCCCCGGCGGGCGGCCTCCTGCCAGCGTGACTCGTCCGCGAAGGCGGCCACATCGCCGGCCCCCAGGTTCTCGCCGACCTTGAGCTGGTAGCGCACGAAGTCCTGGAAGATCACCCCGATGCGTCGCCGTAGGGCGCCGGCGTCCCAGTCGCGCAGGTCGCTGCCGTCGAGCAGGATGCGCCCCTCGCTCGGCTCGTAGAGCCGGGTCAGCAGCTTGATCAGGGTGGTCTTGCCCGAGCCGTTGGCGCCCACCAGGGCCAGGCTCATGCCCGGTTCGAGGTGCAGCGAGATGCCCGACAGCGCCGGGCGTTCGGCGCCGGGATAGGTGAAGCCCACGCCCTCGAAACGGATACCGTCGCCGGGCACGGCGCCTTGCCGGAGGTGCCCCGGCTCGGGCGGCGTCGGCTGCTCCAGGTACTCGTAGAGGTTGGAGAGGTAGAGGTTGTCCTCGTACATGCCGCCGATGGCGGTGAGGCACGACGAGAGCGCGGCCTGCCCCTGCTTGAACACCATCAGGTACATGGTCATCTCGCCCAGGGTTAGGCCACCGGTGATGGTCGCTACTACCACCCAGGCGTAGGCGCCGTAGAAGGCCAGGGTACCCAGCAGGCCGAGCAGGAAGCCCCAGGTCTCGCGACGCAGCGTCAGGCTCCGCTCCTCGCCGTAGAGGGTGTCGAAGATTCCCCGGTAGCGCTCGAGCAGCAGGGGCTCCAGGCCGAACAGCTTGACCTCCTTGATGCTGTCCTCGCGGGCCAGCACCGTCTCCAGGTACATCTGCATGCGGGTCTGGGGCGAGCGCCAGCGGAACAGTCGGAAGGCATCGCCGGAGAACTTGGCCTCGGAGAGGAAGGCCGGCAGGGCGCCGACCGCCAGGATCAGCAGCGCCAGGGGCGAGAACTGCACCAGCAGCACGGCGAAGCTGGCCAGGGAGATGCCGTGCTGGGCCAGGGAGAAGGTCTTGTTGACCAGGCCCAGGGGGCGGGTCGAGGCCTCGCGCCGGGCCCGGGTCAGCTTGTCGTAGAACTCCGAATCCTCGAACTGGGCCAGCGACAGCGTGCCGGCCTTCTCGAGGATCATCACGTTGACCTTCTGGCCGAGCAGGGCGCGCAGCAGCGCCTGCTGGGCCGAGAGCGCGCGCTGCGCCAGGGCGATGGTGGCGATCACCCCGGCCTCGGCCAGCACGTAGCGCAGCACCGGCCACCACGCCACGCTGCCCGTCTCGGCGTGGCGCTCCATGGCGGCCACCACGGCGTCGACGATCAACTGGCCGAGCCAGGCCGCCACCGCCGGCAGCACCCCGGCCACCAGGGTGGCGAGTGCCAGCCCCACCGTCAGGGCGCGCGAGGTCTGCCATACCAGCGCCAGCGCCCGGCGGCTGTAGCGGAACACCCCGAGGAAGGCCATCAGGCGGCTCTCGGGGGGTGGGGCGGGGCGAGGGGAACGCATGGGGTGGGCTCCGGGGCGGCATGCCAGGGCGTCACGGCCTGGCGGTCATGCTGTAACTGCTGCGCCCCGCTCGGTGGCGGGGCGCAGTAGGGACAGTGGGTGACGGGGGAATCATCAACCCCCGTCATCGCCCTCGGCGGGCTCGTCGCGGCCTGTCCGGGCCACCACGGCGCCGGTCTCGCCGGACTCCAGGGCGGCCAGCAACGGCTCGGCCTCGCTCTGGAAGGCCAGTAGCGCATCGTCGGTGAGGCTCTTGTTCTCGGGCAGGTCCACCTGCATGGCGTCGACCTGGTTGTTGTTGACCAGGACTTCGTAGTGCAGGTGCGGGCCGGTGCTGCGCCCGGTGTTACCGGAGAGGGCGATGCGCTCGCCCATGGTCACCCGTTCGCCGCGGCTGACCAGCGGCTTGGAGAGATGCAGGTAGCGGGTGCGGTAGCCGTTGTCGTGGCGGATCACGACGTAGCGGCCGGCGGCATAGTGATTGCTGACCTTCTCGACGCGGCCGTCGGCCGGGGCGGTGATCGGGGTGCCGATGGGCATGGCGAAGTCGGTGCCCTTGTGGGGGCTGATGCGGCCGGTGACCGGATGCTTGCGACGCGGGTTGAAGGAGGAGCTCAGCCGGTAGCGGCCCTCGAAGGGGTAGCGGCTGAACGCCGGGTCCAGGCTCTCGCCGTCCGGCGTATAGAAGTTGTTGTCGGCGCTGTTGTGGACCAGCGTCAGGTTCAGGCGCTCGCCCTCGTACTGCACCGCCAGGATGCGTGGATCGAAGCTCTCGCCATCGACGATGTCGGACTCCACCAGCACCTGAAAACGATCGCCGCGACGGGTGTCGCGGCGGAAGTCGAGTTTCTTGCCGAGGACGCGGGTGAGTCGGGATATCTCGGCGCTGGAGAGGCCGGTGGCCTGGGCCGAGCGGGCGAAGCTGCCGCTCACGGTGCCGGCGAACAGGCGCTGGGCGGCTTCGCCGGTGCGCTCGATGGTGGCCACCTCGAAGTTCTCGTTGTCGCGCTCCACGACGAAGCCCTGGCGGGCATCGCGCATCATGCGCAGGGTCAGCAGCTTGCCGCCCTCGTCGAGCTGGTATTCGAAGCGGTCACCGCTACGCCAGCGGGTCAGGGCATGCTGGTCGGGCAGCTCCTCGAGCAGCCGAAGCACCTCGCTGTAGCCGAGTCCCAGGCGGTTCTGGGCCATCACCGCGAAGGTGTCGCCCGACTCGACGGTGTAGGTTTCCCACTCGGGCACATACGGCTCGTTGGCGGCGATCTCCTCCTCGAGGAGGATCGGGCCGTCCTCGAACAGGCTCAGCTCGTCGTCGCTGAAATCGGCGTAGGAGGTGGCGTCGGCCACCAGGCCGCCGTCGTGGTCGAGCATGCCACTGCCGATGGTGCCCAGCACCACCGCGATGTGCACGGCCCCGTCGTCGAGGGTGCCACCCTGGCCGACCAACGGCGTGGTCGGCTCGCCCGAGGCCGTGTCGGCGGGGCGAGTCAGGGCGAGGGGCGTTGACGTGTCCACCGCGGCGCCGGCGTCATCCACCATATCCAGGTCGACGACTTCCGTGGCGGCGAGGCGGGAGAGGGGGACATGGGCGCGGGTGGCGTCCAGTGCCTGGCTGGCCAGTTCGATGGCGTCGCCCACGGGGCTGCGCTCGAAGCTCAGTGAGGGGAGGCCGGGACTGGTGTCGGTATCCAGGGGAACGATCACGGTGTCGAGCGTCTGTTGATCACGCTGGACATCCTGGTAGGTGGTGACGATCTTCTGTGCGCCCAGCACGGTGACCATGGTGGCGACCGGTAACAACAACAACTTGTGCGTGCGGGGCAGCGAATGGAGGATTCGCAGCATGGGTAAATGGCCAGTGAATATAGATAAAGATTAAAAAAAGGCTTCGAAACCATAACCCATGAGCCGGGATATGCCTAGGCTGTATATACATACAGAAATAGCCTCCCGAGCGTGCGCCAGGAGGCCGGAGCGTGATAGAACGCTGTTTGCTAACTACGCATTGGAACCGAGGCGCGCGGGGAAATCAACCCCTGCGTCGGCCGGATAGGGGCACTCAATCGGCGGTGAAGGTGCCGTCGCGGTAGTCGCGCAGGGCCTGTTCGAGCTCGTGCTGGTGGTTCATCACGAAGGGGCCGTAATGGGCGATGGGCTCGCCGTGGGGCGTGCCGGCCAGGAGCAGGGCCTCGCCGGCGCCGCCGCTCAACGCCAGGCGCGAGCCTGGCCCCAGGCGCGCCAGGTGGCCGGCGGGTACCGTGCGGCCACCGATGTCGAGTTCGCCGGCGAAGACGTAGGCCAGCAGGGTCGGGGCATCGACGTCCAGTGCCAGCTCGGCCCCGGCCGCCAGGCGTACATGGGCCACCGCCCCCCGACCGGCCAGGGCGTCCAGGGGGCCCTCGACGCCTTCGCCGTCGGTGCGTCGCCAGTGGCCGCCCAGGGCGATCAGCTCGCTGCCCGCCCCGGCCAGGCGTGGCATCTCCCCGGCGCGCACGTTTCGGTAGGTGGCCGGGGTGAGTTTCTCCGCGGCCGCCAGGTTGATCCATAGCTGGAAGCCATGCAGGCCCTGGCTGTCGGTGAGCGGCATCTCGGAGTGGATGATGCCGCGGCCGGTGTGCATCCACTGGGCGTCCCCGGCGCGGATGGTGCTCGAGTGGCCCAGGTGGTCCTCGTGGGTCAGGCCGCCGTGGATCACGTAGGTCAGGGTCTGCATGCCGCGATGGGGGTGTGGCGGGAAGCCGCCGAGGTAGTCGTCGGGGCGGTCGGAACCCAGTTCGTCGAGCATCAGGAAGGGATCCAGGCCGCCGCCGAAGTCGTGGATGCGGCGGATCTGGACGCCATCGCCATCCTGGCTGGGTTGGCTGGGCTGCAACCGGTCCACCCGGCGGAGCGTGGCGGAGTGGGACATGGCGTGTCTCCTGCGAATTGCACCGTGTGACTGGCATTCTAGGACGCTTTTTTCGAAAATTAAGCGCAACGTTTCGCCTTACACGTTCGAGGAATTCGAAATGTCCCGCGTCACCCTGGCCCAATGGCAGATGCTGGCGGCGGTGGTCGATCACGGCGGCTTCGCCCGCGCCGCCGAGGCGATCCACAAGAGCCCCTCCACCCTCAACCATGCGGTGCACAAGCTCGAGGAGCAGCTCGGCGTGCAGGTCCTGGAGCCGGTGGGGCGGCAGGTGCGCCTCACCGAGGCCGGCGAGCTGCTGCTGCGCCGCGCCCGCCAGCTGATCGAGGGCGCCGCGGCGCTGGAGGACGTGGCCGGCCGCCTGGCCGAGGGGCTGGAGGCCGAGGTGGTGCTGGCGGTCGACCAGGTCTTCCCGCCCGATGCCCTGGCCTGCGCCCTGGAGACCTTCTCCGCGGCCTATCCCCATGTGCGCGTCCAGCTCCACGAGACGGTGCTCAACGGCGGCATCGAGATGCTCTACGACGGCAGCGCCGACCTGGTGATCTCGGGGCTCTCCGCCCAGGGCTTCCTCGGCGAGTCGCTGGTCATGGTGCGCTTCGTGGCGGTGGCCCACCCCGAGCATCCCCTGCACCGGTTGGGGCGACCGCTGGACCTGCGCGACCTGGTGCAGCATCGCCAGTTGGTGGTGCGTGACTCGGCGCTGCGCCAGTCCATGGATTCCGGCTGGCTCAAGGCCGAGCAACGCTGGACCCTGAGTCACCTGGGGACCTCCATCGACATGCTGGAGCGCGGCCTGGGCTTCGCCTGGTTGCCCGAGACCCGCATTCGCGGGGCCCTGGCGGCCGGTCGCCTGGTGGCGCTGCCGCTCACCGCCGGGGGGCTGCGCGAGATCCCGGTGCAGCTGATCCACCGCGACCGCGACCGCGCGGGGCCGGCCACCCGTGCCCTGGCCGAGGCCCTGGCGAGGGAGGCCCGACGCTGTCCCGCCGGGGATGGATTCGATGGCGTCGAATGATAAGACCCAGAATATGCGCTGAAAGGTCGATCATTTCGCCCTAGGCTAGGGCCAGATCCATTCAGCGAGCGGAAGCATCCGCCAACCGAGGAGGCACCATGGGCCTGTTGATCGACGGCGTCTGGCACGACCAGTGGTACGACACCGACAAGCACGGCGGCGAGTTCGTGCGCGAGTCCGCCCAACTGCGCGACTGGGTGACCCACGATGGCGGGGCCGGCCCGGACGGCCAGCCGGGACGGCCCGCCGAGGACGGCCGCTACCACCTCTACGTCTCCCTGGCCTGCCCCTGGGCACACCGCACCCTGATCCTGCGTCGGCTCAAGGGACTCGAGGGCGTGATCGGCGTCTCCCATGTCAGCCCGCTGATGCTCGACCAGGGCTGGAGCTACCGGGTGGAGGAGGGCTCCAGCGGCGACCCCATCAACGGCATCGACTACCACCGCCAGCTCTATACCCTGACCGACCCCCACTACACGGGCCGCGTCACCGTGCCGGTGCTGTGGGACCGGCAGGAAGGGCGCATCGTCAACAACGAGTCGGCGGAGCTGGTGCGCATCTTCAACGACGCCTTCGACGACCTCACCGGCAACCGCCTGGACCTCTATCCCGAGGACCTGCGCGAGACCATCGAGGCGGTCAATGCCGACGTCTACGACCACATCAACAACGGCGTCTACAAGGCCGGCTTCGCCACCGACCAGCGGGTCTACGAGAAGCACGTGGTGGCGCTGTTCGAGGCGCTGGATCGCATGGAGTCGCGCCTGGCGGAGCACCGCTACCTGGCCGGCGAGTGGCTCACCGAGGCGGACATCCGCCTGTTCACCACCCTGGTGCGCTTCGACGCCGTCTACCACGGCCACTTCAAGTGCAACCTCAGGCGCATCGAGGACTACCCGAACCTCGCGAACTACCTGCGCGAGCTCTACCAGTGGCCGGGCATCGAGGAGACGGTGGACTTCGACCACATCAAGCGCCACTACTACTACAGCCACGACACCATCAACCCCACGCGCATCGTGCCGCGCGGCCCGCTCCTCGACCTGGAGCGTCCCCACGACCGCCAGCGCCTGCCGGGCCAAGGAATCCGCAGGAAGCGATGGGGCTGCTAGAATGCGCCCACGTTCACGACCCGATACGAGCCCCATGTCCGACCAGATCCAGCGTTTCCTCTTCGACGACACCAATGTCCGCGGCGAGCTCGTGGCCCTCGAGCGGGCCTACGCCGAGGTGCTCGACCGCCACGACTACCCGCCGGCGGTCAACCACCTGCTGGGCGAGATGCTCGCCGCCGTGGCGCTGCTCACCGATACCGTGAAGCTCGACGGCACCCTGAGCCTCGAGGTGCGCGGCGACGGGGCCCTCGCCCTGCTGATGGCCGAGTCCAACCCCGGCGGCGAGCTGCGCGCCATCGCCCGGCTGGCCGAAGGCGCCGAGGCGCCCGCCGACGACATCGGCTTCCGCGAGCTGCTCGGCCAGGGCCAGATCATGATCACCCTGGACCCCCGCGAGGGGCACCGCTACCAGGGCATCGTCGCCCTGGAGCACGACAGCCTGGCGGGGTGCCTGGCCGCCTATTTCGCCCAGTCCGAGCAACTGCCCACCCGGCTGTGGCTGGCCGCCGACGGCCAGCATGCCGGCGGCCTGCTGCTGCAGCGCATGCCCGACGAGTCGCGCAACCAGGACCACGACGCCTGGGAGCGCAGCGTCCACCTGGCCGACACCGTCAAGCGCGAGGAGCTGCTGAGCCTGGCGCCGCGCGAACTGCTGCACCGCCTCTACCACGAGGAGACGGTGCGGGTCTTCGAGCCCAAGGCGCTGCGCTTCGGCTGCACCTGCTCGCGGGAGCGCATCGCCGACGCCCTGCTGACCCTGGGCGAGGCGGAACTGCGCCAGGTGCTGGAAGAGCAGGGCGGCATCGAGACCCAGTGCCACTTCTGCCACAGCCGCTACGCCTTCACCGCCGCGGAGATCGAGGCGTTGCTGGCCTCCTCCGACGAGCCGCCCCCCGTGCTGCACTGAACGCCACCTCGGTTGCCGATGACTGGCCCCGCCCGATGGCGGGGCCAGTCGTTAGCGGGCCGGACACCCGTCGGGCTTTCCTTGCTGCGCCGCACAAGAAATCTTGTAGCGAAAATGCCGCATGTTGTAGAAAAACTACATGAATATCGCCTAAAAATGGCGTTTCCCGGGGCAGGCCTTTTTGCCATAATGGCGCGGCCTTCGCGGCGCGATCGCCACCAGAAGACGGGATACCCGCACGGTGCGATCGACCAGCCTCCCCTGGTTTCCGCGTCTCCGACGACGCTCGGCACACGAGAGAGAACACGGCCCACGGCCCAGGAATCGACATGACCACACCCCAAGCTCCCAACGCCCACGTCAACCTCTGCGGCGCCGAACTGATCGAGCGTGCCGTGGCCAGCGGCGAAGGCCGCCTGGCCACCAACGGTGCCCTGGTGGTGAACACCGGCGTGCGCACCGGTCGCTCCCCCAAGGATCGCTTCATCGTCGACGAGCCCTCCACCAGCGAGCGTATCGACTGGGGCAGCGTCAACCGCCCGTTCGACGCCGAGAAGTTCGATGCCCTCTGGGCGCGTGTCGAGGACTACCTGCTGGGCCGTGAGCACTATGTGTCGGAGCTGCACGTGGGCAGCGACCCGGCCCACTACCTGCCGGTACGGGTGGTCACCGAGACCGCCTGGCAGAACCTCTTCGGGCGGACCATGTTCGTGCGCCCCGAGGACTACAACCCGGCCGTCAAGGGCGAGTGGACCATTCTCAACGCGGCCGGCTTCGAGTGTGACCCGGCCCGCGACGGCACCGGCACCGACGGCACCGTGATCATCGACTTCGCCCAGCAGAAGGTGCTGATCGCCGGCATGCGCTACGCCGGCGAGATGAAGAAGGCGATGTTCTCGGTACAGAACTTCCTGCTGCCCGAGGCCGACGTGCTGCCCATGCACTGCAGCGCCAATGTCGGCGAGGATGGCGAGACCTGCCTGTTCTTCGGCCTCTCCGGCACCGGCAAGACCACCCTGTCCGCCGACCCGGCCCGCTACCTGATCGGCGACGACGAGCATGGCTGGGGCCCGGGCACCGTCTTCAACATGGAGGGCGGCTGCTACGCCAAGTGCATCGACCTCTCCGAGAAGAACGAGCCGGTGATCTGGAACGCCATCCGCTTCGGCACCGTGCTGGAGAACGTGGTGCTCGACGACCGCCGCCAGCCCGACTACGCCGACGACAGCCTGACCCAGAACTCCCGGGCCGCCTACCCGCTGGAGCACGTCGACAAGCGAGTGCCCGAGAACCGCGCCGGCGAGCCCAACGCCATCGTCTTCCTGACCTGCGACATGTCCGGCGTGCTGCCGCCGGTCTCGGTGCTCTCCAAGGAGGCCGCCGCCTACCACTTCCTGTCCGGCTACACCGCCAAGGTGGGCTCCACCGAGATGGGCTCCTCCGAGGGCCTGGCGGCGACCTTCTCCACCTGCTTCGGCGCTCCCTTCTTCCCGCGCCCGGCGCGCGAGTACGCCGACCTGCTGATCAAGCGGGTGGCCGAGAAGGACGCCCAGGTCTACCTGGTCAACACCGGCTGGACCGGCGGCGCCTACGGCGAGGGCGGCGCGCGCTTCTCCATCCCCACCACCCGCGCCATCATCCACGCCATCCAGTCCGGCGTGCTGCGCGAAGTGGAGACCAAGCGCCTCGCGGGGCTCAACCTGGACGTGCCCACCGCCGTGCCCGGCGTCGATTCCCGCCTGCTCGACCCCCGCGAGACCTGGGCCGACCCGGCCGCCTATGACCGCCAGCGCCAAGAGCTGGCCGCCAAGTTCGTCGACAACTTCAAGAAGTTCGAGGGCGTCAGCCCGGCCATCGTCCAGGCCGGTCCCGGCCTCACCTGAGGCCGGCGAACCGCCGCGATCGCCGATGGTCACAATGGGGGAAGGGCGCAAGCCCTTCCCCCGTTTCCTCGTGCATCCGGACCCCGGTCGAGGCGTAGGAAGGGTAGCGAGAACCGGGACATCCACCGCGGAGGCTTGTCATGCAACGACGTCATTTCCTGGGACTGCTGGGGGCGGGCGGCCTGGTCGGCCTGGCACCGAAGCTGGCCGGTGCACGCCCCAAGCCGGAGCTCAGTGCCGCCCCCGGGATCGAGCCGCTGGAGCTCAGCGACGCCGAGTGGCGCGAGCGGCTGACCCCCGAGCAGTACGAGATCCTGCGTGAGGAGGGCACCGAGCCGGCCTTCTCCAGTCCGCTGGACAAGGAGACCCGCGAGGGTGAGTACCGCTGCGCCGGCTGCGACCTGCTGCTCTTCACCAGCGCCATGAAGTACGACTCCGGCACCGGCTGGCCCAGCTTCTTCGAGCACGTGGAAGGGCACCTGCTGACCAGCGTCGACTACTTCCTGGTCTTCCCGCGTACCGAGTATCACTGCGCCCGCTGCGGCGGCCACCAGGGCCACGTCTTCGAGGACGGTCCCGAGCCCACCGGCCTGCGCTGGTGCAACAACGGCCTGGCGCTGAGCTTTCATCCGGCATAGCCGGGAGCTGCCCTCCTACGACGCGGTCTTGGCACCTTGACGCGAGGCCACAGGCTGCCTTCCCGCTTACGGCTCCCGGAGCAGCCAGCCTTGTGATACCGTTGCGCGATCTTTCGTTGCTGCCAGTCAGGAAGTCATGGACGCCACCAACCGCATCATCACGCGCCTCGCCGAGGAACTCTCCGTTCGCCCCCAGCAGGTCTCGGCCACGGTCGAACTGCTCGACGGCGGGGCGACCGTGCCCTTCATCGCCCGCTATCGCAAGGAGGTGACCGGCGGGCTCGACGACAGCCAGCTGCGCAGCCTCGAGGAGCGCCTCGGCTACCTGCGCGAACTGGAGGAGCGCCGCGCGACGGTGCTCGCCACCATCGACGAGCAGGGCAAGCTGACGCCCGAGCTCGAGGGACAGATCCGCGCCGCCGACACCAAGCAGCGCCTGGAAGACCTCTACCTGCCCTACAAGAAGAAGCGCCGTACCAAGGCCCAGATCGCTCGCGAGGCGGGGCTCGAGCCGCTGGCCGAGGCGCTGCTCGCCGATCCCACCCTGGAGCCCGAGGCCGAGGCGGCGCAGTACCTTCGCGCGGCCGAGGGCGACATTCCCGCCATCGCGGATGCCAAGGCGGCGCTCGACGGCGCGCGCCAGATCCTGATGGAGCGCTTCGCCGAGGACGCCGAACTGGTCGGCGGCCTGCGCGAGCGGCTGTGGAGCGAGGGCGAACTCTCCGCCCGGTTGATCGAGGGCAAGGAGCGCGAGGGCGCCAAGTTCTCCGACTACTTCGAGCACGACGAGCGGCTCGCCAAGGCGCCGTCGCATCGCGCCCTGGCCATGTTCCGGGGGCGCAACGAGGGAGTGCTCTCCCTGGTGATCCGCCTGCCCGGCGAGGAGGACGCGGCGATTCACCCGGCCCAGGTGACCATCGCCCGCCACTTCGATATCCGCGACGAGGGCCGGCCCGCCGACAGGTGGCTGCGCGACGTGGTGCGCTGGACCTGGCGGGTCAAGCTCTACACCCACCTCGAGACCGAGCTGCTGGGCAGGTTGCGTGAGCGCGCCGAGCAGGAGGCCATCGGGGTGTTCGCCGCCAACCTCAAGGACCTGCTGCTGGCCGCCCCGGCGGGGCAGAAGGCCACACTGGCCATCGACCCCGGCCTGCGCACCGGCTGCAAGGTGGCGGTGGTGGATGCCACCGGCCAGTTCCTCGCGCATGCCACCATCTACCCCCACGCCCCCCGCAACGCCTGGGACGCCTCCCTGGCCGAGCTGGCCAGGCTGGTGGAGAAGCACGACGTGGCGCTGATCGCCGTGGGCAATGGCACCGCCAGCCGCGAGACCGACCGGCTGGCCGGCGACCTGGTCAAGGCCTTCGCCGGCCGGCGTGCGCTGTCGAAGGTGATGGTCAGCGAGGCCGGCGCCTCGGTCTATTCCGCCTCCGAGTACGCCTCCCGCGAACTGCCCGACCTCGACGTCACCATCCGCGGGGCGGTCTCCATCGCTCGCCGCCTGCAGGACCCGCTCGCCGAGCTGGTCAAGATCGAGCCCAAGTCGATCGGCGTGGGCCAGTACCAGCACGACGTCTCCCAGGTGCAGCTGTCGCGCAGCCTGGAGACGGTGATCGAGGACTGCGTGAACGCCGTGGGCGTCGACCTCAACACCGCCTCCAGCGCCCTGCTGTCGCGGGTCGCTGGCCTATCGCCGGCGCTGGCCGAGGCCATCGTCTCCCGCCGCAACGCCGCGGGCGCCTTCACCACCCGCCGTCAGCTCCTCGACGTCAGCCGCCTGGGGCCCAAGACCTTCGAGCAGTGCGCCGGCTTCCTGCGCATCATGGGCGGCGACAATCCACTCGACGCCAGCGCGGTGCACCCCGAGGCCTACCCGCTGGTGGAGCGCATCGCCGAGCGGAGCGGCCGCCCGCTGGCCGGCCTGATCGGCGACAGCGCCACCCTCAAGGCGGTGAAGCCCGCCGACTTCGCCGACGAGCGCTTCGGCGTGCCCACCGTCACCGACATCCTCGCCGAACTCGACAAGCCGGGCCGCGACCCGCGCCCCGAGTTCAAGGCCGCCGAGTTCCGCGAGGGCGTCGAGGATATCAAGGACCTCGAGCCCGGCATGATCCTCGAGGGCAGCGTGACCAACGTCACCCACTTCGGCGCCTTCGTCGACATCGGCGTCCACCAGGACGGCCTGGTGCACATCTCGGCGCTCTCCAGCAAGTTCGTCGAGGACCCGCGTTCGGTGGTCAAGGCCGGCGACATCGTCAAGGTCAAGGTGATGAGCGTGGACCTGGAGCGCGCGCGCATCGGCCTGACCATGCGCCTGGACGACCAGCCGGGCGAGGAGGGCGGCCGGCCACGCCGCACCGGCGAGGGGCCGAAGCGCCAGGGCGGCAAGCCGCCGCGCAAGGGGGACGGCGGTCGCACCGACGGCGGCAAGGACGACCAGTTGGGTGCGCTGGGCGCGGCCCTGCTCAAGGCCAAGAAGGAGCGCTAGTGTCCGCGAGCTACGAGTCGCGAGCCATAGGGGCCAAGCCCGAAGCTTATAGCCGGCTAACCTTTGACTCCCGGCGCTCAGGCACCATAATCAGCCATTCACGGGCGCCTGGGGCGCCCGTCGCACAACCAGCGAAGCGCGGCGCCGCGACCGGCTTCCACGACATGGGGTGTTCATCTTGTCCGACTCACTCGCCACCCTCATCGCCCGCCTGGAAGGGCCCGCCCGACGGGGGCAGTTCAGCCGCCTGCGCCGCGGCCTCGAGAAGGAGGGGTTGCGCGTCGACCCGGCGGGGCGCATCGCCCAGACCCCGCACCCGGCCACCCTGGGCTCCAAGCTGACCCACCCGCACATCACCACCGACTACTCCGAGGCGCTGCTGGAGTACATCACGCCGGTCTACTGTCGGCCCGAGGACGCCATGGCCTTCCTCGGCGACCTGCATCGCTTCACCCATCGCCACCTGGGCGAGGAGCTGATCTGGCCGGCCAGCATGCCGGCGCGGCTCGACGGCAACGACAGCGTGCCCATCGCCGACTACGGCCCCTCCAACGTGGGCACCATGAAACGGGTCTACCGCCAGGGCCTGGACGTGCGCTACGGGCGCATCATGCAGGCCATCGCCGGGGTGCACTACAACGTCTCGCTGCCCGACGATCTCTGGGAACTGCTGCGCGAGGCGGACGGCGCCGGCGATACCCTGCTGAACGACTACCGTTCGGCGCGCTACTTCGGCCTGATCCGCAACTTCCGTCGTCACAGCTGGCTGCTGCTCTACCTGTTCGGCGCCTCGCCGGCGCTGGACCGCAGCTTCCTGCCGGGCGGCGAGATCCCCGACAAGCTCCAGGCCCACGGCCGCGATACCCTGGTCGCGCCCTACGCCACCAGCCTGCGCATGTCCGACCTGGGCTACCAGAACAAGGTGCAGGCTCAGCTCAAGATCTGCTTCAACTCGCTGTCCAATTACGTGGGCACCCTGCGCCACGCCATCTCCACGCCCTGGCCGGCCTACCAGGCGCTGGGCGTCAAGGCGGACGACGGCTGGCGCCAGCTCAACGCCAACATCCTGCAGATCGAGAACGAGTACTACAGCGACATCCGCCCCAAGCGGGTGGCGCGCCACGACGAGACCCCCAGCCAGGCGCTGGAGGCCCGCGGCGTGGAGTACATCGAGGTGCGTTGCCTCGACCTCAACCCGCTGCTGCCGCTGGGCGTGGACGAGACGCAGATCCGCTTCGTGGACGCCTTCATGATGTGGTGCCTGCTCAGTGAGAGTCCCTGGATCCCGGACCTCGAGTGCGAACACCTGGACGACAACCGCCGCCGGGTGGTGGAGCGCGGGCGCGATCCCGCCCTGCGCCTGGTGCAGCACGGCGAGCCGCGTGACCTGGCGGACTGGGGCAGCGAGATCCTCGACGAGGTCGGCCGGGTCGCCGAGCTCCTCGACCGCCTGGAGGAGGGCAACCCGCATCGCGACGCCGTGGCGGTCATGGTGCCGCGCCTCGCCGATCCCGCCCTGACGCCTTCCGGCCAGCTGATGGCCCGATTGCAGGACCGCGGCGAGGAGTTCAGCGACGCCATGCTGGCCATCGCCCGCCAGCAGGCCGAGCGCTTCGGCCATGGGCCGATGGACCCGGGCCGGGCGGCACTGTTCGCCGAGCTGGCCGAGACCTCCCACCACCAGCAGCACGAGATCGAGGCCGCCGACCGGGAGCGCTTCGAGGCGTTTCTCGAGGGTTACTTCGCCCGCGCCAGGGAGTCGCGCATTGCCGGGGAGGCGGCCTCATGACCGCCTCCCTCGCGCGTCTCTCCGTGCGCCAGTGGAGCCTCGCCGGCCTGGCCTTCTGCGTGCTGATGATGGCCGTGGCCCTGGGCCTCGAGCACCTCGGCGGCCTGGAGCCCTGCCCGCTGTGCATCTTCCAGCGTGTGGCGGTCATCGTTGCCGCCGCGGTGTTCGCCGTGGCGGCCCTGCACAACCCGGGCGGCCGGCTCGGCGCCGCCCTCTACGGCGGGCTGGGGCTCGCCGCCGTGGGCGGCGGCATCGGCGTGGCCGCGCGTCACCTCTGGCTGCAGTCGCTGCCCGCCGACGAGGTGCCCAGCTGCGGCCCCGGCCTCGACTACATGATGGAGATCATGCCGCTGCAGCAGGTGCTGGCGCAGGTGTTCACCGGCTCCGGGGAGTGCGCCGACATCGACTTCCAGCTGCTCGGCTTCTCGCTGCCCGGCTGGACCCTGATCGGCTTCATCGTGCTGGCCCTGGCGCCGCTGGGCCTGCTGCTCTCGGCCTGTCGCGAGCGGGGGTGAGGCCTCCCGCGGATGGGGATTGACAGCGGGTCCGGCAGGCGCGAGTCTGAGGACTCCTCGGCCGGGCGCTGGATGTCCTCGGCCCCATCGGAGCAAGGGAGGCCCCCATGCTGGAAGACTGCAAGAGCGCGCTGGAGCGCTGGGGTGGCGTACACAGGCTGATCGACCGCTGGCTGGATGAGCGCCGCGAGTTGCTGGTCAACTTCGTCGAGCTCAAGGAGGCGTGCGACGCCGAGCTCGAAGCGGTGAGCAAGGAGCGCATCGACGCCTTCAGCGAGCTGCTGATGGACTACATCAGCGCCGGCCACTTCGAGGTCTATCCCCAGCTGCGCGAAGAGGCGCGCGCCTTCGACGACGACCAGGCCCTGACCCTGGCCGACCGTCTGCTCGAGCGCCTCGAGCTGTCCACCGAACTGGTGCTGGCCTTCGACGCCGATTACCAGAGTCCCGGTCGCGTACGCCAGCACATCGCACGGCTTCCCGCCTGGCTCGAGCGCCTCGCCCATGGCCTCACCGAGCGCTTCTCCCTGGAAGACCAGCTCATCGGCCGGCTGCATGCCGCCCACGCCCCCGACGCCGCCCGCCAGGAAGCCGAGGCCCGGTCACGCGCCTGAGTGGGCTTCGCCGGGAGCTCGATGTCGTAGGAGGGCAGCTTTGCTGCGCGACTGGCGCCGTCAGGCGCCCGGCGGCTTCCTATTTCCGGCGGAGCCAGGACCGATCACCAGCATGCACGGCGTCAGCAGTAGCGTCAGACCGGTGGCGAAGGTCAGCCCCCCGGCGATGGCGCTGGAGAGCTGGGTCCACCACTGGGTGGAGGGGGCGCCGATCCCCAGGCTGGGCGCCAGCAGGTTGACGTTGACTCCCAGCACCATGGGCGTGAGGCCCAGCACCGTGGTCACCGCCGTGAGCAGCACCGGGCGCAGGCGCAGCCCACCGGCCTCCAGCGCCGCCTCACGGGGGGCGAGGCCTTCGCCGCGCAGCTGGTTGTAGGTGTCGATCAGCACGATGTTGTTGTTCACCACGATGCCCGCCAGGGCGATGATCCCCATTCCCACCATGACGATGCCGAAGGGCTGGGCGTTGACCAGCAGCCCCAGCAGCACCCCGGCGGTGGAGAAGACGATGGCCGAGAGCACCAGCACCGCCTGGTAGAAGCTGTTGAACTGGGTCACCAGGATCAGTGCCATCAGGCCGATGGCCACCAGGAAGGCGGTGGCCAGGAAGCGGCTCGCCTGCTGCTGGTCCTCCTGCTCGCCGGCCGCCGCGACGCTCACCCCCTCCGGGGGAGCGCCCGCGGCTTCCTGCAGGGCGCGCAGCCGTTCGTCGGGGCGCTGGCCCGCGGCCACGTCGGCCTCCAGGGTGATGGCACGCCGGCCGTCGATGCGGTGCAGGGTGCCCACCTTGGGGGCCGGCTCCACGCTGACGAAGTGCGAGATCGGCACCTGGCCGCGCGGCGTGTTCAGGCTGAGCCGGCCCAACTGCTCCAGGGTGCGATCGCCCTCGGGCAGGCGCACGCGGATATCCACCTCGTCGTCGACCCCCGCCGGCCGGTAGCTGGCCACCTGCAGCCCGGTGGTGAGCAGCTGCACGGCGCTGCCCACCGCGGCCACGTCGGCGCCGAAGCGCGCCGCCGCCTCACGATCCACCACCACTCGCCACTCCACCCCGGGCAGGCTGCGGTTGTCCTCGATGTCGCGGAAGCCGCCGAGTTCGCCCATCAGGTCGCGCAGCCGCTCCACCGTGCGCTCGGTGGCCTCGGCATCGTGGCCGCTGATCTCCAGCACGATGGGCTTGCCCTGGCCGGGGCCCATCTCCTGTTCGCGGAACTCCAGGATCACCCCGGGCAAGTCGCGGGTGCGGCTGCGCATCTCGGCGAAGATCTCGGCCAGGGGGCGCCGATCCTGCCAGTCGATCAACTGGAACTGCAGCACGCCGATCACGTCGCCGCCGAGCTGCTGGTCGGCCACCGCGAAGGAGCGCGCGTAGAGCGCCTCCACCTCGCCCATCCCCGCCAGGCGTGCCTCCACGCGCCTCACCACGGCGTCCTTCTCCTCGGCGGAGAAGTCGCCCCGGGCGCGCACCACCACCTGGGCACTGTCGGGCTCCACGGCGGGGAAGAACTCCACGCCATGGTTGAAGCGGCCATAGCCGGCATAGATCAGCGCCATCAGCAGCAGGGCGAACAGCAGCGTCAGGCCCGGATGGGCCAGCAACCGGGCCAGCACGCGGCGGTAGAGGCGGCCGCCGGCGGTGGTCATGGCCGCCTCGCTCACCGGGGTGGCGGCGCGGGCCCCGAACACCCCGCCCAGGGTGGGCAGGAAGACCAGCGCCATGGCCAGCGAGGCGAGCAGGCAGAGGATCACCGTGGCCGGCAGGTACTTCATGAACTCGCCCACCACGCCGGGCCAGAACAGCAGCGGCACGAACACCGCCAGCGTCGTGGCGGTGGAGGCGATCACCGGCCAGCTCATGCGCGTGGCGGCGTTGACCCAGGCCTGGCGGGGCAGCTGACCCTGGCGCAGGTGGCGGTCGGCCAGTTCGCTGACCACGATGGCGCCGTCGACCAGCATGCCGGCCACCAGGATCAGCGAGAACAGCACCACGATGTTGAGGGTGTAACCCACCGCCCAGATCAGCAGGATGCCGGTGAGGAAGGCGCCGGGAATCGTCAGCCCCACCATCATGGCGTTGCGCACCCCCATGGCGGCGAGGATCACGATCAGCACCAGCACCACCGCGGTGAGCACGTTGTTGAGCAGCTCCGAGAGCATCTCCTCCACCATCTCGGACTGGTCCATGATGGTGGTGATCTCCAGCGCCTCGGGGATCAGGCCCTCCGCCTCGTCGAACAGCGCCTCGACCTGACGAATGGTGGCGATGATATTGGCGCCGGCGCGCTTGGAGACCTCCAGCACCAGCGCCGGCTGGCCGTCGATGCGGGCGAAGCCCTCCGGGTCCTTGAAGGTGGGGCGGATCCAGGCCACGTCGCCGAAGGTCACCACCCGGTCGCCGTCGATCTTCACCGGCATGGCCATGACATCGTCGAGGGACTCGATCACCCCCGGGACCTTCATGGCCAGGCGGCCGGCGCCGGTGTCCAGGCTGCCGGCGGCCACCAGCCGGTTGTTGCGGCTCACCAGGTCGAACAGGGTGCCGAAGTCGACGCCGTAGCTGTCCAGCACCAGCGGGTCGACGACCACCTCGAGCAGTTCCTCGCGGTCGCCGCCGATGTCCACCTCCAGCACCTCGGCGATGCCCTCGATCTCCTCCTTGAGGCGCCGCGCGATGGCCACCCGCCGCTCCTCCTCGATGGGACCGGAGAGCCCGATGGAGAGCACCGGGAAGAGGCCCACGTTGACCTCCATCACCCGCGGCTCGTCGGCCTCGGCGGGCAGGTCCGCCCGGGCGATGTCGACTTTCTCGCGCACGTCGGTGAGCGCCTGGTCGGCGTCGAAGCCGGCATCGAACTCCAGGGTCAGGGCGGCATGGCCCTCGCTGGACTGGGCGGTCAGCTTGCGCAGCCCCTCGATGCTGCGCAGCTCCTGCTCCATGGGGCGCACCAGCAGCCGCTCGCCGTCCTCGGGGCTGACCCCCTCCAGGGTCATCGACACGTAGATGATGGGAATGGGGACGTCGGGGTTGGCCTCCTTGGGGATCGACTGCCAGGCCGCCAGGCCCGCCAGCAGCAGGGCTACCAGCAGCATCAGGGTGGTCCGCGAACGCTCCAGGGCGGCGTCGATCAGGCGGCGCATCTCAGCGCTCCTCCGCCGCGGGCGCCTCGGCCTCCACCGCCTCGACCCGCTCGCCGGCCTCCACCAGGGCCCCGCCCAGGGTGATCAGGCGCACCGGGTCGGGCAGGCCGGTCACCCGCGCCACCCGGGTATCGGCATCCACCAGGGTCACCGGGCTCGCCACCACCCGGTCCGCGTCGTCGAGATGCTTCACCGCCAGGCGGCCCTCCGCATCCAGGGTCAGCAGGGCAGGGGAGAGGCGCTGCACCCGGCGTTCCGGCAGGCGGATGCGCAGGGTGGCGCTGGCACCGGCCAGGCGGCGCCCCTCGGGATTGTCGGCCGCCACCTCGACCCGGAAGCTGTGCGTCTCGTCGTCGGCACGGCGCCCCACCACGCTGACCTCGCCGGCCAGGCGCGAGTCGTCCAGCAGCCGCAGCTCGGCGGGCAGTCCGGCCTCCAGCTCCAGGGCGTCGCGTTGCGGGGCCCAGGCGGTGGCGACCAGTCGGGTGTCGTCCACCAGCCGGCCCCAGGTCTCGCCCACCTGCACCAGCTCGCCGAGTTCCACGTCGAGGCGGTCGAGCACGCCGGCGAAGGGCGCCGTGGGGCGGGTGTCGTCGAGCTGGCGGCGCAGGGCGGCCAGCTCGGCCACGGCTCGGCTCACCTCGGCCTGCCGGCGCAACAACTCGGTATTGGAGATCAGCTCGCGGCGCCGCAGCTCCTCGGCCCCGGCCAGCTCGGCGCGGGCCAGGGCCAGGTCGTCTTCGGCCTGGGCCTGGCGCTCGGGGAGCTCGTCGCGGGCCAGCTCGAGCAGCACGCTGCCGGCCTCGACCCGGCTGCCCTCCGCCACGGGCAGTGCCGCGACACGGCCCGCCTGGCGGGCGCGCAGGAGCAGCTCGCGGCGGGCCTCCAACTGGCCTTGAAGCACCAGGGTGGGGGCGTGGGGCTCGGCGTGGCGGGTCGCCACCTCCACCCGGGTGGCCTCGGCGGTGGGCCGGGCCTCGGCATCGGGTGCCTCGTCCTGGAAGCGCTGCAGGTCCCCGAGCAGCAGCCAGGCCAGCAACAGCACGACGAGCCCGATGGCGACCAGCGGCGGGAGGGGCAGACGGCGGCGGAACATGCGGTGTGGTCCATCAGCAATGCATGAAGGGCCAGCATAGCACTCCTGCCCCCTCACTCCTTACCACCAAGCCCACATGCTTCGTGTCTGATGAGGGTGGCAGCCGAATGGCAGACAGTCGACTCGTCGGTCGATGAGAGGCAGTAGGAGGTCACGGTCCGACGCTTCGGCTCCGCTGGGCGAATGGAGGCCGCAGGCCTCCCGGAGGCGGCCACCACAGGCTAGTAATCCCGCCGGGCGCCTGGCGGCGCCAATCGCGCAACAAGTTGCCCTCCTACAGGTTGGCCGGCGAAGCCGGGCGTCCCTACTAGGTCGCATTGAGTTTTGTGCACTGCAGGCATACCATCTTGGCGGTTCGATTTCAGGCCAGCGCGGGCCGGGCGCCCGCCGGGCTATCCTCACGGCGACAACCGAAGGAGCCACCATGAAAGATCCCGTTCGTATTGCCATCACCGGCGCCGCCGGCCAGATCAGCTACTCCCTGGCCTTCCGCATCGCCTCCGGCGACATGCTGGGCAAGGACCAGCCGGTCATCCTGCAACTGCTGGAGATCACCCCGGCGCTGGAGGCCCTGCAGGGCGTGGTGATGGAGCTCAACGACTGCGCCTTCCCGCTGGTGCAGGACATCGTGGCCACCGACGACGCCAACGTCGCCTTCAAGGACGCCGACTACGCCCTGCTGGTGGGCGCCCGTCCGCGCGGCCCGGGCATGGAGCGCAAGGACCTGCTGGAGGCCAACGCCGCCATCTTCTCCGTGCAGGGCAAGGCCCTGAACGACAACGCCAGCCGCGACGTCAAGGTGCTGGTGGTGGGTAACCCGGCCAACACCAACGCCCTGATCGCCTCCTGCAACGCCCCCGACCTGGAGCCGGGCCAGTTCACCGCCATGACCCGCCTGGACCACAACCGTGCCCTGACCCAGCTGGCCCAGAAGACCGGCAAGCACGTCACCGACGTGGAGGGCATGATCATCTGGGGCAACCACAGCGCCACCCAGTACCCCGACATCGCCCACTGCAAGGTGGACGGCAAGCCGGCGGCCGAACTGGTCGAGCGCGACTGGTACGAGAGCGACTTCATCCCCACCGTGCAGCAGCGCGGCGCCGCCATCATCAAGGCGCGCGGTGCCTCCTCCGCCGCCTCCGCCGCCTCTGCCGCCATCGACCATATGCGCGACTGGGCGCTGGGCAGCGACGGCATCGTCAGCATGGCGATCCCCGCCGACGGCAGCTACGGCATCGAGAGGGGCGTGATCTACTCCTACCCGGTCGTCTGCAAGGGCGGTGACTACGAGATCGTCCAGGGCCTGGAGATCGACGACTTCAGCCGCGAGAAGATGCAGGCCACCGAAGACGAGCTGCGCCAGGAGCGCGCCGCCGTCGAGCATCTACTGGGCTAAGGGGGTCGCCCACTCTGTAGGAGGGATGCTCCGCATCGCGACTGGAGGCCGCAGGCCTCCCGGAAACTTCCGGGCACCTGACGGCGCCAGTCGCCCGGGGGACCCGGCCTCCTACAAGCAAGGCCCCGCCGATTCCTATCCGGCGGGGCCTTGCTTCTTATGGCTTACGGCTCTGATCCGGATCAGTCCCGCAAGCTGATGATCCGCCAGCCGCGCTCCTTGGCCGCCTGACGCAGGGTGTCGTCGGGGTCCACCGCCACCGGGTGCTCGACGATCTCCAGCAGCGGCAGGTCGTTGTGGGAGTCGCTGTAGAACCAGGCGTCGTCCAGGGTCAGCTCCTTGTCGACCAGCCACTCCTCCAGGCGCTGCACCTTGCCCTCGCGGTAGCTCGGGGTGCCGCTCACCTTGCCGGTATAGCGGCCCTCGACCACCTCGGGCTCCACGGCGATCAGGTCGTCCACCCCCAGCCGTTCGGCGATGGGGCCGGTGATGAAGCGGTTGGTGGCGGTGACGATCAACAGGGTATCGCCGCGCGAGCGATGCCGCGCCACCAGTTCCTCGCCCTTGGGCAGGATGTGCGGCTCGATCTTGCTGGCCATGAACTGCTGGTGCCAGGCAGCCAGCTGCTCCGGACTGTTCTCCGCCAGGGGCTTGAGTGCCACCTCCAGGAAGGCGTGGATGTCCAGGGTGCCGGCCTCGTAGTCGGCCAGGAAGCGGTCGTTGGCCTCGCGGTAGGCCACCGGGTCGACGGCGCCCTGCTCGAGCAGGAACTCCCCCCAGGCATGGTCGCTGTCGATCGACAGCAGCGTGTTGTCCAGGTCGAAGATGGCCAGGCTCACGGTCACTCCCATGGGTTGTGGATCACGGTCGAAGGTCGGCGATTATGTCAGATGCCGGCGACACCTGCACGCCGCCGCAAGGGCCGTGGCTACCCGCGTATTGATGCGCTTCATGGGCTTGTGGAAGAATGGCCCCAATACGACTGGTTTCCACAAGGTGAAGTCCGTGATCGACGCTGACGGCTTTCGCCCCAACGTTGGCATCATCATCGTCAACGACCAGGGGCAGCTGCTCTGGGCGCGTCGGGTAGGGCAGAATGCATGGCAGTTTCCCCAGGGAGGCATCAAGGCGGACGAGACACCGAAACAGGCGCTTTTTCGCGAGTTGCATGAGGAGATCGGCCTGACGGCCGACGACGTCGAGATCCTCGCCTGCACCCGGGGTTGGCTGCGCTATCGACTGCCGCGACGCATGATACGAACGCATTCCAGGCCGGTCTGCATCGGCCAGAAACAGAAATGGTTCCTGCTGCGGATCCGCTGCACGGAGAACCGGATCTGCATGGACGGCACCGGCAAGCCGGAATTCGATGGCTGGCGCTGGGTCAGCTACTGGTACCCGCTGGGCCAGGTGGTGCCCTTCAAGCGCGAGGTCTATCGCCGGGCGCTGAAGGAACTCTCGCCGCGGGCCCAGCGGCTCGCCCTCGGCCACGGCTGAGGCGGGCGCCGGCTCCCACCAAGATAACCAACGGACGAAGTCACTCCCATGCTCGAGGTCTTGCGCCGCATCATCCAGGAAGTCAACGGGGCTCGCACCCTGGAGGCGGCGCTCGCCACCATGGTGCGTCGCATCCGCAAGGCGATGAAGACCGATGTCTGTTCGTTCTACCTCTACGACGAAGAGCTCGATCGCCTGGTACTGATGGAAACCATCGGCCTGCGCAGCCAGGCGGTACGCCAGGTCACGCTGCCCATCGGCGAGGGCCTGGTGGGCCTCGTGGCACGGCGCGAGGAGCCGCTCAACCTCGAGGACGCCCAACACCACCCGCAGTTCCGCTACTTCGAGTCCACCGGCGAGGAGCGCTACTCGAGCTTCCTCGGCGTGCCCATCATCCACCAGCGCCGCATGCTCGGCGTGCTGGTGGTGCAGCAGGCCGACAAGCGCCGCTACGGCGAGGAGGACGAGGCCTTCCTGGTCACCATGGCGGCCCAACTGGCCGGCGTGCTGGCCCATGCCCTGGCCACCGGCAACCTCACCCGGCCGAGCCTCGAGGGCCAGGTGCACTTCAAGGGGGTGGCCGCCTCGCCGGGCATGGCCATCGGCGAGGCGATAGTGATCGCCCCACCCGCCGACCTGGATAGCGTGCCCGACCTCATTCCCACCGATGTCGACTACGAGATCACGCGCCTCAAGGAGGCCATCGGCCGCGTCCGCGAGGAGATCCGTGCCGCCGGCGAGCGCCTGGCCAACCGCATCTCGGCCCAGGAGCTGGCGTTGTTCGAGGTCTATCAGCAGATGCTCAGCGAGGCGGCGCTCTCCCAGGAGGTGGTGAAGCGCATCCGCGAGGGGCAGTGGGCCCCCGGCGCGCTGGCCGACGTGGTCAAGCGCCATGTCCAGTACCTGGAGCGGGTCGACGACGACTACCTTCGCGAGCGCGCCGCCGACGTGCGCGACCTGGGCCGCCGGGTGCTCGCCCACCTGCAGGAGGAGACCCCCCAGACCCCCGACGTCTACCCGGAGCGCACCATCCTGGTGGGCGACGAGCTGAGCGTGGCGCTGCTCGGCGAGGTGCCGCGCGAGCGGCTGGCCGGCCTGGTCTCGGTACGCGGCTCCAGCACCTCGCACGTGGCGATCCTGGCGCGGGCCATGGGCATCCCCACGGTGCTGGGCATGGTCGATCTCCCGCTGCCGCGGCTCTCCGGGGCGCCGGTGATCCTCGACGGCCACCGCGGGCGCCTCTTCGTGCGCCCCGGCCCGGAGTTGCTGACCCACTACGAGGGGCTGATCGGCGAGGAGCAGGCCCTGGCCGAGGTCCTCGAGCACGAACAGGACCTGCCCAGCCGCACCCCGGACGGCCACGTCATGCCGTTGATGGTCAACACCGGTCTGGCCGTGGACGCGGTGGCCTCGCTGAAGAGCCGCATCAGCGGCGTGGGGCTCTACCGCACCGAGGTGCCCTTCATGGTCACCGAACGCTTCCCCGGCGAGCAGGAACAGACCCGCCTCTATCGCGACCAGCTCGAGAGCTTCGCGCCGTTGCCGGTGGTGATGCGCACCCTGGACATCGGCGGCGACAAGGACCTGCCCTACTTCCCCATCGAGGAGGCCAACCCCTTCCTCGGCTGGCGCGGCATCCGCGTGACCCTCGACCACCCCGAGGTGCTGATGGTGCAGCTGCGTGCCATGCTGCGTGCCTCCCAAGGGCTCGACAACCTGCAGGTGCTGCTGCCCATGGTGACCAACGTCGATGAGGTGGACGTCGCCCTGCGGCTGCTGGATCGCGCCATTCTCGAGCTCAGCGAGGAGGGTGTGAGCGTGCCGCGGCCCCCGGTGGGGGTGATGATCGAGGTCCCGGCGACCCTCTACCAGCTCGATGCCCTGGCCACCCGGGCCGACTTCTTCTCGGTGGGCAGCAACGACCTCACCCAGTACCTGCTGGCGGTGGATCGCAACAATCCGCGGGTCGCCGACCTCTACGACGCCTGCCATCCGGCGGTGCTCACGGCCCTGGCGCGGCTCGCCGAGGATGCCCATCGGCTGCAGGTGCCCATCTCGGTGTGCGGCGAGCTGGCCGGTGACCCGGCCGGCGCCCTGTTGCTCATGGGTATGGGCTTCGATGCCCTGTCGATGAACGCGCCCAGCCTGCCCCGGGTGCGTGCCGCCATCCGCCGCGTGCCACTGGACGGCGCCAAAGCTTTGGTCGAGGAGACCCTGCGTCTCGACTCCCCCGGCGAGATCCGCCGCCACCTGGCCGAGCGCCTGGAAGGCTGGCAGCTCGCCCATCTGCTCCCGCCCCGCGACTGAGCCGGGCCTCGCCCGGCTCAAGCTTGAAGAGCAGCGCTACGCGCCTGGAAGAGCCGGGCTGCGCCCGGAGCTGGAAGAACGTCCGCTGCGCGGACTTGAGCTTGAAGCCGGAAGAAAAACCTTGGCGCAAGGGCTGGTGGTAACAAGCTGCCTTCCAGCTTTAAGCAGTTCCCGGTGAAGTCGGGCTCAGCTCCCAGCGAAGCTGGGTCTCGCCCAGCTCCACGCCGCCCGGCCCGAAGCGCCGCTCGCCGATCTCGATGCGGCCGCTGGCGTGCCAGCCCAGCCAGCTCATGGCCCGTGTGCCATACTCCTCGCCGACGATGAACGGCGCGGAGAGCCTGCGTTCCATCTCCAGCCCCACGCCGGTGTCCGGCAGTGCCGCGTCGTCGGCGGGATGCGGGTCGGCCATGGCCGCCAGGGCGTCGTCCGGCCAGCGGCCGTGGCGCAGGCTGGCGGTCAGGCCCTGTCGGGCGGCGATCAGCTTGGGCCAGGGAGCGTCGAGGCTGGCATTGGAGAGGCCATGCACCCCCGGTGGAACCTCGCGCAGGGTGACCCCATCGAGGCCGCGATGCAGGTGCCAGAGCCGCCGGCCATCGCCGGCCAGCAGGTTGAAGCCGGCGAAGCGCGTCGCCTCGCCCCCGGCCAGGCGATCGAGCCAGGCCGGCAGGTCGGGGCAGGTGAGGGCCTCGCGCACCAGGGCGCCGCGGCTCGGTGCCCCCTCGGGCCTCTTGAGCCGTGGATCGCGGACATTGGTCACGGCGGCGAAGCGGCCGCAGCGATGTACCGCCAGCCAGGTGCCACCGGCTTCCAGGTCGCGACCGCCGAGGATCTCGGGGGCATCCTGCCAGGTGGCCAGCGGCGCCGTGGGGCGGGCGTGGAATTCGTCACGGTTGGCCACCAGGCGCAATGGCCAGGCGCTTCCCGGGCGGTGATCGAAGGCTATCAGGCACATCGCACCAGCTTAGCGGCTCGACGACGGGCGGGAAAGTCGCTCTGGCGCCCGCCGCCATGACAGCGGTCGCGCGGCGGCGTACACTCGGGCGTCACCTCGTGAAAGGCCAAGGATGACGGATGCGAGTCGATACCCGGCGCTCCCGGCGCCTTCCTCCGCTGCTTCGCCTGGCATTGACCCTGCAGCTGCTGATCGTGGCGGCCGGCCCCTTGTGCCTGCTGCTGGCGCCCCGGTGGACGGTGGCCTGGTTGCTCGGCCTGCTGCTGGCCTCCAGCCTCAACCTGATCCTCGTGGTATTCCGGCCGTGTCGCCAGTCCGGCGACGAGCCGGGCCGCGACACGCCGCCCGGCGGCGGGGCCGGTGGCCACCGTCAGCGGGAGGGCGACGACCAGGCACCCGGCCAGGCGCTGGTCGCCAGGGAGGAGCGCCTGCGCCTTCACCTGCAGGGCCTGGAAGACGACCTGGCCCAGCGCGAGCGTCGCCTGTCACGCCTGGAGGCCGGCCGCGACCGGGCCCGGGAGGAGTCGCGGCTCAAGTCCGATTACCTGACGTTGATGGGGCGCGAGCTGCAGCGTCTCCAGGCCCGCATCGATGAGCTGATGGTGCCGGAGGGAGAGGCGGCATCGACACACGCCTACCGGCAGGCCACCCGTGAGCTGCACGAGCGGGTCGCCGATCTCAGGGAGCTGCTCGAGGGCCTGGCCGGCGAGGGCGAGGCGGCGGCCGTGGCCGCGCCCGTGCGCCAGGGGCGCGTGCTGATCGTCGACGATGGCCCGGTGAACCTGATGCTGGCGCGCCAGGTGCTCGAGCGCCAGGGGCTGGAGGTGCACACGGCCACCTCGGGCCACGAGGCCCTCAAGGCCCTGGAGCAGGGGCCCTTTGCCCTGGTGTTGATGGATATCTTCATGCCCGGCATGGACGGCATGGAGACCAGCCGTCGCTGGCGTGAGCAGGAGGCCAGGACCTATCCCGGGCGACGCAGCGTGCTGGTGGCGTTGACCGCCAACGCCAGCGACGAGGATCGCCGGCGTTTCGCCGAGGCCGGGCTGGACGACTTCCTGGCCAAGCCCTACCGTCCGCAGACCCTGGTCGAGCGGGTCAGCCGCTGGTTGCCGGAACGTTTCGAGGACGCCGACAGCTCATGAACGCGCTGGTCGCCTTGCTGGGTTATCTGGCGCTCGGCGCCGTGGCGGGCACCATGGCCGGCCTGTTCGGCGTGGGCGGCGGCCTGATCATCGTGCCGGCACTGGTCTTCGTCTTCGGCCTGCAGGGCGTGGCCCCCGAGGTGACCATGCACCTGGCGGTGGGCACCTCGCTGGCCACCATCGTGATCACCGGCGCCTCCTCGGCCTGGGGGCACTACCGCCGCGGCAGCATCCATCGCCAGTGGTTCCTGGCGCTGCTGCCCGGGCTGCTGCTGGGCGCCATCGCCGGGGTCTTCGTCGCCGGGGCCCTCTCCGGCGGCTTGCTGGGCACCCTGTTCGGCATCTTCGTCTTGCTGATGGCGGCACGCCTGGCGCTGGGACGCGGCCCCAGGCCGGGCAGCCAGGCGCCGGGCAGGAGCGTGATGGCGCTGGCCGGTGCGGTGATCGGCGGCGTCTCGGCGCTGTTCGGCATCGGTGGGGGGACCCTTTGCGTGCCCTGGCTGATCCGCTGCGGCGCCACCCTGACCCGTGCCGTGGGCACCTCGTCGGCCTGCGGGGTACCCATCGCCCTGTTCGGTGCCGCTACCTTCATCGTGGTGGGCTGGGGGCATCCGTTGTTGCCGGCCGGCACCAGCGGCTTCGTGATGTGGCCGGCCTTCCTGGGCATCGTGCTGGCCAGCGTGCCCTTCGCCCGCCTCGGCGTGCACCTGGCCCACGCCCTGCCGACCCGCGTGCTCAAGCTCGCCTTCGCCGCCCTGCTGGCGGTGGTAGGCCTGAAGTTTCTGTTATAGCCATCTCCCAACTCCCGAGGACCTCTATGCTCAGCTATCCCGATATCGATCCCGTGGCGATCTCCCTGGGGCCCTTCCAGATACACTGGTACGGCCTGATGTACGTGGTGGGCTTCGTCGCCGCCTGGTTCCTGGGCCGGCGGCGGGCCGCGCGGATCGGCCTGACCCACGACGACATCGGCGACCTGATCTTCTACGCCGCCCTGGGCGTGGTGCTGGGCGGGCGCCTGGGCTATGCGCTGTTCTACGGCCTGGATCAGTGGCTGGCCGACCCGCTGTGGATCGTGCGGATCTGGGATGGCGGCATGAGTTTCCATGGCGGCCTGGTCGGCGTGCTGCTGGCCGCCTGGTGGTTCGCCCGCAGGAAGCGCCTGGCCTTCTTCACCCTCACCGACTTCGTCGCCCCCCTGGTGCCCATCGGGCTGGGCGCCGGGCGCATCGGCAACTTCATCAACCACGAGCTGCCCGGCCGGGTGACCGAGCTGCCCTGGGGCATGCCGTTCCCCGGCATGGGGCCCGAGCCGCGCCACCCCTCGTCGCTCTACGAGGCCGCCCTGGAAGGGGCGGTGCTGTTTGCGGTGCTGTGGTTCGTCTCGGCCACGCCGCGGCGTCGCGGGCTGGTCTCCGGGCTCTTCCTCACCCTCTACGGCGGCTTCCGCTTCCTGGTGGAGTTCGTGCGCCTGCCCGATGCGCATATCGGCTACCTGGCCTTCGGCTGGGTGACCATGGGCATGCTGCTGACCCTGCCGATGATCGCCGCCGGCCTGGCGCTGATCGCCTGGTCGCGCCAGCAGCCGGTCGACGCCAGGGTGTAGCCGGATGGCGGCGCCATGTAGAATGAGCCACCCATCCACCAGCCCCGACGCCGCCGTGACTGCCGATACCCTGGAACCGCCCGCCCTCGAACAGCCCTATCTCGACCTGATGCGCCAGGTGCTCGACCACGGCGTGGAGCGGGCCGACCGCACCGGCGTCGGCACCCGTTCGATCTTCGGCCACCAGATGCGCTTCGACCTCTCCCGCGACTTCCCGCTGGTCACCACCAAGAAGCTGCACCTGCGCTCGATCATCCACGAGCTGCTGTGGTTCCTGGCCGGCGACACCAACATCGCCTATCTCAGGGAGAACGGCGTGCGCATCTGGGACGACTGGGCCGATGCCAACGGCGACCTGGGCCCGGTGTACGGCTACCAGTGGCGCAGCTGGCCCGACCCGCGCGGCGGCCACGTCGACCAGATCGCCAGGCTGCTCGAGCAGCTCCGCGACAACCCCCAGTCGCGACGGCTGATCGTCTCCGCCTGGAACCCGGCGCTGGTCGACGAGATGGCCCTGCCGCCGTGCCACTGCCTGTTCCAGTTCTACGTGGCGGAAGGGCGGCTCTCCTGCCAGCTCTACCAGCGCAGCGCCGACATCTTCCTGGGCGTGCCCTTCAACATCGCCAGCTATGCGCTGCTGACCCGGATGATCGCCCAGGTCGCCGGCCTCGCCCCCGGCGACTTCGTGCACACCCTGGGCGACGCCCACCTCTACCTCAACCACCTGGAGCAGGCCGAACTGCAGCTCTCGCGCAGCCCGCGCCCGGCCCCGCGGCTGGTGCTCGACCCCGGTATCGACGACCTCTTCGCCTTCCGCTTCGAGCATATCGCCATCCAGGACTACGACCCCCATCCCCATATCAAGGCCGAGGTGGCCGTATGAGCGAAAGGACGCAAGAGGAAACCCTGATCCCCATCGCCATGATCGCCGCCATGGCCAAGAACCGCGTCATCGGCGTCGACAACCAACTGCCCTGGTACCTCCCCGAGGACCTCAAGTTCTTCAAGCGCATGACCCAGGCCAAGCCGCTGGTGATGGGCCGCAAGACGTTTCAATCCATCGGCCGGCCGCTGCCCGGGCGACTGAATATCGTGATCAGCCGGGACCCGCACTTCGAGCCACTCGGCGTCAGGGTGTGCCGCAGCCTGGACGCCGCCCTGGCCCTGGCCGACCAGCAGGCCGCCATCGACGGCGTCGAGGAGATCATGGTGATGGGCGGCGCCCAGATCTATGCCCAGGCGCTGCCCCGGGCCAGCCGGCTCTACCTCACCGAGGTGGACGTCGAGGTGGCGGGCGATGCCCGCTTCCCCGAGCTGGACCCGGCCGAGTGGGAAGAGGTGCAGCGCGTGCCCGGCAGTCCCGCCGACGGACAGCCCGCCTACGACTTCGTGGAATACCGACGCCGATAGGCGACATTTGTCATGCGCCCCCATCTGGCACAGACTTGACGGCAACGCCTCGTATGAAGAGCTTGCGGGAGGACACCGGTTTGGTCGAGGAACGCGCAACCCGTCTGCTGGATGCCCTGGAGGGGCGTACGGTCACCTTGCTGGAACGCCTGGCGGAAGAGCGCCGGGCACGCCACCGGGCCGAGGCCGGCCTGGCCGAGCTGGAGCGGCGCCTGGCCGAGGCCGAGGCCGGCGTGCTGGAGCTGCAGGAGGAGAATCGCGAGCTCGACGAGCAGAACCGCGAGCTGGAGGCCCACAACCGCCACCTCCACGAACGCCTGGCCGGCCGCGAGGGGGCGGAGGGCAACTTCCGCCTCGGGCGGCGCTCCCAGGGGCTCTCGGCACTGATCGGCCGCCGTCCGCCGGCCCCCGTCGTCGGCGGCCGTGAGGAGCCGGCGCCCGGGCCGGAGGCGCCCGCCGGCGAGCCGCCGGCCGCGAGCGCCAC
>NZ_JAUFPL010000033.1 GCF_030409215.1 Halomonas ramblicola | reverse complement strand
TCGCCCAGTGACCAACGGGTCTGTAGCTCAGTTGGTTAGAGCGCACCCCTGATAAGGGTGAGGTCGGCAGTTCGAGTCTGCCCAGACCCACCATTCTCCGAGCCACCGGAACGCTCAGTTGGTGAGAGCGCCCCCCGGACGTTCTGTCAAGAGAAGGGTGAGGTCGCGGGGTTGTGTTCGAGTCTGCCCAGACCCACCAATTCAAGATGGAAGTCTTGAGAAGGAAGAAGGAAGAAAAGCGATCTTGCCTTTTCTCTTCCCTCTTGCCTCTTCCTTCTTCTTTCTTGTGCCAGGGGCCTTAGCTCAGCTGGGAGAGCGCCTGCCTTGCACGCAGGAGGTCACCGGTTCGATCCCGGTAGGCTCCACCATCGCTTCGCCCCAACGGTTCCTGCAGAGACCAGCGGCAAGTCGCCACGACTTGCCACTGTTCTCTGAACAGTCGCTCTTTAACAATGTGAATCATGCTGACACGTTCCTTTCGAGAGAAAGGGACAACGAGATACGTCTCAAGCGTATCCGGCAATGTCGTGTGCATCGCCGACCAGACCCCTTGGGGTTATATGGTCAAGCGATGAAGCGCATACGGTGGATGCCTTGGCAGCCAGAGGCGATGAAGGACGTGGAAGCCTGCGATAAGGCTCGGCGAGGTGGCAAACGACCTGCGACCCGGGCATGTCCGAATGGGGAAACCCACCCTGCACCAGCAGGGTATCCCATCCTGAATCCATAGGGATGGGAGGCGAACCGGGGGAACTGAAACATCTCAGTACCCCGAGGAAAAGAAATCAACCGAGATTCCCCCAGTAGCGGCG
>NZ_JAUFPL010000032.1:468010-648248 GCF_030409215.1 Halomonas ramblicola | reverse complement strand
TGTGTGGTTTCGCGACTTACACAATACCGCAATCCATCGTCCGTTTTCATTAATATCAAATGGTTACGTCATCAGTGATGCCTTAAGTAAGTGTCATTCGGGTCTGGACTTGCGAGGGTGTTGAGCTCGAAGGCTCGCGGTAACGGGGGGCCGGATCCCGGACTGCGTGGCAGATGATGTCGAGGGCGATCCGGCCTGGCCCGTGCTCACCCTGACGAGTGCAGCCAGCGGGCCAGCATGCCGCCAATAGGCAAACAACTCCTTTAAAATCAGAATTATAAGAATACTCCATCCACGACCAGGTCGGCCGCCGGACACGCCGGCAGCCTGGTCAAATCTGGCACATGGGCCCCGGGCGCACACCGCTCGTAGGCGGTGCCTGGCTGCCACGGAAGCGAGAAGGCGCTACCCTCATCGGGACACTCGACGACGCCCCGGAGACGCCATGGAACTCCCGGCCCGCCTGCCACCCATACCGCTCCCCTCCCCGCTCGCCGCGAGCGCCCTGTGATGGCGGACCTGTCGCTCGGCATGGCGCTGCTGCTGTTCGGCGGCTGCGCCCTGGTGATCGCCGTGGCGGGGACCCGCCTGACCGGGATCGTTGATGCCCTGGCGGACCGTACCGGCCTGGGCGAGGCCATCGCCGGCGCCGTGCTGCTGGGCATGGCCACCTCGCTTTCGGGCCTGGTGGTATCGGTCTCGGCGGCGCTGGCCGATCGCCCGACCCTGGCGATGAGCAACGCCCTGGGCGGCATCGCCGTGCAGACGCTGTTCCTGACCGTCGCCGACCTCATCCACCGGCGTGCCAACCTGGAGCACGCCGCCGCCTCCCTGGGCAACCTGCTGCAGGGCGGCCTGCTGATCTGCCTGCTCTCCCTGGTGCTGGTGGGGCGCTTCGCCCCGGACTGGACCCTGTGGCAGGTGCACCCCGTCACCCCGCTGCTGCTGATCGCCTACCTGTTCGGCCTGCGCCTGGTGGATCGCAGCCGCGACAATCCCATGTGGCGCCCCGCCCAGACCCGGGAGACCCAGCCCGACATCCCCGATGCACAAGCCGAGCGGCGCTCGGCGCTGCGCCTGTGGGGCGGTTTCGCCCTGCTCGCGACCCTGCTCGGGGTGGGCGGCTGGCTGCTCGAGCGCAGTGCCTCGGTGATCGCCGAGCAGACCGGCCTCGGCCAGTCGGTGGTCGGGGCGCTGATGACCGCCGTGGTGACCTCGCTGCCCGAGCTGGTGACCTCGGTGGCGGCGGTGCGCCGCGGCGCCCTGACCCTGGCGGTCGCCGGCATCATCGGCGGCAACGCCTTCGATACCCTGTTCGTCGCCGCCGCGGACATCGCCTACCGCGGCGGCTCGGTGTATCACGCCATCCCCGATCGGGTGTCGCTGTGGATCGCCCTGTCGCTGCTGATGACCGGCATCCTGCTGGTGGGCATGCTCCACCGCCAGCGCCGGGGGCCGGCCCGCATCGGGTTCGAGAGCGTGGGCATCATCGCCTGCTACCTGGTCGGGGCCCTGGCCCTGCTGCTGGCCCCCTGAGCCCCAGGCTAAGGCGGATAGCTTCCATCGCTCGGGGCCGATCCGTCGACAAGCCGGCGAGGAGGCGCCGGGGTTTGCCCGATAAGCCGATTGCGGCTAGGATGGGAACGGTTCCATCACGACGTCGCCATCATGCCCCGTTCCCCACGCCAGCGCGCCACCATCCTCGAGGTCGCCCGCCACGCCAACGCCTCCAAGACCAGCGTCTCCCGCTACTTCGGCGGCGAACGCGAGCGGCTCTCCCGGGAGCTGCAGGACCGCATCGCCGAGGCCGCCCGCCGCCTGAGCTACCGCCCCAACCAGATGGCCCGGGGCCTCAAGGGCGGCCGCTCGCGGCTGCTCGGCATGCTGGTGGCGGACATCCGCAACCCCTTCTCGGTGGCGGTGATGCATGGCGTGGAACAGGCCTGTCGCGAGCACGGCCTGTCGCTGCTGGTCTGCAACACCGACAACGACCCGGCCCAGGAGCGCGCCCACCTGGCGCTGCTCGCCTCCTACCGGGTCGAGGGGCTGGTGATCAACGCCGCCGGCAGCCCCGACCGCGAACTGCAGGCGCTGGTCGACCAGGGCACGCCCCTGGTGATGCTCGACCGCGAGCTGGGCGAGGTGGAGGCCGAAGTGGTGGGCCTCGACAACGCCCGGGCCCTCGACCTGGCCCTGGACCACCTCCAGGCCCGGGGTTATGGCGAACTGCTCTACCTCAGCGAGCCCCCGGAGCTGGCCAGCCCCCGCCAGGCACGCCTGACGCGCTTCCACCAGGGGATCGCGGCGCGCGACCTGGTCGGCGAGGTCCATTGCCGGCCCCTCGGCGAGCGCGAGGCCCTGAACCGCGCCATCGGCGACTTCCTGGCCCGCCCCGGTACGGCACCCCGGGCGCTGCTGTGCGCCAACGGCAACGCCACCCTGGCGGCCACCCGGGCCCTGCAGGCCCTCGGCGCTCGCCTGGGCGAGACCGGACTGCTGGGCATCGACGAACTCGACTGGTGCGCGCTGGTCGGCCCCGGCATCACCACCCTGGCCCAGCCCACCGAGGCGATCGGTCGCGCCGCAGTGGAGTGCCTGATGCGTCGCCGCGAGGCCGGTGATTCCACCACGCCGGCGCGCCGGGTGCAGTTCCAGGCCAGCCTGATCCCCCGCGGCTCCACCCGCCGCTGAATCCTCCGCTTCCAACCTTGCACAGGAGCCCACCATGCCGCATCCATCCACTCCTCCCGAGATCCTCGCCTTCGGCGAGGCCATGACCATGTTCGTCGCCGAGGATCCCGGCGAGCTGGCCGCCGTCGAGCACTTCCAGCGCCGCATCGCCGGCGCCGACACCAACGTGGCCATCGGCCTGGCCCGCCTGGGCTTTCATGTGGGCTGGCTGAGCCGGGTCGGCGACGACGGCTTCGGCACCTTCATTCGCCGCGCCCTGGAGGCCGAGGGGCTGGACTGCCGCCACCTGCGCACCGACGCCGCGCACCCCACCGGCCTGGTGTTCAAGGAGCGCGCCCAGGGCGGCGCCGATCCCCACGTGGAGTACTTCCGCCGCGGCAGTGCCGCCAGCCACCTGGCGCCGACCGACGCCGACGGCGTCGACTTCTCGGCGCTGCGCCACCTGCACGCCACCGGCATCCCCCCGGCGCTCTCGACGAGCTGCCGCGAGCTCGCCGAGAGCATGCTCGAGCGGGCCCGGGACGCCGGCGCCAGCCTCTCCTTCGACCCCAACCTGCGCCCCAGCCTGTGGCACAGCGAGGCCGAGATGCGCGACACCCTCAACGCCCTGGCGGCCCGGGCCGACTGGGTGCTGCCCGGCCTGGCCGAGGGCCGCCTGCTGACCGGCCACGACAGCCCCGAGGCGATCGCCGACTTCTACCTGGAGCGCGGCGCCCAGGCGGTGATCATCAAGCTAGGTCCCCAGGGCAGCTACTATCGGGGTAGCCTGGGCGGCGAGCAGGCCGACTTCACCGTGCCCGGCGTGCCGGTGGCCGAGGTGGTCGACACCGTGGGCGCCGGCGACGGCTTCGCGGTGGGCGTGATCAGCGCCCTGCTCGACGGCCTCTCGCCCCGCGAGGCGCTGAGCCGCGGCAACCTGGTCGGCGCCCTGGCGGTGCAGGTACGCGGCGACATGGAGGGCCTGCCCGACCGCGCCCACCTCGAGCGACTGGCATCCACCCCGCAATGAGGAGACCGTCATGAAGAAGCGTATCTTGGCCTATGGCCGCCTGAGCGAGGCCCAGTTGGCCCAGCTGGCCCGCGAGTTCGAGGTCCAGCGGTTCCACGGCCTCGCCTCGGCGGACGACCCCGAGTTCCGGGCCGCCCTGCGCGAGGCCCATGGCCTGATCGGCTCCAGCGTGGCGATCCCCGCCGAGCTGCTGGACGAGGCCCCTAACCTGGAGGCCATCGCCAGCGTCTCGGTGGGCTACGACAACTACCCGGTGGAGGCGCTGACCGAGCGCGGCATCCTGCTCTGCAACACCCCGGACGTGCTCACCGAGACCACCGCCGACACCGGCTTCGCGCTGATCATGGCCACCGCCCGCCGGGTGGTGGAACTGGCCGACTTCGTCAGGCGTGGCGACTGGCAGAAGAGCATCGGCCCCGAGCACTTCGGCAGCGACGTGCACGGCAAGACCCTCGGCCTGGTGGGCTTCGGGCGCATCGGCGCCGCCGTGGCCCGGCGCGGCGCCCTGGGCTTCGGCATGCGGGTGCGCTACGCCATGGCCTCGCCCAAGCCGGCCCTGGAGGCCGAGCTGGGCGCCGAGCGCCGCGAACTCGACGAGCTGCTCGCCGAGTCCGACTTCGTGTGCGTCACCGTGCCCCTCTCCGAGGCCACCCGCCACCTGATCGGCGCCCATGAGCTCGCGCACATGAAGCCCTCGGCGATCCTGGTCAACATCGCCCGCGGCCCGGTGGTCGACGAGGCGGCGTTGATCGAGGCGCTGGAGATGGGCCGCATCCGCGCCGCCGGCCTCGACGTCTTCGAGCAAGAACCGCTGTCGCCGGAGTCACCGCTGCCGTACATGGCCAATGTGGTGGCCCTGCCGCACATCGGCTCGGCGACCCACGAGACCCGCGACGCCATGGCCCAGCGGGCGGTGGACAACCTCATCCTGGCGCTCTCCGGCGAACGCCCCATCAGCCTGGTGAACGAAGATGCCTGGAGGCCCGCATGACCCCACCGCTCTGCCTGCTCTTCGACTCCGACGGCACCCTGGTCGACAGCGAGATCCTGCTCGCCGAGGTGATGGGCGACATCCTGCCGGCCTTCGACCTGCCCTTCTCCGCCCGACAGTACATGGAGGAGTTCCGCGGCGTGCGCTTCCGCACCATCGTCGACAGCCTCGGCGAGCGCCACGGCGCCCTGGACGAGGAGCGCCTCCCGGCGCTGGAGGGCGAGATGCGCCGCCTGATGGAGCAACGCATGCGCGCCGAGCTCAAGCCCATCGACGGCATGCCGGAGGCCCTGGAGGCCCTGGCCGCCCACCCCAAGGCGGTGGTCTCCAACGGCCCGGAGCGCAAGATCCGCTGCGCCATGGAGAGCACCGGCCTCGCCCCGCACTTCGGCGACCGGCTGTTCAGCGCCTACACCCTGGGCGTGTGGAAGCCCGATCCGGGCCTCTACCGCCAGGCCGCCGAGGCCTTGGGCCAAGCCCCCGAGCACTGCGTAGTCATCGACGACGCCGCCGTGGGCGTGGCCGCCGGGCTGGCCGCCGGCATGCGTGTGATCCACCTCAACCGCTTCCCCGACGCGGAGACGACGCCGGACGGCGCCGTCGCCATCCATCATGCCGGCGAACTGCCCGAAGCGGTGGCCCGGCTCACCACGCAGGAGACCGCCCATGACCCGCTTTGACCTGCATGGCCGGGTGGCCATGGTCACCGGCTGCAACAAGGGGCTCGGCCAGGGCCTGGCCGTGGCGTTGGCCGAGGCCGGCGCCGACATCGTCGGCGTCAGCCGCCGCCCCGCCGACGAGACCCGCTCCCGCATCGAGGCACTGGGGCGTCGCTATATCGGCGTCGAGGCCGAGCTGGGCCGCGACGCCCCGACGGATATCGTCGAACAGGCCCTGCGCGACGCCGGCCGGCTCGACATCCTGGTCAACAACGCCGGGACCATCCGCCGCGCCCCCGCCCTGGAGTTCAGCGAGGACGACTGGGACGCCGTGGTCGACGTCAACCTCAAGGCGGCCTTCTTCCTCGCCCAGGCGGTGGCCCGCCACCTGGTGGCACGCGGCGCACCGGGACGCATCGTCAACATCGCCTCGGTGCTGTCCTTCCAGGGCGGCATCCGCGTGCCCTCCTACACCGCCAGCAAGAGCGGCATCCTCGGCCTGACCCGGCTGCTGGCCAACGAGTGGGCCGCCCACGGCATCACCGTCAATGCCATCGCTCCGGGCTACATGGCCACCGACAACACCCAGGCCCTGCGCGATGATCCGACCCGCAGCGCCGAGATCCTCGGGCGCATCCCCGCCGGGCGTTGGGGCACCCCGGAGGACCTGGCCGGCGCGGTGATCTTCCTCTGCTCGGATGCCGCCGCCTACGTCAACGGCCACGCCCTGGCGGTGGACGGCGGCTGGCTGGCGCGCTGAAGCGACCTCGATGCCGTTGCAGCCTGTCTTCGAGCCATGCGAACACGTATCCGCGCGGCTCATCGAGCCCCGTTACCACATACCGAAGCGTATAGGGATTGTGGAGTGTCGCCTGCAGCATCGTCTCCACCCAATAAACACTGCAGAAGAGGAGCTCGTCGCCGACCCCAAGCGAAAAATCCTTTTCCGGCAACATGATCGACTGCCCTGCCCGGCGAACGGCGAGCACTTCGCACGGGAGCGCTTCCGGGAACGAGCGCGCATCGCGGCACAGCGCCCCTAACGCCACCGCCCCCCCGGCATCCAGATATTCGGTCACCGCCGGCGCTTCGCCCGGAACCAGCCTGACCGACCACAGATGCGGGGATTCCGCGCCCACGGCCGCCTGCAGACGGGCCACCAGTTCCTCCGTCCGGGCCGGTTCGTGTTCCGCGAGCCAGTCAATCAGTTCCTGGACGAGAGGCGAGATCAGCAGCTTCAGGATCCGACGCGCCGTTGTCAGGCTGTGCTGGAGGACCAGGTCGGCCCGTGCGGCATCGAATGCGACCTGATTCTCATGACTGTTCTGGCGCACGATGCGGAACGCCTCCGGATTGAGCTCCGTCACCGCCAACAGCGTATTGAGATTGTCAGAATCGCGATTCGTCGCGACGACGACCCCGGCCGCGTCATCGATCCCCGCGGTCACCAAGGCCGAATGATCGGCGTACGCCTGGACGATGGCCGTACCTTCTCCGGCCACCTTGGCATCCACTCCCGGATCGATAATACGTACGCCGACGCCATGGGCCTGGAGGTAGCGATGGATCCAGTGTCCCATCCGTCCGTACCCGCATAGAACCCAAGTACCCCGTGGAACCTGTATCGGTGCTCCGAGTTCGACGCCATGTGCGCCCACGAACCACGCATTGAGGTTGTGCAGTTCGGGGCGTGCGATCGCCCAGTAGACGAGCTGGGCGAAGATCTCGAACGGGTCGACGACCGTGACATTGTCCAGCGCCCGCAGATTGGCCTCATGGGGGGCCGAGGACGAACGGCATATGACCCGAAGCCGCGGGTTCAGGTGCCGTGCCATCACCGCGATCTTGAGAGTGACGTCGTCATCGTTTGTCAGCACGACCAGGGCCCGGCATGCGGGGTGTTCGACACCCGCGGCCAACAGGTGTTTCGGCGCGCTGGCGTCCGCGTGGAGTCCTGGCATCGCGACCGTATAATCGCGCACGCCCAGTGCCTTGATGCGTTCCGGGTCGGAATCGAGTATCACCGCGCGCATACGGTGGTCGCTCAGGCCCCGGGCAAGCAGACTGCCGGTATCGCCGAAACCGCAGAGGATGACGAAAGGTTCCACGTTGCCCTTCACCTTGCGAGCGAACCGAAACCCATCCATGGCCTGGATGAAATAGGGATTCTGAACCAGGCGAATCAGGGATCCGATCGCATAGAACCACGCGATGACGCCGGTATAGAGGCAGAAGATCGTCCACAGACGCTGCTCGTCGCTGAAGCCGTCCGGCAGTTCGCCGAAACCGGTCGTGGTAGCCGTATAGGTGAAGAAATAGAAGGCGTGGAAGAGATTCATGTACGTCGTCTCACCATCGACGACCTGGCCTGGCATCAGGGCCATGCCCATGATGCCTACCGAATACACGAACAGCAGCGCGAACAGCGGCCGGCGCATATAGCGCAGGACGATCATCGTCACACGGTCGAGATCGGAGGTCTGCGTCATGCCTTCAGCCTTCCCTCTGCCTGTCCCGGATCGTGGCTGCCACGCTGAACCGACCCGCGCGCCGTGTTAGCGCCGCGAGAGCAGCGTATCGCCCACCAGAATCACCGTCGCGATGATATTCGCGACCAGCGCTCCCGTTGCGATCGAGACGATATCGACCATTACTGCAGGCCCCGGTCCGCCCCCGCCACTGGGTTCCGTGACGATCCAGACGACGCGCGCCGTGATCAGCAGAAGCCCGGCAACCAGTCCGGACGCCAGCAACAACGCCCCGGTCTGGGAGCGATCCCCCAGTTTCAGTCCGATCGCAACCAGGTTGGTGATGATGGCGAACGTGAGAATCCATACATTCGGGTGTGCGGCCATCTCGACGCCACCCGCGACGAACGCGGCATTGAGGCTCAGGGTGAGGATGATGAAAAAACCGAATAGGACGCGTTCGAAATTCATGGGCCTGCTCCTGGCCAGGACGCGCCGTCAGTATAGGCAGGAGCCCCTGTGACCGCGAACGCCGCCGACATGATGGGCCAGGCGTCCGAGCGCTGCGTGGTGACGCCTATGTCAACGGCCATGCGCTAGCGGTGGACGGTGGCTGGCTGGCGCGCTGAGCCCGCTCAGAAACAGGTCGCCAGGGTCTCCGTGACCCGCAGCGCCTCGTCCACCAGCAGCAGCCGGCGCCACTTGTCGAAGGTCAGGCAGGGGTGCGAGGCGCCGAAGGCGACGATGTCGCCCACCGCCACGCCGTCGGCCTCTTCGGGCAGGCGCACGAAGGCGTGCTGGTCCATCAGCCGGGTGACCTTCCAGCCGGCGACCGGCAGCGACCGGGCCGGATCGCCCCCCTCGCGGTAGCGGCGCAGCGCCACCGGCAGCTGGTCGAAGCCGATGTCGCGCTTGCCCAGGGCGATGACCGCCAGCCCCGGCTCGGGCAACGACTGCACCTGGGCGAACACCTCCAGGGCCGGTTCCAGGCCCCGCTCCAGGTCGGGACGCCGCCCCAGCACGCCGCGCTGGGCCTCGCGATAGAGGCCATGGTCGTGGACCACGTAGCAGCCGGGACGCAGCACCGGCACGAAGTGCGCCTTCAGCCGCGCCTCGTGGAAGACCTCGGCGACCAGGTCGTACCAGGCCGAGCCGGAGGCGGTGATCAGCGGCGCCGGCGACTCGATCAGGCCGTCGCGGTCCAGCGCCTGGGCGGCCTCGACCAGGTGCCAGGCGTAGGCGCGGACGGCACTCGCCGGTTCCTCGCCATGCACCACCCCCTCGTAGCCCTCGAGCCCCGCGAGCACCAGCGCCGGCTCCTCCTGGATCTGCTCCGCCAGCGCCATGACCTCGTCCTGGTCGCGGCAACCGCAGCGCCCGCCGGGCACGCCCAGCTCGATCAGCACCTGCAGGCGCAGCCCGCGGGCGGCGAAGTAGCGCCCCAGCTGGCGCACGTTCGCGGCGCCGTCCACCACGCAGTAGTAGTCGGCCCCACCCTCGATCAGCGCGGCGACGATGGCCATGTTGGCCTCGCCCACCAGCTGGTTGGCCATCAGCAGCCGCGTCACCCCATGGGCGAAGGCGGCCCGGCACTGGGGCGCCGTGGCCAGGGTGATGCCCCAGGCCCCGGCCGCCAGCTGACGGTGGAACAGCGCCGGGGTCATGGTGGTCTTGCCGTGGGGCGCCAGCCGCGCGCCATGGTCGTCGGCGAAGCGCTGCATCCACGCCAGGTTGTGGGCCAGCGGCGCCTCATGGATCACCGCCGCCGGCAGGCTGACCCCCACCAGCAGCTCGGGCCCGGCCTCCATGGTGCCCTTGTCGCAGCACATCTTCGCGTCGCTCATCGTTCCCTCCCCTCCTGACGACGGCCAGGCCGTCATGTTGGATGTTTTCACGCACAGTTGACGATTAGGCCGCCGGGCGCCGCTTCATCCAGGAGGCCGCCCCCGAGGACGGCGCCGCCGCGGTCTACGACATCGCCGCCCAGACCCTGGCGGTGAATCGCGAACTGATGGCCCAGGCCGACGTGGCGGGGGCCGTGGAGCGCCTCGACGGCGCCCGCCAGATCCTGGTGTTCGGCGCCGGCGGCGGCTCCAGCATGCTCTCCCAGGAGCTGCAGTTCCGCCTGGTGCGCCTGGGCTATGCGGTGAGCGCCTACCCCCAGGCCCTGCTGCCGCGCATGGTGGCCTCAACCCTGGAGCCCGAGGACGTGGTGGTGGTGCTCTCGGTGTCCGGCCATACACCGGAAATGGTGGACTCGGCACGCATCGCCCGCCAGTACGGCGCCCAGGTGGTGGCGATCACCGCCCAGGGCTCGCCCCTGGCCGAAACCGCCGACCTGGTGCTGCCGGTGGCGTCCCGGGAGACCGACTTCATCTACCACCCCTCCGCCTCCCGCTACGCCATGCTCGCCGCCATCGACGTCCTGGCCCTCGAACTGGCCATGCGCCATCGCGAGCGCTCCCGCGACAAGCTGCGCCGCCTGAAACTCACCCTCGACGCCCACCGCGGCGGCGACAACCGCCAGCCGCTGGGAGACTGAGATGACCTACGACCTGCTGATCCGCAATGCCCGGGTGCTCGACGGCACCGGCGCGGCGCCCTTCCGGGGCGACGTGGCGGTGTGTGGCGAGCGTATCGTCGCCATCGGTGACCTGGGCGACGCCGCCGCACGCACGCTGATCGACGCCGGGGGCCGCTACCTGGCGCCGGGCTTCATCGACGTGCACACCCACGACGACACCAACGTGATCCGCACCCCGGCGATGCTGCCCAAGCTCTCCCAGGGGGTGACCACGGTGGTGGTGGGCAACTGCGGCATCAGCGCCAGCCCCGTGACCCTCGAGGACGAGGTGCCCGACCCCATGAACCTGCTGGGCCGGGTCGAGGACTTCCGCTACCCGAGCTTCGCCGCCTATGCCGAGGCCGTGGACGCGGCCACCCCCAGCGTCAACGTCGCCGCCCTGGTGGGGCATACCAGCCTGCGCAGCCAGGCGATGGACGACTTCGCCCGCCCGGCCGGCAACGCCGAGATCGACACCATGGAACGCCTGCTGCGCCGGGCCCTGGCCGAGGGCGCACTGGGGCTCAGCTCGGGGCTCGCCTACCGCAACGCCTTCCATGCGCCCACGGCGGAGATGACGCCGCTGGTGGCCGCGGTGGGCGAGGCCGGCGGCGTCTACACCACCCACCTGCGCGACGAGTTCGCCGGCCTGCCGGGCGCCATGGACGAGGCCTTCGCCACCGCCCGCCAGGGCCGGGTGCCGCTGGTGATCTCGCACCTCAAGTGCGCCGGCGCCGGCAACTGGGGCGGCGCCCCCCCCGCCCTGGCCAAGCTGGAGGACGCGGCGCGGGGGCAGCGCGCCCACTGCGACTGCTACCCCTATACCGCCGGCTCCTCGACCCTCGACCTGGGCCAGGTCACCGACGAGATCGAGATCACCATCACCTGGTCCGAGCCGCACCCCGAGCAGGCGCGCCGCCCGCTCAAGGCGATCGCCGAGGAGTGGAACCTGTCGCTGCGGGAGGCCGCCGAGCGCCTGCAGCCGGCCGGGGCGGTCTACCACAACATGAGCGAGGACGACATGCGCCGGGTGCTGGCCCATCCGCTGTCGATGGTCGGCTCCGACGGCCTGCCCAACGACCCGCATCCGCACCCGCGGCTGTGGGGCGCCTTCCCCCGGGTGCTGGCCCGTTACAGCCGCGACCTGGGGCTGATGCCGCTGGCCGAGGCGGTGCGCAAGATGACCTCGCTCTCGGCGGCCAACTTCGACCTCGTCGACCGCGGCGAGATCCGCGAGGGGGCCTATGCCGACCTGACGCTCTTCGACCTCGCGACCCTGGAGGACACCGCCGACTACGCCACGCCCGTCGCCCCGGCCCGGGGCATCGAGCTGGTGGTGGTCAACGGAACGATCGCCTACCGCCAGGGCGCGGCCACCGGCGAACGCAGCGGGCGCATGCTGCGCCGCACCCAACGCATCGCCAATTCCCTGACCCCACACAGCATGGAGGAGTCCCCATGAGCATCACCCGTTACGGCGTCGAAGGCGGCGTCGGTACCGGCGGCCAGACGCTGCCCTTCGCCCGCGCCGTGGAGGTCGGCGGCTGGCTGCTGGTCTCCGGCCAGACGCCGATGACCGACGGCGAAGTGGTCGAGGGCGGCATCGTCGAGCAGACCCGACTGGCCTTCGACAACTGCCTGGCGATCATGCGCGAGGCCGGCTACGAGGTGGAGGACGTGGTGCACGTCACCGCGGTGCTCACCGACGCCCGCTACTTCTCGTCCTTCAACAAGGTGTTCCGCGAGGTCTTCGGCGACCATCCGCCGGCGCGCATCTGCAGCGTCCAGGACCTGGTGGTGGACTGCAAGGTGGAGGTGGACGTCAAGTGCTTTCGGGCCGACCGGGCCTGATGAAGGGAGTGCCGTGCTCCCGGCAAGGAGCACGGCACCGGACCGCCGCGGTGGACTCGTGACACAAGACGCCGCGGCAATCGTCACATTGCTTACCCTCGGCCGCGGCAACGGCCGGGCAAACAACGACAAGAGGCTACCATGAACAGCCAGATTTTCCTCGCCACCTTCGTGGCCTACGTCGTCGCCATGATCGGCTTCGGCTGGTGGATCTCCCGCCACAAGCGCGGCAGCGGCGACGACTTCCTGCTCGGCGGACGCAGCGTGCCGCTGTTCCTCACCATCGGCACCACCGTGGCCACCATGGTCGGCACCGGCTCGAGCATGGGCGCGGTGGGCTTCGGCTACGCCAACGGCTGGGCCGGCGCCCTCTACGGCATCGGCGGCGCCGTGGGCGTGCTGCTGCTGGCCCTGCTCTTCGCCCCGGTGCGCAAGCTGCGCTTCATGACCATGAGCGAGGAGCTCTCCTACTACGTGGGCGCCAACCGCCTGGTGCGTTACCTGGTGGCGCTGCTGATCTACGTCGCCTGCATCGGCTGGCTGGGCGCGCATATCCTCGGCGGCGGCCTCTACCTGTCGTGGATGGCGGACATCGACCTGACCACCGCGCGCGTCCTGGTGGCGCTGGGCTTCGGCATCTACTGCGTGATCGGCGGCTACTTCGCGGTAGTGTGGACCGACACCGTCCAGGCGGTGGTGCTGTTCGCCGGCTTCCTGCTGATGGCGGTACTGGCCCTGGTCGAGGTCGGCGGTTTCGGCGGGCTCGCCGCGGGCATGGAGGCCGGCGCCGCCGGCTTCCTCGGCATCGGGGCGATCGGCGGCCTGCCGGCGCTGTCGCTGGCCGCGGTGATCGCCGTGGGCGTGCTGGCCACTCCCTCCTTCCGCCAGCGCATCTACTCCGGCGAATCGGTGGCCTCGGTGCGCCGCTCCTTCGTGATCACCGGCGTGCTCTACCTGGGCTTCTCGATCATCCCGGCGATCATCGGCATGGCCACCCACGCCTTGAACCCGGGCCTGGAGAACAGCAACTTCGCCTTCCCCTTCCTGGCCACCGAGATCCTGCCGCTGGGCCTCGGCCTGCTGCTGCTGGTGGCGGGGCTGTCGGCGACCATGTCCAGCGCCAGCTCGGACGCCATCGCCGGGGTCTCGACGCTGATGCGCGACCTCTACGTGCTGGCCACGGGGCATACCCCCTCGGCGCGCAACGTGGTGCGCTTCTCGCGGCTCGCCCTGGTGGCCACCATCGGCCTGGCCCTGGCCTTCGCCCTGACCTCGGACAACGTGATCACCTACATCACCAGCATGATCGCCACCGTCATGGCCGGTCTCTTCGCCTGCGCCCTGCTGGGTCGCTTCTGGCCGCGCTACAACTGGCAGGGCGCGGTGGCCACCCTGGTCAGCGCCTCGGCCACCTCGCTTTCGATCATCGCCAACGCCGACTGGAGCGCCTACTGGGGCAACCCCAGCATCCCGGCGGTGCTGGCGGCCCTGGTCGCCGGGGTGGCGGTCAGCCTGCTGACCCGGGCGCCGCGCACCACCCCGGAACAGGCCCTGGCGATCCTCGACGAGGAGCGCAAGCGCATGGAGCAGGCCCCCGATGCGGCCCTGACGGAAAACCAGGTCGCCGCCACCGGCCGCTAACGCTCCCTCACCGTTCCAGAGCCGGTAACGAATGGGCCCCGCCGAGCGATCGGCGGGGCCCATTTCCGTGTGGGCAACCGTCAGGCCGTCAGTTGCCGTACCGCCAGTTCCACCCCGCGCAGCTCGGCCAGGCCGCGCAGCCGGCCGTAGAGCGGATAGCCCGGGGCGGTGTCGCGGTGCCGGTCGTCGAGCATGTGATGGCCGTGGTCGGGGCGCAGCGGCAGGCGCGGGCCACCCTCGCGCTCGCGGCGCCGCTCCTCCTCCACCAGCGCCTGGATCACCGCCACCATGTCGACGTCGCCGTCGAGATGCGGCGCCTCGTGGAAGGAACGCGGATCCGGTGACTCGCGCCGGGTGGAGCGCAGGTGGGCGAAGTAGACCTTCGGCCCGAAGCGCCGGGCCATGTCGGCCAGGTCGATGTCGGCGCGCACCCCGTAGGAGCCGGTGCACAGCGTCAGGCCGTTGGCCGGGCTGGGCACGGCGTCGAGGAGCCACCGGGCGTCTTCGGGGGTGGAGACCACCCGCGGCAGCCCCAGCATCGGGCGGGGCGGGTCGTCGGGGTGAATCGCCATGCGGATGCCCACCTCCTCGGCCACCGGGATCACCGCGCGCAGGAAGACCGCCAGGTGCTCGCGCAGGCGGTCGGCATCGATCTCGGCATAGTCCGCCAGCACGCCGCGGAACTGCTCCAGGGTGTAGTGCTCCTCGGCCCCCGGCAGGCCGGCGATCAGGGTATCCACCAGCCGGTCGCGCCCGGGTTGGTCCAACCCCTCGAGATAGGCCTTGGCCTCGGCCTGCTCGTCCACGCCGTACTCCGCCTCGGCGCCGGGGCGCCGGAGCAGGTAGAGGTCGAAGGCGGCAAACGCCACCTGGTCGAAGCGCAGCGCGAGCGCTCCGTCCGGCAACGACCAGCTGAGGTCGGTGCGGGTCCAGTCGAGCACCGGCATGAAGTTGTAGCAGACGGTGTCGATGCCGCAGGCCGCCAGGTTGCGCAGGGTCTGGCAGTAGGTGGCGATCAGGGCGTCGCGCTCGGGCCGGCCCTGCTTGATCGCCTCGGGGACCGGCACGCTCTCCACCACCGACCAGGTCAGGCCGGCGGCCTCGATCAGCGCCTTGCGCTCGCCGATCGCCTCCAGCGACCAGACTTCATCGTTGGGCACCTCGTGCAGGGCCGTGACGATGCCGGTGGCCCCGGTCTGGCGGATCTCCTCGAGGCGGATGGGGTCCTTCGGGCCGAACCAGCGCCAAGTGTGTTCCATGGGGGATCTCCTCTCAGGCCTCTTTATGCGCTACTGCATGCCAGGGCGGCGAGCGCCCCGTCGAGGCCCTGTTCGGTCAGGGACCGATAGGCCGTGAGCACCGCTTCGGCAAAGACCGCATCGGCCGCCAGGGCCGGCGGCACCACGTCGTCCATGGCCAGGAAGGCGGTGACCAGCGCCTCGGGGGCCTGGCCGTGACGCGCGTGGAGCTCGGCGAAGCGCGGCGCCAGGGGGTCGTCCACCGCATAGGGTTGGCCCTGGCGGTCCCGGCCGGCGGTATAGCGAATCCAGGCGGCCAGGCCCAGCGCCGTGCAGGGCGTCGCCTGCCCCGCCTCGCGGCGTGCCAGGCTGCCCTGCAGCCAGCGCTGCGGCAGCTTCTGGCTGCCGTCCATGGCGATCTGGTGCAGGCGGTGGCGCAGGCTGTCGTTGGCGAAGCGCGCCAGCAGGGAGTCGGCGTAGGCGGCGAGATCGGTGCCCTCGGGCATGGCCAGGGTCGGCGCCGCCTCCTCCAGCATATAGCGGCGCAGCAGGGCCCGCAGGTCGTCGCGGCTCACCGCCTCGAAGACCGTCTCGATGCCCGCCGGCGCGCCCAGGTAGGCCAGCAGCGAGTGGCTGCCGTTGAGCAGGCGCAGCTTCATGGTCTCGAAGGGCGCCACGTCGGCGACCATCTCCACCCCGTCGGCCGCCCAGTCCGGCCGCCCCTGGGGGAAGTCATCCTCCACCACCCACTGGGCGAAGGCCTCGCCGACCACGGCGTTGGGGTCCGCCACGCCCAGCTCATCGAGCCGGGCGAAGTCGGCCTCGGTCATGGCCGGCACGATGCGGTCGACCATGCTGCAGGGAAAGGCCACCTGGCGCTCGATCCACTCGCCCAGGGTGGCATCGCGCCGCTCGGCCAGCTGGATCACGGCGTTGCGGGTGCGCTTGCCGTTGTCCGGCATATTGTCGCAGGAGAGCACCGTGAAGGGTGGCAGGCCCGCCTCGCGACGCCGCGCCAGCGCCTCCACCAGGATCCCCGGCGCCGTGCGCGGCTGGGTGGGCGTGGCGATGTCCGCGGCGATTATGGGGTCGTCGGCGAGCAGCTCGCCGCTGGCCGGGTTGAGGAAGTAGCCCTTCTCGGTGACGGTGAGGGTGACCAGGCGCGTCCCGGGTGCGGCCAGCCGCGCCAGCAGGGCCTCGAGGTCACGCCCCCAGCGCCCCTCGGCGTCACGGCCGCTGAACAGTGTCTCCTCGATCACCCCTATCTCGCGCAGGGTCAGGGTCTGGCTGTCGGCGTACTCCGCCACGTGATAGCGATGGCCGGCCTCGCGCAGGCCATCCACCAGGCCCACGCTGGCGCGCAGGTTGGCGCTGCAGACCCCCCAGGCGGTATCACCGGTACGCTGACGGTAGCGCTCCAGGTAGACCGCCTGGTGGGCGCGATGGAAGGCGCCGAGACCCAGGTGGACGATGCCGATGCGGCCCGCCTGGGGCGCCGCGGGGAGATGGGTCAGATTCATGGGCATGCCTTTCGTTACAGGATTCGATGGTGTGTCGCCTATTCGCCCAGCAGCAGGGTCGGCAACCACAGCGAGATCGCCGGCACATAGGACACCAGCAGCAGCACGGCGAGGTTGCAGATCAGGAAGGGCACGATGGCCCGCGCCACGGTCAGCATGGGCAGCTTGCCGATCCCCGCGACCACGAACAGGCAGACCCCCACCGGCGGGGTGGTCAGGCCGATCATCAGGTTGAGCACCGCCATGACGGCGAAGTGCACCGGATCCATGCCCACGCCGGTGGCCACCCCCAGCAGCGCCGGGAAGAGGATGATCAGCGCCGCGATGGTCTCCATGAAGGCGCCGACGAACAGCAGGATCAGGTTGAGGATCAGGATGACGACGAGCGGGTTCTCGCTGATGGTCAGGATCAGGGCGGCGATCATCTGGGGGATCTGCTCGCTGGTCAGGATCCAGCCGAAGAGGTTGGCCAGCCCCACCATCAGCAGCAGCGCCGCGGAGGTGAAGACGGTGTCGGTGAGGATCGCTGGCAGCTTGCGCCAGGAGAGCCCCTTGTAGACGTACATGCCCACCACCAGCGCATAGAGGCTGGCGACGATGGAGGCCTCGGTGGGCGTGAAGAAGCCGCCGATGATCCCGTAGAGGATGATCGCCGTCATCAGCAGCGCCCAGAAGGCGGTCCTGGCCTCGCGCAACAGCTGCAGGAAGGGCACCCGGGTCCCCTTGGGATAGCCGCGCCGCACGGCGAGGATGTACACCGTGACCATCATCGCCAGGCCCAGCAGCAGGCCCGGGACGGCACCGGCCAGGAACATGCGACCCACCGAGACCCCGGAGAGCGAGCCGGCGATGATCATCGGCACGCTGGGCGGAATGATCGGCCCCACGGTGGAGGAGGCGGCGGTGACGGCCGCGGCGAACGGCTTGTCGTAGCCGGACTTCGCCATGCCGGGGATCATCACCGAGCCGATGCTGGCCGAGTCGGCCACGGCGGTGCCGGAGATACCACCGAAGATCATCGAGCCCCCCACGTTGGCCAGGCCGAGTCCGCCACGGATATGGCCCAGCAGCGCATTGGAGAAGCGCACGATGTTCTCGGTGATATTGCCGACGTTCATCAGGTTGCCGGCCAGCACGAAACCGGGGATGCACAGCAGCACGAAGGTGTCGATGCCGGCGTACAGGCGCTGCGGCACGATGGTCAGGGAAATGCCTTCCAACAGCAGGTAGGCCAGCGAGGCGATGCCCAGGGCGAAGGCGATGGGCATGCCGATCAACAGCAGGACCAGGAAGGCGCTGAACAGGATGATCACTTCCATCACGGCTTCTCCGATGCGGTGCGCTCAGGCGAACGAAAGATGGCGACGAGCCCCTCCAGGAAGCCGATGGCGCCGTAGACCAGCAACAGCGCGAACATCACCACCGTGGAGAAGAAGATGTAGAGCATGGAGACCTCGAGGGTGGGTGAGGTCTGAAAGGCGCCGTTCTGGGCGTACTGCCAGGCATAGGGCAGCACCACCCCGGCGAAGCCGGCGATCAGCAGGCAGATCAGCGCCTGGTAGGCGGCCCGCGTGCGAGGCCCCAGGTGGTGGTGGAAGAGCTCCACGCTGACGTTGCGATGCTGGCGCAGCACCACCCCCGCCGCCAGGGCCACCATGTAGATGAACAGGTAGCGCGACAGCTCCTCGGTCCAGGCCAACGAGAACGGCAGGAAGAGGCGCGCCGAAATCTGCAGCAGCACCGTACCGGCGATGGCCAGCAACGCCAGGACGGCGAGGACGGTGAACAGGGTGTCGACCCAGCCGATCAGGCGCCCCAGGGCGCCCCGAAAGGTGGGCACGGACGAGAGGGAATCCAGCCGCTCGAGCACTTCCTGCTCGGCCGCCTTGTAGTCGGAGTCCATACGCATTCCTCGTGGTGCCGGCGGGCACCCTTGTGCAGGGGGACGGGCCCATGCCCGGCATGGGCCCGTCCGGATGCGATATCACAGGTCCTGGATGGCCTCGAACAGTTCGCGCTGCTCTTCATTGAGGGCCTCGAGCACCGCCGGGCGGGCCTTCTCGGCGAAGGCGTCGATATCCACCTCGACGAACTCCATGCCGCGCTCCTCGAGATCCTGACGCAGGCGCTCCTCGTCCTCGGCGAAGAGCTCGGCCTCATGGGCCTGCATGGTGTCGGCCGCCTCGAAGACCACCTCCTGCAGCTCCTCCGGCATGCTCTCGAGCTTGTCCTTGCCGATCACCACGTAGATCCAGCTGCGCACGTGGCCGGTGAGGTTCACGTAGTCCTGGACCTCATCGAAGCTGGCGCTCTCGATCAGGCTCAGCGGATTCTCCTGGGCCTCGATGGTGCTCTGCTGCAGGGAGGTGAAGACCTCGCTGAAGGCCATGGGCGTCGGACGCGCCCCCAGCGCCTCCCAGGTATCCACGAACAGCGGCACGTTGGGCACGCGCAGGCGGATGCCGTCGAGGTCGTCGGGTTGCTCGATCGGGCGGTTGGAGGTCAGGTGCCGCGGGCCGCGCTCGAACCAGGCCAGGGGCACCAGGTTGGCACGCTCGGTGATCTGCGCCTCGATCGCCTCGCCGATCTCGCCGTCGACCGCGGCACGCAGCTGCTCGGAGTCGCGGAAGGCATAGGGCACCGCCATCATGGCGGCCTTGGGCGCCCAGTTCTGCAGGCTCTCGCCGGTGATGGTCATGTCCGCGGTGCCCAGCTGGATGCTGTTGATCACGTCCATCTCGGCGCCGAGCTGCTCGTTGGGATAGAGCTGCACCTCGATCCGGCCGTCGGAGTTGGCTTCCACCTCCTCCTTGAACTTCACCGCGGCCTGGTGCCAGATGTTCTCCTCGTTGGCCAGGTGACCGAATTTCAGCGTGAAGTCCGCTGCCAGGGCCGCCTGGCCGCCGATCAGGGCCGCCCCGAGGACGGCGCCGGTGAAGAGCTGTTTCATCATGGTTGAACTCCTGCACGTTGCTGTTGTGCGTTGTGGTGGTGCCTGGGTTGGCGTACCCCTCAGGCGCCGATCTGGATCAGCACCTTGCGGGCCTGCTCGGGATGGTGATCGAGGATCTCGATGCCATCCGGCATCTCGTCGAACGGCAGCCGGTGACTGACCAGCGCCAGGGGATCGAGACGGCCGGCGGCCATCAGCTCGAGCACCTCCGGAAACTTGCGGTTGTTGAGGCGCGACCCCACCAGGGTCAGCTCCTTCTTGATCACCTCGAGTTGCACCAGGTCGCTGGGCGCGGGACTGAAGCCCAGCAGGCCGATGCGACCGGCCGGCGAGGCCAGGCGCAGCATCTGCGGCAGCAGCGCCGGCACGCAGGCGGCGTCGGCGATCAGCGGTACGCCCTCGCCCTCGGTCAGCTCGAGGACCGCCTGTTCGACGTCCCGGTCGCGGCCGTTGAGGACATGGCGCGCGCCGAGCTCCTGCGCCACCGCCAGGCGCTCGTCGATGACGTCGGTGACGATCACCTCCTCGATGCCCTTGGCCCGGGCCATCTGCAGGATGGTCAGGCCGATCACCCCGGCGCCGAACACCAGCAGGCGGTCGCCCGGGTGGGGTTGCATGCGATCGAGGACATTGGCGGCGATGGTGTAGGGCTCCACCAGGGCGGCGGCGTCCAGCCCCAGGTGCTCCGGCAGGTGATGCAGGTTGGCCGCCGGCACGGCGACGCGCTCCTCGAAGCCGCCGTCGCGGTGTACCCCGATCACCTCCAGGGCGGTACAGACGTTGGGCCGGCCGATGCGGCAAGGGTAGCAGTGGCCGCAGCTGATCACCGGATCGATGCAGACGCGATCGCCCACGGCAATGTCCTCGACGCCCTCGCCCACGGCCTCGACCACGCCGGCGAATTCATGGCCGGTGATGCGCGGGAATCGCACGAAGGCGTTGTCGCCGTGGATGATGTGCATGTCCGAGCCGCAGATGCCGGCGAAGGCGACACGTACCAGCGCCTCACCGGGAGCGGCGCGCGGCGCCTCGACCTCGGCCAGGCGGTAGTCGAGCGGCGCGTTGACTTGGAATGCCTTCATGAACTCTCTCCTCACCAGTGCCACAGGGTGCCGTCTTCCAGCCGGTTGACCGGCAGGCTGGCACGCTTGTAGGGATACTGCTTCGCCAGCTCCTCATCGATGTCGACGCCGTGTCCCGGCGCCTCGCCGACGAGGAAGTGGCCGTCCTCGAAGCGGTAGTCGTGGGGGAAGACCGCGTCGGTCTCCCCGGTATGGGGCATATGCTCCTGGATGCCGAAGTTGGGCACCCAGGTGTCGAAGTGGATGGCCGCCCCCAGGCACACCGGCGACAGGTCGGTGGGACCGTGGAAGCCGGTGCGCACGTGATAGAGACCGGCCAGGTCGGCGAGGCGCCGCAGGTGGGTGATGCCGCCACCGTGGGAGAGCGGCGTACGGATGTAGTCGATCCACTGGTTCTCGAGCAGCTCCCGGTAGTCGTGGATCGAGTTGAACACCTCGCCCACCGCCAGCGGCGTGGTGGTGTGCTGGCGAATCAGCCGGAAGCCCTCCTGGTTCTCGGCCGGCACGCAATCCTCCAGCCAGAACAGGTGGTAGGGCTCGACCGCCTTGCCCAGGCGCGCCGCCTCGATGGGCGTCAGCCGGTGATGGACGTCATGCAGCACGTGCAGGTCGTCACCGAAGCGCTCGCGCACCGCGGCGAACAGCTTGGGCACGTGATTGAGGTACTTCTCGGTGCTCCAGACGTGCTCGGCGGGCAGCTCGGAGTCCGCCGGTTCATAGCGTTCCCCCTCGCGCTTGGCGACCCCATAGATGGTGGGGATGCCGGGCACGCCGGCCTGCACCCGCACGGCGCGATAGCCGAGCTTGACGTGTGTCTCGACCTCCTCGAGACAGGCGTCGATGTCCTTGCCGGTGCAGTGGGCATAGGTCATCACCCGCTCGCGGCTCTTGCCGCCCAGCAGTTGGTAGAGCGGCATGCCGGCCAGCTTGGCCTTGATGTCCCACAGCGCCAGGTCCACCGCGGCGATGGCACTCATGGTTACCGGGCCGCGGCGCCAGTAGGCGCCCCGGTAGAGGTAGTGCCAGATGTCCTCGATGCGCTGCGGATCGCGGCCGATCAGCGCCGGGATCACGTGCTCCTCGAGATAGGCCACCACGGCCATCTCGCGGCCGTTGAGGGTGGCGTCACCGATGCCGTAGACGCCCTCGTCGGTGACGATCTTGAGGGTCACGAAGTTGCGCCCCGGGGAGGTGACGATGGTATAGGCGCGTTCGATCTTCATAGGCTCGCCTCCTCGACGAGTGACTGGGTCTGGGTCTGCTGGGTTTCGAACATCTCGGGGAAGCGGCGCACCAGGTCGGGCAGGGAAGCGAGGATCTCGCGCAGGTGCTGGCGCATGGCCTCATCGGCCGCCTGCGCGTCGCGATGCTCGATGGCCGTGACGATGGCGGCGTGTTGGTCGATGAGCCGGGCGATGGGGGTGGTATCGGGTACGCTGAGGTAGCGCACCCGGTCGAGCTGCGCCCGTACCTCCTCGACCACCTTCCAGGCGGCCTGCTGTTCCACCCCCAGCGACAGGGTGCGATGGAAGATCTCATCGAGGTGGTAGAAGCGGTCATGGTCGTGAGGCTCGATGCAGCGCCGCTGGCGCTCCAGCAGGTCGTGAAGCTCTGTCAGGGTGGCCGCCGACACGCCCTGGCTGGCCGCCCGCCGCACCACCGCCACCTCGATGGCCTCGCGCACGAAGCGCGCCTCGAGCACCGCCCGCTGCGAGATCTTCACCACATAGGTGCCGCGCTGGGGGCGCACCTCCACCAGGCCGGCCTCGGAGAGCCGGATGAAGGCCTCGCGCACCGGCTGTCGGCTCACCGAGACGGTCTCGGCGATCTCCTTCTCCGACAACGCCTGCCCCGGCACCAGCACCATGCGGATGATCGACTGACGCAACACCTGATAGAGCCGCTGACGAACCGAGTCGCCGCCGCGCGTCTCCTGCCATAGCGCCTGCAAGGTCGTGTTCATGATGCTCGCCCCGATTCGATGGACAGGGAGGCCGGGCCTCCATGACTGATATGACTAGTATGGTAGTATGGCAACAACAAACATTCGCCTAGACTTTGGTAGAAGGATAGACGAGGGATTCCCCGGGTGGCCGGGGAATCGAACGGCTGGGGAGGGACGGCGGGTTCGAGGGGATTATCGCCTGCCCGGGGCGGGCAGGCTGCACCCGACGGCGATCGTCAGGCAGGAGGCGTCGCTGGCGGGAGCCTCGTCGAGGGACGGGAGGGAGGCGTGGTGCCTCAGTGATTGTCCCGCGGCGGGCTCTTGCGTGCCACGTCGCGATACCGGGTCGCGCCCTCCAGGGTCATGCCGCGATCCAGCGGCTCGACCAGCGAGCGCTGGATCTCCTGCCAGGGCGTCTGGTGGCCCGGGTAGCGATAGCCGCCGCTCGCCTCCAGCCTCCGGCGGCGGGCCTCGAGCTCGGCGTCGTCGATCAGCAGCCGCACCTCGCACCGCCCGAGGTCCACGCGCAGCCGGTCGCCGCTCTCGAGCAGCGCCAGCGGCCCGCCGGTGGCCGCCTCCGGCGCGGCGTTGAGGATCGACGGCGAGCCCGAGGTGCCCGACTGGCGGCCATCGCCCAGGCACGGCAGGGATTCGATACCGGCACGAATCAGCGCCTCGGGCGGCTGCATATTGACCACCTCGGCGCCGCCGGGGTGGCCCACCGGGCCGGCGCCGCGCATCACCAGGATGGTGCGCTCGTCGATGGCAAGCTGAGGGTCGTCGATGCGCGCATGGTAGTCCTCGGCGCCGTCGAACACCGCCACCCTGCCCTCGAAGGCGTCGGGGTCGTCCGGATCCTCGAGGAAGCGCGCGCGAAAGTCGGCGGAGATCACGCTGGTCTTCATCAGCGCCGAGTCGAAGAGGTTGCCCTTGAGGTTGAGGAAGCCGGCGTGCTCCACCAGCGGGTTGACGTAGCGGCGGATCACCTCGGCGTCCCGGGTCTCGCGATCGACCAGGTTGTCGGCCAACATCTTGCCGTTGACGGTCGGCGCCGCGCCGTGGAGCTTCCCCGCCCCGAGTAGCTCGTGCATCACCGCCGGCACGCCACCGGCGCGATGGAACTCCTCGCCGAGGTAGGCGCCGGCGGGCATCACGTTGGCCAGCAGCGGGACCTCGTGGCCCAGGCGCTGCCAGTCGTCGTTGTCGAGCTCGACGCCGGCGTGGCGGGCGATGGCGTTGACATGGATGGGCGCGTTGGAGGAGCCGCCCAGCGCCGAGCAGGTGACGATGGCGTTCTCGAAGGCCTCTCGGGTGAGGATGTCGCCGGGCCGCAGGTCCTCCCAGACCATCTCGACGACCCGTTCGCCGGTCTGGTAGGCGACCAGGCCACGCTCCTTGTAGGGGCCGGGGATCATCGCCGAGCCGGGCAGGCTCATGCCCAGTGCCTCGGCCATGGAGTTCATGGTCGAGGCGGTGCCCATGGTGTTGCAGTGGCCCACCGAGGGGGCGGATTCGGTGATCCGCGACAGAAACTCGGCGTAGTCGATGTCGCCGGCGGCGAGCCGCTTGCGCATCTCCCAGACGATGGTCCCGGAACCCACCCGCTCGGCGCCGTGCCAGCCGTTGAGCATGGGCCCGCCGGAGAACACGATGGCCGGGATGTTCACGGTGGCCGCGGCCATCAACGCCGCCGGGGTGGTCTTGTCGCAGCCGGTGGTCAGCACCACGCCGTCCAGCGGATAGCCGTGCAGCACCTCCACCAGGCCCAGGTAGGCGAGGTTGCGATCGAGCGCCGCGGTGGGCCGGCGCACGTTCTCGTGGATGGGGTGCATGGGGAACTCGAAGGGCACCCCGCCGGCGGCGCGGATGCCGTCCTTGACCCGCTTGGCGAGTTCCACATGGTGGCGGTTGCAGGGCGTGAGATCGGATCCCGACTGGCAGATGCCGATGATCGGCTTGCCGCTGGTGAGCTCCTCCAGGGTGATGCCCTGGTTCATGTAGCGCTCGATGCACAGCGCCGTGGTGCCGGGGTGGTCGGGGTTGTCGAACCAGTCGCGCGAGCGCAGCTGGTCGGGCGTGATGCGCGGTCGTGGGGTCATGGTGAACCTCCGCTCTCAGTGTGAATGGCGCGGCACCTCGGCACCCCGGCAGCCCACCAGGAAGTCGAAGTCGCAGCCCTGGTCCGCCTGCAGCACGTGCTCGATGTACAGCTGCCGATAGCCGCCGTCGCTGGCGATCCGCCGCGACCGCTCGGTGGGGTCGTGTTCCGCCAGCCGCGCGGCGAGCTCGGCGTCGTCGACCTCCAGCTGCAACCGCCCGGCGTCGCAGTCGAGCGCGATCCAGTCGCCGTCGCGCACCGCCGCCAGCGGGCCGCCGGCGGCGGCCTCCGGCGCCACGTGCAGCACCACGGTGCCGTAGGCGGTGCCGCTCATCCGCGCGTCGGAAATGCGCACCATGTCGCTGACACCCTGCGCGAGCAGCTTGGCCGGCAGCCCCATGTTGCCCACTTCGGCCATGCCGTGGTAGCCCCGCGGCCCGCAGTGCTTCATCACCAGGATGCTGTCGGCGTCGACCTCCAGGTCGGGGTCGTCGATGCGCGCCTTGTAGTCGTCGAAGTCCTCGAACACCACCGCCCGGCCGCGGTGTGTCATCAACTCGGGGCTCGCCGCCGAGGGCTTGAGTACCGCCCCCTGGGGCGCCAGGTTGCCGCGCAGCACGCACATGCCGCCATCCTCGCGCAGGGGATTGTCCAGCGGGCGGATCACCTCGTCATTGTAGAGCGGCGCGTCCTTGACGTTGTCCCACAGGGTCCGGCCGTTGACCGTCAGGGCGTCCCGGTGGGGCAGGCGGTCGGCCTCGCCGAGGCGCCTGAGCACCGCCGGCAGGCCGCCGGCGTAGTAGAACTCCTCCATCAGGAAGCGCCCCGAGGGCTGCAGGTCGACGAGGGTCGGCGTGCCACGGCCGATGCGCGTCCAGTCGTCCAGCGCCAGGTCGACGCCGATGCGCCCGGCGATGGCCTTCAAGTGGATCACCGCGTTGGTCGAGCCGCCGATGGCGGCGTTGGTGCGGATGGCGTTCTCGAAGGCCTCGCGGGTCAGCACCTGCGAGAGGCGCAGGTCCTCGTCGACCATCTCGACGATGCGATTGCCGGACAGGTGCGCCAGCACGTAGCGCCGCGAGTCCACCGCCGGAATCGCCGCATTATGCGGTAATGAAACGCCCAGCGACTCGGCCATGCAGGCCATGGTCGAGGCGGTGCCCATGGTGTTGCAGGTGCCCGCCGAGCGCGACATCCCGGCCTCAGCGGCCATGAAGTCGTGCATCGAGATCTTGCCCGCCTTGACCTGCTCGGAGAGCTGCCAGACCACGGTACCCGAGCCGATGTCCTTGCCCTCGTGCTTGCCGTTGAGCATCGGCCCACCGGTCACCACGATCGTCGGAATATCACAGCTCGCGGCCCCCATCAGCAGCGCCGGGGTGGTCTTGTCGCAGCCCACCAGCAGCACCACCGCATCCATGGGATTGCCACGGATCGCCTCCTCGACATCCATGCTCGCCAGGTTGCGGGTGAACATCGCCGTGGGGCGCAGGTTGGACTCGCCGTTGGAGAACACCGGGAACTCCACCGGGTAGCCGCCGGCCTCGAGGATGCCCTTCTTGACGTGCTCGGCGATCTTGCGGAAATGCGCGTTGCACGGCGTCAGCTCCGACCAGGTGTTGCAGATGCCGATGATCGGCTTGCCCTGGAACTCGTGGTCGGGGATGCCTTGGTTCTTCATCCAGCTGCGGTACATGAAGCCGTTCTTGTCGGCGCGGCCGAACCATTCGGCGCTGCGCAGGGGGCGCTTGCGGTCGCTCATTCTCTCTTGCTCCTTGCCTGGGGCGCAGCCGGACACACCTGCACCCGCATGGTCGATGGCGACGAAGGTAACCCTTGACGCCCTCGAAGTCGACACATACGAAAGTATATGTTGAACAAATATGGCAAATGTTCAACATTGTGCCCGTCACCTCGTGGCACAGGCCACCCCACAATCAACAGACCCCGACGGAGAGTCCCATGCTCAAGCGCACCTCCTGCCTCCTGCTCACCGGCTCCGCCCTGCTGCTGGGGCTGTCGACCGCCCAAGCCGCCGAGTACGAGTGGAAGTTCCAGGCCTCGGAGACATCCGGTGAACCCAGCTTCCAGATCAAGCAGGAGTGGGCCGACAAGATCACCACCATGACCGGCGGCCGGGTCGAAATCGAAGTCATGCCCATCAACAGCGTGGTGGGGCCGACCGAGACCCTGACCGCCGTCAGTTCCGGCATCCTGCAGGGCCATATGACCGACCCCAGCTACTTCTCGGGCCAGGACCCGGCCTTCGGCATGCTGGGTAACCTCGTCGGCGCCTGGCAAAACCCCTACGACTTCCTGGAGTTCATGAAGCACGCCGAGGGCGAGGCCCTCTACAACGAGTTGGTCAACCCCTACGGCGTGCAGCTGATCGGTGCCGCGACCTTCCCGCTGGAATCCGTGCCCTCAACGGTGCCCATCGAGACCCTCGAGGATTTCGAAGGGCTGAAGATCCGGGCCCCCCAGGGCATGGTCTACAACATCTTCGAGCGCATCGGCGCCACGCCGGTCAACCTGCCCGGCTCCGAGGTGTACACCGGCCTGGAGAAGGGCGTGATCGACGCCGCCGACTCCACGGTGCTCTCCAACAACGACGCCATGGGTCTGCACGCCTTCGCCCCCTACCCGCTTTACCCGGGCTTCCACTCCATGCCGATGATCGCCGTGTCGATCAACAAGGAGATCTGGGATGGGCTCCCCGAGGAGCTGCAGATCACCCTCAAGACGGCCTTCGACGGCATGGCCTACGACCTGATCGCGCGCCTCAAGCAGCAGGACATCGAGACCCTGCAGAAGCTCCAGGATGACCCCGAGGTGCACCCCTTCGACCTGCCGGCCGAGGAGCGCAAGAAGTTCCGCGCCGCCGCCGAGGAGGAGTGGCAGGAATGGGCCGATGAGAACGCGATGACCCAGAAGATCTACGACTCGGCCACTGCCTTCCTGCGTTCGCGCAACCTGCTCTGAACCGGCGTCTTCACCCCCAACCGACCCATCGCCCGAGGCCCCCCTCGGGCGATGGGCGCAGAGACGAGCCATGTCGCAAAAAACGTCTGACACTCAAGACCTCGCTCCGGATACCCAGGACCTTTCCGACATCCTCGAGAAGGTGGAAGAGGTCTCCCCCGAGCGTAACGCCCTCGACCGCGTGATCGCCCGCGGCGGCCGCGGCGCCGCCTGGCTGGTGCTGCTGGCCATGGGGATCAGTGTGGTCGAGGTTTTCATGCGCTACGCCTTCAACAATCCCACCTCCTGGGTTCACGAGACGGTGGTGTTCCTGATCGCGGTCATCTTCGCTCTGGGCGGGCCGGCGGCGATGGCCCGCAACAGCCATATCCGCGTCAAGGTGCTCTACGACAGCGTCGGCCCCCGCTTCAGGGGCTGGATGGACCGTTTCAACGACCTCGTGACCCTGGGTTTCTGCGTGTCCATGAGCTATGCCGCCTTCCACATGTTCTGGGGCGCCTCGCACAACCCCCTCGGCGAGTGGCAGCTGGAGCGTTCCGGGACCTCCTGGAACCCGCCGTTCCCGGCGTTTGTCAAGGGCATGATCCTGTTCGCCCTGGCGCTGATGACCCTGCAGGCGTTGCTGCACCTGATCCAGTCGCTGCGTGCTCGCCCTGCCGCCGAGGAGACACGCTGATGGATATCGGAACCGCAACGCTGCTCATGGTCGGCGCCATCTTCGCGCTGCTGGTCACCGGGCTGCCGCTGGCCTTCATCACCGGCCTGGTGGCCATGGCCTTCACCTTCGGCTGGTTCGGCGAGACGGCCCTGCCGCTGGTCACCAGTCGGATCTACGGCTTCATCACCGAGTACTCGCTGGTGGCCGTGCCCATGTTCGTGCTGATGGCCTCGCTGCTCGACCGCTCGGGGATCGCCAAGGACCTGTTCAACGCCATGCGCGTCTTCGCCGGCCGCCTGCCCGGTGGCGTGGCGGTGCAAACCATCGTAGTGGCGTTCTTTCTCGCCGCGCTGTCGGGCATCATCGGCGGCGAGATCGTGTTGCTGGGCATCCTGGCCCTCCCCCAGATGCTGCGCCTGGGCTACGACAAGCGGCTCTCCATCGGCGTGGTGTGTGCCGGCGGCGCCCTGGGCACCATGATGCCGCCGTCGATCGTGCTGATCATCTACGGCCTGATCGCCAGCGTGTCGATCGCCGAACTCTTCACCGCGGCCGTCACCCCGGCGGTGATCCTGATGGGCTCCTACATCGCCTACGTGCTGGTGCGCTGCCTGAAGAATCCCGCGCTTGGTCCACCCCTGGATGAATCCACCCAGGACAACCCCTTCGCCGGCAAGCTCGATGCCGTCAAGGCCATCCTGCTGCCGGGCATGATCGCCTTCCTGGTGCTGGGGACCATCTACGGGGGGATCGCCTCGGTCACCGAGGCGGCGGCCATGGGCGTGTTCGGGGTACTGCTCGCCATCGCCGTCCGAGGCGAGTTCACCCTCGGCATGCTGCACCACAGCCTGGGCCAGACCCTCAACACCTGCGGCATGATCATCTGGATCGGCATCGGCGCCGCGGCCCTGGTCGGGGTCTACAATCTGATGGGTGGCAACCGCTTCGTGTCGGGCATGATTCTGGGCCTCGAGGTCGCGCCCATCGTGATCATCCTGGTGATGATGGCGATCATGCTGGTGCTGGGGCTCTTCCTCGACTGGATCGGCATCGCCATGCTGGCCCTGCCGATCTTCCTGCCCATCGTCACCCAACTGGGCTACGACCCCATCTGGTTCGGCATCCTCTTCGCCGTGAACATGCAGGTCTCCTTCCTGTCGCCGCCCTTCGGCCCTGCCGCCTTCTACCTGAAGAGCGTGGCGCCACCGGATATCAGCCTCAAGGACATCTACTTGTCGGTGCTGCCTTTCATGGCCATCCAACTGTGCGTCCTTGCCGCACTGCTGATGTGGCCACAACTGGCGATCTGGCCGCTGTGATGCAGGCACCCCCTACTCGGAGGACACTCCCCATGCGCTTGATTCAATGTGAACATCAGGGCCAGGCTCACGCCGCCCTGGTCGAGAGCGCCGAGCGGGTCCGACTGCTCGACGCCGACACCTACACCCTGGCCCGGCGCGCCATCGCCGCCGGCCGCCCGCTCGCCGAAGTGGTGGAAGCGGCATTGACCGAGATCCGCCTCGACTACCAGCAACTGGTCGACGAACGACAGTTGCTGCCGCCGCTGACCCATCCCGACCCGGCTCACTGTCTGGTGACCGGCACCGGCCTGACCCACCTGGGCAGCGCCGATACCCGCTCGGCGATGCACGCCAAGACCCAGGTCGATGAGGCCGAGTTGACCGATTCCATGCGCATGTTCCAGCTGGGCGTGGAAGGCGGCAAGCCGGCCCCCGGTCAGGTGGGCGCCCAGCCGGAGTGGTTCTACAAGGGCGACGGCGACTGCGTGGTGGCCCCCGAGGCGGCGCTGCCTTCGCCGGCCTTCGCCGAGGACGCCGGCGAGGAGCCGGAGCTCGCCGGGCTCTACGTGATCGGCGACGACGGCCAGCCCTGGCGGGTCGGCTACGCCATCGGCAACGAGTTCTCCGACCACGTCACCGAGCGCTTCAACTACCTGTGGCTGGCCCACTCCAAGCTGCGCGCCTGCAGCTTCGGCCCGGAGCTCTTGATCGGCGAGTTGCCCGACCACCTGGAGGGCACCAGCCGCATCGTGCGCGACGGCGAGACGCTGTGGGAGAAGCCCTTCCTCACCGGCGAGGCCAACATGGCGCATAGCCTGGCCAACCTGGAGCACCACCACTTCAAGTACGAAGGCTTCCGGCGTCCCGGCGACGTCCACGTGCACTTCTTCGGCACCGCAACCCTGAGCTTCGCCGACGGCGTCCAGCCCCGCGACGGCGACCGCTTCGAGATCGCCCTGGCCGAGTTCGGCCGGCCGCTGCGCAACCCGCTGGGTGTGGAACCGGACGCCCTCCCCGTCGACATCCATGCACTCTGATAATCAGGAGTTCCCCATGACATTGGAAGGCAAGCTACTCATCGGCCAAGAGGCCGTCAGCGGCAACTCCACTGCCATCAACGCCGTCGACCCGTCCACCGGCAAGACGCTGGACCCCACCTATGCCGGCGGCAGCAAGGCGAACGTCGAGCGCGCCTGCGAACTGGCCGAGGCGGCGTTTTCCACCTACCGCGAGACCTCACTGGAAGCGCGCGCCGCCTTCATCGAGGCCATCGCCAGCGAGATCGAGGCGATCGGCGACGACCTGATCGAGCGCGCCATGGCCGAGACCGGCCTGCCCCGGGCCCGCCTGGAAGGCGAGCGCGGCCGCACCTGCGGCCAGCTGCGGCTGTTCGCCTCGGTGGTGCGCGCCGGCGAATGGCTCGACGTGCGCCTCGACCCCGCCCTGCCCGATCGGCAACCCATGCCGCGGGTCGACCTGCGCCAGCGCCACGTGGCCCTGGGGCCCGTCGCGGTATTCGGTCCCAGCAACTTCCCGCTGGCCTTTTCCGTGGCGGGCGGCGATACCGCCTCGGCGCTGGCCGCCGGCTGCCCGGTGGTGGTCAAGGCGCACTCCGCCCACCCCGGCACATCGGAACTGGTCGGTCGTGCCGTGCAGGCCGCGGTGGCCAAGTGCCAACTGCCCGAGGGTGTCTTTTCCCTGCTGTTTGGCTCAGGCCGCGAGGTCGGCGCCGCGTTGGTCGCCGACCCGCGCATCCAAGCGGTGGGCTTCACCGGCTCGCGCAGCGGGGGCACCGCGCTGATCGAGATCGCCCAGAACCGCGCCCAGCCGATCCCCGTCTATGCCGAGATGAGCAGCATCAACCCGGTGTTCCTGCTGCCCGAAGCGCTCCAGGCACGCGGCAAGGCCATCGCCGAAGGCTTCGTCGGCTCGCTCACCATGGGGGCCGGCCAGTTCTGCACCAACCCAGGGCTGATCATCGGGGTGAAGGGCGAGGCCCTGGACGCCTTCCTCAAGGCCACCGGCGAGGCCCTCAAGGCCAGCGCCGCCCAGACCATGCTCACCCCCACCACCCATCGTGCCTATCAGGAAGGCGTGGAACGGCTGTCGAATCACGCCAAGGTACGGGAAGTCGCCCGCGGACAGGCCGGCGATGGCCCGCACGATTGCCAAGCGGCCCTCTTTGCCACCTCGGCAGCCGACTTCATCGCCGACGCGAGCCTGCAGCACGAAGAAGTGTTCGGCGCCTGCTCCCTGGTCGTCGAGTGCACCACCCTGGAGGATCTTCGACGCATCGCCGAACGACTCGAAGGTCAGCTCACCGCCACCCTGCAGCTGGACGACGGCGACGTCGAGGCGGCCCGTACCCTGCTGCCGGTGCTCGAGCGCAAGGCCGGGCGGGTGTTGGCCAACGGCTGGCCCACCGGCGTCGAGGTCTGCCACGCCATGGTCCATGGCGGGCCCTTCCCGGCCACCTCGGACGCGCGCAGCACCTCGGTGGGCAGCGCCGCCATCCAGCGCTTCCTGCGCCCGGTGTGCTACCAGAACCTGCCCGCGGGCCTGCTGCCCGAGGCACTCCAGGACGGCAACCCGCTGAACCTCAGCCGCCTCTATGGTGGTAAACGCGAAGGATGACCCGATGATACCAGCGGTAACGGGCCCCTTAGCGCCCGTTACCGCTGAGGCGCACAACACATCGTCAACTCAGGACTAGCACACAGCGTCATAGCCGAAGAATCAATCGATTTGGTTTCTGCGATGCAGCTTTCATAAACATTGATCCTCCTCAGCATCCGGCAATACAGCGGCGCTTCCTAATTTTCGGTAATTAAATCAGAGTCTTAAAAAAAAGCCGCATACGAAAGTATATGTTGAACAATACAGGCATATGTTCTACATTTCTATTGGGATAGGCTGAAGGGCCACGCTTGGAGGAAATTCGAGCCGAACAAGACGCATGACCTATTCCAACATCTTTATGCAGACTGCATTTCGCGGTTACAACAACAGGAGAGGGCTCCATGAAGAAAATCTTACTAAAAAGCATTGTTGGTGGCACATGCATCCTTGGAATCACAGCGGCAAGTACAGGAACAGTGCTCGCACAGTCATATTCCGCCACGTTTGCCTACTTTGATTCAAACGTAGACTTTCAACTTCCCGCCGCCGAAGCCTTCAAGAATTACATAGAAGTAGCCACCGATGGTGATATGGAGATCAATATCACTACCGTTGGCGGACTAGGAGGGGACGAACGTGAAGTCTTGGACCAGTTGCGACTGGGTGAGCTTCAGTTCATGACACCCAACGCCGGGGGCCTCGCCGGGGCATTCCCGGCGGCCCAGGTGTGGAACCTTCCCTTCCTCTTCGCCGGTCGCCATATCGCCTGGAAGGTATTCCAGGACCGCGAGTATATCTCTCTGGTAAACGATCAAATCCAGGCCGATACCAACGGGCAATTGCGCTTCCTTGGCGCGGCTGAAAACTCTGTCCGCCATCTCTATACTACCCGCGGCCCTATCCGTGAGCCGTCCGACCTTGATTCCGAAGGCATCAAGATTCGCACCATGCAAGCTCCGATGCATCAGGCTGTCTGGACTGAGCTCGGCGCCCCCTCGGTCGTTGCCCTACCAGCGGCGGAGCGCTATACCGGCCTTCAGACGGGGCTCATCGATGCAACCGAAGGGGGGCTAAACTCGGCCTGGAATGCCGGGCTGCTCGAAGTTGCCGATTATGTGTCGCTGACCGCACACATGTATGACGTTACCAGTTATATTGTAAGTAACAGCTTCTTCGAAAGTCTGCCTGAACAATATCAGAGGATTGTGGAAGAAGCTTCCTCGCTTGCCATCGATGTACAGAATTCTCATGCACTCATTGAGGACAACAAAGCATTGACACGCATTATCGAAGCTGGAAAAACAGTCGTAGAACCAAACGCCGAAGAGCGTGCTGCATGGCGCGAACTGGCTGAACCCGTGGGCCGTGAATTCGTCGGTGAAGTTGCCGACCCTGACTTCATGCAGGCAACTCTCGATACCGTATCCCGAGTGGAAAACTCCTTCTACACTCAGCAATAAGCCAACCCCACACCATTATGACTGAAAAGCCCCTGGTAAGCTCTATGCAAGCCAGGGGCGCTTATTACAACAGCGTAACCTGGAGATTTCACCGTGGTCATTGTGCTGTTACTGGGGATTCTTTTTTTCCTTATCTTTTTAGGCGCTCCCGTATTTTTGGCGATGATCTTTGCCAGTCTTGTGCACTGGGTCGATGTCGGGCGCGACTCCGCTCTGATCGTCCTAGTTCAGCGCTTCTACGGCGGCATGACATCCTTCACCTTGCTGGCAATACCGATGTTTCTTCTGGCCGGCAACATCATGACCAAGGGGGGCTTGACCGACCGCCTGATCGGACTTGCCCGGGCAATGGTCGGCCATTTCAAGGGAGGACTTGCCCAGATCAACATTCTTTCCAGTGTCTTCTTCGGAGGTATTTCCGGGTCTGCCTACGCCGACATTGCAGCAATGGGCACAGTCTTTATTCCATCGATGAAGAAGGAGGGATACCCGGAAGGCTTGGCAGGAGCGATTACCGCCGTGTCAGGAACAATGGCGCCGATGATTCCGCCTAGCATAGTGCTGATTGTCTATGGATCGACATTCGGCGTTTCTATTGGCGCTCTTTTCGCTGCCGGACTCAGCGTGGCGGTATTGATCGCCATTTGCTACATGACCATGACATACTTTCTCATCCGAAAGCTTGGGGTACCCTCTTATCAGAAGGCGTCTTTCAGAACGATAATGGTGGCATTGAAACATGCGTCAGGCCCGCTCGTACTCCCCATCGTAGTGGTTGGCGGCATCTTTGGTGGATTTTTCTCTCCTACTGAAGCAGGGGCAGTAGCAGCGGCGTATGCCATGTTTATTACAGTGGTCATCTATCGAAGCATCAAGGTACGAGATTTGCCAAAGATATTCCTGGAAACGGCACTCACCAGTGGAGCGGTGATGATGCTGATCGGCGCGGCCTTCGCACTCTCCTATGTCATGGCAGCCCGTCATGTTCCGGTAGAGATCACATCGGTCCTGTTGAACCTGACGTCTGACCCGTTCCTTATCTCGATCCTTATACTCGCCATGCTCTTCATCGTCGGCCTGTTCATCGACCGTACAACTGCGGTTCTCCTGTTCGGCGCCATCGTCATACCGATATTCACCACGCAAGCGGGATTCAGTTCCATCCATACGGCGATGATCATCGTCATGGCACTCGGGATCGGACACTTGACGCCGCCCGTGGGGGGCACCTTGCTGATGACAGCGCTGGTTGGAAAAATGTCGGTGACATCGATCGTACGCTATATCTGGCCATTCATTCTCCTCGAAATTGCGATCACGACATCAGTTATCCTGTTTCCTGCCATCAGTGAAACCTTACCTAGATGGCTTGGCCTAGGCGGACTTTAAGGGAGAGCTTCATGATACTTTTTAGTGTCTTTAAAACCGTCGCTGCAAGATTCGATACGTTTTGTGGATATGTGGACCGAGCATCACGGTACACCCTGATTTTCTTGTCAAGCCTTATCTTCATTCTGCTGATGCTACAGGTGGTGATGCGGTATCTGATTCGCTCACCACTCGCCTGGGTAGAAGAGCTCACGAGTTACGCCCTCGCATATCTAGTGCTATTTGCTTGCAGCTCTTATATACGTTCATGGCAACACATTCGCGTAGATACTTTTGCCAACGCGTTTCCAAAAAGCCTTCAAACTATCACTTTTGCCGCCATCAACATCCTGGTGATCTACTTTGCCTACCTCATCATTTTTTCCGGTTATCGTTTAGCACTGTTGGGCGCCGGCGACCTCACTCCCAGCGGGGCCTTCACCCTTTACTGGCCAAGAATGGCATTGGTGATAGGTGGCGCACTAATCATGTTGCAGGCATTCAACAATCTTTTGCGCGCTATTTCCGGAAAGGTGGAAACATTACTGGCGTCAAAGTAACAGGTCGGCTTGCCAACATGGCGAATTGTGAACTGACGAACAAGAGGGGTCATCGTGAAAAAAACTGAAATTCTTGTACCCGTACCTCTGCGAGACATGATCATCGAACAGCTCGATGAAAAGTTCACACTGCACCGTCTGTGGGAACAATCCGATCCAGAAGCCTATCTGGACGCTATTGCCCCACGCATCCGAGGCTTGGCGAATGGCGGCCATCATGTCATCAATGCTGCCCTGCTGGATCGACTACCAGCGCTTGAAATCATTTCCTGCTTTGGTGTTGGTTACGATCACGTGGATGCTGCCTATGCAGGGGAAAAGGGTGTCATCGTCACCAATACGCCCGACGTCTTGACCGATGAAGTCGCCGATGCGGCCGTCGGCCTGCTAATCGCCACGCTACGCCAATTCCCACAGGCCGACCGTTTCGTCCGGGAAGGCAAGTGGCGGCAGGGGGCATTCCCCTTGACCGCAAGCCTGCGCGAACGAACCATCGGCATGGTAGGGTTGGGAAGGATCGGACTCGCCATCGCCCATCGCCTGGAGGCATTCGGCGTTCGGGTCATCTATCACAGCCGCACACCTAAGCATGGCGTAGGCTACACCCATTATCCTTCCCTCATCGACATGGCGAGCGATGCCGACGTTCTGATTGTCACGACGCCTGGCGGAGCCGGCACTCAGCATTTGATCGACGCCCAGGTGCTGGAGGCTTTGGGGCCGCAAGGTGTATTGATCAACATCGCCCGCGGCAGTGTCGTCGATGAGCCGGCCTTGATCGACGCACTCCAGAACCGAACGATTCTGACCGCAGGCCTCGATGTGTTCGAGGACGAGCCGAACGTGCCGCAAGCGCTTACCGACATGGACCATGCCGTTCTCCTGCCACATGTCGGTTCGGGTTCGGTCCACACCCGCAATGCCATGGGCCAACTGGTGATCGATAACCTGACGTCCTGGTTCTCAAACAAGGGGCCGCTGACGCCAGTCGTCGAGACTCCGTATCCATCCAAGAACGATTGAAAGACAACGATGCCCGGCATCCAGATAGAGGGAGAGCAGCATGTCATTCGTCATCAATTACTTGACCCGGATTCGTTTTGGTCATGGAGCCATCGAAAGTCTCGGAGAAGAACTCGAACAACTCGACGTCAAGGTCCCCCTAGTGGTTACTGACAAGGGTTTGAAAGCCAGTGGGCTAGTCGACGAATTCATCGAGGCCAGCAAATTACCGGCCGAGGTGGCGATGTTCGACGAGACACCGGCTAACCCCACAGAAACGGCGGTAGAGAACGCACTCAGAGTGCTAGAGGATCATGGCTGCGATGGAATCGTAGCTGTGGGAGGCGGCTCCAGCATCGACCTTGCCAAGGGGGTGGCCTTGCTGGCGACACATAAGCCCCCTTTGCGGCAATACGCCCTGATCGAAGGAGGATTACAACGCATTACTGCCGGCACCTTGCCACTCGTCGCAATCCCCACTACTGCCGGCACCGGAAGCGAAGTCGGCCGTGCGGCACTCATCTCCATGCGAGACAAGCGAAAATTAGGATTCCTTTCACCGCACCTCATCCCATCTGTGGCCATCTGCGACCCACAACTGACCCTGAGCTTGCCACCCTTCCTTACCGCAGCGACGGGTATGGATGCCATTTCACATTGCGTGGAAACCTTCCTTAGCCCGAAAGAGAACCCTCCCGCGGATGCCATTGCCTTGGATGGACTGGGACGCGCAACACGTCACATTCACGAAGCCGTCAAAGACGGAAACAATCAGCAAGCTCGTCAAGAAATGATGATGGCGGCACTCGAAGGCGCGATGGCCTTCCAAAAAGGCCTCGGTGCAGTCCATTCACTGTCGCATGCACTGGGTGGCTTCCACGAGTTGAATCTACACCATGGAACACTGAATGCCTTGCTCATGCCTGTGGTTCTGCGATTCAATCAGAGTCATTGCAAAGACAAGTACGAGCGTATCCGACAGGTGATGAACCTTGCCCCTGATACCGACCTAGCGGCAGCATTCGAGGAACTTAATGAGAAACTCGGCATACCGACGCGCCTTGAGAAACTGGGTGTGACCGAAGATATTCTGGATCAGGCTGCCCAGTGGGCCTATGAAGACCACTCCACTCCCACCAATCCGAGACCTGCTCGGAAAGAGGACTTTTACCAAATGCTGACCGACGCTTTCTGACGGTGTATTGCCGAACAGGTCGGAATGGTATCCCCATGTAGCGATTGAAGGAATCAAGATGAACAATTCTCGGAACATCGGCTTTATCGGTACGGGAATCATGGGCACACCAATGGCTAAACGCCTCGCCGAGGCAGGACATCGCGTGCGTGCCTGGAACCGTACCCCGGGCAAGACCGGCACCCTCACGCCACTGGGTATCGAGATCATGAGCACGCCCAACGAGGCTGCTGACGGAGCCGATATCGTCATCGTCATGCTCAGTTCCGGTCCCGTCTGTGACGAGATCCTCCTGGGTCCAGATCGCCTTCTCGACGCCATGAAGCCAGGCAGCACAATCGTAGTCATGAGCTCGATTCCAGTCGAAACAGCACAGTGCCAGGCCGAAGCGGCCAAGGCACAGCGCGTCCACTATCTGGATGCACCGGTATCCGGAGGCGAGCAAGGCGCCATCGACGGCACCCTGGCGATCATGGTCGGGGGTGACAAGGCGGGCTTCGAGATGTCTGAGCCCGTCTTCGAGTGTCTCGGCAGGTCGGTGCATGTCGGCCCGGCAGGTAGCGGGGAACTGGCCAAGCTCGCCAATCAGATGATCGTTGCCAATACCATCACCACAGTCGCCGAAGCCCTTCTGCTGGCGGAGCGGGGCGGAGCCGACCCCAGCCGAGTGCGTGAAGCCCTGCTGGGTGGCTTTGCCGATTCGACGATATTGCGCATCCACGGCCAGCGTATGATTCGTCAGGATTTCACGCCAGGTGGTCCCGCGAAATGGCAACTGAAGGACACCCGCACGGCCCTGTCGCTCGCTGATGAACTGGATCTCGAATTGCCCGTAGGGTCACTGGTGAATCAGCTCTTCGAGGACCTCGTCGCGCATGGTGATGGCGAGCTGGACCATAGCGCCTTGATTCGGGAACTGAGACGTCGTAACGGCATGCCGTCATAGCGTTCGGAGACAGGGCCAAGCCCCTCACCATCGACTGCCCAGGCACGCCATGTATTGCACCTAGCATGTCGATTGCCAATTCTCAACCTTCATCTCCCTTGGCCAGGGACGTAGCATTAAATCCGGCGATCACATCAGAAATCATCGGCACATAATCCTCACCGTGGCCCGAGTTGACGGCTAAGGCGTAAGTATTTTTCACCGCGTTGGCAAGAGGGTTAGCCATGCTGGCTTCGCTGGCCATGGCATCGAGATAGCGCATATCCTTGAAACCATTTCGCAATGTGAACCTGTGAGCATCGCGATCTCGTTCAAGCACATACTTCATGTAGGTTTGATAAAATCCACAATCCATTCGGCTACCGCGAATCACGCTATCGAAACGGGCAGGCTCTATCCCTACATTTTGTGCGAGGGTCAACGCCTCGGCGTAAAGCGCACCATAGCCGAGAGAGAGGAAGTTATTGATGAGCTTCATCTTATGGCCTTCGCCGACTTCGCCAATATGCACGACGCGTCCTGCCCAGCTATCCAGTACCGGCTTTATTCTCGCAAACGTGTCCGCATCGCACCCCACCATGGTGTCGAGCGTGCCTTCCCATGCCTCTTTGGGGGAACGACCGAGGGGAGCATCGACAAGGGTGACGCCCATCGCGTCTAGTTCTGCAGCCAGTGTCAAGGTGGAAGTTGGGTCTGAGGTGGAGGCGTCGACGACAATTGATCCGGGCTGAAGGCCTTCAGCAAGTCCACCTGGATCGCGAATGATGGCCTCGACTTCACGCGAGCTAGACACGCAAAGAAACACGATATCGGAAGCGACTGCCACGTCCTTCGCGGTCGCGACCTCTTTCGCTCCACGGCTGATCAGGTCCTCGACAGGCGTGCGGTTCCTGTGCGCCATGACCGTCAGCGAAAACCCCTTCTCGACGATATTCTTTGCCATGCCATGTCCCATAAAGCCGACGCCGATAAAGCCAACGCGTTGGTTATCCTCTGTCATACTTTCTCTCCTGTCATCTTGATCTTTCGGATCGCCGCTGTCATCGCGTGCGTCGAGGGTCCCGCCATGCAGCATCGCCGCGTGCGCCTTGATGGCCCACCAAATTCAGGAATATGGCAGCATGCATTCCCCTACAGCCTCACTGAATGTTGAACATACGACAAAATAGTTCAACAGATACTTTGGTGGCATCAGAGAAAATGGCAGTCCATCTCAACGCAAGGCGGGTTGGGTACTGGACAACAGCTGGCTCCACCGGCGTCGAGGTCTGCCCTCCCGCCTACCCCTGACCGGGCATCGCCAGCATATCGCCCAGCAGGCCGTCGCCCGGCTCGATGCCCAGGGCATCGGCCGTGCCCTCCAGCACCGCCTGGGAGGCCTGGAAGGCGCCACGGGCATCGCGGGTGCGGATGCACTCCATCACCCGGCGGTGGCGCTCCAGGCTATCCTCGGGGTCCGTGGCACTGATATTGGACTCCGCCACCAGCAGCTGGATCGACGGGCGCAGGATGTGCGACAGCTGCGACCAGACGATGTTGTGGGTGGCCTTGAAGATGGCGACGTGGAAGGCGACGTCGTAATCGCTGTGCAGCTTGCGCTCCTCGGAGTTGCCGGCGCTGCGCAGGTTCTGGCCCATGCCCTCGAAGGCCTCCTCGATGGCCACCAGGTCCCGTGCCTTGGCGCGCCGGGCCGCGGTCATCGCCACATAGGGCTCCACGTCCAGGCGGAAGGCCAGGATCTCGCGCTGGATGCGTGGGTTGGGATAGGCGAAGCGGGTGATCCAGTCGGTGACCTGGGGATCGAGGATGTTCCACTCCTCGTAGTCCCGGACCTTGGAGCCGTGCCCCGAGATGCGCTCGATGATGCCCACGTCCACCAGCTGGCGCAGGTCGCTGCGCACCGCCGAACGGTTGATGTCGAACTGCTCCGCCAGGGCCATCTCCTTGGGCACGAAGTCCCCCGGCTGGTAATGGCCGGAGAAGATCGCCTCGGCGAGGAAGTCGGCGACGCTGGGACGGCGGGATCGGGAGGCTTTCACGGGGGCAACACGCTGTCGGCAAACAATGCCACATCTTTCCATATGTTCAACATTACGACAAGATTCGCATTGCCCGTTCTATCGCCTTGGGCCATACTTTGACCTACCATCAGGCTAGCATCCTGTCATACCACCAATGCGCCACGGCTCCTCGTTCAACAACCCGATACAATCCAGGAAGCCCGCACCATGCGATTGAAGGACAAGACGGCCCTGATCACCGCCGCCGGCCAGGGCATCGGCCGCGCCACCGCCCTGCGCTTCGCCGCCGAGGGCGCGCGGGTCATCGCCACCGATATCGATCCCGACAAGCTGCGCGACCTGGAAGGCGTCGAGGGCATCGAGGCCCACCGCCTGGACGTGCTCGACGCCGCGGCCGTGGAGGCCCTGGCCGGCGAGCTGCCGCCCCTGGACGTGCTCTTCAACTGCGCCGGCTTCGTGGCCGGGGGCAGCCTGCTCAGCGGCTCGGACGCCGACTGGGAGTTGTCGCTGGCCCTCAACGTCACCGCCATGGCGCGCCTGACCCGCGCCCTGCTGCCGGCCATGATCGACCACGGCGGCGGCAGCATCATCAACATGGCCTCGGTGGCCTCGAGCCTCAAGGGCGTGCCCAATCGCTGCGCCTATGGCACCACCAAGGCCGCGGTGCTCGGCCTGACCAAGTCGATCGCCGCCGACTTCATCGACCGGGGCATCCGCTGCAACGCCATCTGCCCCGGCACCGTGGACTCCCCCTCGCTGCGCCAGCGCATCCGCGACCAGGCCCGCCAGCAGGGGCGCCCGGAGGCCGAGGTGCAGGCCGACTTCCTCGCCCGCCAGCCGCTGGGGCGGCTCGGCACCCCGGAGGAGATCGCCGCCCTGGCCACCTATCTCGCCGCGGACGAGTCCGCCTACACCACCGGCACCGCCCAGGTCATCGACGGCGGCTGGCTGATCTGAATCGGAAGGAGACCCCATGAAACTGCTGCGTTTCGGCCCCCGGGGCCACGAGAAACCCGGCCTGCTCGACGCCGATGGCGTGATCCGCGACCTCTCGGCCCACCTGCCCGACCTCGACGGCCGCCACCTGGGCCGCGAGACCCTGGCCCAGCTGGCCGAGCTCGACCCCTCGCGCCTGCCGGAGGTCCCGGCCGAGACCCGCCTCGGCCCCTGCGTGGGCCGCGTCGGCAAGCTCATCTGCATCGGGCTGAACTACTCCGATCACGCCGCCGAGACCAGCGCCGAGGTACCGCCGGAGCCGGTGGTCTTCAACAAGTGGACCAGCGCCATCTGCGGCCCCAACGACGACGTCATCATCCCCCGCGACTCGCAGAAGACTGACTGGGAGGTGGAGCTCGGCGTGGTGATCGGCAAGGAGGCCCGCTACGTGAGCGAGGCCGAGGCCATGGACTTTGTGGCCGGCTACTGCGTGGTCAACGACGTCTCCGAGCGCGAGTTCCAGCTCGAGCGCAGCGGCAGCTGGGACAAGGGCAAGGGCTGCGACACCTTCGGCCCCCTGGGCCCCTGGCTGGTCACCCCGGACGAGGTCGCCGACCCGCACGACCTGGCCATGTGGCTCGAGGTGGATGGCCAGCGTTACCAGGACGGCAGCACCCGCACCATGGTCTACCAGGTTCCCTTCCTGATCCACTACCTGAGTCGCTTCATGAGCCTGCAGCCGGGCGACGTCATCTCCACCGGCACGCCGCCCGGGGTGGGAATGGGCCAGAAGCCGCCGACCTACCTGAAGCCCGGCCAACGCATGCGCCTGGGCATCGAGGGGCTCGGCGTGCAGCAGCAGGCCGTCGTCGCCGAACCCAGCCGCTGATCCGGAGGCCATCATGCGAACCGTCGTCTGTCAGGAACCCGGCCGCCTGAGCCTAGAGGAGCGCGCCGCGCCGACTTGCGCGCCCGGCGAGGCCCTGCTGCGCATCCGCCGGGTCGGGGTGTGCGGCACCGATATCCACGCCTTCGGGGGCAACCAGCCCTATTTCCAGTACCCGCGGGTGCTCGGCCACGAACTGGCCGGCGAGATCGTGGCGGTGGGTGACGGGGTCGACCCGGCGCAGATCGGCCGCAACGCCTACGTCATCCCCTACCTGCACTGCGGACAGTGCCGGGCCTGCCGCCAGGGCCGCACCAACTGCTGCCGCCGCATGCAGGTGATCGGCGTGCACCGCGACGGCGGCATGTGCGACACCCTGGCGGTGCCCGCCGACCACCTGGTGACCTCCGAGACCCTGCCCCTGGACCAACTGGCCCTGGTCGAATGCCAGGCCATCGGCGCCCACGCCGTGCGGCGCAGCGAGCTGGCCGAGGGCGAGCTCGCCGTGGTGGCCGGGGCCGGCCCCATCGGCATGGGCGTGGTCCAGCTGGCCCGCGCGCGCGGCGCCCGGGTGGTGGTGGTCGACACCAACCCCGAGCGTCTGGCCTTCTGCCGCGAACGGCTGGGCATCGCCCACACCCTGAATCCCGCCGAGGAGGACGTCATCGCGGCACTGGAAGCCCTCAGCGACGGCGAGCTGGCCGACGCCGTCTTCGACGCCACCGGCAACCCCGCCGCCATGCAGCAGGGCTTCGACCTGGTCGGCCACGCCGGCCGCTACGTGCTGGTCAGCATCGTCAAGGCGGACATCACCTTCCACGACCCCGACTTCCATCGCAAGGAGATGACCCTGCTCTCCAGCCGCAACGCCACCCGGGAGGACTTCGACGAGGTGTGCCGACTGATGGAGGCGGGCCGCCTGCCGGCCAGCACCATGATCACCCACCGCGCCGAGCTCGATGAACTGCCCAGCCGCATGCCCGCCTGGTGCGCCCCGGGCAGTGGCGTGGTCAAGGCGATGATCGAACTCGATTCCCCTGGACACGCTGAAGCGGAGGCCGACCATGCCCCAGACCATCGCCAGTGATCTCGGCCAGTTGGCCAGCCTGCGCGTGCATGCCGACGACAACGTGCGCGTCGCCCTCAAGGACCTGCCCGCCGGCAGCGAGATCGACGACGACGGCCACCCCCTGCGCCTGGCCGAGGCGGTCCGTCACAAGCACAAGTTCGCCCTGCGTGACCTCGCCCCCGGCGAGGCGGTGATCATGTACGGCGTCACCGTGGGCCGCGCCACCCGGCCCATCGCCGCGGGCGCGGCCATCACCACCGAGAACACCGAGCACAGCACCGCCACCAGCGAGCCCCAGGCGCAGCGCGGCGAGTGGCGCGCCCCCGACGTGGCGGCCTTCCGGGGCGCCACCTTCGACGGCTACCCCCGCCCCGACGGCAGCGTCGGCACCGCCAACGTCTGGCTGGTGGTCCCCCTGGTGTTCTGCGAGAACCGCAACATCGAGGTGCTGCGCCAGTGCGTCGCCGACGCCCTGGGCGAGGATCCCTTCCGGGACTACAAGCGCATGGCCCGCGAGCTGCTCCACGGCGCCGCCGGCCAGGCGCCGGCCGAGCCACCCGGCGAGCGGCTCTTCCCCAACGTCGACGGGGTGCGCTTCCTCACCCATACCCTGGGCTGCGGCGGCACCGACGACGACGCCGAGGCGCTGTGCCGGCTGCTGGCCGGCTACATCTGCCACCCCAACGTGGCCGGCGCCACGGTGCTCAGCCTGGGCTGCCAGAAGGCGCAGATCGAGATGCTGCGTGCCGCCGTGGCCGAGCGCGATCCCCATGGGTTGCGCCCGGTGCACTACCTGGAGCAGCAGGCCAGCCACAGCGAGTCGGCACTGATCCGCGAGGCGCTGACCACCATCTTCGACGGCCTGGCCGAGGCCAATCGGGTCGAGCGCGCCCCGGCGCCGCTCTCGGCACTGACCCTGGGCGTGGAGTGCGGCGGCTCCGACGGCTTCTCGGGACTCTCCGCCAATCCCCTGGTGGGCGCGGTGGTCGACCGCCTGGTGGCGCTGGGCGGCAGCGGCATATTGAGCGAGTTCCCCGAGCTGTGCGGCGTGGAACACGAGTTGATCGCCCGCTGCACCGATGACGCCGTGGCCGAGCGCTTCCAGGCCCTGATGGGGGCCTACCAACGGCACGCCGCCCGGGTGGGCGCCGACTTCTCGATGAATCCCTCGCCCGGCAACATCCGCGACGGCCTGATCACCGATGCCATGAAGTCCGCCGGTGCCGCCAAGAAGGGCGGCGACAGCCCGGTGGTCGACGTCCTCGACTACACCGAGCCCCGCACCCGGGCCGGCCTCAACCTGCTCTGCTCGCCGGGCAACGACGTGGAGTCCACCACGGCGCTGGCCGGCTCCGGCGCCAACCTGATCCTATTCACCACCGGGCTGGGCACGCCCACCGGCAACCCGGTCACCCCGGTGCTCAAGATCGCCAGCAACAGCGAGCTGGCCGGGCGCATGGGCGACGTCATCGACTTCGATGCCGGCCCCATCATCCGCGGCGAGACGAGCATCGACGCGCTGGCGGAACGCCTGCTGGCGCTGTGCCTCGACGCCGCCTCGGGACGCTACCGGTCCCGCGCGGTGCAGCTGGCCCAGCACGACTTCATTCCCTGGAAGCGCGGCGTCTCCCTGTAAGACGGGACCCAACAATGGAGCCGGCCCGCTGCCGATGGCAGAGCGGGCCCGGCCAAACGGCCGATAACTCCACCGGGGCGCCCGACGCACGGCGGCGCCGAAGCATCGAATCACGCCCCTGCGCAGGCCCCTCAGTCGGCGGAGAGGCGCTTCTTGAGCTGCATATAGGTGCCGTAGTGGCGGTCCAGGTGGCGGCGCATGGCCGCCTCGGCGGCGTCCGGGTCGCGGGATTCGAGGGCCTCGACGATCTCGATGTGGGCCGCCAGCGCCGCCTTGTCCTCGTCCTTCTGCTGCAGCACCTGGGCGCGGCGGTCGTCGAGCCACTCGGAGAGCGCCACATGGATGGCGTCGAAGATGGGATTGCGGGCGATGCTCGCCAGCACGCCGTGGAAGTCGTTGTCGGAGCGCTTGAAACGCGCCTCGTCGCCCATGGCGTCGCGATTCTCCTGCAGGGCCGCGCGCAGGCGTGCCAGGTCCTCGTCGCTGGCGTGGCGCGCCGCGTAGCGGGCCAGCGAGATCTCGAACAGCGCCCGGGCCTCCTGGAAGTACTGCTGGCCGTCGGGCTTGGCGAGCAACTGGCGGGTCACCCCGGAGAGCCGCGCCATCACCGCCTCGGCGGTGGGCCGGATCACCCGCGCCCGGGTGCCGCTGTTGATGGCGATCAGGCCCAGCTGCTGAAGGTGGAAGAGCGCCTCGCGCACCGCCGGGCGGCCGACGCCGAACTGCTCCATCAGCTCGCGCTCGGAGGGTAACTGGTCGTTCTCGCCGAGCCGCCCCTCGAGGATCTCCGCCTCGAGCTGCTCGGCGACCTGTTCGGAGAGCGTCTTGCGCTCGATCCGGTATCGGGACATGGGCTGGTTCTCCTGGTTACCCCGCTGTTGGCTGCCATGTTACTGCATTTAAGCCCCCTCCGGCTCAGGCCAGGGGCCGCAACGCCTGCACCTCCAGGGCCTCGGCCAGTTCGGCGTAGGCACGCTGGTTGGCGCTGTCCAGCGGGATGCCCTCGGCGTCGCGGCGCGCCCGGCAGGCCCACTCGCGGTCCCCGGGCGCCATGACCCGGGCGCCGTCGCGGCCCGGCTGGGCGCGCAGGTCGTCCAGATAGGCACGCAGGCAGGCCGGGAAGGGGTCGCCCGGGGCGAAGGCATCGGGCCTGAGCGCCAGGCAGAAGTGCCCCACCCCGCGCGGGGTCGCCATGTCGGGGCCGCCCATGGGCAACAGGCGGAAGCCGTGCAGCATGCCGGCCAGCGTCGAGCTGAGCACCTCCACCATGCCGCCGAGCCCCGCCCCCTTGAAGCCGAAATCGCTGCCCCCCAGCGGCATCAACGCCGCCACCTCCGCCGGGGTGCGGGTCACCTCGCCCGCCGCATCGGCGGCCACCTGGTCCGGCAGCTCGCGGCCGATGGCCCCGTACTGCTGGACCCGGTTCCAGGGGATCGAACTGGTGGCCATGTCGAGCAGGTAGGGCGCCTCGCCCTCCACCGGGGCGGCGAAGGCGATGGGATTGGTCCCGTGGAAGGGCCGGCTGCCCTGGTGCAGCAGCACGAAGGGGTCGGAGTTGCACACCGTCAGGCCGATCAGGCCACGCTCGGCGGCGGCCAGGGCGTAGCAGCCCGCCGCCCCGAAGTGCGAGGAGTTGCCCACCGCCACGGCGCCCACGCCCACCTCGTCGGCCATGGCCGCGGCGTGCTCCATGGCGGTGTAGCCGGCCAGGTGCCCGAAGCCGTCGCCGGCATCCAGGTAGCCGGTGGCGGGCAGGCGCCGCTGGAAGCGCATCCGGGGCGCCCCCGCGATGCGCCCGCCCTGCAACGCGCGGATGTAGTGCGGCAGCAGGCGCAGGCCGTGGCTGTCGGTGCCCATCCGCGAGGCGGTCACCAGCGCCCGGGTCACCGCCTCGGCCGAGACGGCATCGGCGCCGGCGCGCGCCAGCGCCGCCAGCATGAAACGTTCCAGCTCGCCACGCTCGACGCGGAAATCCTGGCAGGCGTCACTCATCGGTCGGTCTTCCTCATGATCAACGGTATATCAGGGTCGGCAACCACATGGAGATCGCCGGGATGAAGGTCACCATCAGCAGGGCGATCACCAGCGGCACCAGGAACGGCAGGGTCCCGCGCATGCACTTCTCGAAGGAGATGTTCGACACCCGCGAGAGCACGTAGAGCACCATGCCCACCGGCGGCGTCAGCAGCCCGATCATCAGGTTGAGGACCATGATCACCCCGAAATGCACCGGGTCGACCCCGACGCCCATCGCCAGCGGCAACAGCACCGGCACCAGGATGGTGATGGCGGCGATGGTCTCCATGAAGCAGCCGACGATGATCAGCACGAGGTTGATGATGATCAGGGTGGCGACCGGGTTGTCGGCGAAGGGCCCGAGCAGCTCGACCACATGCTGGGTGACCTGGTTGCTGGTCAGGATCCAGGCGAAGATCGAGGCGCCGGCGACGATCAGCAGGATCACCGCGGTGGTCTCGATGGTCTCCATGCTGACCCTGAGCAGGCGCCGCCAGGTCAGGCTGCGATAGACCACCCCGCCGAGGAAGAGCGCATAGACGACGGCGGCGATGGCGGCCTCGGTGGGGGTGAAGGCGCCGCTCATGATGCCGCCGACGATGATCACCGGGGTGAGCAGCGACAGGAAGGCGCGTTTGAAGGTGTGCCCCAGCACCGACAGGGCGAAGGCCGCGTCGCGGGGATAGCCGCGCCGCCGCGCCAGCAGGGTGATCATCACCATCAGCACGGCGCCCATCAGCAGTCCCGGGATCAGGCCGGCCACGAACAGCTGGCCCACCGACACCGAGGCCATCACGCCGTAGATCACCATGGGCAGGCTGGGCGGGATGATGGGGCCGATGGTGGAGGACGCCGCGGTGATGCCCACCGCGAACTCCTGATCGTAGCCGGCATCGCGCATCGCCTTGATCTCGATGGTGCCCAGGCCCCCGGCGTCGGCCACGGCGGCGCCGGACATGCCGGAGAAGACGATGCTGGCGCCGACGTTGACGTGGCCCAGGCCGCCGCGCATCCAGCCCATCAGGGCCTTGGCGAAGTCGAAGATGCGCGTGGTGATGCCGCCGTTGTTCATCAGGTTGCCGGCCAGGATGAAGAAGGGGATGGCCAGCAGCGGGAAGCTGTCGACGCCGTTGATCATGCGGTGTACCACCACCACGTCGGGCACGCGCCCGGTCAACAGCACATAGATCAGGCAGGACCCCGCCAGACTGACGGCGATGGGCACGCCGAGCACCAGCATGGTGAACAGCGCGGCGAAGAGGAACAGCAGGTACTGCTCGGTGACCGCCAGGGCGATGCAGCCGAGGATGGCGAGCGCCGCGATGATCGGTGGCAACAGGGCCCCGCGCCGCCGCAGGATCAGGGTATTGGGCATGGACAGGCTCTCCCGGTCGTCGTCACCGTGACCCCAGCAGCTCGCTGGTGCCGCTGCGCCAGTGGCGAATGGCCACCTGGACGGCGCGCGCCAGCATCAGCAGGAAGCCCAGCATCACGATGTAGTAGAGGTAGCTCTTGGGGATATCCACGGACGCCATCAACGCCGTGGTGCGGCCGGCCAGCTTGAAGGTGATCCAGGCCATGGCGGCGAAGAAGGCGATGTTGACCAGGTCCACCAGCGTCGAGGCCGTACGCGCCATCCAGGACGGCATGTAGCGGTAGAAGAACTCCACGGCGATGTGCGAGCCCTTGCGCACCGCCATGGTGCCGCCCATGAAGCCCACCATCACCAGCAGGTAGCGGGCCATCTCCTCGGTCCAGGCGATGGAGTTACCCAGCACGTAGCGGGTGAAGAACTGCAGGAAGACGTCCAGCGCCAGCAGCCAGAAGATCCCCAGGGTCAGGTAGTCCTCGAGGCCATGGTCTCGCGCGTCGAAGGTATCCTCCTCGAGGAAGTCGAAGGCGGGCGCCTCGTCTCGGTCCGATTGGTTCATGTCAGACTCCCGCGCACCACCCCCGCCCCGGGGGTGGTGCGACGTCCGCGATGGCAGGTGGGGTTACTGGCCGATGGCCTGGAGGCGGTCGTAGGTCTCCTGGTCCCAGGTGGCGGCGTCGCTGTTGTGGGCGGGCAGCGTGGCCTCGCGGAAGGGTTCGGTGTCCACCTCGTTGACCGTGGTGCCCTGCTCCTCGAACCAGCTCACCAGTTCCTCCTCGGCCTGCAGGATGTCCTGGGTGATGCGCTCGCCGGCCTCGGCGTAGACCTCGCGGAAGATCTCGCGGTCCTCCTCGGAGAGGCGGTTCCACAGCGGCCCGCCGGCGATGGTGATCAGCGAGTCGGTGATGTGGCCGGTCAGGTTGATGTAGTCCTGCACCTCGTGGAAGGCCTTGGCCTTGATGGTGGGTAGCGGGTTCTCCTGGGCGTCGACCACGCCCTGCTGCAGCGCCAGATAGACCTCGGCGAAGGCGATGGGGGTGGGATTGGCGCCGACCGCCTCGGGGAACATCATGTACATGGGCGCGTTGGGCGTGCGGATCTTCAGGTCTTCCATGTCCTCGGGGGTGTCGATCGGCTCGTTGGAGGTGACGTGGCGGCGCCCATAGTAGTTCATGGCCAGCGGCACATTGCCCGTCTCGTCCTGATAGCCCTGGGAAATCTCGTCGAAGAGGTCGCTGTCGGCGTAGGCCTGCCAGTGGTCGAAGTCGCGGAACATGTAGGGCGCGCCGGCGATGCCGATGGGCCCGTAGAAGCGCCCGGCGAACTGGTTGCCGGTGTAGATCAGGTCGACGGTGCCCAGTTGCAGGCCCTCGTTGATGTCCGCCTCCTTGCCCAGCGAAGAGGCCGGGTGCACGGTGATGGAGTAGCGGCCGTCGGTGCGCTCCTCGATCTGCTCCGCCGCCCACAGGGCCCACTCGTGGTAGGGCTCCGAGGTCTCGTAGACGTGGGCGAAGTTCAGCTCCTCGGCCTGAACGGCACCGGCCAGGCTGACGCCACCGGCGATCAGCATGGCGGTCATCACCCGGGATAGCGTGAACTGGCGTTGAGGCTTGTCGCTCATCTTGTACTCCTCACAACCCTTGGGTTTGTTGTGCTTGTGGTGGGAACGGTGGCGCTCGCGTGCTTACCTGAGCGTCTGGCTGTATACGTATCATACCACCAACTTCAAGCTAGCCCTTCCCGCCGCCCCACGCAACCAATGGCCCGGCTTTCGGCATTCGCCTTTAGTAGCAGCCGCGGTGCAGGCGCTGTAACAGGTCCGGCGCCCCGAAGCCGCCGGCCTTGGTCATCACCAGGCGACGCGGATCGCCATCCAGGCGACCCAGGGCCACGCCCGGCGCCCACTCGGCCTCGACCCGGATGAAGCCGACCCCCAGGCGGGTCAGGGCCGCCATGGCGGTATCGCCTCCGGTGAGGAACAGCAGCCCCCGAGCCTCCGGCGACCAGGTCGCCAGCACCTCGGCCACCCGCTGCCCCATGGCCAGGGCCACCGCCGCCGGATCGTGCGCCTCTCCCTCGCCGCCGGGCACCAGCAATCGAGCCGGCGTCACGCTATCCGGCGGGTGAGCGGCCAGGGCATGGCATACCGGCAGCGACGGCGCCTCCGCCTGCAGCCGGTCGCGTTGCTCCAGCGCCCGGGGGCTGCGCGAGCCCAGCGCATAGAGGCGGTGGGTCACCCGCTGCAGCGGCAGCGAGGCGGCGCCGAGCCGGCCGAAGCAGCGCTGGGCGATGGCGGTGGCCAGTCCCGCGGCGCCCACCATCAACCAGGCATCGCGCTGGACCAGGGCGGCATCGTAGAGGCGGGCCAGGTCCTGGGCACTTTCGGCATCGGCCACGCAGTCGTGATCGGGCAGGGCGTCGTCCCCGGGGCGGTGGCGCCCCAGCACGACCCCCGCGGCGGCGAAGGCGCGATCCAGCGGACCGGTCAACGGCGCCGAGCGGGCATCGTCGGCATAGGCGCTCGCGGCCAGCGGCACGCCCTCCACCCACACCGCGGCGTCACGCACCACCCGCCCCTGGGCCGGCACTGCCGGTGCCACCAGCAGGCGGCGCCCGGTGGCCTCGCGCATGGCCAGGCTCTCGGCCACCACCCGACCACGCAGGGTGGAGTCGACCTTCTTGAACCATACCCGGGGCGCCACCCGGGCCAGCCGCCGCGACGCCTCGGCGACCCGCGCGGCGGCCGCATCGGCCGCCAGGTGGCGCGTCTCGGTATTCACGGCGAGCACCTCCGGCCACTCGCCCTCCCAGGTCGCCAGGCAGGCCTCCAGCCGCTCCAGGGCGACCACCACCCGGGTATCGGCGCCCCGGGCGGCGAAGGGGGCGGCGGCGTCCAGGGCCCCGGTCAGGTCGTCGGCGACGATGGCCACCCGGCAGCGGCTCATGGCCCGGCACCCTCCGCCAGGCGACGGGCGTAGGCGATGGCCGCCCCCAGGTTGGTGGCATCCGCCCTACCCTGCCAGGCGATGTCGAAGGCGGTGCCGTGGTCCACCGAGGTGCGCTGGATCGGCAGGCCCAGGCTGACGTTGACCGTGGTGTCGAAGGCGATCAGCTTGACCGGGATGTGCCCCTGGTCGTGGTACTGGGCCACCACCAGGTCGAACTCGCCGCGGCTGGCGCGATAGAAGACGGTATCGGCGGATATCGGCCCCTGGACGTCATAGCCGCGGCTGCACAGCGCCCTGACCGCCGGGGCGATGATGCGCTCGTCCTCGTCGCCGAAGATGCCGCCCTCGCCGCAGTGGGGGTTGAGCCCGGCCACGGCGATGCGCGGCTTGGCGAGGCCCATGGCCACCAGGTGGTCGTGCCCCACCGCCACGGTCTCCGCGATGCGCGCCTCGGTGACCCGCTCGATGGCCCCGCGCAGCGACACATGGGTGGAGACGTGCAGGGTGGAGAGGCGCTCCGAGGCCAGCAGCATGAAGGAGGACGGCGCCCCGGTGAGGGCCGCCAGCATGCCGGTATGGCCATCGTAGTAGTGGCCGGCGGCGTGCAGCGCCGCCTTGTTGAGCGGCGCGGTGACGATCACCCGGGCACGGCCCGCCTGGACCAGCTCCACCGCCCGCTTCACGCAGCGAAACGCCAGATCGCCCGCGGCAGCACTGATACGGCCGTCGGGAATCTCGCTCTCGGCCGCCACCTCGGCCACCGCCACGCCACCGTCGCCGGGCCTGGCCGACTCCAGGGACACGAACTCCAGCGCGGCATCGATCTGTGCCGCGGCGCGGCGATAGATGGCGGGGTCCCCCACCACCAGGCTGCGCCCGCGCTCGGCTGGCGACATGGCGGCCAGGGCACGGCAGATGATCTCCGGGCCGATCCCCGCCGGGTCGCCCATGGTGATGGCGATCTCGTATCGGCCCTTTCCTTCGTCGAACATCGCGCTCTCCCACTGATTGAGGGCTGATGGCCGGCTCCCCGGCGTCGGTATCGGACTATCGACCCGGTGCCGTACCTTGCGCTAGAGTGAAGCCATTGGCATACCTGTCATACAACACTACATCAATAACATGATAGGCGAACGCTGGCCAGACGCCAGCTCGCCCCATCCAGGAGGCATCATGCAACCCCTTTCCGCCCGCGACTGCCTGCCCCGGGACCTCGACCGCGCCCTGCTGGTCGGCCGCGCCTGGTGCGAGTCGCCCCGCCCCGGCCCGGTGCTGTTCATGGTCCGCGACGACCAGGCCCTCGACATCACCCACCTGGGCCCCACCATGGCCGACCTGCTGGAGCGCGACGACCCGATCGAGGCCCTGCGCGGCGCCGAGGGCCCGTCGCTGGGTCCCGTCGAGACCCTGCTGGAGAATTCCCTGACCGAGCCCCAGCGCGCCCCCCACCTGCTGGCCCCCTGCGACGTCCAGGCGGTGAAGGCCTGCGGGGTGACCTTCGCGGTGAGCCTGCTGGAGCGGGTAATCGAGGAGCAGGCCGGCGGCGACCCGGGCCGCGCCGCACGGCTGCGCGAGGAGCTCCAGGCACTGATCGGCGGCGACCTGTCGCGCATCGTGCCGGGCTCCGAGGAGGCCATGGCGCTCAAGCGCGAGCTCCAGGCCCGCGGCGGCTGGTCGCAGTACATGGAGGTGGGCATCGGCCCCGACGCCGAGGTCTTCACCAAGGCCCAGCCGCTCTCCTCGGTGGGCCTGGGGGCCGGCGTGGGCCTGCACCCGGCATCGCAGTGGAACAACCCGGAGCCGGAGATCGTGCTGGCGGTGGACGGCCGCGGCAGCGTCAAGGGGGCGACGCTCGGCAACGACGTCAACCTCCGCGATATCGAGGGGCGCAGCGCCCTGCTGCTGGGCAAGGCCAAGGACAACAACGCCTCCAGCGCCATCGGCCCCTTCATCCGGCTGTTCGACGAGACCTTCGGCATCGACGATGTGCGCCGTGCCCAGGTGACGCTGCGCATCGAGGGCGAGGACGACGACTTCCTGCTGCAGGGCGAGAGCGACATGGCCGAGATCAGCCGCGACCCCCTGGAGCTGGTGCGCCAGACCCTCGGCAGCCACCACCAATACCCCGACGGCGTCATGCTCTACCTGGGCACCATGTTCTCGCCGATCCAGGACCGCGACGGCGAGGGCCAGGGCTTCACCCACCACCCCGGTGACCGGGTGACCATCGCTACCCCGGCGCTGGGCGCCCTGGTCAACCGCGTCGGACGCAGCGACGCCCTGCCGCCCTGGACCTACGGCATCCGTGCGCTGATGCGCGACCTGGCGGCTCGTTGAACCACCCCCTTCCCCACTTCGGAGCCACCGATGACTACCATCACCCATATCGAAGTGCAGGATATCCGCTTCCCCACCTCCCGCTCCCTGGACGGCTCGGACGCCATGAACGCCGCCCCGGACTACTCCGCCAGCTACGTGATCCTGCACGTCGACGACGGCGGGGCCGAGGGCCATGGCCTCACCTTCACCATCGGCCGCGGCAACGAGATCGTGGTCACCGCGGTGCGCTCGCTGGCCCCCTTGATCGAGGGGCGCACCCTGGCCTCCATCACCGAGAACATGGGCGCCTTCTGGCGCGAGATCACCGGCGACAGCCAGCTGCGCTGGATCGGCCCCGACAAGGGCGCCATCCACCTGGCCACCGCGGCCATCGTCAATGCCGTCTGGGACCTGTGGGCCAAGCGCGAGGGCAAGCCGGTGTGGAAGCTGCTGGCGGACATGAGCCCCGAGCAGCTGGTGCGCTGCCTCGACTTCCGCTTCGTCACCGACGCCCTGACCCCGGAGGAGGCCATCGCGCTGCTGCGCCGGCAGGAGGCGGGCAAGGCCGCCCGGGAGGCGGAGATGAAGCGCGACGGCTATCCTGGCTACACCACCTCGGCGGGCTGGCTCGGCTACAGTGACGACAAGGTGCGCCGCCTGGCCCGGGAGGCCCTGGCCGAGGGCTGGACCCACTTCAAGCAGAAGATCGGCGGCAACCTCGACGAGGACGCCCGCCGCGCCGCCCTGCTGCGCGAGGAGATCGGCCGGGAAAACGTGCTGATGATGGACGCCAACCAGGTCTGGGAGGTGGACGAGACGGTAAGCAAGATGCGCCGGCTGGCCGAGTTCGACCCGTTGTGGATCGAGGAGCCCACCAGCCCCGACGACATCCTCGGCCATGCCGAGATCCGCCACCGCGTCGCGCCGATCGGCGTGGCGACCGGCGAGCACTGCCACAACAAGGTGATGTTCAAGCAGTTCCTCCAGGCCGACGCCATCGACTACTGCCAGCTCGACGCCGCCCGCCTGGGCGGGCTCAACGAGGTGATCCTGGTGACGCTGATGGCCGCCAAGTTCGGCGTGCCGATCTGCCCCCACGGCGGCGGCGTGGGGCTGTGCGAGTACACCCAGCATATCTCGCTGTTCGACTACATCGCCGTCTCCGGCAGCCTCGAGGGGCGGGTGCTGGAGTACGTCGACCACCTGCACGAGCACTTCGTCGACCCGGTGGTGATCGAGCGCGGCCGCTACCGGGTGCCCGAGGCGCCGGGCTACAGTATCACCATGCACCCCGAGTCCCTGACCCGGCACCGCTATCCTGAGGGTGCCGCCTGGCAGGAGGAGGCCTGAGATGAACACCCCGTCCCACCGACACGCCCTGCTCGAGGCCCTGGGCGAACGCCTGGGCGAGCGCGGCCTGCTCCGCGATCCCGCGGCCATGGCCCGCTACACGGCCGACTGGGCTGACGACCGGCTTGGCGAACCGCTGGCCGTGGCCCGCCCCGCCTCCACCGCCGAGGTGGCCGAGACGGTGCGCCTGTGTCGCGAGCACGGCGTGGCCATGACCCCCCAGGGCGGCCACAGCGGCCTGGTGGCCGGCGCCCTGCCCGCCGCCGACGGCGGCGAGCTGGTGATCAGCCTGGAGCGCCTGGACCGGGTGCGCGACCTCGACCCGGTCAACTTCACCATGACCGTGGACGCCGGCTGCATCCTCGAGAGCGTCAAGCAGGCCGCCCTGGAGCACGACTGTGACTTCCCGCTGTCGCTGGGCGCCCAGGGCAGCTGCCAGATCGGCGGCAACATCGCCACCAACGCCGGCGGCCTCAACGTGCTGCGCCACGGCATGATGCGCCAACTGGTGCTGGGCCTGGAGGTGGTGCTGCCCGACGGCCGCGTCTGGAACGGCCTCACCGCCCTGCACAAGGACAACCGCGGCCTCGACCTCAAGCAGCTGTTCCTGGGCAGCGAGGGCACCCTGGGCATCGTCACCGGCGCCGTGCTCAGGCTCTCGCCGCGCCACATCCAGAGCCGCACGGCGCTGCTCGGCCTGCCCTCGGTGGCGGCGGTGATCGACCTCTACGGTCATGCGCGACGCGACTGCAGCGACCTGCTCTCCGCCTTCGAGCTGATTCCGCGGCGCTGCCTGGAGCTGGCCATGGAGGCCACGCCCGAGCTGGCCGACCCGCTGGACACCGCCTACCCTTGGTATGTGCTGATGGAGGTGGCCGCCAGCGGCCCCCTGGACCTGGACGCCATGCTCGAACAGCTGCTGGAGCGGGGCATGGAGCGCGGGCTGGTGCTGGACGGCGCGCTGGCGTCCAGCGACACCCAGGCCCAGCGGCTCTGGCAGTTCCGCGAGAGCATGCTGGAGGGCCAGCGGCGGCGCGGCGAGCACCTGCGTACCGATATCTCGGTGCCCATCTCGGCGATCCCCGCCTTCGTCGAACGCGCCGGCGAGGCGGTGATGGCCGAGTCGCCCAACTGCGAGATCATCGCCTACGGCCATGTGGGCGACGGCAACCTGCACTTCAATATCCTGCCGCCGCCGGACATGGCCGAGGCCGACAAGCGCGATCACCTGCACGAGCTGGAGGAGCGGCTCTTCGCGGTGCTCGACGAGTTCGGCGGCAGCCTCAGCGCCGAGCACGGCATCGGCCGCACCAAGCGGGCCGCCTACCTGGCGCGGCTGTCGCCGGTGGAGCGCGAGCTGGTGGAGGGCATCAAGGCGCTGTTCGACCCCGACGGGCTGATGAACCCGGGGCGGATCCTGCCGCCCCGCTGAGGCTCGGGCCGGCCGGAAGCGCCCGGCCAGACCGCGCAGCGCCTCGGCCAGCAGGCGGCGCTTGAAGTCGCTGGTGGGCGTGCGCCTCCATGAGGCTCCTCTTCTCAAGTGAGTCATGAAAAAGCCTGGGAGCGTTGATGTTTTTTCATCCTCGCAAACTTGTCATACAAGCATACACTCCGCCATAGTGATTCCTGCACAACAACGCCAACACGCCTCCCCGCGACATCGCCGGGAACCGGAAAGGAGAACTCCATGAGCACACTCTTGCGCAACACCCTTATCTTCGCCGGGGCCGCCACCCTGGGCGCCGGCCTCGTTCAGGCCCAGGAAACCCCGGACCTCTCCGAGCCGCCCGCCATCGAGGGTGACAAGGTCGGCGACCACGGCAGCCATAACTTCCGCCTGGGCATCGGCCTGGCGGAAAGCTCGCCGCAGTACCTCTCCAGCGAATACTTCGCCGAGATCCTCGAGGAGCGCAGCGACGGTCGCCTGACCGTGGACATCTTCCCCAACAGCCAGATCGGCGACGACGTCCAGATGATGGAGATGCTGCAGACCGGCACCCTGGACATGACCTATCCGTCCACCTCGCCGGCCACCAGCTATGTCGAGGAACTGGCGGTCTTCGACCTGCCGTTCCTGTTCCCCACCCGCGAGGCCGCGGTGGAGGTGATGCAGAGCGACGTGGCTCAGGAAATGCTCGACGCCTTCGACGGCAGCGGCATCAAGGCGCTGGCCTTCTCCGAGAACGGCTACCGGCAGCTCTCCAACAGCGCGCGCCCGGTGGAGTCCCCGGAGGACGTGGCCGGCATGGACGTCGGCGGGCTGACGATCCGTACCATGGAGAACCCCGTCCACCTGTCGATCTGGGAGACGCTTGGCGCCAACCCCACCCCCATGGCCTTCGGTGAGTTGTTCTCGGCCATGGAGCAGGGCGTGGTCGACGGGCAGGAGAACCCCTGGAGTACCATCCTGACTTCCAACTTCTATGAGGTGCAGGACTACGGCACCGAGACGCGCCACGTCTACACGCCGTTCATCCTGATGATGTCCGAGAGCACCTGGGACGGCCTGCACGAGGAGTACCAGGCGCTGGTCCAGGAGGCCGCCCGTCAGTCCGCCGAGTACGAGATCCAGCTCGCCACCGAGTACGACGACTGGTCGCGCAAGCAGCTCGAGGAGCGCGGCATGGAGATCACCCGCCTCGATGACGACCAGATCGCCGCCTTCCAGGAGGCCGTGCAGCCGGTCTACGAGGAGTGGGCCCCCGAGATCGGCGAGGACCTGATCGAGGAGATCCAGGCCATCGTCGAAGAGACCACCAGCGACTGATCCACGCCCGCCACCACCGGCATGAGACAGGGGGCCAGCAGGGCCCCCTGTCATTGCCCTGGAGTGTACGATGACCGAATCATCCCCCCTGCCCGATCCCGCCGAGTATCGGGTCGACCCCAACCAGCGGCCGCTGGAGATCGACCCCGAGGCGCGGCGGGGCCCCGCACTGTTCCGCGTCCTGACCCTGTGGATGGAGCGCCTGATCGGCGTGATCCTGCTGGCCCTGATCGTCTCGGTCTCGGCCAACGTGGTGGGCCGCTCGCTGCTCAATCACTCGCTGCCCTGGGCCGACGAACTGGCCCGCATGCTGTTCATCTGGATGATCTTCATCGGCGCCGCGGCGGCCTTCCTGCGCTACGAACACATCGCGGTGGATATCCTGGTGCGCAAGCTTCCCCCACGCGGCGCCCATGTGCTCTACATGCTGCAACATCTAATCATTGCCGGCCTGATGGCGGTGATGATCTGGGGCGGCGGCAACGTCATGGTCAAGGCCTCCGGGCGCACCGCCATCCTCGACGTCCCCTGGAACCTGATCAACGCCTCGGTGGTGATCTGTGCGCTCGTCATCGGTGCCGTGGCCCTGTGGCGGGCCGCGCAGAGCCTGCGCCTGATCCGCTCCCCCGACCCTTCTTCATCCGACCGCGGAGACTAAGCCATGCTGTGGATCTTCCTGGGCATCCTCTTCGCCTCCATCATCATCGGCCTGCCGATCGCCTTCGGCCTGGGCATCGCCGCCCTGGTCATGGCGCTGCTATCCGGCGTGCCGCTGTCGATCCTGGTCGAGCAGTCGGTGCGCGGCGTCAACAGCTTCCCGCTGCTCGCCATCCCCTTCTTCATCCTGGTCGGCGAGGTGATGAGTACCGGCGGCATCGCCCGGCGCCTGATGGACCTCGCCGGGGCGCTGGTGGGCTTCATCCGCGGCGGCCTCGGCCAGGTGGCGATCACCGGTTCGATGTTCTTCGGCGGCATCAGCGGCTCCGCCGTGGCGGACACCGCCGCCACCGGCGCCATGATGATTCCCTCCATGAAGCAGCAGGGCTATACCGCGCCTCATGCCACCGCCATCAATACCGTCTCGTCGGTGATCGGGATCATCATTCCGCCATCGATCCCGTTGATCCTCTACGGGATCGTCACCGAGACCTCGATCAGTCGCCTGTTCATCGCCGGCATCGTGCCGGGCATCCTGATCGGTTTCGCGCTGATGGTCACCACCTTCATCATGGCCAGCCTCGAGCACTCCGGGCAGACCCGCAAGTTTCGCCTCGACGTGCTGTGGCAGGCCTTCAAGGCCGCCTGGTTGGCGCTGGTGCTGCCGGTGATCGTGGTCGGCGGGATCATCGCCGGGGTCTTCACCGCCACCGAGGCGGCCGTGGCGGCGCTGCTCTATTCGCTGTTCATCTCGCTGGTGGTCTATCGCGAGTTCCACGTCCGCGAGCTGTGGGGCATGTTGATCCGCACCGCGCGGCTGACCGGCATGGTGCTGCTGCTGCTGGCGTTCGCCACGGTGATCGCCTGGTTCCTGACCATCAACATGGTGCCCCAGACGCTGGTCTCCCAGGTGCAGGCGATCACCCAGGATCCCTTCCTGCTGCTGCTGATCGTCGCCGGACTGCTGCTGCTGGTGGGCTTCGTGATGGACCTCACCCCGGCCATGGTGATCATGGCGCCGATGCTCATGCCGATCGTCACCTCGGTGGGCATCGACCCGGTCTACTTCGGGGTGCTGATGGCCTTCGTGCTGGGCATCGGCCTGCTGACGCCGCCGGTGGGCACCTGCCTCTACGTCGGCTGCGGCGTGGGCAAGGTCTCCATGCAGCAGCTGGTCCGCGCCATGCTGCCCTACTACGGCGCCCTGCTGGTGGTCCTGGTGATCCTGGTCGCCTTCCCGGGCATCGTCACCTGGCTGCCCGACCTCACCAGGGTGCAGGGCAACTGAGGCGCGGCGCCTTTCAGGGATCGAGCCCGGCACCGAGGCGGCGCTGCCTCAGCTCCAGCCGCCGGTCGTAGAGGCCCTTCGCCACCAGGGTGCCCAGCACCAGGCCACCCCCCACGAAGGCCAGCGGCGAGGGTTGTTCGTGGAGGATCCACCAGGCCCAGAGGGTGCCGACCACCACCTCCAGGAGCAGCAGCAGGCCGACCTCGGCGGCGGGCAGGTAGAGGGGGCCACGCTGCAGCAGGGTCACGCCCGCCGGCACGATGACCAGGCAGAGCAGCACCACCAGCAGCCAGCGCTCCAGCTCGGGGAACGGCACGCCGCCCCCGAGCAGCAGGACCAGCGCCCCGCCACTGCCCACGATCAGGCCGTTGAACACCAGCATCGGGCTCATGTCCACGCCGGGACGCCGCCGGCAGAGGGTGAAGTTGAGGGCGAGGGTAGTGGCCGCCATCAGCGCGAAGCCGTTGCCCACCCAGGAACCGACGCCGGCATCGTCGATCACGATCATGCCGATGCCGAGCATGCAGGCGCCGATGGCCAGCCAGGTGCGCCGCGGCAACCGCTCGCCCAGGATCAGCCGGGAGAGCAGCGCGGCGATCAGCGGCGAGGCGGCCAGGATCATCAGCACGTTGCCGGCCTTGGTGTACTGGTTGCCCAGCACGAAGCCGCAGGTGGTCAGGCTGAACAGCAGCGCCACGGCGATGCCCGTGCCGCCGCAGCGACGGTAGACGCCCAGGGTCCCGCGGCCGTGACGCACCACGGCGATCAGCAGGAACCCCAGCGCCGAGAGGAAGCCCCGCCACATCAGGATCTCGGCGTCGGGCAGGGCGGCGAGCTTGATGAGCAGGGCATCCGGGGACATGATCAACGCCCCGCCACCGGTGAACAGCAGCCCCTGCTGCCGCCGGGAGAGCGTACGCAAGGGGTTCACCCGAGCCGCAGGCACGCCGATCATCGCGCCCGCAGGGCCGGCAGGCCGACCCCGGTCGACTGGAAGCCGCCGTCCGCGGCGATCACCTGCCCGGTCACATAAGAGGCCTTGTCGGAACACAGGAAGACGATCACCTCGGCGATCTCGCGCTCGGAGCCGTAGCGGTTCAGCGGGATGGCGTCGTGGTAGGCGGCACGGATCTCGGCGGTGTGCACGGCCAGCGCCAGCTTGGTATCCACCGGACCCGGCGCCACGCAGTTGGCACGGATGCCGTACTCGCCGAGCTCGGCGGCCTGCTGCTGGGTCAGGTGGATCACCGCCGCCTTGGAGGTACCGTAGGCGACCCGCAGCGTGCTGGCCCGCAGCCCGGAGATGGAGGCGATGTTGACAATCGCCCCGCGGGCCGCCTCGAGCAACGGCAGCAGCGCCTGGGAGGTGAGGAAGACGCCGTCGAGATTGGTCGCCATGACCCGCCGCCAGATGGCGAAGTCGGTACCCGCCAGGGGACGGAAATCGGCCACCCCGGCGTTGTTGACCAGGGCGTCGACCCGGCCGTGGCGTCGCGTCAGCACCTCGGCCATGCTCGCCACCTGATCGGGCTCGGAGACGTCGCACACCAACGGTTCGGCGCCGGCCAGCGCGGCCGCCGCCTTCTCCAGCTCGGGAGCATCGCGGTCGACCATCACCACCCGGAAGCCCTGTTCGAGGAAGAGGTGAGTCGTCGCCAGGCCGATGCCGCGGGCGGCGCCGGTCACCACGGCGATAGGGGTCGAAGTCGTCATTGCCGGGTCCTCGTCGGTCGAATCAGTTCAGCGCGTCCACCAGCATCAGCGACAGCGCGGGGAAGGCCGCGATGATGGCCAGGCCCACCAGGCAGACCAGCATGAACGGCAGGGCCCCTCTGGCCACCTGCTCGATGGACAGCCGAGTCACGTTGGCCGCCACGTAGAGGTTGATACCCACCGGCGGGGTGATCAGCCCGATGGAGAGGTTCACCATGATCAGCACGCCGAACCACACCGGGTCCCAGCCCATCTGGTGGACCACCGGCAGGAAGATCGGCAGCGAGATGAACATCACCGTGACGGCGTCCATGAACATCCCCACCACCAGCAGGATCAGCATGATCGCCAGCAGGATCACCCACTCGTTGTCGCTCAGCCCCAGCAGCAGGCCGGAGTAGGTGCCCACCAGGTCGTCCACGGTGACCACCCAGCCGAACAGGCTGGCGTAGGCCACCACCAGCATCACCACCGCCGAGGAGGCCGCGGCATCGCCGAGCGCCTCGTAGAGCTTGGGCACGCTCAGGGTGCGGTAGGCCAGGGCCCCGACGCAGAGCGCGTAGACGGTGGCCACCAGCGCCGCCTCGGTGGGCGTGAAGATGCCGGAGTAGATGCCGCCGAGGATCACCACCGGGGTCATCAGGCCCCAGAAGGACTCGCGGAAGGTCCGCCACAGCCGCCGGCGGTAGGGAAGCTCCCGGTAGGGCGTCAGGCCCATGGCCCTCAGGCTGGGGGAATCCTCCAGGCTCGCCGCCCCCACCGAGTGGCGGGGGATCCGCCCCAGCGGCAGGGTCACCACCATGATCAGGCCCATCAGGATGCCGGGCAGGATGGCGGCGAGGAACAGCTTGGAGATGGAGGTCTCGGCGATGACCCCGTAGATCACCAGGCCGATGGAGGGTGGAATCACGATGGACAGCGCCGCCCCGGTACACACCAGGCCCGCCGCGTAGGTGCGGCGATAGCCGTCCTCCTCCATGCCCTTGATGATCATCGGGCCGATCGCCGCCACCGAGGCGGGCCCCGAGCCGCTGACCGCCCCCCAGAACAGGCAGACCACGGTACCCACCACCCCCATGCCGCCCGGCAGTCCGCCGACCAGCACGCGAAAGAAGCGGATCATGCGCTCGGCGATGCCCAGCGAGCCCATCAGGGTGCCCGCCAGGATGAAGAAGGGGATCGCCAGCAGCGAGAACTTGGTGATGCCGGTGGCGATCAGGTCGCCGGCCATGTCCAGGCCGAAGCCCATGTGCCACATGGCATAGACGGCGGAGAGCCCCAGCGAGAAGGCCACCGGCACGCGCAGCAGCATCAACAGGAAGAACACCAGTATCATCTGGGTGCCGGCGGTGAGCTGGGTGAGGGCATCAAACATCGGGAATCCCCCGGTCCGCGGCCGGTCCCTTCCTGGCCTCCTCCACCAGGCGCTGCAGGTAGCGGACGATGATCAGCGCGAAGCCGAACGGCACCGCCACGTGGTAGTACCAGGCCGGCAGGCCCAGCCCGTAGGAGCGCATGCCGGAGTCCAACTGGTTCATCAGCACCTCCCAGGAGAAGTAGGCGGACAGGGCCAGCAGCGCGATGGACAGCGCCCCGGAGACCACGAACACCAGCTTGCGCAGGACGCCGGGCAGCGCATCGTAGACGAGGGTGACCGCCAGGTGCTCGCCCCGGCGGGCGGCGATGGCGGCGCCGAAGATGGTCAGGACCAGGAAGCCGTTGGTCAGCAGTTCCTCGGTGGCCGCCAGGGAGTAGTTGGTGCCGTAGCGCACCACCACATTGGCGAAGCCCAGCAGGGTCATGCCCAGGAAGAGCACCGCACAGACGATCTTCTCGGCTTCTCGCAGCAGGAATTTCATGTCAGGTCCAGCCTTGGGAGGAACCGGTGGGGCGAGGGCCCTGGCCCCGAAAGCGGCCAGGGCCCGGCACGCGGGATCGGGCGATCAATCCTCGATCGCCTCCTGGAAGGCCGCGACGATCTCGGGACCGACCTTATCGGCCCACTCGTCGAAGGCCGGACGGGTCGCCTCACGGAAGGCGGCGATCTCCTCCTCGGAGAGCTCGGTGATCTCCATGCCCTGCTCGCGCAGGAAGTCGAGGCCCTCCGCGGTGCTCTCGCGGGTAATCTCCACCTGGTAGGCCATGGCCTCCTCCGCCGCCTGGCGGATCGCCGCCTGGGTGTCGGCGTCGTAGTCGTTCCACTTCTCCTCGGAGATGCCCAGGAAGATGGGATCGTAGGAGTAGTGCCAGGCCGTCAGGTAGTCCTGCACCTCGTAGACCTGCTGGGGGATGATCACCGCGCCGATGGGGTTCTCCTGGGCGTCCACCACGCCCTGCTGCAGGGCGGTCATGGTCTCGGTCCACTGCATCTGCTGCGGGTTGGCGCCCAGGGCGTTCATTACGTCGACGTACATGGGGCCAGCCACCCGCACGTTGAGGCCCTGCATGTCCTCGGGGGTGCGGATCGGCCCCACGCTGTTGGTCAGCTCGCGGAAGCCGTTCTCGCCCCAGGCCAGCACCACGATGCCCTTCTCCTCGAGGATATCCTCCAGCAGCTCGACCGGCTCGCCCTGGGTGGTGGCGTCGACCTGCTCGTAACCGGAATAGAGGTAGGGCAGCGAGAAGACCGCCATCTCCGGTACCAGCGGCGTCACGTTGATCGCCGAGGTGACCAGCAGGTCCAGGGCGCCACGGCCCACCATCTCGGCCTGGCGCATCTGGTCGCCGCCGGAGAGCTGGGCGTTGGGGAAGACACGCACGTTCAACTCGTCGCCGGTGGCCTCCGCCAGCAGCTCGGCGAAGCGCTCCGCCCCCTGGTGCCAGGTGGTGGAATCGCCGGTGTTGTGGGACAGGCGCAGTTGTTCGGCGGAGGCGGTGCCGGCCGCCATCGCCGCGGCCACGGCGGCGGTCAGGGCCAGCTTGCGAACATCGAGGCATTTCATTGTGTTGTACTCCTGGTGGCGCGCTCGTTGGGTCGAGCCTGGTTTCTTATCGATCCACATCGTGGACCACTATGCATTCAGGCGACAAGTGAAACTTGCCAAAGCCCCCTGTTAAAGTCAAAGTGAAGCGCAAAGTCCCGTTATCAACGCATCAAGCGCCAGAGACCCATGGTCCATATTGCGGAACACACGAAAACCGACAGCGCCGCCGGCGCCAGGACCTCGGGGGCCCAGAGCGTCGACCGGGCCCTGACCCTGCTGAGCCTCATCGGCCGCCACGCCGGCGAGGGGTTGTCGCTCGCCGAGCTGACGACGGCGAGCGGACTCAACAAGCCGACGGTACGACGCCTGATGCTGGCCCTGATCAACGGCGGCATGGTCGATCAGTGTAGCCATACCCATCGCTACCGGCTGGGGCCCGAGGCCTACCTGCTCGGCCTGCGGGCCGCGGAACGCCATGGCTTGGTCAGGACCGCCACCCGTCACGTGGCACGCCTGGCCACGGCCACCGAGGACGCCGCCTGCCTCTCCGTGCGACGCGGGCTCCATTCGCTCTGCCTGCACCGCGAGGACGGCCCCTACCCGATCCGCACCCATGCCCTGATGCCGGGCGCCTACCACCCGCTGGGCGTGGGCGCCGGCTCGCTGGCCATGCTGGCGGCACTCTCCGATGCCGAGGTCGAGGCGACCCTGGCGGCGAATCGCGAGACGCTGGAGGCGGAGTACCCCTTGCTACCACCCAAGCGGCTCCGCGAGCTGGTCGCCGAGACCCGCCGCCAGGGCCATGCCCTGAACCCGGGACTGGTGTTCCGCGACTCCTGGGGGCTCGGCGTCGCCCTGCGCTGGCCCGACGGCAGCCTCGCCGGGGCGCTGTCGCTGGCGGCCATCGAGAGCCGCATGCAGGAACCGCGACGCAGCCAGGAGCTGCTGCCCCTGCTCGAGCGGGAGGCCCGGGAGATCGAGGCCCAGCTCGCCCGCGACTATGCGGCGCACCATCCCGGCTAGGAGGCCAAGGCCGCTGGGCGAGGAAGGGTAGGAGGGCGACAAGCGCTGTACACCACAGGGCACAACGCCATACCAACAAGAGAAGGAGTGACGCGTGACACAGGCACAGATCGTCGGCTGGGCGCACGGCCCCTTCGGCAAGCGCCCCGAACCCGACACCCAGACCCTGATGCAGGGCGTGGTGGGCGATGCCCTGATCCACGCCGGGCTGGCCCCCGAGGACATCGACGGCCTCTTCGTGGGCGTCTACAACAACGGCTTCTCGCGCCAGGACTTCCAGGCCGCCCTGGTGGCCATGGGCGACGAGCGCTTCGCCCACACCCCCGCCACCCGCTACGAGAACGCCTGTGCCACGGGCAGCGCCGCGCTGCACGGGGCGCTGGATTTCATCGAGTCGGGCCGCGGCCGCCTCGCCCTGGTGGTCGGCGCCGAGAAGATGAGCGCCACCCCCACCGCCGAGGTGGGCGACATCCTGCTCAGCGCCAGCTACCACCGCGAGGAGGCCGACATCCAGGGCGGCTTCGCCGGCCTGTTCGGCCGCATCGCCGAGGGCTACTTCCAGCGCTACGGCGACCGCTCCCGGGAACTGGCCATGATCGCCGCCAAGAACCACGCCAACGGCGTCGCCAACCCCTGGGCGCAGATGCGCAAGGACATGGGCGTCGACTTCTGTGCCAGCGTCTCCGAGCGCAACCCCCTCGTCGCCGGCCCGCTGCGCCGCACCGACTGCTCGCTGATCTCCGACGGCGCCGCCGCCCTGGTGGTCGCCGACGCCGAGACGGCGGCGCAGCTGCAACGCGCCATCGGCTTCCGCGCCCGCACCCAGGCCAACGACCTCATGGCACTGTCGCGCCGCAACGTGCTGGAGTTCCGCGGCGCCGCCCTCGCCTGGCGCCAGGCGCTCGAGGCCGCCGGCCTCGGCCTGGACGACCTCTCCCTGGTGGAGACCCACGACTGCTTCACCATCGCCGAGATGCTCGAGTACGAGGCCATGGGGCTCGCCGCCCCCGGCGAGGGTCACCGGGTGATCCGCGAGGGCGTCACCCACAAGGACGGCAGGCTGCCGGTCAACCCCTCGGGCGGGCTCAAGTCCAAGGGCCACCCCATCGGCGCCACCGGGGTCTCCATGCACGTCATGGCCGCCATGCAGCTGATGGGCGAGGCCGGCGACATGCAGATCCCCGAGGCGCGCCTCGCCGGCGTCTTCAACATGGGCGGCGCCGCCGTGACCAACTATGTGTCGATCCTGGAGCGCGTGACATGAGCCTGGACCTGAGCAACGGTGTCACGCCGGTCTCCACCCGGGTGATGAACCTCTCCCACCTGCTCACCGAGAGCGCCCGGCGCCATCCCGACGACATCGGCTTCGTGTGGGGCGAGCGCCGCTGGCGCTGGGCCGAGATGGAGGCCCGCGCCGAGGCCTTCGCCCACGCCCTGGTGGAGGAGTTCGGCGTGCGCAAGGGCGACCGCCTGCTGGTGCAGTCGGCCAACTGCCACCAGATGTTCGAGGCGATGTTCGCCTGCTGGCGGGCCGGCGCCGTCTGGGTGCCGGCCAACTACCGCCAGTCCCCGGAGGACATCGCCTGGCTGGCGGAGTCCTCCGGGGCCCGGGGCCTGCTGTGCGGCGCCGCCTTCGCCGAGCATGCCGCGGCCTGCCGGGCCCGGATGGACTTCTGCGTGGCCATCGGCGAGTGCGACTTCGCCCCCGACTTTGATGCCCTGGTGGCCCGCCATGCCGGCCAGCGCCAGCCGGCGGTGGCGGTGCAGCGCGACGATCCGGCCTGGTTCTTCTTCACCTCCGGCACCACCGGGCGGCCCAAGGCCGCGGTGCTGACCCACGGCCAGATGGCCTTCGTGGTCACCAACCACCTCTGCGACCTGATGCCCGGCACCGGCCCCGAGGACGCCTCCCTCGTCGTCGCGCCACTCTCCCACGGCGCCGGCATCCACCAGCTCGCCCAGGTGGCCCACGGCGTCAAGACGATCCTGCCGGCCGGCGAGCGGTTCGACCCCGACGAGGTCTGGGCGCTGGTCGAAAAGTGGCGGGTCACCAACGCCTTCACCGTGCCGACGATCGTCAAGCTGCTCGTCGAACACGAGAGCGTCGACGCCCACGACCATTCCTCGCTGCGCTACGTCATCTATGCCGGCGCCCCCATGTACCGGGCCGACCAGGTGAAGGCGCTGGAGAAGCTCGGCCCGGTGCTGGTGCAGTACTTCGGCCTCGGCGAGGTCACCGGCAACATCACGGTGCTGCCGCCGGCCTTCCACCATGTCGACGACGCGCGCATGAAGATCGGCAGCTGCGGCTTCGCGCGAACCGGCATGCAGGTGCAGATCCAGGATGCCGAGGGCCGCGAGGTCGCCCCGGGCGAGACCGGTGAGATCGCGGTGATCGGGCCGGCAGTGTTCGCCGGCTACCACGACAACCCCGAGGCCAACCGCAAGAGCTTCCGCGACGGCTGGTTCCTCACCGGCGACCTGGGCCACATGGACGACCAGGGCTTCGTCTACCTCACCGGCCGGGTCTCGGACATGTACATCTCCGGCGGCTCCAACATCTACCCCCGCGAGATCGAGGAGAGGCTGCTCACCCATCCGGCGATCTCCGAGGTGGCGGTGCTCGGCGTGCCCGACCCGGTGTGGGGCGAGGTCGGGCTGGCCGTCTGCGTGCCCTACCCCGGGGAGACGCCCGATGCCGAGGCCCTGGCCGCCTGGCTCGACGGCAAGCTGGCCCGCTACAAGCTGCCGCGCCACTATGTGTTCTGGGAGGCGATGCCCAAGTCCGCCTACGGCAAGATCACCAAGAAGCTGATCCGCGAGACGCTCGTCGAACGCGGGGAGCTCGAGGAGGCGACATGAGCCGCGATGCCCACCACACCGGGGCGATGCGCCGCATCGAGCATCCGGGGCCACCGGCGCGTCAGCGTCACCGAGCGGTGCCCTGCCGGGTGACGCCGCGCCGCCTCGTGCTGCGCGGCGGCCAGACGCTGCACGACGCCGTGGTCGCGGCCCTGGAGGAGAGCGGCGCGCGCGCCGCCTGGCTCGAACTGGCGGACGCGACCCTGGCGGCGCTGCGCTACGTCATCCCGGCCGACGACAAAAGCGGCGAGCACGCCGCCTGGTACAGCGCCATCCACGCGCTGGCACCCCCGGCGCGGCTGCACCGCGCCGGTCTGCACGTCGGGCGCCGCGACGGCGCGCCCTTCCTGCACTGCCACGGCCTCTGGGAGGGCGCCGACGGCACCCGGGCCATGGGCCACCTGCTGCCCACCGAGTCGTGGCTCGCGGAAGACGCCGAGGCGACCTGCCTGGTGCTGGAGGACGCCCTGCTGGAGGTGACCCCCGACGCCGAGACTCGCTTCTCGCTGTTCGCCCCACACCGCACGGGCGAACCGGCGCCGGCGTCCAACGCCCTGCTGGCCACCCTGCGGCCCAACCAGGACCTGGGCGAGGCCGTGGAAGCACTCGCCGAGCGCTACGGGCTCACCGAAGCGCGGCTATCGGGCCTGGGCAGCCTGGTCGGCACCGCCTTCGCCGACGGCAGCGGCCTGGACAGCCACGCCACCGAGGTGCTGATCCTCGACGGCCGGCTGGCAGGCGGCAGGGCCGACATCGAACTGGCCGCGGTGGGCATCGACGGCACGCATCGCCGGGGGCGCCTGGCCCCCGGCCGCAACGCCGTCTGCGTCACCGCCGAGCTGCTGCTGCACCCCTGAGCCGGCCACCGGTCGCGGTCGTCCGGCTCCTTCAGCCGCCCTGCCCCGCCATATAGAGGGCCCGCGCCCGGTCGAGGTGGGCGCGCATCTCGCCCACCGCCGCCGCCTCGTCGTGGCGGCGGATGGCGTCGAGGATGCGCTCGTGCTCCTCGAGGGTGATGTGCTCGTTGCCCTTCCAGTGCAGCATCGCGGTATGGAAGTGGGCCAGCCAGTCGAGCATGGCGTGGCTCACCGCGATGAAGATGGGATTGCCGGTGGTCTCGGCGATGATCCGATGGAAGGCCATGTCGGCCTCGATGAAGGCCCCGGCGTCCCGGTTCAGCTCGCCACGCTGGCGTTCCAGCGCCTCCTCCAGGCGGGCGATGTCCGCCTCGCCGGCCGTGCGCGCGGCCCGCGCCACCATGCCCAGCTCGAAGAAGGCGCGCGCCTCCTTGAGGTGCTCCAGCGACTGCGGCGAGCTCGACAGCATGTGCATGGCCGTCAGTTCGATCTGCGACAGCAGCCCCTCGGCGGTGGGCGCCGTCACCCGCGGCCGCTGGCCATGCTGGATCGCCACCAGGCCCAGGCGTTCGAGCGACTGCATCGCCTCGCGGATCGCCGGCCGCCCCACCCCGAACAGCTCCATCAGTTCGCGCTCCGACGGCAGGTGTTCACCGGGCGCATAATCGCCTTTGAGCAGCATGGCATAGAGCCGATCGAAGACGTCATCGGACAGCTTGCGACGGCTGATCTTCAGGGCATCACTCATGGGTCGTGGACCTTCCTCAGGGGCAGCAGGAACGCAGCTTACGCATTGCGGACACCGCCGGACAGCGCTCCTGCGACCATGGTCGTATTTGACAGGGTCAGGTGATTATCATGTCATTATACCAGTTGGCCGGCAATATGCCCCCTTAAGGAGACTCTGCGCTCCCCACGAAACCACCACCCAGCAGCGAGGAAGATTCACATGACCACCATTGCGTTGATCGGTGCCGGCGGCAAGATGGGCTTCCGCCTGTCCCGCAACCTGAAGCCCTCGGAGTTCGAGGTCCGCCACGTCGAGGTCAGCGAGGCCGGCCGCAGCCGCCTCGAGGAGGAGCTGGGCATCGACTGCGTCGACGCCGAGCAGGCGGTGCCCGGCGCCGAGGTGGTCATCCTCGCCGTCCCCGACACCCTGATCGGCAAGATCTCCCACCAGCTCTCGCCACTGATGGAGAGCGGCAGCATGCTCGTCACCCTGGACGCCGCGGCCCCCTTCGCCGGGCACCTGCCCGAGCGCGAGGACCTGGTGTACTTCGTCAGCCACCCCTGCCACCCGTCGATCTTCAACGACGAGACCGAGCTCGAGGCCAAGCGCGACTACTTCGGCGGCTACAAGGCCACCCAGCACATCGTCAGCGCGCTGATGCAGGGCCCGGAGGAAAGCTACGCCCTGGGCGAGGCGGTGGCGCGGACCATCTACGCCCCCGTGGGTCGCTCCCACCGGGTCAGCGTCGAGCAGATGGCGCTGCTCGAACCGGGGCTCTCCGAGACCGTCTGCGCCACCCTGCTGGCGGTGATGCGCGAGGCCATGGACGAGGTGGTGCGCCGCGGCGTCTCCGAGGAGTGCGCCCGCGACTTCCTGCTCGGCCACATGAACATCCTCGGCGCGGTGACCTTCGACGTGCAGCCCGGCGCCTTCTCCGATGCCTGCAACAAGGCCATCGAGAACGGTAAGCCGATGCTGATGCGCGACGACTGGAAGCGCGTCTTCGAGCCCGACGAGATCGCCGAGAGCATCCGCCGCATCACCTGAGCCTCACTTGAGAGAGATCGACCCATGAGCGATCGCATCCTCGCCAGCTACCTGATCGAGACCCCCTACCCGCTGGAGCGCGCCGCCGAGGTGATGGCCGGGGAGCAGTCCTGCGGCACCTTCACCCGCCTGGCCGGCGAGACCGACGCGCTGCGCGAGGCACACGGCGCGCGGGTCGAGCACATCGAACCGCTGGAGAGCCTCGACTCGCCGTCGCTGCCGATCCCGGCGCCACCGGCCGGGGCCGGCACCCCGGTCTACCGGCGGGCTCGGGTCACCCTCTCCTGGCCGCTCGCCAACCTCGGGCCCTCGCTGCCCACCCTGGTCGCGACGGTGGCCGGCAACCTCTTCGAGCTCAAGGAATTCTCGGCGCTCAAGCTGCTCGACCTGACGCTGCCGGCGCCCTTCGCCGAGGCCTACCCCGGCCCGCAGTTCGGCGTGGCCGGCACCCGCGAGCTGACCGGCATCCCCGAGCGGCCGCTGATCGGCACCATCATCAAGCCCAGCGTGGGGCTGTCCCCGGCGGCCACCGCCGAAGTGGTCCGCGAGCTGGTGGAAGGCGGCATCGACTTCATCAAGGACGACGAGCTGCAGGCCAACGGCCCGCACAACCCGCTCAAGGCGCGGGTCGACGCCGTGATGCCGGTGATCCGCGAGCACGCCGAGCGCACCGGGCGCCGGGTGATGTACGCCTTCAACATCACCGGCGAGGCCGACGAGATGCGCGAGCACCACGACTATGTGGTCGCCGCCGGCGGCAGCTGCGTGATGGTCGCCCTGAACGCCGTCGGCCTCGCCGGGGTGACCCAGCTGCGCCGCCATTGCCGGGTGGCGCTGCACGGCCACCGCGCCGGCTGGGGGCTGTTCAGCCGCTCGCCGCACCTGGGCATGAGCTTCGTGGCCTACCAGAAGCTGTGGCGTCTGGCCGGGGTCGACCACATCCACGTCAACGGCCTGCGCAACAAGTTCAGCGAGGACGACGCCAGCGTGATCGCCAGCGCCCGCACCTGCCTGACGCCGATGTTCGCCCCGCCCGCCTCGGGCTGCCAGGTGATGCCGGTGTTCTCCTCCGGCCAGACCGCCGACCAGGCCGCCGACACCTACGCCGCCATCGCCAGCACCGACCTGATCTTCTGCGCCGGCGGCGGCATCATGGCCCATCCCGACGGCATCGGCGCCGGGGTGAGGAGCCTGCGCCAGGCCTGGGAGGCCGCCGTGGCGGGCCTGGACGTCGACGCCTACGCCCGCGAGCACCGCGAGCTCGCCCGCGCCCTGGAGACCTTCCGCCGATGACACCGACCGACACCGCCCCGCTGATCGCCTACTACGGCGACGACCTGACCGGCTCCACCGACGTCATGGAGGCCCTCGCCGGCCAGGGCGTCGATACCGTGCTGTTCACCGCCATCCCCGATGACGCCCAACTGGCGCGCTTCCGCCACTGCCGGGCCATCGGCCTGGCCGGCACCAGCCGCAGCGAGACGCCGGCCTGGATGGAGCGCCACCTGACCCCGGCGCTGGCCTGGCTGCGCGAGCGCGGCGCGGCGTTGTGCCACTACAAGACCTGCTCGACCTTCGACAGCGCCCCCGGGATCGGCAGCATCGGCCGCGCCCTGGAGATCGGCCGGCGCCTCCACGACCAGGACGGCGTGCCGATCGTGGTCGGCGCGCCGCAACTGCGCCGCTACACCGCCTTCGGCCAGCTGTTCGCCGCCTACCGGGGCGAGGTATATCGCATCGACCGCCACCCGATCATGGCGCGGCATCCGGTGACGCCGATGCACGAGGCCGACCTGCGCCGCCACCTGGGCGAGCAGACCGAGCTCGACATCGGCCTGATCGACCCGGTGACCCTGGCCGACGCCGAGGTCGATGCCCGGGTCGACGCCGCCCGCGCCAATCACGCCGCGCTGCTCTACGACGTGCTGGATCCCGCCAGCCAGGCGGCGGTGGGGCGCCAGCTGTGGCGCTCCCGGCCGCCGAGTGGCGGCTTCGTGGTCGGCTCCTCGGGGGTCGAGTACGCCCTGCTCGCGGAGTGGCGCCGCCAGGGGCTGGTCGAGGCGGCGCCCACTTTCGACGATCCGGGCCCGGTGGAGCGCCTCGCCGTGGTCTCGGGGAGCTGCTCCGAGACCACCGCCCGCCAGATTCGCTGGGCCGAAGAGAACGGCTTTGAAGGCATTCGGGTGGATGCGGCGCAGCTGGCCGACGATCACCAGGCCGCGGCCGCACTGGAAACGGCCCGCGAGCAGGCACAGGCAGCGCTTGAAGCGGGGCGCAGCGTGGTGCTCTACACCGCGCTGGGGCCAGAGAACGGCCTGGCGACCCTGCCCGACGGCGACGCCGCGCATGCCATCGGTCGACGGCTGGGCGGCCTGCTGCGCGACTTGGTGCGCGACCAGCGCCTGACCCGGGTGGTGGTCGCCGGCGGCGACACCTCGAGCCACGCCATCCAGGAACTCGGCATCCAGGCGCTGACCACCTGCCTGCCGCTGCCGCAGACGCCGGGCTCGCCGCTGTGCACCGCGCACAGCGCCGACCCCGCGTTCGACGGCCTGCAGATCGCCTTCAAGGGCGGCCAGGTCGGCGACGACGCCTACTTCGGGCGAATCCGCGACGCCGACCTCGATTGACACCCAATGAATGGCGCCGGCGCAAGCCGGCGCCGGGCTCCCCTCGCGCCCCTCTTCCCTCTTACGGCTTCCCGCTTCCCTCGCCCAGTAGGGCCACCAGCTCGGGCACTAGCCGCTCGCCGTGGCCGCAGTCGTTGATGTCGCGATACAGGGCGTCGATGGCCTCGGCGACGCCGCGGGCCGCGCCCAGGTCCTCGGCCATGGCGTGGTAGTAGCCGACGTCCTTGAGGGAGTTGGCGAGGCTGAAGCGGAAGCCCGAGGGGTCCTCGGCGACGATGAAGGGGCGCAGGCGCTCCAGCACCACCCCACCGCCACCGCCGTTGCCGAGCACCTCGAGGAAGACGGCGTCGTCGATGCCGGCGCGGCGCGAGGCCGCGGCGGCCTCGGCGAGTACCGCGGTGAAGCCCAGCGACACATAGTTGTGCAGCAGCTTGAGCTTGTGGCCCGCGCCCACCGGCCCGCCGTGGGTGATATGCTCCGAGAAGCTCTCGAGCAGTGGCCGCAGGTCACGGAACAGCTCGTCGGCGGCGCCGACGATCAGGTTGAGGCGCCCCTCGGCGGCCTCCTTGGGGGTACGGGTCATGGCGGCGTCCATGAACCGGCCGCCGGCCGCGGCGATGCGCCCGGCGATCGCCTCGGTGGAGCGCGGAATCGCCGTCGAGCAGTCGACGACCGCACTGCCGGCCTGCAGTCCCTCCAGCACCCCGCCGGCATCGAACAGCACGCTCTCCACCTGGGGCGTGCCGGTGACGCAGAGGATCACCACCTCGGCGTCCAAGGCGACCTCCCGGCCACTCGACCGGCGCTCCGCGCCGGCCGCCAGCAGGTCATCGACCGGCTGGTTGCCGGGGTGGTCGAGGAAACTCAGCCGGTGGCCGGCGCGCAACAGGCTCGCGGCGATGCCGTGGCCCATCAGCCCCACGCCGACCATGCCGACCCGATACTGCTTGCTCATGGAAGCTCTCCCGTCGATGGATTCGTTGTTCAGCCGGCCTCCAGGGCCGCGGCAACAGCCCGCCCCAGGGTCTCGGTGGTGCCGCTGCCCTTGAGGTCGGGGGTCAGCACCGCCGGGTCGCCCTGGGCGAGCACCGTCTCGATGGCGCCGACGATCGCCGCGCCGGCCTCGGCCTCGCCGAGGTGCTCGAGCATCATGGCGCCGCACCAGATCTGGCCGATGGGGTTGGCGATGCCCTGCCCGGCGATGTCCGGGGCGCTGCCGTGGACCGGCTCGAACAGGCTCGGATACTCGCGGGTGGGATTGATGTTGCCCGAGGGGGCGATGCCGATGGTGCCGGTACAGGCCGGCCCCAGGTCGGAGAGGATGTCGCCGAACAGGTTGCTGGCCACCACCACGTCGAACCAGTCGGGGTGCAGTACGAAGTGGGCGGTGAGGATGTCGATGTGGTACTGGTCGACCTCGACATCGGGGTAGTTCGCCCGCATCGCCGCCACCCGCTCGTTCCAGTAGGGCATCGAGATCGACAGGCCGTTGGACTTGGTGGCCGAGGTGAGCTTCTGCCGGGGCCGCGAGCGGGCCAGCTCGAAGGCGTAGTCCAGCACCCGGTCGACCCCGGTGCGGGTCATCAGCGTCTCCTGCAACACCACCTCGCGGTCGGTGCCCTCGAAGGCGCGCCCGCCGAGCCGCGAGTACTCGCCCTCGGTGTTCTCGCGCACCACCAGGAAGTCGATGTCGCCGGGCTCGCGGCCCTTGAGCGGGCTCTCGATCCCCGGCATCAGCCGGCACGGCCGCAGGTTGACGTACTGGTCGAAAGCGCGCCGGAACTTGAGCAGCGAGCCCCAGGCCGAGACGTGGTCGGGTACGGTGTCGGGCCAGCCCACGGCACCGAAGAAGATGGCATCGAACCGCGACAGCGTCGTGTGCCAGTCGTCCGGCAGCATGTCGCCGTGCTCCCTGTAGTAGGCGCAGCTGGCGAAGTCGAAGTGCTCGAACTCCAGCGGCAGGTCGAAGCGGCGCGCCGCCACCTCCAGCACCCTCAGGCCCTGGGGCACGACCTCGAGTCCGATGCCATCCCCCGCCAGTACCGCGATCTTGTGGGTCATGTGGTGTCTCCCGGTTGGGGTGGATCAGCCGTGGCGGATCGCCACCGTCTTGAGCCGCGTGTAGCTCTTCAGGCCCTCGAAGCCCTTCTCGCGGCCGTGGCCGGAGCGGCCGACGCCGCCGAACGGCAGTTCGATGCCACCCGCGGCCCCGTAGTTGTTGACGAACACCTGGCCGCTGCGCACGCCCTTGGCCAGGCGCAGCTGGCGGCCGCCGTCACGGGTCCAGATGCCCGCGCAGAGGCCGAAGTCGGTGCCGTTGGCCTGGGCCAGGGCCTCGGCCTCGTCCGCGAAGACCTGCACCGCCAGCACCGGCCCGAACAGCTCCTCACGCAGCACCGCATGGCCCTCGGGGATGTCGGTCAGCAGTTGGGGCACCACGTAGTGGCCGCCCGCCGGCGCCCCCTCCGCCAGGCGCCCGTGGGCCAGGGTGCGAATGCCGTCGGCGCGGGCCGCCTCCAGGCGCGCCTCCAGCTTGGCCTTCTGCCGGGCGTTGATCAGCGCCCCGCAATCGGCATCCGCCTCACCGGCGTCGCAGCGCAGGGTCTCGAACCGCGCGGCCAGGCGTTCCAGCACCTCGTCGGCGATATCGCGCTGCACCAGCAGGCGGCTCCCCGCGGAGCAGGTCTGGCCGGCGTTCTGGATGATGCCGCGCACCACGAAGGGCAGCGCCGCCTCCAGGTCGGCATCGGCGAAGAGGAGTTGCGGCGACTTGCCGCCCAGTTCCATGGTCACCGGCACGTGATGCACCGCCGCGGCCTGGGCCACCCGGGTGCCGGTCTCCGGCGAGCCGGTGAAGGAGAGGTGATCGATGGCGGGATGCGCCGACAGCGCGGCCCCCGCCTCGCCGCCGAGCCCCGGCACCACGTTGAGCACGCCGGGCGGCAGCCCCCGCTCCAGGGCCAGCTCGGCGAGGCGCAGCACGCTCAGGCAGGCGTCCTCGGCGGGCTTGAGCACCACCGTGTTGCCGGCCGCCAGGGCCGCCGCCACGCAGCGCCCGAAGATCTGGGCGGGATAGTTCCAGGGGATGATCTGGGCGCAGACGCCGTAGGGCTCGCGCAGGGTCATCACGGCGAAGTCGTTCTCGAAGGGGATCGTCTCGCCGTGCAGCTTGTCGGCGGCCCCGCCGTAGAAGCGGAAGTAGCGGGCACAGGCGGTGATGTCGCCGCGGGCCTGGGTCATCGGCTTGCCGGTATCCGCGCACTCCAGGGCGGCGAGCCGCTCGTGGTCGGCCTCGATGGCCGCGGCGAAGGCCAGCAGCCACTCGCTGCGCCGGCGGGCGTTCCAGTCGGCCCAGTTTCCCAGTTGGCCGGCGATGGCCTGGCCGGCGGCCTGGACCGCCGCGTCGACGTCCACCGCCTGGCTGCGCGCAATGCGGGCGATCGCCTCGCCGCGTGCCGGCGCCTCGACCTCCAGGGTCGCCTGGGTCGTCACCCAGTCGCCGCCGATCAGTGCCTGGCTGCGGGGCATGGAAGGGGGTGCTGCCATGTGAAGGACTCCTGTGCTTGTCATTGTCAGTAGAGAAGGTCGACCAGCCCCATCGAGATCCAGGGCATGTAGGTGATCGCCATCAGGCAGGCGAGCACGACCAGCACGAAGCGCAGCAGCCAGGGGATCAACTGGTCGATGGACAGCCTGGCCACCGCACAGGCGGCGAACAGGTTGACGCCGAGCGGCGGGGTGAACATGCCCAGCGCCAGGTTGACCACGATGATCAGCCCGAAATGCACCGGGTCGATGCCGTACTGCACGGCGATCGGGGTGAAGATCGGCGCCAGCACCAGGATCGCCGCCGAGGTCTCGACGAACATGCCGATGATCAGCAGCATGACGTTGACCGCCAGCAGGAAGGTGATCGGGCTCTCGAATACCAGGCTCACCCAGTCGGCCACCTGGGACGGCAGCCCGGAGCGGCTGATCAGGAAGCTGAACAGCGCCGCCGCGGAGATGATCAGCATCACCGTGGCGGTGGCCATGACGCTCTGGCGCAGGATCGGCCACAGCTCCGACCAGGCCAGCTCGCGATAGACCAGGCCGCCGACGACCAGCGCATAGACCACCGCCACCGCCGAGGCCTCGGTGGGGGTGAAGACCCCACCATAGATGCCGCCGATCACCACCACCGGCATCAGCATGGCCGCCCAGGCGCGCCGGAAGGCAGCGGTGAAGGGCACCCGGTCGTCCCGGTCGCGCAGGCCGTAGCCGCGCACCTTGCAGAACAGGTAGAGGAACACCAGCAGGGCCCCGCCGATCAGCAGCCCCGGGCCGATGCCGGCGATGAACAGCCGGCCGATGGAGGTATCGGTGCTGACCCCGTAGAGGATCAGCGGGATCGACGGCGGAATCAGCACGCCGAGTTCGGACGACGAGGCCTGGATGGAGGCCGCCAGCGGCCGTGGATAGTCGTGGCGCACCATGGCCGGGATCAGGATCGAGCCGATGGCGAAGGTGGTCGCCACGCTGGAGCCCGACACCGCGGCGAACAGCATGCAGGTCAGCACGCAGGTCATCGCCAGGCCGCCCTGCAGGCCGCCGACGAGCGACTTGGCCAGGTCCACCAGGCGTTGCGAGATGCCGCCGGCGGCCATCAGGTTGCCGGCCAGGATGAAGAAGGGGATCGCCATCAGCGGGAAGTTGTCGATGCCCACGAACATCTGCTGGGGCACCATCAGCAGCGGGAAGCGCGTGAAGAACTCGATGCCGATGATCGAGGCCAGCAGGATGGAGACGGCGATGGGCACGCCGAGGGCGAAGAAGATGATCAGCGACAGACCGATGGCGAGATTCACTGGCCGGACCTCCGAGTCGGTTGAGCGGGATCGTCGCCGTTCGGCAGCGTCGCGGATGGCGCCGGCGTGGCGGGTTCGATACCCGATGGCGTCGTCTCCCGGGGCGGCGCCTCGGCCTCGACGTCGGCCAGCCCGACGGTCTCACGCCCGGTGGCCTGGGCCAGCAGGCGGGCCACCACCGCTATCACCGAGAAGCCGGCGCCGATGGGGATGGCCGCATAGACCCAGGAGATGGAGATCCCCAGGCCCGAGAGCATCTGGTTGCGGACCCGGAAGGTCATGGCGGTGCCGTAGTAGACCAGCACGGCCAGGGCGATGAGGCAGCCCAGGGCGATCGCCGCCTCGAGCAGGAGCAGGCGGCGCTCGGGGATCAGCTTGTAGATGACCTCCACGGACATCATGTAGCCACCGCGGAAACAGGCGGCGGCGGCGAGGAAGACGCACCAGATCATCGACGACCGCGCCACCACTTCCGACCAGGTCGAGGGCGCATCGAAGACGAATCGCGTCAGCACCTGATAGAAGCCGGTGGTCACCGAGACGACCAGCATCAGTCCGGCCGCGATCAGGGCCACTCGGGACAGCACGCGCTCGCTGCGCAGGAAGAGTTCCACCATGGCATTCACCTTGCGGGGGCCGGCCCCGGTGGACGCACCGGGGCCAGCGGTCGGGGCGATCAGCAGTTGCTGTTGCGGATGCGCTCCAGCATCTCGCTGCCGTACTCGTCGGTGAAGACCTGGTAGGAGGGTTCGACGGCCTCCTGGAACTGGGACTTGTCGATGTCCTCGACCACCGTCATGCCCTTCTCCTTGAGCTCCTCGACCCCTTCGGTCTCGAGCCGCGAGACCATGGCGCGGGTGGCCTCGGCCCCGGCACGGGCGGCTTCGGTGAACCAGCCCTTCTCCTCATCGCTCAGGCCGTCCCACATGATCGGCGAGGCCAGCATGATCGCCGGCGAGTAAACGTGGCCGGTCAGCGAGAGGCGGTCCTGCACCTCCCAGAGGTTGCCGGTGAGGATCACCGAGATGGGGTTCTCCTGACCGTCCACGGTGCCCTGCTGCAGGGCGGTGAACAGCTCGGGGAAGGCCATGGGGGTGGGATGCACGTCCATCTCGCGGAAGGCCGCCATGTGCATCTCGTTCTCCATGGTGCGGATCTTCAGGCCGCTGGCATCCTCCGGGGTCTGGACGTCGCGCTGGCTGTTGGTCAGGTGGCGGAAGCCGTTCTCGGTCCAGGCCAGGCCCACCAGGTCGTGGTTGCCCATCCTGTCGAGCAGATCCTGGCCGATCTCGCCGTCCAGCACGCAGCGCGCCTGGTCGTAGTCCTCGAACAGGAACGGCAGGTCGAGCACATAGGTCTCCGGCACGAAATTGCCCAGCGGACCGGTCGAGGTGACGACCATGTCGATGGTGCCGATCTGCAGTCCCTCGATCATGGCGCGTTCCCCGCCCAGGGCGCTGGAGGGATGCTCCGCCACGGTGAACTCGCCCCCGCTGAGCTCCTCGAGCTTGGCGGCGAAGGCATCGATGCCCTCCGAGTAGTGCGAGCTGTCGGACGTGGTATGTCCCACGGTGACGGACTGGGCGGCCAGGGCCCCCAGGCTGGTGGCGGCCAGGGCCAGGGTCGAGACCCCGGCGACGGCGGCATGCAGGGTGTTGCGAGCGAAGCGCTTGGTCATTGTTGTAACCCCTCGGGTTTGCGGCTGGGTGGGAACCGACGACCGTGGCCGTCGGCGTACTGCAAACTGGTATAATGACATGATAATCACCTGACTCTGTCAAATACGACCATGGTCGCAGAAGCGCCGCATGGGTCGGCGGCCAGGCGGTCACGGTGGCTGCCTACCTCGCCGAGTCGGCCAGGAACGCCTCGACGATCTCGCGGAAGTCCGTGTCGCGCGGGAAGCCCAGGGCGTCGGCGCGCCGGGTGTGGAAGCGGGTCGGCCAGCTGCCGACGATGGCCTGGATGCGCGGGTCCGGCTCGTGGCGGATGCGCTCCGCGGCCGCCTGGCCGGCGACCTCGCGCAGCGTCTCGATCATCCCGGCGACGCTGACGGTGATGCCCGGCAACATGAAGGCCCGGAAACTCCCCAGGCACTCACCGGGGACCTCGGCGCCGTGCACCAGGGCCTCGACCACCCGGCCGGGCGACATCACGAACAGCTCCAGGTCGCTGGGCACCGGGCAGATCGCCTCTTCGCCCGCCAGAGGCTCGCGCAGGATGCTGGAGGCGAAGCTGGAGGCCGCGGCATTGGGCCGCCCGGGGCGGATCACGATGGTCGGCAGGCGCAGCACCAGGCCGTCCACCAGGCCGCGACGGCTGTAGTCGTTGATCAACAGCTCGCACATCGCCTTCTGGGTGCCGTAGGAGTTCTGCGGCTGCAGGGCGGTCATGTCGTCGAGGGTTTCGGGCAACTCGCCGCCGTAGGCGGCCACCGAGCTGGCCATGACCAGGCGGGTGGCGGCGAGCCCACGGGCACGGCAGCCCTCGAGCAGGGCCCGGGTGGCGTCGAAGTTGACGGCCAGGCCCAGGTCGAGGTCCGCCTCGGCGGCGGAGCTCACCACCGCCGCCAGGTGGTAGATGACGTCGGGCCGGGCGTCGAGCATGGCATCGAAGGCGCCGGGGGCGGTGATGTCGCGCGCCTGGGCGTCCACCTCGACGCCGGCGACCGCGGGTGTGGCGGCCTCGACCTGGTCGATCAGGGTCAGCCGGCGGATCGGCTCGCCCTGGAGTTCGCCGCGCTCCAGGAGGCGGCGGATCAGGCGCTGGCCGAGGAAGCCGGCCGCGCCGGTGATGGCAATATGCATGGTGTCGTGCTTCCTGTGGTTGTCATTGTGGTGTTTGCTGCGGGGTCGGGCCCCTAGAGTCGGAGCCCGAAACCCTGCCCCCAGCCGAGTCCCGCGCGGGTCGCGCCGGCGGGTCGGTACTCGCAGCCGACCCAGCCCGCATAGCCCAGCGCCTCGAGCCGTGCGAACAGCGCCGGGTAGTGCACCTCGCCGACGTCCGGCTCGTGGCGCTCGGGCACCCCGGCGATCTGTACATGGCCGATGGCCTCGAACTGCCGCTCCAGGTGGCGGCTCAGGTCGCCGTCCATGATCTGGCAATGGTAGAGGTCGAACTGCAGGCCCAGGTTGGGCTCGCCCACCTCCTCCAGTACCGCCATGGCCTGGGCCTGGCGCGACAGGAAGAAGCCGGGCATGTCGCGAGTATTGATGGGCTCGATCAGCACCTCGCGGCCGGCCTTCGCCGCCTCGCGGGCGGCGAAGCGCAGGTTGGCCACATAAGTGGCGTGATGGGCGGCTCGCGCCTCGCCATCGGCATCCGCCGGCAGCAGCCCCGCCATGGCGTGGACCCGCGGGCAGCCCAGGGCCTCGGCGTAGCGCAGCGCCTCCACCACCGAGTCGCGGAACTCCGCCTCGCGCCCCGGCAGGCTGGCCAGGCCCCGCTCGCCGCCCTCCCAGTCGCCGGGCGGCAGGTTGAACAGCACCTGCTCGAGGCCGGCATCGGTCAGCGCCGCGCGCAGCGCCTCGGGGGGATGGGCATAGGGAAACAGGTACTCGACGCCGCGGAAGCCGGCCTCGGCGGCCGCCGCGAAGCGGTCGAGGAAGTCGTGCTCGGTGAACAGCATGCTCAGGTTGGCGGCCAGTCGGATCATCGTGGGTTTCCTGTTCGCATCGGGTCAGTCGCGGGGGAAGCGAGCCTCGAGCTCGGCCACCTGCTCGGGAGTCAGTGCGATCCGCTTGCGCAGGTGGGTCTCGTCGTGGGCGCTCATGCCGTGCTCCCCTCCGTCAATTCGTCCAGCACCGCGAAGGCGCGCGAGAAGAAGGCCTCGCCGCCGAAGTTGCCCGACTTGAGCGCCAGCGACAGCGGCGCCTCGCGGCCGGCCAGCGGCGCCTGGGTCCAGGGCACGCCGGGGTCGATCTGGTCACCGATACGCAGCTGGCGAATGCCCAGCGCCGAGACCACGGCGCCGGAGCTCTCGCCGCCGGCTACCACCAGGCGCCCCACGCCCTCATCAACCAGAGTGCGAGCCAGCTGGCCCAGGGCCCGTTCGACCAGTTCGCCGGCGCGTTCGACGCCCAGCGCCGCCTGGGCGGCCTTGACCCGCGCCGGGGCGGCGGAGGCGTAGACCAGCACCGGGCCGCCGGTGGCGAGGTGCGCGCGGGCGAAGGCCAGGGCCGCCTCCAGGTGGGCGTCGTCCTCGGCGAGCGCGAGCGGGTCCAGGGCGATGCCCGGATGACGCTCGAGGAAGTGCGCCACCTGGCCCAGGGTGGCTCGCGAGCAGCTACCCGAGAGCACCAGGGCGCCGCCGGCGGCCGGCGCCAGGCGGCCCGGCTCGGCCACCTCGGCCAGCCAGCCGCGGCGGCGGTACTGCTCGGGCAGCGCCTGGCCGAGGCCCGACCCGCCGGTGACCAGCGGATAATCCACCAATGCCTCGGCCAGCACGGCCAGGTCGCCCTCGTCCAGGGTGTCGCAGATCACGTGGCGCACGCCCTCGGCGGCCAGCGCTTCCAGGTGCGCACGGGTGGCCTCGGCGCCCTGGGCCAACACCGGGCGCGCGGCCAGGCCCACCGGGTGCGGCGTCTGGCGGCCCAGCACCCGCACCAGGTCGGCATCGGTCATGGGGTTGAGCGGATGGTGCTGCATGCCGCTGTCGTTGAGCAGGCGGTCGCCGACGAAGAGGTGGCCCTGGTAGACGGTGCGGCCGTTGGCCGGGAAGGCCGGCACCATCACCGTCTGCGTTCCCCCTGATCGCTCCAGCAAGGCATCGGCCACCGGGCCGATATTGCCGGCGTCGGTGGAGTCGAAGGTGGAGCAGTACTTGAAGAACACCTGGCGGGCGCCCTGCCCCTGCAGCCACGCCAACGCCGCCAGCGAATCCGCTACCGCCTGCTCGGCAGGCGTGGAGCGGGATTTCAGCGCCACCACCACGGCGTCCACGTCGCCGAGGTCGAGATCGACGTCGGGCACGCCGATGGTCTGCACGCAGCGCATGCCGGCGCGCACCAGGTTGTTGGCGAGGTCGGTGGCGCCGGTGAAGTCATCGGCGACGGCGCCCAGCACCAGGCTCATGCCTCACCTCCGTGGACGTCGTTGGCGGCCTCGGGCAGTGCGATGCCCGACAGCCGCTGGTAGACCTTGATCACCGCGGCGTCGTCCTCGCGGCCGAAGCCGGCGCCCCTGGCCGCGGTGAACTGCTGCAGGGCGCTGGATGCCACCGGGGTGGGCATGGCCAGCTCGCGGCCGGTCTCGTGCACCAGGTTGAGGTCCTTGACGAAGATGTCCACGGCCGAGAGCGGCGTATAGTCGCCCGCCAGGATGTGCGGCACGCGGTTCTCGAACATCCAGGAGTTGCCCGCCGAGTGGGTGATCACCTCATAGACGGTCTGCGGGTCGAGTCCCAGGCGGATGCCCAGCGCCATGGCCTCGGCGGCGGTGGCGATGTGCACGCCGGCCAACAGCTGGTTGACCAGCTTCATGCTGGAGCCGACGCCGGCGGCATCGCCCAGCCGATAGACGGTGGCCGCCATGGCGTCGAGCACCGGCGCGGCCTGCTCGAAGGCCGCCGGCGCACCGGAGGCCATCACCGACAGCTCGCCGCGGCGCGCCTTGGCAGCGCCACCGCTCACCGGGGCATCGAGCATGGCGAGCCCCATGGCGTCGAGACGGGCGCCGAGGTCGCGGGCGAAGGCCGGCGCCACGGTGGCGCACTGGATGACCAGGCTCCCCGGCGCCAGTCGCCCCGCCACGCCCTGTTCGCCGAACAGCACCGCCTCCACCTGCTCGGCGTTGACCACCAGCAGCAGCACGATATCGCACGCCGCCAGTGCCGACGGCGTGGCGACGCTGCGCCCGCCCTCGGCCTCGAACGCCTGCCGGGCCTGGTCGGCGATATCGCAGCCGGTGACGTCCAGCCGGCGCTCATGCATGGCCAGCGCGGTGCCCCTGCCCATGGCTCCCAGGCCGATGACACCGATACGCGGGCTCTTGGTTGGATGGCTCACCTGGCACTCCCCACTGAAGATGGCGTCGATTGCCACTGAATGATGGATGATGACTGGTAGCGCTATCATGTTAGCGCTATCATCGTTGTAGATGATCGGGATTCGGGCGGCAAGCCCGGGGGCGAAAGGTGCGACCAATGTCTAAACGGAAACCCAACTCACGCCACCGGCGCGGCTCCGCTCAGCCGACCCTCTCCCAGGTCGCCGAGCTGGCCGGCGTCTCCCCCATCACCGCCTCCCGGGCACTGAATGACCCGGAGCGCGTCAACGCGGCGACCCGCCAGCGCATCCTCGACGCCATGGAGCGCATCGGCTACGTGCCCAACCTGGTGGCCGGCAGCCTGGCCTCGGCGCGCTCGCGGTTCATCGCCGTGATCGTCCCCTCCCTGGCCAACGCCGTCTTCATCGAGGTCATCCAGGGCCTGCAGGCCACCTTCGAGGCCGCCGGCTACCAGATCCTGCTCGGCAACACCGACTACGACATCGAACGCGAGCACCAGCTGGTCCGGACCTTCCTGGGCTGGTCCTGCTCGGCCCTGGTGACCGCGGGGCTCAGGCACAGCCCGGCGTGCCGCGAGCTGCTCGCCGGCTGCGACCGCCCGGTGATGGAGGTGATGGAACTGGGCGAGGCCCTGAACCTGAACGTGGGCCTGGACCACCGGGAGGCGGGCGGCCGCATGGCCCGGCACCTGCTGGAGCGCGGCTATCGCGACATCGTCTACGTCGGCGCCCGCATGGCGGACGACTACCGCGCCGGCATGCGCTATGCGGGGCACCGGGCGACGCTCGAGGCGGCCGGCCTGGAACCCCGCCTCCTCGAGCTCGACCGGCTGGGCAGCCTGGAGGCCGGGGCCCAGGGCCTGGACCGGGTCCGCGAGCGCTTCCCCCGCACCGAGGCGATCCACTTCGCCAACGACGACCTGGCGACCGGCGCCCTGCTCCACGCCCTGCGCCTCGGCCTGCGCATTCCCGGGGACGTCGCCATCGCGGGGTTCAACGGCCTGCCCCTCGGCCAGCACGTCACCCCGCGGTTGACCACGATCCATTCCCCACGGGGTACCATGGGACGTCTGGCCGCGGAGCAGGTCCTGCGATGCCTGGCGGGGGACGAGGTCGAGGCGCGGCAACAGGATGTCGGCTTCGAACTGCGCATCGGCGAAAGTACCTGACCGCCGGGCAGGTTTTTTGAGAAACACTGTTCACAAAGTCCGCAGACTACGCTTACACTAGGAGTGACGATGCACCTTGGCCACGCCCGCGAGGTTCGGTGATGCCACGCCCTCTCTGCCTGCTCTTCGACTGTGACGGCACCCTGGTCGACAGCGAGCCACTGCTCGCCGACGAAATGGCCTCCGCCCTGAACGCCGTGGGGCTACCGTTCGAGGCCGACGATTACATGGGCGAGTTCCGCGGGGCCCGCTTCCGACGCATCGTCGCCGAACTGGAGAGCCGCCACGGCCCGGTCGACGCCCAGGCCCTGGAGCCGCTCGAGACCGCCATGCGAGCCAACCTGAACCGGCGCCTGGCCACCGAGCTCATCACCATCACCGGCGCCACCGAGGCGCTCGCCGCCCTGGCCGACTACCCCATGGGGGTGGTCTCCAACGGCCCGGTGAACAAGATCCGCACCTCCCTGGTGGCCACCGGCCTCGACACCCTGTTCGGCGACCGCCTGTTCAGCGCCTACAGCGCCAACTGCTGGAAACCCGACCCCCGCCTCTACCTGCACGCGGCCCGGGAGATGGGCTATCCCCCGGAGCGCTGCCTGGCCATCGAGGACTCGGTGGTCGGCGTACGGGCCGCCCTGGCCGCGGAGATGACGGTGATCCACCTCAACCGCTTCCCGGACGTGGAGGAGACCCCGGAGGGGGCGATCACGATCACCAGCATGTTCCAGTTACCCACCGTCGTGGCGCGGCTGGTGCGCGATCTCGCTCCCCGCGCCGTCGCCGCACGCTGACCCCTTACCGGCTGCACGCTATCGTGCCAGGCGCTATCATCCCGGCCATGTGACCATCCACTCGCCAGGAGCCTCCCTCATGGCCTCTCTCCAGGACCAGCTGCGCGGCCTCGTCTACTCCACCGAACACGGCGAAACCTGCCCGGAATGCCGCCAACCCATCGCCGACTGCCGCTGCACCGAGCAGGCGGAACAGGCACGCCTGGCCGCACTCGACGGCATCGTGCGCATCCGCCGCGAGACCAGCGGCCGCAAGGGCAAGGGCGTCACCACCGTCAGCGGCGTGCCGCTGCCCGCCGACGAGCTCAAGGCCCTGGCCAAGGCGCTGAAGAAGCGCTGCGGCACCGGGGGTGCCGTCAAGGACGGCGTCATCGAGATCCAGGGCGACCACCGCGAGTCGCTCAAGGCCGAGCTGGAGGCGCGCGGCTACCGGGTCAAGCTGGCGGGCGGCTGAGCGTCGCCGCCTCGCAGTGGGCCAGCAGGGCCGCCAGCGAGGCCTCCACCGGCGCCGCCACCTTGAGGGCATAGAGGTCGTCGGCGCGGGTGCGCCCCAGGTTGAGGCAGGCGATGGGCTTGCCCTCGCGGGCCGCGGCCCGGGCGAAGCGGAACCCCGAATAGACCATCAGCGAGGAGCCCACCACCAGCAGGGCATCGCTGGCCTCGAGCAGGGCGAAGGCCCGCTCCACCACGGGGCGCGGCACGCTGTCGCCGAAGAACACCACGTCCGGCTTCCAGATGCCATCGCCGCAGCGCGTGCAGGCGGGAACCCGGAAGTCGGCGAAATCCGCCTCCAGGTCGGCGTCACCGTCCGGGGCGGCGTCGGCGCCGGTCGTCATCCAGCGCGGGTTGAGCGCCTCGAGCTCGGCGTGCAGGTCGTGACGCATGCGGCGGGCGCCACAGGCCATGCAGCGCACCCGGTCGGCGCGCCCGTGCAGGTCGACGACCCGCCGCGAGCCGGCCCGCTGGTGCAGGCCGTCGACGTTCTGGGTGATCACCCCGGCCACCCGGCCCAGCGCCTCGAGGCGCCCCAGGGCGTGGTGCGCCGGGTTGGGGTGCGCCTCGCCCAGCGCACGGAAGCCCACCAGGGCCCGCGCCCAGTAGCGCTGGCGGGCGGCGTGGCTGGCCATGAACTGCTGGTGTTGCATGGGCGGCGAGCGCTTCCACTCGCCGGTCGCGTCGCGGTAGTCGGGGATGCCGCTGGCGGTGCTGATCCCGGCGCCGGTGAGCACCGCCAGCCGCGGATGGTGGTCGATGAAGTCGCCCAGTGCCGCCACCGTCTCGGGCCCGGGCGCGAGCCCCGCTATCGCTGCCGTCATGTCGCTGCCTCGCTGCCTGCGCCGAAAGAGCATGGCCCCCGAGGGCCCGGCTTGTCTAGAATAGGCCCTCGACCCCGGCATCCCACCCGATGGGCAAGGAATCCCGATGGCCTGGCTGGAATACCTGCTCCCCCTGATCTTCCTGTTCCCCCTCGGCGCCATGGCGGTGATCGTGGTGGCGCTGCGCAACCTGCACGACGCCCGCGTCCGCTCGCCGTTCGACGCCCACCCCCTGCGCGAGCCGGGCCAGCACCTGCGCGACCGCCTCGATCGCGCCTTCGCCGCGCTCTTCCTCGACGGCGCCCTGGGGCCCATCGTGACCCTGGCCCCGCTGGTCTACGGCATGGGGCGCATGCTGTTCTCCCCCGAGCAGGACTGGATCGAATGGGCGCTCTACGGGGCGCTGAGCACCCTGCTGGTACTGACCTACTGCTTCCTGCTGATGCGCGACTTCCAGCGCATCCGGCGGCTCAAGCTGGGCCTGGCCTGCGAGCTGGTCGTGGGCCAGGAGCTGGAGCAGCTGATCCGTCCCGAGGCCCATCCCTACTACGTCTTCCACGACGTACCGGCCGGCGATACGCGCATCGACCACGTGGTGGTCACGCCCTGTGGTGTCTTCGTGGTGGAGACCCGGGCGCGCACCCGCCCCTATACCCCCTCCGGCCGGGAGGTCGGCCTGGTCAACGTGGAACGCGCCCGGCTGCGCTTCCCGGGCTGGAGCGAGCGTCAGCCGCTGGAGAAGACCCGCCAACTGGCGCGCTGGATGGCGGAGTGGCTGAGCGAGCGCACCGGCCGCGAGGTGCCGGTGATGGGCGTGCTGACCCTGCCGGGCTGGGAGGTGGATGCCCGCCAGGGCCCCGACGACCTGCTGGTGGACAGTGGCGAGGGCCTCGCCCAGCGCCTCGTTGAACTTTGCCCCGGCGAGCTCGACACCGCCACCCACGACGCCGTCATCGCCACCCTGCTGGAGCACGGCGCCGCCTGCCAGGCCCAGTCGTCCGCCGACGACTAGAAGGCCGCGATCCGCACCCGCGTCGCGCAGCGTCCGCGGTCCAGTCGCACCAGGCTCTGCGCCGCCGGGAAGTCGGCCAGGCGCCCGGCGTCGATGCCGATGCGTACCTCGGTGAGCAGGCGATTGCCACGGCCGCGACACTCCAGGCGCAGCGCGCGCCCCGTGCCCTCGCCGAAGGCCGCCTCGAAGGCATTGACCAGGTCGTTGCGCGCCACCTCGCCGCCGCGGCGGATCGCCACGAAGTCGGCGAAGGCGCTGGCGTTCACCGCCTCGAGCAGCGCCAGCGAGGCGGCGGCATAGTCCTCCTCGGCGAACCCCAGGCAGGCGGCGTGCTTGGCGTACTGGTAGCGATCCAGGCAGCTCGCCCGCCCCGGCATGGCGGCGTCCAGGGCGTCGCCCAGCGCCTCCGGCAGGTCCAGCGGTGGATGCGCCCGGCAGAAGCTCCCGTCGGGGCGCGGCTGCTCCAGGAAGCAGCCCTCCCGCCACCAGCGCCGCCGCGCCACGCCGCGCTCGGCGAAGCGCTCCGGCAGCGAGGGCCACAGGCCGTGCAGCACGAAGCCCGCCTCGCCGCCCTCGCGCAGCCGCGGCTCCCGGCACTCCCGCGGCGGATTCGAACGACTGGCACAGAAGCCCGGGTGCCAGGTCAGCGCCAGGGTGTAGTGCTCGAAGCCCTCGGCGTCGAGCCGCGGGGGCGCCGCTTCCACCGGCGCCAGCAGGGATACCAGCAGCAGGGCGAGCCCCGCCAGCCATCCCCAGCGACCGGCCATGCCTCACTCCCCCCTCAGCCGGCCGCCCATCTCCTGGGCCAGGTCCACGGCGTAGTGGTCGGTCATGCCACCGATGAAGTCGAGCATGCGCCGATAGCTGTCGTAGAGGCTCCAGGAGCGGCGCGGGGTGTTCTCGCCGATCAGCGCCAGCACCCGCTGGTGCTTGAAGGTGGAACGCCCGGTGTGGTGCAGCTCGTGGGCGGCGCCGATGAAGGCCTCGAGCAGGATGCCCAAGGTCGTATAGGCGCCGATCTCCAGCTTGGCCTTGCGCTCGTTCTGGAAGATCCGCTCGCGAGCCAGCTGCTTGGCGGCCTTGACCCCCCAGTCCAGGTCGGGGTGGCAGAGTTCCAGCAGGTCGGAGCGCAGGCGGCCGCCCAGCAGCTCGGCCTCGTGCTGCACGAACACCGCGCCCACGTCGGTCACCGCCCGCTCCATGGCCGCCCCACGCAGGGCGGCGATGCGCCGACGCTGGGACACCCCGGCCCGCAGCATCTCGGCATAGTCGGCGGGCTCACCGCCGGCGATCTGGATCAGCACCTCGGCCACCTCGTCGTAGCGCAGGATGCCCATCTCCAGGCCATCCTCCAGGTCGAGCAGCGCATAGCAGATGTCGTCGGCGGCCTCCACCAGCCAGGCCAGGGGGTGGCGGCACCAGCGCCCCTCGCCGTTGGGCAGCAACCCCAGCCGCTCGGCCACCTCGCCGAGCAGGTGGCGCTCGCTCTGGTAGCAGCCGAACTTGCCCGCCACGCCGCCGTACTCCACCGTCCAAGGGTACTTGAGCAGGGTGCCCAGTGTCGCCGCGGTCAGGCGCATGCCGCCGCGGAACTGGTTGTACTCGATCTGGGTGACGATGCGGAAGCCCTGGGCGTTGCCCTCGTAGGTGAGCAGGTCGTCCCGCTCTTCGGCGGAGAGCCCCTCGAGCAGCCCGCTGCCGTCGTCCTCGGCGCGCTTGAACCAGTCGCGGATGGCGTACTCCCCGGCGTGGCCGAAGGGCGGGTTGCCGATGTCATGGCCCAGGCAGGCGGCCTGGACGATCACCCCCAGGTCCGCCGGGGTGATCCACCGGGGCAGCCGGCCGCGCAGCAGTTCGCCGACGCTCATGCCCAGCGAGCGCCCCACGCAGCCCACCTCCAGCGAGTGGGTCAGGCGGGTGTGGATGTGATCGTTGTCGGTCAGCGGGTGGACCTGGGTCTTGCGCCCCAGGCGCCGGAAGGAACCGGCGAAGACGATGCGATCGTGGTCCTTGTGGAAGGGGCTGCGGCCGATCTCGTCGCCGCCGCCGGGGCGCGTGCCGCGCCGGTCGTGCAGGCGGCCCGGGTCGAGCAGCCGCTCCCAGCTCATCTGCGTCATGGGTGTCCTCTCCTCGAGAGCCGTCATTCTGACACTGCCAACCGACACTTTGCCATCGCCGCTTGGGAACGGCAGGGCAAACACAGTCGACCATGACGAGGGGCGCCGGAGACAGGTCGCAGAGTGCCGGCAATAGCCTTGTTGGGAACGGCGGGTGTCTCGCGGTATCCTGCGCGGATGACCCGCGCCCTGGATTTCGACCACCTCCAGCAGCTGCGCCGCGGCCACCCGGCCTGGACCCTGCTGCGCGCCGAGCACGCCCCCATGGTGATCGGCTTCCTGCACCGTGCTTTCATCGCGCCCAATGTGCGCAGCTTGGCGGAACAGCCGCTGGCCGCCCAGCTTGACGACTGGCTCTTCCACCTGCGCCAGCGCCTCGACGATGATCCCTTCCCGCGTGAGGCGCTGGCCTACCTCAACGAGTGGGCCGACGACCGCCATCGCTGGCTGCGCAAGTACTACCCCGCCGAGGGCGACGAGCCGCACTTCGACCTGACCCCGGCCGCCGAGCAGGCCCTGCACTGGCTGGCGGGCCTCGAGCAGCGCCAGTTCATCGGCGCGGAGTCGCGCCTCAAGCAGGTCTTCGAGCTGCTGCGAGAGATCGACCAGGGCAACGAGACCGACCCCGAGGCGCGCATTCGCGAGCTGGAGCGGCGCCGCGACGCCCTCGACGCCGAGATCGCCGAAATCCGCGCCGGCCGCCTGACGCTGATGGACGCCACCGCCCTCCGCGAGCGCTTCCAGCAGATGACCGACACCGCCCGTGCACTGCTGGCCGACTTCCGCCAGGTGGAGCAGAATTTCCGCGACCTCGACCGCGAGGTGCGCGAGCGCATCGCCACCTGGGAAGGCGGCAAGGGTGAGCTGCTGGAGGAGATCTTCGGCGACCACGACGCCATCCGCGACTCCGACCAGGGCCGCAGCTTCCACGCCTTCTGGGACTTCCTGATGTCGCCGGCGCGCCAGGAGGAGCTCACCGAGCTGATCGAGCGCATCCTGACCCTCGAGCCGGTGGCGGAACTGGCGCCCGACCCACGTCTGGCCCGCATCCACTACGACTGGCTGACCGCCGGCGAGGTCGCCCAACGCACCGTGGCCCGGCTCTCCGAGCAGCTCCGCCGCTACCTGGACGACCAGGGCTGGCTGGAGAATCGCCGCATCATGGCCATCCTGCGCGACGTCGAACGCCACGCCCTGGCGCTGCGCGACACCCCGCCCGACGGGGAGCCGATGGCTATCGACGAGCCGGCCCCTCGCCTCGAGCTGCCCATGGAGCGCCCACTGTTCACCCCGCCGCTCAAGCCGCGCATCGACGCCGAGCGACTGGCCAGCGGCGACGAGGCCATCGAGGCGACGGCGCTGTTCGATCAGCACCATGTTGACAAGGAGCGCCTGCGCGCCCGGGTGCGCCGCGCCCTGCAGACCCGCGACCAGGTCGGTCTCGCCGAACTGCTCGACGAGGAGCCGCTACGCCAGGGATTGGCGGAACTGGTCGCCTGGCTGGCCATCGCCACCGAAGGCGGCCAAGGCCTGCTCGACGACGACCATCCCCAAGAGATCGAGTGGCAGGAGGAGCACGGCCGCTGGCGCCGGGCCCGCCTGCCGCGCGTCATCTTCACCCGCCAGGGGGCGCCCACGGCATGAACGACTTCCACGACCCGACCCTCGACACCGGCCCCGCCGACGGCGAGCGGCGCTTCTCGCTGGTGCTGATCGCCCTGTTCAAGGGCGTGCTCTATCAGGATCGCCACCCCGGCCAGTGGCAGGACCTGCTCGACCACCAGGCGCGCATCCGCGACCACATCGCCCCCCTGGGCCTGACGCTGATGCTCGACGAGGCCGAGGGCCATGCCTACCTGAGCCAGAAGGCCACGGACGACGAGGAGGGAGAGCTGCCGCGCCTGGTGCGTCGCCAGCCACTCAGCTACCCGGTCAGCCTGCTGCTGGCGCTGCTGCGCAAAAAGCTCGCCGAGCAGGACGCCGGCGGCGACGAGCTGCGCCTGATCCTGTCCCGCGAGCAGATTCAGGAGATGCTCAAGCTGTTCTTCGCCGACACCAGCAACGAGGCGCGGCTGCTGGACCGCATCGATACCCACATCAACAAGGTGGTGGAGCTGGGCTTTTTGCGCCGCCTCAAGGGCGAGACGCCGCGCTACGAGGTGCGCCGCATCCTCAAGTCGTTCGTCGACGCCCAGTGGCTGGTCGAGTTCGAGCAGCGCCTGGCCGAGTACCGGGAACATGCCGAGGGAGACCACTGAGATGCAGCTCGGAGAACTCGACTTCGGGTCCGACCCGGCGCGCGCCGGCTTCCGCCTGCAGCGCCTGGAGGTCTACAACTGGGGCACCTTCCACCAACGGGTCTGGCGCCTGGACGCCGGCGGCGACAACGCCCTGCTCACCGGCGATATCGGCTCCGGCAAGTCGACCCTGGTCGATGCCATCACCACCCTGCTGGTGCCCGCCCAACGCATCACCTACAACAAGGCCGCCGGTGCCGAGGCCAAGGAACGCAGCCTGCGCTCCTATGTCCTGGGCTACTACAAGACCGAGCGTGGCGAGGCGGGCCTCAGTGCCAAGGCGGTGGGCCTGCGCGACCACAACGGCTATTCGGTGATCCTCGGCCACTTCTACAACGAGGGCTTCGACACCCACGTCACCCTGGCCCAGGTGTTCTGGATCGCCGACACCAAGGGCCAGCCGGAACGCTTCTACGTGGTCGCCGACCGCGAACTGGCCATCGCCGGCGACTTCGACGACTTCGGCAGCGACCTCAAGCACCTCAAGAAGCGCCTGCGCGACAGCCCCCATGTGGAGCTGCACGACAGCTTCCCGCCCTACGGGGCCGCCTTCCGCCGGCGCTTCGGCCTCGGCGCCAGCAACGACCAGGCCATGGAGCTGTTCAACCAGACGGTGTCGATGAAGTCGGTGGGCAACCTCACCGACTTCGTGCGCACCCATATGCTCGAGGCGCTGCCCATGGAGGAGCGCATCACCGCCCTGATCCGCCACTTCGACGACCTCGACCGCGCCCACGCCGCCGTGCTCGAGGCACGCCGCAAGATCGAGGCACTGGCCCCGCTGGTGGACAACCTGGACCGGCATCGGGCCCTGGCGGAACAGCAGGCCGAGCAGGTCGCAGACCGCGAGGCGCTGAAGAGCTACTTCGCCCACCACAAGACCGCCCTGCTGGAGCGCCGCCTGGAGCGGCTCGACGGCGAACTGGATCGCTTGGCCAACCGGCTCGAGGAGCTGAGCGACCGGCGCCGCCAGGAGGCCAACCAACGTGACGACCTGCGCCAGGCGATCGCCGACAGCGGCGGCGACCGCCTGGCCCAGCTGGCCTGCGAGATCGAGGAACTCAGCGAGGCCCGCGACCACTGCCGCCGACGCGCCGACCGCTACCGGGATCTGGCCACGGCGGTGGGGCTCGAGGCCGCCGAGGACGCCGACGCCTTCCAGGCCAATGCCGCGGCCATCGATCGGGCACTGGCGAGCCTGGACGATGACGAGAACGCCCTGACCGAGCAGCGTACCGACCACGAGCTGACGCTGCGCGGCCTGAAGGAGCAGCACGATGCCCTCGACGCCGAGCTGGCCTCGCTGCGCGAACGCCGCTCCAATCTGCCGGCGCGCATGCTCGCCCTGCGCGAGCGGCTGTGCGAGGCCACCGGCCTGGACGCCGACACCCTGCCCTTCGCCGGCGAGTTGATCCAGGTCCGCGACGAGGCCCGCGACTGGGAGGGCGCCGCCGAACGGGTGCTGCACAACTTCGCCCTCTCCTTGCTGGTGCCCGACGCCCACTATGCCGAGGTCGCCGACTGGGTCGAGCGCACCCAACTGCGCGGCCGGCTGGTCTACTACCGGGTGCGCAGCACCCAGGCCGCCGCCCCCTCGCTGCATCCCGAGTCGCTGGTACGCAAGCTGGCCATTCGCCCCGACAGCGACCACTACGCCTGGCTGGAACAGGAGCTGGGCAAGCGCTTCGACTATGCCTGCTGCGGCGAACTGAGCCAGTTCCGCCGCGAGCAGCGCGCCCTGACCCGCAATGGCCAGCTCAAGACCGGCGGCGAACGCCACGAGAAGGACGACCGCCACCGCCTCGACGACCGCACCCGCTACGTGCTGGGCTGGAGCAACGAGGCCAAGATCGCCGCCCTGGAGACGGAAGCCGAGACCCTGCAGCGACGCATCCAGACCAGCGCCGCCCGAGTGGCCGAGGTCCAGGGCGAGCAGCGCCGGCTCGGCCAGCGGCGCGGTGACCTCAGCCGCCTGCAGGGTTTCGAGGACTTCGCCTCCCTGGACTGGCGCACCCCGGCAGCACGGCTGGCCAGCCGCGAGGCCGAGCGCCGCAAGCTGGAGGAAAGCTCCGACCGGCTCAGGACCCTGCAGGCCCAGCTACAGGAACTGGAGGCCGCCAGCACCGCCACCGAGGCGGCCTGGGGCCAGGCCCAGAAGGAACAGGGCAGCCTGAGCGAGCGCCGCGACACGGCCGATACCCAGCTCGCAGAAGCCAGCTCCCTGGTGGAGAGCCTCGACGCCGAGCGACGCCATGCCAGCTTCCCGCGCCTCGACGCCCAGCGCCCCCAGGCCCTAGGCGAGCATCAGCTCAGCGTCGAGTCCTGCGACAACCGCGAACGCGAGATGCGCGACTGGCTGCAGGCCGACATCGACGCGCGCCAGAAGCAGCTCGACCGCCTGCGCGAGGCGATCATCAAGGCCATGCAGCACATCATGACCCGGTGGCCACAGGACACCGAGGAGGTGGACGCGAGCCTGGCCGCCGGCGACGACTACCGCGCCATGCTCGCCGCCCTCAAGGCCAACGACCTGCCGCGCTTCGAGGCCCGCTTCAAGCAGCTGCTCAACGAAAACACCATCCGCGAGATCGCCGGCTTCCAGGCCTTCCTCAACCAGCAGCGCGAGGACATCAAGGGCCGGGTCGCCACCATCAACGCCTCGCTGCACGATATCGACTACAACCCGGGGCGCTACATCCGCCTGCTCGCCGAGCCCAGCCCCGACGCCGAGATCCGCGACTTCCGTCAGCAGCTGCGCGCCTGCACCGAGAACGCCCTCAGCGGCAGCGACGACGAGCAGTACTCGGAGGCCAAGTTCCTGCAGGTCAAGGCCATCATCGAGCGTTTCCGCGGCCGGGAAGGCAGCACCGAGCTGGACAAGCGCTGGACCCGCAAGGTCACCGACGTGCGCCACCACTTCCTGTTCTCGGCCTCCGAGCGCTGGCGCGAGGACGACGGCGAGCACGAGCACTACTCGGATGCCGGCGGCAAGTCCGGCGGGCAGAAGGAGAAGCTGGCCTATACCGTGCTGGCCGCCAGCCTGGCCTACCAGTTCGGCCTGGAGTGGGGCGAGAGCCACTCGCGCTCCTTTCGTTTCGTGGTCATCGACGAAGCCTTCGGCCGCGGCTCCGACGAGTCCGCCCGCTATGGCCTGGAGCTGTTCGCGCGCCTCAACCTGCAACTGCTGATCGTCACCCCGCTGCAGAAGATCCACATCATCGAGCCCTATGTCGCCAGCGTCGGCTTCGTGCACAACGAACAGGGCCGGCAATCGATGCTGCGCAACCTGAGCATCGAGGAGTATCGCCAGGAGAAGGCCGCCCGCGAACGCATCGAGGTCCTGTGAGGTGAGCGCCTGGACCACCCCGGAGGATATCCGTCGCCAGCTGCAGCGCCACTGGGACAGCGGCGCCCTGCTCGCCGCGCGCCTGCCGACCGACGGCGACGAGCCACTGTTTCCGCTGACACTGCGCCTGCGCCGCCCCACGGCCCGGGAGGTCTCCCAGCGCTTCGGGGAGGTCGCCGACTGGATCCGAACCCTGCAGGGAGGCAGCCGCGACGCCCTGGGCTACGGCTATAGCATCGCGTTACGCCGCCAGGGCAACCGGGTCCAGGGCAGCAACGAACTGCCCGCCCACCTCCAGGTGCCCAGCGCAGACGATGCCCTGCGCCTGCTGCACAAGCAACGGGAGGCCGCACGCTTCGATGCCCTGGCCAAGGAAATCCTCGCCCGCCAACCCGAGCTGGCCGGCTGGCTGCGCCGCCAGCCGCTCAAGGTGCTGGAGCACGCCGACGACTGGCCGCGGCTGCTGGCCGTGCTCGCCCACTTCCAGCGCCACCCGCGCCCCGGCGTCTATCTGCGCCAACTGGACATCCCCGGCGTTGACACCAAGTTCATCGAGGCCCGCCGTGGCCTGATAGCCTCGCTGCTCGATGCGGTGCTGCCCGAGACGGCCATCGAGGCAGAGGCCACCGGCGTGCAGGGCTTCAACCGTCGCTACGGGCTGCGCGCCCCCTCGCCGCTGGTGCGGTTCCGCCTGCTCGACCCGACCCTGTCGCCGCACGGCCTGAGCGACCTCAGCGTGCCGGTGGAGCAGTTCGCGGCCTTCCGGCCAGAGGTGGAGCGGGTCTTCATCACCGAGAACCAGACCAACGGCCTGGCCTTTCCCGAGGTGCCGCGCGCCCTGGTGATCTTCGGCCTGGGCTACGGCCTGGAATCCTTGGCCAGCACCCCCTGGCTCCAGGGGGTCCAGGTCCACTACTGGGGGGATATCGACACCCACGGCTTCGGCATCCTCGACCGGTTGCGCGCCTACCTGCCCCACGCCCGGTCGCTGCTGATGGACGAGGCCACCCTGATGGCGCACCGCCCACTGTGGGGCGAGGAGCCCCTGGATAAACGCCTGGGCCATACCCCCACCCGCCTGACCGACGCCGAGCTCGCCCTGTTCACCGCCCTGCGCGACGATGTCTGGGGAGAACGGGTACGACTCGAGCAGGAGCGCATCGGGTTTGACTGGCTGCAGCAAGCACTGCCCATTGCCACAGAACTAGATAAGAACTAAATTCAGTCCATGCCCACAGGGTTAACCAGATGCCATGAAATACTCAGAGAACATCAAGCCGATCAGCTATCTGAAGGCCCATGCCGCCGAGATTTCCCGCTCGCTCAACGAGCTGCGCGAGCCCATGGTGATCACCCAGAATGGCGAAGCCAGGATGGTAGTGCAGGATATCCGGAGCTACGAACAGACCCAGGAGACCCTGGCGTTGCTGAAGATCCTCGCGCTCGGCGGCCAGGAAGTCGAACAGGGCAAGACCCTGGACGCCGGCGAATGCTTCGACCGGCTGCGTCGCGGGGACGAGCCCCGGTGACCTGTCGTGTCGAGCTGACGGCCTCGGCCTTCGACGACCTGAGGGAACTCATCGACTTCATCGCCGAGGACTCGCCGCCTGCTGCCCAGCGACTGCTGACCGCGATCGAGACCCGAATCACCGCCCTGGGGGAGTTCCCCGAACGTGGCAGCCATCCCCGCGAGTTGCTGGAACTGGGCATCCAGGAATACCGGCAGGTCCTCGAGCCCCCGGTACGCATCATCTACCGCCGGCATGATGACCGCGTCATCGTCTACCTGATCGCCGACAGCCGCCGCGACATGCAGCGACTGCTGGCGCGCCGACTGCTTGGCTAGCGCCCGGCGACCTACTGCAGGCGTCCACGGACCAGCCAGGAGTAGACCAGGCCGGCGACGATCAGGGTCACGGCGAAGAGGTAGATGCCCACCGAGATACCGCTGCTCCACAGGATGCTCCACTCCCCGCCGGAGATCGACATGGCGCGTCGCAGGTTGAACTCCATCTGTCCGCCCAGCAGCAGGCCCAGCACCACCGGCACCGTGGGGATCTCGAGCTTGCGCAGCGCATAGCCCAGCACCCCGAAGCCCAGCATCATGTAGAGGTCGAAGGCGCTGTTGTTGAGCGAGTAGACGCCGACGAAGGCCACCATCACCACCATGGGCATCAGGAACCAGCCCGGCGCCTGCAGCACCTTGGCGAACAGGCTCACCAGCGGCACGTTGAGCACCAACAGCACGAAGTTGCCGATCACCAGCGCCGCCACCAGCCCCCACACCATCTCCGGCTGCTGCTCGAAGAGCAGCGGCCCCGGGGTGATGTTCATCGACAGCAGCAGCGCCAGCAGGATCGCCGTGGTGCCGCTGCCGGGGATCCCCAGCGACAGCATGGGGATCAGCGCGCCGCCGGCGGCGGCGTTGTTGCCCGCCTCGGGGGCCGCCACGCCACGCGGGTCGCCCTGGCCGAAGCGGCCGGCGCGTCCCACCCAGCGCTTCTCGAGCATGTAGGCGAGGAAACTGCCCAGCGCCGCCCCGGCGCCGGGCAGCACCCCGGCGACGAAGCCGATCAGCGAGCCGCGGGCGATGGTCGGCGCACAACGCCCGGCGGAACGCACGCCGGGCATCGCCGAGCCGAGCTTCAGGGTCGGGCGGCTGGTGCCGCGGATGTCCTCCAGGTAGATCAGGCACTCGGAGATGGCGAACAGCCCCACCAGGGCGACGATGAAGTCGATGCCGTCGTAGAGCTCGTAGAGCCCGAAGGTGTAGCGCGGCACCCCGCTGACCGCATCGATGCCGACGCTGCCCAGCAGCAGCCCCAGGAAGGCGGCGAGGAAGCTCTTGACCAGGCTGCCGCCGGTCACCCCGCCGATGGTGGCGAAGGCCAGCACGAAGAGCGCGAAATACTCCGCCGGACCGAAGCGGATGGCGAACTGGACCAGCAGCGGCGCGAACAGCGCCAGCCCCAGGGTGGCCACCGCGGCGCCGACGAAGGAAGCCACGGCAGAGACCCCCAGCGCCTCGCCGCCGCGCCCCTGTAGGGCCATGGGATAGCCGTCCAGGGTGGTCATCATGGCCGGCTCGTCGCCGGGGATGTTGAGCACGATGGAACTGATGCGTCCGCCGTACATGCAGCCGTAGTAGACGCTGACCAGCAGGATCAACGCCCCTGTGGCCGGCAGGCCGAAGTTGAAGGAGAGCGGGATCATCAGCGCCACGCCGTTGACCGGCCCCAGCCCGGGCAGCGCACCGATCAGGGTGCCGATGACGCAGCCGATCAGCGCCAGGAAGAGGTTCTGAGGCTCCAGGGCCACGGCGAAGCCCTGGGCGAGGAAGGCGAGGATATCCATGTCGTGGGGGTTACCAGTCCAGGCCGGGGATGTTGGGCAGCGGCATGCCGAGGGCGAACTCGAACAGCGCATAGAGGCCCAGGGTGAGCACGCCGCCGCTGACCAGGGCGGGCTTCCAGGCCGCCCCGAACAGGCGGATCAGCAGCACCACCGCCACCAGGGAGGCGGGCAGGAAGCCCAGCGGCTTGACCAGGCCGGCGTAGCTGGCCAGCACCAGCAGGGTCAGCGCCTGGCGCACCAGGGCGGCGCGCCCGGGCCAGCGCTGGTTGAGCCCCGGCTTGAGGATCAGCAGCAGCGACAGCGCCGCCAATGGCAGGCTGATCAGGCGCGGGTATTCGCCCGGCCCGATGGGCTGCATGAAGCCCGACTCCAGGTCGTGGGAGAGCCACCAGGCGCCCACTGCCAGCACCAGCAACAGGGCCCCGGCGATGCGATCGCCGATGACGCCGGGCACCCGCCCGGCGTCGTCCTGCAGGGGATCGCTCACTGGATGACCCCGATCTCCCGGGAGATCGCCTCGACCTCGTCGATGGACTCGCGAACGAAGGCGTCGAACTCCTCGCCGCCGCGCCACAGCGGCACCAGGCCGTTCTGCTGGGCGACCTCCTTCCATTCCTCGCTGTCGTAGAGCGCCTGGAGGTCTTCCACCATGGCGGCGTAGTCCGCATCGGACACCTCGCCGCCGGTGTAGAAGCCGCGCCAGTTGTAGCCGGCCACGTCATAGCCCTGGGAGGCGGCAGTGGGCAGCTCGTCGAAGGGCTCGGGCAGGGGCTCCTCGGAGAGCACCGCCAGCACGCGCACGTCGCCCGACTCGATGAAGCCGGCGATCTCGCCCAGGTCGGTGGAGACCACGTCCACGTGGCCGCCCATCATCTGGGTCACGGCCGGGCCGCCGCCGTCGAACTGCACCCAGCGCAGGCTGCCGATCTGGTCGGCGGGCATCCCGGCCTCCTTGGCCAACATCAGGGCGCGGATGTGGTCCCAGCCCCCGGCGCCGCTGGAGCCGGCCATCGACAGGGCGGCGGGGTCCTCGACCATGGTGTCGAGCAGCTGCTCGAGGCTCTGGTACTCGCTCTCGTCGTCCACCAGGATGACGCCCACGTCGGTGCCCAGCATGGCCAGCCAGCGCATGGTGTCGGCTCCGCCGGGGTACTTGCCCTGGGCGATCTGGGTGACCCCCACGGTGCTGGTGGCGACGACCAGGTCGCTGTCGTCGGCGCGGTTCCCTTCCACATGGGAGAAGGCCACGGCGCCCACCCCGCCCGGCATGTTGGTGACCTGCACGGGACTGTCCACCAGCTCGAGGTCGAGCAGCAGCTTGCCCACCGAGCGGCAGGTGAAGTCCCAGCCCCCGCCGGGATCCGCCGGGGCGATGCACTCGCCGATGGGCAGTGCCTGGCTGGGGGCGCTGAACGCCACCCCCGCCCCGATCAGGGCCGTGGCGGCGAAGCCTTGAATTCCCCTGGTAATGGATGGCATGGACGTACTCCTTCCCGATTGTTGTTGTGACGAGCGGATATCGCTCGCACCGACATTCGGCCGCCTGGCGGCGACCGTGTTCAGACTAGCTCAGATAACGCCGCGCTCGCGCAGATCATCCAGCTCCTCCCGGCTCATACCCAGTTCGCCGAGCAGCTCGCGGGTGTGCTCGCCGAGCCGCGGCACCCGGTGGTAGAGAGCCGCCGGCGCCTCGCGCATCTTCACCGGGAAGCCGGTCACCGGCACCCGGCCGGCGTCGCCCTGGTCGATCTCCAGGCGCATCTCCTGGGCCCGTACCTGGGGGTCGGCGAAGGTCTCGCGCAGGTCGTGCACCCGCCCGCAGGGCACCCCGGCCTGGTTGAGGTGCTCGATCCAGTCGTCGACCCGGCGCGTTTCGATGACGCCGTTGAGGATCTCGCGCAGCGCCTCGCGATTCGCCATGCGCCGGGCGTTGTCGGCGAAGCGCGGATCATTGAGCAGGTGCAGCATGTCCAGGGCGCCGAGAAAGCGCTCCACCATGGTGTCGTTGCTGGGGGCGATGGCCACCTCGCCGTCGCTGGCCCGGAACAGGCCATAGGGGTAGAGCATGGGATGGTCGTTGCCGGTGCGCGTCGGGAGCCGGTCGGTGGCAAAATACTCGGCGGCCAGGTAGCCGAGCATGGCGATCAGGCCGTTGGTCAGCGCCGTCTCGACGATCTCGCCCTGGCCGGTGCGCTCGCGGCGCACCAGGGCCGCACAGATGCCGAAGGCCAGGTTCTGGCTGGCCACCATGTCGCTGATCGGCGGCGCGGCCCGCATCGGCTCGCCGTCGGCCGGGCCGTTGACGCCCATGAAGCCACTCATGGCCTGGGCGATGAAGTCGTAGGCCGGACGGTCGCGGTAGGGCCCGGTGGAGCCGAAGCCGTTGATGCGCCCCACCACCAGGTGCGGGAAACGTTCGCGCAGGGTGTCGTCGTCGAGGCCCATCCTGGCCAGCACGCCGGGGCGGAAGTTCTCCACCAGGACGTCGGCGTCCTCGAGCAGGCGATGGAGGATCTGCTTGCCCTCGGCGCTGCGCAGGTCGAGGGTCAGCGAGCGCTTGTTACGGTTGAACTGGGCGAAGTACCAGCTCTCGCCGTTGACCATGTTGCCCTGGCCACGCACCACGTCGCCGCGGCCGGGCGACTCGACCTTGATCACGTCGGCGCCGTGGTCGCCGAGGATCTGGGTGCCGAAAGGCCCCGAGATCACCCGGGTGAGGTCGATCACGCGGATGCCGGCCAGGGAGCCCGGCGCGGGAGGAGCGGCGGCGCTCATGGTCACCCCCGGGCCGTGGGCACGGCGGTGCATTCGGCGAGTGCCAGGCGCGGCCCGGCCTTGGAGACCTGGGCCGGCAGCGGGCGCCCCATCAGCTCGCCGGCCAGCCGCGCGGCGCCGATCAGGCCGTCGAGCTCGAGGCCGGTGTCGATGCCCATCTCCTCGAGCAGGTAGACCAGGTCCTCGCTGGCGATGTTGCCCGAGGCGCCGGGGGCGAAGGGGCAGCCGCCCAGGCCGCCGATGGCGCTCTCGTAGCGCTCGACGCCCAGCGCCAGCCCCTGCATGACGTTGGCCAGGCCGATGCCGCGGGTGTTGTGGAAGTGCAGGGTCAGCGGCAGGTCGGGAACGGCCCCGCGCAGGTGGTGGACGCGCTCGGCGACCAGCGGCGGCGTGGCCATGCCGGTGGTGTCGCCCAGCGACAGGTGGGTGGCGCCCAGGTCGGCGAAGCGCCGGGCGATGCCGCCCACCGCCTGCACCGGCACGTTGCCCTCGAAGGGACAGCCGAAGGCGGTGGCGATGGCCCCGCGCAGCGCCACGCCGCTGCCCTCGAGCAGGCGCGCGACCCGCTCGAAGCCCGCCAGGGACGCCTCGACGCTGCGGTTGACGTTCTTGGCGTTGTGGCTCTCCGAGGCGGAGACGAACAGCACCACCGAGTCGACGCCCGCCTCCAGGGCCCGCTCGGCGCCGCGCAGGTTGGGCACCAGGGCCGAAAGATGCAGCCCGGGGGTGTCACGCAGCGCCGCCACCAGTTCCGCCGCATCGGCCAGCGCCGGCACCGCCCGCGGGCTGACGAAGGAGGTGACCTCGAACTCGCGCACCCCGGCCGCGATCAGCGCGCGAGCCAGGGCCAGCTTCTGGTCGGTGGCGAGCACCACGGGCTCGTTCTGCAGGCCGTCGCGCAGGCCCACCTCGGTGACGTGGACGCGACGCGGCGGGCTCTCGGGGGCAGGCGGGGCGATGGGCATCGGGGCTGTCCAATTGCATGACAGGTTGCTGATGCACCGACGCTACGGCAGCCTCTCCCCCGCAACAATGCGCCTTTCGTTGTAGCCCTACTCCCCGTCGGCCAAGGCCGGCAGCAGCGTCTTCAGCTTGCGGGTCAGGGTATTGCGCCCCCAGCCCAGCAGCTCGGCGGCCTCGCCCTTGCGCCCGCCGGTGTGGCGCAGCGCCGTCTCGATCAGGATTCTCTCGAAATCCGGCACCGCTTCCTCCAGCAGGTGGGTGTGGCCGGCGGCCAGGGCGCGGTCGGCCCAGTCGCGGAAGGCGGCGCGCCAGTCGCCGCTGGCGGTGGTGGTGCCGTCGTCCTCCTCGCGCAGCTCCGGCGGCAGGTCCTCGATCAGGATCTCGCGGCCCGAGGCCATCACCGTCAGCCAGCGGCAGGTGTTCTCCAGTTGGCGCACGTTGCCGGGCCAGGCCAGCTGGGTGAGGTGCTTCTCGGCCTCGGGGGTCAGCACCTTGACGTCGGTGGAGAGTTCCTTGGCCGCCTCGGCGAGGAAGTGGTTCGCCAGCCGCGGGATGTCCTCGCGGCGTTCGGCCAGCTTGGGCAGGTGCACGCGGATGACGTTGAGGCGGTGGAAGAGGTCCTCGCGGAAGCGCCCGTCGTCCACCAGGTCCTCGAGGTTCTGGTGGGTGGCGGCGATGATCCGCACGTCCACCTTCACCGAGGTGTGCCCCCCTACCCGGTAGAACTCGCCGTCGGCCAGCACCCGCAGCAGGCGCGTCTGGGTCTCGGCGGGCATGTCGCCGATCTCGTCGAGGAACAGGGTGCCGCCGTTGGCCTGCTCGAAGCGCCCCTGGCGCTGGGCGGTGGCCCCGGTGAAGGCGCCCTTCTCGTGGCCGAACAGTTCCGACTCGATCAGATCCTTGGGAATGGCGGCCATGTTCAGGGCGATGAACGGCTGGCCGGTGCGCGGGCTGTGCTGATGCAGGGCGCGGGCCACCCGCTCCTTGCCGGTGCCCGACTCGCCGTTGATCAGCACCGTGATGTGGGAATGGGAGAGCCGGCCGATGGCGCGGAACACCTCCTGCATGGCCGGCGCCTCGCCGATGATCTCGGCGTCCAGCCCCTCGGGCACGCTGACCGGCTTCTTGCGCTCCCGGGCGTGGGCCACGGCACGGCGCACCAGGGCCAGCGCCTCGTCGACGTCGAAGGGCTTGGGCAGGTACTCGAAGGCGCCGCCCTGGTAGGAGGCCACGGCGCTGTCCAGGTCCGAGTGGGCGGTCATCACGATCACCGGCAGCTCGGGATGGGCCTCGCGCACCTTGGCCATCAGGTCCAGGCCATCGATGCCGGGCATGCGGATGTCGGTGACCAACACGTCGGGCGGCTCGTCCAGCAGGCGCTGTAGGACGGTATCGGCGCGCTCGATGCACTCCACCTCGAGGTCGGGCTGGGCGAGGGCGCGCTCCAGCACCCAGCGAATGGCGCGATCGTCGTCGACGATCACCACGCGTGCGACGTCAGTCATGGCGCATCTCCAGGGGAATCAGCAGTCGGAATTCGGTCTGGCCCGGCACGGAATCGCATTCGATCAGGCCCTGGTGCTGGTGCAGGATGCCCTGGGCGATGGAGAGCCCCAGGCCGCTGCCGTCGGCCCGCCCCGAGACCATGGGATAGAAGAGCGTCTCCTGCAGCGACGCGGGAATCCCCGGCCCGTTGTCGACGATCCCCACCTCGCAGACCAGGCGGTGGCGTTCGGCGCCCAGGGTGAACTGGCGACGCGCCCGGGTGCGCAGCGTGAGCCGCGGCTCGGGCGTGCCGGCCTCGGTCATCGCCTCCACGGCGTTGCGCGCCACGTTGAGCGTCGCCTGGATCATCTGCGCCTCGTCACCGGAGAGGTCGGGCAGGCTGGGATCGTAGTCGCGGGCGATGTGCACCCCGGGGTGCTCGGCGACCAGCAGCGAGCGCACCCGTTCCAGCACCTTGTGGATGTTGACCGGCTCGTGGCGGTTGACCCGGTTGGGGCCGAGCATGGAGTCCACCAGGTCGCGCAGGCGGTCGACCTCCTCGACGATGATCCGGGTGAACTCGGCGAGCCCCGGGTCGCCCAGGTCGCGCTCCAGCAGCTGGGCCGCGCCGCGGATCCCGCCCAGGGGGTTCTTGACCTCGTGGGCCAGGCCGCGGGTCAGCACCTTGATGGTCTCCTGGCGAGTCAGCAGCGCCTCCTCGCGGGAGATGCGCATCAGCCGGTCGCGGGGCTCCACCTCCAGCAGCAGCTCGTGGGGGGAGAGCGGCGTGACCGTGTAGTCCACCGTCAGCGGCTCGCCGCCCAGCATGGCCAGGCGCGCCTCGCGCTGGGTGAAGGGGTGGAACTCGTCGCGGGCCTTGACCAGCACCTCGCCGAGACTGCCCTCGCTCTCCATCAGGGCACACAGCGACAGCCCCTGCACCCGGCTCAGGCTCACCGAGAGCAGCGCCTCGGCGGCGGGGTTCATCCACTCCAGTCGCAGTTCACCATCCAGCAGCAGCACCGCCGTGGTGAGATGTTCCATCAGGCGTTGATACATCGAAGAGGCCATGTCGGGTCCATGATTGCTCAGGCTGTGCAAGAAGCGGGCCAGGCCCACGAGCCCCATGCCGGCGCGGTTTGCCGGCGACGGCGAGGCATCATGCGCACCAAATTAGTGCAAAAAGGACCGACGTGCACCGTGCCGTGCACGCCCATGGCGAGCCGCGGGGGACGCGACGCCTCAGGGGGCCGCCCCATCCTGGCGCTCGGTCCCCAAGCGTTGCACCGCCCCCTCGTCGGGCAAGCGCCGGGCGGGCGCCTCGAGGCGCCGTTCGGGCTCGTCGTCCTCGCCCTCATCGGGCGGGGGCGGGTCAGGGGGAGGCGGCGGAGGGATCAGCTAATCCGCCGGCTGGCGGTTCACGTTGGCGCGCAGCACATAGATGGTGACCGGCGAGGTGCGGTGGCGCACCTCGCCGCCGGCATCCAGCAGCTCGGCCTGCAGCACGTGCTCGCCGGGGTTCATGTTGGGCACCATGAAGGCACTGGTGTGCATGGCCGACTGGCTGACCTGGCCATCCACCAGCAACCGTACGCGATGATCCTCGCGCAGCGCCGGCTCGATGCCCAGGTCCACGGGGATGTTGCCGGCCGCCCCCACGGGGAAGGCCTGCTCGTGGTTCGGCGAGACGATGCTGAAGCTGTCGTAGGGCATGAAGGGCTGTCCCGGCGGGGCCGCGGCCTCATCGCCCTCGAGACTCGGCGCCTCGGCGCCGATACGTACCTCGCCGGTGGCCGGCACTACCGTGACCGGCGCCAGCTCCACCTCCTCGCCACCGCGGTCGGGGTTGTCGGTGAACACCACGTTGCCCTGGGCGTCGGTGGTGCGGTAGATGGTCTGCGCCTGCGCAGCCAGGCTGAATGTCAGCCCCACCGCCAGTGCCAGCATGGCCTTGTTCATGGGCTCCCCCTGCGTCGCGCCCCCTGACGGGGCTCGGAATGTCATGACATCGCGATCTCGTACTTGGATAGTGTATATAAGAAAGGGGTTCCGCCGTGGCGAAACCCCTCGTTTCGATCAACGCAGCGGCGCCGGCCACGCGGGCCGGCCACCGCCGGGATCAGCAGCTGTAGTACATGTCGAACTCGACCGGATGGGTGGTCATGCGCAGGCGCTCGACGTCCTCTTCCTTGAGCTCGATGTAGGCATCGATCATCTCGTCGGTGAAGACGCCACCCTCGGTGAGGAAGGCACGATCGGCGTCCAGGGCCTCCAGCGCCTGATCGAGGCTGTGGGCCACGGTGGGCACTTCCTTGCCCTCTTCCGGCGGCAGGTCATAGAGGTTCTTGTCCATGGCGTCGCCGGGGTGGATCTTGTTCCTGATGCCGTCGATGCCGGCCATCAGCATCGCCGCGAAGCACAGGTAGGGGTTGGCGGTCGGGTCCGGGAAACGCAGCTCCACACGCTTGCCCTTGGGGCTGGCGGTGTAGGGGATGCGGATGGAGGCGGAGCGGTTACGGGCGCTGTAGGCCAGCATCACCGGGGCCTCGAAGCCCGGCACCAGGCGCTTGTAGGAGTTGGTGGAAGCGTTGGTGAAGGCGTTCAGGGCACGGGCATGCTTGACGATGCCGCCGATGTAGTACAGCGCCATCTCGGAGAGGCCGGCGTACTCGTCACCCGCGAACTGGTTCTGGCCTTCCTTCCAGAAGGACTGGTGGACGTGCATGCCGGAACCGTTGTCGCCGACCAGCGGCTTGGGCATGAAGGTGGCGGTCTTGCCGTAGGCGTGGGCCACGTTGTGCACCACGTACTTCATTTCCTGCAGCTCGTCGGCCTTCTTCACCAGGGTGTTGAACTTGACGCCGATCTCGTTCTGGCCGGCGTTGGACACCTCGTGGTGGTGCACCTCGACGGTCTGGCCGATGGCCTCCAGGGTGTTGCACATGGCGCCGCGGATGTCGTGGAAGCTGTCCACCGGGGGCACCGGGAAGTAGCCGCCCTTGACGCGCGGACGGTGACCCAGGTTGCCGCCCTCGATGGGCCGGTCCGTGGACCAGGCACCCTCCTCGGAGGTGATCTTGTACATGGCGCCTTCGATGTCGGCCTTCCAGTGCACCTCGTCGAAGATGAAGAACTCGGGCTCCGGACCGAAGAAGGCGGTGTCGCCCAGGCCGCTGGACTGCAGGTAGGCCTCGGCACGCTTGGCGATGGAGCGCGGATCGCGATCATAGCCCTGCATGGTGGCCGGCTCGATGATGTCGCAGCGCAGCACCAGGGTGGCGTCCTCGGTGAAGGGGTCGAGAAACCCGGTGCCGTCCTCGGGGCGCAGGATCATGTCGGACTCGTTGATGCCCTTCCAACCGGAGATGGAAGAGCCGTCGAACATCTGGCCGTTCTCGAAGAACTCCTCATCGACGTCACGGGCCGGAATGGAGACGTGCTGCTCCTTGCCTTTGGTATCGGTGAAGCGCAGATCCACCCACTTGACGTCGTGTTCTTCGATCAGGGCGAGCGTCTTGGCAGCCATGGTGTCCTCCAGATTGAGCTAAGCTCGATGGTTTTGGTGATTCGGTATCACTGATGCTGGGCAACCCAGCGCAAGTTTTAGCATGCCGAGGGACCAAAGCCCACGGCCGCCGGACCGGGGTCAGGCGCTGCCCGAGGGAATGCATGCCCCGTGCCAACAATGCACCCCAATGCAGCACGCCACTCACAAGCAGCTGATGTAAAAGTGCTTTCTTGAACTTCTCTTGCGCACTCGGATAGCGCCTCCTCTCCATTCGGCGGGGGTGAGGGGCAAGACACTCCCATCCAAGCACTTTATTGGTGCAATAAATGACCTCGTTGCACCATTATGGACAACTCGGCTCGCCGGATGGCCTCTCTCATGCTTCCTGGGGGCGCCTTTCCACTCCCTCGTCCCATGGAAATTTCATACCGATACCGCTTTGATACAAGGACAAACCAACCGCTACACTTTATTACACTGACCCGGCAAGCGACCTCCCGGCCGCACTCCGGAGCCCCTCGCCGCCTCGGCTGCTCGGAGTTCGCATGACCTCGCCCACCGGCTGCATCCTCATCGACACCCGCAGCGTCGGCGCCCGCCTACCCCGACAACTGGCCATGGTGGAGGCCCTGCCGTCGCGTCACCGTTTCGAGCTGGTGGTGATCGATGACACCCGGGATCCACGCCTCCCCGATATCGTGCGCCGATTCGGTGCACACCTCGTGTCCCAGCCCCGCGCTCCCCTTGGCCACCGCCTCAACGCGGCCATCGGCCGCTGCGGTGGCGAGGTGCTGATCTTCCCGGCGTTCGGCAACGCCACCCCCGCCGAGGAGTTGTGGCGCCAGGCCGCCCGGGTCTCGGCCCAGGAGGTCGACGTCATCACCCTGCCGGCCGTCTCGCGAGGCGTGCTGGACCGGCTGCTGGTGCGGCTCTGGGGCCCTTCCGGGGGTGATGGCGTCTGCCTGGCGCGCCACTGGTTCGAGCGCATCGGCGGCTGTGACGACACCCTCGACCGATCGGCACTGGCCGATCTGCTGGAACGCTTGCGCGCCTGCGGCGCCCGCATCGAGGGCACTCACCCCCTTGAAAAGGCGTGAGACTTTCGACTCCGACGCAAACTTCCTGCGACAATGCTGGTAGGGGCCGCGTCCCAGCAACTATAATGCGTCCCCGTTTTTTCCCAGCAGGATCCCGTCGTGATCGAGAATCTTCGCAACATCGCCATCATCGCTCACGTCGACCACGGCAAGACCACCCTGGTCGACAAGCTCCTCCAGCAGTCCGGCACCCTGGACCGCAAGGCCGAGGGCCAGGAGCGCATCATGGACTCCACCGACCAGGAGAAGGAGCGCGGCATCACCATCCTGGCCAAGAACACGGCGATCCGCTGGCAGGCCCCCGACGGCCAGGACTACCACATCAACATCGTCGACACCCCCGGACACGCCGACTTCGGCGGCGAGGTCGAGCGCGTCATGTCCATGGTCGACTCGGTACTGCTGCTGGTGGACGCCGTGGACGGCCCCATGCCGCAGACCCGCTTCGTCACCCAGAAGGCCTTCGACCAGGGCCTCAAGCCCATCGTGGTGGTCAACAAGATCGACCGCCCCGGCGCGCGGCCGGACTGGGTCATCGACCAGATCTTCGACCTCTTCGACAACCTCGGCGCCAGCGACGAGCAGCTCGACTTCCCGATCATCTACTGCTCGGCGCTCAACGGCATCGCCGGCCCCGAGCCGGAGGAGATGACCGAGGACATGGGTCCCATGTTCCGGGCCATCGTCGACATCGTCGAACCGCCCAGGGTGTCGATCGACGGCCCCTTCCAGATGCAGATCTCGGCGCTGGACTACTCCAGCTACGTGGGCGTCATCGGCCTGGGCCGCATCACCCGCGGTGCGGTGAGGCCCAACCAGCAGGTCGTGGTGGTCAGCAAGGAAGGCAAGGAGCGCAAGGGCAAGGTCGGCCAGGTGATGACCCACCTGGGCCTGGAGCGGGTGCAGACCGACGAGGCCACCGCCGGCGACATCGTCTGCATCACCGGCATCGACGCCCTGGCGATCTCCGACACCCTGTGCGACCCGGCCGCCGTCGAGGCGCTGCCGCCGCTGTCGGTGGACGAGCCCACCGTGTCCATGACCTTCCAGGTCAACGACTCGCCGTTCGCCGGCAAGGATGGCAAGTTCGTCACCAGCCGCAACATCAAGGACCGCCTCGACCAGGAGCTGATCCACAACGTGGCGCTGCGCGTCGAGCAGGGCGAAACCCCGGAGAAGTTCACCGTCTCCGGCCGCGGCGAGCTGCACCTCTCGGTGCTGATAGAGACCATGCGTCGCGAAGGCTTCGAACTGGCCGTGGGCCGTCCCGAGGTGATCATCCGCGAGATCGACGGCGAGAAGCAGGAGCCGTACGAGGAGGTGATCATCGACTGCGAGGAGCAGCACCAGGGCGCCATCATGGAGGAGCTCGGCTACCGCAAGGGCGAGCTCAAGAACATGAACCCCGACGGCAAGGGCCGGGTGCGCCTCGACTTCATCATCCCGGCGCGTGGGCTGATCGGCTTCCGCGGCCAGTTCCTGACCCTGACCTCGGGCACCGGCATCCTCACCAGCCGCTTCGACCACTATGGCCCGCTGCGCCCCGACGCCGCCATCGAGCGCCGCAACGGCGTGCTGGTCTCGATGGTTTCCGGCAAGGCCCTGGCCTACGCCCTCTACGCCCTGCAGGAGCGCGGCAAGCTGATCATCGACCACGGCACCGAGGTCTACGAGGGCATGCTGGTGGGCATCAACAACCGCGCCAACGACATGGTGGTCAATCCCACCAAGGGCAAGAAGCTCGACAACATGCGTGCCTCGGGCAATGACGAGAACATCGTCCTGACCCCGCCGGTGAAGTTCTCCCTGGAGCAGGCCGTCGAGTTCCTCGACGACGACGAGCTGGTGGAGATCACCCCCAACCACATCCGCCTGCGCAAGAAGCACCTCACCGAGAACGAGCGCAAGCGCGCCGGCAAGAAGTAAGCGCTGCCTCGTCCCAGCGACGACGCCCGCCTGCCGGCGGGCGTCGTCGTTTCACGGGCCGCGCTCGGCATCTATGCTGGAAACGTGCCTTGCACCGGGCGGGCCTGGTCGCCCGATTCCCCCTTCGGCTCAACGAGGAGATTCACCATGCACAAGCACGTGGAGTGGGACGAGCCCGGCGCCGACAGCGTGCTGCGCCACTTCGAGCAGGACCCCAGCGGCTATTCGGACCCCGGCCCCGGCGACATCCTGTCGGCCCGCCACGAGGGCGCCGTGGTACGGGTGAAGGTGGAGGCCTATCTGGAGGGCACCAGCATCGGCGAGGTGGTGGCGATCATCGCCGTGGACAACGGCCGGCGCCTCAAGTCCCACGGCAAGCTCGACCTGGGCGATACGGTCCGCCTGCCGGACGACAGGCGCGCCCTGGAGCGGACCATCGGCGAGGCCAACGACAGGGACGACGATGACTAGTCGATGGCCGCACCATCGCCGAGCCTAACGCCTGTTAAACGCTGGATGACTGGTTCCCGCCGACGTTTTGTCGCAAAGTGGCGGCACAGGCCCACAAGGCCAACGACCTGGGCTCGGGAGCACCGATGAGCACGCACAACGTCTGGACCCACAAGGGCACCTTCCTGCTGGCCGCCGTCGGCTCGGCGGTCGGCCTGGGCAACCTGTGGCGCTTCCCCTACCTCGCCGGCGAGAACGGCGGCGGCGCCTTCATCCTGGTCTACGCCCTGACCATCTTCGCGGTGGGCATCCCCATCCTGATCGCCGAGACCATGCTGGGCCGCGCCAGCCGGCGCAGCCCGATCATGGGCATGCGCTTCCTCACCCGTACCCATCGCGCCTCCCCCGCCTGGGCCTCCATCGGCTGGCTGGGCGCCGCCTCGGCCTTCCTGATCCTCAGCTTCTATTCGGTGATCGCCGGCTGGGCCATCCACTACACCTGGCAGATGCTCACCGGTTCCCTGGCCGGGGCCGACGCCGAGACCATCGGCGCCGGTTTCGACGCCCTGCTCGCCTCGCCGGCCCTGCTCACCCTCTACCACACCCTCTTCATCGTCGCCTCGGGCCTGATCGTCGGCCTGGGCATCCACAAGGGCATCGAGAACGGCCTGCGCATCATCATGCCGGCGCTGTTCGTCATCCTGCTGGTGGTGCTGGCCTATGGCGTGGTCAACGGCGACTTCGCCGCCGCGGCCGGTTTCCTGTTCACCTTCAACCTGGCCGACCTCAGCCTGGCCGGCTGGCTCGAGGCCATGGGCCAGTCGTTCTTCACCCTGAGCCTGGGCATGGGCGCCATCATGGCCTACGGCGCCTACATGTCCGGCGAGGCCTCGCTGACCCTCACCGCCATCGCCATCGCCGTCATCGACACCGCCGTGGCCATGGTCGCCGGCCTGGCGATCTTCTCGCTGGTGTTCGGCGCCGGCCTCGACGCCGGCCAGGGCCCCGGGCTGATGTTCGTGACCCTGCCGCTGGCCTTCGCCGAGATGCCCGCCGGCGCGCTGATCGGCGGCGTGTTCTTCATCCTGGTGCTGGGCGCGGCGATCAGCTCCTCCATCTCGCTGATCGAGCCGGTGGCCGCCTACCTGGTGGAGCGCTTCGACCTCACCCGCCCCCAGGCGGTGTTCGCCATGGTGGTGGCCAGTTGGGCGCTGGGTCTGCTCACCGTGGTGAGCTTCAACATCTGGGCCGAGGGCAGCCTCTTCCATGCCCTGTTCGGGCGCAGCGCCTTCGCCTTCATCGAGCTGCTCACCAACATCTTCATGCCGCTGGGCGGCCTGTTGATCGCGCTGTTCGCCGGCTGGGCGCTGACCCAGTCCGAGGTGATGAAGGAGATGCGTACCGGCCAGGCCTGGTTCCACGCCTGGCGCTTCCTGGTGCGCTTCGTCGCCCCGGCGGCGGTCTCCTTCGTGTTCCTGCGCACCATCCCCCAGGTGGAGGGCTACCTGATTCCCACCATCGGTGCGGTGGTGATCGTCGGCGCCTTCGCCGCCGGTCGCACCTTCCTGATGGAGGAGAGCCAGGAGAAGTGAATCCCGCCGCCGGAGGGCGGCGGCGTCCGGACAGACAACAACAGCGGACTCCCTATGGCATCCATGATCGACGTGCGACACGTCCACAAGGCCTTCGGCGGCCTCAAGGTCATCGACGACTGCTCGATCGCGGTCGAGCAGGGCTCGATCACCGGCCTGATCGGCCCCAACGGCGCCGGCAAGTCGACGCTGTTCAACATCATCGCCGGTGCCCTGCCGCTGGACAGCGGCCAGGTGCTGCTGGACGGCGAGGACATCACCAACCGCCCCGCCAACGAACTCTTCCACAAGGGGCTGCTCCGCACCTTCCAGATCGCCCACGAGTTCCACCAGCTGACCGCCCTGGAAAACCTGATGATGGTGCCCCCGGCCCAGGCCGGCGAGAACCTCTTCGACGCCTGGCTCAAGCCCGGCCGGGTGCGCGCCCAGGAGGCGGAGGTGCGCCGCAAGGCCCTGGAGGTGATCGACTTCATCGGCCTCTACCACGTGCGCAACGAGCTGGCCGGCAACCTCTCCGGGGGCCAGAAGAAGCTCCTCGAACTGGGCCGCAGCATGATGACCGACGCCCGGGTGGTGCTGCTCGACGAGATCGCCGCCGGGGTCAACCGCACCCTGCTCGGCGACCTGGTCGCGAACATCGAGCGCCTCAACCGCGAGATGGGCTACACCTTCCTGGTCATCGAGCACGACATGGACATGATCGCACGGCTCTGCGACCCGGTGATCGTGCTCGCCCAGGGCCGGGTGATGGTCCAGGGCAGCATCGAGGAGATCCAGAACGATCCCGCGGTCATCGAGGCCTACTTCGGTTCCAACGTAGCCTGAGGGTGCCGGGGCGGCCTGACCCCAGGCGGGCCAGCACAACGAACAACAGAGCGAACGCAGGAAACCTTCCACGATGCCACTACTCGATGCGCGCGACGTGTACGGCGGCTACGGCGGCATGAACATCCTCAACGGGGTGGACATGGCCATCGAGGCCGACGAGATCGGCGTGATCGTCGGCCCCAACGGGGCCGGCAAGTCCACCATGCTCAAGGCGATCTTCGGCCTGCTCAGCATCAACCAGGGCGAGATCCTGCTGCGTGGCGAGCCCATCCACAACCTGCCGACCAACCAGCTGGTGCAGAAGGGCATGGGCTTCGTGCCCCAGGAGTACAACGTCTTCCCCAGCCTCACGGTGCAGGAAAACCTGGAGATGGGCGCCTTCCTCAAGCCGGAGAGCGTCGCCCGCATGCTCGAACGGGTCTACGGGATCTTCCCGCCATTGAAGGAGAAGCGCCGCCAGCCCGCCGGCGAGCTCTCCGGTGGCCAGCGCCAGATGGTGGCCATGGGCCGGGCGCTGATGGCCGAGCCCAGCGTGCTGCTGCTCGACGAGCCCACCGCCGGCCTCTCGCCGCTGTTCATGAACGAGATCTTCGAACGGGTGAAGGAGGTCAATGCCGCCGGCGTCGGCGTGTTGATGGTGGAGCAGAACGCCAAGCAGGCGCTGGCCATCGCCGACAAGGGCTTCGTGCTGGCCGCCGGCCAGAACCGTTTCACCGATACCGGCGCCGCCCTGCTGGCGGACCCGGAAGTGGCCAGGAGCTTCCTGGGCGGCTAACCGGGACAAGGGAGAACCATCGCCGTGAACGAACTCGTCTTCTTCATCAACAACGTGATCATCACCGGCAGCGTCAGCGGCTCGATCTATGCCATTGGCGCGGTGGGCGTGACCCTGGTGTTCAGCATCATGCGTTTCGCCCACTTCGCCCACGCCGACATGATGACCTTCGGCGCCTTCATGGTGCTGCTGCTCACCCTGGCCTTTCCCGGTGCGGGAGGCGCCGTGGGGCTGCCCACGGCGGTGGTGATGCTGCCGCTGGCCATCCTGCTCACCGCGGCCCTGGCGGTGGGCATCGACCGCGCCTTCTACAAGCCGCTGCGCGCCCACGGGGTCAAGCCCATCGTCATGGTGATCGCCTCGCTGGGGGTCACCCTGATGCTGCAGGGGCTGATCCGGCTGTTCGCCGGCACCGGCGGCCAGCGCCTCTACATCGACGACCGCAAGGAGATCTTCCGCCTCGCCCTGCCCTTCGAGGGGGCCCGGGCGCCCATCGTGGTCACCGAGCCGCAGATCATCCTGTTCATCCTGACCATCGTCTGCGTGGTGAGCCTGCACCTCTTCCTGTCGCGCTCGCGACTGGGCAAGGCGATGCGCGCCATGTCCGACAATCCCGACCTGGCCCGCGCCTCCGGCATCAACACCAACCTGATCGTGGCGGTGACCTGGATGATCGCCGGCGGCCTGGCGGCCATCGCCGGCACCCTGCTGTCGCTGGACGTGACCTTCAAGCCCGACCTCAGCTTCTTCCTGCTGCTGCCGATCTTCGCCGCGGCCATCGTCGGCGGCGTGGGCCATCCCTACGGCGCCATCGCCGGCGGCTTCGTGGTGGGCTTCGCCGAAACCCTGGCGGTGTTCAACTGGGGCGTGCTGTTGCGCCCCTTCCGCGACAGCCTGCCGGAGTGGCTCGCCCAGGCGGGCAGCCTCTCCTTCGTGGGCACCGAGTACAAGATCGTGGTGCCCTTCGTCCTCCTGGTCGCCATCCTGGTATGGCGCCCCACTGGACTCTTCAAAGGGAAGGTGATCACTTGAGCACACAATCCGAGCGCCCTTCCGATCTCGTCGCCGCTCCCTCGCGCTTCCCATGGCGCGAGGTGGTCCTGTTCGCCGTCTTGCTGATGGCCGTCCTCGGCGTCTATGCGCTGATGGGCACTGCCTACAGCACCCGCATGTTGGTGGAGGCCGCCTGCTACGCCATCCTGGCCCTGGGGCTGACCATCCAGTGGGGCTATGCCGGCCAGTTCAACGCCGGGGTGATGGGCTTCGTGGCCCTGGGCGGTTACTGCGCCATGGCCTTCAGCGTGCCCGTCAACCAGGCCTTCTGGGCCAGCGATCTGGCCGGCGAGCTGGGCATGGTGCTGCTGTTCCTGGCGGTCGGCGTGCTGGTGGTGGTCGGCGTCAGCCGCCTGCACCGCCTGGGCGTGCCCCGGCGCCTGAGCACCACGCTGGCCGTGGTCCTGGCGCTGCTGCTCTACCTGCTGGTCTCCGCCCGCCTCGACGAGGTGGCCGGCCGCATCGAGTCGCAGTTCGGCTTCATCGGCGGCCTGGGCCTGCCCGCCTGGGCCGGCTGGATCGTCGGCGGCGCCCTGGCCGGCGTGGTGGGCTACTTCATCGGCAAGGTGTGCCTGGGCCTGCGCAGCGACTACCTGGCCATCGCCACCCTGGGCATCGCCGAGATCATCAAGGCGGTGCTCAAGAACGCCGACTGGCTGACCCGCGGCACTGCCACCGTCTCGCCGCTGCCCTGGCCAGTACCGCCTCCCGGCGAGGTGGGCTTCACCCTGGCCCGGGCGCTCTACCTGTCGGTGACGGCGGTGATGATCGCGGCGATCTTCTTCCTGCTCACCCGCGCCTACAACGCCCCCTGGGGACGCATGATCCGCGCCATCCGCGACAACGAGGTCTCGTCCGCCGCCATGGGCAAGGACATCAACCGCCGCCGCCTGGAGATCTTCGTGCTGGGCTGCATCCTGATGGGCATCGGCGGGGCCACCCTAGCCAGCTTCAACAGCCTGTTCGACCCCCAGGGCTACCTGCCCCTCAACCACACCTTCCTGGTGCTGGTGATGGTGATCCTCGGCGGGCCGGGCAACAACCTGGGCACCATCTTCGGCGCCGTGGCGGTCTACATCATCTGGGTGATGTCCGAGCCCCTGGCCCTGGCCGTGCTGGAGCTGGTGGTGGGCCTGGGCGAGGGCGCCTTCGGCTGGGATGCCCCCAGCAACCTCGACAGCCGCGCCCTGCAGGCGCGGGTGTTCGTGATCGGCCTGCTGATCAGCCTGGTGCTGCGTTACGCCCCTAAGGGGCTGTTGCCGGAGAAGGTGCGCCACCACGGCTAGCTAGGTCGTGGATCAACTCCACCAGGTTCTTGAGCGAGCGGGCTAAGCGATCGAGCTTCCACGTTACGCCGAGAGCTCGTGCTCGATGGCGGTGGCCACGAACTGATTGAGGCTCTGCCCCTTGGCGGTGGCGGCATCGACGGCGTTCTTGTGCAGCTCTTCGGGCAGGCGCACCTGAAACTTGCCGGAGTAGGACTTGGTGGGCTCGATGCCACGCTCCCGGCACTCCTCGAGGAAGACGCGCAGCGAAACCCGGCCTTCCTCACGCAGCTTGGCGACGCTGTCAGCGTAGAAGTCGGCACCGCCGTTCAGGCCGGTGAACTCGCCGCGGAACATCTCGATATCCGGGTCGTACTGGATGACGGCACGATAGCCGTCGATGATCATGATGTTGTTCACGGGGTCTCTCCGTTCTCTTCCAACCAGTTGCGTATGCTGGCCACCGCGCCCTTGTCGGTATCCGGTGAGGGGTGGGGCCGATGAAACACGCGCACCTCACCAAACAGCACGACGGCGATACGCGAGCCCTCCCGTTCCTGGATGTCGGCGCCCAGCGCCTTGAGGAGCGATTCGATGTCGCTCCAAGGGATCGATCCCGACGTGGGTCGGCTGAAGATGGCGGCCAGCGTCTTGGCGTGTTTTCGTTTCATGCCCCAATGATACTGAATTTTAGTACCATCGACCAGAACACGCCAACCGGCTGTGGCCCGTGGCGGGGCGATGGTGCGCGGGGCGGCAAAACCAAGATTACAGCGCTTTTCCAGACACTTTGATCCTCATGATGCCGCCCTGCTGCCGATCGAGTCGCACCCAAACCAGACCATCGATCATTTGCGGGCGTTCACGCCACGATCTTACATGCCGCAAACCATCTAGCTGAAAAGCCCATGCTCCCTGAAGTGAAAGGCATTCTGTTGAGTGCTCCACCCACACAGAAGGTATCGGCAGGGGGACGCATGCGGGTAGGCATCGATGGACTCTTTCAGGCGCTCGAAGACAGCCTCGACCTCTTCCTGAGTCTGCACCTGGAAGACCATCAACTTGTGGTCGGCCTGGGCCTGGAGGAGCTTGTTGAAGTCGTAGCGGATGCCCCAGAGACGGCTATCGGACATCTCGATCTCCACCGCCAGCGGCATGCCGATCAGGTTCCGGTTGGCATCCAGGCGCCGCCAAACCAGGTCATAGAGCCATTCTCCTCGGCTACTAGCTGGTAGCACCTGAAATCCGAGGCGATGGCCCTCTTCGGCTAGCGCCGTCTTGATGTCACGGTTCTTGTCGGGGCTCGGCCAGATCTCACGCTTCCACTGTGACGTATCACCATCGTGCTTCTCGGCAGCTTTGGCCTTCTTCCGCTCGATGGCCTTGTGCTGAACAAGGCTCAGCCTCTCGATCAGCCACGGGATCAGGTCCCAGTCATCTCGTCGCGCATCGGCCGCATCGCGAGAAGCGCCCCCAGGAAGCCACTCCAACACGACTTTGCCGCCCCCCAGGCGCAGGATGCCGTCATGGGCTCGCTCGGCGCTTTGTACCGAGCGTTCAACCATCATGTCATCCAGCAGGCCGATCAGCGCGTCGCGCAGACCGCTAGTCTTGAGCACCTCATAGTCCGCCTCTTCGAAGAACGGCGTGGCGACATCGAGGCGCCCATCATCGTTGATAGTTCCGAAGACCAGCTCCCCGCGTAACGCTTGGTGCTGGTCGTACTGAGACACCAGTGCTTCCAGTCGGCGCAACGCTTCATCCTTGGCAATCATCATCAACCTCCCTGCGGCTTGGTACGGCATGTTCTCGTTTTGCCGCCATGCTACCACTGCCCACCTCGACCCGTTATAGATACAGCTCCCACAACGCGCGCTAGCAATACCGCTGGGCGCCTGACGGCGCCAATCGCCCAGCAGAGCTGGCCTCCTACAGGAAACGCCGACGCACATTCCACTGTAGGAGGCCAATTCATTGGTGGTCCGACATTTCGGCGATGGAGGCCGCAGGCCTCCCGGCGGCGCCTCCAGGAACCGGCCATGAAGAGGCCCCGGCGGTTGCCCGCCGGGGCCTTTACGTCGACGGGGCGTGTCGCCCGTCAGAGGTCCAGGAAGCCCTTGCCGACGAACTCGCCGTCCTCGACGGCCATCTCTTCGACCACCCCGGGCACGTCGCCGGCCTCGTCGAACTCGTGGCTGCCGGAGGCGCCCTCGTAGTTGATCTCCTCGCCGGCGGCGATCAGCTCCACGGCCTTCTCCCACTCGCCGGGCAGGATCACCTCGCCGGGGGCGGAGGACACGCTGCGCAGTGCCTCGGAGAGCCCCTCGCGCTCGGCACTGCCGTTCTGCTCGATGGCCAACGCCAGCAGGAAGGCCGCGTCATAGGACTGGGAGGCGAACACCTCATCGTGCTCCACCCCCGCGGCCTCGGCCAGCTCGACGAAGCGCTCGGTTCCGGGCGTATCCGGGCTGCCCGGGCGGGTGGCGATCATGCCCTCCAGGACGTCGCCGCCCACGCCCTCGATCAGGCCCGAGCCCACCATGCCATCGGCCCCGATGTACTGGGTGAACATGCCGCCCTCGTAGGCCTGGCGCAATACCGTCTGGCCGGAGGTGTCGGCATAGGCCAGCACCACCAGGTTGGGAACGCCGGTGGCCGAGAGGGTGCCCAGCTCGGAGCGGTAGTCGGCGCGGTTGTCCTCGTGGGCCAGGTTCTCGGCCACGGTACCGCCCTCGGCCTCGTAGGTGGCCGCGAAGGCGTCGGACAGGCCACGGCCGTAATCGTTGTTCACGTAGGTGACCACCACCTCCTCGATGCCCTTGTCGAGCAGCATCTTGGCCAGCGCCTCGCCCTGGAAGGCATCGGAGGGCACGGTGCGGAACACCAGGTCATTGTCGTCGAGCTCGCTCACCGCCGGGGCGGTGGAGGCCGGCGACACCATCACCACGCCCCCCGGGATCGCCGCGTTGTTGGCCGCGGCGATGGTCGCGCCGGTGCACAGCGCGCCGACGATGGCCGTCACCTCCTCACTGTTGACCAGGCGGTCGGCCGCGTTGGAGGCCGCCGAGGCGTCGGAGCAGGTGGTGTCGCCGGTGGGCATGCTGATCTGCTCGCCCCCCAGCAGGCCGCCCTGCTCGTTGACATGCTGTACCGCCAGCTCGGCACTCTCGTAGATCGGCGGCACCAGGCTCTCGATGCCACCGGTGAAGCCGCCCAGGAAGCCGATCTTCACCTCGGCCTGGGCAGCGCCCACGGCCAGGGCGGAGGCCGCTACCGCCATCGCTAGTACGCTCTTCTTCATGTTGTTCGTCCCGCTCCGATTACATGGATGACACACACCCCCAAATCTGGAAGGCCCCCGGGGAAAACTCAAGCGGGATCCGCCAACGTTCCCGCCCACGACACCTATACTGAGCGGGCCATCCACGACCCGGAGTGCCCCATGACGACCCGACTCCCCCTGCCCCTGACCGCCGCCCTGGCGCTCGTCGCCGGCGGCGCCCACGCCTTCGAGCCGGCCGGCCGGGACATCGCCTACGACGTCGACGGCGAGGCCTTCGAGGGCTATCTCGCCGAGGCCGAGGGCGAGGCCCGCGGCAGCGTGCTGATCGTCCACGACTGGAGCGGCCTGGACGACTACGAGCGCCGGCGCGCCGACATGCTCGCCGAGCAGGGCTACGATGCCTTCGCGGTGGATATCTATGGCGAGGGCAACCGCCCCGAGACCACCGAGGATCGCCAGGCCGCCACCCGCGCCCTCTACCAGGACCGCGAACGCATGCGCGCCCTGACCCTGGGCGGCCTGGCCGCGGCCCGCGAGCAGGGCATCGCCACGTCCGCCGTGGTGATGGGCTACTGCTTCGGCGGCGCCGTGGCCCTGGAGGTCGCCCGCTCCGACGAGGCCAAGGAGGTCGTCGGCTACACCACCTTCCACGGCGGGCTGGGCACCCCCGAGGGCCAGAGCTGGCCCGAGGACGTGCCGCCCCTGATGATCCTCCACGGCGGCGCCGATACCTCGGTCACCATGGATGACGTGGCCACCCTCAGCCGGGAGCTGGAGGACGTCGGCGCCACCTACGAGATCCAGGTCTACTCCGGCGCCCCCCACTCCTTCACCGAGTTCGACACCGACGCCTATCACGAGCGCGCCGACCAGCGCTCCTGGGCCGCCTTCCTGGGCCAGCTCGACGCGACGTTCTGACGCCCCCGCCGGGGCCGGTCTGCCGCCGGTCCCGGCCGCATGCTAGAGTGACCGGACGACGCCCACCGAGCGCGAGGTCACCATGCAGATCACCCGTCTCACCGGCAGCCGGCGCGAGATCGGCCTGGCCCACGGCCGCGCCCACGCCCCGCTGATCCGTGACAGCATCGCGGTCTACGACCGCCTCTTCCAGGACTTCGTGGGCATCGGCTGGGAGGAGGCCCGCCACGAGGCCCAGCACTTCGGCACGATGATCGAGGACGGCTTCCCCGCCATCCTCGAGGAGATGGCCGGTATCGCCGAGGGCGCCGGGCTCGAGCCGGCCGATATCCTCACCCTCAACTGCCGCAGCGAGATCTCGCTGACCCGGGCCAGTGGTGGCTGCTCGGCCTTCGCCCTGAGGCGCGGCGGCACCCAGTGGCTGGCCCAGAACTGGGACTGGCGCGCCGACCAGCTGGACAACGTGGTGGCGCTGCACATCGAGGGCGAGGACGCGGCCCCGCTGGTCAGCATCGGCGAGGCCGGCATGGTGGCCAAGATCGGCATGAACGCCCACGGCATCGGCGTCTGCCTCAACGCCATCCGCTCGCGCACCTGCGGCCGGGGCCTGCCCATCCACGTGGCGCTGCGCAAGATCCTCGAGTGCTCCGACATGGACGGCGCCGTGGCGGTGGCCACCCGCGACCGGGTCTGCTCGCCGGCCCACTTCCTGATCGCCAGCGCCGACGGCCAGGCCGCCGGCCTCGAGGTGCACCCCGGCGAGCCGGGACGGCTCGCCCCCCGGGGCGGCATGGTCACCCACACCAACCACCTCTACGCCAAGGCCGTGACCTGCCAGGTGGAGGACTACCCCCGCCCCGACTCGCGCCCCCGCCTGGCCCGGCTGGACACCCTGCTGCGCGAGCGCCTGGGGCCCATGGAAGCGGTGGACGCGGGCCGCCTGTTCGAGCTCCTCGCCGACCACCACGGCGCCCCGCTGTCGATCTGTCGCCACTTCAACCCCGACCAGCCGGCGGAGGAGCGCATGGAGACGCTGTTCTCGGTGGTGATGAACCTCGGCGAGCGGCGCCTGACGCTGCGTCACGGCAAGCCCTGCGAGGCCGGCACCGCCCTCGAGCTGACCCTGGCCGCCGCCGACGAGCGCGCGGCGGGATAAGCGGCCCTATGAGGAGGCGTCGTCCAGCTCGCCCCTGAGGTAACGGGCGCTGGTACGCAGGAAGAGCCGCCGGAAGAGATCGTGGCGCGCCTCCTCCTCCTGCAGGAGCCGCAGCGCGCGCTCCTCCTCCGTCAGCGTGGCCGCGTCAACGACCGTCGAGGCCCGGGCCAGGCGCACGGAAGCGTCGCTGATGCCGCAAACCTGGGGAACGCCGGCCGGCCGGCTGGCCAGATGGTGGATGCGCTGCGTCATGTGGACCTCCCTGATCGCCTTTATAATAACAATTATCATTTACAATAGACAATCTAGGACGCCCGGAAGACCTTGTCAAAGCCGGCTCGGCGCAGGCCAACGATGAAACCCTTCCCGGTGCTTGCCGGCACGGGGGAGAGCGTCTAGCATCATGAATGCCAATCAGTATCATTTACTCATGATAGGGAGACTCACCCGATGAAGACGCTGCTCCTCACCGCGGTTGCTGCCGGCCTGCTGGCCACCGCCGCCCACGCCGACGAACGCCCCGACCACTTCGAAGGCAAGGCCTCCGAGACCCTGGAACAGGCCATGAGCAACTTCACCGCCACCAACCGTGAGCTGGCCGAACTGCTCGCCCAGGACGAGCTGAGCGATGAAGACCTGGGCTCCATCCATGAGCTCAGCTACACCCTGGAGAACGCCCTGGCCAGGATCGACGCAGAGGTCGAGGCCATGGCCGTCGACCTGGAGGAGGTCCACCTGGGCTCCGAGAGCCTGGACAGGGAGCGCGTGCATACCCACGGCAGTGCCTACCTCGAGGCCGCCCAGCCCCTGGCGCCCTGACCGCCCGACCTGGGGGACTCCCTGCGACCTGGCTCAACATGGCGGCCCCGACGACCGGCTATGCTGGGAGTCTAACCTGCTGCGATGCCGTGCAAGACGACCGGAGTCCCCGACATGGATGCCCCATCCGACGATGGCTATATAGAGAATCGCACCTTCGACGAGATCCAGGTGGGCGACCAGGCCCAACTGGAGAAGCGCCTGACCCTGGACGACATCCAGCTGTTCGCCATCCTGTCCGGTGACGTCAATCCCGCCCATGTGGACGACGACTTCGCCCGCAGCACCCGCTTCCAGGAGGTGATCGCCCACGGCATGTGGGGCGGCGCCCTGATCTCCACGGTGCTCGGCACGCAGTTGCCCGGCCCCGGCACCCTCTACCTGGGCCAGACCCTGCAGTTCCGCGCCCCGGTCAACCTGGGCGACGTGCTCAGGGTCAGCGTGCGCGTCACCGCCAAGGACGAGGCACGTCACCAGCTTACCCTGGACTGCCGCTGCGAGAACCAGAAGGGCAAGGTGGTGATCGAGGGCGAGGCGCGGGTGCTCGCCCCCACCGAGAAGATCCGCCGCCCGCGGACCGTGCTGCCCACGGTGCGCCTGGCCGAACGCGGCCGCCTGCACGAGATCCTCTCCGCCGCCGACCACCCGGCCGCCATCCCCATGGCGGTGGTGCACCCGGTGGACGAGGTCTCGCTCACCGGCGCCGTGGCCGCCGCCCGCCACGGGCTGATCGTGCCGCTGCTGGTGGGCCCCGCGGCCAGGATTCGCGCCGCCGCCGACGCCGCCGAGCTCAACATCGGCGACTTCGAACTCATCGACACGCCCCACAGCCACGCCGCCGCCGAGCGCGCCGTGGCCCTGGTCCGCGAGGGGCGCGCCGAGGCCCTGATGAAGGGCGCCCTGCACACCGACGAGCTGATGCACGAGGTGCTCAAGCGCGACAGCGGCCTGCGCACCGAGCGCTGCATCAGCCACGTGATGGCCTTCGACGTGCCCACCTACCCGAGGCCGCTGTTCATCACCGACGCCGCCATCAACATCACGCCCGGCCTGGCCCACAAGCGCGACATCATCCAGAACGCCTTCGAGCTGGCCCACGCCCTGGGCAATGCCGACCCCAGGGTGGCAATCCTCGCCGCGGTGGAGACCATCAACCCGCGGATGCCCTCCACCCTGGACGCCGCCGCCCTGTGCAAGATGGCCGAGCGCGGCCAGATCCGCGGCGGCACCCTGGACGGCCCGCTGGCCTTCGACAACGCCATCTCCGAGGCCGCCGCCCGGGCCAAGGGCATCGACTCGCCGGTGGCCGGGCGCGCCGACATCCTGGTCGCCCCCGACCTGGAGGCCGCCAACATGCTGATGAAGCAGCTCACCTACCTGGCCGACGCCACCGGCGCCGGGCTGGTGATCGGCGCCCGGGTGCCCATCGTGCTCACCAGCCGCGCCGACGAGGCGATCACCCGCATGGCCTCCTGCGCCCTGGCCCTGCTGCTCGCCGACCACCAGCAGCGCCAGGGCCTGCCCGGCAAGGTGGGAGGCCGGGATGAGTGACATCCTCACCCTCAACAGCGGCTCCTCGAGCCTCAAGTTCGCCCTCTACGCCGCGCAACCCGGCCAGGCGCTGGCCGACCTCACCCCGCGCTGCCGCGGCCAGTTCGCCGGGCTCGGCACCGCCACGCCGGGCGTCCAGTTGCACGACGCCCGGGGCCAGTCCCGGGACGCCGACCTCGGGGCTCTGCCCGAGCGGCTCGACCACCGGGACGCCACCACCCGGCTGCTGGCATGGATCGACGCCATGCCCGAGCTCGAGCTCGCCGTGGTCGGCCATCGTGTGGTGCACGGCGGGCAGCGCTACCACCGCCCGGTGGTGCTGACGCCGGCGATCGTCGACGAGTTGGAGGCGCTCAACTCCCTGGCCCCGCTGCACCAGCACTTCTGCCTGGCGCCGGTGGCGCGGCTCGCCGAGCGCCACCCCGAGCTCCCCCAGGTGGCCTGCTTCGACACCGCCTTCCACGCCACCCAGCCCGACGTGGCCCGCCACTTCGCCCTGCCCCGCGAGTTCACCGCACGCGGGCTGATCCGCTACGGCTTCCACGGCCTCTCCTACGACTACCTCAACCGGGTGCTGCCGCAGCACCTCGGCGACGCCCCCCGCGAGCGGGTGATCATCGCCCACCTGGGCAACGGTGCCAGCCTGTGCGCCATCCGCGATGGGCAGAGCGTGGCCTCCACCATGGGCTTCACCGCCATCGAGGGCCTGCCCATGGGCACCCGCAGCGGCAGCCTCGACCCCGGCCTGGTGCTGCACCTGATCCACGAGGAGGGCATGAGCGCCGAGGCGGTCGGCGACCTGCTCTACAAGCGCTCCGGCCTGCTCGGCGTCTCCGGCATCAGCAGCGACATGCGCGACCTGCTGGCCAGCCCCGCCCCCGAGGCCCGGGAGGCCATCGACCTCTATACCTACCGCGCCGCGCGCGAGATCGGCAGCCTGGCCGCCGCCCTGGGCGGGCTCGACCAGTTGGTCTTCACCGCCGGTATCGGCGAGCACGCCGCCCCGGTGCGCGAGGCCATCTGCCGCGGTTGCGACTGGCTGGGCCTGAGCCTCGACGACGCCGCCAATCGCCGCCACGCCAGGCGCATCAGCACCGCCGACAGCCGCGTCGGCGCCTGGGTCATCCCCACCGACGAGGAGCGCATGATCGCCTGGTACAGCCGTCAGCCAGGCGTTTGACGCGACGCAATGCAGCGAGCCCGGGATCGCTCGGCGCGCCTCAGCCCGCCAGGGCCTCCTCCACCAGGCGCCGCGCCTCGTCGCTCATCGGCAGCCCCAGGGCCAGCTCGTGGGCGCGCGGCGACATCTTCTTCCAGGTCTTCTGCACGATGCGGATCAGGTGGTCGTGGTCGACCTGCTTCGAGAAGTCGGCGAAGTAGTTCTCCAGGAACACCAGGCAGGCGCAGTCCTCCACCGCCTGGGTGCCCGGGTCGCGGCCCAGTCCCTGCTTGCGGATCATCGCCGCCACCTGCTCGGCCGCCTCGGCGGAGTAGCCCGCCTCCTGCATCAGGCGAGCGGTGGTCTCGCCGGCGCGCTTGCCCTGATCACGCCGCCAGGTCAGGTAGCCCACCCGGCCCTCGGGGTAGTCGCCGCGCGGCACCTGCCAGCGCTGCAAATGCTGGGCGCGCACCGCCAGCCGCACCCGTTCGTCGGGATCGTCCATCAGCCGCTCCAGCCAGGCGCTCATGCGCCCGGCATGCCACAGCTCCAGCGGCTGGCTCTCGCCCTCCGCCTCCACGCGGCGCGGGTCCTCCGCGTGCAGGGCATCCAGGGCGGCCAGGGTCTTGGCGTAAGGGGTATCGACGGACATGGGTCGCTCCTCGAAGGGTTGCGGATACGGAAAGGGTCGGCCTCCAGCATACCCGGCCTGCCCGGCAGGGCACACATCGGCCGGGCCCTACCACTAAGGTCGCGTTGTCGCCGCGGGTCGCAGCGACCATGATGCCGGCCACTGACGCACGCATAAAAAAGGTCCCCCGAAGGGGACCAGGTGGAGCACGCCAGCTCACGCTTCGAATCGCCGCCGCCAGGGCGGCGATCCTGCCAATTACAATGCGATCATCGAGCCAAGAAACACAAAACCCTTTCTGAACAAGGCCTTGAACAAAAACACAAGCGCAAGGCCTTGTCTCTCCGCTCGCTCGCCGATGCTGCCCTGCACCATCCAGGCCCCGGAAATGCCCGCCTCGCCCCATGGTGGCGCCCGCACACCTCAGTCGCGACAGACCGCCACCCCGGCTCCCCCCGCCGAGAAGGCCTCGAACCCGTCGGGCGCCTTGACCCGGACCTCGGGACACTCGATCGCCTCGCCCCCTTCGCCCAGGCACCCGGAAATCGTCATCGACAGCGCCAGGGCCTGGCAGGCATGCCCCTCGATCGGCTCCAGCGCGATCTCGTCGGCGAACATGCCGTAATCCGTCGGCGCCAGCCCCACCCTCAGCGCCTGCGACGCCACTGCCGTTCCCCGGGCATCGTGGGCCGCCAGCGAACCGATGAACTCGCGCAGTGCCGTCATGCGGGGAATGTACGCCTCGAGCGTCGCCCGGCAAGGCGGCACGAGGCCGTATTGCGCCGCCCCGGCCCACAGGTTGAGCCGCCCCGGTTCCCGCTGGCTGCGCGGCTCGCAGTGCGGCAGTTCCGCCACCGCCGCATGCGCCACCATCATCAGACCAGCGAACACCCCGGCGCGGGATTTCCCTCGAGCTCCCATCACCGCCTCCCATGCAACGGCTCATCCCTCGATGGGCAGGGGCTCCGGGGGAGTACAGCCCGCCGCGACCAGGGTCTCCGGCCGATAGCCGGAATTTTCCTGCCAGCGACGCCACACGGACGGATCGACGCTGACGCCCACCGCCGGGTTGCCGTCGCGGTCGCTGGCATAGCCCCGATGATGCCTGCCATCGCCGCCCTGCGTCAGCGACTTGTACCAGCGATACAGCCCCCGCATGAACTCCTGGTAGGAATCCCGCGGCTTGGCCCGATAGGCCTCGGGCAGGGGCTCCGGGATGAACAGCTTCAACCCCGCCCGCTCGGCCTTCTGGCACATCCAGCCATAGGCCAGGCTGGCCAGGGGATCGAAACCGCCGTCCGCCATCCGGTAGCCGCCGCCCACATTGGCATGGGCGCCGATGAACCAGCGCTGCTCCACCTCCAGCTGGCTCGGCTTCTTCTGGCCACCGGCGTGGGTCCAGAGGGCAATGTCATAGGCCGCGCGATGCTCGTCCAGCGCCACCGCCTGATAGGCATGCCGCACGATCGACGACAACTCGGTATCGTGCCAGGCATAGCGCCCATGCTCGGACAGGTTGGTGCCCGGAATCCCCAGCGCCCCGACGGTATCCCACACGCCGATGAAGTGGATCTCGATCTCGCGGCTGTAGCGCCGCCGGAAATCGCTGCAACGCGCATCGTCGGGGGCAATCTGCTTATCGCGGTAGAGGGCCTCGGCCTCCTCCACCAGGCCGGGCGTGGCGACCCGCAACAGCCCGCACTTGCGGATCATCCCCACCAGGCTGCGCGCCGTGTAGGCGCCTCGGCTGAAGCCGAGGACGAAGATCTGCGACCCCTCCAGGTAGTGGCGCACCAGCCAGTCGTAGCCCTTCTGGAGGTTGCGGCTCAGCCCCACTCCGAAGGCCCCGCCGGTGATACGCTCCCACTGCCGCGTGCCGACCCCCGGCTCGTAGAAGAAGCTCTGCCGGACGCCATGCGCATCGTAGTCGGAGATGTCCCGGGCCAGCCGGTAGATGTTCGTGCGGTCCTGGGGATCGTTCCAGGTGCCATCGAACAACAGGATCAACCGCTGCGTGGGATTGGCCATGCGCCGCCCTCCTTGTCGCCCGGCCCTGGCCTGCGCAGCCATGGCATGGACCGGGACGCCCGCCACGGGTGCTCGAGGCCGTTACATAGGGTTAGCGTAGGTAACAGAGCGGTGGGGTGCCATTCCTCGGTTAAGAAGAGAAGGACAGAAATCGGTCGAGGCTGTGTGAAAACACGAATACCCGCCGCCTATACCTGTATCTAGCGATGAAGCCGCTCTCAGCGGCCAACGAGACGCTTCAGAGCACTTCCATCATCGCCACATCCGAGGTTATTCAAAGTCACGCTTCCCAAGAAATCCTCCCTGGAGAGCGTCACAGGCCGCTACAGGCGCGACTAGGGCGGCAGGTGCATTACGCCCGCATCGCCTGAATCAATCGCTTGGTACCGAGGATATTCATGACGCGCTTCATATTGTAGGCCAGCACGTGAAGGCTCATTTCCGTGCTGACATTTTTGAGGGTTTTGGTCAGAAAATGTGTCGCACCCATCCAGGCCTTCAGCGTTCCGAACGGGTGCTCGACTGTCTGGCGTCTGAGGCGCATCATTTCCGGTTTCTTGTCCAAACCAGACTGCACTGACTCAAGCACATCCTCATGCTCCCAGCGCTTGATTCGTCGGTAGTTCCCCGTGGTGCATTGCGGCTTCATTGAGCAGTACGGGCAGGCCGAACTCCAGTAGCAATGTAGTATCTGGCTCTTTTCGACACTCTTGAAACGCCAGATCAGCCGCTCTCCCGCAGGGCAGCGATATTCATTCTTTTCAGGCACATACCGAAATGCCTCTCTGGGATACATCCCTTTGGCCTGACTCGGTGAGGTCTTGGGTTTGGGGAGATAGGTGGTGATACCGGCCTCGTGGCACGCGAGAATCTCTTCTCCTTTAAAATAACCGCGATCAGCTACGACGTTGAGATCGCTGGCACAGATGGCATCACGCGCCTGTTTGGCCATCCGGGACAGTTGACTGCGATCACTGCCGACGTTGGTGACCTCATGGGCGATGATCAAGTGGTGCCGGCTGTCGACGGCCGTCTGCACATTGTATCCCACTACCCCAGTGCCTCGCGTCGTCATGGAGCGGGCATCGGGATCCGTCAACGACACCTGTTGGTCTGGTGCCTGTGTTCTTTGGATTTCAATTGCTTGCAGTTGCTGCACCTCCTCCGTGAGGGCTGCAATCTTGTCCTTCAGGTGAGCCGCCTGTGCTTCTGTGACAGCCGGAACTCCCTGGTCAGCTGAGTCGAGTTGGCGCAGGTAATGCTCAATGCTCTTCTCGATTTCCTCGGCGCGCCGTTTCATCTTGGCGAACGTAAAGTTGCGGTCTCGGTTGTTGACCGCTTTGAATTTGCTCCCGTCGATGGCCACGATGGCTTGTGAGAAGAGCCCCAGGCGCCGGCAGAGCACGATAAAGTCTCGACAGGTGTCGCGGATCGCCTTGCCATTGTGCTTACGGAAGTCGGCAATCGTCTTGAAGTCCGGTGCCAGGCGCTCTGTCAGCCACATCAGCTCGACATTGCGCTGTGCCTCGCGCTCTAGGCGACGGCTGGATTGGACGCGATTGAGGTAACCGTAGAGATAGATTTTCAGGAGTATAGCGGGGTGATACGCGGGCCGACCGGTGGCATGTGGGTCGACACCCTTGAAACCTAGTTGTCTGAGGTCGAGAGCCTCGACGAAGGCCTCGATGGCTCGGACCGGGTTGTCCTCTGCGACGAAATCATCCAGAAGCTCAGGGAACAACGTGGCTTGAGACCGGGACTCACCTGAAACGAAGCGCTTCATTGGCACCTCCACGAGCTGTCACGGGTAAAGTATAGCGGGAGCCACGTTTTCACACAGCCTCGGCCAGGAGCGGACGTTGAGCATAAGCTTATGCATGTATAACAGTAATTAGGTCTCATAACCCAAAAATACTTTTCACGGCATCAATCGCCAGGGACTTTACAATGTCGAAGGGCATAGATACCCCTTTCTCTGCGGCCTTAGCCTTTACATTTTCCCACACTTTCTCCTCACGTACTGCGTCTAGAAACTCATGGCCCGCCCAAGACGGATTAAAGGCTAGAACTCGAATTATTCTTCCCGTATTCGTCATTTCAGGTTCGTAGTCAATGAGCTTAGCTTGAGCAAGCAACAACAAATGGTATTTGATTGTAAGGTTGTCATAGCCCTCAATGTCCAGCGTTTCCACAGCCTCAGGCCCTGGTTTAGCCTCAAGCGTGAGAAGGATTTTACGTACGAGGTCAAGATCACGTTTCATTGTTATTCCTTGAACGGCCTAACGTATAGCTAACCGACAGCGGCGCGCGAAGCGTACAGATGTCCGGTTGAGCGACATGTTATGTCTCAATCGGATCCCAACCAAAATCACGTGTGAGCCACCTACGAAACTTGGTGTCTATTTGTACTGGCGCCCTTCGAATGTACCTCTCCGCTACCTGGCGTTCCTCATGATCAATGGTCTGTAGGTGGTCGAGGATCTGTTCGTAGGTTGGCATTTTATCTCTCGCATTCCGAAACCCACATTTAAGATTAGTCCAAACCACCGCATCAAGGCCAAGTTCTTTTGCCCAAGCTCCGATCTGTGCTTCACATCTACCGTGCGAAGTCTCGGTCTCGGAACACCAGTAGCCGATAGAGTATTTGATGTTCTCCTCGGAGATGCCTTCTCGTTCTGCCAGAGCCGCCTTCGCATCCTCAAGGGCGACCACGGACATCAGAGCCCATAGGGTTCTTACCAGAGTGCCTTGTTCGACAATCACAAGCGTCACGCGCTTTCCACCCGATTCTCGAGCGAATTCGATTGGGAGAATTGGGCCGTCCTCGAACCAATTGCCGCGAATTGGCAATCCACGAGGGTCCCAAATCAACGAGCCCCAACCAAGGCATGCGATCTTCATCGGCTTCTCCTTGAAGCAGAACAGTGATTAGAGTTCCCGTCTTATCATTGGGTGAACGTGCCGGCTGCATTTGATGGGCCGGCCACTTTGAGTCATCAACTGACTTAGCCATTCCATCAGCATAGGCTAACACACTCCATCCGGCCAAAAGCGGTCTTTCAATGATACATTATGCAGCACCCACCTGGAATAACGAAGACGACGTTACGAGGATCTGGTTAGCTTTTTTCCTGTTTAGATTGTTAGGCAGCTAGTCAGCAACACCTCCATGATGAGAGCAAGTTCCCCTACCCCGAGAGCTAGAGTATGTGCCATCTTCACAAACTGACCCATGACTAGGACATATTTTCCTGACGCGGGCTTCTTTAATGCTCTTAACACCAGAGCAGTATCGAACGCCCCTGGGGGTTATATTGCAATCAACAACAGTATAACCATATCTTAACATTTTTTCTTTAGATTCGAATATTTCATCACCAACACCCTCCATGATCGCCATATGGTTTCGCACGTTTGCATCTTGAACATCCGAAAGATATCCGACTGAAAACTTTTCACCAAAAAATAGATAATCTTCTTCATAACAACCGTAATTCGCGCACCCGCTCACTAATATAGAGAAAAACATTAGTATAGAAAATCTATATAAACTCATCTTCTAAATCGCTTGCTCAACATAGTCAAGAGCTCCCTATCGGCCAGAAGCAGTCGTTCAGTAAGGGCTGATATAAGCCGAAGCACGGAGGCGATATAAAAAAGGACAAAGCCGCTAATCCTAATTTAAAAATAATAAGCGAAGCACCTGCCCGACATCCATCTGCAGAGTACCGGGTCAAGTCTGGAGCACTTAAACCATAAATCAGTTCGTATCAGACAACGCTCCGTAGCCTAAGGTGGCCGTAAGATTGAACAATAGCTATCCATTGAATTGAAACTTCGTCCTTTGAATCCTTCAAGGCTCGGACAAGTTCCGCACGACCTACGTAGTTATATTCAACAAGCTCGAAGAGCTCAATAAGCTTCACGGACTTTGACATTTTTCTCAAGTCCGGTCTATGGGGGGCCGCTTCAAACAAAGCGCATACACAACGCCCGAAATTTATCACTATCCGATCTTTGGAGCTTTCGTGTAAAACCCTCGCAAGCTCGCGAACTTTAGTTCTTGCGAGAAATTGTTTATCGCGCATCTCTCTTACCTGTGAAACGATGGCTGAAATTTCGCTTCGATCCGCATCCCTGACAAGTTCTAGACTTTTAGAGAAGAATGCGAAGTAGTCCTCCACGACTGGTTCAAGCTCTCGAAACAATGGCTCTATTACTTCTTCAAAATAACGGCGTCGACTCATAGCTCGAACTGACAAAACCGGAATAATTCGGTCAATGACTTTCAGGAACACATCCAAATTTTCTAACATTTTTCATGCCCATGAACAATTAGACTATTATGCCAAGATAGACGAATTTGGCTGAGCGTTAATCCATGCCATACAGCGGCCAGCGGATATATAAAATTTCTTTAATTAAACATATATTAATTTAGCTAATTAGAGTAATACTGGCAGTGGTTCCGACTATACAGCATAGTAGGACATGCCCGCAGCATATCCAAGGTCGTTAGTTACTTCTGCCATTCCTTAATCGTAGTCTATAGTTCTCTAATCGGCCAGAAGCGGCCCTTCAGCCTGTGTTCATATAACGCTTTTTTTTCAGCGGTGCACTTTTAGCACAGCGTAGCGGGCATCCAGTGGAGGGCCGCCAAGCCCAGAGCGTACTGCAACAACTGGTTAGGCCTGCGCTGAAGCTCCGAGGAATCTACCTTTGAACTCGTATATCCCTTTAAACCCATGTGGTCCTTTCCAATGCATCGAAAGCAGTTTAGTTAAGCGACGACCGTAAGAGGCCATCAGCCATTCGTACTTTTCCCAAAGCCCCTCATCAAGAGTGGATGGCAGAGAACTATTTTCTTTGCTCAGTGCACAAGGATACCTAGCCCATGATTCGCTGCCTTCTTCAAAGGCTCGCAAAATGCCCCACCCCTTTGTCTTGTAAGGGATATTCACAGACTTGGAGGCTAACTCCGTAAGTTTGTGGGACCTTAAAAGTTTTGAAAGCTTACCATTTGAAATCCAGCCTGGATTTTCGTAAACGAGGAAGGCTTTGATCGCATTTTCCAACGCAAACGAGGCAAGTAGAAAAGTCGATCTATTAGTATTATCCCAAGCACTTCGTGCCCCAGATCTATGATCGAGATAACTAAGATGACCTCGCCCAAAACTTTGCCTCAACTGCACGGCTTGATCATGTAGGTCGTCAGCTACTAAGAACCAGCTATGCGGGCATGCCAGATCTACGAACTCCTCATTCGTCATCATATTCCTTAACACTTGATTAAAGGCCTTACAGTGATTAGACTTCACGCTCTTTTATAGACTTGCACGCGCTGACACGTTCATTCGAGTTATACCGCATGCCATTCACAGTCTAACCCACTAAAATTTATAATAATTAGATATAGGCCGGCAGTATAACACCAATCATCGTGTCGGCTGCTTAACTTAGATGGACATGCCAGAAACATTTGTCGGCATGTCGGCTTTGGATCGATAGATCCCTAAATCGTACATCAGCATACACTAACGCTCTCATATCGGCCAGAAGCGGTCATTGAACACTTGCCAAATAATAGTTAGATCATTGTTTCTTATAACTTATGCTATCCCTCAGCAACCTTTAATTTAAAAAACCTTAAGCGCCACTAATTCTTATATAGCCTCTTTGTAACCCAATGAATTGTCTTAACTAAATTTTTACTTTCGCTTATGGCTTACCATTCCAACTCACACTAGAACGGTTGTGAGCGGCACCTTTTTATTTTCTCACTCAGACATTACAATAAGAAGCCAGCCAATCAAAAAAACCAACCCCATTATTACCCCATTTTTCCTCTTATCACCAGACAAACTCGGGGACAAGACGCAATATCCAATATAGCCAAGAATTATCATCAGAACTGTGTATTTCGTATAGTCCATTCCCTAACCCCAATGCGCTCAGTTTTTGTCGGTTGACGACCTTCACATTCAATCACATTACATCATTACAGGCTAGGGCTCTCCTATCGGACATGAGCGGACGTTGAGAAGAATTTACTTTAAATATAATATTTAGTTTAATCATCAGTTGGCTGGCATTAAAGCAGGCGATTCTTACAACTCAAGTCACCCGCAAGGGCACAAAAAACCGGGAAGTAAATAATTATTGCAAGCACTAATCCACCGCTTTTTTGATCATGACTTCTTGCCCAAACCAGGCGCTCCCCCTTGTACAACTGGCCCTCTTTTAGGTGGATATTCCCACTCATACGTGGGACATATGTATAATTTAAACTCGCGAGCTTGGTTAATTTCGCCAGGCGTAGGTTCCCGCCCATGCACTGACCGAAAATGACGTTTAAATTCACTTCTCGGAAAAAATTCCTTGCAGTGCACACAGTATCTTTGCCTTGCTTTATTACGACTCATCTCTACCACCACTATTGAATTCAATGAAAGCAAAACGATGCTCAATTAAATTATAAAAACTTTCTTCACCCATGCTAAAAATAAGTCCTACCCATATCCAACTCTCTTGTCCAGACGCATTAAAGATATGAACCAATGAATCAATAAAAGCAGAAAAGGATATAATACCTTACCTTGAAAAACCGAAGTTCAGCGTCAGCTTTTCCCTATCAGCATTTAGTTAGGTTCTTTTGACTTCACGCCATTTGCTCCGGTCATTTACTATTTTTCCATTCCTGAAGGGAACAAACATTGTATCACCAAAAAACTCAGCCCTTAGTTCAATCCAAAAATCACCTTCTAGAACTTCATTTGCTGCATCAGGCTTTCTAGAAGAAAATGGATATTCAAATTTAACTAAATACAGCTCCCCTGATGCCTTGAGCTCATAAACAGAAACATACCCGCGCCAGCAAGCAGTACAAAAAGCACGTTCTTGTGGTTTCCCTTTCTGCTTGAATGGATAAGCCTTTCGATTCTTATAGCCTGAAGGTTCACCGATAAATATGGAGAAGAGCTTGTAGGCACCAAATTCCACACCACCTTTATTATTAATGAGTTTTTCGGGTATCTGTGCAGTCATACTAATCACCCCTACTAGCAGTTGGAATACAATCTTATTTATCGGATTATCATACCGACTACTATAAACAATAACCGAGCAGGCAATGTAAGCTCTTATATCCTATGAATATTCTAACATTTATGTATAGCTTGGCAGCATATCACAGATAAATGTGCCGGTAGTATTTCCCGGGAAGTCCACACTGAATCGTCAAATGTCTCAGCCACTCCATAAGCATGGACTACAGTTCAACATTCGGCCAGCAACGGCCCATCAGGGACTTCCGGCGGCCGTAGGCGGCGTACTGATGCGACTTCTTAAAAGCTCGGCGCAAGGTTAGCACTGGTACCGATCTTTGATGTATTGATGATAATAGCGCCCGACTGAACCGGAGTTCACGAATTCACGGAACACTGCTTCCGGCACGCCACAAAAGGTATAAACCGGATGACTATCCTCAAAGTCTATAAACATCTTGGAAGTCTCGGTGTCATATCCAACTTCTGTTATGGCTCTAGATCTGACAGATACCCATTCGACCATGGTGTTCCCCTCCCAACTTTTAACTCCTGAGCTCAAGGGAATTTGAGGCGGCGCCCGTTTTTTGCGGCAGCAAAAATGGGCGACGGATCAAACGTCCTCTGCGGCAATTTATTAGGCGCGTGCTGAACCATGGCTACAACAATATGCCTAGGACGACGAGCACGACTATCACGATAATCGCAATTATAGAAATGGATGGACCTTTGTTCTCAGCACCCGCGTTTTCCGCTGGAGCATACCGGGGGCTATGGGGTTTGCGGGGCGAACTTGTGGCAGCCGACTTCAAGCCAAATTCTTGATCTACTAAAGCCGCGGCAGCCTTGTAGGCGGCGGTTCTATTGCTTCCACCCTGCAGCGTATACCCGTCGGTGCCGGTTCGCTCCCCAAACCACAACAAGCTGCACCCGGAATAGCGCTTAATAGATTTCATTACCTTATCGTCGGCGACGAGCTTCCCGGCCACAGAATTCAACTGAGGGTCATTTGGGGAGACAATGGCGGTCTTGGATCGGGAGCCTAATCGATCATTCAGAACATTAGATGCAAACCATGCTGCCAGTTCCTGTTCTCGGCCAGACTCAGACAACACCGAAAAAATTTGACCGTAGACCGAAGCTTCACCAGTGTAGCGACTTGTTTCAACTTCGTATTCGTTGGCAATTTTCATCAGCTGAGGGGAAGCCGTCGTATCTTCATCGATTTTGCAAGAGATTAGGTCGCTGAGTTCAGCTTTCGTAGCATCGGGTGGAATTCTAATCCGCAGGTCTTTGGCATATGCAATCTGCCTTTCGGTTGGCGGATCCGGAGGCAGTTCTTCGATTTGATCTATAGCGGTGCCATCGGCCTCCGCCTTTGCTCGGGCTGATGCTTCGTCCTTGGCTGTATAGGTTCGTGAGCGAGAGCGGCCTGAATCCTTTCCAATTCCTCGGACCTTGTATTTCGGCATTTCGTTCTCTCTTTTTATAGCCTAACGTTTGAGTTAAGCCAACCCGCGAAGCGAAGTCGGCTTGAACGAACAGTTAGGGCTCATTCTCGATTCTCTCCAGGTCAAGGTCATTAAGTTCGCTTTCCGGATCTCGGCGGAAGATATCAACGACAGTCTCCCAGACTAGCAAGCCGAACCCATAGAACTTCCGAGCCTTGTCCAGCGTCACTTGGCTCACTTGGAAGTGCCTACTTCCGTCGTTGGTGAGCCCGAAGTGGCGGCAATGGTCGTATGCGTCAATGAACTCTTTGAACTGGTCTTTAAGACTCGGGTCGAGCCCATGCTTATCTACCAAAGAATCGAAGATCTTGGATGGCGAGGGCAACTTGCTATCTGGCTCAGGATTGTTCTGCCCAAGAAGCTGCGACACGCTAAGACCGATGGTGCAGATGATAAAGACGCATCGCTCATGGAAATGCTCTACCTCCGCGCTCTCCAATATATCATGCTCAAGCGCAGCCCAATACAGCTTGGCTTGCTTGAGTGAGTACAGCTGAAGATTCGTATCTTCGCCGTTCGAGTCGATGAAGTAGTAGCGATGCATAGCGATGAGCCCTAACGATTAGTTTAGATGAGCCGTACCAACCGCCGCCCGGCTTTGCCGGCCGCAGCGCTTTACGGCGTCGGGTTAAAGCTTTTTTAGGGCAAGTCGGCCACAAGACGTTCCTGCACGCTTCAATAAAGCAGCCAACATTTTATAATCCACAAAAGCCCCTTTTACTTAGCTTTTTTGGCACCATTCAACCCGTGCTTGTGGTGCACCTTCAAAGCGATCCGCTGTGCCAGAAAAGTCATGTCTCAGGTACTGTCCTGGCTTTAGGCTCTTAGAATTAAGTGTTTCTACACGCTTGTACCCTTGGGCCTTCAACTGCTCCTCCAACCTATCTGCATCTACCGGGCTTCCTTGCTGCAATCTTATCTCCATACGTATTTCCTCTGTTACTCTAACAGTGATTATTCGGAACGCTCTGATATTGAACGCAGGAAGGACATCCACTTTCTACAAGCGACCTGACTACGCCATCGATCTACACATCAGGCTATGGCAAGAAAGTGGTTGTGCTTTTTAGTTTTCCTTTTCACCAGCCTAGCCTAAAGTTTCCCATCCGGCCAAAAGCTGACGTTTGGCAAAAGCTGATGTAAAATTTAACGTTGTACTTTATCTGCGCTCTCTTTGCGCCCGGCTCGACGCGCTTGCTGGGCTTGTGCCTTTGCTACAAACATCATCAAGACGTCGAAGACCTTCAAGTCCCTCAGAATCCGCCACAAGAACCCTCAGGAACGCATACTCCACTAGCTTCATGGTCCTCTTCAGCTTACGGAGGTCCACCCAGAACTCGCCCCTGTTAGTGAACCGTAGTCCTATCTCCGAGCGCCGCGTGCGCCCATATCGGAACAGATCGGAGTCCGGATCGAACTCTGCCAATTGTCCAATAGGCTTCGTAACCCAAAGCGGCGCGTGCTCTCCATAGCGGTCACGGACGTGGCAACAAAACACATGCAGCAACGACCCGATGCTATGATTTAGTTTCTCCGGATGCACGATTACCTTCAGGTAAAGCTCTACGCCATGGCGGTATAGATAGAGAATCGGACAAATGACTTCTTGCCCACGCTCGCCATCCGCCAGAACTTGGTCAACAAGGAGCGCCGCTGCGGTGAAGTATGAGCGGGCGAGCGACTCGTCATCGTACCCGGCCATACCACCGAGAAGAGCACCGTGTGTACACGTTTCGTCGAGATCCTCAGGAGGTTCGCTGAAGATTAAATGGTCAGCCTGCATACACTTCTATGCCTATAGTACGATGTCCACCCTGCGATGACTTGACTTCCCTCTTCACTTTCCGGAAGAAATACTTTTAGATCGTCGACTTCCTTAACTGTCCCATCAGCATATGCTTAAATTCCAAATTCGGCCAATAGCAGACCTTTGCTCATTTTGGTATGGCTTTGAGATTGAGCCGAAAAACATAGACCCTATGGCGTTTCCTCCAGATATTCGCGCGCAGGCCGTCTTTCAAGCCAAACACTCAGTCCCGGCGCATCTGCCGTGGCATTTACAAGAGCTGTTGCTGCTTCAGCCCTCCACGCCAAGTTTCCCGGTTCCTGAAAGCTCCTACGCAGCTCCCTGACAGTCACTAGAGCTTCTTCAGCCCATGCCCGGAACTCATCTAGCCCCCAATAAGCGACCCTCATGAGATGTGGCTGCGCTCCAGGCATCGCCTTCTTGGCTGGTGTCACAAGCACAGGCTGAATAATTCGTGCATCTACGGCATCCGTCACATGATCTCGGATCCAATCCGGGTGAGAAGCCGCCTGTCGCGCCTTAGTCGCGTCAATTACGGCTGTGCTTGGGTTAGCATTGGCATGATCCTCAAAAACGATAACCACATCACCAACTTGCCACCATGGATCGGGGGAGGCATCAGTCTCGCGCTTGCCCGCCACAAAACCGAGATGTTCGCCTAGCAGCACCTGCGCCTGCTCAAATGAGGCACCATCCTGGAGTCCGTCACGAATCTTCTTCTCTTGCGCCGAAAACGCGCGGTTATGGACCGTACCTAGCTTCTGTAGGTAGGCCTCAAGACGCTCGACCTGTAGCTGGATAACTGTATCATCTTGTTCATCGGCTGTTGGCGGTTCATCGCGCCCATGCGCCAGTTCGACGAGCCAAGGAATACCCGCTGCTGCGTCTTTTGCCTTTTTGAACTGCTCTCTTGCCTGCACACCTAAGTCGGCATATTTTTGTGCGGATGAAAGTTCGGCTGCACTCCCTGCAAGGTAATGCCATAGTGCTCGATAACCCCGAAGCTCACTATTGTTTAGCCCACCAAGCACTTCACGAGCAGCCTCATATGCTTTCGGGTAGTCCTGGCCCCACATTGCCTGCTGCCAGACTATTTCATGCTTCACGATTGAGGATAACTCACCCATTGCGGGAAAAGGCTCCTGAACTGCGTTGCCCCTTGCTTCTAGAATAATTTCATTTGCCTCCTCCCATTCCGACTCATGCTCAAGGAATATTTCGAAGTTTTCCTTGATGGTTGCCGCGTTGACTTCGCTCGACTGCTCCACCCCAAACTCAAGCTCAGCTTGCAATTCAGGATGGAAATGCTTCCGCCTACGGCGATCCGTTAGGTAGGCTGGAAGGTCCTCCCCCGTGACCACAACCGCTGAATAATCATTAAGGCCTCGAGTACACCTACCGACCGCTTGGAGCACACGGGTCTGAACCCTTTCATTAAATAGAAGATTGGCTCCCATTCGAGTCATGAGGAACCGCTCCTGAAGGTTAGTTGCTCTCGGCAACCCTTCGACAAACAACAGACGACAGTCGTGATTCGGAAAGTCGATTCCATCGTAGCGGTTAGCTATCACTGCTACCGCACCTTCTTCATCTACAAAACCTGAACGGCTAGACTCAAGATCTTCCGCAGTAAAAACTGGGAATTTCAACATAGAGCCCACATCTTCTCGAATGCTCTCTGCAGCCTCATTGGTTGGTGTTAACACGAGGCTTCGACCTGCTTTTCTCATTAGAGAACGACGTAAATCTAGGATTTCATCCTCTGCCAAAGATCTTTCTGGAAAGATAAAAAATCGACGACCTATCCCTTGGCGATCCCACCCTTCAGGAATAGGTAAGCGAGTGATATTTGTGCGGCCTGTGAGCCGCTCTAGGTCTCCGCCTGCCCCCAAGGTGGCGGACATGAAAATTCTCTGCTTTGCCCCTGCGAACGGACGGTGCGTCCATGTCGGAGGTATTAGTGGCCTAATCATTACTTCTGAACATGTGACATACAACTGGCAAGCGGCGAGATTATCCTCAAGCATGCTCCACGCGTAACGCTGATCGCTTTCACGTATATTCTGAGATATAACTGACTGCAGTTCTTGGGCGATTTCTGACAACTTATAGCTTGGGATCTTATCGACCCATGTCATATCCTCAAAGCTACTTCTATCCCCAATCATGCGGGCATAGCTGACATCTGACAACTTCCCCTTAAGAACTCCAGCGACAGCATAAAACAAACCCTCATCGTCACCAGAACGACGAATATTAACCGTCCACTGGCTCGCAATATAATTCTCCGACGCATGAGCATCGTCGACGAGAACAATATCCGGATCCTCAAAAAACGGGTTAGTATTGAACAGGCTGCTGTAGGTAGTAACAGCCACTTTGTTTCCATCTAAGTAGGCAGCTTTCGCACTTGGTGTGTAGTTCTTTACAGAGCCAGTAAAAGCCTGCACAGACAATCCATACTTATCGTCCGCTTCGTCAGCTACTTGACTCACAAGCTGTCTGGTAGGACAAAGATAGACTACGCGCTCGCCGTACTTTCGCCGTCGCCATTCAGCGAGCAACAGCCCAACGAGGGTTTTTCCACTACCAGTTGGCAACTGAAGAGCTACGTCTGATGCGTCTAGCGCTTCGGTTACGTATGTTCGGAGAACCTGTCCTTGATGATCATATAGGCTTGGGTGCTTGCGGCGAGGAAGATCTCGAAATAGCCGATCCGGACTCTCAGGGACAGGAACATGTGCGGAAGGTTTTTTAAACGCCATAAATCCTCATCATAGCTAATATTAAAGATCTACACCAAGGTATCCTAAGCGCCGACATCAGCGTGTTCGGCTCAGTTGTCATGTAATGCAAAGAATTTTAAAAATAGAAATCATCATGTGTTCATGGTGGACCCCATACAACAGAATCAGATGCTGACCATCTGCTCTGACATAACCGCTGTGGGTCGATATCTGCCGGTCGCAAACCCCTACCGAAGAATCTCTACTGGCTGGAACCCCACTCCGGTATGGATTTTATGATCTGAGAGCACGCTACCGCCTGACAGTACCGCATGAGGGACCGCCTCCTTGGTAGAAAGGGCTGTCAGGTTCGCAAGGTGGCGACACTGGCAGCCCCATTAAGACACGTCGTGCTCCTGCGCACGTGACCGCTCATTTCGGCGATCATGACCGATTTGCACACTTATATATGTTTTCACACAGCCTGGGGCGTCAGTTGCCATCCACACCACTGCATGATCTGCTATGAAGCATGTGACTTGAGCATGGTTCCCTCCTGGCGTTTCTAATCCTTTATGGTGAGATAGCCCATCACCACCGCGCCTTTCCGATGAAGTCAGCCTAGCACAGGATGCTTAGCCTGGTTAAATATCGTAAGCTCAGGTAACCGCCGCCCGCCCCGCCACCGACCAGCAGGATGCCAGCATGGACAAGAAGGCGCTCAGCGAACGGGACATCTGTACCAAGTTCATCACGCCGGCGCTTGAGCGTGCCGGCTGGGATATCCAGGTCCAGGTGCGCGAGGAGGTCTCCTTCACCAACGGCCGCATCATCGTGCGCGGGCGGCTGCACACCCGCGGCAAGCGGCGCCGGGCCGACTACCTGCTCAGTTTCCAGAAGAACCAGCCCATCGCGGTGATCGAGGCCAAGGACAACAAGCACGGCCTGGGCGACGGCATGCAGCAGGCGCTGTCCTACAGCGACGCCCTGGACGTGCCCTTCGTATTTTCCAGCAACGGCGATGGCTTCCTGTTCCACGACCGCACCGGCCTGGGTGGCCAGACGGAAACCGTGCTCGGACTGGATGAGTTTCCATCTCCCGAAACGCTCTGGGAGCGCTACTGCCGGTACAAGGGCCTCGGCCCGGCGGCGCGCCCGGTGGTGGAGCAGCCCTATTTCGACGACGGCAGCGGGCGTACGCCGCGCTACTACCAGACGGTGGCGATCAACCGCACCGTGGAGGCGGTGGCCCGCGGCCAGGACCGGATCCTGCTGGTGATGGCCACCGGCACCGGCAAGACCTTCACTGCCTTCCAGATCATCTGGCGGCTGTGGAAAGCGAAGCAGAAGAAGCGGATCCTCTTCCTCGCCGACCGCAACATCCTGGTCGACCAGACCAAGAACAACGACTTCAAGCCGTTCGGCCAGGCGATGACCAAGGTCACCAACCGCACGGCGGACCCGTCCTACGAGATCTACCTCTCGCTCTACCAGGCCGTCACCGGCAACGAGGAGGAGAAGAACATCTACAAGCAGTTCTCGCCGGACTTCTTCGACCTGGTGGTGATCGACGAGTGTCACCGCGGTAGCGCGGCGGTGGACTCGGCGTGGCGCTCGATCCTCGACTACTTCTCCTCGGCCACCCATATCGGCCTCACCGCCACGCCCAAGGAGACGAAGGAGGTCTCCAACATCGACTACTTCGGTGAGCCGGTCTACACCTACTCGCTCAGGCAGGGCATCGAGGACGGTTTCCTCGCCCCCTACAAGGTGGTGCGGGTGGATATCGACCGCGACCTGCAGGGTTGGCGCCCCACCAAGGGCCAGCGCGACAAGCTCGGCCAGGAGATCGAGGACCGCATCTACAACCAGCGGGACTTCGACCGCCAGCTGGTGATAGAGCCCCGCACCGCGCTGGTGGCCCATAAGGTCACCGAGTTCCTGGAGAGCACCGATCCCTACCAGAAGACCATCGTCTTCTGCGAGGACATCGACCACGCCGAGCGCATGCGCCAGGCGCTGGTCAATCTCAACCCCCAGCGGGTGGCCGAGAACCGCAAGTACGTGATGCGCATCACCGGCGACGAGGCAGAGGGCAAGGCCGAACTCGACAACTTCATCGACCCCGAGGCGCGCTACCCGGTCATTGCCACCACCAGCAAGCTGATGACCACCGGCGTCGACGCCCAGACCTGCAAGCTGATCGTGCTCGACCAGCGCATCCAGTCGATGACCGAGTTCAAGCAGATCATCGGCCGTGGCACCCGCATCAACGAGGACTACCACAAGCACTGGTTCACCATCCTCGACTTCAAGAAGGCCACCGAGCTGTTCGCCGACCCCGATTTCGACGGCGATCCGGTCAAGGTCTACCAGCCCAGGGACGACGATCCCATCGCCCCGGACGACGAGACGGCGGAGGACGCGGTGGAGGCCGGTGACAGCGCCGCGGGGGTGGAGGACAGCCATGGCGACTACGAGGTGGAGGAAGGCGCCACCTGGCAGAGCGACGACACCTTCGGCGGCACCGATCTCGGCGGCGACGAAGGGCCCGGCAAGCGGGTAAAGTATGTGGTCGACGACGTAGAGGTCAGCGTGGTGGCCGAGCGGGTGCAGTACCTGGGCCCGGACGGCAAGCTGATCACCGAGAGCCTGCGCGACTACACCCGCAAGCGGCTCCAGGCGCAGTTCGCCTCCCTGGATGACTTCCTGCGCCGCTGGCACGAGGCCGAGCGCAAGCAGGCGATCCTCGAGGAACTGGAGGAAAACGGCATCTTCTGGGAGGACCTGATCAAGGACATGGGCAAGACGCTCGGCGACGAGCCCGATCCCTTCGACGTGATCTGCCACATCGCCTTCGATCGCCCGCCGCTGACCCGCCGCGAGCGCGCCGAGCAGGTAAGGAAGCGCGATATCTTCACCCGCTACGAAGGCCAGGCCCGCCAGGTGCTGGAGTCGCTGGTCGACAAGTATGCCGACGCCGGCATCGCGCCCATCGAGGACCCCAAGGTACTCACCCTGGCGCCCTTCGACCGGCTCGGCGCGCCCATGGAGCTGGTCAAGGCCTTCGGCGGCAAGCCGGGCTATACCCGCGCGGTGCGCGAACTGGAAGACGCCCTCTATCACTCCGGGGCCTGATCGTCACCCTATCCACACCCTGTTGCCGGGCGCCCCTTGTGGATGATCCGGCATGCGTATCGAACACCAAGGAACGCCTCACCCATGGCCATCAGCAGCACCATCAAATCCATCCAGGACATCATGCGCAAGGACGTGGGCGTGGACGGCGACGCCCAACGGATCGGCCAGCTGGTCTGGATGCTGTTCCTGAAGATCTTCGACGACCGGGAGCAGGAGTGGGAGATGTTCGATGAGAACTACCGCTCGCCGATCCCCGAGCCATTGCGCTGGCGAAACTGGGCCGCCGACCCGGAGGGCATGACCGGCAACGAGCTCAAGGAGTTCGTCGACACCATGCTCTTCCCCGGCCTGCAGCAGTTGCAGCCACGCGGCGACGACACCCGCGGCGTGGTGATCCGCAACGTCTTCGAGGACGCCTACAACTACATGAAGTCAGGCCAGTTGATGCGCCAGGTCATCAACAAGCTCCAGGACGGCATCGACTTCAACACCCAAGCCGACCGCCACCAGCTCGGCGACATGTACGAGCAGATCCTCAAGGACCTGCAGAGCGCCGGCAATGCCGGCGAGTTCTACACCCCGCGGGCGGTGACCGAGTTCATGGTCAATCGGGTGGATCCCAAGCTCGACGAGATCGTCATGGACCCGGCCTGCGGTACCGGCGGCTTCCTCACCTGCACCATCGAGCACAAGCGCAGCCGCTATGTGACGACAACGGAGGACGAGCAAGTCCTGCAGACCAGCATCCGCGGCATCGACAAGAAGCCTCTGCCCCACCTGCTGGCCACCACCAACATGATCCTCCATGGCATCGAGGTGCCGGAGCAGGTCCGCCACGACAACGCCCTGGCACGCCCGTTACGCGACTGGAGCCCCAGGGAGCGGGTCGACGCCATCGTCGCCAACCCGCCCTTCGGCGGCATGGAGGAGGACGGCATTGAGACCAACTTCCCCCAGGCCTTCCGCACCCGGGAGACCGCCGACCTCTTCATGACGCTGTTCATCCACCTGCTGAAGGACGGCGGGCGCGCCGCCGTGGTGCTACCGGACGGCTTCCTGTTCGGCGAAGGCATGAAGACCCGCCTCAAGGAGAAGCTGCTCACCGAGTGCAACCTGCACACCATCGTCCGCCTGCCTAACGGCGTGTTCAATCCCTACACCGGCATCAAGACCAACCTGCTGTTCTTCACCAAGGGCCAGCCCACCGAGCAGATCTGGTACTACGAGCACCCCTATCCCGAGGGCTACAAGAGCTACAGCAAGACCAAGCCGATGCGCTTCGCGGAGTTCGCCACCGAGATCGACTGGTGGGGTGACGAGAGCGACGGCTTCGCCAGCCGCCAGGAGACCGAGCAGGCCTGGAAGGTCGACATCGACGAGATCAAGGCGCGCCACTACAACCTGGATATCAAGAACCCCTGGCAGGGCGAAGAGGTCAGCCACGACCCCGATGAACTGCTGGAGAAATACGCCCGCCAGCAGGCCGAGATCCAGGAGCTGCGCGACCAGCTCAAGGAGATCCTCGGTGACGCCCTGAGTCATACCGTCACGGAGGGCCGGGCATGAACGTGCGTGAACCGAGCCTGACGACCATCGGCGAGACGGCCAATACCGATGTGACGGGACTGCTCATCGATCATCTGGACCTCTGGACCGGCGCCGTCACACAGAAGCGCAGCGGTGGCCGCGGCAGCAACGGAAAGGTCGAGCTCACCGGCATCAAGAAGCTGCGCGAGCTGATCCTGGAGCTGGCCGTGCGCGGCAAGCTGGTGGAGCAGGATCCCAATGACGAGCCCGCCAGCGTGCTGCTGGAGCGCATCGCCGAGGAGAAGGCGCGGCTGGTCAAGGAAGGAAAGATCAAGAAGCCGAAGAAGCTGCCGGAGATTACTGAGGACGAGAAGCCGTTTGAACTTCCCCCTGGATGGTCTTGGGCACGCCTTGGCACAATTGCTCAGATCAGCCCCAGAAACGATGCAGATGATGAAATTCTGGCATCGTTCGTCCCCATGCCACTAATATCGACTTCCTTTCATGGCGAGCATAGCCAAGAGCCGCGCCCTTGGGGCGAAATAAAGAAAGGCTATACCCATTTTGCGGATGGTGACATCGCCATTGCCAAAATCACCCCCTGCTTTGAGAACAGCAAGGCAGCAGTCTTTCGCAACTTAGAAAATGGAATTGGCGCTGGCACTACGGAGCTGCATATTGCTCGCCCCTATGGGGAAACGTTGAACCCGCTCTATATACTCCTCTGCCTGAAGTCTCCTCGCTTCCTGAGCACTGGCGAGGAAAAGATGACTGGATCTGCCGGCCAAAAACGCGTTCCCAAAGACTTTTTCTCTGGTGAGCCGCTCCCCTTGCCGCCTTTGGCAGAACAACACCGTATCGTCGAAAAAGTCGAAGAACTCATGGCCCTCTGCGACCGCTTGGAGCAGCAGGTCGGCGACCAGTTGGCAGCCCATGAGGTGCTGGTGGATACTCTGCTCGACGCCCTGACCCGCTCCGCGGATGCCGCTGAGCTGGCCGTGAACTGGGCCCGCATCGCCGAGCATTTCGATACCCTCTTCACCACCGAAGCCAGCATCGACAAGCTGAAGCAGACCGTTTTGCACCTAGCTGTAACCGGAAAAACAGTTAAAGCTCATGGAGATAAAACAAAGTACAAATCAATCTTCAAAGACTCTCCTCAGAAGCAAGAGCTGCTCTCTAAATCGATTCCAAACTTCCCATCCCACTGGAAGCCATCAACATTGCTAGAAGCTTCTGAAATAATTGTGGACTGCCCGCACTCAACACCCAAGTGGTCAGATAGCGGCTTCATTTGTGTAAGAACCAACCAGTTCATGCCTGGAAAGCTAGATCTTTCCAATTCCAAATATGTAAATGAGACCACATATTTAGAGCGCATTAAACGATTAGAGCCTGAGAAGGATGATATATTATACAGCCGCGAAGGAGGTATCCTCGGCGTAGCCTGCCGAGTCCCACCTGGAGTCAAGCTTTGCCTCGGACAAAGGATGATGCTAATTCGTCCCAACAAAGAAAAAACCAGAAGCCAATACTTGGAAATGGTGCTCAATTCGCCATTTATCAAGTCAATTGCTGAGAACAATACCACAGGGGGTGCAGCACCAAGAGTCAACATGTTTGTTATCAAAAACTACCCCACCCCCATTCCACCACTTAATGAACAAGATAAAATCATAGAAAGTTACGAAACCTTCATATCTCTCTGCGACCAGCTCAATGCCCGCCTAGGCAAGGCAGGCGAGACTCGCGCCAATCTGGCCGAGGCAGTGGTGGAGCAGGCGGTATCCTGATGGCCTACGATCGTCCATGGAAGTCTTTCGAGGAGCAGCTTGAGCTGCTGGAAGCACGGGGTATGGTGGTCGCCGATGAAGCGGCTGCTTTGGAATACCTGGAGCGCGTCGGCTACTACCGATTGAGTGCCTACTGGTACCCGTTCCGGGTATTCGAAACGGTGGGACATGACCGCCACGGCCGCCCGATCTCGAAGGCCACCGACCGGTTCGTTCCCGACACCCAGTTCGTCGATGCGGTGCGACTCTACCTGTTCGACAAGGAGCTTCGGCTGCGCCTGACGGATGCCCTGGAGCGGATCGAGATCGCCCTGCGAGTCGATATCGCCTACCTGCTGGGGGAACGCGACGCCTTTGCGCACCTGCACCGCGCCTCCTTTCACCCATCCTTCGCTCGCCGAAAGTTCGGGCGAGACCCGCGCGACAGTTTCGAGAAATGGCAGGCGCGCTGCGAGGGGATGGAAAAGCGCTCCAAGGAGGACTTCGTCAACCACTACCGGCAGAAGCACGGCCCGAGGCTACCGATCTGGGTAGCCGTCGAAACCTGGGACTTCGGCACCATCTCGCAGTTGTTTGCGATGATGAAGGTGCCGGACCAGCAGCGTATCGCCGAAAAGTACGGTGTATCGGACTGGGAGGTCTTCCAACGCTGGCTGCGCTCACTGAACTTCCTGCGCAACGTCTGCGCCCACCATAGCCGACTATGGAACCGCAACATCGCTCGACCCAAACTACCTGAGCCTGGCGTGCTCCATTGGTGTGATGCGTTTCGCGGAGAAGGTGAGCTAACCACACGCACTTTTGTACTGCTTGCCATCGTGCGGCATATGACCAGGGAGGTCTGCCCGGACACTGGCTGGCACCGGCGCCTTCAGGTGCACCTGACGACCTTCCCGTCACAGCATGCCCAGCGCCAGCTTTCCCTGGAGGACATGGGAACGCCGTCAGGCTGGGAGCGCTGGTGGTCAGCGTGAGGGATGGGAGACGGGAAATAAGAACCCCCGCGTAAGCTCGTAAGAGCCAAGAGGCGGGGGTCGTGTTGAAACCAATGGTAGGGCATTGGCCCGAGTCGCGCAACAACCTTGAAGGGACCGACTCCCCCCACCTTGCGATGCCCCACTCCACCTCGGCATGATGGCCTCTCTCCCCTGCCCACCACCTGACGAGGATCGCCATGTCGACCGTCTTCGCCCGCCTCAAGGAAGTCGCTTCGCCCACCATCGGCCTGGGCGCCATGAACCTCTCCCACGGCTACGGCACCCCGGTGCCCGAGCCCGAGGCGCTGCGCGCCCTGGAGGCAGCCTTCGACATGGGCTATCGCCACTTCGATACCGCCACCCTCTACGGGGCCACGGCCAACGAGCAACTGGTGGGCAAGGCGCTCGCCGGCAAGCGCGACGAGATCCTGCTGGCCAGCAAGTGCGGCCTGTTCATCGACCCGGCGCTGGGCAAGCGGGCGCTCGACGGGCGCCCCGAGACGCTGCGGCGGCAGTGCGAGGCGAGCCTCGAGCGCCTGCGCACCGATCACCTGGACCTCTACTACCTGCACCGCTGGGACAAGCGCGTGCCCATCGAGGAGAGCGTCGGGGCGCTGGGGCGCCTGGTGGAGGAAGGCAAGATCGGCGCCGTCGGCCTGTCCGAGGTCTCCGCCGCCACCCTGCGCCGCGCCCGGGCTGAATACCCCATCGCGGCGGTGCAGTCGGAGTACTCGCTGTGGACGCGCAACCCGGAGATCGCGCTGATCGAGGCGTGCCGCGAGGCGGACACCGCGCTGGTGGCCTTCAGCCCCCTGGGCCGCGGCTTCCTGGCCGGGGCCGTCAGCGATCCCGCCGACCTCGAGGAGAGCGATATGCGCCGCAGCATGCCGCGCTTCAGCGCCGAGAACTATCCCCGCAACCTGCGCCTGCTGGAAGACCTCAGGGCCGTGGCGAAGGAGCTGGACATGACGCCCGGCCAGCTGGCGCTGGCCTGGCTGCTGGCCAAGGGCGACGACGTCATCCCCATCCCCGGCTCACGCTCCGTCGAGCACATGCGCGAGAACCTGGCGGCGGAAGGGCTGCGCCTGGATGCCGCGACCGTCACCCGACTGGACGCCATGATGACGCCGGACCGGGTGGTGGGCGGTCGCTACGGCGAGGCCCAGCTGGCGGAGATCGATACCGAGGAGTTCGCCTCCTGACCAGGCATCACCGACGTGCCGGCCCTCAGGCATCTTCCTCGCGCTCCAGGTCGATGTAGAGGCTCTCCAGGTGGTCGGCGCTGGGCGTCGCCTCGCCGGTGAGTCGGTGGTAATCCTCCAGCGACATCAGCACCGCGTGGGGGCCGTTCCTGCGCGTGATGACGATCGGCTGGTGGCGATCGCAAACCTTGTCGCACAGCTGCTTGAGCTTGTCGCGTGCCTTGGCGAGGGTGATGACCTCGAGATCCATAGCGTCTCTCCCGTGGCTGTTGGAGTTAAGTCTAGCCGACTCCGCCACCCCCCTCGCCCGGGGCCAGCGCAACGGGCATCCCCAGGCTAGCCGGAACGGCGCCCCGCCATGCGCTCCAGCACGTCCTCGTCGCCGCTGCGGCGGTGCCAGATCGCCATGCCCACGTGGCCGACGATCAGCACCAGCAGGGTCCAGCCCAGCAGCCCGTGGAAGATGCCGCCGACGGCGGTCATCCACTCGATCTCGCCCTCGAAGCCCGGCATCAGCGGGATGCCGAACGGCGCGAAGGCGCGGCCGGAGCCGTACTGGCGGATCAGCGCCACGGCGGGGATGCTGATCATCAGCAGGTAGAGTGACAGGTGGCCCAGGGTGGCGACGGCGTTGACCGCCGGTGGGCGACGCGGGAGGTCGAGCAGCGCCCAGGCCAGGCGCACGATGGCCAGCAGCATCAGCAGGGCCCCGTTGACCTTGTGGGTGGCCCAGAGGGCCTCGTCCAGGGCACTGTCGGGAGCCAGCACGTGCGCCCCCACGGTGATGAACTGCCAGGCGAACAGGGCCGCCATGCCCCAGTGCAGGAAGCGGGTGAAGCGTCCGTAGTGGGTGGCCGGTGCGTTCATGAGGGTCCTCCCGGGGGAGTTGGTGGATGGCATGACGCCATCCTAGCCACCAAAGGCGCAGCGATTGTGAAAGTGGGAGCCGGCGCGTTACGCGTGGGGGCATGGTAGCCCTTCTGCTCGTCGGGTAGGCGCCTTCGGGAGGCGTGCATGGCTCGGCGCCGGGGATCCGGTATCCTAGGCCGTGGTTTCCCGCAAGGAGAGAGGAATGGACAGCACCCTGGACGCGATCATCGTGGGCGGCGGCATGGTCGGCGCGGCCGTGGCGGCGGCGCTGGGCCAGGCCGGCCTGGCGGTGGCCCTGGTGGAGGGCGGCGCGCCGCCCGCGGCCATCGCCGACGACGAGCCCTTCGACCTGCGCGTCTCCTCGCTGAACCTGGCCTCGCAGCGCCTGCTCGAGTCGGTGGGCGCCTGGCAGCGCCTCCCCGCCGCGCGGCGCAGCGTCTTCCGCCACATCCACGCCTGGGACGAGGACGAGCGCCGCGCCATCCGCTTCGCCGCCGGCGACCTGGGGCTCGAGGACTTCGGCCACTTCGTCGAGAACAGGGTGATCCGCCGCGCCCTGTGGCAGCGGCTGGCCGAGCTGCCCAATGTGGCGGTGCACTGCCATGCCGGGCCGGTGGCGCGCATCGGCGGCGGCGAGCGCAGCCTGCTCGAGCTCGACGACGGTCGCCTGCTGGCCGCGCGGCTGGTGGTGGGCGCCGACGGGGCGGGCTCGCGGATGCGCGAACTGGCCGGCATCGCCACCCGGGACGCCGACTACCACCAGCGCGCCCTGATCGTGAACGTGCGCACCCACCTGCCCCAGCAGGACGTGAGCTGGCAACGCTTCACCCCCGAGGGGCCCCAGGCCATGCTGCCGCTGCCCGGCCCCCACGCCTCGCTGGTGTGGTACGCCGGCCCCGAGGCGACCCGCGAGCGCGAGGCGCTGGACGACGCGGCGCTGCGCCAGGCCATCGAGCGCGACTTCCCCGCACGGCTGGGCGGGGTGGAGGCGGTGCTGGGGCGCGCCAGCTTCCCCATCCGCCGCCGCCACGCCGAGCACTACACCCGCCCGCGCCTGGCCCTGGTGGGCGACGCCGCCCACGTCATCCACCCACTGGCCGGCCAGGGCCTCAACCTGGGCCTGCAGGACGCCGCCACCCTGAGCGAGCGGGTGATCGCCGCCCATCACGCCGGCCGGGACCCCGGCGGGCCCGGGCCCCTGGCGGCCTATGCCCGCCATCGCCGCCCCCAGGTGCTGGCGATGATCGCCGCCACCGAGGCCTTCCACCGCGTCTTCACCGGGGCGGGGCCGCTGCGCCGGGCGGGCGCCGCCGGGCTGTCGGTGGCCGAGCGCCTGGGCGGCGCCAAGCGCCTGGTGATGCGCCAGGCGCTGGGGTTGTAGGCCCTTCTTGCCAGCAGTGCTAGGCTTCGAAGGCCGGCCCCCAAGGAGATCGCCATGCCTCGCCTCGCCCGCCTGACCTGCCTGCTCGTCCTGCTGCTGCCGCTGCCCGCCCTGGCCCAATCCACGCCGGAGGCGGAGTGGCAGGCCTACGAAAGGGCCCTGGCCGACGGCGCCCGCCACGCCGGCTACTGGCAGGCCGGCTGGACCACCGTCTACGCCGGCAGCCTGGCGTTGAACGCCTGGCAGGCCAGCGAGGCGAGCGACCGCGACGACCGCTTCGACGCCCGGGTGGGGGTGGTGAAGTCGACGCTGGCGCTGGGCGGCATGCTGTTCGACCGCCAGCCGCACCCCGCCGCCCTGCGCGAGCTGCGCGACGGCGACGACGACGTGGCGCGCGCCCGGGCGCTGCTCGAGTCGGTGGCCGCCGAGGAGCGCCGGCGGCGCAGCTGGCGCGCCCGCCTGGGCTCGCTGGCGGTGAACACCGCGGCGGGGCTGGCCATCGCCGTAGGCGACGACCGCGAGCGCGACGGCGCCATCAACTTCGCCACCGGCATGCTGGTCAGCGAGCTGCAGCTGCGCACCCAGCCGGGCCAGGCCACGGCGGCGATCAATCGCTTCCAGCCGGTGAGCGTCTCGCTCGGCGACCTGCGCCTGGAGGGCGAATACGCCTTCCTGGTGGGCCCGCAGCAGTTGGGCCTGGCCCTGCGCTACTGATCGCCCCTTCCGGTGCTGGCCAGCCGCGCTATTGTTATGTTATAACTTCCGCCGATTTTTCGGAGGATTCCCCATGGCACACCGCGCACACCGGCACCGCCCGGAAGGGCCCTGCCATTTCTCGCTGATGTCGCTCTCGGCGGCGCGTCGCCTGCTGCTGGCGGCGCTGCCGCTGCTGGTCCTGTGGCTGACGGTGGCCTGGGCCGCCGGCTGGGGGGGCTGATGTCGCGCCTGCAACTCGACGACCTGACCCTGGCCCGCGGCGGGCGCACCGTGCTGGAGCACCTGGAGGGGCGCTTCCAGGACGGTGCCGTCACCGCCCTGCTCGGCGCCAACGGCGCCGGCAAGAGCACCCTGATCGCGGCGATCATGGGCATGCTGCGCCCGGTGGCCGGCCGCGTGAGCTGCCAGGTGCCCAGGGAGCGCCGCGCCTGGCTGCCCCAGCAGCTGGCGCTGGACCTCACCTTCCCGATGAGCGTCGAGGAGCTGATCATGACCGGCTCCTGGCCCAGCCATGGGGCGGCCAAGGGCTACTGCGCGGTGCACTACCGCCGCGGCCGCGAGATCATGGCGCGGCTGGGCATCTCGCACCTGGCCCACCGCCAGCTGGGCGAGCTCTCCGGCGGCCAGCGCCAGCGCGCCCTGCTCGGCCGTACCCTGATGCAGGAAGCCGAGCTGCTGCTGCTCGACGAGCCCTTCGCCAACGTCGACATGGAGACCGTGGACGTGCTGATGGACGCGCTGCGCGACATGGCCCGGGAGGGCGCCACCATCATCGTGGTGCTGCACGACCTCGAGCAGCTCTCGCGGCTGGCCGACGACGTGCTGCTGCTGGCCGGCGGCCACGGCCGCTGGGCGAGCCCCGAATCGTTGCTCGAACGCTACGCCGGCCAGGCGTCCCGCGCCCCGCGCCTGCCGCTCACCTTCCCGGATGCCCTCGATGCTGGAACTGCTTGACGCCTGGCTGCTCGCCCCCTTCGACTACGGCTTCATGAAGCGCGCCCTGGTGGCCGGCCTGGCGCTGTCGCTGGCCGCCCCGCCGCTGGGGGTCTTCCTGATGCTGCGCGGCATGAGCCTGATCGGCGACGCCATGGCCCACGCCATCCTGCCCGGCGTGGCGCTGGGCTTCCTGCTGGCCGGCTTCTCGCTGCCGATGATGAGCCTGGGCGGGGTACTCTCGGGCCTGCTGGTGGCGGTGCTGGCCGGCAGCGTGTCGCAGATGACCGGCCATCGCGAGGATTCCGCCATGGCCAGTTTCTTCCTGATCTCGCTGGCCGGCGGGGTGATGCTGGTGTCGCTGGGCGGCAGCAGCGTCGACCTCACCCATGTGCTGTTCGGCTCGATCCTGGCCGTCGACACCACCGCCCTGCTGCTGATCGCCGGCATCAGCAGCCTGATCGTGGTGACCCTGGCGGTGATCTTCCGCGCCCTGGTGGTGGAGTGCCTGGACCCGCTGTTCCTGCGCGGCCAGGGCAGCCCGGTGGGGCTGGTGCACGGCCTCTTCCTCGGCCTGGTGGTGCTCAACCTCACCGCCGGCTTCCAGACCCTGGGCACCCTGATGGCCGTGGGCCTGATGATGCTGCCGGCCACCACCGCGCGCTTCTGGAGCCAGCGCCTGGAGGGCCTGATCGGCATCGCCATCGGCGTGGCCCTGGTGTCGAGCACCGGCGGCCTGCTGCTCTCCTATCACCTCAGCCTGCCCTCGGGCCCGGCGATCATCCTGCTGGCCGGCGCCGCCTACCTGGTCTCGGCGCTGGTGGGCCGCCACCACAGCCTCACCCACCGCCTGCGCCGCCGTGCCACGCCGCTGGGCGCCCCCGAAACCGACTGACCCCAACGGAGCCTTTCCATCATGCGTTTTCCCAAGCCCCCTGCCGCCCTGCTGGGCCTCGCCGCGCTGCTGGCCCTGCCCACCGTCCAGGCCGACGAGCGGGTGAAGGTGCTGGCCAGCTTCAGCATCCTCGCCGACATGGTCGAGAACGTCGGCGGCGAGCACGTCGAGGTGGCCACCCTGGTCGGGGCCGACGGCGACGCCCACGTCTACTCGCCGCGCCCCACCGACGCCCGCGCCCTGGCCGAGGCGGACCTGGTGGTGTTCAACGGCCTGCGCTTCGAGGGCTGGATGGAGCGCCTGGTCGATTCCAGCGACTATGCCGGGCCATTGGTGGTCACCACCGACGGCATCGAGCCCCCGGCCTCCGGCGGCCACGAGGCGCATGACCACGGTCACGATCATGGACATGACGATCACGACCACGGCGACCAGGACCCCCACGGCTGGCAGGACCTGGCCAACGGCGAGGTCTACGTGGCCAATATCCGCGACGGCCTGATCGAGGCCGACCCCGACAACGCCGAGGCCTACGAAGCCAACGCCGAGCGCTACCTGGAGGAGATCGACGCCGCCGACGCCGAGATCCGCGAGCTGCTGGACGAGATCCCCGCCGGCACCAGCGTGATCACCGGCCACGACTCCTTCGGCTACTTCGCCGCCGCCTACGACCTGCGCTTCCTGTCGCCGGTGGGACTCTCCACCGAGGCCGACCCCAGCGCCGCCAACATGGCCGAGCTGATCGACCTGATCGGCGAACAGGACGTGCGCGCGCTGTTCCACGAGAACATGACCAGCCCGGCGATCATCATGCAGCTCGCCGAGGAGACCGGCCTGCCCATCGCCGGCACCCTCTACGCCGACGCCCTGGCCAGCGAGGGCGAGGCCAGCACCTGGCTGGGCATGATGCGCCACAACGCCCGCACCCTGCACGACGCCCTGGCCGAGCCTGGCCACGGCGACCACGACCACGACCACGACCACGACCACGACCACGACCACGACCACGACCACGACCACGACCACGACCATCAGGATCATGGCCACGCCCACTGAGCGATAACCCGCCCCGACAACGCCGCCTTCGGGTGGCGTTGTCGGCCTCGGCCGGTGCAGTGCTAGACTCTTCATGAGTCTTTCACGCCCGGAATCTCACCATGCGTCTCAGCATCCAGCAGCGCCATCTCATCCTCGCCATCGCAAGGCGGCTCGTCGGTCGCGACGTGGAAGTCCGCCTGTTTGGCTCACGCCTGGACGATACTCGCCGCGGCGGTGACCTGGACTTGTTGCTGGTTTCCCCCACCCCCATCTCGCTCCTCGCGCGCGCCGAGCTGAAACAGGCATTGGAGGAGTCCCTGCAACTGCCTGTGGATATTGTGACTTATACACAGGACGATGAACCGACTCCCTTCCAGGCCATCGCCCTCCACCAGGCACGGCCCATCACGGCCGAGGATGCTGCATGAGCTTTCTGGGGTGCTCTTTCAGGCCTCTCGGCACCTCGTGACCTTGAGCATCGAACAACTAGGTATCCCACCCGCCAGCCGGGACTTCGCGGAAGAGTTCGAACGTATCTTCGCCTGAACCAGCGGCTGTGCCACCATCATCGGCTGTTGAACGCCAGGGAAGCCGCCATGCTCGAGTTCCGCCAGGTACACAAGGCCTATGCCACGCCCCAGGGGCCGCTCGAGGTGCTGGGCGGGGTCGACCTGACGCTGGCGGCGGGGGAGAGCCTGGCGCTGATGGGCGAGTCGGGCAGCGGCAAGTCGACCCTGCTGCACCTGGCCGCCGGCCTCGACCTGCCCGATGCGGGCGAGGTGCGCCTGGCCGGCCGGGCGATCTCGGGGCTCGCCGAGCCCGAGCGGGCGCGGCTGCGCCGCGAGTCGCTGGGGCTGGTGTTCCAGCAGTTCCACCTGGTGCCGAGCCTGACGGTGCGCGACAACCTGCGCCTGCAGGCGCGGCTGGCCGGCCGCGACGACGCCGCCTGGTCGGCCGAGCTGGTCGCGCGGCTGGGCCTCGCCGGGATGGAGCGCCGCTACCCGGAGCAGCTCTCCGGCGGCCAGCAGCAGCGCCTGGCCATCGGCCGCGCCCTGGCGCCCCGCCCGCCCCTGCTGCTGGCCGACGAACCCACCGGCAACCTCGATGAGGCCAGCGCCGATGAGGTGCTGGCCCTGCTGCTGGAACTGGTCCGCGAGACCCGCTGCGCGCTGCTGATGGTGACCCACAGCCCCCGGGTCGCCGCCCCCCTGGACCGCCGACTGAGGCTCTCCCGCGGCCGGCTGACCGCCCCGCAGGAGGCGCCGGCCTGATGCCCACCCTGCTCGCCACCCTGCTCTCCCACTACCGTCGCCATCCAGGCCAGCTCGCCATGCTGCTGCTGGGCCTGTGGGTGGCCAGCGCGCTGTGGAGCGGCGTGCAGGCGATCAATGCCTCGGCCCGCGACAGCTACGCCCGCGCCGAGGCGCTGTTCACCACCGACCTCGACCGCCTGGAGCGTCGCGACGGCACGCCCCTGACCCGCGACGACTTCCTCGCCCTGCGACGGGCGGGCCTGCCGGTCTCGCCGCTGCTGGAGGGGGAGCTGGAGGCGCCGGACGGCACCCGCCTGACGGTGATCGGCATCGACCCGCTCACCCTGCCCGGCGACAGCGCCTTCGCCACCGCCGGCAGCTCTTCCTCATCAAACCCGGGCGAACTCACCGGCTTCCTGACGCCGCCCTGGCAGGCCCGGGTTGCCCCGGACACCCTGCCCGCCCTGGGCCTCGATGCCGGGTCGTCCGAGGACGCCACCCCGCGCCTGGCGGCGGGCCGGCTGCCGCCGCTGACCCTGGCGCCCGCGCTGCCCCCGCAGACCCTGGTGATGGATATCGCCGCCGCGGCCGAACTGCTCGACACGGGCGAGCGCCTCTCGCGCCTGGTCACCGCCCCAGGGGCGCTGGATGCGCCGCCGCCGGGGCTGTCGCTGACCCGCGCCGCCACCCTGGTGTCGCCGGGCCAGCTCACCCAGAGCTTCCACCTCAACCTCACCGCCCTGGCGCTGCTGGCGCTGGTCGTCGGGCTGTTCATCGTCCAGGCGGCGCTGGGCCTGGCCCTGGAACAGCGCCTGGGCATGCTGCGCACCCTGCGCGCCCTGGGGGTACCCGGCCGCGCCCTGGTCGGCGGCCTGGCGCTGGAGCTGCTGCTGCTCGGCAGCCTCGGCGCCCTGGCCGGCATCGCCGGCGGCGTCTGGCTGGCCCGGGCGCTGCTGCCCGACGTGGCCGCCACCCTGGGCAGCCTCTACGGCGCCGGGGTGGGCGTGGAGCTGCGCCTGCCCTGGCACTACTGGGCCGGCGGCCTGGCGGTGACCCTGGCCGGCCTGTTGCTGGCCGGCGCCGGGGTACTGTGGCGGGCCGCGCGCCTCACGGTGCTGGACCTGGGCCGGGCCCAGGCGTGGCGCGCCGGCTACCAGCGCCAGCTCCGGCGCATGGCGCTGGCCGGCGGCCTGGTGGCCATCGGTGGGTTGGCGGTGTGGGCCTGGCTGTGGCGCCAACCCGCCGGCGAGGGGCTCACGGCCGGCTTCATGCTGATGGGCGCCCTGCTGCTGCTGGGCGCGCTCTGGCTGCCGCCGCTGCTGGCCGCGGCCCTGGCGGGGCTCGCCCGCCTGGTCCGACGGCGCCCCCTGGCCCAGTGGGCCCTGGCCGACCTGCAGTTGCAGCTGCCGCGGCTGTCGCTGGCGCTGATGGCACTGCTGATCGCGCTGTCCGCCAGCCTGGGGGTCAACAGCATGGTGGGCGGCTTCCGCCTCACCTTCCTGGAGTGGCTGGACCAGCGCCTGGTCGCCGACCTCTACCTGGACCCGCCGGCGGAGCGCTTCGATGCCATCCACGCCTGGCTGGGCGAGCGCCCCGAGGTGGCCGAACGCCTGGCCACCCGCCAGGGCGAGACCACCCTGCTGGCGGTGGTACGCGACGGCGAGAGCCGCGCCCGGGAGCGGCCGGTAGAGCTCTTCGGCATCACCCCGGGCACGCACCTGACGCCCAGCTGGCCGCTGCTCGCGACCCGCGAGGGCCGGCAGGCGGCGTGGTCGGCGCTCGAGGCGGGCGAGGCCTTCGTCAACGAGCAGCTGGCCATCGCCGAGGGGCTGGCCCCCGGCGACCGCCTGACCCTGGCCGCCCCGGACGGCCGCGCGATCCTCGAGGTGGCGGCGGTCTACCCCGACTACGGCAACCCCCGCGGCGAGGTGCTGCTGGCCACGCCCCGCCTGGGCGAGCGCTTCGCCGCCCCGCCGGGCTCCATTGGCATCGTGCTCGCCGAGGGCGCCGACCCCGCCGCACTGGCCGAAGCCCTCGCCGTACGCTTCGCCCTGGGCCGCGACGCTCTGCGCGATCAGCGGCAGGTGAAGCGCGTGGCCACCGAGATCTTCGAGCGCACCTTCACCATCACCCGGGCGCTCAACGCCCTGACCCTGGCGGTGGCGGCCCTGGCGCTGCTGGCCAGCCTGCTGGCCCAGGCCCGCGAGCGGCGGCGCCGGCTGGCCCCGCTGTGGGTCCTGGGCGTGCCGCGGGGCCGCCTGGTGTGGGTCCAGCTCGCCCAGCTGGGCGGGGCGGCCCTGGCCACCGGCCTGGTCGCCGTGCCGCTGGGCATCGCCATCACCTGGGGACTGGTGGAGGTGGTCAACGTGGCCGCCTTCGGCTGGCGGTTGCCGCTGCACCTCTTCCCGGGCGAGATCGCCCTGACCCTGGCCACCGCCGTGGCGGTGGCACTGCTCGCCGCCGGGCTGCCGGCGCTGCGCCTGTGGCGCACCCCGCCGCGGGCGCTGCTGGCCGAGGAGGCGGCGGCATGATGGCGTGGCGGGCGAGGCACGGCTGGCGGGCCCGGATCGGCGGGGCGCTGCTGGTGCTGGGGTTGAGCGGCTGCGGCGAGGCGCCCGACACCGGCGGTGGCGCCGGCATCGCCGACCTGGGCGAGTCGGCGGAGGATTATCGTCAGGCCGGCCCCGACCAGACGCTGGCGTTTCCCGAGGACCACGGCGCCCATCCCGACTACCGCATCGAGTGGTGGTACCTGACCGCCAACCTGGAGGACGAGCACGGCGAGCCGCTGGGCCTGCAGTGGACCCTGTTCCGCCGGGCCCTGTCTCCCCCGCAGCAGGCGCCAGCGGATGAGCGTCCCGGCCCCTGGCTGGCCGACCAGTTGTGGATGGCCCATATGGCGGTGTCCCGCGGCACCACCCACCGGGTGGCGGAACGCTTCGCCCGCAGCAACCCCTCGGCCGACGCTCTCGATGGCCAGGCCGGCGCCGTGGCGGCGCCCTTCCGCGCCTGGCTCGACGACTGGCGGCTGGAGAGCCGGGGCAACGCCTCAGGGGTCGAGAGCTTCGAGCGACTGACCCTCTCCGCCTTCGACGGCGAGGGCGACGAGCGCTTCGGCTACCGCCTCGAGCTCACCGCCGAGGGGCCGCTGGTGGCGCACGGCGACGACGGCTTCAGCCGCAAGGCCGCCGACGGCCAGGGCTCGATGTACGTCAGCCAGCCGTTCTGGCGCGTGGAGGGCGAGGTGACCCTGGACGGCGAGACGCACGAGGTCAGCGGCCGCGGCTGGCTGGACCGCGAATGGAGCAGCCAGCTGCTGGGGCCCGGTCAGGCGGGCTGGGACTGGTTCTCCCTGCACCTGGACGACGGCCACAAGCTGATGGCCTTCCGGCTGCGCGGCGGCGGCGAGGCCGGCGGCGACTACCGCTCCGGCACCTGGATCACGCCGCAGGGCGAGCCCCGGCCCCTGGCACCGGACGAACTCCTCCTTACGCCGCTGGCCAGCTCCACGGTGGCCGGCCGCGAGGTGCCGACCCGCTGGCGGCTCGAGGTGCCGCCGGCCGAGCTCGACCTGATCGTCGAGGCGCCCCACAGCGAGCGCTGGATGGACACCAGCGTGCCCTACTGGGAGGGCGAGGTGGTGGTTCGCGACCGTGACGACGACGCGCCATTGGGCGAGGGCTATCTGGAGATGACGGGCTATTGATCCCCTGGAGCAAGCGATGAACCAACTGGACGCCATGACCGCCTTCGTGCGCGTCGCCGAGCTGGGCAGCTATACCCGCGCCGCCGAGGCGCTGGACCTGTCGCGCACCCGGGTCTCCCGCCAGGTGATGGAGCTGGAGGAGCACCTGGGGGTGCGCCTGCTGCAGCGCACCACCCGGCGGCTGCACCTCACCGAGGCCGGCGAGCGCTACCTGGCCCGGGCCCAGGGCATCCTGCAGGCCCTGGAGGAGGCCGCCGACGAGGTGGGCAGCGGCACCGGCGAGATCCGCGGCCGGCTGCGGGTCAACGGCCCGATGAGCTTCGGCACCCGCCACCTGGCGCCACTGGTGACCCGCTTCATGGTCGAGCACCCGGCCCTGGAGGTGCGCCTCGACCTCAACGACCGGCGCGTCGACCTGCTGGAGGAGGGCTACGACCTGGCGATCCGCATCGGCAGCCTGCCCGACTCCAGCCTGGTGGCGCGTCGCCTGACCCGCTGCCGCCTGCTGCTGTGCGCCTCGCCCGACTACCTGGCCGCGCACGGCGAGCCGCGCCACCTGGAGGAGCTGGCCCACCACCGCTGCCTGCGCTACCGCACCGGCGGCAGCGGCGGCGACTGGCAGTTCGGCGGCCGGCGCCTGGCCACCCGCGGCCCCCTGGAGAGTAACAACGGCGACGTCCTGACCCTGGCCGCCGAGGCCGGGCTGGGCATCGCCCAGCAGCCCAGTTTCCTGGTCACCGAGAGCATCCGGGAGGGCCGCCTGGTGCCACTGCTCGGCCACGAGCCCCCGGTGACCCTGGACGTCCACGGCCTCTACCCGGCCCGGCGCCACCTGCCGGCCAAGGTCGAGCGCTTCCTGGCGTGGCTCGCCGAGGCCTGGGGCGACCCCCCGAGCTGGGAGCGGGAGCTGGGGCTGTAGCCCCGCTCACCCGGCGGCAGTCATAATTGTCGCCTTATCCGCAACAGTTATTTGCGAATCCTGCGGATTATCTCCGTCTTCGCCCCGGCTAGAGTGACAGCCATCGACAACACACCCCGACGGAGATCACGACCATGACTACCCAAGCCCTTGCCGCAAACCGCACCGACGACCTGCAGCCCCACGCCATCGCCCTGCTGCGCATCGCGCTCGGCGTCATGACCCTGGCCCACGGCCTGATGAAGGTGTTCGTCTTCACCGTGCCCGGTACCGTGGGCTACTTCGAGTCCCTGGGCCTGCCCGGCGTCCTCGCCTACCTGACCATCCTCGCCGAGGTCGGCGGCGGCCTGGCGCTGATCCTCGGCCTCTTCACCCGCTGGGTGAGCCTGGCCCTGGTGCCGGTGCTGCTCGGCGCCGCCTGGGTCCACCTCGGCAATGGCTGGGTGTTCTCCAACGAAGGCGGCGGCTGGGAGTTTCCGGTGTTCTGGACCCTCGCCCTGCTGGTGCAGGCCGGCCTGGGTAGCGGTAGCCTGAGCGTCAGCCGCCGCTTCGCCTGAGCCGCGCCCCTCGACTTCCGCGCCTGCCCACCCGGGCGGGCGTCCCCCTTCTCCAGGAGGTTCACCATGCTACCCAGCCTCTTCATCTCCCACGGCTCGCCCATGCTGGCCCTGACCGAGACCCCGGCCCACGCCTTCCTGCGCGAACTCGGCCGGCGGCTGCGTCCGCAGGCGGTGGTGGTCGTCTCGGCCCACTGGGCCAGCCGGCGCCTGATGGTCAGCACCAGCGAGCGCCCCGAGACCATCCACGACTTCGGCGGCTTCCCCCGCGAGCTCTTCGAGTGCCAGTATCCGGCCCCCGGCGAGCCCGAGCTGGCCAGGCGCCTGGCCCGGGAGCTGAACGCCGTGCCGGTGGAGCGCGGCCTGGACCACGGCGCCTGGGTACCGCTGTCGCTGATGTTTCCCGAGGCGGACATTCCGGTGGTCTCGCTGTCGCTGCCCACGCAATGGTCCAACGCCGAGCTGGCGGCCCTGGGCGAGCGGCTCGCCGCGCTGCGCGAGGAGAACGTCCTGGTGATCGGCTCGGGCAGCCTGACCCACAACCTCTACGAGATGCTGCCGCTGGGTGCGGAGATGCCCCCCTGGGTCGGCGAGTTCGCCGACTGGATCGAGGCACGCCTGACCGAGGACGATCGCGAGTCGCTGCTGGCCTGGGAGCAGGCCCCGAAGGCCCGGGAGAACCACCCGACGCCGGAGCACTTCCAGCCGCTGCTGGTGGCCATGGGCGCCGGCGGCCGGGCCGAGCGCCTGCACCACAGCGTGGAGCACGGCGTGCTGGCCATGGACCTCTACGCCTTCGCCTGAGGCGCAAGCATCGCCTACCCACGGCATCTGCATGGTCCCCGCAAGGGTGCCGGGCACGTCACCCGCCGAACGCCTACGCTTGTAGGGAAGTCTTGCCCATCTGGAGGCATCGCCATGACCGCCGTCGACATGAACCTGGGTGCCCATATCACCCTCAAGGAACTCTCCCGGGCGCTCTCCCGCGGCTTCTCGCCCATCGTCGAGGTGGAGTCCCTGGACGGGATCTACACGGTGCGCTTCCACCACGCCAACGGCACCTCCGAGCTCTCCGATGAGTTCGGCCATACCCGCACCTTCCTCGGCACCGGCGAGATCCGCGACCTGCTCGGCGGCCTGGGGCTGACCCACGGCGTCCTGACCTGGGCCGACCAGTGCGGCGACGAGATGATCGGCGTGCCGGGCCATGCCCTGACCCCGGACGAGATGCTGGCCCACGGCACCCGCATCGCCTTTCGCTGATGGTCGCCAGGGGCACCCTGAGCGGCTAAGGTAGGGGGGTCTGCGTGACCAGAGGACGCCCCATGCCCGTCGCTCCCCGCCTTCGCCCCGCCATCGACCTGCGCCCGCTGCTGCTCCTGGGATGGCTGTTGCTGCTCACCGGCTGTGCCGGCAAGGAGCTCGCCGTCCGCGACCCCGCTCCCGACGAGGGACTCTCCATGGAGCGGGCGCTGATCCTCGCCACCGCCGAGCGTGCCCTGGGCACGCCCTACCGCTTCGGTGGCAACTCGCCACGCGGCCTCGACTGCTCGGGCCTGGTGGCAATGGCCTACCGCGCCGCGGGCATCGCGGTGCCGCGCAGCGCCGACGCCCAGTTCCGCGCCCTGCCGGAGGTCGACCGGGCCCGCCCCGGTGACCTGCTGTTCTTCGACACCGCCGGCGGCGGCAAGGCCAGCCACGTGGGCATCTACCACGGCGACGGTCGGATGATTCATGCCCCGGGGCGCGGGCGCCGCGTGGAGACCTCGCCGGTGGCGATCGCCTACTGGCAGGAGCGCTTCCTGGGCGCCGCCGCCCCGGCGCCCTGAGGGCGCTTTGCCGGCCGGGAGCGGCCGCGTATCATCGGGGGCGCTGAAAGCCCGACCATCTCGCCGACCTGCCACCCCTGGAGGTGCCCCATGCGCCCTGACCTCTCCCTCTACCTGGTGACCGACCCCGGACTGTGCGCCGAGCGCGGCCTGGAGGAGACCGTGGTGGCCGCGGTACGCGGCGGCGTGACGCTGGTCCAGCTGCGCGACAAGCACGCCTCGGATGGCGAGCTGATCGACCAGGCCCGGCGCCTCAAGGCGGCCCTGGCCGGCAGCGGGGTCCCGCTGATCATCAACGACCGCCTGGCGGTGGCCGTGGAGAGCGGCGCCGATGGCCTGCACATCGGCCAGGACGACGGCGAGGTGGCCGCGGCCCGCGCCGCCCTGGGCGAGGCGGCGATCCTCGGCCTGTCGGTGCAGACCCTGGACCAGATGGGCCGCATCGATCCCCAGGCCCTCGACTACCTGGGCCTGGGGCCGGTGTTCGCCACTCCCAGCAAGCACGACCACGCATCGCCACTCGGCTTCGAGGGCCTGGCCACCCTGGTGGCGGCCAGTCCCCTGCCCAGCGTGGCCATCGGCGGGCTCAAGGCCGAGCATGTGGCGCCGGTACGCCAGGCCGGCGCCGACGGCCTGGCGGTGATCTCCGCCATCTGTGGCCAGCCCGACCCTGAGGCCGCCGTCCGACGCTTCTTCGAACCGCAGTGATTCAACCGGCCGCGGCAGGTCCGACAACCGCTCACCCTCTATCATCACGAGGCCCCTCCTCAGAGGGGCCTTGGGGTATCGATGCGGCAGGAAAAGGGATCTCAATGCGCCAGCATTTCATCCACGATGGCCTGGCCATCCAGGCTTGAGGGATAGTAAGTCGGCCAGTTCGTGACCTCTTCCAGTAAGGCGTCCCGGTCATCGCCCCAATACAGGTGGTAGTGATCGGCGTCGGTCGGGTAGATGCCATGGTCGCTGAACTGGATGAACGCCGGGAGGTCCTCGCCACCCTCCTCGAGTGCGAAGATATATCTCACCCCTCGATTGCCGGCCTCATAGGTCAGGATCTCGTACCCGTCATAGGCATACTCCCCGGACCTCGTGTCCCCATCCGCATGGAAGGAGACGGAGCTCCCCTCGATCACGATGCGTTCGACGTCGGTCCGATAGCCCGTCTCGTAGTACTCCTGGTACTCCTCGGCCGTTTTCTCGTCGTCCTCTTCCGCCTTGTGGGCAAACACCTCGTCGAGGGTGCCATCCTGCAGGTAGGGGTACACCGACTGCCAGTCGCCTTCCCAATCGGACAGCGACCGGTCCTCGACTTGATCGTCATCGAAGTACCCCGCGTAGATATCATCGTCATGGGCATGATCGTGGTCGTGGTCGTGGTCGTGGTCGTGGTCGTGGTCGTGGTCGTGGTCGTGGTCGTGGTCATGACGGTGCCCATGGTCATCGGACACGGACTCGTCGGAGGCGGCATGATCGCCATGCGCGATAGCCAAGGGCGTCCCTAGCATCGACAGCAGGCTGATGGCGATAACGCTCGCCTTTCTTGGATAGGGCATGCTCATTGCTTTCCTCTCGTGACAGGCCAAGTGGGGTCGGGCCGGGTAGCGGCGAACCGCCGCAGCGATATGTTATGATATATCATTGCTTTCATGTCAAGTCTCGCGCTCCCTCCGGGCCGACCCGGGCCCTCAGGCCGTCGGGCGGCGCTTGAGCGTGGTGCGGCCCTCGCGGTAGGCGATGGCCAGGCCGCTGCCGATGATCAGGGCGCTGCCCAGGAACACCCAGGGATCGGGCATCTCGCCCCAGAACCACCAGCCCAGGAACACCGCCCAGAGCATGGCGGTGTAATCGAAGGGCGCGGCGATGGCCGCCGGGGCGTAGCGGAATGCCAGGGTGATGAAGGCGGTGGCACCGACCCCGAACAGCCCCGCGCCGAGGAAGCCCAGCCAGTGCCAGGGGTGCGGCGACTGCCACACCCAGGGCAGCAGCGCGCCGGTGATCACGAAGGGCACCAGGGTCATGTAGAAGACCATGGCCCAGAGGTGCTCGGTGCCACCCCAGCGCCGCGAGGTGAGCATCGTCAGGGCGTAGAACAGCGCCGCCCCCACCATCACCAGCGACCCGGGGTGGAAGGCCTCGCCGCCGGGGCGTACCACGATCAACACCCCCACGAAGCCCACCAGCGAGGCCGCCAGCACCGGACCCTCGATGCGCTCGCCCAGCAGCGGGACGGACAGCAGGGTGACGAACAGCGGTGCCACGAAGGCGATGGCCGTGGCCTCGGCCAGCGGCAGCAGGGTCAGGCCCAGCACGAAGCAGCCCATGGTGCCGGTGTAGATCAGTCCGCGCAGCAGATGCACCCCGGGACGCCGGGTACGCAGCTTGCGCAGGCCGCCCCCGAAGTGCGCCAGCGCCGCGATCAGCGGCAGCGACACCAGGGTGCGGAAGAAGATGATCTGCAGCGGCGAGTGGACCTCGCCGAGCCACTTGGAGATGGCGTCGCCGATGGCCAGGCAGAGCACGCCCAGGCACATGGCCAGGATTCCCTTCAACGACGCTGGCATGGTCCCTCCCGTTCGCCGAACCGCCGACCCAAAAGCGCCACCCCGCCGGCCAGGGGCCGGCGGGGTGGCATTGCGGATCAGACTAGAAGGTTCGCAAGCGAACGGCAAGGCCTAGAAGCCGGCGTCGATCACCATGCAGTCCATGCCCTCCTGCACCAGGCTACGGCAGGCGCGCTGGGCCTGGTTCTCGTCGAGGTTGACCAGCCGGGCGCGGAACAGCTGCTGGGGGCCGGGCACCTCGAGGACGTCGACCCGGGCGTTGGTCAGCTCGCGGTCGAGGCGGTCGGCGGCCCGGCCGGCCAGGTGGCGGGCATTGTCGGGGTCGCTGAAGGCGCCCACCTGCACGCCCCAGCCGCCGTCACCCACCGGTTCCAGGCGCTGCTGCGTCCGCGTGGAGGCATGGCCCTGCGGCTCGCTGCCGGCAATCAGCTCGCGGATGGGATCGTTGGCCGAGCCCTGGGCGGCCTCCGGCAGTGGGTCGGAGGTCGAGGGCCGCGGCTCGGGGGCCTCCAGGCTGGCCAGCTGCACCGCGGGCTCCGGATCGGGCGTCGGGGGCGATGCCACCGGCGCGGCGGTGGGCGCGGCGTCCGGCAGGCGCATGTAATCGCCGGAGAAGTCGGCCGCGGCGACCCAGTCGCCGCGGTCGTAGAGCGACGCCCGCACGAAGCCACGGTCGAGCAGGTCGGCCATATGGGTATCCCGCGATGCCGCCGTGAAGCCGCCCATCACCACCGAGAGCAGGCGGCGCCCATTGCGCACCGCCGAGGTGGCCACGTTGAAGCCCGAGGCGCGGATGAAGCCGGTCTTGAGGCCGTCGGCGCCGGGGTAGTTGTCCAGCAGGCGGTTGTGGCCGGTGATGGTCTTGCCCTTCCAGTTGAAGCGGGTGCGCGAGAAGTAATGGTAATACTGGGGGAAGTCCTGCATCAGGCGCAGTGACAGGGTGGCCATGTCGCGGACGGTGGTGGTCTGGCCGGCGTCGGGCAGGCCGTTGGGGTTGCGGAAGGTGGTGCGAGTCATGCCCAGCTCGCGGGCCTTGGCGGTCATCATGCGGGCGAAGTGCTCCTCGCTGCCGCCCAGCGCCTCGGCCACCACCACGGCCACATCGTTGGCCGACTTGATCACCAGCGCCTGAATGGCGGTCTCCACGGGAATGCTCGAGCCGGCCTTGACGTAGAGCTTGGAAGCCGGCCTGGAGGCGGCGTAGGAGGAGACCGGCAGCGGCCTGTCGAGGCTCATGCTGCGCCCCTCCAGGGCCTCGAACAGCAGGTAGAGGGTCATCATCTTGGTCAGCGAGGCCGGGTAGCGCGTCTCGTCGGCGTTGGCCGCATGCAGCACCTCGCCGCTCTCCACGTCCACCACGATGGCGGCATAGCGGGGGTTCGCCTGGGCGGTGGTCGACAGCAGCATCACCAGACCGGCCAGCAGCCATAGCGCCGTCACCGCCGGACGGCGCCCCGAAATCGTGATCGCGGTCACCATAGTGTCGTTCCCTCGAGGGTCCCTTGGGTCATCAATCGCCTTCTTATAGGGGCATTATGGCTCCCTCGGGCGGACTGTACAGCGCCTGGCAGGAAAAATCTCGCTCTCAGCCCAGCCCTGCCCGGTCAAGCAGCGCGACGATGTCCACCTCATCGCGCTGGCCCGGGGCGAGATAGGCCTCGGCATAGTCGCGCCACAGGCCGCTCTTCAGCAGCAGCCGGAAGAGTTCGCCGTCCAGGTGGCCGTCGCGGACCATGTCGGCGACGATCTCCAGGGCATGCGACAGCGTCATGACCGACTTGTAGGGCCGGTCGGACGCGGTCAGCGCCTCGAGGACGTCGGCCATGGCCAGCACCCGTTCCTCGACGCTGGCCTCCGACAAGGCGAGCCGCCGCGGATAACCTGCGCCGTCGAGGCGCTCGTGGTGGTTGCCGGCGATCTCCGGCACCCGTTGCAGGTGAGCCGGCCAGGGCAGCGAGGTGAGCATGATCAGCGTCTGGACCACGTGCTCCTGGATGCGGAAGCGTTCGATCTCGTTGAGGGTGCCGCGCCGCACGGCGAGGTTGTAGCGCTCCCCCTGGTGGCCCGCATGGGGCGGCAAGGCCATGGCGAAGCCCCAGCGGTTGGCCGGATCGCCCGGGCTCACCGGGGGGCGCCGCCCCTCGGGCCAGTCGAGGCGATGCCAGGCGCGATCGGCCAGCAGGGGCTCCTCCGCCGGCAGCGACGCGCGGGGCTCACGGGCCATGCGCTCGGCCTCCTCGACGGAGACTCCCAGCCGGTCGTCGAAGTGGCGCCACCAGCGCCACTCGGCGATCGCCTCGAGCCGCGCCAGGGTCGCGTCGTCCATCGCCTCGGCGCCCTGGTTGGCCGCGGCGACCAGGGCGAAGGCCTCCCGCAGCTCCTGGCGGCGACTCGCGCGAACTTCCGCGAGGCGGTCCGCATCCTCGCCGGCGGCGACGCCTCGCCAGTAGTCGATCTCGGCGTCGCGCCACAGCACCTCGAAGCGGGTGCGGATCTCGTGGATGCGGTTGTAGCGGGTCTCCAGCTTGGTGCCCTTCTCCATCACCTCGTCGGGGGTGGTGAGCTTGCCGCAGTCGTGGAGCCAGGCCGCCAGATGGAAGGCCTGGCGGGTCTTGTCGTCGGGCGATACCGCGGCGAAGGGCCCCTCCCGTGTCTCGGCGACCCGTTCCAGCAGCATTTCCGCCAGCACCGGTACGCGCGAGCAGTGGGCGCCGGTGTGCGGCGACTTGGCGTCGATGGCCCCGGCGATCATGCGCACGATGGCGTCCAGCAGGCGCTCCTCGGCCTGGATCAGGCGGCGCATCTCGATGGCCAGCGCGGCCGCCGAGGAGATCTCCTCGACGAAGTCGGCCCAATAGCGCCCCGAGCCTTCCTGCTCGGCCAACACCAGCAGGCCCAGCCGCCGCCCGTCGCGGCTGCGCAGCGGCACGGCGAGGCGCTGCTGGCGTTGCAGGCGCCGCTGCAGTTCGGCCAGCTCGCCCTCCTCCGACTCGGCCTCGAGCCTGGCCGGCAGCGCGGCGTGGTCACCGGGCACCCCCGCCTCGGCGACCAGCGCCAGGCCCGGCCGCCCCTCCTCCGCCAGGTAGACGCCGCCATGCCGGCTGCCGGTCAACGCCAGCAGGCCCTCGAGGATCTCCTGCAGCATGCGCTCCAGATGCGGCTCGGTGGCCAGGGTGCGCATCATGTCGCGGATCCGCCGGAGGTTGTCGGCCATGCCCGACATGGCGCCGTCCAGCTGGCGCACCTCGACGATGCGCGACGCCACCCCGCGCCGGGCCGTGAAGTCGAAGGCCCCCAGGACCCTGGCCCGCTCGCCCAGGGCGTGGAGGGGGCGGGCGATGCGCCCTCCCAGCCACAGGCCCACGGGCAGCACCAGCAGCACGAGCCCCGCCGCCATCAACGCCTGGCGCCGCAGCAGGGCCCGCGACTCGGCCAGTGCCTCGCTGGCGGGCACCGCCACCAGCAGCCAGGAGTCGCTCTCGCCCATGGCCAGGAAGGGCAGCCGGCCGCCGTACCACGCCTCCCCCTCCACCTCGACGACCTGGACCTCCTCCCCGCGCGGCAGCCGGGCCATGGCCTCCAGCGCCGGCTCGCCCAGCTCGTCGAGCCGCGCCAGGCGCAGGGCGTCGCCTTCCCCCACCAGCAGCCGTTCCAGCTCCGGATAGGCCAGCACCTCGTCGCGCTCGGAGACGATGGCCAGCCGGGTGCCGGGGGTTAGCCTGAGCTCGCGCATCTCGCGGCCCAGGTCGGTGACGGTGGCGTCCAGGCCAACCACGCCCCGCCCCGAGGGGGCGACCCGGGAGAGGGTGACCCCCACCTCGCGGGTGGTGAAGAAGGGATAGGGCGGCGTCAGCGCCACCCCGCCCCCGGCTGCCTGGCGATACCAGGGCCGTTCGCGGGGATCGAAGCGGTAGTCCTCGGGCTCGACGCGCACCAGCAGCTCGAGGTCGGCGTCGTAGAGGCGCCACTCGCCGACGCGCCCCTCCCCGGACCGGCGGGTCACCGCCTGGACCAGCCAGGCCGCCGAATGGCCGGCCAGGCCCTCGTCGGCCTCGGCCAGGCGCTCGTCCCAGGGCCGTACCAGCAGGAAGTCGCCGGTCTCGTAGCCCGCGTAGACGGCGCTGGCCACCTCGTGGACCGCCAGCGCCTCGACCAGGACGGGCAGCCGCGCCAGCCGAGCCTCCAGGCTCTCGGCCTCGAGCAGGGGATCGTGGGCCAGCAGGCGCAGCAGCGCCCGACCCGGCGCGATGAGGCGCCGCGCCCGCTCCTCGGTCATCTCCGCCAGGCGGGGAACGCTGTCGGTCATGGCATTGACCAGCAGCCGGTCGGCGCTGCGCGCACCGTGCCACATCAGCAGGCCGGCCAGGATCAGCAGCAGGGCCAGGATCACCAGCGGGATCAGTCCACGGATGGACAGCAGGCGTCTGGTGAGTCGGGTACCCAGGGACGACATGGCGTGGCTCCCGCCGGAGAAAGCGTCCCCAGCGGGACGAATCGGTCCGAGATGCCTTCAGCATATGCCGCCGGTGACGCGGCTGTCAGGCAGGCGACCACTGCGTCGCCAACGCTGGCCAGCAACGGGCACGGCCATCACCCCGCCAGCCGCTGCCACCCCAACCAGATCAGGCGCAGCGCCAAGAGGGTCAACACCCCCTTGAACAGCGTATCGAAGCGACGGTCGGAGAGGCGCCGCAGCAGCCGCAGGCCCAGCCAGGTCCCCAGGAAGCCCGCCGCCACCATGGCCAGCATCAGCGGCAGCCAGGCGTGGAAGACGAAGCCGGCGACGCCGAACACGAAGGCCTTGGTGAGGTGCTGGAAGGTCATGCAGGCGGCGAAGGTGGCCACCCGCGGCAGGCGCTCGCTGAAGTGCTGCTTGATCACCGCGGCCACCAGCGGGCCGGTCGCCCCCACCAGGCTGGAGAGGAAGGTGGTCAGGGCCCCGGCCAGCAGGGTGCCGCCCCGGCCGAGCAGCCCCCGGGGCCAGCCCGGCCCCCAGCAGGAGTAGAGCACGAAGGTGGCGATGCACAGCTCCAGCACGCCGGCGGGCAGGCGCACCAGCAGCCAGGCGGCGGCCAGGGCGCCCAGCACCACCCCGGGCAGGAAGGCGGCCAGCAGGCCGCGGTCCAGGTGCCGCCAGGTCATCAGCGCCCGGCCGCCGTTGGAGCCCAGCTGCACCATGCCGTGCACCGGGATCAGCGCCGTGGCCGGCATCGCCTGGGCCATGGCCAGGATCAGCAGGGTGCCGCCGCCGATGCCCACCGCGGCGGAGAGGCCCGAGGTGAAGGCCGAGAGCAGCACCAGGCCCAGGTTGACCGGCCCCGCGAGCGGTGAGAGCGCGTCGAGGAGCGCCAACGAATTCACGGGAGGCGTCCCTCCTCCACCCCATGGCAGGCCACCTCGCTGCCGTCGCGGCGGGCGATGAGTTGCGGCACCTCGCGCCGGCAGCGCTCGTTGGCGTGGGGGCAGCGCGGATGGAAGGCACAGCCCGGCGGCGGATGCACCGGGTTGGGCACCTCGCCCTGGATCATGGAGCGCTCGCGGCCCACCCCCTCCAGCGACGGCACCGCCGCCAGCAGCATCTTCGCGTAGGGATGGTGAGGGGTGGCGAAGAGGGCGTCAGACGCCGCGATCTCGGCGATGCGCCCCAGGTACATCACCGCGATGCGGTCGGCCATGTGCTTGACCACCGCCATGTCGTGGCTGATGAACAGGTAGGTGAGCCCGTACTCCTGCTGCAGGTCGCGCATCAGGTTGAGGATCTGTGCCTGCACCGAGACATCCAGCGCCGAGGTGGGCTCGTCGCAGACCATGAACTCCGGCTCGTTGGCGAGCGCCCGGGCGATGGAGATGCGCTGGCGCTGGCCGCCGGAGAACTCGTGAGGGTAGCGGCCAGCATCCGCCGCCGAGAGCCCCACCTGCTCGAGCAGCTCGCCGACGCGCCGATGGCGCTGCACGGCACTCATCTCCGGGCGGAAGAAGCGCAGCGGCTCGCCGATGATGGTGCCCACCCGCCACAGCGGATTCAGGCTGGCGTAGGGGTCCTGGAAGATCATCTGGAAGCGCTGGCGGATCGCCGCCGCCTGCCGGCCGGTGCGCCCCGCCAGGTCGCTGATGTCCTGGCCGTCGAAGACCAGCCGGCCGCGGGTCAGGCCGTGGAGCCCGACGATCAGCCGCGCCACCGTGGACTTGCCGCAGCCCGACTCGCCCACCAGGGCCAGGGTCTCGCCGCGGCGGATGCTGAAGCTCACCCCGTCCACCGCCTTCAGCGTCAGCCGCTCGGCGCGCTCCAGCACCCGGTTGAGCCAGGGGCGGGAGACGTCGAAGTGGCATGCCAGGTCGCTGGCCTCCAGCAGCACCTCGCCACTCGCCGCGGTCGGGATCGTCCGGGTCTCGCTCATCGGGCCACCTCCTGCGCACGCCGCGGCAGCGGATCCTCGGGATCGTGGAGCCAGCAGGCGGCCAGGCTCGCCCCCGCCGGCATCAGCTCGGGGCGCCGGTGCGCGCAGCGCTCGGCGGCATGCGGGCAGCGCGGGTGGAAGGCGCAGCCGGGGGGAATCGCCGCCAGCCGCGGCATGGCGCCCTCGATCTGGTAGAGGCGCGCATGGCGCTCGGCGAGCGCCGGAATCGAGGCCATCAGGCCCTCGGTATAGGGGTGCCGGGGGCGGCGGATCACCGCGTTCACCGGGCCGATCTCGATCAGCCGCCCGGCGTACATCACCGCGACGCGATCGGCGGTCTCGGCGATCACCCCCATGTCGTGGGTGACCAGCATCACCGCCGCGCCGCGCTCGGCGCAGACCCGCTTGAGCAGGGCGAGGATCTGCGCCTGCACCGAGACGTCCAGCGCCGTGGTGGGCTCGTCGGCGATGATCAGCTCGGGCTCGGCGGCCAGCGCCAGGGCGATCACCACCCGCTGGCGCATGCCGCCGGAGAACTGGTGCGGGTAGCTGTCGAGCCGGGTCTCCGGGGCGGGAATGCCCACCTCGCGCAGCAGCGCCAGGGCGCGCTCGCGGGCCTCGGCCACGCTAAGCGGCAGGTGCGTGCGGAGGGTCTCCACCAGCTGGTCGCCGATGGAGAACAGCGGGTTCAGGCTGGTCAGCGGGTCCTGGAAGATCATGCCGATGTGCCGGCCGCGCAGCGGCACGAAGTCGTCCTCGGCGAGGTCGTCGATGCGCCGCCCGGCGAGGCGGATCTCGCCGCCGGCGATGCGCCCGGGCGGCTCCAGCAGGCGGATCACGGCGTTGCCGGTCATCGACTTGCCGGCGCCGGACTCGCCCACCACCCCGAGCACCTCGCCCGGGGCGATATCGAAGGAGACGTCGTCCAGCGCCACCAGGGTAGCGTGGCGGGTGGGGAACTCCACCCGCAGATGGCGCACGCTGAGCACCGGTTCCGGCGTCGTGACACCGGTCCCCGGGTCCGCCTGCCTATCTGAGCTTGGGGTTGAGGACATCACGCAACCAGTCTCCCAGCAGGTTGACGGAGAGCGCCAGCACCAGCAGCGCCACCCCGGGGAAGAGCAGGATCCACCACTCGCCCGAGAACATGTAGTCCTGGCCGACCCGGATCAGGGTGCCCAGGCTCGGCTGGGTGGCCGGCATGCCGACCCCCAGGAAGGACAGCGTGGCCTCGGCGATGATCGCCAGCGCCAGGCCGATGGTGCCGATCACCAGCACCGGGCGCAGCACGTTGGGCAGGATGTGCTGGAAGAGGATGCGACCGTCCGGCAGGCCGATCACCCGCGCCGCCTGCACGTACTCCTTGTGCTTCTCCACCATGGTGGCGCCGCGCACGGCGCGGGCGTACTGCACCCAGTCGGAGAGGCCGATGGCCACGATCAGCACGATGATCGCCACCTCGGCGTGCATGGAGCGCGGCAGGAGGCCGCGGATCACACCGAAGATCAGCAACGCCATGAGGATCGACGGGAAGGTCAGCTGGACGTCGGCGACGCGCATGATCAGGGCGTCGCGCCAGCCGCCGCGGAAGCCCGCCAGCAGGCCCAGGGCGGTCCCCAGCACCAGGGCGAAGAGCACCGCGGCGAAGCCCACCAGCAGCGAGATGCGCGAGCCGTAGAGGATCGCCGAGAAGACGTCGCGGCCCTGGCTGTCGCTGCCCAGCAGGTAGAAGGTGCCGGTGAACTCCGAACGGGTCAGCGGCGGCGTGAAGGCATCGATCAGGTCGAGCTGACCCGGATCGAAGGGGTTCTGGGGGGCGATCCAGGGCGCGAACAGCGCACCGGCGAACATCGCCAACGTCACCAGGGTGGCGGCGATCACCACCGGCTGGCGCTGCCAGGAGTAGACGATATCGCTGTCGAGAAATGTCCTGAGCCTGCCGGGCGGCGGCGACGCCGGCGGTGACTCGACGGTTGATTTCACATCCCGGCTCATCTGGCCCCCCCCTGCACCCGCAGACGCGGGTCGACGGCGTAGTAGAGCAGGTCCACCACCAGGTTGATGACCACGAACACCAGGGCGATCATCATCAGGTAGGCGGCCATCACCGGGATGTCGACGAAGCGCACCGCGGTGATGAACAGCGCCCCCACCCCCGGCCACTGGAACACCGTCTCGGTGATGATGGCGAAGGCGATGATGGTGCCCAGCTGCAGGCCGATGATGGTGATCACCGGGATCAGGGTGTTCTTCAGCGCATGGCGCAGGTTGACCACCCGCCGCGACAGGCCGCGGGCCCGGGCGAACTTGATGTAATCGGTGCGCAGTACCTCGAGCATCTCGGCACGCACCAGGCGCATGATCAGGGTGAGCTGGAAGAGTCCCAGGGTGATGGCCGGCAGGATCAGCGAGCGTAGCCCGCTGGCGGTCAACAACCCGGTATTCCACCAGCCCAGCTCCACCACTTCCCCCCGGCCGAAGGCAGGCAGCCAGCCCAGCTCCACCGCGAACAGGTAGATCAGCAGCACGCCGATCAGGAAGGTGGGCAGCGAGACGCCGATCAGCGAGACCGTCATGATGACGTTGGACAGCCAGCTGCCGCGGCGAATGGCGGTGTAGATGCCCAGCACGATGCCCATCACCACGGCGAAGATCGCCGAGATGACGGCCAGCTCCAGGGTCGCCGGCAGGCGCTCGGCGATCAGCTCGGTGACCGGCCGTGCCGAACGGTAGGAGATGCCGAACTCGAAGCGGGCGGCATTGGCGACGAACTGCCAGAACTGCACCACCACCGGCCGGTCGAGCCCCAACTGGGCCCGGAGCTCGGCGCGGTCGGCCTCGGAGGCCTCCTGGCCGAGCATGTTGAGCACCGGGTCGCCGACGTAGTGGAACAGCGAGAAGGCGATGAGCGCGACCACCAGCATCACGAAGATGGCCTGCAGGACGCGCTGGATCAGGAAAGCCAGCATGGAGTCTCCACTCGCCGGCGTGTCCCCGGGGCCAGTGGCGCCCGGGGACACGCCGGGTCCTACGGGATCAGTCCTTGAACTTCAGGTACTTGAAGTGCGGAGTGTTCTCGCTCTGTACCTGGAAGTCGATGTCGTCACGCATCGACCAGGTGAGCATCTGGTGATGGAGGGGGATGTAGACGATGTCGTCGTGGACGATCTCCCAGGCCTCCGCGATCATGGCGTTGCGCGCCTCCTCGTCGGTCTCGCTGCCCATCTCGAGGGTCAGCTCGTCGACCCGCTCGTCGGAGTAGCCGGTGAAGTTCCAGCTGCCGCGGTCGCCACCCTTGGTGTGGTAGAGGTAGTTGAAGATGTACTCGGAGTCCATGGTCGGCACGCCCCAGCCGAGCATGTAGAAGTCGTACTCCTCGCGGGCCAGCTCGGCGAAGTGCACCGAACGGGTCTGGGCCACCAGGTCCACGGTGATGCCGATGCGCGCCAGCATGCTGACCACCGCCTGGCAGATCTGCTCGTCGTTGACGTAGCGGTCGTTGGGGCAGTTCAGGGTGACGCGGAAGCCGTCGCCGTAACCCGCCTCGGCCATCAGTTCGTTGGCCCGTTCGAGGTCGGTGGGAATCACCTCGTCCATCTCCTCCGAGTAGCCGTTGACGAAGGGCGGCGCGATCATGCCGGCGGGCTGGGAGTTGCCGCGCATCACCGCCCGCTGGATGGTGGTCTGGTCCACGGCCAGGTTGATCGCCTCGCGCACGCGGCGGTCGGCGAAGGGGTTGTCGTCGGTATCGGCGCTGCGCAGCTCGGCGGAGCCCAGGTCCATGCCCAGGAAGATGGTGCGGTTCTCGGCGCCCTGCTCGTTGCGGATGCCGTCGGCCTCGGCCAGACGCTCGATGTCCTGCACCGGCGCCTCCTGCAGGAAGTCCACCTCGCCGGAGAGCAGCGCCGCCACCCGGGTGGCCGCCGACTCGATGGGCGTGTAGATCAGCTCGGAGATCTCCATGGGGTAATGGTCGATGCCCCAGTAGTCGTCGTTGCGTACCAGCACGGTGCGCACGTCGGGCTCGCGGCTCTGCACCCGGAAGGGGCCGCTGCCGTTGGCGTTGCGCACCGCATGGGTCTCCTCGCCAGCGGCGTAGTCCTGCGGTGCCTCGACGCCATGCTCCTCGGCCCACTCGCGGCTCATGATGAACAGGTTGGTGAGGTTATTGGGCAGCAGCGGATTGGGGTCGTGGGTTTCCACGTGCACCCGGTAGTCATCGGCCGCGCGCACCTCCTTGATGGAGGTCAACAGGCCGCGCATGTCGGAGTTCTCGTGGCGGGCGCGGTTCAGGGAGAAGACCACGTCGTCGGCGGTCAGCGCCTGGCCCTCATGGAAGGTCACTCCCTCGCGGATCTCGAAGACCCAGACGTGAGGGTCGTCCTCGCTGACGTACCAGTCGGTGGCCAGGCCCGGCTGGTACTCCACGTCCATGTCCTGGTAGATCAGCACGTCGAAGATCTGGTGGTTGAGGGCGTGGGTGGGCCCCTCGTTCTGGGAGTGGGGATCCAGGGTCAGGCCGTCCGCGGAACGCGTCCAGCGCAGGGTCTCGGCGTTGGCGGTGGTGGCCAGCATGGCGGTGGCCACGGCGGTGGCAAGCAGTGTCTTCCTGAGCATCTTGTTGTTCCTCGTTCAAGCGTTGGATGGGCAACGGCCCTGGAGGCTTTCTCCCCTAACGTAGACGAGAAGGAAAGACTGGGGTCACCAACACTTTCAGCGCTGGTTGGACCCTCGGTCGCCGGGCGACACTCCCGCCCGACAATCGACGCTCCGCAACAACTTTACGACGCTTCATGTCAACTATCTCGGGTGAGGCTGGGCCACACTGCCCCGCGTCGAACAGCCAAACGCGAGGAGCGGAGCATGAACCGCAACGTCATCCTGACCTGTGCCGTCACCAGTGCCGGCGACACCACCGGCAAGAATCCCAACGTGCCCGAGCGCCTGGCACTCAAGCGCGAGATCCTCGCGGCCCTGGACGCGGCGGCGGCCCCGGAGACGATCATCGGTTCCTCCACCTCGGGCTTCAAGCCCAGCGACCTGCAGCGCGATTGCCCCCGGTCGCCGGGGCGGGTGATCGTCGCCCACCCCTTCAAACCGGTCTACCTGCTGCCGCTGGTCGAGCTGCTCGACCTGGTTCAGAAGTACTGGCCCGAGGCCGAGGGCCTGGAGGGACGCATCTGATGGTGATCCTGGAGAGCCGCGTCGCCCCCGAGTGGGTCGACTACAACGGCCACATGAACGATGCCGAGTACGCCAGGGTGTTCTCCCTGGCCGTCGAGGCGTTGATGGCGCGCATCGGCCTGGACGCCGCGGGTCGCCACCGGCACGGCTACACGATCTACACCCTGGAGACCCACCTCTGCTACCGCCGCGAGGCCCACCAGGGGCAGCCGCTGTGGGTGACCCTGAGCCTGCTCGACCGCGACGCCAAGCGCCTGCACGCCTTCTTCGAACTGCTCGACGACGAGGACAACCTGCTGGCCACCAGCGAGCAGATGCTGATGGGCATCGACAGCGAGGCCGGCCGCCCGGCGCCCTTCCCGGCGCCGATCGAGGCCGCCATCGACGCGCTGCCCCATGTCGCCCGCGAGGCCTGGCCCGGACTCGCCGGGCGCACCATCGGCATTCGCCGCTAAGGCGAGCCGGCCTGAGCAGGACAGCCGCCCGGTACAGTCGGCACGTTGTTCGGCGCGGTGCGGGCCTGGATCGAGGGCACCTTCAGCGGCTACTACCTGGTGACAGTGATGCTGCTGGCGGTGTGCGCCTTCATCGTGGTCAGCCGCTACGGCGGCGTGCGCCTGGGTGCCTGATCATCTTCGGCGGCAACGCCATGCACCAGGAGCTCAATGCCGCGGGCGGCCCGGGCAACGCCGGCATCATCGAGCTGGTCAACGCCTGGAACCTGCCCGCCGCGCTGTTCGTCACCTCCTCAGACTCCGGCACCCTGGTGCTGACCACCATCCTGTCGCTGGGCAACGAGGAGCCGCCGCAACGCTTCCGGGTCTTCTGGGGCGTGGTGATCGGCCTGGTGGCCGCGGTGCTGCTGGTGGCCGGCGGGCTCAACACTCGATGGCGTTGACCGCC
>NZ_JAUFPL010000032.1:461673-467816 GCF_030409215.1 Halomonas ramblicola | reverse complement strand
TTGCGCTCGATGCACGGCACCTGCACCAGGCCGCCCACCGGGTCGCAGGTCAGCCCCAGGTTGTGCTCCAGGCCGATCTCGGCGGCGTTCTCCACCTGGCCGATGGTGCCGCCCATCACCTCGGTCAGTCCGGCGGCGGCCATGGCGCAGGCCGAGCCCACCTCGCCCTGGCAGCCCACCTCGGCGCCGGAGATGGAGGCGTTCTTCTTGCACAGGATGCCCACCGCCCCGGCCGCCAGCAGGAAGTCCACCACGTCGCGCTCGGAGGCCCCCCGGCGGAACTGCATGTAGTAGTGGAGCACCGCGGGGATGATGCCCGCCGCGCCGTTGGTGGGCGCGGTGACCATGCGCCCGCCGGCGGCGTTCTCCTCGTTGACCGCCAGCGCATAGAGGTTGACCCAGTCCATGGCCGACATGGTCGAGGCGATCAGCGAGTCGTCGTCGGTGCTGGCCAGCAGCCGCTGGTGCAGCGAGTGGGCGCGCCGGCGAACGTTGAGGCCGCCGGGCAGCACGCCTTCCGATTCGAGCCCCTTCTCCACGCAGGCCTTCATGGCCTGCCAGATCTCGCACAGGCCGGAACGGATCTCGTCCTCGCTGCGCCAGGCCCGCTCGTTGGCCAGCATCAGCTCGCTGATGCGCAGGTCGTGCTCCCGGCACAGGCGCAGCAGCTCGGCGGCGGTCTGGAAGTCATAGGGCAGCGAGGTGGTATCGCTGTCCAGTTCGCCCCCGGCGGCCTGGGCCTCGTCGACCACGAAGCCGCCACCCACCGAGTAGTAGGTGTTGCGGTGGAGCTCCCCGCCATGGCCGTGGGCGACCAGGCGCATGGCGTTGGGGTGGTGGGGCAGGCTCTCCTCGAGCAGCTGCATGTCGCGGGCCCACAGGAAGGGCACGCTGTGACGGTTGCCGAGGCGCAGCGCCTCGGCTTCCTGCAGCTCCTCGATGCAGGGGCCGATGATGTCCGGGTCGATGCGGTCGGGCCGCTCGCCCATCAGGCCCATGATCACGGCGCGGTCGGTGCCGTGGCCGATGCCGGTGGCCGACAGCGAGCCGAACAGCTGCACCTCGAGGCGGGCGACCCGCTCCAGCAGGTCGCGCTCCTTCAACTCGCCGACGAAGTCGAAGGCGGCCCGCATGGGACCGACCGTATGCGAGCTCGACGGTCCGACACCGATCTTGAACAGGTCGAAGACGCTGATTGGCATGGCTATTACCCTACAGAGTTGGGTGATTCGCAGACTGGCGTGAACGCCACGTGGTAGGAGGGCAACTTGTTGCGCGACTGGAGGCGACAGGCCTCCCGGCGGTAACCAGCTGGCGGGCTTGCACTCCGCCAGGCGCCTGACGGCGCCAAGCGCCCGGCAGAGCCGGCCTCCTACAGAACATCACGGCAAGTTGCGAAGTGTCTGGTTCTAGCGGTCGAAGACCACCGTGCGCTTGGCGTGCAGGAAGACGCGTCGCTCCACGTGCAGGGCCACCGCCCGGGCCAGGGTCAGGCACTCGACGTCGCGCCCCTTGGCCACCAGATCCTCGGGATAGTCGGCGTGACTCACCGGCTCCACGCCCTGGGTGATGATCGGTCCCTCGTCCAGGTCGTCGTTGATGTAGTGGGCCGTGGCGCCGACCAGCTTGACGCCCTTCTCGTAGGCCTGGTGGTAGGGCCGCGCGCCCTTGAAGCCCGGCAGCAGCGAGTGATGGATGTTGATCGCCTGGCCGGCGAGCTTCTCGCACATGTCGCTGGAGAGGACCTGCATGTAGCGGGCCAGGATCACCAGTTCGGCGCCGGTCTCCTCGATCACCGCCCAGACCTGTGCCTCCTGCTCGGGCTTGGTCTCCGGGGTGATCGGCAAGTGGTGGTAGGGAAGCCCATGCCACTCCGCCAGGGACGCCAGGTCCGGGTGGTTGGAAACGATGGCGCGGATCTCGATCGGCAGTTGGCCGATGCGATAGCGATACAGCAGGTCGTTGAGGCAGTGATCGGCCTTGGAGACCATGATCACCACCGGCAGGCGCCGCCCGGGCGGCGTCAGCTCGAAGGTCATGTCGAACTCGGCGGCCCGCGCGGCGAAGCCGGCCTCGAAGGCCCCGGCATCGAAACCCTCGGCCTCGGGCCGGAATTCCGTGCGGATGAAGAAGCGCCCGCTGAGCCGGTCATCGAAGGAGTGCTGCTCGGTGATATAGCAGCGCTGCTCCTTGAGGAAGCGCGTCACCACGTCCACGGTACCCAGCCGACTCGGGCTCTGGGCCGCCAGGATCCAGCGGTTGTTGTTGTCCTGCATGTCGTGTCTCTCCCGGACGGGGCCGACGGCTGCCGGCCCCGTCACTATCAGGCCTCGACGCCGATGGCGTACTCCGCGCCGGCGTCCAGGATCCAGCGATAGAGGTAGTCGGCGAAGCTGCGGCGCAGCACCAGCTCCCAGCGCTCCTCGGTGGGGCGGCGCAGGATCAGGTTCGCCTTGGCGAACACCGTGGTGACGCCCTTGCCCACCGGGAAGGCCTCGGGGTGGACGTCGTAGGGCGTCGACTTCATCAGCAGCTCGCGTGCGCACTCGCCCTCGAGCTCGATCAGGGTCTGGCCGCCGCTGGCGTTGACGATGGCGTAGTGGGCATCGCCCAGGGCGGTACGCAGGCGCTTCTCCAGCTCGAACTCCTCGCCACCGGGCACGATCAGCAGCCACTCGTCGGGCGACAGCCACTGGATCGAGCGCTCGCCGCTCGCGTCCTGGCTCAGCGAGTTGGGGCGGGCCGGGAGGCCGAAGCCGAGCACCTGGCGCAGCGCCTCGTCGAGCACGATGGCCCCACCGCGCAGGATCAGGTGGCCGAGCATGGCGCGTTCACGCAGCACGACGCGGCTCTTGGCGCCGACGCTGGGGCGGCCGCTGTGGTGGCAGGACCAGGCCAGCGGGGATTCCGCCGGCACCTCGGTTTCGGGGCGTACGTCGTAGACGTTGGCCCAGGTCGCAGTATGTTCAGACATGCTGGCGCTCTCCCTTGGGATCGTAGAAGATCGTGCCGACGATTTCCGCGGCGTGGGTCTTGCCGTCGACCATGGGCAGGTAGACGGTCTCGCCCATCCGCCGGTGGCCGCCCTTGACCACCGCCAGGGCGAAGCCGCTCTCGAGCGTCGGGCTGTAGTAGCTCGAGGTCACGTGGCCCACCATGGGCATGGGGATGGCGTGATCCGGATCGAAGACGATCTGGGCGCCCTCCTCCAGCACCACCGTCGGGTCCTTGGGCTTGAGGCCCACCAGTTGCTTGCGGTCGACCCGGCGGGTGTCGGGGCGCGACAGGGCGCGCTTGCCGATCCAGGAGTAGGGCTTGTCGTAGCCGATGGCCCACTGCATGCCGAGATCCTCGGGGGTCACCGAACCGTCGGTGTCCTGGCCGGCGATGATGAAGCCCTTCTCGGCGCGCAGGACGTGCATGGTCTCCGTCCCATAGGGCGTCAGGCCATACTTGTCGCCGTGCTCGAACAGGGTCTTCCAGACGTGCATGGCGTAGTTGGCCTGGACGTTGATCTCGAAGGCGAGTTCGCCGGTGAAGGAGATGCGGAAGACCCGTGCCGGCACCCCGGCCACCTTGCCCTCGCGCCAGTCCATGAACTTGAAGGTGTCACGATCGAGATCGATGTCGGTGATCTCGGCCAGCAGCTTGCGCGCCTCCGGCCCGGTCACGGTCATGGTCGCCCAGTGATCGGTCACCGAGGTGAAGGTCACGTCCAGCTCGGGCCACTCGGTCTGGTGCCACAGCTCCAGCCACTCCATGACCCCGGCGGCACCGCCGGTGGTGGTGGTCATCAGGAAGTGGTTCTCGCCCAGGCAGCTGGTGGTGCCGTCGTCCATCAGCATGCCGTCGTCCTTGCACATCAGCCCGTAGCGGGCCCGGCCGACCTCGAGCTTGGCCCACTTGTTGGTGTAGATGCGTCCCAGGAACTCCCGGGCATCGGGGCCCTGGATGTCGATCTTGCCCAGCGTGGAGGCGTCGAGGATGCCCACCGCCTCACGCACCGCCAGGCACTCGCGGGCCACGGCCTCGTGCATGGATTCCTGCTTGCCGCCGACGGTCTTCGGGAAGTACCAGGGGCGCTTCCACTGGCCCACGTCCTCGAACTCCGCACCGTGCTCCACGTGCCACTGGTGCAGCGCGGTGTAGCGCTCGGGGTCGAACAGCTCGCGGCAGTGGCGGCCGACGATGGCGCCGAAGGTCACCGGCGTGTAGTTGGGCCGGAACACCGTGGTGCCCACCTCGGGGATCGACTTGCCCAGGCAGCGGGCGGCGATGGCCATGCCGTTGATGTTGCCCAGCTTGCCCTGGTCGGTGCCGAAGCCCATGGCGGTGTAGCGCTTGACGTGCTCGATGGACTCGAAGCCCTCGCGGGTGGCCAGTTCGATGGCCGCGGCGGTGACGTCGTTCTGCAGGTCGACGAACTGCTTGGGCCCGCGCAGGGTCGGCTTCTCGTGGGGCACCTGGTAGAGCGCGCAGGCGGCACCTTCGCGACGGGCATCGACCTGGGGCAGCTCGATGGTCTGGGCCGTGCGGCCGAGGGCCTCCAGCGCCTTCACCGCCGCGGCACTGCCGTCGGCCAGCCCTTCCGCCAGGTCATGGATGCCGCGGGCGCTGCCGGCGGCATGCACGCCCTTCACCAGGCTCGGCACGAAGCCGAGGATGTCGTCGTTCCAGGTCGGGCGCGCCCCGGTGTGGGAGGCCAGGTGGATCACCGGGCTGTAGCCGCCGGAGCTGGCGAGGGTATCGCAGGCCAGCGTCTCGGCCTGGCCGGTGACCGTGAAGGCCTCGGCGTCGATGGTGGCGACGCGGGCGCCGCTCACGCGGGTGCTGCCCCTGGCCTCGAGCACGGCACTGCCGGTGATGATGCGGATGCCGCGGGCGCGGGCCTGCGCCACCAGCTCGCCGTCCGGGGCCTGGCGGGCATCGACGATGGCCACCACCTCACGGCCGGCATCGAGCCAGTCCAGGGCGGCGCGGTAGGCATGATCGTTGGTGGTGGAGAGCACCAGCTTGTTGCCCGGCACCACGCCGTAGCGGCGCACATAGGTCGACACCGCCCCGGCCAGCAGGTTACCGGGAAGGTCGTTATTGCCGTAGACCAGCGGCCGCTCATGGGCGCCGGTGGCCAGCAGCACCTGGCCGGCACGCACGCGATGCATGCGCGAGCGGGAGGGGCGATGGCCGTCGACCCACGGGGCGGTCTCGCCGAGATGCTCGGTGCGCCGCTCGTGGAGGGTCACGAAGTGGTGGTCGTGGTAGCCGTTGGCGGTGGTGCGCGGCAGCAGGGTGACGTTGTCACGCCCGGCGAGCTCGGCGAGCACCTGCTCCGCCCAACGGGCGGCGGGCTGGTGGTCGAGCAGTTCGCGGCTGTCGAGCAACGACCCGCCCAGCTCCTCCTGCTCGTCGCAGAGGATCACCCGGGCCCCGCCGCGCGCCGCGGTGAGCGCCGCCGCCAGGCCGGCCGGGCCGGCGCCGATCACCAGCAGGTCGCAGTGCTGGTTAAGGTGGTCGTAGTGGTCGGGGTCGCGCTCCATGGGACTGCGGCCCAGGCCCGCCCCCTTGCGGATGTACTTCTCGTAGGTCATCCACATGGAGGCCGGGGCCATGAAGGTCTTGTAGTAGAAGCCCGGGGGCATGAAGCGCCCGCCCAACTTGCCCACCAGGCTCATCAGGTCGCGCTGGACGTTGGGCCAGCCGTTGGTGCTGCGGGCGGTGAGTCCGTCGAACAGCGCCTGCTGGGTGGCGCGCACGTTGGGCACCTGGGCCGCTTCGGTGCTGCCCAGCTGGACCAGCGCATTGGGCTCCTCGGCGCCGGCGGCGACGATGCCGCGAGGCCGCGAGTACTTGAAGCTGCGGTTGACGATGTCCACCCCATTGGCCAGCAGCGCCGAGGCCAGGGTATCGCCGGCATGGCCCTGGTACTGCTTGCCATTGAAGGTGAAGCTAAGCGTGCGGGCGCGATCGATGCGCCCGCCCTCGCGAAGACGATTGACCTGGCTCATGCCTTGACTCCTTCCTGACGCGAGGCCGCTTCCGCCTCGGTCTCACCCTCGACGGGACGACCTTCGGGATACTCGGCGGTGAAGCGGGGCTGCTCGCCCATCTTGTAGGTCTCGAGGATCTCGTAGCTCACGGTGTTG
>NZ_JAUFPL010000032.1:459699-461526 GCF_030409215.1 Halomonas ramblicola | reverse complement strand
CGGAAGAACAGGTAGTCGCCCCACGCCTCGTCGCTGCAGGCCTCGGGGTCCGCCGGCCGGGCGATATGCGCCTGGCCCTTGGGGTGGAACTCCTCTTCCTCGCGATGCTCCTCGCAGTAGGGGCAGTGGATCAGGAACATGGGATTGCCTCCTTAGTGAGCAACGCCGGCCGCACCGTGCTCGTCCACGAGAGCACCGGTATGGAAGCGATCGATGGAGAACGGGGCCGCGAGCGGGTGGGTCTGGTTCTTGGCCAGGGTCCAGGCGAAGACGTGCCCCGAACCCGGGGTGGCCTTGAAGCCGCCGGTGCCCCAGCCGCAGTTGAAGAACAGCCCCTTCACCGGCGTGGCGGAGAGGATCGGGCAGGCGTCCGGGCAGGTGTCGACGATGCCGCCCCACTGGCGATTCATGCGCACCCGCGAGAACATCGGGAACATCTCGACGATGGCCTGCAGGGTGTGCTCCACGGTGGGGTAGCTGCCACGCTGGCCGTAGCCGTTGTAGCCGTCGATACCGGCACCGATCACCAGGTCGCCCTTGTCGGTCTGGCTGATGTAGCCGTGCACGTGGTTGGACATCACCACGGTGTCCAGCACCGGCTTGAGCGGCTCGGAAACCAGCGCCTGCAGCGGATGCGACTCCAGCGGCAGCTTGAAGCCGGCCATCTTCGCCAGCACGCCGGAGTTGCCCGCCGCCACGCAGCCCACCGTCTTGGCCTCGATGTCGCCGCGGTTGGTGTGCACCCCGTAGACGCGGCCGTCGCGGATCTTGAAGCCGGTGACCTCGGTGTTCTGCAGGATGTCCACGCCCAGGGCGTCGGCGGCGCGGGCGAAGCCCCAGGCCACGGCGTCGTGGCGCGCCACCCCGGCCCGCGGCTGCCAGGAGGCGCCCAGCACCGGATAGCGGGCGTTCTTCGAGCAGTCCATGATCGGCACGATCTCCTGGACCCCCTGGGCGTCGAGTACCTCGCCGTCGATGCCGTTGAGGCGGTTGGCGTTGACCCGGCGCTGGACATCGCGCATGTCCTGCAGGGTGTGGGCCAGGTTCATCACGCCGCGCTGGGAGAACATCACATTGTAGTTGAGGTCCTGGGAGAGTCCTTCCCAGAGCTTCATGGCGTGCTCGTAGAGCGCCGCCGACTCGTCCCACAGATAGTTGGAACGCACGATGGTGGTGTTGCGGGCGGTGTTGCCGCCGCCCAGCCAGCCCTTCTCGATCACGGCCACGTTCTTGATGCCGTGCTCCTTGGCCAGGTAGTAGGCGGTGGCCAGGCCGTGGCCGCCGCCGCCGACGATGATCACGTCGTACTGCTTCTTGGGGGTGGGGTTACGCCACTGGCGCTCCCAGTTCTCGTGATGGCTGAGCGCGTGCTTCGCCAGCCCGAAGCCTGAATAGCGTTGCATAGGGCCTCTCCTGATTCGTGAAGGCGATTAGAGGGCGGAGTCGGCCGACTCACCCACCCTGGCCTCGCGGGCCGCGGCGGATGACCCACCATAGACCGGGTGGCGCTCGCAGAGCTCGGCGACCTTCTCGCGCACCGCGGCCTCCACCGCCTCGGTGTTGCCACGCTCGGCCAGCACATCGAGGATGTCGCAGATCCAGCCCGCCAGCTCGGTGCACTCGGCCTCATCGAAGCCGCGGGTGGTCGCCGCCGGGGTGCCGATACGCAGGCCGGAGGTGACGAAGGGGCTCTGCGGGTCGTTGGGCACGGCGTTCTTGTTGACGGTGATATGGGCCCGGCCGAGCGCCGCGTCGGCGTCCTTGCCGGTCACCCCCTGCTTGATCAGCGAGACCAGGAAGAGGTGGTCGTCGGTGCCGCCGGACACC
>NZ_JAUFPL010000032.1:315637-459667 GCF_030409215.1 Halomonas ramblicola | reverse complement strand
ACGAAGACCCCGGCCATGGCGCGGGCGTTGTCGATCACCCGCCGCTGGTAGCGCACGAACTCCTGGCTCATGGCCTCCTTGAAGGCCACCGCCTTGGCGGCGATGACGTGCATCAGCGGGCCGCCCTGCTGGCCCGGGAACACCGCCCCGTTGAGTTTCTTGTAGAGGTCCGCATCGCCATGGGCGGAGAGGATCAGGCCGCCGCGCGGGCCGCGCAGGGTCTTGTGGGTGGTGGTGGTGACCACATGGGCATGGGGCAGCGGGCTCGGGTAGAGACCCGCGGCGACCAGGCCGGCCACATGGGCCATATCGACCATCAGCCAGGCACCGACTTCGTCGGCGATGTCGCGGAAGCGGCGCCAGTCGACGACCCGCGCGTAGGCCGAGAAGCCGGCGATGATCAGCTTGGGCTTGTGGCTGCGCGCCAGGCGCTCGACCTCCTCGTAGTCGATCTCGCCGGTCTCGGGGTTCAGGCCGTACTGCACGGCATGGTAGTGCTTGCCGGAGAAGTTGGGCGCCGCCCCGTGGGTCAGGTGACCGCCATGGGCCAGGCTCATGCCCAGCACGGTGTCGCCCGGCTTGACCAGCGCCATGAAGGCCGCGGCGTTGGCCTGGGCGCCGGAGTGCGGCTGGACGTTGGCGTAATCGGCGCCGAACAGGTCGCAGGCGCGCTCGATGGCCAGGCGCTCGACCACGTCGACGTGCTCGCAGCCGCCGTAGTAGCGCTTGCCCGGATAGCCCTCGGCGTACTTGTTGGTCAGCTGGGTGCCCTGGGCCTCCATCACGGCACGGCTGGCGTAGTTCTCGGAGGCGATCAGCTCGATATGCGCCTCCTGGCGCGCTACCTCGTCGGCGATGGCGGCGGCGACCTGGGAATCGAATGATGCGAGACCAACCTGGTTCATGACTGACTCCTGTTGTTTTCGATAGCGGGCAGGGGGTCCTTCGAATCTATCGGCAACCTGCCAGCGGGAAAAATTTGAAATCCTTATGCGCAGATCAGCGCTGCGCAGCTCTTCCGGTTCACGCTTCGATTAAAGGCGACGCCAGGGGGTAAAGATTGAATGAATGCGACAGGCTTCCTGTACGCCCGGTACGCTCGGGGCGCCCCCCGCTCGCGCGGGCAGGCTCGGAGTCACCCCCCATGCAGAGGGCCTGAGGCCACGGGAGCCGGTGGGATGGGGCAGGAGGCTCAGAGCGCCGGGCGGCCCTCGATATGCAGGAAGAAGGGATCGACCCGGTCGCTGCCGGGCTCGCCGGCACGCTTGCGCATCTCCGACGGCGTCATGCCGAAGGCACTGCGGAAGGGACGGGCCCCATAGGTGCGCCGTCAAGATTGCCGACCTCCGCTCGGATGGTTTGTATACTCAGGGTCCCACTCGATAGTGAAACGGCACAGCGATGACCAACATACCCACCGACCTGCTGAGGACCTTCGTCACCATCAAGGACCTGGGTGGCTTTACCAGCGCTGGCGAGCTGCTGGGTCGGTCACAGCCCGCCATCAGCCTGCAGGTCAAGAAGCTGGAGGAAATCCTCGACACCAAGATCTTCCTCAGGGGGTCCAGCCTCGAGCTGACCGAGGATGGCGAGTACCTGTATCGAGCGGCCAGGCAGATCCTGGAGATCAACGACCAGATCATCGCCAAGGTCAGGGGGGATAACGTGTCGGGCAAGGTCCGGCTGGGAATTCCCAATGATTTCGAACTGGCCTTCCTTCCCAAGGCGCTGAGAAACCTGTCGCGCTCCTTTCCCAATATCATCGTCGAGGTCGACTGCGAGATCAGCAAGGTGATACTCCAGCGCTACCAGAAGGGGCACTACGACATCGCCCTGGCAATGGAGCGCGCCAAGGAAAGTGAGGACAGGGACGCTCGTGACTATCGGCTGGAAAGCTTGGAATGGGTGTACAAGGACAGTCGACTCATCGGTGACTATGATGAATCAATCCCCCTGATTGCCTATCCGCAGGGCTGCGTCTATCGCTCCATCATGGAAGAAGCGCTTCGAGGCCAGCAGCACCCCTACCGCTTCATGTACACCAGCACCAGCCTGCTTGGCATCTTCTCTGCCGTGGAAGAGGGGCTCGGCATCACCGCCATGGCCGGCTCCGTCATACCGGACCACCTCAAGCATGCCGCAAGCACGGATACTCTTCCCGGCCTGGAACGCGTCTGCATCGGCCTGTACTACAAGGAACCCGAGCTGAACATGGCCTCCCGGCACGTGCTGGACTTCCTGAGATCCGGCATTGCCAACATCTGATCGGCGACTGGCTGCCTCGAAGGCCTGAATGACCGCGGGATACGGAAAGACAACTGCCCTGCCAGCCATCTTCCAGGGCTGGCAGGGCAGAGACCTTCAGGACTCGGCTGCCCCTCATTTCATTGCCAGGCGAGATGCCCCGGGCAAGCAGCCTTCAGGAGCCCGAAACGCTCGGCTTCCAGCCGTCACGGGGTGCCGCCTGGGCGTCTCCTTCACCGTCGACCTTCAGCTCCACCTCGGGGTCGGGATCGTTGACGACCTTCTCCAACTCCCTCACCGAACGGTCCCGGTTCAGGAGTCGGCGTATCGTATTCACGATCATCAAGAGGATCACGATGGAGAAGGGGAAGGCACCGATGATGGTACCGGTCTGCACCGTATCGACGACGCCGCTTCCCCCCAGGGTCAGCAGCACGGTGGCCACCGCGCCGATGCTGAGCACCAGGACCACCCGGAACCAGGCGCCTGCCCGCTTCGGTGCGGAAACGAAGTCCGCCAGTGCATAGGTGCCGGCATCCAGCGATGTCACGTAGTAGGTGGCCACCAGAATCGTCGCCACCACCAACAGCAGGCTGCCGACCAGCGGTATGGATTCCAGCATCGCAAAGAGCCCACTGGCGACATCCGCGTTCACCGCATCCGAGATAGCGCGGCCGCTCTTGTCATCGTAATAGATGGCAGCGGAGCCCAGAACGCCGATCCATACCATGACGATCAGGGAGGGAATGATGGTGACGCCGATGACGAACTCACGCAGCGTCCTCCCGCGCGAGATACGAGCGATGAAGCCGGCAACGAAGGGCGAGAAGGCAATCACCCAGCACCAGATGAACACGGTCCACCAGCCATTCCAGCTCTGCTGCCAGGACCTCAAGGGCTCGGCCGTGCTCGGGGCGTCCGTCCAGAAGCTCATGGGAACGAAGTTGGCAAAGTACGAGCCGAAGGTCTGCGTGATGTTGGAGATGATGAACAGCGTGGGACCGAACACGAAGGCGGCGACCACGAGAAGCACGCTGAGGAGGGAGTTCGTCTCACTGATCAAGCGCATCCCCCTGCTGATGCCGAAGAAGGCGGAGATTGCCGCGGCGGTTCCGAGACCCACGATGACCAACAGCCAGATGGTCGGGCCGGATGTCAGGCCGGTGAATGAGGTGAGGCCCGAGGTGAACTGCATCGCCGCAAAGGCAAAGGAGGTGGAGAGCCCCAGGATAGTGGCCATGATCGCCAACAGCTCAACCACCACCCCGGCGCCACCCCGCGCCCAGCGCGGCAGGAGATCCACCGTCGCCTCACGGAAGGTCAGGGTCTTGCCCAGGTTGTGATGCGAATAGGCCAGGCATACCGCGACGACGCAGTACATGGCCCAGGCGGTAAAGCCCCAGTGGAAGTAGGCCCAGACGAGGCCGCCACCCGCCACGTTGCCTTCCATTGCCTGGATGACCGGGCTCTCGTCACGCAGCATGATCGGCTGTGCCACCGACCAGAAGATCAGCCCGATGCCCTGCCCGCAGGCGAAGAGCATCGAGTACCAGGCGAAATTGCTGTATTCCGGCTTCGCCTTGGGGCCGCCCAGCCTGACCCGGCTGCCCACCTTGCTGAACACCAGCCAGCCACACACCGCCACCGCGAAGAGGGAGTAGAGGATAAACAGCCAGGTAAAGCCCCCCGTGACATGGGTCCGCAGGTCGAAGATGACCGAGGCGACACCATCGGGGTAGCGAAGCACCATCACGATCAGGGCAATGATGGCAATAGGCGGGGTAAACTGGATGACCAGCCTGCCGACGGGCGGTAGGTCTCGTCCAGTGAATCGTGGAATCGTGACCGGTTCTTTGTTAGGCATCTCGTGACCTCGCTATTATTGTATTCGCGTATCGGCCGCCTCGGTACAGGCCCCATGAGCCTGCCGAGACACACGACCGGGTGCTTAATTCAGGTGCGATACGATTCCCGAAATGCATTCCTCCAGGATCATCTCGCCTTTTTCAGCCGTTGCCTTCAGGGGCGATGACAGGGTACCGGACGCGGCGACCCAGGAAGGGTCGGGAGGAAAGACATCGTAGGGAGGAAAACGGGCCGGCTCCACATCGACGGCCTTGGACATGTCGACCAGCTCCGGATGAATCTTCAGCATGATCGAGGTTTCCAGGACCCCGCCATGCTCCACGGCCCAGCCGGCGAAGCCGTCGGGAAACACCTTCTCGATTGTCTCGTCGCTGATGAAGTCCCAATAGGAAAGCAGATAGATCTTGATCGAGATCCCCTCCGCCTGGCACTTGTTGACCAGCCTGTCGGCCGCCTCACACAGGTGCATGGAGTTCTCGAAGTGGCCATTGATCAGGATGAACTCGCGGTTCCCGTGATTGACATAGGCCTGCAGCACGTCGAAGACATAGTTCTCCAGCGAAGCGCCGGATACGCAAGTGGTGCCGGGGAAGAAGTTGCCTCCGCCGGACTTGACCTGCGACTTGTAGCCGTAGCTGATGGCCGGCGCAACCAGCATGTTGTCGCCTCGTCGTGCCACCTGTTCGCCAATATGGTCGGGAATCAGCACATCGGGGTTGAGCGACATATGGGGACCATGCTGCTCGATGGCGCCGACCGGAAGGATGATCTTGCATCGCCCCTGCTCGGTGAGCGCCTGGTAGGTCACCCAGTCCAGGTTCTCGATCTTGACACTCTTCATCTCGTTCCCCCAGGCACGCTATCTCTAAAGAAGGGGAGCCAAACTCCCCTTTATATTCAACATATTACTTGATGATATTGTGCTCCGGGCCATACGGGAAGCCGGTGATGTTCTCGGCCCCGTGCTCGTTGAGCACCAGGATATCGTGCTCGCGGTAGCCGCCGGCACCCGGCCGGCCTTCCGGCACCATGATCATCGGCTCCATGGAGACCACCATGTTGGGCTCGAGCACGGTCTCGATGTCCTCGCGCAGCTCCAGCCCCGCCTCGCGGCCGTAGTAGTGGCTCAGGGTGCCGAAGGAGTGGCCGTAGCCGAAGGTGCGGTACTTGAGCAGGTCGTGGCGGGCGAAGATCTCGTTGAGCTCGTGGGCGATGTCGCAGCAGCGCACCCCGGGCTTGATCAGTTCCTGGCCGCGCCGGTGCACCTCGCAGTTCGCCTCCCACAGGCGCAGGTGCTCATCGGAGGCGTGACCCAGGAACAGGGTGCGCTCCAGGGCGGTGTAGTAGCCGGAAATCATCGGGAAGGTGTTGAGGCTCAGGATATCGCCGGGCTGGACGCGGCGGCTGGTCACCGGGTTGTGGGCGCCATCGGTGTTGATGCCGGACTGGAACCACACCCAGGTGTCCATCAGCTCGCTGTGCGGATAGGTCTTGGCGATCTCGCGCACCATGGCGGCCTGACCGGCCAGGGAGACCTCATACTCCGGTACCCCGGCATGGATGGCGTCGCGCACGGCCACACCGCCCACGTCGGCGATGCGCGCGCCCTGGCGGATCAGCGCGATCTCCTCGGTGGACTTGATCATGCGCATCTGCATGGTCGGCGCGCCGATATCGACCAGCTCCACGTCCCCCAGCGCATCGCGCAACTTCTGCTGGTTCTGCAGGGTCAGGTGGTCGAATTCGACGCCCACACGCTTCCTGCCCTCGCAGAGCTGCTTGACGGCCTTGAAGAAGTTGTCCTTCTGCCAGTCGGTGTAGACGACGTTGTCGCCCAGGCGGTTGCGACGATAGGGCTGGCCGCCATCGATGTTGGCGGTGACGGTGGTGAAGCGATCCTGGGTCACCACCAGGCCGTAGTCACGGCCGAACTTGCAGTAGACGAAGTCGCTGAAGTAGTTGATGTTGTGGTAGGAGGTCAGCACCACCGCATCGACATCGTTGTGGGCCATGTGCTCCCGCAGGCGGGCCAGGCGGCGCTGCATCTCGCTGTCGGAAAAGGTCGGGGCGACCTTGTCGCCGTTGGGAATCTCGATCAGTGACGGCAGTTGCATCTTGTTGTCTCCTCGTGTTCTTCAAGGGAATCGCCTTACCAGCCCGGGCACCACCGGCACTCTTCATGCCGATCGTCGTTGCCCTTTGCTTGCCATGAGTCGCATCCTCTGCTGGTGGAAATGACTATGGCGAGCCTCTCCCCGCACGACCAATGACTAGTGCAAATGGTCGCATTGGTGCCGGCAATGCCCTTTCGATTCAAACAGTTGGCAACGATAGGAGGGAGATTGCCGTCCCTCGCCGCCATGAGGACGCCCCCGGCGCGGCGACCGGCCAGGGTGCCCGCGAAGGGCGCGAGGAGTGCCACGCCTTCCGGTGGCGGCGGACGAGATTACAAGGCGCTGGTTGCCAGCGCCGGGCGACAATGGCGAAAGCGCCAGGGCCTACAGCGCCGGGCGGCCCTCGATATGCAGGAAGAAGGGATCGACCCGGTCGCTGCCGGGCTCGCCGGCACGCTTGCGCATCTCCGACGGCGTGATGCCGAAGGCGCTGCGGAAGTGGCGGGAGAAGTGGGCGGTATCGGCGAAACCGCAGCGCTCGCCGATCTCGGTGATGCTCTTGCCGGTGTAATGCAGCAGCCACAGGCCATAGCGCAGGCGCAGGTCGCGGGCGAACTTCTGGGGGCCGACGCCCAGCGTCTCGCGGAACCGGCGCTCCAGGTTGCGGCGTGACGTGCCCACCCGCTCCGCCAACGCCTCCATGGAGATCGCCTCGCCCAGGTGCTGCTCGAGCAGCGCGATGGAGCGCCGCACCAGGCGATCCTCGATCTTGCCGAGCACCACCGGCTGGGGCTGGGGGTGGGCGCCGGTGCGTGCCTCGTCGAGCAGCATGATATGCAGGCTCTTCATGGCCCAGGCCTTGCCCAGGTGGCGCTCGATCAGGTAGGCGGCCAGGTCCGCGGAGGCGGCCCCTCCCGCGCAGGTGAGCCGATCGCCATCGTCGATGAACAGGCGGTCGGCCACCGGCTCGATGGCGGGAAAGCGCTGGATCATGTCGTGATGGTGGTACCAGCTGACGCAGCAGCGCCGTCCCGTCATCACCCCCGCCTGGATCAGGGCGAAGACGCCGGTGCACAGCCCCACCAGCGGCACCCGGGCAGCCGCCGCCTGGCGCAGGTAGGCCAGCGCCGTGGTATCGATCTGGTCCCGCTCGTTCTGGACCCCGCCGATCACCACGATATAGTCGAATTCGTCCGGATCCCGGAAGGGCAGGCAGGGTGTGATGGTGGCACCGCAGCTGGAGACCGCTTCCTGACCGACGCTGGTCATGAAGGTCCAGTGGCAGCGCAGCTGGCGGCTACGGTCCCCCTCGTCGGCCGCCAGGCGCAGGCAGTCGACGAAGGCGGCGAAGGGCAGGATGGTGAAGCGGTGCAGCAGGACGAAACCGACCGAGAGCGACGCCTCCGATGCCGTATCGAGCATGACGGCACGCTTGCTGGCTCGGTCTGCAGCGCGGACAGGGCTTTCGATGTCGTTCATTGCACGACTCCAACGCATTCGCCACGACAGGCAACAAGTATACGCCGTAAGGACCTCGCCGTGCTTCCAGCATTGCGCCGCTCGATGGCATGCGGACGGGCGACGAGACCGCCAGCGCATGGCGCAGCCCAGGCGAGAGGCGTATATGCCCAGGAGTTTGGCTTCCTCAAGCACCGGGAGCTGCCGGTGATGACCTTCGCCAGCATGACCCGGGCACTCACCGATGACGAGATGGCCCTGTTCTCCGTGTCGCCACGCCACTTCGGCCTGACGCCGGCCGACCATGCCGGCACCACGGTACGCCTGACCCCGGACCGCCACCTGATCATCCGCAACCAGTACCGTTACGTGCCGAACTACCACGATAACCTCGCCAAGCGCACCCGGGTTCGCCAGGGCCACCGCGACTCCTTCCTGGCGCGCTACCCGAGCCTCGCCCATGTGCCCTTCGCGGCCACCTGGGGGGTGCCTGCGGGCTATCGCGCAACTTCACCCCCTTCTTCGGCAAGGTCGGCGACAACGCCTGGATGTCCCGGCGTCCATCAGAGCGTCGGGGTGGCCCGGGGCACCATCTCCGGCAAGCTGCTCGCCGAGCTGGCCACCGGCCAGGATTCCAGCCAGTTGGCCGACATGCTGGCGGTCTCCGGTCGCCCGGCCATGCCGAGATCGGTCGCACCGTGGACACCGCCCTGAGCGAGACCCTGGGCGCGGGCTTCGCCCGGTGGGAAGGCGCCGAAGTCGCCTGGACGGTGCTCTACGACGAGGAGATCTTCGTCATCGAGGGTGAGCTCGAGGTCACTGCCGCCGGCGAGACCCATCGCGTGAGCCCCGGCAGATGCTGTGGATTCCCGAGGGCACCGAGCTGGTGTACGGCGGCCATACGCTGTTCGGCTATGCCCTCTATCCGGGGAACTGGAAGGCCTTTCATGGGATGGAGTAACCCGGCCTTCGACGGCGACGCGCCGGACCCGTTATCTCGACAAGCAGCGCCAGGATGCACTTCAAGGGGCCGTGCCACTGCGGCGCCATTCATCTCCACATCGAGGGGGACCTCGTCGAGGCGATGGAGTGCGACTGCCCCATCTGCCGCATGGCGGGGTTTCTGCACTGGATCGTCGACGAGACGCAGGTCGAGGTTCGCGCCCGGCCGGGCAGCCTCATGACGTACCGCTGGGGGAGTTGCGAGGCGCGGCACTATTTCTGCCGCTTCTGCGGCGTGGCACCGCTGCGCCGCCCGCGCCTAGCCCCGGCGCGCTACAGCGTGAATGTGCGCTGTCTCGAAGGCGTCCACCCCGAGTCGCCACCCATCACCCCCTTCCCGGGGCGCGACCTGAGTTAGGCGGCTCCGGACGTTGTGCCAACGGGCCCCAGCATATCGGGGCCCGTTGTGTCGAACAGACCTTGCCAGTTGCCCTTCGTGTCATGATACCCGGCCCGTAGTCTGAATGGGCCGGGTAGCCGATGGATAAGGAGCTAGAAAGGATACTGGATGCCCTGTTCCATGACGCTGACCCACTGGGTGGTGGTGAACTCCTCCAGGTTGGCGGGGCCGCCGAAGCGTCCGCTGGTCCCCGAGCGGCCCATGCCGCCGAAGGGCACCTGGAATTCGTTGTTCACGGTCTGGTCGTTGATATGCACCATGCCCACCCGCAGGCGCTCGGCGAGGCGCTGGGCACGTTCCGTGGAGGCCGAGTGGATGGCGGCGGCGAGCCCATAGGGCGAGGCGTTGACCAGGTCGATGGCCTCCTCGTCGCTGTCGAAGAGGGTGATCGGCGCCACGGGGCCGAAGATCTCCTCGGCGAAGGCGGGCATCTGCGGGGTGACGCCGGCGAGCACGGTGGCGTCGAAGAAGTTGCCGTTGCGCTGGCCGCCGGCCACCACCTGGGCCCCCATCTCAACGGAGCGCACCACGATCTCCTCGACCCGGCGGGCCTGGCTCTCGTTGATCAGCGGCCCGAGGTGGACCTGCTGTTGCCAGGGGTCGCCCGCGACCAGGCGGCCGGCCCGCTCCGCGAGCTTCTCCAGGTAACGCTCGGCTACCGAGCGATGCACCAGGTGACGCCCCGCCTGCATGCAGATCTGCCCCTGGTGGAGGAAGGCGCCCCAGGCCGCGGAGGAGGCGGCGGCTTCCAGGTCGGCATCGTCGAGGATCACCATGGCGTTGTTGCCGCCTAGCTCCAGGGCGCACTTCTTGAGCATTCGCCCGCAGGTCTCGCCGATCCGCTCGCCCACGGCGGAGGAGCCAGTGAAGGAGATCATCTTGATTTCCGGGTGCTGCACCAGGGACTCGCCGACGTCGGCGCCGCCGGGCAGCACGTGGAAGACGCCCTCGGGCACCCCGGCGGCCTCGAGGATCTCGGCCATCAGGGTGCCGCCGCACACGGCGCTGTCGGGGGCCGGCTTGAGGATCACGCAGTTGCCCATGGCCAGGGCCGGGAAGACCGAGCGCATGGCCAGCAGGATGGGGAAGTTCCAGGGGGCGATGACCCCGACCGTGCCGATGGGCACGCGTTTCCAGTAGTTGCGCCGGCGCGGCAGGCTGGAAGGGAAGATCTGGCCGCTGGGCTGCATGGGCAGCGCCGCGGCCATCTGCGCCTGTTCATAGGTGGCCTGCAGCTCCCATTCGGCCTTGGGGCCGATGGAGCCGCACTCGCGGGTATTCCAGCGGTTGATCTCTTCGGCCCGCTCCTTGAGCAGGGCGGCGGCGCGGCGCAGGATCTCGGCCTTCTGGTCGAAGGGCAGCTCGGCCCAGTGTCGCTGGGCATCATTGGCGATGCGTGTGGCGCGGTCCACGTCCGCGGCGGTGGCGGTCTGCACCTTGGCGAGGACCTCGCCGGTGGCGGGTTCGGTGACCGGAGCCTGGGGGCCGTCGGCGGGCTGCCATTTGCCCATGTAGAGCTGAGTTTCCCAGATTGGCGTCGACATGCTTATGCTCCTGTTATTGAGTTGGCATCAGGCATGAGCCTGGTTAATTTGGCTCAGGGGAGTCTTGGGCACTTTGTTGTCTCCATCTTGTGTGTGCTGGTCGGTGCACTGTGACTTTGCGAGAAGTGTGCCAAGCTTCCGGCAGATACATGACATTTGTTAAGCCTGTGATTTGATTGGGTATTGCTTTTTTTCGTTCTCGAGGTGCCGAGCCTTGGTACGGCTCATGCTGAGAAGAGGAGTGCTCCCCGTCTCAGGGTGAGACGGGGCAAGCTTGGACAGTCAGGGGCAGGAAAGTGTGGCCGTTCAGGTGTCTTCGGATCCCAACTGCTCCGAGATATCCATCCGGTCATAATGGGCACGCTTTTCGATGATCTTGCCGTCTTTGATGGTCAGCATCATCAGCAGGGAGAAGCGCAGCTGGTTGCCGGATGGCTCGAGCCCCATGATGGGACGGACGTGGGTTCCCTCGACAACATGGTAGGTTGCCACTCTGTTGTATTCCGCCGTCATTTCCACGATCGGCATGCTCCAGTTATCGAAGGCATCGAAGTTCTTTTTCTCTGCGTCGATGAAGCCCTCTGCCCCTTCATAATACCTGTCGACTTGCGGGTAGAAGAGAAAGTCGTCGTGCAGGAAGGTGGCGACCTTCTCCCAGTCCTCGGCATTGATGGTATCGTAGAACCCCAGTACCAGCGCCTTGTTGGCGTTGACATCGGTATCGGACTGTATGTTGCAGTCGGCCATCGCTATTCCTGACGTCAGGGATAGTAGGGCAGCGGTCGTGATCATGGTTTTAAGCATGAATTTCTCCTTTCTTATTGGATGTTCCGCGACGAAGCGCCTTGCTGAGGGGGCACCCGAGTTCGACACTTCCAGCCCGATTTTGGCCTGAAATCGCCCCCTGTGGTCTGAGAATTCAGTGACTTATCGAATCGGAGCCAAAATTCTTGTAGTGACACGTTTTTCTCGTTGTGCCTTGCCAATAGCTAAGTAGGCTATCTATGGTGGTGACATGTTCGTCAAAGTCACCAAATCCGGGCCGCGCCGCTACGTGAAGCTCGTCGAGTCCTACCGCGACGAGGCCGGCAAGTCGCGCCAACGCGTGATCGCGACGCTGGGACGCCTGGAAGCCGTCACGGCCGGGGAGTCCAGCGCGCTGATCAACGGCCTGCTGCGGGTGTCCGGCCAGCCCACGCTCGAAGAAGGCACCGGCGAGACCGACTTCGCCCCGGCCCGATCCGTTGGCGATACCTGGCTGCTGACGTCGCTCTGGAAAGAGCTTGGATTGGATGATGCCTTCCGACGGGTGCTGCGCACCAAGCGGCAGTTCGATGCCGAGCGGCTGCTGCGGGTCATGATGCTCAACCGCCTCTGTGACCCGGAATCCAAGCTCGGTGTGCTGCGCTGGCTGGAAGATGTTCTGGTACCCGACGTCGACACGGCCTCGATCAGTCATCAGCATCTGCTGCGCACCATGGACACTCTGTCGGACTGCAGCGAAGCGCTCAACGACGTGCTGGCCAAGCAGCTCAAGCCGCTGATCGATCAAGAGCTGTCGATCGTCTTCTATGACCTCACCACGATCCGGGCAGAAGGCAGTACCTCGCTCAATGGGGATGTCCGCCATTATGGTCCCTCGAAGGAGGGCGGGATCGCCCGACAGTTCATGCTGGGCGTCGTGCAGACGGCGGAAGGCCTGCCCATCCACCATGAGATATTCGATGGCAACGTCGCGGAAACCAAGACGCTGCTGCCGACCATCGAGACCGTGGTCAAGCGCTTCAATGTCCGCCGTGTCGTGCTGGTGGCCGACCGTGGGCTGCTCTCCCTCGATAACCTGGAGGCCTTGTCAGCCGTGCGTATCGGGGAACGCCCCCTCGAGTTCATCCTGGCGGTTCCGGGTCGTCGCTACAGCGAGTTTGATGATCTGCTGAAGGCGTTCCACCAAACGCACTGCCAGGATGCCGACACCGAAGCCTATGGCGAGATGGCATGGCAGGATCATCGGTTGATCGTGGCGCATCGACCCGAAGTCGCCCAGGTGCAGATGGCGGCGCGCGATCAAAAGCTCGAGGCACTGCAAGCTGATGCTCGCCAGTGGTTCGAGAAGCTGGATAACCAGGATGCCGGGCGTCGCTATCGCGGCAGAAAGCTCTCTGATGCCGGCGTGACGGCCAGGTTCTACAAGGCCGTCACTGATGCTCACCTCGGCCATATTCTCAAGATCGACCTGACGGCCGAGACGTTCAACTACGTGCTGGATCAGCGAGCGCTCGATCGCGCCAGGATGCTGGATGGCAAGCTGCTGCTGGTCACCAACATGGCCGATCATGAGCCACCACAGATCGTGGAGCGCTACCGAGCGCTGGCCGACATCGAGCGCGGATTCCGCGTGCTGAAGAGCGACATCGAGATCGCGCCGGTCTATCACCGGCTTCCGGATCGCATCCGCGCTCATGCCCTGATCTGCTTCCTCGCCCTGGTCCTGTACCGCGTGCTGAGGATGCGCCTGAAGGCCAGCGATCATCCGCTGTCGCCGGCGCGGGCGTTGGAGATTGCCCGCAAGATCCAGTTCCACCAGGTCCTGCTTCACCGTCGTGAGACGGCGAGCGGCCTGACCAAATTGAAGCCTGAACAACGTGACCTTTTCGAGGCGATTGGCCTGCCGGCACCTGCTGCATCACGCTTGTAGTGCCAATTTTGAAAACGCGTTTCCAGGCTAATCAGTAGTTTACGCTTCTAACTGTCGAACTCGGGGGGCATGCCTCGTCATCGTGGACTCCGACCCAAGCGAGTGTCGTGCCAACCTCAGGCGATAGATGTGACGATGCTTTCAATATCATGGGCTTAAAGGAGTTTGTGGCAAGGAGGAGAGGATAAGGACGGTGCCGAGCGCTGTCGAGGTCGTCTCGGTATGAGAAGGGTTACGGAAGGTTTCTCAGGATGGAGCGCGCGGGCAGGCTGGAAGTGTCGAACTCAGGGGGCAAGACTCTGGTACTCTCTCATTGGGGGCTTCCTATCTCTTGGCCGAAATTGGAAATTTCCTGTGACCGCATCACACGGTCAAACTTCGAGTACTCCCCCGGCAAAGCCGGAGGAGTACCTTATTTGTTTTCTGTATTTTTATTTGATTACCTAGGCTCCCATCCCAGCTGCTGCAAGATATCGTAACGGTCATAATGAGCACGTTTTTCGATAATTTTTCCATCTTTGAATGTAAATAGATTACACATTGACATGCGCATTTTATGACCGGTTGGTTCAAAGCCATAAAAATTGCCAGTATGCTTTCCTTCTGTTACCACGTACGCTGCTACTCGATCTCCTTCGCCGACAGTTTCTGTAGTAAAGTGGCAGCCCTCGAAAGCGTCGATATGCTTCTTCTCAGCCTCAATAAAACCTTCTGCACCAGGTCGTGGAGTATCAATTTGGTTGTAGAATACAAAATCTTCATGACACATTGCAGCTGCTGAGTCATAGTCGCCCTCATTAAGGGCGTTATAAAATGCAACTACAGTTTTTTTATTTTCGCTCACGGACATAACTTCCTCCCATCAGGGATAATCAAATGGATGTGGCTGGATTGGATCGTTTTGAGTTTTGAAAATTAAGCTAAATTATAGAAGTTTTGATCAGAACTCTCCGTGCTTCATTGATGAATGAAAAGCCACCATAACAGAGGCTATACTTAGTTTCTAAAAGGAAAATATTGGAGACCGGTATAACAAATTCTTTACCTCTCCTCATTTACGAGTGGGTTGATCGAACGTGAAAGGCCGAGACACCCTGGTGGCCGTGGACCTCGATCGGCAAGCCATCGATATCCAAGGGCAGTTGCTTGGGTCGTTCGCCGTTTTTCAGCGAGGTCAGGCGCCAGTTCACCAGTCGCAGCAGGCCTTCGTGCACGGCATCGATGTTGTCGTTGCGGCCGAGGCATGTAAGTAGCCGTGACAGCATGGCTTGAGACGGCGGATCCTGTGCCAATGGCGTCGTCCCGCTGACATCACTGAGGCCAGCTGCCAGAGCGGGTCTCGGCGAAGCGTGTTGATATCGCTGAGGTCGATCCAGCCCATCGCCCGCTGTCGCTGGTGGTGTGCCGGCCGTCGAGCTCAACGCGGATGGACCCGTTGCAGGCTGGCCTCATGCTCACCTCGACGCAGCATTCAGCTTCTGAGCTTGTCCAGGACTTTTCCGTAGTTCAGCATTTCGAGTCCTAGTTTTTGGCCCATCTCGTACACATCGCCAAACATCGTGCGGCTTTCGGTGGGTTTGCCCGCCTCATAGTCATACATGAGCGATGTACGATACTCAGGATCAACCTCGCGGACCGCGGTGAGAGTGTCATCGAGCGCTTGTTGTTCGTCAAATTCTGCGTTGGCAGCTCGGCCGAGTGCCGCTAACTCTCGCACCAGACCTGCCAAGAACTCCATTTTCTCTGGATCACGGGCGATGTCACCGGTAGTGGCGTTGAAGTGGACCAGTGCGCCTGACAGACTAGACACACGACAGAATTTCTTCAGTGCTTCCTTCAGCATCGCCTCACTGACTTCCGTCGTACAACCGCTATCAATCAGATCCTTCTGGATTTGTTCTGCTTGTGGGAAGATTTCTTGCCCGTCTCGTGGCCCGAATACGATTCGGAAGAAGTCAAGCTTGTGCTTGCAGTATCCAGGTTTGACGAGTTCGGAAGCCACATACGCCTCGCCTTGGGCAAGAATCGGCGACGAAGTGATTCCAGCTTCAATGTTGGCTCCGATGTCTAAAGCGTTGATCAATGGCAATACCACGGTATCAGACCGGCATACTCTATCCAAGAAAGAGAAGACGGTATTAATCGAGTATGATTTCACACATATGATGACAACATCAGGTGATTCATCGTACTCCTGTTCCGTCATTGCCCGAACCGGAGATTGGTGGTGGGTGCCCTCTGGTGCGTAGTAAAGTTCTAGGTAGCCTTGCTCGCGAATTGCTTCAAAATGTGTACCGCGGGTGATTAGGGTGATATCTTTTCCGGCCATAGCCATGTAGCTGGCCAGCACAGATCCAATCGCCCCGCCTCCGAAAATTACGTACTTCATAGGGTTTCCTTTTACTTAACAATGATCTTAGCGGCTGCTTCATAAGCGGCCGGGGTGAGGTCTTGCCCGATTCCCGGTTCATCCGGGATCGTGAAATAGCCGTCTTTGGGTTGATAGTTATTGACGCACATGTCGATATTTGCTGGGATCAGGCTGGTGTTGTTGTGCTCATGAATTACGAAGTTTGGTAGTACCGCCTCCATCTGCAACGCCGCGGCCGTAGAGATCGGACTACCAATCAAGTGAAGCTGAACTCCCACGTCGTACGGGGCGGCCATCGCACAGATCTTGCTGACTTCGGTAAAGCCACCTGCATTGCCCAGATCCGGCTGGATCAGGTCGACAGCCTGGTTTTCAATGTACGGCCGGAAACCAAACCGACCATACAGCCGCTCTCCTGTAGCGATTGGAATGCTAATCCGATTACGCAAATCCTTCATCGCTTTCCAGTTCATTGGAGCAGTTGCTTCTTCGAAGTAGAGAACGCGGTATTGCTCCATCTCACGTGCGAGCTGCACAGCAGCCTTGGAGTCGGTGTGGCAGTGTAGTTCAACAATAATGTCTAAGTCTTCGCCACCCACCTTTCGTACTGATGCCATGCGTTCTGACGCCGTTCTGACCTGCTCAGCAGTCAGCACACCGTGTGTATTCCACGTCATCCACCGTCCGTCCAGGTCGAAACCAATGGGGTTGACTTTGACGCAGTCGAACCCATTATTGATTGCTTTTTCGGTGGCGCGACAGTAGTCATCCGGAGTCACCATCACGCCCGGTTCCGCCCCCCAATCGAATTGGATCTGTGAGGCGTAGGTACGCAGACGGTCATTCGTCTTTCCGCCGAGGAGCTGGTAAACGGGAACACCCAAAACTTTCCCTTTCAAATCCCACAACGCATTATCAATGGCGCTGATAACGGCATAGACGAGGATTCCCCCAGCCATTCCCCAGAACGTGCGTCGATACAACATTTCCCAGATAGCTTCGGTACGAAACGGATCCTGACCGATCAGCAGGGCTGCGTAATCACGTGCCAGACCAACCTGCCCGTGCGCTGCATTACCCATTGGAAGGCCAATCTCTCCGATGCCATAACTTCCCTCATCCGTGTTTATTCGCACAATGGTGGGATTCCATGGGATACCGTATTTATCTCCGTCGTTACCTGCAAGTTGCAGGATTTCAACACTTACGATCTTCATGTGACTCCTTATACATTCTGTGTTTGGCGGAATATGCCGGGTCATTCTTCTGCAATAGTATGAAATGAATCCATGCTCAATGTTTCGTCTCCGGAGTATCTTTTATAGTCATGGTATGTCTTTTGACTCCACCCGAACGCTTCGCCTTTTCGTCTCTGAAACGCCAACGGTTCGCCAAAATTGGCAGGAAGAGCATAGTCCACACAGAAATGAAGACAGCAGGCAGTGCTGTAATGGGATCAAAATGCACATGTGCCAACATGGCCGCAAGTGCGGAATTCTGCATCCCGACCTCAATCGAGATGGCCCGTCGCTGGGGAACTGGCATCTTGAACGCTGCCGAAACCGTATACCCCAGGAAGAGTCCGCCGACGTTATGCAGTATTCCGGCAATGATCAAGACGCCGGCCACCGAGACGAGCAGTTCTTGGTTGATGGCAACCATGGGCGCCAAAATGAGTACCATCCCGATCGCAGAAACCAGTGGAACCGTTCGGGCTGCTTCCCGGGTTGCTCGCGGCATATAACTACGCAATAGAGCACCGATCGTCACCGGGATCACGACCACTTGGATGATCGACATCACCAGATTGGCTGCGGGAACCGGCAACAGTTGATTCATATACAGCAACATCAAAGCAGGAGTCGCGATTGCTGAAATCAACGTTGAAAATGTCGTCATGGCTACAGACAAAGCGACGTCGCCTTTTGACATATACACCATGACATTGGAACCGATACCGCCCGCGACCGACCCAACCAGGACAAGACCAAGTGTCAGCTCCGGACTCAACTGAAGCACGGTGGCGATTCCAAACGCGAGAGCTGGCATGATAACGAATTGACATACCACTCCCACCACTAATGGCCATGGGTGCCTCACGATAGGCTTGAAATCCCCCGACGTCAGAGTGAGCCCCATTCCAAACATGACAATCATCATGAACCACTTGCCCATGGGCACCAGTGGCAAAAAAACACTAGGAAATATAAACGCGCTTGTGGCTGCTAGCGTGGTCCAGATAGCGAAATACTTACTAGCGCACCCAGATATCGTATCTACTATTGTTTTCATTATAACTCCGTGTCGTTAATAAAATGTCTGATCTATAGTACCGACTGGCAGCCCCCAAGCAGGTGCAGCTATCCGTCAGAAGTGATACATCACCATCCCTTGGAGACGAACCGCATCACCATCATCGCCGTTAGCGATTTCGCGGGTCTGGTGACTGACTTCCAAACCGTAGCTGACGCGGCGCATCGGTGACCAGATATAGTTCAGATGAAGATCGCTGAAGGTCTTGTTGGCCAAATCGGCGTTGGCGACTCCGGCGTTGACGGCATCATCCAGATCGGCGGTAGCATAGCCGTAGCCCAGGTTGATGTAGCCAGGACCTGCCGCCACCCGTACACCGACGCTACCGCCGGTTAGCGTGATTGGTTCGACGCTGCCTGTGTCAGGATCCACATAGGCCGGGGCCGCGGGCGACTCCGACAAGTATTCGCCGATTCCATCGCCATGCGTGATACTGCCTCGCAGGGTTACAGCCGGCGTGAGGCGATACTCGGCCTCAAGGCCCACACCCCAGCCGAGCGCGCTGTCATCCTGAACACCATCGTCGACCTCCAACTGACGCAGCACCCCCGAGGCGCCATAGCTGAGATTGCCCGCCTTGCCCATGTAACGCAGGGTCAGATCTGGCAGGGTATTCTTGTTTGCACTATGTGCGACATAGCGCCCGTTCGGCGCGAAACCGTCCGCCACGGTGCCACCGACATTGCTCGGATCCTCGAGTGCTACCGAGAAGCCACCGGTGGTATAGCGCAGCTGACTTTGCCGGGCACCGGTTCCCGGCCCCGGCTGTACCTTGAAGTCAACCGTACGATTCACCCCCAGCACGGAGCCAAAGTTGCTCCACGTCTGTCCAGCGATGATACCGTTCCATTGAGCGTAGGCATGACGCAGCCGGAGCTCCTCGCCATCACCGCTGCCGCCGTAGAAATCCCCTTCGATCACGGTCTGCAACTCCCCCCGCTCGGTCGGCGTCGAGGTTGCGAAGGCGATGCGGCTCTCCTTGGCGTGGAGTTGGGTATGCCCATTGATATTATCACGAGTAGTGCCATCTAAGGGAATCGCTGGGTTGAACCCTAGGGGGGGAAGCTCGGCGTCCATGTCATAGATCATGTCCAGTTTGACGTAGCCATAGATGCTCGCCGTGGTATCCCCGACCTCGAACTCATACGCCTGGGCGGAAAGGGAGACCGCCAGGGCTAGGGAGGAGAGTGTGAATAGCATACCTCTTCTCAGGTTCTTGAAGTTATCCATCGTAGCTGCCTTTTCATTGTATTTATCGGACATGGTTTTTCCTGTTGTGTGTAAGTAAATGGATGTGGTTGAGCTGAGCTATGTGGAAGTTTCTAACTAAGCTAAAGCGTAAAGGCTTTAATCAAAATCCTGTGGGCCCCATCGGTGAGTTGAAACCTATCATGACAGAGGCTCTGCTGAATCTCTAATAGGAAAATATTGGGGGCTGGTATAACAAATTCTTTACCCCATCTCGGACAATGGTTCGTACCATGGACCACTGCACTCCGGGACCCAATGCCTAGCCAAGGAATTCGAGCCTACGTCTCAGTCCATCCACAACTGGGTGAAGCAGAGCATGGGATACCGACAGCTAACACAGACCCAGCGATACCAGATCCACGCCCGCCATGACTTGGGAAAGAGCCAGCGCTAGATCGGCAGGGGGCTGGGTCTCCATCACAGCACGATCAGCCGTGAGCTGCGCCGCAACGCCACCTCCGGCGGCTACGATCCCGAGTAGGCCCAGCCCCTCAGTGATCATCGGCGCCGTACAGCCTGGAAGTGGACTCAGCGCTTGCCGAGCATGATCGCCGCCGTTGTTGGTCGGCTGCGTGAGAAGTGGAGTCCCCAGGAATTCAGCGGGTTCATGGCGCCCTTTGCTGGCGTAGGCATCAGTCATCAGTGGATCTACCCCTGAATCTGGGATGACACGGCACAGGGTAGTGGTCTCTGGCTGCATCTCCGTCGACCCAAATGGCGCAGCGAGCACCTAGCCCAGGCCAAGAGCGCAGGGCTTGGCAATATCCCCAACCGGGTAGGCATCGAACACCGCCCGACTGAGGCCGATGATCGGCGCTTCATCGGCCACTGAGAGGGTGACACCGGGCTCGAGGGGCACAAGCAATTGGGATTTGTCGCGCTGGTAGAGCGCCGCAGCGGGTACCTATTGGCAGTACTTCCCCAAGGGAACGGACTTCCGACAGGACACCGATGCCGAATTGCGCTAGGTGGTGTGGAAGCAGAATGACCGCCCCAGGAAGCGACTCGACTACTGGACACCGGCATAGGTGTTCATGGGGGAATACTCAGGAGCCTTGGATACCACGGGTGTTGCGCTTATTACTTGAATTCAGGTTTTCAGGCTGGCCCCATGAATAAGCCGGGCTCATTCTGGTACTCAGCCTGGACAACGGGGTCTGCTTCATCGGGTAGCTCTGTCAGGCGGCGGCAGGAAGGTCAGGTACTATTCCGCCGGTGCCGGTTAGGTAGCCGCGACAGGATTTATGCGGCGCTTCCTAAGACATAATGCAGCCTCTTTTTGAAGCTGGGCAGTGTCCGGAAATCTCGTTCAACTCACCCCAGCTCCTTGCCTTTCTAGATTGCCAGACAAGATCAAGACTATTTCTATCACACCCAGACCGCTCCTTCTGAAACTGATTCGGCGTAATCTTTGGCACATTTTTCAGCGATGGCAACGATATCATTCAAAAATACGCTCTGGTTCTTTTTCTTTAGACAAGCGGTCATGTAAATATTCGGTGGCGATTGTCTTATCGGAAGTTTTACCAAGGCTCCCGCTTTAATCTCTTCAATAACCGCTGCCGTTGGCAATGGCATAACGCCAATACCTTTTTTCACAAGGGATAAGCCGGTGGCTCCAGAAAACACGCAGTCTAACTTTACCATTTGAGTGTCTGACATTGCGTCTTCCATGCCGTTGACCAGTAGATACTCTTTAAGGTAAGGATAGGTGGATGCATTGCTGGGGGGTAGAATAATTGGAAAGCCATTTATCTCACTGATGTCCATCTCTTCATGATCAGAAAAAAACTCGGGGGACGCGACCCAGGACATTGAAAAAGTGCAAATTTTTTCATTATGGAGCTCGGGTTCGCTTTGTGGTCCTAATACAAATACCAGATCAAGTTCATCGTTTCTTATCTTCTGCATAATTTCAGATTGAAGGCCACCTTTAAACTCCAGGACTGTTTTGGGATATCGATCCTGGAGTTCGCGAATAAAGTCAGGCACCCAGGTCACTGTCGCCAGCTCAACAACACCGACCTTTAGTGTGTCTTTTAGCTCATTGTCAGAGAGTGTGCTTTCAAGCTCTCCTTCCAAATCGACAATCTTCTTGGCATACTGGAGTACTAATTTGCCCTCGGGTGTTAATTTTAAAGGCTTAGTTCCTCTGGTATAGAGCTCAACGTCAAATGAATCCTCTAGCGCCTGAATACGTGAGGTGATTGTGGGTTGCGTAGCGTGAAGTTTTTCTGCTGTTTTGCTAAAGTTTCCCAGTTTTGATAGCCAGATAAAGGTCTCATAGAATCTAGTGTTCATACATGTTTGTCCCTTTCGCTATCTCGTTCAATTTTTGGAGTTGCGAGGTACCACCCGCTTTTCTTATCATGAATTCAATCGAGAGTCCATTGGTTGAGATGGCCTCTACTCCATCTACTTCTACAGAACGCCACCGACACAGATAATCCCGCCTCATTCATGAGGGCGCTGATCGAGCGTCTTGGATCCACTAGTTGCTAGCTTTGGCCCTCATCAGCAGCATCTGTGGTATGAGAACCTGCTGGCCGATGCCAGAGTACAGCTTTTCTTTCGCTCTATTATAACTTTAAGGAATTGATGTCAGCCGTCAGGGTAGCCCTGATCGCTGGCTACCGTTGTGGCCGCCCTGGTCTTGGCTTTGTCGCGGTATCGCTGGGGTGTCAGCTCAACTCGGTCAGCTTCTGCAGGCCCATGTGGCTGCGCAGCCGGCCATTGTCGAGATCTTTCCAGGGGCTACAGCGTCGCGTTGTCGGTGAAGCCGGCGTCGATGCGCACTCGAACCTGAGCTCCGGTGCTCTCGTGGAGTCACCTGATCAGACGCGGGATCCAGGTATCGGCATTCTCGGCCGGACCGGCGTTGTCCTCGCGCAGCAGGCCGCCCACCATGTCGCCTGTCTCGGCCAGCGAAGCGACCAGCGGCGAGTAGATGCATGCACCGACGTGCCCGTGAAAGGCCGAGCCACCCTGGTGGCCGTGGATCTCGCGAGATCCAGGGTCAGCTACTCGGGACGTTCGCCATTCTTCAGGGAGGTCAAGCGCCAGACTACCAGTCGCAGCAGGCCTTCGTACACGGCATCGATGTTGTCGTTGCGGCTGAGGCACGTCAGCAGCCGCGACCGTGTGGCTTGAGAAGGCCGATCCTGCATCAATGGTGTCATCCCAAGGGCATCACTGCAGGCCAATTGCCAGAGCGGGTCACGGCGCAACGTGTCGGTATCGCTGAGGTCGATCCAGCCCATCGCGCGCTGCAGTACCAGGGGCGCAGTTGACTGACTAGGTGACGGACTGGCTCTATGTCTCGCCACTGCTGAGCTGGTACGCTCCCGACAAGAGCGCGGCGCAGGGCGGCATCCAGCTGGGCGATGCCGACACGTCCCTTTATGCCCAACTGCTGGTGGGGGTGTTTTTCTGATCACAAGGCGCGAAGCGGGTGAGGTGCTGATCGCCGGGGGCGGCCCCGCCGGCGCGGCCCTAGCCATGCTGCTCACCCGGGTCGGTCACCAGGTCACCCTGATCGGCCGGCGCCGCGACTACCGCGCCATCGAGGGCATCAGCCGGCGCAGCCTCCAGGCCTTGCAGGGCCTGGGGCTGGCCCGGGCCGCCGCCTGTGCGGTGGGGCCATTGCCACGCCGGGTCACCTGGGGTGGCAAGGCGCGGGCGCCCAACGCCGAGTGGTTGCTGCCGCGTCCGGCCTTCGATGCCGCCCTGCTGGCGGATCTTCGCGAGGCCGGCGTGACCGTGCTCGAGGCACGCATCACCGGCCTCGAGAGTAACGGCGACCAGGCGCGGCTGGCCCTGGCCGATGGCCGCGTCTTGACCGCCCCCTGGGGCGTGGAGGCGCGGGGCCGGGCGGCGGCACGGCGTCACTTCCGCGACGCCGCGCCCTGGTCGACCCCGGCCTGGATCCTGCGCGGCGAGGCCGCGGACGCGACACCGGCCAGCGCCGCCCTGTCGCTGCCCGGCGGCGGCTGGGCCTGGTGGTCGCGGCTCGAGGGCCAGCAGTACCTGCAGTTGGCGCTGCCGGAGGCGACGCTGCGCCGAGCACGCCGGGATCCCGGCGCCTGGCTGGCCGCCCAGCCCGAGCTGGCCCCGCTCTGGGGCGATGCCCCCATCCAGCACCACTATCGGCGCCCCAGCATGCTGGGGCGCACCCGGGTGCGGGAGGGACGCCTGTGGCGCCTGGGGGACGCCGCCATGGCCATCGATCCGCTCTCCGGCCAGGGCATCTTCAATGCCCTCTCCTCGGCCCATGGCCTGGCGCCGGTGCTCAATAGCCTGCTCGAGGGGCAGCCCATCGCGCCCCTGGAACGCTTCCATCAGCGGCGCCAGGATGCCCAGTACTGGCGCTTCGCCCGGGCCGGCCGCGACTTCTATCGCCAGGCCGCCTATCACGAGTCGATGACCGATGCTCCAGCCCCTTACTGGGCGGCACGCTGCCACTGGCCCGATCACCAGCCGCTGCACCAACCGGAGCCCTGGGCCCGGGTGCGGGTGAGTCGCGGCCCGGCCATCGTCGGCACGTGCCTGGTTGAGCGGGAGCTGGTCGTGACTCCCGATCAGCCCCTGGGCATCCAGGCGGTGGCTGGCGTGCTCCTGGCGCCGCTGGTCCGGGCCATGCAGACCGGCGACCGCGAGGAAGCGAAGGCGCTATTGATCGCCGCCGGCCCCGCGGCCCCGGCGGTAATCCGCTGGTGGGCCGAGCACCCCGGCTGGCCGGCGCTGCCCAACTTGTCGTCCGCTGACGTCGTCGTCCAGTCGATGGCCGGTTCTGCGGGCAAGTAGCCCAAGGCCAAGGCAGCAACGCCCTAACGAAGCTATTTCGCCTGACAGTCACGACAACTCGCCCAGGTCTTCTCCGGGCGTTGCACGCCTTCTTGCCGTTTCCATCAGCGTCTTGTTCCACAATGTGAAACCAGTTTAGCTTACCCCCTTTTCGTTACCTCGCTAGTCTCGTTTATCCATGGCGGCTGAAGGAGGTGTCGATGACCTTCCCGCCGTTATGCCAACAACAAGGCTGCCTGATAATGCGAGGCCATCATCATGACAACGCCGTATTCGCTGGATCGTCGTAACTTCCTCAAGCTCTCCGCCGGGGCCGGCATGCTCGCCGCCACTGGCCTGAGTGGCATCGGCGGTGCCCGTGCCGCCACGGTGCAACCCGGCTCCGACGCAGAGCTCGTCGCGCTGTCTGCCGTCGATCTCTCCGCCGCCATTCGCCAGGGCAGCGTCAGCTGTCGCGAGGTCATGGCGGCCTACCTGGACCAGATCGACCGTTATAACCCGACCTACAACGCCATCGTCGCCCTGCGCGCCCGCGAGGCGCTGATGGACGAAGCCCGGGCGGCCGACGACGACCTGGCGCGGGGGCACTACCGCGGCTGGATGCACGGTTTCCCCCATGCGGTGAAGGACCTGGCGCCGACGCGGGGCATCACCACGACCCTGGGCTCCCCGCTGTTCGAGGAGTGGGTGCCGGAACAGGATGCCGTCTTCGTCGAGCGCTTGCGGGCCGCCGGCGCCATCCTGATCGGCAAGACCAACACCCCGGAGTTTGGCCTGGGCTCGCAGACCTACAATCCCGTCTACGGTACCACCCGCAATGCCTTTGACCCGGCCCTGTGCGCCGGCGGCAGCAGCGGCGGGGCCGCGGTGGGGCTGGCCACCCACATGCTGCCGGTGGCGGACGGCAGCGACATGATGGGGTCGTTGCGCAATCCGGCGGCCTACAACAACGTCATCGGCTTCCGGCCGAGCCAGGGTCGCGTGCCTCACGGCCCGTCCCGGGAGATGTTCTATCAGCAGCTCGGTTATGAAGGTCCCATGGGCCGTACGGTCGCGGACACGGCGCGCTTGCTGGCCACCATGGCCGGCTTCGATTCCCGAGTGCCGCTATCACTCGAGACGGACAATGCGCGCTACGCCGGCGGCCTCGATATGGACACCGCCGGCCTCCGGGTCGCTTGGTTGGGCGACTTCGATGGCTACCTGCCCACCGAGCCCGGTGTGCTGGATGTCTGTCGCCAGGCCATCGGCCACTTCGAGGAGCTGGGGGCGCGGGTCGAAGAGGTTGGCCTGGACTATCCCATGGAGCAGCTATGGGAGACCTGGCTGACCCTGCGCCACTTCCATATCGCGGGCATTGCCGATGAGTTGTATGCCGATGAGGCGAAACGGGCGCGCATGAAACCCGAGGCCATCTGGGAGATCGAGGGTGGTCTGCGCCTGACGGGGCTGGACGTCTTTCGTGCCTCGGCCGCCCGCACCCAGTGGTATACGACGCTCGATGCGCTCTTCGACACCCATGACGTCGTCGCCCTGCCCACTGCCCAGGTCTTCCCCTTCGATTCCGACATCCACTGGCCGCAGGAGATCGCGGGTCGCGCCATGGATACCTACCACCGCTGGATGCAGATCGTGACCCCCGGCACCCTTTCCGGTTGTCCGGTGATCAATGTGCCAGCCGGTTTCGATGAGCGGGGCCGCCCCATGGGCATCCAGCTGATCGGCCGCATGCGCGACGACCTCAAGGTGCTGAAGATCGCCCACGCCTACGAGCAGGCCTCGCGGTTAACGCAACAGCGCCCCGATCTGAGGAGTGGTGGCAGCGCTTGATGGCAAGTTGCCCCGTCACGCCGCCTCCCCGTGCAGGCAGGCGGAGTAACGACGGGCAGTCGTCAACAGGTTATGCTCCGGGCCTTCGGATGTCGCCGGTCGACAGGGTCTCCAGGGTCGTGATATGCCCCTCGAGTGCTGATGCCAGCCGTCGTCCGACCGTCTTCAGCCGGGGCAGGTGAATGGTCTCCACCGCTCTGAATGGCAGGCGCCGAGCATCCCAGTAGAGGTTCACGGCCACGCAGGTCTGGTGGCCAATGGGCAGGGTGATGGCGATGGCATCGACGTCGAAAGGCCGGCGGAAGTGATATTCCCAATTGCCGGGCCGGCGCCGGAAGTGCCCGTCGCGGCGCTCCCTGTCCAGTCCATGCAACTGGTGGTCGTCGGGCTCGCCATCCCAGGCTTCTATGGCATCAAGCCCGATGCCGGCCGCCAGCGCGCGTCCCGAGGCGGCTCCCAGCGGGCAGGGACGAGCCCCGATGATGCGATCCTGACCGGTACGGATGCCAAGTCGCGAGTAGTTACTCTCAAGGATGCTGGGCCCGAATGGCGTCGCAACGACCAGGTCCGAGGCCATCCCGGTCATGTCAAACAATTCGTTCAGGAAGGGGCCCGTGACCTTGGCGAGTCGATTGCCCGGATCGGCGGGACCGCCGATGTCGGCCAGTGGCACATAGCGTCTGTCGCCCAGGCGACGATAGAGCCAGCCCAGTTCCTCGAGGTCGCCGAGGAGACGCATCAGCGTTGGCTTGGGTAGATCGAGCAGGAGGTGCAGCTCTTCCAGGCCCAGGGCCCTGTGCTCGACGACCGCGTCCAGTACCAGAGCCACCTTGTGCAGGAGTCGGTTGTGCATCAGCGATGAGCTCCGTGATGGTGTGATAGCCGCCGCTCTCCTTGGGCGATCGATCTCCCCGCTGGGGGGGCCTGACCTAGGCTGTAGTCCGATAACGTCGCCGCCGAGTCACCGGCTGACTGCGCCAGCCAGTAGCCCAGGGCATGGGCCGCGGCGAAGCTGGCCCCGCCCAGGGGCGGCGGCGCTCCCGCCGGTGGTGGCCCCATCTGCCAGGGCTGCCAAGGGCTCTCCATGCTCGCTTCCCTCGCCGCCCAGACACAGGCGTACCAGCGCTCGTCGCGGCCTGGCCGGGGTGGTCCCGGGGGCAGGCCGGCAGCACCGCTGACTGCCAACACCCCGGGCCAGGCCGCCGGATAGACCGGCGCCCCGAAGCGCGGGCTGGCGGCGACGATCCGAGTGCCGGCGGCCTGCAGCCGTTCCGCTGCCGCCTGCAGGCGCACGTCGGCACGCGGCAGGCCCAGGCTGCACAGCAGCCAGGCCGGGGGTGCCGCGGCGTGCCACTCGAAGGCCGCCGCCAGGGCAGCGGCATCGGCGGTCAAGCGATCCTCGAAGAGCTTGTAGAGGGCGATCTCCAGCCGCGGCCAGGGTAGGTAGAGGCCTAGGGTGGCGAGGATGGCCCGCCCATGGCCCAGGCGGTCCTCGGTGTCGGCACCGCCGGGTGAGTGGAAGCGCGCCAGGGCCGTGTCCGGAGGCGCGCCGCTATCGATCATTCCCAGGGATAGAGAGCGCTTGGCTAAGGGCATGCTGGTCAGGGACATGGCTCCGCCTCCACCGCGATCAGCCGTCCTCGCTCAAGGCGATAGCGGGCATCCAGGTGACCGAAGTGGCCGCCCTGGTGGCTGATGATCAGCCGGGTGGTGGTGCCCAGCACCTCGTCGAGCAGGGCGTCGAAGGCGCGGGCGGCCGCCGGATCCAGGGCGGCGGTGGGCTCGTCGAGCAGCACCAGCCGGGGGCGCTTGAGCAGCAACCGGGCCAGGGCCAGGCGCGCCCGCTGGCCACCGGAGACCTTGCCGCCCAGGTCGCCCAGCTCGGAAGCCAGGCCCTGAGGCAAGGCGTCGAACCACTCCGCCAGCCCCACCCGCGCCAGCGCCTCGATCAGCTCGGCATCGCCGGCCTCGGGGGCCAGGGCGCGCAGGGTCTCGGCCAGACCGCCGCGCAGCAGGCTGGGGTGTTGCTCTACCCAGGCCACTTGCTTGAGCCAGTGGCGGCGGGCAAGCGCGTCGAGCGGTACGCCGTCGATGCGGATCTCGCCCGCCTCGGGGACCTCCAGGCCGAGCAGCAAGCGGATCAGGCTGCTCTTACCGGCCCCGGTGGGGCCGTCGATCAGCACCTTGTGACCCGGCGGGAGCTCGAGATCGACGCCCTCCAGCAGCCAGTCGGCCTGGCCGGGGTGGCGGAACTGCAGCCCCTCGAGGTGAATCCTTCCGGGCCCCGTGGGCCGCTCGCCCCGGTAGGGATCCCCCATGGTGGGCTCGTCGAACAGCTCGGCCAGGCGCGCCGCGCTGACTCGAGCCCGCTGCCAGCCACCATAGAGGCCGAGCAGGCCACCGATGGGCGCCATCACCATGCCCAGATAGGCCAGCAACGCCACCAGCTCGCCGAGTTGCAACCGGCCCTGGATCACCAGGTAGCCGCCCAGCAGCAGCACCCCGGCCCGGGCCAGGGCGAGGATCAGTTGGGGCCCCATGTCGCTGAGAAAGCCCACCCAGCGCACCGCCAGCAGGCGGCGCAGCTGCTCGTGGCCAAGTCCCTGCAGGCGGTTGAGGCGCGCGGCCTCCAGGGCCTGGCCCTGGAACCAGGGCCCAAAGGCCAGGGTGTCCTGCCAGAAGCCGGAGATATCGCCGCTCTGCTCGCGCAGCGCCTGCTGGCGGCGGGTCAGGGCCGGGCGCCAGGCGCGCAGCCAGAGCCACTGGATCGGTACCAGCACCGCCACCAGCGCCATCAGGGCCGGACTGAACAGGCCGATCATGGCCAGCGCCCCGACCAGCCCCAGCAGGTTGGAGAGCCCGCCGAGCAGGCCGTCCAGGGCGAAGCCCTGGAGGATCGACAGGTCACCGTCCAGGCGGCTCATCAGATCGCCCCGCCCCCGGGCCTGCCAGCGGGCCGGGGCCAGGCGCAGCAGGTGACGCAGCAGGGCGCGGCGCAGCGCCAGCAGCAGCTTGGCGGAGAGCGCCACATGCTGCAGCCGGGTCAGCCCCTGCAGGGCCAGGGCCGAGAGCCCCACCGCCACCAGGGCGGCGACGTAAGTCACCACCGTGGCGAAGTCGCCGCGCATCAGGCCGTGATCGATCAGTCGCTGGGTGAGCAGCGGCGGCAGCAGCGCCAGCAGGGTGGCCACCAGGCTCAAGGCCAGCAGGCGGGCCAGCGCCAAGCGTCGGGCCTTGAGGGGCCGGTAGAGCCAGCCCCAGGGCAACGGTTGCGAGTCGCGGGAGGTGTCGGGCTCAGGCATGGGCATCTCCCCAGCAAAAAGGGCCGGCGGCTCCTGGGGAGCCCCCGGCCAAGAGGACCACGCAACAACAGCCTAGAAGCGTGCCACCTTGAGAGTCGAGAAGCTCATGTCGCCGGGCAACTGGATCCGCCCCAGGTCGTTGAAGTCGTCATCATAGATGGCGATATCGCTGGAGGCACCGCCCAGGTAGATCCGCGAGCCGTCGTAGGAGGTGTTGATGCTGTAGTAGGTATGGTCGAGTTCGACTCTATCGACGATCTCCAGGGTACGGCTATCTAGCCGGCTGAGGTGGTTATAGACGCTGTAGAAGACGTCCCGATCCTGGGGATCGGAGACCATGGAGAAGATGATGGACTCGAAGGGGGCGATCTCCTTCCGTTCGGTCTCCCCGCTGGTCAGGTCGACCCGGTTGATGCCCCAGTACCAGGTCTCATCCTCCGTGCCCGGGTACTTGGCCACTGCATAAGGTCTGAAGAACTCCTGGGTCACCTCACCCATGGTCCAGACCGTCAGTGAATCGAAGCCCCCATAGTCCGGGTCGTCCCAACTGCGGTTGGCGATAGCGGTCTCGACCTCGCCCGTCTCGGGATCCATGCGATAGATATCCGGACCCGCCAAGTAGAGCTGATCGTCGGCATCGGTCGACATCACCATCACTTGGCGCGGCGCCGGGAAGGTGGCGATGGGCTCGGCGTCGAGGCCCGCCGAGGTATCGTAGACGGCCAGCTGCGGTTCGAGCACGCGGTAGTGATCGATGTTTTTCTCGACGCGGTCCCAGAGGACGTAGACTCGCTCTCCATCCGGGCTGACGGCAATGGAGGTGATGGCCTTGGCGCCGATGTTGCCCTGGGGGCCGTGGGCACGGAACACTTCCTCGCAGTTGGTGAGGTCGATGCCCACCACGTCCTCCCAGCGGTTGTGCAGGATATAGGCCGTGCGGTTGTCCGGCGAGAACTGCAGGGTGCCGGGGCCGAAAGCACCGGCCACGTCGCAGCTGCGCACGATCTCCCGGGCCTCGGGATCGATCACATGCAGCTGGTTGGGGTGGGCCATGGTCACCAGGTACTCGCGCGGCTCGTCGGCCTCGGCAGTATCAACCACCAAGGGCTGGGCGGAGAGGGCCAGCAGGCCCGCCAGGGGCAGATGGAATCGCTTCATTACTGATCTCCTCCCGGATAGACGGCGCTGCCGGGGTCGAGGCTGTCGAGCTTGCGCCAGTCATCCTCGGCGCGATTGGCCCCTTGCCCCCAGTCGGGGTAGGTGTTCATGGTGTCCGGCACCTGGGCGGGCCACCAGCAGGGGTCGGCGCAGCCGTAGAGGTCCGCCTCCATGGGCTGGCACAGGGAGGCCACGCCGCCGAAGGGGTCCACCTCCCAGCCCGGGTCGAAGCTGGAGGTGCAGCCGGCGATAGTCTGCATGGCCTGAACCTCCTCCAAGGCCTCCGGGGTCGCCGCCCGCTCCATCTCGCGGGCCTTGCGGTTGAGGGGCGCCAGCCCCAGTTGGGTCATAGTCTTCTTGTTATCGCTCATGCGCTCTGCCTCCCGGCCAGGGGGCCTTCGAGAAACTCAGGGTTGTGACGCAGGATGCGCGCGTAGGCCTGGATGCCGAAATCGACCCAGTCGCGCATCAGGTCACAGTAGTGGTAGGTGGGGGTCATGGGGTCGCCGTAGCGGGCATAGCTCTCGTGGTAGCAACCGCCTGAGCAGAGGTTGCGGATCCGGCAGTCGGCACAGCCGCGCTCGCTGCGGTCGCTCCTTGCCTCGATGAACTGCTTGAGGCCGTCATGGTCGAGGCCGTCGCCGACATTGCCAAAGGTCGGCATGTCGGAGCCGGTGAAGCGGTGGCAGAGGTGCACGTCCCCGGCGTGATCCACCGAGACCAGTCCCAGGCCGGCGCCGCAGGGCACCGCCTTGCTGCGTCCCTCCCAGAGGTCGGTAAGCAGCTGGTTGAAGTTGCCGAAGCCGATATCGCGCCCCTCGAGGGCCGCGGCCACGGCGCGCTCGCCGAGCTCGACCATGGCGTCGAAGACCCGCTTGAGCTCCTCGCCGGTGAGGTTGTAGGCGGCCATGTCGCCGGAAGTGACCGGGGCGAAGCCCGCCTCGGCGAAGCCCAGCTCGTTGACCAGGTGATCGTGGATGCCGATCACGTCGGTGATGCCGCGGGTCAGGGTGACCCGGGCGCCCACCGGCCGCGAGCGATAGCTCGCCAGCAGCGGCGCGATGCGCTTGGCCACCAGGTCGTAGGTGCCCTGGCCGTTGACCGCGATGCGGTTCTTGTCGTGGATCGCCTTGGGCCCGTCCATGCTCACCGTCAGGCCGAAGCGGTGGGCATCGAAGAAGGCGATCTTCTCCTCGTTGAGCAGGGTGGCGTTGGTGGTCAGGGTAAAGTCCACCGCCTTGCCGAGACCGTGGATACGCTCCTCGGCCCAAGCCACCACCTCGCGGATCAGCGGCATGTTGCTGAGCGGCTCGCCGCCGAAGAAGACGATGTTGTAGCGATCCCGTTGCGGGGCCTCGCGCAGCATCATCTCGATGGAGGCCTGGGCGGTGGCCAGGTCCATCTTCTTGCCGTCCCGGGGGTTGTCCAGGTCTTCCTTGTAGCAGTAGCTGCAGCTCAGGTTGCAGCCGGTATTGACATTGAGCACCACGGTGGAGAGCGGGAACTGCTCCACCTCGACGGTGGGGTTGTAGGCCTGCACCGCGCCGTCGGTGACCAGCTTGAGCGACTTGAGCTGCTCCAGGCGCGCGCTCAGGTCCTCCGAGGCGACGTCGTGGGCCAGGTGGCCGGGCAGGGCGCGGGGATCCAGGCCCTCCTGGCGACCGGCCAGGGCGAGCAGCTCCTCGCTCAGGGCGTCCGGGGCGAACAGGCTGGTGGTGGGGATATGGAACCACAGCGGCTGGCCTTCCACCTCCACCCGATGCAGGTTCTGGGGTATCGCTTGCAAGATTCCCATGATGATCTCCTGGTCCTGGTGTTAGCGAAGCGGCGGGTTGTTCCAGCGCTGCACGGTGACGATCAGGTGGGCGTCGTCCTGGACGTCCTCCTGGCCCACCACGCTGGCGGTGACCCGCAGGTTGCCGGCGTTGTTGGTGTCGAACCGGCGCAGCGGATTGGGGCCCGCGCCGGCGGGAGAGAAGATGCCGGTGGCGGCATCCAGGGTGCCGGCATACTTGACGTCCTCTTCGCCCTCGGCGATCTCGTCCCAGGGGGCGACGCTCCAGGTCACCGGCACCCGACCCAGAGGAATGGCGTCTTCGCCTTCGCCCAGGTAGCCCATGGCGCTAAAGACCCCGCTCACCGGCGGAGTCGCCTCGCTGCCGACCCGCGCCACGCCGAGCTCGGGGCTCACCTCCAGGCGATCCACGGTCCGATAGCCGGCGAGCATCGTATCGGCGCCGGCCTCGCCAACCTGCACCGGCAGCCATCTGGGGGTCAGGTCGGCGGCCGCCTCCACCTCCAGGACCAGGCGATTGTCGCTGCGCTCCACCACCTCGCGCACCATCACGCCCTCGCCCAGGTCGATGTCTCCCTCGCCCAGGCCATGGCCCAGCAGCACCAGGCGTTGTCGAGTACCGGCCTTCAGCGAGGCGGGCAGGCTAGCCATGAGGCCCGGCTCGGCGACCTCACGACGGGCCATCTCCACCATCATGCCGAAGGCCTCGTCATGGTCGTCGAAAATACGCCCGCCGGGGCGCGCGTCGGAGAGGTCCAGCACCTGCTTGAAGTCGCGGCCGTTGAGGCTCAGGTTGGCGCGCCACTCGTAGCCGGTATAGACGATGGCCTGGCCCTCGCCGTCGATCGGCCGGCCGCTGGTAAAAGCGCCGTCCAGGCTCAGGGCGTAGGCGTCCTCGCCTTCGGCGGCGGTGATGGTGACATCGGCATAGAAGTCGCCCTCGCCGGGCCAGTGGCCCCAGAGCTGCCACTCCCCCACCGGATCCACGGCGTCCTGCTCCTGCCAGTCGTCCCAGGCCGCGTTCTCGAGGCCCTGGGTCTTGGCCAGCCAGGGGGCGATCTCGTCCATGGCGATGTCGAGCCAGTCGCGATCCCGGGCCATGGCCTGATACTCCAGGGTTGAGAACTGACCCACATGGAAGTGCACCAGGTGTTCCCACTCCGCTTCGGGACGGCGCTGCAGCTGGGCGCGGCCGCCGGTATGGCAGCGGGCACACATCTCCTGGTAGCTGGGGTGGTCGAAGGATTCGACACGGTTGAGGCGGCGCTCGATCAGCGCGCGCTGGCCGGCGCTCTCCTCGGGGGCCAGGCCCTGAGTGTCGGCCAGGAACTTGACGATATCGCGGCGCGCCTCCATGGGCACTTCGACGCCGTGCATGGTCTGCATGCGCGCGATCGTCATGTCCCAGCCTTCCGGGGTCTTGCGCTGCTGGCTGATGCGGCTCCAGCGCTGGGGGCCGTCCTGGGCCTGATGGCAACCCGAGCAGTAACGGTCGATGGCCTCGCTGCCTGGCGAGGCCTGGGCGAGGGCCGGTGGCAGCAGTAAGGCCAGGCCGCACAGTCCAGAGGTGAGTAGGGGTTTCATCGGTGTGGTCTCTCCTCAATTATTCTTTTGCCAGTCATGAGACGAGTGACGGGGCTGTCATCTGCGACCCGACCAACCTCGCATACTTATAGGCAAATCTCGTGCCATTGAAGGGTTTTTTGTTTTTATTTCTAATATCAATGATTTATTTAAAGAGCGCTCGGTGGGCTTTCGGCTTTATTCTCAAGATGAGATAGATTTGTCTCGGCGTGAAAACGTCTCCCTTCCCTTTCTCTCCTGCCGGGGGGGGCGCTAGGCAATTGAGAGAACGTTGGCATTCCGGGATCAGAAGGAGGGGATTGACGTTAAGTACCTTTCGGTCCAGAATGGCGCCGTGGGGTTCGCTCCACGGCTCTCCGGTAGATAAAGGCAAGGCAATGGCACGACCACAGGAATTCAATGTCAGCGAGGCCCTCCACCAGGCCATGGAAGTGTTCTGGCAGAACGGCTTCGAGGGGACATCGCTGACTGACCTGCTCAAGGCCATGGGGCTGAGCAAGAGCAGCCTGTATGCCGCCTTCGGCGGCAAGCACGAACTCTTCCTGGCGGCGTTCGATGCCTACCGTGAGGAACGTGCACGGGAGATGAGCCGGATCCTCGGGCATGCGCCGGCTCGTGAGGCCATCGAGCGCTTTTTCCGCAAGATCGTTGCGGATGTCGAGCATAGCGGTGCCGCGCGGGGGTGCATGAGTATCAACCAGGCCGTCGAGATGGCGCCTCGCGATCCCGAGATCCGCCGGCGCGTCTTTCAGGACCTTGCCTTGATCGAGGAGGCGCTGACACGCACGATCGCGCGTGGCCAGGCCGAGGGGTCCATCAAGAACCCCGATGAGGCTAGCAAGCTGGCGCGTCTGCTGGTTCTGGGGTTTCCCGGCTTGCAGGTCATGGCCCGTGCCGGTGGTGGCAGGGAGCGGCTCAATGATGCCTTGAACTTGCTGCTGTCCACTCTCGATTGAGGCCTCGAAGCATCCATTTTTTTGACCATTATGGACCTATCGGTCCCTAACCGTCGATAAATATGAGAGAGAGACTGTCCATGAAACTTCAGCAGATTCGCAACGCTACCGTCATCATCGATTATGCGGGGAAACGCTTTCTGATCGACCCGATGCTCTCACCCAAGGGCGCCTTCCCGGCTTTTCCGGGAACGGTGAACGATCACCTGTCCAATCCTTTGGTGGAATTGCCCATTCCCATGGAGGATATCCTTGCTGTCGATGCCGTCATCGTGACCCATACTCATGAGGATCATTGGGACGAGGCGGCCAAGCGGCTTGTCCCGAAGAACAAGCCGATCTTCGTGCAGAACGAGCAGGATGCGGGAGAGATTCGTGCCGAGGGATTCGCCGACGTACGTATGCTTGGCGACGACAGCGAATTCGAGGGAATCACGCTTATCATGACCGCGGGCCAGCACGGTAGCGATGGGATCATGGCCTCCCCCGCTGGCGAGCTACTGGGTGAGGTCTGCGGTGTGGTGTTCAGGCATCCTGACGAGAAAACCGTGTATCTCACCGGCGATACCATCTGGAACGCCTATGTGCAGGACAGCCTGGCGCAGCACCAGCCGGATGTCGTTATCCTCAATGCCGGTGATGCCCAGATCCCGGCACTTGGCTCCATCATCATGGGCAAGCAGGATGTCCATGAGGTCTACCGGGCCGCGCCGGGGGCCGCCCTGATCGCGACCCATATGGAGTCGGTCAACCACGCGACCCTCACCCGTGATGAGCTGCGTGCCTTCGCCGCCGAGAAGGGCATGGCGGATCACCTGCTCGTGCCGGAGGACGGCGAGACCTGCACGCTCTAATTCTCTTGAACTTATAGCGAACAGCATCACAACGGATAAAACGACATGTCTACCGAAGCGAACAAGCAAGTGGTCCGTGAATTTTATGCTGCCCTCCAGCACGAGGACCACGCTGCCGCGGCACGGCTGTGCCATCCGGACTTCGTGTTCTACCTGCAGATGGACACGCCCATTCACGGCGCTGAGGGTTTCATCGCGTCGGAGAAGAAGAACTTCGATGCATTTCCCGGCTTCAGCTTCCAGGTCGAGCGCCTGATCGCCGAGGATGACCAGGTGGCCGCCTACCTGGTCTTCGACGGCAAGCACACGGCCGGCCCCGTCGAGGGCATCGCGCCGACGGGCAAGCGCTTGCGCTTTTCGCTACTGATGCTGCTGACGCTTTCCGACGGGAAGATCATCGAGAAGCGTGCGCACTTCGACCGGCTGGATATACACCGTCAGCTGGCGTCTGAAGCCTGAGAGTCCAGAAACCGTAACCATCCGAAGAGGGAAATATAATGAGTCAACGTGCCATCATCGTCGTCGATATCCAGAACGAATACTTCCCGTCAGGAAAGCTACCGCTGGTCGGTATCGAAGAGGCCGTGGGCAATGCGGCCAAGGTGATCCAGGACGCCCGCGCCAAGGGAGATAGCGTGATCCATATTCGTCATGAATTCCCCGATCCGCAGGCGCCGATCTTTACGCCGGGCTCGCCGGGGGTGCAGATCCACCCCAGTGTCCAGCCCGAGGCAGGGGAGCCGGTGATCCTCAAGCATTATCCCAATGCATTCCGCGAGACGGACCTGAAGCAGAGGCTGGAGGCGGAAGGGGTCGAGGAGGTCGTGATCGCCGGCGCCATGAGCCATGTCTGCATCGATGCGACCAGTCGAGCGGCTGCCGACTTCGGCTACAAGGCCACGATCGTTCATGATGCCTGTGCGACACAGGACCTCGAGTTCGATGGTCACGCCGTGCCGGCGGCGCACGTTCACGGTACCATCATGGCCGCGCTGGCCTTTGCCTATGGTTCGGTCGTCACCACCCGCGACTATCTCGCGACCTGACGTCGTTGGCTCCGACGCGGCTCGCCGCGTCACTTCCTGTGCTGCTTGAGCCGGCGATATAGCGTGGCGCGACCGATGCCGAGGCGTTTGGCGGCGGCGTTGACATTGCCGTCCTCCAGCGCCATCGCGTGTTCGATGGCCTCCCATTCCAGTGATCGCAGCGTCCCTGCCGGGCCTTTCGGCGCCTGCGGCAAGCGGGTGCCGGCGGCGTGCTGGATATCATCCGGCAGGTGGTGGGACTCGATCATGTCACTGCCATCGTCGGCCAGGACGTCGGCATAGGTCAGGGCGTGGCGCAATTCGCGCACGTTGCCCGGCCAGTCATGGGCGAGCAGCACCTCGAGGGTGGCCTCCGCCAGCCGGCGACGGCCCTCGGTGACCTGGGCGCACTGGTCGATCAGGAAAGCGCGCAGCTCGGCGCGCTCCCGCAGGGGAGGCATCCTCAGGGGCATGCCCTTGATGCGGTAGAGCAGGTCATCACGGAACTCGCCCCGGACGACGGCCTCGCTCAGGTCGCGGTGGGTGGCGCAGATCAACTGGAAGTCGACCCGCTTACTGGTCTGGCCCCCGAGGCGGGTGACCTCACGGGTCTCCAGCACCCGCAGCAGCCTGGACTGCAGGGCGAGGGGCATATCGCCGATCTCGTCGAGGAAGAGGGTGCCGCCGTCGGCTTGTTCGAGCTTGCCCGGGGCGCCGCCACGACGGGCCCCAGTATAGGCGCCTTCGGTGTGGCCGAAGAGCTCGCCCTCGATCAGGGTTTCGGGGATGGCGGCGCAGTTGATGGCCACGAACTCGCCGCTCCCCTTGCCGCTGTTGTCATGGAGGGCGCGGGCCATCACCTCCTTGCCGGTGCCGGTCTCGCCCTGGATCAGCACCGGCAGCCCCTTGGCCATCGCCTTGAGGGCCAGATTGACGCGGTCGTTGAGAGAGCGATCGCCGAAGTCGGGGAGCCGGGGAGTCGAAGGTAGAGAGCCCTCGGCGTGACGGCGCCGAGGCGATCCCTGGAGGAGGCGTGCTGCCCGATGGCTGACGGGGTGCAGGGAAAAGGCCAACCCGGAAGCCACCCGCCCCAGGAGAGGCGAGCGCTGATCGCGAGCCGCATCCACCAGTGCCTCGAAGCGCAGATCGAACAGCTCCTCGAAGCCTTGCGGGCCATCCCCGGCCGCGAGACCGATCACTTCGCGCACCCTCGGCGTCATGCCGAGGATCTCGCCTTCCGGGCCGAGGGCGATCAGCAGCTCGTCGGAAGCGCTCTCCCCCAGCTGCCAGCCCAGTTGGAGGATCAGGAAGGGCTCCAGCATGGCGATCAACCGGCGCTCGACGGTCTTGGCGCACTGACCGACCAGCGAGAGAGCACTGCCCCGTTCCAGGGGATGCTCTCGGGTAATATCGATCGAGCCGATGACGTGACCTTGCGGGTCGATGATCGGCGCGGCGGCGCAATGGAGTACCTGGTTCGAACTGAAGTAGTGCTCCGGGCCCGAGACGGCAACCTGCCGCCCTTCGGTGAGCGCACAGGACATCGCCGAGGTCCCGATACGCTGTTCCGAGAGATTGACCCCCCTGCGGAAGGCTTGCCGGATGAGTCGGTTGGCATGGGAGCTGCCGCGATAAGCGCTCAGGGCATGACCTTGATGATCGGTGAGCAGCATGGCATAGCCAGCACCGCTGACTGTACGGTTCAGTTGTTCCAGCGGCCCATTGGCGGCCTCGAGCAGCCTACGGCTCGCTTCCAGCAGTTCGGCGAGGCTGGCACGGGGCAGCGGCTCGTACTCGACCCGCTCGGTGACGCTCCTGCGTTGGGCCAGGCAACGCTGCCAGGAGTTGAGGATGGCATCATCGATCAGGCCGGTGGGGAGCTGGCCGCGCTGGAAGAAGGCCTCGCGAGCCTCCCTGGAGCGCTGGACGGCAGAACTGGGCATGCTCATGTATGGTCTCCACTCGTCGCCGGGTCTCTTGTTCTCATGTTGTATTGAATGGATTCAAAGAGGCAGTACAGCGCATTCGGCAACACGATAAACGCAGGAGAGCCTGCACCGGCCCTGTTGCTACTCTACACACCAAATTGAAGCAGAGCATGGGGTTCCGGAGATCCCAGGAGGCATCACCATTTCCTCAAGGTCTGAAGCATCCGGGAATCCCTTACGGTTCAGTATATTGAAGCCTTGGGCCGTCGTCGGATGAACTGGGCTTACCGATAGACGGCCACCGGCTCGCCGAGAACCTCCCGAGGGATCTCGATCCCCAGCCCGGATCGATCCGGCACCAGGATGCCGCCGTCGACCAGCGTCGCATCGAAGTCGACGGTGGCTTTGGTGGCCATGTCGCGCACGTCGAGAATGCAGCGCAGGGCATGGGGCGGTACCGTCTGTCCCAGATGATCGAGGCGTCGTCGGTGGCCAGCTCGTCGAAGAGGATCGGCACCGAGGTACGACGCCGCAGGGACAGGGTCTCGCGCCAGGTGGCGCAGGGGGCCTCCAGCACGAAGTCCAGCCCGGCGGGCAGCAGGTTCAGCATGCGCAGGACGTGCTCGACGCTCAGGCCGCCATTGCCGTCGACGATGAAGTACTCCCCCGGCCGGGCATCGGCCAGGGAGGCCTCGATCTCACGAATCTTCATCGGTGGCCTCCTCCGGAGGCACCAGCACCAGCTTGCCGGCGTAGCGCTTGTCGATGAAGTCCTGCTGGGCCATCACGATCTCCGACAACGGATAGCTCCGGCTGACGAAGGGGCGTGCGGCCCTCCTCGATATAGCGCACCACATTCTCGAAGACGGCGTCCTCCTGCCAGGTGCAGCCGAAGAACGACAGGTCCTTCAGGTAGAGGGTGCGCAGGTCCAGCTCCACCAGCGGGCCGGCGATGGCACCCGCACTGGCATAGCGTCCTCCGGTGCGCAGCAGGCGCATCAGCGCCGGCCACGGCTCGCCGCCGACCAGGTCGACCACCACCGTGACGCTGTTCTCGCCGAGGGCCTTGATCGGATCGGCGTCCCGGCTCACCACGCGGTCGGCCCCGAGGGCGTGGACCTGATCGGCCTTGCTGGCGCTGGCGACGGCGATGACCTCGGCGCCTCGGCACCTGGCCAGCTGCACGGCCGCGGAGCCGGCGCCGCCGCTGGCGATGGAGTAGGCGCAGGGGATCGAGGCCAGCTCGACATCGCTCCAGTCGCTGTTTACCGCCCAGGTATCGGCGGCGGGGGCGGTGGCGTACTGGGCGAAGCCCCCATCGCACTCACTGCCATAGGTCCAGCACTAGAAGGAACGGAAATCGACCGGGCTGCGCAGCATGTTGCGCACCAGCACTCGCTCGCCGATCCGCGAGGCCACCACGCCATCGCCGGCGGCGACGATCCGGCCACAGCAGTCGGCTCCCTGGATGCGCGGGAAGCGCAGCGGCACGCCGGACCAGCTGGCATCCCCGGCCTCGGTCTCGGCGAAGCCAGCGGCGCCCCCCTCATTGGCATCGCCGGTCACTTTCTTGGAATACCAGCCGATGCGGGCATTGATGCCGGCGGCGGCTACCCGGATCAGCACCTCGCCGGGACCGGGGGTGGGCACGGGCACATCGGTGCGGTACTCGAGTTGGTCGAAACCGCCATGACCGTTCAGCAGGACGGCATGCATGGTCTCAGGCAAAGAGGACATCAATCCGTGACTCCTTCAGGGGTTGGGGGGATTGCGGGATCCGCCAGCAGGCGGTCGGCGAGTCGGTGGGCACGCCGGGCGGCGGCGGCGCCACCATGACCGCGGCCCTGCAGACCGCCATCGCCAACGACGAGGCGATCGTGGTGACCGGCTGGACGCCGCACTGGAAGTTCGCCCGCTGGGACCTCAAGTATCTGGAGGACCCGGAGAACGTCTATGGCGGCGCCGAGCAGATCCACACCATCGCCCGCGATGGCCTCGAGGAGGACCTGCCGGGGGCCTACGCCATCCTGGACGCCTTCGAATGGACCCCGGAGCAGATGGGCGAGGTCATGCTGATGAATCAGGAGGAGGACGCCGAGCCCTACGAGAACGCCAAGCAGTGGGTCGAGGAGAACCAGGACATCGTGCAGGAGTGGCTGCCCGAGTCGTGAGCTCGCGCCTCGGCAGCAGCCTCGGACTGATCGCTACTCGCCAGTCTGCCGACGCCCCCCGCGGGGTGAATAGCCGTAGTGCTCGCGAAACGCCCGCGAGAAACTGGACCCGGATGTGAAGCCGCAGGCCAGACCGATGGCGAGCACGTCCATGTCGGTCTCGGTGAGCAGGAAGCCGACGGTCTCGGGTAGGGGGCCCTCGTAGTGCAGGCGCAATGGATACCTCAGCTGCCGTTCATGATAGGTACCGTCAGCTCTCGGCCAGCATGAAGGTGCGCAGCTTCTGCTCGTCGCGCACCGTGAGGCGCTGACGGTCGATGGCGATGGCGCCGTCGTCGCGCAGCCGCGCCAGCAGCCGGGAGAGGGTTTCCGGCGTCATGCCCAGCTGGGCAGCCAGCCAGCGCTTGGGGATGGTCAGGCGAATCACGCGGGGCCCCTTGCCGTGCCCCGCGGGCAGCTGGCGCAGGATGTAGCCGACCAGCCGCGACATGGCATCGCCCTGGGTGAGCAGCGCCAGGTCCTCGAGACGGTCGGTGAGCTCCAGGGCCAGGCGGCTCATGAATTCGGCGCGACACTCGGGCTGGCGGTCCATGATCTCGCGGCAGCGTGCCGCAGGGATCGACAGCACCTGGGTACGCTGCAGCGCCTCGGAGGAGTAGAGGTAGACGCCCTCCCGCGACACCATGCTCAGCTCGCCCAGGGTGCCGCCGCGCTCCACGCAGCGAATGGTGGCCAGGCGGCCGTCGCCGGCGCTGCGCACCAGCCGCACCGTGCCGCTGATCACGATGTGCAGCCATTCCGCCGGGGTGTCCTGGCGGAACAGCCACTCGCGGCTCTTCAGGGTGCGCGGCACCGAGTCCTCCAGCAGGCTGGCGATCTCGTCGTCGGCGAGCGCCCCCAGCCAGGGCACCCCGCGCACCAGGTCGCGCAGCTGGCGCGGCGTACCCGGCAGCTCAGTGACCGAACTGGGCGGCGGGGCAGTATCCATAGGCGTGTCCTTCCTCCACATCGGTATCGGCGTCGATCAGCAGGTAGCCATGGGCCTGGCTCGCCGCGCGCAGCATATGCGATCCCTGGCCGCCCGCCAGCCGCGCCACGGGTGCCTCGCCGCTCCAGAGTACCAGATCGGCCTCGGCGCGCGCCCGTGCCAGGGCCCGATGCAGCTCTCGGGGGGCGTCGCGGACCATGCCGAGGCCGAGTAGCGTCGGGGTGACGACCTCGGCACAGCCGCAGTTCATCGGAGGGCCTCCTATTGCATCAGGGCGCTGCCGCCTTCGTCGTCGAGGCGGATGCCCTCGACGCCGATCTCGGCCTCGAGCGCCAGCAGGTAGTGGCGCAGGGCGCGGCGGGTGGCCTGCTCGCGCAGGCTGTGGCGGACCCGCTCGGCCACGGCCGCATAGGGCAGCTCGCGCCCTTCCTCGCGCGCCTCGATGCAGACCACATGCCAGCCGTAGCGTGACGCCAGCGGGCGGTCGTGGAGCCCCTCGGGCAGGTGTTGCAGGGCGCGGTCGAGTTCGGCCACGGTCTGGCCGGGCGCCAGCCAGCCCAGCGCGCCGCCCTCCTCCTTCGAGGGACAGGCGGAGTGGCGCTGGGCGAACTCGGCGAAGCGCTCGGGGTGTTCGCCCAGTTGTTTGATAAGCGTCTCGCCCAGGCGGTAGCCGGCATCCCGCGCCTCGGCGTCGTCCGGCGCCGCCGCCAGCAGGATATGCCGTACCTCGAGGCGAGTGGGCTCGCTGAAGCGCTCGGCGTGGGCGGCATGGAAGCGCCGGCAGTCCGCCTCGGCAGGCTCGGGCACGTCGAGCTCCCGCTCCAGCAGGGCGGCGATGGCGGTGTCGTTCTCGTCCAGCGCCGCGTCGTCGGCCAGGCCCAGGGCGGCGGCACGCTGGCGCAGCAGCTCGCGCACCACCAGGGCGCGGGCCGCCGCGAGCTGGGCGCTGCCGGCACTGTCCGCCGGGTGGTACTGCATCTCCTGGGCGATGGCGGCCTCGGCGATGGTAGTCTCGCCGACCCGGATGGGTGGGGGGCTGGCGCCCCCCGGGATCTGCTCGATATCGATCTTCTGCATGGTATCAGCCCCGCTTGCGGACGATCTGGTAGCGCCGCGTGATATAGCCCAGCGGCACGCTCCAGACATGCACCAGGCGGGTGAAGGGAAACAACAGGATGATGGTCAGGCCGAGGAAGACGTGCAGCTGGTAGATCCAGGAGACCTCGGTCATGTAATCCGCCGCGCCGCCGCCGAAGAAGACGATGGACTGTGCCCAGCTGGAGAGGGTCAGCATCATCTCGCCGTCCAGGTGGCCCAGCGAGAAGAACACGCTGACCACGCCCAGCGCCGCCTGGAAGACGATCAACCCCAGCACCAGGTTGTCCATCACGCTGGACGATGCCTTGACGCGCGCATTGGTCAGGCGGCGATGCAGCAGCATGGCGCCGCCGACCAGGCAGAGCACCCCGGCGATGCCGCCGACCACGATGGCGACCACCTGCTTGGTCCCGGCGCTGAGGAAGGGCGCATAGACCCAGTGTGGCGTGAGCATGCCGAACAGGTGGCCGAAGAAGATCACGATGATGCCGATATGAAAGAGGTTGCTGGCCAGGCGCATATGCTTCGACGACAGCATCTGGCTCGAGCCGGTCTTCCAGGTGTACTGGCCGTGGTCGTAGCGCAGCAGGCTGCCGACCAGGAACACCGTACCGGCCAGGTACGGGTAGTAGCCGTAGAGCAGGTGTTGCAGGTACTCGGAAAACATGGCGATTCTCCTTAGCGTGCGGCCGGGCCGCGATCGGCGGCCGCGCTGGCGGCGGGGCCTGGCATGATGCGAACGGGGTCACTGGGCACGGCCTGCTTGCGCTCGGCGAGCCGGCGGCCCTCGGCGGATTGCAGGGCGCAGTCCTGGTCGGACTCGGCGGAGAAGCGCACCGCCTCCTCCTCCCAGACCGCGTCCAGGGCCTCGGGGGTATGGTCCGGCGCCTCCTCCTTCGCCGTGTCGCGGTGGGCCGCCACGTCGGCCTCGGCACCGATCAGCGCCAGCAGCGCCAAGGGCACCAGGGCGTGGTCCGCCCCGCGCTCCTCGAGGCGCGCGGTGAGCAGCGCCAGGATATGGCGGATCTCGCCCAGCCAGCGGCCGATGTCGGCCTCCGGCCGGGTGGAGAGGTACTCCAGGAACAGCGGCAGGTAGTCCGGCAACTCGCGGGCGTCGAGCTCGAAGCCGGCGGCGCTGTACTCGGCCAGCAGGTCCACCATGGCCTGGCCGCGGTCGCGGGACTCGCCGTGGACGTGCTCGAAGAGCAGCAGCGAGGTGTTGCGCCCGCGGTCGAACAGCGCCACGTACTCGGCCTGCAGGTCCATGAGGTCGGCCTCCATCAGCCGCTGGCACCAGTCCATCAGGGCGGTGCGGTGCGCCGCCGACAGGCGGCGCTCGGCGTCGAGGATCTCGATCATCTCGGGGGCCGCGGCCTGGAGCTCCGCGGACGGGTAGTCGAGCAGCCGCGCCAGCACGCGCAGGCTGCGCATGCCGCCGAGCGGCTCCATCTCGCGAACGGCATCAGCCATGACGGGCCTCCTCGGCGTGCGGATCATAGGTCTCCACCGGCTGGACCAGGGTGGCGTTGTTCTGGCGACCGCCGAACAGGCTCTGGCTGCTGTCGCCGTGGCAGCCGTCGCCGAAGCTGAAGCCGCAGCCGCCGCGCTCCGGAAAGGCCTCGGTGGCCATCTCGCGGTGGCTGGTGGGGATCACGAAGCGGTCCTCGTAGTCGGCGATGGCCAGGTAGCGATACATCTCCTCCACCTGGGCCTCGGTCAGCTCGACCTCGTCGAGCACGGAGGCGTCGGCCTGGCCCTCCACGTGCTTGCCGCGCATGTAGAGGCGCATGGCCATCAAGCGCTTGAGCGCCAGCACCACGGGGGCCTCCTCGCCGGCGGTGAGCAGGTTGGCCAGGTACTTCACCGGGATGCGCAGCGACTCGATCTTCGGCAGCACGCCGTCGAACTCGACCTTGCCCGCCTCGGCGGCGGACTGGATCGGCGACAGCGGCGGCACGTACCAGACCATCGGCAGGGTGCGGTACTCGGGGTGCAGCGGCAGCGCCAGGCCCCAGTCCATGGCCAGCTTGTAGACCGGCGATGCCTGGGCGGCGGCAATGACGTTATCGGGGATGCCGTCCTTCCTGGCCTGGGCGATCACCTCCGGGTCAGAGGGGTCCAGGAAGATCTCGCGCTGGCGATGGTAGAGGTCGCGCTCGTCCGGGGCGCTGGCCACCTCCTCGATGCGGTCGGCATCGTAGAGCAGCACGCCCAGGTAGCGGATGCGACCCACGCAGGTCTCGGAGCAGATGGTCGGCTGGCCGGCCTCGATGCGCGGGTAGCAGAAGATGCACTTCTCGGACTTGCCGGTCTTCCAGTTGTAGTAGATCTTCTTGTACGGGCAGCCGGAGATGCACATCCGCCAGCCGCGGCACTTGTCCTGGTCGATCAGCACGATGCCGTCCTCCTCGCGCTTGTAGATCGCCCCGCTCGGGCAGCTCGCCACGCAGGTCGGGTTGAGGCAGTGCTCGCACAGGCGCGGCAGGTACATCATGAAGGTGTTCTCGAACTGGCCGTAGATGTCGGCCTGCACCTGCTCGAAGTTGGCGTCGCGGCGGCGCTTGGCGAACTCGGTGCCGAGGATCTCCTCCCAGTTCGGGCCCCACTCGATCTTGTTCATGCGCTGACCGGAGATCAGCGAGCGCGGCCGCGCGGTGGGCTGGTGCTCGCCCTGCCTGGCGCTGTGCAGGTGCTCGTAGTCGAAGGTGAACGGCTCGTAGTAGTCGTCGATCTCCGGCAGGTCGGGGTTGGCGAAGATGTTCGCCAGCACCCGCCACTTGCCGCCGATGCGCGGTTCGATCCTGCCGTCGCGGCGGCGCATCCAACCACCGCGCCACTTCTTCTGGTTCTCCCACTCCTTGGGATAGCCGATGCCGGGCTTGGTCTCGACGTTGTTGAACCAGGCGTACTCCATGCCTTCACGGCTGGTCCAGACGTTCTTGCAGGTCACCGAGCAGGTATGACAGCCGATGCACTTGTCGAGGTTGAGGACCATGCCTACCTGGGAACGAATCTTCATTTCACGGCCTCCTGCTCGTAGTCATTGCCTTCGCCATCCAGCCAGTCGATCTTCTTCATCTTGCGCACGATGACGAATTCGTCGCGGTTGGAGCCGACGGTGCCGTAGTAGTTGAAGCTGTAGGAGAGCTGGGCGTAGCCCCCGATCATGTGGGTCGGCTTGGGGCACACCCGGGTCACCGAGTTGTGGATGCCGCCCCGGGTGCCGGTGATCTCGGAGCCCGGCATGTTCAGGATGCGCTCCTGGGCGTGGTACATCATCGCCATGCCGTTCTTGACCCGCTGGCTGACCACCGCGCGGGCCGCGATGGCGCCGTTGGCGTTGTAGAGCTCGATCCAGTCGTTGTCCTCGACGCCGATGGACCGGGCGTCGTCCTCGGACATCCAGACGATGGGCCCGCCCCGCGACAGGGTCTGCATCAGCAGGTTGTCGCTGTAGGTGGAGTGGATGCCCCACTTCTGGTGCGGGGTGATCCAGTTCAGGGCGATCTCCGGGTTACCGTTGCCCTTCGTCTCGGCCAGGCTGACCGCCGCCTTGGTGTCGATGGGCGGACGATAGACCAGCAGGCTCTCGCCGAAGGCGCGCATCCAGGGGTGGTCCTGGTAGAACTGCTGGCGACCGCTGACGGTGCGCCACGGGATCAGCTCGTGGACGTTGGTATAGCCGGCGTTGTAGGAGACGTGCTCGTCCTCGAGACCGGACCAGGTCGGGCTGGAGATGATCTTGCGCGGCTGGGCGACGATGTCGCGGAAGCGGATCTTCTCCTCCTCCTTGGGATGCGCCAGGTGGGTGTGGTCCCGCCCGGTGATCCTGGAGAGCGCGTCCCAGGCCTTCACCGCCACCTGGCCGTTGGTCTCCGGTGCCAGGGTCAGGATCATCTCGGCGGCGTCGATGGCGGACTCGATCTGCGGCCGTCCCGTGTGCGGCCCGTCCAGCTTGCGGTGGTTGAGATCCCCCAGCAGCTTGACCTCCTTCTCGGTGTTCCAGCCGATGCCCTTGCCGCCGTTGCCGAGGCTCTCGAGCAGCGGGCCCACGGAGGTGAAGCGCTCATAGGTCTCGGGGTAGTGGCGCTTGACCTCGATCAGCGCCGGCATGGTCTTGCCGGGGATCGGCTCGCACTCGCCGCGCTTCCAGTCGCGCACCTCGACCTGGGCCAGCTCGGCGGGGGAGTCGTGCTGGTGCGGCAGGGTGACCAGGTCGGTCTCCTCGCCCAGGTGCCCCTCGGTGGCCTTGGAGAAGGCCCGGGCGATGCCCTTGAAGATCTCCCAGTCGCTGCGCGACTCCCACGCCGGGTCGGTGGCCGCGGTCAGCGGGTGGATGAAGGGGTGCATGTCGGAGGTGTTGAGGTCGTCCTTCTCGTACCAGGTCGCCGTGGGCAGCACGATATCCGAGTAGAGGCAGGTGGTGGACATGCGGAAGTCCAGGGTCACCAGCAGGTCGAGCTTGCCCTCGGGCGCCGCGTCATGCCACTTCACCTCCTCGGGCTTGGTCCCGCCCTCCTCGCCCAGGTCCTTGCCCTGGATGCCGTGGCGGGTCCCCAGCAGGTACTTGAGCATGTACTCGTGGCCCTTGCCGGAGCTGCCCAGCAGGTTGGAGCGCCAGATGAACAGGTTGCGCGGGAAGTTCCGGGGGTCGTCCGGATCCTCCGCGGCGAAGGCCAGCTCGCCCTTCTTGAGCTGCTCGACGGCGTACTCCTGGGTGGACAGGCCGGCGGCCTGGGCGGCCGCGGCCAGGCGCAGCGGGTTGGTGGCGAGCTGCGGCGCGGAAGGCAGCCAGCCCATGCGCTCGGAGCGCACGTTGAAGTCGATCAGGCTGCCGGGATAGTCCTCGGCCCTGGCCAGCGGGGAGAGGATCTCCTTGATCTGGAGCTTCTCGTAGCGCCACTGGGAGGAGTGGTTGTAGAAGAAGGAGGTGGAGTTCATGTGACGCGGCGGGCGCTGCCAGTCGAGGCCGAAGGCCAGCGGGGTCCAGCCGGTCTGCGGACGCAGCTTCTCCTGGCCCACGTAGTGGGACCAGCCGCCGCCGCTCTGGCCGATGCAGCCGCACATGACCAGCATGTTGATCAGGCCGCGGTAGTTCATGTCCATGTGGTACCAGTGGTTCATGCCGGCACCGACGATGATCATGCTGCGCCCGCGGGTCTTGTCGGCGTTGGCGGCGAACTCACGGGCGATGCGGGTGGCCTGCTCGGCGGGCACGCCGGTGATCTTCTCCTGCCAGGCCGGGGTGTAGGGCTTGACCTGGTCATAGGAAGTGGCGCCGTCGTCCTCACCGAAGCCGCGGTCGATGCCGTAGTTGGCACACATCAGGTCGAACACGGTCACCGCCAGCGCCTCGCTGCCGTCGGCCTTCTTGAGGCGCTTGGCGGGCAGGCTGTGGAACAGCAGCTCGTCGCTGGCGCCGCCGCTCTTGACGTGGTCGAAGTGCTGGTGGGCGATGCCGCCGAAGTAGGGGAAGGCGACACGGGCCACCGCGTCATGCGTCTCGGCCAGGGTCAGCAGCGGCTTGATCTCGGTGCCTTCGGCGTCCAGCGGCTCGAGGTTCCACTTGCCCACCTCGTCGCCGGTCTCGCCCCAGCGGAAGCCGATGGAGCCGCGCGGCACCACCAACTGGTCGCGGGTCTCGTCCCAGGCCACGGTCTTCCACTCGGGGTTGTTGCCCTGGCCCAGGCTCGCCTCGAAGTCGCTGGCGCGCAGCTGGCGGCCCGGCGCGTAGCTGCCGTCCTCGCGAGCCTCGAGCTCGACCAGGAAGGGCATGTCGCTGTAGCGCCGCACATAGTCGGTGAAGTAGGCGCTGGGTCTGTCGAGGTGGAACTCCTTGAGGATGACGTGCCCCATGGCCATGGCCAGGGCGGCGTCGGTGCCCTGCTTGGCGGAGAGCCACTCGTCGGTGAGCTTGGAGACCTCGGCGTAGTCCGGGGTGATCGAGACGGTCTTGGTGCCCTTGTAGCGCACCTCGGTGAAGAAGTGGGCGTCCGGGGTGCGGGTCTGGGGCACGTTGGAGCCCCAGGCGATGATGTAGCCGGAGTTGTACCAGTCGGCGGACTCCGGCACGTCGGTCTGCTCGCCCCAGGTCATGGGCGAGGCCGGCGGCAGGTCGCAGTACCAGTCGTAGAAGCTCATGCAGACCCCGCCGATCAGCGACAGGTAACGGCTGCCCGCGGCGTAGCTGACCATGGACATGGCGGGAATCGGCGAGAAGCCGATGATGCGGTCCGGGCCATACTGCTTGGCGGTGTAGACGTTGGACGCCGCGATCAGCTCGTTGAGCTCGTCCCAGTCGGCGCGCACGAAGCCGCCCATGCCGCGGGCCCGCTTGTACTGCTTGGTCCGGGCCGGGTCCTCGACGATGGCGGCCCAGGCATCCACCGGGTCGCGCTTCTCGGCCAGCGCTTCGCGCCACAGCTTGAGCAGCGGCTTGCGGACCAGCGGGTACTTGAGGCGGTTGGCGCTGTAGAGGTACCAGGAGTAGCTGGCCCCCCGCGGGCAGCCCCGTGGCTCGTGGTTGGGCAGGTCGGGCCGGGTGCGCGGGTAATCGGTCTGCTGGGTCTCCCAGGTAACCAGGCCGTTCTTGACGTAGATCTTCCAGCTGCACGAGCCGGTGCAGTTCACCCCATGGGTGGAGCGCACGATCTTGTCGTGCTGCCAGCGCTGCCGGTAGCCGTCCTCCCAGCCACGGGACTCGTCGCGAAGCTCGCCATGGTCGTTGGCGAAGGGCTCGCGGGCCTTGCGGAAGAAGTTCAGCCGATCGATGAAGTGACTCATGGTCGCTCTCCAGGCTCCTCGAAAAGACGTGGCCTCTTGGCGGGCCACCCATCTGACGCCGAGCGTTTCCTGCACGCTCCAGGCACGGTCATGGCAGGGATTCTGGGCGATCACGCGAGCGAATACTGCCCGGTTACCTCCATAAACCGGCCCGCTACCTCCTAGGGGATAGGCCCGCCATTCGGGAGGGATAGCACCTGGGGACGATCGCCTCCGGAGGGATCCGAGTCGGGAGCGAAGGCGGCGGGCAGCATGGGCAAGAGCGCTTGACGACGGGGTCCCGAGAGTCTCGGCAGCGGCCGCCTCGCGGTCAAAGGGGCATAGGGGGTACCTGTTCTACCTCCATGGGTGTAGTAGACTGACCCTGGAGACCGACGAGACCCCGACGCCATGAAACTGCTGCAACACTCCCTGGTGGCGCGCATCGTCGCCTCGCTGCTGGCGATCAGCGCCCTGGCGCTGATCAGCATCGTGGTGACCATGACCCTGGCCGGCGGTAACCGCGGCGATGCCGCCGCCATCAATCTGGCCGGTTCGCTGCGCATGAACACCTACCAGGTCGTCGCCGCCCTGCAGCGCCACGAGCAGCAGCCCGGCGAGGCCAGCCGCGAACGCGTGGCGACCCTGGGCGAGCGCCTCGGCGAGCGCTTGAGCGACCCCGAGCTCACCGCCGCCCTGCCCGAGGCCACGGACCATCCCCTGCAACGCCAGCACCGCCGGATCCTCGCGCGCTGGGAGACGACCCTGGCCCCCCGACTGGACGCGGCGCTGGCCGGGAACGATACCGCCGGCACGCCCCTGGAGGCGGAGCTGGACGCGCTGGTGGGCGAGATCGACGGCCTGGTGACCTTGCTGGAGGAGAACAGCGAGTCGAAGATCCGCCTGCTCGGCGCCCTGCAGCTCATCCTCCTGGCGCTGACCGCCGTGGTGCTGAGCATCGCCCTCTACGACATCCGCCATAACCTGGTGGTGCCGCTGCGCCAGCTGGTGGTGCTGGCCCGGGAGGCGGCGCGGCGTAACTTCGGCTATCGCACGCGGCTTACCGGCAACGACGAGCTGGCCCTGCTGGGGCGCACCTTCGACACCATGGCCGAGGAGCTGGCCAGCAGCTATGCCGAGCTGGAGGAGCGGGTGTCGCGCAAGCAGGCGGAACTCGAGCGCAGCAACCGGGCCATGCAGGTGATGCACGACGGCAGCCGGGCACTCTACGGCGGCGGCAACGACCTCTGCGCCAGCGCCGCCCCCATGCTGCGCCGCCTCGAGCAGTTACTGGAGATCGGCCCCATCCGCCTGTCGCTCAACGACCCCCTCGACGACCGCCAGATTCCCATCCTGGCCACTCACTCGGCACGCCGCCCCGACTACTGCCGCGACCACGACTGCCACGCCTGCCTGATCGACCCCCACCCCCTGCGGCTGCAGGAGACCGAACAGGGCGAGTGCGTGCTGCTGCCGGTGAGCGTGGGCGAGCTGATGCTGGGGACCCTGGAGGTCTGGTACCCCAGGGGGCGGCCGCTGTCGAACAGCGTGCGCCGCCTGCTCAACGCCCTGGCCGACCAGTTGGCCACCGCCGTCTACCTGCAGCGGCGCATCGAGGAGCAGCAGCAGGTCTCGCTGATGAACGAGCGCACCATCATCGCCCGGGAGCTGCACGACTCCCTGGCCCAGTCGCTCTCCTACCTGAAGATGCAGGTGGCGCGCCTGGAACGCATGCAGGCCAAGGGCCTGCCCCCCGAGACCCAGGCCTCGGTCTGCGCGGAGCTGCGCACCGGGCTCGACAGCGCCTATCGCCAGCTGCGCGAGTTGCTGACCACCTTCCGCCTGAGGCTCGAGGGGCCGGGGCTGGCCACCGCCCTGCGCCAGACGGTGCAGGAGTTCAGCGAGCGGCTGGGCAGCGAGATCGCCCTGGCGGTGGACCTGCCCCCCCACCTGCTCAACCCCAACGAGGAGATCCATGTGCTGCAGGTGGTGCGCGAGGCGCTGGCCAATGTCCACAAGCACGCCCAGGCCCACTGGGCCGCGGTATCGGTGCGCTTCGCCCAGGCCCGCCTGCGGGTCACCATCGAGGACGACGGCATCGGCCTCGAAGACGACAGCTCGCCGCCCATGCACTACGGCCTGGTGATCATGCGCGACCGCGCCGACACCCTGGGCGGCCACCTGACGCTGGGCAATCGCGCCCAGGGCGGCACCCGGGTCGAGCTGGTCTTCACGCCCCAGACCGCCCGGCTCATCCAGACACACGTCGGCGGCGACGTCGAGGCGCCCGACGCCCCGGCCACCGCCACCATCGCCACCGATCGACAAGGCAAGAGGGACCACGCCGGATGACCGACACCACCCATGAGACCCCCGCCAGCATCCTGATCATCGACGACCATCCGCTGCTGCGCCGCGGCGTCACCCAACTGCTGGAGCTGGAGGACGACCTGGTGCTGGCCGGTGAGACCGGCGAACCGGCGGAGGGGGTCCGGCTGGCCCGGGAGCTCGACCCCGACCTGGTGCTGCTCGACCTCAACATGCCCGGCATGAACGGCATCGAGACCCTGAAGCGGCTGCGCGACGACGGCTTCGCCGGGCGCATCGTGATCTTCACCGTCTCCGACAACGAGGAGGACGTGGTGGACGCCCTCCAGGCCGGGGCCGACGGCTACCTGCTCAAGGACATGGACCCGGACGAGATGGTCCGCCAGCTGCGCCAGGCGACCCTGGGGCGCATGGTGATCAGCGAGAGCCTCACCGCCCTGCTCGCCGAGGCGCTGCGCCACCAGCGCAGCAAGCCGGCCGCCCCGGACATCCACAGCCTGACCCAGCGCGAGCGCGAGATCCTCGGCGAGCTGGCCGCCGGCCTCTCCAACAAGATGATCGCCCGCAAGCTGGACATCACCGAGGGCACGGTGAAGGTGCACGTCAAGCACCTGCTCAAGAAGCTCAACCTGCGCTCGCGGGTGGAGGCGGCGGTGTGGGCCGTGCAGGAGGGCCTCGACCGGTAGGAAACCTCGCTTCACTGCTGCGCTCGATATCCCGCCCGCCGGCGATGCTCGCAGTCCTCATTGAGCCACCAGTCAACTCCGGCTGCTGCGCTTCGGCGGCGGGCGGCCTCTCTTCGCTCGCGACGTGAATCGAGGCTTCCTACAGGCATGAAGTGAACGCTAGCAATGGCGGTGCGGTGTGGATACCTCCAAAGACCTCCGCTCTCCGCGCCGCCCTTCCCCCCGCCCCGGCGACGCGGAAAAACCCCTTCCCGATCAAGCGGATACTCTCCTACCCCGGCTACCTCCATGGAGGTAGCCGGTTGATTTCCCGGCATTTTCCGGCATTTCCCCCCGCCGAGGCCGGGCGTATCTTTCGCCCCAAAGCGTCGCGCATTGATGTCGATCAAGCAGCCTTCGGCGGTCGATGCGCCTGTCAGCACTCAAGGGGGAAGCCGAGATGGCGAATTCGAACCTGGACGTCGGCCGTCACCGGGCGTCACACGCCCGCAGCGCCGATATCGACCACTGGGACGTCGAGGACACGGCGTTCTGGGAACGGAAAGGCAAGGCCGTCGCCACCCGCAACCTGTGGATCTCCATCCCCAGCCTGCTGCTGGGCTTCGCGGTGTGGATGATGTGGGGCATGATCACCACCCAGATGCAGAACCTGGGCTTCCCCTTCTCCGTCGACCAGCTTTTCACCCTCACTGCCATCGCCGGCCTCTCGGGGGCCACCCTGCGCATCCCGGCCTCCTTCATGATCCGCATCGCCGGCGGGCGCAACACCATCTTCCTGACCACGGCCCTGCTGATGGTGCCGGCGGCGGGCACCGGCATCGCCCTGATGAACCCCGAGACGCCCTTCTGGGTCTTTCAGGCCCTGGCGCTGCTCTCGGGGATCGGCGGCGGCAACTTCGCCTGCTCGATGAGCAACATCTCCAGCTTCTTCCCCCGACAGCAGCAGGGCTATGCCCTGGGTATGAACGCCGGGCTGGGCAACTTCGGCGTCACCACCATGCAGATCCTGGTGCCGCTGGTGATGACTGTGGGGATCTTCGGCGCCCTGGCCGGCGGCCCCATGGAGCTCACGAGCGCCAGCGGCACCCTGATCGGCCGCATCGAGGCGGGCACCGATGCCTGGATCCAGAACGCCGGCTTCGTGTGGCTGGTGTTCCTGGTGCCGCTGGCCTTCGCCGGCTGGTTCGGCATGAACAACCTGCGCCCCATCACCCCCAACCCGGGCCGCCCCGTACAGGCCTTCGGCAAGATCCTGGGGCTCTACGGCGTGGGCGTGTTGACCTCGGTGGTGGGCGTCGTCGCGCTGGGCTGGCTGAGCATGTGGCTCGCCCTGCCGCTGACCATCCTGCTGACCCTGGGCCTGCTGCGCCTGCTGCCGGGGGACATCCGGCCGGCCATCCAGAAGCAGTTCGGCATCTTCTCCAACAAGCACACCTGGTCGATGACGGTGCTCTACATCCTCACCTTCGGCTCCTTCATTGGCTTCTCGGCGGCCCTGCCGCTCTCCATCAACGTCATCTTCGGGAACATGATGGAGGTGGCCGCCGACGGCAGCGTGACGCGCGTGGCCAACCCCGACGCCCCCAGCGCCCTGACCTGGTCGTGGATGGGCGCCTTCGTCGGCGCCCTGATCCGTCCCGTCGGCGGCTGGATCTCCGACAAGGTGGGCGGCGCCATCGTCACCCAGCTCATCTCCGCGGTGATGGTCATCGCCTCGGTGGCCACCGGCTACGTGATGATGCTGGCCTACAACGCCACCGACCCCAACCAGTACTTCTGGCTCTTCCTGGCGCTGTTCATCGTGCTGTTCGCCGCCAGCGGCATCGGCAACGGCTCCACCTTCCGCAGCATCGGGGTGATCTTCGACGCCCAGCAGAAGGGCCCGGTGCTGGGCTGGACCTCGGCGGTGGCCGCCTACGGCGCCTTCATCGCCCCGCGGGTGATGGGCGACCAGATCAAGGCCGGTACCCCGGAACTCGCCATGTACGGCTTCGCGGTCTTCTACGCGCTCTGCCTGGTGGTCAACTGGTGGTTCTACCTGCGCCCCGGCGCCTACGTGAAGAATCCCTGACCCCGATCCGTCCGGGGCGGCCGTGCCGCCCCACCGACCCCACTTCCATGGCAAGAGGGAACCGAGATGGCCTCCCATCGCTTCAAGCAGACGTCGGTCCTGGTGGCCAACACCTTCGCCTTCACCATGTGCTTCATGGTGTGGACCATGTTCGGCGAGATCGGCGTGCCCATCGCCGAGCAGCTCGACCTCAACGGCACCCAGTTCGGCATCCTCACCGCGGTGCCCATCCTCACCGGTGCGCTGATGCGGCTGCCGCTGGGCGCACTGACCGACCGCTTCGGCGGCCGCCCGGTGTTCTTCATCGTGCTGGTCTGCGTGGTGCCGGCCATCTGGCTAGTGCAGTTCGCCACCCAGTACTGGCAGCTGCTGGTGCTGGGCGCCTTCATCGGCCTGGCCGGCGGCGCCTTCTCGGTGGGCATCACCTACACCGCCAAGTGGTTCGAGCGGGACCGACAGGGCCTGGCCATGGGCATCTTCGGCGCCGGCAACGCCGGGGCGGCGGTGACCAAATACATCGCCCCCACGGCCATCGTGGTGCTGGGCTGGCAGGCGGTACCCAACATCTATGCGGCGATCATGCTGGTCACCGCCATCCTGTTCTGGTTCTTCACCTATACCGATCCCGCCCACCGCAGCACCAAACGGGTCTCGCTGCGCGAGCAGGCCAGGGTGCTCAATGACCCGCGGGTGTGGAAGTACTGCCAGTACTACTCGGTGGTGTTCGGCGGCTACGTGGGGGTCTCGCTGTGGCTGACCCGCTACTACATGAACGAGTACGGCATGGGCATCCAGTTGGCAGCGCTGATCGCCACCATCTTCGTGCTGCCCTCCGGGGTGATCCGTGCCTTCGGCGGCTGGCTCTCCGACCGCTTCGGCGCCCACACCGTCACCTGGGGCTGCATGTGGGCCAGCCTGATCGCGTTGTTCATCATGTCCTACCCGGAGACCCACTACCGCGTGGCGGCGGCCGGCGGTGACGGCGTGGTGGAGTTCGGCTTCGGCATTCCCATCTGGCTGTTCACCGCGGCGCTCTTCGTGGTGGGCATTGCCTGGGGCATCGGCAAGGCCTCGGTGTTCAAGTACCTCTCCAACGAGTACCACGAGAACCTCGGCCTGGTCTCCGGCATCGTCGGCCTGGCCGGCGGCGTGGGGGGCTTCCTGCTGCCGATCATGTTCGGTGCCCTGGTCGACCTCACCGGGGTGGCCACCACGGTGTGGATGCTGTGCTTCGGCGTGACCCTGGTCTCGATCATCTGGATGTGGTGGACCGAGCGCCGGGCACCCATGCTGACCCGCGACGAGCGGCACCCGGCGCGCCCCGCCGAGGCTTGATCCAGGCCAGGGAAATGCCGTCCGTCTCACGATTACAGTGGCATCTGATATGCATTATTCGGCCGGTCCTCGGGGCCGCCCGAGCCAGCGAGAACGTGCCCCGCGTCGGGATGACTGTTATAAGTGAAAGTGCAGGCGGCAAGCATCCTGCCATTCGGCAAGTGACTCACGCGAACGTGGCTTCTGCGTTTGCTCAAGAGCGTCGCTGGGCGACGAACAGGTTATGGCTTCCCAACACCCCGTGGCACCTGGCCGCATCGTGGCCATCGGCGGAGCAGAGGACAGGACCTCCGATCTCGAGATCCTGAGACAGGTCTTTGCCCTGGCCCCCGAGGGCTATGGTGAGGTCGCCGTCATCGCCACGGCGAGCAGCATTCCCGACGAGGTACTGCCCGACTACGAAGCGGCCTTCTCTCGCCTGGGCGCCAGCCGCGTCCACTCCCTGGGCATCCGCGACCGCCGCCAGGCGGCCGCGGCCGACACCGTACGCCTGATCGAGCAGAGCGGCGTCATCTTCCTCACCGGCGGTGACCAGCTCCGCCTGACCAACGTGATGGGCGGCTCGGCGACCCTGATGGCCATCCGCAACCGCTTGAAGGAGGGCGCGGTGGTGGCCGGGACCAGTGCCGGCGCGGCGGCCATGCCGAGCACCATGATCTACAACGGCGCCGCCGCCGATGCCCTGCGCAAGGGCGCCGTCAACATGACCTTCGGCCTCGGACTCGTCGAAGGCTTGATCATCGACAGCCACTTCCTCGAGCGCGGACGATTCACGCGCCTGATGGAGGTCGGGGCGACCAACCCGGAGTACCTGGGCGTGGGGCTGGGCGAGGATGCCGCGGTGATCATTCATCCGAACCGGGTTCTCGAAGCCATCGGCCCGGGCCATGTCATCCTCATCGACAGCCGCGACCTGGCGAGCTCGAACATCGCCGATCTGGCGATGGGAGAGGCGGTGGCCATCGAGCACCTGATCCTGCATGCGCTGGTCAGCGGTCACGGCTTCGATATCGAGGCGCGTCGCTATCTTGCCGCGGACGCGCTCGTCACCACCCTGGCAGATCTCCGATGAATATCCTCGAACACCGGGCCCTGCGGGGCCCGAACTACTACAGCCGCTACCTGGCCATCTTCCTGCGGCTGGACATCGGCGAACTCGAGGAACGGCCCAGCGATACCGTCCCCGGCATCGTCGAACGCCTCCTCGGGTTACTGCCCAGCCTGCAGGAGCACCGTTGCTCGGTCGGCCGACCCGGCGGCTTCGTGGAGCGACTGGAACGCGGAACCTGGGCCGGCCACGTCGTCGAGCACGTGGCGATCGAACTCCAGAACCTGATCGGCTTCTCGGTCGGCTACGGCAAGACCATCGACAGCTACGAGCCCGGGATCTACAACGTCGTCTACCGCTATCGGGACGAAGCCTGTGGTCTGGCGGCCGGTGTCGAGGCCGTCGAGCTGGTCACCCGGCTGTTCCATGGCGGCGAGATCGACATGCCGGCGATCATCGACCGCCTCAAGACAGTGCGCGATGCCCACATGCTGGGCCCCTCCACCGCCTCGATCGTGGCGGCCGCCGAGCGGCGTGGCATTCCCCACATCCGCTTGAGTGACGAGAACAGCTACATCCAGTTGGGTCACGGCCACCGCCAGCAGCGGATCCAGGCGACGGTGACCGGCCATACGGACCTGATCGGCTACGGCATCGCCGACGACAAGGCCTGGACGAAGCAGGTGCTCGGCGATGCCGGCATTCCGGTTCCCCACGGCCGGGTCTGCGCCGGCGTCGATGAAGCCCTCGACGCCGCCCGCGACATCGGCTATCCCGTCGTGGTGAAACCGCTGATCGGCAACCACGGCCGCGGCGTGAGCACCAACATCGATGATGACCAGGCCCTGCGCGAGGCCTTCGGCATCGCCTCCCACCGCAACCCCGCGGTGATCGTCGAGCAGTACATCGAGGGCGAGGACCATCGCCTGCTGGTCATCGACAGCAAGTTGGTGGCCGCCGCCAGGCGACGACCGGCCCATGTGATCGGCGATGGGGTCACCACGCTGCAGGCCCTGGTCGACAGGGAAAACCAGGACCCGCGTCGCGGCGTCGGGCACGAGAACCTGCTCACGCAGATACAGCTGGACGAGCAGTCGCAGCGGCTGATCGACCAGCAGAACCTGACCCTGCAGAGCGTGATTCCAAAGAACGAGATCGTCTATCTGAAGCCCACGGCGAACTTGAGCACCGGAGGCACGGCCACGGACGTGACCGACGACGTCCACCCGGAGGTACGCTACGCGGCGGAGCGAATCGCGCGCCTGGTCGGGCTCGATATCATCGGCATCGACCTGCTGGCCGAGACCCTGACCCGGCCACTGGAGGAGCAGTCCGCCGCGGTGGTCGAGGTCAATGCCGGGCCCGGTTTTCGCATGCACCTGTCGCCCACCCACGGCAACGGCCGCGATGTCGGCCAGCATGTGATCGACATGCTGTTCCCGGACAGCGAGACCGACGCCCGCATTCCCATCGTTGCGGTCACCGGGACCAACGGCAAGACGACCACGGTGCGCCTGCTCTCGCATCTGCTGCGCCAGGCGGGACGCAATGTCGGCATGGCCTGTACCGGCGCCATCGAGATCGACAACCATGTCATCATGCGCGGCGACTACAGTGGCCCCCAGGCGGCGGCCATCGTGCTGCGCGAACCCACGGTCGAATACGCCGTGCTCGAAGTGGCCCGCGGCGGCATCATGCGCCGTGGCCTCGGGTTCGACGAGTGCGACGTCGGGGTGCTGCTCAATATCGCCAGCGACCACCTGGGCGAGCATGACATCCATACCCTCGACGAGCTGGCGCGCTGCAAGACCGTGGTGATCGACGCCGTGCGCCAAGGCGGTACGGCCGTGCTCAATGCCGATGACCCCCGGGTGCTGGCCGCCCAGGAATGGGCCCGGGGCGATATCATCTTCTTCACCCTGGACCCCGATTCCCGCCCCATCCGTCAGCATGTTCGCGATCACGGCGTCGCCTTCACGGTCCACGATGAGCGCATCGTGATGCGTCAGGGCCATGTCGAGGCCGAGGTGATCCCGGTGGTGGACGTGCCGATCACCTTCGAGGGACACGCCCACTTCAATGTCGCCAATGCCCTGGCCGCCAGCGCGGGCGCCTATGCCCTGGGGCTCTCCATCGCCGATATCCAGATGGGCCTGCGGACCTTCCATCCCACCCCCGGACAGAATCCCGGCCGCACCAACCTCATCGATGCCGACGGCATGAAGGTGTTGATCGACTACGGGCACAACGTGCCCGCGCTCGAGGCCCTCAGCGAGCTGGTGAGCTGTATCCCGGCGCGACGACGCCTCAGCGTGGCCAGCGCGCCCGGCAATCGCCGCGACGAGGACCTGTTCAGCCTCGGCACGCTGCTCGCCCGGATGCACGATGTCGTCTACATCTACGAGACCGACGCCCGCGATCGTGCCATCGGCGAGGCCGCTGGCCTGTTGCGCGACGGCGCCGAGTCGATGGGCGCCTGCCGGGTGGAAGTCGTCCTGGAGGAGGCCCACGCCGTCGACCGGGCCTTCGACGAGGCCGGCGAAGGTGACCTGCTGGTGTTGCTGATCGACGATGTCGAGGGCGCCATCGATCGCCTGAAGGGCCGCCGCTTCGCGCCGGCGGCGACTGACCCCAACGGTGAGTCACCATGATGCCCCTCGATGCGCGGGACGCCCCCCTGCTGACCCTGCTGCGCGTGGGTCGCATCTTCGCCCCGGAACCCCTCGAGGCCACCGACCTGCTGATCGCGGACGGACGGATCGCGGTACTGGGGCGCGACCTCACCGTACCGGAAGGATGGCCCGTACGCCTGGTGGAGGCGCGCGACCTCACCGCCGTGCCCGCCTTTATCGACCAGCACGTGCATGCGACCGGTGGCGGCGGCGAGGGCGGCTGCGGTACCCGCTGCCCGGCGATCACCGCCCGGGAGATCGCCGCCATGGGGATCGGCACCGTGGTGGGGGTGCTGGGCACCGATGGCATCAGCCGCTCGCCGGCGGACCTGCTGGCCAAGGTGCGTGGGCTCAAGGCCGAGGGCATCGCGGCCTATATGTACACGGGGTCGTATCGCGTGCCGCCACCGACCCTCACCGGCGACGTGCAGCGCGACCTGGCCTGGATCCCCGAGGTCATCGGCCTGGGCGAGCTGGCCATCTCCGATCATCGCTCCAGCCAGCCCCGCCAGGACGAGATCGCGCGGCTGGTCAGCGAGGCGCGCGTCGGCGGCATGCTGGCCGGCAAGCGCGGCATCTGCCACTTCCATGTCGGCGACGGACAGCGGGGGCTCGAGCCACTGCGCCGGCTGCTCGCGGAGACCGAGATTCCCGCCGAGCAGGTGATCCCCACCCACGTGAACCGCCACCGTGCCCTGCTCGAGGAGGCCGCCGACTATGCGCTGGCCTTCGCCGCCAGCGTGGATGTGACCGCCTTCGACGATCCCGGCGAGGAGGGCCTCTCCGGCTTCGAGGCGGTGTCGCGGCTGCTCGCGCGCGGCGTGCCGGTGCCCCGTATCACCATGAGCTCCGACTGCAACGGCAGCCTGCCCGAGTTCGATGCCCAGGGTAACTACATCGGCATGCGGGTGGCGCGCAACACCGCCCTGATTGCGGACTGGCAGCGCCTGGTCCGCGAGGAGGTGTTGCCACTCGATCAGGCCCTGGGCCTGATCTCGGGCCACGTGGCCCGGGTGCTGGGACTGCATGACCGCAAGGGCCGCCTGGCCGTCGGTTTCGATGCCGACGTGACCCTGCTCGACGGCGACCTCCAGCCGCAACAAACCTTCGTGGCAGGGAAGCGGCTCTACGCCAGGGACGTCCCGGCGTAGACACCTCGGGTACGACAAACGGTTCCCTAGCGAAGTCCCTCGTGCCCGGATGGCGGCGTCGCCCGTGCCCACGCCGCCCGGAACACCGGGTCAGCGCCCCTCGGTGATGTCCTCGATCCAGGTCAGGGCGGCGACCCCGGCGGGGAGCCCGATGGTGGGAATCGCCAGCATGGCCACCTGCTTGAGGGCCTCGGGCTCGACCCCCTCACGCAGGGCGCGGCGCATATGGGAGTGCACGGCGCCCTCGGAGCCGGCCCCTACCGCCAGGGCGAGCTTGACCAGGCGGCGCGTGCGGGCATCCAGGGGGCCGCTCTCGGAGCAGGCCTTGCCGAGACGCGAGAAGGCGTCCCAGACCTCGGGGTAGTCCGTCGCGACCTTGCCGGCACCGGAAGGCAGATCTTGTTGGCTCATGGCTGGCTCCTCATCGACGCTGGGACCCTCAGTATAGGAGAGGGAGCGCCCCTGTCAGGCGCCGGCCAGCCAGGAGAGCGGACTGTGGCGGATCGCCGCGCCGAGCATGTAGGTGAAGGTGGCCACCGCCGCGAGCGCCGCCACGCCACGCACCGCCGGCGTGCGGCCGCGCTTGATGGCCAGGGTCCCCAGGCCGATGTAGGCCACCAGGGCGATCAGCTTGGCGGCCAGCCAGGGGTGCTGATGGGGCCACATCGAGAGCATCACCATCAGGGTCACGCCCAGCGCCAGCAGCAGGGTGTCGACCAGGTGCGGGACCACCTTCACCCAGCGCGCCTGGAGGATCGGCGAGGCGCGCACCGACCAGAAGGCGCGCAGCACGAACAGCGCCAGGCTCAGGCCGGCGGCGGTCATATGCAGGTGCTTGATCGGCAGGTAGTAATCCAGCATGGCTTGCTCCTTGCTTCGGACTAGCCATCCTGGCCGTCGACGCGGGGCGACAGCAGTGGCCCCGTGTAGTGGACCAGGAAGATGCCATAGGCCAGGCACCAGAAGAGGATGCCCAGGTTGTAGGTCCAGTGGGTGATCTGCGGCACCAGGGCCAGCAGCGGGGCGCGTAGCAGCGCGGCGGCGACCATCAGGGCAAGCGCCACGCCGATGCCCGGCAGGGTGCGGATGGGCCGGCCGGTATGCCCCAACGAGACCCGCGACATCATCGCCAGCATCATGGTGCCCATGCCGCCCACGGTCAGGGCATGCACCGCCAGCTCCGCACGCCAGGCGCCGAGCAGCGCCAGGGCCCACATGGCCAGACCCAGGGGGATGGAGGCATAACTGAGATGCAGCCCCCACAGCAGCGGCTCGCGCCAGCTGGCCAGGCCATGCCAGCGCGCCATGCGCACGGCATTGGCCAGCGCCGCCAGGGCCATCAGCCCGGCCAGCGGCCCGGCGGGCAGCGCCACGCCCAGCATCACCAGCAGCTGGGCCAGCACCACGGCCATGACGCTGCCCAGGGAAAGGAATTCCAGTGCCCGGATCGGCGCCCGGCGGCCCAGCCCCAGGCGGTTGGCGGTGAACATGGCGATCACCCGGCCGCCCACCACCACCATCAACAGGGTGATCAACAGCACCGCCAGGTAGGCGGCCTGGCGAATCAGCACGGCGTCGCCGTCGATCACTCCCAGGTGCATGGCCAGGTTGGCCAGGGTCAGCAGCCCGAGCGCGGGGAGGAAGATCAGGTTGCGCCAGCGCCTGGCGGCGATCACCCGACGCGCCATCACCACGCCCACCGCGGGCAGGAAGACCAGGTCGACCAGCGCCGGCAGCCAGGCGGGCAGACCCATGGGGAAGGCCATCAGGATACGCGCCGCCAGCCACAGGGCGACCAGGGCCAGCAGTGGGCCGCCCCGGAGGCTCGGCAGGCCGGTCCAGTTCTGCACCGCGGTGAGCAGGAAGCCCGCCACCACCGCGGCGGCAAAGCCGAACAGCATCTCGTGCTGGTGCCAGAACATCAGCCCGCCCTGGGGACGCAGCAGGATGCCGCCGTGCCAGAAGGCCAGCCATACCCCCATCGAGGCCACGCCGAACAGCGCGGCCAGCAGGAAGAAGGGGCGGAAGGCGAGGCGCGCCACCGGCAGGCGCGCCAGGCGGACGGGAGTCAGGGAGGAGGTGTAGGACATGGTGGTGATACCCGAATGAAACGCCTGGGGATCACCATTCTGCGCCACCCGCCCCGCAGGAATCCATGACAGGCATCAAGAATGCCTCTTTTATCGCCGACGCACCCGCAGGGGGACCTCGGCATAGCCGCCGGCGGGTCCATGGCATTGGGCACCGACAGGTGCCGGCTCGCCGCGTTGCTGAAGGTCTCGTGGTCCTCCAGCACGCGCCTCACGTCCGCGTGGCGGAACAACGACCACTGCAGGTAGTCGCTGAAGGCGACGGGACAGCGCCGGCGCATGGCGTCGTAGGCGGCGATCTGGTCGGCCTGGACGTCCCCGGTACGGGGATCCCAGTCCTGATGGGGCGTCTCGCTCATCATGCCTCCTTGATCGACGACAGGAGCCGGCACCGTCGGCGCGCCCCGTGTCGAGTCGATGGCGGTTCAGGTGAGCCGCCATTCGAGCACGGGTCGGCATCGCTTCCCTTGATGCCGATCAGTCGCGCCGCGAATTCTGCGCCGTGTCGCCGTCGGGGATGGCCCCGAGGCCGCAGAAGCACTATTTTGATTACATCTTCCAACGTCACGGCGCCGCCCATCGGGGATCGCCGCCGGCCCGTCCCCCCGAAGGAGTGCTCCCATGAAGATCGCCTCGGTCGTCCTCCTGCCCTTCACCCGCCGCGCGGGGTGGAAGGAGCTACAGCGGCACAAGCCCTCCATCCCCACCCTGGCGTGGTGTCTGGTGCTGCCCATGTCGCTGCTGCCGCCGGTGCTGCTCTACTATGCCGGCAGCCACTACGGGGATGACTTCGTTGCCGGCTTCGGCGAGCGCCAGTGGCGTTTCATCACCACCATCCTGTTTCTCGCCGAGCTGCTCACCTTCTTCGTCATGGGCTGGCTGATCCATGCCGTGGTCAACGCCACCCGCGAGCTGTCGATCGACTACCACGACGCCTACCTGCTGGCAGCCCTGGCACCGCTGCCGCTGTGGTCCTCGGCGATCGTCCTGCTGATCCCCAGCCTGCTGCTCAACGCCCTGGCGGTGCTGATGGCGCTGGGCATCTCCTGCAGCCTGGTCTATCACGGCCTGCAGGCACTCTGCGAGCGGCGCGACAACGACGTGACCGCCATGTCGGTCACCTACACCATCATGGCCGCCGGGGTGTTGGCCTGGGGACTGCTGATGGCCATCGTCTGGGCCTACTGACCCCTGCGACATCCGGTAGCAGCATCAGGGGTGGCATCGACAGGCATTAAGATGTATTTTTTTTGCATCTTAAATCGATACGGAGCCATGCCATGCTGACCCAGGAGCAGGAACGCCTGATCGAGGCCACCGCCCCCGTGGTGGCCGAGCACCTCGAGGCCATCACCCAGCGCTTCTACCCGCTGATGTTCGCCCGCTACCCGGAGGTCAAGCCGCTGTTCAACCAGGCCCACCAGGCCGACGGCGGCCAGCCCCGGGTACTCGCCGCGGCGGTGCTCGCCTATGTGCAGCTGCGCCACGACCGCGAAAAGGTGCGCGAGACCCTGGCCACGGTGGTCAGCAAGCACGTCTCCCTGGACATCCGCCCCGAGCAGTACCCCATCGTCGGCGAGTGCCTGATGGCGGCCATCGGCGAGGTACTGGGCGATGCCGTGACCCCGGAGATCGCCGCCGCCTGGCAGGGCGTCTACGAGGAGCTGGCCGGCCTGCTGATCGAGCTGGAGGAGCACCACTACCGGGCGTTCGAACGCCGCCCCGGCGGCTGGCGCGGCCCCCGCGAGTTCCGCATCGCCGCCATGCGCCAGGAGAGCGCGGTGATCCGCTCCTTCGTGCTGGAGCCGGTAGATGGCGGCCCGGTGGCCGATCATGCGCCCGGCCAGTACATCGGCGTGAGGCTGAGCGTCGATGGCGAACCGCTCTATCGTCACTACAGCCTCTCGGACCTGCCCAACGGCAGGCACTACCGCATCTCGGTGAAGCGCGAACCCGAGGGTCGCGCCAGCCGCCACCTGCACGATGCCATGACGGTGGGCGACATTCTGGAACTGCTGCCGCCGGCCGGCGACCTGACCCTGGCCGAGGGCGAGGAGCCGCTGCTGCTGGCCAGCGGCGGCGTCGGCCAGACGCCGATGCTGCCGATCGCCCGCCAGGCCCTGGCCCAAGGCCGTCGCGTGGTCTACCTGCACGCCGCCCTGGACGCCGAGCACCACGCCTTCCGCGACGAGGTGGCGGCGCTGGCCGCCGAGCATCCGCAGCGGCTGCAGGCGGTGAGCGTGCACGAACGCGGCGACGACGCCGACCACAACGGCCGCGTCGACCGCGAGCTGCTGGCACGGCTGCTGCCGGAAGGGGCTCGCTGCTACTTCGTCGGCCCCCAGGGCTTCATGAGCGCCGTGGACCGGGCGCTGGCCGAACTGGGCGTGCCCGACGAACGTCGCCACTACGAGCACTTCGGCCCCTCGCGCCCGCTCGACGCGGCCTGAGGTCCTTCAACTGCTCACCAGGCCACGCCCCGGCATCACCGGGGCGTCCTCGTCTGCAGGCCAGCGCGATCCCCTCTCAGCTGCCTCGCGCCAGCAGCATCGCCTTGATTTGGCCGATGGCGCGCATCGGATTGAGCCCCTTGGGGCAGACCCAGGTGCAGTTGGCGATCTGCCGGCAGCGGAACACGCTGAAGGGGTCGTCGAGCTCGGCGAGCCGCTCGTCGGTGGCGGTGTCCCGGCTGTCGATCAGGAACCGATAGGCCTGGATCAGCCCAGCCGGGCCGATGTACTTGTCCGGATTCCACCACCAGGAGGGACAGGCCGAACTGCAGCAGGCACACAGGATGCATTCGTAGAGGCCATCGAGTTTCTCGCGATCCTCGGGGCTCTGCAGGCGTTCCCTGGCGGAGGGCGGCGCATCGTTGATCAGCCAGGGGCGGATCTTCTCGAACTGGCGGAAGAACAGCGCCTGGTCCACCACCAGGTCGCGGATCACCGGCATGCCCGGCAGCGGCCGCAGGATCAGGGTATCGGAGGTTCCCAGCGCCTCGCTCACCGGGGTGATGCAGGCCAGGCCGTTCCTGCCGTTGATGTTCATGCCATCGGAGCCGCACACCCCCTCCCGGCAGGAGCGCCGATAGGTGAGGGTGTCATCCCGCTGCTTCAGGTGCTCGAGGACGTCGAGCACCATCGCCTTGCGGAAGCGCTCCTCCACCTCCAGCGTCTCGAGTCGCGGCACGGCGTCCTGTTCGGGATGATAGCGATAGAGCCGCACCTTGATCATGACGCCTCTCCTTAAGAGCCGGGCCCAGGGGCAACGCCAGGCGACGAGGCCACCAGGATGCCAACATCCGTGGCCGGCGGTGACCTGGTCCGCCGGCTCAGTAGGCCAAGTGCAACCGGTGACGGGCATAGATGCGCATCACATAGCCAAACTTGATCAGCGTCGGGCCAGCAATGACCAGCAGGTGAGCCAGCACCTGCAGCGACAACGACAGTCGAGTGTCTACGACATAGCCGCCGAGCACGCCCAGCACCAGCAAGCATAGCCCAGTGAGCATCACAGCATTGCCACAGACATGGGTGCGATACGCATCTCGGAACAGTTCAAGCATGGTGGTCCCTCCCGTCATTCACCAAGCACTCGCTCTCAGGCAGGGTTACTCCCGCCAATAATCGTTGGCCGCAGCCACGGTCTGGAAATGCGTGGCGATCACCTGTGAGGCCGCGGTCAGGCTGTCGGGATCTTCCGCATACTCGGGACGCAGGTCCTGGCGCACCTCGGCATCAGGCTGGGTGGTCGCCACCCCCTTCTGGGCCAGGGTCACCGCCAGGGCGAAGCCTTCCTGCGGCGTCTCGGTGATCAGGCTAGGCAGCCAACTGTCGTCACTGGCCATCTCGTGGTCGTCCGCCATGGTTACGCCGGCCGGCAGTAGAAGCGCGGCCACCACCAGGGGGGCGGCAAGGCGCCAGGCGCGCGGGTGAAATGGCATGGAACCTCCTAGGCCAATAACATTCATTGAAAATACATCTTAATGGTAGCCGAGGAGAGGCTGCCGTCAAGGCAGCCCGTGTTCCCATGGGAAAGCCGGTTCGGACAGGCACTGGGCGGATCCAGGCCCGAGCATCGGGCGCGCCCCGCCCCGGGCACCGCGGGCTACTTGATCCCCAACCGCCGGGCGATCTTGTGCAGGTTGCTGGGATCCACCTCCAGGCGCCGGGCCGCGGCCGCCCAGCTGCCTTCGCAAGCCGTCAGGGCCTCGCGGATCGCCGCCCGCTGGGCCTGCTCGACCCGATCGCGCAGCGGCAGCGGCGCCGCGGCCGCCGGCTCGGACGGTGTGCCGGAACCGCTATCATCGGCCCGCTCCGGCACGGGCAGGTCGAGCCACTCGGGTAGCAGGGTGACGATATCGTCGCGCCGCGCTCCCCGCGTGAGCGCCTTGATCGCCGCGCGGCTGATCACATGCTCCAGCTCACGCACGTTGCCCGGCCAGGCATAGGCCAACAGTGCCGCCTCGGCTTCCGGCGCGAGGCGCAGGCTGCGCACTCCCAGACGAACGCGGTTGATCTCCAGGAAGTGCCCCGCCAGCACCAGGACGTCACTGCCCCGCTCGCGCAGCGGCGGGATGGCCACCGGATAGACCGACAGCCGGTGATAGAGGTCGGGGCGAAAGCTGCCCTCGCGCACCGCTTCGGCCAGGCGACGATTGGTCGCGGCGATGATGCGGACATCGACACGGCGCGGCATGTCCTCGCCCAGTCGCTGCACCTCGCCCTCCTGCAGGGCGCGCAGCAGCTTGGCCTGGACCGGCAGCGACAGCTCCCCCACCTCGTCGAGCAGCAGGGTGCCGCCGTCGGCCGCCTCGAAGCGCCCGGCCCGCGCGGCGCTGGCGCCGGAGAAGGCCCCCTTCACGTGACCGAACAGCTCGCTCTCGGCCAGCGACTCGGGCAGCGCGGCGCAGTTGACCTGCACCAGCGGCGCCGCATGGCGAGCCGAGCGGCGATGCAGCCGCCGCGCGAACAGCTCCTTGCCGACGCCGGTCTCGCCGCTCAGCAGCACCGGCAGATCGGATTGCGCCACCACGTCCAGCTCCCGCAACAGCTGCCGCAGCACCGCGCTGTGACCGAGGATCTCGCGGGTTTCGAGCGGCGCCTGGGCCAGGCCGGCATCCTCGCGGGTCATGCGCAGGGCCCGCAGATCGTGCTCCAGCCGGCTGACGCGTACCGCCGCTTCGATGAGGAGGGCATAGCGCTCCAGCGCCGCCCGGTCGTCGCCATCGAAGGTTCCCGCCTCCAGCGCATCCAAGGTCAGCACGCCCCAGGGCTCGCCCTCGACGTGCAGGCTGATGCCCATGCAGTCGTGCACGTGCAGCGGCTGACCGGGCTGCTGCTCCACCAGGCCGTCATAGGGGTCGGGCAGACGGACGTCCGGCGGGAATAGGGTGGTGCGTCGGCTGGCGAGGATGGTCGACAGGCGCGGATGCTGGGCCAACTCGAAGCGCCGGCCCAGCGCCTCGCGCACCAGCCCCTCCACCGCCACCGGTACCAGGGCATCCTCTTCCAGGCGCAGCAGGCAGACGGCACCGCAGCGAAAGCCCTCGCGCAGGGTGCGCACCAGGCGCTGCAGGCGCACGGCGCTGGGCAGGTCGGCGACCAGGTCCGCCAGCAGGGTCTCGTCCAGCATGGTGATCGCCACCCTCCTGGGTCCAAAGCACCCTGACAGCATGGGGTATTTTTCACCCTGACACCACCCGGGGCCCGTCACCCGGTGGCCGAAAAGCTGGCATGTGCCTTGCTAAGAGAGGGGTGAATCCATCCTTCACCCACGAGGAGTACTGCCATGAGCCTGCTGGAACAGACCGTTGGCCGCACCGCCCTGACCCTGCCCGGTGCGACCCGGGTCTTCCGCGACCACCACATCGACTTCTGCTGCGGCGGCCGCATCAGCCTGCGCGAGGCCGCCGAACGCGTTGGCCTGAGTCCCGAGGCGTTGGTGGCCCAGCTCGAGGCCCTGCCGCAGGGCGAGCACGAGGCGCGTGACTGGCAGGCGGCCAGCAACGCCGAACTGATCGACCATATCCTGACTCGCTACCACGACGTGCACCGCCAGCAGCTGCCCGAACTGCTGCGCATGGCGCAACGGGTGGAGCAGGTCCACGGCAGCCGCGACACCTGCCCCAATGGCCTGGCCGACCTGCTGGCCGAGCTCTATCAGGAGATGGAGAGCCATATGCAAAAGGAGGAGCAGATCCTCTTCCCGCTGCTGCGCCGGGGCGCGGGCACCCAGGTCCAGGGCCCCATCGCGGTGATGCGCCAGGAACACGACGACCACGGTGAACACCTCGAGCGCCTCGCCGCCCTGACCGACGACATCACCCCACCCAAGGGTGCCTGCACCACCTGGCGCGCCCTCTACACCGGGCTACGTGAGTTCCGCGACGACCTGATGCAGCACATCCACCTGGAGAACAACCTGCTGTTCGAACGCGCCGGCTGAACGCCGGCCATACCCACGACGGTGCGTCGCCCCGGCGGCGACGCGCCGGGGAGGTCACCATGAGAGCCATCGTCCTCGAACGCCTGCATGCCGACCACCATCGCTATCAGGCGCTGATCTGCATCCTCGACCGCCAGCTGCATATCGCCGCCTGCGACGAGATTCCCGACTACCGCCTGCTGGCCCGCCTCTTCCACTACCTGACCCATCAACCCGAGGAGTGGCACCACCGGGTGGAGGATCGGCTGTTCGCCCGTCTCGCCGCACGCCTTCCCGAGAGCCGCGAGCTCCTCGAGGTGCTCACCGAGGAGCATCGCCGCATCGCTCGCTACGGCCGGGAGCTGGAGGAGAGGATGCAACACGCGGACGCCACCCCCGAGGAAGGCCTGGATCTCAACGTCCTCAACCTGGCCCGGGCCTTCAGCGAGCTCTACCACCACCACCTGCACACTGAGGATCATCGGGCCCTGCCACTGCTCGAAGCCCACTTCCCGGCCGCCGAACTCGACGACCTGGACCTCGGCGTGTCCCTGGCCAGTCCCGCCGAAGGCAGCCCGAGCTTCCAGGAACTCTACCGGCGGATCGCCGAGAACCGCACCGGACTGCGCCTGGGCCACGACGAGCAGGCCGACTTCTGTCCGCTCTGCGACGCCAGGCCGGCCCATTCCTCCTGATCCGGCCATCAAATGAATCCACCGCATCGACCCCATGGGCGTCGCCCATGGGGGCTAATGGCATGGGTCTAATGGGAGCGGACACCCCGGTCGTAATGGAACGTCATGTAGACGATGCCCGGCGTCATCACCAGTCGCCATGCCAGTTCCACCTCGTCATCGAACTGCGCGTCGAAGGCGCGAACCGTGTCGATCAGGCTCTCGAGCCAGAGGTCATAGAGCGACGGGGAGATGTCGAGGTACGCGCGACTGTGACTGATCGCCACCTCCTGCAGATAGTAGTCGGCATGGCTCGAGGCATAGAAGGCCAGCAGATGGTAGAAGGCCTTCTTGAGCATGACCTGCTGTCGCGCCATGTCGGTATGGCGAAACTTCGTCGCCACCTCCGGGGAGGCGGCGAGGAAGCGCTCATAGAAGGCCTCGAAGAACCCCTGTCCCTCGAGCTCCCGGCTCAGTACCCGCACGTAACTCGCATCGAAGAGGCGTTCGATGTCCATGACCACACCACCTGCTGGTGAGCATGCCTGACACAAGCCTAGGCCAGAGGATCGCGTCAGGATTCGCCGAGTGCCCCCTCGATGGTCCCGGCGTGACCTGCGTCATGCCCACCGTGAATCCCCCTTCACCATGACCCGAATCAAGGGGGCCGACGGGGCCGTCGACTAGCCTGGTCGGGTTTTCCGCAAGAGGAGGCTCGCCATGGAGCTCGTCTGCCCCGCCGGCAACCTGCCGGCCCTGAAGCGCGCCGTGGACGAAGGGGCCGATGCCGTCTATTTCGGCTTCCAGAACACCACCAACGCCCGCCGGTTCGCCGGGCTCAACTTCACCGACCGGCGCGCCCGGGAGGGCATCGACTACGCCCACGCCCGCGGCAGGCGCGACCCCGCCCTGTGCTAATCTCCTCTCATCGAACATCGATCGGGAGAGCACGATGCGGCTGACACCCCAGCAGCAACAGGTTATCCGACAGGCCGCTCGACACTGTTTCGGTCCCGGCGCGTGCGTGATCCTGTTCGGATCCCGCGCTGACGACAGCGCCCGGGGGGGGGATATCGATCTGCTGATCTCGACCGACATGACCGATGTCGAGGAGATCGTCCGTGCCGAGATCGACTTCCAGATTCGGGTTCAGCAGGCCATCGGTGAGCAGAAGATCGACCTTCTGATTGACTATCCCGGCCGGGGCGAGCATCCACCGATCTTCGAGATTGCCGAGCGCACCGGGGTCAGGCTATGAGCGATGTCATCCAGCATCAGCTGGCGGAGGCGTGGCGACAATGCCAACGTCACCTTCACCACCTGCAGCATGCGCTGGGGTCCCTGGAGGGTAAGCTCCCGCTGACGGGCCAGCAGCTTGCCTCCCTGGACGATGACTCCGTTCAGGATCTCGACCAGTTCGTACTGCGCTTCGGCAGGCTGCAGGACGCCATGGGCGCTCGGCTGCTGCCGGCCACGCTGGCCGTCCTCCAGGAGCCCTACGAGGACAGGCCGATGATCGACAAGCTGAATCGCCTGGAGAAACTGGGGTTCCTCGAGAGCGGCGATCAGTGGCAGCAGCTGAGAATCATCCGAAACCGCTTCTCGCATGACTATCCCGATGATCCCGAGAAGAATGCCGCCCTGCTCAACCTGGCCATTCGATCGGTAGACGACATCCTGGCCATCCTGAAACGCATCGAGGAGAAACTGTCGCTGCCACCGCTCGAGCAGTAGGCGTAGCACCTCTCTAATACTCACTGCCCCGGACCACTGGCGTGACCCGGGGCGGTTCTCGCGGTGCGGCCGGTCAGTGCTGCTGTATCAGCCGCACTTCGACCAGCCGCAGCCGGCGTAGCAAGTGGGGCAGCCGTCCATCATGATCAGCTCGCCGTTGCACTCCGGGCAGTGGCCCACCACGGTGGGACCGTCGCCCTTCTCAGCGGCCGCGCGCTCGGCCTTCTCGATCTCCTCGGGGGTGGGCGGCTCCCACAGGTGGCCGCTGGCCTGGCGCTTGGCGTAACGGGCCACCAGGTCCTCCACCGGCACCTGGTTGCCGTCCTGGTCGAGGAAGCCACGACGATAGAGGATCTGCTGGATCGACCAGGCGATGGCCGCCACCTCGGAGTCGTGGAACATCGGCTTGCCCCAGCGGTTCATGCCGCAGCGCACCAGGCCCTTGTCCCAGGCCACCTTGCGCAGGTCGGCCACCGCCTGGGTGACGTAGCCGCCGCGGGCGGCCAGCGACAGGCTGCGCATGGTGGCGGTGATCCACTGGTGCTCGCTGGAGAGCTGGCCGGAAGGAAAGAAGAACTCCACCGGGCGCTCGATCACCACCCGCTTGCCGTCGAGCACACCCTCCACGGGCATGAACGACACCAGCAGGTAGACCTTCTTGCGCCCCTCGGCGCCGACGTAGGAGATCTTCTCCGACACAGCCTCCAGGGTGCCCTCGGGGCGCGAGGGGATGCGCACCGTGAGCGGGTTCTCCTCAGCCAGCGGCGGCGCTTCCACCGCCTTCTTGACGCTGTAGGAAACGATCTTGGACGTGATTTCGACGGCCATCAGTAGGCTCCTTCAATACGTGTCTTCATGACGCAGAAACGGATCGAGCGGTTACCACTTTCCATAGGTGCCCTCTTTCAATGCGTCATAGAGATTGGCCGCGTTGTGCTCCTCGCCGTCGTAGATGACCTTCTCGTCGCCCTTGAGCTCCACGGTCTCGCCGTTCTCCAGCTCGAAGACGTAGGTGGTGTTCTTGAGGTCGTCCTCGCGCACCAGCACGCCCTGGAAGGCCTCCGGGTTGAAGCGGAAGGTGGTGCAGCCCTTGAGCTTGCTGGCATAGGCATCCAGGTAGAGGTCCTTGAACTCCTGGTAGGGGAACTCGGTGGGCACGTTCACCGTCTTGGAGATCGCCGAGTCGACCCAAGCCTGGGAGGCGGCCTGCACCGCCACGTGCTGCTGCGGAGTGACGGCGTCGGCGGTGATGAAGTAGTCGGGCAGGTCGCTCTCCACGGCGTCGGCGGCGATGAAGTGGCGATAGGCGGCCAGCTCGAAGGAGACCACTTCCACCTGGTCCTTGGTCTTCTTGCCGGACTGGATGACGTTGCGGAAGTAGCGGTGCGAGAACGACGGCTCGATGCCGTTGGAGGCGTTGTTGCCCAGCGACAGCGAGATGGTGCCGGTGGGCGCGATGGAGCTGTGGTGGGTGAAACGCGCGCCGTGCTCGGCGAGCGCCGCCACCAGCTCCGGCTCCACCTCGGCGACCTTCTGCATGTAGCGACTGTAGCGGGCGTGCAGGATGCGCCCGGGCACCTTGTCGCCCACCTCGTAGCCGTCCTGCTTGAGCTCGGGGCGCTCGCGCATCATCTTGGGGGTGATCTCGTAGTCCTCGGCCAGCGCGGGGGCCATGCCCTTCTCGCGGGAAAGCTCGAGGGCCTGCTTCCAGCCCTCAATGGCCAGGTTGCGACTCACCTCCTCGGTGAAGGCCAGCGACTCCGGCGAGCCGTAGGGGATCTTGAGCATGGTCAGGGTGGAGCCCAGGCCCAGGAAGCCCATGCCGTGGCGGCGCTTGGCCTCGATCTCGCGGCGCTGGCCCGCCAGCGGCAGGCTGCTGATCTCCACCACGTTGTCGAGCATGCGGGTGAAGATGGCCACCACCTGGCGATAGCGCTCCCAGTCGAAGCGCGGCTGCTTGCCGAAGGGTTCGATGACGAAGCGGGTCAGGTTCACCGACCCCAGCAGGCAGGCGCCCTCGGGCGGCAGCGGCTGCTCACCGCAGTTGTGAGCATGAAACCCGTTTGCATCAAAGGTATTGATGCCTGGCACTTGAACGTCGTAGACCGCTTCGGCGCCTGATTCTTCGTAGCCAACAACTCGGGCAACGAAACGCTCTCTATTCAGTTGGCGCTGGTACCCGTCCAGAAGAGTGTTAAGGTGAGCCTGCTTGTCACGGTCCCCGAAGCCGATACGCTCGGCAAAACGCTCGAGGTTGGCACCACTGATCACCAGTTCGTGCTGAGGCAGCGTCTCATATCCACGATGACCGCCCTTGCCATCGGGCAAGTCGCGATTGGCGGCGTGACGCCTCTCCCGATACAGCGTGGTGATGATGCCGAGACGCTGCAACATGCGCTGTACGGCTTCGAGTCGAGAAAGGTCAGACTGCGCCAGGCGAACGCTGACGCCTTTCACCTGACTCCCCTGAACTGAACCATCTGCATCGAAGAAACCACGCAGGAACCCGACATAGCCGCTCGATGAGGCCTGCTCCAGCTCGGAAGTGATCGCCTTATTGCCAGGCTGCATGCCCATCTCGACCGCCAGATTGCGCAGAGCTGCCGTCGACAGACGATACTCCTCGCGACCACTGACCTTCTGCCATCCAGAGAAGTCTGCGCGATGCGGCAGGCTCCTGGCTGCCGTTTCTGCCAAGGTCATGACGGCACGCACGCCGTCATTGATTGCACTGTCGTTGCCGTTGGCCACGGCCACCTGTGGCCAGACAGACAGGATGGCCTTGTCAGCCTTGAGCGTGCCATCGCCAACCAGCAGCCCCAGCAGATACCCCTGGGACTCATCAAGTTTGCCACCCCACTCCGGGGCATCACGATGATCATTGAGCAGTACGCGGTCACCGGCACGCAGCTCACCTGCTGCACACCACTCCGTCTCGGTGCGATAACGCGTAAAGGCCGACACACGGCGCACGCGGTGATCATAGGTCAGCTTGAGGCTGTAACCTTCAGCCGTCTTCAGCCGGATCACCGGCTTGGTCGCCGTCGGGAAGAACCCCTCCGGCCCACTCTGGTGAACCTCACCATCTACCACGACGGCAAATGGACGGCCGATAAGCTGCGCGACCTGACGAGGTCCCTCCGTGGTCTGTACCCAAGTATCCCCGGTCACACAGGGGTTGGTGGCGCGGATGTCCTCGCAGAACCAGTTGTTGTTCATCCGGTTGACCTGGTCGATCAGGATGAAGCCCGGCTCGGCGTAGTCGTAGGTGGAACGCATGATGGTGTCCCACAGCTCGCGGGCCTTGATCACCTCGACGATGCGACAGGCCACGCGCCCCTCGGCGTCGACGGTGTAGCCTTCTTCCACCACCGGCCAGTCGCGGTAGATCAGCTCGTCCTCGCCAACGTCGTCCTTCTCGCCGGGGTGCAGCGGGAAGGCCAGCGGCCAGTCGGCGTCGTTCTTCACCGCCTCCATGAACTCGTCGGTGATCAGCAGGCTGAGGTTGAACTGGCGCAGGCGGCCCGCCTCGCGCTTGGCCTCGATGAAGCTCTTCACGTCGGGATGGCCGACGTCGAAGGTGCCCATCTGGGCGCCGCGGCGGCCGCCGGCGGAGGCCACCGTGAAGCACATCTTGTCGTAGATGTCCATGAACGCCAGGGGGCCGTTGGTGCCGGCGCCGGCGCCGAACACGAAGGCGCCCTTGTGGCGCAGGGTGGAGAAGTCGTAGCCGATGCCGCAGCCCGCCTTGAGGGTCATGCCGGCGTCGACCACGGAGTCGAGGATGTCGTGCATGGAGTCGCGGATGGTGCGCGACACCGTGCAGTTGATCAGGCTCACCGCCGGCTTGTAGGCCTCGGCACCGGCGTTGGACATGATGCGCCCGGCGGGGATGGCGCCGTGCTCCAGCGCCCAGCGGAACCTGGGCAGCCACTCGTCGGCGTTGTCGCCTTCCACGTCGGCCAGGGCGCGGGCCACGCGCTCCCAGGTGGCGGCCACGTCCTCGTCGACGGGCTTGCCGTGGCGGTCCTTGAGGCGGTACTTGGCATCCCAGATGTCGCGGGAGGGGGCTTGCATCGGCACCTCGTTGGATGACTTCACTGCCTTGGTGGAAGTGCTCATTCGGACGGCTCCGGAAGAATAACGTTGTCGATAGGTTAGATGGTAGGTCGCGCCAGTCGCTCCAGGCGGACCAGCAGTTCGCCGAACGGCCCCCCGACCAGCCCCTCCTCGCGACCGTCGAGGAGGTTCTTGACCATCAGGCCCAGTTCGGTGTCGCCCTCGATCAGCTGCCAACTACCATATATAGAGCAAGTTTCGCCGGCAAGCCCCATATCTGGTGCAAGCGTGAGAACAACATGACCCACCTCATTTGACAGCGGGACTGCCGTGAAGCGGTCGGCCGGGCTACTCGACACGCCGGTAGATCAGGTCCCAGACGCCGTGACCCAGCTTCTCACCGCGGGCCTCGAACTTGGTCAGCGGGCGATACTCGGGTCGCGGTACGAAGGGTGCGGTGTCCGGAGAGGCGGTATTGATGAAGCCCGGTGCCGCCTCCATCACCTCGGCCATCCACTCGGCGTAAGCCTCCCAGTCGGTGGCCAGGTGGAAAGTGCCGCCGACCTCGAGCCGGGAGCGCACCAGCTCGACGAAGGCGGGCTGGACGATGCGCCGCTTGTGGTGCTTCTTCTTGGGCCAGGGGTCGGGGAAGAACAGCTGCACGGTCGTCAGGCTGCCCTCGGGGATGCACCGCTCGAGCACCGCCAGGGCATCCTCGCGATAGACGCGCAGGTTGGTGAGACCGCGCTTGTCGGCCTCGTCGAGCAGCTTGCCCACGCCCGGGGCGTGCACCTCGATGCCGAGGAAGTCGGTGTCGGGGTGGCGCTCGGCCTGCTCCACCAGGGAGGCGCCCATGCCGAAGCCGATCTCCACCACGCGGGGCGCGCGGCGACCGAACAGCGCCTCGAGGTCCTGTCGGCCGTCGGCGAGTTCGAGACCCAGCCGCGGCCACACCTCCTCGAGGCCGCGGGTCTGGGCCTGGGTCATGCGCCCGGCGCGCAGCACGTAGCTCTTGATGCCGCGGCGGTGCAGCGGGGCGTCCGGGCCTGCCGGGGCGGTGGTCCTGTCGGAGTGTCGCGGGTCGTTCATGGCGCGGGGAGACTCTGCCTGGGGAAACTGCGGGGGCGTATTGTAGCGACTAACGACGTTGCCGGGTACGGTAGCGACCGATTACCTCGGGTTGCGTAGATGCAAAGAGCGAGAGGCGCCGGGGACAGGTCGAAGAGGGGGTCCTACGCCAGGGGTGAGGAGCACTGCTCCGAACGGGCTGGCCATGGATGGCCAGCACCGGTCCTGCAAGCGGAGCAGGACGCGAGAGCGCAGCAGGGCGTCGGTAGCGCCCAGGGAGGGGTTCATAGCGCCCCCTCGTAGACCTGTCGCCGGAAAAGCCTTGAGCGATGCGGGATAACCGAAACCGTTGGCAACCGACTCCCGAAAACAGAAGGGGAGACCGACATGCAGGACAGGGGATGGTGGCTGGGCGCGGCGCTCTCCGGCGCCCTGGTGGTGATCGCCGGGGCCTTCGGCGCCCACGCCCTGGAGGGGCAGCTGGCCCCACGCCTGGCCGCGGCCTTCGAGACCGGGGTGCGCTATCAAGCGTGGCACACCCTGGCGCTGCTGGCGGTGCTGGCCTGGCGCGCCAGCGTACCGCTGGCCGGCCAACGCCTGGCCCTGGGGCTGTGGGCGGCGGGCATGCTGCTCTTCTCCGGCTCGCTCTATGCCCTGGCGCTGACCGGGACGGGAAGCCTGGGCATGATCACCCCGCTCGGCGGGGTGCTGCTGATCGGCGGCTGGCTGGCGCTGGCCGCCGCCGTGCTGCGGGCCCGCTGAGCCGCACGGGTCAGTCGCTGTCCGGCAGCACGTAGGTGGCGGTGACCAGCGCCACCGGATCCTCGTCGCCGGCGGAGAACAGCTGCACCTCGCCCACCGCCAGGCGGCGCCCCAGCTTGAGGATGCGAGCGTTGGCGATGACGTCACGATCTCCCCGCGGGCGGCGCAGGAAGCGGCAGTGCAGGTCGCTGGTCACCGCCATGGGCTCGGGGCCGATCTCGCCCAGGATCGCCACGTAGAGGCAGACGTCGGCCAGGCCCATCAGGGTGGGGCCGGAGACGCTGGCGCCGGGGCGCAGGTGCTCGTCCTCGATGGCCAGGCTCATGGTGGCACGCATCCGGTCGATCCCCTCGATGGTCCCGGTGCGCTGGGGGAAGACCTCGTCGAGGAAGTCCTCGATGGCGGCGGCGGTCATCACGGACATCGGCGGCCTCCTTGGGGCGTGAGCGGGAGCGTTGACGCTCCCGTCAACATAAACGAAAGCGCCCCGGGCGGATACCCGGGGCACTTAACGGCCACATGCCTACGAGCTACGAGCTACGAGCTACGAGCTACGAGCTACGAGCTACGAGCTACGAGCTACGAGCTACGGATATCAGTCTATCCGCTATGCTGAGCCCGAGGCCCAAGGCCGATTATTTGGCCTTGTGCACCGCACGCCAGTGGTGCAGCAGCGGCTCGGTGTAGCCGGCGGGCTGCACACGCCCCTTGAAGACCAGGTCGCTGGCCGCCTGGAAGGCGGTGGAGGCGGCGAAGTCGGCGCTCATCGGCGTGTAGGCCGGATCACCCGCGTTCTGCTTGTCCACCACCTTGGCCATGCGCTCCAGGGTCTCGCGCACGCGCTCGGCGTCGACCACCCCATGGTGCAGCCAATTGGCGATGTGCTGGCTGGAGATGCGCAGGGTGGCGCGGTCCTCCATCAGGCCCACGTCGTGGATGTCCGGCACCTTGGAGCAGCCCACCCCGTGCTCGACCCAGCGCACCACGTAACCGAGGATGCCCTGGCAGTTGTTGTCGAGCTCCTGCTGGAGTTCCTCGTCGGACCAGTCGGCGCTCTCGGCCACCGGCACGGTCAACAGGTCATCCAGGAAGTCCGGCTCGCCCTGGGCCTCCAGCTCGCGCTGCACCTCGGTGACGTCCACCTGGTGGTAGTGCAGGGCGTGCAGGGTGGCGGCGGTGGGCGACGGCACCCAGGCAGTGTTGGCGCCGGCCTTGGGATGGCCGATCTTCTGCTCGAGCATGGCCGCCATCAGGTCGGGCATGGCCCACATGCCCTTGCCGATCTGGGCGTGGCCGCGCAGGCCGCAGGCCAGGCCGACCTGGACGTTGCTCTTCTCGTAGGCGCCGATCCAGGCGGCCCCCTTCATGTCGCCCTTGCGGATCATCGGGCCCGCTTCCATGGCGGTGTGCATCTCGTCGCCGGTGCGGTCGAGGAAGCCGGTGTTGATGAACACCACCCGCGAGGTCGCCTCATGGATGCACGCCTTGAGGTTGACGGTGGTACGGCGCTCCTCGTCCATGATGCCCATCTTCAGGGTGTCGCGGGCCATGCCGAGGATGTCCTCGATGCGGCCGAACAGCTCGTTGGAGAAGGCGACCTCTTGCGGGCCGTGCATCTTGGGCTTGACGATGTAGACGGAACCGGTGCGCGAGTTGCGCGCCTCGCCCTCGCCCTTCTTCAGGTCGTGCAGGGCGATCAGGCCGGTGACCACGCCGTCGAGGATGCCCTCGGGCAGCTCGTTGCCGTCGGCGTCGAGCACCGCCGGGGTGGTCATCAGGTGGCCGACGTTGCGCACGAACATCAGCGAGCGGCCCGGCAGGGTCAGCCGACCGCCGTCGGGGGTGACGACGTCGCGGTCGCCGTGCAGGCGGCGGGTGAGGGTCTTGCCGCCCTTCTCGACCTGCTCCTCCAGGTCGCCCTTCATCAGGCCCAGCCAGTTGCGATAGACGCCCACCTTGTCCTCGGCGTCCACCGCGGCCACGGAGTCCTCGCAGTCCATGATGGTGGTCAGCGCCGCCTCGACCACCACGTCCTTGACGCCGGCCGGGTCGGTCTTGCCGATGGGATGCTCGGCGTCGACCTGGATCTCCAGGTGCAGGCCGTGGTTGACCAGCAGCACCGCCTCGGGGGCGGCGGCATCGCCGCGGTAGCCGACCAGCTTGCCCGGCTCCTTGAGGCCGGTCTCGCGGCCGCCCTCCAGGGTCACCACCAGGTGGCCGTCGCGCAAGGCGTACTTGACGGCATCGCGGTGGGAGCCGGTGGCCAGCGGCGCGGCACGATCCAGCACGCCGCGGGCGTAGGCGATGACCTTCTCACCGCGCCTGGGATTGAAGCTCTCGCCCTTCTCGGCACCGTCCTCCTCGGAGATGGCATCGGTGCCGTAGAGGGCGTCGTAGAGGCTGCCCCAGCGGGCATTGCCGGCGTTCAGGGCATAGCGGGCGTTGTTGACCGGCACCACCAGCTGCGGCCCGGCCTGGACGGCGATCTCGCGATCCACGTTGGCGGTGGTGACTTCGACGCTGGCCGGGGCCTCGACCAGATAGCCGATCTCCTTCAGGAAGGCACGATAGGCCGCCATGTCGCGCACCGGGCCGGGGTTCTCGCGGTGCCAGCCGTCGAGCCGCTCCTGCAGGCGGTCACGCTCGGCGAGCAGTTCCTGGTTCTTCGGGGTCAGATCATGGAAGAGGGCATCGACGCCGGCCCAGAACGCCTCGGCATCGACGCCGGTCCCCGGGAGGGCCTGCTCGGTGATGAAACGGTCCAGCTCGGCGGCTACCTGGAGGCGGTGACGCGTGACACGTTGGGTCATGGTGGATCTCCTCGTACGGGGCAGCCGGTGGGTGCACACCGGGACTGCCGGAAACAGGGGTGGGTGACTGCGTGTCGACAATTTTGTGGAAAATGCTTCCACATGTAAACCCGCAATGCCGCGACATCGCGGGATACTAGACCAAAAGATAAGGCAGGGGCCTGGGCGGTGCCTGGTCGGCATGGTGCCGGCCGCCGCTTGCGGCTAGCATGAGCGAGCGCCGCGGAGGATTCGATGAGCGACTTCACCCCCTTGCAGGCGCTGGGCCCGTTTCGTCGGATCGATCCGACCGACGCGCTGCCCGGCGGAGACCACCTGGAACGCTATCTGGGCCACTACGGCCTGGCCCCCCTGCTGGCCGGGCACGTCGGCCTGCACCTGGGCTATGTGGCGGCCGGGGAATTCCGCCTCTGGACCCAGGTGTGGAGCCCGCCGGTGCCACTGGGCACCGCCTTCGTGGTGCATGGCTACTTCGACCACCTGGGACTCTACCGCCACCTGCTGGAACGGCTGCTGGAGCGCGGCTGGCGGGTGGTGCTGTGGGACCTGCCGGGCCATGGCCTGTCCAGCGGGCCGCGCGCCTCCATCGGGGACTTCGACGACTACGGCGGCTGCCTGCACGAACTGCAGCGCTACCTGGAGGCCGAGGAGCTGGCCCCGCGGCCCTGGCTGGGCGTGGGCCAGAGCACCGGCGCGGCGATCCTGGCCACCGACGCCCTGGCCCACGCCGACGGCGAACGCTGGGCGGGGCTGGCCCTGCTGGCCCCGCTGGTGCGCCCCTGGGGCTGGAGCCAGTCCAGCTGGCTGCACCTGCTGGTGGGCCCCTTCCTGCGCTCCATCCCGCGCAAGTTCCGCGCCAACTCCACCGACGCCGACTTCGCCGCCTTCCTCCGCGACCAGGACCCGCTGCAGGCCGACCGCGTGGCCATCGACTGGATCAGCGCCATGCGCCGCTGGATGCCACGCCTGCTGGCCCTGCCTCCCAACCCCGTGCCCACCCTGATCCTGCAGGGCGAACAGGACCTGACCGTGGACTGGGAGTGGAACCTGCAGGTGCTCGCCAAGAAGTTCCCCAACGCCGAGATCCATCGTCACCCCGAGGCGCGGCACCACCTGGTCAACGAGGCCGAACCCATTCGCCGGGCACTCTTCGCCACCCTGGACCGCTTCATCGACGAGCGCATGCCCACCGCCAGACCGGAGCCCCACCGCCGATGATCCGCCGCCTGCTCCCTGTCCCCGCCTGGCTGCTGCCGCTGCTGCTGCTGGGCTGCGCCGGTTCCCCGGAGCGCCCCGAGAGCCTGCGCCAGGCGCTCTTCAACCTCGGCGAGCGCGCCGCGGAACGGGTGATGGAGGCTCCGCCCCTGCCGCGACCGCCCGCCGACCAGGTGTTGCTGCTCGCCGCCCCCGAGGTGAGCGACGCCCTGGGCATCGGACGGGAGCGCTTCCTGGAGAGCCTGGTGCGGGCCCTGCTGGCGGTCAGCGACGGCCCCCAGGTGCTGGAGTGGCGCGATGCCATGGCCGAGGGCGCCGGCGACAACCAGTGGCGCCTGGAGAGCCGCCTCGAGGCCAACGGGCCACCGCTGCGCCTCTCCGACCGCGAACTGCTGCCCTACCGCCTGACCCTGGTGTTGCGGCGCCCCGACGGCGAACGCGCCCTCTGGGAGGAGCGCATCCAGGGCGCCATCGACGCCACGGCGCTGTGATTCAGCCCCTCAGCACCCGGTCGAGCTGACGGTAGCCCACCGCCTCGATCAACTGGTCGCGTTCGGGATGCGCGGCGCCGGCCAGGTCGGACAGCGTCAGCGCCACCCGCAGCACCCGATGGTAGGCCCGTGCCGAGAGCTTGAGGCGTTCCAGCACCCCGGCCAGCCAGGCGCGATCCTCCGCCGAGAGGGCGCAGGCCGCCTCCAGGGCGCGGCCGGCCAGCTGGGCGTTGAGCGCCCCGCGCGCCCGCTGCCGCGCGCGCGCCGCCAGCACCCGCTCGCGCACTGCCGCGGAGGGCTCCCCGGACTGCGCCGAGGTGAGCTGCTCCGGCGGCAGCGCCGGCACCTCCACCTGCAGGTCGATGCGATCCAGCAGCGGCCCGGAGAGGCGCGCCTGGTAGCGCTGGATCTGCGCCGCGGTGCACTGGCAGGCCTGGCGCGGATCGCCCAGGTGGCCGCAGGGGCAGGGGTTCATGGCCGCCACCAGCATGAAGCGCGCCGGGAAGCGCCGCTCGTGGCTGGCCCGGGCGATATGGATCAGGCCCGATTCCATGGGCTCGCGCATCACCTCGAGCACGTGCCGGGGGAACTCCGGCAGTTCGTCGAGGAACAGCACCCCGTGGTGGGCCAGGGAGATCTCCCCCGGCCGCGGCCGGGCGCCACCGCCCACCAGGGCCACGGCGCTGGCGGTATGGTGTGGGGCACGGAAGGGGCGCCGCCCCCACTCGGCGCGCAGCGGCAGGCCGCTCACCGAACGCAGCGCCGCCACTTCCAGGGCCTCGTCGTCGTCGAGGGGCGGCAGGATGCCCGGCAGGCGGCTGGCCAGCATGGTCTTGCCGGTACCCGGCGGGCCGGCGAACAGCAGGTTGTGGCCGCCGGCGGCGGCCACCTCCAGGGCGCGGCGGGCCTGGAACTGGCCACGCACCTCGGCCAGGTCGGGGAGCGGCGTCGCGGCCTCCGGCGGGCTGGAGAGGCGATGCGGCGTGATGGGCGCCTGGCCCAGCAGGTGGGCCACCACCTCCAGCAGATGATCGGCGGGCAATACGTCCAGGTCGCCGGCCAGGGCCGCCTCGTCGGCATCGGCGCGGGGCACGATCAGCTTGCGCCCGGCGCGGCGGCTGGCCAGGGCCAGCGGCAGCGCCCCGATCACCGGCCGCAGGTGCCCGTCCAGGGCCAGCTCGCCGACACTCTCGATGCCCTCCAGGGCCCGGGGCGGCAGCTGCCCCGAGGCCAACAACAGCCCCAGGGCGATGGGCAGGTCGAAGCGACCGCCCTCCTTGGGCAGGTCGGCGGGCGCCAGGTTGAGGGTGATACGCCGCAGCGGATACTCGAAGCCGGCGTTGACCAGGGCGCTGCGCACTCGCTCGCGGCTCTCCTTCACGGCGGTCTCGGGCAGGCCCACCAGGGTCATGCCCGGCAGGCCGTTGGACAGGTGCACCTCTACCTGCACCTCCGGCGCTTCCAGGCCCAGGCCGGCCCGGGTATGCACGATCGCCAGCGACATGAGCGTTCCCTCGCGTGTGTCCTGATTTCAGGCTAGCAGCCTGGCGGCCCCGGCGCCGAAACGCCCCAGGCTCAGCGGCCGGGCTCGCCGCCGCCGGCATCCTCCTCGGGGGCGGGCGTCTCCTTCTCCGCGGCGTCGGACAGCGCCGGCGTCTCGCGCGCCGAGCCGCCGGCATCGCGTTCCTCGAGCAGCGCTTCCAGGGCGGCCACCTGCTGCTCCAGCGCCTCGACCCGGATCCGGGTGCGCTGCAGGACGTCCATCAGAATGTCGAAGTCCTCCCGCGACACCAGCTCCAGGCGGTCGAAGGCCCCCTTCACCACCTGCTGGATGCCCTTCTGCATTTCCTCGGGCGCCTGGGACGCGCCCTGCAGGCGCTCGCCGATCTGCTGGGCCAGTCGGCTGATACGGTCGTGGCTCACCATGGGTCTCTCCTGATCGCGTGGCTATGGCTGGGTACAGGATACGCATGGGCGTGCCGCGACGCATGCTCCATGCATCGCCCTTTCCTGGGGCAGCTGCACCACAGCAGGGCACCACAACGGTGCACCGATGCCGCCGGGGTGGCACTCCCATGGATCATCGCCCCCATCATCAATATGTAACCCACTGACAGGCAAAAGTTTCATCCATACTGGCACGCTTTGCGCTTGGACTGGGCAAGCCGACCCCCTGGGTCGCGATCCATCGCAATCGTGGAGAACAGGACATGAAACTCATCACCGCCATCATCAAGCCCTTCAAGCTCGACGACGTCCGCGAGGCGCTGGCCGACAACGGCGTCCAGGGGATCACCGTCACCGAGGTCAAGGGCTTCGGCCGCCAGAAGGGCCACACCGAGCTCTACCGCGGTGCCGAGTACGTGGTCGACTTCCTGCCCAAGGTGAAGGTCGAGGTCGCCGTGGACGATTCGCGCCTGGAGACCGTGCTCGACGCCATCTGCAACGCCGCCAACAGCGGCAAGATCGGCGACGGCAAGGTGTTCGTCACGCCGCTGGAGGACGTGATCCGCATCCGTACCGGAGAGCGCGGCGCCGACGCCGTCTAAGCACTCCCCACATCCGCCTGGAGAGACCGTCATGAGTGAACTGACTGAGCTGAGCTACGCGCTCGATACCTTCTACTTCCTGATCTGCGGCGTGCTGGTGATGTGGATGGCCGCCGGCTTCTCGATGCTCGAGGCCGGCCTGGTGCGTTCCAAGAACACCGCCGAGATCCTCACCAAGAACATCGCGCTGTTCGCCATCGCCTGCACCATGTACCTGCTGCTGGGCTACTACCTGATGTACTCCAGCTCGGCGGGCGGCTTCCTGCCCAACCTGGGCTTCCTGCTGGGCGGCGAGAACACCGTGGCCTCGGTGACCGCCGCCGGCGACGACGCCCCCTACTACTCCATGCGCGCCGACTTCTTCTTCCAGGTCGTGTTCGTCGCCACCGCCATGTCCATCGTCTCCGGGGCCGTGGCCGAGCGCATGAAGCTGTGGGCCTTCCTGGCCTTCGCCGTGGTGATGACCGGTGTCATCTACCCGGTCTCCGGCTACTGGACCTGGGGCGGCGGCTGGCTGGCCGAGGTCGGCTTCTCCGACTATGCCGGCTCCGGCATCGTGCACATGGCCGGCGCGGCCGCGGCGCTGTCCGGCGTGCTGGTGCTCGGTCCGCGCAAGGGCAAGTACGGCAAGGACGGCAGCATCTTCGCCATCCCCGGCGCCAACCTGCCGCTGGCCACCCTGGGGACCTTCATCCTGTGGATGGGCTGGTTCGGCTTCAACGGCGGCTCCGAGCTGAAGGTGTCCGACGTGAGCTCGGCCAACAACATGGCCCAGGTGCTGGTGAACACCAACGCCGCCGCCGCCGGCGGGGTGATCGCCGCGCTGATCCTGGCCAAGGCCTGGTTCCGCAAGGCCGACCTGACCATGGCCCTGAACGGCGCCATTGCCGGCCTGGTGTCCATCACCGCCGACCCGCTGTCGCCCAGCGCCCTGGGCGCCACCCTGATCGGCGGCTTCGGCGGCCTGCTGGTGGTCGTGGCCATCGTCGGCCTCGACAAGCTCAAGCTCGACGACCCGGTGGGTGCCATCTCCGCCCACGGCGTGGCCGGCATCTGGGGCGTGCTCGCGGTGCCGCTGACCAACGACGGCGCCTCCTTCGGCGCCCAGATCCTCGGCATCCTCGGCATCTTCGCCTGGGTCTTCTTCGCCAGCCTGGTCGTCTGGCTGATCATCAAGGCGATCATGGGCGTCCGGGTCAGCGAGGAAGAGGAATACGAGGGCGTGGATCTGGTCGAGTGCGGGCTCGAGGCCTACCCCGAGTTCACCGTCTCCAAGGTTCACGGCGGCGGCTCGGGGCGCAGCCGGGCCGAGGGGCTGAGCCAGCCGCAGATGACCCCCCGCACCGAATAGCCGATATCGCACGGCATCACAATGGCCCCCTCGCGGGGCCATTTTTTTTTCCGCCCACAGCCGGTGTATGCTCTGGCACAATGACGTCAGCAGCGATGGCGTCCACCGCCATTGAATACGGACAACGCGAGGACACGACCATGAAACTGGTGACCGCCATCATCAAGCCCTTCAAGCTCGACGACGTACGCGAATCGCTCTCCGAGATCGGCGTCCAGGGCATCACCGTGACCGAGGTGAAGGGCTTCGGCCGCCAGAAGGGCCACACCGAGCTCTACCGCGGCGCCGAGTATGTGGTGGACTTCCTGCCCAAGGTGAAACTGGAGGTCGCCGTGGACGACGACATGGCCGAGAAGGTGATCGACGCCATCACCAGCGTGGCGAATACCGGCAAGATCGGCGACGGCAAGATCTTCGTCTCGCCGCTGGAGCAGGTGATCCGCATCCGCACCGGCGAGACGGGGAAAGATGCCGTATAGCCGCCATCACCCGCGTGGCCCCGATACATTCAGCAAGATCGGCGACGGCAAGATCTTCGTCTCGCCGCTGGAGCAGGTGATCGGGAAGCCGAACCTCCGCATCCGCACCGGCGAGACGGGGAAAGATGCCGTCTAAAGCTCGAAGCCGGACAGTGCATGACGTATAAAACCCCCGAGGCCCTGGCCCCGGGGGTTTTTCTTCCAGCTTCAAGCTTACAGCTTAAGGCTTACTTTTCGACGAAGGCCCGCTCGATCACGTAGTCGCCGGGCTCGCCCATGCGCGGCGAGATGTTGAAGCCCAGTTCGTCGAGCAGGCCGCTGGTGTCGTCGAGCATCGCCGGGCTGCCGCAGATCATGGCGCGATCCTGCTTGGGGTCGATGGCGGGGATGCCCGTGTCCTCGAACAGCTTGCCGCTGCGGATATGGTCGGTCAGGCGCCCCTGGGTGTGGAACTCCTCGCGGGTCACCGTGGGGTAGTAGACCAGCTTCTCGCTGATCTCCTCGCCAAGGTACTCGTGGGCCGGCAGGTCCTTGGTGATGAAATCCGTATAGGCCAGTTCGCTGACGGTGCGCACGCCGTGGATCAGGACGATCTTCTCGTAGCGCTCATAGGCTTCCGGGTCCTGGATCAGGCTCATGAACGGCGCCAGGCCGGTGCCGGTGGAGAGCAGGTAGAGGTTGCGGCCGGGCAGGAGGTCATCGGTGACCAGGGTGCCGGTGGGCTTGCGGCTGACCATGATCTGGTCGCCGACCTTGAGGTGCTGGAGCCGCGAGGTGAGCGGGCCGTCCGGCACCTTGATGCTGAAGAACTCCAGGTGGTCCTCGTAGTTGGGGCTGGCGATGGAGTAGGCGCGCATCAGCGGCTTGCCCTCCACCTCCAGGCCGATCATCACGAACTGGCCATTCTTGAAGCGCAGGCTGCGCTCGCGGGTGGTGCGGAAGCTGAACAGGGTATCGTTCCAGTGGTGGACGCTGAGGACTTCTTCCTGGGCGAACTTGCTCATGCCGGCTCCTCGATATTCTGAAAAGGAATAGATGAACGCTGAATATTTGCGTTGCATTCTAAGCCAGGAGGCATTATCTGTTAAATGGATTGTATGGATAAAGCTTATCCATAACGTGGATATAGATCAGCGGAGACCGACCCCATGCGCTTCACCCTGCGCCAACTGGAGGTATTCGTGGCCGTGGCCCAGCACGAGAGCGTCTCGCGGGCCGCCCGCTCCCTGGCCCTCTCCCAGTCCGCCGCCAGTACCGCCCTGGCCGAGCTGGAGCGCCAGTTCGACTGCCAGCTGCTGGACCGCCACGGCAAGCGCCTGCGCCTCAACGCCCTGGGCTTCCAGTTGCTGCCCAAGGCGGTGGCGCTGCTCGACCGCGCCGAGGAAGTGGAAGAGCTGCTGCATGGCCAGCAGGGCATCGGCATCCTCGACGTGGGCGCCACCCTGACCATCGGCAACTACCTGGCCACCCTGCTGATCAGCGACTTCATGCAGCGCTATCCCGGCAGCCGGGTGCGCCTGGCGGTGCGCAACACCCGCGCCATCGTCGACAGCGTACGCCACCACCGGCTGGACCTGGGGTTGATCGAGGGCCATTGCGAGGAGGACGACGTGGTCACCCAGCCCTGGGTGGAAGACGAGCTGGCGGTGTTCTGCTCGCCGCACCACCCCCTGGCCGGAGCCGGCGCGATCGAGCTGGAGCGGCTGCTGCGCGAGGCGTGGATCATGCGCGAGGAGGGCTCGGGCACGCGCCTCACCCTGGAGCAGGCCGCCCGCCACCGCCGGGGACGCTTCAACGTGCTGCTGGAGCTGGAACACACCGAGGGCATCAAGCGCGCCGTGGAGTCGGGGCTGGGCATCGGCTGCGTCTCGAAGCTGGCGCTGCGCGATGCCTTCCGGCGCGGCAGCCTGGTGCCCATCCCCACCCCGGAGCTGGACCTGAGCCGCCAGTTCTCCTTCATCTGGCACCGTCACAAGTACCTGGCCACCGGCATGCGCGAGTTCCTCAAGCTGTGCCGCCAGATGACCGAAGGCATCACCCGCAGCGACCAGATCGACCTGCCCACGGCGCCCTGAGCCACGACGACGACGGGCCCGGCCATAGGGCCGGGCCCGTCGTCCTCCTGTCGCGGCGCCCGGATCAGCGCAGGTCGCTCACCGCCTCCTGGATGTCCGCCAGGCTGGCCTTGGTCAGGTCCTTGGTGAGAGAGTGGATGACCAACCGGGTGGTGGGGCCATCGAGCCGCTCGCGCAACTGGCCCAGGAAGCGGGCCGGCGCCACCAGGATCAGCTTCGCCATGCTGTTGTCAACGCGCGCCCGATAGAGGCGCTCGGCCACCTCCTTGGCGAAGACCCGCTCCTCCTGGGTACGCGCCGTGCTCTCGCCACCGGAGGAACGGGCCGTCGTCGACGTCGATTCATTGACGTCGGCCCCGCGATCGGTCACCAGATCTCCCTCGTGCAGCCGGTTGGCGGCATGCACCAGACTATCCTGCTCGACCAGCTTGAGCGCGTCGCGGGTGAAGATCCTCGCCCGCGCCGCATCCGCCACCACGATATAGGTTGTCATAGCCTCTCCTCGCTGACGGTGGACTGGCGGCCGCCTGCCGCGACGACCGCCTCTGAATCAACCTTGGCAAGCGGCCTGACGCAGGTCAACCTGCACCGCGAAGGCCACGCATGACTGCATCATCCGCGGATCTGGGGTAGCATCCACCGAGACGTCGGCAAGGACGCCGACAGGCCTCATCGCCTCGATGTGCTGACCGGGAGGACCCCGATGCGCCAGTTCCTGTTTCCCCGCCACCCGCTGTCCCGCGGGACCCTGCTCACCTGCCACCTGCTCCTGCAGTTCGGCCTGCTGGCCGGCGCGGCGCTGTGGCTTGCCCCGCGGACACCCTGGCTGATTCCCACCACCTGGCAGGCGGCCTGGCCGTCCCTCGCCCTGGGCGGCGGCCTTTGGCTGCTGGCCGCCGTCGGCCTGCGGCTACTCGTCGAGCTCTGGCTGCTGCCCCATCACCTGGCCCACCAACGTGGCGGCTTCCCCGCCGAGACAATGGTCACCCGCTCCTTCGAGCGCCGCCCGGCGGTGCACGACCCGGCGGCCCGCTGGACCAGCGAGGCCCGCCCGCTGGTCGGGGAAGATGACGCCGTGGGCGACGCCCGTGTCAAGCGTCCCGCCGAGCAACCGCAGCGCCGGGCCAGCGAACCGACCCTCGACCTCGACCAGCCGAGCAGGACCGAACCGGCTCCCGGCCGGGAGCCCCACCTCTAGCGGCGAATCAGCGGGCGGGAAGCCAGCGCCGGATCACGGCCAGCATCAGGACCGCGCAGGCGGCGCCCAGGGCATTGGCCAGGATATCGGCCCCGTCGCCGCCGCTGCGTCCGGGCACGGCGAGCTGGCCGACCTCGATGGCGATGCCGTAGCCGGCGGCGATCAGGAAGGCCCGGGGCAGGCGCACGCCGGCCAGGCCGACGAGCCCGGCCAGCCCCGCATAGCCGACGAAGTGGTTGAACTTGTCCCAGGGCAGGCCGCTGGGCATTTCGCTGCCCGGCGTCAGGCTGCCCAGGGCGATGACCAGGGCGGCGGCCACGGCCAGTGCTGTCCACAGGCGTCGCCGGTCGTGCAGCCGCCGCAGCCACTCAGCCATTGGCGAGGCGCCGATGGTAGGCCGGGCTCAGGTCGTGGAGCGCCTCCATGAAGGCGGTGACGCGGTCCGGATCGGTGAACTGGCTGATGCCGTGGCCCAGGTTGAAGACGTGGCCCGGCCCCGCCCCGTAGCTGTCGAGGATTCGCGCGACCTCGGCGCGGATCGCCGACGGGCGGGCGAACAGCACATTGGGATCGAGGTTGCCCTGCAGGGCCACCCGATGGCCGACCCGCGACCGGGCGTCGGCGAGCTCCGTGGTCCAGTCCAGGCCCACGGCATCGGGGCCGGCATCGGCGATCTCCTCCAGCCACTGGCCGCCGTTCTTGGTGAACAGGATCACCGGCACGCGCCGGCCATCGTGGCTGCGGATCAGGCCGGCGACGATCCGCTCCATGTAGCGCAGCGAGAATTCCCGGTAGGCCGGGGTGGAGAGCGCCCCGCCCCAGGTGTCGAAGACCTGCACCGCCTGGGCGCCGGCACGGATCTGGGCGTTGAGGTAGTCGGTCACCGCCGTGGCCAGGGTGTCCAGCAGCCGGTGCATCACGCTCGGCGTGTCGTAGAGCATCGCCTTGACGTGGCGGAAGTCCTTGCTGGAGGCGCCCTCCACCATGTAGGTGGCGAGCGTCCAGGGGCTGCCGGAGAAGCCGATCAGCGGCACCCGGCCGTTCAGCTCGCGCCGGATGGTCGAGACCGCCCGCATCACGTAGTCCAGGTCGCGCTCGGCCTCGGGGGCGGCCAGCGCGGCGACCTCCTCGGCGCTGCGCACCGGCTTGCGGAACTTGGGCCCCTCGCCGGTCTCGAAGTAGAGCCCCAGGCCCATGGCGTCGGGGATGGTGAGGATGTCGGAGAAGAGGATCGCCGCGTCCAGCGGATAGCGCTCCAGGGGCTGCAGGGTCACCTCGCAGGCCAGGTCGTGGTTGCGACACAGGTCCATGAAGCTGCCCGCCTCGGCGCGGGTGGCACGGTACTCCGGCAGGTAGCGGCCGGCCTGGCGCATCATCCACACCGGGGTGCGGTCCACCGGCTGACGCGCCAGGGCGCGCAGAAAGCGATCGTTCTTGAGTTCCATGCGGCGGTCATCCACGGGAAATGTGCCCCGCATTGTACCCGATGCCCGGGCCACGGTCGTGAGCCCGGCACGGCTTCCTGATAGACTAGGGGCCCACCCGTCGGCATCGCCGAGGTCTGACTCCGAGGTACCCCGTGACGATTCGCTTCATCGCCGCCTCCCGGCTGCCCACCCCCTGGGCCACCTTCACCATGCACGGCTTCGAGGACGAGGCCACCGGCAAGGATCACATCGCCCTGACCCTGGGCGACGTGGCCGACGGCGAGCCGGTGCTGGGGCGGGTGCACTCCGAATGTCTGACCGGCGATGCCCTCTTCTCCATGCGCTGCGACTGCGGCTACCAACTGCAGGAGGCGCTCAAGCGCATCGCCGACGAGGGGCGCGGCGTACTGCTCTACCTGCGCCAGGAAGGCCGCGGCATCGGCCTGCTCAACAAGATCCGCGCCTACCACCTGCAGGATCAGGGCGCCGACACCGTGGAGGCCAACGAACGCCTCGGCTTCGGCGCCGACCTGCGCCGCTACGACCTCTGCGTGCCGATGCTCGAGCACCTGGGCGTCAGCGGCCTGCGGCTGATGACCAACAACCCGCGCAAGGTCGACGCCCTGACCAAGGCCGGGGTCAGCGTGGCGGAACGCGTGCCGCTGACTACGGGTCTCAACCCTCATAACGAGCACTATCTATCCACCAAGGCCGGCAAGCTGGGCCACATGATGGTCCTGGGCGACTTCACCCAGGCCGACGACGTGGATATCGAACGTAAGCCCTGAACCGATGGCCGGTGTCGGGGCCGCTCCGGATCATGGGGAGTCTCCGATGCCTCACGCCGCGCCGGAAGGCGAGCCTCACTACAGCATCGTCGAGGAGTTTCTGCATAGCATCAGCCACGGTGTGGGGGCGGTGCTCAGCCTGGCCGGGGTCACGGTACTGCTCGTGCTGGCCGGGCTGGCCACGGATGTCGATCCCTGGAAGATCGTCGGCATCAGCCTCTACGGCACCACCCTGGTGTTGCTCTATACCGTCTCGGCCCTCTACCACGGCGTCCACCACCCACGGCTGAAGCGTCTATTCCAGCTGCTCGACCACTGCGCCATCTACCTGCTGATCGCCGGCACCTATACCCCCTTCCTGCTGGTCAACATGCGCGGCCCCACCGGCTGGACCCTGTTCGCCATCGTCTGGTCGCTGGCGCTGGGCGGCATCGCCTGCAAGCTGCTCTGGCCGCATCGCTTCGCCGTGCTGCGCGTGACGATCTACCTGGTGATGGGCTGGCTGGTGGTCTTCGCCGGCGGCGAGCTGGCGGCGAGCCTCTCGTCAACCGGCATCGCCCTGCTGGTCGCCGGCGGCATCACCTACACCCTCGGCGTGATCTTCTATGCGATCCAGGCGATCCCCTTCAACCACGCCATCTGGCACCTGTTCGTCCTCGGCGGCAGCACCTGCCACTACTTCGCGGTCTTTGCTGCCGTGCTGCCCTTCTCCGGCTAACCAGACTCCCAGCAACTCGTCTTGCGCTGTCCCCGGCAACCGCCGAGCCATCGGACTGGATAGCCAGACTCAGGCGGCGGCCCTTGCCCGGCGGATGCGCTCGTAGGCGTTGCCGATCTCGCTGGTGCGCTCTTGGGCGACTTCGCGCATGCTCTCGGGCAGGCCCTTGGCGGCGAGCTTGTCGGGATGGTTCTGGCTCATCAGGCGGCGATAGGCGCGCTTGAGCTCGGCATCGCTGGCGTCCTCTTCGACCCCCAGCACCCGGTAGGCATCCTCGAGGGAGGGCCCCTGCTCGCCCGGCGCCTCGGAGGCGCCGCGCAGCATGGCCTCGATCTGGGCAATCTCCGCCTCGGAGCAGCCCAGCCCGCGCACCACGCGCATCAGCATGTCGTGCTCGGCGGGATGCAGCCGCCCATCCGCGGCGATCGCCGCCAGCTGGACCTGCAGGAACACCTGGCGCAGGGCGGGCTGGTTACCCACGATCCGGCGCACCCGGGCCAGCTCCGCCTCCAGGTCGAAGTCCGCTGCCTTGCCGCGAGTGAAGTCGGCCCGCGCCTTGGCGCGCTGGGCCTCGTTCAGCCGCAGGCGATCCCACAACTGGCGCGAGGCCTCCAGTTCCTCCTCGGTGACCTGGCCATCGGCCTTGCACATGCAGCCCATGATCGCGAAGGTCGATTCGAGGAACTGAGACTGCGACGCGGCCAGCCGCCCCAGCATGCTGCGGCGCAGGCGCGCGGCGAGCCAGTAACCGAGCCCGCCGCCGACCAGCAGCCCCAGGGGCCCACCGGCCAGGAAGCCGAGGAAGGCACCGATCAGTACGACGATCAACATGAAGTCTTCCCGTAGCGCATGGAAACGTCATCGGCCGCGAGCCGGGCACGAATGGAGGCCTCGATGCCGTCGGCGTCCAGGCCGCACTCGGTCAGCAGTTCGGCGGGCTTGCCGTGCTCCACGAAGGCGTCGGGCAGGCCCAGGTTGAGGACCCGGACCGCCACGCCCTCGGCGGCCAGCAGCTCATCGACGGCGCCGCCGGCGCCGCCGGCCACCACGTTCTCCTCCAGGGTGACCAGCAGGTCGTGGTCGGCGGCGGCCGCCAGGATCGCCTTGCGGTCCAGGGGCTTCACCGAGCGCATGTTGAGGTGGGTGGCATCCAGCCGCTCGGCCACCTCGCCCGCCGGGCCATTGAGGCTACCGAAGGCCAGCAGGGCGACGCGCCGGCCCGCCTCGGTGCCGCCCTGGCGACGCGCTTCGGCCTGGCCGATGGCGATGGGCTCCAGGTGATCGGGGATCTCGACGCCGGGCCCGGTCCCCCGCGGGTAGCGCACCGCCGCCGGGCCGGGATGGTGGTAGGCGGCGCTGAGCATGGCCCGGCACTCCGCCTCGTCGGCCGGCGCCAGCACCACCATGCCCGGCACGCAGCGCAGGTAGGCGAGGTCCAGGGCGCCGTGGTGGGTGGGCCCGTCCTCGCCCACCAGGCCGGCACGATCGATGGCGAAGGTGACGTCCAGCTCCTGCACCGCCACGTCGTGGATCAGCTGGTCGTAACCGCGCTGCAGGAAGGTGGAGTAGATGGCCACCACCGGCTTCATGGCCTCGCAGGCCAGGCCCGCGGCCAGGGTCAGGGCATGCTGTTCGGCGATGGCCACGTCGTAGTAGCGCTCCGGATACTCCTGGGAGAAACGCACCAGGTCGGAGCCCTCGCGCATGGCCGGGGTGATCCCCACCAGGCGTTCGTCGACGGCGGCCATGTCGCACAGCCAGTCGCCGAAGACGTTGCAGTACTTGCGCGGCTTCGGGCGCAATTGATCGTTCTTCTTCTTGGCGACGGGCGCCGGCGCCACCGGGGCCAGCGGCGCCTCGTCGTTCTTCTCCAGCTTGGTGATGGCGTGGTAGCCGATGGGGTCGGCCTCGGCGGGCAGGAAGCCCTTGCCCTTGCAGGTCTTGACGTGCAGGAACTGGGGCCCCTCGAGGTCGCGCATGTTGCGCAGGGTCTGCAGCAGCAGCGGCAGGTCGTGGCCGTCGATGGGCCCGATGTAGTTGAAGCCCATCTCCTCGAAGAGGGTGGCCGGGCTGACCATGCCCTTCATGTGCTCCTCGGTGCGCCGCGCCAGCTCCAGGGCGCCGGGCAGGTGGGAGAGCACCTTCTTGCCGCCCTCGCGCATGGTGGTGTAGGGCTTGCTGGTCAGGATGCGCGCCAGGTAGCTGGCGATGCCGCCGACGTTCTCGGAGATCGACATCTCGTTGTCGTTGAGCACCACCAGCAGGTTGGCGTCCACGTGGCCGGCATGGGCCAGGGCCTCGAAGGCCATGCCGGCGGTCAGGGCGCCGTCGCCGATGACCGCACAGACCCGCCGCTTCTCGCCGCGCATGCGGGCGGCCAGGGCCATGCCCAGGGCCGCCGAGAGGGAGGTACTGGAGTGGCCCACGCCGAAGGTATCGTACTCGGACTCGGCACGCCGCGGAAAGGCGGCCAGGCCGCCGTAGTGGCGGATGCCCGGCATCGCCTCGCGGCGCCCGGTGAGGATCTTGTGGGGATAGGCCTGGTGGCCAACGTCCCACACCAGGCGGTCGTGGGGCGTCTCCAGCGCCTGGTGCAGCGCCACGGTGAGCTCCACCACGCCCAGGCCGGCCCCGAAGTGGCCCCCGGAGACGCCCACGCTGTAGAGCAGGTAGGCGCGCAGCTCGTCGGCCACCTGCAGCAACTGCGAGGTGGACATGGCGCGCAGCGCGGCCGGGGTGTCCAGGGTGTCGAGCAGCGGCGTGGCCGGGCGCTCGACGGGAATGTCATCGAACAGCTTCATGTGGGCATCTGTCGTGTCAGTGGTCACGCTCGATCATGTAGCGGGCCAGGGCCCCCAGGGGCGCGCCGGGCGCGCCGAGCGGCGCCAGGGCGGCCACGGCCTCCTCGACCAGCGCGGCGGCACGGTCGCGGGCGCCCGCCAGCCCCAGCAGGCTGGGGTAGGTGGGCTTGTCCCGCGCGGCGTCGGCCCCCGAGGCCTTGCCCAGGGTGGCGGTGTCGCCGGTCACGTCGAGCACGTCGTCGTGGATCTGGAAGGCCAGGCCGATGGCCCGGGCGTATGCGTCCAGGGCGGCGAGGCGCGGGTCGTCCTCGGCCACCGCGGTGAGCCCGCCGAGACGCACGGCGGCGCGGATCAGTGCGCCGGTCTTGTGGGCGTGCATGGTGGCCAGCGCCTCGGCGTCGGGATGGCCGCCCACGGCGGCGAGATCCAGCGCCTGGCCACCCACCATGCCGTCGCGGCCGGCGGCCTCGGCGAGGCTGCCGATCATCGCCGCCAGACGCGGGTGCCCCGAGCGGGCGATCATTTCGAAGGCCAGCGCCTGGAGGGCGTCGCCGGCGAGTATCGCCGTGGCCTCGTCATAGGCCCGGTGCACCGTGGGCTGGCCGCGACGCAGGTCGTCGTCGTCCATGGCCGGCAAGTCGTCGTGGACCAGGGAGTAGGCGTGGATCAGCTCGATGGCCATGGCCGGGGTGTCCAGGGCCGCATCGGTGGCACCCAGGGCGCGACCGGCGGCATACACCAGCAGCGGGCGCAGCCGCTTGCCGCCCACCAGCACGCCGTGGCGCATGGCCGCCTCGAGGCGCGGCGAGGGCGCCCGACGCCCGGCGAACAGCGCCTCCAGGCGGGCATCGACCCGCGCGCGATCCGCGGCCAGCGCGGCCGTCAGGGCCTCAGCGTTCACCGTCGTCCTCCGTCGGTGGGGCGAAGGGCTCGAGCTCCACGCCCTCGGGGCCCTCGGTGAGGGTGCGCACCCGCAGCTCCGCCTCGTCGAGCCGGCGCTGGGCATCGCGGGTCAGGCGCACGCCCTCCTCGAAGGCGGCCAGGGCCTCCTCCAGCGACAGCTCGCCGGCCTCGAGCCGGGCCACCAGGCCCTCCAGCCGCTCGACGGTGGCGGCGAAATCCGCGGGGGGCGCCGCCTCGTCGTCCGGCTTGTCGTTGCGCTCTGCCATGGGTCTCCTCGCCGCACCATCCGGCATCCTGAAAGGCGACAGTATACACGCTCCACCCCGGGGGTCGTCTGCCCCGGGCCCGCCCCCGGCAACTTGCATGCGGTTCATGTGGCAGCGCAGCTTTTTCATCCTGGCTCATTCGCTGGCTGTGCTACCATGGCGCCCTCTCATCTACTCAACACGACACTGCATGCGGCTCGCGCCGGAAGGGGTTGATTCGACCATGGCCAAGACGTCCCTGGACAAGAGCAAGATCAAGATCCTGCTGCTCGAGGGCATCCACCAGAGCGCGGTGGACAATCTGCGCAATGCCGGGTACTCCAACATCGAGCACCTGCCCACCTCGCTGGACGAGGCATCGCTGATCGAGAAGATCCGCGATGTCCACTTCATCGGCATCCGCTCGCGCACCCAGCTCAACGAGCGGGTATTCGCCGCCGCCGAGAAGCTGGTGGCCGTGGGCTGCTTCTGCATCGGTACCAACCAGGTCGACCTGGGCGCCGCCCTGATCCGCGGCATCCCGGTATTCAACGCCCCCTATTCCAACACCCGCTCGGTGGCCGAGCTGGTGCTGGCCGAGGCGATCATGCTGCTGCGCGGCATCCCCGAGAAGAACGCCCGCGCCCATGAGGGCGGCTGGCTGAAGAGCGCCAGGAAGTCCCACGAGGCGCGCGGCAAGACGCTCGGCATCGTCGGCTACGGCAGCATCGGCTCCCAGCTCTCGGTGCTCGCCGAATCGCTGGGCTTCGATGTCATCTACTACGACGTCATCACCAAGCTGGGCATGGGCAACGCCCGCCAGGTGGCGAGCCTCGAGGAGCTGCTGGCCCGCGCCGACGTGGTCAGCCTGCACGTGCCCGAGCTGGCCTCCACCAAGTGGATGATCGGCGCCGAGCAGATCGCCCAGATGAAGCCGGGCAGCATCCTGATCAACGCCTCCCGCGGCAGCGTGGTGGTGATCGAGGCCCTGGCCGAGGCGATCCGCGAGGGCCGCCTCAGCGGCGCCGCCGTGGACGTCTTCCCGGTGGAGCCCAAGGGCAACGACGATGAGTTCGAGAGCCCCCTGCGCGGCCTGCACAACGTCATCCTCACTCCGCACATCGGCGGCTCCACCCTGGAGGCCCAGGAGAACATCGGCATCGAGGTCTCCGAGAAGCTGGTCACCTATTCCGACAACGGCACCACCGTCACCTCGGTCAACTTCCCCGAGGTGGCCCTGCCGTCCCACCCGGGCAAGCATCGCCTGCTGCATATCCACGACAACGTGCCGGGCGTGCTGTCCGAGATCAACCGGGTGCTCTCCGAGAACGGCATCAACATCGCCGGCCAGTACCTGCAGACCAACGAGAAGGTCGGCTACGTGGTGATCGACGTGGACAAAGCCTATGGTCCCCAGGCCCTGGACGCCCTGCGCCAGGTGGCGCATACCCTCAAGGTGCGGGTGCTCTATTCCGAGGCCGGCCAGGGCGCCTGATCCCGTCCCGCCTCCGTTGCCCACACCGCCGCGTCGTCTCGACGCGGCGGTTTTCGTTGGGGCGTTCGCCCTTCGTCCGCACCGATCCAGGATGGTGACGCTTGACAGTTCTGTAGCCTCCGCGCATTTTGTACACACAAAGTGCTTTCAATTGTTCAATGCAGAGTACACACCAGCGCAAAGGCACCTGAACCAAGGCAACGCCCTCGGCCAGACTTGGGTAACCCTTTGTCCATTCAGAGGCCGCTCGTCGGCCGACAGGAGGACAACATGCCCCAGCCTATCCAGACCCTGTGGATCCGCCGGCCGCTCGCCTGCAGCGACCCGGACGCCGCCGGCGGCGTCGTGGTCCAGGGAGATCGCATCCTGGAGGCGGTGCCCGACGGCGGGTCCCCCGCCATGCCGGTGGACAGCGTCTTCGACGCCTCGCGCCATGTGCTGCTGCCGGGCCTGGTCAATACCCATCACCACTTCTACCAGACCCTGACCCGGGCCTACTCCCCGGCCCTGAACAAGGAACTCTTTCCCTGGCTGACCACCCTCTACGAGGTCTGGGCCAACCTCACCGAGGAGCAGCTGGCGCTGGCCAGCGAGCTGGCCATGGTGGAGCTGTTGATGTCCGGCTGCACCACGGTGGCCGATCACCACTACGTCTTCTCCGGCGCCCTGGCCAACGCCATCGACGTCCAGGTGGACACCGCCCGCCGCCTGGGTGTGCGCGCCGCCCTGACCCGCGGCTCGATGAGCGTGGGACGCGACGACGGCGGCCTGCCGCCCCAGTCGGTGGTGCAGGACGAGACCACCATCCTCGACGAGAGCGCCCGCCTCATCGACGCCTATCACCAGCGCGGCGAGGGCGCCATGGTCTCCATCGCGCTGGCCCCCTGCTCGCCCTTCTCGGTCAGCCGCGAGCTGATGCAGGAGAGCGCCCGCCTGGCCGAGGCGCGCGACGTCCGCCTGCATACCCACCTCGCCGAGACCGAGGACGAGACGAACTACTGCCTCAAGCTGTTCGGCATGCGCCCGCTGGACTACCTGGAGGCCACCGGCTGGCTCTCCGATCGCACCTGGCTGGCCCACGGCATCCACTTCGACGACGAGGAGGTGGCCCGGCTCGGCGCGGCCGGCACCGGCATCGCCCACTGCCCCTCCTCCAACATGGTGCTCGGCTCCGGCATGTGCCGCACCCTGGAGCTGGAGGCCGCCGGCTGCCCGGTGGGGCTGGCGGTGGATGGCTCGGCCTCCAACGATCACTCCAACCTCGCCAAGGAGATGCGTCAGGCGCTGCTGCTGGGGCGGCTGCGCTACTCCCCCAGCCGGGTCACCCATGACGACGTGATCCGCTGGGCGACGGCCGGCTCGGCCCGCTGCCTGGGCCGCGATGACATCGGCCGCCTGGCGCCGGGCCGGCAGGCCGACCTGGCCCTGTTCACCCTCGACGAGGCGCGTTTCTCCGGCGCCGAGAACCCGGTGGCGGCGCTGCTGCTGTGCGGCGCGCACCGCGCCGACCGGGTCATGGTGGCCGGCGAATGGCGCGTCAGCGACGGCCAGCCGGTGGGCCTCGACCTGGCGGCCCTGCTGGCCCGCCACGACGCCGCGGCCGCCGAACTGCGCCGCGCCCTCTAAGGGCAAACCGCTGGACCAACCCCACTCCCCACAACGACAACAGGAGAGGTTCCATGTCGACTCCCGAAGCCGCCAAGGCCGACCAGCCCGGGGTGCGCAGCACCCAGGACGTCAACGCGATGCCGCCGCTCGGCCGCGCCATCCCGCTGGGCATCCAGCACGTACTGGCCATGTTCGTCAGCAACGTCACGGTGCCCATCATCATCGCCGGTGCCGCCGGCCTGTCGGAGGAGCAGACCACGCTGATGATCCAGGCGGCGATGTTCGTCGCCGGGGTCGCCACCCTGGTGCAGTCGCTGGGGATCGGGCCGATCGGCGCCCGACTGCCCATCGTCATGGGCACCAGCTTCGGCTTCGTGCCGGTGCTGATCCCCATCGCCGTGGGCATGGGCATCCCCGCCGCCCTGGGCGCGGCCCTGTGCGGTGGCGTGGCCATGGCCCTGGTGGGGCTCTTCCTGCCCTGGGTCCGCTTCCTCTTCCCGCCGGTGGTGACCGGGACCTTCGTGATCATGATCGGCACCCTGCTGATGCCGGTCGGCTTCGCCTATGCGGGGGGCGGCTTCGGTGCCGAGGACTTCGGTTCCCTGCATCACCTGCTGCTGGCCGGCCTGGTGCTGGTGGTCACCGTCGGCCTGCACCAGTTCGGCCGCGGCATCTGGTCGGAGATCTCGCCGCTCGCCGGCCTGGCCGCCGGTTTCGCCGCCGCGGTGGCCTTCGGCTACGTGGACTTCTCCTCCATCGGCTCCGCCGACTGGTTCGCCCTGCCGATCCCCTTCGCCATCGGCCTGGAGTTCCACCTGGCGGCGATCCTGCCGGTGGTGCTGCTGGCCGTGGTGACCTGCGCCGAGTCGATCGGCGACATCGTCGGCACCACCGCCGGCGGGGTGAACCGCGAACCCACCCAGAAGGAGCTCTCCGGGGGCGTCATGGCCGACGGCCTGGCCAGCGTCTTCGCCGCCATCTTCAACGCCTACCCGCAGATCAGCTTCAGCCAGAACGTCGGCATCGTGGCCCTCACCGGCGTGGTCAGCCGCTACGTGGTGGCCATCGGCGGCGCCTTCCTGGTCATCGCCGGCCTGCTACCCAAGCTCGGCGGCCTGGTCTCCAGCATCCCCAACTCGGTGCTGGGCGGCGCGGTGCTGATCATGTTCGGCATGATCGCCAGTGCCGGCATCAAGATGCTCAGCGGCATCGACTTCAACAAGCGCAACATGCTGATCATCGCCATGTCCCTGGCCGCCGCCATCGGCCTGCCCGCCCAGGAAGGGCTCTACGCCGAGTACTCCGAGAACGTCCAGGCGATCATCGAATCGGGCCTGATCCCCGGCGCCCTCTGCGCCATCGTCCTCAACCTGATCCTGCCCCGCCAGGACCGGGTGTTCCGCAGCGATGTCTGACCCCTGCCACGGCCTCCGACGGGGGGCCGTGCCCTTCCGGCCATGACGCCGACACGGCCGGAGCGCCGGGTCACCGAAGGCGTGGAATCCATTTCCGCATACGCGACAGTCAACGCACGACAGGGTATCCTGTGACGAAAAGTGCCAGGCAGAAGGAGTCACAGGTGAGTGAAGTCAAGCGCAGGACGGCGGGTCGTCCCGCGGGATCGGGCAAGGCCACCAGCGGCCATAGCCAGTCGCTGGTACGCGGCCTCAACCTGCTGGAGCGCCTGGCGGCCAGCCCGGGGGGCCTGGCGCTCTCCGAGTTGGCCGAGCAGGCCGACCTGGCCCCCTCCACTACCCACCGCCTGCTGCAGGCGCTGCAGAGCCAGGGCTTCGTCACCCAGGACACCGAACTCGGCGTGTGGAAGATCGACGTCAAGACCTTCCGCATCGGCAACAGCTTCCTCGAGGCCCGCGACTTCGTGGGTACCAGCCGCCCCTTCCTGCGCCGCCTCACCGCCCAGACCGGCGAGACCGCCAACCTGGGCATCCGTGACGGCGGCACGGCGGTATTCCTGGCCCAGAGCGAGTCGCCGCAGATGATGCGCATGATCACCCGCCTGGGCTCGCGGGCGCCGCTGCACGCCTCGGGCGTGGGCAAGGCGCTGATGGCCTGGCTGCCCGACGACGAGCTGGAGCGCATCCTCGCCGAACGGGGCCTGTCGAGGGTCACCGAGAACACCCTGCACACCTCCGAGACGCTGCGCGAGAGCCTGGCCGAGATCCGCCGCCAGGGTTTCGCCTGCGACCGCGAGGAGCACGCCATCGGCCTGCACTGCGTGGCCGCCTGCATCCACGACGAGCACGGCATCCCGCTGGCCGCCATCTCGGTCTCCGGCCCCGTGGCGCGCATCCCCGAGACCCGCCTGCTGGAACTGGGCGCGCTGGTGCGCGACACCGCCGCCGAGATCACCGCCCTGCTGGGCGGGCGCATCCCGGCGGCCTGGTAGAGTCCACTCCGCTGCCCGCCCACAGCCGGGCAGCGCCTCGCTCAGGCGAACGACACGACGTCAGCCGATCCGCTCGAGCTGGCGCTCCAGCTTGCTCATGGCATTGAGCAGGTCGCGATACTCCCCCACGCTCAGGGTGGCCACCAGCTCGGCCTCCCAGTCCTGCGCATCCGGGATCAACGCCTCGAGCAGACGCCTCCCTTCGCGAGTCAGGTGCAGGTCATGCACGCGCTGATCCTGGGGAGAGGGCGTCCGCGAGATCAGGCCGCGGTCCTCCAGGGCCTGGATCGCCCGGGACACCCGGGCCTTGTCCATGTTGGTGTAGCCGCAGATCTTCTTGGCGGTCAGGTCATCGCAGTGGCTGAGCCAGGCCAGTACCCGCCACTGCGCCACGTTGAGGCCGTAGCGCTGCGAATACATGCGTTCCAGCTCGTCGCTGATGCGATCGGCCAGCTTGTTCAGGCGGTAGGGCAGGAACTGGTTGAGATCCAGTTCCGGCTTGGGCGCATCTCCCCTCCCGGCGGCAGACTCGCCTGGCGCTTGTGCCCGTTCCAACGTATCCATGGAGTCCCCTTAGTAGAGCAGTTCTGGCAGGAAGAGTACGACACCCGGGAACACCAGGACCAGCAGGGCCCTTGCGGTGCCCGCCACCCAGAACGGCGTCACCCCGCGGAAGATGGTGCCCGTGGTCACGTCCGGCAGCACCGCCCGCAGCACGAAGACGTTCATGCCCACCGGCGGCGTGATCAGGCTGATCTCGATCACGATCACCACCAGGATGCCGAACCACACCAGGTCGTAGCCCAGCCCCGCGACGACCGGGAAGAACACCGGCACCGTCAGCAGCAGCATCGACATGCTCTCGAACACGCAGCCCAGCAGCACGTAGATCGCCAGGATCACCAGGATCACCACGAAGGGCGCCACCTCGAGGCCGCTGACAAAGGCCAGCAGGTCGTTGGGCAGCCCTGCCCGGTTGATGAAGTTGGCGAAGATCAGCGCCGTGATCACCACCGCGAACAGCATCGCCGTGGTACGTACCGTGTCCATCAACACGTTCATCAGCACCCGCGGGCTCAGCGAGCGACGCAGCAGGGCGATCACGAAGGCCCCCATGGCGCCAATGCCAGCCGCCTCGGTGGGCGTGAACACCCCAAGGTAGATGCCGCCGATCACCAGCACGAACAGCGCCAAGGTGCTGCCCACGCTCTTCAGCGCGGCGAGGCGTTCCGCCCAGGGCACCTTCTCGCCCGCCGGCCCGGCGTCCGGATCGCGCCACAATACCCACTTCACTGCCACCAGGTAGAACACGATGCCCAGCATGCCGGGAATGAAGCCCGCCGCGAACAGCTCGCGAATGCTGGTCTCGGTGAGGATGCCGTAGATCACCAGCATCACGCTCGGCGGAATCAGGATGCCCAGGGTGCCGCCGGCGGCGATCGACGCCGAGGAAAGGGTATCCTTGTAGCCGTACTTGCGCATCTGCGGCATGGCCACCCGCCCCATGGTCGCGGCGGTGGCGAGGCTGGAGCCACAGATGGCGCTGAAGCCGCCGCAGGCGACGATGGTGGCCATCGCCTGGCCGCCCTTGCGGTGGCCCAGGAAGCCGTTGGAGGCCCGAAACAAGGCGTCCGACAGGCCGGCATGGGAGACGAAGTTGCCCATCAGGATGAACAGCGGGATCACCGACAGGCCGTAGTCCATGGCGGTGTCCACCACCCGGCGCGCGGCCATGGATTCGGCGGCATTCCAGTTGCCGGTCAGGTAGTAGAACCCCACGAAGCCGACGATGCCCATGGCGAAGGCCAGCGGCACCCGCAGGAAGGCCAGCAGCAGCAGGGCGGCGAAACCGTAGATCGACTCGATCATGCTTCACCTCCCGGGCTCAGCGGCCCGCCCCGCTTGACCATGCCGACGCCCTCGAGCAGATACCCCAGGGCACGCCCCAGCGTCAGCAGCGCCGAAAGTCCCAGCATGACGGCGATCAGGTAGATCAGGTAACCAACGGGAATGCGCAGAAACTCGGTCACGTCCCCCCATTCGAAGGCGCGTACACCGAGCCCCCAGACGCGGCCGGCCATTACCCAAAGAGCCGCGGTCACGATCAGGTTGACCAATAACTGGCGCACCCAGACTAGGCGCTTGGGGAAGATCGCATCGAGCAGATCGACGCTGACATGCTCCTCGCGCCAGCACACCACCGGCAGCGACAGGAACACTACCGCCGCCAGCATCAGTTGGGTCAGCTCCACGCTGCCGAGGATCGGCGAATTGAAGAAGAAACGGCCGGTCACGTCGGCGGTGGTCAGCAGCATCAAGGCGAAGAGGGTGGCGCCCGCCACCCCCTCCAGCGTGAGCTGCAGGACCCGACCGAGACGCGACCAGGATGTCGTTGGGGTCTGCATGATTAGGCCTCGGGTTGTGGGTCCTTACGACGCATCGACGTCGGCGGCGATGCTCTCTTCCTTGGCCGCTTCGGCGAGCTGATCGCGGAAATACTGCAGGGCTTCCTTGGGCTCCAGCTCGCCCGAACCGACCTCCTCGGCCCACTGGTCGATCAGTTCGTCGGAGACCTCGCGCAGCATGGCGATGTCCTCCTCGGAGGCCTGGGTGAAGGTGTTGCCCAGCTCCTCGGCGAACTCGACGCCGCGCTCATCCGAGACGTCCATCATGTAGCCAAACAGGCGCGACAGCCGCTCGCCGGAGACCGTCTGGATGGCCTCGCGATCCTCGGGCGACACCCGGTCCCAGACCATGGGATTCATGACGATGGCGAAGCTGCCACGATAGAAGCCACCGTCCACGGTCAGGGTATGGGGGAGCACCTCGGCCACGCGGAAGCTGCGCAGCCCCTCGAGGGTCAGCATGGCGCCGTCGATGACGCCCTGGGACGCCGCCTCATAGACGCCGGTGGGCGGCAGCGCCACGCCGGAGACTTCCAGGGCGTCGGCCAGGTCCGCCATGACCCCGCCACCGACACGCACACGTCGGTCGGCGAGTTGATCCAGTGACTCGACCCGCTCTTCGGTGAAGATCTGGCCGGGACCGTGCACCCCCACCGCCATGACCTCCAGGCCGCGGTGCTCACCGGCCTGGGCCAGGTACTCCTGGTGGGTGCGCCAGTAGGCGGCAGAGGCCACCTCGGAGGAGAAAGCCTCGAAGGTGGGGAACTCCGGGAGCTGGGTCAGCTCGAAGCGGCCGGACATGTGCCCATGGAAGATCCAGCTGGCGTCGGCGACGCCGTCTGCCACCAGCGCCATCTGCGCATCGGGCGGCCCCAGATCCTCGGTGACCTGGAGGGTCACGCGCCCGTCGGTGGCCTCCTCGATCCAGGCCTTCCAGGTCGGCCAGACGATGGTGTTGATGCCATGATTGGGGCCACCCCAACTGCTCACGTTGATGGTGGTCTGCGCCAGGGCGGGGGTACCCAGCATGGCCGACGCCAGGATACCCGTCATGAGCTTGGTTGCATGCTTCATCTTGTCGTCACTCCGTCTTGGCAAACGGCGGCTGGGGATGCCGCCCGTCTTTGTTATGTAGAAACCGGTCTTGCCCGCCACTTCGTTGCACGGGAAACCAGCGTTGCCCGGCAACCATGCCCTCCAGATAGTATCCAATGCAACTATAAAAAGGAGAAAACGGGACTGAACTTAAGTATAAGCCTCATGATACCTACATATAAATCAACTATTTAATCAAAATCGCAAGGGCGGATCTCGCCATTCCACGCTGAAGGGGGTGGACATACAGTTTCAATAGAAACTAACATCGGAACACACCCCCCATGACGACCGGGGCAACCCGGACGGCCGATAAACGGAGCAACCCATGAGCAAGAAATTTGCGTCCCACGCCGATACCGAAGAGAAGCAGGTCAGTTTCACCAAGCTGGCCGAGGGCCTCTACGCCTATACCGCCGAGGGCGACCCCAACACCGGCGTGGTGATTGGCGACGACAGCGTGATGGTCATCGACACCCAGGCCACCCCGATCATGGCCCAGGACGTGATCCGTCGGATCCGCGAGATCACCGACCTGCCGATCAAGCACGTGGTGCTGACCCACTACCATGCCGTTCGCGTGCTCGGCGCCTCCGCCTACGACGCCGAGAACATCTACGCCAGCCAGCACACCTACGACCTGATCGTTGAGCGCGGCCAGCAGGACTACGACTCCGAGGTCGGCCGCTTCCCGCGCCTGTTCCAGGGTGTCGACTCGGTCCCCGGCCTGACCTGGCCGAACATCGTCTTCCAGGAGGAGCTGACGGTGTTCATGGGCAAACGCGAGGTGCGTATCATCCACCTGGGCCGCGGCCACACCAAGGGCGACACCATCGTCTGGCTGCCCGAGGAGAAGGTGATGTTCTCCGGCGACCTGGTGGAGTACGGTGCTACCCCCTACACCGGCGACGCCTACCACGAGTACTGGCCCGCCACCCTGGACCGCCTGCAGGCCATGGACCCGCAGAAGCTGGTACCGGGCCGCGGCGAGGCGCTGACCACGCCCGAGCAGTGCCAGGAGGCCATCCAGGGCACCCGCGACTTCCTCGCCGACATGTACGAGAGCGTCAAGGCGGGCAAGGCCGCCGGCAAGTCGCTCTCCGAGTGCTACGCCGAGACCTACGCCAGCCTCAAGCCGAAATACGGCCACTGGGTCATCTTCGATCACTGCCTGCCCTTCGACATCACCCGTTGCTACGACGAGGCGGGCGGCGAGTACCCGGATCCGCGCATCTGGACCGCCGAACGTGACACCGCCATGTGGCACTCGCTGCAGGACGTCGTCGAGAACCAGTAAGCCCTCTCCTCCCCGAGACTCGAGAAAGCCCGCTGGAGCCAGGCTCCAGCGGCATCACGGGAGCACTGCATGCCAACCACCTACAAGAACCCGGTCTACCCATACCGGCGCCCCCCCGAACTCGACCGTGACGAGGTGCGCCACTGCCCGGTGGTGATCGTGGGCGCCGGCCCTACCGGCCTGGCTACCGCCATCGACCTGGCCCAACAGGGCATCGACAGCGTCGTACTGGACGACAACAACACCGTCAGCGTGGGCTCGCGGGCGATCTGCTTTGCCAAGCGCACCCTGGAGATCATGGATCGCCTGGGCGCCGCCCAGCCCATGCTCGACAAGGGCGTCACCTGGCAGCACGGCCGGGTCTTCTTCCAGGAGCGCGAGGTCTACGACTTCGACCTGCTGCCGGAGGAGGGCCACCGGGTGCCGGCCTTCATCAACCTGCAGCAGTACTACTTCGAGGAATACCTGGTAAACCGCGCCAACGAGCTGGAGGCGCACATCGATCTGCGCTGGAAGCACAAGGTCACCGCGGTGGACAGCCAGCCGGAACACACCCGGATCACGGTGGCCACCGAGGACGGCGACTACCGTCTCTCCTGCGACTACCTACTGGTAGCCGATGGGGCCAACAGCCGGATCCGCGACATGCTGGGCCTGGAATGTCAGGGCCAGATCTTCCAGGACCGCTTCTTGATCGCCGACGTGATCATGAAGGCCGACTTTCCCACCGAGCGCTGGTTCTGGTTCGATCCGCCCTTCCACCCCAACCAGTCGGTGCTGCTGCACAAGCAGCCGGATAACGTCTGGCGCATCGACTTTCAGCTGGGCTGGGACGCCGACCCCGAGGAGGAGAAGAAGGAAGCGAACATCCGCCCGCGGGTCCAGGCGATGCTCGGCGAGGACGTAGAGTTCGAGCTCGAGTGGGCCAGCGTCTACACCTTCCGCTGTCGCAAGATGGACAGCTTCATTCACCAACGCGTCTTCTTCGTTGGCGACGCCGCCCACCAGGTCTCGCCCTTCGGCGCCCGCGGTGCCAACGGCGCCATCCAGAGTATGGAGAACCTGGCCTGGAAACTGGCCCGGGTGCTCACGGGCCAGGCCCCCGAGGCCCTGCTCGCCACCTACGACACCGAACGCCAGCACGGCGCCGCCGAGAACATCCGCAACTCGACACGTTCTACCGACTTCATCACGCCGAAGAGCCGTGTCAGCCGGCTGTTCCGCGACAGCGTGCTGGAACTCGCCGAGCGCTATCCCTTCGCCCGCAGCCTGGTCAACAGTGGCCGGCTATCGAAGCCTTGCTGCTACGACGGCTCGCCGCTCAATGGCCCCGATGCCGAGGGCCTGCCCATCGAACTGCGCCCCGGTAGCCCGGCCAAGGATGCGCCAGTGAAGCTGGCCGGAGGGAACGCCTGGCTACTCAACCAACTGGGCAATCGCTTCGTGCTGCTGCTCGACGGTCGCCTGGACGCCGGCAAGGCTGCCCACCTGGCCGACGAGCTGGCTCCGCTGCTCGAACGCCGCCCCGACCTGGATCCGCTGATCGTGGGTCCCGCCCCCGAGGCCCTGACCCGACTGCCACGCAGCCGGGTGATCGAAGACACCGCGGGCCTGCTCGGCGAGCGCTACGGCTTCATCGCGGGTGCCGGCTACCTGATCCGCCCCGACCAGCACGTCACCGCCCGCTGGGCCGAGGTCTCCGCCGACGCCGTCGACGACGCCCTGGCCCGCGCCCTGGGCGCCGGACTCGATTCCCTGCCCGACACCGAGGGAGGCCGCCATGCCACGGCTTGAGCTGAACCCCAACTTCACCGCCCCGGACGCCTTCTACGCCAGGCTGACCGACCTTCACCGCGACCGCAGCGAGGCCGAAAGCGAACGCATCAACGTCCGGCTGATCCTGCTGCTGGCCAACCATATCGGCGACCAGGCAGTACTCGAGGAAGCCATGGCCATCGCCGAGGAAGGGGCATCGCAGCCCCCTGTAGACGCCGCACCATCACGCTAATGGTATCGAACGAGGACACAGGCATGTCTGAGCAACTGACCTATCAGAGCGGTTTCCGTAACCACTTCTCGAGCGAGGCCCTGTCCGGCGCCCTGCCCCAGGGCCAGAACTCCCCGCAGAAGTGCGCCTACGGCCTGTATGCCGAGCAGCTGACCGGCTCGGCCTTCACCGCCCCGCGCCATCAGAACCTGAGAAGCTGGCTCTATCGCATCCGCCCCTCGGTGGTGCAGAGCGCCTATCGGCCGCTGGAGAACCGCCAGGTTCACACCTCACCATTGGCCAGGCCCGCCGCCGACCCCAACCAGATGCGCTGGGACCCGGCCCCGCTGCCCGAGGAACCCACCGACTTCATTGACGGCCTGCTGACCATCGCCGTCAACGGCGATGCCGGCACCCAGACCGGCTGCGGCGTGCACGTCTACGCCTTCAACCAGGACATGACCGAGCGCTTCTTCTACGACGCCGACGGCGAACTGCTGATCGTGCCGCAGCTGGGTACGCTGCGGCTGCGCACCGAGTTCGGCGAGCTGGAAGTCGGCAACGGCGAGATCGCCGCGATCCCCCGCGGCGTCAAGTTCCAGGTGCGGCGTGCCGACGCCGAGCCGGCCGCCCGCGGCTATATCTGCGAGAACTATGGCCAGCCCCTGGAGCTGCCCGGCCTCGGGCCCATCGGTGCCAACGGCCTGGCCAACCCGCGCGACTTCCAGAGCCCGGTGGCCACCTACGAGGATCTCGAGGGCGACTTCTCCCTGGTGGCCAAGTTCTCCGGTCGCTTCTGGGAGACCCGCCTCGACCACTCGCCGCTGGACGTGGTGGCCTGGCATGGCAACTACGCCCCCTACAAGTACGACCTGGCCAACTTCAACGCCATCAATACGGTGAGCTTCGACCACCCGGACCCGTCGATCTTCACCGTGCTGACCTCGCCCTCGGACACCCCGGGGATGGCCAACCTCGACTTCGTGGTGTTCCCGCCGCGCTGGATGGTGGCCGAGAACACCTTCCGTCCGCCCTGGTTCCATCGCAACCTGATGAGCGAGTTCATGGGCCTGATCCATGGCGAGTACGATGCCAAGGCCGAGGGCTTCCTGCCCGGCGGCGCCAGCCTGCACAACTGCATGTCGCCCCACGGCCCGGATGCCGACACCTTCGAGAAGGCCTCCAACGCCGAGCTCGAGCCGCAATACCTGGGTGACACCCTCGCGTTCATGTTCGAGAGCCGCTACGTCTACCACCCCACCGAAGCGGCGCTGGACACCGACTTCCGCCAGCGCGACTACGTGGATGTCTGGTCGACCCTGCGCTCGCACTTCGACCCGAACCAGGCCTGATCCGGGAAACCTTCAACACCTAACGAGCGAGGCGCAACGGGCCTCGCCCCTGATGAAAGGATCGAGACAAGATGAAACTCGCGACCCTCAAGCAAGGCCGTGACGGCGAACTGATCGTCGTCTCCCGCGACCTGAAGCGCGCCGTGCGCGCCACCGACATCGCCGCCACCCTGCAGCAGGCCATCGAGAACTGGGACACCCTGAACCCCAAGCTGGAGGAGCGCTATACCGCCCTCAACGCCGGCCAGGCCGAGGGTGCCTTCGACCTCGACCCGGGCAAGCTGCACTCGCCGCTGCCGCGCACCTACAACTGGGCCGACGGCTCCGCCTATCTCAACCACGTCAAGCTGGTGCGCCAGGCCCGCAACGCCGAGATGCCGGAGACCTTCTGGACCGATCCGCTGATGTACCAGGGCGGCGGCGACCGCTTCATCGCCCCCACCGACGACATCGAGGCGGTGAGCGAAGAGCACGGCATCGATTTCGAGGGCGAGATCGCGGTGATCACCGACGACGTGCCCATGGGCGTCACCCCCGAGCGGGCCGCCGGCCACATCAAGCTGCTCATGCTGGTCAACGACGTCAGCCTGCGCGGCCTGATCCCCGGCGAGCTGGCCAAGGGCTTCGGCTTCTTCCAGGCCAAGCCCGCCTCCAGCTTCTCGCCGATCTGCGTGACCCCCGACGAGCTGGGCGACGCCTGGAAGGACGGCCGGGTCCACCTGCCGCTCACCGTACACCTCAACGGCGAGAAGTTCGGCGAGCCCGAGGCCGGCCCCGACATGATCTTCGGCTTCCCCCAGCTGGTAGCGCATGCCGCCCGGACCCGCTACCTGGGCGCCGGCGCCGTGGTCGGTTCCGGCACCGTCTCCAACCCGGACGCCGATGGCGGCCCCGGCAAGCCGGTGGCCGAGGGCGGCGTGGGCTACAGCTGCCTGGCCGAAGTGCGCATGGTGGAGCAGATTCTTCATGGTCAAGTTCGCACCCCCTTTATGCGCTTCGGCGACCGGGTGCGTATCGAGATGTTCGACCGCGAGGGAAAGAGCATCTTCGGCGCCATCGACCAACAGGTGGTGAAATATCAGCCACACTGAGCCCGAGATCCCCAGCAAAGGAAACCGGCATATGACGACGCTCTACGGCTACTTCCGCTCGTCGGCCGCCTACCGGGTGCGCATCGCCCTGAACCTCAAGGACCTGGGCTACGACCAGATCCCGGTCAACCTGGTGAAGGGCGAGCAGCGTGGCGAGGCCTATCTCGCCCGCAACCCCCAGGGGCTGGTGCCGGCGCTGGTCACCGACGACGGCACGGTGCTGACCCAGTCGCTGGCGATCTGCGAGTACCTGGAGGAAGTCCACCCCAGCCCCGCGCTGCTGCCTCAGGAGCCGGCGGAACGCGCCCGGGTGCGGGCCCTGGCCCAGCAGGTGGCCTGCGAGATCCATCCGCTCAACAACCTACGGGTGCTCAAGTACCTGGTCCACGAACTCAAGCTGGACGAGGACGCCAAGCAGGCCTGGTACCGCCACTGGGTGGCCACCGGCTTCGACGCCCTGGAGGCGATGCTCTCCCGGGAGGCGGGCAGCGGCGACTACTGCCACGGCGACACCCCGACGCTCGCCGACGTCTGCCTGGTGCCCCAGGTGTTCAACGCCGAACGCTTCGAGTGCGACCTCTCGCCCTACCCGCGGATCCGGCGCATCACCGCCAACTGCCGGGCACTGCAGGCTTTCCAGAGGGCCGCCCCGAGCGAGCAGCCCGACGCCGGCTGAGGTATAATAAGCGGGCTAACAAAGTGGGCGCGGCATCCCGATCAGGATGCCGCGCCCGTCTCTCGTTCCTTCACCAGTCTGCCGGGTCCGGCGAGGCCTCCGCCGTGCCCAAGGAGAGCCGGGTTGCTGAGATTGACCTCCCCCGCCACCGTGGCGGTGCTCGCGGCGCTGACCGCCCTGGGGCCGCTGGCCACCGACATGTACCTGCCGGCCATGCCCGCCATGGCCGAGGCGCTGGGCACCGGGCCCGACCGGGTCCAGCTGACCCTGAGCTTCTACATGGCCGGCTTCGCCCTGGCCCAGCTGTTCTGCGGCCCGCTCTCCGACCGCTTCGGGCGCCGCCCGGTGATGATCGCCGGCTTCGCCCTCTTCCTGCTGGCCAGCGTGCTGTGCGCCTTCGCCCCCGATGTCGAGTGGCTGCTGGCGGGACGCTTCCTGCAGGCCCTGGGTGGCGCCGCCGGGCCGGTACTGGGGCGCGCCGCGGTGCGCGACATCCATGGCCCCCTGGAGGCCGCCCGGGTGCTCTCCTACATGGCCAGCACCATGGCCATGGCGCCGGCCCTGGCCCCGGTGGTGGGGGCCGGGCTGCTGCTGGTCTTCGGCTGGCAATCGATCTTCCTGCTGCTGGCCGGCTATGCGGTGGTGATGCTGGCGATCCTCGTCTGGCTGCTGCCCGAGCCCCTGCCCGTCGAGCGCCGCCAGTCGATCGCCCCCCGCGCCATCCTGGCCAACTACCGCCTGCTGCTCGGCCAGCGCGCCTTCGTCGGCTACACCCTCACCAACGCCGCGGCCTTCGCCGGGATGTTCGCCTTCCTCTCCGGCTCCTCCTTCGTGCTCATCGAGTTCATGGGGGTCTCGCCAGGACTCTACGGCGTGCTCTTCACGCTGATCGTCGGCGGCTTCTTCAGCGGCAGCCTGATCAGCGGCCGCTACAGCCACCGCCTGGGGCGCGACCGCCTGCTCCGGCACGCCACCCGGCTCTGCGCCCTGAGCGGCGCGAGTATGGCGGCCCTGTCGCTGCTCGGCGTCTACTCGCCCTGGGCGGTGATCGCCCCCCACGTGCTCTACATGATCGGCTTCGGCATCGTCATGCCCCAGAGCATGGCCGGCGCCCTGGCCCCCAACCCGGAGTGCGCCGGCTCGGCCTCCTCGCTGTTCGGTTTCCTGCAGATGACCCTCGCCGCCCTGGGCGGCGCCCTGGTCGGTCAGTTCCACGACGGCACCTCCCACACCATGGCGATCGCCATCGGCCTGGGTGGCGTGCTGGCCCTGCTGGCCTATCGGGGGCTGGTGAATACCGGCCGCGCGACGATCATGCCCAAGGCACGGGATACCGGCTAGCGCAAGCGATGGTGTTTGGTGGCCCCGTCTTTTCGAGGCGCCATCGACGAAGCGAGCCCTCGCTTACACGAGGGCTCAGCATGGGATAGGTAGCGGGTATCATCAGCCGGAGTCGGTGTCCGCAGCGCCGCGGCGGGCCTCCTCGATGGCGGCCATCACTTGGTCGACATCGGGCACCCGATGGGCCAGCGCCAGCGCCAGTTGGGCGAGGAAGTGGCTCTCCTGCGCCTCCGGCAGGGCGTCGATGGCCTCGGCCAGGCGCTCGTAGACCCGCTCCAGGTCGGCGAAGGGCAGTGTCGTATCGGTCATGATCTTTCTCCTTCCAGGGCCCAACCTTGTGCAAGGTTCAGGGCAGGGTCGAGGGCGGCGGGATCGAGAGAGTTCCAGCGCGCCGCCACATGACGGTCGGGGCGCACAAGGTAAGCCGTGCCCGGCTCGGCGCCGTAGCCAGCAAAGAGGCTGCCATCGGGATCGGCCAGCACGCCCTCGCCGCCCGGCTCACGGGCCACGCGCAGCAGGGTGAGGTCGATGCCTTGCATCTGGAAATCCTCGATACGCTGCTGCAGCGCCGGCTCGACCCCTCCCGTCGCGCTGAAATGCAGCAGGTTGAAGCCTGTGCCCAGGTGGTCGAGCAGGAAGTCGTTCTCACCCAGGCGACGGTTGACCAGCGGCGCCCCGGGGATCGGCCCGGCGGCGAAGCCGGGGTCGTCGTCCGGGGTCAGCGGGCTCTCGGCATAGGTATAGGGGGTGACCTGGCGCGGGTCGGCGAAGCCGCTGGCGTAGTCGTTGTGCAGCGCCAGGGCCAGGGCCGCATCGCGCATCAGTCGGTAGCCGCGGCTCGGCGGGGTCATGAAGCGGGTGCTCTTGCCGGCGTTGGCGAAGACGTCCAGGGTGGCGCCGCGCCGCTCGGGGCTGTAGCTGTCGAGCAGCCGCTCGGGGGCCAGGCCCTTCAGCACCCAGGCCAGCTTCCAGCCGGCATTGGCGGCATCGGCCAGGCCGTTGTTGAGGCCGCGCACGCCGAAGATCGGCACCAGGTGGGCGCTGTCGCCGATAAACAGCACCCGGCCATGCCGATAGTCGTCCAGCGCCAGGGTGTAGGCCTTGTAGAGGCTCCACCACTCCAGCTCCCAGTCGCCTTCTTCCGCAAGCACCTCGCGCACGATCCGGCCGACCCGCTCGCGGATTCGCGCTTCGGCCACCTCGGCCTCCGGGTCCTCGTCGGGACCGAGCTGGTAGTCGATGCGCCAGATGTCGTCGGGCTGCTTGTGCACCAGCAGGGTGGAGTCGGGCACGGCCCGGGAGTGGAAGAAGGCGCGCCGCTCGGTGGGGAAGTCGGACTCGAGGCGCACGTCGGCGATGACGTAACGCCCCTCGTAGGCCTCACCGTGCAGCGCCAGGCCGAAGGCCTTGCGCACCACGCTGCGTGCCCCGTCGGCGGCCAGCAGGTAGTCACACTCGAGCCGATAATCCCCTTCGGGCGTGGTCACCTGAAGAGTCACGCCGTCGTCGTCCTGGCTCACACCGGTCACGGCACTCTGCCAGCGCAGCTCGATCAGCTCGCTCGCCGCGGCCTTGTCGATCAGGAACCGCTCGATGTACTGCTGCTGGAGGTTGTACATCGGATGGTAGCGCTCTTGCTCGGAGTGCGGCATCCGGAAGCGCAGGATCTCGTGGTCGCGGAAGTAGGTACGCCCCTGGGTCCAGCCCAGCCCCTTGGCGGTGAAGGGCGCATCGACGCCGAGCTGCTGGAGGATCTCGAGGCTGTGGCGGGAGATGCAGATCGCCCGGGAGCCGTCATTGACGGTGGCCTTGTCGTCGAGCACCACCGAGGCGATGCCGTGGCGGGCCAGCTCGAGGGCGGCGGTAACGCCCACCGGCCCGGCGCCGACGATGGCCACCCGGTGGCGCACCGCCTCGCCCGCGAGCTCGGGAGGACGCACGAAGGGGAAATGGGGATAATCGAAGTAGAGCGAGTCGTGCTCGCCCTTGCCGGCGGGTCGCATGGGGCACTCTCCTGTCGGGGTTGTTGTCGAGTCCGCCTCCAGCCTACCCCGCCGGCGAACGCCTGACTGTCCCGTAGAAACCGGGACAAGGCCACGCCCCCCACCACGAGGAGTCCGCGCCATGAGCGACCCCAGCGCCGATGCCACCCTCGACTGGCCCGAGCTGATGCCGGCCCTGGCCGCCTGCGTGGCGACCCTGGGCGAGGCGGGCTTCGACGAGCAGCTGCTCGCCCTGTTGCGCCGGGCGGTGGGCATCGAGCAGTGCATGATCTTCGCCTACGCCGGCGACGACGCGGTGGACTGCCTGCTCGCCGCCAACGAGCGCGCGCCGCGGGTCGCCGACCGCCTGGCCGAACTCTACGCTGGCGGCCTGTTCCGCCAGGATCCCAACTACCAGCGGCTGCGCCGGCTGGTGGACGCCGGGGGTGACATCGGCGAGGCCGAGCTGACGCCCATGCAGGCCGAGGCCATGCCGTCGGCCTACCGCAGCCATCTCTTCGCCTTTCCCGACCTGGTCGACAAGGTCTCGCTGGCCATTCCCGGTGAGGCCGGCGCCTACTACCTCAATCTCTATCGGGGCAGCCAGGCCGGTCCCTTCACCCGCGCCGACCTGGCCGGCCTCAACGCCCTGGCCCCGCTGCTGGCCAACCTGATCCGGCGCCACTATCGTCACCACGGTGGCGACGCGCGGTCTGCTGACCATCAGCCCAGCTCAGAGGAAGCCGCCGTGCTCGCCCCGCTCTCCGAGCGCGAGCGCCAGCTCTGCCTCTTCCTGCTGCGCGGCCACACCCTGAAGAGCGCCGCGGCCGAGCTCGATATCGCCCTCTCCACTGCCGAGACCTACCGCAAGCGCGCCTACGCCAAGCTGGGGGTGCCCTCGAAAGCCAGGCTGGTGGCGCTGTGTCGGCGGCACTGACCGAGCGTTCCCCCCCCTCACTTACCGGTCCTTCGAAAACTCCCTCACTTCTCCGAGTCGTGCCGGCTTATCGGGGTTGTCCCGAACGGCCCCGCCCGCTGATCACGGCATCACCGAGAGAATGATGCCACCCTCCCCACCAACTGCCGACCCGTTCACAATACATTGAAACATAAGTGATATTCCATCTTGGCAAGGAGTGGCAACTCTTTGGCAAGCCAGCACAAACGACACCACTCCACAGGTGATACCGTCATGAAGAGTGGCTGATCGTGACCACCATAACTATAACCCCGCAACGGAGAACAATGATGACCAACACATTGAATCGTCGGGCCTTCTTGAAGTCTTCTAGCGCCATGGTGGCAGGAGGCGTAGCCGCGGGAACGCTTGGCTTTTCCTCGAGCGCCCAAAGCGCCGAAGACGATGGCACTTATGACGTGATCGTCGTGGGCAGCGGCTTTGCCGGTGTCACGGCCGCCCGCAACGCCAGTCAGGCCGGCCTGAAGGTGTTGCACCTGGAGGCCAGCAGCCGGCTGGGAGGACGGTGCTTCACCAGCCACTTCGCCGGCCACGACATCGATCTGGGGGGCACCTGGATCGGCTGGGGACAGCCCCATGTCTGGGCCGAGAAGATGCGCTATCAGATCCCGATCACGGAGAGCGCTGCCTTCAGCGCCAGCCAGTACGTCTGGTACCCCGAGCCAGGCCATCGAAGGGGGGGGTCACCGGACGACTACTGGAAAGTAATGTACGAGGCCAATGAGGCCTACTTTGCTCCCGCCCGGGAGGCACTGCCCCGCCCCTATAGCCCACTGTTCGTTCCCGATGACAAGGGGCTCGACAGGCTGACCGCCAAAGAAGCGATCGAACAACTGGATGTCTCGGCCGAACAGAAGGTACTGCTTAACGGTTTTGCCGCCATCAATGGTCACAGTCCGACGGACACCAGCAGCTATCTGGATCAGCTCCGCTGGATTGCGCTGGCTGGTTTCAACCAGTTTTTCATGTGGGACAACCTGGGACGCTTCCGTTTCGAGGGAGGCACCAAGTCCCTGTTGACCAAAATGCACGAGGACAGCAAAGCGGAGTTCAAGACCGGCCAGCCCGTCAAGAGCGTCGAGCAAACGGATGATCACGTGCAAGTAACCACCGTCAGAAACGAGACTTATGTCGGCAGGAAGCTGATCCTGGCGGTGCCACTGAATGTGATCTCGACGATCGAGTATACGCCCGCCATTTCCAACACCAAGATGGAGATCAGCCGGCAGCGCCATACCGGTTCAGGGGTCAAGCTCTATGCTCGCATCAAGGGCAAGCATCCGCTGATGTTCGGTCACGGCACCCAGGACATGCCGCTGACCTTCGTCTGGACCGAGTACGACGACGAGGACAGCCAGATCCTGGTGGGCTTCGGCGCTTCACCAGAATTGCTCGATACCACCGATGCCGTTGCCGTTCAGGAAGCCGTCAACCAGTACCTGCCCGACGCCGAGGTCATCGATTTCGTCAGCTATGACTGGAATGTCGATCCCTACTCCCTCGGCACCTGGTGCATGTATCGTCCAGGCTGGTTGACCGAGTCCTTCGAGGAACTGCAGCAAGCCGAAGGCAATATTCATTTTGCGACCGCGGATATCGCCAGCGGTTGGCGTGGGTTCATCGACGGAGCCATCGAATCCGGGGCCTTGGCCGCCGAACAGGTGGCAGAGCTACTGAAAGAGGGAGCAAGCGCATGAAGACCTTGAAGGCTGCCTGCTGGCTGCTGGGCTTGTCTTGCTCATTGGGGATTGTTTCGACTGTATTCGCCTCCAGTGACTGCGACCTCGATCTAGGCAAGCAGGCCTTCTCTACCTGTAGCACCTGTCACACCAATGGTGCCAGTGAAACCCATGCCGTCGGGCCCAACCTCTACGGAGTCGTCGGTAGCGATGCAGGCACCGCACGGGGCTTCACCTACTCGGTGGCCTTGGAAGAACTCGACACCAAATGGACCCCTGAAGAGTTGAGCAAGTTCTTGGCCAGCCCGATGGAATATGCACCCGGCACCATGATGGCCTACGGCGGCATGAAGAACGAAGCACAGCGCAATGCGGTGATCTGTTACCTGGAACAATCTGCCGAACAACTTCGCTAAAAAGGAGCCAATTTCATGAAGAAAGTGCTGCCACTGCTGTTTTCCCTCTTCATCGCATCGACGAATGCCAACGAAGTGGGCGTATCGGAGGACGACAGGAAAGCGATCGAGAACAAGCTCGATGCCGTCGAGTCGATGTGGAGCGAGGGAGACTACGAGGGCATCGCCCAGTCTCTCTATGTCGAGGAGACATGGATCACCGGTGAGGACACGCCTGACGTCTATACCGGGATGGAGTCACTGACCGATCTCGTCAAGTATCTCGTGGATACCAGCAACGCCGCCGAACTGACCATGGTCCAGGCTAGCCCTGTCGGCGAGAACGGTGTCATCAGCTGGGTGAACTGGTATGTCACCCCAACCGAAGGCGAGGACTTCGTCATGAAGAGCCTGATGGTCTGGGAACAGCATGACGGAGACTGGAAGGTGATGGCCGACATGTATGCCACCGGCGAGATCGGTGAGTAATAGGGAACACAGGAGCAACGATATGATCCCTCTCAAACTGAAGCAGGGCTATAGTGATCTGGAAAGCATCGGCAGCGTCGCCAACATGGGCGCCGAGGTACTGGAGGGCGACCCACAGGCATCGAGCAAGATGCTGGAAGGCAATATCGGCGACCCACTCAGCTGCGGAGTCTTTGGTTGTACCGGGGGCAAGTATCGAGTCGTCTATCCCTTCAGTGAACATGCCACGGTTGTCGAGGGAACGGTAGTGCTGACCAATGAGCTCACAGGAGAATCCCTCGAATACCATGTGGGTGACTCCTGGTTCGTCAAGCAAGGCACGCCTATCACCTGGGACGTAAAAAGCGACACCTTTATCAAGCACTTCGCTGCTGTTACGCAGTCTTGACACGAGAGGGACTGACGACAATCGAAGGGCCGATGCCACCATCGGCCCTGTGATTGTCTTACAGGTCACCTTAGGCCGCTCAGTCTCATTTCAATGATGAGAATGACAAAGCTCAACTCAGTGGTATTCATGGAACTGGCGCAAATATTCACGAGGCGGCATACCAAACTTGGCCTTGAAGGCCGTCGAGAGATGGCTCGGGTCGGAGAAACCCAGCTCACTGCCGATGATAGCGAGTCGCACTTTCCCGGACGATTGCCGAATCCTCGAAGCGAACAGTTCCAACCGCCTATCGCGAATATATTGCGCGACCGTATGGCCATGCCCGGCAAATGCCCGATACAACGTCCGGGGTGAGGTGCCGACCTCCTTGGCAATCTGCTCGGAACTCAAGGATGAGTCACCGATATGGCGGTCAATGTAGATCATGGCCCTGTCGAGGACACGATCATGTTGATCGTTCTCGGAATACCGCCCGGTCAGCATCGGCCGCATCAAGGTGACGATCGACTCGAGTATCGCCTCACCTTCACCGTGGCTGAGGTCCTGATGCTTGATGGCTTCTTGCAGGAGTCTGTTGGCCATGCTGGCAACAATCGAGCCGGCTGGCACCTTGGTGCCACAGGCCGTGCGAGGAACCCTCAGATGTGGATCCACCAACTCTCGGGGCACAATAACGGACATTTGGCTCGATAAACCATCGTAATAGAAGTTGCATGGTCGAGTAGAATCGATCAGGACGATATCGCCAGGCGACATGGCGGCCCTGTTCTCACCTTGCTCCATGTCGGCACATCCCTGAGCCTGGAAGACATAAAAGTAGGGCTTGCCGTCACAACCGCTCAGCTCCCTGTCGGTGCGATACGCATGCACATGAGACGCACTGACCGTGGCAAGCTCCAGCGAACTCTCGATACGCTGAATACTGCCATCGAACTGCCGGCCCAAGGCCCGGGCGGCGAAGGGTCCACAGATATCGTTGACCCCACCGAGCCAGCTTTCGAAGCATTCTTCTTGTGGTCCCCGATCAAGTACTTGCATGGTCAACCTCGATACTCGATATCGCAACTGCCTTGAGATCATGGCGGAAGGGCGCCGGATGATGGCAACGGCCCGACATGGGAAGTCCCTGACACCTGGCCATACGGATCACTGGTAGGCAGGAGCATGACACACGTTGCCATCTTATTACATGGGAGCGGCATAACCACAAGGAAGACACCATGCGACTTACGTCGAAGACGATCCGCCTTCCCCTATCGACTCCAGTCCCACGCCCAAGGCAGCGCCCTCCCTATATCAAGAGACGGGATGACGCGGCCCAATGCATTGAAATACCGATAAAAAAATATCTTGGCAACGAGAGACAACATTTTGGCAGATCGATACAAGCGGCTTCAATTCGGAGCTTGATAGTCTCGTGACAAGGGCTGAATGCCCATATCACAACGACAACCTCCTGAGCAGAGCTCCCTATGTCCAGAAAATTGAAGCGTCGCGTTTTCCTGAGATTCTCGAGTGTCATGGTGTCGGGAGGCATGGCGGCTGCCACCTTCGGCCTGCCGATCAGTGCCATGGCGCTCGAGGTGGAGCAGGTCGGCGACTCCACCATCAATCTGAATGTCGCAGCGGTAGCCGCGTCCCTCTATAGCGAAAGCGGCTACGATCTCTTCGGCAACAGGCGAGACGAAGGCCACCGCTGGCAGGAAGGCTTCGCCGAGCTGGGGCTCGAACTCGCCCCGCGGACCTTCGACGATGGCGGCCTCTACGGTCAGCTCAGTGTCATGGGAACCTTTACGCGTGGCGATGGCGATGCCGGCGGCTTTGCCACCGGAGGCGAAGAAGACGTCGACATCGAGGACGCCTACCTGGGCTATCGTCACGATCGGGTTCGGTTGGGCAATGCGTCCTGGAGCCTAGACGCCTCGGCGGGTCGCCAGGTGATTACCTTCGGCAATGGTTTCCTCGTCGCCAGCGACGGACTCAGCTTCGGCGACACCCTCGGCGATGACTTCGACCGTGGCGGGGCCTATTATCTCGCCGGTCGCGAGGCCTTCGACAAGACCGCCTCGATCAAGGCCTCCAACGACACCTGGACGCACCAGCTGGCATGGATCGCCTCCGACAACGCCGCCCAGGCCGAGACAGAGTTCGGCGCTCTGGCCGTACAGCGGCGCCATACCGGTGGCCTCGTGGAACTCCTCTACCTCAGGGGGCTGGACGTGGAGGAGCGATTCGCCACGTCTACGCAACTTGAGCGTGACGGGATGGATACCTTTAGCCTGCGCGTCGAGCAGTCACTCGGCGACGCCCTGTCACTGCGTGGCGAATACGCCCACCAGGACAAGACAACCCAGGAGAACGCCTGGTACCTGGAACCCTCCTATGCTTTCAAAGAGGTGCCTTGGCAGCCGGAGGTGGCGCTGCGCTTCACCCGCTTCTCGGAGGAGTGGGACCCCCTCTTCTATGGCAACACCGCAGGCTATGGCACTTGGTTCCAGGGGGAAGTCGCTGGCAGTTATGCCGGCCCCTTCAACACCAATGCCGACGTCTGGCATCTCGCCCTGCGCGCCCAGCCCAGCGAGCAGCTGAGCCTGGGGGCCCTGTACTTCGATTTCGATAGCCGCGATACCACCCATCGGCCCGACATGGGCGGCCGCGAGCTGAACCTGTATGCCGAGTGGATGCCCACCGAATGGCTCTATGTCTCACCCCTGGTGGGCTGGTATGACCCGGATCGCTCGGCCGCCGAGGGTGGCACCCAGTTGGGCGGGGACGGCACAAGCCTGCATGCCCAGTTTATCCTCGGAGTCTTCTTCTAATCGTCGAATTCATCAAGTGAACCAGGGCACTGCAGCCTCCTGGAGTCCCTGGCAGGTGGAGTCATCTCCACGGCACCCAGGGACAAGCCATGGCCCTGAAGGGCTGCTAGCTTCATAACCAGGCATAACCGGCTACCGGCCGTCGAGGCCGCTGTACCCTGACAAGAGGCGCACACAATGACCGATTCCATGATCTCACGGCTTCCCGAAGTGGAGGCCTTCCTCTCGCGGGCCTCAGGCTCCTTCATCGACGGCGAACACATTCCCGGTAGCGGCCGCCACGCCGAGGTCTTCGACCCCGCCAGCGCCACACCGCTGACCCGCCTAGGCCTGGCCGACGAAGCCACCGTCGACCGTGCCGTGACCGTGGCCAAGCAGCGCTTCGATGACGGCGACTGGCGTGGCCTGTCGCCGGCCCAGCGCGAGCGCATTCTGCTGCGTTTCGCCGATCTGGTGGAGCAGAGCGGCGAGGAACTCGCCCAGCTCGAGAGCCTCAACCAGGGCAAGTCGATCAATATTGCGCAGATGATCGACGTGGGTTTCTCCGTGGACTTCATGCGCTACACCGCGGGCTGGACCACCAAGCTCGAAGGCCATACCACCGAGGTCTCCATCGGCGTGCCGGAGAACGCCGACTTTCATGCTTATACCCTGCGCCAGCCAATCGGGGTGGTCGCCGGCATCGTGCCTTGGAACTTCCCCATGATGATCGCGCTGTGGAAGGTGATCCCGGCGTTGGCGGCGGGCTGTTCCATCGTCATCAAGCCCTCCACCGAGACCCCGCTGACCGCGCTGCGCCTAGCGGAGATGGCGATTGAGGCAGGCGTGCCGGCCGGCACCTTCAACGTGGTGGTGGGCGCCGGCTCCATCGCCGGCCAGCGCCTGGCCGAGCATCCCGATATCCGCAAGGTGACATTTACCGGCAGCACCGCGGTGGGCAAGCAGATCGGCCATGCCGCCGTCGACCACATGGCCCGCTTCTCCCTGGAGCTGGGCGGCAAGAACCCCATGCTGGTGCTGGCCGACGCCGACCTGGACAAGGCAGTGAACGGGGCATTGATGGCGGGGCTGCTCAATCAAGGCCAGGTGTGTGCCGCCGCTTCACGCTTCTACGTGCATCGCTCTCTTCACGACGCTTTTTGCGAGCGCCTGCATCAAGCCATCCAGGGTATGAAGGCCGGCCCCGGGCTGGATGCCGGGGCCACCGTCAATCCGCTGGTCTCGCAGCGCCATCAGCGCAGCGTACTGGCCCATATCGAGCAAGCCGAGAAGGAAGGTGCCAGGGTGCTACGCGGTGCCGCCGTTCCTGAGCAAGGCTTCTACGTCTCGCCGGTGGTACTCAGCGGGGTCACCCAGCAGATGACCGTGGCCCGGGAAGAGGTCTTCGGGCCGGTGCTGTCGGTGATTCCCTTCGACGACGTCGTGGAGGGGCTGGCCATGGTCAACGACAGCGACCTGGGCCTGGCCGCCAGCCTGTGGACCAACGACCTGAGCCAGGCCATGCGCCTGATCCCGCGCATCGAGGCGGGCACGGTGTGGGTCAACACCCACGTGACCCTGGACGCCAGTCTACCCTTCGGTGGCGTCAAGCAGTCCGGCATCGGCCGCGAGTTCGGTCGCGAGGCGGTAGAAGCCTGCACCGAGCTCAAGTCGGTGTGTATCGCCTACTGACGTTCTCTCCGTCCTTGCGCCTGGTCCATGATCAGGCGCCTTTTTCGGCGTCCTGGAAGTGGGCCTCAGTGCAGGCAGTGACGACGACGATAGTCCCGCGGCGCTTCGCCATAGGCCTTCTTGAAGACACGACTGAAATGCGCCGAATCGGTGAAGCCCCAGCGATAGGCGATCTCGGTGATGGAGCAATGCGCCTGGCCGGGGCTGGCGAGGATCTCGGCGCAGCTCTGTAACCGACGGCGCTGGATATGGCGACACACGGTATCGTCGTGGGCCTCGAACAGGCGGTAGAGCTGGCGCAGCGAGACGTTCAGCCGCTCGGCCAGCGAGGCCGGGGTCAGGTCGGGATCCTGGAGCTGCTGGTCGATCAACTGGCAGGCGCCCTGATAGAGCAGGTCGAGGGCCGCTTCCGGGCTCCGTTCCTGGCCCAGCCCCTGGGTCAAGGGCACGAGCAGGGCGATCAGCGCCTCGCTGATCCCTTCCCCCTCGGTGTGGGCGGTATCCCCGACCAGTTGCCGGGAGACGATGCGGTTGACCATTAGCTGCAGCAGTTGCCCGCCGGGGCCTGCGGTCGAGAGCTTGCCGAAGGGCACCTCCCGCCGGGGGAGACGGGCCGCCAGCTCCGCCCGCGGCATATGGAAGGAGGCATGCTCGATCAACCCGCGGGGCAGGATCTCGCAGGCTCGCGCCGAATCCACCAGCGCCATCTCGCCGGGGTGCAACTCGAGGTCGAGCCCCTGCTGGCGAATACCGGCCCGCCCACGACGCTGCACGATCAGGAAGCAATAGCGATCGTCATCGTGCTCGACATCCCGCCGGCGCCGAGCGATCCAGCTCGCATTGGTGCGGATTTCTGCCACTTCGAGGCCACAGGTCGTCAGGGAGCCAACCTCGCCGTGGAAGGGGACGTTGCGCTCCGGGGGCTGGGAGTCAAAACTGCCACAGACACGGCGCAGGGACGACAGCCAGGAATCGAACGCCGGCTGGGAAGCGTGTGAAGGGAGCATGGGCTTCTCCGCTCGAGTGATTATGGTTGTTGATGCAACCATTATGACTACCCCCTCTCGCGTCTGGCCATCCCCCTTTGGCATGGGTCGAGGACTATTCTGCCCCGGATGGATCGTCGAGCCTGCGACCTCGGCTGGCATGCTGGGTCAATCCCGTTGGCAAGCTGAAACAAGACAACGGCCCGCTGCAGGGCATTCACTGACAAGATCCATAAACCAACAACCAGAAAGGTTCCCCCATGCGGCTCCGTGCATTGCTTTCCTCACGCCTCCTGCCCCTCGCCACCACCTCGCTCGTCACCCTGGCGCTGTCGACAGGCCATGTCGCCGCGGCGGGCGATCAGTCCTCTACGACGGCACCCGCTGACCGGGTCTCGGCCGACGACCTCAGCGCCCCGACTCGCGTGGTCACCCTGGGTACCGGCACCCCCGATATCGTCGAGGGTCGCAGCGGCACCTCGACGGCCGTCATCGTCGACCGCGAGCAGGTCTATCTGTTCGACGCCGGCGCCGGCTTCATGGAAGTCCTGGGAAAGTTCGGTGATGATGGGGGTGGGATATTTCCTGACACTTCGAAATACCCTGGCACCGTTCTACCCACCTACTTGGATAAACTCTTTCTTACGCACCTGGACAGCGATCATATATTGGGAATTCCGGAACTATTGCTGCGTGGCTGGGTGCTCGAGCGTAATCACCCAGTGCGAATCTGGGGGCCTCCCGGTACCCGAACAGTCGCAGAGGGGGCGATTGAAGCATATCAACCCGATATACGGCACCGCCTGGGCAGCCTGCCGATCGGCAAGGAGGCACCCTATACGGGCATCGTCGAGGAGCTCGCCTCGGAGCCGGGCGTCGTCTACCGGGACCGCTATGTGACGATTACCGCCTTCGACGTGGATCACGGCACCTGGGAGGCGGGCGAAGCCTTCGGCTACCGCATCGAGGCCCCGGACATGACCATCGTCATCTCCGGCGATACCCGCCCGACCCCCAACCTGATCGAGCATGCCCAGGGTGCCGACATCCTGCTCCACGAGGTTATGTCGACGACCGGCCTGGCAACCCTGCCCCAGGAGTGGCAGGGCTACATGCTGGATGCCCATACCACGACCCGGCAGCTCGCCGACATCGCCGAGGAGATCGATCCCGAGTTGCTGGTGATGATCCATCCCCTCTTCCTGGGCGCCCCGGAGGATACACTGATCCAGGAGATGACGGATGCCTATGAGGGCAACTTCGCACTGGCCAACGACGGTGACGTTTTCGAGTGATGATGAGGAGGGTGACGAGCATGAAACGAATCATGCCGAGATTTCCGGAGGCTCCATACCTTTAGAGGATGGAGCTATGAACACTTCGACATGATATCCCCCTGAGATACGTCAGCGGGCGGTGCGGATAGCCTTCGACCACAAGGTTGACACCCCCTCACAGAGGGCGTCTATCGGCGCCTTTATCCCCCAAGATCGGCTATATCCCTTAGACCCTAGATAGCTGGGTACGCCAGGCCGATCGTCATGCTAGTCGGCGTTGAGCGACAACTGACTGTCAAGCACAGTCAAGACATCGGGCGGCGTTGAGCTCAGTCTTGCGTAAGTCCTCACCGTGCCAGTGCGGTGAGTCGGGCATGACAACCGCAACAACAGGCCTTAGGAGATACGCAATGATCGACTCGACGCCCGCTCGAGGCGCCAGCGCCCAAGCGAGTCACCACCGCTCGAGTGCGCCGGGCATCGGCTTCAAGACCATGATCGCCATCTGCGTCGGCTGCGTCGTGGTGCAGGGAGCGATGGCCTCGGCGCTGACGGGATTCGGCCTCGGGGGGCTGAGTTTCCTGGCGGCGATGGGGCTGGCCCTGGTCTTCGCCTTCTGCAATGCCATCAGCTTTTCCGAGCTCTCGCTGATGTATCCCGCGTCGTCGGGGACCCTGGCGACCTATACCCAGAAGGCCATCGGCCATTTCCCGGCGATCGTGTCGGTGTTCGCGGGCTACGTGGTGGTGGCGATGTTCGGCCTGTCGGCGGAGCTGATCCTGGTCGATGCCCTCCTGCAGACGCTGTTCCCCGGCGTGCTTCCCCCCCACCTGGTTCCGCTGCTGCTGCTGTTCGGGTTGGCGGTACTGAACATCCTGGGCACCGATGTCTTCGCGAAGCTGCAGAACCTGTTCACCTTCGCCATGATCGCCGCCATCCTGCTGGTCGGTGCCACGGCACTGCTGGACACGCCCTCGACATCGGTCGCGCAGGCGGCGGCCGGCATCGACTGGGGGCTCGAGGGTATCTCCGACGGCAGTTTCATCGCCCTGACGGCGCTGGCGATGTGGATGTTCGTCGGCTGCGAGTTCATCTGCCCGCTGATCCAGGACATCCGCCAGCCGGAACGTCGCGTGCCGCGGGCGATGTTCGTGTCGCTGATCGTCATCTTCGTGTTGTTCGCGCTGTTCTGCCTGGGCGCCGGGCGCTATCTCTCTCAGGAGACGCTGACGACGTCGCCGCTGCCCTACCTGGACCTGGTCGACGGCGTCTTCGGCCAGGCAGGGCTGATCATCGCCACCGTCATGGGACTGACCGCCACCTGCAGCACCGTCAATACCGTGCTCGCCTCGGTGCCCCGGATGCTCGCCGGGATGGCCGACAACGGCCAGGCGTTCGGTATCATGGGCCGGCGGCATGCGCGCTTCGACACGCCCTGGATCGGCATCCTGTTCCTGGCGGCGATCGTCGCGACGCCGTTTCTGCTGGTCAGCCCGGACCACATCATCATGCTGCTGATCGGCGCCTCGACCAGTTGGCTGCTGGCCTATATCGTGGCCCATATTAATGTCATCGTGCTGCGCGTCAGGAAGCCGCAGCACGTGCGCCCCTACCGGACGCCGCTCTACCCGGTGCCGCAGATCGTCGGCATCATCGGCATGGGCTATGTGGCCGCCAATGCCTCGCCGTCGCCCGAAATGACGGCCACCGTCTACACCCTGCTCGGGGTGGTGCTCGGCATCGTCGCCGTGATCGCGCTATTCTGGGTCAAGTTCCGGATGAAGACGGGGCTCTTCGAGCCGGACATGACCGACTGACCGTCGGGGTAGACCATCGAACGTGAGCGATCGCCTGACCATCATGCTGACCCACGCCGTCGAGACGCTGCGCTCGACGCGCTTCACCGCGAGCCTGGTCGCCCTGTTGCGCGAGCTCGTCGAGTTCGACTGCGCAGTGATCCTCGGCCATCGCCCGGGCCGACACCCGATCTACCTGTTCGACTCCCTCTCCCAACAGCGCGAACTGCTGTTCCAGCGCTATCTGATGCAGGCATGGCAGGGCGATCCCTTCCTGGTTGCCCTCGACCGCCGGCGCGCGGAAGGCGTCTTCCGTTTCGCCGATGTGCTGGCGTCTCCGGAACTCGACCTCGACCGCGTCAACAAGGAGTACGTGGAGAACTTCTATCGCCAGACCGGCTGGCGAGACGAGCTGTGCCTCGCCGTGCGCATCGACGACGCCCGCTGGATCGTCATCTACCTGGGGCTCATCGACGAGCGGCGGTCGTTTTCCGACGACGACTGCCGGCGGCTACATGAACGCTTCGAGCTGCTCGCCGCGCTCTGCCGCCAGCACTGGGCGAGCGATCCATTCACTCTGGCCCGAGCAGCGAGCGGTGAGGATGATCCCGAAGAGATCCTGACCCGTGCGCTCGCGACCTTCGGCGAGGCGCTGCTGACGACGCGCGAGCGACAGGTGGCCGCGCTGATGGTGCAGGGGCTGGCACCGGACGAGATCGCCGAGCGGCTCGAGATCACCCCGGGCACCGTCAAGAATCACCGCAAGCGTCTCTACGCCCGCATCGGCATCGGCTCGCGAGGGGAGCTGTTTCGGCTGTTCCTGAATCATGCCGTCACGCTGGTGGCACGAGAGGGCGATATCGGAAATTGTCCTTTTGAGGATATCGCCCCCACCGAGACCGACCGCTAGCCTCCTGTCCGAGAGAAGAATCTTTCGGAGCCGAAGACATGACGATGGATGCCAGCGACCTGCTGAACGATCTTGAACGGCGTGGACTGATCGCCCAGTCGAGCCACCCCGAGGAGTTGAAATCGACCTTCGGCGAGCCCCAGGTCGTCTACTGCGGTTTCGATCCCACGGCGGGCAGCCTGCATATCGGCCACCTGGTGCCGCTGCTGATGCTGAAGCGCTTCCAGGACGCCGGCCACCGGGGAGTGGCGCTGATCGGCGGTGCCACCGGCATGATCGGCGACCCCAGCTTCAAGGCCACCGAGCGCCGGCTGAACTCGCTCGAGACGGTGCAGTGCTGGGTCGACGACCTGGGCCAGCAGATCCAGCGGCTCATGACGCCCCATCTCGACGGCGCGCTCAGGGTGGTCAATAACGCCGACTGGCTCCGCGAGATCAACGTCGTCGACTTCTTCCGCAACGTGGGCAAGTACTTCTCGGTCAACGCCATGATCAACCGCGAGTCCGTGCGCCAGCGGCTGGAGCGCGCCGAGCAGGGCATGTCGTTCACCGAGTTCAGCTATGGGCTGCTGCAGGCCCGGGATTTCACCCATCTCAACCAAAAGCTGGGCTGCCGACTGCAGATCGGCGGCAACGACCAGTGGGGCAACATCGTCGGCGGCATCGACCTGGTGCGCCGTCTCAATGGCGAGCAGGTGTTCGGCCTCACCCTGCCGCTGATCACCAAGGCCGACGGCACCAAGTTCGGCAAGACTGAGAGCGGCACGATATGGCTCGATCCGCGCCAGACCTCGCCCTACCACTTCTACCAGTTCTGGCTCAACGTCGACGATGCCGACGTCTATCGCTTCCTGCGCTACTACACCTTCCTCTCCTGTGACGAGATCGAGGAGATCGAGGCGCAGGACCGCCGGGCACAGGGCCGGCCCGCGGCCCAGCGCATCCTGGCCGAGGAGCTCACCCGCTTCGTGCACGGCGAGGCGGGCCTGGGAGCAGCACAGCGCATCTCGGCGGCGCTGTTCAGCGGCGAGGTGACCACCCTTTCGCGGGAGGAACTCGAGCAACTCGAGCTCGATGGCCTGCGCTGCGTGACGATTGCCACCGAATGCTCTCTGGAGGAGGCCCTGGTGTCGGCGGCGCTGGCGCCCTCCCGGCGCCAGGCGCGCGAGCTGCTGGGGCAGGGCGCGGTGCGCGTCAACGGCGAGCGGGTCCGGCAGGGCAGCCTCGGCGACGCCTTCTCGCTCTTCGATCGCTACTGGATCGTGCAGCGGGGCAAGAAGCAGTTCTGTCTGCTCAAGCGCTGTTGACCCCCTACCGGTAGTGTCACCCTAACGAAAACAACAAGCACAGGAGGCGTGTCGTATGACCATCGCGCTCCATCACTGCGAAGATGTCACCGAGCATGCCCAGCGGCTGGATGGCTGGCAGCAGGAATTCAATCAGATCGAGGAGGGACACTTCTCCGGCGATATCGTCGATGTCACCGGTCGAGGGGTACGGTTGTTCCGCGAGAGCGCCAACCTGGGCCTATCGCAATCGATGCACTTCCCGGAAACCCAGTGGCACCTGGTCCTACCGATCCACCGGCGGAATGATGCGCTGTTTGACGCCGACGCCATCACGGTGCTGCCGCGTTGCGAGCAGTTCTGGAGCGTGGCGCCGGGACGCTATGACCTGCTGGTCGTGTCGATCGATCGCCACCACTATGGCTGGCTGGAGCGAGACGAGCGGCGACTTCGCACCCTGGAGGTACCGGCGGCGTTGCTTGCCGGCGTCAGAGAGCAATGGCGGGCCATGACGGACTATCTACTGGCGACGCAAGCGCTAGGCGGCCCATCGCCAGAGCTTCAGCAGGTGTCCACTCACCAGCTCGAGGAGGGGGTCGAGCTGCTGCTGAGCGACTGCTCGAGATCGCCGAAACTCGACGATGCCAGCTATCGTACCCGGCGCTATATTGTGGATCGCTGCCAGGCGCTGACCAAAGTGCAGCCGGACGGCCCCCCCTCGATGATGTCGCTGTGTCGCCAGTTGAAGATCTCACGCCGCACCCTGCAGTACAGCTTTCAGGTGGAGACCGGGCAGTCGCCGGTACACTACCTGCGCGCGCTGCGACTCAACGCAGTGCGGCGAAGCCTGCTGCAGGAGCCTGGCCAGCGCATCGCCGATGCCGCTGCCAACCAGGGGTTCTTCCATCAGAGCTATTTCGGCCGCGAGTACCGCCGCCTGTTTTGGGAACCGCCCTCCGCCACCCTGCGGCGCGCCCTGGGGCAATAGTCGCAGGGCGCGCCGCAGGGTGGCGATGGCTGAGCTCGCGTCCTCTCAGAAGCGCTCGAAGCGGTAGGGTGTCGGGTCGATGATCGGCTCCGCACCGGACAGCAGGTCGGCCGCCAGCTGCCCCGCCGCCGGCGAGGTACCGAAACCGTGCCCGGAGAAGCCGGAAGCGATGCTTAGCCCCGGCACGCCAGGGACCGCTCCGATGACCGGATTGGAGTCCGGCGTGATGTCAATCATGCCCGCCCAGGACGCTTCCATGGTGGCCCGCTCGAAGGCCGGCCAGGCGGCGGCGAGATTGCGCCGGGCCTCGTCGTTGATCCTGTTATTGGCCTCCGGGTCCATGGTACGCACGCGCTCGAAGGGCGACCGCTTGCCGGCTCGCCAGCGCCTGGGCAGCGCCAGGTCGCGCAGGAAGTGCTTGCCCAGCGAGATCCGCAACAGGTGGCGCTGGGAGCGTAGCGCGCCCAGGTAGCGTGATCCGATCAGCAGGTGATCCAGCATCAAGGGGGCGTCGAGTGCACCGCGCTGGGTGACGATGAAGCCGCCGCCCTTGTGCTTGCGGAAGGAGAAGTCGGGCCCCCCCACCGCGATCTCCGTCGGTCCCTCCATCGGCGCGGTCCTGAACACCGAGGAGATCAACGGCAGCGTCGGCAGCGAGACACCGAGATTGCCCAGGAAACGCCGCGACCACAGGCCACCGGCCAGCAGCGCCTGGTCGCAGCGGATCTCGCCCTTCTCGGTCACCACGCCACTGACCTCGCCGCCCGACATCGACAGGGTACGCACCGCGCAGTTTTCGACGATCACCGCCCCCTTGGCCATGGCGGCCTTGGCGATGGCGCTGGACGCCAGGGTGGGCTCGGCCCGGCCGTCGGAGGCGGTATAGATGCCGCCGGCCCATTTTCCCCTGCCGCCCGGGACCAGGCTGTCGATTTCCCGGGCGCCGAGCAGCTGCGAGTCCAGGGACAGGGAGTCCACGGACTTCAGCCAGGCTTCGTGCACGGCCAACTGCTCGGCGGTGCGGGCCAGGAACATGATCCCCGACCGGCGATAGCCGACATCGTTGCCCACTCGCTCGGCCATGCCGGCCCAGAGCCGATCCGCCGCCAGCGCCAGGGGAACGTCCTCCCGATGGCGGCTGGTCTTGCGTATCCAGCCCAGGTTACGGGAGGACTGCTCGCCCGCGATGTGCCCCTTTTCCAGCACGACCACGGGAATGTCCCGTTCCGACAGCGCCAGGGCCGCAGTGAGACCGATGATGCCGCCCCCGATGATCACCACGGTCGTCGATGCAGGAAAGTCGCTGGACGTTTGAACAGGCGCTATTGTCGGTGCCATGGCAGGAAGTCCTTGAGGAATCGGGGTGTCGACAAAACGGATGCGACCAGCCATGCAGGCCAGTCGCACCGGAAAGGGCGAGCGGGCCGCCTTACTGGGCGGAGGTGTCGATCCTCTCCATGTCGGCGCTGCCGGCGCCGCGATAGGCGGTCACTTCCAGCTCGATCTTGTAGGCCTCGGAGCCCAGCGGAGGGCAGGTCACGGTGATGGACGGATCGACGCCGCGCATCTTCTGGCCGAAGAGGGTCATGACGGTTTCGGTATCGGCCGGGTTCTGGATGAAGATCTTCGCGGAAACGATGTCGGACAGGCCGCTGCCCACCGTGCCGAGCGCGCCTTCGATGTTGGCAAAGACCTGCAGCAGTTGCTCGCCCACGTCTTCGGGGATTTCCTTGGTGTCGGGGTTGCGGCCGGCGGTGTTGGACACAAGGATCCAGTTGTCGACGGCCACTAGGCGCGAGTAGCTGGCGTGTTCCTCGAACTTGGAGCCTGTCTTGACTTTGACGATCTTGGTCATGGTGTTGTCCTGTTGGGAATGAGAGGGGGAACCGGCGTCGCCTTGTGGGGCGAGCCGGCAGGTCGTGCGGTGGCCCTCAGCGCAGCAGCGGTTCGTCCCACAGGTTGAGCTTGACGCCGATACCCTGCTCGATCGCCTTGCGATAGACCACGGTGGCCCAGGCCACGTCCTCGACCGGCATGCCGCCGACCGACATCATGATGATCTCGTCGTCGTTCTGGCGGCCCGGCGCATCGCCGGCCACGATCGCGCCCAGATCCTCGAGGGCATCGCCGGAGAAGCTGCCGTCCTCGATCATATCCATGAACTTCATGCCGACCAGCGGAATGTAGTTGTGGGCAGGATTGGGCACTTCCTCGTACCAGGCCTCGTACAGGCCGGTGTTGTCGAGCACCTTGCGCACGTCCGGCGCTTCCATGCCGGCGTCAAAGTTGCACGGGGCCGGCATGGCCAGGTAGGCACCCGGGCTGACCCACTCACGCTTGACCATCGGGTAGTCGTCGGGGTTGCCCACTTCACCCGAGGCACAGTAGGTCACGATGTCGGAATCGCGCACGACCGATTCGATGTCGTCGACCACTTGGATGGTGGTGACCTGCGGGTAGTTCTCGCGGACCCAGTCGGTGAAGGCGTCGAGGCTCTTCTGCCCGCGGCCCTTGACCTTGACGGTGTCGATCTGCGGACAGGCGGCAATGAAGGCGGCTAGCGAGGTCCGCGCCATCACGCCGGGCCCGAAGATGCCCACGACCTTCGAATCCTTGCGCGCCAGATGGCGGGCGCCGACGCCCGGCACCGCGCCGGTGCGGTAGGCCGAGAGCAGGTTGGCCGACATGTACGCCAATGGCGCGGCGGTGTCGGCATCGCTGAGCGTGAACATCAGGATGGAGCGAGGCAACCCCTTTTCCTTGTTCGCGATGTTGGAGCCGTACCACTTGACGCCTGCCGTGCAGAAGTTGCCGCCGAGATAGGCCGGCATGGCCATCATGCGACGGTCGGCGGTGGGCTTGGGCATGTTGGGAAAGGGCGATTCCTCGGGAAACATGATCATGGCCCCGTGCGAATCATTATTGGGGCCCGCCATGCGGTAGTCGCCATGATGCAGGAGACCAAACATCTCCTCCATGGTGTCCACACAGGCCGCCATATCGGTGACGCCGGCACGAACCATGTCCTGCTCGGAGAGATAGATGAAGTCGATCCGGGTGTTGTTGTCCATGTCTGAGTTCCGCCTTGTTGTTGGATAAGAGATCTGCGGGTTTCATCGGCCGGTGTGCCGGCTTCTCTTGGCAGACCCCGTTGTCTGCGGCCCCTGATGAGTCGATACGTGACAACATCGACTGTTCCGAGGTGGTATCGATGAAAACCGACATTCTTCGGCTGGGGCTCCGATTGATATCCAATGGTGCGTATCAATGGGCGTCGGCGTTAGCACAAATCGGCAATTCGGCTATCTGCGGGAACCTTGGCGGGAAACATGCGAGTCCGCATGTTGTGACGATGACGCTTGGTGCACGTAGAAGGTGATCTGCAGGGGGAGACGTGGCGCGTCCACAGGACCGCAAAAGGACGCGCCTGGGCCGGCGCGCCGAGAAGCTGCAGGGCGGATAGCCGCTCAAGCCCGATCGACGGCCGCCGCCTGGCGTTCGAAGGCGCTCGCATTGGGGCAGAGGGCGCGATACGCCTCGCCCCCGGTACCGTGGCGGGCGGCGCGCCAGCACTGGCCGGCCACTGGGCAACGGTTGCAGCGACGCGCCAGCACGGCCAACTCGCGCGCATCGTCATAGCTCTCGGGGCTCAGGCCGAAGCGGGCCATCACCTCGGGCATCAGGGTCCGGGCCGGGGTCAGGCCGCCCCGGTCGCCGGCGTCCAGGCGGCGCGCCACCTCGCGCTCGAAGGCCGGCGCCAGGGGCGCCTTCAGGTCCTCCAGCAGCGCCTGGTAGGACTCCGAAGCTTCCAGCGACAGTTCCCGCACCACGCGGGACATCGACACCGCGTAGCAGCGTTCGCAGAATCGCTCCCAGCGGGAGACGGGGGCGGGGGACTGGCGATCATGGGTGGGGGTCATGGCGATTCTCCTCGTCGGATGGGGCTCACCGACAGTGTCGGCGCCGTCACCGTCCGCCGCCTTGATCCGGATCAAAAGGTTTCATGTGAAACCATGTCACCGCAGCCGCCCGAGCAGCTCGCGGATCAGCTCGCGGTGCTCGCCGTGCAGGCGATAGGCCACATAGGCCTTGAGCTCGATCAGCGGCGCGTCCTCGACGACGAACAGCCGCTCCTGCCGGCACCAGGGCGCCACGATGTCCCGCGGCAGGTAGGCGGCGCCGCCGCACTCCAGCAGCAGGTTCAGGGCGATGCGCCCACTGTTCACGCGGCCCCGCGCCAACAGGCGCTGGGGGAAGTGACCCTCGTGGACGCTGGCGAAGGCGGTGCCCCATTCCACCCGAATGTAGCCGTCGCCGACCGCCCGCTCGGCGTCGATGCCGGGGTGGCTCGCCACCATCACCAGGGGAATCGTCGCCACCTCCTCGACGCCCACCTCGCGGATGCGCGGGGTGTCGTAGAGGAAACCGACGTCGATCATGTTCTGCTCCAGCTTCTCGACGACCCGCAGCGGCGTGCTCTCCTCGGCGCGCACGCCCAGGGTCGGGTAGGCCCGATAGATAGTGGTGAGCCAGTCCTGCAGGAAGATGTCCCAGAGGCTGGCCACCCCGGCCACCACCAGGCGCCGCTGATGCCGCTCGCTGAGCGCCGTGTCCTCGTAGGCCCGTTCCCAGGCGCCGAGGATGAAGCGCGCATGGCGCTCCATGCGCTCGCCGGCGGGGGTCAGGCCGATCCGGTGATGGCCGCGGGTGAAGAGCGAAAGCCCGAGGTGCTCCTCCAGTTGGCGGACGCGGGCGCTGACAGTGGACGACGATACGCAGAGGCTCTCCGCGGCCTTGCCGAAGTTACGCAGCCGACTCACCTCGAGGAAGGTTTCCAGCAGTTGGGTATCCATGGCATGCATCTTCGGTTTTTCTGTTCATGAAGGCCAGAAAATTTCGTTTTTCAGCATGCCAGATTTTTCCTAGGCTGGCGGCCCACGCTCACTTCGAGATCGTCACCCATGGCGTCCAGACTCTCGCGTTGCCTGCCCTTCCTCGATTGGGGCCGAACCCTCGACCGCCGGATGCTCGGCGCCGACCTGATGGCCGGCCTCACCGGCGCCATCCTGGTGCTGCCCCAGGGGGTCGCCTACGCCTTCATCGCCGGCCTGCCGCCGGAAGTCGGCCTCTATACCGCCATCGTTCCCGCCGTCGTCGCCGCACTGTTCGGCAGCTCCTGGCACCTGGTTTCCGGCCCCACCGCCGCGCTGTCCATCGTGCTCGCCAGCGTGGTCGGCGGCCTCGGCCCCCTGGAGCCGTCGCAGTACCTCGCCGCCGCCCTGACCGTCACCCTGCTGGTCGGCGTCATCCAGCTGGCGATGGGGCTGCTGCGCCTGGGCAGCCTGGTCAGTTTCATCTCCCATACGGTGGTCATCGGCTTCACGGCGGGGGCGGCGATCCTGATCGCGACCAGCCAGCTGAAGCACCTGCTCGGCGTCTCCGTCGCCGGCGGCCAGGGCTTCCTGCTCGACCTGGCAGCGCTCATCCAGAAGCTGCCCGAGACCAATCCCTATGCCCTGGCCATCGGCCTGATCTCGCTGGTGACGTCCGTCCTGGTCCGGCGGCTCAACCGGCGCTGGCCCCACCTGTTGCTGGGCCTGGCCGCCGGCAGCCTGGCCTGCTGGCTGCTGGACGGCGAGGCCCATGGGGTCACCCTGGTCGGCGCCCTGCCCGGCACCCTGCCACCGCTGACGCTGCCCGAGCTGTCGCCGGACAGCCTGCGCACCCTGACCTCGGGGGCCTTCGCCATCGCCCTGCTGGGGCTGATCGAGGCGGTGTCGATTGCCCGCGCCATCGCCCTGCGCTCGCACCAGGTGCTCGACGGCAACCAGGAGTTCATCGGCCAGGGACTGTCGAACATCGTTGGCGGCTGCTTCTCCTGCTACGCCAGCTCCGGCTCCTTCACCCGCTCCGGCGCCAACTATGACGCCGGCGCCCGCACCCCGCTGGCCGCGGTGTTCGCCGCGGCACTGCTGGCACTGATCCTGGTGCTGGCTCCGGGCATCACCGCCTACCTGCCGCTGCCCGCCATGGCCGGGGGCATCCTGTTGATCGCCTGGAACCTGATCGATTTCCGGCATATCGGGCAGTTGGTGCGCGCCAGCCGCCACGAGGCGATGATCCTCGTGGCGACCATCGCGGCCACCCTGCTGGTCGCGCTGGAGTTCGCCATCTATATCGGCGTGCTGCTGTCGCTGCTGCTCTATCTGAAGCGCACCTCGCGCCCGACCGTCGTGGAAGTGGCGCCCCGCCAGGACCATCCCCGCCGCCACATTCGCAACGTTCGGCGCTACGGGCTCGCCCAGTGTCCCCAGCTGAAGATCCTGCGCATCGACGGCTCGCTGTTCTTCGGCGCCAGCGATCACGTGCAGCGAGGTCTCCGGGCGCTCAGCCCCGAGCCGGGCACACGCGTGCTGATCATCGGCAAGGGCATCAACTTCATCGATACCGCCGGCATCGAGATGCTGCTCCAGGAAATCCGTCGCCTCCGCCAGCAGGGCGGCGACCTGCTGATCAGCTCGCTCAAGGGCACCGTCCTGGACGAGCTGCGCCGGCGCGGCGACCTGGCCCGGCTCGGTGAGGAACGCTGCTTCGAGACGCCCGAGGCGGCGATCGCCGCCATTGCCCCGGCGCTGGACCCGGCGGTCTGCCGGAGCTGCCACAAGCGGATCTTCAACGAATGCGGCCCGGTGCCCTCGGAGGAAGATATCCTGGCGCGGCAGGGGTAAGCCAGGGCCTGCCCGCTCGGGGAGGCTGAACCCACCGGCCACGGGGAGTACACTAGCGACCGTTCCCCACCGCCAGCCGAGGCCCGCGATGAGTTCCCACCTGCTCTCTGTCGATTCCCTGTCCCGAGACCGTGTCGATCACCTGCTGCGGGTCGCCGCGCGCATGGAGCCGATCGCCCAACGCCGCAAGGTCACCCGGGTGCTGGAGGGCGCGGTGCTCGGCAACCTCTTCTTCGAGGCCAGCACCCGCACCCGGGTCAGCTTCCACGCGGCCTTCTGCCGGCTGGGCGGCAGCGTCTGCGACACCACCGGCTTCACCTTCTCCTCCATGGCCAAGGGCGAGTCGCTCTACGACACCAGTCGGGTGATGAGCGGCTACTGCGACGCCATCGTCATGCGCCATCCGGAGCAGGGGTCGGTGGCGGAGTTCGCCGCCGCCACCAACGTGCCGGTGATCAACGGCGGCGACGGCCCCGGCGAGCACCCCAGCCAGGCGCTGCTCGACCTCTACACCATCGACAAGGAGTTCACCCGCCTGGGCAAGTCGCTGGCCGGCGCCCACGTGCTGATGACCGGCGACCTCAAGTACGGGCGCACCGTGCACTCGCTGATCAAGCTGCTGTCGCTCTACGCGCCCATGCGCATCACCCTGGTGGCCCCCCCGGGGCTCGAGATGCCCAGCCAGCTGATCGACCTGGTGGTGTCCCGCGGCCACCGCGTCGAGCAGCGCGAGAGCCTGGCCGACGACTACGCCGACGTCGACGTGGTCTACACCACCCGCATCCAGAAGGAGCGCTTCACCGCCGAGATGAGCGAGGGCTTCAGCCTGTCGCGGGACTTCACCGTGGATCGCGCCTTCCTGGACCGGCGCTGTGGCCGCGACACCCTGGTCATGCACCCCTTGCCCCGCGACAGCCGCCCCGAGGCCAACGACCTGGACGTGGACCTCAACGGCGACCCGCGCCTGGCGATCTTCCGCCAGACCGACAACGGCATCCCGGTGCGCATGGCGATCTTCGCCACCCTGCTCCAGGTGGAGGAGCTGATCGAGCAGGACCTGCGCCCGGTGCGCTGGTTCGTGCCCAGGCGGCTGGGCGTTGACGACGCCACCTCCTGAGCAACGCACGGGCGTGGCGCTCTTGCCTATGCTGTGTCCATGACACGACGAACGGCTTTGGGAGGCACGACCACCATGAACCTCGACCGCGCCTATCGGCTCCTGGCCCTCTTCTACAGCGTCCTGCTGCTGATCGGGGTGATCGCCCTGCTCGCCGGTGGGGGCACGCCCCTGGCCCTGGCTCATCTCGGCATCGGCGCCCTGGGCGTGCTGGGGCTGTGGGGCTACACCCTGGGGCGCGGCTTCATGAACCCACGCATGTGGCGGCCGCTGGCCGGGGTGCTGGCGGTGGGGTCCCTGGTGCAGCTGTGGGCGGTGCTGTCGATGCCACTCTCCGGCGAGCTGCTCACCTGGATGCTGGCCAGCGCCATCTTCTCGGCGCTGCTGGCGGTGATCCTCTACCGCTACGGCGATCGCGACCAGGCGCTGTGGGCCTCACCCGAGGAACTGGCGGGGGCGGAACGGCTGGAGGCGCTGCTGGAGGGGCAGGCGCCGCTGGTGGCGGAGCGGCACGAGGACGGCCGCGAGGCCAGCGTCAGGGTGGTGAAGGCGGGCAGCGAGTACCGCGCCAGCGTAACGCGTCGCCACGAGGGCCGGCAGGAGGCCTTCGAGGAACATTTCCGGCACCCGGCCACCCTGGTGTTCTTCCTGGAGAAGTTCGCCGGCGTCTCGGTGGGGGATTTCCGGGGCCCCGACGCCGCGTAACGGCGGTCCCGGTCAAGATCGCCCGCGCAGCCCCTCCCCGGCGACGAACCAGCGCTCGAGGATCAGCACCGCGCTGATGCCGTCGACGCCCTCGTCGCGGAAGTTGCCACGATGCCCGCGCTCCCGGGCGATGCGCTTGGCCTCGCCGGTGGAACCGCGCTCGTCGACCATCTCGCAGGGCACCCCGTAGCGGCCGAACAGGCGCTTGCCGAACTTGCGTGCCCGCACGCTCATCGCCTGCTCCTCGCCCTCGGCGGTGAGCGGCAGCCCCACCACGAAGAGGTCGGGCTGCCACTCCTCCACCAGCCGCGCCACCCGGGCCCAGTCGGGGATGCCGTCGCGGGCGGGTAGCGGCTCGAGTTCCCGGGCGCTGCCCAGCAGCTCGTTGCCCACCGCCACGCCGATGCGTCGGGTGCCGAAGTCGAAGGCCAGCACCAGCCGCTGCCCCACCCCGGCCATCAGCCGTGTCCCCGGCTCATGAATGGCCGGCCTCGCGGGTCATCAGGTTGAGGTCCACGCCGAGGATGCCGGCGGCGGCACCCAGGCGCTGCTCCGGCGGCACCTCGAAGAGGATGTCGCTGCGCCCCTCCACGGTGAGCCAGGCGTTGTCGAGCAGCTCCTGTTCCAGCTGGCCCGACTCCCAGCCGGCACAGCCCAGGCAGACCAGGAAGCGCTCGGGGCCACGCCCCGCGGCCAACGCCTGGAGCATGTCCATGGAGGTGGTCAGGGCGATGCCCTCGGTGACCTGGATGCTGGAATCCCAGTCATCGCTGGACCCGTGGTGCAGGATGAAGCCGCGGTCCTTGTGCACCGGGCCGCCGAAGTAGACCGGAGCATTGCGATGGGGACTCTCCTCGCCGCCCAGGTCGAGCTGCTCGAACAGCGCCTCGAGGGTCAGGTCGAGGGGGTGGTTGATGATCACCCCCATGGTCCCCTTCTCGTCGTGGTCGCAGAGGTAGCTGAGGCTGCCCGCGAAGTTGGGGTCTTCCAGGTGCGGCATCGCCAGCAGGAAGTGGTCTTTCAAACCGAACTGTTGCATGGGACTCCCCGGCGCTCCTAACGCACGCCGTAATGATTGCCTTCGCCGAACCGCCAGACGCGGGTGATGGAGAGCGTGTCCAGGTCGCCCATGCCCGCATCGAAGGGGCGATAGGGGGCGGCGCCGTGGACGGTATCCAGCGCGGCCTGGTCGAGCTCGGCATGTCCCGACGATTGTACCACCTCTGCCTGGCGCAACTCGCCATCGCGGCCGATCACCACGCGGATGCGCAGCTGGCCGTGCAGGTGGCGGGGGGCCGGATGCACCCGGTTACCGTAGTCCTCCACCCGGCGCGTCCAGTCGTCGATATAGCGCGCCTCCGCCGCGCGCTGGGCGGCCTGGCGGGGGCTGTCGCCCTCGGGGCCCGGCGACTCCGGGGCGACGCCCTGCTCGCGGATGCTGCGGGTGGCCTGGGCCAGCAGGTCGCGCCCCGAGGCGGAGGGCGCCGCAGCGCTGGGCGGCGCGGCGGCATCCGCCGCCTGGGGGGCGCTGTCGCGAGGTTCGGGCGGCGTCTCGGCGTCGCTCTCCTCCCGGGCCACCGGCGGGGCGGTTTCGTCGGGGCGCGCCTCGGGCTCGGCCCGCGTCGCCGACTGCGGCTCGGCCGGCGTGGCCGGGTCCACGTCGGGCCGGCCCTCCTGCACCGCCGGCAACTCCTCCATGGGTGCCGCCCGGGATTCCGCCGGCGCCTCCTCCTGTTCGGCGCCGGCGGCCCGCTGATCGGCCTCGGCGATGGCCTCGGCTTCCTCCACCGGCGCCTCGCTGGAGCGGGTCACCAGCACCACGTCGAGGCTGGTGCGTTCGGGCGGCGGCGCGGCGAACTGCCAGCTGGCCACCACCCCGATCACCGCCAGGTGCAGCAGCAGCGCCAGCGACCAGGCCAGCCAGCGCCGGTAGGAGCGGGTGACCGGGGCATAGTGGACGGGGTCGCTGACATAGTAGGACATGGTGGCCTCGGGCTCAGTGCCGGTGCGTCTCGAGTCGGCGGACGATGGCATCCATCAACAGGCCGGCGATGTCGGTGCCGCGCTGGTCGTCGATCTCGCGCACGCAGGTGGGACTCGTCACGTTGATCTCGGTGATGTAGTCGCCGATCACGTCGAGGCCCACGAACATCAGCCCCTTCTCGCGGATCATCGGCTGCACCTGACTGATCAGCCAGTGGTCGCGCTCGGTGAGCTCGCGGCTGACCCCGGTGCCGCCGGCGGCCAGGTTGCCGCGGGTCTCGCCGGCCATGGGCATCCGGGCCAGCCCGAAGGGCACCGGTTCGCCCTCCACCAGCAGGATGCGGGTGTCGCCGTCGCGGATCTCGGACAGGTAGCGCTGGGCCATGATCTGGCGCCGGCCGTGCTCGGTGAGGAGCTCGATGATGGCCCCCAGGTTGCGCCCCTCGGGCTGCACGTGGAAGATCCCGCTGCCGCCCATGCCGTCCAGCGGCTTGAGGATGACGTCGCCGTGCTCGGCGTGGAAGGCGCGCAACTCCGGCGCGCTGCAGGAGACCAGGGTCGGCGCGCAGCACTGTGGGAACTGCTGGGCGAAGAGCTTCTCGTTGCACTCGAGTAGCGCCCGGGTAGGGTTGACCACCAGCACGCCCTCGCGCTCGGCGAAGCCCAGCAGGTGCACGGCGTTGAGGAAGTGGCCGTCCACCGGCGGATCCTGGCGCATCAGGATGGCGTCCAGCTCGGCCAGGGGGCGCGGTTCGGGCTCCCCCAGCTCATACCAGTGCCCGGGGTCGCGGTAGGCGTGCAGGTCGCGCATGCGGCCGAAGGCGCGACCGTCGCGCAGGAAGAGGTCCTCCGGCTCCAGGTAGTGCAGCGACCAGCCGCGTTCCCGGGCGGCCCACAGCAGGGCCAGGGTGGTGTCCTTCTTGTAGGTGACGTCCTGGATGGGATCCATCACCACGCCGATCTTCAGGGCGCGTTCGCTCATGGGGTCGGGGTCCGCTCGAGGGGTGGATGCCGTCAGTATGCCGCAGGGGTATCGCCTCCACCAAGGCGGTTCGCCTGTTCAGCAAGGACCCTTGCCCATGGCAGTAACGCTTGAGGCTGTTCCGGCGGCAGGCCCTTTTATTCCCCGCCCGGCACCAGCCGGATGCCCGAGGCCTCCAGGGTGATCAGCCGGCGCTTGTAGAGCCGGCCGATGGCCTGCTTGAAGGCGCTCTTGCTGACCCCCAGCCGCGCCTTGATCTCCGCCGGCGGGCTGCGGTCGCCCAGCGGCAGGTAGCCGCCGCTCTCGCGCAGCGCCTGAAGCACCTTCTCGCCCACCATGTCGAGGCGCGCCTCGCCCGGCGGCAGCAGCGAGAGGTCCAGGCGGCCATCATCGCGCACGCGCTTCACGTAGCCGGTCAACCGCTGGCCGCGGCGCAACGGCCGGCTCAGGTCGTCGCGGTAGAGCAGCCCCCAGCAGCGGTGATCGACCACCGCCTTGACGCCCAGGTCGGTGGTGTCGGCGACAACCAGGCTCACCTCATCGCCGACCGCCAGGCCCGCGGCCTCGTCGGCGATGAAGCGCTCGAGTTTCTGCGAGGCCACCGGCCGCCCTTGCTGGTCCTCATAGATCCGCACCAGCACCCGCTTGCCGGGGGTGGGCCGGAAACGCTGCTCGCCGTAGGGCAGCAGCAGGTCGCTGGGCTGGCCCCAGTCGAGGAAGGCGCCGGTGTCGTTGACCGCCACCACCTCCAGGTAGGCCACCTCGCCCACCGCGGTCCTGGGGGCGCGATAGCGGCGGCTCGGGCGCTGGCCCTGGGCCGCGGGTGGACGGGTGGCGCGGCGATCTCGGAAGTCGGACATGGGAGTCTCCTCTTACAGATCCCCGAAGCGATGCTGCAGCAGCGCCAGCGCCACCACCGGGGCGGTCTCGGTGCGCAGGATCCGCGGCCCCAGGGAGAGGGCGGCGAAGCGCGCCGTGCGTGCGGCCTCGACCTCGCCCTCGGCCAGGCCGCCCTCGGGGCCGATCAGCAGGGCGGCGCTGGCCGGGGCTTCACCGCTTTCGAGGGCCCCTTCGCCCCCGGGGTGCAGCACCAGGCGCAGCGCCTCGTCGCGGCCGGCCAGCCAGTCGGCCAGGGCCAGGGGCGGATGCACCGGCGGCAGCGTGGCACGGCCGCACTGCTCGCAGGCGCTGGCGGCCACCGCCCGCCAGTGGGCCAGCTTCTTCGCCTCGCGCTCGCCCTTGAGGCGCACGTCGCCATGCTCGGTGTAGAGCGGGGTGATAGCCGCCACCCCCAGCTCCACGGCCTTCTGGATGGCGTAGTCCATGCGATCGCCCTTGCCGATCGCCTGGCCCAGGTGCACGGCCAGCGGCGACTCGCCGCCGCCGGCCGCCACGGCCTCGATGCGCGCCACCACTCGCTTGCGGGAGGCCTCGACGAGCACCGCCC
>NZ_JAUFPL010000032.1:98871-315461 GCF_030409215.1 Halomonas ramblicola | reverse complement strand
GAGGGGGAGGCCGGCGGCGACGTGGATACGGGGTGCCTTCACGGCCACGGGGTCGGCCTCACTGGGTGGTCTGGGCGCCCGGCTGCTGCTGGGCCTGCTCGGCCTGGCGCTTCTTCTTCTGGGCGTAGATCGCCTCGAAGTTGACCGGCGCCAGCATCAGGGGCGGGAAGCCGCCGCGGTTGACCAGGTTGTCGATGCACTCGCGGGCGTAGGGAAAGAGCACGTTGGGGCAGAAGGCGCCCAGGGTGTGGTCGAGCTGCTCCCCCTCGATGCCGGCGATACGGAACAGCCCGGCCTGCTCGATCTCGGCCAGGAAGGAGGTGGTGCCCTCCTCGCTGTGGGTCACCTGGGCGGTGACCTTGATCACCACCTCGTAGAGGTCGTCGCCCACCTTCTCGCTGGAGGTGTCGAGGTTCAGGCCCACCTTGGGCTTGAAGGGCTGCTGGAATACCCCCGGCGAATTGGGCGCCTCGAAGGAGATGTCCTTCACGTAGATGCGCTGCAGGGCGAACTGCAGCTGCGGCTTGTCCTGCTGCCCGGCCGCCTGGTTGCCGGCGCCGGCGTTCTGGTTGTTGTCTTCCGCCATGGGAAAGATCCTTTGAAACGATGAACGATACTTACTTCTTGACGACGGGCAGGCCATCGGTCTGCCACTGCATCATGCCGCCCCTGAGCTTGAGCACCCGAGGGTAGCCGGCCTTGGCCAGTTTGGCCACGGTCGCGCCGGACGACTGGCCGTGCTTGCAGACCACGATGATCGGCTTGTCCTTGACCTTCTCGAGCTCGCCCAGGCGCTCGTCGATGCGGCTCTGGGGAATGTTGCGGGCACCGGCGATATGGCCGGCCTTGAAGTCGCCGGCCTCACGGGTATCCACCACCACCGCGTCCTCGCGGTTGATCAGCTGGGTCGCCTCGCCGGCGGTCACGCCGCTGGCGGTGCTGTTGCGCACCTCGTAGGCGATCCAGGCGGCCAGCACCAGGAGGAAGGCGCCCACCAGCAGCGGGTGGTTCTGCACGAATTCAAACAGCTGATCGGTCATGGGTGCGAATAACTCTTGTCTCGGTGCACGAAATGGGAGGCCGGCGCCGCGAGGCGCGGCCCGGAGCACGGCGCCCAGTATACACGACGTCGCACCGTCCGCGGCCGAACCATGACGCGCCAGGGCGCCTTGCGATATGATGCCGCAAGACGTTTCCCGCCGCGACCCCGGACGCCCCGTCGTCGACAACCTCGCCGACCGAGCAGGGTTCGACACGATTCAGCGATGCAGAGTGCCGCCTTCCTGCGTCATGGTCGCGCCATCAACGCCTCGAGGACACACCCCATGACCGAGACAGCCAACAAGGCCCCGCGCCCCGTCGCCCTGATCATCCTGGACGGCTACGGCCACAACCCCGATGCTGCCCACAACGCCGTCCATGCCGCCCGCACCCCGGTGATGGACCGCCTGCAGCAGGCGCATCCCACCACCCTGATCCATACCGACGGCCGCTACGTGGGCCTGCCGGACGGCCAGATGGGCAACTCCGAGGTGGGCCACATGAACCTGGGCGCCGGTCGCATCGTCTACCAGGACTTCACCCGCATCACCAAGGCGATCGAGGACGGCGAGCTGGACGCCATCGCGGCCCTGACCACCCCCATCGACGCCGCCGTGGCGGCGGGCAAGGCGGTACACCTGCTGGGCCTGCTGTCGCCAGGCGGCGTGCACAGCCACGAGGACCACCTGCTGGCCATGGCCGAGCTGGCCGTCCGCCGCGGCGCCCGCCGGATCTACCTCCACGCCTTCCTCGACGGCCGCGACATGCCGCCCAAGAGCGCCCTGGCCTCCATCGAGCGCGCCAACGCCCGCCTGGCCGAACTGGTGGGCGCCGACAACGGCTTCGTCGCCTCGATCATCGGCCGCTACTTCGCCATGGACCGCGACAACCGCTGGGATCGCGTGGAGAAGGCCTACCGCCTGATCACCGAGGGTGAGGGCGAGTTCGAGGCGGCCAGCGCCGAGGAGGGGCTCGCGCGCGCCTACGAGCGTGACGAGACCGACGAGTTCGTCGCCGCCACCAGCATCCGCCCCGCCGGCACCCCGGCGGTCACGGCGGATGGCGATGCCGCCATCTTCATGAACTTCCGTGCCGACCGCGCCCGCGAGCTGACCCGCGCCTTCGTCGAGGATGGCTTCGATGGCTTCGCACGCCGCGTGCGCCCGACCCTCGCCGCCGACGGCCTGGTGACGCTGACCCAGTACGCCGCCAACATCCCGGCCCCGGCCGCCTTCCCCCCAGTGGAGCTCTCCAACACCTTGGGCGAGGTGATGGAGAACCGCGGCCTGACCCAGCTGCGCATCGCCGAGACCGAGAAGTACCCCCACGTCACCTTCTTCTTCTCCGGCGGCCGCGAGGCCGAGTACGCCGGCGAGGAGCGGATCCTGATACCCTCGCCGCGTGACGTGAAGACCTACGACGAGAAGCCGGAGATGAGCGCCGTCGAGGTCACCGACAAGCTGGTGGCGGCCATCGATTCCGGCGAGTTCGACCTGGTCGTCTGCAACTACGCCAATGGTGACATGGTCGGCCACTCCGGCGACTTCGACGCCGCCGTCAAGGCCATCGAGGCGGTGGACGCCTGCCTCGGTCGCGTGGTGGAGGCCATCGAGCGCGCCGGGGGCGAGTGCCTGGTCACCGCCGACCACGGCAACGCCGAGCAGATGGTCAACCCCGAGACCGGCGCCCCCCAGACCGCCCACACCACCTTCGAGGTGCCGCTGGTCTACGTCGGCTCGCGGCCTGCCCGGCTCCACGACGACGGCAGCCTGTGCGACATCGCCCCGACCCTGCTGACCCTGATGAACCAGTCCATCCCCGAGGAGATGACCGGTCGCCCGCTGATCGACTTCGGCTGAGGCCGGGCATGGCGGAGCGGCGTCGCCCGGGAAGGCGCATCGCGGGGGCCGGCACCCTGCTGCTGGCCCTGTGCCTGGCCCCCCCGCTGGCCGCCCAGCCCGACGAGCGGGAGGCCCGCGAACGGCTGGACGCCATCGGCGAGGCGATCCAGGACGTCTCGGGCCGGCTGTCGGCCACCCGCGAGGCGCGGGACACGGCCGAGCGCCGCCTGGAGGAGGTCGAGACCGCCCTGGCGGCGACCCACCGCCGCCTCGACGCCCTGCAGGCCAAGCGGCGCGAGCTCGGCGACGAGATCGCCGAACTCGAGGCGCGGCGCGACGACCTGGAGGCCGAACGCGCCGACCAGGTGGCGGCCCTGGAGACCCAGCTCGATGCCCTCTATCGCCTGGGCGAGAGCCCCCAGCTCAAGCTGCTGCTCAACCAGGACGATCCGGCCCGCCTCGACCGCCTGCAGCATTACCTGAACCACCTGGCCCGGGCACGCAATGCCCGCCTCGACGAGCTGGCCCGCCTCGACGCAGCGCTGGCCGAGACCCGCGGCGAGCTGGCCCGCCGCGGCGAGCGCCTCGACGCCCTGGCCGCCGAGCTCGCCGCGCGCAGCAGCGAGCTGGCCGAGCGGATGCGCGAGCGTGGCGAACTGGTGGCCCAACTGGATGCCCGCCACGAAGACGAGGCGGCCCGGCTGGCATCCCTGGAGCAGGACCGCGAGCACGCCGAACGGGTGCTGCGCGAGGTCCAGGAGCAGCTGGCCCGCCTGCAGCGGCCGCCGCCCTCCACCGCCATCGAGCAGACCCGCGGCGAGCTGCCCTGGCCGGTGCAGGGCCGCATCGCCTCGCGCTTCCACGCCGGCGACGGCGTGCACCGCAACGGCATGCTGATCCAGGCCGCGGAGGGCACCCCGGTGAACGCCGTGCACGCCGGCCGCGTGGTGTTCGCCGACTGGATGCGCGGCTTCGGCAACCTGCTGATCGTCGACCACGGCGACCAGGTGATGACCCTGCACGCCCACCTCCAGCACTTCGCCGCCGAGGTGGGTCAGGCGGTGTCGCGGGGCGACACCCTGGGCGCGGTGGGCATGAGCGGTGGCCAGGACGGTCCGGCGCTCTACTTCGAGGTACGCCGCGGCGGGGAACCCATCGATCCCGACGCCTGGATCGCCGCCCGCTGAGCGCCGGCCGGCAGGCGCCGCTATTCCCATGCCCGCCACCGCCGGGCTATGCTGACCCATCACGTTGCGAACAGCGGAGATCGCATGACCCCACGTTCCGCCGGCCCCCGTTTCCTGCCTCGTCGCCTGCTGGCAAGGCTGTTGTCCGTCACCCTGCTCGCCCTGCCCCTGGCGGCCGTGGCGCAGACGCCCGACGACCTGCCGGCGACGCCCGACGACGACCTGCCGGTGGAGGAGATCCAGACCTTCGCCGAGGTCTTCGAGCGCATCAAGCGCGCCTACGTGGAAGAGGTCGACGACGCCACCCTGCTGCGCAACGCCATGCGCGGCATGCTCAGCGAGCTCGATCCCCACTCCGCCTACCTCGACCGCGAGGAGTTCGAGAGCCTGCGCGAGTCCACCCAGGGCGAGTTCGGCGGCATCGGCATCGAGGTGGGCCTGGAGGATGGCCAACTGACGGTGATCACCCCCATCGACGACACCCCGGCCTCCCGCGCCGGCCTGCAGGCTCGTGACCGGATCCTGCGCATCGACGACACCCCCACCGAACGCATGTCGCTGCAGGAGGCGGTCGACCTGATGCGCGGCGAGCCGGGCAGCGAGGTGGAGCTGACCATCCTGCGCCAGGGCGAGAGTTCGCCGCGCAGCCTCACCCTGACCCGCGAGAAGATCCGCACCGAGAGCGTCAAGAGCGAGCTGCTGGAGGAGGGCTACGGCTACCTGCGCGTCAGCCAGTTCCAGACCCGCACCGGCGACCAGGTCGGCGAGCAGATCCGCCGCCTGGAGCGCGACGGCCCCCTGAACGGCCTGGTGCTGGACCTGCGCAACAACCCCGGTGGGGTACTGCAGGCCGCAGTGGCGGTGGCCGACGCCTTCCTGGAGGAGGGCCTGGTGGTCTACACCGAGGGGCGCCTGCCGGACACCGAGATGCGCTTCTCCGCCGGGGCCGAGACCGCCGCCCCCGAGGTCCCCCTGGTGGTGCTGATCAACGGCGGCAGCGCCTCGGCGGCGGAGATCGTCGCCGGCGCCCTCCAGGACCAGCGCCGCGGCGTGGTGATGGGCACCGAGAGCTTCGGCAAGGGCTCGGTGCAGCAGGTCATGCCGCTGGGCAACGGCGAGGGCCTCAAGCTGACCACGGCGCTCTACTTCACCCCCGGCGGCCGCTCGATCCAGGCCCAGGGAATCGAGCCGGACGTGCGGGTGGTGCGCGGCCGGGTCGAGGTCACCGAGAACGGCCGCAACCTGCGCGAGGCGGACCTGGAGGGCCACCTGGAGTCCCGCGAGGCGCCCCGCGAGCGCACCGAGCTCAATGAACGCCTGCGCGAGGACTACCAGCTCGGCGAGGCGCTCAACCTGCTCAAGGCGCTGAACGTGATCAGTCAGCGCCAGCCCTGAGCCGCGGCCTCGCTACCGGCAGGAGGCCGGCAGCCGCCCGCGATGGCCGGTGGCCTGGCGCATCAGCAGGCGCTTGAGCGGCGCCAGGCGATCGACGCCGCCCATGCCCAGGTTGCGGGCCAGCACCGGCAGCGGGCGGCGAGTCGCGAACAGCAGCCGGAAGCCATCCATCAGCGCCAGCATCGCCGCGTTGTCGCCGCGCCGCCGCCGGGCGTAGCGGGCCAGCACCCGCTCGTCGCCCAGGGACAGGCCACGGCGGCGCGCCGCCAGCAGCTCCTCGGCGAGTACCGCCGCATCCATCAACCCCAGGTTGACCCCTTGGCCCGCCAGGGGGTGGATGCCGTGGGCGGCGTCGCCCACCAGGGCCAGGCCGGGCCGGACATAGCGGCTCGCATGGCGCTGGGCGAGGGGCACGCTCAGCACCCGGTCGACCACCGTCACCTCGCCCAGACGCCCGGCGAAGGCCGCGGCCAGCTCGTGGCCCAGCGCCTCGGCCGGCAGCGCCGCCAGGCGTTCGGCCTCCGCCGGCGAGGTGGACCAGACGATGGAGCAGTGGTGCCGCCGGCCATCGACGGCCAGCGGCAGGAAGGCCAGGGGCCCGTGGGGCAGGAAGGCCTGGCGCGCCACCTCGCCGTGATCCCGCTCGACGCGCACCGTGGTCACCAGGGCCAGATGGCCGGTGTCGTGCTCGCGGGTGGCGATGCCGGCCATCTCGCGCAACGGCGAGCGGGCGCCGTCGGCGGCCACCACCAGCGGGGCGGCCAGGCGCCGGCCATCCGCCAGACACACCCGGTACCCGTCCGGGGTCGCCTCCAGGTCGGCGACCCGCGTGCCCAGGCGCCAGGTGACACCGGGCAGGGTCGCCAGGCGGCGCTCCAGGGCCGCCAGGGTCACGTCGTTCTCGACGATATGGCCGAGTACCGGCAGCCCCGCCTGGTCGGCCGAGAAGCCCACCTCGCCGCTGCCTTCGGCGTCCCATACCGCCATGCCCCGGTAGGGACTGACCCGGCGCGCCGCCATCCACGCCCAGGCGCCCAGGTGCTCCAGCAACCGCTGGGAGACCGGCGTCAGGGCGCTGACCCGCAGCGCCGGACGGCCGCGCCCCACCGCATCCGCCTCGAGCGGCGCCGGGCGGGCGTCGACCAGGGCCACCTCCAGGCCCGCCTCGCCCAGCAGGCCGGCCAGGGCGGCGCCCACCAGCCCCGCCCCCACGATCACCGCCTGGTGGTGCTCCACCGCCTCGTCGCCCGGACCGGGCCCCGGGGCCGAATCCGTCGTGACATCCGCTGCCGGCGTCTCCGTCATGGGTTGCGCTTCCTCGCTCGTCGGCCGTTCATGTCGCCTCATCGCTCCAGCCCCATGGCCCGCCGCGCCAGGCCACGGCGCAGCGGGCCGGCCAGGTTGAGGCCCACCAGGCCCGCCGCCCGGGCGTGGGAGAGCAGGGCGCTGTCGATGCCGAACAACCGTACCAGGCCGTCGCTGAAGCGGACCACGTTGTGGCGGTCGGCGGCGCGCCGCGCCTCGAAGTCGGCCAGCACCCGGCTGCTGCCGGGCGACTCGTCCGCCCCCAGGCCCGCCTCCAGTGCCGCTACCAGGTCCATCACCCCGCGCAGCGCCAGGTTGAAGCCCTGGCCGGCCACCGGATGCAGGGCGTGGGCAGCGTTGCCCAGCACCGCCAGCCCCGGGCGCACCGTCTCCCTGGCGGTGACCAGGCTCAGCGGATAGGCGTGGCGGCTACCGACTCGCCGGAAACGCCCGGCGCGATCGCCGAAGGCGCGCTGCAGCTCGGCCAGGAAGTCGCCGTCGGGGAGCGCCAGCCGGCGCTTCTCCCGGCCGGCGGCGTGGGTCCAGATCAGCTCCATGGCCTGGCCACGCAGCGGCAGCAGGGCGATGGGCCCCTCGGCGGTGAAGCGCTCCCAGGCCACCCCGCGATGGGGTTCGCTCATTTCCACGCTGGCGATCAGCGCCACCTGGTCGTAGGGGCGGTGGTCACTGTCGATCCCCAGGCGCTCCTTGAGCCCCGAGCGACCGCCGTCGGCCAGCACGGTGAGGCGGGCCCGCAGCCGTCCGCCGTCGGAGAGGCGCAGCCGATAGCCCGTCGGCGAGGGATCGATCGCCGCGACCCGGGCGGGGCAGTGCCACCCCAGGGGCAGTTCGGCGAGGCGGCGATGCAGCACCCGCCCCATCCAGGCGTTGGGGATGACGTGCCCCAGCGCCTCGACCCCCAGCTCCTCGCCGCGCAGCCGGGTGACCCCGAAGCGCCCCCGCTCGCTGACATGGATGCAGCGGATGGGGGCGGCCTGTTCGGCCATGGCCGGCCACAGGCCCAGGTCGGCGAAATGGCGCGCCGAGCCCTGGGCGATGGCGCTGGCCCGGGCGTCGAAGCTCGGCTGCCAGGGTTCGGCCGCCCGTTCACGCACCGCGGCGGCCTCGATCACCGCCACCGACAGGCCCTCGCGCTGGATCAGCGGCGCCAGGGCAGCGCCCAGGCTGGCCCCCACCAGGCCCCCGCCGACGATGGCGATATCCACCTCATGTTCTGCCTCGGGGCCATCGGCGGCCGACGCGGCGTGTCTCTCATCCATGGGCATTCTCGCCATACAGTACCGTAACGTACATTACATAAACCCTTCAGACAGAGCGAGCCACCTGCTCACTCCTTGGCCATCAGCGCTTCGATACCGGCCACCCGCTTGGGCACGCCGGCGGTCAGCACCTCATGCCCCTCGGCGGTGACCGCCACGTCGTCCTCGATGCGAATGCCGATGCCACGGAAGGCCTCGGGAATGTCGTCGTCGGCGGGCACGTAGAGGCCGGGCTCTACGGTCAACACCATGCCCGGCACCAGGGGGCGCGGCTCCCCGTCGCGGCGGTAACCGCCCACGTCGTGGACGTCCAGCCCCAGCCAGTGGGAGGTGGAGTGCAGGTAGAAGCGCTTGTAGCTCTCGTCGTCGATGCGCGCCTGCACCTCGCCCTCGAGCAGGCCCAGGCCGATCAGTCCCTCGGTGAGGCCGCGTACCACCCCAGCGTGGATCTCGGCGAGTGTCATGCCCGGCGCCACCGCGGCCACGGCCCGCTCCTGGACGCCCAGCACCACCTCGTAGAGCGCCCGCTGGGGGTCGGTGAAACGGCCGTCGACCGGGAAGGTGCGGGTGATGTCGCCGGCGTAGAGGTCGAACTCGGCACCGGCGTCGATCAGCACCAGCTCCCCCTGCTTGAGGGGATCCCGATTCTCGATGTAGTGCAGCACACAGGCGTTGGGCCCGCCACCGACGATGCTGGCGTAGGCCGGGCCACTGCCGCCCTGCCAGCGGAACTCGTGCTCCAGCTCGGCCTGGAGGTGGTACTCGGCGAGGCCGGGGCGGGCGGCGCGCATGGCGCGCACATGGGCGCGGGCGGAGATCTCGGCGGCGTGGCGCAGCAGCGCCAGTTCGGCCTCGCTCTTGACCAGGCGTGCCTCGTGGAGCAGCGACGCCACGTCGGCGAAGGCCTCCGGCGGCCGTGCCCCGCGCCGCACCCTGGCCCCCAGGGTGGCGCGCACCGATTCGGCGAGGGTCATGGCCTCGGCGCTGTCCAGCGGCAGGTAGAGGGTCCGGCGGCCGTCGAGCAGTTCCGCGAGGCGCGCGTCGCGCTCGGCGTTCTCGAAGGCCTGGTCCACGCCATGCTCGCGCACCGCCCCCTCGGCGCCCAGCCGGATGCCGGTCCAGGCCTCCAGGGCGGGATCGCGATCCTGACAGAACAGCACCGCCTCGCCCTCGGCCCGGCCCGGCAGCAACAGCAGCAGGGCATCGGGCTCGGGAAAGCCGGTGAGATAGTGGAAGTCGCTGTCCTGGCGAAAGGGAAATTCGCTGTCGCGGGAGCGGGTCACCAGGGCGGCACCGGGCAACAGCACGGCGCCGTCGGCGGGCAGGGCCTCCATCAGCGCCCGGCGCCGGGCGCGGTACTCCGCGTTGGCGATCGGGGCCGGGCGGGGCAGGATCTCGGGCAACATGGCGTCTCCTGGGGTCTGGTGGGCGGAACGGAATTCAGTGGTGGGTCGGGTCGTCGGTGCTCTCGACCTGGGGCTTGCCGGGATGCTGCTCGGTGTAGAGCAGCATGGCGGCCATGCGCACGTGCTCGGCCAGGGCGAAGAGATCCCCTTCGTTCTCCGGGCTCTCCTCCAGATCGACTTCCATGGCGGCGATCCCCTCCAGGTCATCGAGGGCCTCGCGCAGCGCCGGGGACCACGCCTCGCGCGGGGTCTCGCCGGCGTCCCGGAGCACCTCCAGGAAACCCTGGGTCCACTCCTTGAGCCCCTGGGCCCGCTCGGCGAGCGAGAAGAGGTCGTCCGGCAGCAAGGGCTCGTAGCCGAGTTCGCTGCCGGAGAGGGCCTCCAGGGTCTGGCGGCGCCAGGCCAGGAAGCGCTCGGCCGAGGCCTCGTCGTGGGGCTGCTCGACGCCGAGCGTCAGGCACACCTGCTCGAGCCACGCCTCGGCGGAGAGGTCGTGCAGGGCCAGCCCGGCACACAGGCGGCCGTCGAGGAAGGTCGGCGACTGCATGCTGCCGTGAAGCAGGAAGAGGTCGGCGATGGTGGAGAAATCCTGGCGTTCGTTGATCAATGACATGGGGAAACCCGTGATGGACGCTGGTAGTGGGCGAGCCCCCGGGCACGGCGCGCGTTGACCGCCCGAGAAGGGCTCTCTTATAGTGGACTGGCAAACCTTTCTTGACTGAATGTTAACGCATCGGCCCCCAGGGACGCGCGGCCACGCCGTCCGGCCGGGTCGAGCCGGAGCCCCCGATGAGCGACGCCACACGGCCGACCACCGACATCACCCTGCTGGGACGCAGCTACGTCATCGCCTGCGAGCCCGACGAGCAGGACAAGCTGGAACGCGCCGCGCGCTACCTGGACCGCGCCATGAGCGGCATTCACGCCCAGAACAACCTGCTGGGCACCGAGCGCATCGCCATCATGGCGGCGCTGAACATCACCCACGAGCTGCTCGAGGCCCTGGAGGCTCGGCGCGACGGGGAGCGCAGCCTCGACGAGCTCAGCGAGCGCCTGGAACGGGCCCTGACCGACGTCCCGCATCGCTGATGCCATTCCGAGCGGAATGGCGTTGGCCCGCTCCCGCGGCTCTGTTAGGATGAAGGTGTTCCCTGGGATGTTTGCCAGTCGTTATCGTCCCTCGAGCCTATGCGCAGTACCCAGGGGGCCAAATGCTAGCCGGACCCGTGTGCATGTCCGTGCGACGGAAAGCCTGACGGTTCGGCTGCGGCCACCCACCTTGAACCACCGGTTCAAGGGCCAGAACGACAGCGGCATTCTGGGGAACCTCGTCCACATGACCCGCCTCATGCCGACATCCGCCGCCCCCCTGTCCCTCGAGGCCTGCGACGGCTCCCGACGTGAGCTGCGTCGTGCATTGCGCCGCCGCCGCCGCATCCTGACGCCCGAGCAACGGCGGGATGCCAGCCAGCGCCTGTGTCGTCGTTTGCGCCGGCTGCCCGAGCTGCAGCGCGCCCGGCGCGTGGCGCTCTACCTGCCCAATGACGGCGAGATCGATCCCACCCCGCTGATCGCCTGGCTGGAATGGCGCAACGCCCGTGTCTACCTACCGGTGCTCCGGCCGCTCACCCATAATTCCCTGTGGTTCGTCCACTACCATCGCGGCACGCCCATGGTGACCAACCGCTTCGGCATCCCCGAACCCACGACCCGTCACGGGGCGCATCGCGCCCGCCGACGCCCGGCCTGGGCCCTGGACCTGATCCTGCTGCCGCTGGTGGGCTTCGATGATGCCGGCCAGCGGCTGGGCATGGGCGGCGGCTTCTACGACCGCACCCTGGCCTTCACCCGTCGCCCCGGGCCCAGGCCACGCCTGATCGGCCTGGCCCACGACTGCCAGCGGGTCGAACGGTTACCCGCCGCCCCTTGGGACGTGCCACTGGACGCCATCGTCAGCGACGCCCGGGTGGTGCGGCCCTGAGTGAAGCGGTGCCCCCGCGACCGGACGACAACGAAAGGGGCCGATGCCTGCAGGCATCGGCCCCTTTCGCTGATCATTTCCGAGCCCTGGCAGCGTCGACGCCATCTCGACTCAGCTGCCCACCAGCGCCTGGGCATAGCCGGTCGCCACGACGCCGATACCGAACAGCAGCACCAGGGCCATGACCAGATCGGGCTTGCGCTTCATCGTCGTCGACTCCATGCGAGGTTGGAAGGCTACGGCGGTGACTATAGGGCCAAGGCCGGTGGTATGACAACTGCCATGCTTCAACGCTTACACAATGAAACACACGGCTGGCCAGGCCTTCACGGCGAGTCAGCGCTTACCCTCAGGCCATGAAGAGGCGATAGGCGGCGTTGTCCGATTCCTTCCAGTAGCGGTAGCCGATGGCATCGAAGTACTGCTCCACGTGGGAACGGTCGCCGTTGGGCACCTGCATGCCCACCAGCACCCGGCCATAGGCGGCGCCATGGTTGCGGTAGTGGAAGAGCGAGATGTTCCAGTCCGCGGGCAGGTGGGTGAGGAAGTTCATCAGCGCCCCCGGGCGCTCCGGGAACTCGAAGCGATAGACCTCCTCGGCGAACTGCTCCTTGGGTCGGCCACCGCCCAGATGGCGGATGTGCAGCTTGGCCAGCTCGTTGTCGGTGAGGTCCTCCACCGGATAGCCGGCATCGCGCAGCTTGTCGAGCACTACCTGGCGATCCTCGCCACCCGGCTTGACTTGGACGCCGACGAAGATATGCGCCTGCTCCGGGTCGGCGTAGCGGTAGTTGAACTCGGTGACCATGCGCTTGCCGATGGTCTTGCAGAACTTCTTGAAGCTGCCGGGGCGCTCGGGGATGGTCACCGCCAGGATCGCCTCGCGCTGTTCGCCGAGTTCGGTGCGTTCGGCGATGTGCTGCAGGCGGTCGAAGTTGGTATTGGCCCCGGAGTTGATGCACAGCAGGGTCTGGCCCTCGGCACCAGTCTGCTGGACGTACTTCTTGAGCCCCGCCAGGGAGAGGGCGCCGGAGGTCTCGGAGACCGCCCGGGTATCCTCGAAGATGTCCTTGACTGCGGCGCACATCTCGTCGGCGTTGACGGTGATGACGTCGTCCACCAGATCGCGCAGGATGGAGAAGGGCACCTTGCCGATCTGGGCCACGGCGACCCCCTCGGCGAAGACGCCGACCTGATCCAGGGTGACCCGCCGGCCGGCCCCCAGGGCCGCCTTGAGGCAGGCGCTGTCCTCCGACTCGACGCCGATCACCTTGATCTCGGGACGCAGGTACTTGACGTAGGCCGCCACCCCGGCGATCAGGCCGCCGCCGCCCACCGGCACGAAGATGGCGTCCAGGCGCCCGGCATGCTGGTGCAGGATCTCCATGGCCACGGTGCCCTGGCCGGCGATGACGTCGATGTCGTCGAAGGGCGGGATATAGGTGTAGCCGTGCTCCTTGATCAGCGCCTGGGCATGCTCCGCGGCGGCGGCGAAGGCGTCGCCCTTGAGCACCACCTTGGCACCCCGGGCGCGCACCGCGGCGACCTTGATCTCCGGGGTGATGCGCGGCATCACGATCACCGCCTTGACGCCCATCTGCCTGGCCGCCATGGCCAGTCCCTGGGCGTGGTTGCCCGCGGAGGCGGCGATCACCCCCTTGGCCTTCTGGGCATCGCTGAGCTGGGCCATCTTGTTGTAGGCACCGCGGATCTTGAAGGAGTGGACCGGCTGCAGGTCCTCGCGCTTGATCAGGATGGTGTTGCGGAAGCGGCGGGAGAGGAGGGGGGCCGGGGAGATCGGCGTTTCCCGGGCGGCTTCGTAGACCCGGGCCTGGAGAATCTTCTTGACGGTGGCTTCTAGCATTCCGGTATCCCAGAAGGGTGGCGCGAGAGGATGCAGCGCGCGTGCTGCGGTGCAGGGAACCCCTATTGGTAGCATTCCCGCGGCCCCGGCGTCCAGCGTACGGCATCGGCAGGCGGGGCCCGGCTGGCCTATAATGGCGCCCGATTTCCCGCTCCATTCATCCCGTCACCGGAGAGCGACCCATGACCCAGGACGAACTGAAGGATGCCGTGGCCGCGGCCGCCATCGACGAGGTCCGCCCCCATCTCCACCGCGACACCGTGCTCGGCATCGGCACCGGCTCCACGGCCAACCGCTTCATTGACCGCCTGGCCGCGCTGCGCCACGACTTCGCCGGCGCCGTGGCCAGCTCCGAGGCCAGCGCCGAGCGGCTGCGCGGCCACGGCATCGAGGTCTTCGAGCTCAATTCCGTGGGCACCGTGCCCGTCTACGTCGACGGTGCCGACGAAGTGAACGCTCACTTGTATATGATCAAGGGCGGCGGTGCGGCGCTGACCCGAGAGAAGATCGTCGCCGCCTGCGCCGAGCGCTTCGTGTGCATCGCCGACGCCTCCAAGAAGGTGGAATGCCTGGGCGGCTTCCCGCTGCCGGTGGAGGTGATCCCCATGGCGCGCTCCTACGTGGCCCGGGAGCTGGTCAGGCTGGGCGCCGACCCGGTCTATCGCCAGGGCGTGACCACCGACAACGGCAACCAGATCCTCGACTGCTTCGACTTCATGATCGACGACCCGCAGGCCATGGAGGCGCGCCTCAACGCCATCGTCGGGGTGGTGACCAACGGCCTGTTCGCCGCCCGCGGCGCCGATGTCCTGCTGCTCGGCACCGAGCGCGGCGTGGAGCGCCTGCTACCGGCCTGACGCCGATAGTGAGCACTCACTCGGCAGGAGGTAATCCAGCCCGGCCAGGGTGCGCGCCAGGGCGCCCCGCCGGGTCGCCACCAGCGCCCGGCCCGCCTCGCCCAGGCGGCGCCGCTCCGCGGGGTCGTCGAACAGCCGTCCCAGGGCCGCGGCCAGGGCCGCCTCGTCGGCCACCTCCACCAAGGCATCGGCCTCGCGTAGCGCCTCGGCCACGTCCTCGAAGTTGGCCAGCGCGGGGCCGCTGAGCACCGGCACCCCCAGGGCGGCCGGTTCCAGCAGGTTGTGCCCGCCCACCGGCACCAGGCTGCCGCCCACGAAGGCGAGATCCGCCGCGCCATAGAGGGCCAGCAGCTCGCCCATGGTGTCGCCGAGGTAGACGGCCGCCTCGTCCCCCGGCCACTCGTTCCGGGAGCGTCGCGCCGCCGCCAGCCCCGCCTCCGCACAGAGTTCGGCGACGGCATCGAAGCGCTGGGGATGGCGCGGCACCAGCACCAGCAGTGCCTCGGGATGGCGCTCGCGCAGCCGGGCATGGGCGGCCAGCAGGCGTGCCTCCTCGCCCTCATGGGTGGAGCCCGCCACCCAGACGGAGCGCCGCCCCAGGTGGGTGCGCAAGCGCTCACTCACCCCCGAGGCCTCGTCATCCGGGGCGATATCGAACTTCAGCGAGCCCACCACCGTGGTGCGCGCCGGTGCCATGCCGAGCGCCCGGAAGCGCTCGGCATCGGCCGGCGACTTGGCGGCCAGCCAGTCGACCTCGGCCAGGGCCTCGCGCATCAGCGGCCGCAGCCGCCGGTAGCCGCGGAAGGCGCGTGGCGAGAGGCGACCGTTGATCACCGCCACCGGCACGCCGCCGGCGGCACAGGCGTGGAGCAGGTTGGGCCACAGCTCGGTCTCGAAGAACAGCGCCAGCTCGGGCCGCAGCCGCACCACGAAGCGCCGCGCCGCGGCGGGAAAATCGAGCGGCACGAAGCGATGCGCCAGGCGTTCGTCGCGGCGCCCCTCGGCCAGGGCCCGGACGCGTTCCGCCCCGGTGGCGGTCATGGTGGTGACGGTGAGCCGGTGGGCGGGATGGCGCTCAAGCAGGGCGGCGATCAAGGGACGGGCCGCCTGCACCTCACCCACCGAGGCGCAGTGCAGCCAGAGCATCCGCTCGCCGGCCGGCGTGGCGGGGATGCGTCCCAGGCGCAGCGGCCGGGGGTCGGTGAGCCCATGCTCACGACGCAGCCGGCGCCATGCCAGGGGCGCCAGCAGCTGCAACGCCGCCGAATAGAGGCCGCGGGCCCAGCCCATCAGCCCGCCCCTCCCGAGGGCGGGTCGACACGCTGCATCACAAGCGGGCGCGGCAAGGCTCAGGCCTCGCGATCGAGGATGGTGGAGATCATCGCCGTGGTGGAGACGCCGTCCTCGAAGCCGAGCACCCGCACCTCGCCGCCTGCCTCGCGCACTGCCTCGCCGCCGGCGATCTGTTCGGGACGGTAGTCGCCGCCCTTGACCAGGACGTCGGGCAGCACCGCCTCGATCAACCGCTGGGGGGTGTCCTCGGCGAAGGGCACCACCCAGTCCACGGCCCCCAGGCCGGCCAGCACCTGCATGCGCCGCATCAGGGGGTTGATCGGACGCTTGGGGCCCTTGAGGCGGGCGATGGAGGCGTCGTCGTTGACCGCCACGATCAGCCGATCGCCCAACTGGTGGGCGTGCTCCAGATAGGCCACATGGCCGGCGTGGAGGATGTCGAAGCAGCCGTTGGTCATCACCACGCGCTCGCCGCGGGCCTGGGCGGCACGCACCGCCTCGATCAGCGGCGCCTCCTTGATCACCCCGAACTCGGCCAGCTTGTCGCCGTGCAGGGCGGTGTAGAGTTCGGCGATGGAGAGCGTCGCGGTGCCCGGCTTGGCCACCACCAGGCCGGCGGCCAGGTTGGCCAGGGTCATCGCCTCGGCGAAGCCGTGGCCGGCGGCCAGCGCCAGGCCCAGCACGCCGATCACGGTGTCGCCGGCGCCGGTGACGTCGAAGACCTCCCGGGCCCGGGTCGGCAGGTGCAGCGGCTCGTGCCCCTCGCGGATCAGGGTCATGCCCTTCTCGCTGCGGGTGATCAGCAGCGCCTCCAGCTCCAGCTCGACGCGCAGCGCCTCGCCCCGGGTGGCCAGTTCGACGTCGTCGCGGCAGTGCCCCATCACCGCCTCGAACTCGGTCAGGTTGGGGGTGATGACGCTGGCTCCGCGATACTTGCGGAAGTCGCCGCCCTTGGGGTCGACCAGGACCCGCTTGCCGGCGCCACGCACCAGGCGGATCAGTTCGGGCACACGGTTCAGGGTGCCCTTGCCATAGTCGGAGAGGATCACCAGGTCGCAGTCGGGCAGGGCCGATTCGACCCTCGCCAGCAGGCCGCTGGTGTCCAGTTCGCCGAGCCCCTCCTCGAAGTCCAGGCGAATCAGCTGCTGGTTGCGACTCATCACCCTGAGCTTGGTGATGGTGGGCAGGCCGGGGTTTCGCTGGAAGTGAGTGCTCACTCCGGCGTCTTCCAGGCGGGTCACCAGGCGGTCGGCGTTGGCGTCGTCACCCACCACGCCGGCCAGGGCGGCCTGGGCCCCCAGGGAGGCGATGTTGAGCGCCACGTTGGCGGCGCCACCGGGGCGATCCTCGCTCTCCTCGACACGCACCACCGGCACCGGCGCCTCGGGGGAGATCCGCGAGGTGCCGCCGTGCCAGTAGCGGTCGAGCATGACGTCGCCCACCACCAGCAGGCGCGAGCGTTCCAGGGCGGTCAGGTCAAGTTTCATCGTCGGGAAGCTCCCTTTCCGGAATGGGGCCGGTGGCGTGGGCCAGCACCGCCTCGAGGCGTTCGATCACGTCCTCGGCGCGGATCAGCGACATGGCATCGGGGTGGCGCACCCGCTGCCCCCAGGGGATCTCGTCGGGCGCCTGGTGCAGGAAGGTGCGCACCGCGTCCGGGTAGCGGTCGACCACGAAGTCCCGCCACAGGTAGGGGGCGGCGCGATCCGGGTTGGTGGTGGCATAGAGGCCCACCACGGGGACGCCCAGGGCGTTGGCCATGTGCACCGGACCGGAGTCGGGGGCGATCACCCCCTGGGCCCCCGCGATCAACGCCAGCAGCCCCTTCAGGGAGGTATCGCCGATGGCGTCGACCACCGCCGCGGGCTCGCACAGGCGACGGATGCGTTCGCCCATCTCGCGCTCCTGGGTGCTGCCGCCGCCGGTGAGCACCGTCTTCAGGCCGCGCTGCCGCCAGGCGTGCTCGATCACCGCCGCATAGCCCTCGGCGGACCAGTTGCGGAAGTTGCGCAGCCGCGGGTTCGAACAGGGGCTCACCAGCAGATAGGGGGACTCGCCGACAAGGCCATGCGCCTCTTCCCGGGCCGCAACGGGTACCGGCAGGTCCCACTCGAGGGAGAGATCCGCCACCCCCAGCAGGCGGGCGAAGTCGAGGAAGGACTCCAGCACGTGGGCATGTGGATGGGGCGCCAGCCGGCGATGGGTGAACCAGTGCTGGGCGTCCTTGGCACGGGCCTTGTCGTAGCCCACCCGCACATCGGCCTTGAGGCCCAGGGAGAGCACGCTGGCGCGCAGCGCCTGTTGCATGTGCAACAGGACGTCGAAGCGGGTGTCGGCCAGCTCGCGCCACAGGGCCCGCATGCCGGCCAGGCCCGAGGCCTTGTCGTAGACCACGAACTCGACCCCGGAGAGGCCTGCCAGTAGACTGTGCTCGCCCCTGCCGATGATCCAGGTGATGCGCGCCTCGGGCCACTGGCGCTGCAGGGCGCGGACGGTCGGCACCAGGTTACACACATCGCCCAGGGCGGAGAGTCGCAGCACGCCGATATGGCGCGGTTGGGCGGGCAGAGGATGCTTCATGCGCTTGGCAACGTTTCGAGCGGGAAAGGCCCATATTCTATATGATGCGGACAGTTTATGTGACGCCGATGCGGCGCCACAAATCGGCCCGCACAGCTTCGATCCAGCCCACTGGCAGCGGGCCGCTCGCGTGACCGGCGAGGCACCGGGACGCGGCGCCAGCCTCTTCCTCGATGCCGGCGACGCGGAGTGGGTGCTGCGCCCCTACCGCCGCGGCGGCCTGATCGCCCGGTTCTGTGAGCGCCGCTACCTGTGGACCGGCCTGGAGCGCACCCGCGCCTTCCGCGAACTGCGCCTCACCGCCGAACTGCATGCCCGCGGCCTGCCGGTACCCCGCCCGGTGGCCGCCGCCGTGACGCGCCACGGTCTCACCTACGAGGCCGCCCTGATCACCGTGCGCCTCCCCGCTACCCGCGCCCTGGCCGGCCTGCTGGAGGGCGGCGGGGCCGACGACGGCCTGCTGGAGGGCGGCGGGGCCGACGACGGCCTGCTGGAGCGCGTCGGCCACACCCTGCGCCGCTTCCACGACGCCGGCCTCGACCACGTCGACCTCAATGCTCGCAACCTGCTGGTGGACGCCGAGGGGCGGGTCTGGCTGATCGACCTGGATCGTTGTCGACTGCGCCGTGACGGGGCCTGGAAGCGCGCCAACCTCGAGCGCCTGGCCCGCTCGCTGGCGAAGTTCGCGGCGCCCGAGGCCATGGACCCCATCCGCCGCGGCTACGGCGCCGCCTGACCGGCGTACTCCGCGACCAGCGCCGCGACGTGCGCGTCCAGGGTGAAACGCTCCACGACACGCGCCCGTGCCGCTTTCCCCAGCCTCTCGCGCAGGCCGGCATCCTCCACCAGCTCGGCCAGGCGCTCGGCCCAGTCTTCCGGGTCCTCCGCCGCCGGCAGTCGGCCGGTATCGGCATCGAGCAGCTCGGGGAGCGCCCCGCTGGCGCTGCCCACTACCGCCTTGCCGGCGGCCATGGCCTCGATCACCGTCAGGCCGAAGGCCTCGTTGCGCGAGGGCACGCAGACCACGTCCAGGGCTTCGAAGAGCCGCGGCAGGTCGCGGCGGAAGCCGGCGAAGGTGATCCGGGAATCGAGCCCATGCTCGGCGACGCGGTCGCGCAGCTCGGCCACGAAGGCCGGGGCGCTGCCCTCCTCGGCCGTCAGGCCGCCGATCAGCACCCCGTGCCAGGCGAGGCGCGGATAGCGCCGCGCCAGCCCGGCCAGGGCTTCCACCCACACCGCCTGCCCCTTGCCGGGCGTCAGGCGCCCCGGCAGGCCGATGGCCACGGCAGCGTCGGGGATACCCAGCTCGTGGCGCAGCCCGGCGACCGCCTCCGGCGCCAGCCGCGGCGCATAGGGCGCCGGGTCGATGCCCAGGTAGAGCCGCCGGATGCGCTCGGCGGGCAGCGGGAAGGCCGCCAGGTTGCGCGCCCGGGTCGCCTCGCTGATGGAGAACAGCCGGGTCACCCGGCCATAGGCCCAGCGATGGTAGGGATCCTTCTTGGGCCGGGTCACGCCCATATGGTCGGTGAAGAACAGCTTGAGCGACGGCCTCAGGGTGGCCAGCAGCGCCCCCAGCCGCAGGTCGCTGGACTTGTGGCAGTGGAGGACCTCGATACCCTGGGCCTTCAGGTAGGCCAACAGGCGGCGTGCGGCCAGGGGCGCCCGGCCCTTCGAGGACAGGGTGAGCGGCTCGACCCCGGCCTCCCGGAAGCTCTGTGCCACCCGCGACCCGGCCAGCGCCAGGCCATGGACATCCCACCCCTGGCGGGCGAGCTCGGGTATAATCCGTGACGGATACATTTCCAGTCCGCCCCAGCCGGTCGAGAGGCAGATGTGCAGGACCTTGCGCGTCAAGGCTGACTCCTTCGGTAACGGGGCTCGGGAGCCCGGATGACGTTCGATTCCACGGCCTCGAGCACGGCGCCGCGCCTGCTGGTGGTCCGCAACGACAAGCTCGGCGACTTCATGCTCGCCTGGCCGGCCCTGGCGCGGCTCAAGGCGGCGACCCCTGTGCCACGCATCAGCGTGCTGGTGCCGGCCTATACGGCCCCCATGGCGCACCTCTGCCCCTGGATCGACGAGGTGTTGATCGACCCGGGGGAGGGTGCCGACCGTGAAGCCCACCAAGCGCTGCTGGCCACCGTGCGCGAACGGCGCTTCGATGCCCTGCTGACGCTGTTCTCCACGCCACGCATCGGCTGGCTCGGCTGGCGGGCCGGCATTCCGCTGCGCCTGGCCCCGGCCACCAAGTGGGCGCAGCTATTCTACAACCGTCGGGTCACCCAGCGCAGGTCTCGCTCGCGACGCCCCGAGTACCGCTACAACCAGGAGCTGGCCGAGGCCTTGCTGGACGCCTTGGGCCTGACACCGAACGGCTCTCCGGCGCCGCCATACTGGCCGCTCGCCGAGGCGGAGCGACGGACCCAGCGCCGTCGAATCGCCACCGAGCTGGACCTCGACCCGGCCACCCCCTGGTGTTTCCTGCACGGCGGCAGCGGCGGCTCGGCAGTCAACCTGTCGCCCGAGCGCTACGCCGAGCTGGCCCGGGCCATCGACCGTCGCCTGGAGGACGAGCAGCGCCCGACCTGGATCCTCACCGCCGGTCCCGGCGAAGAGGCTACTGCCGAGGCGATCCGCGCTTCCCTCGCCGCGGCCGGCGTCCCGGTCCACCGGCTGCCGCCACGCGATGGCCTGGACGACTTCGCCCTGTCGCTGGCGGCGGCCGACCTCTTCGTCGCCGGCTCCACCGGGCCACTGCATATCGCCGGCTGCCTGGACATCGCCACCGCGGGCTTCTATCCGGCGCGACGCTCCGCCACGCCGCTGCGCTGGCAGACCTGCAACCGTCAGGAGCGCCGCCTGGCCTTCCGCCCACCGTCCGATGCCGGCCAGCAGGACATGTCGCGCATCGACCTCGAGGACGCCGCCGACGCGATCGGCGACCTGCTGCTGTCGTTCACCCATCTAGGCACCCCGTCATGAAGCCCATCACCGGTATCGTCATCACCCTCAACGAGCAGGAAGGCATCGCCGACTGCATCGACTCCCTGAAGGCGGTTTGCGCCGAGGTGATCGTGGTCGATTCACTCAGTCAGGACGACACCGTCGAGATCGCGATCCGCCAGGGGGCACGGGTCCTTCACCAGGAATACCTGGGGGACGGGCCACAGAAGGCCTTCGGCGTCCCCTATGCCAGCCATGACTGGATCCTGTCGCTGGATGCCGACGAACGGCTGGACGAGGATGCCATCCGGGAGATCGGCAAGCTTCCCCTGGATGACGCCTCGATCGCCTACCGCTTCAACCGGCGTAATTTCTGCGGCAACCACTGGATCAGGGCGGCGGGCTTCTACCCGGACAGGGTCGTGCGCTTATATAACCGCACCACTTCGGGCTATCTTCCCAAGAAGGCCCACTCATCGGTCCAGGCGCCCAGGACGGTGGATACCGGCGCCCACATCCGCCACTTCACCTACGACAACCTGTCGCACTGGATGCAGCGCATCGACCAGTTGTCGACGCGGGACGCCTGGGCCATGAAGGAACGCGGCATCGCGCCATCCCCCTACCGGCCGGCGATACACGCCCTCAGCGCCACCTTGCGCAAATTGCTCCTCAAGGGGGGACTCTTCCAGGGCAGCGATGGCCTCACCGTTGCCATGACCACCGCCTTCCATGCCTACATGAAGTACGCCAAGCTCAACGAACTCCACGAAGACGAGCGGCCAAGCGAGCGCCCATGATTCGCCACCTGCTCCCCCTGCTGCGCCAACCCCGCTGGTGGGCCCTGCTCGTGATGGGGCTCTGCCTGGGGCATGCCGTCACCACGGTGGCCCTGCTGTCCGACTGGGGCATCGTACCCATCGCCGCCGCCTGGCTGGGGCTCGGCTGGCTGCTGCGCTGGGGTGCCCCCGCCGACCACCCCCCACCGCCGGGCCGGGTCTGGCCCTGGTCGCTGATTCCGCTCATTCTCTGGGGAGTCTACGTCTATCTGGCGGAGAGCTTCGGCATCGTCGAACTCGGGGCGATCTTCTTTCACCTCCAGGCCGGCATGCAGGGACATGGCGGCATCAGCCGCAGCCTGGCGGCCATCGCCTACACCCTGTCCATGCTGGCCTTCCTCGTCGCCTTCATCTGGCTGGTGCGTCACGACCACCGCTGGCGCCGCTTCGAATGGCTGCTGGCGGTCGTCCTGCTGGCCAGCAACCCGCTGTTCTACGGCGTCGGCCAGCGCGGCGCCGCCATCGTCACCGATGACGGCGCCTGGCTCGACCGCCGCTACGTGGAACCGACCATCCGCCGGGCCCCCGAGCGCCCTCCCAACCTGCTGCTGCTCTATCTGGAGAGCATCGAGCGGACCTACGCGGACCGCGAGCGCTTCGGCGATGCCTACGCCTTCCTCGACGCCATCGGGCGACGCGGCCATGTCTTCGAGGGCGTGCGTCAACTCGAGAACACCGGCTGGACCATGGCGGGGATGATCGCCAGCCAGTGCGGCGCCCCGCTGATGCCCGCCGGCCTGCTGCACGACACCCAGTTCGAGCCGCTGGGCCGCGTGGTGCCCGGCGTCGAATGCCTGGGCGACCTGCTCGCCGACCAGGGCTACCGACTCACCTTCATGGGCGGGGCCAGCACCGACTTCGCCGGCAAGGGCATCTTCTACGAGGACCACGGCTTCCAGGCCGTGCTGGGCCGCGACGACCTGGAGCCACGCCTGGAGGATCCCGACTACGTCAACAACTGGGGCCTGTTCGACGACTCGCTCTACGACATGACGGTGGAGAGGATCCGCCGCCTCGAGGCCGCGGGCGACGCCCCCTGGGGCCTGGTGAGCCTGAGCCTGGCCGGCCACGCCCCCAACGGCTACCCGGCGCGCGCCTGCGAGGAGCGCCAGGGCGAGTTCGACGGCGAGGACATCCTCTACGCGGTGGAGTGTTCGGCCTGGCTCACCCACAATCTCCTCGAGCGTCTCGAAGCCGAGGGGCTGCTGGCGAACACCCTGGTAGTGATCGCCAGCGATCACCTGTCGATGAAGGTATCGGCCTGGGAGGATCTGGTCGCCGGGGAGCGTGCCAACACCTTCATGCTGCTGGGTCCCGGCATCGAGGCCGGACGACGCACTCGCCGCGAAGCGTCTACCATCGACCTCTTCCCCACCATTCTGGAGGCCATGGGCTTCACCATCGGTGGCCACCGTGCCGGCCTCGGCGTCTCACTGCTCTCCGACGAGCGAACCCTGGTGGAGCGCCACGGCACCGCCGACATCGCCGCGCGCATGCACGAGGAGACGGCCCTGCAGCAGCGCCTCTGGGAGGGCCTGGTGCCGGAGAGCCGGCGCAAGGAACTGGAGCCCTCGCCCCCCGAGCAGGTCGTGGAAACGCCCGAGGACGAGGCCGATGAACTCGAGCCGGGCATGCAATGAACGTCGCCGTCAGCCCTTGGCGATGAGCGGCCGGGAGGCGAGAACCGCCGCCAATATCCGCTGGGGCGTCAGCTCGTTGAGGCAATTGGTATGGCCCAGCGGGCAGGTGCGCTGGAAGCAGGGGGAGCAGTCGAGGGCGAGATAGTGGATCTCGGCCTCGTCGGTCAGCGGCGGGGTATAGGCGGGCGAGGAGGAGCCGTAGATGCCATGCACCCGGGTGCCCACTGCCGCCGCCACGTGCATCAGCCCCGAGTCGTTGGTGACCACCTGCTCGCAGTCCGCCAGCAGGTCCACGGCGTCGGCCAGCCGGGTCCTGCCGCAGAGGTTGTGGACGTGATCCAGTCCCGCGGCGATCGTCTCGCCGGCCTCGACGTCCTTGGGGCCGCCCAGCACCCGCACCTCGTACCCCTCGACTTCCAGGGCGCGGGCCAGGGCGCGGAAGTACGCCAGGGGCCACTGCTTGGCGGGGCCGTACTCGGCGCCGGGCATCATGCCGATGGCCGGCCGCCCGGAAAGGTCGAGGGCGTCACGCAGCACCGCCTGATTGGCGGCATCCACCGAGAGCCGTGGATGCGGTATGGCGAAGTCACCGTCGGCGGCCTCCTCGGCGGCCAGCCCCAAGGCCACGAAGCGCTTCACCGTCTGGTCGAGCCGCGTCTTGTCGAGACGGCGGCGGTCATTGAGAAGCCAGAGACGCTGCTCGCCGGTGAAGCCAGTACGCCGCGGGATGCGCGCCAGGAAGGGCACCAGGGCCGACTTCCAGGAGCGCGGCAGCACGATGGCACGATCGAAGCGGCCGTGCAGCCCGCCGGCCAGCGCCCGCCGCGGGGTCCAGCCGAACTCGCCATGTCCCACGTCCAGGGGCACCACCTCGTCGACCTCGGCCATGCGCTCGAGGATCGGCTGCGACCAGGCCGGCGCCACCACGGCGATACGACAGCCGGGGTGACGCGCCTTGAGGGTCATCAGCAGGCTCTGGGCCATGACCATGTCGCCGACCCAGGAGGGGCCGACCACCAGGATCCGCTCGCCGCCATCCGCCGGCGCGGGCGCCGGTTCAGCCATTCAGCCGCTCCAGGTAGTCGCGTACCCCCTCGGCCACGGTGCGGAACTCGCGGTCGTAGCCCGCCGCGCGAAGCCGCGAGATATCGGCGCGGGTGTAGCTCTGGTAGCGCCCCTTGAGCTCTTCGGGAAATTCGATGTACTCGATGGCACCGCGGCCGTAGTAGTCGATCACCGCCTCGCCGATCGCCTTGAAGGGCTCGGCACGCCCGGTGCCCAGGTTGAAGATGCCGGAGCGCTCGGGGTGGTCCAGGAACCAGAGGTTGACGTCCACCACGTCGCCCACGTAGACGAAGTCGCGGCTCTGCATGCCCGCCTCATAGCCGTCCCAGGCGCCGAATAGCTTGAGATCCGCCCCGGCGCTGATCTGGGTGTGGTGGTGGTAGGCGACGCTGGCCATCTTGCCCTTGTGCTGCTCGCGGGGGCCGTAGACGTTGAAGTAGCGAAAGCCCACCACCTGGCTCCGGAATTCGCTCCAGCGAGCGCGCACGTACTGGTCGAAGAGCAGCTTGGAGTAGCCGTAGACGTTGAGCGGCTTCTCGTGCTGCGGCGCCTCCACGAACACCTCGCTGCCACCATAGGTGGCCGCCGAGGAGGCATAGAGGAAGGGAATTCCCCTGCGCTGGCAGAAGTGCAGCAACACCTTGGAGTACTCGAAGTTGTTGTCGAGCATGAAGCGACCATCCCACTCGGTGGTGTCGGAGCAGGCTCCTTCATGGAAGATCGCCTCGATCTCGGGAAGCCCCGAGACCTCGCCGCGCAGCTCGGCCTCGACACGACGACGGAAGTCGTCCTTGTCCAGGTAGTCGCCGAGGGCACAGTCGGCCAGGTTGACGAACTTGGTGCCATCGCGCAGGTCGTCGACCACCATTACGTCCCGGTGGCCGCTGTCGTTGAGTGCCTTGACCAGATTGGAGCCGATGAAGCCGGCCCCGCCCGTCACTACGATCATGGAAGAATCCTCTGTCTCTGGGCGTGCGCCTATAACCGATCTGCCTGTGATTGTATACTTGACGGCCTGTGAATTCATGGCCAACGGTGCTTCCGCAATGACTGAGTCGACGCCACACGTGGCAACCTTCCAGGGGCTGATCCTGGCCCTGCAGCAGTACTGGGCCGAACAGGGCTGCGTGATCCTGCAGCCCCTGGACATGGAGGTCGGCGCCGGTACCTTTCACCCGGCCACCTTCCTGCGCTCCATCGGCCCCGAGACCTGGAACGCTGCCTACGTGCAGCCCTCCCGCCGCCCCACCGATGGTCGCTACGGCGAGAACCCCAACCGCCTGCAGCACTACTACCAGTTCCAGGTGGTGATGAAGCCCTCCCCCGCCGAGCTCCAGGAACTCTACCTCGGCTCATTGAAGTGTCTTGGCCTCGATCCCCTGGTGCACGACATCCGCTTCGTCGAGGACAACTGGGAATCCCCCACCCTGGGCGCCTGGGGCCTCGGCTGGGAGGTGTGGCTCAACGGCATGGAGGTGACCCAGTTCACCTACTTCCAGCAGGCCGGTGGCCTGGAGTGCTATCCCGTGACCGGCGAGCTCACCTACGGCCTGGAACGCATCGCCATGTACCTGCAGGACGTGGACAGCGTCTACGACCTGGTGTGGACCGTTGCCCCGGACGGCTCGAAGGTCACCTACGGCGACGTCTACCTGCAGAACGAGCGCGAGCAGTCCGCCTACAACTTCGAGTACGCCGACGTCGACTTCCTGTTCGGCGCCTTCGACCAGCAGGAGCGCGACTGCACCCGGCTGCTCGAGGCCGGCCTGCCACTGCCCGCCTACGAGCAGGTGCTCAAGGCCTCGCATACCTTCAACCTGCTCGACGCCCGCCACGCCATCTCGGTTACCGAGCGCCAGCGCTACATCCTGCGCGTGCGCACCATGGCCCGAGACGTGGCTCACGCCTACTACGAGTCCCGCAAGGCCGCCGGCTTCCCGCTGGCCCCCGAGGCCCTGCGCCGCGAACTGCTTGACGAGGGAGACGCTTGAGCATGGCTGCCAACACCCTACTGGTTGAACTGGGCGTCGAGGAACTGCCACCGGGCGCCATCGACACCCTCTCCGACGCCCTGGCCGACGGCATCCGCCGCGGCCTCGCCGAGGCCGACGTGGCCCACGGCGAGGTTAGCGCCTACGCCACGCCACGCCGCCTGGCGGTACGCATCGAAGGCCTGGCCGACAAGCAGCCCGACCGCGAGGTGGAGCGCCGTGGCCCGGCGCTGGCCGCGGCCTTCAAGGATGGCCGGCCCACCAAGGCCGCCGAGGGCTTCGCCCGCTCCTGCGGCGTCGGCGTGGACGAGCTGATCCATCTGGAGACCGACAAGGGTACCTGGCTGGGCTACCGCGAGCAGCAGCGGGGCGAGTCGACCACCGCCCTGCTGCCGGCGATCGTCGAGAAAGCCATCGCCGCGCTGCCGGTGCCCAAGAACATGCGCTGGGGCGCCTCCCGGGTGGAGTTCTCCCGCCCCGCCCACTGGTTGGTGATGCTCTACGGCAGCGAGGTCGTCGAGGCGCAGGCACTGGGCCTGAAGGCCGGCCGCACCACGCGCGGCCATCGCTTCCACGCCCCCGAGACCATCGAACTCAGCCATGCCGACGACTATCTCGCCGCCCTCGAGAACGCCTGGGTGCTGGCGGATCGTGACGCCCGTCGTGAGCGCATCCGCGAGCAGGTGCTGGCCGAGGCCGAGGTCCAGGAGGCCACCGCGGTGATCGACGAGGACCTGCTGGTCGAAGTGAGCGGCCTGGTGGAGTGGCCGGTGGCCCTCACCGGCAGCTTCGACGAACGCTTCCTCGAGGTGCCCGCCGAGTGCCTGATCTCCTCCATGAAGGCCAACCAGAAATACTTCCACCTGCTGGACGATGCCGGCCATCTCAAGCCGCTGTTCATCACCATCTCCAACATCGACAGCGCCGACCCGCAACGGGTGATCGAGGGCAACGAGAAGGTGATCCGCCCGCGCCTGGCCGACGCCGCCTTCTTCTACGACACCGATCGCAAGCGCCCCCTCGCCTCGCGCATCGACGAACTCTCCGGCGTGGTGTTCCAGCAGCGGCTGGGCACCCTGGCCGACAAGGCTCACCGCAGTGCCGCCGTGGCCGCCTTCATCGCCGGGCGCATCGATGGCGACGTGGGCCAGGCACGACGTGCCGCCGAGCTCGCCAAGTGTGACCTGGTCACCGAGATGGTGCTGGAGTTCCCCGAACTGCAGGGCATCATGGGCCGCTACTATGCCCGGCACGACGGCGAGCCTGCCGAGGTGGCCCAGGCTCTGGAGGAGCAGTACCTGCCCCGCTTCGCCAGCGACGCCATCCCCCAGAGCCGCACCGGCCTGGCCCTGGCGCTGGCCGATCGCCTCGACACCCTGACCGGCATCTTCGGCATCGGTGCCCGCCCCACCGGCACCAAGGACCCCTTCGCCCTGCGTCGCGCCGCCATCGGCGTGCTCAACATCCTGATCAAGGGCGAGCTGGACCTGGACCTGCGCGAACTGCTCGAGCTGGCCAGCGCCCAGCACCAGGAACTGCCCTACGCCGAGGGGCTGGTGGACGAGGTCCTCGGCTACATGCTCGACCGCTTCCGTGCCTGGGGGCAGGAGGAAGGCATCGACACCGAGGTTTACCTGGCGGTACGCGCGCGCCCGGTCACCAAGCCACTGGACTTCGCCCGCCGCCTGCGCGCCGTCCAGGCCTTCGCCGGCCGCGAGGAGGCCATCGCCCTGGCAGCCGCCAACAAGCGCGTCTCCAACATCCTGGCCAAGCAGGACGACGCGCTGGGAAGCGGGATCGACTCCGGTCTGCTCCAGGAAGCCGCCGAGAAGGCCCTGCATGACGCCGTAAGCACCCAGCGAGACCGCGTCATGCCGCTGTTCGCCGAGAATCGCTATCCGGAGGCCCTGGACGCCCTGGCCGGCCTGCGCGAACCCGTGGACACCTTCTTCGACGAGGTGATGGTCATGGCCGAGGACGAGGCGGTCCGCCGCAATCGCCTGGCCCTGCTGGCCGACCTCCGCGCGCTCTTCCTCGAGGTGGCGGATATCGCCCAGCTCCAGCAGTAAGCTCGGCTCGGGTAGCGTCCGCGGTCGGAGAGGCCGGCAGCACAGGCTGCCGGCCTTTTTCATGCCGGGAGGACGGCCCTCCGTCGAGACGCCGGATGTTTCATGTGGAACAACGCCCGACGCTACATCCGCTGTTGACCGGTATCGGGCACACCGGCCTCCCTTTTCGCCAGCGGCAATGCCCGCGATGTTCCACGTGAAACGCCCCCTCTCCCCTCTGGACTGCCCCTGAACTCGTAGATGCCTTGCCGGCAAACCTGGCAGGAAGGTGCAGGGCTATCGCAGTTGCCCAAAGCGAGAGGCGCCGGGGACAGGTCGAAGAGGAGGTCCTACGCCAGGGGTGAGGAGCATTGCTCCGAACGGGCTGGCCATGGATGGCCAGCACCGGTCCTGCAAGCGAAGCGGGACGCGAGAGCGAAGCAGGGCGTCGGTAGCGTCCAGGGAGGGGTTCACAGCGGCCCCCTCGCAGACCTGTCGACGGAACAGCCTCGAGCGGTACCGTCATCTGCCATAGCCCTACAGGAAGGTGCTATGCGCTTGAAAGGCACGACGCCAGTACTCCGAGTTCAAACACCATGTCGTCCGCCACCCTTCTCCGGCGCCCCCCACATCCTGTCAAACGAGGCGGAGGAGGTTCGGGCTGAACCGGGCGATGTTGAGTCGATGGCGGCGAGAGGTCGTGACCACTGACGACCGCCGGCCCACAGGGGGGCCGAAAGCGCTCCCCCATAAGGGCCTGAGTGAGCTGGAGGTGGAAATCTTAGGAAAGCCAACGAGTACTTCGCCAAGACACCGAAGTTAAATTTGTGTTCGGTGGCCTAGATGCTCGACGTGCTCGGTCGACCCTATGGATGACTCGACCGCCCATCGTCGCCTCGGGCGACGGAGCACGGACTTCTGTTGCGCTCCCTGCTGTCCGAGACGGAGCGACAGTCGGGGGTGCCCGGCTATCGGCGGGCAGCTGTCAATCTGAGCGTTGCCTGCACCCGGGAATCGCGTGCAGCGCCTGCTCTGCCGCACGCGGGCTTCGTTCGATGCGGGCTCTGGTCCCGGCTAACGTTGCCCTAAGCGGGGCTACCTGCGCCATCCACACCGGTTGGACCGGGAGTTCGACGTGGCCGAGCCCAATCGGGTCTGGGTCTCCGGTACCATCCAAGCGCTGTCAGGAGGTGTGGTGGTACCTGGCTATCCTCATGGGCCTGTATTCTCGACGGCTCGTGGGCCCTCCACGACGCGACTGCCGTATCGTGCAACGGGCGCCGAACACGATCTGGGAGGCGCGGCAGACTTCAGGCAAAGGCATGCGCTTTCACTCCGACCGGGGCGCTCAGTAGCGTAACGAAAGCGGGAATGCGGTGGCTGTGACAGGGCGAGAGAGCCACTGAGCATGTCCTGCCGTGGCAATTGCCGGGACAACGCCGTGCAGAGAGTTTCTGTGCCTAACGGAAGGAGGAATGGCTCCGGCCACCGGGGCGGCAGAGCCGAGACGAGCTGCAAGCTGAGGCGCAGTACTACATCGAAGAGTATTACGATAAGGTGCGGCTCCATGGCGCCGTGTATAGACTGCCGCCCGAAGCGTTTGAAGCCGCTGCCCAACGAAGGTGTCTACTTCTTCAGGGCGCCACCTCACGCTTGGCGCTTGGCAAGCGATGTTCCACATGAAACACTCCCTGGCAATGAACCGAGCAGCAGGAGCGCCCCCACATGCCTTCACCCGACCGCCTGGTGATCCTCGACCGCGACGGTGTCATCAACCGGGATTCCGACGCCTATGTGAAGTCCCTTGAGGAGTGGCTCCCCTACCCTTCCGCCCTCCAGGCCATCGCCCGGCTAACACAAGCTGGCTGGACGGTGGCGGTGGCCACCAACCAGTCGGGCATCGCCCGCGGCTACTATGACGAGGCCAGCCTGGCAGAGATGCACGCCGAGCTGCGGCGTCTGGTCGCCGAGGCGGGGGGCGAAATCGCCCATATCGCCCACTGCCCCCACGGCCCGGACGACGACTGCGACTGCCGCAAGCCGCTTCCCGGACTTCTCGTGGAGATCCGCGATGCACTGGGAATGACCAGCCTCGAAGGAAGCTGGATGGTGGGTGACAGCCAGCGTGACCTCCAGGCCGGCGAGCCCATGGGCTGTCGACCGGTGCTGGTACGCACCGGCAAGGGAGAACGCACCCTCGCCAAGCACCCCGAGCTGGCAGCGCCCGACCGCCGGACGCATCTCTTCGATGACCTGGCCGCCTTCGTGGACTGGTTGCTCGCTACGCAGTAGCTCGAAGCTCGAAGCCAGTAGCCAGTAGCCAGTAGCCAGTAGCCAGTAGCCAGTAGCCAGTAGCCAGTATGATCACTATCTGTTGCGGTCGGCGGGGAACATTCTTTTCCCCCGAAAAGCGAAACCCCGCGGGTCTCACCTTCGCGGGGTTTCACTTTTTCTAGGCGCTCAGTAGTGTTTCACATGAAACACGTCACGGCGGCATTGATCATACGTCCAGATTGGCAACCAGGGCATTCTGTTCGATGAAGTCGCGCCGTGGCTCCACCTCGTCGCCCATCAGGGTGTTGAACATCATGTCCGCGGCCACGGCATCCTCGATGGAGACCCGCAGCATGCGGCGGGTCTCGGGGTTCATGGTGGTCTCCCAGAGCTGTTCCGGATTCATCTCGCCCAACCCCTTGTAGCGCTGGATCGACAGGCCGCGCTGGGCCTCGGCCATCAGCCACTCCAGGGCGTCGTAGAAGCTGGCCACCGGCCGCTGGCGTTCACCACGAGCCACGAAGGCGCCCTCCTCCAGGAGGCCGTCGAGCGTCTCGCCGAGTCCGGCGATGGCGCGGTAATCGGCGCTTGTGAAGAAGTCCATGCCCCAGACGTAGTCGGTGGTCACGCCGTGAGCGGCGAGGGTCACCGCCGGCAGGAAGAGGTTGCGTTCGGTGTCCTCCTCGAGACGGAAGGTATAGCGCGGCCCTCCCTCGTAGGCGACCAGGGCATCCATCTCCGCCTGCAGATAGTCGATCCATTTCTGCATGGTCACCCGATCACGCAGGCTCTCTTCGCCGTGCAAGTGAGCGGCATGCACGATCTTGCGCAACACCTCGTTGGGATAGACGCGCGACAGCCGGTCGATGCGCCGCATGACGTCGCGATACTCGTTGACCAGCGCCTCCAGCTGGGAACCGCTGATGGCCGGGGCATCGGCATTGACGTAGAGGCGCGCCCCATCCAGGGCACTGCTGGTCAGGTAATCGGTCATCGCCTGCTCGTCCTTGAGGTAGAGCTCCTGCTTGCCGCGCTTGACCTTGTAGAGCGGCGGCTGGGCGATGAAGACGTGACCGCGTTCGATCAGCTGCGACATCTGGCGGAAGAAGAAGGTCAGCAGCAGGGTGCGGATGTGAGAGCCGTCGACGTCGGCGTCGGTCATGATGATGATGGAGTGATAGCGCAGCTTGTCGGGGTTGAACTCCTCCCGGCCGATGCCGCATCCCAGGGCGGTGATCAGGGTGCCCACCTCCGCCGAGGAGAGCATCTTGTCGAAGCGTGCCTTCTCCACGTTGAGGATCTTGCCCTTGAGCGGCAGGATCGCCTGGGTGCGGCGATCACGCCCCTGCTTGGCACTGCCGCCCGCCGAGTCGCCCTCCACCAGGAACAGCTCGGAAAGGCTGGGATCCTTCTCCTGACAGTCGGCCAGCTTGCCCGGCAGGCCGGCGATGTCCAGGGCGCCCTTGCGCCGCGTCATATCGCGGGCCTTGCGTGCCGCCTCGCGGGCCCGGGCGGCCTCCAGCATCTTGTTGACGATCGACTTGGCCTCGTTGGGCTTCTCGATCAGGTAGTCCGAGAACAGGCGGCCCACCTCCTGCTCCACCGCCGTCTTCACCTCCGAGGAAACCAGCTTGTCCTTGGTCTGGGAGGAGAACTTGGGATCCGGCACCTTGACCGAGATGATCGCGGTCAACCCCTCCCGGGCGTCATCACCGGAGGTATTCACCTTGGCCTTCTTCAACAGGCCTTCGGACTCGATATAGCCGTTCAGGGAGCGCGTCAGCGCCGCCCGGAAGCCCGCCAGGTGGGCTCCGCCATCGCGCTGGGGGATGTTGTTGGTGTAGCAGAAGATATTCTCCGAGAAGGAGTCGCTCCACTGCATCGCCACCTCGACACCGACGCCATCCTCACGCTCGATGTTGAAGTGGAACACCGGATTGAGCACCGTCTTGTTGGTGTTCAGGTGATCGACGAAGGCCATGAGGCCCCCCTCGTAATGGAACAGTTCCTCCTTGCCGCTGCGCTCGTCGATCAGGCGAATGGCGACGCCGGAGTTGAGGAAGGAGAGCTCGCGCAGGCGCTTGGCCAGGATGTCGTAGTGGAACTCGATGTTGGCGAAGGTCTTCGGCGAGGGCCGGAAGTGCACACGAGTGCCGGACTGCTCGGTCTTGCCGACCACCGACAGGGGGGCGTCGGCTACCCCGTGGTGGTAGACCTGTTCATACACATCGCCGGCCCGCCAGATGGTCAGCTTGAGCTCCTCGGAAAGGGCATTGACCACCGAGACGCCGACACCGTGCAGGCCGCCGGAGACCTTGTAGGAGTTGTCGTCGAACTTGCCGCCGGCGTGCAGCACGGTCATGATCACCTCGGCCGCCGACACGCCCTCCCCCTCGTGGATATCGGTAGGGATGCCGCGACCGTTGTCGCTGACCGTGATCGACTCGTCGGGATGGATGATGACGCGGATCTCGCTGCAGTAACCGGCAAGCGCCTCGTCGATGGAGTTGTCCACCAGCTCGAACACCATGTGGTGCAGGCCCGTGCCGTCATCGGTATCACCGATGTACATGCCGGGACGCTTGCGTACGGCATCCAGCCCCTTGAGTACCTTGATGCTCGATGAGTCGTAGGCCTGTTCGCTCATTGACTGCTCCGTCATGAAGTCTGTCGTTCCAGTGGCACCAGCTCGCCGTCTCCCGATCTCGCACGTTTCACGTGAAACATGGAGACCGGCGTATCGGCCTGCCACAGATCTGCCAGGGGATCGTGATCGATACTGGTGATGAACACCTGGCAGTGCATGTTTTCCAGCCAGCGGCAGAACAGCCGCCGATGGGCGCTGTCAAGCTCGGCCGGGAGGTCGTCGATCAGGTAAATGCAGCGTCGTCCCGTGCTGGCCTCCAGCAGGCGGCCCTGGGCCAGCTTGAGGGCGCTGACGACCAGCTTCTGCTGACCGCGGGACAACACCTCGACGGCCGGCCGGCGTCCCATTCGAATCGCCAGGTCCGCCCGCTGGGGTCCCTGTTGGGTGAACCCCATCTGCCGATCCACATCCCTCCCCTGGCGCAGCAACTCGCCCAGCGCGCGACGCCGGTCCCAGCCACGGGAGTAGCGAAGCCGAAGTCCCTCCAGCGGCAGCAATCCGGCCAGCGTCTCCTCGAACACCGGGAGGAAGGCCTCGACCCAGGCGCTGCGCAAGGCATCGATGCGCTCGCCCCAGTGCGCCAGCTCGAGCTCCCAGGCCGACAGGGAAATGTCATCCATTCTACCATGCCTGAGTAGCGCATTCCGATGTTTCAGGGCGCGTCGAGCGCGTTGCCAGGCCTCGAGGAAATCGTGTTTCACGTGAAACACGCCCCAGTCGAGGAACTCGCGACGCCCGGCAGGAGGACCTTCCAGCAAGCGGAAGGCATCGGGATTGATGAGCTGGAGGGGAAGATTCTCGACCAGCCGGGACAGGCGACCGACACGCTCGCCGGCCAGGCGAATCTCGAGCTCCGACTCGCTGCGCAAGCGCCTGACGCCAAAGGGAATCGGGGGATCGCCGACCAGCCGGCCATGCAGAACCAGGCCATCCGCCTCATGGGCGATGGCATGGCGCATGTTGCGGGTGCGAAAGGAGCGCCCCATGCCGAGGATATGGATCCCCTCGAGCAGGCTGGTCTTGCCGCTACCATTCTCGCCGACGAGCAGGTTTACCCGGGAACATGGTTTAAAATCAACGGGTTGAAGATTTCTTAACCCATTGAAGACGAGGCGATCGAGAGGCATGACAGGCAAGGGGCGGGCGGCCCGCTGAAGGCCGCCGGCCGCTATCAGAGACGCATGGGCATGACGACGTAGAGGGCATCGCCACCACCCGGCTCCTCCATCAGCGCACTGCTGTTGGGATCGGCCAGGGTCATCTGGACGCGGTCCTCGTCCAGGGCGTTGAGCACGTCGACCAGGTAACCGACGTTGAAGCCGATCTCCAGGGCGGGGCCGCTGTACTCGATGGCGATGTTCTCCTCGGCCTCCTCCTGCTCGGGGTTGTTGGCCATGACCCGCAGGTTACCCTCCTCGAGGTGGAGGCGAACACCGCGATACTTCTCGTTGGAGAGGATGGCGGTACGCGAGAGCACCTGGCGAAGTTCGGCTCGATCGGCGATGAACACCTTGTCGCCGCCCTTCGGCACGACCCGATCGTAGTCGGGGAACTTGCCGTCCACCAGCTTGGAGGTGAAGGTGAAGTCCCCGGTATGGGCGCGGATATGACTGGCCCCCAGGGTCAGGCTCACCGGGTCGTCGCCATCGTCGAGAAGGCGCACCAGCTCCAGGATGCCCTTGCGTGGCACGATCAGCTTCTGGGCCGGCTCGACCGGCACCTCTGCCGGCCGGGAACAGACGGCCAGGCGGTGGCCATCGGTGGCCACTGCACGCACCAGGTTGGACCGCATCTCCAGCAGCATGCCGTTGAGGTAGTAGCGGACGTCCTGCTGGGCCATGGCGAAGGAGGTGGCATCGATCAACTGCTTGAGCACCCCGCGCGGCAGGCTCAGCTCGGTGCTGCCCTGGCTGTCCTCGATGCTCGGGAACTCCGCGACCGGCAGGGTCGAGAGCGTGAAACGCGAGCGCCCGCTGCGCAGCACCGCCCTGCCCTCCTCCAGGGAGAGCTGGATCTCCGCCTGGTCGGGCAGGGACTTGCAGATGTCCATCAGCTTGCGCGCCGGCATGGTGGCGGCCCCGGGGGCCTCCACCTGGCTGGCCACGGTGCGTCCGATCAGTTCCACTTCCAGGTCGGTGCCGGTCAGCGCCACCTCGTCCTGGTCGACCTGGATCAGCACGTTGGAGAGCACCGGCAGGGTCTGGCGTCGCTCCACCACGCCGGCCACCAGCGTCAGCGGTCGCAGCAGCGCTTCACGGGAGATGGAAAATTTCATGTCGGCTCCACGTCTTGTCCTGAAGGGTTGCAGCCGGCGCGGCACGGGCCGAACGGCATGGCGGTCATTAAACCACAAGCTGACGATGGGTCAGAGGGTGGGCGAAGCCGATCAGCTCGTCAGCAGCCGCAGCAGGTTCTTGTAATCCTCGCGGATATCGGCGTTCTCCTCCTGCAATGCCTGCACCTTGCGGCAGGCATGCAGCACCGTGGTGTGATCCCGACCACCGAAGGCGTCGCCGATCTCCGGCAGGCTGTGGTTGGTCAGTTCCTTGGCCAGCGCCATGGCCACCTGGCGGGGCCGGGCCACCGAGCGGGAACGCCGCTTGGAGAGCAGGTCGGCGAGCTTGATCTTGTAGTACTCGGCCACGGTGCGCTGGATGTTGTCCACGCCCACCTGCTTGTCCTGCAGCGCCAGCAGGTCCTTGAGCGACTCGCGGATGAAATCCTGGGTGATCGGCTTGCCCATGAAGTGGGAGTCGGCGATCACCTTCTTCAGCGCCCCTTCCAGCTCGCGAACATTGGAGCGGATCTTCTGGGCGATGAAGAAGGCGGCATCGTGGGGCAAGTCCACCTTCGCCTGATCGGCCTTCTTCATCAGGATCGCCACCCGGGTCTCCAGTTCCGGCGGTTCGATGGCCACCGTCAGCCCCCAGCCGAAACGCGACTTGAGGCGCTCCTCCACACCGCTGATCTCCTTGGGGTAGCGATCCGAAGTGAGGATCATCTGCTGGCCGCCCTCGAGCAGGGCGTTGAAGGTGTGGAAAAACTCCTCCTGGGAGCGCTCCTTGCCGGCGAAGAACTGGATATCGTCGATCAGCAGTGCATCGACGCTGCGATAGAAGCGCTTGAAGTCGTTGATGGCATTGAGCTGGAGTGCCTTGACCATGTCGGCCACGAAGCGCTCCGAGTGCAGGTAGACCACCCGAGCATTCTCGCGGCGCCCGGCCAGGGCGTTGCCCACAGCATGCATCAGGTGGGTCTTGCCGAGGCCCACGCCGCCATACAGGAACAGCGGGTTGTAGGCACCGCCGGGATTCTCGGATACCTGCCGCGAGGCCGCCCGGGCCAACTGGTTGGACTTGCCCTCGACGAAGGTCTCGAAGGTGAAGTTGGGATTGAGGCCGCTGTTGTGCTTGAGGCTGCCCTCGACCTGGACCTGACGCTCTCCGGCGGGACGACGGGGGGCCGCGACTTCCTCACCCGACGACTCGATCTCCCCCTCGTCGGCGACGTCGCCGCGCGGTGGGGCATGGACCGCCGGCGCCATCGGCCGGCGATGCCCGGCGGAGACCGGGTGGCCCAGCTCGCGGGGCTGAGGCGTGGGGGCGGCACGGCGGCTGCCGACCGAGAGCACCACCTTGGGTGGCCTGGCCGGCGACAGCTCGCGCATCAGCTCGCCGATGCGCTTGGCGTACTTGTCACTGACCCAGTCCCGGACGAAGCGATTGGGTGCCAGCAGGCACAGTTCGCCGGCATCCCCCTCCTCCGCCTGGAGTGGACGGATCCAGGTATTGAACTGCTGCGAGCTCAGCTCGTCCTGCAGGGTATCCAGACACTGTTGCCAGAGAGCCAGCGACACGCGACCTCACCATCTGTTCGTGGAACGACCGGGCATTGTATCGCCCCGCAGGATGGTTATCCACACCCCGGGCGCGCCACCTGCAGGCTGTGGAAAAAATAGCGAAAGCCGGGGGATGGTCAGGGGACACCGAGCCGCATGGTTCGCTCCTGTGGATGGGTCGGGTAGCCATCCACCGCCCATGCAGCCTTTATCCCGCCTCGACACAAGGCTTGTCCACAGTATTAACATGTGCAGTTGTGATTGATATGGAAGACTTATTGTGAATTTTCCACAGAAAGCATCCCCACCATTAATCACAACGGGTTCAAGAAGAACATTATTCTGTTGTTATATCGTCACGCCTGTGGCCGTCCCTGGTGAATCCCGCCGCCTCGTTCCGGCGCAAGGAAAAATTGCACCGGGCCCGCGAAATCACTACAATTTCCGGTCTTGAACCGAATACGCCCGGCTTCCCTGTGGAGCCCGGGCGCCGAGAAATCGTCGATTTGTCCTGAAAAACCACGTGGGAATAACGAGTTATGAAACGCACCTTCCAGCCCAGCGTTCTCAAGCGCAAGCGCACGCACGGCTTCCGTGCCCGTATGGCCACCAAGAGCGGTCGTGCCATCCTGGCGCGTCGTCGCGCCAAGGGACGCAAGCGCCTGAGCGCCTGATCACGGACCCTGCGTGTCCCGACAGGCGTTCCCCCGCCGTCTGCGCCTGCTGACGGCCGGGGATTACCGACAGGTCTTCGAGACCGCCGTCTTCAAGGTCCATGGCAAGGGGCTGCTGGCACTGGCGGTACCCAACCGGCTCGGGCATCCGCGCCTCGGCCTGGTCGTCAGCAAGAAGAGCCTGCGCCGTGCCGTCGATCGCAATCGTCTCAAGCGACTCGTTCGGGAATCGGTGCGGCTGCGCCAGGAGCAGCTTCCGGACGTCGATATCGTGGTCCTCGCCCGACGCGGCGTAGGGGAACTGGACAACGCCGTCCTGCATCGCCAGCTGCACGGCATGTGGAAGCGCCTGGCGCGCGAGGCGCGCAAGCGAGACGGCCAGCCCATCGCCACGCCGGGGACCGCCGACGCGCCCGACGCCAAGGACCGCCGGCCAGCCAGGAGCCCGCGACACCATGTCCGCACCTCTCCTCAAGGCGATGCTTGACGCCGCCGGGGCCGACGTCGAAAGTCCGTGTCCGGAACACAGCCTGCCGTCGGCAGGCTTTTGTCTATCTCGGGCGGATGATTCCCCTTCCACCCTTGGCATGTTCACCACCCATCGGGCAGAACCCTCATGGACGTAAAACGACTCCTATTGCTGATCCCACTGGCGGTGCTCGCCTACCTGATCGTCGTGCAGTGGAATCAGGACTATGGCCAGACGACCCCGCAAGCGGAGGCTCCCTCCATCACCAGCAGTTCGGACGGGGCAACGCAGCCCTCCGCCGACGACGACGATGGCCTCTCGGTACCCACGGCCGGTGCCCAGGGCGACGACATGGCGGAGACCATGCCCGGCGACGGCGAGGCCTCGGACAGCCGTGACCTGATCGCGGTGATCACGGATGTCCTCGACCTGCGCATCGACCCGCAGGGCGGCGACGTCGTCTACGCCGCCCTGCCCCAACACAAGCTCACCCAGGACTCGGAGCGCCCCTATGTGCTGCTCTCCGATGGCGAAGGGCGCAGCTACGTGGCCCGCTCCGGCCTCCAGCTGGACGGCCACTCCGGGCGTATCGCCTATTCCCCCGAGCAGACCGAATACCGCCTGGCCGAGGACGACGAGCGGCTGGAGGTGGACCTGCATGCCGAGGTCAACGGCGTCGAGGTCATCAAGCGGTTCGCCTTCGAGCGCGGCAGCTACGCCGTGGACGTCGAGTACTACCTCGCCAATGGCACCGAGGAGCCGGTGACGGCGCGCTTCATCGGCCAGCTGGCCCGGGACGACAGCCCGGATCCCTCCAGTGGTCCGGCGCTGGGCATGAGCTCCTACCTGGGGGCGGCCTACTCCACTCCCGAGGATCGCTACCAGAAGGTCGACTTCGACACCATCCAGGGCGGCAACTTCGAGAACCGCGAGGCCGAGGGCGGCTGGGTGGCCATCATCCAGCACTACTTCGTCAGCGCCTGGGCCCCGCCCCAGAACCAGCAGAACCTCTATTACGCCTCCACCGACTCCCGCGATCGCAACGTGGCCGCCTTCGCCGGGCCCATGGCCAACGTCGCCGCCGAGGGGGAGGCACGCCTGGGCGCGACCCTCTACATGGGCCCCAAGGTGCAGGACTACCTGGAGGCCGTGGCCCCCGACCTGAAGCTCACCGTGGACTTCGGCTGGCTGTGGTTCATCGCCAACCCGCTGTTCTGGCTGCTGGACAAGATTCAGGACGTGATCGGCAACTGGGGCTGGTCCATCGTGCTGCTGACCCTCCTGGTCAAGCTGGCCCTGTGGCCGCTTTCCGCCAAGGCCTACAAGTCGATGGCCCGCATGCGCAAGCTGGGCCCGGAGATGCAGCGCCTCAAGGAGCAGTACGGCGATGATCGCCAGAAGATGTCCCAGGAGATGATGAAGTTCTACCAGAAGGAGAAGATCAATCCCCTGGGCGGCTGCCTGCCGATCCTGGTGCAGATGCCGGTCTTCATCGCGCTCTACTGGATGCTGCTGGAGTCCGTGGAACTGCGCCATGCGCCCTTCATGTTCTGGATCCAGGACCTGTCGGTGAAGGATCCCTTCTTCATCCTGCCGATCCTGATGGGGGCCTCCATGTTCGTGCAGCAGTTGCTGAACCCGACGCCGCCGGACCCCATGCAGGCCAAGATCATGCGCATGCTGCCGGTGGTCTTCACCTTCTTCTTCCTGTGGTTCCCCGCGGGCCTGGTGATCTACTGGGTGGTGAACAACATCATCTCCATCGCCCAGCAGTACGTGATCACCCGACAGATCGAGAAGGATCCCAGCATCGGCAAGGGCATGAAGACCAAGTAGGCGCAACCCGTGCCTTCCCCCGGACCCCCGCCCCGTGCGGGGGTCTGGCGTTTGTGGGAGGCGCGACGGACAATATCCCCGTCATCGCCAGGAGGACCCCATGGCCCTGCTCCACGACCAGGACACCATCGCCGCGCTGGCCACCCCGCCGGGTCGCGGCGGGGTCGGCATCATCCGCGTCTCGGGGCCGCTGTGCGCGACGATCGCCGAGGCCATGGTCGGGCACTGCCCGGCCCCACGATACGCCCACTACGGCCCCTTCCGCGGCGAATCCACGGTGCTCGACGAGGGCCTCGCCCTGTTCTTCCCCGGCCCCCACTCCTTCACCGGCGAAGACGTGCTGGAGCTGCAGGGCCACGGCGGCCCGATGATCATGGACCTGCTGCTGGAGCGCTGCGTCCAGTTGGGCGCGCGGCCGGCCCGACCCGGCGAGTTCTCCGAGCGTGCCTTCCTCAACGACAAGCTCGACCTGGCCCAGGCCGAGGCCATCGCCGACCTGATCGATGCCAGCTCGCGGAGCGCCGCCGAGAACGCCCTGCGCTCGCTGCAGGGCGATTTCTCGCGGCGTGTCGAGGCCCTGGTCCAGCGGCTGATCGAGCTGCGCATGTACGTGGAGGCGGCCATCGACTTCCCCGAGGAAGAGATCGACTTCCTCGGCGACGGCAGGGTCGCCGAGATGCTGGCCGCCGTGACCCGTGAGCTCGAGGCGGTGCGCCGCGCCGCCGGACAGGGCGCGCTGATGCGCGAGGGCATGAGCGTGGTGATCGCCGGACGGCCCAATGCCGGCAAGTCGAGCCTGCTCAATGCCCTCACCGAGCAGGAGACCGCCATCGTCACCGACATCGCCGGGACCACCCGGGACGTGTTGCGCGAGCACGTACACATCGACGGCATGCCCCTGCACGTCATCGACACCGCCGGCCTGCGTGACACCCCTGACGCCGTGGAGAAGATCGGCGTGGCGCGCGCCTGGGCGGAAATCGAGAAGGCCGACCGGGTGCTGCTGATGGTGGACGCCGCCGCCACCGACGCCATCGACCCCATGGCGATCTGGCCCGAGTTCGTCGCCCGCCTCCCGGACGCCGCGCGTTTGACCCTGGTGCGCAACAAGATCGACACCAGCCACGAGCCCCCCGGGCTCGATGCCGCCACGACCCCGCCCATCGTGCGGCTCTCCGCCAGGACCGGCGAGGGGGTGGATGACCTGAAGGGGCATCTCAAGGCGGTGATGGGCTACACCACCCACACCGAGGGGCGCTTCTCGGCGCGCCGCCGCCACCTGGTCGCCCTGGACCGGGCGCAGCGGGCCCTGGCCAACGGCGAGGCCCAGCTGTCCGGCTTCGGCGCCGGCGAGCTGCTGGCCGAGGACCTGCGCGACGCCCAGCAGGCGCTGGGCGAGATCACCGGCGAGTTCAGCGCCGATGACCTGCTGGGCGAGATCTTCGGCAGCTTCTGCATCGGGAAGTGATACTGCCGGCGCTGACGCGCCGGCCTACCCGACGGCAGCTGGGCGAGATCTTCGGCAGCTTCTGCATCGGGAAGTGACCCGCCCTACTCCCCGACCCACCAGCCGCTGCGGTAGTTCGCCTCCCGGCCCAGCAGCGGCACCACCCGGGCCATGGCCTCCCCCAGGCGTTCGTCGAGCCCCCAGGGCGGGTTGATCACCAGCATGCCGCTGCCGTGCATGCCCCGCTTCCCGTCCGCCGGCGCGTGGTGGTCGAGCTCGGCCCGCCAGACCTTGCGCAACCCCCCGTCGCGCAGTCCCTCCAGCAGGGCCCGATGGCGTCCCTCGGGCAACAGCGGATACCACACCAGCACCACCGCATGTCGGGCCTTGCGCATGGCCGCCAGCAGCGTCTCCGCCACCTCCGCATACTCCGCCTTGCGCTCGTAGCTGGGGTCGACCAGCACGCAGAGCCGTGGTGTGGGCACGGGCAACCTTGACAGCAGCCCCTGCAGGCCATCGCCATGGATGCGCCGCGCCTCTCCGGAGAGCCGCTGGTCGGTCAGGTGATCGTGCTCGCCGGGGTGCAACTCGAAGAGGAGCAGGCGGTCCTGGGCGCGCAGGCGGCGACTCAGCCACCAGGGCGAGCCGGGATAGTGGGTCAGGCGCTCGGCATCGGGCTGGGCCTGCGCCAGCGCCGCCAGCCATTCCGCCAGCACCCCGCCGCCTTCCATGAGGCCGGCTCGCCGCGTCCACAGGGGGGCCACCCCCTGGCGGTACTCCCGGAGCCTTGCGGTCTCCTCGGCGGCCAGTGGGTAGCGCCCCCGCCCGGCATGGGTATCGATGAACGTAATAGCGGACTTCTTACGTAACAGGTGGTCCGCGACGGCATGCAGGGTCAGGTGCTTGTGGACGTCGGCGAAGTTGCCGGCATGGTAGGCGTGCTGGTAGGAAAGCATGGATCCGGATCCGCGACTCGACAAGGAAAAGGGCCCGCCACCTCGCGATGACGGGCCCCGGGCAGGTATCGACGAGGCTTACTGTTGTTGTTGCTGCTGGATCTGTCCCTCGATGGGCGAGAGGGTGATCTCCACTCGCCGGTTCTGGGCGCGCCCTGCCTCGCTGTCGTTGCTGGCGACGGGCTGGGTCTCGCCATAGCCGGTCATGTTGAGTCGGCCGCCCGCGACGCCGGCCTGGGCCAGGTAGTTGCCGACCGCCGAGGCGCGCTGCTCGGAGAGGCGCTGGTTGTAGTCGGCGTTACCGGTGCTGTCGGTATGGCCGGCGATGTTCACCCGCGTATCGGTGTACTGGGTGAGTACCGAGGCTACGTCGTTCAGGGCGCTGCGCGCGCTCGAGGTCAGCGCGCTGGAATCGAAGTCGAAGGTCACGCTGCTGGGCATGTTGAGGACGATATCGTCACCACGACGATCCACGTCGATGCCGGTGCCCTGCATGCTCTGGCGCAGTTGCTCCTCCTGGCGATCCATGTAGGCGCCGATGCCGCCCCCGGCGGCGGCGCCCACGGCGGCCCCGATCAGGGCCCGATCGCGGCGGCTGGTGCTGCCGTCACCGCTCAGCGCCCCCGCGGCGGCACCCACGGCGGCGCCGATGGCCGCCCCGGTCCCCGTCTTGCTGCGCTGGGTCTGGCCGGTGTTGGGATCGGTGGTCGCACAGCCGGCCACCAGGATGGCCGCCGCCAGCGGGGCGAAGAGGCGAAATGGCTTGGTCATCGGTTATGTCTCCTTGGTTCGGAAGGCCCGAAAATTCGTCCCTGGGGCCGTCAATGGCATGGATTGCGATGAGAAAGCGACATCAGCCTTCGCTGATCGACGCCAATAACTCGTTCAAGAATAGTAGACCCCGGGGCGAGGCCTGAAGGCGTTCGGCATCTTCCACGAGAAGTCCTTTTTCCCTGGCCGCCGCGAGGCGCGAGGCGAGCTCCCGACGCGGCAGGCCGGTGGTCTCGTCCCACGCCGCGATCGATACCCCCTCGGGCAGGCGCAGGGCGTTCATGGCGAACTCCAGCGGCAGTTCCTCGGCCCGCACGCGCCGATGACCGGCGACGAAGCCGCGGGGATCATGCCGACGCCTGAGGTAGGCATCGGGCTGGCGGCTCTTCCAGCGTCGCTCGATCCGCAAACCGCCGCCGTTCGCCGACGGCTGACTGAGCTTACCATGGGCGCCGGCACCGATGCCCAGGTAATCGCCAAAGCGCCAGTAGTTGAGGTTATGTCGCGAACGCCGGCCGGGGCGCGCATAGGCCGAGATCTCGTAGCGGGCCAGGCCGGCGGCCTCCAGGCGTTCATGGCCCAGGTCCTGGATATCCCAGAGGATCTCCTCATCCGGCAGGCACGGCGGATGGCGGTGGAACTCGGTGTTGGGCTCCAGGGTGAGCTGGTACCAGGAGAGGTGCTCCGGCCCGAGCGCCAGGCCGCGCTCCAGGTCCTGGAGCGCCAGCGCCGGCGTCTGGCCGGGCAGGCCGTGCATCAGGTCCAGGTTGAGGTTGTCGAAGCCTGCCTCGCGCGCCTCCCGCACCGCCGCCTCGGCGTCCTCGCCGCTGTGGATCCGGCCCAGCGCCTCGAGCTGGGCCGCCTGGAAGCTCTGGACGCCGAGCGACAGGCGATTGATGCCCGCCTCGCGGTAGCCGGCGAACCGGCCGCGCTCGAGGGTACCGGGGTTGGCCTCGAGGGTGATCTCGATGGCCTCCGCCAGGGTCAGTCGAGCGGCGATCCCCTCCAGCAGGCGGCGGTAGAAGTCGGCCGACATCAGGCTCGGGGTGCCACCGCCGATGAAGATGCTGACCAGCTCGCGACCGGCGGCCAGCGGCAGGTCGGCGTCGAGATCGGCCAGCAGCGCCTGCAGGTACTCGGCCTCCGGCAACTCGGCCCGACGACCCACGCCATGGGAATTGAAGTCGCAGTAGGGACACTTGCGCACGCACCAGGGCACGTGCACATAGAGGGCCAGCGCCGGCAACACCATCAATCCTCCCCGCTCGGACGAGGCAGGTGCTCCGCCAGGGCCTGGAGGGCACGCCCGCGATGGCTGAGACGATTCTTCTCCGCCGCCGGCAACTCGGCCACGCTCATGCCCCGGTCGGGCAACCAGAACAGCGGATCATAGCCGAAGCCGTCCTCGCCACGCGGATGGGCGAGGATCTCCCCCTCCCAGCTACACTGCACGATGCGCGGCACTGGATCCTCGGCATGGCGCAGGAAGACCAGCACGCACCAGTAGCGTCCTCTGCGCCGCCCTTCGGGCACTTCGGCGAGGGCCTCGAGCAGCCTGGCATTGTTGCGCTCGTCGCTCTTCGGTTCACCGGCATAGCGGGCGGAGTAGATGCCTGGCGCCCCGTCCAGGGCGTCCACCTCCAGGCCGGAATCGTCCGCCAGCGCCGGCAGGCCGCCGACGCGGCTCGCCTGGCGAGCCTTGAGCAGGGCATTCTCCACGAAGGTCAGCCCCGTCTCCTCGATCTCGGGGACCTCGAAGGCGGACTGAGGATGCACGTCGTAGCCCAGTGGCCTCAGCAGCTGGTCGAATTCGCGCAGCTTGCCGAGATTACCGCTGGCCAGGATCAGACGATTGGACATATTGGCCCCTCAATCAGGCAGAATCGGGAATCAACACCGGTGGTGATGATAAGCGAAGCAGGAGAACACCAGGCTCCTCATACTGCTGGGGTTGATTTTTTGTCGTCTCACGCAGAACCATACCCGCACAACCCCTATGCAAGTATTTGATGCAGGGAGATAAAGCTCTTCATATATTCAAAATTCTTATAAGCATATTTCAAAATAATTGGCCGAGGCTGTAACTAAAATTTACAAAGTGTTCGACACTCCTAGGGTGTCGACCGCAATCTTCTCATCCCTTGCAGCTTAGTTGCTTGACGAGGTTTCCTCAGGGGGACGGACATGGAACAAGCCAGAGGAACGTTGCTGCTAGTCACGGCCAGCAATCCCCAATCCCAGTTGTTCATCGACTACCTGCACGAAAAGCTGGACCGACAGGTTTCGGTGTTGGCACCCGGACAGACGTGGAAACCCAAGGAGGCCGGCAAGACCCTGGTCCTGCTGGATGCCGACCATATGGGCGAGGACGCCATGCAGCAGTGGCATGCCCAGGCGATGGAAAACGACCAGCTCGCCCTCGCGGCCTTCAATCTCAAGGATGAGGACCATGCGGTTGCGACCCTGTCGGCTCTCCATCTGCACGGCGTCTTCTATCGCAGCGACAGCCTGCCCATGATCTGCAAAGGGTTGGAGGCCTTGATGTCGGGCGAGCTATGGATGTCACGCTCCCTGATGACGCGCATGATCTCCTTCCTCAGGCGTCAGCAGCTCAACTCCTATCGTCCGGTATGCGGCCTGACCCACCGGGAACTGGAGATCATCGGCCTGCTGGGGTCGGGGGCATCCAACAACGACATCGCCGACCGCCTCTTCGTCAGTGAACATACGGTGAAGTCCCACCTTTATAACATCTTCCGCAAGATCGACGTCCACAACCGCATCCAGGCCGTCAACTGGGCACGCGAACACCTGGGGGTTCCGCCACCTCTCGAACTCACGCAACGCCGGCGTGCGGCCGAACGCTCCCACCGCAGCGACTGAGAGGCCGACGGCGATTCCATCAGGCGAGCTTCACGTGTTCCGCGATCAGGCCCACCAGGGTCTCGGCGGCGTTCTCCGCGGTGGTGTCGAGGTGGACCAGATTCATGCGCTCCTCGTCGCCGAAGGGTTGGAAGGCATGCCGCTGGTGCGCCAGGATCGCCAGGCTCTCCGCCACCGGCACCCCTTGCTGCCTGGCGCGTTTCTCGATGCGTCGCCGCAGGGTCGCCTCGTCGGCCTCGAAGCTGACCATCAGGCAGGGCAGCCCACGCGCCTCGGCCTGCTGGCGGAGCAGGTCGCGCTGCCAGCCGACTAGGCAGGTGGCATCCACGCAGGCCGGGATCCCCGCATCCAGCAGGGCGCCGGCACAGCCGGCGAGGTGCCGATAGGTCTCGCCGGTGGCCGCCTCGCCGAAGATATCCACAGGCGCATCGCCCGATTGACCCTGTGGATGGGGTGGCGCGGAGTCCGGCTCGAAGAGGCGTCGCCGTTCGGCGTCCGAGCTCACGCGGATCGCTCCCAGGCGGGTCACCAGCTCCCGGGTGAAGCGACTCTTGCCGCTGCCGCAGACCCCTACGGCGATCACCAGCGGGGGGAAGCGGAACTCGGCGATCCGTTCCGCCAGGGCCAGGTAGCGACGACACTCGGCCATGCTCTCCGCCAGCAGGGCGGGGTGCTCCGGGTCGCGCCCCGGCGCCGGACGGCGCTCCAGGGCGCGCCGCGCCGCACTCAGTGCATGGCAGGTGCCGAACAGCGAAAGCAGGCGGGCCTGCGGGTAGTCACCGGAGCGCCGCAGGTAGCGATCCAGGGCATAGCGCGTCTGTGCCGATGCCTCGCGCCCCTCCAGGCCGACCAGCAGGGCCGCCACGTCACTGGCCGGATCGGCGTGCAGCTCGGCCCCCGGCACGGAGAGGTCGCGACCGATGGCGTTGGCCAGCAGGGTGCGGCCTGCGTGGCGGAGTCGACTGCCAGGATGCTGCACCGCCCAGCTGACGACACGACGCCTGCGCCGCTCTTCCAGCAGTGGGCGCAGGCGCACCAGATCCTGCTCGAACCACTCGCCGAGCCGGTCGAGGCGACGACGCTCCTCGTCATCGAGCAGCGCGGCACGAATCGCCGGCAGCTCATCCGCCACGGCCATCTCCAGCGGACGCGCGGGGTCGCCGCCGGCATCCGTCGGGTGCCGTGCCGCGGAGGCGTGATAGGCCACCAGGGAGTCGACCAGCGAATCGAGGTCCTCGCTGGCGGGCTGGCCGGCATCGGTGGATTGGCGCATGGCGGTTCTCCCGGTCGTCAGTCGGTCAGGTGGCAATCAGGCCTGCTGCATGGCCAGGAAGGCTTTCTCCGCGGCATCCAGGGTGAACTGGATGTCCTCCGGGGAATGGGCGCTGGACATGAAGCCCGCCTCGAAGGCCGAGGGCGCCAGGTAGACCCCCTCGTCGAGCATCGCCGAGAAGAAGCGGCGGAAGGCGTCGGCATCGCAGGCGGTGGCCTGGGCGAAGTTGTCGACCCGGCTCTGGCCGGTGAAGAACACCCCGAACATGCCTCCCGCCCGCTGGGTGATCATCTCCACCCCGGCGGCGTCGGCGCGTTCCTGCAGGCCATGGCAGAGGGTCTCGACGCGCTGCGCCAGGGCGTCGTGGAAGCCGGGCTCGCGCACCTTGCCGAGCAGGGCGATGCCGGCCGCCATGGCCAGCGGGTTCCCGGAGAGGGTCCCCGCCTGGTAGATGGGGCCCAGCGGCGAGATGTTGGACATCAGCGTCTCGCTGCCGCCGAAGGCCCCCACCGGCATGCCGCCCCCCACGATCTTGCCCAGGCAGGTGAGGTCGGGTTGGATGCCGTAGTGGGCCTGGGCGCCGCCCATGGCAACACGGAAGCCGGTCATCACCTCGTCGAAGATCAGCACGCTGTCGTGGGCATCGCACACCTTGCGCAACGTCTTCAGGAAGCCCGGCTGCGGCGGGATGCAGTTCATGTTGCCGGCCACCGGCTCGACGATGATGCAGGCCACCTGGTCGCCGATCTCCTCGAAGCACTGTTCGACGGCGTCGAGATCGTTGTAGGACAGGGTGATGGTGTGCTCGGCCAGGGATGCGGGTACCCCGGGGGAACTCGGCTGGCCGTGGGTCAGGGCGCCGGAGCCCGCCTTGACCAGCAGGGAGTCGGAGTGGCCATGGTAGTTGCCCTCGAACTTGACGATCTTGTCACGCCCGGTGACGCCGCGGGCCAGGCGGATGGCCGACATGGTCGCCTCGGTGCCGGAGTTGACCATGCGCACCATCTCGATGGACGGGATCATCTCGCAGATCAGCTCGGCCATGGTGGTCTCGATGGCGGTGGGCGTGCCGAAGGAGAGGCCGTTGTCGAGGCGCTCGCGCACGGCCCCCAGGACGTCGGGGTCGGCATGGCCGGTGATCATCGGCCCCCAGGAGCCCACGTAATCGACGTAGCGCTTGCCCTCCACGTCGTACAGGTAGGCGCCTCGGGCACGCTCCATGAACAGTGGCGGACGCTGCAGCCCCTTGAAGGCGCGCACCGGCGAGTTGACGCCGCCGGGGATGTGTCGACAGGCCTGTTCGAAGAGCTGGGCGGAGGTGGTCATGTCGTGTCTGGTCCTCGGAAGCTGTGGATAATTCTCTGGATAAACTATTCACAGGGCGTGAAATGGCCGTGAATCTCGGCCAAGAGGCCGCCTCGGCAACATCCCTGCATTCTTGCCCCATTCTCGGTGCTCCGGCCACCAAAGGCCATACCCCGTCAGGGGGGGAGCTCACCGGGAGGTGTCGTCGGCCCCATGGGCAGACGCCACAACCGACGCGGCAACGCCTGGCCAGGTCCCGGGCGCCAGGCGTGACACAGGGCCTGCCAGGTGAAGGCCTGGGCCTGCTCGCAGGCCGTCACCAGCGTCTCGCCGGCCGCCAGCCGCGCCGCCAGGGCCGCGGCGAGGGTACAGCCCGAGCCGTGGTACTGGCCTTCGAGGCGTGGCCAGCTCCAGCGACGACTCTGGTCCGGGGCGTGCAGGGTATGCACCACCCGATCCGCCGGGAGCTCCGGTGCCGGGCTGTCGGTACCGGTGACCAGCACCGCCTGGCAGCCCAACCGCATCAGCGCCACCGCCCGCTCGGTGTCGTCCTGCAGGCCGGGGGAGAGGCGCGCCAGTTCCTGCCGGTTGGGGGTGAGGATATCCACCAGCGGCAGCAGCCGCGCCCGGTAGGCGTCCACCAGCTCGGTTGTGGATAACTCACTGCCGCCACCGGCCTTGAGTACCGGGTCGGCCACCACCGGGACCCCGGGGAAGCCCCGCACGATGTCGGCCACCGCATCCAGGCTGCCCAGGTCGGCCACCAGGCCGACCTTGATGGCCGCCACTTCGAACTCGCCCAGCCCCGCGACCGTGGCGCGCATGGTGTCCGGATCGCCGGGATACACCGCGGCGACGTCGTGGCAGTCCTGTACCGTCAGGGCGGTGGGCACGCTCAGCGCCCAGCCACCGCAGGCGACGATCGCCTCGGCATCGGCCACCAGGCCGGCGCCACCGGTGGGGTCGTGGCCGGCCAGTACCAGCACCACCGGCAGGTGAGGATCATGGGTCGCGGACATGGCCATCAGAACGGCTTCAGCACGGCCAGGAAGACGATCAGCAGCAGGGCGATCACCGGCAACTCGTTGAACCAGCGGAAGAAGACGTGGCCGCGTCGGCAGCGCGCCTCGGCGAACTGCTTGAGGTAGATCAGGCACAGATGGTGATAGCCCACCAGCAGCGCCACCAGCAGTAGCTTGGCGTGGATCCATCCCTGGGTGAGCCAGCCGGGACTGAGCACCAGCAGGGTGCCGCCGAAGACCAGCACGGCGATCATCGAAGGCGTCATGATGCCGCGATACAGCTTGCGCTCCATCACCAGGAAGCGATCGATGGCCTGCTGCTCACCGCGATCCCGCGCCATGGCGTGGTAGACGTAGAGCCGAGGCAGATAGAAGAGGGCGGCGAACCAGGTCACCATGGCGATCAGGTGCAGCGCCTTGATCCACAGGTACATTCGGGCTCCTTGCGATCGAGAGTGGCAATGGCGGCGCCGCTAGTCACCGACGCGGTAGAACCGCTCGATGGCGCCGCGGGTGATGATACCCGAAATCCGTTTCTGCTTCGGGCGATGGCCATGCTCCACGTAGAGGGCGTCCAGCATGGAGTCGTTGAGCTTGCCGAAGGCCTCCGAGAGCGTCGCCTGCAGGCCGATGGGGGCGAGCTCCAGGCGCACCCCGGGAATCTCCATCAGATCCACCGGGGCCTCCTCGCCCTTCTTCATCCCCTCCAGGGCCCTGTCCCCGGGGGCGGGATGCTCGGTCAACCAGCGCGCCAGGTCGGCTGCCTTGAGGGCCAGCATCGGCTTGTCGTCGCTGGAACGCTCGATGAGGATCCACACCGGCTCGGGCTCCAGCAGGGCTCGGGCGCGCCGGTGGCTGACCATGCGCGGGGTACGCACCAGGCGACGCTCCATGACCGCCGGTACCGAGACGCGGGAGAGGGCCTGCATCAGCGGCTGCTGCAACGGGTGCAGCCCCTGGCGAGTGAGGCTGATGAAGAAGCCCCTGCAGCCACACAGCTGGCGGGCGGTCAGGCAGGAGACCACCACGGCCAGCATCCCCGGCAGGATGATGTTGGGGTTGTGGGTCAGTTCGAGCAGCGCCATCAGTGCCGCCAGCGGCGCCTGCAGCACCGCTCCCATCATCGCCGCCATGCCCAGCATGGCATAGAGGGCCGGGTCCGACGCCTCGATGGGCAGCAGCCACTGGCCGGCCAGTCCACACAGGGTCCCCGCGGCGCCGCCGATCACCAGCACCGGGCCGATGATGCTCACCGGAATGCCGCAGGCCACGGTGCCGGCGGTCAGCAACAGCTTGCCGATGGCCACGGCGAGCAGCACGTCCACCGCCACCGAGCCGCTCAGGGTGGCCTGCAGGGTGTCGTAGCCCATGCCCTGTACCTCGGGGTACCACCAGGCCACGGCGGCCACGGCGCCGCCCGCCATCAGGAAGCGCAACGCCATGGGTAGCTTCTCGAGCCGCGGCCCCTGGCGCGACACCCTGACGAAGAGGCCGGCCAGCAGGCCGATCGCCAGGGCGCTGGCGATGATCCAGGGCAGGTCGAGCAGCGAGGCGAGGTGTAGATCGGGCACGCCGATGGCGGGATGGGACCCATAGACCAGCTGGGCCACCACCGCCCCCATGGTCGAGGCCAGGATCACCGGCATGAAGCCGACGATGGTGTACTCCATCATCACCACTTCCATGGCGAAGATCACGCCGGCCACCGGCGTGTTGAAGGAGGCCGCGATGCCCGCCGCGGTGCCGCAGGCCACCAGCACCCGCAGGCTGTTGTGGGGCAGGCGCAGGCGCTGTCCCAGGCCGCTTGAGGCCGCCGCCCCCAGGTGAATCGCCGGCCCCTCGCGACCGGCGGAGAGCCCGCCCACCACCGAGACCAGCCCCACCCACCACTGGGTCAGCCAGTTGCGCAGCGGAAAGCGCCCCTGATGGTAGGTGAGGCGGTCGATGACGTGCATGACCCCGATCTGGCGGCCGGCCGCCGGCATGCGCCACATCCATATCCCGATCAGCACCGCCGCCAGCAGGGGCATCAGGCTGCGCCATTGGGGGGGCAGGGCCTCGAAAGCCTCGGGGCTGCCGCCCGGGAAGAGCCACAGCCCGCCCAGCTCCAGCAGGCTGCGGAACAGCACCATCAGGGCCCCGGTCAACAGCCCGGCGACGACGCCCAGGACGCAGAGTTGCGGCAGGGCATCCACGTTGGCAAGCTGTTGACGAAAGCGCTCCAGTCCATGACCGGCATCGAGGCGTGGCAAACGCGGCACGTCGCGGTTTCCTGTACGACTGACGAACGACCCTTCCGGTCCGCTTCCTGTGTATCATATTCCCCCAGGGCGATGACAGCCCGGCACCTTCCCGTCCCCGACAACCAAGGAGTCTCAAGTGATCAAGGTCGGAATCGTCGGCGGCACCGGCTACACCGGCGTCGAACTGCTCAGGCTACTGGCCCAGCATCCCGAGGTGGAGGTGGAGGCCATCACCTCCCGCTCCGAGGCCGGCCTGGGCGTCGCCGAGCTCTATCCCAACCTGCGTGGCCACTACGACGGCCTGGCGTTCAGCGAGCCCGACGCCGAGCGCCTGGGCGGCTGCGACGCGGTGTTCTTCGCCACCCCCCATGGCGTGGCCCACGCCCTGGCCGGCGAACTGCTCGAGCGCGGCACCCGGGTCATCGACCTCTCCGCGGACTTCCGCCTGCGCGACGCCGAGGAGTGGGCCGCCTGGTACGGCCAGCCGCACGGTGCCCCCGAGCTGCTCGACGAGGCCGTCTATGGCCTGCCCGAGGTCAACCGCGAGCGCATCCGCCGGGCACGCCTGATCGCCGTGCCGGGTTGCTATCCCACCGCCGTGCAGCTGGGCCTGCTGCCGCTGCTCGAGGCCGGACTGATCGATGCCGACCGGATCGTGGCCGACTGCAAGTCCGGCGTTACCGGCGCCGGACGCGGTGCCAAGGTGCCCTCGCTGCTGGCCGAAGCCAGCGAGTCCATGAAGGCCTACGGCGCCAGCGGCCATCGCCACCTGCCGGAGATTCGCCAGGGCCTGGGCGACGCCGCCGGCCGTCCGGTGGGCCTGACCTTCGTGCCGCACCTGACGCCGATGATCCGCGGTATCCACGCCACCCTCTACGGCCAGCTCACCGGCGAGGCCGGCGACCTCCAGGCGCTGTTCGAGAAGCGCTTCGCGGGCGAGCCCTTCGTCGACGTCATGCCGCCGGGCAGCCACCCGGAGACCCGCAGCGTCAAGGGCGCCAACCTCTGCCGCCTCGCCGTACACCGCCCCGGCGACGGCGACACCCTGGTGGTGCTGTCGGTGATCGACAACCTGGTCAAGGGCGCCTCCGGCCAGGCCGTACACAACCTCAACCTGATGTTCGGCTTCGACGAGACCGCCGGCCTCGCCGCCCCGGCGCTGATGCCCTGATCCCCTTTCGCAGTTGCCTACAGCGAGGGATGCCGGCGACAGGTCGAAGAGAGGGCTTCACAAAGTTGACCAATTTGCTGGGGATTGGGGATAATGGTGGGTCACACTTCCTTCCCCCTGGAGTCATCCATGAGCGGAGCTGAATCCTTCGTCCCCACGCCCCTGCTATTGTCGGACGGTGCGCGTGCCCGCCTCGAGGCGCTGATCGCGGAGGAGGGCAACCCGGCGCTGAAGCTGCGCGTCTACGTGACCGGAGGCGGCTGCTCGGGCTTCCAGTACGGCTTCGACTTCGCCGAGGAGATCGCCGAGGACGACACCCTGGTGGAATTCGGCGGGGTGGGCCTGGTGATCGACCCGCTCTCCTACCAGTACCTGGTCGGCTCCACCGTGGACTACGAGGAGGGCCTGGCCGGCGCCCGCTTCCTGGTCCAGAATCCCAACGCCACCACTACCTGCGGCTGCGGGGCCTCCTTCATGGTATGACGCCACGTCCGTGGCGACGCGGATCGTGAGATTGCCCAACTTGACGCTCTGGGGGATTCTCGCCAAGGTTAAAATGGCGAGTCCCATCAGATAAGTCCCAAGAACGGGGAGTCCCATGAAACGCTCAACTCTGGCTTCACCCCTGCTGAAGCAATCCGCCCTGGCCGCCACCCTGGCGCTGGGCCTCGGCGCGGCCGCCACGGCCGGCGCCCAGGAGCCCACCGTCAACGTGGTCACCGACCCCAGCTTCGTGCCCTTCGAGATGATGGATGCCGATACCGGCGAGATGATCGGTTTCGACATGGACATGATCAACGAGATCGCCGAGCGGGCGGGCTTCGAGGTCAACCTCACCACCATGGAGTTCAACGGCATCATCCCGGCCGTCCAGACCGGTAGCCAGGAGATCGCCATCGCCGGGATCACCATCACCGAGGAACGCGCCGAGATCGTCGACTACTCCGACCCCTACTACGATTCCGGCCTGCGCATCATGGTGCGCGCCGACAACGACGAGGTCGAGACCCTCGAGGACCTCGAGGGCATGACCATCGCCACCAAGATCGGCTCCACCAGCTACGACTTCCTCCAGGAAACCTTCGGCGAGGATACCGAGATCACCCCCTATCCGGGCACCTCGGACATGTACATGGCGCTGCTCGGTCGCAACGTCGACGCCGCCTTCTACGACGCCCCCAACGTCTCCTACTTCGCCCAGACCCGTGGCGAAGGGCGCACCAAGGTGGTGGGTCCACTCTACGAGGGCCAGCAGTACGGCATCGTCTTCCACCAAGGCAGCGAGTGGGTCGAGCCGGTCAACCAGGCGCTGGCCGAGATGCGCGAGGACGGCACCTACGACGAGATCTACGAGAAGTGGTTCGGCGAGGCACCCAGCGACGACTGAGACGGTACCCTCCCGACACTCGTCGCCCCGACGGCGACGCGCGAGTCCGCGGGGCCGGGTGGCATGACCTCCCGGCCCCGCGTCGTTCAACGCTCCCGGAGACCTTCTCGTGGATGTGACCTTTCAATTCGACTGGGCGGCCGCCTTCAGTTCCATTCCCCACTTACTGCCGGGCATCCCCTGGACGCTGCTGATCTCCTTCGGCGGCCTGGCCATCGGCTTCGTAATCGGCATCATCTTCGGCCTGATGCGCATCGGCCCCGTGAGCTGGCTGCGCCTGCCCGCTTCCGTCTACATCGAGGTGTTCCGCGGCACCCCCATCCTGGTGCAGGTGCTGTTCATCTTCTACGGCCTGCCGCAGATCCTCGGCGGCCCCATCAACGCCCTGACCGCCGGCATCGCCGCCATCGCCGTCAACTCCGGCGCCTACATCTCGGAGGTGGTGCGCGGCGGCGTGCAGTCCATCGAGCGCGGCCAGCGCGAGGCCTCACTGTCGCTGGGCCTGTCCCGCGTCCAGGCGTTCCGCTACGTGATCTGGCCCCAGGCCTTCCGGCGCATGATCCCGCCGCTGGGCAACCAGGCCATCATCAGCATCAAGGACACCTCGCTGTTCTCGGTGATCGGGGTCGGCGAGCTGGTCCGCCAGGGCCAGATCTACATCGCCACCACCTTCACCGCCATGGAGGTCTACCTGATGGTGGCCCTGCTCTACCTGGCGATCACCTGGACCCTGTCGCTGCTGCTCAGCCAGCTCGAGCGCCGCGGCCTGGTCGGACAATAAGGGAGCGCGACATGAACTCAGAACAGTCGCCGGGCGGCAACGAGCCCATCGTGAACATGGAGAAGGTCAACAAGCACTTCGGCAGCCTGCACGTCCTCAAGGACATCGACCTGGAGGTCAATCCCGGCGAGGTGGTGGTGATCATCGGCGCCAGCGGCTCGGGCAAGTCGACGCTGATCCGTTGCATCAACGGCCTGGAGGAGTTTCAGGACGGCCATATCGTGGTGGACGGCAACGAGCTGCTGCCCCATGGCAAGAGCGGCAAGGCGCTGCAGAAGATCCGCACCGAGGTGGGCATGGTGTTCCAGCAGTTCAACCTCTTTCCCCACCTGAGCGTGCTGGACAACGTCATCCTGGCGCCCATGAAGGTACGCGGCTGGAGCCGCGAGGACGCCGTCGAGATCGCCGAGCGGCTGCTCGAGCGCGTCGGCATCGCCGACCAGGCCGCCAAGTCACCGACCCAGCTCTCCGGCGGCCAGCAGCAGCGTGTGGCCCTGGCCCGGGCGCTGGCCATGGAGCCACGCCTGATGCTCTTCGACGAGCCCACCTCGGCGCTGGATCCGGAGATGATCGGCGAGGTGCTCGACGCCATGCGCGAGCTGGCCAGGGAGGGCATGACCATGATCATCGTCTCCCACGAGATGGGCTTCGCCCGCGAGGTGGCCGACCGGGTGATCTACGTCCACAAGGGTGAGATCGCCGAGGAGGCGCCACCGGAGACGATCTTCGACGCTCCCGCCGACGAGCGGACTCGCAGCTTCCTGTCGCGGGTGCTCCAGCACTGAATCGCCGTGCGTCGCCGCGCATGGACGGGCCCTGTCGTTATCGACAGGGCCCTTTTTCTGCCTGTGGACAGAAAATTCGCCTCGGACTCCCCATTCGCCGTCCGAGGCCCATGGTCAGGGGCCTGGCGACGTATCGCGAGGGTTGTTCACAGTCACGGGCACAAGCCCGGTAGCCGGCGGTGGAAAAGCGGTGCAGTCCCGGGGCTGTGGGCAAGTCGCGGTTCCGTCCACAGGTTCGCGACACCTCGTCCGCAGGTCGTCAGCCCCTTGTCCCGGTTTTGGTTAACAGCGGATCCTGTTGATAGGAAAGAGACTTTTCCACTTATCCCCGGGTTTTGTCCACACCAGTAATTACTACCACAACAGAACTTCTATTCTAATACTCTGTTTTTTATTGATAGGAGATGGAGAGGCGCGAAGATGGCGATCCCGGTGTGGAAAACCCTGACGATTACCCACAGGGGGTTTATACTGGCGGGCTGATTTCATCCCCCTTGACCGCAAGACAGGCGCCACGGCGCCATCGAGGTGCACCTTGGATTACCCCGACCGCTTCGACGTCATCGTCATCGGCGGTGGCCACGCGGGAACCGAAGCCGCCCTGGCCTCCGCCCGCATGGGCTGTCAGACCCTGCTGCTGACCCACAACATCGAGACCCTCGGCCAGATGTCCTGCAATCCCGCCATCGGCGGGATCGGCAAGAGCCACCTGGTCAAGGAGATCGATGCCCTGGGCGGTGCCATGGCCAGGGCCACCGACCTCGGCGGTATCCAGTTCCGTGTCCTCAACGCCCGCAAGGGCCCCGCGGTACGCGCGACCCGGGCCCAGGCCGACCGGGTCCGCTACAAGGCGGCGATCCGCGGCCTGCTGGAGAACCAGCCCAACCTGACGCTCTTCCAGCAGGCCGCCGGCGACCTGATCGTCGACGGCGACACCGTGCGCGGCGTGGTCACCGAGACCGGTATCCGCTTCCACGCCGAGAGCGTGGTGCTGTGCACCGGCACCTTCCTCGGCGGGGTCATCCATATCGGCCTCGACCGCAGCCGCGGCGGCCGTGCCGGCGACCCGCCCTCCAACGCCCTGGCCGAGCGGCTGCGCGCCCTGCCGTTCCGGGTCGACCGGTTGAAGACCGGGACGCCGCCGCGGCTGGATGCCAGGAGCCTCGACTTCGCCAAGCTCGAGGAGCAGCCGGGCGATACCCCGACACCGGTGATGTCCTTCCTGGGCGATCGTGAGCGGCATCCGCACCAGGTGAGCTGCCATATCGCCCACACCAATGCGCGCACCCACGAGATCATCTTCGCCAACCTCGACCGCTCGCCCATGTACTCCGGGACGATCGAGGGGGTCGGACCGCGCTACTGCCCGTCGATCGAGGACAAGGTGCACCGCTTCGCCGACAAGGCGAGCCACCAGGTGTTCATCGAGCCGGAGGGTCTGGACACCCATGAGCTCTACCCCAACGGCATCTCCACCTCGCTGCCCTTCGACGTCCAGATCGAGGTGGTACGCTCCATCGCCGGCCTGGAGAACGCCCATATCACCCGGCCGGGCTACGCCATCGAGTACGACTTCTTCGATCCCCGGGACCTCAGGCACTCCCTGGAGACGAAGTTCATCCACAACCTGTTCTTCGCCGGGCAGATCAACGGCACCACCGGCTACGAGGAGGCCGGCGCCCAGGGCCTGCTCGCCGGCCTCAACGCCGCCCGACGCGCCCGGGGACTCGAGGCCTGGTGGCCGCGCCGCGATGAGGCCTACCTGGGCGTACTGGTGGACGACCTGATCACCCTGGGCACCCGGGAGCCCTATCGGATGTTCACCTCGCGGGCCGAGTACCGCCTGCTGCTGCGCGAGGACAACGCCGACCTGCGCCTCACCGAGGCCGGACGCGAGCTGGGCCTGGTGGACGACGCCCGCTGGGCGGCGTTCAGCGCCAAGCGGGAGGCGATCGAACGCGAGAACGCCCGCCTCGAGACCAGTTGGGTGCAGCCCGGCAGCGACGCCGCCCAGGTGGTGGCGGCGAAGACCGGCAAGGCGCCCGCCCGGGAGTACCGCCTGCTGGATCTGCTCAAGCGCCCCGAGCTCTCCTACGCCGACGTGGCCGGCCTGGTCGGCGAGCCGGTGGCGGATCCGGCGGTGGCCGAACAGGTGCAGATCCAGGCCAAGTACCAAGGCTACATCGACCGCCAGCAGGACGAGATCGACAAGCTCAAGCGCCACGAGGCCACGCCGCTGCCGACCGATCTGGACTATGCGCGGGTCGAGGGGCTCTCCCACGAGATCCGCCAGAAGCTAGCCGAGGCTCGGCCGGCGACCCTGGCCCAGGCCGCACGCATCTCCGGGGTCACGCCGGCCGCCGTGTCGATCCTGTTGATCCACCTCAAGAAGCGTCGCCTGCTCGATGACCAGCAGGCGGCCAGCGCGTGACGGTGCCGTCCGATGGGGTCGGGGCGCGGCTCGACCAGGGGCTCGCGCGGCTGGGCATCGCCATCGACGCCGAGCAGCGCCGCCGCCTGCTGGAACTGGTGGGGCTGTTGCAGAAGTGGAACCGCGCCTATAACCTCACCGCGATACGTGCGCCCGAGGAGATGGTGGCCCGCCACCTGCTGGACAGCGCCGCCGTGCTGCCCCACGTCGCCGGTCCGCGGCTGCTCGACGTCGGCGCGGGCCCGGGGTTTCCGGGGCTGGTGCTGGCGATCCTGGCACCCGAGTTGGCGGTGACCCTGCTCGACAGCAACGGCAAGAAGGTACGCTTCCAGCGGCAGGCGGTGATGGAATTGGGGCTCGACAACGTCACCCCGGTGCAGGCGAGGGTCGAGGCCTTCGCGGGCCGCTTCGACCAGGTGATCTCCCGGGCCTTTGCCGGCCTCGGCGACTTCGTCGCCCTGACCCGGCCGCTGGTCGCCCCCGAGGGGCAGTGGTTGGCCATGAAGGGGCCCGCCGTGGAGGAGGAGCTGGCCGACCTGCCCGAGGAGGTCGTGCCGGTGGCCCGCTACGACCTCGAGGTCCCCTTCGAGGTCGGCAGTCGGCGGCTGGTGGTACTCGAGCGCCGGGGCGCCGGACGGACCCCATGATAATTCGCGTTTCCCAGCAAGGGAGTTGCCCGTGACCAAGATCATCGCCTTGACCAACCAGAAGGGTGGCGTCGGCAAGACCACCACCGCGGTGAACCTCGCCGCCAGCCTGGCGGCCCTGGATCGCCGCGTGCTGCTGGTCGACCTCGACCCCCAGGGTCATGCCACCATGGGTAGCGGCGTCGACAAGCACGAACTGGATGGCAGCGTACTGGAGGTGCTGCTCGGCGATCGCGGTGCCGCCGAGGTGATCCTCGACTGCCCCGCGGCGGGCTATGCCCTGCTGCCGGGCAACGGCGACCTCACCGCCGCCGAGGTGGCGCTGCTGGATCGCAAGGCCGGTCGCGAACGCTGCCTGGACCGCTCCCTGGGCGACGTGGCCGGGGAGTACGACGTGGTGCTGATCGACTGTCCGCCGTCGCTCAACATGCTCACCGTCAACGGCCTGACCGCCGCCCACGGGGTGCTGATCCCGCTGCAGTGCGAGTTCTATTCCCTGGAGGGGCTCTCGGCGCTGCTCGACACCGTGGAGCAGATCAAGGACAGCGTGAACCCGTCGCTGGAGATCTATGGCATCCTGCGCACCATGTTCGACAGTCGCAACAGCCTGACCCGCGACGTCACCAAGCAGTTGCGCGACTACTTCGGCGACACCCTGCTCAAGGCCACCATCCCGCGCAACGTGCGGGTGGCCGAGGCGCCGAGCCACGGCCTGCCGGTGACCAAGTACGCGCGCTTCTCGCGGGGCAGCCAGGCCCACCGGGTGCTGGCCAAGGAGTTGATCCGCCGGCTGTCGCTTTAACCGCTGTGATGAGGGAATCTCGATGACGCGTAAACCCGCCCTGGGACGTGGACTGGATGCGCTGATCGGCGCCGGTGCCCGGCGCCGTGAGAGCCTGGACCTGCCGGACCTGGGCGTCGACGCCGACGAGGCGGCCCCGGCGACCGCGCCCGAGTCGGGTGATCGCCTCGAGCGCCTGCCGCTGGGCCAGCTCACCCGCGGCAAGTACCAGCCGCGCCGCGATATCCAGCCCGAGGCCCTGGAGGAGCTGGCCGACTCGATCCGCGCCCAGGGCGTGATGCAGCCCATCGTGGTGCGTCCCGTGGGCGAGGAGCGCTACGAGATCATCGCCGGCGAGCGGCGCTGGCGTGCCGCCCAACTGGCCGAGCTGGACGTCATCCCGGCGGTGGTGCGCGACGTCAGCGACGAGGTGGCCCTGGCCCTGGCGCTGATCGAGAACATCCAGCGCGAGAACCTCAATCCGGTGGAGGAGGCCCTGGCCCTCAAGCGGCTGATCGACGAGTTCGAGCTGACCCAGCAGCAGGTGGCCGACACCGTGGGCAAGTCCCGCGCCCAGGTGGCCAACCTGTTGCGCCTGCTGGCCCTGGACCCGGAGGTGCAGACCCTGCTGGAGCGCGGCGACCTGGACATGGGCCACGCCCGGGCGCTGCTGGCGCTCTCCGGGGCCAAGCAGCGCAAGGCCGCCCACGAGGTGGTCAACCGCGACCTCACCGTCCGCGACACCGAGGCGCTGGTCAAGCGGCTCACGGCCGGGGCGCCGGAGAAGGCCGAGAAGCCGGCGTCCAGCCCCGACGTGGCGCGTCTGGAGACCCGCCTCGGCGAGCTGTTGGGGGCCCCGGTGCGGATCCAGCACGGTCGCGGCGGCAAGGGCCGGGTGACCATCCGCTACTCCAGCCTCGACGAGCTGGACGGGATCCTGGAGCACATTCGCTAGTGGTGATCCCTGCCGACGGCGACGCTTGTCGACAATCCTTGCATCTTTGGTCGAAAAATGCGCCGATAAGCTGGCGAAACGGTGTTGCTTTAGTTGAAGCCCCCGAGGGGGTTCCCTATAATCCGCGGTGGTTTTTCCTGCGCCCCCGGCAGGTCCAGCCGACCGATACGGAGGGCGTGATGTCGACGAAGCCTGCCGCCAGAGGACGCCCGCTCGGCTGGCGTCTGTTGCGGCTCCAGGTCCTGGCCGTGGCGGCGGTGCTGCTGCTGGCCACCGGCCTGGCGGGCCGCGAGGGAGCGTTGTCCGCCCTGGCCGGCGGGGTGACCTGCCTGGTGCCCCAGGCCTTCTTCGCCTGGCGCACCGGCCAGGCGCGGGGCGGCAGGCAGGCGCGGCGGTTCGTCATGAACCTGTACCGCGCGGAAGCGGGGAAGTTCGGTTTGACGGTGGCACTGCTGGCGATGATCTTCGTCGCCGTGCCCCCCTCAAACCCGATTTCATTCTTCAGCGCATACGTGGCGGCTCAACTCATGCCCTGGCTGGCGACCTGGCTGTGGCGTGACGGGTCGACCCCCGAACCGAGGTGAACTTCGCATGGCAGCAGGCAGTGACGTAACGGCAGCGGGTTACATACAGCACCACCTCCAGAACCTGACTTTCGGCTACCACCCGGAGAACGGCTGGTCGCTGGCGCATGGCGCCGAGGAGGCCCGGGAGATGGGCTTCTGGGCCATCCACCTGGACACCATGGGCTGGTCCATCGCCATGGGCGTGCTGTTCATCTGGCTGTTCCGCAAGGCCGGCAAGCTGGCCACCACCGGGGTGCCCGGGGCGCTGCAGAACGCCGTGGAGATGATCATCGAGTTCGTCGAGCTCACCGTGCGCGGTGCCTTCCACGGCAAGAACCCGCTCATCGCTCCCCTGGCCCTGACCCTGTTCGTCTGGATCTTCCTGATGAACCTGCTCAAGCTGGTTCCGGTGGACTATGCCCCCGAGCTGTTCGCCCGCATGGGCATCGAGTACATGAAGCTGGTGCCCACCACCGATCCCAACGCCACCCTGGGCATGGCGATCGGCGTGTTCTTCCTGATCATCTACTACAGCTGCAAGGTCAAGGGCGTGGGCGGCTTCGCCAGGGAGCTCTCCCTGACGCCGTTCAACCACTGGTCGCTGATCCCCTTCAACCTGGTCATGGAGATCATCGGCCTGCTGGTGAAGCCACTCAGCCTGGGCCTGCGTCTGTTCGGCAACATGTTCGCCGGCGAGGTGATCTTCATCCTGATCGCCCTGCTGCCGTTCTGGGCCATCTGGTTGCTGGACGTGCCCTGGGCCATCTTCCACATCCTGGTCATCACCCTGCAGGCCTTCATCTTCACGGTGCTGTCGGTCGTCTACCTCAGCCAGGCGCACGAGCACCACTGAAGTCAGCAACGTCGAAACCCCTTTTCTCTCACCCCCTAACCCTTAACCCAAAACTCGAAACTCACTAGGAGCACTAACCATGGAACTCGTCTATATCGCTGCTGCCCTCATGATCGGCCTGGGCGCTCTGGGTACCGGCATCGGCTTCGCCATCCTGGGCGGCAAGCTGCTCGAGTCCACCGCCCGCCAGCCGGAGCTGGGCGACCAGCTGCAGACCAAGACCTTCCTGATGGCCGGCCTGCTGGACGCCGTGCCGATGATCGGCGTGGGCATCGCGATGTACCTGATCTTCGTCGTCGCCGGTTGAGGAACGACAGCACCGAGCGCTCCGCGCTCGGTTTGCTTGTTTCCGGTCGCCACGAACCTGTCAGAGGTACCGCCCCGTGAATATCAACATGACGCTGATCGGACAGACGATCGCCTTCGCGATCTTCGTCTGGTTCTGCATAAAGTACGTGTGGCCGCCGATCAGCAACGCGCTCCACGAGCGCCAGAAGAAGATTGCTGATGGCCTGGATGCGGCCAGCCGTGCCTCGCGTGACCTGGAGCTCGCCCAGGAGCAGGCCGAGCAGACGCTGCGCGAGAGCAAGGAGCAGGCCTCCCAGATCCTCGAGCAGGCCCACAAGCGCTCCACGCAGATGGTCGAGGAGGCCCGCGAGCAGGCCCGCGCCGAGGGCGAGCGTATCGTCGCCTCGGCTCGTGACGAGATCGAGCAGGAAATCAACCGCGCCAAGGACGATCTGCGCGCCCAGGTGTCGCGCCTGGCGGTCACCGGCGCCGAGCGTGTCCTGGAAGCCTCCGTCGACGAGAAGGCCCATCGCAAGCTGCTCGACGAGCTTGCCGCCGAACTGTGAGGAGGTGATCCATGGCGGAACTGTCTACCGTCGCCAGGCCCTACGCCAAGGCGGCGTTCGAGTACGCACGCGATCACCAGACGCTGGACAGCTGGTCCGAGTGGCTGGGCAAGCTGGCCATGGTGGTATCGAGCCGTGAGGCGCTCAAGCTCCTCTCCAGCCCCAGGCTCGACGCCGAGCGCAAGGTGGCCCTGGTCACCGAGCTGGCGGAGGTCGAGCTCGATGAGGCGGCGCGCCGCTTCCTCGACACCCTGGGGGAGAAGGGGCGCCTGTCGGCGTTGGTCGCCATCGACGCACAGTTCGAGACGCTGCGCGCCGAGTACGAGAAGCGGGTCGACGTCACCGTGGTGTCGGCCTACAAGCTCACCAAGGCCCAGCAGGACAAGCTCGCCCGCGCGCTCAAGAAGCGCCTGAATCGCGAAATCTCCATTACCACTCAGGTGGATGCCGAGCTTCTCGGCGGGGTCATCCTGCGTGCCGGCGATACCGTCATCGACGGGTCGGTGCGCGGTCGACTGGCACGCCTCTCCGAAGCCCTAACCGCCTGAGTCTGAGGGACATGGCATGCAGCAACTGAATCCTTCCGAGATCAGCGACATCATCAAGCAGCGTATCGAGAAGCTTGACGTCGCATCCGAAGCCCGCAACCAGGGCACCATCGTCAGCGTCTCCGACGGCATCGTGAAGATTCACGGCCTGGAAGAGGCGATGTTCGGTGAGATGATCGAATTCCCCGGCGGCATCTACGGCATGGTGCTCAACCTCGAGCGCGACTCCGTGGGCGCCGTGGTGCTGGGCGACTACCTGCAGCTCGAAGAGGGCATGACCGCCCAGTGCACCGGCCGCATCCTCGAGGTGCCGGTGGGCCCCGAGCTGTGCGGTCGCGTGGTGGATGCCCTGGGCAACCCCATCGACGGCAAGGGGGACCTCGACACCAAGCTGACCGATGCGGTCGAGAAGGTCGCGCCGGGCGTCATCACCCGCCAGTCGGTGGATCAGCCGATCCAGACCGGCTTCAAGTCCATCGATGCCATGGTGCCGATCGGCCGCGGTCAGCGTGAGCTGATCATCGGCGATCGCCAGATCGGCAAGTCGGCCATCGCCATCGACACCATCATCAACCAGAAGGACAAGGGCGTCACCTGCATCTACGTGGCCATCGCCCAGAAGCAGTCGACCATCGCCAGCGTGGTACGCAAGCTCGAAGAGCACGGCGCCATGGAGCACACCATCGTGGTCGCCGCCGGCGCCGCCGACCCGGCGCCGATGCAGTTCCTGGCGCCCTATGCCGGCTGCACCATGGGCGAGTACTTCCGCGACCGCGGCGAGGATGCCCTGATCATCTACGATGACCTGTCCAAGCAGGCCGTGGCCTACCGCCAGGTCTCCCTGCTGCTGCGCCGTCCGCCGGGCCGCGAGGCCTATCCGGGTGACGTCTTCTACCTGCACTCTCGCCTGCTCGAGCGTGCCGCGCGGGTCAACGCCGACTACGTCGAGAAGTTCACCGACGGCGAGGTCAAGGGCAAGACCGGCTCGCTGACCGCGCTGCCGATCATCGAGACCCAGGGCGGCGACGTCTCCGCCTTCGTGCCGACCAACGTGATCTCCATCACCGACGGCCAGATCTTCCTCGAGACCGACCTGTTCAACTCGGGCATCCGTCCGGCCATCAACGCCGGCCTGTCGGTGTCCCGTGTGGGCGGCTCGGCCCAGACCAAGATCATCAAGAAGCTCGGCGGCGGCGTGCGCCTGGCGCTGGCCCAGTACCGCGAGCTGGCGGCCTTCTCGCAGTTCGCCTCCGACCTGGACGAGGCCACCCGCAAGCAGCTGGAGCATGGTCAGCGCGTCACCGAGTTGATGAAGCAGCACCAGTACTCGCCGATGTCCGTGGCCGAGATGGCGCTGTCGCTGTTCGCTGCCAACGAGGGCCATCTGGACGACGTCGAGGTGAGCAAGGTGCTGGACTTCGAGCGTGCCCTGCACGACTTCATGAAGGCCGAGTACGCCGAACTGCTCGACAAGATCAACCAGTCCGGCGACTACAACGACGAGATCCAGCAGGGCCTGCAGGAGGGTCTCGAGAAGTTCAAGGCCACTCAGAGCTGGTAATCCCCGGGTCCGCCCCTGTCGGGGGCGGACCAGGAGCTTTCTGAGGGCCACGAACGGAGTAGATCGCTATGGCAGCTGCAAAAGAGATACGCACCCAGATCGGGAGCATCAAGAACACGCAGAAGATCACCAGCGCCATGGAAATGGTGGCGGCGTCGAAGATGCGCAGGGCCCAGGACCTGATGAAGGCCAGCCAGCCCTATGCGCGTCAGATCCGCAACGTGGTCGCGCATGTCGCCGATGCCAACCCCGAGTATCGCCATCCGTGGATGGTCGAGCGCGACGCCGAGCGGGTCGGCTACATCGTGGTGTCCACCGACCGCGGCCTGTGCGGCGGCCTGAACGTCAACCTGTTCAAGGCCGTGGCGAAGGACGCCAGGGCGTGGCGCGAGCAGGGCGCCGAGCTGGACTTCTGCGCGCTGGGCTCCAAGGCCGGGGGGTTCTTCCGCAACTACGGGGGCAACCTGGTCGCCGCCAAGAGCGGGCTGGGCGAGTCGCCCGAGATGGAAAACCTGATCGGTAGCGTCAAGGTCATGCTGGATGCGTACAACGAAGGGAGCCTGGACCGGCTGTTCGTGGTGTACAACGAGTTCGTCAACACCATGACCCAGAAGCCGGTGGTCAGACAGCTCCTGCCCGTGTCCCCGGACATGGGCAACGGTGATGCGCACCACGAAGAGCACAAGGGTCCCGGTAGCTGGGACTACCTGTATGAGCCGGATGCCAAGGCGTTGCTGGACAGCCTGCTGGTTCGTTTCATCGAGGCGCAGGTGTACCAGGCGGTGGTCGAGAACGGGGCCTGCGAGCAGGCCGCGCGGATGCTGGCCATGAAGAACGCCACCGACAATGCCGGCGGCCTCATCGACGACCTGGAGCTGGTCTACAACAAGGCCCGCCAGGCCGCCATCACCCAGGAGATCTCGGAGATCGTCGGGGGCGCCGCCGCCGTATAGCGCCAGGAGGGCGAGGCCCTCCTTGGCTCTGCCCGGGACGCTACCCGCACAGGGCCAGGCATGCAGGTTTCATTTGCAGGTACTTTGAGAGGATCGCAAGATGAGCGGACGTATCGTACAAATCATCGGCGCGGTGATTGACGTAGAGTTTCCGCGGGACGACGTGCCCAAGGTCTACGACGCGCTGAAGGTCTCGAACACCGAGACCGTGCTCGAGGTCCAGCAGCAGCTGGGCGACGGCGTGGTACGCACCATCGCCATGGGCTCCACCGAGGGCCTGAAGCGCAGCATGGAGGCCACCAACACCGGGGCCGCCATCTCCGTGCCGGTGGGCAAGGAGACCCTGGGGCGCATCATGAACGTGCTCGGCGAGCCCATCGACGAGGCCGGCGAGATCGGCGAGGCCGAGCGCATGCCCATCCACCGCAAGGCACCGACCTATGCGGAGCAGGCGGTGTCCGACGAACTGCTGGAGACCGGCATCAAGGTCATCGACCTGGTCTGCCCGTTCGCCAAGGGCGGCAAGGTCGGCCTGTTCGGCGGCGCCGGCGTGGGCAAGACCGTCAACATGATGGAGTTGATCCGCAACATCGCCACCGAGCACAGCGGCTACTCGGTGTTCGCCGGCGTCGGCGAGCGGACCCGCGAGGGCAACGACTTCTACCACGAGATGCAGGAGTCCAACGTCCTCGACAAGGTGTCGCTGGTCTACGGCCAGATGAACGAGCCGCCCGGCAACCGCCTGCGCGTGGGCCTGACCGGCCTGACCATCGCCGAGAAGTTCCGCGACGAGGGCCGCGACGTGCTGCTGTTCGTCGACAACATCTACCGCTACACTCTGGCGGGTACCGAGGTGTCGGCGCTGCTGGGCCGCATGCCGTCGGCGGTGGGTTACCAGCCGACCCTGGCCGAGGAGATGGGCGTCCTGCAGGAGCGCATCACCTCCACCAAGACCGGCTCCATCACCTCCGTGCAGGCGGTCTACGTGCCCGCGGACGACCTGACCGACCCGTCCCCGGCCACCACCTTCTCGCACCTGGACGCCACCGTGGTACTGGCGCGCTCCATCGCCGAGCTGGGCATCTACCCGGCCATCGACCCGCTGGACTCCACCTCGCGCCAGCTCGACCCGCTGGTGGTGGGCGACGAGCACTACAACACCGCCCGCGGCGTGCAGGGCGTGCTGCAGCGCTACAAGGAGCTCAAGGACATCATCGCCATCCTGGGCATGGACGAGCTGTCCGACGAGGACAAGCTGACCGTGGCCCGGGCGCGCAAGATCCAGCGCTTCCTGTCGCAGCCGTTCTTCGTCGCCGAGGTCTTCACCGGGGCGCCCGGCAAGTACGTGCCGCTCAAGGAGACCATCCGCGGCTTCCAGGGCATCCTCGACGGCGAGTACGACGAGCTGCCCGAGCAGGCCTTCTACATGGTGGGTACCATCGACGAAGCGGTCGAGAAAGCCAACCAGTCGAAGTAATCGGCGCCCCACCAGGAGGACTTCGCTATGGCGAACAGCTTCAAGTGCGAGATCGTCAGCGCCGAGGAGGGCATCTTCTCGGGCGAGATCGAGCGGGTGGTCGCGACCGGCCGCATGGGCGAGCTGGGCATCCTGCCCGGCCATGCCCCGCTGCTCACCGAGCTCAAGCCGGGGCCGGTGCGGGTCATCCACGACGGCGGCGAGGAGGAGCACTACTACGTCTCCGGCGGCTTCCTCGAGGTGCAGCCCGACGTGGTGACGATCCTGGCCGACGCCGCCGTCCGCGCCCATGACCTGGACGAGGCGGCGGCCGAGGAGGCTCGCCAGCATGCGCTCAAGGCGTTGAGCGACAAGTCCGCGGAGCTGGACTACACCCGCGCCGCGGCGGAGCTCGCCGAGGCCACCGCCCAGCTGCGCACGGTTCAGCAACTGCGCAAGAAGCTCGGCAAGGGGTGATCCCGACGCCGGCGTGAAAGGCGCCCCCCGGCCCGGTCGCAAGACCGGGCCGGGGGGCGTTCGCGTCTCTGCTATCATGCGGCCGGTCACCCCCGACGATTGAGCTCAACCCGCGCCGGCCGGCGTCAGGAGGATGCCATGCCACTCAACGAGGCCCTGCAGGAACACAAGGCGGCGCTGGTCGAGGCGCTGGCGGAAGGGGCGCGCGAACGACTCGATGCCCGGTTGCCCGAGCTGCGTTCCGCGGACCTCGGCGAGATCATCGAGGAGCTCCTCGAGGACGACGACGACCTGCCCCTGGCCCTGTCGCTGCTCGACTGCCTGCCGCTCGAGCGGCGCGCCAACGTGCTCGGCTACCTGCCCGGCGAGGCCCAGCTGGCCGTGGCTGAGGCGATGTCCGACGAGGCCCTGCTGTCGTTGATCGAGGAGATGGGCTCCGACGAGCGCGCCGACCTCTTCAACCTGCTCGGCGAGGATCGCCGCGAGGCGCTGCTGCGGCGCATGGCGCGCCAGGAGCGCGAGGAGCTCATGCGCCTGGCCAGCTACGAGGAGGGCACCGCGGGGGCCATCATGACCGCGGACTACGTGGCCATCCCCAGCGGCATGACCGTCTCCCAGGCGCTGATGCGGGTGCGCCAGACCGCCCCGGACGCCGAAACCGTCTACCAGCTCTATATCGTCGACCCGGACGGCCGGCTGGCCGGCACCCTGTCGCTGCGCCAGCTGATGGTGGCGCGTCCCGGGGCGCGTATCGACGACCTGATGATCAAGGACGTCATCCGCATTCCCGTCGACGAGGCCCAGGAGGAGGTGGCCCGGGTGGTGGCCCGCTACGACCTGCTGGCGTTGCCGGTGGTGGACGCCGACGAGCGGCTGGTGGGCATCGTCACCCACGACGACGCCATGGACGTGGCCGAGTCCGAGGCCACCGAGGATATCCACAAGGGGATGTCGATCGGCGCCCTGGAGGACGGGGTGAGCCGGGTGCCGCTGTGGAGCCTGTATCGCAAGCGGGTGACCTGGCTGGTGCTGCTGGTGTTCGGCAACCTCTTCTCGGGGGCCGGCATCGCCTACTTCGAGGAGACCATCGCCGCCCAGGTGGCGCTGGTGTTCTTCCTGCCGCTGCTGATCGGCAGCGGCGGCAACGCCGGGGCCCAGGCCGCCACCCTGATGGTGCGCGGCATGGCCACCGGGGACGTGGGAGTCAAGGACTGGGGCAAGCTGCTGGGCCGCGAGCTGCTGGTGGCCGGTTCCCTGGGGCTGACCATGGCCTTGGCGGTAGCGCCCATCGGGGTGCTGCGTGGTGGCGAGGCGGTGGCCATGATCGTCGCCTTGAGCATGGTGACCATCGTGCTGTTCGGCAGCCTGCTGGGCATGTGCCTGCCGTTCCTGCTCGACCGCCTGGGCTGGGATCCGGCCACTGCCTCGGCGCCGCTGGTGACCACCCTGATCGACGCCTCGGGGGTGCTGATCTACTTCAGCATCGCCACGGCGATCCTCTCCAGCCTATGAGCGCGCCTCGCCGCGGGGCGGACAGCGGCCCGCCGGATGTGTATGCTCTGCGCGTCGCACCGCCCACGGGCGGTTCCTCCTCTGCATGACGGGAAGCATGCCGCATGGATTGGCTACAGGTCGTCGTACTCTCCATCGTCCAGGGACTGACCGAGTTCCTGCCCATCTCCAGCTCCGCCCACCTGATCCTGGTGCCGGTCCTCACCGCCTGGGAGGACCAGGGCCTGGCCTTCGACGTGGCCCTGCACCTCGGCAGCCTGGCGGCGGTTGTGATCTACTTCCGCCGGGAGCTGTGGTGCATGGCGGGGAGCTGGCTGGGGTCCCTGGGGGGACGCGGCGTGGATCAGGATGCCCGCCTGGCCTGGTGGGTGATCCTGGCCACCGTACCGGTCTGCGTGGTGGGGCTGGCCCTGCACGATACCATCGAGGCGGGCATGCGCTCGCCGCTGATCATCGCCTTCGGGCTGATCGCCTTCGGGCTGCTGCTGGGCTATGCCGACTGGCGCCATCGCGGGGAGCGCAGCGAATACCAACTGGGCCTCGTGGATGCGCTGCTGATCGGCGCCGCCCAGGCCCTGGCGCTGATTCCCGGTACCTCGCGCTCCGGCATCACCATCACCGCGGCCCTGCTGCTGGGCATGAGCCGCGAGGGAGCGGCGCGCTTCTCCTTCCTGATGTCGATCCCGGTGATCGTGCTGGCCGGCGGGCTGGAGACCGTCGGCCTGCTGCGCGAGGCGGTCCGGGTGGAGTGGTTCACCCTGAGCGTCGGCACCCTGCTTTCCGGGATCAGCGCCTACCTGTGCATCCACTACTTCCTGGCCTTCATCCGGCGTGTCGGTATGCAGCCCTTCGTGGTCTACCGGCTGCTGCTGGGGGCCTGGCTGCTGTGGCTATTCTGGTAAGCTTGCCCCATCGTCGTCCGGAGCCCCATCGTGAAGCCGCATCCGCTGTCGTTGCCCGTCCTGATCGTCCTGGCCCTGCTGCTCGCCGCCTGTTCGGAGCGTGACCGCCCCCTGGACTCTCCGGTACGCTTCGAGGGAGGCATCTACGGTACCTTCTACCAGGTGACCATCGCCGACCCGCTCACCCGGGGCGAGGCCCAGGCGCTGGAGGAGGGGATCCTCGCCGAGCTGGAGGCGGTGGACGCCAGCATGTCCACCTACCGGGACGACTCCGAGCTCTCGGCCTTCAACCGGGCGCCGGTGGGCGAGTGGCAGCCGCTCTCCGACGAGCTGATGGAGGTGCTGGCGATCGCCCGCGCGGTGGCCGAGGCCAGCGACGGCGCCTTCGACGTCACCCTGGGCGGCCTGGTCAACCTGTGGAGCTTCGGCCCCGAGGCGCGCCCCCGGGAGGTCCCCGAGGAGGCCGAGCTGGCGGCGCGGCTGGCCGAGATCGGCCCGGACAGCCTGGAGCTCGACGAGGCCGGCCTGCAGGCCCGCCGCCTGCGCGACGTCCAGGTCGACCTGAGCGGCGTGGCCAAGGGACACGCCACGGACCGGGTGGCGGCCCTGCTGGATGCCGAAGGCATCGAGCACTACCTGGTGAACCTGGGGGGCGACCTGATCGCCAGCGGCCATCGCGACGGCGAGGGAGAGGCCTGGCGCATCGGCATCGAGGCCCCCCTGGACGATCGCCAGGAGGCACGGCACGTGGTGCCGCTGCGCGACGACATCTCGGTGGCCACCTCCGGGGACTACCGCAACTACTTCGAGGAGGACGGTCGACGCTTCTCCCATACCCTGGACCCGCGCACCGGCCGGCCCATCACCCATCGGCTGGCCTCGGTGAGCGTCTTCCACCCCTCCAACGCCTGGGCGGACGCCTGGGCCACGGCACTGACGGTGCTGGGCGAGGAGGCAGGCATGACCCTGGCCCGCCGGCAGGGCCTGCGGGTGCTGATGATCGTCCGCGAGGACGATGGCTGGAGCAGCCGGGTGACCCCGGGCTTCGTCGAGCTGTTCGACGACTCGCTGGTGGAGGAACTCGGCCTGGAGATCCAGGGAGGGCGCACGCACCGCTCCGACGACCCACGACAGGACCAGGAGTCATAGATGACGCTAGACGTGGTGATACTGGCGGCCGGGCAGGGCACCCGGATGCGCTCGACCCTGCCCAAGGTGCTGCACCGCCTGGCCGGCAAGCCGATGGTGCGGCACGTGATCGATAACGCCGCGGGGCTGTCCGCCGAGCGTACCCATGTGGTGGTGGGACACGGCGTCGAGCAAGTGCGCGAGGCGCTCGCCGACTGCCGGGTGCGTTTCGCCCTGCAGGCCGAGCAGAAGGGCACCGGCCACGCCGTGGCCCAGGCCCTCGACGGGCTCGGCGACGGCAGGGTGCTGGTGCTCTACGGTGACGTGCCGCTGATCCGCCGCGAGACCCTGGAGGCACTGCTGGAGAGGGTCGACGAGGAGCATCTGGGGCTGTTGACCGTGACCCTCGCGGACCCCAGCGGCTACGGGCGCATCCTGCGCGACGCCGAGGGCCGGGCGGTGGCCATCGTCGAGCAGAAGGATGCCTCGGAGGCCGAGCTCGCGGTGCGCGAATGCAACACCGGCATCATGGCCATGACCGCCGCCCAGCTGCGTCGCTGGCTGCCGCGACTCTCCGCCGACAACGCCCAGGGCGAGTACTACCTCACCGACGTCATCGCCATGGCCGCCGCCGAGGGGGTGAGCATCGTCACCGCCCAGCCCGCCGACCCCCTCGAGGTGGAAGGGGTCAACAACCGGGCCCAGATGGCGCGCCTGGAGCGCGCCCACCAGCGGGGCATCGCCGAGCGGCTGATGACCGAGGGCGTGGCGCTCGCCGATCCGGATAGGATCGACGTGCGCGGCCGCCTGATCTGCGGCCACGACGTGGAGATCGACGTGGGCTGCGTCTTCGAGGGCGAGGTGGAACTGGGCGAAGGGGTGCGCATCGGCCCCCACTGCGTGATCCGCGACAGCCATATCGGCGCCGAGACGCGGGTCGAGCCGCACAGCGTGATCGAGGGCGCTGTGATCGCCGGGCGCAGCACCATCGGACCCTTCGCCCGGCTGCGCCCCGGGTCGCGTCTGGCGGTGGGCGCCAAGGTGGGCAACTTCGTCGAGACCAAGAATGCCGAGGTGGGCGAGGGCAGCAAGATCAACCACCTGAGCTACGTGGGCGATGCCCGCCTGGGGCGCGGCGTCAACGTCGGCGCCGGCACCATCACCTGCAACTACGACGGCGCCAACAAGCACCGCACCGAGATCGGCGACGACGCCTTCATCGGCTCCAACACCGCCCTGGTTGCGCCGCTGAGCATCGGCCAGGGGGCCACCGTGGGGGCCGGCTCCACCATCAGCAAGGACGTGGCCGACAACGCCCTGGCGGTCTCCCGGTCACGCCAGATCGCCAAGGCCGACTGGCCGCGGCCCCGCAAGCAGGACGACTGAGGAGAGACGCCATGTGTGGAATCGTCGGTGCCGTTGCCGAGCGCAACGTGGAAGCCATCCTGCTGGAGGGCCTCAGGCGCCTGGAGTATCGCGGCTACGACTCCGCCGGCATGGCGGTGGTCTCGCCCCAGGGGGCGCTCCAGCGCCGCCGCGCGGTGGGCAAGGTGGCGGCCCTGGCCGAGTGCCTGGGCGACGCGCCGCTGCCCGGGCGCTGCGGGATCGCCCACACCCGCTGGGCGACCCACGGCCGGCCCAGCGAGACCAATGCCCACCCGCACCAGTCCGGCGAGGGCCTGGCGGTGGTGCACAACGGCATCATCGAGAATCACGAGGCGCTGCGTCGCGAACTGGTCGCCGACGGCTACCGCTTCGACTCCGAGACCGATACCGAGGTGGTCGCCCACCTGGTGGCCCGCGAGCGGGGGCGCCATGCCGACCTGCTGGCCGCCGTACGGCATGCCCTGGCGCGCCTCGAGGGCGCCTACGCCCTGGCCGTGGTGAGCGCCGACGATCCCGGCACCATCGTCGGCGCCCGCAAGGGCAGCCCCCTGGTGGTGGGCGTGGGCATCGGCGAGGCCTTCCTGGGCTCCGATCCCCTGGCGCTGCTGCAGGTCACCGACCGCTTCGTCTACCTGGAGGAGGGCGACGTGGTGCGCCTGTCCGCCGGGGGCCGGGTCGAGGTGTTCGATGCCGCGGGCGCGGCGGTGAAGCGCGAGGTGCAGACCTTCGAGCACGGCGACGGGGCGGCCAGCAAGGGCGACTACCGGCACTTCATGCTCAAGGAGATCCATGAGCAGCCGGCGGTGATCGCCGCGGCCCTGGAGGGGCGCCTGGGCGAGCGTGCGGCGCTGGTGGAGAGCTTCGGCCCCGAGGCCGAGGCGCTGTTCTCGCGGGTGCGCCAGGTGCATATCGTCGCCTGTGGCACCAGCTATCATGCCGGCATGGTGGCCCGCTACTGGCTGGAGCGCTTCGCCGGCGTGCCGGTGCAGGTGGAGGTGGCCTCCGAGTACCGCTACCGCCGGGTGGTGGTGCCCGAGGATACCCTGTTCGTCACCCTCTCCCAGTCCGGCGAGACCGCCGATACCCTGGCGGCGCTGCGCTTCGCCCGGGAACGCGGGTATCTCGCCAGCCTGGCGATCTGCAACGTCCCGGGCAGCTCCCTGGTGCGCGAGTCCGACCTCTGCCTGATGACCCAGGCCGGCCCGGAGATCGGCGTGGCGTCGACCAAGGCCTTCACCACCCAGCTCACCGCCCTGATGCTGCTGACCCTGGCGCTGGGCCGCGTCAGGGACCTCGCGGAGGAGACCCAGGCCGAGCTGGTGGCGGCCCTGCGCGGCCTGCCGCGGCTGGTGGAGCGGGTGCTGGCGCTGGACCCGCAGATCGAGGCGCTCTCCACCGCCTTCGCCGAGAAGCACCACGCCCTGTTCCTGGGCCGCGGCGCCCACTTCCCCATCGCCCTGGAGGGCGCGCTCAAGCTCAAGGAGATCTCCTACATCCACGCCGAGGCCTATCCGGCCGGCGAGCTCAAGCATGGCCCCCTGGCGCTGGTAGACAGCGAGATGCCGGTGATCTCGGTGGCGCCCAACGACGAACTGCTCGACAAGCTCAAGTCCAACCTCCAGGAGGTACGGGCGCGGGGCGGCGAGCTCTTCGTCTTCGCCGACGAGCGGGTCGGCATCGAGGAGGCCGAGGGGATCCGCGTGCTGCACCTGCCCCACGTCCACGAGGCACTGGCGCCGATCCTCTACACCCTGCCGCTGCAATTGCTCAGCTACCATGTGGCGGTGCTCAAGGGCACCGACGTGGATCAGCCGCGCAACCTGGCCAAGTCGGTCACCGTGGAGTAGGGCATCGATTTGCGCGCCGCCGTCGCCGAGCCGCGCCTGCACCTGGGCCTGGCCATGTGGGCCAACCCCGACTGGCGCGGCACCCTCTACCCCGCCGGCGGAGGCGGGCTCGAGGAGTATGCCCGGGTGTTCTCCGCCGTGGAGGGCAATACCACCTTCTACAGCGGTGTCCCCCGGCCGGAGACGGTGGCGGCCTGGGCCCGCCAGGCGCCACCGGGCTTCCGTTTCTGCTTCAAGCTGCCCGCTTCGCTGACCCACGAGCGTCGCCTGGTGGGGATCGAGACCGGGTTCGAGGCCTTCCTCGACGCGCTGTCGCCCCTGCATGACCGCCTCGGGCCGATGATGGTCCAGCTGCCCCGGGATTTCGGCAGCGAGGAGCTGCCCCGGTTGGAAGCCCTGCTGACCCGCTGGCCGGCGGGGATCCCCTGTGCCGTGGAGGTACGCCACGCTGAATTCTTCCACAAGGGGAGCGCCGAGGTCGCCCTCAACAGATTGTTGATAAGTCTCGGCGTCGACCGCGTGATGCTCGATGTGAGGCCGCTCTTCTCGACACCGGCCGGCGGCCATCCTGGCCTGCTCAAGGCCCGGAGCGAGAAGCCGAAACGCCCATTACACGTGCTTTCCACGGGGGCGAGTCCGATGGTGCGCTTCATCGGCCACTTCGATGGGGAGATCAATGAGCGTCATTTCGCGCCCTGGATCGAACGCCTCGCCCTGTGGATAAAACAGGGGAAAACCCCTTACCTGATGGTGCATACCCCGGACAATCGGCAAGCACCGGCGCTGGCCCGCCGCCTCCATTCACGGCTTGCCGAACAGTGTTCACTCCCGCCCTTGCCGGCCTTCCCCGGCGAGGCCCAGGCCAGTCTCTTCCCGAGCTGATGCCTACGCCGAAAGGCGGGGGTGAAAACTCTCCCCAACGGCTGGCCATCGAGCGTTTGATCGGATAGTTTTATGGGCCGGTGTGCCAATACCCATGGAATTTGACTGGATCCTGCGCCTATCCCGCGCAGATCTCGCGAATATCGGGCACGCCGGCGTCTCCTTCTCCCGGGGGAACCGACCCGTGAGGCGGAGCACGCGACGCGGCAGCGATCCTGCCTGGATCCTGTCATGCTCTGGATGGCGCCGTGAGACCCATGGCGCCCTGGACGTGGCAATGACAAGCACAAGCCGTCATCGCGCCGGATCGGCCGATGGCGACACGTACACTCAGGGTGAATCATGTCGAAACTATCCCACGCACAGTGGTCATCGAAGATGGCCTTCATCCTGGCGGCCACCGGTTCGGCGGTGGGGCTGGGCAATATCTGGCGCTTTTCCTACATGGTGGGGGACAGCGGGGGCGCGGCCTTCGTGCTCATCTACCTGGCCTGCGTGGCCCTGGTGGGCTTGCCGATCCTGGTGGCGGAGTGGCTCATCGGCCGCCGCGGCCAGGAGAACCCGATCAATGCCATGGCCGAACTGGCACGCAAGAGCGGCCGGCTGCCGGCCTGGGCGCTGGTCGGGGCCAGCGGCGTGCTGGCCGCCTTCCTGATCCTCTCCTTCTACAGCGTGATCGGCGGGTGGTCGCTCTCCTATACCCTGGGCTCGGTGACCGGGGCCTTCTCCGGCCAGGATGCCGATGGCGTCGGCGCGATCTTCAACGGCCTGCTGGGCAATCCCGCCGTGCTGACCCTGTGGCATACCGCCTTCATGGCGCTGGTGATCTTCATCGTCGCCCGCGGCGTCACCAAGGGCCTCGAGGGTGCCGTGCGCACCCTGATGCCGGCGCTGGTGGTGCTGATGCTGGTGCTGGTGGGCTATGGCATGACCACCGGTTACTTCGGCGAGGCACTGGCCTTCATGTTCAGCCCCGACTGGGGCGCCGTCAGCGGCGAGGTGGTGCTGGCCGCCATGGGCCAGGCCTTCTTCACCCTGTCGCTGGGCATGGGCATCATGATGGCCTACGGCTCCTACCTGGGCGCGGACGTCAACCTGATCGGTACCGCCCGCACGGTAATCATCCTGGATACCGCCATTGCCCTGCTGGCCGGCCTGGCCATCTTCCCCATCGTCTTCGCCAACGGCCTGAGCCCGGGCGAAGGGCCGGGGCTGATCTTCGTCACCCTGCCGCTGGCCTTCGGCAACATGGCGGGCGGCACCATCCTCGGCCTGATGTTCTTCCTGCTGCTGACCTTCGCCGCGCTCACCTCGGCGATCTCGCTGCTCGAACCGGTGGTGGAACTGCTGGAGGAGCGCACCCCGCTGTCCCGCGTGGGGGTCACCCTGGTCGGCGGCGTGGCGGTCTGGGCGCTGGGCATCGCGGCGCTGATGTCGTTCAACGTCTGGGACGACTTCCTGATCCTGGGACTGAACGTCTTCGACCTGCTGGATACCCTCACCAGCAAGATCATGCTGCCGCTCACCGGCCTGGGGGCCATCCTCTTCGTGGCCTGGCGACTGGACCGCGAGAGCGTGGCGGCCGAACTGAACCTGTCCGGCGGCCAGGCCCAGCTGTGGCAGCTGGTGTCCCGCTTCGTGGCACCGATCGGCGTGATCCTGGTGTTCGTCACCGGCCTGATGTAGGCCCCGACGAAGCGAGAGACGTTCCCCCGAGCCCCGCCCTGGCGGGGCTCGGTCGTGTCTGGAGGTGGTTCTGCCCGCCGGTGGCGGGCCGGCCTCAGTGCACCTCGTCGTCGGCCGGTTCGTCCTCGGGCAACTCGGCGATATCGCGCGACAGCCGCTTGAACTCCCGATGGAGCTCGATGCCGCGGCGAGCGCGCAGGTGGCGCTGGGCGGCGGTGCGGGAGCGTTGCTCGTGTTCGACGACTTCCATGCTCATGAAGATGTCGAGGAGCTCACTCTTCAGGGAAGTTAACCGTTCGACATTGCGCATGATCGACTCTCCTGTCTTCTGCAGTGAAGGTGCCGGCATCAGGGACGCTGCGCGACACTGCATTTCCTACTATATCGCACTTGACAGAATGATGACGTCATGGGTGTATGGCCACCACGCCCGGTCAACGCAGCCGCCACCCGAGGCGCCGAGGCATCCTGCGCTGCACAACCGCCCCCGCCTTCGGGCATACTGGGGTCCTGAACCCCCAGATCGACCCGTCGCCGCGCCGAGCCGTGGTGGCCGGCAAGCAAGGAGTCCCGCGTGAGTCGTGCCCTGTTCGATGAGATGAGACGCCGCATGGAGCACTTCCGTCGCTCCGAACAGAAGGTGGCGCGGTTCGTGCTGCGCAACCCCGACGAGGTGATCCACATGCGCATCGTCGACCTGGCCACGGAGGCCAAGGTGAGCGAGCCGACGGTGGTGCGCTTCTGCCGTGCCCTGGGCTGCAACGGCTTCCAGGACTTCAAGCTCAAGCTGGCGCAGATGCTGGCCAGCGGCAGCCAGTTCGCCCAGTTCTCGATGAACGACAGCGATTCGGTGGCGGAATTCTCCCAGAGCATCTTCGACTCCACCGTGGGGACCCTGCTGTCGGTGCGTGACCGCCTCGACAACGAGGCGTTGAGCAAGTCGATCAACGCCCTGGCCATGGCCAACCGGGTGGAGTTCTACGGCTTCGGCGCCTCGGGGGCGGTGGCCTTCGACGCCCAGCACAAGTTCTTCCGCCTGCAGATCTCCACGGCCGCCTACGCCGACCCGCACATGCAGAACATGTCGGCGGTGACCCTGAAGGAGGGCGACGTGGTGGTGGCCATCTCCCAGACCGGCCGCACCCGGGCGTTGGTGGCCAGCGTGCGCCTGGCCCGCGAGGCGGGGGCCACGGTGATCGGCCTCTGCCCCAGCGGTTCGCCGCTGGCCGCCGAGGTGACCCTGCCGCTCTACATCGACGTCCACGAGGACACCGAGATCTACACCCCCATGAGCTCGCGCATCGCGCACCTGGTGCTGATCGACGTGCTGGCGGTGGGCGTGGCCAAGACCCGCGGTCCCAAGCTGGCCGAACAGCTCAAGTCGGTGAAGAAGAGCCTCACTCCGCTGCGGTTCCCCGAATCGGAGCCCTAGCCTGAAGCTGGAAGGGTCCGAGCTTCGCCGGGGGATTCAGGGCAATTGCAGTTGCCGATAGCGAGAGGCGCCGGGGACAGGTCGTAGAGGGGGTCCTACGCCAGGGAAGGCGTCGGTAGCGCCCAGGGAGGGGGTTACAGCGCCCCCTCGTAGACCTGTCACCGGAATAGCCTCGAGCGGTGCTGCTAGATGCGAATAGCCCTGCGGGGAGCTGCCGGCTTCGCCGGGCGCGATATGGTAAGCTATCGGCCCATTTTCCGAGCAGCGATGCCTTCCCCATGGACGACGTCACGGCGATCCTCGACCACCTGAACACCGCCCAGCGCGAGGCGGTCAGCGCGCCCCAGGGCAACATGCTGGTGCTGGCCGGCGCCGGCTCCGGCAAGACCCGGGTGCTGGTGCATCGCATCGCCTGGCTGATGCAGGCCGAGGGGCTCTCCCCCTACGCGGTGCTGGCCGTGACCTTCACCAACAAGGCGGCCCGCGAGATGCGCACTCGCCTGGAGGCGCTGCTGGGCCTGTCGCTGCGCCATGTCTGGGTGGGCACCTTCCACTCCATCGCCCACCGCCTGCTGCGCACCCACTGGCAGGACGCCCGCCTGCCCCAGCACTTCCAGATCATCGACAGCGACGACCAGCTGCGCCTGGTCAAGCGCCTGATCCGCGACAACGACATCGATGACGAGCGCTTCCCGCCGCGCCAGGTGCAGTCGTTCATCTCGGGCTGCAAGGAGGAGGGGCTGCGGCCCCACCAGGTGGAGGTCCACGGCGATGCCTACCTGGGCCAGATGGTCGAGCTCTACGAGCGCTACCAGCTGACCTGCGAGCGCGGCGGCCTGGTGGACTTCGGCGAGCTGCTGCTCAGGAGCCTGGAGCTGCTGCGCGACAATCCGGCATTGCTGGCCCACTACCGCGAGCGCTTCGCCCATGTGCTGGTGGACGAGTTCCAGGACACCAATACCCTGCAGTACGCCTGGCTCAAACTGCTCACCGGCATGCGCACGCCGCTGACGGTGGTCGGTGACGACGACCAGTCGATCTACGGCTGGCGCGGCGCCCGGGTCGAGAACCTCCGCCGCTTCGAGAAAGAGTTCTCCGCGACCCGGACCATCCGGCTGGAGCAGAACTACCGCTCCACCAGCGCCATCCTCGAGGCCGCCAATGCCCTGATCGACCACAACGCCGAGCGCCTGGGCAAGACGCTGTGGACCGCCGGCGAGCGAGGCGAGCCGATCTCGGTGTACAGCGGCTTCAACGACCTGGATGAAGCGCGCTTTATCGTCGATACCATCAAGGAGAAGGTCGACGAGGGCCTCAACCGTCGCGAGGTCGCCATCCTCTACCGCTCCAACGCCCAGTCGCGGGTGATCGAGGAGAGCCTGATCCGCCAGGGCATGCCCTACCGCATCTATGGCGGTCAGCGTTTCTACGAGCGCCTCGAGATCAAGAATGCCCTGGCCTACCTGCGCCTGCTGCTCAATCGCGACGACGACGCCTCCCTGGAGCGGGTGATCAATGTGCCGGCCCGGGGCATCGGCACCCGTACCGTGGAACTGCTGCGCACCCGGGCCCGGGAGACCGGCGTCTCGCTGTGGCAGGCGCTGCACGACGGCCTGGCCGACGGCCTGCTCAGGGGGCGTGCCGGCAACGCCGTCCAGGCCTTCGCCGACCTGGTCGAGCGCCTCGACGACGACACCGCGGCGCTGGCGCTGCACGAGATCATCGATCACGTCATCGAGCGCTCCGGGCTGGTGGAGCACCACCGCAGCGAGCGGGGAGAGAAGGGCCAGGCGCGGGTCGAGAACCTGGCGGAGCTGGTCACCGCGGCCCGCGCCTTCACCCAAGGCGAGGCCCTCGACCCGCCCGAGGCCGGCGAGGGCGCCGTGGCCCTGGAGGCCTTCCTCTCCGAGGCGGCGCTCAATGCCGGCGAGCACGAGGCCGACGAGTTCGAGGACAGCGTGCAGCTGATGACCCTGCACTCCGCCAAGGGGCTGGAGTTCCCGGTGGTGTTCATCGCCGGCGTGGAGGAGGGGCTCTTCCCCCACCGCATGTCGGTGGAGGAGCCGGGCCGCCTCGAGGAGGAGCGACGCCTGTGCTACGTGGGGCTGACCCGCGCCATGCGCAAGCTCTACCTGACCCACGCCGAGATCCGTCGCCTGCACGGCAAGGAGACCTTCCAGCGCCCCTCGCGCTTCCTGCGCGAGATCCCCGAGGAGTTCCTCGAGGAGGTGCGGCTGCGCGGCCAGATCTCGCGGCCGGTGACCGCCGGCCGGCCGGCGGGGCTGCGCCAGACCGAGGTGAACGGCGGCGCCGAGCTGCCCTCGCTCTCCCTGGGTCAGCGGGTCAGCCACCCGGTGTTCGGCGAGGGGGTGATCCTCAACGCCGAGGGGGAGGGCGCTCGGGCGCGGATCCAGGTCAGCTTCGAGGGCGAGGGGGACAAGTGGCTGGTACTCGGCTTCGCCAAGCTGACCCCGCTGTGAGGAAGCGGCTGGCTCTGACCTTTACGTAAGATGCGGGATCTTGCCGGCTCCATCGCCGCTGACGCATACTCCTGGCGGACACGCCGCGCCGTCGGGAGCCTGGCGGATCCGGCCCCAAGGGCGGGTTGCGTCGTGGATCGGCGTCGAGTCCGACAGGCTCCCAGGCGCATCACCAGAATAATCCGTTCGGAGTCATGCCCGCATGCAACGCCGTCTCTTTCTGAAGAACAGCCTGAAGACCCTGGGGGCCGGCGCCGCCGGTGTCACTGCCGCGCCCTTCGTCTCCACCGCCAAGGCCCAGGACACCATCACCTGGAACATGGTCACCTCCTGGCCCCAGAACTTCCCGGCGCTGGGCACCGGTGCCAGCGACTTCGCCCGGCGCATCGAGCAGATGTCCGGCGGCCGCATGCGCATCCGCGTGCATGGCGCCGGCGAGCTGGTCCCGGCCCTGGAGGTCTTCGATGCCGTCTCCGCCGGCACCGCCGAGATGGGGCATTCGGCCTCCTACTACTGGAGGGGCAAGGTGGCAGCGGCGCAGTTCTTCACCGCCGTGCCCTTCGGCATGAACACCACCGAGACCAATGCCTGGCTCTATCACGGCGGCGGCCAGGAACTGTGGGACGAGGTCTATGCCGCGCACAACCTCAAGCCCTTCCCGGTGGGCAACACCGGCACCCAGATGGCCGGCTGGTTCAAGCAGGAGATCGACTCCCTGGAGGACATGCAGGGCCTGAAGCTGCGCCTGCCGGGCCTGGCCGGCGAGGCCATGAACCGCATCGGGGTGACCACCGTCAACATGCCGGGGGGCGAGATCTTCACCTCCATGCAGACCGGCGTGCTGGACGCCGCCGACTGGGTCGGACCCTACAACGACCTGGCCTTCGGCCTGCACCAGGTGGCCGACTACTACTACACCTCGGCCTGGAACGAGCCCAGCGCCATCCTCGAGGGGACCGTCAACCTGGAGGCCTGGCAGGCGCTGCCGGACGATCTCAAGGCGGTGGTCAGCGAGGCGGCGCGTGCCTCCAACCTGGCGATGATCAGCGAGTTCGCCTATCGCAATGCCGAGGCCCTGGAGACCCTGGTCGACGAGCACGGCGTCCAGCTGCGCACCTTCCCGGAGGATGTCATGACGGCCCTCTACCAGGCGTCGCAGGAAGTGATCGCCGAACAGGTCGACGACGACCCCGAGTCGAAGCGGGTCTACGACTCCTATGTCGCCTTCCAGAAGCTGGTGCGTCCCTTCAGCGACGTCGGCGAGTTCGCCTACCTGAAGGCCCGGGAAGCGGTCGGCGCCTGAGCGTCCCGGAACCGAGCCCGGTGAGGCATCAGGAGCGGACCGCGCGGATGCGCCCCTTGTCGTCCATGGCCACCATCACGAAGCGCGCCTCGGTGACCTTGTGGAGCTCGTCGGGGGCGCGCTCCTGGGGCTGGCGGATCCATACCTCCACGTCGATCTTCACCGAACTGTGGCCGATCTCGCGTACCTCGGTGAAGACGTTGACCTCCGAGCCGACCCGTACCGGGCAGAGGAAGTCCATGGCCTCGATGGCCACGGTGGCGGTGCGGCCGCGTGCCTCGCGGCCGGCGGCCAGCTCGGCGGCCTGGTCCATGTGGGCGACCAGCCAGCCGCCGGCGATGTCGCCGTGGAGGTTGGTATCCTGGCGGGTCGCCAACAGCTTGAGGGTCAATTGACCCTGCGGGCGGGGGATGTCGTCAAGGTCTGTCATGTGAGCGTCATCTTCCTGGCTTGTTATTGTGGCGCCACGAGAGGAAAGGGCGAACAGGGGAATGCGGGCCATGGTAAACCCGGGCGCGTTCCCCCACCAGCCCGTACGATAAGCGATCGGGGAAACGCATGCGCCGAACGGGCAAGGGGACAGGGAGGCAGTGGCTGGCGCTGCTGCTGGGGCTGGTGATCTCGCTGGTCGCCGCCAGGCTGCCGGCGGACGAGGTGGCCGGCACCCTGGGGGCGGTGGGCTCCGATACCCTGGCGGGGCTGATGTTGCGCTGGGGGGAACAGCTCGCCGAGCACCACCCCGGGGTGCGCCTGCAGCTGCAGGCCAGCGGCTCGGCCAGCGCCCCGCCGGCCCTGACCGCCGGCACCACCCGCCTGGGGCCCATGTCGCGGCCAATGTACGAGGCCGAGCGCGATGCCTTCGAGGCGCGCCATGGCTACCCTCCCGTGGAGCTGGCACTGGCCCGGGACGCCCTGGTGGTGATCGTGCATCGCCATAACCCCCTCGACGGCCTGAGCCCGGCCGAGCTGGACGCGATCTTCTCCGATACCCGCCGCTGTGGCGCCGAGGCGCCCATCGACCGCTGGTCGCAACTCGGCGTCGAGCTGCCCGGGGATCGCATCGTGCTCCATGGTCGCAACGTCGCCTCGGGGACCCATGACCTCTTCCGCCAGCAGGCCCTGTGCGGCGGCAGCTTCCGGTTGCGCCTCAACGAACATCCCGGTTCGGCGGCCACGGTGGCGGCGGTGGCCGCCGAGCCCTCGGCCATCGGCTATGCCGGCCTCAACCACCTGACCCCCAGCGTCAAGGCGGTGAAGCGCCGCGACGCAGAAGGCGAACTCCAGGCACCCACGCCCGAGGCGGTGCGCAGTAGCGACTACCCGCTGTCGCGGACCCTCTACCTCTACGTCAACCTGCCGCCCGGCGGTGGTCTGCCCGGCCCGGAGCGCGCCTTCCTCGAGCAGGTGTTCTCCGCCGAGGGGCAGTCGGTGGTCGAGGAGCTGGGCTTCGTCACCCTGCCCGAGGCGCGGCTCGAACGCCAGCGACGCTGGCTCGAGGCGTTGCCGTCCGCCGAGTGAGCTGTCACGCAATTGTCATCCCAGTGTCGTAGAGTGGAAAGGTGATGATCGACCCCCTTCCCCCAAGGCCGGATCCCGGGCGCCAGCGCTGGCGCCACGGCCGTGATCGCCTGGCGACCCTGCTGATCTCCGCGGGCGGCGTCGGCGTGGTGGCGGCGGTGCTGGCCATCGGGGTCTTCCTCGCCGTGGAGGTGGTGCCGCTGTTCCTGGAGTCGCGCCACGGCATCGACTGGCGGGGGCTATGGCTGCCGCAATCCGTGGAAGGCCATGCCCTGCCCCAGCATCGCTGGCAGCCCGAACCGCTCGCCCCGGGAGAGCCCGCCCACTATGGCATGGCGCCGCTGGCCTGGGGGACCCTGAAGGCGGCCTGCTGGGCGCTGCTGTTCGCCGTGCCCCTGGCCCTGGGGGCCGCCATCCACTCGGCGCTGTACATGCCGCGCCGACTGCGCGCCCGCCTCAAGCCGACCCTGGAATTGATGGAGGCGATGCCCGGGGTGGTGATCGGCTTCGTCGCCGGCCTGGTACTGGCACCCTACGTGGAGCGCCACCTGGCCGGCGCCCTGGCGCTGCCGGTGATCCTGCCGGCGGGAATCCTGCTGGCCGGCGGGCTGAGGACGACCCTGCCGGCCCGGCTGCGGCGCCGGCTGGCGCCGGGCTGGGCGGGGATCTGGCTGATGCCCTGGCTGGCGGCGCTGGCGGCGCTGGTGCTGTGGGGCTCGCCATGGCTGGAGGAAGCGCTCTTCGCCGGCGACCTGCGCGGCTGGCTGGAGGCCACCTTGGGGCTCGACTATGCCGCGCGCAACGCCATGATCGTCGGCATCGCCATGGGGTTCGCGGTGATCCCCGGCATCTATGCACTGGCCGAGGACGCCCTGAGCGGGGTGCCCGGCAGCCTCGGCGAGGGTGCCCAGGCGCTGGGCGCGACCCGCTGGCAGACGCTGTGCAGGGTGGTGCTGCCGGCGGCCTCGCCGGGCATCTTCAGCGCGGTGATGATCGGCGCCGGCCGGGCGGTGGGCGAGACGATGATCGTGCTGATGGCCAGCGGCAACACCGCCCTGATGACCCTCAACCCCCTGGAGGGGCTGCGTTCCATGTCGGCCACCATCGCCATCGAGCTACCCGAGGCCGCGGCGGGAGGCACCCACTATCGGCTGCTGATCCTGGCGGCGCTGGCCTTGTTCGCCTTCACCTTCCTGGTCAATACCCTGGCCGAGCTGGTGCGCACCCGCCTGCGGCATCGCTACCGCCGCCTGGAGGGCACGGCGTGAGCCGCATGGCGGGTCGAGTGGGGCGTAGCGAGGGCCCCTGGCCCTGGCTGGCCGCCGGCAGCGTGGCGCTGTCGCTGCTGCTGCTGCTGGCCCTGCTGACGCTGCTGGCGGTGCGCGGCCTGGGTCACTTCTGGCCCGCGCCGCTGGCCCTGGTGACCCTCGAGGATGGCCAGCGGCTGGCCGGCCGCGCCGTCCACGAGGAGAGCGTTCCGGGCGGCGAGGCCCGCGAGCGGCTCTACTTCACCGGCAACCGCGACCTCGCCGGCGATATCTGGACCTGGGTGCCGGTGGCCGAGATCGCCTCGCGGGCCTTCCCCGAGGAACTGGTGGTGCTGGAACGCCGCCGCTGGGGGGCCTTCCTGGGGCGCCTGGTGGCCCTGGAGGGCGAGGCGGGCCGCCGCGAGGGGCAGGCCGCCTGGCCCGCCCTGCAGGCGCGGCTGGCGGAGCTCGAGGCCCTGCGCGGCGAGCGCGACCGCCTGCGCGAGGCGGTGGTGACGCCCCTGGTACGGCGCCTGGAGCGCGGTCCCGATGCCGCGGCCGAGGCCGAGCTGGCCCGGGCCAACGCACGGATCCGCGAGCTGCAGGCGGACATGGCCGGCGATACCCTGGTACTGGAGAGCGTCGATGGGCGTCGCCTGACCCAGCCCCTGGAGGAGGTGCTGCGCGCCCTGCGGCCCAATGCCATGTCGCCCGTCGACAAGCTCGCCACCTGGGGGCGGGAGGTCTGGCGCTTCCTCTCGGAAGGGCCGCGGGCCGCCAATAGCGCCGGCGGGGTCTGGCCGGCGATCTTTGGTACCGTGCTGATGGTGCTGCTGATGTCGGTGGTGGTGACCCCCTTCGGCGTGCTGGCGGGGATCTACCTCAACGAGGTGGCCCACCAGGGACGCTTCACGCACCTGGTGCGCATCGCGGTGCGCAACCTGGCCGGGGTGCCCTCCATCGTCTATGGGGTGTTCGGGCTCGGCGTCTTCGTCTATGGCATAGGCGGCACCCTGGACGAGTGGTTCTTCGCCGAGTCGCTGCCCTCGCCCACCTTCGGCACCGGGGGCCTGCTGTGGGCCTCCCTGACCCTGGCGCTGCTCACCCTGCCGGTGGTGATCGTGGCCACCGAGGAGGGGCTCGCCCGGGTGCCGGACCATCAGCGCGAGGGGGCCCTGGCGCTGGGCGCCACCCGGGTGGAGATGCTCACCCGGGTGGTGCTGCCGATGACCGCGCCGGCCATGCTCACCGGGATGATCCTGGCCGTCGCCCGGGCCGCCGGGGAAGTGGCGCCGTTGATGCTGGTGGGGGTGGCCAAGCTGGCGCCCCAGGTGCCGGTGGACGGTGACTTCCCCTACCTGCATCTCGACCGGAAGTTCATGCACCTGGGCTACCATATCTATGACCTGGCCTTTCACGGCGGCGATGTCCAGGCCGCCATGCCGCTGGTCTACGCCACGGCGCTGCTGCTGGTGCTGGTGATCCTGGTGCTTAACCTGACTGCAATATTCCTGCGCCATCATCTGAGGGCGCGTCATGGGGCGCTGCCGCGCCACTAGCGGCGGTGCCGGGGAGAGCCTGTTTCGTGTCCGTGTTTTCGTCGCCGCATGCGCTGTCCGACGGTCCGATCCTCGACTTCGAGCGATCGACCTGCTGCCTGGAGATCGAGGGGCTGAGCCTCGCCTACGGCGAGAAGCCGGCGCTGCGCGATCTGACCCTGCGCGTGCCGCGCCACCGCGTGACGGCCTTTATCGGGCCCTCGGGCTGCGGCAAGTCGACCCTGCTGCGCGCCCTCAACCGGCTCCACGACCTCAACGAGGAGGTGGTCCGCGAGGGCAGCATCCGCCTGGAGGGCCAGGACATCCAGGCGCCGGAGGTGGACGTGGCCGAGTTGCGTCGGCGGGTGGGCATGGTGTTCCAGGCACCCAACCCCTTCCCCATGTCGATCTACGACAACGTGGCCTTCGGGCTGCGCCTGCAGGGCGGCATGCGCAAGCGCCAGAGGGACGACGTCATCGAGTGGGCCCTGCGTTCGGCGGCGCTCTGGGAGGAGGTGAAGGAGCGCCTCGGGGCGTCGGCCTGGACGCTCTCCGGTGGTCAGCAGCAGCGCCTGGTGATCGCCCGCACCCTGGCGGTACAGCCCGAAGTGTTGCTGCTCGACGAGCCGGCCTCGGCGCTGGATCCCATCTCGACGCTGAAGATCGAGGAGCTGATCCGCAACCTCAAGTCGCGGCTCAGCCTGGTCCTGGTCACCCACAACATGCAGCAGGCGGCGCGGGTCTCCGACTACACCGCCTTCCTGCAGCAGGGAGAACTGGTGGAGTACGGCCCCACCCAGACGCTGTTCACCAATCCGCGCCTGCGGCGCACCGAGAACTACATCACCGGGCGCATGACCTGAGCGGTCCGGCCCCAAGGAGAGTCCCATGGACATCACCAGCGACATCCACAGCCAGCACATTTCCCGGCAGTTCAACCAGGAGCTCGAGGAGCTCAAGACCCACCTGATGGCGATGGGCGGCCTGGTCGAGAAGCAGGTCCAGGACGCCGTGGCCGCCCTGCTCGAGAGCGACTCGGCCCTGGGCCGCCAGGTGGTCGACAACGACCGGGCCGTCAACGACATGCAGATCAAGATCGACGAGGAGTGCACCCAGGTGCTGGCGCGCCGTCAGCCCACCGCCTCCGACCTGCGCCTGGTGCTGGCGGTGATTCGCGCCGCCTCCGACCTGGAGCGCATCGGCGACGAGGCGAGCAAGATCGCGCGCAACGCCTGTGAGCTGATCGACGCCGACAACGGTAGCCGCGGCTTCGTCGAGGTGCGCATGATCAGCGAGCACGTGCGGCGCATGGTGCGCGACGCCCTGACCTCCTTCGCCCGCTTCGATACCGAGCTGGCGCTGAAGCTGGTCCACGAGGACGAGGAGGTCGACAACGAGTACCAGAGTGCCATGCGCTCGCTGATGACCTTCATGATGGAGGACGCCCGCTCGATCTCCCCGGTGCTCAGCCTGATGTGGATCCTGCGCGCCCTGGAGCGCATCGGCGACCACGCCAACAACCTCGCCGAGTACGTGGTCTACCTGGTCAAGGGCATGGACATCCGGCATACCGACCCGGACGACCTGGACGAGCAGGTGATCACCCACAAGGGTTGACCGCAGGCGGCGATTCGTCGTCAATAGCGCGGGCCACTGCCGAGGCCTATCGAGATGCATCGCTCGAGGCTTTCCCGGCGACAGGTCTACGAGGGGGCGCTGTTAACCCCTCCCTGGGCGCTACCGACGCCATCCCTGGCGTAGGACCCCCTCTACGACCTGTCCCCGGGGCCTCTCGCCTCGAACCGCGGCAATAGCCGAAGGACAGTGGTGTCTTCGTGAGTGTCCCTGCAAGGAAACATCATGCTCGATGCCTTCACGGCCCTGGCCCGCGGCACCCGCCTGGCCTACGGTCCCGGCCTGCGCCGCTACGTCTTCGTGCCGATCGCCATCAACCTGCTGGTCTATGCCGCCATGCTCTGGTATGTGCTGGCCCACTTCGGCGGCTGGCTGGAGGGCTGGATGGCCATGGTGCCGGCCTGGCTCGCCTGGCTGGAGTGGCTGATCTGGCCGCTGTTCGTGGTCAGCCTGGTGCTGGTGGTGTTCTTCACCTTCACCCTGGTGACCCACCTGATCGCCGCGCCCTTCTACGGTTTCCTGGCGGAGAAGGTGGAGGTGGCGGCCACGGGGCGGGTGCCGCTGGACGACCGCGGCCTGGCGAAGACCGCCGTGGATGCCCTGGGCCGCGAGCTGGTCAAGCTCGCCTACATCCTGCCGCGCATGGCGCTGCTCTTCGCGATCAGCTGGATCCCGGTGGTCAACCTGCTGGCCCCGCTGCTCTGGGCGCTGTTCTCGGCCTGGATGATGGCCATCACCTACCTGGACTACCCCATGGACAACAACAAGGTGAGCTTCGCCGACATGCGTCGCCGCCTGGCGGCGCGCTGGTGGCCGACGCTGACCTACGGCGGCGGGGTGACCCTGATCACCTGGATTCCCCTGGCCAACCTCTTCCTGCTGCCCGGTGCCGTGGCCGGCGGGGTGCTGCTGTGGGACCGCCACTATCGCCATCTGCGCGACCTTTCGCCGCGTTGAGGGGCGTCCCCGGGGCGACCTGCTATGCTCAGGAAAACCCAACCGAGACAAGGACCTGTGCATGATGCGCGTGATCGCTTCCCGGCTGCTGGCCGCCGCCCTGACGATACCCACCGTGGCCCTGGCCCACGACTACCGGCTGGAGGACGTGCGGATCGCCCATCCCTTCGCCGTGCCGGCACCGCCCAGCGTGCCCCATGCGGCGGCCTACCTGGACATCCAGGTGGAGGGGGACGATCCCGCCGTGCTGGTGGGCGCCAGCAGCCCGGCCAGCGGCAGCGTCGAGATGCATGACATGGCCATGGATGACGGCGTCATGCAGATGCGTCGGGTCGAGCGCATCGAGGTGGCGGCCGGCACCACCCAGACCATGCGCCCCGGTGGCGGCCATCACCTGATGCTGTTGGAGCTGGTGGCGCCTCTCTCCGAGGGGGACCGCTTCCCGCTGACCCTGGAGTTCGCCGAGCGCGGCGAGATCACCGTCGAGGTCTGGGTGCAGGGAGCCGAGGACGGCGGCGAGGCGGCCGACGCCCATCATTCTCACTAGGCATCCCTGGCGCTAGGAGCCATCTCCGGCCGTTTCGGTCGGCGGGGTCGCGGCGACCGGGGCGAGGCGAGCCTCGGGAAAGATGCAGCGGAAGGTGGCGCCCTGGCGGGGCCGGGAGTCGATCTCCAGCCGGGCGTCGTGGCGCAGCAGCACGTGCTTGACGATGGCCAGGCCCAGGCCGGTGCCGCCGGTGGCGGCGCTGCGCCCCTTGTCCACCCGATAGAAGCGTTCGGTGAGGCGGGGGATGTGCACCGGGTCGATGCCCTCGCCGTCGTCGGCCACCTCCAGGCAGGCGCCCTCGGGGTGGGCCGCCCAGCGCAGCATGATGTGGCTCCCCTCGGGCGTGTAGCGCACCGCATTGAAGGCCAGGTTGGACAGCGCGCTGCGGATCTCCTGCTCGCTGCCGGTGAGGCCTACCGCCTCCTCGACCTCCACGCCGATCGTCTGGCGCCCGGCGGAGAGCGCCTCGGCGTCGCGCCTCACGCTCTCGAGCAGCGGTGGCATGGCCAGGGGGGCATGGTCGGCACCGCCCCGGTCGGTCTCCAGCCGCGACAGCAGCAGCAGGTCGTTGACCAGGTTCTGCATGCGGGTGGTCTGCTCCTGCATCCGGTCGAGCCCGCGGGCGAAGCGCGACGGCAGCTGGTCGGCGTAGGTGGCGTAGGTCTCCAGGTAGCCGGCCAGCACCGTGAGGGGCGTGCGCAGCTCATGGGAGACGTTGGCCACGAAGTCGCGACGCATCTCCTCCAGGCGGTGCAGCCGGGTGATGTCGCGGGCCATCACCAGGCGTTCGTCGTCGCCGTAGAGGGTGATCTGGAACTGCAGCATCATGCGCTCGTCGATGGGCGAGGGCAGGGTCAGGGGCTCGCGGTAGTCGCGGCGATGGAAGTAGTCGACGAAGCGCGGGTCGCGGATCAGGTTGGTGATGTGATGGCCGCGATCGTGGGCCGCCTGGAGGCCCAGCATGCTCTCGGCGGCGCTGTTCCACCACTCCATGTCGCCGTGGCGGTCGAGCATCACCACGCTGTCGCGCATCGCCTCGGAGGACTCCTGGATGCGCTTGAGGATGCCCAGCAGGCGCCGCTGGGTGATGCGCTGGCCCTTCTGGTAGCGGTAGAGGCGATCCAGCAGGTCGCCCCACAGGCCGGCGGCGGCGGGCGGTTCGGACTGGGAGTCGTGGGTGAGCCAGCGGTGCAGGGTGCGCAGCTGGTGGAGGTGGTAGCCCAGGCACAGGGCCAGGCCGAGGGCCAGGCCTGGCGCCGCGTATCCGAGGGGCCAGCCCACCAACAGGCCCAGGCCGGCCAGCAGGGCGAGTCGCCAGAGTTCGCGTCGCCAGAGGCTCACGTCAACCCTTGGCGGAGAACCGGTAGCCGGTACCGCGCACGGTTTGCACCAGGTGCTGGTGGCGACCGCCCAGTGCCTTGCGCAGCCGACGGATGTGCACGTCCACGGTGCGTTCCTCCACGTAGACGTTGCCGCCCCACACCTGGTCGAGCAGTTGGCTGCGGGTGTAGGCGCGCTCCTGGTGGGTCATGAAGAACTGCAGCAGGCGGTACTCGGTGGGGCCCATCTCCAGCGCCTGGCCGTCGACGCTGACGCGGTGGCTCACCGGGTCGAGGCACAGGCCGTCCACCTCCACCGGATCCTCCACGCCCCGCGGTGTGGTGCGGCGCAGCACGGCCTTGAGGCGCGCCACCAGCTCCCGCGGCGAGAAGGGCTTGGTGATGTAGTCGTCGGCGCCGGCCTCCAGCCCCTGGATCTTGTTGTCCTCCTCGCCCTTGGCGGTGAGCATGATGATCGGCAACTCGGCGGTGATCTCCTCGCGCTTGAGCCGACGCGCCAGCTCGATGCCGCTGGTGCCCGGCATCATCCAGTCGAGCAGCAACAGGTCGGGTTGGTGGTCGACCACCATGGCGTGGGCGGCCTGGGCGTTGTCCGCCTCGAGGACGCGATAGTCGGCCATCTCCAGCGCCACCGCGATCATCTCGCGGATCGACGCCTCATCATCGACGATCAGAACGGTCTTGGCGGTCATCCGGAAGCCTCGGGGACAGTGACGGGTCGATGACGATCACACCACGTCATTATGACACTGGGATGACAGGGGCGCCTTGCTCGAACAGGCGATCCTGCACGGGGCTGGTCTCCTCTTCGGCTTGCCCCCAGCGCCCCTTGCTTCACATTACGTTCCTGCGCCCGGCCACAGGCTCAGGGCGATGCCGGCGAACACCAGCAGGCCCGACCAGTGGTTGTTGAGGAAGGCGCGGAAGCAGGGGTCGCGCTCGCGGCTGCGGATCAACCGCTGCTGGTGGACGAAGGTGGCGGCCATGGCCGCCAGCCCCAGCCAGAAGAAGCCGGAGAGCGCCAGACGAGCCCCGGCCCAGGCCAGCAGCAGCAGGGTCAGGCCCTGCAGCAGGCCGATCATCAGTCGGTCGGCGCGGCCGAACAGCACCGCCGTGGACTTGATGCCGATCCGCAGGTCGTCGTCGCGATCGACCATGGCATATTCGGTGTCGTAGGCCACCGTCCAGGCGAGGTTGGCGGCGAACAGCAGCCAGGCCTCGAGGGGCACATGCCCCAGCACCGCGCCGAAGGCCATGGGGATCGCCCAGGAGAAGGCGGCGCCCAGGAACAGCTGGGGCAGGTGGGTATAGCGCTTCATGAAGGGGTAGATGGCCGCCAGGATCACCCCGCCCACCGAGAGCAGCACGGTGAAGGGATTGGTGAACAGCACCAGCACGAAGGCGGTCATCACCAGCAGCAGGAACAGCGCCTGGGCCTCGCCCTCACCGATCCGCCCGGTGGCCAGGGGGCGGCTTCGGGTACGCTTGACGTGGCCGTCGAAGTGGCGGTCGGCGTAGTCGTTGATCACGCAGCCGGCGGCGCGCATCGCGTAGACCCCGGCGACGAAGATCAGCAGGAGCTTGCGACTGGGCAGCCCCTCGGCGGCCACCCACAACGCCCACAGGGTCGGCCACATCAACAGCCAGGTGCCGATGGGGCGATCCAGGCGCATCAGCTGCAGGAAGTCGGGTACCCGGGCGAGCCCCGTGGGGCGCATCAGGGATCGGTCCATCTCTACCTCGCTCGTGGCAGGTTGCGTTTTGCAGATGCGCTGGACGGGGCTGTTCCGGCGACACGCCTTCGAGGAGGCGCTGTGAACCCTTCCCTGGGCGCTACCGACGCTCTGCTTCGCTCTCGCGTCCTGCTTCGCTTGCAGGGCCGGTGCTGGCCATCCATGGCCAGCCCGTTCGGAGCAATGCTCCTCACCCCTGGCGTAGGACCTCCTCTTCGGCGTATCCCCGGCGCCCCTCGGCATCGGGAACCCCAGAGCCTAGCGTGAAGGCAGGCCGAGGTCATCCGCCATGGCCTCCAGGAACCACTCCTGGACCAGCACCCGGAAGCCGCCGTGGCGGAACACCGAGCGCCGTCCCCAGGGCCCGCGGGCGGCATGGAAGCCGGCCGGGTCGCGGGTCACCTCGATGGCGCCGCGCTCCAGGTCCGGCTGGCGGAACAGCCAGCTGCCCAGCGAGCGCTCGCCAAGCTGCGCCAGCTCGTGGGCCGGCAGGCCGTCCAGGGGGGCCACCGAGCGGGCCAGCACCCAGGGACGCGCGTCCAGGCAGAGGGCCACCTCGCGTAGCCAGGCGCGCTGGTCCGGCGGGATGCCGAGTGCCAGGGCCTCGTCGCGACGCGGAGTACCGAGGCGCTGGTCGAGCAGGCGCACCCGGAAGCAGCGTGGCCGGCCTGCCTCGGTGAGGCGGTGGGTCAGGGAGTCCCGGGAGCCGACCCAGTGCCGCCAGGCGGGGCTCATGGCGGGGCGTGCCGCCGCCAGGGGGAGCCAGTGTGCCGGGCATCGCGAGTCGATGGGCGAGGTATCGGGCACGAGGGGCTCCGCATCCATCCAGAGGGGCGGGTAGTGTACCATGCGGGGCATCACGCTTCCCCGACCGAGGAGTCCCATGAGCGCTCCCCTGACCATCATCGGCTCCGGCATGGCGGGCATCGGCCTGCTGCGCCAGCTGCGTGCCCTGGACCCCGATCGCCCGGTGACGCTGATCTCCGCCGACGGCGGCGACGACTACTCCAAGCCGCTGCTCTCCACCGGCTTCGCCAAGGGGCTGCCTCCCGAGCGTCTGGCGACCCGCGATGCCCTGCGGGTGGCCGGCGAACTGAACGCCATGGTGCGCACCCGGACGCGGGTCGAGGCCATCGACCTTGCGGCCCGCACCCTGCGCATCGGCGAGGAGCGCCTGCCCTGGGGGGAGCTGGTGCTGGCCACCGGCGCCGTGCCCACGCGGCCCTTCGCGGTGCCCGAGACGCTGGCCGACCGGGTCTTCACCATCAACGACCTGGACGACTATCGTGCCTTCCACGCCGCCGTGGTGGCCCTGGGTCGGCCGGCGCGGGTGGCCATCGTCGGCGCCGGCCTGGTGGGCTGCGAGTTCGCCAACGACCTGCTGGCCGGGGGCCACCGGGTGACCCTGGTGGCCCCGGAGACTGCCCCCCTGCCGCGGCTGCTGCCCGAGCCCCTGGGGCGGGCCCTGGGCGAGGCCTTCGCCGAGGCCGGCATCGGGCTGCGGTTGGGTACCGGCGTGGCGGGCTTCCGTGCCCTGGGCGGCGACCTGGGCGTGGAGCTCGACGACGGCGCGACCCTGGAGGCCGACCTGGTGCTGCTGGCCACCGGCCTCAGGCCGCGCACGGCACTGGCCGAGGCGGCGGGGCTCGCCGTCGGGCCGGCGGGCATCCAGACGGACCGCCGCCTGGCCACCTCGGCGCCCGGCGTCTTCGCCCTGGGCGATGCGGCCTGCGTCGACGGGGTCAATGCCATGTACGTGCAGCCGCTGCAGGCCAGCGCCAAGGCCCTGGCCCGCACGCTGGCCGGCACGCCCACGGCGGTGCGCTACGGTCCCTGGCCGGTGCTGGTCAAGACGTCGTTGCTGCCGGTGGTGGCACTGCCGCCAGCCCGGGAGCCGTCACGCTGGCGTATCGAGGGGGAGGCGGGGGATCTCGCGGCCCTGGCCGAGGATGAGGACGGACGTTTGATCGGATTTGCGTTGACAGGGGCCTGCGTGCGTCGGAAAGTGGAACTGGCGCGGGCTGCGCCGGCGTTGCTAGGCTAGGTCAGCGATGCCGGGCGGGCGAACCGCCCCGTCGCCACCCGCCGGTGCCATCCGGCTGGCGCCTGGGCAGCGATCAGGCCCCAGGCGAGTGGCGTTTACCGGATGCCATGACAACAACACCCCCGGCGGGTCGCCGGGGTATCGAGCCAACACCAGGAGGGTTGTATGCGTAAGCCAGAACTCGCGTCGGCGATTGCCGAACGTGCCGATCTGTCCAAGGACAAGGCGAGCCAGGTGCTCAACGTCATCCTCGACGAGATCACCGGCAGCGTGTCCCAGGGGCAGGACGTCTCGTTGATCGGTTTCGGTACCTTCACCGTGCGTGAGCGCGCCGCTCGCACCGGCAAGAACCCCCAGACGGGCAAGCCGCTGACCATTCCGGCCAGCAAGACCGTGGCCTTCAAGCCGGGCAAGGGGCTCAAGGACGCCGTGGCCAAGTGAGACAGGGCGGCGCGGCCTGCTCCCGGTGGGCCGCGAGCCCCGGCCTTCCCCCATCCATGGACGCGGTGGTGATGACGACATGAAGCTGAGACTGATGCTCTGGTTGCTGGGCTGGCTGCTCAAGCGCGCCCTGCGCCGCAAGCCCCGCTTCCGTGAGCTGCTCGGCGAGATGCGCGGCCTCGACTGGGGTATCGCCACCGAGGATCTCTCCATCGCCCGTCACTACCGGATGTCGCCGCGCGGCATCCAGGCCGGCCGCGGCCTACCGGTGGACCTGGACCTGGAGCTGCGTTTCGAGGACGAGGCCAGCGCCCTCGAGGTGCTGAGGAGGCCCACCCAGCAGGCCTTCCTCGACGGCATGATGGCCGGCAGGGTACGCCTGGTCGGCGACTCCACCGACCTGCAACGGCTGCAGCGGCTGTTGCGACATCTCTAGGCCTCTTACCCGCCGATGTCCCTCTCCCAAGCCCTGCGGCGCCTGTGGACCCTGGAATCCTTCGCCTACAGTCTGCGGGTGTTCATCGCCCTGGCCGGGGTCACGGCGCTGTGCTGGTGGCGGGATGCCCCGGCCAGCCTGATCCCGCTGTTCCTGGGCGTCATCGCCAGCGCCCTGGCCGAGACCGACGACGACTGGGAGGGACGACTGCGCGCCCTGCTGGTGACCCTGACCTGCTTCGTCGTGGCCGCGCTCACGGTGGAGCTGCTGTTCGATCACCCCTGGCCCTTCGCCCTGGGGCTGGCGCTGTCGACCTTCGCCATGACCATGCTCGGGGCGGTCAACCAGCGCTACGCCACCATCGCCGGCGCCACCCTGATCCTGGCGATCTACACCATGATCGGCCTCGAGCAGCGCGGCAGCCCGGCGCTGGCGGAGCTGTGGCGCGAGCCGGCGCTGCTGGTGGCCGGGGCCGCCTGGTACGGGGGCATCTCGGTGGTGTGGTGCGCGCTCTTCTCGCGCCAGCCCCTCAAGCTGGCCCTGGCCCGGGTGTTCCGCGAACTGTCCCGCTACCTGTCGCTCAAGGCGGCGCTCTTCGAGCCGGTCCGCGACCTCGACGTGGAGGGGCGGCGCCTGGCCCTGGCCCGCCAGAACGGCCGGGTGGTCGAGGCCCTCAACCAGGCCAAGGAGATGCTCTTCCGGCGCCTGGAGGGGCAGGGCGAGGGGGGCAAGCTGGCGCGCTACCTGCGCCTCTACTTCATCGCCCAGGACGTCCACGAGCGTGCCAGTTCCTCCCACTACCCCTATGCCGAGCTGGCCGAGACCTTCTTCCATCACGACGTGCTGTTCCGGATCCAGCGCCTGCTCGACCGTCAGGGGCAGACCTGCCGGGCCCTGGCCCGGGCGCTGCTGCTGAACCGGCCCTTCGATCATGCCCAGAGCGAGCGGGCCCTGGCGGACCTGGACGCCTCCCTGGCCCATCTCCGGGATCGGACGAGCCCGGAGCGGCAAGGCCTGCTGCACTCCCTGGAGGCGCTGGCCGGCAACCTGGCGACCCTGGAGCAGACCCTGGGTGGGGCGCGGCATCCCGAAACCCGCGATGGCGACGGCGACAACGCGCTCTACGACCGCACCCCCCATGGACTGCGCGACGTACGGGAACGCATCCTCGCCCAGCTGACGCCGCGCTCGCCGGTGTTCCGCCACGCCCTGCGCCTCTCCGCGACCCTGGTGGCCGGCTACGGCGTGCTGCACCTGATCCATCCCACCCAGGGCTACTGGATCCTGCTGACCAGCGTCTTCGTCTGTCGGCCCAGCTTCGGTGCCACCCGGCGCTTCCTGTGGCAGCGCATCCTGGGCACGGTACTCGGCCTGGTGGCCGGCTGGGCGCTGATCAGCCTCTTCCCGTCGCCGGCCGTGCAGGCGGCCATCGCGGTGATCGCCGGGGTGGCCTTCTTCGCCCTGCGCGGTAGCCGCTACACCCTGGCCACGGCGGCGATCACCCTGATGGTGTTGAGCTGTTTCAACCAGGTGAGCGACGGCTTCGGCCTGATCTGGCCACGGCTGTTCGATACCCTGCTGGGGGCGGGCATCGCCGGGGTGGCGGTGCTCACCATCCTGCCCGACTGGCAGGGTCGACGCCTGCATCGTCAGGCGGCGGCGACCCTGGCCGCCGGCCGCGACTACCTGGCGGCGATCCTCGACCAGTACACCGCGGACAAGCGCGACGACCTGGCCTACCGGCTGGCGCGGCGCAACGCCCACAACGCCGATGCCGAGCTGTCGAGCCTGCTCGGCAACGTCCTCCAGGAGCCGGGGCCCTTCCGCCGCGATGCCGACCGCGGCCTGCGCTTCCTGCTCCACTCCCATACGCTGCTCAACTACCTCTCCGCCCTGGGCGCGCATCGCGGCGAGGAGCGGGGGAAGGACGCTGCGGTGCAGGAGGCGGCCGAGGCGATCCTGGCCGAGCTGGGACGACTGGCGCGGGCCCTCGAGCGTCGCGAGCCGGTCGCCGAGGACGCCGGCGAGGCCCTGGCGTCGCGGCTGGAAAACCTGGAGGCCACGGACGACGGGGCCTCGCCCCTGCTGCGCACCCAGCTGGCGCTGATCGGCCGTCAATTGGCGCCGCTGCGCGAGGCGGCGGGGAAGTTGACAGCGCCCAGCCCTTCGGGAAGCGCCTAGCGCCCAGCCGCTCGGCGCGCTACACCTGCCCGTAGCGCCCGGCCTCCTCGCCCAGCCAGCGGCGGATCAGCGGTCGGCTGGCCTCGGAGTGGCCGGCCAGCAGCGCCTCGGCCAGGGGGGCGACGCGCTCCAGGAGGTCGGCGTCGCGCTCCAGGTCGGCGATCTTCATCTGCGCCAGGCCCGTCTGGCGGGTGCCCAGCACCTCGCCGGGGCCGCGCAGCTCCAGGTCCTTCTCGGCGATGCGGAAGCCGTCGCTGGTCTCGCGCATCACTGACAGGCGCTCCCGGGAGTGGGCCGACAGCGGGCCGTGATAGAGCAGCACGCAGTAGCTCGCGGTGGAGCCGCGGCCCACCCGGCCACGCAGCTGGTGCAGCTGGGAGAGGCCCAGCCGCTCGGGGTTCTCGATGATCATCAGGCTGGCGTTGGGCACGTCGACCCCCACCTCGATCACCGTGGTGGCCACCAGCAGGTCCAGCTCGCCTTCCTTGAAGGCGTCCATCACCGCGGCCTTCTCGGCGGCCTTCATGCGCCCGTGGACCAGGCCGACGGCGAGTTCCGGCAGCGCCTCGACCAGCTCGTCGCGGGTCGCCTCGGCGGCCTGGCACTGCAGCGCCTCGGACTCCTCGATCAGGGTGCAGACCCAGTAGGCCTGGCGCCCCTCGGCGCAGGCGTGGCGGATGCGTGCCACCACTTCGGGGCGGCGCTCGTCGGGCACCACCACCGTCTTCACCGGGGTGCGCCCCGGCGGCAGTTCGTCGATCACTGAGACGTCCAGGTCTGCATAGGCGCTCATCGCCAGGGTGCGCGGGATGGGGGTGGCGGTCATCACCAACTGATGGGGCGTCAGCCCGCCGGCCTCGCCCTTCTCGCGCAGTGCCAGGCGCTGGTGCACGCCGAAGCGGTGCTGCTCGTCGACGATGGCCAGCCCCAGGCGCTGGAAGTGCACGTCCTCCTGGAAGATGGCGTGGGTGCCCACCACCATGCGCACCCGCCCATCGAGGATCGCCGCCTTGGTGTCCAGGCGTGCCTTGCCCTTGAGCTTGCCGGCCAGCCAGGCCACCTCGATGCCGAGCGGCGCGAACCAGGCGCGGAAGGCGCGGTAGTGCTGCTCGGCGAGGATCTCGGTGGGCGCCATCATGGCCGCCTGGCAGTCGCCGGCGATGGCCGACAGCGCCGCCATGGCGGCCACCACCGTCTTGCCCGAGCCCACGTCGCCCTGCACCAGGCGCAGCATGGGCATCTCCCGGGCCAGGTCGGCGGCGATCTCGTCGAGCACCCGGCGCTGGGCGCCGGTCAGCGAGAAGGGCAGCTGGGTGAGGAAGCGTGCCTGCAGGCCGCGTCCCGAGGGCAGGGCGGGGGCGCCGTCCGCCTGGATGCGCTGGCGCACCGCCTGGAGGCTGAGGCGATGCGCCAACAGCTCCTCCAGGGCCAGGCGGCGGGTGGCGAGGTGGCGGCCGCCGGCGAGCTGTTCGGGGTCGACGTCCGGCGGCGGCTGGTGCAGCACGTGCAGGCAGTGGTGCAGCTCGGGCAGGCGGAAGCGGGCCCGCAGGTCCTCGCCGATCCAGTCGGGGAGCGCCTGCGGGGCGGCATCGAGGTGCGCCAGTGCCTGTTCGATCAGCGCCCTCAGCCGGGTCTGGTGGAGCCCCTCGGTGGTAGGGTAGATGGGCGTGAGGTGGTCCTCCACCGGCGGGGCCTCGGCCCTGAGCAGGCGATACTCCGGATGGTAGAGCTCCAGGCCGGTGGCGCCGGCCCGGGCCTCGCCGAAGCAGCGCACCCGGGTGCCGGCGAGGAACTGCTGCTGCTGGGCCGGCGAGAAGTGGAAGAAGCGCAGGCTGATGATGCCGGTGCCGTCGCGTAGCCGGACCAGCAGGCTGCGACGACGGCCGCGCACCACTTCGGCGGCCACCACCTCGCCCTCCACCACCGCCTCGTGGCCGGCGCGCAGGGTGCCGATGGGGGTGATGCGGGTGCGGTCCTGGTAGCGCAGCGGGAGGTGGAAGAGCAGGTCGGCGACGGCATCGATGCGCAGCCGCGCGAGCTTCAGCGCCAGCGCTTCGCCGACCCCCTTGAGCGACGTGACCGGCGCGTCCAGAGCCTTTATGTCAGTGCTCATGCCGGCGCAACGTCGGCCTCGCGGCAGCGGGCGACGGCGTTGGTGACGGCGTCGATCGCCTTGGGCCGCGGGAAGCTGGCCCGCCAGGCGATGGCCACGGTGCGTGACGGGGCCGGGGCGGTGAAGGGCAGGCTGGCGAGCAGGCCGCTCTCGTAGTGACCGGTGCCGATGGCCGAGCGCGGCAGCACCGTGATGCCCAGCTTGGAGGCCACCATGTGGCGGATGGTCTCCAGGGAGCCGCCCTCGGCGGTGAGGGTGTTGCTGGGGCTGTTGAGCTGCTGGCTGATGGCCGGGCAGGCCTCGAGGATCTGGTCGCGGAAGCAGTGGCCCTCGCCGAGCAGCAGCAGGCGCTCCTTGAGCAGCTCTTCCTTGTGGATACCGTCACGCCCCGCCCAGGCGTGGTCGGCGGGCACCAGTACCTCGAACTCCTCCTCGTAGAGGGCCTTGGTCAGGACATCGGTCTCGGTGAAGGGCAGGGCGACGATGATGGCGTCCAGCTCGCCACTGCGCAGCTTGCGACGCAGGTTGCCGGTGAAGCCCTCCTCGATGTAGAGCGGCATCTGCGGGGCGCTGCGGGCCAGTTCCGGCACGAGGTGGGGGAAGAGGTAGGGGCCGATGGTGTAGATGGCGCCGATGCGCAGGGGACTCGCCAGCTGGTCGCGGCCGGCCGAGGCCAGCTCCTTGATCACGCTGGTCTGCTCCAGCACGCGCTGGGCCTGCTCGACGATCTTCTCGCCCAGCGGCGTAACCTGTACCGTGGACTTGGAGCGCTCGAAGAGCGCCACACCGAGCTCCTCCTCCAGCTTCTTCACCGCCACCGACAGGGTCGGCTGGGAGACGAAGCAGCGCTCGGCGGCGCGTCCGAAGTGACGCTCCTGGGCGAGTGTCACGATGTAGCGGAGTTCTGTTAGAGTCATCGTGGTTGCCTCGACGGCATCCTCTTGAAATTCCTATAGGGACTTTTTATCAGGGGGCAGGGAAAAGGTGAAGACGACGACGCTGATTCTAGGCTGTGGCGATATCGGTATGGCGCTGGGCAAGCGCCTCCAGGAGGCGGGCCAGGGGGTGATCGGCGCGCGCCGCAACCCGAAGGCGCTGGAGGGCAGCGGCCTGGAGGCCGTCGCCGCGGATTTCGCGGACGCGGCCAGCCTGACCACGCTACCGGACGCCGATATCCTGGTCTATGTGGTCAGCGCCGACCGCTTCGAGGAGGCCGCCTACCGCGCCGCCTACCCGGAAGGACTCCAGGCGGTGCTGGCCGAGTTCGCCGCCCGGGAGCGGGCGCCGCGCCACGTCTTCTTCGTCTCTTCCACCAGCGTCTATGCCCAGCAGGCGGGCGAGACGGTGGATGAGACCAGCCTCACCGAGCCCACCGGCTTCTCGGGTCAGTTGATGCGCGAGGCCGAGGACGTCCTGCTGGCCCACGAGCTGCCCGGTACCGTGGTGCGCTTCTCGGGCATCTACGGCCCCGGTCGGGATCGGCTGATCCGCCAGGTGGGCGAGGGGCGCATCGCCCCGCCGAGCCCGGCCATGCATACCAACCGTATCCATCGCGACGACTGTGCCGGGGTGCTGGCCCACCTGATCGGCCGGGTGCTGGACGGTGAGGGCGTCGAGGACCTCTACCTGGCCAGCGACTGCGAGCCGGCACCGCTCCATGAGGTGATGAGCTGGCTGGCCCGACAGCTCAAGGTGGAGGCCTCGGAGACCATCCAGTCGCCGCTGCGCCGTCGCGCCAGCAAGCGCTGCGACAACGCCCGCCTGCTGGCCAGCGGCTATGTGTTCCGCTACCCCAGCTACCGCGAGGGCTATGCCCAGGTGCTCAGGGAAGGCGGCTTCCTGTCCGAGAAGGCCTGATCAGGCCGAGTGCGCCAGGGCCTCGTAACGGGCCCCGGCGTTCTCGGTGAAGGAGCGCAGCAGCGCCAGCCGCCGATAGGCCCATGCCAGGTCGACCGGCGGCAGTCCTTCCATGTCCAGTCGCGCCGCCCGGCGCAGCAGGGTCACGTGGGGCACGAAGCGCCGCGGTCGCCCCGCGAAGCCCAGGGCCTCCAGGCCCTGCCACAGCGATGCCTGCAGCTGCATCAGCGCCGGGTCCGGCGTCCGGCCGCCCACCCAGAGGATGCCTGGCCGCTGGAAGCGGCCCCAGCTGTCCAGGCGCCACTCGCCAGGGGGGATCGCCATGGCGCCGACCCACTGGGCCAGCTCGTCCGCCCGCTCCTCGGCGACCTCGCCGAGGAAGGCCAGCGTCAGGTGCAGGCTCGCGTCAGGCACGCGCCGCCCGCCGCAGCGGGCATGGGCGGCGTCGGCCAGTTCGCCGAGCCGCCCGCGCAGCGCCTGCGGCGGCTCCAGCGCTATAAAGAGTCTCATAAGTGCCAGAATCAATCGCCGAGCAGGATGAAGCACAAGGCGCACAGCGCGCAGGAACCGGAGTGTACAAAGCTGCTACATGAGGATTCCGAGCGCTGTGCAACGCAGTGATTCGCCTGCGCAGGCATTTATTCGGTACTTATCAGTCGCCGATGACCATTACTGCCTCGGCCTCTACCTGCGCCCCCTTGGGCAGCGCCTTGACGCCCACCGCGGCGCGGGCCGGATAGGGCGACTCGAAGAACTCCTCCATCACCTGGTTGACCACGGCGAAGTTGCCCAGGTCCACCAGGTAGAGGTTGAGCTTGACGATGTCCTGCAGGGAGCCGGCGGCCTCCTCGCAGACGGCCTTCAGGTTGGTGAATACCTGGCGCGCCTGGGCCTCGAAGTCGTCGGAGACCAGCTCCATGGTGGCCGGGTCCAGGGGGATCTGGCCGGAGAGGTAGACGGTGTTGCCGGCCTTGATGGCCTGGGAGTAGGGGCCGATGGCGGCGGGGGCCTGGGCGCTGTTGATCACGGCCTTGTTGCTCATGGTGAACTCCATTGGTGGTGTTGCTCGGATGACGGGAACGGCCCGGCCGCCCGCGGGCGAGGCCGGAGCGTCCGGGGAAATTCAGTTGCCGACGCGGGTGATGCGCTCGACGTGGGAGAGGTTGCGCAGGCGCTTGATGATGCGCGCCAGGTGGACGCGACTGCGCACCGCCAGGGTCAGGTTGACCGTGGCCAGGCGGGCGTCGCGCTCCTCGATGCCGATGCGCTCGATGTTGGCGTCGGCGTCGGTGACCAGGCCGGCCAGCTCGGCCACCAGGCCGCGGCGGCTCTCGACCTCCAGGCGCAGGGCCACCGGGAAGTCCTCGTCGATCTGCTCGGCCCACTCCAGGGGGAAGAGTTTCTCGGGGTCGCCTTTCAGCTCCTGGAGGTTCCGGCATTCGGCGCGATGCACTACGATGCCCTTGCCCACCGAGAGGTGGCCGACCACGGGGTCGCCGGGCAGCGGGTGGCAGCAACGCGCAAACTTGATCACCATGCCCTCGGCGCCGCTGATCACGATGGGGCCGTGCTGGCGCTCGGGGTGTGCGCCGGGCGCGGCCGCCTCGCCATGCTGCAGGTCCATCAGGCGACGGGCGATGACATGCGCCACCCGGGTACCCAGGCCGATCGACTCCAGCAGGGTCTCCTCGTTCTTGAGGTCGAGCTCGTCGAGCAGGGTGGTATCCAGTCCTTTCGGCAGCTCCTCGAGGCTGGTCTCGAAGTCGGCCAGCGACTTGTTGAGCAGCCGGCGCCCCAGTTGCACCGCCTCGGTGTGCTGCTGGTGCTTGAGGGCGTGGCGGATCGCCGAACGCGCCTTGGCGGTGACCACGAAGTTGAGCCAGGCCAAGTTGGGCCTGGCGCCCGGGGCGGTGATGATCTCCAGGGTCTGGCCGCTCTCCAGGCGGGTGGAGAGTGGCGCCAGGTGGCGGTCGATGCGACAGGCGATGCAGCCGTTGCCGATGTCGGTGTGCACGCTGTAGGCGAAGTCGATCACCGTGGCGCCCTGGGGCAGCTCCATGATGTCGCCCTTGGGCGTGAACACGTAGATGTCGTCGGGGAAGAGGTCGTTCTTGACGTGCTCGATGAACTCCAGCGAGTCCCCGGCGTGGCGCTGCATCTCCAGCAGCCCCTTGACCCAGGCCCGGGCCCGGGCGTGGCTGCCCTCGGCGATGGGGTGGTCGGTCTGTCCCGCCTTGTAGAGCCAGTGGGCGGCGATGCCGTTGTTGGCCATGGCCTCCATCTCGCGGGTGCGGATCTGCACCTCGATGGGCATGCCACCGCTGCCGAACAGGGTGGTGTGCAGGCTCTGGTAGCCGTTGGCCTTGGGGATGGCGATGTAGTCCTTGAAGCGGCCCGGGACCGGCTTGTAGAGGTTGTGCACCACGCCGAGGATGCGATAGCAGCTGTCGACGTCATCGGTGATGATGCGGAAGCCGAAGACGTCCATGATCTCGTTGAACGACTTGCGCTGGTCGCGCATCTTCTTGTAGATCGACAGCAGGTGCTTCTGGCGGCCGATCACGGTGCCGGGCAGGCGCTCGTCGTCGAGGCTCTGCTGCAGGCTGTTCTGCACCTGGCGGATCGTCGAGCGGCGGTGGCCGCGGGCGCTGGAGACGGCGCGCTTGATGCGCTCGGCGCGCATCGGGTGCAGGGCCTGGAAGGAGAGGTCCTCGAGCTCCACGCGGATGGTGTTGATGCCCAGCCGGCTGGCGATGCGGGCATAGATCTCCAGGGTCTCGCGGGCGATGCGGCGCTTCTTCTCGGGGCGCAGCGCCCCCAGGGTGCGCATGTTGTGCAGGCGGTCGGCGAGCTTGACGATGATCACCCGGATGTCCCGGGACATCGCCAGTACCATCTTCTGGAAGTTCTCGGCCTGGGCGACCGCCTTGTCCTCGAAGGCGATCTGGGTCAGCTTGGAGACGCCGTCCACCAGCTCCGCCACCGGCTTGCCGAACTGCTCGGCCAGGGCCTCCTTGGCGACCCCGGTGTCCTCGATGACGTCGTGCAGCATGGCGGCCATCAGGCTCTGATGGTCCATGTGCATATTGGCGAGGATATTGGCGACGGCGAGGGGGTGCGTGACATAGGGCTCGCCGGAGCGGCGGCGCTGGCCGTCGTGGGCCTGCTCCGCATAGTAGAAGGCGCGCTTGACCTGCTGGATCTCGCTCTGGGGGAGGTAGCCGCCGAGACGGTCGGCCAGGTCATCGATGGTGAACATGCGGCGCGCCCTGATTCCTGCGTGAGTGCCCTGGGGAGGAAGACGGCGGCGGCCCGCCGTCGGGGATCACTCCTCGGCGACGCTGCCGTACTGGGGTTGGGTGGCCCGCACCGGGGCCTCGACCGGTTCGTCGAGCACGCTCTCGTCGACCAGCCCGGCGGCGATCTCGCGTAGCGCCACCACGGTGGGCTTGTCGTTCTCCCACGCCAGTTGGGCGTCGCGGGAGCCGCGAGCCAGCTGGCGCGCGCGCTGGGTGGAGATCATCACCAGCTTGAAGCGGTTTTCGACGTTATCCAGACAATCTTCGACTGTGACTCGCGCCATGGATGCCTTCCTGAAACTGACGGGAACCCGACGTCGAGCACGCGGAGGGCGCAGGGACGGGATTCCACCGATGGGTAGACCCGATAGGTTACTCGACGCCAGGTTGTGGTGACAAGAGGGCCTGCAGCAGGGCGGCGTGGGCCTCGCCGGCGCGCTCGCGGGTCAGGCGACGGGAAATCACCAGCGACTGCAGCTCGCGCAGAGCGGTGGTGAAGTCGTCGTTGACCACCAGGTAGTCGTATTCGTCGTGGTGGGACATCTCGCCGATGGCGTCGCGCATGCGCCGGGCGATCACCGCGTGCTCGTCGGTGCCGCGGCCGGCCAGGCGGCGCTCCAGCTCCTCCCGGGAGGGCGGCAGGATGAAGATCGATACCGCCTCGGGCATCTGGTGGCGCACCTGGCGGGCGCCCTGCCAGTCGATCTCCAGGATCACGTCCTGGCCGGCGGCCAGGGCCACCTGCACGGCGGGGCGTGAGGTGCCGTAGTAGTTGTCGAACACCCGGGCGTGCTCGAAGAACTCGCCGCGCTCGATCATCCCCTCGAAGGTGGGCAGGTCCACGAAGTGGTAGTTGACGCCGTCCACCTCGCCGGGGCGACGTTCGCGGGTGGTGTGCGACACCGAGACCTGGATGCCGTCGAGGCTGTCGATCAGCTCGCGCACCAGGCTGGTCTTGCCGGCGCCGGAGGGGGCGGAAACGATGAACAGCGTACCTTGAGACATGGGCGTGTCCGTAGTCAGCGGCCTGGGGCGATACCTTGGGATCGAGAGGGGGCGCAGTATCGCATACCCGCCCGGCCCCTGCACGCCGGCCCAGCCGGCACCCAGGGCTATTGCAGATAGCTTCCATCGCTCGGGGCTGATCCGGCGACAAGCCTGCGAGGAGGCGCTGTGAACCCCTCCTTGGGCGCTACCGACGCCCTGCTTCGCTCTCGCGTCCTGCTTCGCTTGCAGGGCCGGTGCTGGCCATCCATGGCCAGCCCGTTCGGAGCAATGCTCCTCACCCCTGGCGTAGGACCTCCTCTTCGGCTTGTCCCCGGCGCCCCTCGCTGTCGGCAACTGCGATAGCCCTAAGCGGTACCCCAGGCCGATGGCGGCGTCCCGCGCCGCGAGCTAGCAGGCCGGGGCGGCGGGCGCCTCCGGGGCCTGGGGCGGGGCGCGGCGACGCTCCAGCCACAGCCCCAGGGCGAACACCGCCAGACCGCCCAGGGCCAGGCCCGACCCCACCAGGCCGCTCGCCGACCAGGGGGCACCGGCCTTGATGGTGACCCCGGCCAGCCAGGCGCCGAGGGCGTTGGCGCCGTTGAAGGCGGCGTGGTTCATGGAGGCAGCCATGGTCTGGGCCTCGCCGGCCACGTCCATCAGGCGGGTCTGCAGCGCCGGGCCCAGGGCCATGCTGGTGCCCACCAGGCCGACGAACAGCAGGCCGGCGACGAGGTGGTCGGCGGCGAAGTAGAAGCCGCCCTGCACCACCAGGCACCAGACCAGGATGCGCGGCACCGCCTTCATCAGGTGGCGGTCGGCGAGGCGGGCGCCGACCAGGTTGCCGAGGATGCCGCCGAGGCCGAAGATCGCCAGCACCCAGGGGCCTAGCGCCTCGGCCATCCCGGCCTGGGCGCTCAGGGTCGGCACCACATAGCTGAACACCGCGAACATGCCGCCGAAGCCGATGCCGGCCACGCCCAGGGTGAACAGCACGCGCTGCTTGACCAGGGCGGAGAGCTCGCGACGGGGGCTCGCCTGGCGGTCGCGGGGCTGGGGCGGCACGAAGAGCCGGATCATGGCCATGGTGGCCAGGGCGATGGCGCCCACGGCGTGGAAGGCGAACTGCCAGCCGAGCCACTGGCCGGCCCAGGTGGCCAGCGGCGCCCCCACCACGATGGCGCTGGTCAGGCCCAGCATCACCCGGGCGATGGCCCGGGCGCGCTGCTCGAGGGGCACCGCCGCCGCGGCGACCAGCGCGGCCACGCCGAAGTAGGCGCCGTGGGGCAGGCCGGCGAGGAAGCGCAGGCCGACGAAGGGCCAGAACGAAGTGGCCAGGGCACTGGCGATGTTGCCCACGGCGAATACCAACATCAGCGCGATGAGCAGGGCCCGGCGCGGCACCCGGGCGGCCAGCGCCGAGATCAGCGGCGCGCCCACCACCACGCCCAGGGCGTAGGCGGAGATGGCGTAACCCACGTCGGCGGTGCCCACCGCCAGGTCGCCGGCCACGCGCTCCATCAGGCCCATGATCACGAACTCGCTGGTGCCGATGCCGAAGCCGCCCAGGGCCAGGGCGAGTTCGGCCAGGCGCGGACTGCGCGCGGCGCCGGAAGGGGGGGACGACATGGCGGCTTCTCCACAGACAAGAAACGATCCCGGGAGTGGCCGGGATCGCGGAAAGTTACCTATGATTTAAGACTAAAGTCTAAATCAATCTGGCGTATTCTGCGAGATAGCGATGGCCATGTTAGTAAGTCAACAATATCTGGCGGGCGGTGCCGGGGATGACCGGCACCCCTCCTCGAGGTCGCCGGTCGTCAGGGGATCGGCGTCCTGGCGGGGGCCCTGGCGCCAGCGACCCAGGCGCTCGGCGATCAGTTCCAGGGCGTACTGGGCGGCGACCGAGTTGCCGCTGGCATCGAGCGCCGGCGACCAGGCGCAGATCGACAGCCGACCGGGCACGATGGCGACGATCCCGCCACCGACGCCGCTCTTGGCGGGCAGGCCCACGCGATAGGCGAAGTCGCCCGCGGCGTCGTACATGCCGGAGGTGAACATCAGGGCATTGATGCGTTGCGCCATGTCGGGCGGGATGAAGGACCTGCCGGTGGTGAGTGCCCGGCCATCCGCGGCCAGGTAGTTCAGGGCGACGGCGAGGTCGGCGCAGCTCATGCGCAGCGCGCAGCAGGCGAAGTAGGCGGTCAGGACCTCGTCGACCTCGTTGTCGAGGTTGCCGAAGGCCTTCATCAGATAGGCCGCGGCGGCGTTGCGGGCGCGATGCTGCCATTCCGAGGCGAGCACCTGCCGGTCGATCAGGATCCCAGGGTTGCCGGACAGCGTCCGGGCGACGTCCTGGAGGTGCTTGGCCGGCGTGGCGAAGGCGCCGACCAGGTGGTCGGCGACCACGATGGCACCGGCATTGATGAAGGGGTTGCGGGGCTTGCCGCGCTCCGTCTCGAGCTGCATCAGGGAGTTGAACGGCATGCCCGAGGGATTGAGGCCGACTCGCCGCCACAGGGCGTCGCCATGGCGGCGTAGCGCCAGGCTCAGCAGCAGCACCTTCGACAGGCTCTGGATCGAGAAGGGCATCTCGGCGTCACCGGCCGTGTACAGCTGCCCGTCGTTGGTGCAGACGGCGAGGCCGAAGCGTGCGGGGTCCTGGTCCGCCAGGGCCGGGATGTAGTCGGCGACCCGCCCCATGCCGAGCCGGGTTCGGGCTCGACGATCGATGTCGTCCACCCAGGCCTGCAGCGCCGGCGAGGCGCCGGGCCGTGGACAGGAGAGTGTGGCGTTCATGGGGGTGACCTCGACAGGCAGGGAAAATGGCCCGGACGGGGTCCGGGCCGGGTGTCGCTCACTGGGCGGCGGGGCGGGCGGAGGACGCGCGTCGTACCCGCTCGCGGTCCTCGGGTTCGATCTCCCAGGCGGCCGGATCCACGTTCAGGTCGCTGAACTTGGCGGACTCGAAGATCGGTTGCCCGACGCCGGCCCGGATCTGGTCGTCGAAGTCGCGCATGACGCGCAGCCCCGGCTTGAACAACAGGATCAGGGCGATGAGGTTGGCCAGGGCCAGGAAGCCCATGGTCGTGTCGGCGAAGGCGAAGACGGTGCCCAGGTCGGTCATCGCCCCCCAGGTGCACAGGCCGATGATGGCCAGGCGGAAGGCGTTGAACAGGGTGCGGTTGCCGCGGCTGAAGAAGTCGAGGCTGTTCTCGCCCAGGTAGTAGTTGTAGAGGATGGTGCTGAAGCCGAACAGCAGCAGCGCGATGCTGACGAAGCTGCGGCCCCACTCCCCCACGTGGTCGGCCAGGGAGGCCTGGGTCAGGGCGATGCCGTCGATCCCGGCGCCGAGGGCCGGGTCATAGGCTCCGCCGAGCAGGATGATGAAGGCGGTGGCGGAGCAGATGATCAGGGTATCGATGAACACCGAGAAGGCTTGGACGATGCCCTGGTTGGCCGGGTGTGGCACATAGGCGACGGCGGCGACGTTCGGGGCGCTGCCCAGCCCCGCTTCGTTGGAGAACAGGCCGCGCTTGACCCCCATCAGGATGGCCGCGCCGATGCCCCCACCGATGGCCGGCTCGAGGCCGAAGGCGCTGTTGACGATCAGCAGGATGACGTCGGGCAACTGCGCCACGTTCAGCGCCAGGACCACGAAGGCGATCAGCAGGTAGCCCACGGCCATCACCGGCACCAGCACCTCGGTGACCCGTGCGATCCGCTTGACGCCGCCGAAGATGATCAGGCCCACGCACAGGGCGAGGGCGAGGCCGGTGTAGTGGGCCGGGATGCCGAAGGCATCGTCGAAGGAAGTGGCCACGGCATAGGACTGCAGGGCGGTGAAGGCGAAGCCGAAGGTGGCCAGCAGCAGCACCGAGTAGAGGGCGGCCAGCCAGGTCCAGCGGCGGCCGAGCCCCCGGGCGATGTAGTGTGCCGGGCCGCCGCGGTAGGTGCCGTCGGGCTCCGCGGTCTTGTAGGTCTGGGCCAGGGTGCACTCGAGGAAGCTGGTGGCCATGCCCATCAGGCCGACCACCCACATCCAGAAGACGGCGCCCGGGCCGCCGAGGGTGATGGCCACGGCAACGCCGGCGATGTTGCCGCCGCCGACCCGTCCGGCCACCGACAGCAGCAGCGCCTGGAAGGAGCTGAGGTGGCCGTGCTTGTCGCGCTTGAACGCCTGGCTGGCACCGAGGATGCGGAACATGCGGCCGAAATAGCGGAACTGGACGCAGCGGGAGCGCAGCGTGAAGCCGATCCCGACGGCGATCAGCAAGGCGATCAGCACCTTGCCCCACAGCAGGTCGTTGATCAGATCCAGCATCCTGCACCTCCCGTCATCGCGGTGGTCGTCGTGCGGGATGCGGGTGCGGCCGTCGCGGCCGCCATCATTGTTGTTGGCATGGGTCGTCGAACCTCTTGCTCTTGGATGGTGGTGGCTCCCGTCAGGAAGCCAGCCTATCCAGAGCAAGGCGCGTGCCAGTTGCGCGATGATGGGTTATGTCGTTGTTTCTTAGGAGGTATTCAGGGAGTGAGGGCGATAGTGAGCGCCGCCGAAGGGGTATAACCCCGGGGCGGCCCGAGTCGACGTGGTGTATGTAAGTGCATGAAATAGAATGGGTTATTTGCTGTTATAACCTGGGTTATGGTGGCGGGGAGGTTATAGGGGTTCCGGGCCGGTCTCGCGCATCTTCTTCAGGCGCTTGCTCAGCGCCGGCTGGGAGATGCCCAGCAGTCGCGAGGCGATGGACTGGTTGCCCTCGGCCCGGCGCATGGCCTCGTGCACCAGCAGGTCGGCGACCTCGTGCAGGGTCGGCAGGGGCTCGTCCGGGGCGAAGACCGCGCGTTCGGGGAGCGAGGCGTCCGGCGATGCGGGCTGCGTCCGTGTCGGGTCGATGGCCCGCTTGAACACCTCCATGGAGAGCGTCCTGGCGCGGTGGACGCTCATGGCGTCGTAGGCCATGGCACGCAGCTCCCGCACGTTGCCGGGGAAGTCGTAGTTGGCCAGCAGCACCGGCAGCTCGGGGGGATAGGTCGGCCGGGGCTTGCCGAGTTCGTCGGCGGCCTCGGCGAGGAAGTGATCCAGCAGCAGCGGGATGTCCCCCTTGCGGTGGCGCAGGGCAGGGATATGGACCTGGTGGGTACGCAGCCGGTAGTAGAGATCCTTGCGGAAGGTTCCCGCCCGTTGGCGCTCGCAGAGATCATGATGGGTGGCCACCACGATCCGCGCCCGCATCCGCTTGGGACGGTCGCTGCCCAGGGGGTAGTACTCGCCTTCCTGCAGCAGCCGCAGCAGCTTGACCTGGGAGGCCAGGCCGAGATCGCCGATCTCGTCGAGGAAGAGGGTGCCGTCCGCGGCCTGCTCGATCATCCCGCCGCGGGGCCGGTCGGCCCCGGTGAAGGCGCCCCGCTGGTGGCCGAACAGGGTGTCGGAGAAGACGTTGTCGTCGAGCCCGGCCACGTTGACGCAGACCAGCGGGCCCCGGCGATCGCTCAGCTCATGGGCTGCCCGCGCCACCAGCTCCTTCCCCACCCCGCTCTCCCCGCCGATCAGCAGGGGTTGGCCGCTCGGGGCCACCGATTCGAGGTACTGGAAGACCGAGCGCATGCCCTTGTCGTCGGTAACGATAGGGTCGAAGGCCTCGGGATGTTCCAGGGTGTCGCTGAGGAAGCGCCGGCGCAGCTCCTGGTTCTCGTGGCGCAGCTCCTGCAGCCGGATGGCGCGCTTGATGCCCTCGATCAGCCGGTCCTGCTCGTCGGTCTTGACGAAGTAGTCGAAGGCGCCGAGCTTGATGCAGTCGACGGCGGTCTCCACCTGGTTCAGGCCGCTGATCACGATGACCCCGATGTCCGGGTGCTCCTCGACGATGCGCCTCAGCAGTTCCTCGCCCGAGAGGTTGGGCATGGTGAGGTCCAGGGTCACCAGGCCGATGTTCTCCCGGGCCAGGATGGCCATCACCTCACGGCTATCCTGGCAGCGGTGGAGGTTGGTGATGCCGCCGCTGCGCTCCAGGGCGATGCCCAGGCTGCGCAGGAAGGAGGGCTCGTCGTCGACCAGCAGGAGGCCGAACGCGGGATAGAGGTTCATGCTCATCGGTCAGCGTGTGTCCAGGGGGTGTCGGTCGCCGGGCCGCCGTCGCTTGCCGGGACCACGGGCAGCGACAGGGTCACGGTGGTGCCCTCGCCGGGGCGGGAGTCGAAGGCCAGGCGGCCCCGGTGTTCGTGGACGATGCCGGCGGAGACCGACAGCCCCAGGCCGGTGCCGCCGCATTCGCGCCGGGTGGTGAAGAAGGGGTCGGTCAGCCGGTTGATCGCCTCGGGGTCGATGCCCCGACCCTGGTCGCGGACCTCCAGGATCACGGCCTGCCGGTCGGGCAGGTGGCGCGTGGTCAGGAAGATGCCCTGATCACGACGCTCCAGGGCCTGGCAGGCGTTCAGCACCAGGTTGATCACCACCTGCTCGATCCGCTGGGCATTGCCCCGGACGGTGGGCAGGTCGTCGGCGTAGCGTGTCTCGAAGCGGTCGGTGGCCTGGCGGATCGAGTTGTCGACCAGACGCACGGCCGTCTGCACCGCCGCGTTGAGGTCGAGGCGTTCGCCCAGATCGCTGCTGCCCTGCCGCGCGAAGTCCTTGAGGTCGCCGACGATGCGCTTGATGCGCTGGCTGCCCTCCAGCATCTCGTCGAGCATGGAAGGAATCTCGTCGCGAATGCGCGAGTAGGGCAGGCCGCCGAGCATGAAGTCCCCCTGGCAACGATAGTGCTCGTCGAGCAGTGGTTGGGCGTCGGCATAAGCGTCGCGCAGCACCGGCAGGTTCAGCAACAGCAGGCTGCTGGGGTTGTTGATCTCGTGGGCCACCCCGGAGACCAGGATGCCCAGCGAGGTCATCTTGTCGGCCTGGATCAGCTGTTGCTGCTGTTGGCGCAGCTTCTCGGTGCGGCTCGCCACCTCGCGCCTGAGCATGCGGTTCCAGATCACGATGCCGCCCAGGATCAGCAGCAGCAGCCCGGAGGCGATGGCCCCGACCAGGCCGAGGCGCTTCCAGGGGATGCCATCCGCCTGCTCCAGGGGGCCCAGCCACTCGTCGTAGATCGCCTGGTGGCGGCCGGTGTTCTTGAGGATGGCGAGGCCCTCGCTGAACTGGGCCAGCAGGTCGGCGTCGCCGTCGCGCACCGCATAGCCGTAGCGCAGCGAGAAGGGCCTGGCGACCGGCTCCAGGTTGGTCAGCCCGAGCTCCCGGCTCAGGTAGAGGGCCGGGAGATTGGCCACCAGGGCGTAGTCGTGCCGGCCGGCGGCCAGCGAGCGCAGCGCGTCCGCATGAGTCTCCGTGGTGACCAGGTCGGCGCCCACCGCCTGCTCGAGCAGGTAGTCGTGCATGATGTCGCCGCGCTGGACGATGACCTCCTGGCCGCGCAGCGCCTCCAGGCGCTCCACGGGGGGCGTGCCGCGGCGGGCGAAGATCGACTGGTGCACGATGGCATGGGGCGGTGCGAAATCGAAGGTGGCGTCGCGCTGCTCGGAATAGGACATGCCCTGGAGGACGTCGATCTCGCCACTCTCGAGGCCGCGGCGCATCTCGCTCCACACGCCCAGCTCGATGCGCACCTCGATGCCCATCACCTCGGCGATGGCTCGGGTCAGTTCCACGTTGTAGCCGGCGGGGCGACCGTCCTCGTCGAGGAACTCGTAGGGGGGATGGTAGCGATCCCCGCCGACCACGATGGTCCGGTCGCCGCCGTCCTGGGCCTCGGCGGCTGGCAGTGCGACGAGGCAGGCGAGCAGCAGCACGGCGATTCGCCGCCGCGCGGCGGCGAAAGCGCTCGGGCGGGGAGTAACGGTCGGCGTCACGGTCATTCGCGGGACTACTCGATGTTCTGCACCTGTTCGCGCATCTGCTCGATCAGCACCTTGAGTTCCACGGCGCAGCGGGTGGTGCTGGCGACCACCGACTTCGACGACAGGGTGTTGGCCTCGCGGTTGAGCTCCTGCATCAGGAAGTCCAGGCGCCGACCCACCGGCCCCTTCTGTCCCAGCTGGCGCTCCACCTCGCCCACGTGGGTGGCCAGGCGGTCGAGCTCCTCGTCCACATCGGCCTTCTGGGCGAGCAGGGCGAGCTCGGCCTCCAGGCGCTGGGGATCCAGCTCGGCCTTCACCGCCTCCAGGCGTTCCAGCAGCTGGGCGCGCTGGCGCTCGAGGATCTGCGGCATCAGGCGGCGTACCTCGGCCACCTGTGCCTCGATGCCGGCCAGCCGTTCGCGGATCAGGGCGGCGAGCTTGTCGCCCTCCCGGGCGCGGCCGGTCACCAGGTCGTCCAGGGTGGCCCGGAACAGGGCGAGGGCCTCGGCCTTGACGGTCTCGGGGTCGGGGCCGCGATTCTCCAGCACGCCGGGGTAGTCGAGCAGCGCCAGGGCGTCGGGCAGGGGGGCGTCGTGCACCTCCTGGCGCACCTCGCCGAGGGCGCGGGCCAGCTCGGCGAGCCGTTCCCGGCTGACCGCCAGGCCGGCGGCGTCGCCGGCGGGCTCGAAGCGCAGGCTGCACTCCACCTTGCCGCGGGCCAGGCGGGAACGCAGCGCCTCGCGGAAGCCGGGTTCCAGGTCGCGGAGGCCCTCCGGCAGGCGGAAGTGGGGCTCCAGGTAGCGCTGGTTCACCGAGCGCAGCTCGAGCTGCAGGCTGCCCCAGGCGGCGACGTGCTCCTGGCGGGCGAAGGCGGTCATGCTGTGCACCATGGCGGCGACTCCTGGCGGTTCCGGAACATCTAGGAGCCCGCAGTGTAACCGATTCCCCGGCGTCTCCGGTGGAAGGGTGTAGAATGGCGGCCCACTGATTCCCGAACCGATCCTGATGACGAGGTGCTATGTCTACCGACTTTCGACGCCCCAGCGGGCGCGCCCCCGAACAGTCCCGCGAGATCCGCCTGACCCGGGACTACACTCGCCATGCCGAGGGTTCGGTGCTGGTGGAGTTCGGCGACACCCGGGTGCTGTGCAATGCCAGCGTCGAGGCCGGGGTGCCGCGCTGGCTGCGCGGCAAGGGCCAGGGCTGGGTGACCGCCGAGTATGGCATGCTGCCCCGTGCCACCCATACCCGGGGCGGGCGCGAGGCGACCCGCGGCAAGCAGGGCGGCCGCACCCTGGAGATCCAGCGTCTGATCGGGCGCTCGCTGCGGGCGGCGGTGAACCTCAAGAAGCTGGGCGAGTTCACCATCACCCTCGACTGCGACGTCATCCAGGCCGACGGCGGCACCCGCACCGCCGCCATCACCGGCGGCTGCGTGGCCCTGGTGGACGCCATCCGCTACCTGCAGCGCAACAAGCTGATCAAGGGAGATCCCTTCAAGCAGCTGGTGAGCTCGGTGTCGGTGGGCATCTTCAAGGGCGTGCCGGTGGTGGACCTGGACTATCCCGAGGACAGCGGGGCGGACACCGACATGAACGTGGTGATGGCCGAGAGCGGCGGTCTGATCGAGGTGCAGGGCACCGCCGAGGCGGGCACCTTCAGCCGTGCCGAGCTCAATGCCATGCTGGAGCTGGCCGAGCAGGCCGGGGCGCAGCTGTTCGCCCACCAGCGCGAGGCGCTGGGGATCCCCGCCTGACGCCTCCCGTGTGCCGATAAACGCAGCACGCCGGCCTCGGGGCCGGCGTGCTGCGTTCCGGCGGGCCGGAACGGCGACGGGGGAGCGCTTCAGAGCTGCAGGTCGTACTCGACGATCAGCGGGGCGTGCTCGGAGAAGGTGGCGTCGTAGTCGATCCAGGCGTCGACCACGTGGCGGCGGAAGTTGGGACCCACCACCTGATAGTCGATGCGCCAGCCCTCCTGGCGGGAGCGGGAGACCTCCTCGTCGAGCTTCGGCCACCAGGTGTACTCCCCGGCGTCGCGGTTGATCTCGCGGAAGGTGTCGATGAAGCCGGTGGGGCCGAACACCTGGTCCATCCAGGCGCGCTCCTCGGGCTTGAAGCCAGGCGTCTCCTGGTTGTCGGCCCAGTTCTCCAGGTCGAGGGTCTTGTGGGCGATGTGCCAGGTGCCGCAGATGATGTACTCACGACGCTTGCGTGCCATCTTGCTCAGGTATTCCTGATACTGGGTCATGAAGGCCTGCTTGGCGGCGTAGTCGCTGCCGTCGGGCATCAGGAAGCTGGCGATGCTGAAGCGGTCGTAGTCGGCCTGCAGGAAGCGCGCCTCGTGGTCGCACTGCGGAAAGCCCAGCCCGTACATGATGGCCTTGGGGATCTTGCGGCAGTAGAGCCCGACCCCGGAGAAGCCGTCCTGCTCGGCGTCGAGGAAGTAGCCCTCGTAGCCTTCCGGGTAGAGGATGCTGTCGTCCAGCTCGAAGCTCTTGGCCTTGATGTTCTGGACGCAGACGACATCGGCGTCCTGGTCGGCCAGCCAGTCGAGGAAGCCTCGTCCGACCGCCTCGCGGATGCCATTGACATTGATGGTGGCGATTTTCATACATGGTCCCTTTACCGTCGCGCGTGTATGATACCCGACGTTTCGACGTTTGGGTAAATGGCTGCGACCAATAAACGTGATAGGAGGCCCCGTGGCGGATCGACGCATGCATCCCTACCAGCGTGACTTCATCGAGTTCGCCATCGACCAGGGGGTGCTGCGCTTCGGCGAGTTCACCCTCAAGTCGGGCCGCGTCAGTCCCTACTTCTTCAATGCCGGCCTGTTCCGCACCGGCGGCGCCCTGGCCCGCCTGGGGCGTTTCTACGCCCGCGCCATCGCCGACCGTGCCCCGGCCTTCGACGTGCTCTTCGGGCCCGCCTACAAGGGCATTCCCCTGGCCGCCACCACCGCCGTGGCGCTGGCCGACCATCACCACCGCGATCTGCCCTACGCCTTCAACCGCAAGGAGGCCAAGGCGCACGGCGAGGGCGGCAACATCGTCGGCGCCGAGCTCGAAGGCCGTGTGCTGATCATCGACGACGTGATCACCGCCGGCACCGCCATCCGCGAGGTGATGGGGTTGATCGAGGGCGCCGGGGCCCGCGCCGCCGGGGTGGTGATCGCCCTGGACCGCCAGGAGCGCGGCAGCGGTGAGCGCAGCGCCATCCAGGAGGTGGAGGCCCGCTACGGCATCCCGGTGACCAGCATCGTGACGCTGGACATGGTCCTGGCCTATCTTGAAGAGCATGCCGGCGAATCGCTGCGCGGCCATGCCGCCGCCATTCGCGACTACCGGGAACGCTACGGGGTGGCAGGGAAGGCGTGACGACGTCATCCGGCACGGTGCGCGGACGACCGACAAGGAGCGCGACATGAAAGCGAGACTGATGCTGCTGACCGGACTGTTGCTGCTGGGCGCCGCGGGGCTGGCCCAGGCCAGCAGCCTGGAGCTGAACCTGGGCCCGGACGCCGTGCAGTTCGAGGCGGCCGGCGAGCTGGTCGGCGGCATCGAGCTGGGCGGCGGCGTGGTGGACAGCGAGTATCGCGAGGATGCCAGCGTCTTCCATGCCCAGTTGATGGGCACCCGGCACACCGATGATCGCGAGCTGGGCGTGGGGGCCCGCTGGACCCACTACGATACCGACCATGGCGAGGGCGGTGGCCTGGGCCTGGGCGGCTATGGCTACGTCTATCTGCCCAACCTGCCCGAGGTTTCCCTGGGCGGTTACGGCTTCTACACCCCGGACGCGATCGCCACCCGTGACCTGCAGGATGGCTACGAGATCGGCGTGCGCGCCCGCTATAGCTTCACCCCCAACGTGGATGGCTATCTGGGCCTGCGCCAGCTGGGCGCCGACTTCGACGACGATGACGGCAGCCGCACCCTGGATCGCGGCGCCCAGGTCGGCGTGCGCCTGCGCTTCTGACTCCCGGGCTTCTACCCTGCAGCGGGCCCCGTCACGGGGCCCGCCTGCGTTTCCCAGGCCATCCCATGCTCGATATCGTCCTCTACCAGCCCGAGATACCCCCCAATACCGGCAACCTGATCCGGCTGTGCGCCAACACCGGTTTCCGGCTCCACCTGATCGAGCCGCTGGGCTTCGTGCTGGACGACAAGCGCCTGCGCCGCGCCGGCCTGGACTACCACGAGTGGGCCGCGGTGCGCGTGCATCGCGACTGGGCGGCCTTCCGCGCCGAGGTGGCACCCGCCCGGGTCTTCGCGGTTTCCACCCGTGGCCGCACCGGCTACCATGAGCCCGCCTACCGGGCGGGCGATGCCCTGGTGTTCGGCCCCGAGACCCGTGGCCTGCCCCAGGCGATGCTCGACGCCCTGCCCGAGGCGCAGCGGTTGCGCATCCCCATGCGGCCCGACAGTCGTAGCCTGAACCTCTCCAACGCCTGCGCGGTGGTGGTCTTCGAGGCCTGGCGGCAGCTGGGCTTCACAGGGGCGGCCGAGCCGTCCTAGGCACGCTCGCGACCGCTGCGTCGTCGCCTCCACGCTTCCGTTCCGGACGAGGTATCCCGAGATGTCCATCCAGCAGCGCCTGGCCAAGCTCAACCCCCGTCAGCAGCAGGCGGTGCGCTACATCGACGGCCCCTGCCTGGTGCTGGCCGGGGCCGGTTCCGGCAAGACCAGCGTGATCACCACCAAGATCGCCTACCTGGTGCAGACCTGCGGGATGAGCGCGCGACGCATCGCCGCGGTGACCTTCACCAACAAGGCCGCCCGGGAGATGAAGGAGCGCGTGGGGCAGATGCTCCAGGGGCGCGAGGGCCACGGCCTGACCGTCTCCACCTTCCATACCCTGGGGCTCAACATCATCCGCCGCGAGCTCAAGACCCTGGGCTACAAGCCGGGCTTCTCGCTGTTCGATCCCGAGGACGCCAAGGCGCTGCTGCGCGACCTGATGCACAAGGACGCCCAGGTCGAGGCCGACCAGATCAATGGCGTGCAGGGGCGCATCTCCCAGTGGAAGAACGACCTGGTGCTGCCCGGCCAGGCCATGTCCCATGCCGCCGACGAGGACGAGCTGTTCGCCGCCCGGGTCTATGAGGCCTACAACCGCCACCTCAAGGCCTACAACGCGGTGGACTTCGACGACCTGATCCTGCTGCCGGTGGTGCTGCTGCGCGACGACCCCGAGGCGCTGGCGCGCTGGCGCAAGCGCATCCACTACATGCTGGTGGACGAGTACCAGGACACCAACGTCAGCCAGTACCAGCTGGTCCAGCTGCTGATGGGCGAGCGGGCGACCTTCACCGTGGTGGGCGACGACGACCAGTCGATCTATGCCTGGCGCGGTGCCCGCCCCGAGAACCTGGTGACCCTCGGCGAAGACTTTCCGCGCCTCGAGGTGATCAAGCTGGAGCAGAACTATCGCTCCACCGGCACCATCCTGCGCGCCGCCAACGTGCTGATCGGCCACAACCCCCACGTCTACGAGAAGACCCTGTGGTCGGAGATGGGCGAGGGGGCGCCGATCCGCGTGGTGGTCAACCGCCACGAGGAGGCCGAGGCGGAGCGGGTGGCCAGCGAGATATTGACGCGCCGCATCAAGGAGCGCGCCGAGTGGCGCGACTTCGCGGTGCTCTACCGCGGCAACTTCCAGGCCCGGCTGCTGGAGCTCAAGCTGCAGCACTACCAGATTCCCTACAAGCTCTCCGGCGGTACCTCCTTCTTCTCGCGCAACGAGATCAAGGATGCCATGGCCTACCTGCGGCTGCTGATCAACCCCGCCGACGACAACGCCTTCCTGCGTATCGTCAACGTGCCGCGCCGCGAGATCGGCCCCGGCACCCTGGAGAAGCTGGCCAACTACGCCACCGAGCGCGGCGCCTCGCTGTTCGCCGCCTGCGGCGAACTGGGCCTGGCCGAGCAGCTTCCCACCCGGGCGGTGGAACGCCTGGGGCGGTTCACCCACTTCATCGACGCCGTGCGCCAACGCATGGACGGCGGCGATGCCATCGCCGCCATCCGCGACATGCTGCGCGAGATGGACTACGAGGCCTGGCTCTACCAGAACGCCAGCGCACCGACCATCGCCGAGCGGCGCATGGCCAACGTCTGGACCCTGATCGACCAGCTGGAGAAGTCGATGAACCGTGACCCCGAGGACACGGCCAGCACGGAGACCGAGACCGACGGTGTGGAGGCGGCCATCTCGCGCCTGGTGCTGCGCGACATCCTCGAGCAGCAGGCCGAGGAGGACGACTCCGACCGCGTCCAGCTGCTGACCATGCACGCCTCCAAGGGCCTCGAGTTCCCCCACGTCTACCTGATGGGCCTGGAGGAGGAGCTGCTGCCGCATCGCAATGCCATCGAGGCCGGCACCGTGGAGGAGGAGCGGCGCCTGGCCTATGTGGGCATCACCCGGGCCCGTCGCACCCTGACCCTGACCCTGGCGCGTCAGCGCAAGGCCTATGGCGAGCTGATGGATTGCGTGCCCAGCCGCTTCCTGGACGAATTGCCCGAGGCGGACCTGGAGTGGGAGGGCCGGCCCGACCGGGAGGACCCGGAGAAGAAGCAGGCGCGCGGCCAGGATGCGCTGGCGGGGATCCGCTCGCTATTGGGATGATTCCGGCGGCGGGAGAGCGCAAACGCGAGCGGGGCGCCGGATCGGCGCCCCGCTCGCATCGCATCGGTGCTTACTCGGCCTGGCTCACCATATAGTCGACGATGGCCTGGACCTCTTCGTCGGAGAGGTTCGCGGCGCCGCCCTTGGGCGGCATGGCGCCGATACCGTTGATGGCGCTCTCGTAGAGGGTCTCGACGCCCTTGTCGAGGCGCGGTCCCCAGGCTTCGGCGTCACCGATCATCGGGGCGCCGGCGGCTCCCGAGTCGTGGCAGGCGACGCAGGCCGAGCCGGCATAGAGTTCCGCGCCGTCCAGATCGCTGCCGCCACCGTTCTCGGCCGTGGCGCCCTCTTCCTCAGCGGCGCCCTCTTCCTCGGTGGCCCCTTCTTCGGTGGTATCTTCCTCGGCGGCGACTTCTTCCTCGCCTTCGGCCGGCGCCTCTTCCTCGGCCGCCTCATCGCCGCCCAGCTCGGGGACCTCCATCACCGGCTCGACCAGGTGGGCCAGGGCGGCTTCGACCTCGGCGTCGGAGAGGTTGGGGTTGCCGCCGCGTGCCGGCATGGCGCCGATACCGTTGATGGCGTGATCCAGCAGCGTCTCGAAGCCCTGGTCGGCACGCTCGGTCCAGGCATCCTCCTCGCCGCGCACCGGGGCGCCGGCGGCGCCGGAATCGTGGCAGGCGGCGCAGACGTTGCCGTAGATGGTCTCGCCGTCGGCGTCGCCACCGCCGTCGCCAGAGGAGTCGGCCGCCGCCATGGCCGTGCCGCACTCCTCGCCCTGCAGGCAGACCTCGCCCACCGGTTTCAGGCGCTCGGCGATGGCCTCACGCTCGGCGTCGTCCTGCGCCAGGGCAGAGCCGGCTCCCGCGGCCAGGCCCAGGGTGGCCAGGCACCCCATGATCAGCTTGCTGGATTTCACTCTCACCACCTCTTGACGGTCCTGTAGGAAGTTGTATGCGGCAGCGCCTGGGTCACAGCGACAACGCAGCCGAGCGAGATGCCATCGCGTCTCGAGTTGGCGGACAGTATACCGGCATCCCCTGCGGCTGGAAAATGGCTCCATCCCCGCCATTGGCATGAGAACCCGGCCGCAAGCGGCCGAGCGCTGGACAGCGGCCGGCCGGGCAGTTAGGATGACGACCGCTCGGCGACGCCGTGCATGCGCCCATAGCTCAGCTGGATAGAGCGTTGGCCTCCGGAGCCAAAGGTCGAAGGTTCGAATCCTTCTGGGCGCGCCAGTTATCGAGGGCCTACGGTTCTGCCGTAGGCCCTTCGCTGTTTTTGTGGCACACCTCATGTCCGTCATCGGATCGGTCGTTCCCATTCCATTCGCTTGTCGGGCCGATATCCCGTCTAGCCTTGACGGCCTGTCACGCCTTTATCAGGTGTTCCAGTTCCTCGAGATAGCTTTCCAGCACCAGGTTGGGCGGGGCGCCCTTGCGGGTGATGGCGTTGTAATGGGTGAGATAGTGCCACTTGCCGGGGTTCAGGGCGCGCATCCGGCCATCGCGAACCCAGCGCTCGGCATAGTGGGTCGGCAGGTAACCGATATAGCGACCGGAGAGGATCAGGAAGGCGATGCCTTCGCGGTCGGTGGCCGAAGCGGCGGCCCTGAGGGGCTCATGGAGTGCCTTGATCGCCGGCGTCTGGGCATAGGCGGGCACCACGGCATCGCAGTCCGCCAACTGGTCCTCCGCCACCCCCTCGGCGTCGAACAGGGGGTGCCCGGACGCACAGTAGAGCCGTGAGCACTCTTCATAGAGCGAGAGGTATTGTAGCCCGGGCAGGGTCTTGAGCGCCGGGATCACGCCGGTATGCAACCGGCCGTCCAATACCCCGAGCTCGATATCGCTGGGTGGTATCATGCGGATGTTGATGCGTACGTCCGGGCCGCGCTCCTTGAGCGCGCTAAGGGCATTGGTGATATGCATCTCGGGCATGGTCACCAGGTTGTCGGTGATGCCGATGTTGAGCTCACCCTTGAGCCAGGCATGCAGGCCGTTGACCCGGGTGCGGAAGCCTTCCACCGCGGCCAGCAGCTGCAGCGTGGCCTCATAGACCTCCGCGCCCTCGCTGGTCAGGGCGAAGCCACTGCGTCCTCGCTGGCAGAGCCGCAGGCCGAGCCGCGTCTCCAGGTCGTTCATCGCCATGCTGATGGCGGCCCGGCTAATATTCAGCTCCACCTCGGCGGCAGAGAAGCCTCCGCATTCCACCACCTTTCGGTAGATCCTCAGCAGGCGAAGATCGGCATCACTCGGCTGGCCCGTCAGGCCCGCTCTGCGGGGTGGCATGGGCAGCTTCCTCCTCTCGACGACATTCGGCTTGGAGGATACGTCCAAGCGGGCGGAAAGTTAAATAATAGCTTTCATGAGATTCAATACATCCGGATTTAACTTATCGACAACCGGATCTAGCCTTCCCCATAGAGTCACCGACAACGGCGATATCAACCGAGGGTGCTGCCATGTCAGATCGAGCGTTTCCTCAGGCCGCGGGGCTGAGCCGCGAACAGCTGGACGCCTACTGGATGCCCTACACCGGCAACCGCCAGTTCAAGCGCGACCCGCGGATCATCGTCGGTGCCCAGGGCAGCTACCTGACCGATGCCCAGGGCCGCCGGATCTTCGACGGCCTCTCCGGCCTGTGGACCTGCGGTGCCGGGCATGGCCGCCCGGAAATCACCGAGGCAGTGTCCCGCCAGCTCGCCGAGCTGGACTATTCGCCGGCCTTCCAGTTCGGCCATCCCAAGGCCTTCGAGCTGGCCCATCGCCTGCGTGAGCTGACGCCGGCCGGGCTGGATTACGCCTTCTTCACCGGCTCCGGCTCCGAGAGCGCCGACACCTCGCTGAAGATCGCCCGCGCCTACTGGCGCAAGAAGGGCAAGCCGACCAAGACCAAGCTGATCGGCCGCGCCAAGGGCTATCACGGCGTCAACTTCGGTGGCATCAGCCTGGGCGGCATCGGCGCCAACCGCGCCCTCTTCGGCCAGGGCGTGGATGCCGACCACCTGCCGCATACCCTGCTCCCGGAAAATGCCTTCACCCGGGGCATGCCCGAGCGCGGCGCCGAGCGCGCCGAGGAGCTGCTGGAGCTGATCGCCCTGCACGATGCCTCCAACATCGCCGCGGTCATCGTCGAGCCCCTGGCCGGGTCGGCCGGGGTGATCCCGCCACCCAGGGGCTACCTGCAGCGGCTGCGCGAGATCTGTGATCAGCATGAGATCCTGCTGATCTTCGACGAGGTGATCACCGGCTTCGGCCGCATGGGCGCCATGACCGGCGCCGAGGCGTTCGGCGTGGTGCCGGACATCATGAACGTTGCCAAGCAGCTGACCAATGGCGCGGTGCCCATGGGCGCGGTGATCGTGCAAGGCGAGATCTACCAGACCTTCATGGAGCAGGGCGGGCCCGACTACATGCTCGAGCTGCCCCACGGCTACACCTACTCCGGCCACCCGGCGGCCTGTGCCGCGGCGCTGGCGACCCTGGACGTGCTCGAGAACGACCGCCTGATCGAGCGCGTGCGCGATATGGGCCCGGTCTTCGAGGAGGCGCTGCACGGCCTCGAGGGCACCCGCTATATCAGCGACATCCGCAACTATGGGCTCGCCGGCGCCCTACAGATCGAGCCCTACCCCGGCGAGCCGGCGCGACGCCCCTTCGAGATCGCCATGAAGTGCTGGGAGAAGGGCTTCTACGTGCGCTACGGCGGCGACACCCTCCAGCTCGGCCTGCCCTTCACCGTCGAGCGCGAGGAGATCGACCGCCTCGTCAATGCCCTTGGCGACGCCATCGGCGAACTGGATTGAGAGGACTTACATGACCACCCTCGGCCATCTGATCAACGGCGCTCGCGTCGAAGACGCCGCGCGCACCCAGGACATCTTCAACCCCTCCACCGGCGAAGTGGGCGGCCAGGTCGCCTTGGCCAGCAAGGCCACCGTCGAGGAGGCGATCGCCGCCGCCCAGGCCGCCTTCCCGGCCTGGCGCGACACCCCGCCCGCCAAGCGCGCGCGCATCATGTACCGCTTCAAGGCCCTGCTGGAGCAGAATGCCGACGAGATCTGCCGGCTGATCGGTCAGGAACACGGCAAGATCGTCCACGACGCCAAGGGCGAACTGCAGCGCGGCATCGAGAACGTCGAATACGCCTGTGGCGTGCCGGAACTGCTCAAGGGCGAGTACAGCAAGAACACCGGCCCCGGCATCGACTCCTGGAGCGAATTCCAGCCGCTGGGCGTGGTCGCCGGCATCACGCCGTTCAACTTCCCGGCCATGGTCCCGCTGTGGATGTACCCGATGGCCATCGCCACCGGCAACACCTTCGTGCTCAAGCCCTCCGAGCGCGACCCGACCTCGACCCTCTATATCGCCGAGCTGGCGCTGGAGGCGGGCCTGCCCGCCGGCGTGCTCAACGTGGTCAACGGTGACAAGGAAGCCGTCGATACCCTGCTCGACGATGCCCGCGTGCAGGCCGTGAGCTTCGTTGGCTCCACGCCGATCGCCGAGTACATCTATAGCCGCGCCAGCGCCAACGGCAAGCGCTGCCAGGCCCTGGGCGGCGCCAAGAACCACGCCATCGTCATGCCCGACGCCGACATGGACAACGTGGTCAACTCGCTGACCGGCGCCGCCTTCGGCTCCTCCGGCGAGCGCTGCATGGCGCTGTCCGTGGCCGTGGCGGTGGGCGACGAGGCCGCCGACGCCCTGATCGCCAAGATGCAGGAGCAGATGAAGACCCTGAAGGTCGGCCCCTTCCATGATGCCGACAACGACTTCGGCCCGGTGATCACCAAGGCCCACCAGGAGAAGGTCTGCGGCTACATCGACAGCGCCGAGCAGCAGGGCGCCGAGATCGTCGTCGATGGCCGCGGCGTCCAGGTGCCGGGCTTTGAAGACGGCTTCTACGTCGGCGGCACCCTGATCGACCGCGTGACCTCCGAGATGACCTGCTACCTCGAGGAGATCTTCGGCCCGGTGCTGCTGGTGGTCCGCGCCGGTTCCATGGAAGAGGCCATGCAGCTGATCGACGATCACGAGTACGGCAACGGTACCTGCATCTACACCCGCGACGGCGAGGCGGCCCGCTACTTCAGCGACCGCATCCAGGTGGGCATGGTCGGCATCAACGTGCCGCTGCCGGTGCCGGTCTCCTACCACAGCTTCGGCGGCTGGAAGCGCTCGCTGTTCGGTGACCTGGCCGCCTACGGCCCGGATGCGGTGCGCTTCTACACCAAGCGCAAGACCGTCACCCAGCGCTGGCCGTCCGCCGGCGTCCGCGAGGGCGCGCAGTTCTCCTTCCCCTCATGACCTCTGCGTGACGTGAGGCCATGATCGAAGCCGAATCGGGTCCCCCGGTTCGGCTTCTTTCTTTTTCAGTCCCGCCGTCTTCAGTAACCCTGGCCTCCGGGACGATCAATGCCCCAGGGCCTGGAGCACCGCCGCCCGGGAGGCCCGCTCGCGCTCGGCGTACAGCGCCAGCTCGTCGGTCACCGGGGCGCCCAGCGCGGCCTCGAAGGCCTCGCGATTGGCGTTGCCGGCATAGGCCTCGCCCCCGCCATCGCCCAGGTTGGACTGGAAGATCCCCGCGGCACTCACCGGCAGGAAGTCCTCGTAGGTGATCGGCCGGGCGACCACCAGCCCTCGCGAGATCAGCCCCTCCATGTCGTCTTCGACCGGGGCGGCGGCCGAGCGGCCGGCGTCGGTGAGTCGGTACTCGAAGAACGCCAGGCCCTGCCGGCGCAGCCTGGTCTCGTCGTCGGGGAAGTCGGTGAAGACCTCGGCCAGGGCCCGCTGGTGCGCCTGGTTGGTCAGCCCCCGGGTCCTCTCGCGGGAGGCGCTGAGCAGGCGGTCGTAGAGCGCCCGGCCCTTGGCGGTCAGGGCCAGACCGCGTTGCTCGATCTCGCCGAAGCGGGCGGTATGGGTCCCCTGGCGCTCGCCGGCGAAGCGAGTGGTCTCCTCCAGGGCCTTGAAGCTGGTCTGGCGCAGCAGGATGGGGCATCGGCGACGGGGCGGCCCTTCGATCACTTCCTTGGGATTCATGCCCACCGCCGGCATACGGCGCTGCGCCTCGTCGATATCCAGGGCCCGCGGCGTCAAATGGTTGATGTGCGGGCCCGGGAAGCAGACCACGTCGGCGATCAGGCGGTGCTCGGCATGCAGCGCCTCGTAGGTCGCCAGGTCCACGGTGGCGTCGCGGTGCCAGCGGAAGGTCTCCAGGGCCTCGGCGACGAAGCGCTCGGCCTGATCACTGGTGAGCCCGCCCTGCTCCTCATGGCGCGCTATCGACTCGCGGCAGCCGTCGGTGAAGATATCCCGCCCGGCGAGGATGGCCGCGGCTCGCTCGCGCAGTGCCGGGTTCTCGATCAGCTCCAGGCGCAGCAGCGAGGTGAAGAGGCGGAAGGGGTTGCGGGCCAGCGCCGCGTCGTCGACCGGGCGGAAGGCCGTGGAATGCACCGGCACGCCGGCCGCGGAGAGATCGTAGTAGCCCACCGGGGACATGCCCATCACCGCGAACAGGCGACGCAGCATGGCGAGTTCCTCGGCGGTGCCGACACGGATGGCGCCGTGGCGCTCGACGCCGAGACGGCTGCTCTCGTCATGGGCGTCGAGGCGTTCGGCCAGGGCAGGGTCCTGCGCCAGGGTCTCGCGGTTCACCTGGGCGACCAGCTCGAGCAGGGTCCCGTACTGGGGCACCTCGCTCTGGTACATGGCCGACATGGCCCGGGAGAAGCGGTCGCGGATGGCATCCGGGGAAACGAGGGTCGTATTCATGGGGAATGTCTCTCGGGGTTCGTTGGGTATGACAAGGGGGGCGATCATGGCCGCAGCGTCGCCAGGGCTCGCTCGAGGCGCTGCAACCCCTCGCGCATCACCTCCGGCTCTGCCGTCAAGGGCGCGAGCAGGCGCAGCACGTTGCGCCGGCGGCCGCTGGGCATCAGCAGTACTCCGGCCTCACGGCCGGCCACCAGCAGGGCCGCCAGGTGATCGGCCCCACTGGCGCCTGGGGTGTCCTCGAAGACGATCCCGCGCATGGCGCCGATCCCGGTCAGCGCCCCGATCATCGGGAAGCGTTCGCGGAAGCGCCCATGGGCCTCGACGATCAGCCGCTCCTGGGCCTCGCCCCACTGGCGCAGCTTGTCCTCGCTCATCAGGTCCATCACCGCCCGGGCCGCCGCACAGGCCAGGGCGTTACCCGAATAGGTGCCGCCCAGCCCGCCCACGGGCGGGGCCTCCATGAACTCGGCCCGGCCGGCCAGCGCCGCCAGCGGCAGGCCGGATGCCAGGCTCTTGCCCAGCAGCAGCAGGTCGGGCTCGACGCCCAGCCGGGAGAAGGCAAAACGCCGGCCGGTGCGGCCGAAGCCGGACTGGATCTCGTCGAAGATCAGCACGATGCCATGCTGGTCGCAGCAGGCCCGCAGGCGGGCGGCGAAATCGGCATCGAGTAGCCGGAAGCCTCCCTCGCCCTGCACCGGCTCGACGATGATGGCCGCCACCTCGTCGCTCGGCACCGCCACTTCGAACAGCCGCTCGAGGGCCGCCGTGGCCTCATCGGCGCTCACCCCGCTGTCGCGGCTCGGGAAGGGCAGGTGATGCACCGGCCCGGGCAGCGTACCGAGTCGGTTCTTGTAGGGCTTGACCTTGCCGTTGAGGCTCAGCGCCGCCAGGGTCCGGCCATGGAAGCCGTCGTCGAAGGCGATCACCGCCTGACGCCCCGTGGCGGCGCGCGCCACCTTGAGGGCGTTCTCGGTGGCCTCGGCGCCGCTGTTGGTCAGCATGCAGGACAGTGGCCAGGAGACCGGCACGAAGGCGTCCAGTGCCTTGACCACCTCCAGGTAGCCGCGATGCGGCAGGGCATTGAAGGCGGAGTGCAGCAGGGTCTCGGCCTGGGCCTTGACCGCCTCGACCACGGCGGGATGGCCGTGCCCCAGGTTGAGGACGCCGATACCGCCGATGAAGTCGATGTAGTGCCGTCCCTGCTCGTCCCAGACCTCGGCATTGCGACCGCGCTCGATGCAGAGAGGATGCAGGATGCCCAGCGAGCCGCTGACGTGAGGAAAAGCCATGTCCAGTACCTGTCGTTGCCTCGGGGGAGGTGCCATGGCTCTCGATGTAACCAGCGCCCCGGCAGGGCTTCAAACGAAAAAAAGCGCGTCATGCATTCCATCGAGTCATGAAGGTGGCTAACGAGCCGGCCGGGCCCCGTCGACCCTGGCCGGCGTTTCCAGGTGTTCCAGGATCCACTCGATGAACCCCTTCACCTTGGCCACCTCGCCCTTGTACTCGGGATAGGCGAGGTAGTAGGCATCCCGACTGGTCAGCGAGAACGCCCAGGGGATCGTCAGCTGGCCGGCCGCCAGTTCCTCCTCGGCGAGGAAGCGCGGCACCAGGGCCACCCCGCAGCCCGCCCGGGCGGCACTCAACGCCATGTAGAAGGTGTCGAAGCGCGGCCCGTGATAGCTGTGCTCGGTGTAGCAGCCCTGGGCTTCGAACCAGTCGTGCCAGGCCTCCGGCCGCGTCGCACTCTGCAGCAGCACCAGGTCGGTCAGCGCCAGCGGGCCCTCGATGCCGCCGGCCGGCACCACCGTGGGGGCGCAGACCGGTACCATGGTCTCGTCGAGCAGCTTGATGCACTCGGCCTTCGGCCAGGCGCCGTGGCCGAAGAAGAAGGCCACGTCGACCCGCGCCTCCTCGAGATCGAAGGGCTCCACGCGGTTGCTGATATTCAGGTAGACCTTCGGATGCCGGAAGCGGAAGCCGTTGAGCCGCGGTATCAGCCAGCGGGCGCCGAAGGTCGGCAGGGTCGTCACGTTGAGGACCTCGCTCTGGCCGCCGTAGGACTGCATGTAGCGCGTCGACATCTCGACCTGGGCGAGGATCTTGCGCACCTCGGTCAGATACAGCGAGCCCTCCGGAGTGACCTGCAGGCGCTTGCGCACTCGCCGGAACAGCGGATGCTCGAGCACCGACTCGAGCTGGGCGACCTGCTTGCTGACCGCGCTCTGGGTCAGGCTCAGCTCCTCGGCGGCCCGGGTGAAGCTGAGGTGGCGAGCCGAGGCCTCGAAGCATTGCATGGCGGTCAGCGTCGGCAGGTGGCGGCGATTCATGTCGAGACCCCGTAAGAAGAAAAAATGGAATGACCTCCGTATAAAACGTCGTTTGAGGCTCGTCAAGCACCCCGGCAATACTGCCTGCATGTTCAGTCCAGGTACTCAAGCAGTAGGAGGAAGAATGATCGATACCATCATGCAGCGTCTCGGGGTGGCCGAATCCCTGTACCGGGACGGCGACTACTCCGTGACGTCTCCCACCGACGGCGGCGAGATCGGTCGGGTCCAGCTGGAGGGCGGCGAGGCGGTCGAGGCGCGCATCGCGCGTGCCCAGGTTGCCTTCGCGGCCTGGCGCCGGGTACCGGCGCCGCGTCGCGGCGAGCTGGTGCGGCTGTTTGGCGAGCAGCTGCGTCGTCACAAGGAGGACCTGGGCACCCTGGTGACCCTGGAGTGCGGCAAGATCTACCAGGAAGGGCTCGGCGAGGTGCAGGAGATGATCGACATCTGCGATCTCGCCGTCGGGCAGTCCCGCCAGCTGTACGGCCTGACCATCGCCTCCGAGCGTCCCGGCCACCACATGCGCGAGAGCTGGCATCCGCTGGGCCCGATCGGCCTGATCACCGCCTTCAACTTCCCGGTGGCGCCCTGGGCCTGGAACGCCGCCCTGGCGCTGGTCTGCGGCAACAGCCTGTTGTGGAAGCCCTCCGAGAAGACCCCGCTCAGTGCCCTGGCCTGCCAGGCGCTGCTCGAGCGCGCCATGGCCGAGTTCGGCGACGAGGCGCCGGCGGACCTCAGCCAGGTGATCATCGGCGAGCGCGAGGCCGGCGAGCGCCTGACCGACGATCCCCGCGTGCCGTTGATCAGCGCCACCGGCAGCACCCGCATGGGTCGCGAGGTCGCCCCCCGCGTCGCCGCGCGCTTCGGTCGCAGCATCCTCGAGCTCGGCGGCAACAATGCCATGATCCTGGCGCCCAGCGCCGACCTGGACATGGCCGTGCGCGCCATCCTGTTCTCCGCGGTGGGCACCGCCGGCCAGCGCTGCACCACCTTGCGCCGCCTGATCGTCCACGAGTCCGTGCGCGACGAGGTCGTCGAGCGGGTCAAGAAGGCCTATGCCGGCGTGTCCATCGGCGATCCCATGGCCGGCAGCCTGGTCGGCCCGTTGATCGATGCCCAGGCCTTCGACCAGATGCAGTCGGTGCTCGGCCAGGCGCGTGAGCAGGGGGCCCGGGTCTTCGGCGGCGAGCGCCGGCTGGCCGACGACTACCCCAACGGCTACTACGTGGCGCCGGCCATCGTCGAGGTCGACCGGCAGGACGAGCTGGTCAAGCACGAGACCTTCGCCCCGATCCTCTACGTGATGAGCTACCGCGACTTCGACGAGGCCTTGGCCCTGCAGAACGACGTGCCCCAGGGACTGTCCTCCTGCGTGTTCACCACCGACGTGCGCGAGGCCGAGGCCTTCGTCTCGGATGTCGGCAGCGACTGCGGCATCGCCAACGTCAACATCGGCCCGAGCGGTGCCGAGATCGGTGGCGCCTTCGGCGGCGAGAAGGAGACCGGCGGCGGCCGCGAGTCCGGTTCGGACGTCTGGAAGAGCTACATGCGTCGCCAGACCAATACCGTGAACTACTCCCGCGAACTGCCGCTGGCCCAGGGCATCAAGTTCGACTGATCGCCCTTGCCCAGCCCGCCATGGCGAGGTGCCGGGCGGCGTAGCAGGCCAGCCGGGAGATCCGCAACGAACAGGAGCCGTCATGAAGGAAGGGTGCTTGTGGCACGGCACGTCACCCGAACCGGCACCGGCACGGGCCGCCCTCCAGGGTGACCATGCCGCCGAGGTCGCGGTGATCGGCGGCGGTATCACCGGGCTCAGCACCGCGCTGCATCTCGCCGAGTCGGGCGTCGACGTGGCGCTGATCGAGGCGGGGGAGATTCCCAGCGGCGGTTCGGGCCGCAGCGTCGGCCTGGTCAATGCGGGGCTGTGGATCCCGCCGGACGACATCGTGGCCGCGCTGGGCGAGGAGGACGGGGAACGTGCCAACGCGGTACTGGGGGCGGCCCCGGCGGAAGTCTTTTCACTGATCGCGCGCCATGACATCGCTTGCCACGCGACCCGCACCGGCACCCTGCACCTGGCGCACAATGCCAAGGGCGAACGGGAGCTGGCGCGTCGCGCCGACCAGTTCCAGCGCCGCGGGGCGCCCGTGGAACTGGTGGAAGAGGAGGCGTGCCAGCGACTCGTGGGCACCCGGCGCATCCGCCGTGCTCTGCTGGATCGCCGCGCCGGCACCATCAACCCCACCGCCTACACCCGGGGCCTGGCCCGGGCCGCCGAAACCGCCGGTGCACGTCTGTATACCCGGAGCCCCGCCGGGGACGTGGCCCGCCAGGGGCACGACTGGCGGGTCACCACGCCCCGGGGCAGCCTCAGGGCATCGCGCCTGGTGTTCGCCACCAATGCCTATACCGAGGACCACTGGAACCGGGTCCGGGATCACTTCTTCCCCGGCCATTTCTTCCAGGTCGCCTCGCCTCCGCTGGCCGACGAGATCGCCGGCGACATCCTGCCCGAGCGGCAGGGTGCCTGGGACACCCGCATGGTACTGAGCAGCATGCGGCGCGATGCCGAGGGGCGGCTGATCCTCGGCAGCCTGGGCCGCGGGGAAGGCCGGCCGCGGTCCTATGTCCGCTGCTGGGCCCATCGCATCCAGCGTCATTACTTCCCCCAACTGGGCAAGCTCGATTGGGAGTGTACCTGGACGGGACGGATCGCCTTCACGCCCGATCATACCCTGCGCCTGTTCGAACCCGTGCCCGGGATCCTGGCCGTCGCCGGCTACAATGGCCGCGGTGTCACCACCGGCACGGTCGTGGGCCAGGGCTTCGCCCGCTTCCTGACCGCCGGCGATGACTCCCTGCTGCCCTTGCCGATCCAGACTCCCAGGCCGATCCGGGCCAAGCCCCTGTGGAGCTCCGGCTATGAAGGGGGCTTCACGCTCTACCATACGGGCCAGTGTCTGCGGGTATTGATTTGAGTCGGGCCATGGCATATCGCGAGACGCCCGTCGTGGCCCCCTGCCGATCAGCCGAGGGGATCGATGGGAACCGGCACCGTCACTTCGTCCTTCACGAGCTCCATCACCACGAAGGAGTGCGTCTGGTGCACATGCGGCAACCGGCCGATCTGCTGGACGAGCACGGCACGATAGTGCGAGATGTCGTGGGTCCTCACCTTGAGCAGGTAATCGAAGTTCCCCGCCACCATATAGCAGCCCTGCACCTCAGGGATAAGGCGCACGGCCGCATTGAAGCGATCCAGGGCGTCCTCGCTCGTCTTCTCCATGGTCACCAGCACCACCAGCACATGGCCCGCGCCGAGTTGCTGGGGGTCCAGGTCGGCACGATAGCCGCGGATGATACCGGCCTGTTCGAGTCGGCGTACGCGCTGGGCACAGGGCGTCTTGGTGAGGTTCACCCGGTTGGCCAGCTCCACGATGGGGAGTCGTCCATGCTCCTGCAGCTGATACAGGATGCGACGGTCTATGCGGTCTAGCTTATTAGCCATATTGCCTACCTATAGACTTTATAGAGGACAAAGGTAAATGAACATAGCGTTATTTGGAGCCAATTCCTAGCCATAGTGGCCAACAATGAGTCTTGAGGGCTGGCGAATAAAACACAAGAAGCGAATATGGCCATGCGACCGCCCTCAGACACCGCTCAAGGTGAGGTCGCAGGCCCCATCAACCCGAAGGTGATTGACATGAAAAACCCAAGAATTCCAATAGAATATAACCAGCCAGGCCTGATGCTGGCGCTCACTCCCGTCGTCCTGACGCTGCTGGTCCTGGCGGTGCAACTGTTCTATTTCGGCGACTTCACTCCCCATATCCCGCTGGCCATCGGCCTGGCGCTCACGGCGCTGGTGGGGGTCAAGCTGGGCTTCCGGTGGAAGCAGATCGAAGAGGGCGTCTTTCACGTCATCCACGTCTCCCTGCCCTCCGTCTCGGTATTGATCTGCGTGGGCATGATCATCGGCGTGTGGATCGCCAGCGGCACCGTACCGACTCTCATCTATTACGGGCTGACGATTCTCTCGCCGACCATCTTCCTGGCGGCGGCCATGCTGCTCTGCTCGATCGTCTCGGTGGCGCTGGGCACCTCCTGGGGCACGGTCGGCACGGTGGGCCTCGCCCTGATGGGCATCGGCGCGGGCTTCGATATCCCCATGTACTGGACCGCCGGCGCGGTAGTGTCGGGCGCCTTCTTCGGCGACAAGGTCTCACCGCTGTCGGATACCACGAACCTCGCCCCGGCGGTCACCGGCACGGATGTCTTCTCGCATATCAAGAACATGATGCCGACGACGATCCCGGCGATGCTGATCGCCTTCGCCATCTACCTGGTGGCGGGCTTCACCCTGATCGACGATGGTGCTGCCTCGTTCGACAGGATCGATGCCATCACCGCCGCGCTGCAGGCGAACTTCACCATCTCGGCCTGGCTGCTGCTGCCGGCGGTGCTGGTCATCGTGCTCGCGGTCAAGCGCATGCCGCCCATCCCCTCGCTGTTCGCCGGGGCCCTGGCCGGTGCGGTCACCGCCATGGTCGCGCAGGGGGTCGGCGTGCATGACCTGTTGACCTATGCCAACAGCGGCTATTCGATCGAGACCGGCGTCGCCGCCATGGACAGCCTGCTCAATCGCGGTGGCATCCAGTCGATGATGTGGACCATTTCCCTGATTCTCATCGCGCTGGGCTTCGGCGGCGCACTGGAGAAGACCGGCTGCCTGGAGGCGATCATCCGCGCGATCATGACCAGGGTGCGCAGCTTCAAGGGGGTGCAGACCGCCGCGGTGCTGACCTCGGTGTCCACCAACCTGGTCGCTGGCGATCCCTACCTCTCCATCGCCCTGCCCGGCCGCATGTACGCCCCCACCTACCGCGGCCTGGGCTATTCGACCCTCAACCTGTCCCGCGCCATCGAGGAGGGCGGCACCCTGATCTCGCCGCTGATTCCGTGGAATGCCGGCGGGGCCTTCGTGATCAGCGCCCTCGGGCTCGGCATCGTCGAGGGCAATGTCGAGAACCTGCTGTACATTCCGCTGGCCTTCGCCTGCTGGATGTCACCGGTGATCGGCCTGCTCTATGCGCAGACCGGCCTGTTCTCCCCGCGGGCCAGCGAGGCGGAGCGGCAACTCTGGCAGGAGCAGGGGGAAGCCATTGCGACCGACCTGGGGGCCGCCGGCCCGGCCGCCAGCGAAGCGCCCGCCGCCACTCCGCGCCCGTCGAGCTGATCGCGCGACACCCCGGGCCGCTTTCCAACTGGCCCGGGAACCCGATGCCCCGCCCGGCCCTGCCGGGCGGGGTCCAGCCCCTCACCGCATGATCCGCAGCCCATGGTGCTTGAGCTTGCGCACCACGCTGGGCTGGCTGATGCCGAGCCGTTCGGCGATGGCATAGGTCGAGGCCAGCGTCGTGCAGAGTTCGGCGAGGATGGCGCGCTCGGTGCGGCCCAGGGCATCCTTCAGTCCCTCCCCCTGGCGAAGCCCGGGGGGCGGGGCCGCTACCCTCGGGTCTTCACCGGGGACCGGGTCCCGTTGTCCCGTCGCGGCAGGGCCCAGCGAGGCCGGCCCCACGGCGTGAATGACGTCGTCGCTGGACAGCCAGGCGCGTTCCAGCCAGTTCTCCAGCTCCCGCACGTTGCCGGGCCAGTCCCGGCTCATCAGGGTCTTCCAGCTGTCGCGGGCCAGCAGCTTGTCCTGGCCATAGCGCCGGTTCAGGCGGGTGAGCTGGCGTTCCACCAGGCCGGGGATGTCCTCGCGGCGCTCGCGCAGCGGGGGCAGGGTGACCGGGATCACGTTGAGCCGGTAGTAGAGGTCCAGGCGGAAGGCGCCCTCCTCCACGCGCCGGCCCAGGTCTTGGTTGGTGGCCACCACCAGACGGAAGTCCACGCGCCGCGGGCGGCTGTCGCCCAGCCGGGTGATGCTGCCGTCCTGGATGGCCTTGAGCAGCTTGGTCTGCACCGCCAGGGGCAGCTCGCCGATCTCGTCGAGGAAGAGGGTGCCCCCCGCGGCCTGCTCGATGAGCCCGATGCGTCCCTCGGGTGCCGCGCCGCTGAAGGCGCCGGAGCGATAGCCGAACATCTCGGCCTCGAACAGGCTCTCGGGGATGGCGGCGCAGTTGACGTCGACGAAGGGCCCGTCGCGCCGCGCACTCCAGCGATGCAGCTGGCGCGCGAAGGCGGTCTTGCCGACCCCGGACTCGCCGAGCATCATCACGGTTGCGTCGGTGGGCGCCACCCGCCGGAGCAGTAGCGCGACCTCGCGCATCAGCGGGCTCTTCACTTCCAGCTCCTCGAGCTCGCTCTCCAGCGCCGCGTCATCCCGCTCCAGCGCCTGGCTGCGCTTCAGGTGATCGCTGAAGCGCTGCTGGAGCAGCGAGTATTCCTGCTGCAGCAGCTGGAGGTCGGTGAGGTCCATGGAGCGGCTCACCACGGCGACCAGGCGGCCTGCCTCGAAGACGGGGTGCGCCTGGGCGATCACCCGGCGTCCGGTTCCCGTGCGCTGGACGAGCTGGACGGGGCGGCCGCTGCGGATGACCGCCAGGCTCACCGAGGGATCGAGGACGCCGTCGGCCTCGAGGCGCTGCACGCTGGTCGCACAGAGGGCCTCGCAGGACATGCCATAGACCGCCGCGGCACTGGGGCTCACGTAGCGCACCCGGCCATCCGCCTCGACCACGAAGAAGTGGTCGTGGGCGGTATCGATGATGGTCCGCAGGACCAGGCTGTCGAGGGTACTCATGGCGTGGTTACTCGATCCAGGAATGCATCATTGATCCATGATTGTATCACCGGAGATCGCTCCGTGATCCAGCGATGAATCATCTCCTCCTCCGAGCCCCGGAAAATGGGCTGGCACGGTTTCTGCAAGAGCCCCGGTAGAGCGCCACGCCGCTCCCGACACCGGTCACCAGAGGAGAGCCGCATGAGTGATTTCAACCAGCCCCTGGGCGGCAACGAGATGCCGCGCTTCGGCGGCCCCGCCACCATGATGCGCCTGCCGACCCAGCCGACGGCCGCCGGGCTCGATGCCGCCTTCATCGGCATCCCCATGGACATCGGCACCTCCAACCGTCCCGGCACCCGCCTCGGGCCCCGCCAGATCCGCGACGAGTCGCGCATGCTGCGCCCCTACAACATGGCCACCCGGGCGGCGCCCTTCGACAGCCTGCAGGTGGCGGACATCGGCGACGTGCCGATCAACACCTTCAACCTGCCGAAGAACCTGGACATCATCTCCGGCTTCTACGACCGGGTGCTGGCCCACGACTGCGTGCCGCTGACCCTGGGCGGCGATCACACCCTGACCTGGCCGGTGCTGCGCGCCATTGCCAGGAAGCACGGCCCGGTCGGGCTGATCCACGTCGACGCCCATGCCGACATCAACGAGCAGATGTTCGGCGAGGAGGTGGCCCACGGTTGTCCCTTCCGCCGTGCCCAGGAGGAGGGCCTGCTCGACAGCGAGCGCGTGATCCAGATCGGCCTGCGGGGTACCGGCTACGCGGCGGAGGACTTCGACTGGTGCCGCGAGCAGGGCTTCCGCGTCGTCCAGGCCGAGCAGTGCTGGTACAAGTCGCTGGCGCCGCTGATGGCAGAGGTGCGCGAGCAGATGGGCGACGGGCCGGTCTACATCTCCTTCGACATCGACGCCCTCGACCCCTCGGTGGCGCCGGGCACCGGGACCGTCGAGATGGGCGGGCTGACCGCCCAGCAGGGCCTGGAGATCGTGCGCGGTGCCCAGGGCCTGAACGTGGTGGGGGCCGACCTGGTCGAGGTGGCACCGCCCTACGACCCCAGCGGCAACACCGCCCTGGTGGGCGCCACCCTGCTCTACGAGATGCTCTGCGTGCTGCCCGGCGTCAAGCGCCGCGATTGAGACGCCCGGTCCCGACCGACACGACAACGACAACGTAGCAAGAGGTTTCCCCATGTCATCCTCCCTGGATTCCGCCGACCACATCGCCCAAGAGGGCGGCCCGCTGTCGCGGAGTGGCCTGATCAAGTTCATCGTGCCATCGCTGATCGGCGTGCTGCTGTTCCTGGTGCCCTTCTCGGTGGGCGATACCATCAACATCGGCATGGGCCTGGCCGCCGATGGCCTCAAGGCCCTGCTGGGCGATGCCCTGCCCGCCATCGCCACGGGGGTGCTCTGCCTGTCGGTGGCGCTGACCCTGCTGGTCAAGTTCGCCCATCCCGCCTGGGCGCGCCAGGGCATGCTCGCGGAGCTGTTCGACGTGGCCCCGCTGTGGGTGGCCATGCGGGCCCTCGGGGCGCTCTTCGCCCTGATGACCTACTTCCAGGTCGGCCCGGCGTTCGTCACCGCCTCCTTCACCGGCGGCGTGATGCTCAACGACCTGGCGCCGGTGCTGCTGACCTTCTTCTTCTTCGCCGCCATCCTGCTGCCGTTCCTGGTCGACTTCGGCTTCATGGAGTTCATCGGCAGCCTCTTGCGTACCCCCTTCCGCCTGATCTTCGGCCTGCCGGGCCGCAGCGCCATCGATGCCACCGCCTCCTGGATGGGCTCCGGCACCGTGGGCGTACTGATCACCACCCAGCAGTACGAGAAGGGCTTCTACAACTGCCGTGAGGCGGCGGCCATCGCCACCAACTTCTCCATCGTCTCCATCGCCTTCGCGATCCTGGTAACCAGCTTCATCGGCATCAACCACCTCTTCGTGCCCTTCTACCTGACGGTGGTGGTGGCCGGCCTGGTGGCCGCGGTGGTCGTGCCGCGCCTGCCGCCGCTGTCGCGCAAGCCGAACACTTACTACGAGCCCGTGGGTTGCCGTATCCAGGAGGAGCGTACCGGCGATCAGGGCCTGCTGCGCTACAGCCTGGGCATGGCCGTGGCCCGGGCGGACAAGGCCCCCGGCCCGCGGCAGTTGGTGCGCATCGCCCTGTTCAACGTCGCCGACATCTTCTTCGGCCTGCTGCCGCTGGTCATCGCCATCGGCACCGTGGCGCTGATCCTGGCGGAGTTCACGCCGCTGTTCACCTGGCTGTCGATGCCCATGGTGCCGGTGCTGGAGTGGATGGGCCTGCCGGAAGCCGAGGCCGCGGCCCCCGCCACCCTGGTAGGCTTCGCCGACATGTTCCTGCCGGCGGTGCTGGCCAGCAACATCGAGAGCGAGCTGACGCGCTTCGTGATCGCCTGCCTGTCGCTGACCCAACTGGTCTACATGTCGGAGATCGGCGCCCTGCTGCTGAAGTCCAAGATCCCGCTGAAGTTGTGGGAGCTGGTGGCCATCTTCCTGATCCGTACCGCCATCACCCTGCCGATCATCGTCGTCATGGCCCACTGGCTGGTGGGCTGAGGAACCCTGCCATGACCTGTGCAGAACTGCTGATTCGCCTGCTGCGCGACACCTACGGGGTGGAGACCGTCTTCGGCATCCCCGGGGTGCACACCATCGAGCTCTATCGCGGCCTGGAGGGGGGCGAAGCCGGCGGCATCCGCCATGTCACCCCGCGCCACGAGCAGGGCGCCGGCTTCATGGCCGACGGCTATGCCCGGGCCACCGGCCGGCCGGGGGTGTGCTTCATCATCACCGGCCCCGGCATGACCAATATCGCCACGGCCATGGGCCAGGCGCTGGCCGACTCCATTCCCATGCTGGTGATCTCCAGCGTCAACCGCCGCGATACCCTGGGGCGCGGCCAGGGCCGGCTGCACGAGCTGCCGAGCCAGCAGCAGCTGCTGGCGGGCGTCTCGCGCTTCAGCCATACCCTGCTGGAACCCGAGGCACTGCCGGAAGTCCTCTCCCGAGCCTTTGCGGTGTTCGAGGGCGCCCGCCCGGGGCCGGTGCATATCGAGATTCCCATCGACCTGTTCGCCGCCCCGGTGACCCCGCCACGGACCCGGCGGCGACAGCCGCTGGCCAGGCCAGCGCCGGATCCCGCCGTCCTGGAGACGGCCGGCGACTGGCTGACGGCGGCCCGGCACCCCCTGCTGCTGCTGGGGGGCGGCTGTGCCGATGCGCCGGCAGCGGCCAGGACGCTGGTCGAGGCCCTGGATGCCCCCGCGGTGACCACCATCAACGCCAAGGGGCTGCTCGGCGTCGACCATCCCCTGGACCTGGGCGCCAACGCCTCCCTGCCGGCGGTGCGCGCGCTGGCCCGCGACGCCGACGTGGTACTGGCCATCGGCACCGAGCTGGGCGAGACCGACTACGACGTGGTCTTCGACGAGGGCTTCGAGCTCGCCGGCCGGCTGATCCGGGTGGACATCGACCCCCAGCAGCTGGCCCGGAACCAGGAAGCCGACCTGGCGCTGGTGGCCGATGCCGGGGTCACCCTGACGGCCCTGGCCGCGCGCTTCGCCGCGGCCCCCCTGCAGCGTGGCGGTGCGCAGCGAACCCGTGCCGCCCGGGAGGCGCTGGGGCTGGCCCGGGATCCGGCCTTCGCCCCCTATGTGCCGCTGTTCGACACCCTTCGCGAGACGCTCCCCGAGGCCATCCTGGTCGGCGACTCCTGCGCCACCACCTATGCCGCCAACCATCTCGTCGCCCGGCCGGCGCCGCGGCGCTTCTTCAATGCCTCGACCGGCTACGGCACCCTCGGCTACGGCCTGCCCGCCGCCATGGGCGCCAGCCTGGCGCGCCCCGACCTGCCGGTGGTGGCCCTGGTCGGCGACGGCGGGATCATGTTCACCCTGACCGAGCTGGCCTGTGCGGTGGAGGAGGGCCTGCCGCTCGTCGTGCTGCTGTGGCACAACCAGGGCTATGAGGAGATCCGCCGGTTCATGGACGGCGCCGGCGTGCCGCGGCTGGGGGTGGATATCCAGGCGCCGAACTTCCAGATGCTGGCCGCCGGCTTCGGCTGCGCGGCCCGGCGCGTCGGCGACCCGGCGGCGCTGGCCGCGGCGATACGCCAACGACCCGAGCGCGGGCCGATGCTGATCGAGATCGATGCGGCCGCCTGGCATGCCGCGCTGCCGGCCTAGCGCCTCATCCCCCGAGATCCCCTTGCCGAGGAGCCCCCCATGCACCAGCTGACACGACAGTTCATCGACAACCAGTGGGTCGAGAGCGCCGGCCGGCGCCGCCTGGCCGTCACCGACCCCTATCGCCAGGAGACGTTCGCCGAGGTCACCGCCGGCGATCCGGCCGACGTCGACGCCGCGGTAACCGCCGCGCGTCGCGCCCTGCCGGCCTGGCAGGCGCTGGGCGGCACGCGGCGCGCCGCCTACCTGTCGGCCTTCGCCGAGGCCCTGGCGGCCCGGCGGGACGAGCTGATGCGGCTGTCGTCCCGCAACAACGGCAAGGCGCTGGCCGAGGCCGGCGTGGACCTCGACGATGCCATCGCCTGCTACCGCTACTACGCTGCCCGGGCCGCCGACCTGGAGGCGCGCCAGGGACGCCGGGTCGACCACGGCGCCGAGGGCATCCGGGCCCAGGTCTACGAGGACCCCGTCGGGGTGGTGGGCCTGATCACCCCCTGGAACTTCCCGCTGGTGACCAGCGCCTGGAAGATCGCCCCGGCCCTGGCCGCGGGCTGCACGATCGTCTTCAAGCCCTCCGAGGTCACGCCGCTGCCGGAACAGGCGCTGGCCGAGATCGCCGCGGCCAGCGACCTGCCCGCCGGCGTGCTCAACCTGGTGCACGGCGACGGCGACGGCATCGGGGCGCCGCTGACCGTCCACCCCGGCGTCGACAAGCTCTCCTTCACCGGCAGCAACGCGGTGGGGGAGAAGGTGATGCGCGCGGCGGCCGAGGGGGTCCGCAACATCTCCCTGGAGCTGGGCGGCAAGTCGCCCATCCTGGTGCTGGATGACGCCGACGTGGAGCGGGCCGCCGACTGGGTGATGGCGGGCATCTACTTCAACTCCGGGCAGGTCTGCTCCGCCACCTCGCGGCTGATCGTCCATGAGGCCCTGGCCGAGTCCCTCTACGCGGCCCTGGGCGAACGCCTCGACGCCATCCGCCTGGGGGATCCGCTGGCCGACGAGACGGACATGGGCCCCATGACCAGTTCCCGCCAGCGCGAGGCCGTGGAGCGCTACCTGGCGGTGGCCGGCGAGGAGGGCCTGGTGGCGGTGCGCGATGCCCGCCATCGCCGGCTGCCGGCGCGCGGCGAGTTCGTCGCGCCCACCCTCTACCGCGATGTCCCGGTCGAGAGCCGCCTGTGGCGGGAGGAGATCTTCGGGCCGGTGCTCTGCGGGCGCAGCGTCTCCAGCGACGAGGCCGCCATCGAGCTGGCCAACGCCAGTCCCTTCGGCCTGGCCGCCACGGTGATCGCCGGCGATGTCGAGCGCGCCCGGCGGGTGGGCCGGGCACTGCGCGCCGGCAGCATCTGGGTCAACAGCGAGCAGCTGGTACTGCCCGAGGCGGGCTGGGGCGGCTTCGGGATCAGCGGCATCGGCCGCGAACTCGGTCCCTGGGGCCTGGCCGAATACCTCGAGGTCAAGCACCTGATCGGGCCCGCCGACTGAGTACCTTGATGCCGTGATTCCATGAATCCAGGCCCTAAGGCATAGTGGACATCATGGCCAATATCCGTATCCCCGATTTCCTCCCCCGAGATCGCGTCCGTCCCCGGTCGCTGCGAGGCCTTGTGGGGGCCGTCTTGCTGATGGGCTTGTCTGGCTGCGCCATGCTGGCCCCGGCGCCACCCGAGAACCAGTCCAATATCTGCGAGATCTTCCGCGAGCAACCCGACTGGTATGACTATGCGCATGCCTCCGAGGAGCGCTGGGGCACGCCCATCGCCACCCAGATGGCGTTCATCGAGCGCGAGTCCAGTTTCCGCAGCCATGTGAAGCCGCCACGTCGCAAGCTGCTCGGCTTCATCCCCTGGACTCGGCCCTCCTCGGCCTACGGCTATGCCCAGGCCCAGGATCCGGTGTGGGGCGAGTACGAGGACGATGCCGGGCGGCTGTTCGCGAGGCGCACCCACATGAAGCACGCCACCGATTTCATCGGCTGGTACAACGCCCGTACCCATCGCATGGCCGGTGTCTCCCTGCATAACCCCGAGCATCTCTACCTGGCCTACCATGAGGGTCAGGGTGGCTACCGTAGCGGTTCCTGGCGCGGCAAGCCCGCCGTACGGCGGGCCGCTCGCCAGGTGGCGGCGAATGCCGCGCGCTACCGGGGCCAGCTGGCCGCCTGCGAGGCGGAGCTCCGCTGCGACGGCCTGTTCGAGATCTGGCCCTTCTGCCGCTGATCCGCGGGCATGGCTCAGAACCCCTTGGCGGCACCGCGCGGACGCGCCGGCTGCGGCTTGTCGCAGGTCAGGAAGCGCCCGTGGCCCGGCTCGACCGTGGGCTCGCCGTCGCGCGACACCACCTGGCCCCGGCACAGGGTCAGCACCGGGCGGCCGGTGAGTTCCAGCCCCTCGTAGGGGGTGTAGTCCACCGCATGGTGCAGACTCGCGTTACGCACCCGGGTGCGGGCCTCGGGGTCCCACAGGGTCAGGTCGGCGTCGCTGCCGATGGCGATGGTGCCCTTGCGCGGGTAGAGGCCGTAGATCTTGGCCGGGTTGGTGGCGGTCAGGGCCACGAAGCGGGTCGGGTCGATACGCTCCTTGACCACCCCCTCGGAGAACAGGATGGCCAGCCGGGTCTCCAGGCCCGGGATGCCGTTGGGGATATGGTGGAAGCCGGCGTCGTCGCCGTGCAGTTTCTTGCCCTTGGGGTCGTCGTAGCGGAAGGGGGCGTGGTCGGAGGAGAAGACCTGGAAGACGCCGCTCTCCAGCGCCTGCCACACCGCCTCCTGGGCCGCCGGGTCCCGGGGCGGCGGGCTGCATACGCACTTGGCGCCCTCGAAGCCCTCCTGGTCCAGGTCGTCGGCGGTGAGCATCAGGTACTGGGGACAGGTCTCGCCGTAGATGCGCAACCCGCGGCCCTGGGCCCAGCGGATCTGCTCGATGGCCTCGGGGCCGGAGACGTGCACGACCAGCAGCGGCACGTCGATCAGCTCGGCCAGCGAAATGGCGCGGTGGGTGGCCTCGCGTTCGGCGATCGCCGAGTGGGCCACGCCGTGGTAGTAGGGCGACGTCTGGCCCCGGGACTCGAGCAGCTCGGTGAGGTAGGCGATGCAGTCGGCGTTCTCGGCGTGGACCATCACCATGCCGCCCTCGCGGCGGGCCATGGCCAGCACCTCCAGCACCTCGCGATCGTTGAGCTTGAGGTCGTCGTAGGTGAGATAGATCTTGAAGGAGCTGTAGCCCTCCTCGATCAGCGCCGGCAGCTCCTCGGTGAGCACCGTCTCGGTGGGGTCGGTGACGATCATGTGGAAGGCGTAGTCGATGGAGGCCTTGCCCTCGCTGCGCCGGTGGTAGTCTTCCACCGCGGCACGCAGGCCCTGGCCCTTCTGCTGGGCGGCGAAGGGGATCACCGTGGTGGTGCCGCCGCAGGCCGCCGAGCGGGTGCCGGTGAGGAAGTCATCGGCCATCACCGCGCCGTCGCCGAGCGGCTGGTCCAGGTGGCAGTGGGCATCGATGCCGCCGGGCATCACCCACAGGCCGCCGGCGTCGATCACCTCGGCGGCGTCCTCCAGGCCCTGGCCCAGGGCGACGATGCATCCGTCCTTGATGCCGATGTCGGCGTGGTAGTTGTCGGCCGCGGTGATGAGGCGGCCGTTCTTGATCAGGATATCGAAACGTGTCATGTCGCTTGCCTCGTCGTTGTCGGGGGGCCTAGCCCATGGCCTCGGGCAGCCACAGCACCAGGCCGGGCCACAGGATGATCAGCAGCACGAACAGCAGCATGATGGCCAGGAAGGGCAGGCTGCCGGCCATCACGTCGGTAATGGAGCCGCGCCCGCGCACGCCCTGTACCACGTAGAGGTTCATGCCGATGGGCGGGGTGATCAGCGAGATCTCCATCATGATCACCAGGAAGATGCCGAACCACACCGGGTCGAAGCCGAACTGCACCACCATGGGCACCACGATGGGTACGGTGGCGATCATCATCGACAGGGTCTCGAGGAAGCAGCCCAGCACCAGGTAGAAGACCACCAGCGCCAGGATCAGCCCCAGCGGCGTGAGCCCCAGGTCGGCCACCCAACGGGTCAGGGTGGTGGGGATGCCGAGGATGCCGACGACGTAGTTGAGGAAGAAGGCCGCCACGATGATCAACATGATCATGGCCGTGGTGCGGGCCATCGACAGGAAGCACTCGTGCAGCATCGCCAGCGTCAGCTTGCGCCGCCAGGCGGCCAGCCCCAGGGCGGCGACGACGCCGAGCGCCGCGGCCTCGGTGGGGGTCGCCCAGCCGCTGTAGATGCTGCCGATGACCACGGCGAAGACGCCGGCCGGCGGCAGCAGGTCCACCAGGGAGGCGAGGCGCTGGCGCAGCGAGACGCGCTCGGAGGCCTGCCCCACCACGCCGGGACGCAGCAGGCTGAAGGCCATGATCGTCAGCATGAAGGCCCCCGCCAGGGCCAGCCCGGGCAGGATGCCGGCGATGAACAGCTTGCCGATGGAGGTGTTGGTGATGGCCCCGTAGATGATCATGTTGATGCTCGGCGGGATCAGGATGCCCAGGGTCGCCCCGGCCGCCAGGGTGCCCAGCGCCAGCCGCTCGCTGTAGCCGCGTTCGGCGAAGGCCGGCAGGGCCACGGTGCCGATGGTGGCCGCCGTGGCCACCGAGGAGCCGGACATGGCGGCGAACACCGAGGAGGCGCCGATGTTGGTGTGCAGCAGGCCGCCGGGCAGGCGGTCCAGCCATACCGACAGGGCGCTGTACATCCGTTCGGTGATGCCGCTGCGCAGCAGTAGCTCCCCCAGCAGGATGAACAGCGGGATGGCCGTGAGGAGGAAGTCGTTGAGGGTGCCCCACAGGGTGTCGCCGAAGGAGTAGAGCACCGGCGTGCCCAGGTACATCAGGGTCCCCAGGGTGGCGACGGTGAAGATCGCCACCGCCACGTGGATGCCGGCCGCCATCATCCCCAGCATGAGGAAGAAGCCGACCATCACCTCGAAGGCGCCGATCATGAGACGGCCCTCCCCGGCTCGGCGGGAGTGCCGCCGCCGTAGTCCTGGCGAGCCTCATCCAGCTCATCGTCGGTGGTGCGCGGGCCGTAGTCGCGGTCGAGGATCGCGAGCCGGCCACCGACCAGCAGCAGCAGGGCGCGTGCCGCCAGCAGCACGGTCAGGATGGTGAATACGCCCAGCCCGATCACCCACAGGCCCTGGGGAATCCACAGCGGCGTCTGCAGCGGCGTGCTGGCCAGGCTGCCGAACTCCAGGGTCTCCCCGAGCGTCTCGATGGCCCGCCACAGCATGAAGGACGAGAAGGCCGCCAGCATCAGCATGGCCAGGACGTTGAGCGGCGCCTGCAGCCAGCCGGGCAGGCGTGTCAGCAGCACGTCGACCCGAGTGTGGGCCCGGTGCAGCAGGGCGTAGGCGAAGCTGAACGACACCCCGATGGCCAGGACGTAGCCGCCGATCTCGTCGACGCCCTGCAGCGAGAAGCCGAACAGCTTGCGGGCCAGCACCTCGAAGGTGATCAGCAGCGACAGGCCCAGGGCGGCATAGCCGGCGGCGATGGCGGCGCCGTGGGCCAGCCGCCGGGCCAGCAGGTAGGGTTGTGGTGAAGGCATCGGAATCCTCCCGCCGCGCCCCGGGCCGGCCGGGGCGCGGCCTCGGCGTTACTGGGAAATGGTCATGCCGGCGGCATCACCCACGGTGTCGTTCCATACCTCGACGCAGCTCGTGTACTGCTCGCTGCAGGTCTCGGCCCAGACCGGCAGCACCGCCTCCTGGGTGATGGCCGCCACCCGCTCGCGGGACGCCGGGTCGATCTCCACCAGCGCCATGTCGTAGGCCTCGTGACGCGAGCACCCCTCCTGGCCGGTGTTGCAGGCGATGGCGTCGTCGTTGACCTCGTAGGCCAGCTCCCACATCTGCTCCTCGAGCCGCCCGAAGGCCTCGGTCAGCTCCCGCTGCTGGGCCTCGTCGAAGCGGTTCCAGGTGTCCAGGTTCATGAAGTGGCCCTGCACCGAGTAGGAGAGCGGCAGCGGCACGAAGGTGTCGGTGACCTCGGGCCACTTGCCGTTGTTGCCCGCCGAGGGCGCCGTCACGCCGCAGTCGGTCACCCCGCGCTGCAGCGCCAGGTAGACCTCGCTGAACTGCAGGGTCACCGGCGCGGCGCCGAGCCCCTCCACCAGGCGCGACATGGAGGGCGTGAAGACGCGGACCTTCTTGCCGGAGAGGTCGCCGACGTCGTCGATGTCGCCGTTGCAGAACATCATCTGCGGACCGAAGGGCCACAGCGTCATCAGCTTGGCGTTGAAGCGTTCCTGCAGGCGAGCGTCGAAGGCCTCGCGCACGGCATCCACGGCCTCGCGCTGGGCGTCGAGGTCCGGCGAGACGCCGGCCAGGTCGATGCCCTCGAGGAAGGGCTCGTCGCGGGAGGCCATGCCGATCTGCACCGACATCACGTCGAAGGCCCCGGAGCGGATGTTGCGCAGGGCGTCGGCGGCCTCCACGCCGATGGCGTCCATGGTGTTGTAGACCACCGAGACGTCGTCGCGGGCGCCCAGTTCCTCGAAGAAGGGCCGCTCGACCTCGTCCACGTGCAGCTTGTTGCCGGAGAAGTTGCCGACGACCCGTAGCGGGGTCTCCGCCTGGGCCAGGCCGCCGGCGAACAGGCCGCCGGCCAGCGAAACGCCCAGGGCCAGGTGCTTGAGGGGGAACTTGATGGGCATGGTGTCACCTCGTCGTTGAAGTTGTTGGGGTGTATCCATGACGTCACGCGCCGAGGCGCGGGTCCTGGAAGAGTTGCCCCCAGCCCGCGAGGCGGGCGGGGTCGATGCCGGCCAGGGCCAGCGTCTTCCACACCGTCACGCTGACCGAGTCGTAGATGGGGATGCCGAGTTCGCGCTCCAGCGCCGGCACGATGCCGGCACCGCGCAGGTTGGTGCACAGGATGGTGATGGCATGGGGCTGCGCCGCGGCCACCTCGCGCACCAGCCCCGCCAGGGTGGCCTCGTCGACCTCGGAGAAGGAGAAGTTGCCGCGATCATTGAGATGGCGCTCGCTCACCACCTCGATGCCCTCCGCGGCGTAGTTGGCGACGATGGCCGCCTGGATGTCGTCGAGATAGGGCGTCACCAGGCCGAGGCGCGTGACGCCGGTGCGCTCGAGCACCTCGTTGAGCGCCAGCACGCTGGTGGTGGCCGGCGCCCCGGTGGCCTCGGTGATGGCCACGCACAGCCGCCGGTCCGTCTCGAAGCCGAGCCAACTGGCCGAGGTGCCGTTCCAGGCGATGACGTCCATGCGCGCGTCGTTGAGTCGCTGCGCGGCCTCCAGCAGCGGGGCCGGGTCGAACTGGGCCAGGGCGTCGTCGCGCATCGAGATCTCGCGGACCGTGAAGCGCTGGAAGTGGGCCGTGACACTGGGGAAGAGGTCGCGCAGCAGGGCCGCGGTATAGGGCTCCAGCACGGTGTTGGAGGAGGGCGTGAGCATGCCGATCAGGGTGCGGTCCATGGGGGCTCCAGGGTTGTTCTTGAAATTCTGTATACTGTATCCGGTGTACCCAATAAAGCCTTGCACAGCCGCGCGATTTTGCAAGTCGAATTTGCCGGTTCGGCATAAAAGCGCCAAAAAATAAAAGATCAAGTATTTGTTTTATAACAAAAAATAAAAAAACAGTATTCGGTATTTTGTATTTCTGTGAAGCCTGTCCTATGGTTTCTCCTAGTCGCCCGGCATCACCCAGGGGGCGATTTTCCCCACCCGCTCAACGAAGAGGATTCCCGCATGACAACAACAACGCGCCCTGCCAACCGTGCCGCCGTCCTGCTCCTGGCCCTGGGCCTGGGGACGCCGCTGATGGCCAGCGCCGAGAACCTGCGTTTCGGCGGCAACTTCACCGACGACCACTCCAGCAGCCGTGCCATGGAGATCTTCCAGGAGCAGCTCGCCGAGCGCACCGACGGCGAGGTCACCGCGGAGCTGTTCCCCAACATGCAGCTGGGTGGCGCCGGGGAGAACGTCGACCAGGTCAGCACCGGCGTCATCGCCGGCACCTGGATCGGCATTTCCTACCTGTCGCGCACCGTGCCCGAACTCGAGGCCCTGAGCCTGCCCTTCGCCTTCGACAGCCGCGAGGAGGCCTTCGAACTGATCGATGGCGAGGTGGGCGAGCTGCTCGACGAGAAGCTGGCCGAGAAGGGCTTCACCGCCCTGGGCTACATGGAGCTGGGCTTCCGTCACGTGACCAACAGCGAGCGGCCCATCGAGGCTATCGAGGACTTCGAAGGCCTGAAGATTCGCCTGCAGCCCAACGAGACCCACCTGGACACCTTCCGCGCCATCGGCGCCAACCCGGTCTCCATGGACATCAACGAGGTCTACGGCGCCCTGCAGCAGGGCGTGCTGGATGGCCAGGAGAACCCCTACAGCATCATCAGCACCAAGCGCCTGGACGAGGTTCAGCAGCATCTCTCCGACAGCGGGCACTTCTATGACTTCATCGTGGTGGTGGCCAACCGCGATACCTTCGACGGCCTGAGCGAGGAACACCAGCAGGCGGTCCAGGAGGCCATGGACGAAGCCGTGGCCTGGCAGCGCCAGACCGCCGCCGAGGAGGACGAGGCGGCCCGCGAGACGCTGATCGAGCGCGGCATGGAGTTCACCCCGATCGACGCCGACACCCGTGCCGCCCTGCGCGAGGCGAGCCAGGGGGTGGTGGACGACCTGCGCGACAAGATCGGCGCCGAGGTGGTCGACCGGGTGCTCGAGGAGCTCGAATCATGACACCCGCCTGGCAGCGGCTGGAGGCGCACGCCTCCAGCCCGGTCAAGCGCCACTTCCTGCACCTTCTGGCGCTGCTCGACCGGACGTCCTACTACGCCATCCTGGTGGCCATGGGCATGATGACCCTGCTGGTCTCGGCCCAGGTCTTCACCCGCTACGTGCTGGCCGGGTCCATCGACTCCGCCGACGAGCTGTCGCGCCTGTTCTTCGTGTGGGCGATCTTCCTGGCCATCCCTCACGGCATCAAGGTGGGCATCCACGTAGGGATCGACGCCCTGGTCTCCCACTTTCCCGAGGCGCTGCAGCGGCGCCTGGCCCAGCTGATGGCCTGGATCGGCGCCGCCATGATGGCCGCGCTGTTCTGGATCAGCCTCGGCGCCGTGGCCAGCAAGTGGCAGGAGCTGATGCCGACCCTGCCGATCACCGCCGCCGTCTTCTACATCGCCGTGCTGGTCTGCGCCGGCCACAGCTGCCTGCACCTGGTGGCCCAGGCCCTGCGCCTCGAGCCCCTGCCCAGCGCGCCCGAACGCCGTGGAGGGACCGCATCATGACCCCGGCCATCATCTTCACCTTCCTGGGCTTCGCCCTGCTGCGCATGCCCCTGGCCTTCGCCCTGGGCCTGGCGTCGCTGGTGGGCCTCTACGTGGGCGGCATGGACTTCACGGTGCTGCCCCAGCGCATGATGCACTCGGTCAACAGCTTCCCGCTGATGGCCATCCCGCTGTTCATGCTGGCCGGCGAGCTGATGGTGGCCGCCGGCATCCTGCAGCGCCTGGTGGACTTCGCCAACTCGCTGATCGGCCGCGTGCACGGTGGCCTGGCCCATGTGGCCATCGTCGCCGGCATGGTGCTGGCGGCGGTGAGCGGGGCCGCCGTGGCCAGCGCCAGCGCACTGGGCAGCTCGCTGGTGCCCTCCATGCGCCAGCAGTACGACACCGGCTACAGCAGCGCCGTGGTCGCTTCCGCGGCCAACCTGGGGGCCATCATCCCGCCCAGCAATGCCATGATCGTCTATGCGCTGATGGCCGGCTCCTCGGTCTCGGTGGGCGGGTTGTTCATGGCCGGCGTGGTGCCGGGCATCATCCTCGCCCTGGGGTTCATGGGGCTGGCGTCGTTCATCGCCATGCGTCGCCGCTATCCCCTGGCGGGGGGCGTGATCGGCCTCAGGCACGTGCTGGTGCAGACCTGGCGGGCCCTGCCGATCCTGCTGATGCCCATCGTGGTGGTGGGCGGCATCGTCGCCGGGGCCTTCACCCCCACCGAGGGGGCGGCCATCGCCGTGGTCTATGCGCTGGTGATCGGCTTCTTCGTGACCCGCCAGCTGCGCTTGGCCGATCTGCCCAAGGCGATGTTCAACGCCGCGGTGACCGCCGCCATGGTCGGCGCACTGATCGCCTTCGCCTCCACCATGACCTTCGCCTTCACCATCGACCTGATCCCCATGCAGCTGACCAGCTGGCTGCAGGGCGTCACCCAGGATCCGCTGGTGTTCCTGCTGCTGGTGATGGCGTTGCTGATCGGGGTGGGCATGTTCATCGAGTCCAACGCCGCCTACATCATGCTGGTGCCGTTGCTGGCGCCCATCGCCCTGGCCTACGGCATCGATCCGCTGCTGTTCGGCTTCCTGTTCGTGATGAACCTGGTGGTGGGCATGATGACGCCGCCGGTGGGCGTGCTGCTGTTCGTGATGTGCGGCATCTCCAAGATCAGCCTCAACGAACTGATGAAGAGCGCCTGGCCCTTCATCGCCTTCCAGTACGCCGTGCTGATCGCCTGCATCGCCTTCCCGGGCATCGTCACCTGGCTGCCCCGCGCCCTGGGCTACTGAGCCGCCCCAACACCATAACGATCCAAGGAACACGCCATGCGACTCCTCGTCATCAATCCCAACATCTCCCGCGACGTGACGCGGCTGATCGAGGCCGAGGCGCGACGCAGCACCCGGCCCGGTACCCAGCTGACCCTGGCCACCGCCCCCTTCGGGGTGGCCTACATCGAGACCCGCGCCGAGGCCCAGATCGGCGGCTATGCCGCCATGCAGGTGGCGGCCGAGCGACATGTCGGCCACGACGCCGTGGTGGTCGCCGCCTTCGGCGACCCGGGCCTCACCGCCCTGCGCGAGATCCTGCCCATCCCGGTGGTGGGCATGACCGAGGCCGCCCTGGTCAGCGCCTGCCAGGTCGGCAGCCGCTTCTCGGTGATCGCCATCTCCCAGCGCATCCAGGCCTGGTATCGTGAAGCCATCGCCGCGCATGGCTTCGCCGACCGCCTGGCCAGCATCCGCGCCCTGGACGAGCCCCTGGCGCACATCGGCCGGGTCCAGGAGGACCAGGGCGAACGCCTGGTGGCCCTGGCCGAGCGGGCGGTCCAGGATGATGGCGCCGACGTGCTGATCCTCGCCGGAGCTCCCCTGGCCGGCCTGGCCCGGAGCGTGGCCGACCGTCTGCCGGTACCGGCCCTGGACGGGGTGACCTGTGCCCTGCACCAGGCCCAGACGCTCGTCGACATGGCGGTCACGCCGCCCTCCGGCGGCAGCTTCGCCCCGCCCCCCGAGAAGGGTTGCCGGGGGCTTCCGGAGGCCCTCGCCGGGCTGGTGGGGCGTCGCATCGCCGAGGCCCCGACATCCGTCGATTGATTGTTTCCTGGCCGACAGTTCGGAGACAATCGCCGCGTCTCCTCACCGAAGAGGAATGGTTGACATGACAACGGAAGGTGCTGCCCTGCTCGGGCGGCGGCGTATCACGACCCCCTCGCTGGCGGAGGAAGCCTATGAGGCGCTGCACGACCTGATCGTCCACGGGCGCCTGGCCCCGGGTCAGCGGCTGGTCGAGCCGGAGCTGTGCGAACAGCTGGGGATCTCGCGCACGCCGCTGCGCGAGGCCCTGAAGATGCTGGCCAACGATGGCCTGGTGACGCTGCGACGCAACCGCAACGCCCAGGTCTCGCTGATCGATCCCCAGGAGCTGGAACATCTGTTCGAGGTCGAGGCCGGGCTGGAGAGCCTGGCCGCCACCCTGGCGGCCGAGCGCATGACCGCCAGCGAGCTCAAGCGCCTGGAGAAGCTCCAGTTGCGCCTGGAGAAGCTGCTCGACCAGGGCGATCGCGACGCCTACTTCGCCCTCAACCAGCGCATCCATGCGCTCATCGTCTCGGGGGCCAAGAACCCCGTGCTGGAGAGGACCCACCGGCGCCTGCTGGGCCAGCTGGAGCGCGCCCGTTACCTGGCGCTGGACCAGCTGGGACGCTGGGAGCAGTCCACCGAGGAGCATCGCGAGATACTCGAGGCGCTGAAGGCCCGCGACGGCGAGCGGGCCGGGCGCTGCCTGCTCGCCCATATTCACCACACCGGCGAGGCGATTGCCGCCGTCAATCGGCGCGACTGAGGCACGGCCGTTCGGCAGGCGTTGAGACGCCACTGTCGCCGAACGTGGACAGCCAGGCTCGGGTTGGCGATAGTCGACCCATCACCGCATCCCGGGAGCCTGTCATGCGCGTCCTCGCTCGGCCTTTGCCTTTCCTGTCGCTGCTCGGCGGGCTGCTGCTGGCCATCGCCTTGCCCGCCACCGCCCAGTCCGAGGAGGTCACCCTGGTGGTGTCGCAGGGCAGCGAGAGTCGCCGCCTCTCCCTCGAGGAGATCGAGCGAACGGGGCTGCATCACGTGGAGATGCACCATCCCGAGGGCCCGGAGGGGCGGTTCTCCGGGGTGTGGCTGGACGCCTTCCTGGCCGACCAGGGGCTGGACGAGGCGCGGCGGGTGCGCTTCATCGCCCACGACGACTACACCACCTTCCTGACCCCGGCCCAGCGCGACGCGAAGGCCTACCTGCTGGTCACCCGTCTGGACGGCGCGCCGCTGGCGCGCGATTACCTCGGCCCCTTCATGCTGGTGGTGCCGGCGGACGTCGAAGCGGTGCGTCGGGGCAGCGAACCCATGAGCCGCTGGATCTGGGCGATCCGTGAGGTCAGCGCCTTGTGAGGCGGCTGTCGAGTCGACAGCTGCGTGCCCGCCTGCTGCTCGCCTTCCTGCTGCTGACCGGCGTCTGTGCGCTGGCCTTCGGCTACTACCTGGCCGAGGCCCGGCGCCTGGTGGGGGCCAACTACACCGCCATGGTCACCGACGTCGTACGTGCCCAGGAGGACCCGACGCGGCTGCGCCTGAGCCTGGATAACCTGCTGGCTCGCCCGTCCCCCGGGCATGTGGCGCAGGCCAACGACCTGCTGTGGCGGATCCCGTTGAGGATCGAGGGGATCCGCCGCCAGCTGGAGCGCAGCGATCTTCCCCCGGCCGACTACCGGCCGTTGCTCGAGGAGCTGGCCTGGGTGGAGACCCGCCTGCCCCGGCTCTCGGAGGCGGTATCGGCGGCCGAGGAGGAGGGCCTGGCGGAGCCGGATCGCGAGGCACTGCTCGAGCTGGGCATGGCGGTGGAAGAGAGCCTCGCCTGGGCCTACAGCGAGCTCAACGAGCTGCTGCACCAGGCCTCGGCCGACCAGCGTCGACTGATGGTGCGGCTGACCCTGGCGGTGGCCATCCTGCTGCTGCTGGTGCTGGCGGCGGCGGGGGCGGTGATGGTCATGCTGCTCAAGCTGCACCGCCAGCGCGAGGCGATGCGCGAGCAGAGCCGCACCGACGAACTGACCGGCCTGTTCAACCGCCGGCGCCTGCTGGAGGCCGCCGCCCAGGAACTGGAGCGCCGGGCGCGACATGGCACTCCGCTGAGCCTGCTGCTGCTGGACCTCGATCACTTCAAGCGCGTCAACGATGCCTTCGGCCATCCCCTGGGCGACCGGGTGCTGATCGGCTTCGCCGGGCTCCTCGAGGACCAGACGCGCCGGGTCGACCTGGTGGTGCGCCTGGGCGGCGAGGAGTTCGCCATCCTGGTCCCCGACAGCGGCCTGGCGGCGGCGCGTCGCCTGGCCGAGCGGATCCGCCGGGCGGTGGGCGAGATGCCGCTGCCCGGGGCGGCCGCCGGCCGTCGCCTGACGGTCAGCATCGGGGTGGCCGAGGCGCTGGAGGGCGACGACTTCGATCGGCTCTACGGGCGTGCCGATCGCTGTCTCTACCGGGCCAAGGAAGGCGGCCGCGACCGGGTCGAGGCGTAGGGAAGAAAAAAACCGCAATTTCCGGGCCCGAAAACGAAAAGGATCGGCGGTCGATCCGGGGCCCCGGCCTATCGGTCGAGGCCGGGGGAGTCTGCTATCGTCTCGCCTGGAACCCACGCCCCGCACGGGGCCCCACCGAGGAGGCAGCAGATGGCAGTTTCAACCCCCGACGCGCCCGTTCCCGCCACCATGTCGGCCATGCTGCTGACCGGTCACGGCGACGTCGACAAGCTGGTCTACCGCGACGACGTCCCCGTCCCGCAGCCCGGGCCGGGCGAGGTACTGGTGCGCGTCACCGCCACCGCCAAGAACAACACCGACCGCAAGGCCCGCGAGGGGCTCTACCCGACCAAGGACAAGGGCGACGTCACCTCCTTCGCCATGGGCGGCGAGGCGACCCTGACCTTCCCGCGCATCCAGGGCGCCGACATCGCCGGCCGCGTAGTGGCGGTGGGCGAGGGCGTCGACGCCGGGCGTATCGGCGAGCGCGGCCTGCTCGACTTCAACCTCTATGCCGATGCCCGTCGCGACCTCAACCTGACGCCCGACTACTATGGTCACGGCGCCGACGGCGGCTTCGCCGAGTACGTGGCCCTGCCCTCGGACCAGTTCCACCACGTGCCCAACCCGGAGTTGCGGGATGCCGAGCTCGCCGCCATGGGCATGTGCTCCTACCAGACCGCCTACCATATGATGACCTCGGCGCGTGTCGCCGCCGGCGAGCGGGTGCTGGTCAGCGGCGCCAGCGGCGGGGTGGGCACCGCGCTGATCCAGCTGTGTCGCATCGTGGGGGCGATCCCCTATGCGGTGAGCCAGCCCGAGAAGGCCGACGCCCTGCTGGCGCTGGGCGCCGAGGCGGTGATCGATCGCGGTGACCTGCCGAGCTTCGTCGAGCGGGTGCTCGAGGCCACCGGCGGCACGCCCATCGACGCGGTGATGGACCTGGTGGGCGGCGAGATGACCGACCGCTTCATCGACACCATGATCGGCGACATGCAGGCGCGCACCAGCTACCCGCGGCTCTCTATCGCCGGGGCCAGCGGCGGCAACCTCAGCGAGATCATGTGGACGCGCATCTACCTCTACCAGGTGCAGATCTTCGGCGTCTCCCACGGCACCCGCGAGGAGGCCGAGCAGCTCGTCGCGTGGATCCGCGAGGGCCGGCTCAAGCCGGTACTGCACGCGGCCTTCCGGCTGTCGGACCTGCACGCGGCGGAGCGCTACTTCGTCAGCCGCGGTAGCAACTTCCTCGGCAAGATCGTCATCGTGCCCGATGCCCAGTGGGAGGAGCACGGTGCCCCTTTCGCCCTCGCCGACCCGGAGGGTCCGGCATGAGCCAATCGCTGACCTTCAGGATGATGGACACCCACGCCGGCGGCGACGTCAGCCGCATCGTGCTGGGTGGCATCGACGCCCTGCCCGGCGCCACCGTACGCGACCAGATGCACTACCTGCGCGACGACGCCGACGGCCTGCGCAAGCTGTTGTTGCATGAGCCCTACGGCATCCCCGAGATGTCGGTGGACCTGATCGTGCCGGCCACCGACCCCGAGGCGGCCGCTGGCTACATCATCATGGAGGTGATGGGCTACCCGATCTATTCCGGCTCGAACACCATCTGCACCGCCACGGCGGTGCTGGAGGCGGGTATCGTGCCCAAGCAGGAGGGCGTCCAGCACTTCAAGCTGGAGTCCCCGGCGGGCCTGGTCAACATCGAGGCCAAGGTCGAACGCGGCGTGGTGGAGGCGATCACCTGTGGGGGCCTGCCCAGCTACATCGACACCTACCGCGCCAGCATCCACGTCCCCAGAGTGGGCGACGTGACCTATTCGGTGGCCTACAGCGGCGGCTTCTACGCCCTGGTGGACGCCGCCGAACTGGGCTTCCACCTGACCCCGGACGAGGAGCGCGCCCTCTCCGACTGCGCCCACAGGATCGTCGAGGCGATCCAGGCCGAGCGCGGCTTCTCCCACTACACCCTCGGTGACGTGGGGCCGCTGCCCTTCCTGCACTTCATGGGCCCGGTGGAGCAGGTGGCCGACGACTTCTATCGCTCACGCTCGACGACCTACGTGCATCCGGGGGTGATCTGCCGCAGCACCACCGGCACCGGCACCTCGGCGCGCCTGGCGTTGATGCACCACGAGGGCCGTATCCGCCCCGGCGACCACCTGGAGACCGTCTCGCTGCGCGAGACCGGCTTCATCGGGACCTTCACCAGCACCCGCGAGGAGGGCCCTCACACCGTGGTGGAGAACACCATCACCGGCAAGGGCTATGTGCTGGGCCACACCGAGGTGGTGGTCAACTGCGAGGATCCCCTGGTGGAGTGTGCCGGCCTGCACCATATCCTCAGCGCCGGCCACGCCTGAGGCGCCGCACGAACGCCCGGGCTCGGCCCGGGCGTGTGCCCTCTGCAGGCGTGTGGGACCGCCTGCCGTGATGGGCCATAGGGTTGAATTATCGGCGCCATGGCACCATTCAATTTACGCTATCAACCCGGGCGGGCTACCATGCCTCCCGTATTCACCCGCTACATTCAACGAAAGTCTAGAGGAGCACCGTTCGATGTCCCTGCTTAACACCGAAGTCAAGCCGTTCAAGGCCACCGCCTACTATAACGGCGAGTTCGTCGAGGTGACCGAAGAGAAGCTGAAGGGCAAGTGGAGCATCTTCTTCTTCTACCCGGCCGACTTCACCTTCGTCTGCCCCACCGAGCTGGGCGACCTGCAGGACAACTACGAGGAGTTCAAGAAGCTGGGCGTCGAGATCTACAGCGTCTCCACCGACACCCACTTCACCCACAAGGCCTGGCACGACAGCTCCGAGACCATCGGCAAGCTGACCTATCCGATGCTGGCCGACCCGACCCATGCCATCTCGCGCAACTTCGAGGTGCTGATCGAGGAAGACGGCATTGCCGAGCGTGGCACCTTCGTCGTCGACCCGGACGGCAAGATCCAGATCATCGAGCTGAACGCCGGCAACATCGGCCGCAATGCCGAGGAGCTGCTGCGCAAGGTCAAGGCCGCCCAGTACGTGCGTGCCAACCCGAACGAAGTCTGCCCGGCCAAGTGGGAAGAAGGCGAAGAGACCCTGGCTCCCTCCCTGGATCTGGTCGGCAAGATCTAAGGAAACGCTGATTCATTGCTGCGCTCGATATCTTGGCCGCCGGCGGTGCTCGAAATCCTCACCTAGTACCGCATAGGCTCCGGTTTCTGCGCTCCGGCGGCGGCCAACCTCTCTTCGCTCGCGACATGAATCAGCAGTTTCCCAAGTAGAAATATTGCGAGGCCCCGCCCCGGGCCTCGCCGCCCTTCCCCGGGCATCCCCTGCCCGGGGCCCCGTTTTCGCATCACGAGACCCATGGCGGTGCCGCATGGCCATCGCACGGCCCCCTCGTGATCCCGAAACCCGAACATGAAGGAACGCTGTCATGTTGGACGACAATCTGAAAAACCAGCTCAAGGCCTACCTGGCCAAGGTCACCCAGCCCTTCGAGATCGTCGCGTCCCTCGATGACGGCGCCAAGTCGCAGGAGCTGCACGGCCTGCTGACCGACATCGTCGGCCTGACCGACAAGATCGCCCTGCGCACCGACGGCAGCGACGCGCGTCGCCCGTCCTTCGCCCTGAACCGCCCCGGCGAGGACACCGGCCTGGTGTTCGCCGGCCTTCCCATGGGCCACGAGTTCACCTCCCTGGTGCTGGCGCTGCTGCAGATCGGCGGCCATCCGCCCAAGGCCAGCAGTGATGTGATCGAGCAGATCAAGGGCCTCGAGGGCGAGCTGCACTTCGAGACCTACTTCTCGCTCTCCTGCCAGAACTGCCCCGACGTGGTCCAGGCGCTCAACCTGATGGCCATCCTCAACCCGAAGGTGCGCCACGTGGCCATCGACGGCGCGCTGTTCCAGGACGAGGTAGAGAAGCGCGAGATCATGTCGGTGCCCAGCGTCTACCTCAACGGCGAGCCCTTCGACCAGGGCCGCATGAGCCTGGAGCAGATCCTGGCCAGGGTGGACACCGGCGCCGCCGAGCGCGAGGCCGCCAGGCTCGGCGAGAAGCCGGTCTTCGATACCCTGATGATCGGTGGCGGCCCCGCCGGCGCCGCGGCGGCTGTCTACGCCGCGCGCAAGGGCATCCGCACCGGCGTGGCCGCGGAGCGCTTCGGCGGCCAGGTCCTCGATACCCTGGCCATCGAGAACCTCATCTCCGTGCCCCAGACCGAGGGCCCCAAGCTGGCCGCAGCGCTGGAGGAGCACGTCAAGGAGTACGAGGTCGACATCATGAACCTGCAGCGCGCCATCGAGCTGGTGCCGGCTCCCCGCCCGGGCGGCGAGCACGAGGTACGCTTCGAATCCGGCGCCAGCCTCAAGGCCAGGACCCTGGTGCTGGCCACCGGTGCCCGCTGGCGCGAGATGGGCGTGCCCGGCGAGGCCGAGTACCGCAACAAGGGCGTGGCCTACTGCCCGCACTGCGACGGCCCGCTGTTCAAGGGCAAGCGCGTGGCGGTGATCGGCGGCGGTAACTCCGGCGTCGAGGCGGCCATCGACCTGGCCGGCCTGGTGGCCCGGGTCACCCTGATCGAATTCATGGACGAGCTGCGCGCCGACGACGTGCTGCAGAAGAAGCTGGCCAGCCTGCCCAACGTCGAGATCATCAAGGGGGCCCGGACCACCGCGGTGAACGGCGACGGCAGCCGGGTCAATGGCCTCACCTACGAGGAGCGGGCCAGCGGCGAGCTGCGCCACCTGGAGCTGGAGGGCGTCTTCGTGCAGATCGGCCTGGTGCCCAACACCGAGTGGCTGAAGGATTCGCCCATCGAGCTCTCCGAGCGCGGCGAGATCATCACCGACGAGCGCGGCATGACCAGCGTGCCCGGCATCTTCGCCGCCGGCGACGTGACCACCGTGCCCTACAAGCAGATCGTCATCGCCATGGGCGAGGGCTCCCGCGCCGCCCTGGGGGCCTTCGACCACCTGATCCGCAGCTGATCTCGGGAGGGGACGCCCTCACCACCGAACGACGCCCCCGTCGGCCCCGGCCGGCGGGGGCGTCGTCGTCTGGCGTGGTGGTCGCGGGTCAGTCGATCAGGCCCAGGAAGGGCAGGGTCGAGGCGGCGAGGATCGCCAGGGCGGCGATGGCCAGCAGCAGGATCCGCCCGGGATGGTGGCGCAGCCGCTTCCACAGTGTGGGGGCCTCGCCCCGCGCGGCCAGGTCGTCGCGCTCCCGGCGGACCCGTTCGCTGAGCCCCCGCTGGTAGGCGTCGAGGACCTCGCGGGCCTCGGTATAGCGCGCCTCGTCGCGCAGCCAGATCGCCGCCACCCCCAGGCCCCAGAAGCCGGCCCGGCTCTCGTAGGTGTCGAAGCCGTGCTCCTCGAGCAGGGCCCGCACCTCCTCGGCCTCCTCGTCGGGCACGTTACCCAGCCGGAACAGCAGCCTCGCCACGTCAGCCTCCCTCGTCCGTCAGTCGCCGAACGGCGTGATGCTGGCCGGGGCCAGCGGTGCGCGGTCGCGGTGGCGGGTCAGTGGCTGGCCCTCCAGGGCGGCGAGCAGGATCTGCAGCGGGTCGCCGTGGCTGACCAGCAGCAGGGTCTCGCCGCGGTGGCGCGCCTCCAGGGCGTCGACCACCGCGCGCATGCGCGTCGCCACGGCACTCACCGGCTCCACGCCGAAGGCGCGGTGGTCGGAGGCCTCGGCGTCGCGGGCCCAGACCTCCGGGTAGCGGTCGTCGCCCTGGCCCTCCAGCTCGCCGAAGTGGCGCTCGCGCAGGCGCGGCTCGGGCTCCAGGGCCAGGCCGAAGCATGCCGCCACCCGGGCGGCGGTCTCGGTGGTGCGCCGGAAGTCGGAGTGCAGTGCCTGGGTCGGGGCCGGCCAGCGCCAGTCGGCCAGCAGGGCCTCGAGCTGGGCCTCGCCGGTGGGCGAGAGGCCGAAGTCGTCGAGTCCGCGTTCGGGGCTGCTGACGATGATCCCGCGGGCGTTGGCCTGGCTGTGGCCGTGGCGCATCAGCAGGTAGCGGTTGCGCATGGCGGCCTCAGCGGAGCTCTCGGCGAATCTCGGCACGCTCGATCACCACCGCCTCCTGGGGCGCATCCTGGAAGCGACCGCGGTTGCCGGTGGGCAGGCGCTTGATGGTGTCCACCACCTCCATGCCCTCTACCACGCGCCCGAACACCGCGTAGCCCCAGGTTCGGCCGGACTGCGGGCTGACGTGGTCGAGGGAGGGGTTGTCGGCGACGTTGATGAAGAACTGGGCGGTGGCCGAGTGGGGATCGCCGGTGCGCGCCATGGCCAGGGTGCCGCGGCGGTTGGAGAGGCCGTTGTCGGCTTCGTTGTCGATCGGCTCGCGGGTGGGCTTCTGCTGGAAGTCGGCGTCGAAGCCGCCGCCCTGGATCATGAAGCCGTCGATCACCCGGTGGAAGAGGGTGCCGTCGTAGTGGCCCGCCTCGGCATAGGCGAGGAAGTTCTCGACGCTCTGCGGCGCCTCTTCCTCGAACAGTTCGAGGCCGATGGCGCCCTCGCTGGTGTGCAGGACGACATCGGGGTCGGCAGCGGCCTGGGCGAAGGCGAGGGTCGGCAGCGCGGCGGTGAGCAGCAGGGCAAGGGAGAGGCGTCGCATGGTCTCGTCGGGTCCTGGGTGATGGATGACTCGGCGTCCAGCATACGGCGCCGGGCGGCGCCTGTCAGCGTACCGCCGCGCGACAGGCGCGTTGGGCGCGGTCCATGGCGGCGTCGGCGCCGGCCAGGGCGAAGACCATGAACCAGGGGTCGTCGGGGCCGCGCATCAGGCGCAGCCGCAGGGTCTCGCCGCGGCGCAACTCGTCCAGCAGCAGCGGCCGGTCGTCGAGGTCGAAGTGCACGTAGAAGCCGCTGTCGCCGCGCTCGACGCGGAACTCGCCGCGGCCGGTGTGGATCGTCTCGTGGTCGACCCGCAGGTCGGCGGGCACCCGGTTCACCGTGCGGCTCTCGGGCTGGCGCTCGCCCAGGTCGACGCGCAGCTCCAGCCAGGGGGCGTCGCAGGCGCCGGGGGTGTAGTTGACGCTGAACAGGGAGTCGCCGTAGCTGTCGCCCTCCGCGGCGCGGTAGAGACGCTCCTCGCCGAGCACCAGGGTCATCGACTGCCAGGCGTCGTGGCGCTCGACCTCGGCGGTGTTGAACTGCAGCGCGCTGACGGGGCCGGCCAGGGCCAGGCCGAGCAGCATGAGGAGGATGGACGGGACGAGGCGCTGGAGCATGGCGGTGTTCCTCTGGCAGGGACGTTCCCGGGGCGAGAGGGAGGCCTCTCCCGCCGAAAAGCCCACATGGTGCCAGAGTGCCGCCGGCCTGTCCCGGCCCGGTCAGCGGTGGCCGGTACCGAGGGTCATGTCGGCCTGCGGCCCGGTGGGCGGCGGGGCCTCAGGAGGCGGAGGGCAGTTCCTCGATATGCAGCAGGCGGATCAGCCCCGGGCGGCGGGGACCGAGCAGGTCGGCCAGGGTGTAGCGGTCGAGCACGGCCATGAAGGCCTCCAGGGCCTCGGCGAGGACGTGCTTGAGCTGGCAGGCCGGGGTGATCACGCACTCGTTGCGCTCGCCGAAGCACTCCACCAGGTCCAGGTCGCGCTCGGTGGTGCGCACCAGCTCGCCGAGCGAGATCGATGCCGGGTCGCGCTGCAGCAGCAGGCCGCCGTTCTTGCCGCGGATGGCGGTGATGTAGCCGTGGTGGCTCAGGTCCTGGACCACCTTCATCAGGTGATTGCGGGAGATGTCGAAGCGTTCGGCGATCTCGGTGATGGTCGAGCGCTGTTCCCCCTTGACCGCCAGGTAGAGCAGCACGCGCAGGGAGTAGTCGGTGAAGCGGGTCAGGTGCATGGGATGTCGGATGCCTCGCGCCGATGATCGGGGTGTCCACAGATGCAACGTATCTACATCTTATCCGACGCTGCAAGGCGGGGCATCCTGCTTTGCCGCCGGCTGGCCCCCACCGAGGGGGTAGCCGCCGCGTCGTGCCTACCTCCAGAAGGGTACCGACGCGCCGCGCCGCGGCTGGCATACTCCCCGGCATCTTCAAGAGGCCGTTCGACCATGCGAGATCACCTGCCCTTCGACCGCCACCTGGTGGAGAAGTACGACCGCCCGGGGCCGCGCTACACCTCCTACCCCACGGCGCCGCAGTTCCACGCCGCCTTCGCCGAGGACGACTACCGCGCGGCCGCCGAGCGCAGCAACCGCCCCGCGTCGCCCAAGCCGCTGTCAGCCTATGTGCACATCCCCTTCTGCGAGAGCCTCTGCTACTACTGCGCCTGCAACAAGATCATCACCCACAACCGCGAGCGGGCCGCCGAGTATCTCGAGTGGCTCAAGCAGGAGATCCGCGTCCAGGGGGCGCTGTTCGACGACTCGCGGCGGATGACCCAGCTCCACCTGGGGGGCGGCACTCCCACCTACCTGAGCCACGCCCAGCTGGGCGAGCTGATGGCGAGCCTGGACGCCGCCTTCCACTTCGCCGAGCCCGAGGCACGGGAGTTCTCCCTGGAGGTGGACCCGCGCACCGTGACCCCCGGGCAGATCCAGGCGCTGCGCGAGCTGGGCTTCAACCGCCTGAGCTTCGGGGTGCAGGACTTCGATCCCGAGGTGCAGGAGGCGGTGAATCGCGTGCAGAGCGAGGCGCAGGTGGTGGCGCTGGTGGCCGCGGCCCGCGAGGCGGGCTTCGACTCGGTGAGCGTCGACCTGATCTACGGCCTGCCACTGCAGACGGTGGCCAGCTTCGACACCACCCTGGACAGGATCATCGCCCTGCGCCCCGACCGCATCGCCGCCTACAGCTACGCGCACCTGCCGGCACTGTTCAAGGCCCAGCGGCTGATCCGCCCCGAGGACATGCCGCCGCCGGAGCGCAAGCTGGAACTGCTGGAGCTGACCATCCGCCGCCTCACCGAGGCGGGCTACGTCTATATCGGCATGGATCACTTCGCCCTGCCCGAGGACGAGCTCAGCCTGGCCCGCGAGAACGGCACCCTGCAGCGCAACTTCCAGGGGTACTCCACCCATGCCGATTGCGACCTGATCGGCCTGGGCATCACCGCCATCGGCCGGGTGGGCGACACCTACGGCCAGAACGTCAAGGAGACCGCCCAGTACCAGCATCGCCTGGCGGCGGGCGGGCTGCCGGTGATGCGTGGCTATCGGCTCAGCGCCGACGACCGCCTGCGCCGCGACGTGATCAACGCCCTGATGTGCCACGGACGCATCGACTTCGCCGCCATCGAGGCGCGTCACGCCATCGACTTCCGCGACACCTTCGCCGACGCCCTCGTCGAGCTCGAGGAAATGGCCGACGACGGCCTGCTGGCGATCCGCCGGGACGCGATCGAGGTGCTGCCCGCCGGCCGGCTGATGATGCGCAATGCGGCCATGGCCTTCGACGCCTATCTCGATCCCGGGGAGAACCGCTATTCGCGCACCGTGTGAACGAAAAAAGCCACCCTCGGGGAGGGTGGCACAAGACCGTGACTAGCAATGAGGAGGGAGAAACCATGGCAGGAGACTGGCGGGTCCTGCCCTGGCAGTGGCGCCTCATCAACGCCACTGAGGAAAGAGTAATCATTCTCGTTTATTGTGTCAACAAGAATGCGAATGTTTTTTATCTAGCTCGCCAGGCGTAGCCATAGCGGCAGGGTCAGCATCGCCAGCAGGGTCTGGGCGGTGATCAGCGCGGCCATCATCTCGGCATCGCCGCCCAGTTGGCGGGCCAGGATATAGGCGGAGGTGGCGGTGGGCAGGGCGGCGAACAGCAGGACCACGTCGCGGCTCACCGGGTCGAGGCCCAGCCCCAGGGCCAGCAGCAGCACCAGGGCCGGCATCAGCACCAGCTTCACCAGGTTGGTGGCCCAGGTGCCGCGGTCGAGGCGCATCAGCGCCCGCGGGCGCAGGGCGACGCCCACGGCGACCAGGCCCAGCGGCAGGGCGGCGCGGCCCAGCAGCTCCACCGTGGCCTGGCTCCAGCCCGGCAGGCCGATGCCGCCGAGGTTCAGGGCGATGCCCAGCAGGCAGCCGAGGATCAGCGGGTTGCGGGTCAGGGCAGCCAGGCTCTTGCCGAGGCTGCCGGTGCCCAGGGTGCCGGCGGCGATGAAGCTGGCCACGCACAGCACGTTGACCACCGGCACCATCAGCGCCACGGCGACCGCCGCCACCGTGGCGCCGGGGGCGCCGTGCAGGGCCGCGGCGCCGGCCACGCCCACGTAGGTATTGAAGCGCAGCGCCCCCTGGAAGGCCGAGGTGAAGGCCGGCGCCGCCAGGCCCAGCCAGCCGCGCAGGCGCCACAGCAGGGCGCCGAAGAGCCCCATGGCCCCCAGCAGCGCCACGGCGACCCGTCCCACCGGCACCTGGCTGACGTCGGCGGTGGCCAGGGTGGCCACCAGCATGGCGGGAAACAGCAGGAAGTAGATCAGGCGCTCCAGCTGGGCCCAGAAGTCGCCGCTCGGCTGGCGCAGCCGGCCGAGCAGCGCCCCCAGCAGGATCAGCAGGAACAGGGGGCCCAGCGCGTCCGCCACTTCCGTCATGTCGTTCTCCTTGGTCTTGTTGCCTGCGACATCCTTGCGCAGTCTGCCACAGCCGAAAGCTGATAAGCTTGCCGGCAGCTCCCGCAACCGTCACGTCGTCCCTCGCCATGCCCGATACCGCCTCCCCCGACCCGGCCGTCACGCGTCCGCCGCTGCTGCGGCTGCTGATCCTCGTCACCCTGGCCGCGGTGGCCGTGGCGCTCTGGTACCTGACCAGCTACAGTCTGCGCGGGGCCGAGGAGGTGCGCTGGTTTCCCGCGTCACCGGGCTGTGACCTGCACCATGGGCCCTGCCGGGCCGAGCTCGGCGAGGCCGGTCACCTGAGCCTGGACCTCGGCGCGGACGGCCAGGTGGGCGCCCTGGAGATCCTGCCCCTCGAGGTGTCCCTGGAGGGCGTCGAGGCGACCTCGGTGCGGGTGGACCTGGTGGGACGCGGGATGGACATGGGCTTGCACCGCTACCCGCTGGCACGCGACGCTGACGGCGTCTTCCGCGGCGCGGGGCAGGTCCCGATCTGTACCCAGGCGGTGATGCCCTGGCGGGCCAGGGTCATCGTCGAGACTCGCGATGCTAAGCTGGGCAGCGGATTCGACTTCGACGTGGAGAGAGAGGCGCCATGAAACGCAAGGGCATCTGGGCGGGCATCGCCCTCATCGTGCTGATCCTGGCGGTGGGCGGCGTCGGCTGGTTCCAGCACCAGTTCGGCAGTGCGGGAAGCGGCAACGAGTTGCAGGGGGGGCCGATCGAGCTGCCCTCGACCCACGGCGACTTCTCCCTCGAGCGACTCGGGGAGGAGGAGCTGGCGGTGGTCTTCTTCGGCTACACTCACTGCCCCGACGTCTGTCCCATGAGCATGGCGGTGATCCGCCAGGCGTTGGCCGACCTGGAGGCGGATCAGCGCGAACGGGTGGTGCCATTGATGATCTCGGTGGACCCCGAACGGGACACCGTCGAGCGGCTGGCCGAGTACACGGACTTCTTCGGCGACGACTTCATCGGCGCCACCGGCAGCCAGGCGCAGCTCGAGGAGATCGCCGAGCGCTACGGGGTGGTGTGGCGCAAGGTGGAGGCTCCCGACTCGGCCATGGAGTACACCGTGGACCACAGCTCCTCGCTCTACCTGGTGGACCGGGAAGGCGAGATCCTGAGGCGGGTGCTCTACTCGCCGGCTCCCCATAGCCTCAGCGCGGCACTGCAGGAGGTGCTCTGAGCCGGCTCAGTCGGGCGGCGACTCCTGCAGCCGGTCCAGCATGGCCATCAGGGCGCGCACCTGGGTGCCCTCGCGGGTATCGTGGAGCGGGTCGAGCTGCCAGGTGCTCTCGGCGTAGCCCCACCAGTCCCAGCAGCCCTGGGGGTTGGCCAGGCTGGTTTCCACCTGGGGGTAGAGCACCACTCGCCGGTTGGTGGCCGCCCAGGCGTTGAGCCCGTTGTGGCGCACGAAGGCCTCGCCGATCTGCTCGGCCCCCATGGAGCAGCCGTGCAGGGCCAGGGTGAGTGCGCACTCCCCCGATTCACACCCCTCCGGTACGAACAGGTAGCCGGCGTCGTCGAGGCCCTTGGCGTCGAAGTCGCCCTGGTCGAAGCGCCGCAGCTCACCGCGCGGTTCGCCGTCGGCGGGCGGTGCCTGCTCCCCGTGCAGCCAGGCCAGGGCCGCGCCGGCGATGTCCCGGTCGCAGGCCAGCAGGTGGGTGCCGCCGCCGCGACGGCAGTCGCCCAGTTCGCTCGCCTCTGCCGCCACCGAGCCGGCATCGACGGGCCAGCCGTGGCCGATGCCGTCGTCCCGGCGCAGGCGCAGCTGGTCGTCGGGGGCGGCCAGCCAGGCCGCCAGCTGTTCGCTCAGGGCCTCGCCCAGCGCCGGGTCGACGGTGTCGTCCTCCCCGCCGTGCCAGACGAAGGCCCGCAATTCGGCGAGCGCCTCGGCGTCACCCACCTGGTCGCGCTCGCGATAGTCGGCCAGGCGCAGCTCGAGGTCTCCCGGGTCGGGCAGGCCGCGGCGGGTGGTCATGCACTGGCCGAGCGCCAGGCCCAGTGAGCCCCGGGCGCAGGACCAGGGCCCGGCGGCCAGCACGCCCAGGCCGGCGAAGCGCTCGGGCCAGGCCACCGCCAGCTGGGTGGCCATGTAGCCGCCGGAAGAGACGCCGATGACGCTGGTGGCGTCGCCCGTCACCCCCAGCCGCGGCAACTCGGGCGGCTCCTCCTGGGCCGCGACCGGTATGGCCGCCAGGCCGGTGAGCGCCAGGGCGGCGGCGAGTCGCGAGGGGCGGGTCATCGGGTGGCTCAGTCCTCGGTGGCGACGTCGAGCAGCTCGACCTTGAAGATCAGGGTCTCGTTGGGGCCGATGGGGCCCTGGCCCTGGGCGCCGTAGGCCAGCTCGGCGGGAATCACGATCTCCCAGGTGTCGCCGACGCTCATCAGCTGCAGGGCCTCCTGCCAGCCGTCGATCACCTGGTCGACGCGGAAGCTGACCGGCTCGCCGCGCTCGTAGGAGCTGTCGAAGACGGTGCCGTCGATGAGGGTGCCCTCGTAGTGCACCTCGACGGTGTCGGTGGCCGCCGGGGTGGCGCCGTCGCCGGCCTCGAGCTCGCGGTACTGCAGGCCGGAGTCGGTGGTCTCGACGCCCTCCTCCTCGGCGTTGTCGGCCAGGTAGGCCTCGCCCTCGGCGAGGTTGGCCTCGGCTTCCTGTTCGGCCTCGGCCTGGCGGGCCGCCATGGCCTGCTGCTGGAAGTTCATCAGCGCCTCGGCCATCTCCTCTTCGCTCATCTCGAGTTCGCCACCGGCGAAGACGTCCTGGATCGCCTGGGTGAAGGCGTCGACGTCGAGGTCCTCCACGTCCTGCTGGATGCTCTGGCCCAGGGTGACGCCCAGGCTGTAGCCCAGCTTCTCGTCGTCGGTTTCCGGGGCGGCCAGCGCCAGGGGGGCGGCGCCGAGCAGGGCGGTGAGGGAGGCGGTGGTCAGCAGTCTCTTCATGGGAGTCCCTTGTTTATCGATCTGATGAGGCGAATAGCCCGCTATTTAACGAATCAGCTCCTTCGTGCGCCTCAAGTTGGATGCAAACCCATGGGACTCTAACAGGGCCGGGCCGGTTCCGCACCAGAGGGCGATGCCGGCCCGGCGACGAGGCGTCAGACCACCAGGGTGGGACAGTGGGCGGAGCCGGCCACGCGCTGGGAGACGCTGCCCAGCAGCAGGCCCTTGTCGCCGTTGGTGCCCTGGGCACCGATCACGATCAGGTCGCACTCGCGCTTGCGGGCGAAGCGCACGATGGTGCGCGAGGGGCGCCCACCCTTGACGAAGGCGCGTAGCTTGTCGGCCGGTACGCCCATCTCCGTCGCCTGGGTCTTGGCGTGCATGGCGATCTCGGTGGCGTACTCCTTGAGGGCGTCGTCGGGGATGTCCAGCTTGTCGGGGCGCACCATGGAGAGCGAGGCCTCCAGCAGGCTGTGGTGTTTGAACACGCAGAGCAGGTAGAGCTCGGCCCCGGTCAACTTCTGGAGTCCCACGGCCTTTTCCAGCGCCTGCAGGGCGCCCTTGGAGCCATCCACCGGAACCAGTATCCGATTGAACATCGTCACCTCTCCTCTTGGTGTCCGGGGTCAGTCAGCAAAGGCCAGGTCGCGCAGGAAGAGGGCGATCTGCGGGAACATGATCAATAGGGCCGCCGCCAGCACCAGCATGAACACGAAGGGCGGAGTGCCCTTGATCACGTCCCAGTAGGGGCGCTTGAAGATGGCGATGGCGGTGAAGATGTCGCAGCCGAAGGGCGGCGTCGCCGAGCCGATCGCCACCTGCAGGGTGATCAGGATGCCCACCAGCACCGGATCCAGGCCGGTGGCCGCCACGGCCGGGGCGAAGATCGGCGTCAGCACCAGGATCACCACGATGGGGTCGACGAACATGCAGGCCACGAAGAAGGAGATGCAGATGGCGATCAACACCCCGGTGGGGCCCGCCTCGCCGATGCCCACGGCATCCAGGATCGCCTGGGGAATCTGGGCGAAGGAGATGATCCACGAGAAGCCGTTGCCGGCCGCGACCAGGATGAAGACCACGGCGGTGATCAGGCCGGTGGACTTGGCGATGGCGTAGATGTCCGCCACCTTCAGCGAGCGGAAGACGATGAACTCCAGGAAGACGGCGTAGAGCACGCAGGCGGCCGCCGCCTCGGTGGGGCTGAAGACGCCACCATAGATGCCGCCGACGATGATCACCGGGAAGCCCAGCGGCCATAGCGCCTGGCGAACGGCAGTGAAGCGTTGTCTCCAGTTCGCCCTGGCCTCGGTGGGGACATCGCGGATCAGGGCGTAGGCGACGCAATAGACCGAGAACATCACCAGGATCATCAGGCCCGGGCCGATACCGGCGATGAACAGCTCGGCGATGGAGGTCTCGGAGATGACCCCGTAGATGATCATGCCGATGCTCGGCGGGATCAGGAAGGCGATGTCGCTGGCGTTGATGATCAGTGCCAGGGTGAAGGAGTCCGAGTAGCCGGCCTTGAGCATCTTGGGGCGCAGCGGCGAGCCCACCGCCACCACCGTGGCCTGGGTGGAGCCGGAGACGGCGCCGAACAGGGTGCAGGAGGCGGCGGTGGAGACCGCTAGCCCTCCCTTCACGTGGCCGATGAAGGACATCACCATGTTGATCAGGCGATCGGCCGACTGGCCGCGGGTCATGATGTCCGCGGCGAGGATGAACATGGGCACGGCGATCAGCGAGGCGGGCCGGATGCCGGCCATCATCTGCTGGATCAGGGTATCCATCTGGCCCAGGCCGTTGAACATCATGTAGAAGCCGATGACCGCCGCGGTGATCAGCGGGATCATCATCGGAAAGCCCAGCAGCAGCAGGGCGATCATGGTCACTACCATTATTGTCGTCATCTTGCGCTCCCTCAGGCGTGTCGCCCTGCGTCAGACTTCCGTTTCCGTATCCTTGTAGCCGTCGATCACGCCGGTCGACAGGTAGACGTCCCGCGACGTCATGTTCTTGATGGCGGTAAGCAGGTACTGGATCCCGGTGATCAGGAAGCCCAGCGGGGCCCAGACGTAGATGACCCAGATCGGGAAGCCCAGCGCCGGCAGCACGCGACCACTGGCCCTCAGGTCCAGCATGTAGACGATCGCGTAGTAGAGCAGGAAGAACATCACCAGCGAGGTGAAGAGGGAGATGCAGATCATCAGCGCCTTGCGCCCGCCCACCGGCAGGGCATCATAGATCGCCGACATGCGGATGTGCCGGCCGTGACGGGCCGCATAGCCGATGCCGGCGAAGGTGATCATGATGATCAGGATGCGATTGATCTCCCCGGTGAAGAAGATGCTACCGCCCAGCATGAAACGGGCGATGACGTTGGCGACGGTATTGATGGCCATCAGCAGCACGCCCATGGCGAGCAGCACCGCCTCCAGCTTGCTCATGAAGGTGTCGACGACCCCGAGGGGGCCCGGCAGGCCTGAGCGGTAGTTCTTTTCGGACTCTTCATCCGTCATGGCGGCGCTCTCCCTCCAGCATGCGTTACGGGTAGATGGGTTCCCTTGCCTGTCAGCATATCCTGTGCGCTATGGGCACCCGGCCTCGAGGGTCAACGCTGGGTGCACGCTGCGACGGCGTGGCCGGAAACGAGCAGGGGGGTGACCCGGGTGGGCCACCCCCCTGCCATCCAGCGCGGCTCGCTATCACTCCGCGTCTTCGTTGACGGCCTCGAGGTCGGCCTTGAACTGGTTCAGCAGTTCCTCGCCGGTCTCGCCGGTCATCTCGAGGAACTCCTCCTCGACCTGGGGCGCACGCTCGCGGAAGGCCTGGATCTGCTCCTCATCGAGGCGGGTGACGCTGCACTCGTCGCCGCAGTCTTCCATGATCTTGTCCAGCGACTCCTCGGACAGGCCCTGGATATGCTCGATGGTGTGATCGTAGGCCGCCTCGGAGGCCTCATTCACCAGCTGCTGGTCCTCCTCGGAGAGGCCGTTGAAGAAGTCCTGGTTGGCCATCATGGCGGTGGTGAACCAGCCGTGGCCGGTGAAGGTCAGGTGCGGCGACACCTCGTAGAGGCCGCCGGACTCGATCCAGAAGATGGGGTTCTCCTGGCCGTCGATGATGCCGGTCTGCAGGCCGCCGTAGACCTCTCCCCAGGGCAGCGGCGTGGGGGTCGCGCCGAAGGCGCTGTAGGTCTCGGAGAGCAGCGGGTTGGTCATCACCCGGATCTTCTTGTTGTCGAGATCCTCCGGCGAGCTGATCGGCTCGTCGGTGGTGATCACCATCTCGCCCTCCGGGTACATCTGGAGCAGCTCCAGGCCGTGTTCCGCATAGATCTCCGGGAACATCTCGTTGATGGCCTCGCTCTCGTCGAAGAACTCGAGCACGGTTTCCATGTCGGTGGGCAGCAGGTAGGGGATGAAGAAGATCTGAGCCGACGGGATCAGGGACCCGGTGAAGCCCGGCGACTGGTTGACGAACTGGAGGATGCCGCTGCGGGTCTGCTCCATGATGTCGTCGGACTCGCCCAGTTCGCCGAAGCGATAGATCTGGACGGTGTGGTCGGAATTTTCCTCGACGTATTCCTTGAAGGCCACGGCGAAGACGTCCTGGACATCGCCCTCGTACTCCTCGTGGGCGTAGCGCCAGTTGTCTGCCATGGCGGCGGAGGTCATGCCTAACATCAGCGCGCCGATACCGGCGGTGGACAACAGCTTGTGTGACTTCATTCTTGTGGTCCCTCTGCAGGTTTGGCCCATGCAAGGCGAGTCGTTCGCCACCGGGCTTCAGGTGAACATCACATTCACTCGTCTGATTTTCAGGCTAGCGTGGCCCCCGGGGAGGGTCAAGGCAGGCAACCAGGCTGTTGAGCGTTGAAAGATGCGGTTTTTTCTGCAGTTTTAGGGTTTCGGCGAGAACTTTTTCATAGTCGGGGTGGGGCGCGGAAAGCGGTCCCGACTGGTCGCACAACGTCAGGTCTTGCAGGCGGGAAAGCGTCTCTCTCTCGGCCTGCAGCTCCGCCCGCTTGAGGGTCTCGCGCAGCGCGGCGACGCCCTCGCAGCGTGCCGCCCGGGCCTTCAGGCCGCGACGCAGCCGGCGCAGCGGAGCCGTGACCTCGCGCTGCCAGGCCCGGATCTCCGCCAGGCTGGCCTCCAGCGCGACGTCGGGCACGGCACCGTGGTGCAGCAGCCAGCAGCGCCACAGCAACTCGCAGACGTCGACGCCGGCCTCGTCCTGCAGGCGCAGGCAGGCGGCCTCGACCCCCGGGCGGGCGTAGAGGTCGAGGGCGAAGGGCCAGAGCGGTGCCGCGGCGAGGCGAGCCCGCAGGCGGGCCGCCATTTCGGTAGAATCGTGGGTCATCGTCTCGCTGCCGCCACGGCGGCAGCCCATGCACAGCCCGTGGAGCCCGCATGATCGCACTGCGCCAAGTTTCCCTGCAACGCGGCACCCAGGCCCTGCTGGAGGGCGCCGACCTGACCCTCCACGCCGGCCACAAGGCCGGCATCGTCGGCCCCAACGGTGCCGGCAAGTCGAGCCTCTTCAAGCTGCTGCTCGGCGAGCTGGTCCCGGATCGGGGTGAGGTCGAGATGAGCGGCGGTCAGCGCATCGCCCATATGGCCCAGGAGGTGGAGGCGCTGGCGCGTCCCATCGTCGACCACGTGCTCGATGGCCACCACGAACTGCGTGAGGCCGAGGCGGCCCTGGCCGCCGCCCGCGAGGCCGGCGACGATCACCGCGAGGCCGAATTGCACGGCGTCATCGAGGCCCTCGATGGCTACAGCGCGCCCTCGAGCGCGGCCCAGTTGCTGGTCGGGCTGGGCTTCACCCAGGCCGACCTCGACCGGCCGCTGTCGGACTTCTCCGGGGGCTGGCGCATGCGGGTGGGTCTGGCGCGCACCCTGTTCATGCCCTCCGACCTGCTGCTGCTGGACGAGCCCACCAACCACCTGGACCTGGACGCCCTGTTGTGGCTCGAGCAGTGGCTGGTGCGCTACCCCGGTACCCTGCTGCTGATCTCCCACGACCGCGACTTCCTGGATGCCGTCTGCGACCATATCGTGCACTTCGATCGCCGCAGCCTGGTGCTCTACCGCGGCAACTACACCACCTTCGAACGTACCCGCGCCGAGAAGCTGGCCCTGCAGCAGGCCGAGGCCGCCAAGCAGCAGGCGCGGCGCGAGGAGATCGAGCGCTTCGTGGCGCGCTTCCGTTATCAGGCCAACAAGGCACGTGCCGCCCAGAGCCGCTTGAAGATGCTCGAGCGCATGGGCGACATCGCCGTGGCCCATGCCGACTCGCCCTTCCACTTCACCCTGCCCGCCGCGGAGAAGACCTCCCATCCGCTGCTGGTGCTGGACGAGGCGCGGCTCGGCTATCGTGACGCCTCGGGTGACGAGACGGTCCAGCTCGAGGACGTCAAGCTGACCCTGCTGCCCGGCCAGCGCATCGGCCTGCTGGGCCCCAACGGCGCCGGCAAGTCGACCCTGATCAAGTCGCTCACCGGGGAGCTGCCGTTGCTTTCCGGCCGGCGGGTGCCCGGCGAGCACCTGGCCGTCGGCTACTTCGCCCAGCATCAGTTGGAGGGACTGGATCTCGCCTCGACGCCCTTCATGCACGTGCAGCGCCTCTCGCCCACCGCGGCGGACCTGACCATCCGCAACTTCCTGGGCGGCTTCGGTTTCCGGGGCGACGATGTCTTCGGCGAGGTGGGGCGCTTCTCCGGCGGGGAGAAGGCGCGCCTGGCGCTGGCCCTGGTGGCCTGGCAGAGGCCCAACCTGCTGCTGCTCGACGAGCCCACCAACCACCTGGACCTGGAGATGCGCGAGGCGCTCACCGAGGCGCTGGTCGGCTTCGAGGGCACGGTGATCATCGTCTCCCACGACCGCCACCTGCTGCGGGCTACCGTGGACGAGTTCTGGCGGGTGGCCGACCATCGTGTCGAGCCCTTCGACGGCGACCTGGAGGACTACCGCGCCTGGCTCAAGGCCAGGCTGGAGGGCGAACGCCGCGAGGCGCGGGTCGACAAGGCCGAGCGCCAGGCGGAGGGCGCGGCACCCAAGGAGGACCGCAAGGCCGCCCGGCGCGCCGCCGCCGAGCTGCGCGAGAAGCTGCGCCCGCTGAAGCGCCGCCGCGACCGTGCCGAGCAGGCCATGGAGAAGGTGCAGGCGCAACTCACCGAGGTGGAGGCGGCGCTGGCCGACGCCGAGCTCTACACCGACGCCGCCCGCAAGGACGAGCTGACCGCCACCCTGGCCCGCCAGGGTGAGCTCAAGTCGCGGCTGGAGGAGCACGAGGCCGAGTGGCTGGCCGCCGAGGAGGCGCTGGAAGAAGCCGCGCTGCGCGCGGAGACATAAGACGCGGCTACGCCGCTCGAAGCGGGAAGACACACCCCCATCCTGTCTTCCCTCCTCCCTCTTCCCTCTTAACTCTCGAGGAGAAACGTCACCGGCCCGTCGTTGATCAGCGCGACCCGCATGTTGGCGGCGAATTCGCCGCTGGCGACCCTCGGCCAGGCGTCGCGGGCGCGGTCCAGCAGGTAGTGGAAGAGGCGTTCGCCCTCGGCGGGCGGGGCGGCGCTGGAGAAGCTCGGCCGCAGCCCCTTGCGGGTATCCGCCGCCAGGGTGAACTGGGAGACCAGCAACAGCCCGCCCTCGACCTGCTGGACATCGAGGTTCATCTTGCCCGCCGCGTCGGCGAACACCCGGTAGTGCAGCAGCTTGTGCAGCAGGCGGCGGGCGGCGGCCTCGTCGTCGCCCTTCTCGACCCCTACCAGGGCCAGCAGGCCGTGGTCGATGGCGCCGACCGTGCGGTCCTCCACCGTCACGCTGGCCTGGGTCACGCGCTGGATCAGTGCCTTCATGCGTCGTCCTCGGCGTCCCTGAAAACCGCCAAGGGTAGCATGCGCGGGCGCCTCGGCGGTCGCAGCGAACAGGGGCTCGGGCCGTCCATCGGGGCGCCTACCAGGCGCGGCACAGCATGATGTCGCAGTGGGGCTCGGCCAGCAGCCGCTCGGTGATCTGGCTCTGGCGCCCCAACTGGCCGCGGCTGCCCAGCGCCAGCAGGTCCGGCGGCTGGCGGCGCAGGCGCGTCATCAGCACTTCCAGGGGGTCGCCCTGCTCCAGTACCAGCTCGAGTTCCGGCACGTCGTCGAGTTCCGCCATCAGCTGCTCGGTCTCGCGCTCCAGTTGGGTGCGCAGGCGGGCCACCTCACGGTCGCGCCAGCGCGCGTAGTCGCCCTGGGAGCCCAGCTCGCGCTCGCCGGGGATGTCCCAGGCGTGCAGCAGGGTCAGGCGGGCGTCGGGGAAGCGCCTCAGGGTCTCGCGCAGGGTATGGCGGCAGGTGAGCGAGAAATCCACCGGCACCAGGATGTCGTGCCACGCCTGGTTGGCGGTGTGGCTCACCGAGAGCACCGGGCAGGGGGCGCTGCGCAGCACCCGGGCCAGGGTGGTGCCGGCCACCAGGTCGGGCTGGCCGCGCTTGCGGTGGGCGCCCAGCACGATCATGTCCACCTCGCGTTCGTGGGCCTCGCGGATGATCTCGGCATAGGGGGAGCCGGCCACCGTCTGCATCAGCACCCGGGGTTCGGGGAGGGCGTAGTCCTCGCGAATGTCGGTGAGCATGGCCTGCATGTCCGCCACCACCGCCTCCTCCAGGTCATGGAGCACCCGCCGCGGCAGGTAGGGGTCGAGCACGTGGATGACGTCCAGGCGGGCGCCATGCTCGTCGGCCAGGCGCACCGCGCGGGCGAAGGCGGCACGGTTCTCGGCGGAGAGGTCGCAGGCGAACAGCAGGGTCTGGGTCATGATGACTCCCTCCCATGGCAGGTGATCCCGGTGGGACAGCCTTCAGCATGGGTGGGGAGGCGCGGGCCTGCAAGCTCGCCGGGTCACCACCAGGCGTGGAAGTGGTGCACCGGGCCGTGCCCCCGACCCACCGCCAGGCGCTGGCTGGCGGCCAGCGCCTCGCCCAGCCAGCGCTTGGCGTCCGCCACCGCCGCGGGCAGGGTGGCGCCGGCCGCCAGGCGGGCAGTGATCGCCGAGGAGAGCGAGCAGCCGGTGCCGTGGAGATTGGCGGTGTCGACCCGCACCGCCTCGACCCAGGTCGTGGCCTCGGCGGTGATCAGCAGGTCGGGGCACTCGGCGCTCTCCAGGTGGCCCCCCTTGAGCAGGGTCGCCCCGGCACCCAACTCGCGCAGGGCCGGCGCCAGGGCCTCCATGCCGGCCCGGTCGGTGGGCGCCGGCCGGTCGAGCAGCACTGCGGCCTCCGGGAGGTTGGGGGTGATCAGGTCGGCCAGCGGCACCAGGACGTCGCGCACCGCGCGGATGCCGGCGTCGTCCACCAGGACGTCGCCGCTCTTGGCCACCATCACCGGATCCAGCACGGTCCAGTGCGGCCGGCGACGCTCCAGTGCCGCGCGGATCGTCTCGGCCACCTCGCGGCTGGCCACCATGCCGATCTTGACGGCGTCGATGTGCACGTCGTCGAGCAGGGTCTTGAGCTGGAGGCCGATGAAGTCGGCCGGGACCGGGTGCACGCCGGCGACGCCGCGAGTGCTCTGGGCGGTGAGGGCGGTGATCACGCTGGTGCCATAGGCGCCCAGCGCCGAGAACGCCTTGAGGTCGGCCTGGATGCCGGCGCCCCCGCTGGGGTCCGAGCCGGCGATGGTCAGGGCATTGGGAATCGGTCGTGGCTGTGTCATGACGTCATGGTATCGCAAGGTGGTGTCGGTGAGTGAGCCTCAGGGACCACTCTGACAAAGGGCGTCTCATCACCTATCCTCAATAGCAGCCGCCTTCCATCCGGATATCAGGGAACGCTTTTCAATGCCGCCTGCTCTTGCCGAGGCATTGACACGCAGGGGCCGGGTCGGCGAACCATCGAGGAGCGACATGAGCCAAACCGCCAGCGCCGTGATTGCCGAGCAATGGGCCGTGGGGCTGTTCGTCCTGGCCGTGCTGGTACTGTGCGTGTTCATGGCCGGTATCGCCAGCCTGTTGGGAGGACGCAGCTCGGGGCCGGCGAAGAGCCTGCCCTTCGAATCCGGGGTGGTCGGCGCCGGCAGTATCCGTCAGCGCTTTTCCGTCAAGTTCTACCTGGTCGCGATGCTGTTCGTGATCTTCGATATCGAGGCCGTCTACCTGTTCGGCTGGGCCGCCGCGGTGCGCGAGGTCGGCTGGCCTGGCCTGTGGGGCGCGGCGGTGTTCATCTTCATCCTGCTCGCCGGCCTGGTCTACGACAGCCGTGTCGGCGCCCTGGACTGGGCGCCACGCCGCCGCCCCCTCGAACACCGGTCCTGACGAGCTGGCGCCTGGGCATCAGGAATGCCGGCCGGCAGGCCAAGGCCCGGCCGGTCTCTCCACCGCAGGCCAATGCAGAGCCTGATCTCCCGGCGCCCCAGGCGAAGCCTGACACTTGTGTCCGTGCTGGAGGAAGTCGCATGGAGTACACCCTGACGCGTGCCGACGACAGCGTGGCGGGAGATGCCCGCTACCCCCTGGGCGAACGCCGCCGCGTCGAGGCACCCACCCGGCAGCAGCTCGAGCGCAACATCTTCACCGGCAAGCTCGACGACGTCCTCAACAGCGTCGTCAACTGGGGGCGCAAGAACTCCCTGTGGCCCTACAACTTCGGCCTGTCGTGCTGTTACGTGGAAATGACCACGGCGTTCACCTCCCCCCATGACATCGGCCGCTTCGGCTCGGAAGTCATCCGCGCCTCGCCGCGCCAGGCGGACTTCATGGTCATCGCCGGTACCGTGTTCATCAAGATGGCGCCGGTGATCCAGCAGCTCTACGACCAGATGCTCGAGCCCAAGTGGGTGATCTCGATGGGCTCCTGCGCCAACTCGGGGGGCATGTACGACATCTACTCGGTGGTGCAGGGGGTCGACAAGTTCCTGCCGGTGGATGTCTATGTGCCGGGTTGCCCGCCACGGCCGGAGGCCTTCCTGGAAGGGCTGCGGCTGCTGCAGGACGCGATTCAGGCGGAGCGCCGGCCGCTGTCGTGGGTGGTCGGCGACCAGGGCGTCTATCGGGCCGAGCTGCCGTCGCGACGCGAGACACTGCGCGAGCGTCGCATTCATGCCACGGAACTGCGTACACCGGACGACGTATGAGGCGCTATCGGCATCGTCATTCAGCCGGGAGTGAAAGCGAATGCGATCGATGAGTCAGGCCATGCCGTCGAACGCGGCGTCCCGGGAGGACAGGGCAGACGACCCGGTCGTCGTCGCCCTCAGGCAGCGCCTGGGGGCCCGGGCGATTGGCGTGCAAGCCACCCTGACCGGCATGCCGGTGGTATGGCTGGCGCGGGAGTCGCTGTGCGACGCGCTCGCCTTGCTGCGCGACATGCCCGAGCCCTTCGAGATGCTCTTCGACCTCTCGGCGGTCGACGAGCGCCTGCGCTCGCGGCGCGAGGGGCTGCCCGAGGCGGATTTCACCGTCTTCTACCATCTGCTCTCGGTGTCGCGGAATCGTGATGTCATGCTCAAGGTCGCCCTGGCCGAAGGCGACCTGACGCTACCCAGCGTCCGGTCGCTCTACCCCAATGCCGACTGGTACGAGCGCGAGGTGTGGGACATGTTCGGCATCGTCTTCCGCGGCCATCCGCACCTGACGCGCCTGCTGATGCCGCCCACCTGGGAGGGGCATCCGTTGCGCAAGGATTATCCGGCCCGGGCTACCGAGTTCGACCCCTATACCCTGACCGTCGAGGGCCAGGAACGGGAGCAGCGGGCACTGCAGTTCGACCCCGAGGCGTGGGGCATGCAGCGCGAGAGCGAGGACACCGACTTCATGTTCCTCAACCTCGGCCCCAACCACCCCTCGGCGCACGGCGCCTTTCGTATCGTGCTGCAGCTCGACGGCGAGGTGATCGTCGACTGCGTGCCGGATATCGGCTACCACCATCGCGGTGCCGAGAAGATGGCCGAGCGGCAGTCGTGGCACAGCTACATCCCCTATACCGATCGCGTCGACTACACCGGTGGGGTGGTGAACAACCTGCCCTATGTGCTGGCGGCGGAGACGCTCGCCGGCATCGAGGTGCCGGAGCGGGTCAAGGTCATCCGCGTGATGCTGACCGAACTCTTTCGCGTCAACAGCCACCTGCTCTACCTCGGCACCTACCTGCAGGACCTGGGGGCGATGACCCCGGTGTTCTACGCCTTCACCGACCGCCAGAAGGCCTATGAGGTGATCGAGGCGATCACCGGCTTTCGCATGCATCCGGCATGGTTTCGCATCGGGGGCGTGGCCCAGGACCTGCCCCGGGGCTGGGAGCGACTGATGCGGGATTTCCTCGCCTGGATGCCGAAACGCCTGCGCGAGTACGAGCGAGCGATGATGGACAATGCCATCGTGCGCCAGCGGACCCGCCACATCGCCGCCTACACCACCCGGGAGGCACTGGCCTGGGGGGTGACCGGACCCAACCTGCGTGCCACCGGCCTCGATTTCGACCTGCGCAAGCAGCGCCCCTATTCGGGCTACGAGCAGTTCGACTTCGAGGTGCCGGTGGGCGCCAACGGCGATATCCTCGATCGCGGCCGGCTGCGTATCGAGGAGATGCGCCAGAGCCTGCGCATCATCCAGCAGTGCGTCGATCACATGCCCGCCGGCGACTACAAGGCCGACCATCCGTTGACCACCCCGCCGCCCCGCGAGCGCATGCTGGAGCACATCGAGACGCTGATCACGCATTTCCTGCAGGTGTCCTGGGGGCCGGTGCTCGAGGCCAACGAGTCGCTGGCGATGATCGAGGCGACCAAGGGCATCAACGGCTACTACCTGACCAGCGACGGCAGCACCATGAGCTACCGCACCCGTATCCGCACCCCCAGCTTTCCCCACCTGCAGCAGATTCCCGCGGTGATCCGCGGCGCTCTCGTCTCGGATCTGATCGCCCACCTGGGCAGTCTCGACTTCGTCATGGCCGATGTGGATCGCTGACCCATGAGAGAGAACCTGGAGCCCCTGGCAAGCGACGGCGACGGCTTCGTGCTCGACCCGCAGGACCGGCGCGCCATCGAGCAGGAGCGTCGCCACTACGAGCAGCCGCAGGCGGCGTGCATCGAGGCGCTCAAGATCGTCCAGCGCCGACATGGCTGGGTGCCGGACGGAGCGATCGTCGCCATCGCCGAGACACTGGGCATCGGACCCGCTTCGGTCGAAGGCGTGGCGACCTTCTACAGCCTGATCTTCCGCCAGCCGGTGGGCCGTCACGTGATCCTGATCTGCGACAGCAGCGTGTGCTTCCTCACCGGCTTCGAGCCACTGCACGCGGCGCTGGCCGGCCAGCTGGGCATCGACTTCGGCCAGACCACCGACGATGGCCGCTTCACGCTGCTGCCGGCCTGCTGCCTGGGGGCGTGCGATGGCGCCCCGGCACTAATGATCGATGACGACACCTACGCCACCGTCGCGGCGGAGGACCTGGCCACCCTGCTGGAGGCATACCCATGACCGCGACGCGCTACCGCAGCCGGCTGCACCAGGCGGGGGGCGAGCGTCGCCTCGAGACGCATCCGCTGACCTGGTGGCTGCGCGATGACGGCGAGCGAGTCGACCTCGACGACTATGTCGCCAAGGACGGCTACGGCGTGGTGCGCCAGGTGCTCGGCCATCAGACGCCGGATGCGGTGATCGAGACCCTCAAGGCGGCCAATATCCGCGGTCGCGGCGGCGGCGGCTTCTCGGCGGGCGTCAAGTGGAGCCTGACGCTCAAGGGCGAGGAGGTGCCGCGCGGCTACCTGGTGTGCAATGCCGACGAGATGGAGCCCGGTACCTTCAAGGACCGATTGCTGCTCGAACAGCTGCCGCACCTGCTGCTCGAGGGCATGATTCTCGGCGGCTACGCCAATGCGGCGTACTACGGCTACATCTTCCTGCGCGGCGAATACGTCGCGGCAGCGCAAGCGCTGGAGCGGGCCATCGAGGAGGCGCGCGCCGCCGGCTGGCTGGGCCGCGACATCGCCGGCAGCGGCTTCGACTTCGACATCGCCCTGCACACCGGGGCCGGACGCTATATCTGCGGCGAGGAGACCGCCCTGATCAACTCCCTGGAGGGGCAGCGCGCCAACCCGCGGGCCAAGCCACCGTTTCCCGGCCAGTCCGGCGCCTGGGGCAAGCCGACCGTGGTCAACAACGTCGAAACGCTGTGCAACGTGCCGGCGGCGCTGCGCTTCGGGGCCGACTGGTACCAGGGGCTCTCCGGGGAGCGCAGCGACGACGGCGGCACCAAGCTCTACGGCGTCTCGGGCCAGGTGCGGCGCACCGGGCTGTGGGAACTGCCCATGGGCACCCCGGCGGGCGAGCTGCTCGACCGCGCCGGGGGGCTGCGCGACGACCGCACGCTCAAGGCCTGGCTGCCGGGTGGCGGCAGCACCGGCTTCCTGCTGCCCGAGCACCTCGACCTGGCGCTGGACTTCGACACCATCGGCAAGGCCGGCAGTCGCCTGGGCACCGGCCTTCTCACCCTGGTGGCCGACGATCAGAGCCTGGTCGCGCTGGTGCGCAACCTGGAAGAGTTCTTCGCCCGCGAATCCTGCGGCTGGTGCACGCCGTGCCGCGACGGCCTGCCCTGGGCGGTGGAACTGCTGCGCGCGCTGGAGCGTGGCGAGGGGCAGCCAGGGGACATCGAACGGCTCGAGGCGCTGGCCGCGGATCAGGGGCCCGGCAAGACCTTCTGCGCCCATGCCCCCGGCGCGGCGATGCCGCTGGCCTCGGCGATCCACTTCTTCCGCGACGAATTCGCCCGCGGCATCGCCGGTGCAAGGGAGGAGGGAGGCTGATGGCGACGATTCAGGTGGACGGTCGCCGCTATGCGGTCGATGACCGGGACAACCTGCTCCAGGCCTGTCTGACCCTGGGCTTCGATCTGCCCTATTTCTGTTGGCATCCGGCCATGGGCAGCGTGGGGGCGTGTCGCCAGTGCGCGGTCAAGCAGTACCGGGACGCCGATGACACCCAGGGGGCGCTGGTCATGGCCTGCATGACGCCGGCCGCCGACGGCACCCGGATCTCGATCGCCGACGACCAGGCCCGCGAGTTCCGTGCCAACGTCATCGAATGGCTGATGGTGCACCATCCCCACGACTGCCCGGTGTGCGAGGAGGGCGGTCACTGCCACCTGCAGGACATGACGGTGATGACCGGCCATCACCGGCGCCGCTACCGCTTTCGCAAGCGCACCCATCGCAATCAGTACCTGGGGCCCTTCATCGCCCACGAGATGAACCGCTGCATCACCTGTTACCGCTGCGTGCGCTTCTACCGCGACTATGCCGGCGGCACGGACCTGGGCGCCTTCGGCGCCGGCGACAACATCTATTTCGGCCGCCATCGCGAGGGGGTGCTGGAGAACGCCTTCGCCGGCAACCTGACCGAGGTCTGCCCCACCGGCGTGTTCACCGACCGGCCCCATTCCGAGCGCTATGCCCGCAAGTGGGACCTGCAGTTCGCCCCCAGCGTCTGCCACCAGTGCGCGGTGGGCTGCAACACCAGCCCCGGCGAGCGCTATGGCGAGATCCGGCGCATCGAGAACCGCTACCATGGTGAGGTCAATCGTTTCTTCCTGTGCGACCGTGGCCGCTTCGGCCATGGCTACGTCAATCGTGACGATCGCCCGCGCCGCCCCGAATGGCACGCCGCGGCGGGGGAGACGCGCGTCCTGGACGTCGACGAGGCCCTGGAGCGCGGCGGCGAGGCACTGCGCCGGGCCCGACGGGTGATCGGCATCGGCTCGCCGCGGGCGAGCCTGGAGAGCAACCACCAGCTGTGCGAACTGGTCGGCCAGGACAACTTTTCCACCGGCATCGCCGAGCGTGAGCAGGTCTGCCTGGCGCGAATGCGTCGGCTCAACCTCGATGCCGGCCTGCCCACGCCGACCCTGCGCGAGGTCGAGGCGCACGACGCCGTGCTGGTGCTCGGCGAGGACCTGATTGCGAGCGCCGCGCGGCTGGGGCTGGCGGTGCGCCAGGCGGTGCTGGGGCGTCGCGAGGTCCTGGCCGAAGCCCGCGACATCCCCGCCTGGAATGCCGAGGCGGTGATGACCCTGGCGCAGGATGCCCGTCATCCGCTGTTCATCGCCTACCCCACGACCACCGAGCTGGACGCCATCGCCGAGCGCTGCCTGCACCTGGCCCCCGATGACATCGCCCGCCTGGGCTTCGCGGTGGCCCACGCCATCGATGCGACGGCGCCCGCCGTCGGGGGGCTCGACGAGCGCACCCGGGCGACGGCCGAGCGCATCGCCGAGGCGCTGCGCTCGGCCCGGCGTCCGCTGGTGATCGCCGGCGGCTCGCTCGAGTCGCCGGCGATCCTCGAGGCCGCCGGCAATGTCGCGCGGGCGCTGGCGACCCGGGAACGCCGGGGCGGCCTGACGCTGGTGCGTCGCGAGGCCAACAGCACCGGCGTTGAGCTGCTCGATGGCCGACCGCTGGAGTGGGCACTCGACGCGCTCGGCCAAGGTGACGCCGATGCCGTGGTGGTGCTGGAAAACGACCTCCATCGGCGCCTGCCGGGCGAGCGCGTGGATCGCGCGCTGGCCGCTGCCGAGACGGTGATTGCCCTCGATCATCAGCGCACCGCGACCTGGGAGCGGGCTCACCTGGGCCTACCCGCCGCCAGCTTCGCCGAGGCGGACGGCACCCTGGTCAGTCTCGAGGGCCGCGCCCAGCGTTTCTACCCGGTGTACGAGCCGCGCTATCACCGCCCCGAGTCGCGCATCCATCCGGGCTGGCGCTGGTTGCTGGCGTTGCATGCCGGTCTCCAGCGCCGCACGCTGCCCGACGTCGCCTTCGATGATCTCACCCGCGACTGCGCGCGGCGCCACCCGGTGCTGGCCGGGATCGTCGCGGCCGCACCGGGGGCCGACGAGCGGGTCTGCGGCCTCAAGCTGGCCCGCCAGCCGCACCGCTACAGCGGGCGCACGGCAATGCGCGCCGATCTCGATGTCAGCGAGCCGTCGCCCCCTCGGGATCCCGACACGCCCTTCACCTTTTCCATGGAGGGCTATGCCGGCTTCGATCGACCGCGCCGGGAGGTGCCCTTCGCCTGGGCGCCGGGCTGGAACTCGCCGCAGGCCTGGAACAAGTTCACCGACGAGGTGGGCGGCCACCTGCGCGGCGGGGACCCCGGCGCCAGGCTGCTGGAGCCGGCGGCGGGCGTCGCCGGCCATGTCGACGCGATACCGCCGCCCTTTGAAGCCGGGGTCGGCGAGTGGCGGGTCGTGGTGCTGCCCCGCCTGTTCGGTGGCGAGGAAACCTCGTCACGCGCGGCGCCGATCATGGCGCGCGCGCCGGCCCCGACCCTGCGCCTGGCACCCGCGGATGCCCGGCGGCTCGCGGCCGAGGCGGGGGACACCCTGGTCATCGAGACCTCGCTGGTGCACCTGACGCTGCCGCTGCTGGTCGATGCGGCACTGCCCAGCGGCCTGGTCGGGATCCCTGCCGGCCTGGCGGCCGCGCTATCGAGCGGAGCACCGGCCAGGCTGTCGGTGGTACCCGGGGATGGGGAGGCTCAGCCGTGAACGGGTCGACGGAGATGCTCGTGGTCGTGCTCGCCGCCATGGCGCAGGCGTTGGCGATCCTCGCCGGCGCGCTGCTGCTGGCGGCGGTGATGACCGTGGTCGAACGCCGCCTGCTGGGCCTGTGGCAGGATCGCCATGGTCCCAATCGCGTGGGTCCCTGGGGCTCGCTGCAGCTGGTCGCCGACATGATCAAGATCCTGTTCAAGGAGGACTGGATCCCGCCTTTCGCCGACCGCGCCCTCTTCGTGCTGGCACCGGCCATCGCCATGGCCTCGCTGCTGCTGTCGTTCATGATCATCCCCTGGACCCCGACCTGGGGCGTGGCGGACTGGCACATCGGGCTGCTGTTCTTCTTCGCCATGGCCGGCATCAACGTCTATGCCGTGCTGCTGGGCGGCTGGTCGAGCGGCAACAAGTACGCGCTGCTCGGCGCCATGCGTGCCACCGCCCAGACGCTCTCCTACGAAGTGTTCATGGGGCTGTCGCTGATGGGCGTGGTGGCGCTGGCGGGGTCGTTCAATCTGCGCGACATCGTCGCCGCCCAGCAGGGGCTGTGGTTCATCGTCCCGCAGTTCTTCGGTTTCTGCACCTTCCTGGTCGCCGGGGTCGCGGTGACCCATCGCCATCCCTTCGATCAGCCCGAGGCCGAGCAGGAACTGGCCGACGGCTATCACATCGAGTACTCGGGCATGAAGTTCGGCATGTTCTATGTCGGCGAGTACCTCGGCATGGTGCTGGTCTCGGCGCTCATCGTGACGCTGTTCTTCGGTGGCTGGCACGGCCCCTGGCTGCCCCCCTTCGTGTGGTTCGCGCTCAAGACCGCGGCGCTGCTGGTGCTCTTCGTGCTGCTGCGCGCCTCCCTGCCGCGCCCACGCTTCGACCGCATGATGAGCTTCGGCTGGCGGGTCTGCCTGCCGCTGACGCTGATCAATCTGCTGGTGACCGGTGCCGCCATCCTGTGGCTGTCGCCGGCCGCTGACTGAACCGAGGAGGCACGAGATGTGGACATCGCTGATTCCTGCAACCTGGTCGCAACTGCGCACCCTCGGCATGGTGTTCCGTCACGCCTTCCGCAAGCGCGAGACGGTCAGCTACCCCGAGGAGGCGGTCTACCTGTCGCCGCGCTTCCGCGGTCGCATCGTCCTGACCCGCGACCCGGATGGCGAGGAGCGCTGCGTGGCGTGCAACCTCTGCGCGGTGGCCTGTCCGGTGGACTGCATCGCCCTCGAGAAGGGCGAGGCGGAGGATGGCCGCTGGTATCCCGCCTCCTTTCGCATCAATTTCTCGCGCTGCATCTACTGCGGCATGTGCGAGGAGGCGTGCCCGACCTCGGCGATCCAGCTCACCCCCGACTTCGAGATGAGCGAGTACCGGCGCCAGGACATGGTCTACGAAAAGGAGGACCTGCAGATCGACGGGCCCGGCAAGGACCATGACTACCACTTCTACAAGGTGGCGGGGCTGGCCATCGCCGGCAAGGGCAAGGGCGAGGCGCAGGACGAGAAGCCGCCTCGCGACGTCAGGACGCTGCTGCCCTAGGCTCGTCCGACCCGACTCAGCCGACACACGGAGGTCCTGTATGGAACTGGCATTCTACGCAAGCGGCCTGGTCGCCGTGCTGGCCACGCTGAGGGTAATCACCAGCACCAACCCCATCCATGCGCTGCTCTACCTGATCGTCTCGCTGCTGGCCGTGGCCCTGGTGTTCTTCGCCCTCGGCGCGCCCTTCGCCGGGGCGCTGGAGGTCATCGTCTACGCCGGGGCGATCATGGTGCTGTTCGTGTTCGTGGTGATGATGCTCAACCTGAACGCGGCGGTGACCGCCCGCGAGCGTGCCTGGCTGGGGCCGCGGACCTGGGTGGGGCCGTCCGTGCTGGCGGCGCTGCTGCTGGTCGTGCTGCTCGCGACCCTCCAGCACGGCGATATCGGCCGGGTGATCGAGGGCGACACCCTCACCGCCAAGGCCGTGGGCATGGTGCTGTTCGGGCCCTGGCTGGTGGTGGTCGAGCTGGTGGCGATGCTGCTGCTGGCGGCCCTGGTCACCGCCTCGCACGTGGGGCGCTCGGTGTCGCGGGAAGCGGATAGCGGGAGGGACGGCGCATGAATGGCGTTCCCATGGCGCATGGCCTGGTGCTGGCGGCCGTGCTGTTCACGCTGGGCCTGGCCGGGCTGATGTTCCGGCGCAACATGATCTTCATGCTGCTCAGCCTGGAGATCATGCTCAATGCCGCGGGCCTGGCGTTCATCGTCGCCGGCATGGCGTGGGACCAGGCCGAGGGCCAGGCGATGTTCCTGCTGGTGATCACCCTGGCGGCGGCGGAGGCCAGCGTGGGGCTGGCGCTGCTCAACCAGCTCTATCGCCGTTTCAAGACGCTGGATATCGACACGGCCAGCGGCATGCGTGGCTAAAGGGAGGATCGATGACCTGGACCCTGCCGCTGACCTTCCTGCTGCCCCTGGCCGGGACGCTGATCCTGGCCTTCTCCGGGGCGCGACTGGGCCGGCGTGGCACGACCTGGGTCGGGGTGACCAGCGTGGCGCTGGCGGCCCTGGTCACGGCGCTGCTGGCCCACCACTACCTCGCCGCGCCCGAGGCCCGGACGCTGACGCTGTGGCGCTGGATCGCGGTGGGCGACTTCCAGCCCACCATCGGCCTGAGGCTGGATGGCCTGTCGCTGACCCTGCTCGGCGTCATCACCGGCGTCGGCCTGCTGATCCACTGGTTCGCCGCCTGGTACATGCAGGGCGAGGAGGGCGTCACGCGCTTCTACGCCTACATGAACCTCTTCGTGGCCAGCATGGTGCTGCTGGTGCTGGGCGACAATCTGTTGCTGCTGTTTCTGGGCTGGGAAGGCGTGGGGCTGTGCAGCTACCTGCTGATCGGCCACTACTACCGCACCGCCGCCAACGTCCGGGCGGCGTTCAAGGCCTTCCTCGTCACCCGCATCGGCGATGCCTTCCTGGCCATCGGGCTGTTTCTGCTGTTCCGCGAACTGGGCACGCTGAACATTGCCGAGATTCTCCAGCGTGCGCCCGAGCGCTGGTCGGCCGGCGACCCCCTGGTCGAACTGGCGGCGCTGCTGCTGCTGGGCGGGGCGCTGGGCAAGTCGGCGCAGCTGCCGCTGCACACCTGGCTAGCCGACGCCATGGCCGGCCCCACCCCAGTGTCGGCGCTGATCCATGCGGCGACCATGGTCACCGCCGGGGTCTATCTGGTCGCGCGGCTGCACGGGGTCTTCCTGCTCGCCCCGGCCGTGCTGTGGCTGACCGGGGTGATCGGCGCCCTGACATTGCTGGCGGCCGGCTTCGCCGCCCTGGCGCAGACCGACATCAAGCGCGTGCTGGCCTATTCGACCATGAGCCAGATCGGCTACATGTTCCTGGCGCTGGGGGTGGCCGGCTTCGAGGCGGCGATCTTCCACCTGATGACGCACGCCTTCTTCAAGGCGCTGCTGTTCCTCTCCGCCGGCGCGGTGATCGTCGGTTGCCATCACGAGCAGGACATCCGCCGCCTGGGCGGGCTATGGCGGCGCCTGCCGCTGGCCTATGTCGGCTTCCTGGTGGGCGGGGCGGCACTGGCGGCGCTGCCGCTGGTCACCGCCGGGTTCTACAGCAAGGACGCGATCCTGTGGCAGGCGTTGGCCGCGGGCCATGGGGCGCTGCTGCTGGCCGGGCTGCTCGGCTCGCTGCTCACCTCGCTGTACCTCCTGCGCCTGATCGTCGGGATCTTCCACGGCGAAGCGGGCAGCGAGGGCGCCCGCCGGGCCGAGGCAGGGCAGGGACTGGCGCACGGGCTGCCGCTGGTGGTGCTGGCGCTGCTGTCGACCTTCCTCGGTGCCTGGCTCGAGCCGCCGCTGGGGAGCGTGCTGCCCGCCCCTCACGAAGGTAGCGAAGGCTGGCACCTGGCGCTCGAGCTCCTGGCCGGCGGCGTCGCCCTGCTGGGGATTGCGCTGGGTGCCTGGCTGTTCCTGAACCGCCGTGCCTGGCTGGCCGACGTCGCCGCCCGTGGCTTGGGCGCCCGGCTTTGGCGCCTGTGGCACCACGCCTGGGGCTTCGATGCCGCCTACGAGCGCCTGCTGGTGCGTCCCTATCGCGGCCTGGTGAGCGGGTTGCGACACGATGCCATCGATGCCCTGGGCCTGCTGCCCGCGCGACTGGCGTGGTGGCTGCATGTGGCGCTGTCGCGCACCCAGGGCGGCAAGCTGCGTCTCTATGCCGTGTCGATGGTGGTCGGGGCGACCCTGATCCTGCTGGTGATGGCAGTGGCGGCGTGAGGCGCCGGTTTCCGGGCCGACAAGGAGAGCGAGGATGACGACGCAGTACAGGCAAGGAGTCCGCACCCCATGGCGTTGATCTGGCTGATCCTGATTCCCTTCCTCGGCGGCCTGGCGTGCTGGCAGGGCGAGCGCTGGGGCGACGGGGTGCCGCGCTGGATCGCCCTGGGCAGCATGCTGCTGGTGCTGCTGATCACGCTGGGCCTCTGGTGGCAGGGCGACTACCGCTGGCCTGCCGGAGCCGAGTCGGGTGTCGTGCCCTGGGCCCTGGAGTGGCGCGCACCCTGGATACCCCGCTTCGGTATCGAGGTGCACCTGGCGCTGGACGGCCTGTCGCTGGTGCTGGTGGCGCTGTCCGCCCTGCTCGGCGTGCTGGCGGTGCTCTGCTCCTGGCACGAGATCCGCCGGCGGGTCGGCTTCTTCCACCTCAATCTGCTGTGGATCCTGGTCGGGGTGGTCGGGGTCTTCCTGGCCGTCGATCTGTTCCTGTTCTTCGCCTTCTGGGAGATGATGCTGGTGCCGATGTACTTCCTGATCGCGCTGTGGGGCCACAGCAGCGCGACGGGCCGGTCACGCATCGGGGCGGCGACGAAGTTCTTCCTCTATACCCAGGCCAGCGGCCTGCTGATGCTGGTGTCGATCCTCGGCCTGGTCTTCGCCCATCGGGCCGCCACCGGCGAGCTCACCTTCAGCTATGCGGCGCTGCGCGAGACGCCGCTCTCCGACGAGGTGGCGATGTGGCTGATGCTGGGTTTCTTCCTCGCCTTCGCGGTCAAGCTGCCGGTGGTGCCCTTCCACGGCTGGCTGCCCGATGCCCATGCCCAGGCACCCACCGCCGGCAGCGTGGATCTGGCCGGCATCCTGCTCAAGACCGGCGCCTACGGCCTGCTGCGCTTCGCGCTGCCGCTGTTTCCCGAGGCCTCCCAGGCGATCGCGCCGCTGGCCATGGGGCTGGGGCTGGTGGGCATCGTCTATGGCGCGCTGCTCGCCTGCGGCCAGCAGGACATCAAGCGGTTCATCGCCTACACCAGCATCTCGCACATGGGGTTCGTGCTGATCGGCATCTACGCCGGCACCGAACTGGCGTTGCAGGGGGTGGTGGTATTGCTGGTGGCCCATGCCTTCTCCACCTCGGCCCTGTTCATCCTGAGTGGCCAACTCCACGAACGCCTGCATACCCGTGACCTGGGCGAGATGGGCGGCCTCTGGGGACGCCTGGGCAGCCTGCCGGCGTTCATGCTGTGCTTCGTCGTCGCCTCCCTGGGGATGCCGGGAACGCTCAACTTCGTCGGCGAGTTCATGATCCTGTTCGGTAGCTTCCCTGTGGCTCCCTGGGTGGTGGCGATCGCCAGCGCCGGCCTGGTGCTGGCGGCGATCTATTCGCTGCTGCTGATGCAGCGGGTTCACTATGGTCCGCCCCGCAGCGAGTCCAGCCTGGCCGATCTCGATGGGCGGGAATACGCCATGCTGCTGGGCCTGCTGGCGCTGGTGCTGGTGCTCGGGCTCTATCCGCAACCGCTGCTCGATACCGCCGGCCCCGCCATGCAGGAGGTTCAGCGACTGTTCGACGATGCCGCGACGCCTTCGCCCACCACCATGCCGCTGGGGGACTCATGACCTTGACCGGGACACACCTCGTGGCCCTGTTGCCGCTGATCCTCGTGTGTGCCGCGGCGATCACGGTGATGCTGGGTATCGCCTGGCGCCGCCACCATGCCGGTACGGCGACGCTCACCGTGGCCGGCCTCGTGGCGGCCCTGGTGGCGCTGCTGGTGATCTGGTCGCGGGCGCCGATCGAGGTGCCGCTGCTGGTCATCGACGGCCTGGCGCTGCTGGCCGGCGCGACGATCCTGGGCGCCTCGCTGGTGTGCGTCGCCCTGGCCTACGGCTATCTGGAACGCTATCCGGGCCCGCGAGAAGAGTTCTACCTGCTGCTGCTGTGTGCGGCGGCGGGGGGCATGGTGCTGGCGGCCAGCCGGCACCTCGCCACGCTGTTCATCGGCCTGGAGCTGTTGTCCATGCCGCTCTACGGCATGCTGGCCTACGCCTTCACCGAACGGCGCTCGCTGGAGGCCGGGATCAAGTACTTCATGCTGTCGGCGGCGGCCAGCGCTTTCCTGCTGTTCGGCATGGCACTGATCTATGCCCAGACCGGCCGTCTGGACCTGGCGGGGGTGGCGGGGGTGTTCGGCGAACGCCCGGCGTCCTGGGGGCTGGCGGGCATCGGCCTGCTGCTGGTCGGGCTGGGCTTCAAGGTGTCGATCGTGCCGTTCCACCTGTGGACACCGGATGTCTACGACGGCGCACCGGGCCCGGCCGCGACTTTCCTGGCGTCGGCGAGCAAGGTCGCGGTGTTCGTGGTGCTGCTGCGCCTGGTGCTGGCGACACCCGGCTTTCAGGCGGAGTGGCTGCGCGGCTTGCTCGCGGCGCTGGCGCTGGCCGGCATGCTGGTGGGCAACCTGCTGGCCCTGCGCCAATCGAACCTCAAGCGCCTGCTGGGGTACTCGTCGATCGCGCATTTCGGCTATCTGCTGGTGGCGCTGGTGGTGGGCGAGGGGTTGGCCCTGGAAACCAGCGGCGTCTATCTGCTCACCTATGTGGTGGCAACGCTGGCTGCCTTCGGCGTGGTGACACTGCTCTCCAGCCCCTACGGCGGCGGGGACGTGGCGGCGCTGTACCACTATCGGGGCCTGTTCTGGCGGCGTCCCTGGCTCACGGCGGTGCTCACCGTGAGCCTGCTGTCGCTGGCCGGGATTCCCTTCACCGCGGGCTTCATCGGCAAGTTCTATATCCTCGCGCTGGGCGTCGAGGCCGGTCACTGGTGGTTGGTCGGCGGTATCGTGGTGGGCAGCGTCATCGGCCTCTACTACTACCTGCGGGCGATGGTCGCCCTCTACCTGGTGGAGCCCGGCATGCGGCGTCACGATGCCCCGCCCGACTGGGGAGTCCGGGCCGGCGGTATGGTCGTGCTGGGCTTGGCGATCCTGGTCGTGCTGCTCGGCATCTATCCCTGGCCGATGATCGCGTGGGTGACCGGGGTCGAGGTCTTCACGGCGGGGTGAGGTGCCGGCGAGGGCCGACGCCTGGCTGGCGCCGTTGTGTGCCGGATAACGCAGGGGGCGCCCGAAGGTGGCCCCCTGCGCGGGGGCGAGGCCTCGACCTCAGTCGGTGCTCGCGTCCGGGTTGCGGGCGTTGTAGTAGGCCTGCTCGGAGATGGTGTGGTAGTTCACCACCTTCTCCTGGAAGGCGCGGTAGGAGTCGTGGATCCGGGTGGCCAGCTCGCTGGTCTCGGCGAGTTCCGCGACCACGTCGGCGGAGTGCTCCTGGGCCTCGGCCAGGACGTCGTCCGGCAGGCGGCGCAGCTCCACGCCGTGTTCGTCGATCAGGGTCTCCAGGGCGTCGTTGTTGCGTGCGGTGTACTCGTCGAGCACGTCCTGGTTCACGTCGCGCACCGCGGTACGCAGGATCGCCTGCAGGTCGGCGGGCAGGGCGGCATAAGCCTCCTCGTTGATGATCGCCTCGAACATCACCGTGGGCTCGTGCCAGCCCGGGTAGTAGTAGTAGTCGGCCGCCTGGTGCAGGCCGAAGGCCAGGTCATTGTAGGGGCCGATCCACTCGGTGGCGTCGATGGCGCCGGACTGCAGCGAGGTGAAGATCTCGCCGCCCGGCATGTTGACGATGGCCACGCCCATGCGCTGCATCACCTCGCCGCCCAGGCCCGGCATGCGCATCTTCAGGCCGTCCAGGTCGTCGACGGAGTCGATCTCCTTGTTGAACCAGCCGCCCATCTGCACGCCGGAGGCGCCGGCGGTGAGGACGTCGACGCCGAAGTCGTCGTAGAGCTCGTTCCACAACTCCAGGCCACCGCCGTAGTGCAGCCAGGCGTTCATCTCCTGGGCGTTCATGCCGAAGGGCACGGCGGCGAAGAACTGGGCCGCCGGGGCCTTGCCCTTCCAGTAGTAGGAGGCGGAGTGGCCCAGCTCGGCGGTGCCCTCGGAGACGGCGTCGAACACCTCGAAGCCCGGCACCAGCTGGCCGGCACCGAAGACCTCGATGGTCAGCCGGCCGTCGGACATCTCCTCGACCCGCTCGGCCAGGCGCTCCGGGCCCTGGCCGACGCCCGGGAAGTTCTTGGGCCAGGAGGTGACCAGCTTCCATTCGAAGGTCTCCTGGGCCTGGGCGGGGTTCTCCAGGGCGGAGACGATCAGCAGGCCGGAGGCGGCGGTGGTCATCGCCACGGCGGCGGTGAGCGTTCTGAGCTTCATGCTAACCCTCTGTCTGTTGTGTCGTTGTGGGCCCTTGTGGGGCGGATGACGGAAGCGGCGGCCGGGGCCGCCGAGACGACGCCGGCACTATAGCCGCTGCCGGAAGCGCGGCCATAACGCTGTGTTCACGCTGCCGCTCAGAAGGTCTCGGGTAGCCAGGTGGCGAGCTGCGGGAACCAGGCCAGGGCGAGCAGCATGCCGAGCTGCAGCATGATGAACGGAATCACCCCCTTGTAGATCGCCGAGGTGGGCACCGAGTCCGGCGCCACGCCGCGCAGGTAGAAGAGCGCGAAGCCGAAGGGCGGCGTCAGGAAGGAGGTCTGCAGGTTGATGGCGATCATGATGCCCAGCCAGATGGGATCGAGGCCCATGGCCAGCAGGATGGGGCCGACGATGGGCACCACCACGAAGGTGATCTCGATGAAGTCGAGGATGAAGCCGAGCAGGAAGATCACCAGCATCACGATGAGCGTCGCCCCGACCACCCCGCCGGGCATGTTGTCGAACAGCTGGGTGACCAGCTCCTCGCCGCCGTAGGCGCGGAACACCAGCGAGAACAGCGCCGCCCCGATCAGGATCAGGAACACCATGGTGGTGACGTGCACCGTGGAGCGCAGCACCTCCTGGAGGGTGGCGAAGTCCAGGCGGCGATAGGCCAGGGCCAGCACCAGGGCGCCGAAGGCGCCCACCGCCGAGGCCTCGGTGGGAGTGGCGAAGCCGCCGAGGATGGAGCCCAGCACGGCGATGATCAGCAGCACCGGCGGCACCAGGCCCTTGAGCAGCAGCAGCCCCAGGCCCTGGCGGTGCCCCAGCTCCTCCATCAGTTCCTGACGGTCGGCGGCCGGGGCGGACGCGGGGCGCAGCCAGGCGACCACGGCCACGTAGATGATGTAGAGCACCACCAGGATCAGGCCCGGGACCAGGGCGCCCATGAAGAGGTCACCCACCGAGACCGTCTTGGGGCTGAAGATGCCCATGGAGAGCTGGGCCTGCTGATAGGCGGAGGAGAGCACGTCGCCGAGCAGCACCAGGGCGATGGACGGCGGGATGATCTGGCCCAGGGTGCCGGTGGCGCAGATGGTGCCGGTGGCCAGCGGCATGCTGTAGCCGCGCTTGAGCATGGTGGGCAGCGACATCAGGCCCATGGTGACCACGGTGGCGCCGACGATGCCGGTGGAGGCCGCCAGCAGCATGCCCACCAGGGTCACCGAGATGCCCAGGCCGCCGCGCAGCGAGCCGAACAGCAGGGCCATGGCGTCGAGCAGCGTCTCGGCGACCTTCGACTTCTCCAGCAGCACCCCCATCAGCACGAACAGTGGCACCGCCAGCAGCGTCTGGTTGGTCATGATGCCGTAGAGGCGGTTGGGGAAGGCGGAGAGGAAGCCGCCGTCGAAGTGGGCGTCGATGCCCAGGCTCTCCAGACCCAGGCCGAGGCCGGCAAAGGCCAGGGCGGTGCCGGCCAGCGACAGGGCGACCGGGTAACCGGCCATCAGTACCAGGCAGATGACGACGAACAGCACCAGTGGCATGAATTCCAGCATCACAGGCGCTCCTCGGCGTGGTCGTGGTCATGGGCGGGCGGGTCGATGCGGCCGGTGAGCACCAGGAAGTGGCGCGTCGCCTCCACCAGGCCCTGGAGGATCATCAGCCCGGCGAACAGCGGGATCAGCGTCTTGAGCAGGAAGACCCCGGGAATGCCGCCCGAGTCCGGCGAGCCCTCGAGGATGCGCCAGGACTTGCCCACGTAGCCGAGGCTGGTGAGGATCACGAAGACCATCACCGGCAGCAGCAGGAAGAGGGTGCCGAGCAGGTCGACCAGCGCCTGGCGGCGGGGCGACATGGCGCGGTAGAAGATGTCCACCCGCACGTGGCCGTCGTGCTTGAGGGTCCAGGCCGCGGCCAGCATGAAGACCACGGCGTGCATGTACATCACCGATTCCTGCATGGGGATGCTGTTGACGCTGAAGGCGTAGCGCAGCACCACGATCAGGAACTGGATGAGCATCATCGCCAGGATCAGCCAGGACAGGCTCCTGCCGAGCCGTTCCGAGGCGCGGTCGAGCCAGGCGATGGCGCCCGGCAGTTCGCGTGAATGGGCCATGGGGGTCTCGTCTCGTGGGTCGTTCGCAAGGGGGCCATGGTCGCACGACGCCACGGCGGCGCCAGGCGGGCAGGCCAACGCAGACTATACGGTAGCGGTGGGCGTTCGTCAGGCGTCGGCGAGCATCGTGGACAGGCAGGCCGGCGGCAGCCGGACCTCCACGGCGATGGGCAGGTGGTCCGAGAAGAGGTGATCGAGCACCCGCACCTCGTCGGCCTCCAGGGAGCGCGACAGCAGGATATGGTCCAGGGCGCGGCGCGGCTGCCAGGAGGGGTAGCTCAGCGGTGGCCGGACGGGATGCAGCGGCAGCGAGGCGCAGAAGCGGTCGTGGCCGTGCAGTTGCTCCGGGGTGCAGTTGAGGTCGCCCATCACCACCACGTGGCGCAGCGGCTGGATGAGCTCGGAGAGGTAGTCGAGCTGACGCACCCGGGTGCGGTGGCCCAGCGCCAGGTGGGCGACGAACAGGTGCAGGGCGTCGTGGCCCTCGCCGAAGCGGGCATGGATGGCGCCGCGCCCGGGCAGGGTGCCCGGCAGGCGGTGCTCCTCGATGCGGCTGGGCGTCAGGCGCGACAGCAGGCCGTTGCTGTGCTGGGCGATGCGTCCCAGGTTGCGGTTGAGCTGCTGGAAGTGGTGGGGGAAGCCGCCCCGGGTGGCCAGGTATTCCACCTGATTGACATGGCTGGAACGGAAACTGCCGCCGTCCACCTCCTGCAGGCCGACGACGTCGAAGCGTCCCAGCACCTCACTGACCATGTCGAGGCGACGCAGCCGCCTGGGGTGGGGCAGCAGGTGCTGCCAACTGCGGGTCAGGTAGTGGTGATAGGCCGAGGTCTGGATGCCCACCTGGAGGTTGAAGGTGAGCAGCTTGAGGGTCCCGCCCTCGAGGGGCGGGGTCCTGGCGTTGGCCAGATGCGACATCTCAGCCTTCGCGCTCCGCACGCACCTTCTCCACCAGGGCGTCGGCGATCTGCGGCATGTTGGCCAGGCTGCCGGCGCCGCTCGGCGTCACCAGGTAGCGGCCGTCCACGATCAGCGCCGGCACGCCCATCAGGCGCATGCTGCGCATGCGGGCATTGGCCTGGTTCACCCGGCTCTTCACGGCGAAGGAGCCCAGCGCCTGCTGCGCCTCCTCCTCGCTGACGCCGTAGTCGCTGAAGAAGGCGGCGATGGCATCGGTCTCGGTCAGGCTGCGGCCGTCCTCATGGATGGCGTGGAAGAAGTCGTCGTGGATGGCGTCCAGGATGCCCAGCTCCTGGGCGGCGTAGAAGGCCATGGCGTGCTGGTTCCAGTCGCCGCCCATGGTGGCCGGCATGCGCTGGAAACTGACGTCATCGGGCAGTTCGGCGACCCAGGCGTTGAGCGGCTCTTCCAGGTTGTAGCAGTGGGGGCAGCCGTACCAGAAGGCCTCGGTGACCTCGATCTGGCCCTCGTCCACCTGGGTCTCGACGGCCTCGGGGAGCACCTCGTAGTGCTCGCCCTCGACCAGGCTCTGGGCGGAAGCCAGGCCCGACAGGGTCAGGCCGGCCAGGGCAAGCATCAGGGACTTCAACATGGGCATCTCTCTCCTTGGGATGAATCGCGTCCCGGCGCGGCCGGGCATCGCTGCCTTTGAGCCCGCCGAGCGGCACGGGTTCCCGGCGGGGGATACTCAGCCTATGACAAGGGCGGCCCTCGGGCCGCCCTGGGGCGTCGTGTGCGGTGCGCTCAGTGCAGGCCGAGCACGTAGTTGGCCACCGCCTGCATGTCGTCGTCGCTCATCTTGCTGGCGATGCCGCGCATGATGTTGGCCGGGTCGTTGGCACGCTCGCCGGCGGCGAAGGCCTGCAGGGTGGACAGGGTGTAGTCGGGGTGCTGGCCGGAGAGTGCCGGGTAGACGGCGGTGCCGATGCCCTCGCCGGTCGGGCCGTGGCAGGCGGAGCAGGCCGGAATGCCCTTGGCCATGTCGCCGGCACGGTAGAGCTCCTCGCCGCGGGCCAGCAGCTCCGCGTCGTCCTCGGCCTGGCCCAGGGCGGGGTCCAGCCCGGCGAAGTAGGCGGCCACGTCCCAGGCATCCTGGTCGGAGAAGTCGTCCACCTGGCCGGCCATCTGCGGCACCTCGCGATTGCCGTCGCGGATGTCCATGATCTGCTTGGCCAGGTAGGAGGCCTGCTGGCCGGCGAGGTTGGGGAAGGCGCCGGACGGGCTGATGCCCTCCTGGCCGTGGCAGGCCGCACAGGGCTGGGCCTTCTCGCGGCCGGCCGCGGCGTCCGCATCGGCCTCCGGGGCCGCGTGGGCGGCGCCGACGGCGCCCATGGTGATTGCCAGGCTTGCCAGTAACTTTCTCATCGCTGATCCACTATGCCGTTACGTTGTTGACCGGTACGTACCCTGGGTGCCGTCCGGATCGCGATGCCAGGCCCTCCCTCAGGCACTGACGGGTTCACGGACGCGGTGCTACACTAGCGTGCCCCGGGTCGCAGAATAAAGATATTGTATTATACCGAATCACCCCCGCGGCGGGAATGCAAGCCGTGGTGCCCGTAGGGCTATCGCAGTTGCCGACAGCGAGGGGCGCCGGAACAGCCTCGAAGCGATACGGCCATATGCGATAATCCTGCCCCCGCTCAATCTCAGGATCAGCCCGCCATGGCGCGACTCAACTACCAGACCGCCCGCTACCTCACCAGTGCCCCGACCCTGGCCAAGTGCCCCGCCGACGAGGGCGTCGAGGTGGCCTTCGCCGGCCGCTCCAACGCCGGCAAGTCCAGCGCCATCAACGCCCTGACCCGCCAGAAGGCGCTGGCACGCACCTCCAAGACCCCCGGGCGCACCCAACTGATCAACTTCTTCGTCCTCGGCGAGGACGTCGGACGGCGCCTGGTGGACCTGCCCGGCTACGGCTTCGCCAAGGTGCCGGAGGCGGTCAAGCTGGAGTGGCAGCGCCATCTCTCCGACTACCTGCAGCGACGTGCCTCGCTGCGCGGCCTGGTGCTGGTGATGGACGTGCGCCACCCGCTCACCGAGTTCGACCAGACGATGCTGGGCTGGGCCGACGACAAGGACATGCCGGTGCACATCCTGCTCACCAAGGCCGACAAGCTCAAGCCCGGTGCGGCGAAGAACGCCCTGCAGCAGGTACGCTCGCGGCTGCGCGACTGGGAGGACCTGGTGAGCATTCAGCTGTTCTCGGCGCTCAAGGGCCAGGGCATCGACGAGGTGCACGAGCGGCTCGATGGCTGGCTGCTTGGTTAGTACCGAAGGCCGGTGCTGACCCCAACGGGATCTCCAGCACTCCTCCTCGCTGTCAACGCTGCTTCTCCAGCCAGGCGATCAGCGCCGGCAGCTCGCGCACATGGGCCAGGCGGTGAATGCCCGGTGGCAGCGGACGGTCCGCCTCGCCGATCCACGCCGCCTGCATGCCCAGGCGCCGGGCGGGCAGGGCGTCCTCCGCCCAGGAATCGCCCACGTGCAGTGCCCGTGCCGGCCGGGTGCCCAGCCGTGACAGGGCGGCCAGGAAGGGGCGCGGGTCGGGCTTGGGGGCGAGCATCTCGCCGGCGGCGATGGCCACCGGGAAGTGGCGCCCCAGCGGCAGGCGGGCCACCTCCACGTTGCCGTTGGTGATGCTCGCCAGTCGATAGCGCCTCCCGAGTTCGCTCAGCAGGTCATCGATCCCCTCATGCGGTGTTATCTCGTGCCTGAGCGCCATAAAGCGCTCCATGGCCCGCCCCGCCCAGTGCTCGGCGTGCTCCCTCGCCAGGCCGTATTCGCCCAGCAGCTCGACCAGCGCCCGCCGGCGCAGCCAGGTGAAGTCGCCGCGGCGCAGCGGGTGCGCCCGGGCCAGGGCCTGGCGGCGGGCGACGAAGGCCTCCAGCGCGAAGCGCTCGGCGAAGCGCGTGTCCCGTGGCTCGCCGAGGGCGGCGAGCCACTCGGCCAGGGCCGCGTCGAGCCAGGCGTAGTGGCCGCGCTCGGTGCGCGCCATCACCCCGCCGTTGTCCCACAGGGTGTCGTCCAGGTCGAAGGTGATCGCCTCCAGCCTCATGGCGTCTCCTCGTCGCGGCGTCGCCGCGCCCGGGGGTGGGCGGCGTCGTAGCTGGCCGCCAGGTGTTGCCAGTCCAGCCGGGTGTAGACCTGGGTGGTGGCCAGGTTGGCGTGGCCCAGCAGCTCCTGGACGGCACGCAGGTCCTGGCTCGACTCCAACAGGTGGCTGGCGAAGGAGTGGCGCAGCCGGTGGGGATGGAGGTGCTCGTCGAGCCCGCGGCGCCGGGCGACCTGGGCGAGGCGTTGCTGGATGGCGCGATGGCCGAGGCGCGTGCCGCGGGCGCCGACGAACAGCGCCGTCTCGTCCGGCGCGGCCAGGGCGCTGCGCATGCCGAGCCAGGCCTCCAGGGCCTGGTGGGCGCGTCTGCCCACCGGCACCTGGCGCGGCTTGTCGCCCTTGCCGCGCACGCGTACCCGCTGCGGCCGCAGGTCGACCAGGTCCAGCCCGGCCAGCTCCGCCAGGCGCAGGCCGCTGGAGTAGAAGAGCTCGAGCATCGCCTGGTCGCGCACCGCCAGGGGCGAGCCGTCGTGGGGGGTGTCGAGGAAGTGCGCCAGGCGGTCGACGTCCACCGGGCTCGGCAGGTGGCGGGGCTGGCGCGGCGCGCGGGTCAGGGCCACCGGGTTGTGGTCGAGGTGGCCGCGGGCCACCAGGTGGTCGGCCAGCCGTGAGCACGCCGAGCGGCGCCGGGCCAGGCTGCGCGGCGCCAGGCCCCGGGCGCGCTCGCCGCCCAGGAAGCGGCGCAGCAGGCCGGCGTCCAGGGCGCGCCAGTCGTCGATGTCGCGCTCGGCGAGGAAGGCCAGCAGGGCGGTCAGGTCGCGGCGATAGGCGTCCAGGGTGGCGGGGCTGGCGGTGCGCGAAAGCGCCGCCAGGAAGGCCTCGACCTCCGCGGTCAGCGGGCCTGCCGCGGGGGAGTGGCTAGCCATGATCCGGGCCGAGGCGCATCAGCAGCCGGGCGACCACGTCGCCGACGTACTCGGTGAACAGGGTGTCCATGCTGGCACGGAAGTGATCCGGATCGGGGCTGGCCAGTACCAGGTAGCCCAGCGGCTCGCCCAGGGTCAGCCGGGAAAGGGCGCAGGAGCCCGACTTGCGCGGCGCCGGCACATGGGGCAGCAGGCGCTTCCAGTCGGTGGGGGTCAGCCGGGTGCAGCGGCTGGCGCGGCCGTCGAGCAGTGCCGCCAGGCGCGAGCCGGCGTGCTCGTCGAGCACCTGGCGTGGTGCCTGGGGCGGCCGGGGCTCGGCGTCGGTGAGGGCGGCCGGGCACCACAGCGCCACTGCCGGGGTCTCGAAGCGTTCGCTGAACTGGGTGGCCAGGGCCTGGCCCAGGGCGTCGCGGTCCTCGGCCTCGAGCAGGGCCAGCACCAACTCGCGGGTTCGCCGGTACTGGGCCTCGTTGTGGCGCGCCGACTCCAGCAGCTGCTCGAGCCGCCATTCGGCCTGCTCGGCGCGGGCGCGCAGGTCGTGGACCAGGCGCTCGAGCAGCGAGGTGGCGCCGCGCGCCTCGGGGTGGGGCACCCTGAGCTGCTGCAGCAGCCCCTCGCGACCGACGAAGAAGTCCGGGTGGGTAGCCAGCCATTCGGCGACCCGGTCCGGGTCGAGGGTCTTGCGCGGTTCGGGGACGGCTCGTGACATGCACAACTCCTCGGTCGGTCTGGGCGGATCAGTTGAGGACCAGGCGGCCGTCGAAGACGCGTTCGGCGGGGCCGATCATGGTCAGGGCGCCCTCCCCGGGCCACTCGATGGTCAGGTTGCCGCCCGACAGGTGCACGGTGACGGGGCTCTCCAGCACGCCCTGGCGGATGCCGCAGGCCACGGCGGCACAGGCGCCGGTGCCGCAGGCCAGGGTCTCGCCGCTGCCGCGCTCGTATACCCGCAGGCGGATCTCGTGGGCGGAAACGACCTGCATGAAGCCGGCGTTGACCCGCCGCGGGAAGCGCGGATGGGTCTCGATGACCGGGCCCAGGCGCTCGACGGGGAAGGTGGCGACGTCGTCGACGCGCAGCACCGCATGGGGGTTGCCCAGGGAAACCACGGCGATCTCGAGGCGCTCGCCGGCCACCTCCAGCGGATGCAGCAGGCGGTCCTCCTCGGCGTCGAAGGGCAGGTCGGCCGGGGAGAAGCGCGGCGCGCCCATGTCGACGCGGATGCGGCCATCGTCCTCCACCCGCAGCACCAGGGGGCCGCCGGCGGTCTCCACGTGGATCTCGCGCTTGTGGGTGAGGCGCTGGTCGCGCACGAAGCGCGCGAAGCAGCGCGCGCCGTTGCCGCAGTTCTCCACCTCGCTGCCGTCGGCGTTGTAGATGCGGTAGCGGAAGTCCATGTCCGGGTCGCGGGGCGGCTCCACCACCAGCAGCTGGTCGAAGCCGACGCCGAAGCGGCGGTCGGCCAGGCGGCGGACCTGGTCGTCGTGCAGGCGGGCGCGCTGGGTGACCAGGTCGACCACCATGAAGTCGTTGCCGAGGCCATGCATCTTGGTGAAGTGCAGCAGCATCAGCGGGCGTCCTCCGGCAGCAGGGCCTCGCCGGCCCAGAGGTCCTCCAGGTGCTCGCGGCGGCGCACCAGATGGGCGGCGTCGCCGTCCACCATCACCTCCGCCGGGCGCGGGCGGCTGTTGTAGTTCGACGCCATCACGAAGCCGTAGGCGCCGGCGGAGCGCACCGCCAGCAGGTCGCCGGCGGCGATGGCCAGTTCGCGCTCCTTGCCCAGGAAGTCGCCGGTCTCGCACACCGGGCCCACCACGTCGTAGGTGGCGGCGTCGCGAGCGGCGCGGGTGTCGACCGGCAGGATCGCCTGCCACGCCTGGTAGAGCGAGGGGCGGATCAGGTCGTTCATGGCCGCATCGACGATGGCGAAGTTCCGGGTCTCGCTGGGCTTGAGGAACTCCACCCGGGTCAGCAGCACGCCGGCGTTGGCGGCGATGGAGCGACCCGGCTCGAACAGCAGGGTCAGCCGCTCGCTGCCCTCCCAGCGGGCCAGGCGCTCGAGTAGGGCGGCGGCGTAGTCGAAGGGCGCCGGCGGGCGCTCGTCGCGATAGGGCACGCCGAGGCCGCCACCCAGGTCCAGATGGTCGACCTCGATGCCGCGGCCGTGCAGGCGCTCCAGCAGCACCAGCAAGCGATCCAGGGCATCGAGGAAGGGCGCCAGTTCGGTGAGCTGGGAGCCGATATGGCAGTCCAGGCCGGCGATGCGCAGGTGGGGCAGGCGCGCCGCCAGCTCGTAGACCTCCAGGGCCTCGTCCACCGGGATGCCGAACTTGTTGTCCTTGAGGCCGGTGGAGATGTAGGGATGGGTGCCGGCGTCCACGTCCGGGTTGACCCGCAGCGATACCGGCGCCACCTTGCCGAGCCGGCCGGCCACGGCGTCGAGGCGCTCGAGCTCGGCGCGCGACTCGACGTTGAAGCACTTGATGCCCACCTCCAGGGCGCGGGCCATCTCGGCCTCCTGCTTGGCCACCCCGGAGAAGACCACCCGGGTCGGGTCGCCGCCGGCGGCCAGCACCCGCTCCAGTTCGCCCAGCGAGACGATGTCGAAGCCGGCCCCCAGGCGGGCCAGCAGGCCCAGCACGGCGAGGTTGGAGTTGGCCTTCACCGCATAGCAGATCAGGTGCGGGTGGTCGCCCAGCGCCTCGGTGTAGGCGCGGAAGTGGCGGGCCAGGGTGGCCCGTGAGTAGACGTAGCAGGGCGTGCCGAACTGCTCGGCGATGCGGGTCAGGGGGACCTCCTCGCCGTAGAGCACGCCGTCGCGATATTCGAAGTGGTCCATGCCTAGTTCTCGTCGTCTGGGGAGGCGTCGTCGTCCGGCTCGGCGCCGTACTGCTCGGCGGCCTGCTCGTCGCCGGGCAGGTAGAGCGGCCCCTTCTGGCCGCAGCCGACCAGCAGGGCGGCCAGCAGCAGGGCCGCGGCGACGGCGGCGCTGAGCCGGCCCATCAGGCGCCTCCCGCCAGGCTGGCCAGGGCCTCGCGGGCGCGCTGGGCGGCGGCGCGCACCTGGTCCGGGGCGGTGCCGCCGATATGGTTGCGGGCCGCCACCGAGCCCTCCAGGGTCAGCACCTCGAAGACGTCCGCCTCGATGGTGTCGGAGAACCGCTGGAGCTCCTCGAGACTCATCTCGGAGAGGTCCCTGCCCTCGCGCAACCCGAAGGCCACGGCCTGGCCGACGATCTCGTGGGCGTCGCGGAAGGCCACCCCGCGGCACACCAGGTAGTCGGCCAGGTCGGTGGCGGTGGAGAAGCCGCGGCGGGCGGCCTCGGCCATGTTGGCCTTCTTGGGTTCGATGGCCGGCACCATGTCGGCGAACGCCTTGAGGCAGTCCTGGACGGTGTCCACGGCGTCGAACAGCGGCTCCTTGTCCTCCTGGTTGTCCTTGTTGTAGGCCAGCGGCTGGGACTTCATCAGGGTCAGCAGGCCCATCAGGTGGCCGTAGACCCGGCCGGACTTGCCGCGCACCAGCTCGGGCACGTCGGGGTTCTTCTTCTGCGGCATGATGGAGGAGCCGGTACAGAAGCGGTCGGGCAGGTCGATGAAGTCGAACTGGGCGCTGGTCCACAGCACCAGCTCCTCGCTCATCCGCGACAGGTGCATCAGCAGCACGCTGGCGAAGGCCGTGAACTCGATGGCGAAGTCGCGATCGCTGACCGCGTCCAGGCTGTTCTCCGCGGGACGCTCGAAGCCCAGCAGCTCGGCGGTGACGTGGCGGTCGATGGGGTAGGTGGTACCGGCCAGGGCGGCGGCACCCAGCGGCATGACGTTGACCCGGCGGCGGCAGTCGAGCAGCCGCTCGTGGTCGCGGGCCAGCATCTCCTGCCAGGCCAGCAGGTGGTGGCCGAAGGTCACCGGCTGGGCGGTCTGCAGGTGGGTGAAGCCGGGCATGATGGTGTCCGCCTCGCGGTCGGCCAGCTCGATCAGCCCCTCGCGCAGCCGGGCCAGCTCGGCTGCCACGGTGTCGATCTCGTCACGCAGGAAGAGGCGGATGTCGGTGGCCACCTGGTCGTTGCGCGAGCGGCCGGTGTGCAGCTTCTTGCCGGTGATGCCGATCTTCTCGGTGAGCCGTGCCTCGACGTTCATATGCACGTCCTCGAGCTCCACCGACCAGGGGAACTCGCCGCGCTCGATCTCGCCGCGGACCTCCTCGAGGCCGGCGATGATGGCGTCGCGCTCGGCCCCGCTGAGCACCCCGACCCGGGCCAGCATGGTGGCGTGGGCGATGGAGCCCTGGATGTCGTGGAAGGCGAGGCGGCGGTCGAACGCCTCCGAGGCGGTGAAGCGGGCGACGAAGGCGTCGGTAGGCTCGCTGAAGCGGCCGCCCCAGGACTGGTTGGTGCCAGGGGTTGAAGAACTAGGGCTCATCGGCTGGACATCCTGCATGACGGGTTGCGTTTGACTCGGGGACGGGAGGGCCCCGGCGCCGGTTCGGCGGCGCGCTGATGACATGCCGGCAGTGTACCAGAGTCGGCGGGGCAGGCGAGGGGCACGGCGCTCGCCGGGCGGCGCGAGGCGTGGATTTTTCCTGCCCTGCCGCGTGCTTTATGATGACCGACAAGAGTCAACAGAGAATGCCATCATTGCCGGGCGCTAGCGTCGTCTGCGTCGCCGGCGAGGGAACCGGTACAGGGAGAACCTCGTGCAACCCATCACCAAGCTGCGTATCGCCACTCGCAAGAGTCAACTGGCCATGTGGCAGGCCGAGTACGTCCGCGACCGCCTGCTGGCCACCCACCCCGGCCTGGAGGTGGAGCTGGTGGCGCTGTCCACCCGGGGCGACAAGATCCTCGACACGCCGCTGGCCAAGGTGGGCGGCAAGGCGCTCTTCGTCAAGGAGCTGGAGGAGGCGATGCTCGACGGCCGCGCCGACATCGCCGTGCACTCCATGAAGGATGTGCCCATGCACTTCCCCGAGGGCCTGGGCCTGTCGGTGATCCTGGAGGGGGCCGACCCCACCGACGCCTTCGTCTCCAACCACTACGCCTCGCTCGACGAGCTGCCCGAGGGGGCGCGCATCGGCACCTCCAGCCTGCGCCGCGGCCTGCAGATGCGCGAGGCCCGCCCCGACCTGGAGATCCTCACCCTGCGCGGCAACGTCCAGACTCGCCTGGGCAAGCTCGACGGCGGCGAGTTCGACGCCATCATCCTGGCCACCTCCGGCCTCAAGCGCCTGGGGCTCGCGGATCGCATCACCATGGAACTGCCGCCCGAGGTGTGCCTGCCGGCCTGCGGGCAGGGCGCGCTGGGCATCGAGTGTCGCCTCCACGATCCCGAACTGATCAACCTGCTGGCGCCGCTGGACGATCCGGCCACCGCCACCCGGGTGCGCGCCGAACGGGCCATGAACACCCGCCTGGAGGGCGGCTGCCAGGTGCCCATCGGCGGCCACGCGATCTTCGAGGACGACGACCAGACCCTGTGGCTGCGCGCCCTGGTGGGGACCCCGGACGGTTCCCGGGTGCTGCGCGCCGAGGGGCGCGGCTCCCTCCACGAGCCCGAGGCCCTGGGCATCCGCGTGGCCGAGGAGCTGCTCGAGATGGGCGCCGGCGAGATCCTCGCCGAGGTCTACGGCGCCACCTGATGCACCGTCCGGTCCTGGTCACCCGGCCCGGGGCGCGCGGGGAGGCGCTGGCGGCCGCCATGGCGGCGCGCGGCTGGCCGGTGGCGCGTCTCGAGGCGATGCGTCTCGAGGTGCTCCCCGAGACGCCGGAGCGGCGCGCCGCCTGGCTCGACTTCGACCACTTCCGCCGTGTGGTGGTGGTCAGCCCCTTCGCCGCCGAGTGCCTGGCCGAGGCCCTGGACCGCTACTGGCCGCAGCTGCCGCTGGGCAGCGACTACTATGCCGTGGGGCGGGCCACCGCCGCCGTGCTGCACGAGCGACTGGGTGTGCGGGTTCATGTGCCGCCGCTCGATACCGGCGAGGACACCAGCGAGGCGTTGCTGGCACTGGGTTCCCTGCGGCGGCTCGACGGCGAGAAGGCACTGATCGTGGCCGGCGAGGGCGGGCGGCCGCTGCTCGCCGATACCCTGGCCGCGCGCGGCGCCCGCGTCACCCGCCTGGCCGTCTACCGGCGCGTCCTGCAGGCGCCCGACGCCGAGATGCGCCGCCGCCTGGCGCATGGCGAATACCGGGCACTGGTGGTCAGCAGCGGAGAAATCCTCGAATATCTGGCAAGATGGTGTTCCGACGCCGCCTTGAACCAACCGCTAATCGTTTCCAGTGCTCGGTTGGCTACACTGGCCGGCAAGCTGGGGTTCCGTACCCCTCGCGTGGCGCGCGGTGCCACGCCCACGGCGCTGGTGGCGGCGGTGGCCGATGCCTGTGACCCGCAGGAAGCCGATGTCGATCAAGACGATCTCGAAAAGGGCTAGCACACGATGAGCAAGCAACCACACGAGCAGGACGAACAGAAGGCGTCATCCGGCGCGGAGTCGGCGACCTCGGGCGAGGGCGGCAAGGGCAGTCCGCCGGGGCGGCGACGCTCGCGTCGCTACGACAAGGCCAGCCAGGAGAAGGGCGCACGGGGTCAGGCCGCCGCCTCCAAGGCCTCTGGCGAGGCCAGGCCCGAGGCCGCCAAGGGCGCGGGAGACGAGTCGGCCGCCAGCGGCAAGGCCGACCGGAGTGGCAAGCAGACGACCGACAAGCCCACCGGCGACCAGCCCGACCGGAGTGGCAAGCAGGCAACCGACAAGCCCACCGGCGGCCAGGCTGACCAGAGCGGCAAGCAGGCAACCGACAAGCCCGCCGGCGGCCAGCCCGACCAGAGCGGCAAGCAGGCAACCGACAAGCCCGCTGGCGGCCAGCCCGATCGGAGCGGCAAGCAGGCGGTCGACAAGCCCTCCGGCAGCCAGGCCGACAAGGGGGGCAAACAGGAAGAGAAGAAGGCCGAGCCGGCGAAGGGCTCGGCATCGTCGTCTGCGGCACCCGGCAAGGACGGCAAGCAGGACAGGACCCCGGCCTCGCGGCCCGTGTCGGGCGGCAGCGGCGGCGCGTCCAGTGCGCCCCGTCCGTCCGGTGGCGGCGATGGCAAGGGGGGCAAGACCGGCGTGGTGGCCCTGGTGCTGGTGATCCTGCTGGCCATCGCCGCGGCTCTGTTCGGCTGGCAGGCCTGGCAGAAGCTCGATGCCCAGCAGGCGCGTATCGGCGAGCTCGAGTCGCGCACCAGCGAGGCCGCCACCGCCACCGACCTGGCCGACCTCCAGGAGCGCTTCGAGGCCGCCGAGAGCGAGCGTGAGGCCGCCCTGGAAGAGGCCATCGAGACCCTCCAGGGCGAGTTCGCCGACTATCGCGGCGAGGTCGACGACACCCTGGACCAGGTGCTGGCCGAGCTGGCCAGCGAGCAGGAGACCGACGAGCGCGACTGGCTGCACGCCGAGGCCGCCTACCTGCTGCGCCTGGCCAACCAGCGCCTGCAACTGGAGCGCGACGTCGAGGGTGCCGCCGCCCTGCTGCGCACCGCCGATGCCCGCCTGCGCGAGGCCGACAACCCGGCGCTGGTACCGGTGCGCCGCGAGATCTCCAGCGAACTGGCGGCACTGGATGCGGTGCCCCGGGTCGATCGCACCGGCCTGTGGCTGGCCCTCAACGCCCAGCAGGAACAGATCGCCGGCCAGCCGCTGGCCCAGGACGTCGAGGAGATCGTCGCCGATGCCCGTCTCGAGGAGGCGCCCAGCGGCGCCTGGCAGCAGCAGCTGTCGCGCTTCGGCCAGGAGCTCAAGGACCTGGTCACCGTACGCCACCACGACGAGGCCCTGGAGGCGCTGATCTCCCCCGAGCAGGAATCCTACCTGCGCCAGAGCGTGCGGCTGGTGATCGAGCAGGCCCAACTGGCGCTGCTCAAGGAAGAGGCGGAGCTCTTCGAGGCCAGCCTCGACAAGGCGCTGACCCTGATCGAGGGCTACTACGACACCGACGCCAGCGGCGTGCAGTCCGTGCTCCAGCGCCTGCGCGAGCTCAAGGGCGAGGCGGTGCGGCCCGAGCTGCCCGACATCAGCGGTTCCCAGCAGGCCCTGGCCACCTTCATCGAGCGCCGCTTCGAGTCGCGCCAGGGAGACGAGGCATGAGAAAGCTGATCCTGATCATCGTCCTGGGCCTGGCCATCGGCGCGCTGTTCGGCCAGTTGATGATGTCGGTGCCCGGCTACTGGCTGGTGCGCGTCGGCAGCACCTCCTTCCAGACCTCCTTCTGGTTCGGCCTGGTGCTCCTGCTGGCCGCCTTCCTGGTGCTGCACTTCGTCCTGCGCGTGCTGCTGCGCCTGTCGCGGCCGGTCAGCCGCTTCAAGGTGTGGAACAGCCGCACCCGCAACCGCAACGCCATGCGGCGCACCGTGCGTGGCCTGGTGGCCCTGGCCGAGGGGCGCTGGAAGAAGGCCGAGAAGTCGCTGGTCAAGGCCGCCGACGACTCCAGCACGCCGCTGGTCAACTACCTCTCCGCGGCGCTGGCCGCCCACTACCAGGGGCGCTTCGACCAGGCCGACACCCTGCTCAAGCGGGCCCACCTGAGTACCGAGGGGGCCGACACCGCGGTGGGCATGATGCAGGCCCAACTGATGCTGGACCGCCAGCAGTACGAGGAGGCCCTGGCCATCCTCACCCGCCTCGACCGCCAGCTGCCCAACCACCCTCAGGTGCTCAAGCAGCTCAAGCAGGCCTACCTCAGCGTCAGCGACTGGGACGGCCTGCGCCGGCTGATGCCGCGCCTGGCGGCCCAGCAACTGGTCTCCCGGGAGGAGCGCGAGCAGCTCGAGCGTCGCGCCTACCGCGAGCTGATCGTGCGCGAGGCCCGCGACGGCGGCGACATCGAGGCGGTGCGCAGCCTGTGGGCCGACATGCCCGACCACCTGCGTGGCGACGTGGAGCTGATCGTGCTCTACGCCGAGGCGCTGGTGCGCGGCGGCCAGGAGCCCATCGCCGAGCGGCTGCTGCGCCACTCCCTCAAGGAGCACTGGGACAGCCGCCTGGTGCAGCGCTACGGCCTGCTCGACGTGGACGCCTCACGCCAGCTGGTCACCGCCGAGAAGTGGCTGCAGGAGCGGCCCAACGACCCCGATCTGCTGCTCGCCCTGGGCCGGCTGTCGCTGCGCAATGCCTACTGGGGCAAGGCCCAGGAGTACTTCGAGGCGAGCCAGCGCCAGCGCCCCAGCGGCGTGGTCTGTGCCGAGCTGGCGCGGCTCTACGCCAACCTGGGCGAGCACCAGAAGAGCCAGCTCTACTACCGCCAGAGCGTCGAGCTGCTCGACAAGTCGCTGCCCTCGCTGCCCCAGCCCAGCGAGGACAAGGACGTGCTCGGCGAGGGCAAGGCGGCCAAGGCCTCCTGAACCGCCGCCGGCGATCCGTCACCCATGAAAACGGCGGGGCCGCCCGGAAGGGCGGCCCCGCTGGCGTTGGCGGGTCGGGCGTGGGCTCAGTGCTCCTCCACGTCGTCGCCGCTGGGCTTCTCGTGCTCGGGGTTGGTGATCTCCTGGACCCCTTCCCGCGTGTCCGACCGCGGCGCGGTGGTGCCCGGCGCCGATTGACGCGTCCGCTCCTGCAGGACCCTGACGTTGGCGGCCGGTGAGCCTCCCTGCTTGTCCTCGCCGAAGTAGAGGGTGGTGTGCGGGAAGGGAATCTCGATGCCGGCCGCGTCGAAGCGCAGCTTGACCAGGCGGTTGTAGGCGCGGCCCACGGCCCACTGGTCCCCGGGGGTGGTCTTGATGACCACCCGGATATTGACCGAGCTGTCGGCCAGGGCCACCACGCCGGCCACGTTGAGCGGCTCGAGCAGCTTGTGGCCGTGCTCCTCGCTGGCCTGGAGGTCCTCGAAGGCCAGCTGCAGCTGCTCGATGGCCTCGTCGATGCTCTCGCGGTAGGCGATGCCGTATTCGCCCACGTGGTTGCCGAACTCGCGCATGTAGTTGGAGACGGTATCCACGCTGGAGAAGGGGATCAGGTGATAGGTGCCGGAGAGGTCGCGGATGCCCACCGAGCGGATGCTGAGCTTCTCGGCGGTGCCGGTGATGCCGCCCACCGTGACCACGTCGCCGGTGTTCATGGCGTTCTCCACCTGGATGAAGATGCCGGTGATGATGTCCTGCACCAGCTTCTGGGCGCCGAAGCCGATGGCCAGGCCCAGTACCCCGGCGCCGGCGATCAGCGGGCCGATGTTGATGCCGATCTCGGCCAGCACGATCATCGCCGTCATGGTGATCAGGGCGATGGCCAGGGCGTTGCGGAACAGGGCCAGCAGGGTCTGGGCGCGGGCCGAGGGGACGCCGCCACCGGTCTCGGGGTTGAGCTTGTGCTCGATCAGGCTGGCCAGGGCGAGCCAGACGGCGATGGCGATCACCAGGATCACCGCCACGCTGATCAGCTTGCCGACCAGGCCGCGGCCCGCCTCCGAGGCGTACCAGGCCGCCAGGTCGAAGGCGCCCCAGGCGTTGAGCACCACCATGGCCACCAGGACCACAATGACCGTGCGGATCACCCGCAGGGCGTTGGGCACGTAGCGGTTGAGGCGCGGCTCGAGCAGCGGCAGCTTGCGGCGCAGGTCCTCGTGCAGGGTGATGCGCCGGCCGATGGTCTGGGTCAGGAAGTTGGAGACCAGCAGGCCCACCACCACGGCGGCGATGGTCTTGAGGGTGGCGAAGAGCACGAAGGGCAGGGCGTCCACCGGCCGGGTCAGGGTCACCACCAGCACCATGACGAAGTAGGCCAGGGCGAAGAGGTGCCAGATGCGCGCGAACAGCTGCAGGCTGACGCGGCTGGCGGCCATGGTCGCCCGCTCGGCCTTGGCGTTGATGGCGTCGCGCAGGCGCACGCGATTCCTGAGCACCACCGTCACGGCATAGAGGAAGGCGCCGATCATGATCAGGGTGCCCAGCCCCTGGCCCACCGCCGACGATACATAGGCGTTGACCAGCGGCACCACCACCATCAGGCCGTAGCCCACCAGGCCGATCAGCCGGGCGATCCAGCGGTTCCAGTAGCCGGCCTCGCGGGAGTCGATCGGCAGCAGGCGCAGCCCCTCGTAGCGGGAGGCGAACAGCATGCGCACCCCCGCCTTGAGCAGCTCGATCACCAGGAAGGCGTTGAGGAACAAGGAGGCCTGGGTGGAGAGTTCGCCGGTCTCGCCGATGGCGAAGGTGGCGATCAGGTTGCCGCCCAGGTAGGCGAACGCTACCACCAGCACGTCGACCGCGGCGGCCAGGGCCACGCAGACGACCAGGCGCAGGATGGGCGTCAGGCCGCTGCCGTTGAGCGACCACTGGCTGATGCCGGTGAACAGCGGCCGGACGAGGCGCCGGAAGCCCAGGAAGAGCGCGATGGTGGCCAGGATCACCAGGCCCAGGTTGATGGCGGCGCCGGTGAAGGCCGCCATGTCGAAGGTGCTGTCCAGGTCACCGCTGAACATGCCGCCCAGGGCGCCGGCGATGGCATCGAACTGGCTGCCGATGTCGCCGGCGACCCGGCTGGTCACCTCGGCCAGCTGGCGGGGCAGCGATGGCGAGGCGGCCTCCTCCTCGGGGGCCGGCTCGGCGACGTCGCCGGCCATGCCGCGCAGCTGGTCGATCAGCTGCTGGCGGGTCTCCTCGTTTTCCAGCAGGTCGGCCAGGGTCGAGTAGGCCGGCGGCTCCTGGCCGCCGTCCTGCTGGGCCTGGACCGGACCCGCGAGGGCCAGCAGGGCGACCAGCAACCAGCCGAGCATCAGGGGTAGGGCTCGCAAGGGATTCACGCTGTGACCTCCGTCTCGTGGCGTGGGGCGATGGTTATATCAGCGTTCTCATGATACGGGCTTCGTGGTGCGACCACGACCCGTGGCGGTCACGCTGCTTGATGTACAAGGATTGTACATTATGTGTCGTTTGTGTCATATTTCCTTCGTCGGCGGCCTTCCTGCCCGCCGGCCCGGCAAGCATGCGATACTCTTCCGCCACCCGCTCGGGTGGCGTTTTTGTGGGATGGAGATGGCGATGCAGGCGGGAGCGCTGGAGCTGCTGGCGGTGATGCTCGGCGGTGTCCTGGGCGGCGTGGGGCGCCTGGCGGTGGGCAATGCCGTGGGGCGGCGCCTGGGCACCCACTTCCCCTGGGGGACCCTGGCGGTCAACCTCAGCGGCGCCCTGGCCATGGGCTGGCTGGCCGGTACCCTGGGCCTGCCGGGAGATGACCCGGCATCGCCGGCCTGGTCGCTGCTGGCGGTCGGCCTGCTGGGCGGCTACACGACCGTGTCGTCGTTCAGCCTGCAGGCCCTGACGCTGTGGCGCCAGGGCCATGTGCCGCTCGCCTCGGCCTATGTCGCCGCGACCCTGCTGGCCGGCCTGGGGGCGGTGGCCCTGGGGCTCTGGCTGGCGGGAGGCGGGGCATGAACGCCTGGCGCGCCTATCTCGCGGTGGGATTGGGCTGTGGCCTCGGCAGCGCCCTGCGCTACCAGGTCGGGCTCTGGCTGCCGTTCCCCTGGGCGACCCTGGTCGTCAATGTCCTGGGCGCCTGGCTGATCGCCGCCTTCGCCGCCTATGCCGCGCGGCGGACCCATGGTCGGGTGGCGCGCTGGCAACCCTTCCTGGTCGCCGGCTTCTGCGGCGGCTTCACCACCTTCTCGCTGTTTGGCCTGGAGACCCTGGGCATGATGCACCAGGGCCGCCATGCGGCGGCCCTGGGGTATGTGGCGGTCAGTCTCGCGGCGTGGCTGGGCGCCGCCTGGGTGGGACACCTCGCCGGGCGACGACTGGCCGCCGCCCGGGGGTGAGGGGCCTCAGCCCTTGGCCTTCTTGCCGGCCTTGGGGGCCGGCTGGCTGGTCGCGGCGGGGAAGTGCTCGCGCACCAGCGCCAGCAGCCCCTGGGTGGAGGCGTCGAAGTCGCCAGCGTTGGTGTCGATGCGCTCGCTGATCTCGCCGGCGATCTGCTTGCCCAGCTGCACCCCCCACTGGTCGAAGGAGTTGATGTTCCAGATCACCCCCTGGACGAACACCTTGTGCTCGTAGAGCGCGATCAGGGCGCCGAGGTTCTTGGGCGTCAGTTCGTCGAGCAGCAGGGTGCTGGAGGGGCGGTTGCCCGGGCAGCTGTAGGGGTCGAGGCGGCTGCCCTGCTGGCTGCCCTCCATGAAGGCGTTGGCCTGGGCCAGCATGTTGGTGAGCAGGGCGAAGTGATGGTCCTCGAAACCCGGCTCCGGCTTCAGCGAGGCGATGAAGTCGATGGGCACGTAGCGGGTGCCCTGGTGCAGCAACTGGAAGAAGGCGTGCTGGCCGTTGGAGCCGGTCTGCCCCCAGACGATGGGGCCGGTCTTGTAGTCCACCGGGTGGCCGAAGATATCCACCGACTTGCCGTTGGATTCCATGTCGAGCTGCTGCAGGAAGGCCGGCAGCTGGTGGAGCGCCTGGTCGTAGGGGACGATGGCCTGGGTCTCGGCGCCATGGAAGTTGATGTACCAGATGCCGATCAGCGCCATCAGCACCGGCATGTTCTCGCGGAAGGGCGCATTGAGGAAATGCTGGTCCATCTCGTAGGCGCCTTCCAGCATGGCGATGAAGCCGTCGTAGCCGATGGAGAGCGCGATGGGCAGGCCGATGGAGGACCACATGGAGTAGCGCCCGCCGACCCAGGCCCAGAACTCGAAGACGTTCTCCTCGCGGATGCCGAACTCCATGGCCGCCTTGCGGTTGGTGGAGGCGGCGATGAAGTGAGCGCCCACGTCGGCGTCCTCGCCGGCGTTCTCCAGGAACCAGCGGCGCGCGGTCTTGGCGTTGAGCAGCGTCTCCTGGGTGGAAAAGGTCTTGGTGGAGACGATGAACAGGGTAGTGGCCGGGTCGAGGCGCGACAGCACCTTCTGGATATGGGTGCCGTCGACGTTGGAGACGAAGTGGAAGCTGAGGTCCGGATGGCGGTACTTGAGCAGCGCCCGGCAGGCCATGTTGGGTCCCAGGTCCGAGCCGCCGATACCGATATTGACCACGTCGCGGATCCGGCTGCCGCTGTAGCCCTTCCACTCGCCGCTGCGCACCTCCTCGGAAAAGCGCTTGATCTGCTCGCGGGTGCGCTGGATCTCCGGCATCACGTCCTGGCCGTCGACCATCAAGGGGCCCTCGCCGATGTTGCGCAGGGCGGTATGCAGCACGGGACGGTTCTCGGTGACGTTGATGATGTCGCCGGAGAACATCTGGGCGCGGCGCTGCACCAGGGCCGAGTGCTCGGCCAGCTCGATCAGCTTGTCGAGCACCTCCTCGGAGACCTGATGCTTGGAGTAGTCGAGGAACAGGCCGCCCACCCGCAGGCTCATCTTCTCGAAGCGCTTGGGGTCCTTGGCGAAGTAGTCGCGGATGCGGTCGTCGGCGGTCTGCTCATGCAGGCTCTTGAGGGCCTGCCAGGTCACGCTGCGGGTCAGCTGGAACATCGTAAGCCTCGCGTCTCTCGTTATTCGTCAGTCGGTGGTCCGGCCCGAGATCCAGGCGCCGGCATCGGGGATGGTCATCTCGTAGGGCCGGTCGAGCCAGGGGGAACTGATCAGGAAGTCGGCGCTGGCGGCGTTGCAGGCCACCGGCACGTTCCACAGCGCCGCCAGGCGCAGCAGCGCCTTGACGTCCGGGTCGTGGGGCTGGGGGGCGAAGGGATCCCAGAAGAAGATCAGCAGGTCGAGCTTCTGCTCGGTGAGCAGGGCGCCGATCTGCTGGTCGCCGCCCAGGGGGCCGCTCATCAGTCCCTGGACCGGCAGGCCCAACGCCTTCGACACCCGGCTCGCGGTGGTGCCGGTGCCGACGAGCTCGTGCTCGGCCAGCGTCTCCTGCCAGCGCCCCACCCACTCCAGCAGCTCCTCCTTCTTGCCGTCGTGGGCGATCAGGGCGATGCGCTTGCGCGCCGGCAGGGTGCGCTTCACGGTGCGCCGTGGACGTGGATCGCTCATGGTGTCACACCTTCAGGATCTTCAGGGTATTGGTGCCGCCGTGGGCGTTCATCTCGTCGCCCCGGGTCAGCATCACGTGATCGCCCGGCTCGGCGATGCCCTTCGCCACCAGCAGCGCCAGGGCCCGGTCGTTGAGCTCCTCGGCCGCCATCTCGCTGGTATCGAAGGGCAGCGAGACCACCCCGCGGTAGAGCGCCATGCGCCGCTGGGCGATGGCGCTGTGGGCCAGGCCGACGATGGGCAGCCCCGAGCGGATCCGCGAGGCGATCAGCGGCGTGTAGCCGGAGGCGGTCATGCAGGCGATGGCCGCCACGCCCGACAGGTGGTTGGCGGCGTACATCGCCGACAGGGCGATGGTCTCGTCGGCCTGGGTGAAGCCCTCGTGGATGCGGTGGCCGGACTCCTGGGCCACCCGCTCGCGCTCGGCGCCCAGGCACACCCGGTCCATGGCCTCGATGGTCTCCACCGGGAAGTCACCGGCGGCGGTCTCGGCGGAGAGCATCACCGCGTCGGTGCCGTCGAGCACCGCGTTGGCCACGTCGAACACCTCGGCGCGGGTGGGCAGGGGCGACTCGATCATCGACTCCATCATCTGCGTCGCCGTGATCACCGCGCGGTTGAGCGACCGGGCGCGCTTGATGATGCGCTTCTGGGTGCCGATCAGCTTCGCGTCGCCGATCTCCACGCCCAGGTCGCCGCGGGCCACCATCACCGCCTCCGAGGCCCGGATGATGCCGTCGAGGGTGGCGTCATCGGCCACCGCCTCGGCGCGCTCGAGCTTGGCCACCAGGCCGATCTCTTTACCGGCCTCGCCCAATAACTCGCGCGCCTCGGC
>NZ_JAUFPL010000032.1:84050-98618 GCF_030409215.1 Halomonas ramblicola | reverse complement strand
AACCGGTCGCCGGGGGCGACGTCGTCGGCCAGGGTCTTGTAGTCGCAGCCCACGCGCTCCACCGTGCCGGCCTCGCCATCGAGCGCCATATCGAGGATGAAGGGCGCCCCCTCGTCGAGCTCCACGGCGCCGTCGCGGAAGCGGGCGATGCGGATCTTGGGCCCCTGGAGGTCGCCGAGGGCGGCGACGCTCCTGCCCAGGCGCTCGGCGATCTCGCGCACCTGCGCGAGGCGGCGGCGGTGGTCGTCCGCGCTGCCGTGGGAGAAGTTGAGGCGCACCACGTCGACGCCGGCGTCGATCATGGCCTCGAGCACGCCCTCGCGGTCGCTGGCCGGGCCCAGGGTGGCGACGATCTTGGTGCGGCGGATGGGGGTGTGGAGCGGCTGGGTCGACATGCGGTGTGCCTCCTTCGGGAAATGGGTTGTTGTCAGACTACAAGAATACCCCTTGCAAGGTAAGTTTACTACATCGCATTCGCCGGACACTTGCCGGACCGAACCTCGCCGAAAACCTTTGCAGCCTTATATTCTCCTAGGGTTTCAGCGCGTATTGATGCCCGGCTCGTGACAAGATGTCGGGGCGTTATGTTGTAAAGTTACTAAAAAATCCTTGAGTCCGTGATCGGTTTGCGTCACATTGTGGTCCCATACCATGAGCCGCGGGCCACCAAGCCGGTTCCCACGAGACGCGCCGGATCTCTGCCAGCGGGCTCTACCGAGACACCCCTACAAGATGCCACTGGAGGAGAGAGGACATGACGCTCAAGATAGCCATCAACGGGTTCGGACGCATCGGTCGCAACGTGCTGCGTGTCCTGTACGAGAACGGCTACCGTGACCGCGTGCAGGTCGTGGCCATCAACGACCTGGGCGATCCGTCCCTCAACGCCCACCTGCTGCGTCACGACACCGTGCATGGCCACTTCCCCTTCAAGGTGGAGCATGACGAGGAGAGCATGACCGTGGATGGCCAGCGCATCGCCATCCTCTCCGAGCGTGACCCGGCCGCCCTGCCGTGGAAGTCGCTGGGCGTCGACCTGGTGATGGAGTGCACCGGCCTGTTCACCAAGCGCGAGGCCGCGGCCAAGCACATCGAGGCCGGCGCCGGCCGGGTGCTGATCTCCGCGCCCAGCCCCGACGCCGACGCCACCGTGGTCTACGGGGTCAACGAGGACGTGCTGACCGTCGACCATCGCGTGGTCTCCAACGCCTCTTGCACCACCAACTGCCTGGCGCCGGTGGCCAAGGCGCTCAACGACAGCGTGGGCATCGAGAACGGCCTGATGACCACGGTGCACGCCTACACCAACGACCAGAACCTCTCCGACGTCTATCACAAGGATCCCTACCGGGCGCGCAGCGCGACCCACTCCATGATCCCCACCAAGACCGGCGCCGCCGCCGCGGTGGGCCTGGTGCTGCCGGAGCTCGACGGCAAGTTCGACGGCCTGGCCGTGCGCGTGCCGGTGATCAACGTCTCCCTGGTGGACCTGGTGTTCACCGCCGGTCGCGAGACCACCAAGGAGGAGATCAACGAGATCGTCGCCAAGGCGGCGGAGGCCTCCCCGGTGCTGGCGGTCAACGCCCAGCCGCTGGTCTCCATCGACTTCAACCACGACGCCCACTCCTCGACCTTCGACGCCAACCACACCCGCGTGAACGGTCGCCTGGTCAAGATCATGGCCTGGTACGACAACGAGTGGGGTTTCTCCAACCGCATGCTGGACACCGCCCTGGCCATGCACGCCACCAGCCGCTGAGCTTGACCCCCAGGCCAGGGTGGCCTGAGATCACACGCCGGGACGGGAGACCGTCCCGGCGTTTGCGTGTGCGGGCCTGCCCCAGGGCCCTGGTCAGACCTGAACCAACAGAGCCGTGGCGTACATTGCCATGGCCCCCGCGCCGACACCGGACAGCGCGACTCCCGAGAACCATGGCCGTCCCGCGCCGCGTGCGCTGCGGACCAACAGCGTGCCGACCTCGATGATGACCTGGAGGATAGCCCCCGTCCCCACGGCGAATGCCATGGCGGCCCAGTAGGGCGAGAACGCATAGCTGCCGACCCATATCCCGACCACGGCGGGCAGCCCGGCAAGGGCCGCCAGGGCGGCGAACACCCACAGCGGTGGCCGCCGCTTGAGCATGGGGGCCACGATGCCGATACCTTCCGTCAGGTTATGCAGGGTGAAGCCGAGGACCAGAAACGAGCCGAGTGCCACCGAGCCGGTGGCGAACGCAGAGCCGATCGCCAGGCCTTCGCCCAGGTTATGCAGGCCGATCCCGAGGGCGATCGCGGTCGCGAGACTCACCCCAGCAAGCGTCTTTCCTTGACGCCGCCCCACTCCCATCAGCACCGCGAATGTCAAGGCGGTGACAAGCCATACCGAGATTTCCCCCTGGAAGCCGGGCGCGGCTTCCCCTGCCAATGCCAAGGCCTCGTCAAGGGTGTCGACCAGCAGGTAGGCCAGGAGGCCGGTCGTCAGGGCGAGAGCGAACTGGAAAGCCCGCGTCCCCCCCGCGCGCAGGGCCGGATAGAACAACATGCCAAGTGTCACCGGCACAACGCCGACGAATAATCCGACCATGCCGAAGGTGCGCAGCGTGCCGGCGTCGGGGGTGGGCGTGGCAACGGCAACCTCGATGGTGTGATCGAAGGTGATGCCGCTTGGGGTCAACAGGGTCAAGTGATGGGTCTCGCCCTCCACCCATGGATAGGGGATCCGTATCCAGGCCGTTTCCATGCGTTCCAGCGCCCCCGGCGGAGTTTGCATGAAAGCCCAATAGGCGCCGTCGACCTGTACCTGGGCAATCTTCATCGGTTCCGATCCGCCGGCACGCACCCGAAGCGCGATACCGTTCTCGTCGAGCAGGGTGCGCTCGACCGTGAGTTCCTCGATGGGGGGGACGGCGCCGGTCAAGGAACGCAAGGGATCGCTGGCCAGGAAGGCCACCATGACGGCGACGATCAAGAGAATCGGTAGCACGATCCAGAGCACGGTGCGTTTCATCGGGCTAGCCTCCCGAGGCCTGCTGCGGCCATCATGCCTCCCGGACATCGAACAGACTCATCCAACCCAGCTCGGCGAATTCCGACTGATGGGCGTGGAACATGTAAAACCCGGGCTCGTGATCGGAGAAGGAAACTTCCAGGATCCCGCGCTGGGCCTGGCACTGCATGACGGTGTCGACCGTCCGTAGCGTCGGGGTGAGCGTGGTGCCGTGGTCGTAGTAGTCGAAGAAATTCGCATGCAGGTGTAGCGAGTTGACCGGGTCGAACTCCGTGACGTTGATCAGGTAGAGCCGCAGTGGACGATCCCGGTTTACCGGGATGGGCCGCTTGAAATAGGCGTGAGCGATCGAGTTGACCGCGTAAATCTCATTCTCCTCATCGAAGTTCGTGTCGAAGCCGTTCATCACCAGCACGAACTCCTGCCAGCGCGCATTCTCCGACGAGCCAAGCAGGCGCGAACGCGCGGCCTCGGCCTGCTCCGGGTGACGGTCCGGGTCCGGGTCGACGATGAAGGCACCGTACAATCCCTTGTGGATGTGTCGCTTGAGTGGGATCGAATGGCAGTGGTAGAGATGGCAGCCGAACGGGAAGGCATCGAACTCGTAGACGAACACGCCGCCCGGAGGCACGTCCCCGGCCCCTGGCACGCCATCCATGCGTGCCGGGTGGATCCCGTGGAAATGCATGGAGTGCGTGTGACTGCCGCCGTTGACAAAGCGTATGCGGATACGATCCCCCTCGGTGGCTCGCAGGGTCGGGCCCGGGACGCGGCCGTTGTAGGTCCAGGCGGGAAAGAACATGCCCGGGGCGATCTCGATCTCCTTGTCCCTGGCGGTGATGTCGAATTCGCGGAGAACCTGTCCGTTCGAGAGGCGAGAGACCGTCCCGCTTTCCCAATCGGTCAGGATCTCGTGGGGATCGAAGCCGTTGCGGGCATTGTCCACCTCTCCCACGGTGATCATGCCGTCATGGGTATCGTGCGCCCCTGTCGGGGCGACCTGGGCGGTATTCGGCGTGGTCGGTATCGACCCTTGGCCCATTACCAGGCGTATCACCGATGATCCGCCGATCAGCGCACCCGCCCTGAGCAGTAGCCGCCGTGTCATGGGGTACTTGAACCAGGATCGCATCTTCCGGCTCCGAGGGTGCAGGATGAGCCTGCCAGGGGGATAGCCGATAGCAGACTCGGTCATGGGTATGTGGCTATACAATACAGCATAGGCTATATCTCGAGTTTCTGTGGCACTTCGCTCGTGCAGGCACGCCATCCGCCTGGCACGGTTATGTTATGGTGAGATGCACGATATCGAGGTAGGAACGGCGATGACCAAGTCGGACGTGGGCGCCGGTACCGTGTTGCCGGATGCGGATCAGCAAGCGGTCAATTTCAAGTGGGTGCGGGAAGCCCACCAGAGCGAGGTGGCCGAGGATTACGTTGAGCTCATCGCCGATCTGATCAACACCACGGGGGAGGCGCGCGCGGTCGACATTGCGCAACGGCTGGGGGTGGCTCATGCCACGGCAGTAAAGACCATTGCTCGACTACAGCGGGAGGGGCTCGTTACCAGCCAGCCTTACCGGTCGGTCTTCCTGACGGAGAAGGGACAGGAACTGGCGGCGCGCTCGAAACGCCGCCACGAAACCGTGGTGAACTTCCTGTGTGCCATCGGCATCAGCGAGAAGACCGCACAACGCGATGCCGAAGGCATTGAACATCACGTCAGCGACGAGACACTGGCGGCCTTCGAACGCGTGATCCAAGCCAAGAAACGCTGAGCGTTCCTCTCCGACGTCTATCACCCGCGTGAACGGTCGGCTGGTCAAGATCATGGCCTGGTACGATAACGAGTGGGGCTTCTCCAACCGCATGCTCGACACCGCCCTGGCCATGCACGCCACCAGCCGCTTAACTTGACCCCCAGGCCAGGGTGGCCTGAGATCACACGCCGGGACGGGAGACCGTCCCGGCGTGTGCGTGTGCGGGCCTGCCCGTGCCGAACCGCCGCCACCCTCTCTTTCTGCAAGGACGCGCCATGTTGCCCGACTACTCCTGGCTCGCCTGGAGCCTGATCGTCGCCTCCACCTACCTGACCGGCGTCTCCAAGGGCGGCTTCGCCGGCGGTTTCGGCGGGCTGTCGGTGCCGCTGATGGCGCTGGCGATCGGCCCCATCGAGGCCGCCGGTCTGCTCTTGCCGCTGCTGCTGGTGATGGACGCCTTCACTGTCAAGGCCTGGTGGGGCCGCCACGACAGCGCCGAACTGCGTCGCCTGCTGCCCGGTCTGGCGCTGGGGGTGGCGGTCGGCACCCTGTTGGCCGGCAGCCTCGACGAGGACGGGGTGCGCCTGTTGCTGGGCGTGCTCTCGCTGCTGTTCGCCGCCTACATGCTGGTGAAGCCGGCCGCCGGGCGACCCATCTCCCACCGCTGGGCGCTGCCCGCGGCGACCGGCTGCGGCTTCACCAGCTTCCTGGCCCACGCCGGGGCCCCGCCGCTCAACCTCTACCTGATCCCCCGGCACCTCGCCAAGGAGACCTTCATCGCCACCAGCGCGCTGGCCTTCGCCGCGGTGAACCTGATCAAGCTGCCGCCCTACCTGTGGCTCGGCGAGATCAATATCACCAGCGCCTGGGGCTCGCTGGCGCTGGTGCCGGTGGCCTGGGCCGGGGTGAAGAGTGGCCTGTGGCTGCAGCACAAGGTCAGCGAGGCGCTCTTCTATCGCCTGGTGATCCTCGCCATGGCCATCGTCGGCGTGCAACTGGTGGTCAAGGCGCTGGGATAATACGACACCACCACGCCCAGGGGGCGTGGCGGTGCTGGCAGGCTAGAGGTTGAGACCTATCAGGCGGTCTTGTTGCGGCGGCGTTGGCGATACTGGTCTACCACCACGGCGGCGACGATGATGGCGCCCTTGACGATGTCCTGGTAGTAGGCATCGACGCCCAGGAAGGTGAAGCCGCTGAGCATCACGCCGAGGATCAGCGCGCCGATCACGGTGCCGGTGACGCGGCCCACGCCGCCGGCCAGGCTGGTGCCGCCGATGACCGCCGCGGCGATGGCGTCGAGCTCGTACATCAGGCCCATGCCCGCCTGGCCGGTGCCGGCACGGGCCGAGGCCACGACGCCCGCCAGGCCGGCCAGCAGGCCGCCGATGGTGTAGACCAGCACCAGATGACGACGCACGTTGATACCGGAGACGCGTGCCGCCTGGGGGTTGGCACCGATGGCGTAGGTGTACTTGCCGTAACGGGTGTACTTCAGGGCGATATGGAAGATCACCGCGACGGCCAGGAAGATGATCACCGGGTTGGCGCCGGAGCCGATCCAGGTGAACTGGTCGGTGAGCATGCTGACAGGCTGACCGTCGGTGTAGGCGCGCGCCACGCCGCGTGCGCTGACCATCATGCCCAGGGTGGCAATGAAGGGCGGGATCACCGCGAAGGAGATCAATGCACCGTTGATCAGACCGCACAGGGCCCCCACCAGCACCCCGGCAATTAGCGGAATGATCCAGGGCATATCGGTCAGTGCCGGATAGACGGCCCGCACGTAGTCGGACTGTTGTGCCAGGCTGGCGGTGACCATGGCCGTCAGGGCGAGTACGGAGCCAGAGGAGAGGTCGATGCCGCCGGTAATGATGATCTGTGTCACGCCGATGGCGATGATGCCGATGATCGACATCTGCAGGATCATGATCAGCAGGCGGCTGGGATTCATCAGGAAGGAGTCGCCGCGCACGATCCAGCCGAGGGCCTCGAACAGCAGGGCGATGCCGACGAGGACGAGGAAGATGCTCACCTCCGTCGGCACCTTGCGCTTGCGCTTGCGAATCACTTCAAGGTGCTGGCCGGTATCCGGCGTCTCGGTAGCGTTGGTAGCCATGTTGGTTCACCTGTGTTGTTGTCGATTGCGGGAATCAGTCCTCGGCGACTGGCGGTTCCACCGGCGAGGAAGCGAGTTCCATGATGCTGACCTGGTTAGCGTCGCCTCGATCGAGGAAGCCGGTGACCTTGCCCTCATGCATCACCATGATGCGGTCGCTCATGCCCAGCACCTCGGGGAGTTCCGAGGAGATCATGATCACCGCCACGCCCTTGGCGGCGAGCTTGGAAATGAGCTTGTGGATCTCGGCCTTGGCGCCGACGTCGATGCCTCGGGTCGGCTCGTCGAGGATCAGGATGCGGGGGTTGGTCATCAGCCAGCGGCCGATCAGTACCTTCTGCTGGTTGCCGCCGGAGAGGTTGCCGATACGCTCATCGAGACTGGGCGTCTTGACTGCCAGTAGTTCCTTCATGCCGTCGCACTCGTGGTCGAGACGTCGCTGCTCGACGAAGGCACTCTTGGTATAGCCGTCACGCAGCACGGCGATCTCCATGTTCTCGAGCACCGAGAGGCCCAGGAACAGGCCGGTCTCCTTGCGATCCTCGGTCAGTAGGGCGAGGCCGCGCAGCATGGCCTGGTGAGGCGAGGAGATCTCCGTCTCCTGGCCGTCGATGGCGATGCTGCCGCTGGTGGCCGGCGTCACGCCGAACAGGGTCTCGGCCACGTTGGTGCGGCCGGATCCTACCAGCCCGGCGATGCCGAGGATCTCGCCGGCGCGTACGTCGAAGCTGACATTCTCGAAGACGTTTTCCAGGGCGAGGTCCTTGACCGAGAGCACCACGTCCCCGATGGGAACCTCCTCCTTGGGAAACATCTGGGTGACTTCGCGCCCCACCATCAACTGGATGATCTTGTCCGAGTTCAACTCCTTGGCGGGGGCGGCGCTGATGAACTGGCCGTCACGGAACACCGAGATGTCGTCGGCGATCTCGAAGACCTCGTCCATCTTGTGGGTGATGTAGATGATGCCCTTACCCTGGGCACGCAGGTCATTGATGATGCGGAACAGGTGTTCCACCTCGCGGTCGGTCAGCGCCGAGGTGGGCTCATCCATGATCAGCACGTCGGAGTCAAAGGAGACCGCCTTGGCGATCTCGATCATCTGGCGCCCGGCCACGGTGAGATGGCGTACCTCGGTCTCGGGATCCATGTCGATGCCCAGGCGCTCGAACAGTGCCTCGGTCATCTGGTTCATCCGTTGGTGATCGACCAGGCCGATGGTGTTGAGCGGTTCGCGACGGATCCAGATGTTCTCGGCGATGGTCATGAAGGGCATCAGGTTGAGTTCCTGATGGATCATGGCGATGCCGGCCTCGAGGGCGTCCAGGGGGCCGTTCAGGGTCAAGGTCTCGCCGTGTAGGCGGACCTCTCCCTGATCGGGGATATAGATGCCAGCGATGATCTTCATCAGGGTGGACTTGCCGGCGCCGTTCTCGCCCATCAGGGCATGCACGGTGCCTGGGCGGACCTTGAGCTGGACGTTGTCCAGTGCCACCACGCCGGGGAAGGTCTTGCGGGCGTTCACGACCTCGAGCAGGTAGTCGGCGATGTCGGGGGTCAGGTCTTCGGCGGTCATCGTAGCCATGGCGGTACTCCTGAGAGCGATTGACGGCCCGCCTCAGGGCGGGCCGACAGCCCTTTAGTCGGCGAGGAAGTCTTCGAGGTTGTCGGGGGTCACCAGCTGGAAGGGGACCATCTTGATGTTCTCGACTTCCTCGCCGTTGATCAGGCCGATGGCCGACTCGACGGCGCCGCCGCCCTGGCCGACCGGGTCCTGGAAGACGCTGACGGCCAGTTCGCCGCGCTGCATGGAGTCCAGGGCGTCGCGGGTCGCGTCGATGCCGCCCACCAGGATGTCGTCGGGCGAGATACCGGACTGCTTCATGGCGATCAGCGTGCCCAGCGCCATCTCGTCGTTGTTGGCGGCGATGGCATCGATCTCCTGACCACCCACGATCCAGTTGTTCATCAGGTCCATGGCCTCGGTGCGCAGGTAGTCGGCCGGCTGCTCCGCAACGATCTGAATATCGGGATACTCGGCGGCGACTTCCTTTACGCCCTCGGTGCGCTGGTGCGTGGCGCCTGAAGAGAGCTCGCCGAGCATGATGGCGACATTGCCCTCACCGCCGAGCATTTCGGCCAGCGCCTTCATCTGCAGGGTGCCCGACAGTTTCTGGTCGGAGCCGACGAAGACCACATGATCGTTATCGAGGTCGCTGCCTTCCGGCTGGCGGTTCACATAGACCAGCGGGATGTCGTTTTCCACGGCGACGTCGGTCATGCTGCCGGTGGCGGCGGTATCGACGGGGTTGATGATGATGGCGTCGACGCCCTGTGCCGCCAAGGACTGGGTCTGGCTCAGCTGGCGCCCGATATCGCCTTGGGCGTCCAGGAACTGGATGTCGTGGCCATTTTCGTCGGCCTCGGCCTGCATGGCGTTGCGCATGGAGGTAAGGAAGTTGTCGTCGAAGTAAGCCACGGAGACGCCGATGGTGGCGGCCATGGCGGAGCTGGAGCAGGTGGCGAAGACGGCGGCACCGAGCAGTAGGCGTTTCATGAACAATCTCCTGGGAGTCGGTCGTTGTGGTTGTTGCCAGCGTGACTGGTGGAACACAGGATCTGTAGCGACCCATGCATGGAATTTAGATTCCATTGGGAGAAAATGCAAAAAGAACGTTCTATACTTTGGTATATATAGAACGTGTATTCCCTTTGCTGGGTGGACGATGCCCACCCTGCCGTTTCGTCGAAACGAAAAAAGCCCCGCCGGTGGCGGGGCGAAGAGACGTCGGGACAGAGAGTCCGACGGGGCGGGTATCAGCCGCTCACTGCTTGACGATCCATTCGTGGTCCGGGTCGTTGGTGAACTTCCAGACCCGCTTGGGGCCGGCCATCACGTTGAGGTAGTAGAGCTCGTAGCCGTGGGGAGCCCCCGCCGGGTGGTAGCCGCGCGGCACCAGCACGCAGCCGCCGTTGTCCACCGCCATGGACTCGTCCAGGGAGCGGTCGTCGGTGTAGACCCGCTGGAAGGCGAAACCCTGGGAGGGGTTCAGGCGGTGGTAGTAGGTCTCTTCGAGGATGGACTCGTTGGGTAGGTCATCCACGTCGTGCTTGTGGGGCGGGTAGCTGGACCAGTTGCCCGGCGGCGTGAACACCTCCACCACCAGCAGGCTGTCGGCCGGCTCGGTCTCGGGCAGGATGTCCTGGATATGGCGGGTGTTGGTGCCGCTGCCGCGGGTACTGCGCTTGACCCGGTCGGGACCGATCAGGCGCGGCTCGTGGTTGCCGAAGCCCGGGGCGCTACACACCGCGAGTTCCAGGTCGGTGGTGGCCTCCACGGCGTAGCTCACCCCGTCGGGCAGGTAGACGGCGTAGGGCGGCACTTTCTCGAAGACGTCCATGCGCTCGCCGATGTCCTCCCAGCGGTGCTCGCCGCAGCTGACGGTGGCGCGGCCAGAGACCAGCACCAGGCAGTGCTCGCGGCCGCCGGTGTTGGCCTCGATGCGTTGCCCTTTGGCCAGCTTGTGGACGCGGAAGCCGACGTGCTCCCACCCGGCGGACTCGGGGGTGACGTCGAGGACGGTGCCCTGCGCGTCGGGCTGGTGGGGGCGTACCAGTAGTGAACTCATGGATCGCTCCTGTCGTTGCAATGGTTGGATTTCAAGGGTCGGGCCAGAATCAGGCGCGTTCGGCGCCACCGTCGTCTTCGGTCTTGCGATCCTTCGCCTTGTCCTGGCGTACGCCCAGGGCGATGGCCAGGGTCTGGGTCAGGCAGAGCGACGCGGTCAGGCCGCGGAAGCTCTTGACCTCCGCCTCGTGCACCACCAGCGTGACGTCGGCCAGGCGTGCCAGCGGGCTGAGACTGGAATCGGTGATCACCACCAGCGGGATACCGCGCCGGCGGGCCTCGTCCGCCACGTCCCGGGATTCCTGGGCGTAGGGCGAGAAGCTCACCACCAGCAGGGCATCCCCGGAACCAATGGCCTTGACCTGCTCGCCATACATCCCGCCCAGGCCGTTGACCAGGAAGGCGCGCTTGTCGATGTGGTGCAGCGCATAGGTCATGTAGCTGGCCACCACGAAGCTGCGGCGTGCCCCCATCACATGGATCGCCCGGGCGTCTTCGAAGATATCCAGGACGCGTTCAAGATGACGCGGGTCGATGCGGCTGGGAAGCTGGTCCAGTACCTCTCGGTTGGCCTCGGCGAATTCCCACAGCAACTGGGTGCTGTCGGGTGTCTCGCCGGTGGCGGTGCGCACTGCGTGGATGCGCTCGTTGTAGTTGGGCAACTCGTCGACCAGTCGCGCACGAAACAGCTGCTGCATCTCCGAGAAGCCGGAGAAGCCGAAGCTGTTGGCGAAGCGGATCAGCGTCGAGGGCGTGACGCCGGCCTGCTCGGCGAGCTTGGCGACGGTAGCGAAGGCCACTTCCTGGGGATGGTCAAGCAGGAAGCGGGCCGTCTGTTGGAGGCGCCGACTCAGCGACGGATAGTCCGCCGTGATGCGTGCCTCCAGTGCTGTGAAATCCTGGGGGGTCTGGCTCATGGTCTTCGCCTCGCTGATGAGTGCTCGAGGATAGGTGTCATCCGTTACCCCCAAGGCTAGCCGAAAGGGAATAAAAATTCCATTTGAACGTTAGTCTAGAATGTTGGTTAGAACAAGGTAAGGGTGGAAAGGGTGGGTTAAGAGGCGGACAAGGGTGCTGCTTTGGTCGAAGAGGTGTGTCGCAGTCCATGGCGGAAATAGATCGCATCCTGTTGATTTTAAGATAAAAGTCGGGGAGGTGGTGGAGTGGTCCGGGTGGGGATGGAATATTCTGTTTGTTGATTGGTTGGAATATGTATTCTAGCCTTCCTCTCAACCTCGATGAAGGTAGCGTTATGCCGCACGGATGACGTGGCCCGTCGGTGGGCACGATGACGACACAATGATGACTGGAGGCCGCCATGGCACAGCAAGCCCCGAAGTTTTCCCTCAATCATATGGTCTGCCCGCGTTGGACCCCGGCGCAGCTGATCGAGACCGCCGCCGAGATGGGTGTCGGTGCCGTGGAGCTGCGCAACGACGTGGGCGAGAACAGCATCCTCGACCTCGAGGCGGCAAGCGCCGCCGGCCACCGTGCCAAGGAACTGGGCATCGAGGTGCTCAGCATCAATGCCCTCTATCCCTTCAACATCTGGAACGAGGAGCGCGCGGCCAAGGCACAGGAGCTGGCCCGTCTGGTCGATGCCGCCGGCGGGCGCGGCCTGGTGCTCTGTCCGCTGGTGGATGCCGACCATTCCGCTAGTGCCGAAACAAGGCGTACCGGCCTCGAGCAGGCGCTGACCGAGCTGGATGCCATCCTGGGACGTTATGGCCTGCAGGGCTTCGTCGAGCCCCTGGGCTTCCCGATCTCCTCGCTGCGCACCAAGGCCGAGGCCGTCGAAGCGATTCGGTCACTGGGCCTGGAATCACGCTTCGGCCTGGTCCACGACACCTTCCACCATCAGGGCGCTGGCGAGTCTGCCTTCTTTGCCGACATGACAGGCCTGGTGCATATCTCGGGTCTCGAGGATCCGGATATCGGCTTCGAGGAGATGCTGGATGCCCATCGTTTCCTGGTGGGTGAGCGCGATCGCCTCGATAACGTCGGGCAACTGCGCCGTCTGCTGGCCGACGGCTACGACGGCTATGTCTCCTTCGAACCCTTCGCCGAGCCGGTCCACGCCCTGGCGGATCCGGTCGCCGCCCTGCGCGAGAGCATGGACTTCGTCCGGATCGGTCTCGCGCGCTGATTCATCAACCAACCGGAGGCTCCTGATCATGAAGATCGCCCTCGACCCCTTCATGCACCGTCACGTGCCCCTCGATGACCTGCCCCGGCTCGCCGCCGACCTGGGCTACGAGTACATCGAGCTCTCCCCGCGCGCCGACTTCCTCGACTGGTTCGTGCATCCGCGGGTCTATCCGCAGCGCCTGCAGTCCTTCAAGAGGTCGCTCCGCGACCACGGCGTCCAGCTCTCTTCCCTGCTGCCCATGTATCGCTGGGCGAGTCCCCACGAGGACGAGCGCCAGGCCGCGGTGAAGTACTGGAAGAAGGCCATCGAGATCGCCGTGGAACTGGGCGTCGACACCATGAACTCCGAGATGGGGCGTGGCCCGCACCCCGAGCGGGGCAGCTGCTCCAGCTGCTGCCAGGGCGGGGCGACCACCGAGTCCAGCGAGGCCTCCTGGTGGCGCTCCATGGAGGAACTGGTGCCGATCTTCGAGCGTGAGGGGATCCAGCTCAATATCGAGCCGCATCCGGATGACTTCGTCGAGACCCTGCACCCGGCGGTGGACATGATCCGCACCGTCAACTCCGACAACGTCAAGTTCCTCTACTGCGCGCCGCACACCTTCCATTTCGGCGACGACATGGAGCAGATGATCCGTGACTGTGCCCCGGTGCTGGCCCACGTCCACGTGGCGGACACCTTCAATCACAAGGCGTCCTCCGGGCTGCGCTACATCATCAACCCGCCGGGTTCCACCGCCCGGGTTCACCAGCACCTCAACATCGGCGAGGGCGAGGTCGACTGGGATCTCTTCTTCAAGACCCTGGCCGACGTGGGCTTCGACGGCATCATGACCGCCTGCGTGTTCGCCTGGGAGGAGAAAGCCGAGGAGTCCTCGCGTTTCATGCGCAACGAGATCCAGCATTACGTCGACAAGTACTGGAAATAATCAGGGGAGAACATCATGACAGTCAGAATCGGAGTCATCGGTACGGGGATGATCGGCGAAGAGCACGCCCGTCGCATCACCCAGCAACTCACCGGCGGCGAGATCGTCGCCGTCACCGACGTCAACCTGGACCAGGCCCGAGCCGTGGTCGATCGCCTGGGACTCGAGGCCCGCGTCTTCGATGACGGCCAGTCGCTGATCCAGGCTGATGACGTGGATGCCGTGCTGGTCACCTCCTGGGGGCCCACCCACGAGGAGTATGTGCTGGCGGCCATCGCCGCCGGCAAGGCCGTGTTCTGCGAGAAGCCCTTGGCGACCACTGCCGAGGGCTGCCGCAATATCATCGATGCCGAGATCGAGGCCGGCAAGCGCCTGGTTCAGGTCGGTTTCATGCGTCGCTTTGATCGCGGCTACCGGATGATGAAGGAGGCCATCGAGGGCGACCGGCTGGGCGAACCGCTGATCATCCATGCCGCCCACCGCAACCCGGAGGTGCCGGAACGCTACGTCACCCCCATGGCCATCCACGACACCCTGATCCACGAGCTGGATACCTTCCGCTGGCTGCTGGACGACGACTACAAGAGCGCCCAGGTGCTCTTCCCGCGCAAGACGCGTCACGCTCACAGCAAGGTCGAGGATCCTCAGATCGTGCTGCTGGAGACCGTCAAGGGCGTGCGTATCGACGTCGAGGTATTCGTCAACTGCCGGTACGGCTACGACATCCAGTGCGATGTGGTCGGCGAGGAGGGCATCGCCCGCCTGCCCGAGCCCCAGAGCCTGCAGTTCCGTCAGGCGGGGCAACTCTCCAACGAGATCCTCCAGGATTGGAAGAAACGTTTCAGTGAGGCGTTCGACGTGGAGCTCCAGTCGTTCATCGACGGGGCGGCCGCCGGCGAGATCGGCGGACCCTCCTCCTGGGACGGCTATGCCGCGGCCATCGCCGGCGATGTCTGCGTCAAGGCCCAGCAGAGCGG
>NZ_JAUFPL010000032.1:61359-83907 GCF_030409215.1 Halomonas ramblicola | reverse complement strand
CCCCCCGAGGGGGGCCGGGGCCGTTTCGTTTGTCGATCGCTGTCTCTCTTCCCGGTCACGGCGTCACGTCCATGCGACCAAAGCATAACGAATCATCTTTTCCATTTATTGATTGAATGGAATCTTTGTTCTAAACTGGTCTTCAATGAAACACACGGACTAAACGCGATTTCCAACAAACCGACCGGCCGAGCCGCGGAGCCGTGACATCCGCGCAGGGCTCGAGACTGGCCAAGCGTAGGATGTGATCTCATGAACGACACCAAGACACTGGACCTGATCTGCCTGGGGCGTGCCGCCGTCGACCTCTACGGCGACCAGCTCGGCAGCCGCCTGGAGGACATGAGTGGCTTCGCCAAGTACCTCGGCGGCTCGTCCGGCAACATCGCCTATGGCACCGCCCGCATGGGCCTGAAATCCGCCATGCTCACCCGGGTGGGCGACGAGCACATGGGACGCTTCGTGCGCGAGGAGCTGGCCCGGGCCGGAGTCGACACCAGCCATGTGGTGACCGACCCCGAGCGTCTCACTGGCCTGGTGATCCTGGGCATCAAGGACCGCGACACCTTCCCGCTGATCTTCTACCGCCACGACTGCGCCGACATGGCGGTCGACAGCGGCGACTTCGGCCCGGAGTTCATCGCTTCCAGCCGGGCGCTGCTGATCACCGGCACCCACTTCTCCACCGAGCAGACCTACCAGACCAGCAAGACCGCCATCGAATACGCCAAGGCGGCGGGCACCAAAGTGATCCTCGACATCGACTACCGGCCGGTGCTGTGGGGCCTGACCACCCTGGGCGATGGCGAGACCCGCTTCATCTCCGACGAGGGGGTCAGCCGCCACCTGCAGAGCATCCTGCCGGACCTGGACCTGGTGGTGGGCACCGAGGAAGAGGTGCATATCGCCGGCGGCAGCACCGATACCATCACCGCCCTGAAGAATATTCGCAAACTCACCGACGCCACCATCGTGCTCAAGCTGGGCGCCCAGGGCTGCACCGTGCTCGACGGCGAGATCCCCGGCAGCGAGGCCGACTTCGAGGTACATACCGGGGTGCGCGTCGAGGTACTCAACGTCCTGGGCGCGGGGGATGCCTTCCTGAGCGGCTTCCTGCGCGGCTGGCTGCGTGACGAGTCCCATGCGCACAGCTGTGCTTACGCCAACGCCTGCGGCGCCCTGGTGGTCTCCCGCCATGGCTGTGCCCCGGCCATTCCCAGCGGCGAGGAGCTCGACGACTACCTGGAGCGCGCCGAGTCGATCCCCCGCCCGGACCTCGACGAGCGGCTCAACTACCTGCATCGAGTCACCACCCAGCGCGCGCCCACCGAGTGGCGGGATCTGTGCATCCTGGCCTTCGACCACCGCAAGCAGCTGTTCGATATGGCCAGGGAAGAGGGCGCCGATCCGTCACGCATCAGCCCCCTCAAGCGCTTGCTGGTCCAGGCCACCGAGCGTGGCAGCGAGCGGCTGGGTGAGAGCCAGGTCGGCGTGCTGATCGACGATACCTACGGCCAGGATGCCCTCAACGACGTCACCGGCCGCGGCTGGTGGATCGGCCGGCCGGTGGAGTTGCCCAGTTCGCGGCCCATCGAGCTGGAGGGCGGCCGCAGCATCGGCTCGCGGCTCAAGACCTGGCCGCGCGAGCATATCGTCAAGTGCCTGGTGTTCTACCATCCCGAGGACCAGGTGGAGCTGCGACGCGCCCAGGAGCGCCAGGTGATCGAACTCTATCGCGCCTGCTGCGAGTCGGGCCACGAGCTGCTGCTGGAGATCATTCCGCCCCGTGACCTGGCCAGCGACGACGATACATACCTCAACGCCATGCAGCGCTTCTACAACCTGGGCGTGCAGCCCGACTGGTGGAAACTACCGCCCCAGACCCCGGCCGCCTGGCGTCGCATCGGCGACCTGCTCGCCGAGCGCGCGCCCCACTGCCGCGGCGTGGTGATGCTGGGCCTGGACGCGCCGGCCGAGGCGCTCAAGAAGGGGATCATGGATAGCGCGGGCGCCGAGGCGTGCAGGGGCTTTGCGGTGGGCCGCACCATCTTCGGCGAGCCGAGCCGCAAGTGGCTGCGCGGCGACTACGACGACGAGCAACTGATCGAGGCCGTAACGGCCAACTATGTCGAGCTGGTGGAAAGCTGGCAGGCGCGCCAGCGCGCCTGATCTCGAACGATCCTGTTGAAGGGTTACTGATATGAAGACTATCCGACTCACCATGGCCCAGGCCGTCGTCCGCTACCTGATGGCCCAGAAGGTCGAACTCGACGGCGAGATCAAGCCGCTGTTTCCCGGGGTCTGGGCGATCTTCGGCCATGGCAATGTGGCCGGCCTCGGCGAGGCGCTGTACCAGGCTCGGGAGCGCCTGCCCACCTATCGCGCCCACAACGAGCAGGGCATGGCGCATGCCGCCATCGCCTATGCCAAGACCCTCAATCGCCGTCAGGTGATGGCCTGCACCGCCTCGGCGGGGCCGGGCTCCACCAACATGGTCACCGCCGCCGCGGTGGCCCATGTCAACCGCCTGCCGGTGCTCTTCCTGCCGGGCGACACCTTCGCCACGCGCATGCCCGACCCGGTGCTGCAGCAGGTGGAGGCCTTCCACGACCACACCCTGACCACCAACGACTGCTTCAAGCCGGTGAGCCGCTTCTTCGATCGCATCACCCGCCCCGAACAGCTGCTCACCTCGCTGCCCCAGGCGGTGCGGGTGCTCACCGATCCGGTGGAGTGCGGTCCGGTCACCCTGGCGCTGCCCCAGGACATCCAGACCTTCGCCTACGACTACCCCGAGCACTTCTTCGCCGAGAAGGTGCACCGCCTGCGTCGCCAGGCCGCCGACCGCCAGGAGCTCGCGGAGGCCATCGCCCTGATCCGCCAGGCGAAGAAGCCGCTGGTGATCGCCGGGGGCGGGGCCCACTACTCGGGTGCCCTGGCGGAACTCGACGCCTTCGTCTCCGGCTACCACCTGCCGGTGGGCGAGACCCAGGCCGGCAAGGGCGCGCTGCCCTGGGACCATGAGCAGAACCTGGGCACCATCGGCGTCACCGGCGGCGCGGCCGCCAACGCCCTGGCCGCCGAGGCCGACCTGATCGTCGCCGTGGGCACCCGCCTGGGCGACTTCGCCTCCGGCTCCCGGGCGATGATCAATCCCGAGGCGAAGCTGCTCTCCCTCAACGTTGCCTCCTTCGATGCCGTCAAGCACAAGGGCCAGGCGCTGGTGGGCGATGCCAAGCTCAGCCTGCCGGAGCTGACCGCCGGCCTGGAGGGCTGGCGGCCCGAGGGCGCCTGGATCGAGCAGGCCGCCGAGCTGCGCGCCGACTGGAACCGCACCGTCGAGGAGGTGACGGCGGATCGGGGTACCGAGCTGCCCTGCGATGCCGAGGTGGTGGGGGCGGTCAATCGCGCCGCCGGTGACCAGGGCATCGTGGTGTGCGCCGCCGGCGGCCTGCCCGGCGAGCTGCAGAAGCTGTGGCGCACCCGCAACGACCGCGGCTACCACATGGAGTACGGCTACTCCTGCATGGGCTACGAGCTGGCCGGCGGCCTGGGCGCCAAGATGGCCAGGCCCGACGACGAGGTCTTCGTCATGGTCGGCGACGGCTCCTACCTGATGCTCAACTCCGAGATCGCCACCTCGGTGATGCTGGGCCACAAGATCATCGCCGTGGTGCTCGACAACCGCGGCTACGGCTGCATCCACCGCCTGCAGCAGTTCTGCGGCGGCCCCGGCTTCAACAACCTGCTCGACGACTGCCTGACCGTGGAGGGTGGCGCGCCCAAGACCGACTTCGCCGCCCATGCCGCGGCGCTGGGGGCGAAGGCCGAGCAGGTCGGCAATATCCAGGAGCTCGAGGCGGCGCTGGAGCGCGCCAAGGCCTCCGCTACCAGCTACGTGATCGCCATCGACACCGATGCGCTGGCCGATACCCAGGACGGCGGCTCCTGGTGGGACGTGGCGGTGCCCGAGGTCTCCGAGCGCGCCGAGGTCAAGGAAGCCCGTGAGCGCTACGAGGCCTACAAGGCCCGTCAGTTCCAGAACCTCTAACCCCAACAACGTTTCAGGAGTTCGCCATGAGCGTAAGACTGGGCATCAACCCGCTGACCTGGACCAACGACGATATGCCTTCTCTCGGCGGTGATACGCCTCTCGAGGTGTGTCTCTCCGAGGGCAGGCAGGCCGGCTTCTCCGGCTTCGAGCTGGGTCACAAGTTCCCCCGCGATCCCGAGGTGCTGGGCCCCATCCTCGACAAGCATGGCCTCTCCCTGGTCTCCGGCTGGTACAGCAGCTCGCTGCTGACCCGCAGCGCCGAGGAGGAGATCGAGGCGCTCAAGCCGCACTTGCACCTGCTCAAGTCGCTGGGCGCCACGGCGATGGTGTTCTGCGAGGTCACCCACTGCGTGCACGGCCAGCGCGATGTGCCGCTGTGCCATAGCCCGCGCATGAGCGAGGCGGAGTGGCAGACCTTCATCCCGCGCCTCAACGAGGTGGCCGACTACTGCCAGGAGCAGGGCGTGCGGATCGCCTATCACCACCATCTGGGCACGGTGATCGAGACCGAGGCAGAGGTCGAGCGGCTGATGGCCGAGACCCGGCCGTCGGTGGGGCTGCTGCTGGATTCCGGCCACCTGGTGGGCGCCGGCGGCGACCCGGTCGCCGTGCAGAAACGCTACGCCGAGCGCATCGTTCATGTGCACTGCAAGGACATCCGCAAGGAGGTGCTGGCCGACGTGCGCAACCGCGACCTGAGCTTCCTGGACGGCGTGCTGGGCGGCATGTTCACCGTGCCGGGCGACGGCTACATCGACTACGTGACCCTCTTCAAGGGGCTGCGCGAGAGCGGTTACGCGGGCTGGGTGGTGGTCGAGGCCGAGCAGGACCCCGCCGTGGCCCATCCGCTGACCTATGCCCGCCTGGGGCACGACAACCTGCAGCGCTTCTGCGCCGAGGCCGGCCTGATCGTTACCGAGTAATTCGAGACTTCAAGAGGAGCACCTCATATGAGCATTCTGGGCAACTTTATCCATGGCCAGGCCGTGGCCAGCCAGAGCGGGCGCACCGCGCCGGTCTACAATCCCGCCACCGGTGAAGAGAGCCTGCGGGTGGCCCTGTCGTCCGCCGACGAGACCCGCGAGGCGGTGCGCGTCGCCCATGAGGCCTTCGCCGGCTGGTCGAAGGTCACCCCGCTCAAGCGCTCGCGCATCCTGTTCCGGTTCAAGGCGCTGGTCGAGGAGCATGCCGACGAGCTGGCGCGGCTGATCTCCAGCGAGCACGGCAAGGTGTTCTCCGATGCCAAGGGCGAGGTGACCCGTGGCCTGGAGGTCGTCGAGTTCGCCTGCGGCATCCCGCACCTGCAGAAGGGCGAGCACTCCATGAACGTCGGCACCGGGGTGGACAGCTACTCGATGATGCAGCCGCTGGGGGTCTGTGCCGGCATCTCGCCGTTCAACTTCCCGGCCATGGTGCCGATGTGGATGTTCCCCATCGCCCTGGCCTGCGGCAACACCTTCGTGATGAAGCCCTCCGAGAAAGATCCGTCCACCTCGGTCCGCCTGGCCGAGCTGCTCAAGGAAGCCGGCCTGCCCGACGGCGTCTTCAACGTGGTCAACGGCGACAAGGAGTCGGTGGACGTGCTGCTCACCGACGAGCGGGTCGAGGCGGTGAGCTTCGTCGGCTCCACGCCCATCGCCGAGTACATCTATGCGACCGGCTCGGCCCATGGCAAGCGCGTCCAGGCCCTGGGGGGGGCCAAGAACCATATGGTGATCATGCCCGATGCCGACCTGGACCAGGCCGTCGGGGCGCTGATGGGGGCCGCCTACGGCTCCGCCGGCGAGCGCTGCATGGCCATCTCCGTGGCCGTGCCGGTGGGCGAGGAGACCGCCGAGCGCCTGCGCGAGAAGCTGGTCGCCGAGCTCGACAAGCTGCGCGTCGGTCCCGGGCTGGTGGATGGCCCCGACAACGACATGGGCCCGCTGGTCACCCGTGAGCACCTGGAGAAGGTCCGCGGCTACATCCAGACCGGCGTGGACGAGGGCGCCGAGCTGGTGGTCGACGGCCGTGAGACGCGCGTCGAGGGGGCCGGCGATGGCTTCTTCCTCGGTGGGTCGCTGTTCGATCACGTCACGCCGGGCATGCGCATCCACCGTGAGGAGATCTTCGGCCCGGTGCTGGCCATCGCCCGGGCGGCGAGCTTCGACGACGCCGTGGCGATGATCAACGACCACGAGTTCGGCAACGGCACCGCCATCTTCACCCGCGACGGCGACGCCGCGCGCCAGTACTGCGAGCAGATCCAGGTGGGGATGGTCGGCGTCAACGTGCCGATCCCGGTGCCCATGGCCTTCCACAGCTTCGGTGGCTGGAAGCGCTCGCTGTTCGGTCCGCTGCACATGCACGGCCCCGACGGCGTGCGCTTCAACACCCGCATGAAGACCATCACCCAGCGCTGGCCGAGCGGCATTCGTGAGGAGACCAACCACTTCACCATGCCGACCCACTGACGCCCAGTCTTGGGTTCGAAGCATGACCGCGCCGGGCCGAGTGCCCGGCGCGCTTTTTCAGAGGATGACGCCATGCCCCTCGTGACCATCGCCCCGGCGTGGCGCCAGCAGATCGCCGACCCGGTCAATGCCGCGGCGCGGTTTCTCGACGGTGCCGGCGGGGAATGTCCATTCTCTCATACTAAAGTATCGAATGAAATGTTTGTTCTGATCAGCATTGGAATGTATATTCCATTGTGCATCCGGGACCTGACGTCGGCTGCGGCCGGAAGGGGCGCTGCCCCGGTCCCGCCTCAACGACCATCCAACAACAGCGGGTGAGCGTCATGAGCATACAAGCGACCGACGCGTCTGCTTCCCCGGCCGGGGAAGACGTCGCGCAGAGCGATGAGCTCGAGTACCAACGCATCCCGCCCAGCAAGCAGCTGAGCGGCAAATACTTCCTCGGGGCCTACTCCGGGGAGCACGTGGCGGGCACCGAGTTCGTCATCGGTGCCGCCCTGGTGTCGCTGGGCGTCTCGACCAGCGACCTGATCTGGGGCCTGATTCTCGGTAACCTCATGGCGGTACTGTCCTGGGCCTGGGTCTGCAGCCCGGTGGCGACACGCTCGCGCATGACGGTCTACTGGTATCTGGCCCGCCTGGCGGGCAAGAAGGTCTCCTACCTCTACAACATCGTCAACGGCATCTTCTACGCCGTGGTGGCCGGCGCCATGATCACGGTGTCGGCCTCGGCGTTTCGGGCCATGACCGATATCCCGCCGCAGACCGGGCTCTACCCCACCAGCGTCAGCTTCGTGGTGCTGGCGCTTGGCGTGGGGGCCTTCACCGTCTTCCTGACCCTGAAGGGCTTCAAGCTGATCGCCAATTTCTCGACGGTCTGCGCGCCCTGGATGGCGACCATGTTCCTGGTCAGCGGCATCCTGTCCGTGCCGATCGTCACCCATCTGGGCACCCAGCAGGGCCTGAGCGGCCTGGGGGCGGTGCTCGACGGCCTGGTCTGGACCGGGCAGACGCCGGACGGCGAAGCGGGGATCAGCATCTGGGTCATCGCCGCCTGGGCCTGGGGCGTCAACCTGCCGATGCACCTGGGCATGAGCGACATGAGCATCCTGCGGTTCGCGCGCAAGTCTTCCTATGGCTACTTCTCCGCGGCCGGCATGTACATCGGCCACTTCATGGCCTGGGTGTGTGCCGGCATCATGGGCGCCACCGCCGCGCTGCTGCTCAAGGAACAGCTGATCGGGCTGGACCCGGGCGCCATCGCCTATCGCATCCTCGGCGCCATGGGTCTGGTGGCCGTGGTGGTCGCCGGCTGGACCACCTCGATCCCGAGCCTCTATCGGGCGGGTCTGGCCTTCCAGTCCGTGTTCCATCGCCACAAGCCCTTCAACGTCAGCCTGACGGTGGGCGCCGCCACCACCGTGATCGCTTGCTTCCCCTTCGCCTTCACCTCGCTCCTGGACGTCATGTCCTACCTGATCATGGCCATGGCGCCCATCGGTGCCATCATCGCCGCCGAGCACTTCGTGCTGCCCCGACTCGGCATCCGCCCGCTGTGGCGTGAGCATAAGGGCCTCGAGGACAACCGGCCCGCCCTCCTCACCTGGGTCGCCGGGGTGGCCGTGGGCATCCTCATGATCGGCCTGCCCCAGGTCCACCTGTTCACGGTGTTCATCCCGGTGTGGCTGACGTCCTTCGTCGTCTATCCGCTGCTGTGTCGCGTCATGGGGGTCGAGACCGAATCGGGTATCGACTACCACGAAGCGGCCTACGGTCCGGTGGAGCCGCCCGAGCTGCCCGGCGTCACCGCCCAGCCCCATCCGCCGGTCAATCGCCGCGACCCCTGGTACTTCCTGGCCCTTGCCTGTCTGGTGGTGATCCTGCTGGCGAGCTTCTGGGCCTGGAGCGGGGATGGCGCCGGCGCCATCGACTATGTCGAGACCTACAAGTGGCTGATCGTGCCGCTGACGGGGACCTACTTCGTCGCCGCCACGCTGTGGATACGCAACCGGCGCCAAGTCCGCGGCGAGTAAGTCCCTTTCCCCATCCACCGCGCCGTCAGAGAGGGCGCACCGGTCAGGGTGCGCCCATGCCCCTTCGCATGGGGACGATCGCTGGGGGGCGGTGTCACCCGACAGCGCCGGCGCGCCTATTCGGCCGTCGCCAGCAGGCTGGCGTTGCCGCCCGCGGCGGTGGTGTCGATGCACAGGTGGCGTTCCACCACGTAGCGCGCCGGCGCGATGGCCTGGGTCTCGAGCGAGACGATGGGGCCGTCGCGCTCGGCGAGCGCGAGGCGCAGCTCGCGGGTCCAGTCGCCGGCGCCGACCGCGGCCACCGCGGCGATGCCCTTGACCGCGCTCAGCGTCTCGGCCGCGACGCGGCCGTCGAGGGCGGCGACGGGGGCCCCGGCCTCGATCAGCGGCCGCACGGCCTGTGCCGCACCGGGGGCTGCGAGCACCGCCGCACAGCCCGCGCCGAGCGCCTGCGCCGCCTGGGCGATGGCGATATCGAGGGTCGGCCCCAGGCACAGCACCGGGCCCTTGGGATAGAACGACAGCCGGTTGCTTTCCCCCGTCGGCCCCGGCAGCGTATGCGGCGTCATGTCCAGGGCCGCGGTCTCGGCGAGCGCCTTGCGGATCACCCCGCGCTTGCCGGCGAGCGCGCGGCGCAGCACCTCGACCCGATCGGGACGCGCCGCCCAGTTGCGCGCGTCCAGGCCATCGAGGGCCGACTGCAGCGCCTCGAGGGACACGGCGTCGCCCTGGGGCGCCTCGTGACGCTCGGCGGCGGCGGTGCGGCGGAAGCGGTTGACGTAGAGCGGGCCGCCGGCCTTGGGCCCGGTGCCCGAGAGGCCCTCGCCGCCGAAGGGTTGTGAGCCGACGATGGCGCCGATCTGGTTGCGGTTGACGTAGACATTGCCGACATGGAGTCGCTCGACGACCTGCTGCACGCGGTCGTCGATCCGGGTGTGCAGGCCGAAGGTCAGCCCATAGCCCTTGGCGTTGATCGCATCGACCACCCCGTCGAGGTCCCGCGCCTTGAAGGTGGCCACGTGCAGCACCGGGCCGAAGATCTCGCGCTCGAGATCCTCGATGCCCCCGACCTCGACCACGGCGGGGGTGACGAAGGTGCCGACATCCGGCGCGGGCAGCGTCTTGAGCACCTTGCCGGCCTTCTGCTGCGTCGCCACATAGGCGGCGATGTCGGCCTGGGCCTCGGCGTCGATCACCGGCGAGACGTCGGTGTCGGTGTTCCAGGGATCGCCGATGGAGAGCGCGTCCATCGCCCCGTCGAGCATCGTCAGCAGCCGCTCGCGCGCCTCCTCCTGGACGTACAGCATGCGCAGCGCCGAGCAGCGCTGGCCAGCCGACTGGAAGGACGAGATCAGGATGTCGCGCACCGCCTGCTCGGTCAGCGCCGTCGAGTCCACGATCATGGCATTGAGCCCGCCGGTCTCGGCGATCAGCACCGCATCCGGCCCCGCGTTCTTCGCCAGGGCCTGGTGGATGAGCCGCGCCACCTCCGTCGAACCGGTGAAGCAGACGCCGGCGATCCGCGGGTCGCGGGTCAGCGGCCCGCCCACCGTCGGCCCGTCGCCGGGCAGCAACTGCAGCGCCGCTTCCGGCAGGCCGGCCTCGCGCATTAGCTCGACGGCGCGGGCGGCGATCAGCGGCGTCTGCTCGGCGGGCTTGGCGAGCACCGCGTTGCCGGCCGCCAGCGCCGCGGCGATCTGGCCGGTGAAGATGGCCAGCGGGAAGTTCCACGGGCTGATGCAGACGAAGATGCCGCGCGCCTCGCCCGGCTCCTCCGCCTCCAGCCGCTCGATCTCGCAGGCGTAGTAGCGCAGGAAATCCACCGCCTCGCGCACCTCGGCGATGCCGTCGAGGATCATCTTGCCGGCCTCGCGGGTGGCGATCACGGTCAGCTCGGCGATGTGCGCCTCATAGAGATCGGCGGTGCGGCGCAGCACCTCGACCCGCTCGGCCACCGGCCGCGCCGACCAGTCGCGGAAGCCGCCCTCGGCGGCGTCCAGCGCGGCCGCCACCTCGACGGGCGTCGCCTCATGCACCCGGCCGACCACCCGCGAGCCGTCGGCGGGCGACAGGGCATCGCGCGCCGCCCCCTGGGGGGCGGGGCTTCCGGCGAGCATGGGCGCGGCGGTCCAGGTCGTATCGGCGAACCTTTCGCGCGCCGCTAACAATGGCAGGATCGAGGCCGGCTCGTTGATCCGGTAGCCGCGGGAGTTCTTGCGCTCGGGGGCGAACAGCTCGCCGGGCTGGCGGATCAGCGGGCTGGCGATGGTGTCGCCCAGGCGCCGCATCCCGGCCACCGGGTCCTTCGCGACCTCGCTCGGGGGAATCGCCTCGTCCACCACCTGGTTGACGAACGAGGAGTTCGCCCCGTTCTCCAGCAGCCGCCGCACCAGGTAGGCCAGCAGGTCACGGTGTGCGCCGACCGGGGCGTAGATGCGGCAATGCGTGCCCTCCGCCTGCTTGACGATGTGGTGCAGCGATTCGCCCATGCCGTGCAGGCGCTGGAACTCGTAGCTGTCCTTGTCGTCGCCCGCCATGGCCACCACGGCGGCGCAGGTATGGGCGTTGTGGGTGGCGAACTGCGGATAGATGCGATCGCGCCGGTCGAGCAGCAGCTGCGCGCAGGCCATGTAGCTGACATCGGTGTTGACCTTGCGGGTGAAGACCGGGAAGGTCTCGACCCCCATCTCCTGCGACAACTTGATCTCGGTGTCCCAGTAGGCGCCCTTCACCAGCCGCACCATGATCCGGCGGTCGAGTCGTTCGGCCATCTCGTAGAGCGCCTCGATCACCGGGGCGGCGCGGCGCCCGTAGGCCTGCACCACGACCCCGAAGCCGTCCCAGCCGGCGAGGCCGGGATCGCCCAGCAGCGCCTCGATCACGTCGAGTGACAGGTCCAGGCGGTCCTGTTCCTCGGCGTCGATGTTGAAGCCGATGTTGGCCTTGGCCGCCTGCTGCACCAGCTCCAGGGCGCGCGGCACGAGGGTCGTCATCACCGTGTCGCGGTGGGTGGTTTCGTAGCGCGGGTGCAGCGCCGAGAGCTTCACCGAGATCCCGGGGCTTCCGCGCACGTCGCCCTTGGCCTGCTTGGCGATGGCGGCGATCGCCGTGGCGTAGGCCTGGTGATAGCGCCGCGCGTCGGCGTCGGTACGCGCCGCCTCGCCCAGCATGTCGTAGGAGTAGGTGTAGCCCTGCTTCTCGAGCTCGCGGGCATTCTTCATGCCCTCCTCGATGGTCTGGCCGAGCACGAACTGGCGGCCGAGGATCTTCATCGACTGGCCGACGGCGGTGCGCACCACCGGCTCGCCCATCCGCCGCACCAAGCCGCGCAGCGCCCGCACCGGCCCCTTGGGATCCTCTTCCAGCACCTTGCCGGTCAGCATCAGCGCCCAGGTCGAGGCGTTGACCAGCGACGACGAGGACTTGCCCAGGTGGGCGCCCCAGTCGGACGGCTCGATCTTGTCGTGGATCAGGTCGTCGATGGTCTCGGCATCGGGCACCCGCAGCAGCGCCTCGGCCAGGCACATCAGGCCGACGCCCTCCTCGGTCGAGAGCCCGTATTCGGCCAGGAACGCCTCCATCATCGAGGGCGAGGTCTCCTTGCGCACGCGCTCCACATAGTGGGCGCCGACCTCGGCCACCCGGCGCCGGTCGTCCTCCGACAGCTTGATCCGCTCGACGAGCCCGTGCAGCAGCGTTGCCTCGTCGATCGCATAATGGTCGCGGATGCGCGCCCGCGGCGCGCTCACGGCGCCCTGCGGATGAAGGTTGGCTTCGTTCATGCTAGATCTCCCCAGCGACGCGCATCGCCTCGTCGATATACCGTCTCGGATGGCGTCGTCATTGTCGAAAGTCATTCATCTAGCGTAGGCGCCCCGGCCGGGGTTGCGCCTACTCAGTTTTCCAGCGCCGCGAGAAGCGGGTCACCCGATAGGGGGCGAGGTCCAGGGCCGGGGCGTCTCCCGCCATGCGTGCGGCCAGCAACTCCGCGGTGATCGCCGCCTGGGTGAGGCCCAGGTGCTGGTGGCCGAAGGCGAAGTGCACCGCCGGAACGTCCGGATGGGTATCGATCACCGGCAGGGAGTCGGGCAGGGTCGGCCGGAAGCCCATCCACTCCTCTGCACCGTGGTCGAGGCCCTGCCGATCCGCCAGCAGGGCCCCGGCATGGCGGCGCAGCGAGGCATAGCGGCGCCTGATCGGAGCCAGCGAGAGCCCGCCCAGTTCGGTGAAGCCGACGATCCTCAGGCCGCAACGCATCGGCGTCATCACGCAGCGGCGTTCCGCCGAGCCCACCGGCTGGCGCAGTGGCTGCCCCCTCTGGGGCAGCGTGAGGTGATAGCCGCGCTCGGTCTCCAGCGGCACCTCGAGGCCCAGGTCACGGGCCAGGTGGTGGCTCCGGGCCCCCGCGGCGACCACCGCCCGGTCCGCGTCCCACTCGCCGGCGTCGGTATGCAGGCGAACGCCTTCGCCATACGGCTCGAGGCGCTCCACCCTCGTCTGGCGGATAACCCCGCCGCGGGCTTCGAAGGCCGCGGCCAGGCGCCGCACCAGGGCATGGGGATCGCGGACCTGGTGGGCGCCGGGGAAGGAGAGCCCATGGCTCAGCTCGCCCGTCAGGCCCGGCTCGCGGGCGCGAATCTCTTCCGCCTCGAGCCATTCCACCTCGATGCCCCAGTGCTGCAGGTGGGCCATCTGCGCCTTGGCCGCGGCCCGGCCCCGACCGGACTCCCAGACCAGCAGGTACCCCGAGGCCACCAACTCCTCCTCGGCGCCGATATCGGCCAGGCAGCGCCGCCAGGCGGCCACCGCGGCGCCGTTGAGGGCCGCCAGGGCCCGACGCCCCTCCGCGACCCGCGACGGGCGGGCCGCGGCGATAAAGCGCATCAGCCAGGGCGCCATCCGCGGCAGGTAGCGCAGCGGCATGGCCAGGGCCCCGTGGGGGTCGAGCCACAGGCGTGGCGCCTTGCTCAGGGTGGACGGCGTCGACAGGGGGTCGATCAGCTCGGTGGCCAGGAAACCGGCATTGCCGTAGGAGGCGCCCTCCCCCGGGCCCCGGGGGTCGAGCACGCTGACCGCATGCCCCTGGCGCTGCAGGGCCAGCGCGGTGGTCATGCCCACCACGCCGGCGCCGATCACCGCGATCCGGCAGGGGGAGGCGGCCCGGGTCATGCCCGGTCCTCCGCCACGGCCGCGTCCGCCGATGCCTCGGGCTCGGCCCGCCGGGAGAACCAGCCGAGCTGGGCATAGAGGATGCCGATCAGCGGTGACAGCCAGCAGGCGAAGGCCAGCGGGATATACAGCAGCTGGCTGAAATCACCGGCGGTCACGGTGAGTCCCAGGGCGCCCATCACGAAGGCACCGCCGGCATTCCACGGCACCAGCGGCGAGACCAGGGTGCCGCCCTCCTCGATGGCCCGGGCCAGGTTCAGCCGCGAGTAGCCCATCTGGTCGTAGGCGGGCTTGTACATGCGCCCCGGCAGGGCGATGGACAGGTAGACGTCGCCGGACACCACGTTGGTGGCGATGGAGGTCAGGATGGCGCTGGTCTGCAGCCCCCGGAATCCCCTGAGGCGCTTCATGATGGTCCCGACGATGGCTTCCAGGCAGCGGGTGCGCTCCAGGGCACCGCCGTAGGCCAGGGCGAACATCATCAGGGTCACCACCCAGGTCATCGAGGTGACGCCGCCGCGGTTGAGCAGGCTGTCCAGGGTCTCGGTGCCGGTCTCGATGGCGAAGCCGCTATGGGCGAAGGTCAGGGCATCGTGGAGGGACGCCCCCTGGGTCAGGATGGCGACGCCGCCGCCCAGCATCACCCCGGTGAACAGCGCCGGGATCGGGGCCACCTTGAAGAAGGCCAGGCCGATGACCACCACCAGCGGCAGCAGTTGCCAGACCCCCATCGCGAAGCTGTCGGCCAGCCCCCGCTGGATGAGGTCGATGCGTTCGAGGGAATCTCCGACCCCGGCCTCGGCGCCGCCGACCAGCCAGTAGATCGCCAGGGCGATCAGCATGGCGGGGACGGTGGTCGGCATCATGTAGCGGATATGGTCGAAGATATTGGTCTCGGTGACTGCCGGCGTCAGGTTGGTGGTATCCGACAGCGGCGAGACCTTGTCGCCGAAGAAGGCCCCGGAGACCACGGCCCCGGCGGTCCAGTAGATGGGCACGCCGAAGGCGTCGCCGATGCCGATCAGCGCCAGGCCCACGGTGCCGACGGTGGTCCAGGAGGAGCCGATGGACAGCGAGACCATCGCGCACATCAGCATGGCGGCGGCCAGGAACCAGCTCGGGTCGATCAGCTCGAGGCCCAGGTAGATCAGCATCGGCACGGTGCCGCTGGCGAGCCAGGTGCCCACCAGCATGCCGACGATGATCAGGGTGGCGATGGAGGGCATCGCCACGTGCAGCACCTTGAAGGCGCCGGCCTCGATGTCCTTCCAGCGATAGCCCTGCAGCCAGCCCACCACGGCGGTGATGCCGAAGCCGATGGCCAACGGGATATGCGGGGTGAAGTCGTCGTAGTAGAAGATCTGCACGCCGAGCAGCGCGATGGTCAGCACGATGGGGGTCAAGGCCAACGGCAGGCTCGGTACGGGGATCTCGGGGATTGAGTGGTCCTTCATCTTGCGTAACACTCCCGGGCGGGGTATGGCCCCACCCTGTTGTCGTTGTGTCAGGAGTCGAGGGATTGGGCAAGCGCAGCCCGCCCTCCGCTCAGGACGGCGCGCTACAGCGCTCGTAGGCCAGGATGGCCGCCGCCAGGTCCTCCACCGAGGCGCCCACCGACTTGAACACCGTGATGGCCTGGTCGGGAGCCTCGAGTGCGCGGCGGCCGGCATGGCGCTTGCCGCACAGGTCGGGGAAGTCGGCCAGGATGTCGGACTCCTGGATGACCCCCGTCTTCAGCGGATCGATCAGGTCGCCGGTCTCGCTCATGGCACCCTCACGGGTATCGACGAAGACCGCCCCGCGGCGCATCACCTCGTCGTCGGCCTCGCGCATGAAGGGGGTGAAGCTGCCGACCAGGTCCAGGTGAGTGCCGGGCGACAGCCACTCGCCCCGGATCAGCGGATCGCGACTCAGGGTGGCGCAGCTGATGATATCGGCCCGGCCGGCGGCCTCGGCCAGGCCGTCCTCCGGCACCGCCTCGGCGTCGATCCCCTCGGCGCGGAATTCCTCCGCCAGGGTCCGGGCCGAGGCCTCACGAATGTCCCAGATGCGCACCCGCTGGATCGGCCGGATGGCTCGGTGCGCCGGAATCAACCGGCGGGCCATGCGCCCGGCGCCGACCATTAGCAGCTCGCCGGCGTCCTCGCGGGCCAGGTAGCGCGCCGCCAGGGCGGACGCGGCCGCCGTGCGGCGGGCGGTCAGCTCATTGGCCTCGAACTGGGCCAGGTGATGGCCGGTACGCGCGCAGCTCAGCAGGTAGTGGCCGGTGAGGCCGGGTAGCCCCCGGGCACTGTTGCCGGGGAAGACGTTGACCTGCTTGATGCCGAGGTACTGACCCTCGATCCAGGCCGGCATCAGCAGCAGGGTCGCCTCCGGGTCGCCCGGCACCTGCAGGTGATGGTGGTGGCGTACCGGCGAGTGCACGGTGCGGGTGAAGATAGCGTCCAGCGCTTCCACCAGGGCGCCCCAGGGCAGGCTGGTGGTTACTTGTTCGGCGTCGAGATACATGTCAACCTCATTTCAACTGTGCCCAAGGCCAGTCTATGAGGGCTATCGACCCGGGCTCTTGACCCTGTCTCCGCAAGCGTTGATTCAGGCTACGCAATCGTCGCGGGCCTCGAGGGAATGCCATGCCACATACGCAGGCCCGCTGTAATCGCATCGCCCGTACATCCGGCGAGCATTGCCACGACTACCCCCAACTGATGCTCGGGTGGCGGGGTGCCATGGACTACGAGTTCAGTCCCGGAGGAGAGCGGCTCGTGCTGGGGCAGGCCGCCATCTTGCCGCCCGGCGAACCCCACCTTTACCTGGGCCGCAATGACGACTGCGAGGTCCTGGTGCTCGACCTCGACGCCGACGACCCCTGCCTGATGGCACTGGAGCAGAGCTGTACGCTGGACTTGTGCGAATCCCTGTTCGCCGAGCCTCGCACCCTCAGTCTCCCGCCCACCCTGGTGCCCATGGTGGAGTTCGCCACCGGCCAACTGAAGCTGGCCCATACCCCGGAGCAGCGCGCCCTGATCAATCACCAGCTGGCCGTGCTGTTCGTGAGCCAGTTCAGCCAGCTCCTCGCCCAGGGCGACAGGGAGGCACTCCGGCATGGTCGCCTGTGCGCCGCGGCGCTCGACGCCTTCATCGACGAGCGCCTGGCCCTGCCCCCCGACAATCGGACCCTGGCCGAGGCCATGCACCTCGGCCAGAGCCAGCTTCACCTGCTCTGCCGGCGCCAGTTCGGGCTCACCCCGCAGCAGTACGTGATGCGCCGCCGCCTGAGCTGGGCCTCTCACTGGCTGCGCCAGACGCATCGCTCGGTCAGCGAGATCGCCCTCGACCTGGGGTTTGCCGATGTATCGAGCTTTTCACGCGCCTATCGACGCAGGATGGGCCATTCACCCCGTGCCGAGCGAAACGCTGAGCGCCAATCGGCCTCGCACCTCCCGCTTTCCGGGTAGGCGCCGGATGAACGACCTGCCGAGAGGCCCACACTTAGTACACGAAAAACGCCACGACCCCAGGGTCGTGGCGTTTCCATTCACGGATGCAGCGGTGGCTCAGCTCAGCCGCTGCATATAGTCCACATAGCCGAAGGTCTTCACCGTGCGCACCGCGCGGCGCGCCTCGTCGACCCGGCAGATCGACGGCAGGCGGATGCCGTTGAAGGTGGTGGTCTTGACCATGGTGTAGTGGGCCATGTCGGTGAACACCAGGCGATCGCCGATCTCGAGCGGCGCATCGAAGCTGTACTCGCCGACCACATCGCCGGCGAGACACGTCAGGCCGCCCAGCCGGTAGGTGTGGGCCTTCTCGCCGGGCTCGCCGGCGCCGATGATCTCGGGCCGGTAGGGCATCTCCAGCACGTCGGGCATGTGCGCGGTGGCGGAGGTGTCGAGGATGGCGATGGGGCCGTCGTTCTCCACGATGTCCAGCACCGAGCAGACCAGGTAGCCGGTGTTGAGCGCGATCGCCTCGCCGGGTTCCAGGTAGACGGTGAGGTGCGGATGGCGCGCCTTGAAGTCGCGGACCACCCGCACCAGCCGCTCGACGTCGTAGTCGTCGCGGGTGATGTGGTGGCCGCCGCCGAAGTTCATCCACTGCAGGCCCGCCAGGTAGTGGCCGAACTGGGCCTCGAAGGCCGCGAGGGTCTCCTCGAAGGCGTCGCTGTTCTGCTCGCACAGGGTGTGGAAGTGCAGCCCCTCGAGGCCCTCGAGGTCGTCCGGCCTGAGGTCCGCGGCCCGGGTACCGAGCCGTGAGCCCGGGGCACAGGGGTCGTAGAGCGGCACCGCACCGGTGGAGTGCTCCGGATTGACCCGCAGGCCGCAGGAGACCCGGCGTGGCGCCCCCGCGATCCGGCTGCGGAAGCGCCGCCACTGGCCCGGCGAGTTGAAGCTCAGGTGATCGGCGTAGCGCAGCACCACGTCCATCTCCGGCTCGGTGAAGGCCGGCGAGTAGACGTGCACCTCGCCGCCGAAGGTCTCGGCACCGAGGCGTGCCTCGTCCTGGCCGCTGGAGGTGGTCCCCATCAGGTACTCGCGGATCATGGGGAAGCAGTCCCACATGGCGAAGCCCTTGAGCGCCAGCAGGATCCGCGCCCCGCAGCGCGACTGGACCTCGCCGAGGCGCTCCAGGTTGCGGCGCAGCAGGGCGTCGTCCACCACGTAGGCCGGCGAGGGGCAGGCGTGGATGTCGAACGGGTAGACCGTCTTGTCCCTAGCTGCCATCGATCAGCCCAGCGGGTCGTGGTCGGGGTCGAGTTCGACCATCTGCCAGGGCAGGCCCATGTCGCCGATGCGCTCCATGAAGGGGTTGGGGTCGAGCTGCTCGACGTTGAACACGCCCTCGCCCCGCCAGATGCCCTCGAGCATCAGCATGGCGCCGGTCACCGCCGGCACGCCGGTGGTGTAGGAGATGGCCTGGGACTTGACCTCCTCGTAGCACGCCTGGTGGTCGCAGATGTTGTAGATATGCACCTTGCGCCGTTTGCCGTCCTTGATGCCATCGAGGATCACGCCGATGTTGGTCTTGCCCTTGGTGCGCGGGCCCAGCGAGGCCGGGTCGGGCAGCACCGCCTTGAGGAACTCCAGCGGGGCGACCTCGCAGTCGCCGACCTTGATCGGCTTGATGCTGGTCATGCCCACGTTCTCCAGCACCTTGAGGTGGGTGATGTACTTGTCGGAGAAGGTCATCCAGAAGCGGATGCGCTCCAGGCCCTTGATGTTCTGGCTGAGGGATTCGAGCTCCTCGTGATAGAGCAGGTAGAGGTCCTTCTCGCCGATGCCGTCGAAGTCGAAGGTGCGCTTCTCGGCCAGCGGCGCGGTCTCCTTCCACTCGCCCTTCTCCCAGTAGCGGCCATTCGCGGTGATCTCGCGGATGTTGATCTCGGGGTTGAAGTTGGTGGCGAAGGGGTAGCCGTGGTCGCCGCCGTTGGCGTCCAGGATGTCGATGCGGTGGATCTCGTCGAACAGGTTCTTCTGGGCATAGGCGCAGTAGATGTTGGTCATGCCCGGGTCGAAGCCGCAGCCCAGGGTGGCCATGTTGCCGGCGCGGGCGTAGCGCTCCTGGAAGGCCCACTGCTCCTTGTACTCGAACTTGGCCTCGTCGGGGTGCTCGTAGTTGGCGGTGTCGAGGTAAGGCACGCCGGTGCGCAGGCACGCCTCCATGATGGTCAGGTCCTGATAGGGCAGGGCCACGTGGATCAGCACGTCGGGCCGGAACGACTCGATCAGCGCGACCAGCGCCTCGACGTCGTCGGCGTCCACCTGGGCGGTCTGGATGGGGCGATCCAGCTGGGCGGCGATCGCCTGGCACTTCGCCTCGTTGCGGCTGGCCAGCAGGATCTCGCCGAAGACCTCGGGATGCTGGGCGCACTTGTGGGTGACGACACCGCCGACGCCGCCGGCGCCGATAATCAGGACTTTGCTCATGGGTACGAATCCAGATCGGGGAAATGGAAAGGGGCGACGAGAGGGCGCAGATGATCGCCCCCCCTGAGGCTGGCCGCAAGGGGTTTTTGCGTCAAGGGTGAGACGAAAGTCGAGGGGGAGGGGCGAGGGTGGCGGACCGGCCGGGTGCGACACGAAAAAAGCACCCGTAGGTGCTTGATTCGCTTGCTGAAGTGGTGGAGGCGGCGGGGATCGAACCCGCGTCCGCCGGCACTCGCCCATTGGCTCTACATGCTTAGATTCCGTCTTCTGATTTAACGCCCCTGGCTCCGACGGTCAGGATCCAGCGACGCGATTCCTCTTGGATTTAACGACCGGCGAGAGGACACCACCGATCGCGATCCCATCAGTCTTGGCTCGTATCCCCTCCGTGATGAATGGGCACATCACTTCGGGGCCGGGCTAGAAGCTAGCGGCTGTTAAGCTGCCAGCGCGCCCTGAGCGTAGTTTTCGTCGTTTGCGACTATTTAATCGTGATGTTGGATTTACGAGATACATCACGCTCTCGGCATGCACCGCAGGGATTGTCACCGGCGTCGAAGCCATGTCGCCCCCGTAGTCACCATCCTAACAGGATGTGCGACTTTGTGACAGATCAGGCCTTGATTTGTTCCCGCATGATGCGCCCCTTCTGGCGCTTCCAGTCGCGGTCCTTCTCGGTGGCCCGCTTGTCGTGCAGCTTCTTGCCCGTCACCAGCGCCAGCTCGCACTTCACCAGGTTGCGCTTCCAGTAGAGCTTGAGCGGCACGCAGGTGTGCCCCTTGTCCTGGGTGCGCGAGAAGATCCTGGCGATCTCTTTCCTGTGCAGCAGCAGCTTGCGGGTGCGCGTGGGGTCGGCCACCTCATGGGTGCTGATGGTGTTGAGCGGCGTGATGTGGCTGCCCAGCAGCCAGGCCTCGCCGTTCTTGACCAGGATGTAGGTGTCGGTGAGCTGGGCCTTGCCCGCGCGCAGGCTCTTGACCTCCCAGCCCGACAGCGCCAGGCCGGCCTCGAAGGTCTCGTTGATGTGGTACTCGAAGCGCGCCTTCTTGTTCAAGGCGATGACGTTGCTGCCGGGGCCCTTGCCCTTGCCTTTCTTGTTGGCCATGAAACCTCGTATCGTGTTCGTGCCCGTGGCGGCTGCCCTCCACATGGGGGGAAGCGTGGTACCATTCAAGGCCTGAAATGACGGCTCATGATACGCCCTGGGCACTGTGAAGTCAGCGGAGAGCTCAATGCCAACGGTCAACCGAACCGCCATGGTGCGGCATACCCCCCAGGACATGTTCGATCTGGTCAACGATTTCGAGCGCTACCCGGAGTTCCTGCCGGGCTGTCGGCGTGCCCGCCTGATCGAGCGCGACGAGGCGCACCTGATCGGTGAGATGACCCTGGGGCGGGCGGGCATCGAGCAGAGCATCATGACCCGCAACGACCTGATCGAGCCGGAGCGCATCGAGATGTCGCTGGTGCGCGGCCCCTTCAAGCGCCTGCGTGGTCGCTGGCTGTTCATCCCCATGGGCGAGGATACCTGCAAGGTGAGCCTGGAGATGGAGTTCGAGTTCGCCAATCGCCTGCTGGGCATGGCCTTCGGCAAGCTCTTCCAGCAGGTGGCGGGGCAACTGGTGGACTCCTTCACCCACCGTGCCGACGACATCTACGGGCGCTGAGCCATGGCCGAGATCGACGTGGAGGTGGCCTTCGCCCTGCCCGGGCGGCAGCGCCTCGTCGCCCTCCGGGTGCCGCTGGGCACCACGGCCCGCGAGGCGGTGGCGCGGGCCGGCCTGGAGGCGGCGTTTCCCGAGCTGCCGCCGGAGACCTTCCGCGAGGCCGACCTGGGGATCTTCGGCCGGCTGCTGCGCGACCCGGACCATCACCGCCTGCGTGCCGGCGACCGCATCGAGGTCTACCGGCCGTTGACCATCGACCCCAAGGCGGCCCGGGCGGCGCGTGCCGCCCACAAACGCTGACGCCCCGCCGGGCGAGCCGCGGCGGGGCGTCGGGGCCAGGCTGGCCCGGGGTCAGAGGTCGCCGTCGTCCCGGGACACGCTGCCCTGGGTCGGCTGGGCGCTGGCACCTTCCACCTGGGGGCCGACGCCCTCCACCGGGCTCAGCTCGATCTCCTCGTCGAGCTCGCCCTCACGCTGGATGTCCATCAGGCGATTGCCGTCGAAGGTCAGGGTCACCCGGCGCCGTTCGACCCCCTCGTAGGCCTCGTCGAGGTAGAAGACGTAGTCCCATTCATTGGCGTCGAAGGGCGCCTCCAGCAGCGGTCGACCCATCACATGGACGACGTCGTCGCGGGTCATGCCCGGTTGCAACTGGTTCACCATCTCGGCGGTCACCAGGTTGCCCTGGGGGATGTCGCGCTTGTAGACCCCGAAATAGCTGCAGCCGCTGGCCATCAGCAGGGCGGCGCTAAGGGTGACGATTCTGGTCAACTTTTGCATTTAGGCCCGTTCTTCACTATCGTGGTTTCGGTCGATCATACCCGACCCTACACGATACTGCGAAGAGCGAACATGGCCGACCAGAACCATGAACTACGCAAGGCCGGTCTGAAGGTGACCCTGCCGCGCGTCAAGATCCTGCAGATCCTCGAGAACGCTCAGGGCGAGCATCACCTGAGCGCCGAGGACGTCTACAAGACCCTGCTGGATGCCGGCGAGGATGTGGGCCTGGCCACCGTCTATCGCGTGCTGACCCAGTTCGAGACCGCGGGCCTGGTGGTGCGCCACAACTTCGATGGCGGCCATGCCGTCTTCGAGGTTTCCCAGGAGGACCACCATGACCACATGGTGTGCCTGGAGAGCGGCGAGATCATCGAGTTCTTCGATGAAACCATCGAGCGTCGCCAGCAGGAGATCGCCGAGGAGCATGGCTACGAACTCGTCGACCATGCCCTGGTCCTCTAT
>NZ_JAUFPL010000032.1:0-61225 GCF_030409215.1 Halomonas ramblicola | reverse complement strand
CGATGCACGACGGCCCCGATCACCGATCGGGGCCGTCGTCGTTCGGGGCGCGCTTCAGTGGTGGGGGCGCTGGCTGGCGTCGAGCATCTCCCGGGCGTGGGCCAGGGTGCGGTCGGAGAGGTTGACGCCGCCCAGCATGCGCGCCAGCTCGCCGACCCGGCCCGCCTCGTCGAGCAGCGCCATGCGGGTCAGGGTGGTGTCGTCCTCGGCCCGCTTCTCGATATGCAGGTGCCGGTGGGCCTGGGCCGCCACCTGGGGCAGGTGGGTCACGGTCATCACCTGGCCCTGGTCGCCCAGGCGGCGCAGCAGCTGGCCGACGATCTCGGCGGTGGCGCCGGAGACGCCCACGTCGACCTCGTCGAACACCAGGCTGGGGATGGTGGAGTGGCGGGCCGCCACCACCTGGATCGCCAGGCTGAGGCGCGACAGCTCGCCGCCCGAGGCGACCCGGGCCAGGGCCCGCGCCGGCTGGCCCGGGTTGGCGCTGATCAGGAAGCGCACGGTTTCCAGCCCCTCGGCCGCCGGCCTCTCGCGGGCCTCCACCTCCACCTCGAAGCGTGCCTTGCCCATGGCCAGGAAGGCCAGCTGCTCCTGCACGGCGCCGGCGAAGCGACCGGCGGCCTGGCGACGCGCCTCGCCCACCCGGCGGGCCAGGGCCTTCCAGTGTTCGCGCAGTGCCTCGACCTCGGCGGAGAGGGCGTCGAGGTCCTGGTCGCTGCCCTCCAGCCGCTCCAGCTCGGCGTGCAGCGCCCGGTGCCGCTCGAGGAGCTCCTCGGGCATCACGTGATGCTTGCGGGCCAGGCGGTGTACCTCGCCCAGGCGCTCCTCCACCCGGGCCAGGCGCTCCGGGTCCAGTTCGGTGTCGGCGGCGAGGTGGTTGAGCTCGCGGGCGGCCTCCTCCACCTGGATGCGTGCCTCGCCCAGCATGGCGAGCGCCTCCGCCAGGCGGCCGCGCTCGCATCCCGGCAGCGCCTCGAGCCGGCCGATCGCCCGGGTGAGCAGGGTCATGGCGCCGCCCTCGTCGTTGTCGCAGCACTCGGCGGCGAACTGCGCCTCGCGCAGCCGCTCCTCGGCGTGGGCCAACGCCTCCTGCTCGGCCTCCAGTTCGGCCAGCTCGCCCTCGGCCAGGGCCAGCTGGTCGAGCTCCTCGACCTGGTAGCGCACCAGCTGGCGGCGCGCGGCCAGTTCGTCGCCATCCTCGGCCAGCCGCTTGAGCCGGCGCCGCGCGGCCTGCCAGCGGCGGAAGGTCTCGGCCATCTCGGCTGCGGCCTCGCGCTGGCCGGCGAAGTCGTCGAGCAGGCGCAGGTGGGTCTCCTCGCGCAGCAGCTGCTGGTGGGCATGCTGGCCGTGGATCTCGATCAGGCGCTCGCCCAGGGAGCGGAGGTCGGCCACGGTGGCCGGCTGACCGTTGATCCAGGCCTTGGAGCGGCCGTTGGCGTTGATCACCCGGCGCAGCAGGCAATCGTCTGCGGGCAGTTCGCGTGCCTCCAGCCAGGCGCGGGCCTCGGGCAGCTCGGCGACGTCGAAGCGCGCCGAGAGGTCGGCCCGTGGGGCGCCGTGGCGCACGCTGTCGGCATCGGCGCGTTCGCCCAGGCAGAGCCCCAGGGCGCCGAGCAGGATCGACTTGCCGGCGCCGGTCTCGCCGGTGATGGCGGTCATGCCGCCGGCGAGCTCCAGCTCGAGATGGTCGACGATGGCGAAGTCGCGAATGGCAAGTTCCGTCAGCATGACGCCTCCCCGGTTCGTGGCCTGGCTTAGGCACCTGGTCATTCATACATGATGTGTTCGTTTATACAGTAGTCCGGGTGCCGTCACAATGCACGCCGCGTGTCGTGTCCGCCCGACGCCTTGAGTTCCGCCGCCGCGGCCCCATATAGCCGACAGAACCGATTCAAACCCGACATTCATCGCGAGCCGGCGGCCCATGGCCGCCGCATCCCTGTCAGGAGAGACCCATGGCCAAAGATTCCCAGACCCCGCTGGACGACGAGCTCGCCCGCCATGAGCAGGAGGCGGAGCCCCAGGCCGAGCCCGAGCCGGTAGAGGGCGAGCTGGAAGATGCCGCCGAGGCGGCCGAGCAGGCGGAGCAGGCCGAAGAGGCGGCGAGCGACAACCCCGAGGCCCAGGTCCTGGCCGCCAAGGTCGAGGAGCTCGAGCAGAGCCTGGCCGATGCCAAGGATCAGTCGCTGCGGGCTGCCGCCGAGGCCCAGAACGTGCGTCGGCGCGCCGAGCAGGAGGCCGAGAAGGCACGCAAGTTCGCCCTGGAGAAGTTCGTCAAGGAACTGCTGCCCGTGGTCGACAGCCTGGAGAAGGCCCTGGACGCCATGGGCGAGGACGCCACCGAGGCCCATCGTGAGGGCGTGTCCATGACGCTGAAGATGCAACTCGATGTGCTGGGCAAGTTCGGCGTCGAGGTGGTGGAGCCCGCCGGCGAACCCTTCGATCCGCAGTACCACGAGGCCGTGACGATGGTGCCCAACCCCGAGCTGGAGCCCAACACCGTCATGGAAGTGATCCAGAAGGGCTACCTGCTCAACGGGCGCCTGGTGCGGCCGGCCATGGTGGTGGTCAGCCAGGCCGCCGAATAGCCGCCGCCATTAATCCCGGCCGCAGGCCTTGAAATGCGACCTGCGGCCCCCAGATAGACGTCAACTCCGCGGTGAAGGCCGCAGAACACGACTCCTGAACACACCGACACGACTTTCGAGGACTTCCTATGGGACGCATCATCGGAATTGACCTGGGGACCACCAACTCCTGCGTGGCCGTGCTCGACGGCGACAAGCCCAAGGTGATCGAGAACGCCGAGGGCGCGCGCACCACCCCGTCGATCATCGCCTACACCGATGACGGCGAGATCCTGGTGGGGCAAGCGGCCAAGCGCCAGGCGGTTACCAACCCCCAGAACACCCTCTATGCCATCAAGCGCCTGATCGGCCGTCGCTTCCAGGACGACGTCGTCCAGAAGGACATCAAGATGGTGCCCTACGCCATCACCGAGGCCGACAACGGCGACGCCTGGGTCGAGGTGAAGGGCAAGAAGCTGGCACCGCCGCAGGTCAGCGCCGAAGTGCTGAAGAAGATGAAGAAGACCGCCGAGGACTACCTGGGTGAAGAAGTCACCGAGGCGGTCATCACCGTGCCGGCCTACTTCAACGACAGCCAGCGCCAGGCCACCAAGGACGCCGGCCGCATCGCCGGCCTCGAGGTCAAGCGCATCATCAACGAGCCTACTGCGGCGGCGCTGGCCTACGGCATGGACAAGGCGCGCGGCGACAAGACCATTGCGGTCTACGACCTGGGCGGCGGCACCTTCGACATCTCCATCATCGAGGTGGCCGACGTCGACGGCGAGACCCAGTTCGAGGTGCTGGCCACCAACGGCGACACCTTCCTGGGCGGTGAAGACTTCGACCTGGCGCTGATCAACTACCTGGTCGACCAGTTCAAGACCGACAGCGGCATCGACCTGTCCGGCGACAACCTGGCCATGCAGCGCCTCAAGGAAGCCGCCGAGAAGGCCAAGATCGAGCTGTCCAGCGCCCAGCAGACCGACGTCAACCTGCCGTACATCACGGCCGACAACACCGGTCCCAAGCACCTCAACGTCAAGGTGACCCGGGCCAAGCTCGAATCGCTGGTCGAGGACCTGGTCAAGCGCTCCATGGACCCGTGCAAGATCGCCCTCAAGGACGCCGGCGTCTCCTCGTCCGAGATCGACGACGTCATCCTGGTCGGCGGCCAGACCCGCATGCCGCTGGTGCAGAAGAGCGTCGCCGAGTTCTTCAGCAAGGAGCCGCGCAAGGACGTCAACCCGGACGAGGCCGTGGCCGTGGGCGCCGCCATCCAGGGCGGCGTGCTGGGCGGCGACGTCAAGGACGTGCTGCTGCTCGACGTCACCCCGCTGACCCTGGGCATCGAGACCCTGGGCGGCGTGATGACCCCGCTGATCGAGAAGAACACCACCATCCCGACCAAGAAGACCCAGACCTTCTCGACCGCGGACGACAACCAGACCGCCGTGACCATCCACGTGCTGCAGGGCGAGCGCAAGCAGGCCGGCCAGAACAAGTCGCTGGGCCGCTTCGACCTGGCCGATATCCCGCCGGCGCCGCGCGGCGTGCCGCAGATCGAGGTCGCCTTCGACCTGGACGCCAACGGCATCCTGCACGTGTCCGCCAAGGACAAGGCCACCGGCAAGGAGCAGTCCATCGTCATCAAGGCCTCCAGCGGTCTCTCCGAGGAGGAGATCGAGCAGATGGTCCAGGACGCCGAGGCCCACGCCGACGAGGACAAGAAGTTCGAGGAGCTGGTGCAGCTGCGTAACCAGGCCGACGGCATGGTCCACGCCGCGCGCAAGACCCTGGAAGAGGCCGGCGACCAGGCGACCGACGACGAGAAGCAGAAGATCGAGGCCGCCATCGGCGAGCTCGAGGAGGCGCTCAAGGGCGACGACAAGGACGAGATCCAGGCCAAGCTGGACGCCCTGACCGAAGCCTCCGGCAACCTGGCGCAGAAGATGTACGCCGCCCAGGCCGAAGCCGCCCAGCAGGAAGGGGGTGCCGAGGCCGGCGAGGCTGGCGCCAAGCAGGAAGATGACGTGGTCGACGCCGAGTACGAAGAAGTCAACGACGACCAGAAGAAGCAGTAAACCACGCATCTAAACCACGGATGACGCCAGCGCGGGGGGACGACTCCCGCGTTGGTGTTTCCGCGGTACCGCGACGGAGGCGGACAGATCCATGTCCAAACGTGACTATTACGAGGTGCTGGGCCTGGAGCGCGGGGCCGACCAGAAAGAGGTCAAGAAGGCCTACCGACGCCTCGCCCAGAAGTACCACCCCGACCGCAACCCCGAAGACGACACCGCGGCGGAGCGCTTCCGCGAGATCTCCGAGGCCTACGAGGTGCTCTCCGACAGCGAGAAGCGTGCCGCCTACGACCAGTTCGGTCATGCCGGCGTCGACGGCCAGGCCGGCGGCTTCGGCGGTGGCGGTTTCGGCGGTGCCGGGGCCGGCGGCTTCAGCGACATCTTCGGCGATGTGTTCGGCGACATCTTCGGCGGCGGGGGCGGCCGGCGTCACCCCAATGCCCCGGCCCGCGGCAGCGACCTGCGCTACAACCTCGAGCTCGACCTCGAGGATGCCGTGACCGGCACCACCGTCGACATCCGCGTGCCGCGTCACGTGGAGTGCGAGCGTTGCGACGGCGACGGCGCCGAGCCGGGGTCCAGCAAGGAGACCTGCCCGACCTGTGCCGGCCACGGCCAGGTGCGCATGCAGCAGGGCTTCTTCGCCGTGCAGCAGACCTGCCCCACCTGCCACGGCAGCGGCCAGCACATCAAGGTGCCGTGCCACAAGTGCAACGGCGAGGGCCGGGTGCGCGAGACCCGCACCCTGTCGGTGAAGATCCCCGCCGGCGTCGACACCGGCGACCGCATCCGCCTCAACGGCGAGGGCGAGGCCGGGATCAATGGCGGGCCGCCCGGCGACCTCTACGTGCAGGTGGCCATGAAGCCGCACCCCATCTTCCAGCGCGAGGGTCGCCACCTGCAGTGCGAGGTGCCGATCAACTTCGCCGACGCCGCCCTGGGCGGCGAGCTGGAGGTGCCGACCCTGGACGGCCGGGTCAAGCTCAAGATCCCGCCGGAGACCCAGACCGGCAAGCTGTTCCGCCTGCGCGGCAAGGGCGTCAAGCCGGTGCGCGGCGGCGCCCCGGGCGACCTGCTGTGCAAGGTGGTGGTCGAGACCCCGGTCAAGCTCAACGAGGAGCAGAAGGACCTGCTGCGCCAGCTCCAGGAGAGTCTCGGCGAGGGCAACAGCCACTCGCCGCGCAAGACCAGCTTCTTCGACGGCGTGAAGAAGTTCTTCGAGGACATGAAGCCGTAGCGCGCGACCGCCTCGCACGACGCGGATGGGGCCCCGGTATCGCCAGATGCCGGGGCCCCGGCGTGTCCGGGGTCAGTCCTGCAACTGCCCCATGGGGAACCTTGCCAGGGTGATGGCGATGACTCCGACCCGATCGCTGTCTGGGCATATCCATAGCCATAGGCCGTAGGTTCCAATTTGGAACGTGCTGCGACTGGGCGTATCAGGAAATGTTGATGATCCGGCTGATCGAACACTTCGTGCTGCTGAAATGACCGGCAGTCACCGTTCGGGTCCTGCCGATGGCTTTCGATGCGCGATGGGGTGAGAATGCTCCCTTTTCTCTCGGACCCATAGCGATGGTGTTCATGGACGATTCCACCGATAGGCCGCTGGCCGGCATCACGCTCCGACTGCTGTCGGGCATCCTCTTTACCGCGATGCTGGTGTGCGTCAAGGCGGTGAGCACGGCGGTGCCGCTGGGGCAGACCGTGTTCTTCCGTTCGGCCTTCGCGCTGCTGCCCATCGTGGCGTTCATGGCCTGGCGGCGGGAGTTTCCCCGGGCCCTGGCCACGCGGCGGCCCGCGGGGCACCTGCTGCGCTCGGGCCTCGGCGCGGCGGCGATGTTCGCCTCCTTCGCCGCCGTGGCCCGGCTGCCGGTGGCCGAGGCGACGCTGCTGGCGCAGCTGGCCCCGGTGGCCATGGCGGTGGGCGGCGTGCTGCTGCTGGGGGAACGCTTCACCCTGCATCGGGTTGCGGCCCTGGCCCTGGTGCTGGGCGGCGTGGCGGCCCTGGTGGTGCCCGATCTGGGCGCCGGGCAGCAGGAAGGGCACGCCTCGGGGTATGCGCTGGGCATCCTCGCCGCCGTGCTGACGGCGGGCGCACTGGTGACGGTGAGGCGCATCTCGCGCACCGAGACGCCGGCCTCCATCGCCTTCTACTTCGTGCTGGTCACGACCCTGGCGGGGCTGGCCACCCTGCCCCTGGGCTGGGCGGCCGTGTCGGGGCCGACGCTGGCGCTGCTGATCCTGGCCGGGCTGTTCGGCGGGGCGGCGCATATCTGCATGACCCTGGCGCTGCGCTATGCGGAGGTCTCGCGCCTGGCGCCCTTCGAATACGTGGCGCTGATCTGGCCGGTGCTGGCCGACCTGGCGATCTTCGGGCTGGCGCCCTCCGCTGGCTTCCTGCTGGCCCTGCCCCTGGTGCTGGGGGGCGCGGGCCTGGCGGCGCTCGAGGGCCGGCGGGTCAGATGGCCTCTTCGACGATGAGTTGGGGCCATCCCTTGGAGCAGGCCTCGATGCGCGACTCCACCCGATAGACCCGCCGCAGCAGCTCGGGGGTGACCACCTGGTCCGTGGGGCCGCAGGCGATCAGCCGGCCGCCCTCCAGCACCATCGCCTGGTCGGTGAAGCGCAGGGCGTGGCCCAGGTCATGCAGCGCCACCAGGATCAGCATCTGGCGCTCCCGGGCCAGCCGCCTCAGCACCGTCAGCAGGCCGATCTGGCGGTGGAGGTCCAGCGCCGAGGTGGGCTCGTCGAGCATCAGGATCTCGGGCTCCTGCACCAGCGCCTGGGCGGCGCTCACCAGCTGGCGCTGACCGCCGCTCAGGTCGCCGATATCGCGCTCGCCCAGGGCCGCGATCCCCAGCTCCGCCAGGGCGCTGTCGACCCGGGCCAGGTCCTCGGCGGCGACCTTGAGGGCGCGGCCCTGCATGCGCGCCAGCAGCACCGACTCGTAGACCGTCAGCACCGCCTTGGCGCCGGTCTCCTGGGGCATGTAGGCCACCGGGCGCTCGGCGGTGGCGCCGTCGATCAGGACCTCCCCCTTGCCCTTGAGCAGGCCGAGGATGCGCCGGAAGAGGGTGGACTTGCCCGCGGCATTGGGGCCCAGCAGCGCCACGACCTGGCCGCCCTCGAGGCTCGGGGTGGTGATCTCGGTGAGGATCGGCTGGCGGCCGTAGCGCGCCGAGAGGCGGTCGAGTCGCAGGGTTACCATGAGGCCTTCTTGTGGCTGAGGACGAGGAACAGGAAGAAGGGGATGCCCACCAGGGAGGTGATGATCCCGATGGGGATGATGGTGCCGGGGATGATGACCTTCGACAGCACCGAGCCGACGGAGAGAATCAGGGCCCCGCACAGCGCCGCGCCCGGCAGGAAGAAGCGCTGATCCTCGCCCAGCAGCAGGCGGGCGATATGCGGCCCCACCAGGCCGATGAAGCCGATGGTGCCGACGAAGGCCACGGCGATGGCCGCCAGCAGGGAGACCAGCACCAGCACCTCGAGGCGCAGGGCGCGCGGTTTCACGCCCAGGCTCTCGGCCTTGGCGTCGCCCAGGCGCATGGCGGTGAGGGCCCAGCCGTGGCGCGCCAGCAGCGGCAACACCGCCGCCAGGACGCCCGCCGCGATCCACAGCTTGGGCCAGGTCGCCTTGGTCAGGCTGCCGAGGGTCCAGAACACCACCGCGGCCACCGCCTGCTGGCTGGCGAAGAACTGGATCAGCGCCATCAGTGAGTTGAAGATGAACACCATGGCGATGCCCAGCAGCACGATGGTCTCGATGGTGACCCCGCGCCTCAGGCTCAGCGCGTGGATCAGGAAGGCGGTGACCATGGCCATGGCGAAGGCGTTGATCGGCACCACGTACTCGATGGCGGCGGGGATGATCGCCACCCCGAAGGCCAGCGCCAGGGCGGCGCCGAAGCTCGCCCCGGCGGAGATGCCCAAGGTGAAGGGGCTGGCCAGGGGGTTGCTGAGGATGGTCTGCATCTGGGCGCCGGCCACCGACAGGCTGGCGCCTACCACCAGGGCCATCAGCGCCACCGGCATGCGGATCTCCCAGAGGATCACCCGCACCTGCTGGCTGACGGCGTCGGGGGTGATCAGGCCGGCGATCACCTCGCCCAGGCCGAAGCGGGCGGGGCCCAGGGCGAGGTCGACGCACAGGCTGAGACTCAGCGCCAGCACCAGCGCGGCGAGGATCAACTGCCGCCGGATCACCAGGGCGCGATAGAAATCGCGCCCCTGGGGGGTATCGGCGGCGATCGTCTCAGTGGTCATGCAGCGACACCCAGTAGCCCGGCGCATAGTTCACCGGCAGGAAGCGCTCGTGCAGCTCCTGCATGGTGGCCTCGGGGTCGAGCTCGGCGAACAGTTCCGGATGGAACCACTTGGCCAGCTGCTGCACGGCCACGAAGTAGTAGGGGCTGTTGTAGAACTGGTGCCAGATGGCGTGGAAGTCGCCGCTCTCCACGGCCGCGATGCCGGTCATGGCGGTGCGCTCGGTCAGCGCCTCCAGCTTGGCCCGCGCGGCCGCCGGGTCGGCGCCGGGGCCCACGCCGACCCAGTCGCCGCCGGGCACGTAGGCATCCCAGTTGCCCCCGGTGACCACCACCTGCTCGGGGTCGGCGGCGAGGATCTGCTCCGGGTTCAGCGAGCCGAAGGTGTTGGGGATGATGCCGTCGGCGATGTTGCTGCCGCCGGCCAGCTCGACGTACTCGCCGAAGTTGCCGGGACCGAAGCTCATGCAGCAATCCTCGGAATAGCCGCCGGCGCGGTCGATGAAGACCGCCGGGCGCTCGGGGTCGGCCTCGGCGATGACCTCCGTGACGCGAGCCATCTGGGCCTCGGAGTAGGCGATGAAGGCCTCGGCGTCCGCTTCCTCGCCCAGCAGCCGGCCCATCAGGCGCATGGAGGGCAGGGTGTGCTCGAGCGGGTCCTCGCGGAAGTCCACGTAGACGATGGGGATGCCCAGTTCGGCGAGCTTGTCGTCGTAACCGGCGTCCTCGGTGGCCGTCCTGGCCTCGAGGTTCATCAGCACCACATCCGGTTGGAGCGCGGCGGCCTGCTCCACATCGAAGGTACCGTCCTTGAAGCCGCCGAAGGTGGGGATCTCCTCCAGCTCGGGAAAGCGCTCTGCGTAGACGGCGTAGTTGTCCGGGTCGGCCTGGGAGAAATCCTCCCGCCAGCCCACCACGCCGGCGAAGGGATCCTCGGGCTGCAGGGCGCCGAGCAGGTAGATCTGGCGCCCCTCGCCGAGGATCAGGCGCTCCACGGGGGCATCGACGGTGACCTGGCGGCCGGCGATGTCGGTCACGGTGATCTCGTCGGCCTGGGCGGTCATGCCGGCGAGGGCGATGGCGGTGCCAAAGGCGGCGTTCAGCAGTGGCTTGTGCATGTTCGGGGCTTCGTCACTCGTTGAGGGCTGTCGTGGGGCTCGATCATGCAGCGGTGCGTCATGGCGAACGCCGTGTTTGCTTCCTGGGCGGGATCGAGCTTCGCTAGTCTTGGTACATAATTCTCATTCGCGGAGGACGGCTAGTATGATCGAATCCAGGACCGTCGTCGAGACGGTTTCCGGGGCGCGCCTGATCCGGCGGCTGGTGGTGCCGGAGGGCGAGGCAGTGCCCGGCCTCCCTGTGGCGGCCGGGGCAGTCTCGTATTCCGGGGGTGGAGGCTAGAGCCAACCGGCGCGGCGGAAGCGTTGGTAAAGCAGGCCGCAGGTACCGCCCATCACCAGCAGGGCCAGGGGGTAGCCGAGTCGCCAGTCCAGCTCCGGCATGTGGGCGAAGTTCATGCCCCAGATGCCAGCCAGGATCGTGGCTACTGCGAAGAGGGCCGCCCAGGCCGCCAGTCGCTTGTGGACTTCGCCCTCGTCGATGGCCACCATCGAGAGGTTGACCTGGATCGCGGTGATGATCATCTCGCGGATGGTGTCCACCGCCGACTCGATGCGGTGCAGGTGGTCGTAGACGTCACGGAAGTATTCCCGTGTCTTGCGGCACAGCGCCGGTACTCGGCCGCCGAACAGGTGCGCTGTGGCCTCGCCCAGGGGCATGGCGGCATGCTTGAGCTGCATGGTCTGGCGCTTGAGCTTGTAGAGGCGCTCCAGGCTCCGACGGGCCGAGCCCCTGACGAAGATCTCGTCCTCGATGCTCTCGAGTTCTGCCTGCAGCGCCTCGATGACCGGGAAGTAGCGGTCGACGATGGTGTCCATCAGGGCATAGAGCACGAAGGCCGGCCCATGCCGCAGCAGCTTCGGCTCGTGCTCGCAGCGCTGGCGGACTTCGGCGAAGCCCCGGCCCGGGTGGAGGCGCACCGACAGCACATAGCCCGGGCCCGCGAAGACGGCCACCTGGCCGGCCTCCAGCTGGTCGTCGCGTATCGTGATCATATGCATGATCATGAACAGCGCTTCGTCGTACTCCTCGACCTTGGGGCGCTGGTGCCCGTTCAGGGCGTCCTCCACGGCCAGTTCATGCAGGTCGAACACCGTCTGGAAGGCAGCCATCTCCTCCTCGTCCGGGTTGTGCAGCGCCACCCACACGAAGCAGTTCGGCATCCCCAGGTAGTCGCCGATCTCGTGGGTCTGGATGTCCCGCAAGCGGTGTCCCTTCTCGTAGGCCACGCAGTTGACGATCATTGCCGTGTCCTCTTGCTGGGTGATAGAGCCGTGTGGAAGAGCATAGACCCTGAGGGTGCTCGCCTGCGGCCCCCTTCTGACGGTGCGGCATGCGGTGTGAGGGGGCGAAGTGCGGGCGGGGCTGGCGCCGGGAGCCCATGCCATCTTAGGCTGTGGCTTTCACCTCGATCGCGAAGGAGACTGCCATGCCCATTTCACGAGCCGAGATTCCCGCCGAGGACGCGGCGGCGCTGGTCGAGCAGCTGTGCAAGCGCTGGTCCGCCAAGCGGGCGGTGGAGCGCGACGGCAACGAGGCCAGGATCGGCTTCGGCGAGGGTAGCTGCCACCTCCGGGCGGAACCCGACCGGCTGGTCGTCGCCGTGGAGGCCCTGGACGACGAGAGCCACGACCAGCTGGAAGGGGAGGTGAACGCTGCCCTGGAGGCCCTCAAGGGGGTGTCGCTGGACATCGTCTGGGAGACGTGAGCGCCGCCGTCTCCTCCCGCGCCGCCCACCTGGGCATGCTGTTGTGGGCGCTGCTGGTGGGGTTCTCCTTTCCCGCCGTGGGGTTGATGGGCGAGCTGCCGCCGCTCTCGCTCACCGCCCTGCGCTTCGCCATCGCCTGCGCCGGCCTCTACTGGCTGGCGCGGCGCTCGCCGGACTTCGTGCCCCCGCGCCCCGCCCTGCCGCTCTATGCGCTGATGGGACTCTGCCTGGCAGGCTTCTTCGCCGCCATGTTCTGGGCCGCGCACCACGCCACGGCGCTCTCCATGGCCACCCTCTACGTCACGGTGCCGCTGCTGGCCTTCCTGCTGGGGCTGGGCTTCCGGGTGGAGCGCCCCGGCTGGCGGCTGCCGGCGATCCTCGCCCTCGGTGCGCTGGGCGCCCTGGGGCTGGCGCTGGCCGAGGCCTGGCAGGTGGGCGGCCGGCTGCGCTTCGGCGTCGGCGAGGCGGTGTTCTTCCTGGGCTGCCTGTCCACGGCGCTCTACCCGGTGCTGAGCAAGTGGGGCCTGGCCACGGGGCGCCTGCCGGCCTCGGCGGCGGTGCGCACCTTCTGGAGCCTGGGGCTCGGCGGGGTGCTGATCGGCCTGGCCGGCCTGGTGATCGAGCCCGTGGGGCGGCTGGCGAGCATGCGCGCCAGCGACCTGCTGCTGCTGGTCTACCTGGGGCTCTTCTCCAGCGCCCTGACCTTCTGGTTGATGCAGCGCGCCACCTCGGCGCTGACGCCGGGGGCGGTCACCGCCTACGGCTACCTGGTGCCCTTCGTCTCCATGCTGCTGCTGTTCGTGCAGGCGCCGGCGCGTCTCGGCTGGGTGTGGCTGCCGGGCAGTGTCCTGGTGGTGCTGGCCATCGGCCTGCTGATCCGCCACGACCGGCCCGCCGTGGTGGAGGTTCAGGGCTGATCCGGTTCGCCGCCCAGCGGCCCGGCGAAGCGGGTGCGGATCTCGGCGTAGAGGGGCTCGGCGTCGCGGTGGTGGCGCCGCGAGAAGTGGAAGGGGATCAGCCGCTCGACCCCCGCCGCGGCGGCGATCTCGCCACAGGCGCGGGCGGTGAGGTGGCCGGTGCGGCTGGCCTGCTCGGCCTCGCCCACGAGGAAGGGCGCCTCGCAGTACAGCACCCGGGCGCCCCGGGCCAGCCCCACCAGGCGCCGTCGGTTCTCGGCGCTGTCGGCCAGGTCGGTGGCGTAGACCAGGCGCAGCCCCGGCTCGGCGAGCAGCAGGGTCTCGGCCAGGCTGGCCACCGGCCGGCGGTCGCCGTTGGGTAACGCGATCTCGGCGTCGGTCTCGCCGGCCAGGGCGCGGTACTTGAGCTCGCCGAGCCAGGGGCCGGGCGGCCAGCCGTGGGCGGTCAACCGCTCCTTGCGCACCTTCAGCTGGGCCGTGGGCTCGAAGGCGAAGGCCAGCACCGGGGTGCCGTGGTCGAGGCGCGCCGCGCGCACCCGGAAGCCGGGCTCCGCCAGCAGCACGCCGTCGGGGACCGGGTGGTCGGGCAGCGGCTGGGGCCCGTCCTCGTCGGCCACCAGTCGGAAGCGCCGCAGCGTGTCGCCGTGCAGTTCGCGGACCTCGAAGCGTGGCGCCTTGTCGCCGACCCGGTCCCAGAGCACGCCGCGCACCAGGCCGGCGAGATGTCCGGCCAGGCCGGGCGGGCCATGCAGCCGACAGGGGGGATAGTCGCCGATCCGCGAGCGCAGCAGCCACAGGAAGCCGCCGATGTGGTCGAAGTGGGCATGGCTGATGAAGACGTCGCTGACCCGGTGGGCCAGGCGGGCCGGCAGGCGGCCGGCGTCGCCCAGGTCGAACAGCAGGCTGCGCCGCTGGTGGTGCAGTTGCAGCTGCAGCAGCGGGTCGCCGAAGGGGCCGTTGATCAGGGTGGCGGTGGCCGTGCCGAGGCGCACCGATGGCCGCGGGCCGTCGCGGGGGGCGAGGCGTTCGGGCGCCCGCGAGGCGGCACCGCCGCTCGGGCGATGGGGCGGTGCCGTGCCCAGCTGGCCGTCGGGGCGGCGTCGGGCGTCGCGGATCAGCAGGGCGGCGGGGGCGCCGTGGCAGGGTGGCGCCCGCAGGCGCAGGCGATCGCCCGCCAGGGCGAGGATCTCGCCGAGCGCCAGGGTGTGGCCCCGGGCGTCGAGCAGGCCCACCTGGCGCCCGCTCCAGGCCGCGGGCGCGTCGCGGGGCGGCGGCGTGCCGGTCACCGCCAGGTCGGGTAGCGCCAGGTCGTGCTCGATGGCGCCTGCCAGGTAGCTGTCCCAGGCCTCGCTGCGCAGGCGAGTACGGGTCTGGCGGCCGGGGTAGCGGGCCTCCGGTGCCGGCGACAGATGCAGCGTCTCCAGGCCCAGGGCCCGGCACTCCGCGGCCAGCGGCGGCATGCTGCCGGGCGGTGCCAGCATCACCAGGGCGCTGGCCCCGGCTGCCTCGGCCAGGGCCGGCAGCAGCTCGGCGCCGGCCACGCCGCGCACCACGCCGGGGGCGTCGACGAGCAGCGGCGCGGCGTCGTCGGGCGGAGCCAGGCGGCGCACCGCCTCCGTCAGCGGCAGGCGGAAGCGGGCCGAGTCGAGGGTGGCCAGCGCCGCCAGGGCCTCGAGGCACCACTCTCCCTGCGTCGGCCCGGTGGCCTGCCAGCGGCCCAGGCACGCCGCCCCGGGTGGACCGAAGCCGGGCAGCCCCGGGTCGGCGTTCAGGCAGCGGCAGGCCAGGCCCTCGGCGGCCAGCCGGGCCGCGGCGATGCCGGCCAGGGTGGTCTTGCCGCTGCCCGGGGCGCCGGTCAGCAGCACGCGACGATGGCGGCGCAGCAGCGCCACCAGGGGATGGTCGTCCGAACCTCGGTCGCTGTGCGGTGGCATGGGGCCCCCGTCTTGTGGCCTATGGCTCAGTGTGGGCGATGCGCCGGCGACTGCCCAAGGGGGCCGCCGACCAGGCCGGGGCTCTGGTATACTGCCCGCCGAGTCAATGCCATCGAATCCGCAGGAGTCCACATGACCCGTATCGCCATCGTCGGTGTCGCCGGCCGCATGGGCCGCACCCTGGTCAACGCCGTCCAGCAGGATGAGGCCGCCAGCCTGGCGGGCGGCATCGTCGAGCCGGGCAGTTCGCTGGCCGGCGTGGATATCGGCGAGCTGGCCGGGCTCGGCAGGCTGGGCGTGGCCGCGGTGGATTCCCTGGAGGCCATCGTCGACGACTTCGACGTGCTGATCGACTTCACCGCCCCGCGGGTGACCCTGGCCAACCTGGCGTTCTGCGCCGCGCACGGCAAGCGCATCGTCATCGGCACCACCGGGCTCTCCGATGAGGAGCTGGCCGAGCTGGACGGCTACCGCGACCGGCTGCCCATGGTCTTCGCGCCCAATATGAGCGTGGGGGTGAACCTGACGCTCAAGCTGCTCGAGACCGCCGCCAGGGCGCTGGGCGACGAGGGCTACGACATCGAAGTGATCGAGGCCCACCACCGCCACAAGGTGGACGCGCCCTCCGGCACCGCGCTGAAGATGGGCGAGGTGGTGGCCGAGAGCCTGGGCCGCAGCCTCAAGGAGCATGGCGTCTTCGAGCGGGTCGGCCAGTGCGGGCCCCGCGACCCCAGGGAGATCGGCTTCGCCACGGTGCGCGCCGGGGACATCGTCGGCGAGCACACCGTGATGTTCGCCACCGAGGGCGAGCGCATCGAGATCACCCACAAGGCGAGCAGCCGCATGACCTTCGCCAAGGGCGCGGTGCGCGCGGCGCGCTGGGTGGCCGGCCAGGGCAACGGCCGCTACGCCATGCAGGATGTGCTGGGGCTTTGATCCCCCCAGGGGTAGTCGCCGGGCGCCATTTCCTGTAATATCCCCAAAATTTTGGCCGGGCGCATGGGCGAGAGCCCCCTTCGCTGCGCTTGTTGCTTCGGCCCAGGCATTCCGAGCGAATGACAACAAGCGGGATGAAACCGGTCTCACCATCGGGTTTCGTCCCGCTTTTTTGCGGCCCGGCCCCGGCGAGCAGTATTCCTTGACGAGCATGGGAGGACGTTGCATTGAACAGACCCGCGATACTGGCCCTGGAAGACGGCAGTGTGTTTCATGGCACGGCCATCGGTGCCGATGGGCAAACCAGCGGTGAGGTGGTGTTCAATACGGCCATGACCGGCTATCAGGAGATCCTGACCGATCCTTCCTATACCCGACAGATCGTCACCCTGACCTACCCCCACATCGGCAATACCGGCATCAATGCCGAGGACGTGGAGTCCGGCGCCATCGCCGCGGCCGGCCTGGTGATCCGTGACCTGCCGCTGCTGGCCAGCAGCTTCCGCTCCGAGCAATCGCTCTCCGACTACCTGCGCGGCCAGAACGTGCTGGGCATCGCCGACATCGACACCCGCCGCCTGACCCGCATCCTGCGCGACAAGGGGTCACAGAACGGCGCCATCCTGGCCGGCCCGGCGGCCGAGGGCGAGGACGCCGAGGAGCGCGCCCTGGCCGCGGCCCGCGACTTCCCGGGCCTCAAGGGCATGGACCTGGCCAAGGTGGTGTCCTGCCAGTCGCCCTACGAGTGGGGCGAGGGCGAGTGGGCCCTGGGCGAGGGCTACGCCGATGCCTCCCGCGGCGAACGGCCCTTCCACGTGGTCGCCTACGACTACGGCGTGAAGCGCAATATCCTGCGCATGCTCGCCTCCCGCGGCTGTCGCCTCACGGTGGTGCCGGCCCAGACGCCCGCCGACGAGGCGCTGGCCCTGAACCCGGACGGCATCTTCCTCTCCAACGGCCCCGGCGACCCCGAGCCCTGCGACTACGCCATCGAGGCGATCCGCACCTTCCTGGAGACCGAGGTCCCGGTGTTCGGCATCTGCCTGGGGCACCAGTTGCTGGCGCTGGCTTCCGGGGCGACCTCGGTGAAGATGAACCACGGCCACCACGGGGCCAACCACCCGGTGCAGGACCTCGACAGCGGCCGGGTGATGATCACCAGCCAGAACCACGGCTTCGCCGCCGACGAGGCGAGCCTGCCGGCCAACCTGCGGGCCACCCACCGTTCGCTGTTCGACGGCACCCTGCAGGGCATCGAGCGCACCGACCGCCCGGCGTTCGGCTTCCAGGGCCACCCCGAGGCGAGTCCCGGGCCGCGGGACGTGGCGCCGCTGTTCGACCGTTTCGTCGAGATGATGAAGGCCCGACAGGCCTGAGCCTGGGGTAAGAGCTAGAGACACGTCGCCATTCGTCACCCTTATTCTGCGGGAAGCACCATGCCCAAGCGTACCGACATCCAGAGCATCCTGATCATTGGCGCCGGCCCCATCGTCATCGGCCAGGCGTGCGAATTCGACTACTCCGGCGCCCAGGCCTGCAAGGCCCTGCGCGAGGAGGGCTACCGGGTCATCCTGGTCAACTCCAACCCGGCCACCATCATGACCGACCCGGTGATGGCCGACGCCACCTACATCGAGCCGATCACCTGGCAGGCCGTGGCCAAGATCATCGAGGCCGAGCGCCCCGACGCCATCCTGCCCACCATGGGCGGCCAGACCGCGCTCAACTGCGCCCTGGACCTGGACAAGCATGGCGTGCTCGAACGGTTCGGCGTGGAGATGATCGGTGCCAACGCCGATGCCATCAACAAGGCCGAGGATCGCGACCTCTTCGACAAGGCGATGCGCAACATCGGCCTGGAGTGCCCCAAGGCCAAGGTGGCCCACACCATGGCCGAGGCCTGGGAGATCCAGGCCGAGCTGGGCTTCCCGGTGATCATCCGCCCCTCCTACACCATGGGCGGTTCCGGCGGCGGCGTGGCCTACAACAAGGAGGAGTTCGGGGAGATCTGCACCCGCGGCTTCGATCTCTCCAACAACCATGAGCTGCTGATCGACGAGTCGCTGTTGGGCTGGAAGGAGTACGAGATGGAGGTCGTTCGCGACAGGAACGACAACTGCATCATCGTCTGTGCCATCGAGAACTTCGACCCCATGGGCGTGCACACCGGCGACTCCATCACCGTGGCGCCGGCCCAGACGCTGACCGACAAGGAATACCAGATCATGCGCGACGCCTCGCTGGCGGTGCTGCGCGAGATCGGCGTCGAGACCGGCGGCTCCAACGTGCAGTTCGGCGTGGATCCCGACACCGGTCGCGTGGTGGTCATCGAGATGAATCCGCGGGTGTCGCGCTCCTCGGCGCTGGCCTCCAAGGCCACCGGCTTCCCCATCGCCAAGATCGCCGCCAAGCTGGCCGTCGGCTACACCCTGGACGAGCTGCAGAACGACATCACCGGCGGGCGCACTCCGGCCTCCTTCGAGCCGTCCATCGACTACGTGGTCACCAAGATCCCGCGCTTCACCTTCGAGAAGTTCCCCCAGGCCAACGACCGCCTGACCACCCAGATGAAGTCGGTGGGCGAGGTGATGGCCATCGGGCGCACCTTCCAGGAGTCGCTGCAGAAGGCGCTGCGCGGCATGGAGACCGGCAACGATGGCCTCGACCCCAAGGTGACCGAGTTCACCGAGGAGGCCATGGCCCACGTCAAGGGCGAGCTGCAGGCCGCCGGCGCCGACCGCATCTTCTACGTGGCCGATGCGCTGCGCGCCGGCATGAGCCGCGAGGAGGTCTTCGCGCTGACCAATATCGACCCCTGGTTCCTGGTCCAGCTCGAGGACCTGGTGGCCACCGAGCAGGAGGTGGCCAGGCGCTCGCTCTCCGAGCTCACGCCCCGGGAGCTGCTGCGCCTCAAGCGCAAGGGCTTCTCCGACGCCCGCCTGGCGAGCCTGCTCGGCGTCTCCGAGAAGGAGTTCCGCAAGACCCGCCAGAAGGCCGGCATCCGCCCGGTCTACAAGCGGGTGGATACCTGTGCGGCCGAGTTCGCCTCGGACACCGCCTACATGTACTCCACCTACGAGGAGGAGTGCGAGGCCGAGGTCTCCGGCCGCCAGAAGATCATGGTGCTGGGTGGCGGACCCAACCGCATCGGCCAGGGCATCGAGTTCGACTACTGCTGCGTCCACGCCGCGCTGGCCATGCGCGACGACGGTTACGAGACCATCATGGTCAACTGCAACCCGGAGACGGTCTCCACCGACTACGACACCTCGGATCGCCTCTACTTCGAGCCGGTGACCCTCGAGGACGTGCTGGAGATCGCCGACAAGGAGCAGCCGGTCGGGGTGATCGTGCAGTTCGGCGGCCAGACCCCGCTGAAGCTGGCGCGTGAGCTGGAGGCCGCCGGCGTGCCGATCATCGGCACCACGCCGGATGCCATCGACCGCGCCGAGGATCGCGAGCGCTTCCAGCAGATGATCGACAAGCTGGGCCTCAAGCAGCCGCCCAACGCCACCGCACGCAGCTTCGAGGAAGCCTTCGCCAAGGCCGAGGCGATCGGCTACCCGCTGGTGGTGCGCCCCAGCTACGTGCTCGGCGGTCGCGCCATGGAGATCGTCTACGACGCTTCGGAGCTGGAGAACTACATGACCCATGCGGTCAAGGTCTCCAACGACTCGCCGGTGCTGCTCGACCACTTCCTCAACGCTGCCATCGAGATCGACATCGATGCTGTCTCCGACGGCCGGGACGTGGTGATCGGCGGCATCATGCAGCATATCGAGCAGGCGGGCGTGCACTCGGGGGATTCGGCGTGTGCGCTGCCGCCCTACTCGCTGCCCGCCGACGTCCAGGACGAGATGCGCGCCCAGGTCAAGCGCATGGCCGTGGAGCTGGGCGTCAAGGGCCTGATGAACGTGCAGCTGGCCTGGCAGGGCGGCGAGATCTACGTCATCGAGGTCAACCCGCGGGCCTCGCGCACCGTGCCCTTCGTCTCCAAGTGCATCGGCACCTCGCTGGCCCAGGTGGCGGCGCGCTGCATGGCTGGCAAGACCCTGGAGGAGCAGGGCTTCACCCGGGAGATCGTGCCGCACTTCTACAGCGTCAAGGAGGCGGTCTTCCCGTTCAACAAGTTCCCGGGCGTCGACCCGATCCTGTCGCCGGAAATGAAGTCCACCGGCGAGGTGATGGGCTCGGGTGACACCTTCGCCGAGGCCTTCTACAAGGCGCAGCTGGGCGCCGGCGAGGCGATCCCGGCCCTCGATGGCGACCGCAAGGCGTTCCTCTCGGTGCGCGAGCCGGACAAGGCGGGTGTTATCGAAGTGGCCCGTTCTCTGGTAACATTGGGCTTCACATTGTGTGCGACCCGCGGCACCGCCGCCGCCCTCGAGGCCGCCGGTCTCGACGTCGAGGTCGTCAACAAGGTCTATGAAGGCCGCCCGCATATCGTCGATCTGCTCAAGAACGACGAGATCGCCTATATCGTCAACACCACCGAGGGTCGCCAGGCGATCAACGACTCCTCGGTGATCCGCCGCACCGCGCTCGCCCGCAAGGTCCCCTACGCCACCACCCTGGCGGGGGCGAGTGCCGTTTGTCTGGCGCTGGAGTATGGCAATGCCATCACGGTGCGGCGGCTTCAGGAACTGCATGCAGGAGCTGCACAATGAACAAGGTCCCGATGACCGTTGCCGGGGAGGCGCGCCTGCGCAAGGAGCTCGAGGAGCTCAAGAGCGAGGCACGTCCGAAGGTGATCGCTGCCATCGCCGAGGCCCGTGAGCACGGCGATCTCAAGGAGAACGCCGAGTACCATGCCGCCCGCGAGCAGCAGGGCTTCATCGAGGGGCGTATCCAGGAGATCGAGGGCAAGCTCTCCAACGCCCAGGTGATCGACGTCACCAAGCTGCCCCGGACCGGCAAGGTGATCTTCGGCGTCACCGTGGAGCTGATCAACCTCGATACCGACGAGGAGGTGGCCTACCGCATCGTCGGCGAGGACGAGGCCAATATCAAGGCGGGCCTGATCTCCGTCACCTCGCCCATCGCCCGTGCCCTGATCGGCAAGGAAGAGGGCGACAGCGTGCTGGTCAGGACTCCCGGCGGCGACGTCGAGTACGAGATCGCCGGGGTCGAGCACCTCTGACCCAAGCTGGAAGCTTGGAAAAAAACACCCCGCGACCATGGCCGCGGGGTGTTTGGTATCTGGAGGTGCTACATCATGCTGGCTTCCAGCTCGCGCGAAGCGCGTCAATGCCGCCCATGATGCTCCTCGAAGCGCTTGATGTTGGAGAGCTTCGGGTTGGCCTGGGGGTTGTGGCGGTAGAGCAGCGCCATCTTGCCGATCTTCTGCACCAGCTCGGCACCGCTCTCGGCGACGAGCTCGTCGAGCATTGCGGCGCGGTCGTCGCGTTCCGGCAGGGCGAGCTTGACCTTGATCAGCTCGTGGTCGGCCAGCGCACGGTCGAGCTCGGCGAGCACGCCCTCGGAGATACCGTTCTCGGAGACCGTGACCACCGGGTTCAGATGGTGGCCGATGCTGCGGAATGCTTTCTTTTGTGCCTGTGACAAGCTCATGGTATCTTGCGTCTTCCCGGTTGCGCGCAGCCGCCCATGGTACGGCCAAACGCCGCTTCCCACAATCCGCTCGACCGCCTGTCGTCCGTCCCGTTTCCTACAGGTGATGCCGTGGCAACGCCCCCTTCATCCCGCAAGTCTCCCGGCCGTCGCGCCGCTGGCAGGAGTGCCAGCAAGACCAGCAAGGGCTGGTTGAAGGAGCACTTCGACGATCAGTACGTGCAGCGCTCCTGGCAGGAGGGCTACCGCTCGCGGGCCAGCTACAAGCTGCTCGAGCTCGACGACAAGGACCGCCTCTTCCGGCCCGGCATGACGGTGATCGACCTGGGTGCGGCGCCCGGCGGCTGGAGCCAGGTGGCCGCCGAGAAGGTGGGCGGCGAGGGCGTGGTGATCGCTTCCGATATCCTCGAGATGGATGCCCTGGCCGGCGTCGACTTCATCCAGGGCGACTTCACCGAGGAGGCCGTACTCGAGACGATCCTCGCCACCCTCGGCGAGCGTCCGGTGGACCTGGTGATGTCCGACATGGCCCCCAACATGAGCGGCATGGCCGCCATCGACCAGCCCCAGGCGATGTACCTGGTGGAGCTGGCGCTGGACCTGGCCGGCCAGACCCTGCGCCCGGGCGGCAGCTTCCTGGCCAAGGTGTTCCAGGGCGAGGGCTTCGACGAATACCTGAAGGCGCTGCGCGGCGCCTTCACGCGAGTGGTGACCCGCAAGCCGGGCGCCTCGCGGACGCGCTCGCGGGAGGTCTACCTGCTGGCGCATGGCTTCCGCGGCTGAGCGGCGGCCCGGGCCGATAGCCCCTGACTAAGGCGGCGATTGCCGGACAGCGCGGCACGACTGTGTCACAGTGGAGCCTGAGGCGAACCGTCCCGGCGGTGGCCGAACGTGATCGGCTCCTGTAGTGTCGAACATGCCAGGCTCCTAAGGCCGACAGATTTCTGATATTGAGGGTAGTCCCTTGAACGACATGGCGAAGAACCTGATTCTGTGGTTGGTCATCGCGGCGGTGCTGCTGACGGTGTTCAACAACTTCAGCGTCGACAGCGCACCCCAGACGATGAACTACTCGCAGTTCGTCCAGCAGGTGCAGAACCAGCAGGTGCGCAGCGTCACCATCGACGGTTACACCATCAACGGCGAGCGCACCGACGGCTCCCAGTTCCAGACCATCCGCCCGGCGGCGGACGATCCCAAGCTGATGGATGACCTGCTCGCCAATAACGTCACCGTGGTGGGCAAGGAGCCCGAGCAGCAGAGCCTGTGGACGCGGCTGCTGATCGCCAGCTTCCCGATCCTGCTGATCCTGGCCATCTTCATGTTCTTCATGCGCCAGATGCAGGGCGGCGGGGCCGGCAAGGGCGGCCCCATGAGTTTCGGCAAGTCCAAGGCCAAGCTGCTCTCCCAGGACCAGATCAAGACCACCTTCTCCGACGTGGCGGGCTGTGACGAGGCCAAGGAGGAGGTCGAGGAGCTGGTCGACTTCCTGCGCGATCCCACCAAGTTCCAGCGCCTGGGCGGGACCATCCCCCGCGGCGTGCTGATGGTGGGGCCGCCCGGCACCGGCAAGACGCTGCTGGCCAAGTCCATCGCCGGCGAGGCCAAGGTGCCCTTCTTCTCGATCTCCGGTTCCGACTTCGTCGAGATGTTCGTCGGCGTGGGCGCCTCCCGCGTGCGCGACATGTTCGAGCAGGCCAAGAAGCAGGCGCCGTGCATCATCTTCATCGACGAGATCGACGCCGTGGGGCGTTCGCGTGGCGTCGGCATGGGCGGCGGCAACGACGAGCGCGAGCAGACCCTCAACCAGCTGCTGGTGGAGATGGACGGCTTCGAGGCGAACGAGGGCATCATCGTCATCGCCGCCACCAACCGCCCCGACGTGCTCGACCCGGCGCTGCTGCGGCCGGGCCGCTTCGACCGCCAGGTGGTGGTGCCGCTGCCCGATATCCGTGGTCGCGAGCATATCCTCAACGTGCACCTGCGCAAGGTGCCGCTGGCCGACGACGTCAAGCCGACGCTGATCGCCCGCGGGACCCCGGGCTTCTCCGGCGCCGACCTGGCCAACCTGGTCAACGAGGCGGCGCTGTTCGCCGCGCGGCGCAACAAGCGCCTGGTGGGCATGGACGAGCTGGAGATGGCCAAGGACAAGATCATGATGGGCGCCGAGCGCCGCTCCATGGTCATGACCGAGAAGGAGAAGCTCAACACCGCCTATCACGAGTCGGGTCACGCCATCATCGGCCTGGTGATGCCGGAGCACGACCCGGTCTACAAGGTGACCATCATCCCTCGCGGCCGGGCACTCGGCGTGACCATGTTCCTACCCGAGCAGGATCGCTACAGCCTGTCCCGCCAGCAGATCATCAGCCAGATCTGCTCGCTGTTCGGCGGGCGCATCGCCGAGGAGATGACCCTGGGGCCCAACGGCGTCACCACGGGGGCATCGAACGACATCAAGCGTGCCACCGAGCTGGCCCACAACATGGTCGCCAAGTGGGGCCTCTCCGAGGAGATGGGGCCGGTGATGTACGACGAGGACGAGTCCCACCAGTTCTTCGGCGGCCCGGGCCAGGGCGGCAAGCTCAAGTCCGGCGAGACCATCTCCAAGCTCGACAAGGAGGTGCGCAAGGTCATCGACGGATGCTACGCCCAGGCCAAGCAGATCCTCGAGGAGAACCGCGACAAGCTGGATGCCATGGCCGAAGCGCTGGTGAAATACGAGACCATCGATGCCGAGCAGCTCAAGGACATCATGGACGGGCGCACGCCGCGGCCGCCCAAGGACTGGGAGGACGGTGACTCCTCCGGCCCCGGCGCGCCGGTGACCGGGGAGCCCCAGGCCGAGGCGGCGCCCGATGCCGGCGACGAGGCGAACGGCGACGGCGAGGACGACGACGAGCCGCGGCGTCGACCCTCCGACCCGCTGGGAGGCCCGGCCGGCTCCTGACGCCGCGTCGCTTCCGGAAAAGGCGCCCCTTGCGGGCGCCTTTGCATTCCGGCCGCGTTTCCCATTCCTCGATACGACCCGCGAACATGACGACGACACCCATGACCCTGACCTGTGGCCGCCATCGGCTGGACCTTTCCTATCCCCGGGTGATGGGGATCCTCAACGTCACCCCCGACTCCTTCTCCGACGGCGGGCACCACCTGGTGCCCGACGATGCCCTGCGCCACGCCGAACGCATGCTGGCCGAGGGAGCGGCGATCATCGACGTGGGTGGCGAATCCACCCGCCCCGGCGCCGACCCGGTGAGTCCCCAGGAGGAGCTCGACCGGGTGGCGCCGGTGGTGGAGGCGCTGGTGCGCGAGCTCGACGCCTTGGTGTCGGTGGACACCAGCTGTCCGGAGGTGATGCGCGAGGCGGCCTCCCTGGGGGCCGGCATGCTCAACGACGTGCGTGCCCTGGAGCGTGAGGGGGCGCTCTCCGCCGCCATCGGCAGCGGCTTGCCGGTCTGCCTGATGCACCGCCAGGGCGAGCCCCACGACATGCAGCAGGCACCCCGCTATGATGGACCCATCGAGGAGGCGGTCGCCGACTACCTCGCCGGGCGGGTCGCCACCTGCGAGGCCGCCGGCCTGCGCCGCGAGCGGTTGCTGGTCGACCCGGGCTTCGGCTTCGGCAAGACCGTGGAGCACAACCTGCGCCTGCTTCATCGCATGGAGCGCCTCGCCGAGCTCGAGCTGCCGTTGCTGGTGGGCATGTCGCGCAAGAGCATGATCGGCAAGGTGCTGGCGCGTCCGGTAGAGGAGCGGCTGCCCGGTGGGCTGGCGCTGACGGCCCTGGCGGTGGAGCGCGGCGCGCGCATCCTGCGCGTCCACGACGTGGGTCCCAACGTGGACGCGGTGAACATGACCTGGGCCGTACTCAAGGAAGGCTGTTAATCATGACCAGACGCTACTTCGGCACCGATGGCATCCGTGGCACCGTGGGCGAGCCGCCCATCACCGCCGACTTCATGCTCAAGCTGGGCTGGGCCACCGGTCGGGTGCTGGCCGCCCGCAACCACAAGCGCCGCCACCGGGTGCTGATCGGCAAGGACACCCGCATCTCCGGCTACATGTTCGAGTCGGCGCTGGAGGCCGGGCTCTCCGCGGCGGGGGTGGACGTGGCCCTGCTCGGCCCCATGCCGACTCCGGGCATCGCCTACCTGACCCGCACCTTCCGGGCCGACGCCGGCATCGTCATCTCGGCATCCCACAATCCCTTCGCCGACAACGGCATCAAGTTCTTCTCCACCGAGGGCACCAAGCTCGACGACGACCTCGAGGGGGAGATCGAGGCGATGCTCGACGAGCCGCTGACCACGGTGGCCGCGGATCGGCTGGGCAAGGCGATGCGCATCGACGACGCCGCCGGCCGCTACATCGAGTTCTGCAAGTCCACCATTCCCGATCGGGTCAGCCTGCGCGGCCTCAGGGTGGTGCTGGACTGCGCCCACGGCGCGACCTACCACATCGCCCCCAACGTCTTCCGCGAGCTGGGCGCCGAGGTGAGCCTGGTGGGCGCCAATCCCGACGGTCTCAACATCAACCAGGAGGTGGGGTCGACCCATCCGGCGGCGCTGCGCGCCGCGGTGATCCAGCAGGGCGCCGACCTGGGCGTGGCCTTCGACGGCGACGGCGACCGGGTGCTGCTGGTGGACGCCGACGGTCGCGAGATCGATGGCGACGACATCCTCTACCTGATCGCCCGCGACCGCCAGTCCCGCGGCGAGCTGGGCGGTGGCGTGGTGGGCACCCTGATGTCCAACTTCGGCCTGGCCGCGGCCCTGGAGGAGCTGGGGGTGCCCTTCGAGCGCGCCAGGGTGGGCGACCGCTACGTGATGGAGCGGCTGGCCGCCCACGGCTGGCAACTGGGTGGCGAGTCCTCGGGGCATATCGTGTGCGGCCACGTCCAGACCACCGGCGACGGCATCGTCTCGGCGCTGCAGGTGCTGGCGATCATGGTGCGCGAGGAGACGTCGCTGCAGCGCCTGCTGGCGGGGCTGGAGAAGGCGCCCCAGGTGCTGGTCAACGTGCGCCTCACCCCCGGCAGCGACGCCAAGGCGGTGATGGCGATGCCGGCCCTGCAGGAGGCCGTGGCCGAAATCGAGAGGGAGCTCGGCGACCTGGGGCGGGTGCTGCTGCGCCCCTCGGGTACCGAACCGCTGATCCGGGTGATGGTGGAGGGGCGCCCCCATCTGGACGTGGATGGCCTGGCCCGCCGCCTGGCCGAACAAGTCGAGGGGCTGCTGGCCTGAGGCGGCCGGTTGTCTTGACAGGGCCGCTCCTATACCATTTCGCTCCACCTTGGAAGAGGACATCCCATGCGTACCCCGCTGATCGCCGGCAACTGGAAGATGAATGGTTCCCTGGCGCTGGTCGAGGCCTTTGCCGAGGCCTTCGCCGAGGCGCGGCTGCCGGCCGACGTCGAGGTCGCGCTGATGCTGCCCTTTCCCTATCTCGGCGCCGGCGGCGCGGCCTTCCGGGGCGGCCCGCTGGCGCTGGGCGCGCAGACCCTGAGCGACCAGCCCTCCGGCGCCTTCACCGGCGAGGTGAGCGGCGCCATGCTGGCCGACCTCGGCGCGCGCTACGTGCTGGTGGGCCACTCCGAGCGCCGCACCCTGTTCGGCGAGGACGACGCCGCGGTGCGGGCGCGGGTCGAGGCGGCCCTCGAGCACGGTCTCGCCCCGGTGCTGTGCCTGGGCGAGACCCTCGAGGAGCGCGAGGCCGAGCGTACCGAGGCGGTGGTGCTCGGCCAGCTCGCGGCGGTGTTCGACGCCCTCCCGCCCGAGCAGCGCCAGCGCCTGGCGATCGCCTACGAACCGGTGTGGGCCATCGGCACCGGGCGTACCGCCAGCCCCGAGCAGGCCCAGGCGGTGCATGCGGCGATCCGCGCCCGTCTGGCCGACTATGACGCCGGCCTGGCCGAGGGCATGCGCCTGCTCTACGGCGGCAGCATGAAGGCGGACAACGCCGCCGAGCTGCTCGCCCAGTCCGATATCGACGGCGGCCTGGTGGGCGGTGCCTCGCTCAAGGTCGACGATTTCCTAGCCATCTGTCAGTCAGCAGGTTGATTCCATGCAAGTTGCCATCCTCATGATCCATGTGGCGATCGCCATCGCCCTGGTCGTCCTTATCCTGCTGCAGCAGGGCAAGGGCGCCGAAGCCGGTGCTGCCTTCGGTGGCGGCGCCTCCCAGACCGTGTTCGGCTCCCGCGGCAGCGGCGGCTTCCTCTCCAAGTTCACCGCGGTGCTGGCGGCCGGTTTCTTCGCCACCTCCCTGACCCTGGCCTACTTCGCCTCCCAGTCGGGGCAGGCCCCCGAGACCGGGATCCCCGACTCGCGCGTGATCGAGCAGCAGGAGCAGCAGAACGGCGTGCCGACCCTTGACGACGAGGGCGAGGATGTGGATAATACTGCGCCAGTGCTGGAGGGCAGCGAGGAGTAAGACGCTCGCGATTTCCAGTCTCCCCTGATGCCGAAGTGGTGGAATTGGTAGACACGCTATCTTGAGGGGGTAGTGGCCTGATGGCCGTGCGGGTTCAAGTCCCGCCTTCGGCACCATCTGATTTACCGCGACGCCGTGCATTGTTTGGCGTCGCAGGTCCTTCAGAAGCAGGATTGGCCAAGCGGTGATGCCCCTTGACGAACGCATGGGGCGAGCATACAATCACCGACCTAGATTGATGCGGGGTGGAGCAGTCTGGTAGCTCGTCGGGCTCATAACCCGAAGGTCGTCGGTTCAAATCCGGCCCCCGCTACCATCTTCTGGAGTGGCGCCTTTCGAGAGACGATGCTCGATTGGAGGGGCAGCCGAACCTCTGAAGTGGTTTACAGGTTTCTTGTGAAAGCCCCTTCCTGTGAAGGGGCTTTTTATTAGCAGCTTGCCCAGGGCGCCCGGCGCCGGGGCACTGTTCCGGGCAACGCCAATCAGCCACCTGACTTCCCTGTTCACTCCCGGCCAGGTGCCTGATGCAACGGCTGTAGGAGTCTATTCCGTGGCTACCAAGGATGCTGCACTGCACGCGCTGATCGAACCCGTGGTGACCGCCATGGGCTTCGAACTGTGGGGCATCGACTATCTCTCCCAGGGCAAGCACTCGCGCCTGGTGATCTACATTGATCGCGAGACGGGGGTCAACGTCGAGGACTGCGCGGACATCAGCCGCCAGGTGAGCGCGCTGCTCGACGTGGAGGATCCGATCCGCGGCGAGTATCGCCTCGAGGTCTCCTCCCCGGGAATGGATCGGCCGCTGTTCACCCTCGATCAATTCGACCGCTACCGTGGCCACGAGGTGGCCCTGAAGCTGCGGGCGCCCTTCGAGGGGCGGCGCAAGTTCCAGGGGCTGCTGGCCGGTGTCGAGGGTGACGAGGTGCTGCTGCAGCTGGACGGCGAGGAGTACTGCTTTCCCATCGATGGCATCGACACGGCGCGTGTGGTGCCGCGGTTCGAGGACTAGGCCGCCGGTCGGGATGGCGGAATTGAGCATGAGGCTCGAGGACAGGTTTTCTGGCGAGGCAATGGCATGAGTAAAGAGATTCTGGCGGTCGTCGATGCGATCTCCAACGAGAAGGGAGTCCCCCGCGAGGTGATCTTCGAGGCCGTCGAGGCGGCCCTGGCCAGCGCGTCACGCAAGCGCTTCGAGGACGAGGAGGCCAGCGTGCGGGTGCGCATCGATCGGAGCACCGGCGATTACGAGACCTTCCGGCGCTGGGAGGTGGTCGAGGACGACGACTTCGATGGCCCCGATGCCCAGATCAAGCTCTCCTTCGCCGAGCGTCGCGACCCGCCCCTGGGGCTGGGCGACGTGGTGGAAGAGAAGATCGAGAATGCCGACTTCGGTCGCATCGCCGCCCAGACCGCCAAGCAGGTCATCGTGCAGAAGGTGCGCGAGGCCGAACGCGCCGAGGTGGTGCGCCTCTACGCCGAGCGCGAGGGCGAGCTGGTCGCCGGCATCGTCAAGAAGACCACCCGCGATGGCTTGATCATCGACCTGGGCGACAACGCCGAGGCGTTCCTGCCGCGCAGCGAGATGATCCCCGGCGAGCGTTATCGCATGAACGAGCGGGTCCGCGCCCTGCTGATCAAGGTCGACCCCGAGGCGCGCGGCGCCCAGCTGATCCTCTCGCGGACCTGTCCGGAGCTGATCATCGAGCTGTTCAGCATCGAGGTCCCGGAGATCGCCGAGCAGCTCATCGAGATCAAGGGCGCCGCCCGCGATCCGGGCTCGCGGGCCAAGATCGCCGTCAAGACCAACGACCGCCGCATCGACCCGGTGGGGGCCTGCGTGGGCATGCGCGGCTCGCGGGTCCAGGCGGTCTCCTCGGAGCTGCAGAACGAGCGCGTGGACATCGTGCTGTGGGACGACAACCCGGCCCAGCTGGTGATCAACGCCATGGCGCCGGCGGATGTCGCCTCCATCCTCGTCGACGAGGACGCCCATGCCATGGACGTGGCGGTCGCCGAGGACAACCTGGCCCAGGCCATCGGCCGCAGCGGCCAGAACGTGCGCCTGGCCTCCGAGCTCACCGGCTGGCGGCTCAACGTCATGACCGAGGACGAGGCCGAGACCAAGCGCGACCAGGAGATCGACAGCCTCGTCGAGCACTTCGTCCAGCACCTTGACATCGACGACGATGTCGCCCGCCTGCTGGTGGAGGAGGGCTTCACCACCCTGGAAGAGATCGCCTATGTGCCGGTCGAGGAGATGCTCGAGATCGAGGAGTTCGAGGAGGAGCTCATCGAGGAGCTGCGCGCCCGCGCCAAGGACGAGTTGCTCAACCTGGCCATCGCCTCCGAGGAGGAGCTGGATGGCGCCCAGCCGGCCGACGATCTGCTGGCGATGGAGGGCATGGAGCGCCACCTGGCCTTCATCCTGGCCAGCCGCGGGATCGTCACCATGGAGGATCTCGCCGAGCAGTCGGTCGATGACCTGCTGGACATCGAGGAGATGGACGAGGAGCGCGCCGCGGCACTGATCATGACTGCTCGTGCGCCCTGGTTCGAAGGCGAATAGCGCGCCGGCAAAGGCCCGGCGCCATGCGCCGGGCAGGCAGTATGCGAAAGCGAACAGAATTGGGGTCACGGGCTCAGGAGGGTCGTAATGTCAGAAATGACCGTTAAGGATTTTGCAGCGAAGGTGGGGCGCGACGTGCCCCGTCTGCTGGAGCAGATGAAAGAGGCCGGCCTTGGTCAAAAGTCCGAGGGTGACGCCGTGTCCGAGGAGGACAAGCGCCAACTGCTCGACTACCTCACCAAGAGCCATGGTGGCGGCGGCAGCGCCGCGCCGCGGAACCGCATCACCCTGACGCGCAAGACGCGCAGCCGCATCAAGACCGGCGAGCGCGGCAAGACCATCGAGGTCCAGGTGCGCAAGAAGCGCACCTACGTGAAGCGCGAGGAAGCCAAGGAGGAGCAGCCGGAGCCGGCGGAAGACACCGGGCCGCGCCAGCTGGTGGGCGACATGGCGGAGGCCGAGGCCAAGCGCGAGGCGCGCGAGGCCGAGGAGGCCAAGGCACGTGCCGCCGAGGAAGCGGCCAAGGAGGCCGCCGCCAAGCTGGAGGCCGAGAAGGCCGCGCCCGAGCCGGAGGCCGAGAAGGCCGCGCCCGAGCCGGAGATCCCGGTGCCCGAGTTGGAGACGCCGGCCCCGGCCGACCAGCCGCCGGCGCCGCCCAAGGAAGGGCGCACCGATCGCCGTACCGCGCCGCCCAAGAAGAGCGGCAAGAAGGGCCGTCACGAGCGCGATGACGACGATCGTGGTGACCGCGAGGAGCGGCGCCGCGGCGGCAAGAAGGCCAAGCGCGCCGAGCGTCGCGGCGGCCGCCGCGGCGGTGCCCAGGGCGGCGGCAAGCACGGCTTCCAGAAGCCCACCCAGCCGATCGTCCGCGAGGTCTCGATCCCCGAGTCGATCAGCGTCGCCGACCTGGCCGACAAGATGTCGATCAAGGCCAACGAGGTCATCAAGACCATGTTCACCATGGGCGCGGCGGTGACCATCAACCAGACCATCGACCAGGACACCGCGGCCATCGTGGTCGAGGAGATGGGCCACAAGCCCAGGCTGGTCAAGGACGATGCGCTGGAGACCGAGGTCCTCGAGGCCATCTCCTACGAGGGCGACGAGGTCACCCGCGACCCGGTGGTCACGGTGATGGGCCACGTCGACCACGGCAAGACCTCGCTGCTCGACTACATCCGCCAGGCCAAGGTGGCCACCGGTGAGGCCGGCGGCATTACCCAGCACATCGGCGCCTACCACGTGGAAGGCGACAAGGTGAAGGGCGACCACGGTGGGGTGACCTTCCTGGATACCCCCGGCCACGCCGCCTTCACCGCCATGCGGGCGCGCGGTGCCAAGGCCACCGACGTGGTCATCCTGGTGGTGGCCGCCGACGACGGCGTCATGCCCCAGACCATCGAGGCGATCGAGCACTCCAAGGCCGCCGAAGTGCCCCTGGTGGTGGCCGTCAACAAGATGGACAAGCAGGGCGCCGACCCCGACCGGGTCAAGAACGAGCTGTCCCAGCACGGTGTGATCTCCGAGGAGTGGGGCGGCGATACCCAGTTCGTCCACGTTTCGGCGCATACCGGCGAGGGCATCGACGAACTGCTCGAGGCGGTGCTGTTGGTCTCCGAGGTGCTCGAGCTCAAGGCCGTGCCGGATGCCCCGGGCAAGGGCGTGGTGGTCGAGTCGCGCCTGGACAAGGGCCGCGGCCCGGTGGCCACCGTGCTGGTCCAGAACGGTACCTTGAAGAAGGGCGACATCGTGCTCGCCGGCCTGCACTACGGCCGCGTGCGCGCCCTGACCAACGAGCTGGGCCAGCAGGTCGACGAGGCCGGTCCGTCCATGCCGGTGGAGATCCAGGGCCTCGACGGTACCCCCGAGGCGGGTGACGACTTCATGGTGGTGGCCGACGAGAGGAAGGCCCGCGAGGTCGCCAACTTCCGTCAGGGCAAGTACCGCGAGGTGCGCCTGGCGCGCCAGCAGAAGGCCAAGCTGGAGAACATGTTCAGCCAGATGGGCCAGGAAGAGGCGGCCAAGCTCAACATCGTCCTCAAGGCCGACGTCCAGGGGTCCCTGGAGGCCATCAAGGGCGCGCTCGAGGAGCTCTCCACCGACGAGGTGCAGGTCTCCGTGGTCTCTTCCGGCGTGGGCGGCATCACCGGCACCGACGCCAACCTGGCGCTGGCCTCCGAGGCCATCGTCATCGGCTTCAACGTGCGCGCCGACGCCGCGGCCCGCGAGATCATCGAGCGCGAGGGCCTGGAGCTGCGCTACTACAGCGTCATCTACCAGCTCATCGACGAGGTCAAGCAGGCCATGAGCGGCATGCTCGAGCCGGAGTGGAAGGAAGAGATCGTCGGCGTGGCCGAGGTCCGCGACGTCTTCCGCGCGCCCAAGATCGGTGCCGTGGCCGGCTGCATGGTGGTCGAGGGCACCGTCTACCGCCACAAGAAGATCCGCGTGTTGCGCGAGAACGTGGTGATCTACGAGGGCGATCTCGAGTCGCTGCGTCGCTACAAGGACGACGTCCCGGAAGTGCGCAACGGCATGGAGTGCGGCATCGGCGTGAAGAACTACAACGACGTCCAGGTCGGCGACAAGATCGAGGTCTTCGACCAGGTCAAGGTCGAGCGGACGCTCTGATCGAGCGAGGAAGCGAGCCATGCGCGAGTTCAAGCGTACCGACCGGGTGGCCGACCAGCTGCAGAAGGAGCTGGCGGTGCTCATCCAGCGCGAGGTCAAGGATCCGCGCCTGGGCATGGTCACGGTGAGCGGCGTCGAGGTCAGTCGCGACCTCGGCTACGCCGACGTCCACGTGACCCTGCTCGGCGAGGACGGCCCGGAGCGCATCCGGGAGAACCTCAAGGTGCTGCGCCAGGCCGCCGGTTTCCTGCGCGGGCAGATCGCCCGGCGGGTCAAGCTGCGTCACGTGCCGGAGCTGCGCTTCCACTACGACGAGAGCGTGGTGCGCGGCCAGCGGCTCTCCTCGCTGATCGACGAGGCGGTGGAGAGCGATCGCGCCCGTCATGCCGAGGAGGAGCCGGGCGACGCCTCGCCGGGCAGCGACGAGGGCGAGCGCGACTGATGGCGCGTCGACGCCGCGGCCTGCCGGTCAACGGGGTGCTGCTGCTGGACAAGCCCAAGGGCCTGTCCAGCAACCATGCCCTGCAGCGCGCCCGACGCCTGCTGCAGGCGCAGAAGGCCGGCCACACCGGCACCCTAGATCCCATGGCCACCGGGCTCTTGCCGCTGTGCTTCGGCGAGGCGACCAAGTTCTCCGCCCATCTGCTGGAGGCCGACAAGGCCTACCGCACTCGGGTGGAACTGGGCATGGTCACCGACACCGGCGACGCCGAGGGCGAGGTGATCGAGCGTCGCGAGGTGCCGCGGCTCTCCGAGGCCGATATCGAGGGGGTGCTCGCGCGCTTCCGCGGCGAGATCGAGCAGGTGCCGCCGATGCACTCGGCGCTCAAGCACCAGGGGCGCAAGCTCTACGAGCTGGCCCGCGAGGGCAGGACGATCGAGCGTGCAGCGCGGCGCGTGACGGTGTATGATGCCCGCCTTCTGGCTCTCGAGGTCGACGCCCTCGAACTGGAGGTGCGGGTCAGCAAGGGCACCTATATCCGTACCCTGGCCGAGGACATCGGCCGGGCGCTGGGCTGCGGGGCGCACATCAGCGCCTTGCGGCGGCTCAAGACCGGGCCTTTCGCGGCGTCGGACGGCATGCTGACCCTCGAGGCCCTGGAGGCGCTGCCCGACCAGGCGGCTCGGGAGGCGGCGCTGCTGCCCCTCGACGTGCTGGTGGCGCACCTGCCGCGCCTGGAGGTGGACGCCGCGGCGGCGCAACGGCTGACCCACGGCCAGCCGGCCCGGGTGACCCACGGCCTGGCCGCGGGCGAGACACCGAGACTCTACCGCGACGGGGCCTTCCTGGGCCTCGGCACGGTGACGACGCCACAGGAGGTGGCGCCGAAGCGGCTGCTGAGCAGCGCAGTCGCCTAGGAAGCCGCGGGCTTCCCAGGGAGCGACGCCGAGACTGCAAATATGCGTGGTCTCATCCAATTCATCATTCAGGCATATTGCTTACTGGAGACACAGATGGCACTGACAGCCGAACAGAAGGCCGAGATCGTCAAGGAATTCGGCCGTGGCGACAACGACACCGGTTCCCCCGAGGTGCAGGTGGCCCTGCTGAGCGCCAACATCGATGGCCTGCAGGATCACTTCAAGACCAACAAGCAGGATCACCACTCCCGTCGTGGGCTGATCCGCATGGTCAACCAGCGCCGCAAGCTGCTGGACTACCTGAAGCGCAAGGACTTCGAGCGCTATCAGTCGCTGATCCAGCGTCTGGGCCTGCGTCGCTAAGCGACGTACCCCAAGCGGTAGCGAAACGGGCAGCCCGAGGGCTGCCCGTTTCTCGTTGGGGCAAAGGGTTGGGCCAGGCCAGCAGCGATTGCCGTGCGGAAATGTCGCTACCCGGTGGCCCTGGCGGCCGTCAACCCCTAAAATGGTCGCCGAGTCGAAACGACCCAAACATCGAAAAGTTGAAGGAAGAGTCGCCGTGAATCCGGTCAAGAAAACGTTTCAGTACGGTCGCAGCACCGTCACCCTGGAAACCGGGCGCATCGCCCGCCAGGCCACCGGTGCCGTGATGGTCACCATGGACGACACCGTGGTGCTGTGCACCGTGGTGGCGCGGAAGGAAGCCAACCCCAACCAGCCGTTCTTCCCGCTCTCCGTCCACTACCAGGAGAAGACCTACGCGGTCGGCAAGATCCCCGGCGGCTTCTTCAAGCGCGAGGGGCGTCCCACCGAGAAGGAGACCCTCACCTCGCGGTTGATCGATCGCCCGATCCGTCCGCTGTTCCCCAAGGGCTTCATGAACGAGGTGCAGGTGATCTGCACCGTGCTCTCCACCGACCGCAACCATGACCCGGACATCGCCGCCATGCTCGGCACCTCCGCGGCCCTGGCGGTCTCCGGCGTGCCCTTCAATGGCCCCATCGGCGGCGCCCGGGTGGGCTTCGACGAGGACAAGGGCTACTTCCTCAACCCCACCGTCGAGGAGCTCGCCAGCTCCGAGCTGGACATGGTGGTGGCCGGCACCGAGAAGGCGGTGCTGATGGTGGAGTCCGAGGCCGACGAGCTGCTCGAGGACGAGATGCTCGGCGCCGTGCTCTACGGCCACCAGGAGATGCAGGTCGCCATCGCCGCCATCAAGGAGCTGGCCGCCGAGGCCGGCAAGCCGAAGTGGGACTGGCAGCCGCCGGCCGAGAACGCCCCGCTGAAGGCCGCCGTGGCCGAGGCCTTCGAGGCCAGGGTCGGCGAGGCCTACCGCATCACCGACAAGATGGCCCGCCAGGACGCGCTCTCCGCCCTCAAGGCCGAGGCGGTCGAGCAGTTGGCCGGCGAGGAGGAAGGCCGGTTCGACGCCGACGAGGTGAAGGGGGCCATCGAGGGCCTGGAGAAGCGTGTGGTGCGCGCTCGCGTCATCAAGGGCGAGCCGCGCATCGACGGCCGCGACAACCGCACCGTGCGCCCGCTGGCCATCGAGGTGGGTAGCCTGCCCAAGACCCACGGCTCGGCGATCTTCACTCGCGGCGAGACCCAGGCGATCGTCATCGCCACCCTGGGCACCCTGCGCGACGCCCAGTTGATCGAGTCGCTGGAGGGCGAGCGCAAGGACCGCTTCCTGCTGCACTACAACTTCCCCCCCTACAGCGTGGGCGAGGCCGGCTTCATGGGCGGTCCCAAGCGTCGCGAGATCGGCCACGGCCGCCTGGCGCGCCGCGGCGTGCAGGCCATGCTGCCCGACGAGGCGGACTTCCCCTACACCATCCGCGTGGTCTCCGAGATCACCGAGTCCAACGGCTCCAGCTCCATGGCCTCGGTGTGCGGCTCCTCCCTGGCGCTGATGGACGCCGGCGTGCCGATGAAGGCGCCGGTGGCGGGCATCGCCATGGGCCTGGTCAAGGACGCCGACGGCTTCGCCGTGCTGACCGACATCCTGGGTGACGAGGACCACCTGGGCGACATGGACTTCAAGGTGGCCGGCTCCGCCGACGGCGTCACCGCCCTGCAGATGGACATCAAGATCGAGGGCATCAACGAGGAGATCATGGAGCAGGCGCTGCAGCAGGCCAACGAGGCCCGCCTGCACATCCTCGAGCAGATGAACGCGGTGATCGGCCAGAGCCGCGCCGAGGTCTCCGAGAACGCGCCCTCCATGGCCACCATCAAGATCGACCCGGAGAAGATCCGCGACGTCATCGGCAAGGGCGGCGCCACCATCCGCAAGATCTGCGAGGACACCGGCGCCTCCATCGACCTGGACGACGACGGCACCGTGCGCATCTACGCCGAGGACAAGGTGGCGGCCAAGGCGGCCATCGACACCGTGCTGGCGATCACCGCCGAGCCGGAGATCGGCAAGCTGTACCGCGGCAAGGTGGTGCGCATCGCCGACTTCGGCGCCTTCGTCAACATCATGCCCGGCACCGACGGCCTGGTGCACATCTCCCAGATCGTGCCCGAGCGGGTCAACGACGTGCGCGACTACCTCAACGAGGGCGACGAGCCGATCGTCAAGGTGCTCGACATCGACAACCGCAACCGGGTGAAGCTCACCATCAAGGAGATCACCCCGGAAGAGAAGGCCGCCTTCGAGGCCGAAGCGGCCGACGTCGAGCTGTAAGCCTCCGGCAAGCTGAAAGCCGGAAGCGTGAAGCTGGAAGAAAAACCGCCCCCGCAGCCAGGCTGCGGGGGCGGTTCTTTATATGGGGTTTCCTCAGCGTTCGATGGCCAGGGCAACCCCTTGCCCACCACCGATGCACAGGGTCGCCAGGCCCTTCTTGGCGTCGCGGGCGATCATCTCGTGCACCAGGGTCACCAGGATGCGGCAGCCGGAGGCACCGATGGGGTGGCCCAGGGCGATGGCGCCGCCGTTGACGTTGATCTTGTCGGCGTCCCAGCCGAGTTCCTTGTTGACCGACAGCGCCTGGGCGGCGAAGGCCTCGTTGGCCTCGACCAGGTCCAGGTCGTCCAGGCTCCAGCCGGCCTTCTCGAGGCAGCGGCGGGTGGCCGGGGCCGGACCGATGCCCATGATGGAGGGGTCGACGCCGGCATTGCTGTAGGCCTTGATGCGGGCCAGGGGCTCGAGCCCCAGGGCCTTGGCCTTCTCGGCGGAGCAGAGCATCACCACGGCGGCGCCATCGTTGAGGGAGGAGGCGTTGCCGGCGGTGATGGTGCCGTCCTTCTTGAAGGCCGGACGCATGGTGCCGAGCTTCTCGGCGGTCACGTCACGCGGGCCCTCGTCGGTATCGAAGACCACCGGGTCGCCCTTGCGCTGGGGGATCTCCACCGGGACGATCTGGCCCTTGAACTTGCCTTCCCTGATGGCCGCGGCGGCCTTCTGCTGGGAGCCGGCGGCGAACTCGTCCATCTGCTCGCGGGTGATGCCGTATTTCTCCGCCAGGTTCTCGGCCGTGATGCCCATGTGGTAGTTGTTGAAGGCATCCCAGAGGCCGTCGTGGACCATGGTGTCGATGGCCTTCCAGTCGCCCATGCGCTGGCCGGTGCGCGAGTTGGGCAGCACGTGGGGCGAGGCGGACATGTTCTCCTGGCCGCCGGCGATGATCAGTTCGGCGTCGCCGCAGCGGATCGCCTGGGTGGCGAGGTGCAGGGCCTTGAGCCCGGAGCCGCACACCTTGTTGATGGTCATGGCCGGCACGGCATCCGGGAGGCCGGCCTTGATGGAAGCCTGGCGGGCCGGGTTCTGGCCGACCCCGGCGGTCAACACCTGGCCCAGCAGCACCTCCTCGACCTGATCGGCGGCGACGCCGGTGGAAGAGAGGATGTCCTTGATCACCAGGGCACCCAGGTCGCTGGCGGGAATGCCGGCCAGGGAGCCGCCGAAGGTGCCGACGGCAGTACGGCGGGCGGCAACGATTACCACGTCTTGGTCTTGCATGGGCTGAGCCTCCTGAGCGTGTTATAGGGCATCGCGGTCGTGTCGGAAAACGGCCGGCGTCGGGCCGGTTTTCCACCAGGGCCGGAGTCCCAGCATAGGGGAAGCTTGTGCACTGCGGCAATGCCTGGCGGTCCTATAAGGATGTGCCGATCCAGTGCAGCGCCGATCTCCTGGTGAAACGCCGGCCGCCTGACGAGGTCGGACCGGCGTGGTGCCGGGAGACGGCGCACTATCCTGACCGGGCGTTCAGGCCATCTGGACGGGGATGGCGTGGCTGGTGTGGCTGATGGCGTTGCCTTCCTGGAGGTAGACCAGGGCCGGCTGGTGATTCTCCAGCTCCGCCTCGCTGTAGTGAGCGTAGCTGCAGATGATCACCCGCTCGCCGACGCCGGCCAGGTGGGCGGCGGCACCGTTCACCGAGATCACCCGGGAGCCCTCCTCGGCACGGATCGCATAGGTGGTGAAGCGTTGGCCGTTCTCGACGTTGTAGATCTGGACCTGCTCGTTCTCGCGGATGCCGGACATGTCGAGCAGCTCGCCGTCGATGGCGCAGGAGCCCTCGTAGTTGAGTACGGCATGGGTGACGCGGGCCATGTGCAGCTTGGCCTTGAGCATGATGGTGAACATGGAAAGCGGTTCCTCCGGATGGGCCGTCGCCTCAGCGCGGCAGGGTCAGGGTCAGGTTGTCGATCAGTCGGGTCGGGCCCAGCCGCGCTGCGACGAGCAGCACGGCCTCGCGGGTCGTCGCCGTGACCGGGCCCAGGTCGGCGGCGCGAAGTTCCAGATAGTCGGGGTCGAAGCCGGCCTCGTCGAGTCGGTCGAGTCCGGCCTTCAGGCTGGCCTCGATCTCGGCGCCTGCCTCCAGGCTGGCGCGCAGCTCGCATAGCGTCGCGTGGAGGCGCGGGGCTGCGTCGCGCTGTGCGTCACTGAGATAACCGTTGCGGGAGGAGAGCGCCAGGCCGTCCTCGGCGCGCACGATGGGCACGCCGACGATCTCGATGGGGAAGTGCAGGTCGGCCACCAGGCGGCGAATCACCGCCAGCTGCTGGTAGTCCTTCTCGCCGAAGCAGGCCAGGTCGGGCTGCACCAGGTTGAAGAGCATGGCGACGATGGTGGCGACGCCGTCGAAGTGACCGGGGCGGGAGCCGCCGCACAGCCCTTCGCTCACCTCGGGCACGCTGATCCGCGTCTGGGCCTCGAGGCCCCGGGGATAGACGGTGGCCGCCTCCGGGGCGAACAGCAGGTCGCAGCCGGCGGCCTCGAGCTTCGCTTGGTCCTCGGCCAGGGTGCGCGGATAGGCGTCGAGGTCCTCGTTCGGCCCGAACTGCATGGGATTGACGAAGATGCTGGCGACCACCACCTCGGCCCGCTCACGGGCCGCCGCCACCAGGGCCAGGTGGCCGGCGTGGAGGTTGCCCATGGTGGGTACCAGGGCGATCCGCTGGCCTCGGCGGCGTGCCTCGGTCAGCGTCTGGCGCAGGGCGGGGATCTCTCTCAGGATGCGCATCGCTGTGGGCCTCCGGGGCTAGAAGCAGTGTTCCGCGGCGGGGAAGCGGCGGGCCTTGACGTCCTCGTGGTAGCGGCGGAAGGCACCCTGGATATCGTCGGCCTCGGCCATGAAGTTCTTGACGAAGCGCGGCTTGCGCCCGGCGGTGATGTCCAGCATGTCGTGCATCACCAGGATCTGGCCGTCGGTGTCGGGGCCGGCGCCGATGCCGATGACCGGCACGTCCAGGGCCTCGGTGATGGCGCGGCCGAGGCTGGCCGGCACGCACTCCAGCAGGATCACCGAGGCGCCGGCCTCCACCAGGGTGCGGGCGTCCTCGAGGATCTGGTCGGCGCGCTCGGTCTCGCGGCCCTGCACCTTGTAGCCGCCCAGCTGGTAGACCGTCTGCGGCGTCAGGCCCAGGTGGGCGCACACAGGTACCCCGCGGCGGGTCAGCTCGCGGATGCCGTCAGCCATCCACGCCTCGCCCTCCACCTTGACCAGCTCGGCACCGGCACGCATCAGTTCGCCGGCGTTCTCCAGCAGGCGTTCCTGGCTGGCGTTGCCCATGAAGGGCAGGTCGACCATCAGCAGGCTCGCTCCCTTGCCACGGGCCACGCAGCGGGTGTGGTAGCAGATCTCCTCCTGGGTGACCGGCAGGGTGCTGGCGTGACCCTGCAGCACCATCCCCAGGGAGTCGCCCACCAGCAGCACCTCGATGCCGGCGTCGCTGGCGGCCCGGGCGAAGGTGGCATCGTAGGCGGTCAGGCAGCTGAAGGTCTCACCGGCGCGCTTGAAGGCCTGCAGCGAGCTCAGAGTGACGGTTTTCATGGCGTGCTCTCTTGGTTGTGGCGTCGGGAGCGGCGCGCGGCGCCGGCCCGGGTGTAACCCGAGATTGTTACCCGAACCGCCATGCTGTGTCGACAGGTAACACTTTACCGGTCGCCTCCTTCGGGCGGTAACACTTCCCGCAGGTCGGCGTCGGGCAGCGCGGCGACCAGGTCGACCAGCCGGCGACCGTCGGGCAGCCGCAGGTCCGGTACCAGTGACAGCAAGGGCACCAGCACGAAGGCTCGTCGGGCCATTTCCGGGTGGGGCACCCTCAGGCGCGGCAGCGCCAGGACGTCGTCATCGAAGAGTAACAGATCCAGATCCAGGGTACGGGGCCCCCAGCGGCGGGCGCGCACCCGGCGGTGGCGCTGCTCCAGGGCCTGCAGCTGGTCGAGCAGGGCCAGCGGCGAGAGGCGCGTCTCGAGGCATGCCACGGCATTGATGAAATCGGGCTGGTCCTGGGGGCCCTGCGGACGGCTGGCATAGCGCGAGGAGGCGGCGATGCGCCGCGTCAGCGGCAGCCGGTCGAGCTCATCCAGGGCGCGGGCGACCCGCGCGAGCGGGTCGTCGAGGTTGCTGCCCAACCCGATCCAGGCCCGATGGAGGCTCATGCGTCGCCGTTGCCGCCGCGGGGCTTGCGACGCCGTCGGCGGCGCTTGCGCTTGGGGGTGCCGCTACCGGCGGGATGGGCGCCGACCTTGTCCAGCAGGCGCGCCTGCTCGTGCTCGTCGGCGTCCTGGAAGACGGTCCACCAGTCGCCGAGGCCGGGCTCGAGCTCGCCGGCCCCCTCGCGCAGCAGCAGCATGTCGTAGGCGGCGCGGAAGCGCGGATGCTCGCGGGTCTGGAAGACCCGGCGACCGCGGCGCAGCGGCAGGCGCTGTTGCAGGTCCCAGATGTCGCGCATCGGCAGGCTGAAGCGCTTGGGGATCGAGACGTGCTGCAGCTGGCGTGACACGACCTGCTGGGAGGCGGCCTGCAGGGCCGGGATCGCGGGCAGGCCCCTGGCCTCCTGCTCGGCCTGGCGCTGCACCACCGGGCCCCACAGGATGGCGGCGAACAGGAAGGCCGGGGTCACCGGGCGCTCCTCATGGATGCGCCGGTCGGTGCTCTCCAGGGCCAGCTCGACCAGGCGCTCGGCCCAGGGCAGCTCGGCCATGGCTTCCCCGGCCTCGGGGAAGAGCATATCGAACAGGCCGTAGTGGCGCAGCAGCTGGAAGGTGGCGACGCCGTGGCCGGCCATGAACAGCTTGAGGACCTCGTCGAACAGCCGCGCCGGGGGGATCTGCAGCAGCAGCGGGGCGAACTCGTGGATCGGGGCCTCGGTGGCCGGGGCGAGGTGGAAGTCGAGCTTGGCGGCGAAGCGCACGGCCCGCAGCATGCGCACCGGGTCCTCGCGGTAGCGGGTGTCGGGGTCGCCGATCAGGCGCAGGGTCCTGGCCTCGATGTCGCGCACGCCGTCGGCGAAGTCGTGAATCGAGAAGTCGGCGATGCTGTAGTAGAGGGCATTGATGGTGAAGTCGCGGCGCAGGGCGTCTTCCTGGATGTCGCCCCAGACGTTGTCGCGCAGCAATAGGCCGTCGTCGGACTGCTGGGCGATGTGGTCGGCGTGGTCGTCGCCCGGCTTGCCGCGGAAGGTGGTGACCTCGATCACCTCGCGACCGAAGCGCACATGGACGATGCGGAAGCGCCGGCCGATGATGCGCGAGTTGCGGAACAGCGCCTTGACCTCTTCCGGCGTGGCGTCGGTGGCCACGTCGAAGTCCTTGGGCATGCGGCCCAGCAGGGCGTCGCGGATGCAGCCGCCCACCAGATAGGCCTCGTGGCCGGCGTTGTGCAGGCGGTAGAGCACCTTGAGGGCGGCATCGCTGAAGTGCTGGCGCGAGACCGGGTGGTCCTCGCGGGGGATGACGCGGACCTCCGGCGTGCCGGCGGCGGCGCCCTCGGTGCCGAACAGCGACTTCAGGCTCTCGCCGGGACTCTGCAGGAAGCGGGTAAATCCTTTGAACATGCGGCGATATCGACTCGCAGGGCGAAGATATGAGTGCGAAAAGGCCTGAGTGTAGCCGACCCCCGTGACCTTGCATAGCCCGTGCCAGGCCCGGGAGGGAAGGAGTGGCGAGCGGACGCCGGCCAGGAACGTAGAAAGGGGAGGCCTGTCGGCCTCCCCCTCAAGCAGCGACGCAGCATCCATGCTGCTGTTTCTTCTTCGTGATGGCACATCGCCTTGAATACGCACCACAGTCACCAAGGAGAATCACAGGCAAGCAGTGTTGTTGTCCTTGTTGGCGCTCCCGGTGGCGACCGCCTCGTATTCAAAACAATAATCCAACCACGACGGCAGCTGATCTGCCTCCCCCCGGCGTGTTGCTGTTGTTTCCGGGGGTGCGCCTCGACGACCCTTGTTCTTGTTGGCGGTCGTGGCGGGCGCGTCGCGTCCTGAGTTTCCGGTACCTCGTGTCTCTTGTTGTTGTGCTTGGCCGAGGGGCCAGGCGCCCGAGTCCTGCTGTTGTTGTTCGGTGCTCGTGGCGCTGCATCATGGGCCCGCGGCTCTTGTTGTTGTTGCGGGGCGGGCCCTCGTCACGTCTGGCTGCGGTGTTGTTGTTGTCGGCAGCCGGTGACGCCGGAACTTGTTCTTCTTGCCCGTATAGATAGCAGGCGGCGTGCCATTACAATTTTGTTCCTTTTTTTTCAGTGAGTTAAAAAAATGGCAAGGAGGCGGGTCGCTGCCGGGTCGGTGAAGTGTTACCGCATTGGCACCGTCGTGGGGCCCGGGCTGTGTGGGACGGTAACAAATGGTGCGGGGTGAGGGCGGAAAGGGGAACGCGGCGGTGCCGGGGAGGCCGCCGGAGCCTCTTGCACCATGGTCGCATGGACAGGCCGGGGCGGCGTCACTCGGTCTTGCGGCGGGGGCTCTTCTTGCGCGGAATGCCGAGGCGCTGGCGCCGCTCCCACAGGGACTTGCGGCTGATGCCGAGCTTCTGGGCCAGCTCGGTCTCGCTCATGTGGTCCTGGTGCTCCAGCACGAAGTGCTGGAAGTAGTCCTCCAGCGAGAGGTCCTCGTCGGTGACCCCGGCATCCGCATCGGCGGCGTTGCGCGTCGCGGCGGGGGCGTCGCCCCGGGGCCCGGCCAGCGGCACGGGAGCCGAGAGTCCCAGGTCGTCGGGATGGATGAGGTGGCCCTCGGCGAGGATGACGCCACGCTCCAGGGCGTTCTCCAGTTCACGCACGTTGCCCGGCCAGGGGTAGTCGTGGATCTCGCGGCGTGCCGCGCGGGAGAGGCGCAACCCTTCGCGGTCGTGGCGCCGGCACGCCTTCTCCAGCAGGATATCGGCGATCAGCAGCACGTCGTCCTCGCGCTCGCGCAGCGGCGGCAGGTCGATCTGCATGACGTTGAGGCGGTAGTAGAGGTCGAGACGGAACTCGCCGCTCTTCGACAGGGAGCGCAGGTCGCGATGGGTGGCGGCGATCAGGCGCACGTCCACGTGGCGGGTCTCCACCGAGCCGATCTTGCGGATCTCGCCCTCCTGGAGCACCCGCAGCAGGCGGGCCTGGGCGTCCAGCGGCAGCTCGCCGATCTCGTCGAGGAACAGGGTGCCGCCGTCGGCGGCCTCCACCAGGCCGGTGCGGGCGGCGCTGGCACCGGTGAAGGCGCCCTTCTCATGGCCGAACAGCTCGGACTCGATCAGCGTCTCGGGGATCGCCGCGCAGTTGACGCAGATCAGCGGCGCCTGGGCGCGCTTGCTCTGCTGGTGCAGGGCGCGGGCCACCAGCTCCTTGCCGGTGCCGGACTCACCCTGAATCAGTACGGTGACATCGGCCGGGGCGGTCTTGCGGATCCGCGAGTAGACCAGCTGCATGGCCGGACAGTTGCCGATCATTGGCTGGGCCCGGCCGTCGGGTTCGGCGACGTCGGGCGGTTCGGCATGGCGGGCGGCCTGCTGATGGAACACCCGGGCCACGGTCTCGAGCAGCTCGTCGTGGTCGAAGGGCTTGGCGACGTAGTCCACCGCCCCCTGCTTCAGGGCATCCACCGCCGAACGCATGCTGGCGTAGCTGGTCATGATCAGCACCGGCACCGGGGCGGCGCGGGCGATCAGCTCGGTGCCGGGTTCGCCGGGCAGGCGCAGGTCGCTGATCACCAGGTCGAAGCGCTGGGGATCCAGGGCCATCGCCTCGTCCAGTGAGCCGGCCTCGTCGACCCGGTAGTCGTGACGCTCGAGCAGCCGGCGCAGGGCGCTGCGGATGATGGCTTCGTCTTCTACGATCAGGATCCGGCTCATCGGGGTGCTTCACCCTCCTTCTGGTGGCGGGGCAGCCAGAGGCTGATCCGGGTGCCCCGTTCGCGGTCGGGCGGCGGCGAGACGAGGTCGATCTGGCCATGGTGCTCGGCGACGATGCTGTAGACCAGCGGCAGGCCCAGCCCGGTGCCCTCACCGGGCGGCTTGGTGGTGGTGAAGGGCTCGAAGAGGTGGTCGCGCACGCTCTCGTCGATACCCTGGCCCTCGTCGGTGACGGTGAGTCGCAGCCCTTCTCCCTCGGGGGTCGCCTCGATGATTACCCGGTCGCCGGGGCCGCTGGCGTCGCGGGCATTGCCCAGCAGGTTGACCATCACCTGGAGCAGGCGCTGGGCATCTCCCTCGACGCTCTCCGCTGCGGGGCAACGGTTGTCGAAACGCACATCGTCCCCCGAGCGGGCGAGGTGGATCAAGTGGATGGCCTCGTCCACCACCTCGGCGACGCTCACCGGGGCGAGGTCGCGGCCGGCCAGGTGGCGGCCGCCGTGGGCGAAGCCCACCAGCGAGGAGACGATCCGCGAGACCCGGTCGGTGAGCTGCTGGATCTGCTCGGCGGTGGCCAGCACCTCCGGGTCGTCGGTGTCGTAGCGCAGGTTCTGGGCCAGCGAGGAGATGCCGGTGATGGGGTTGCCGATCTCGTGGGCCACGCCGGCGGCCAGCTGGCCGATGGAGGCCAGGCGGGCGGCATGCACCAGCTCGTCCTCGAGCCACTTCATCTCGCTGTGATCCTCCACCAGGATCACCATGCCGCCGGGCTCGCTGTCGTCCCCCTCCAGTTCGGCCTTGTGCAGGCTCAGGAAACGGGTGCCATCGGCCAGCGGCACCGGCTGCTTGTAGAGGTGGCGGCCGGGCTCGGCGAGGATGCGCCCGAGCAGTTCCCCCCAGGGGGCGGGCAGGCTGTCGCGTCGGGCGCCGACCACGCTGTCGCCGTCGATGCCGGAGAGCTCGGCCAGGGCGTCGTTCCACATCAGCAGCTCGCCGTCCTCGCCGAAGGCGCACAGGCCCACCGGCAGCCGTGTCAGGGTGCGGCGGTGGTAGCGACGCAGGCCGTCGAGCTCGCGCGCCAGGCCGGTGAGTCGCGAGCGGTAGGCCTCCAGCCGGCTCTCCACGAAGTGGATGTCCTCGGTGGCGCCGGGACCGTCGTGGCGGTAGGGCAGGTAGCGGTCGACGATGTCCTGGGCCACCGAGGGGCCCATCAGCCCCGAGAGATTGGCCTGCAGGCGGTCGCGCAGCCGGCGCAGGGCATAGGGGCGGCCGTCGAGCGGCGACAGGCCCAGGTCGTCCAGGGCGCGGTCCACCTCGCGGGCGGCCACCGCCGCGCCCAGGGCGCGGGCCAGGTGGGCCTTGAACTCCTCGCCGTTGGCGGCCTCCAGGGGCAGGCGCTTGGGGCGGATCACGGCGTCCACCGAGCAGGCCTCGGCGGCGGCACGCTCGCCCTCGGAGGTGGGCGTGGCCAGGGAGACGACGATGAACACCAGGGCGTTGGTGGCCAGCGACACCAGGGTGACGATGTACCACACCGGCTCGCCGGAGAGCACCTCGAGGCCCGGCGGGATCACCACCAGCGAGGGCAGGCCGGTGAGTAGCGGCCCCCACAGGCCCAGTAGCCACACCAAGATGCCGGCGACCAGTCCCGAGACCATGCCCTTGCGGTTGGCCCCCGGCCAGTAGAGCAGCGCCAGCAGGCCGGGCAGGCACTGGGCCATGCCCACGAAGGCGGTCAGGCCCAGGCTGGTCAGGTCATGGTGCACGCCGACGATGCGATAGAAGAGCCAGCCGCCGAGCACCACGGCGGCGACCAGGGCGCGGCGCAGCCACTGCAGCCAGCGATAGAGGTCGTGCTGGGCCTCGGGGGGATGGGCCACCAGCAGCACGTGGTTGAGCACCATGCCCGACAGCGCCAGCGCGATCATCACCGTGGTGGCGCTGGTGGCGGCGAGGCCCGCCAGGAAGGCCAGCGCCTGGGTCCATCCCGACTCCGACAGGCCGAAGGCCAGATAGGCGGCGCTCAGCGTCTCCTGGCTGCCCAGGCGCTGCCCGGCCCACAGGATCAGCGGCACCGGCAGGGCCATCAGCAGCAGGAACAGCGGCAGCGACCAGCTGGCTTGCAGCAGGGTATGCCGCGAGCGGGTCTCGGTGAAGACGATATGGAAGATGTGCGGCATCAGCAGGGCCGCGGCGAAGAACAGCAGCAGCAGCGAGCGCCAGTGGGCCGGGTCGGTCTGCACCACCCCGGCCTGGAAGGCCTGGCCGGGGCCGTCGAGCCAGGCCTGGAGGTCGGCGGGGCCGTCGAAGACGCCGAACAGCGCGAAGGCCCCGAGCCCGAGCATGGCCAGCAGCTTGACCAGCGAGGAGAGGGCGATGGCCGCCAGCAGGCTGTCGTGCTGGCCGTCGATGCGCCGGCGGCGGCCCACGAAGAGCATGGCGAACAGCGCGATCAGGGCACAGAAGGCCAGCGCCAGCGGCGCCGGCGAGGCGGCGCCGGTCATCAGGTAGATGGCGTCGCCCATGGTCTGTACCTGCAGGGCCAGCAGCGGCAACACCGCCAGCAGGCTGACCAGGGTGACCAGGCTGCCGACCCAGCGTGAACGGTAGCGGAAGGCGAAGAGGTCGGCCAGGGAGGCCAGCTGGTAGGTGCGGGTCATGCGCTGGATGGGCACCAGCAGCACCGGCGCCAGCAGGAAGGCGCCGGCCACGCCCAGGTAGTAGGCCAGGTAGCCGTAGCCCGAGGTGGAGGCAAGCTCCAGGCTGCCGTAGATCGCCCAGGCACTGGCGTAGACCCCCAGCGCCAGGGTGTAGACCGCCGGGTGGCGGGTCAGGCGGGTGGGGATGAGGCCGCGCTCCACGGCCAGGGCACAGAGGAAGAGCGCCAGCAGGAAGCCGGTGCCCAGCGCCAGCATCCCGGCCAGGCTAGCGTTCATCGAGCTTCCTCTTCTGCTCCAGCCACAGGGTGAGGGCGATCAGCACGCCCCAGATGACGAAGGGACGATACCAGGCGACCCCGGGGCTGGCCCAGCCGGTCATCATCAGCGGCGAGAGCAGGTAGCCACCGAGTACCAGGAACAGCATCAGGCGATAGACGTACATGGGGCCTCCGTCTCTCAATCGGTCGCCCGGGGCCGCTCGGCGACGGGGCGGATGCGGGCCGGCGACCAGGCGTCGATGGCCCAGGCCAGCTGCTCGCCCACCGGAGCGGTGGAAAGCGCCTCGGGCGGGGCCTGGTCCAGGGCCGCCAGGGCGGCGTGCAGCAGGGGGCGCACCGCGGCGTCCTCGGTGGGCAGGGGCGGCGCCAGGTTCTGCTTGGAGAGCTTCTGGCCACCCCCGTCCATGATCAGCGGCAGGTGCAGGTAGCGCGGCTCGGGATGGCCCAGGGCGTGCTGCAGCTGGCGCTGCCAGGGGGTGTTGTCGAGCAGGTCGTGGCCACGCACCACCTCGCTGATGCCCTGATCGGCGTCGTCCACCACCACGGCGAGCTGGTAGGCCCAGAGGCCGTCCTTGCGCTCGAGCACCACGTCACCGAGCTCGGCGGGGTCGAAGCGCTGCGTGCCGAACAGCCGGTCCTGCCAGGTCACCGGGCGCAGCCCCAGGTCGCTGCGCAGCCGCCAGGCCACCGGTTTGCCGGACGCACGCACCCCATCCCGGCACCAGCCGGGGTAGGTGGGGTAGCCGCGCCACTGCTTGCGCGAGCAGCTGCAGGGGTAGGCCAGGCCCCGGGCCGCAAGGCTGTCCAGGGCGGTTCGATAGGCGTCATCGCGCGCGTGCTGCCAGTGCACCGGACCGTCCCAGTGCAGGCCGAAGGCCTCGAGCTGGCGCAGGATCGTATCGGCGGCGCCGGGCGGGCAGCGCGGCGGGTCGATGTCCTCGATGCGCAGCAGCCAGTCACCGTCCGCCTGGCGGGCATCCAGGTAGCTGGCCAGCGCGGCCACCAGCGAGCCGAAGTGCAGCGGGCCCGAGGGGGTCGGGGCGAAGCGGCCGCGGTAGCGATTCATGGGCACCTCCTGCCGGGCGGGGCGTCAGACATGCAAACGGGCACCCCGGGGTGCCCGTCGCGATGCTTCGCCTGGCGGGTCGGCATGCCGATCAACCGCCCAGCTGCTTTTCCTTGAGCTCGGCCAGCGTCTTGCAGTCGACGCACAGGGTGGCCGTGGGACGCGCCTCGAGGCGGCGGATGCCGATCTCGACGCCGCAGGCCTCGCAGAAGCCGTAGTCGTCCTCGTCGATCTTCTCGAGGGTCTCGTTGATCTTCCTGAGCAGCTTGCGCTCGCGGTCGCGCGTGCGCAGCTCCAGACTGAAGCCTTCCTCCTGGGTGGCGCGGTCGGCGGGGTCGGCGTAGTTGTTCGCCTCCTCCTGCAGGTGACGCACGGTGCGGTCCACCTCTTCCATGAGCTCCTGCTTCCAACCCAGCAGGATCTGGCGGAAGTGCTCCAGCTGCTGCTCGTTCATGTACTCTTCACCCGCCGCCGGCTCGTAGGGGGTGAATTTCTTGGGCGCTTCCACTTTCTTGTCGGCTACTGGCATGGGACTGCCTCGTTACTTGAGTGACTACTGATCAATACCCGCCGCGATGCAAGGTATCTCACGCCAAAGGGATGCTTGTTTAGCGGAAAAACCGACACATTGCAACCTCCCGCTGCCCGCCTCCCGCGGAGGCGCCGGTAAAGTCGCTGCACAGTGTCGCTTTGACCCCCCGGGTGGCGGTAAGCTCCGCCGGACCTGCCGTTTCTGCCGAGGAGCCCAGCATGTCATGGAGTGCGCGCATCGACCGGGTCGCCCCCTTCCGGGTGATGAGCCTACTGGAGACCGCCCAGGCCCGCGAGGCCGCCGGGCATGACGTCATCCACCTGGAGGTCGGCGAGCCCGACTTCCCCACTCCCGAGCCGGTGATGGCCGCGGGGCAGGCGGCGCTGGCCGCCGGCCATACCCGCTATACGCCGGCGGCCGGCCTGCCGGCGCTGCGCGAGGCGATCGCCGGCCACTATGCCGCGCACTTCGGCGCCGAGGTGGACCCGCGGCGCATCCTGGTCACCCCCGGCGCCTCCGGGGCCCTGCTGCTGGCCAGCCAGCTGTTGGCGGGGCCGGGTGACCGGGTCCTGATGGCCGATCCCAACTACCCCTGCAATCGCCACTTCATGGCCCTGGCGGGGGCCGAGGTGGATGCCGTGCCGGTGGGCCCGGCGAGCGGCTGGCAGCTCGATGCCGGCCTGGTCGAGGCCCACTGGCATGACGCCACCCGCCTGGCGATGCTGGCCACGCCATCCAATCCCACCGGCCATATGCTCGATCGCGCCCAACTCGCCGCGGTCGCGGAGAGCGTAGCGGTGCGCGGCGGTCATCTGCTGGTGGACGAGATCTACCAGGGGCTCTGCTACGATCTGGAGCCGCTCTCGGTGGCCTCCGTTGCCCCGGACGCCTTCGTGGTCAACAGCTTCTCCAAGTACTTCGGCATGACCGGCTGGCGCCTGGGCTGGCTGTTGGCACCGGAGGCGGCGGTGGAGCCGCTGACCCGGCTGGCCCAGAACGTCTTCCTGGCCGCCTCCACTCCGGCCCAGCATGCCGCCCTGGCCGCCTTCACCCCCGGGTGCCGGGAGATCCTCGAGGTCCGGCGGCGCGAGCTGGGCCGGCGTCGCGACGCCCTGCTGGCGGGCCTGTCGCGACTGGGCCTGGCGCCCTCGCTGGCGCCCCAGGGGGCCTTCTACCTGTGGCTCGACATCGCCCGCTACAGCGCCGACAGCCAGGCCTTCTGCCGGCGCCTGCTGGAGGAGGAGAACGTGGCGATCACCCCGGGCATCGACTTCGCCCTGCAGGGCGGCGAGCGCCACGTGCGCATCGCCTTCACCACCGACGTCGCCCGGCTCGAGGAGGCGGTGAGCCGCCTCGAGCGCTTCCTGGCGCGCCAGTAGGGGGAGCGGGCATGGACTACCCCGAGCTGGTGCCCGGCGTGCTGCTGCGCCGCTACAAGCGCTTCCTGGCCGACGTGCGCCTCGCCGACGGCCGCGAAGTCACCGCCCACTGCCCCAATACCGGCTCCATGCGCGCGGTGAACGTGTCGGGCTGCCGGGTGTGGCTGGCGCCCAGCGACGACCCGAAGCGCAAGCTGGCCTGGACCTGGGAGCTGATCGAGCTGCCCCGGCCCGACGGCGGCGTGGCCGCGGCCTCGGTGCATACCGGGCGGGCCAACCGCATCGTCGAGGAGGCGCTGCGCGCCGGCAGGGTGGCCGGGCTCGACGGCTACGCCGAGCTCAAGCGCGAGGCGAGGGTGGCGCTGGACGGCGAGAAGGCCGCGCGCCTCGACTTCCGGCTCGACGATCCGCTGCGCGGCACCGCCTTCGTGGAGGTCAAGCAGGTGACCCTCAGGGAGAGCGACGGCCACGGCTACTTCCCCGACGCGGTGAGCGAGCGGGGCCGCAGGCATCTCGAGACCCTGGCGGCGCTGGCGGCGGGGGGGCAGCGCGCCGTGCTGCTGTTCTGCGTGGCCCATGAGGGCATCGCCGACGTGGCGCCGGCGGCCCACCTCGACCCCGCCTACGCCGCGACCCTGCGCCGGGTCGCGGGATGCGGGGTCGAGGTGCTGGCGCGGCGCTGCGAGGTCGTCCGCCGCGACGGGGTGCCGGTGGCGATTCGCCTGGGAGCGGCGCTGCCGGTGGACCTCGAGCGAAGCTTCATCAGCTGCTGAGGTGCCCCCTCTACCGCTCGATATAGAAGCGCTGGATGAAGCTGACCCGTGCCGGGTCGGCGTTGCGGTCGTGGCGTACCTCCAGGTCGAAGCGCATGGCCTCGTCGTCATCGATGCGGAACACCGCGACCTGGGAGGGGGTGTCGCCGCTGCGCAGGGTGCGGAAGCTGAGCGGGGTGCCGTCATCGTCGCCCAGGGCGCCGACGCGGCCGTTGACCGTGGCCGGCACGGCGCGGGTGGTGCCGTCCTCCTGCTCCTCGAGCACGCTGACGTTGAGCAGCGCCATGGCCGGACTGCGCCGGATGCCGTGTTCGCGGGCCACCGCCTCGGGCAGGAAGCTGGTGTTCACCGCGCTGTAATGGATCTGGTAGGCACCCACCTGCTCGTACTGCTGGGCGGCCAGCGGGCCGGCCAGCAGCAGCATGCCCATCGCCAGGCCGTTCAGGAAACCTCGCCTCATCGTCATCCCTCTCGCCGGTGGCCGGGTCAGCGGCGGGCGACCCGGAAGATCGCGATCTCGCCGAACAGGTTGGGCCACAGCCGCGAGGTCCAGTGGCCCTCGTGGTCGCCGATGCCCACCGCCCGGTCGACGATGATCAGACCCTTGTCGCGACAGAGTTGTTCAAAGTCGTTGAAGGTCGACAGGTGGATGTTGGGGGTGTCGTACCAGGCGTGGGGCAGCGACTTGGAGACCGGCATGTAGCCCTTGAAGCCCAGGTAGGCGCGGTGCCGCCAGTAGGCGAAGTTGGGGAAGGTGAGGATGCCTTCCCCGGCCACCCGCAGCATCTCGTCGAGCATACGGTCGGGGCGGCGCAGCGCCTGCAGGGCCTGGGTCATTACCACCAGGTCGCAGGCGTCGTCGTCGAAGTTGGCCAGGCCCTCGTCGAGGTTCTGCTCGATGACGTTGACTCCCTTGGCGATGCAGGCGGTGATGCCCTCGGGGTCGATCTCCAGGCCGTAGCCGGTGACGCCCTTGTCGCGGGCCAGGGCGGCGAGCAGGGTGCCGTCGCCGCAGGCCAGGTCGAGGATGTGGGCACCCTTGGGCACCCAGTCGTGGATCAGCTTGAGGTCGGGACGCATCATGACCGCTCCTCCAGGCCCAGGTCCCGGCCCACGCGCGACATGAAGGCGGCGAACACCGCCTGATAGCGGGGCTCGGGCATCAGGAAGGCGTCGTGGCCGTGGGGCGAGTCGATGTTGGCGAAACTCACCGGCTTGCCGGCGCGGATCAGGGCGTCGACCAGTTCGCGGGAGCGCGACGGCGGGAAGCGCCAGTCGGTGGTGAAGCTGACCACCAGGAAGGGGCACTCGGCCGGGGCCAGGGCACTGGCCAGGTCGCCGCCGTGGATGGCGGCCGGGTCGAAGTAGTCCAGTGCCTTGGTCATCAGCAGGTAGGTGTTGGCGTCGAAGGAGGTGGAGAAGGTGTCGCCCTGGTAGCGCAGGTAGGATTCCACCTGGAACTCCACGTCGTAGCCGAAGTTGAAGTCGTTGGTGCGCAGGTCGCGGCCGAACTTGCTGCCCATGGCGTCTTCGGAGAGATAGGTGATGTGGCCGACCATGCGCGCCAGCTTGAGCCCGCGGCGCGGCACCTTGTCGTGCTCGGCATACCAGCCGTCGTGGAAGTCGGGGTCGGAGCGGATGGCCTGGCGGGCCACCTCGTTGAAGGCGATGTTCTGGGCCGAGAGCTTGGGCGTGGCGGCGATCACCGCGGCGTTGGCGATCCGTTCGGGATAGCTGAGCGTCCACTGCAGGACCTGCATGCCGCCCAGGCTGCCACCGATCACCGCGGCGAAGCGTTCGATGCCCAGGCGGTCGGCCAGCCGCGCCTGGCTGTGCACCCAGTCGGTCACCGTGACCATCGGGAAGTCGGGGCCCCAGAGGCGGCCGGTCGCCGGGTTCTCGGCGTTGGGGCCGGTGCTGCCGTGGCAGCCGCCCAGGTTGTTGAGCGAGACCACGAAGAAACGCTCGGTGTCGATGGACTTGCCGGGGCCGATATGGGCGTCCCACCAGCCCGGCTTGCGGTCCTCGGCGCCGTGGTAGCCGGCGGCATGGTGGTGCCCGGAGAGGGCGTGGCAGATCAGCACGGCATTGGAGCGTTCGGCATTGAGGGTGCCGTAGGTCTCGTAGACCAGGTCATAGGCCGGCAGCGTCCTGCCGCAGGCCAGTGCCAGGGGATCGTCGAAGTGCACCGTCTGCGGCGTCACCAGGCCGACCGAGTCGGGGGGTAGCTCGGGCATGGGGATGTCGGTGTCCAGTCGTCTCGTTGTCCAGCCGTCGCGGGGCCGTCGCACCGGCCGCCGCCTGTCAGGGCCATCTCGTGCCGCAGGCCCGCTCCTGTCAGAGGCCCACCAGGGCGCCGGAAATGCCGGCGGCGCGGGTCAACGAACCCACCACGATACCATCGATGATGCTGATGGCGATGAAGACGAAGATGGGCGACAGGTCGATCATGCCCAGCGGCGGGATCACCTTGCGCACCGGGGCCATGATCGGCTCCACCAGCTGCATCACCAGCAGCGCGCCGGGGTGACTGGCGTTGGGGGCCACCCAGCTGAGGATGATCATCACGATCAGCGCGAAGAAGTAGATCTTGAGGATGGCGTTGGCCAGCGCCGCCACCGTGCCGATGGCCACGCCGCCCAGGGGCGGCATGCCGAAGCCGGCGACCTGCAGGATGATCACGATACTGACCGCCTTGATCACGAGGCCGGTGGCCAGGGTGGCCAGGTCGAAGCGTTCCATCACCGGGCCGAGGAAGCCCTGGAAGGGGCGGACCGCCGGCTGGGTGATCTTCACCACGGACTGGCTGATGGGGTTGTAGTAGTCGGCCCGCGATGCCTGCAGCAGGAAGCGCAGCATCAGCAGGAAGAGATAGATGTTGATCAGGGTGTTGACCAGTAGCAGGCCGGCGCTGCCCAGTTGGCTGCCCATATGGGCTCCTCCTCAGGATCGGTTGAGAGTCGCTTGGTGTGTGCCGCTCAGCCCTTGCCGAGCTCGTCGGCCATCTCCCGGGCACGGGCCGCGCAGGCATCCATGGCCTCGGCCATGAGGCGGCGCAGGCCGGCCTGCTCCAGGTGTTCGATGGCGCGCTCGGTGGTGCCGCCGGGGGACATGACGTTGCGCTTGAGCTCCGCCGGCGGCGTGTCGCTGGCCAGGGCCATCTTGGCCGCGCCGAAGGCGGTCTGCATGGCCAGGCGCCGGGCGGTGTCGGCGGGCAGGCCCAGGCGGGTGCCGGCCTCCTCCATGGCCTCGAACATCAGGAAGAAGTAAGCGGGGGCGCTGCCGGAGACGGCGGTGACGGCCTCCAGCAGGGCCTCGTCCTCGACCCATTCCACCAGGCCCACCGCCTCCATCAGCTCGGTGGCCAGGCGGCGCTGTGCCTCGCTGACCCTCGGGTTGGCGAACAGGCCGGCGGCACCGGCACCCACCAGGGAGGGGGTGTTGGGCATGCAGCGCACCACCGGCAGGTCGCCGCCCAGCCACTGCTCGAGGGTATCGGCCGGCAGGCCGGCGGCCACCGAGACGATCAGCGGGCGGCGCGCCTGGACGGCGTCGCGCAGGCCCTCGCACACCTGGCGCATGATCTGGGGCTTGACCGCCAGCACCACCACGTCGGCCGCGGCGACGGCGGTGGCGTTGTCGGTGCTGGTGTGGATGCCGAGCCGCTCGCGGACCGGGGCCAGCATCTCGTCGCTGGGTGAGGTGGCGGTGACGTCATCGGCGGCGAAGCCGCTCTCGAGCATTCCGCCGATGATGGCGCTGGCCATGTTGCCGGCGCCGATGAAGGTGACTCTGGTAGCCATGCGATGTGGTCCTGTGTCGGTCGACTTGAACGGGGCCGGTGCCGGTCCCGGTGGCTGTCCTGGTTCCGGTGCTCAGTGCTTGGCGGTGCGCTCCCCGAAGATGGCGGTACCCAGGCGGACCAGGGTGGCGCCCTCCAGCACGGCGGCCTCCAGGTCGGCGGTCATGCCCATGGAGAGGGTGTCCAGCGGCGCTTCCGGGAAGCGCTCGCGCAGTCCCTCCAGGGCCCGGCGCAGCCGGGCGAAGGGGGCGCGCTGGGCGGCGAGCCCCTCGGCCGGGGCGGGGATCGCCATCAGGCCGCGCAGGCGCAGCTGCGGCATGTCCAGCACCGCCTCGGCCAGGGTCGGCAGGTCGTCGAGGCTCACCCCCGACTTCGAACTCTCGGCGCTGATGTTGACCTGCAGGCAGACGTCGAGTGGGCCGAGCGCCGCGGGGCGTTGATCGTTGAGACGCCGGGCGATCTTCTCGCGGTCTACGCTGTGTACCCAGGCGAAGTGCTCGGCCACGTCGCGGGTCTTGTTGGATTGCAGCGGGCCGATGAAATGCCAGGCGATGCCCGCCAGGTCGGCCAGGTCGGCCTGCTTGTCCAGGGCCTCCTGGACGTAGTTCTCGCCGAAGTCGCGCTGGCCCAGGTGCCAGGCCTCGCGGATCAGTGCCGCCGGCTTGGTCTTGCTGACCGCCAGCAGGCGCGCCTCGCCGGCCGGGCGCCCGGCGGCGGCCAGGGCCGCGTCCAGCCGGCGGCGTGCGGCGACCAGGGAGTCGAAAAGTACCAGGGTCGTCATGTCGCAAGGTCTGTCATACTGGTCATCACAACGCGTACCACCACCGGGAGCAGGGAAATCGCATGGATATTACCGAACTGCTGGCGTTCTCGGCAAAACAGAAAGCCTCCGACCTCCACCTCTCGGCGGGGCTGCCGCCGATGATCCGCGTCGATGGCGACATCCGTCGCCTCAACGTGCCGTCCATGGAGGACCGCGAGGTCCGCAAGCTGATCTACGACATCATGGCCGACCGGCAGCGCCGGGACTACGAGGAGTTCTTCGAGACCGACTTCTCCTTCGAGGTACCGGGGATCTCGCGCTTCCGCGTCAACGCCTTCAACCATGCCCGCGGCGCCGGCGCGGTATTCCGCACCATTCCCTCCGAGGTGCTGGCCCTCGAGGACCTGGGTCTGGGGCAGGTGTTCCGCCAGCTCTCCATGCTGCCGCGCGGCCTGGTGCTGGTTACCGGCCCCACCGGCTCGGGCAAGAGCACCACGCTCGCGGCGATGATCGACTACATCAACGACAATCGCTACGAGCACATCCTGACCATCGAGGATCCGGTGGAGTTCGTCCACCGCAGCAAGCGCTGCCTGATCAACCAGCGCGAGGTGCATCGCGATACCCATGGCTTCGCGCCGGCGCTGCGCAGTGCCCTGCGCGAGGACCCGGACGTCATCCTGGTCGGCGAGCTGCGCGACCTCGAGACCATCCGCCTGGCGCTCACCGCCGCCGAGACCGGCCACCTGGTGTTCGGTACCCTGCACACCACCTCCGCGGCCAAGACCATCGACCGGATCATCGACGTCTTCCCCGGGGAGGAGAAGGCGATGGTGCGCTCGATGCTTTCCGAGTCGCTGCAGGCGGTGATCTCCCAGACGCTGCTCAAGCGCATGGGCGGCGGGCGCGTGGCGGCCCACGAGATCCTCATCGCCACCGCGGCGGTGCGCAACCTGATCCGCGAGGACAAGGTGGCGCAGATCTACTCGGCGATCCAAACCGGCGGCAACCTGGGCATGCAGACCCTCGACGCCTCGCTGGCCAAGCTGGTGGCCGACAACGCGGTGGCCCGCGACGAGGCACAGGCCAAGGCCAAGGGCGCGATCTAAGAGAACCGTGACAGGAGCAGGGACATGACGGCACAAGAGTGGCTCAATCAATTGCTGGACATCATGGTGCAGAAGGACGCCTCGGATCTGCTGATCTCGGTGGGTGCCCCCCCGAGCCTGAAGATGGCCGGCCGGCTGACGCCGATGGGCGACCAGGGGCTCAACGAGGCGCAGGTCGGCGAGCTGGTCAATGCCGCCATCCCCGAGGCGGTGATGGCGCGCTTCCAGGCCGAGAGCGAGGCCAACTTCGCGCTCAGCCTCAAGGGCAAGGGGCGCTTCCGCGTCAGCGCCTTCCAGCAGCGCAACCAGAAGGCCATGGTGATCCGGCGGATCGCCTTCGAGATCCCCCACCTGGAGGAACTCTCCCTGCCCCCGGTGCTGGGCGAGCTGGCCAACATCAAGCGCGGCCTGGTGTTCGTGGTGGGCGGTACCGGTACCGGCAAGTCGACCACCCTGGCGTCGATGATCCAGCAGCGCAACGAGACCCTGGGCGGGCACATCATCAGCGTCGAGGATCCCATCGAGTACGTGCATCCGCACAAGAAGGCAATCGTCAACCAGCGCGAAGTGGGCATCGACACCGAGTCCTTCGAGGTGGCGCTGAAGAACACCCTGCGCCAGGCGCCGGACGTGATCCTGATCGGCGAGATCCGCACCCGCGAGACCATGGAGCACGCCCTGACCTTCGCCGAGACCGGCCACCTCTGCCTGGCGACCCTGCACGCCAACAACGCCAACCAGGCGCTGGATCGCATCATCAACTTCTTTCCCATGGAGCGGCATGCCCAGGTATGGCTCGACCTGTCGCTCAACCTGCGCGCCATCGTCGCCCAGCAGCTGCTGCCCACGGTGGATGGCGGGCGCTGCCCGGCCATCGAGATCATGCTCAAGTCGCCGCTGATCGGCGACCTGGTGCGCAAGGGCGAGGTCAGCGAGATCAAGAATGTCATGACGCGTTCGCGGGATCAGGGCATGCAGACCTTCGACCAGGCACTCTACGACCTCTTCAGGGCGGGCCGGATCACCGAGGAGGTGGCGCTGGTACACGCCGACTCGGCCAACGACCTGCGTATGATGATCAAGTACGGTGGTGGCGACGGCGAGGGGGTGTCCCAGGCCCATCACGCGGCGACCCAGTTCTCGCTGAAGCGCGACGACGACTTCTGAACCCCCTCAGGGGGCGTAGACGCCCCCCAGCACCCGCGGGCCGGCGGCGCCGGTCACCGCGGGCAGGTTGCCCGGCAGGTCGGCCAGGCGGCGCCGGGCCAGCCAGGCGAAGGCGCCGGCCTCCAGCCAGTCGGCCGGCCAGCCCTGTTCCGCGCTGTCGATGAGTGTCGCCTCCGGCTGGCGCCGGGCCAGTCGCGCCAGCAGGTCGCGGTTGTGGGCGCCGCCGCCGCAGGGCAGCAGCCGCTCCGGCGGTGGCGCCTGCAGGCGCTCGCGGGCCATCTCCACCGCCAGGGTGATGCTCGTCGCGGTCAGCTCCGCCAGGGTGGCCTGGACGTCCTCCGCCCGTTCCCTTCCCGTCAGCTGCCGCTCCAGCCAGCCGAGATGGAAGTGCTCGCGGCCGGTGCTGCGCGGCGGCGGCCGGTGGAAGAAGGGGTCGGCCAGCATCCGCTCGAGCAGCGCCTCGTCGACCCGCCCCGAGGCCGCCCAGGCGCCGTCGGCGTCGAAGGGACCGCCCCGGTGCCGGGCGTGCCAGGCATCCAGCAGGGCGTTGGCCGGGCCGGCATCGAACCCCAGCGGCTCGCGGGCATCCCCGGTGGGCGGCAGCAGGGTGAGGTTGGCGAAGCCGCCCAGGTTGAGCACCAGGCGCCATTCGCCCGGGGTGCGGAACAGTGCCTGGTGGAAGACCGGCGCCAGGGGGGCGGCCTGGCCCCCCGCCGCCAGGTCGCGGCGGCGGAAGTCAGCGACCACGGTGATGCCGGTGAGTTCGGCCAGCAGGCTGGGGTTGTCGAGCTGCAGGGTATAGGGGGGGCCGCCGGCGTGGCCCAGCGGGGCATGCTCGACGGTCTGGCCATGGCTGCCGATGGCGATGACCGAGCTGCGCGACGTTTCGCTGCCGGCCAGCAACGCCTCCACGGCCGCGGCCTGCAGGCGGCAGAAGGCGTCCTCGGCGTCGGCCAGCTCGGCGAAGGCGACCCGGTCGGCATGGCAGAGGTGCCATAGCGTCTCGCGCAGGGGCGCCGGCATGGGTTCGGCATGGGTGGCGACCAGGCGTGGCGTGGCGTCGTCGTCGATTTCCACCAGGGCGGCGTCGACGCCATCCAGGCTGGTGCCGGACATCAGGCCGATGAACAGGGACATGTCGCTCTCCGGATAGTGGGGCATCACCGCCCGCGGTCGAGTCATGCTACCATCCTGCCCCATTCGATGGGCGTGTGGCCCGGGCAAGCGTATTGATGGAGTAGGAGACGATGAGCGATGTGGCGAGCGCGCTGGCGCTGCTGAAGCGGGGCACCTACGAGATCCTGCTGGAGGATGAGCTGGTCGAGAAGCTGGAGTCCGGACGCCGGCTGCGTATCAAGGCGGGTTTCGATCCCACGGCGCCCGACCTGCATCTGGGCCACAGCGTGCTGTTGACCAAGATGCGCCAGTTCCAGGACCTCGGCCACGAGGTGATCTTCCTGATCGGCGACTTCACCGGGCGTATCGGCGACCCTACCGGCAAGAACGTCACCCGCAAGCCGCTCACCGAGGAGGAGGTGCGCGCCAACGCCGAGACCTACAAGGCGCAGGTGTTCAAGATCCTCGATCCCGAGAAGACCGAGGTGCGCTTCAACTCCGAGTGGTTCGGCGAGCTCTCCGCCGCCCGCATGATCGAGCTGGCCGCCCAGAGTACCGTGGCGCGCATGCTCGAGCGCGACGACTTCGAGAAGCGCTACGAGGCCGGGCAGTCGATCTCCATCCACGAGTTTCTCTACCCCCTGGTGCAGGGCTACGACTCCGTGGCCCTCGACGCCGACATCGAATTGGGCGGTACCGACCAGAAGTTCAACTTGCTGATGGGGCGCGAGGTCCAGAAGCACTATGGCCAGGCCCCCCAGGTGGTGATCACCATGCCCCTGCTGGAGGGGCTCGACGGCGTGCAGAAGATGTCCAAGTCGCTGGGCAACTACGTCGGCGTGGATGAGACCCCGGGCACCATGTTCAACAAGCTGGTCTCCATGCCCGACAGCCTGATGTGGCGCTACTTCGAGCTGCTCTCGCTGAAGCCCAACGAGGAGATCGAGGCCCTCAAGCGTGATGTCGAGGCCGGCGCCAATCCTCGCGATATCAAGATGGTCCTGGCCCGCGAGCTGATCGCCCGCTACCACGGCGAGGAAGCCGCCGCCAACGCCCACAAGTCCGCCGGCAATCAGCTGGCCGAGGGCGAGTTGCCGGAGGACCTGCCCGAGGTGGAGGTCGACTTCGAGGGCAGTGCCCAGGCACCCATCGCCGCCGTGCTCAACCGCTCCGGCCTCACCAAGAACAGCGCCCAGGCCAAGGACATGCTCGGCAATGGTCGGGTCAAGGTCGATGGCGAGGTGGTCCAGCGCGACCATATGCTGGCAACCGGCGATAGCTATGTCATCCAGGCCGGCAAGAAGCGCTATGCCCGGGTGACCCTGTGCTGACGTCGACCGACCGATGACGAGTCAGTTGCTCCACCAACGCCCGCCTCGTGCGGGCGTTGTCGTCTGCAGTGGATGGGGCGATTCATCCACAACCGTGCTTTGCCGAGCGGTTGTGGATAGGCTGGCGGGCGTCCTGGAGTCTCGCCGTCGCCATCGCTCCGAGACTTTTTCCCGAAAGGGCTTGCGAGGCCCCGGGGAAATCCGTAAAGTACGCATCCGCTGCCGGCGACGGGCCACGTTGCCAGCGGTGGAGAGTGGCAGAAGTGCTTGTTCTGTCTGAGGTTTTTCGGAGCGTGTCGAAAGGGCTCGGTTGACAGGCGCGGCGGATTCGGTAGAATGCGCTCCACTCGCTACAGAGACCCGCTGAGGGCTCTATCGGCGGTCGCTGAGGCGGCGAGTCGGGTCAACGGCAAGGGTCTTTCGAGACGCGTCGCCACGCGGAAAGAACGCGGTTGACAGTCGGCGCCGATCACGTAAAATACGCCTTCCTCGCAGGGCGCCGGCGAGGTCGCTTCGGCGGCACGACGGCCAGCGAGACGCTCTTTAACAATCGATCAGGTAATTCATGTGGGCGCTTGTCG
>NZ_JAUFPL010000031.1 GCF_030409215.1 Halomonas ramblicola | reverse complement strand
TCGCCCAGTGACCAACGGGTCTGTAGCTCAGTTGGTTAGAGCGCACCCCTGATAAGGGTGAGGTCGGCAGTTCGAGTCTGCCCAGACCCACCATTCTCCGAGCCGCCGGAACGCTCAGTTGGTGAGAGCGCACCCCCGGACGTTCTGTCAAGAGAAGGGTGAGGTCGCGGGGTTGTGTTCGAGTCTGCCCAGACCCACCAATCCAAGACGGAAGAAATAAGAGGTAAGAGATAAGAAGAGATCTTCTTCACTCTTCTTTCTTCACTCTTCTCTCTTGTGTGAGGGGCCTTAGCTCAGCTGGGAGAGCGCCTGCCTTGCACGCAGGAGGTCACCGGTTCGATCCCGGTAGGCTCCACCATCGCTTCGCCCCAACGGTTCTTGCAGAGACCAGCGGCAAGTCGCCACGACTTGCCACTGTTCTCTGAACAGTCGCTCTTTAACAATGTGAATCATGCTGACACGTTCCTTTCGAGAGAAAGGGACAACGAGATACGTCTCAAGCGTATCCGGCAATGTCGTGTGCATCGCCGACCAGACCCTTTGGGGTTATATGGTCAAGCGATGAAGCGCATACGGTGGATGCCTTGGCAGCCAGAGGCGATGAAGGACGTGGAAGCCTGCGATAAGGCTCGGCGAGGTGGCAAACGACCTGCGACCCGGGCATGTCCGAATGGGGAAACCCACTCACCATCCGGTGAGTATCCCATCCTGAATCCATAGGGATGGGAGGCGAACCGGGGGAACTGAAACATCTCAGTACCCCGAGGAA
>NZ_JAUFPL010000030.1 GCF_030409215.1 Halomonas ramblicola | reverse complement strand
TTGTCGGCGTTCCTCGGAGTAGCGAGGCATGAGCAGCTCCTATCGCCCCCTGGGTTTTAAGAACAGGGTACCAGAGGACACGACACTCATCCTGACACTGGGGGCCATGTCCGGCACCAGCGTCGCAACGATGCCCTCGTCCTCCACCGCGACGAGAATGTCGTCGGTCATCACGACGTCGCCTTGTGTCACTCCCAGGGCGGCCAGCACCGTCTCGGGGTCGGCCATCGGCTCGGGCCGTTTGGCGGGAAAATCCATCGCCAAGCCTTCCCCGGTGCGGCTGACCCGTAGCTCGCCGCTACGGGTGGCGAAACACAGCGTCTCGCCCTCCTCGCCCAGTTCGTTGAAGACCACCCAGGCGCTTGCCAGGGTGGCATGTCCGCACAGGTCGACCTCGACCGTTGGCGTGAACCAGCGCAGGCGATACCCCGCCCCCTCGCGCACGAAGAAGGCGGTTTCGGACAGATTGTTCTCCGCGGCAATGGCCTGCAGGGTGGCATCGTCCAGCCACTCGGTCAGCGGGCATACCGCCGCGGGATTGCCCTCGAAGGGACGACGCGCAAAGGCGTCCACCTGGTAGAGATCGAGTTCCATAGATTCCTTGGTGCATGTCATTAGAGAAAACAACCTGCCAGCAGGCAGGACCACTCCCAGTCGTTAGCCGCTGGCGACTGGCTGCTGACGTCATCGGTTACATCGCTCTTTGCGGTACCGCAGACGCGCTTGAACGCCTTGTTGAAGGAGGCTTCCGACTCGTAGACAACCGCCAGCACAGGATATGAGTGTCCGGGATATGCGTATGCGGTTGGCCGACTGACGCCGGGCCGGGAGCCCTTATTCTCTCGCCGGCTCGTTCAGAGGCATCTCCATCCTCACCAGGACGCCGTCTCTGCTGACAAAGCATAGTCCGTGACGTTGATACAGGAGTACGGCCGCGCTGTCGTGAAAGGCGCGCAGGCGCAGGTACCGGCAGCCGCGGCGTCGGGCCAGAGCCGTGACCCAGTGCAGGCACCAACGTCCCAGTCCCTGCCGTTGCCAGCGAGGCTCGATCTGCAGATCGCGCAGGTAACAGGCGGAAAGCTCGATGCCGAGGCGTACCAGCCCCAGGGGCCTGTCCCCAACGCGTAGCAGATAGTTTTCCGTCTCGGTCCAGTACCGGTCGAAATGGGCATCGTCCCAGACCAGGCCATGGCGAGCGTAGTCGTCTCGCATATTGCCGTGGGTCAGCCGCCGGGCATAGGCGAGGGTCCGTTCATCGTCGGAGACGGCATCGATGCGGAGCAAGGTGGCTGGATCGTTGAGCACGTCGCACATGGGCAGCGATCTATCGTCCCTGTCCCTCAGGGCCGACGCATGGCAGCGACCAGGGCGCTTGCCCCGATCAGGCTGCCGGCACCGGTGCGGTGCAGGAGACGGCGAAGCCGGGCACTCAGCAGCCGGCCGCCGGTGGTGGCCAGGAAGGTGTAGGCGAGATCGCTGAGCACGCCGATGACCAGGAAGGTCGAGAACAGGATGGCCAACTGCGGCAACAAGGGCTGGCTCGGTGTCACGAACTGGGGCATGAAGGCCATGAAGAAGGCCAGGCTCTTGGGATTCAGCGCGGTGACGAGAAAGGCCTTGGCCGTGCCGAGCCGGATGTCCGTGCCCGAAAGCTGCAGATCGCCCAGTTGGCCGGCTTCGCGCCACATCCTCATGCCCAGGTAGAGCAGATAGGCAGCCCCGGCCCACTTCAGGACCTGGAACAGTTCGGCGGAGGTCATCAGGAGCGCGCCTACCCCGGCGAACGACAGGGTCATGGCCAGCAGGTCACCCACGAAGAAGCCGGGCAACATGGCCAGGGCGGCCCGTCGCCCACGGTTGACCCCGGTAGCGACCAGCAGGGCCACGGCGGGGCCGGGGGAAACGATGATCAACAGCGAGGCCAGGCAGAAGGAGAGCCAGAGTTCCAACGGCATAACGCATTCCTCGTGCGACGTTCAGTGGGCCATGTTCGTGACGATCGGCAAATACACATGATCGTGAAGGATCACTGCCGCCACATGAAAAAGCAACACGGCCATCAGTCGGTTGAGGCCGAGGAGCAGGCGCGGGGTAGTGATCCAGCGGCAGGCGTGCCGTCCGACAGCGTGACCTTTGAGGCCGCCACGTGGCCCACCACCTCGCCGGCGCACTCGGCGACCAGCGATACGCTGAGCGCCCCCGCCGCGCGCAGCGCCCGCACGATATGCTGCTCGGTATGATCGCTGTGCGGCGCCCCCGAGTTCGACACTTCCAGCTCGATTTTGGCCTGATTTCGGCACCTGTGGTCCGAGAATTCAGTGATTTAGCAAGTTACGGGCGAAATTGTTGTAG
>NZ_JAUFPL010000003.1 GCF_030409215.1 Halomonas ramblicola | reverse complement strand
CCGGGCGTCGAGCGGCGGACGGGTGAGTAAGGCATAGGAATCTGCCCGGTAGTGGGGGATAACCTGGGGAAACTCAGGCTAATACCGCATACGTCCTACGGGAGAAAGCAGGGGACCTTCGGGCCTTGCGCTATCGGATGAGCCTATGTCGGATTAGCTGGTTGGTGAGGTAATGGCTCACCAAGGCGACGATCCGTAGCTGGTCTGAGAGGATGATCAGCCACATCGGGACTGAGACACGGCCCGAACTCCTACGGGAGGCAGCAGTGGGGAATATTGGACAATGGGCGCAAGCCTGATCCAGCCATGCCGCGTGTGTGAAGAAGGCCTTCGGGTTGTAAAGCACTTTCAGTGGGGAAGAAGGCCTTTCGGTGAATAGCCGGGAGGAGCGACATCACCCACAGAAGAAGCACCGGCTAACTCCGTGCCAGCAGCCGCGGTAATACGGAGGGTGCGAGCGTTAATCGGAATTACTGGGCGTAAAGCGCGCGTAGGCGGCGTGATAAGCCGGTTGTGAAAGCCCCGGGCTCAACCTGGGAATGGCATCCGGAACTGTCAGGCTAGAGTGCAGGAGAGGAAGGTAGAATTCCCGGTGTAGCGGTGAAATGCGTAGAGATCGGGAGGAATACCAGTGGCGAAGGCGGCCTTCTGGACTGACACTGACGCTGAGGTGCGAAAGCGTGGGTAGCAAACAGGATTAGATACCCTGGTAGTCCACGCCGTAAACGATGTCGACTAGCCGTTGGGGTCCTCGAGACCTTTGTGGCGCAGTTAACGCGATAAGTCGACCGCCTGGGGAGTACGGCCGCAAGGTTAAAACTCAAATGAATTGACGGGGGCCCGCACAAGCGGTGGAGCATGTGGTTTAATTCGATGCAACGCGAAGAACCTTACCTACCCTTGACATCGTGCGAAC
>NZ_JAUFPL010000029.1 GCF_030409215.1 Halomonas ramblicola | reverse complement strand
GACTTCTTTATTCCCTTCGTGGACCTCAGGGATCGGAAGAAGGGCTATGCCGTCAGCCTGATCAAGGCCGGCGCCGAGCTCATCGGTCGTCCGGCGGGTAGCGTGCGTGCGCCCCTGACCATGCCCACTTCCGAGGAGCGCCAGCAGCTCGCGTCACTGATCAAGTTCGCTGACGGCCTGTAACGCAGCGTTTGCAATTTCTCGTCGATCCTGGAAAAGCTATGTCCCGTATCGCATCTGTCGTCGTCACCCCGATCGCCTTCCGCGATCCTCCCCTGCTCAACGTGAGCGGTATTCATGAGCCCTGGGCACTTCGCTCGATCATCGAGGTGGTCACCGAGGACGGGCGCTCCGGCCTCTCCGAGTCCTATGGTGACGAGCAGACCCTTTCGCAACTGCAGAAGGTGGCATCCCGACTGGCAGGCGTCGATGTCTTCCATCTCAACGAGTTGAAGGCCATCATCGAACAGTCCGCCGATAGTGAGCCGCAACAGGGCGGTATCGAATTGGCGCCAGGAACCAACCAGGCCACCACGCTGCCGCGCATCTTCGCCGCCTTCGAAGTCGCTTTCCTGGATCTGATGGGCAAGATTACCGGTCGCAGCGTCTGTGACCTGTTGGGTGGCAAGGTGCGCGATGCCGTCCCTTACAGTGCCTATCTGTTCTACAAGTACGGCCGTCACCAGTTCAGCCAGGACGGCTGGGTCGACGACTGGGGAGAGGTACTGACTCCCGAAGACGTAGTGCGCTCGGCCCGACAGATGATCGATCGGTACGGCTTCCAGTCGATCAAGCTCAAGGGCGGCGTGTTCGAGCCCGAGCAGGAGCTGGCGGCGATCCGCGCCCTGCGCGAGGCCTTCCCCGAGCACCCGCTGCGCATCGACCCCAACGGTGGCTGGACGCCCGAGACCACCAGGCGCCTGATGCCGCAGATGGAAGGCTTGCTGCAGTACCTCGAGGACCCCGCCCCCGGCAAGGACGGCATGGCCGAGGTCCATCGGTCGGCCACCATGCCGTTGGCCACCAACATGTGCGTGATCGGCTTCTTCGATTTCCCCGAGGCGATCGCCAAGCGGTCCGTGGATGTGATCCTCTCCGATCACCACTATTGGGGCGGGCTGCAGGCGACCCGGGACCTGTCCCGCGTCTGCGAGACCTGGGGGCTGGGACTGTCCATGCACTCCAACTCTCACCTCGGCATCAGCCTGATGGCCATGACCCATGCCGCCGCGGCGATCGGCAACCTCTCCTATGCCTGCGACACCCATTATCCCTGGCAGGAGGAAGAGGTCATCGTCGGCGGCAAGATCGCCTTCGAGGACGGCAGCGTACGCGTCCCCGATGCGCCCGGTCTGGGCGTCGAGCTGGATCGCGACGCCTTGAAGGAACTGGCGCGCAACTTTCAGGAGTGTGGCATTCGTTCGCGTAACGATGTGAAGGAGATGCAGAAGTACGACCCTGCTTGGACAGGGAAGGTACCTCGCTTCTGACGCCTCGTAGGAGGCATTTCGATGTTGAACCCACAATAGCTACAAGGATACCGACATGAAGATTCGCACCTTGACTCATTCCATCACCCTGGCGAGCGCTACTCTGGCCTTCGCCGGTGCCGTTCAGGCCGCAGAGGAGCTGAAGGTCCAGACCTCCTTCAACTCCGGCGATTTCGCCTATCAGTATCTCCAGGAAAATTGGGCGCCCAAGCTCGAGGAGATGACCGGCGGCGATGTCACCATCAACCTGATGCCCATCGGCAGTGTGGTTCCATACAAGGAGACCATCGAAGCCGTGGCCATGGGGCTGTTAGATGGTGATATGACTGCTCCGGCCTATTTTACCGGTAAGGACCCGGCTTTTGCTCTAATGGGCGACCTGATTGCCGGCTACGATAAGCCCTCACAGTTCCTCGACTTCTGTCAGAACGGCGGTGGGGAAGAGGCGCTCCAGAATGCTATCGATGCCCAGGTAGATGACAAAGTACAGGTGGTGGGCTGCGGTCCCTACAAGCGCGAGGCTTTGGTCGCTGCGGTGCCCATTCGTAGCGTCGAGGACCTCCAGGGAGTGAAAATCCGCTCGCCGGAGGGCCTGGCGGCAGCTGTCTTCGAGCGTGCTGGGGCGACCCCCGTCAACATCCCCTTCTCCGAGGTCTATACCTCGCTGCAGCAGGGCGTGGTCGACGCCGCCGATGCCTCCGCCTACGTCAACAATGATGCCTCGGGTCTGCACGACATCGCCAAGTACCCGATCTATCCGGGCATCCACAGCATGTCGTCGCAGCAGTTTACGCTCAACCAGCAAACTTGGGAGTCGCTGAGCGAAGAGGATCAGGAGGCCCTGAGCCAGTGGTTCTACGACGCCTTCAGCGACCTAGCAATTGCGGTGCAGGAGCAGGACGAGAAACTGGTGGCCCGTGACAAGCAAAAGGACGACATGACCGTCATCGACTGGCCGCAGGAAGAGCGTGACCAGTTCCGCGAGATCGCCCAAGGTGCCTGGGAAGAGTTTGGCGAGAGGAGCGAATTGGCTCAGCAGGCTCTGCAGGCCCACCTTGAGTATATGCGTGAAGCCGGCTTGCTCAAGGATGGTGCTGAGACGGACACTGCCACGATTTCACAGGATCAGCAGGACTGATTCGTCTCCTTTCGAGCCACGGCAGGGGGATGCCGTGGCTTTTTTTTGACTGGAGTCTACTATGCGACTACTCAGCCGACTGGCGGCTGGCATGGACCGAATCAGTGCCTTTATCGGCTATGCCTGCGCCGTGCTTTTCTTTGCCTGTATTGTGCTGTCCGCACTCGAGGTAGTCATGCGCTACGTCTTCGATGCGCCCACACAGTGGACCTTCGAGACGGTTATGGCACTGTGTGCCACTGGCTGGGTTCTGACCAGCGGCTACGTGACACAACGCAAACGGCACATTGCCATCACCATGATGGAGCTGATTGTACCTGCACACGTGTGGAAGAAGATGGAGCTAGTTTCTTTGGTGGTGGCGATTTTCGCCCTGGGTGCATTGATCTGGGCCGCCTGGGAGCCGGCGATGATGGCTTTGCATGGCGGTGAGCGCAGCGGAAGCTCGTTCAATCCGCCGTTGCCGGCCTACCTCAAACCAATCCTGGTGGTGGGGGCGTTCTTGTACCTCCTGCAACTGCTCGCCAACGTGGTTCACTGGTTTGAGGACCAGGCTAAGGGAGAGGCCGAATAATGGGTATTGAAGTCGTCACCTTATTGATCGTTCTAGCGCTACTGGCGCTGATGGCCTTCGGCATTCCGCTGGGAGTTACCACCCTGGCAGTGTCGGTGGTCACCGCGCTACTTTACTATGGTCCGGATGGCCTCTTCCTGGTCGCGTCCAACGTCTATAACGTGCTCGAGAAGTACGAGCTGGTCGCCGTGCCGTTTTTTGTATTCATGGCCAATGTCCTGGAACGCTCGGGTATCGCCCACTCGCTGTTCGACAGCATGTCGATCCTCGGCGGTCGTGCGCGTGGCTCGGTGGCCGTGCAGACCTGTGTGGTGGCGGTGATCCTCGCCGCGATGAGCGGCATCATGGGCGGCGAGATCGTCATGCTGGGCCTGATCGCCCTGCCGCAGATGCTGCGCCTGGGATACGATCGTAACCTGTCGATCGGTATCATCTGCGCCGCCGGCGCGCTGGCCACGCTGATTCCGCCCTCGGTGGTGATGATCGTCTATGGCCTGGCCGCCCAGGTGTCGATCACGAAGCTGTTTGCCGCCGGCGTTGTTCCGGGCATTGTGTTAGCCTCTATTTATATCACTTATATCCTGATTCGTTGTCGTCTTAATCCGGAGCTTGCACCGATTAACGACATCCCCGAGACCGCTTTGCCGCTGCATAAGCGTCTCAAGTATCTAAAGGGCGCTATCCTGCCGTTCATCCTGATCAGTTGCGTATTGGGAGCCATCTATACCGGCATCACTACAGTGACTGAGGCTGCTGCCATGGGTGCCGTAGGGGCGATGATTGTCGCTGCGATTCTCAAGCAGTTCTCGTATCGTATGATCCGGGATGCCATGCGCCAAACGGCTCTGACCGTGGGTTCAATCATCTGGCTAGTGCTGGGGGCGGTCAGCCTGGTGGGTATCTATAACCTCATTGGTGGCGTCAGCTTCTTGACCGGTTTCCTGGAAGGGCTCGACATGCCAGCGCTGGCCGTCATCGCTGTCATGATGCTGATCGTTATGGTGCTGGGGACCTTCCTTGAGTGGATCGCGATTATCTTCATCACCGTGCCGATCTTCGCCCCGGTGGTGGTGGGCCTGGGCTATGACCCGGTATGGTTCGGCGTGCTGTTCGCCATGAACATCCAGATCTACTACCTCTCGCCGCCGTTCGGCCCGGCCTGCTTCTTCCTCAAGAGTGTGGCGCCTGAAGGAGTCGAGCTGCAGCACATCTTCCGCGCAGTGCTGCCTTTCATCGGCCTACAGGTGATCGGCATGGCGCTGGTGCTATTCTTCCCGCAGCTGGCGCTGTGGTTGCCCAACCTGATGTTTGGCTAGGAGCTATCTACTATGAAGATGCGCAATGATGAGCTGACGCGGCAGGACGACGAGCTGACTGTCAGCGATTCTCCGGAAGAGGTCAACCAGTTCCGTTTTGGCTTCTGGCCAGAGATCGCCGGTCTGGTGGCCACCGTCATAATCATCTGGCTCATGCTGCTGTAATCCGATGGATCAACACATGATAGGTAATTGTCCCGCCTGCCGTCGCAGCGTCGTCATGATGCGGCCGGGCGACGCTGCCAGGCCGAGCGCTCGTTGATTCCCGCCGGGTGCAGCAGCGCCTGGTTCATGATCTGTGCCGCCTACGGGCCAGCGTGACCGGTGGATCGTCCTGGACATCAAAAGGAGTGTTGGCATGTTGAACCGAATCCTGGTGACGGGGGCCGCCGGCGGCCTGGGACAGGCCCTTCGTCCCCACCTGACGAGGCTGGCACGCCGGGTGCGGCTGTCGGATGTGGCCGACCTCGGTGAGGCCGCCGATCATGAAGAGCTGGTTCACGGCGACCTGGCCGATGCCGAGGCGGTCAGTGCCCTGGTGACCGATTGCGACGGCATCATCCATCTGGGTGGCATGTCCGTGGAAAAGCCCTGGGAAAGCATCCTCCAGGCCAACATCATCGGCACCTATAACCTCTACGAGGCGGCTCGGCAGCTGGGCAAGCCGCGCATCGTCTTCGCCAGCTCCAACCACACCATCGGTTTCTATCCGCGCACCACGCGCCTCGATACCGAGGTGCCGCATCGCCCCGACTCCCTGTATGGCGTCTCCAAGTGCTTCGGCGAGGACCTGGCGAGCCTCTACTTCGACAAGTTCGGCGTCGAGACGCTGAGCGTGCGGATCGGTTCCTGCTTCCCCAGGCCGGCCGATGCCCGGATGATGGCCACCTGGATGAGCGTCGCGGACTTCGTGAACCTGCTCGAGCGTGCCTTCGTGGCCCCCAGGCTGGGCAATACGGTGATCTACGGCGCCTCGGACAACCGCGAGAGCTGGTGGGACAACCGCAAGGTGGCCTTCCTGGGCTGGGTGCCCAGGGACAGCTCCGAGCCCTGGCGCGAGGAGATCGCACGGCAGCCGGCGCAGGATCCCGACGATCCCGCCGTCGTCTACCAGGGCGGCAAGTTCATCACCTTCGGTCACCCCGATGACGCTTGAGGGGGCGCATGCCGAGCTGGCGCAGCCGAGCTAGGCGATGCAGTGGTCGAGCATGCCGAGTCGCCTGAGCAGGTAGCCCACGAAGACGGGCAGGGTGATGTCGAGGCTGTCGAGCAGCAGGTCGCCGAGGTCCATCCGTGGGCTCCGTGGTGGGATCGCGATGGCCACCTATCCTATGGTGCCGCCGACTGCTGGCGGCGTCTCAGCTCGAGCCCCTCTTCAACTTTGGTCGTAATTTGCTCGATCGAGCTTGCCGGGGGGGGAGAGTGGCGGTTATTTTGTATGATGTATGACAACAAGACGTTGTCAGTCACCCGTAGAGGCGGTCGGGGAGACCCTGGCCCCGATAAGCAAGAGGACGGTTGCGTGAAGTTTTCCAGACAAGCAGTGGTGCAAGCCATCGGTGACGGCCTGCTGTCGTTTCCCATCACCGACTTCGACCAGGAGGGCCGCTTCGACGCCGAGAGCTATCGCCGGCGTCTGGAGTGGTTCATCAGCCACGACATTTCCGCGGTG
>NZ_JAUFPL010000028.1:436518-650405 GCF_030409215.1 Halomonas ramblicola | reverse complement strand
CGTGCCGGCACCTGCCGCATCACGCTTGTAGTGCCAATTTTGAAAACGCGTTTCCAGGCTAATCAGTGGTTTACGCTTCTATCTGTCGAACTCGGGGGCGCCGGGCCGTTGCCCTCGCCGGAGCCGTGAACGCCCCTAGAGCGTCTTGAGGTACTCGACCAGCGCATCGCGGTCCTCCGCCGGCAGCTCGGTGCCGTACTCGTGGCCGGCGTTGCCGTTGCCGGGCTCGGCGGTGTCGTAGCGGAAGCCGTGCCGCTCGGCCTCCTCGCCCTCGTGGATGAAGCCCAGGCGTTCGGGGTGATAGACGTCGTAGCCGCGGTAGAACACCTCGGGACGCTCCTCGGCGGGGCGCAGCAGGTCCTCGATCGTGGGCACCGAGCCGTTGTGCAGGTAGGGCGCGCGCAGCCAGATGCCGGTCAGGGGCTTGGCCACGTAGCCATCGGTCTTGACGAAGGCGTCGAAGTCCCAGGGGTACTCCTCGGCGTAGGCGTTGTAGCGTTCGGCGGCCTCGGCGGTCCACATCGCCAGGCGGTGGCGGTCGGTGCCCACCTCTTCCTGGGGGATCACCGTACCGGTGCGCGCCCCCTCGGGGCCGTGGCAGTTCGCGCAGTGCTCCGCGAACAGCGCCTCGCCGCGCGCGGCCATCTGCCGGTCCCGGGAGTCGAAGGGGTAGGGCGGCGGCGCCAGCTCGCGCAGGTAGGTCTCCAGTTCACCCAAGGCCTCCACCGGCAGGGAGTCGGGGCGGGCGCCGTCGCCGATGGCGCCGCTGAGCACCACCTCGGTGAGGGAGTCGTTGAGCCCGTCCCAGTGCAGGGCGTAGCCCTCCTGCTCGTCCATGGCCCACAGCGGCATGATGTCGGAGTTGCCGATGGTGGCGTCCTCGGCGGGGTCCAGGGCCAGCAGGTCGGGGTGGAACTTCACCGGGTTGAAGGGATCGATGCGCCCCGGTCCCCAGCGTGGCCGGTCGTCGGTCCAGGTGAAGCGCTCGGCCTGCTCCAGCAGCCCGTCGCGGGTGCGCGGGATGATCAGGAAGCGGTAGAGCAGGCGGTCGAGCCAGGAGAGCTCGGTCTCTTCCTGGATGGCCGCCAGCAGGGTGTCGGCGGTGAAGTCCGGGTCCGCGGCGGCGTCGCCCAGGAAGCGCAGGTAGGCCTGGGGATCGAAGGTCTGATGGGGGCCGGCGGGCACGATGCGGCGCTCGGCCTCCGGCGCCGTGCGGTAGGTGGCGGTGTGGCAGGCCGCGCAGTTGATGCCGATGCGCGGGAAGCCGATGGTCTTCAGCGAGAACCCCACCGGCGTGGGTTCGCCTTCCTCCCAGACCACGCCCAGGGCGGCGTAGCCCGCGTCCTCCCCATCGCCCGGCAGGTGCTGCGGGAACACCTCCGGCAGCACGCGCCAGACCCAGTAGGGCAGGCCCTCCTCCGGTTCGGTGCCGATGGAGCCGTAGCGGTAGTAGGCCTCGACGCCCTCGAGGTGCTGGGGCTCCTCGCGGAACAGCTTGTACCAGCCGATCGCCGCCACCGCGGCGCCCAGCACCAGCAGCAGGGCCAGCCAGGCCAGCCAGCGGCGGGACTTGGGGTGGGCGTGATCCTTGCGAGCCATGACCGCTTCCTCCCGAATGAGCCGAAGACGCCGCTCAGCGTCGGCCGAGCGCCAGCAGCAGCGCGCCCTGGGTGGCGCCGAAGAACAGGTCGAACAGGGCGAGCAGCAGGAATGGTGGATACAGCAGCGTGAAGAACGCGACCCCGGCGAAGCGTGCCAACACCGTCAGCACGGCGACGACCCGGTAGCGGATGGGGTCGAAGGCCGCCGGCAGGTAGAACAGGCTGAGCAGGATCAGCAGCCAGCCGGCGAAGGCGGGCCACACCGTCTCGGCCACCGGTGCCCCACCCACCAGCGCGACCACTGCTTCGGGGACGAAGACTGCGGGTATCGCCAGGGCCAGGTTGGCCACCACCCCCAGCAGTACCATGAAGCGGAATCCCGTCGCGTAGCCACCCTTAGCCAAGCGTCCTCCTTGGGCCCCATGAGACGGGGCGCGACATTGAGGGAGATATAACCCTGTGCTAAAGGTTAGATGTCACTTGCGGTAGGGTCACGTTCAACCTGCGGGGTTGAGGCCTTCCATACCTCGACGAGGCGAAGGCCGGCAAGGGGCGATGCCCCCGTCCTGATCTCAGCGACGGCGTCTACCAGGGAGGATTCCCATGTTCGGACAACGTGGCAGCGGGCTGCTCGGTCGCCTGTTCCGGCGCATCAACCGGCGCCGCCAGTGGTACCGGTTCCCCTTCCCGATCGCCGTCCTCAACCTCGTCGCCCTGCGCGGCAACCTGCGCTGGCACAACCTCCACGACACCGAACGCGAGCGGCCGCCGGACCCCGACAAGGGCGACTTCGACGTGCGCGACTGCCGCACCGCCGATGGCAGCTACAACGACCTGGCGGCCCCCTGCATGGGCAAGGCCCATACCCGCTTCGGGCGCAACGTGCCCATCGCCGAGACCTTCGGCGAGAGCGGCGAGGCGCTGATGACGCCGAGCCCGCGGGTGGTGAGTCGCCGGCTGATGACCCGCGAGACCTTCACCCCGGCCACCACGCTGAACGTCCTGGTGCCCGCCTGGCTGCAGTTCATGGTCCACGACTGGTTCAGCCACGGCAGCAACGACGCCGAGGCGACGCCCCACGAGGTCCCTCTCGACGAGGACGACGACTGGCCCTGGGAGCGCATGACGGTGCTTCGCTCGCGCCGCGACTCGACCCGCGGCGCCGCCGACGAGGGCTATCCGGAGACCTTCCTCAACACCGAGACCCAGTGGTGGGACGGCTCGCAGATCTACGGCAGCAGCCTCAAGCGCCAGCGCCTGGTGCGCAGCGACCCGGAGAGCGGCGAGCTGCTGCCCGACGGCAAGCTCTACCTGCGCCCCGACGGCCACCTGCCCCGGGACGAGCACGGCATCGAGCTGGCGGGGGTCAACGGCAACTGGTGGGTGGGGCTGTCGCTGATGCACACCCTCTTCGCCCGGGAGCACAACGCCATCGTCGACCGGCTGCGCATCGACCATCCGGACCGCGACGGCGAGTGGCTGTTCCAGAAGGCGCGCCTGATCAACGCCGCCCTGATCGCCAAGATCCACACCGTGGAGTGGACGCCGGCGCTGCTCGACACCCCGGAGCTTCGCTTCGGCATGCGCGCCAACTGGTGGGGCATCCTCGACGAGCACTTCTACCGCAGCCGCGGCCGGGTCAGCGACCGCGAGGTGATCAGCGGCATCGTCGGCTCACCGGCGGATCACCACGCCGCGCCCTACGCCATCACCGAGGAGTTCACTGCCGTCTACCGCATGCATCCGCTGGTGCCCGACGACTTCGACTTCCGGCGCCTGGCCGACGACGGCCCGCTCAAGGCGTGCGGCCTGACCGAGGTGGCCGGCTCGCGCACCCAGTCGCTCTACGACGAGGTGCCGCTGGCCGACGCACTCTATTCGCTGGGCACCAGCCACCCCGGGGCGCTGGTGCTGCACAACTTCCCGCGCCACCTGCAGCAGCATGCCAAGCAGGCGCCCCACGAGCGCAACATCGACCTGGCCACCATCGACGTGCTGCGCGACCGCGAGCGTGGGGTGCCGCGCTACTGCCGCTTCCGCCGGCTGATCGACATGCCGGCGCCGAAAAGCTTCGCCGAGCTCACCGACAACCCCGCATGGCAGCGCGAGCTGGAGGCGGTCTACGGCGACGTGGAGCAGGTCGACCTGCTCACCGGCTGCCTGGCCGAGACGCCGCCGCCCGGCTTCGCCTTCAGCGACACCGCCTTCCGCATCTTCATCCTGATGGCCTCCCGGCGCCTCAAGAGCGATCGTTTCTTCACCGACGACTACACCCCCGAGGTCTACACCCGGGCGGGCATGCAGTGGATCGACGACAACAGCCTGCGCACGGTGATCGGTCGCCACTTTCCCGAGCTGTCGCCGCGGATGGAAGGGGTGCGCAACGTCTTCTTCCCCTGGTCTCGTGAAACCAAGCCGCGTGGATAGGGAGGAGCCATGGCCAGGCGCCTGAGCATTCCCGGTCTCGTCAACCTGCTGGAGGTGAGCGACGCCCGGGAGATCCGCCGGTTGGACGGCGAGCCGCGCCTCGATCGCCACCTGGCGCCCGCCGGCGGGCTGATCAATCGCCTGCGCCTGGCCCGCCTGCGCCAGGCCTTCGAATTCGACGGCGAGCCGCTGCCCGCCCTGCTGGCCCGCGAGGCGGAGGGGCGCGAGGCGCGCCACGCCGCGCTGGGGCGGCGCCTCGACGAGCGCGCCGAGGCGTCGGCCTGGAAGCGGGACCCGGCCTTCAAGACCCTGGTGGAGGCGGTGGCCGGCCAGGCCGAGGCCGAGGCGCTGGGCCCCGCCGCCCAGGGGCTGCTGGGGCGGCTGTTCCACGACGATTACCGCGCCGACGAGGCGAGCTACGCGGCGGCCCGGCTGCTCGATGCCTATCCCCGCGTCAACGTCCTGCGCGCCCTGGGCCAACGGCTGACCGGGCGCCTGCGCCATGCCCGGCGGCTGCTGGCCGAGCGTGCCCGGGGCGAGCCGCTGGCCCTGCACGCCACCGGCATCGCCGTGCACAACCTGGTGGCGTCGCTGGCGGCGATGCGCGAACTGGCCGCCACGCCCCAGGCCCGCGGGCTCTCCCAGGCGGCGGTGCTGGGCCGCACCCTGGCGACGCCGGAGACGCTGCTGCGCCGGGTGCGGACGCCGCTGTCGACGCCCTGCGCGCCGCGTCGGCTGGAACCCGGCGACCTGGTGGTGCTGCGCCTGGCGGAGGCCGCCCGGGGCAGCGGTGATCGCGAACTGGCCTTCATGGGCGGGAGCTGGGCGCGCTGCCCGGCCCAGGGCTTCGTCCTGGCGCTGCTGGCGGCGGTCTGGGAGCAGGCCCTGGCGGTGCGGCAAGGGGGGCGAGGCGCATGAGCGAGGACGTCATCTTCACGCCGCTCGAGTGGCGCAACATCACGATCAAGAACCGCCTGCTGCGTTCGAACGTCTCCGGGCGCTTCGACAATGAGGACGGCAGCCTGACCCAGACCCGCATCAACTGGGAGTGCCGCTTCGCCCGCGGCGGGGTGGGGGCCATCCTCTCCTCCTTCGTGCCGGTGCAGATGGAGGGGCGCATCGTCGCCGGCTACGCCACCATCCACCGCGACGACTTCATCCCCCTCTGGCAGCGCCTCGGCGAGGCGGTGCATCGCTTCGACTGCAAGTACATCCTGCAGCTCAGCCACTCCGGCCGGCAGATGGACCTGCCCGGAGTGCACAACCAGCATCGGCGGGCGCTCAGTGCCACCGACCACAAGGAGTCGCTGCACGGCTTCCTGTGCCGCGCGATGACCGGCCACGAGGTCGAGCGCACCGTCGAGGCCTTCGCCCGCGGCGCCTGGCGGGCCCGGGAGGCGGGGCTCGACGGCGTGGAACTGCACGCCGCCAACGGCTACCTCTTCACCCAGTTCCTGAGCTCGGCGATCAACGATCGGCGCGATCGCTACGGCGGCTCGCTGATGAACCGGGCGCGCTTCCTGCTGGAGGTGATCGAGGCGATCCGCGACCGGGTGGGGCCGGACTTCCACCTGCAGGTGAAGATCAGCGCCGTGGACCACAACGACGTGCTGCCCTGGGAGGGCAAGGGCAACAGCCTGGCGGAGACCGTCCAGGTGTGCCGGTGGGCCGAGACCGCCGGCGCCGACGCCCTGCACGTCTCGCTGGGCAGCCTCTTTCCCCACCCCCTGAACCCGCCCGGGGACTTCTCCTTCGAGACCATCGCCAGCACCTACGACACCATGCTCTCCGCCGGGGTCGACACCTTCCGCAACTACCTGCTGTTCCGCTACCCGGCGCTGCGCTGGATCTTCCGCTGGCTGTGGTACCGTCACCGGCGCGGCCGCGAGGTGGAGGGCATCGGCCTGGACGAGGCGCGTGCCATCCGCGAGGCGGTGAGTATCCCGGTGATCAGCACCGGCGGCTACCAGCGTGCCTCCCTGGTGCGCGAGGCGATCGAGACCGGTGCCTGCGACGCCGTCTCCAGTGCCCGGGCGCTGATCGCCAACCCCGACCTGCCGCGCCAGTGGCAGGCCGGCCACGATGCGCCGGAGAACCCCTGTACCTTCTGCAACAAGTGCCTGCTCAACGCGCCCAAGAATCCCCTGGGCTGCTACGAGCTCGAGCGCTTCGGCGGCGACCACGAGCGCATGCTCGAGTCCGTGATGGCCATCTACGAGACCCGGCCCGAGTTGCAGTTGCCGCCGGTGCCGCCCGCTCGCGAAACGCAAGCGGACACCCCGTGAGGCCGCCATGAGACGCCAGGAGCCCCCCGTCACCGCCGTACAGGACGCGTCCCGCCGTCGCCGTCGGCGGCGCCTGCCGTTGACCCTGCTGGCGCTGGCCGTGGTGGTGGCCGGCGTGCTGGTCCTGGCGATCGGCGTCCCCACCCTGTGGCGCTACAGCGGCGAGTCGGTGCGCCACTACGCCGACCCGGAGGCGCACTTCCGCCACGGCTCCATCGGCAGCGAGCCGGAAAGCGGCCTGCCGGTGCGGCTGTGGCGGGTGTTGCCCGAGCTCTTCCCCGAGACACTGGGCGAGGAGGGCTACGCGGCCTTCGGCTTCCTCTACGCCCCGGGCGACAGCCTGGACGCGGGCGACCTGCCCATCGGCGTGGGCACCCGCGAGGTGCGCGGGGTGGAGCTGGGCTGGCTCAACTGTGCGGTATGCCACACCGGCACGGTGCGCGAGTCCCCCGAAGACGAGCCGCGGCTGGTCTCGGGCATGCCTTCCAACAACCTGGACCTCAACGGCTTCATCGCCTTCCTGCTGGAGATCGCCGACGACCCGCGGCTGGCGCCGGACAGCGTGCTCGCCGCCATGGAGGAGCAGGGCCAGGAGTTGGGCTGGGTCGAGCGCCTGGTGTGGCGGCACGCGGTGCTGCCGCGGGTGCGCGAGGGACTGCTGGCGACCCGGGCGCGGCTCGCCCCGCTGCTGGCGGAGCAGCCGGCCTGGGGGCCGGGGCGGGTCGACACCTTCAATCCCTACAAGCTGATCCAGTTCGACATGACGCTCGCCGACCTGACGGAGGGCGAGCGGATCGGCACCGCGGACTTCCCGTCGATCTTCCTGCAGCGTCCCCGCCAGGGCATGGACCTGCACTGGGACGGCAATAACGCCTCGCTGCAGGAGCGCAACCTGAGCGCCGCCCTGGGCGCCGGGGTCACCGAGGAGAGCGTCGACCACGCCGCCATCGAGCGGGTCGCCGACTGGCTGCTCGATCTCGAGCCGCCGCCGAGCCCCCACGACCCCGAGGCCGACGACGTGGCGGCCGGCAAGGCGCTCTACATGCGCCACTGCGCCGACTGCCACGGCTACCAGGAGGGCGAGCGCTACGTCTTCGAGGGCGAGCGGCTCGGCGAGGTGGTGCCCAACGCCCGGCTCGGCGTCGACCCGGCGCGCCTGGACAGCTACACCGAGACGCTGCGCCGCTACCAGCTCACCCTGTTCGCTGAGGATGAGCGCTACCGCTTCCGCCACTTCCGCAAGACCGATGGTTACGCCAACCAACCCCTCGACGGGCTCTGGCTGCGCGCCCCCTATCTGCACAACGGTTCGGTGCCGACCCTGCATGACCTGCTGCTGCCGCCGGAGGAGCGTCCCACGGCCTTCGTCCGTGGCCTGGACGTGCTGGACGGCGACAAGGGCGGCTTCGTGGCCCCCGACTGCACCCCGGGGGAACCCCTGGACGAGGGCTTCTGCTTCGACACCCGCCTGCCCGGCAATGGCAACCAGGGCCATGACTATGGCACGGGGCTGGCGGCGGGGGAGCGGGCGGCCCTGCTCGACTATCTGCTCACCTTCTAGCGGCCGACCGGCCAGGGAGCCTCGCTATGCAGACCTCACACGACGCCTTCCGGACCTTTCGGCGGGTGATGTTCGTCGGCATCGCCCTCAACGTGCTGCTCGGCCTGTGGCTGTGGTGGTGGCCCGAGGGCTTCCTGGCGCTGATCCGCGCCGACCTGGCGGCGCCCCTGACCTGGCCCCGCTACGTCGGCCTGGCCATGCTGGCGATGGGGTTGCTCTACCTGCCGGCGGCCCTGGCGCCGCTGCACAACCGCCTGGTGGCGCTGCTGTCGATCCTGTTCCGGGGGCTCCTCGCGCTGTTCTTCCTGTTCGCCTCGGGGCTGCTGTGGCTACCGGCGCTCTACGAGGCGGTGCTGGCCGTGCTGCAGGGCGTGAGCTTCTGGCGGGGCTGGCGAGCGGACCTGATGGCCAAGCCTTAGGCTTGGCCCGAGAGCTGGCGGCGCTTGGCCAGACGGCGTTAAAAATCGGGTTCTTCGCAAATCAGCGTGAAGCGACAGGTTTCACGCCAAAGTGCGATGATTCAAAAATCGACGCAAAAACCGCATTTACACCCCGTATCTTCGCCGATCTTTGCCTTGTCTGGCCTTTGCTCGCCAAAGGGCCCGCGATCGCTCGCGGGCCCCTGGTCTGGTGCAGCGTAGCGCGATGCGGCGCTAGTCGGTGCAGGCCTCCATCCGGAAGTGCTCCCAGGCATGATGGTAGAGAACGCCGGCATAGCCGTTGCGCTGCATGATCTTGAGGATCTTCGCCGGGTTACCGTCATCCAGGGCCTTGTGCAGTTTCGCCCGCTGCTCGTCATCGAGATCTTCGTACCAGTGGTAGGGTTCGCCCTTGGCGTCGCCTTCCTCGGCCTTGCGCATCAGGTCGATCTCGATGCGTCCACCATGGTGATAGAGGATGTCGTAGCCCTCCTGCAGGTGGTCCGACGGCACATCGCTCGGTTTTTCCAGGCCTTCCAGCACGTTGTAGTAGTAATAGCTCAGCGGTTGCATTATGGCTCCTCCAACGGTATGCCGAGGCTCATCCATCCTTGGCAGCTGTTCCTTGCTCTATCCTGACCGAGATCAGGCGCCGAGCTCAATGGAAAAATGCACGTCATCCTCGCACCCGCTCCACCCCCGGGGGCGGCCCCGGCGAAGCCGCGCGGCTCGGCTTGTCGGGGATCACTGCTGGAAGATATTCGGCCAGTGCTCATCGGCCGCCTCGATGTTGGCGGGAATGGTCGTGGCGGCCTCACCGCGTGCCGCCGATGGCCAGGCCATCGCGGGTAAAGATGCGCCCCGCCGCTCACGAGGTACTGTCGAGAAACGGCCCTCCGCCTTACAGGCGCTGTTGTGCGGGGGCCTCGAGACCGCCTTCCGCCGTCGGGGGAAGGGGAGACTTACCTGCTAGACTGGACTCGAGCCTGGTAGTGCATCGGGCGCTGCCGATAACCCGGTGTCCACCGAACCGGGTCAACTTCAGTCGGCCCCTATGCCCTGTCGTTCTTCTGGAGTCCCTACTGTATGCGCGTCTTTGCCAACCCAGTCGGATCCGGTTCGCTGTGGTTCGACAACCTTGCCACCGCCGATGGCACCCCCGTGGCTTACGACCCGCAGGCGCGGGCCTTCCTGCCCATGCCACCCTTCTGCGCCAACCGGGACGTCATCGGCTGTAACTGGATCGCTTCTGAGCAGGGCGCCTTCTGTCGATCCTGCGCCATGACGGCGCTGGCCCCGGACCCCGCCATCCCCGGCGCCATCCCCAACTGGGCGCAGACCGAGGCCGCCAAGCGCTGGGCGCTCGATAATCTCGGCCGCTGGCACTGGTTCCGGCCGGAGGATCCGGGCACACGACCCGTTTTCCACCTGCTCGCCGAGGGACCGACGCCCGTGCTCATGGGGCATGTCGCGGGCGTGGTGACCATCAGCGTGGCCGAGGCGGACCCGGTCCTGCGCGCAACCCGCCGCCAGGCGCTGGACGAGCCCTACCGCACCATGATCGGCCATATGCGTCACGAGATCGCGCATATGCTTTGGTGGCGGCTCAGCCTGCGCGCCGACTTCCTCGATGCCTTCCGCGCCATGTTCGGCGACGAACGCGCGGATTACCCCACCGCGCTCCAGCGCCACTACCATGACGGTCCGCCGCCCGACTGGAGGCTACGCTTCCTGACCAGCTATGCCTCCGCGCATCCGCACGAGGATTGGGCCGAGACCGCCTCGCACTTACTGCACCTGACCGATATTACCGACAGCTTCGTCGCGGCTGGCCTGTCCTCACCAGAGCTGCCGAGTCCGGGCTGGGACCCGTATTCGGAACCGGATGCCGAGCGCCTGATTCACGTCGCGGCTTCCCTCGCCATAGGGGTCAATCACGTCAACCGCTCCATGGGTCTGTCGGATCTCTACCCCTTCGTGTTGTCGGCCGCCGCGCGCGATAAGCTCGCCTTCGTGCATGACTGGCTGCGCCGAGGCGCGCAGGGGCGTTGACGCGATGCGTCACCGAGGGAGAGAGTCGCGGTCAGCGGGTTGATGCGAGTTCACGAACGAGCGCGATTACGCTGGTCCGACATTGTCGGATCGCATGCAGCTGGCTGTGTTCTTGTCCAGCATTGGGGCTTGTTGGTTCAGACTCGATATCCATTGCGAATGAATACACACCTGCCGAGTAATCTATGACCACTGCTACTTGGTTTATCTTGATCGGTTCGCTGTTGTTGGTAGTGGGCTTTACCTTTTCCTATCTCAAAAGCGTGCCCGCTACCTCTGCCATAGTGTATCTTCTTGTCGGATTTATTATGGGGCCCATGGGCTTTGAGCTGTTTCATTTTAATCCGCTGGAAGAGTCGGCCTTGTTGGAGCTTCTGACCGAGATCGCCGTACTCATTTCATTGTATTGCGCCGGCGTAAAAATGCCGGCGCCGGTTACCCTGAAGCGATGGCGAAATCCCCTGCAACTGGCGGTGGTTTCGATGGCGCTTACCGTCGGATTAGTGACGCTGTTCGGTTACTACTGGCTCGCTTTGCCCCTTGGGGCTGCCGTGTTGCTGGGTGCCGTGGTCGCACCGACCGACCCTGTATTGGCGACCGAGGTTCAGGTTCGTCACGCCGATGATCCTGACGAACTACGTTTTGCATTGACCTGCGAGGCCGGAATGAACGACGGCAGCGCCTTCCCGTTCGTGATGCTCGGCCTGGGGTTGCTGGGGCTGCACGATCTGGGCGACGCCGGTTGGCGGTGGCTGGCAATGGATGTGTTATGGGCAAGCGGTGCGGGTATCGGCATCGGTATCCTGGCGGGCGTTGGTGTCGGTTGGCTGGTCAACAGGATACGCACCCGCTTTGTGGGCACTGCCTTTCTGGAAAGTTTTCTTGGCCTGGGGCTGATTGCGTTCGCCTACGGCATCAGCCTGTTAGTGGATGCCTGGGGCTTTTTGGCTGTTTTTAGTGCAGCGGTGGCGCTGCGCCATACCGAATTGAAATTGGCCGGCCTCAAGCAAGGTTACTCGACACCTGTCGAGACACCTCTGGAAGGTGAGCCGCAAGCTATAGCGCACGTGCACGTGAGCGAAAGCTCTCTGGTATTCAACGAGCACCTCGAACGGCTGGCCGAAATCGTGCTGGTTTTACTGATCGGTGGCTCGCTCTTCTGGGATTCCTGGAGTTGGCGAGCCGTGGGTTTCGCGGCATTTGTGTTTTTTGTCGCCCGCCCCGTCAGTGTGCACCTTGGCGTGCTGGGAAGCAGGGCGCCCATGCGCATGCGCCACCTCATGGGCTGGTTTGGCGTTCGCGGTATTGGCTCGCTGTACTATCTGATGTATGCCATCCAACACGGGCTGCCAGAGGAAGTCGCGCTGGAATTGATACACCTGATCCTGGTGGTGGTTGCCTTGTCGATTCTGGTTCACGGGGTCAGCGTAAAGCCCACTATTGCGCGTTATTGGCGTTCGCGGAAGCCTCGGTAATAGCCATGACCTCACGTCGTCACACTGGCCGACTGTCAGGCCGCTATCCTCATCCCACCAACCGATTCAATCGGCCTGTTCCTCGCCGCCGCCCTGCAGGGCCTGGTCCAGGTCGGCGATCAGGTCGTCGATGTCTTCGAGGCCCACCGAGAGCCGGATCAGCCCATCCTCGATGCCCAGCCGCTCGCGGGTCTTGGCGGGTACGGAGGCGTGGGTCATGATGCCGGGGTGCTCGATCAGGCTCTCCACCCCGCCCAGGCTCTCGGCCAGGGCGAACAGCCGGCAGCGCTCCAGCACGCGTCTCGCCGTCGGTTCGCCGCCGCGTACCACCAGCGAGAGCATGCCACCGAAGTCGCTCATCTGGCGGTTGGCCAGGTCGTGCTGGGGATGGCTGGCGAGGCCGGGGTAGATGACCCGCTCCACGGCCGGGTGGGCGTCCAGCCAGGCGGCCAGCGCCCGGGCGTTCTCGCAGTGCTGGCGCATGCGCAGCACCAGGGTCTTCAGCCCGCGCAGGGCGAGGAAGCTCTCGAAGGGCCCGGCGATACCACCCACGGCGTTGTGGAGGAAGGCCAGGCGCTCGGCGAGTTCGTCATCGGCCACCACGGCCACGCCGCCGACGATATCGGAGTGGCCCCCCAGGTACTTGGTGGTGGAGTGCACCACGATGTCGAAGCCGAGCTCCAGGGGCCGCTGCAGCACCGGACTGGCGAAGGTGTTGTCCATGACGCTGATCAGGCCGTGGTCGCGGGCGAAGGCGGCGACCCGCTCCAGGTCGACGAGCTTGAGCAGCGGGTTGCTGGGCGATTCCACCCAGAGCATGCGGCTGTTGTCGTGCAGGGCGATGTCCAGCGCATCCTCGAGGCTCAGGTCGACGAAACTGAAATCGAGCCCGGCCGAGCGCCGGCGGACGTTCTGGAACAGGCGGTAGGAGCCGCCGTAGAGGTCGTCCATGGCGATCACGTGGCTGCCGTGGTCGAGCAGTTCCAGCACGCTGGCCGTGGCCGCCATGCCCGAGGCGAAGGCGAAGCCCGCCGTGCCGCCCTCCAGGTCCGCCATGCAGCGCTCCAGCGCCAGGCGGGTGGGATTGCCGCTGCGCGAGTATTCGAAGCCCTGGTGGTGGCCGGGGCTGGCCTGCACATAGGTGGAGGTGGCATAGATCGGCGTCATGATGGCCCCGGTGCTGGGATCCGGGGCCTGGCCGGCATGGATGGCCCGGGTCGCCAGCCGATGCGGTCCGTTGCGCTTGTCGTCGTTCATCGTCGCCTCCCTTCAGTCGATCCGGCGTCGCAGGTAGTTAAGCAGGTCGATCCGCGTGATCAGGCCATGGAAGCGGTCGCCTTCGGCGACGATGGCGACGTGGTCCTCCTCGAACACCGCCACCAGGTCATCCAGGCTGGCGCCGGGGCCGAGCTCCTGCAGCTGGGTGATCATCGCCTCGGCAACCGGTGCCTTGAAATGGTCCTCGTGGCCGTACACCGCCATCAGCACGTCCGACTCGTCGATGATGCCGACCACCCGGTCGCCCTCCATCACTGGCAGCTGGGAGACGTCGTAGAGCTTCATGCGCGCATAGGCGGTGGTCAGCGGCTCGTCGGGGGCCACCACCACGGTGTCGTGCTCGGCATAGGGATGGCGGATCAGGTCGCGCAGGTCGCCGTAGTGGTGGCGCTCGATGAAGCCCTGGTCCTCCATCCAGTGCTCGTTGAACATCCTGGACAGGTACTTGTTGCCGGTATCGCAGACGAAGGTCACCACCCGCCTGGGGCGGGTCTGGGCCCGGCAGTAGCGCAGCGCCGCCGCCAGGCAGGTGCCGGTGGAGGTGCCGCCCAGGATGCCCTCGCGCCGCAGCAGCTCGCGGCCGCACAGCAGGCTCTCCTTGTCGCTCACGGTGATTGCCTCGCGGACCCGGGAGAGGTCGGCGATGGGGGGCACGAAGTCCTCGCCGATCCCCTCGATCAGCCAGCTGCCGCTCTCGGTGCTGAGCTGGCCGGTACGCACGTACTCGGCCAGCACCGAGCCCTCGGGGTCGGCGAGGATCAGTTCCACCTCGGGGGCGGCCTTGGCGAAGCAGCGCGACAGGCCGGTCATGGTGCCGCTCGAGCCGACGCCGCACACCACGGCGTCGAGCCGTTGATGCATCTGGCGCAGGATCTCCGGGCCGGTGCCCCGTTCGTGGGCCAGGGGATTGGCGGGGTTGCCGAACTGGTTGACGAAGACCGCGCCGGGCGTCTCCCGGGCGATGGCCGCGGCCTTGTCCTGGTAGTACTCCGGGTGGCCCTTGGCCACGTCCGAACGGGTCATCACCACCTCGGCGCCCATGGCCTTGAGGTTGAAGATCTTCTCGCGGCTCATCTTGTCGGGGATCACCAGGATCACGCGATAGCCCTTCTGCTGGGCGACCAGCGCCAGGGCCAGGCCGGTATTGCCGGCGGTGCCCTCGACCAGGGTGCCACCCGGCTGGAGCTCGCCCGAGGCCTCGGCGGCCTCGATCATCGACAGCCCGATACGGTCCTTGATGGAGCCGGTCGGGTTCATGTTCTCCAGCTTCAGGTAGAGCTCGCAGGGGCCGGTGTCCAGGGTGGCGACCCGCACCATCGGCGTGTTGCCGATCAGCTCCATGGCATTCGCTAGCGGTTGCATCGCGGCCTCCGGAAGTGGCGCCTTCCCTTCCTCAGTGTAGGCCCCCCGGCATCACGGTTTCAGGATATCCACTAGTATGTTGAGAGTATTAAAAGTTTCGTACCGGAAACGGAGGTGATAATGACATCGGATGCCAGGATCGCCGATCTTCGGCAACGCATCCAGCGCTGGCTGCATGAAACGCCATCCGGGGAAGGGGCAGGCCTCGGGACGATCGAGGGACTGGATGCCGATATCATGGCACTCGAAGCCGAGCTGCGGACACTCTTCCAACGCGATGAGTCGACGCCAGATACCTTCGAGGCGCTTCGGGAGCAAGCGGTGCTGCGGACCGTGCTGGAATCGATGGTCGAGGGCGTCATCGTGGCCGACATGGCGGGACACTTTCTCATCTTCAACACGGCCGCCCGGAATCTGCTGGGTCAAGGGCCGGTGGACCAAGGGCCCGCCTCCTGGAGTGAGGCATACGGCCTCTTCCGAGCGGACGGAGAGACGCCTTACCCGTCGGAGGAGTTGCCCCTTAGCCGCTCATTACGCGGCGAGCCGGTGGATCGGGACGAACTGGTCATCCGGACCCCCGAACGGCCGGCCGATTGCCATGTTGCAGCGAGTGGTAGACCCCTGTGGGGAGAAGATGGCCGACAGATCGGTGCCGTCGTGGTGTTCCATGACATCACCGAAACCAAGGCACTGGAGCGGGAACTGCGGCGAGCGCGAGAGAGTGCGGAGGAAACCGCGCGTGTCAAAAGCGAATTCCTTGCCAACATGAGCCACGAAATCCGGACGCCATTGACCGCCGTGCTTGGCTTCACGGACCTGTTACTGGCCCCGTCACTGAGTGATAGTGACCGGCTCAACTACGTACAGGCTGTCCGTCGCAATGGGGAACACCTGCTGGCGCTGATCAACGATGTGCTCGATATTTCCAAGATCAACGCCGACCAGGTCAATGTCGAGTCGGTCGATTTCTCGTTGCACCAAGTGTTGCATGAAGCCGCCTCCGTCATGCAGGTTCGTGCCTATGAGAAGGGCCTGGCTTTCGACGTCGCCTACGAGACGCCTATCCCGGCGCGTATCGAGAGTGACCCCATGCGGGTGCGACAGATCCTGTTCAATCTTCTCAGCAATGCGGTCAAGTTTACCCAAGAGGGTGGGGTCGAGCTGACGGCACGTTGTCTCGATGCGGGCACGGACTCGTCTCGGGTGGAAGTTGTCGTCACCGATACCGGCATCGGCCTGAGCGACGCCGAGATCGAGGGGCTTTTCCAGCCATTCCGGCAGGCCAACCCCTCCACCACTCGGCAATATGGGGGGACCGGCCTGGGCCTGGCCATCTGTCGGTCGCTGGCCGAGGCGCTGGGAGGCGAGGTCCGGGTGAAAAGCACCCCGGGGGAGGGGAGTACCTTCTCCCTGATCCTGTATCAGCCGATCGATGCGCAAGCGGAGATGGTCGCCGAGCCCGGCGTGTCGAGCATCGAATTCGACGTCGAGCCAGGTCAAACGGGTGCGACACGGACGCTAGAGGGGAGCATACTGCTGGCGGAGGACGGTATCGACAACCAGCTCCTGCTCTCGACGATCCTGCGTCGGCAGGGCCTCGAGGTCGAGATTGCCGACAATGGCCAGGCCGCGGTCACGCAGGCCCAGGCTGCCCTCGATGCCAATGCGCCCTTTGACTTGATTCTCATGGATATGCAGATGCCCAGGCTCGACGGCTATGGCGCCACCTCCAGGCTCCGTGCCAGGGGATATACGGGGCCGATCGTCGCCCTGACCGCGCACGCCATGTCCGGTGAGCGTGAGCGCTGCCTGCTGGCCGGCTGTGACGACTACCTTAGCAAGCCGATCGATCGGCCCCTGCTGCTTGCTACCGTCGAGTCTTACCTGAAGCACGATCAGGTCGTTGGCCCGGAACCCACCACTACCGCTACGCTGTCGGGGAGCGACGAATCGGGGGAAGGGGGTGGCCCGCTTTACAGCAGTTTTGCCGACGACCCGGACATGGAGGAGCTGGTCGTCGGTTTTGTCGAGCGGCTGCCGTTACAGGTCCATGATATCCGCTCGGCCGTCGACGCTGGTGACCTGGGGCTTGTCAGGCGCTTGGCGCACCAGCTCAAGGGCGCCGCCGGCGGTTATGGTTTCATGCCCGTGAGCCGTGATGCAGGGGCACTGGAAGTCGCCGCAAAACACGCGAATCAGGTCAGTGAGGTGTTCGATGCAATGAATTGCTTGGCTGCCACCTGTGACCGGGTTCGCCCGGGTCAACAGGGAACTCCCCACCATGAGTGAAAGGGTGTCGCAGTCCGTGTTGGTCGTCGACGACTCGGCTGATATACACCGACTCGTCAGTGCCCGGCTCCGCTCGGAAGGCGTAACGCTATTGCATGCTCACAACGCGGAGGAAGGCCTTGGGCTTGCCCTGCAGCACCTGCCCGACCTGATACTGCTCGATCTCGAGATGCCGGGGACCGATGGTATGGCACTCTGTCGCCAGATCATGGAGGACCCCACGCTATCCGGTATACCGGTGATCTTTCTTACCGGCACTATCGATGTAGCGACAAAGGTCCAGGCCTTCGAACTGGGAGCCGTGGATTATGTGACCAAGCCCTTTGATGCCTTCGAACTCAAGGCTCGGGTCAGATCTGCCCTGCGCACCAAGCGCTACCACGACCTGTTGACCACCAAGGCGCAGATCGACGCCCTCACTGGCCTCTGGAATCGCGGTTATCTCGACGACCGGTTGGCGGTCGAACTGTCGGCCATGGCGCGTCAGGGGGGGCCCGTTTCGCTGATCATGTTGGATATCGATCACTTCAAGTCGATCAACGATACCCATGGACACCCCTTCGGCGACCTCGTGATACAGCGTATTGCGGAAGTGCTCGGCCGGGCATCTCGCGACAGCGATATCGCCTGCCGCTACGGCGGTGAGGAATTCGCCATTATTCTCAGGAATACGGCAACCAAGGGTGCCTTGGTTATCGCGGAACGATTGCGCGAAGAGATTGCGGCAATGCCTCTCAGGCAAGGCCGGGACGAGCTCCGGGTAACCGCAAGCTTCGGGATCGCAGGCAGTGATCAGTTCGACGACCCTTCGCAGGCTTCGCCCGAGACCCTTCTCACGGCTGCCGACCAAGCCCTCTATGGGGCGAAATCCAATGGTCGAAACCGGGTTGAAATGCGTCATACCTGCGGTTGAAGTTCATGGTTCTATACCTGGCGACCGGGTGCGGCTCTCTTTCAGCGGCGGGTGGTCGGCGATCAGGCCGATGGCGAGGCGCCGGCTAGGCCTCCTCGCGCACCAGCTGGATCAGGCTGCCGCGGCGGATCATGTCGACCTGTCGCTTCGACAGGCCGTGGTGCATGGTGTAGGACTCCTGCTTGGTCCGGTTGTGCAGCGTGACCTCGTCGCCGCCGTCGAGGGCGCCGAGCGGGTCGTCCAGGGCCAGCTCGTCGCCCTGGTCGATGCGCTCCAGGTCGTCGGGGTCGGCGAAGGTCAGCGGTACGACGCCGAAGTTGGCCAGGTTCTGCCAGTGGATGCGGCCGTAGGAGAGGGCGCAGACCGCGCGCAGCCCCAGGTAGCGGGGGGCGATGGCGGCGTGTTCGCGGCTCGAGCCCTGGCCGTAGTTGCGGCCGGCGACGAGGAAGAAGCCGTCGCCATCGAGCGCCCTGGCGCGCTGGCTGAAGTCGGGGTCGACGGCCCGGAAGACGTACTCGGCGATGGCCGGGATATTGCTGCGCAGGGGCAGGACCTCGGCCCCGGCGGGCATGATCTCGTCGGTGGAGACGTCGTCACCCAGCTTCAGCAGCACGGGGCCGGAGAAGCGGGCGGGAATGGGCTCGAACTCGGGCAGCGACTTGATATTGGGCCCCTTGATCAGCGCCACCAGGTCGCCGTCCTCGGCGGGGGCGACGAGCATCTCGCGGTTGATCGCCAGTGCTTCGGGTTCCTCGAACCTGGGGTACGCCATGTCCAGCTCGCGCGGATCGGTGATCCGGCCGGTCAGGGCGGAGGCGGTGGCGGTCTCCGGGCTGCACAGGAAGACCCGGTCCTCGGGGGTGCCGGAGCGGCCCGGGAAGTTGCGCGGTACGGTGCGCAGGCTGTTGCGCCCGGTGGCCGGCGCCTGGCCCATGCCGATGCAGCCGTTGCAGCCGGCCTGGTGCAGGCGGGCACCGGCGCGGATCAGCCGCGACAGGTAGCCGTGACTGGCAAGGTTCTCGAGGATCTGGCGCGACGTGGGGTTGACGTCGAAGGAGACGCCCGGCGGAATCCGGCGGTCCTCGACCATCAGCGCCGGCACGGCGAAGTCGCGAAAGCCCGGATTGGCCGAGGAGCCCACGTAGGCCTGGTAGATCTCCTCGCCGGCCACCTCGCGCACCGGCTTGACGTTGCCGGGGCTGCTGGGCAGGGCGATCAGCGGCTCGAGGGTGGAGAGGTCCAGGGCGACATGGTCATCGTAGTCGGCGCCGTCGTCGGCGAGCAGCTCCTGCCAGTCGTCGCCGCGCTCCTGGCGCGCCAGGAAGCGCTGCACCTCGCCGTCGGCGGGAAACACCGAGGTCGTCGCCCCCATCTCGGTGCCCATGTTGGCGATCACGTGACGGTCCATGGCGGAGAGGGCAGCGAGGCCGGGGCCGTAGTACTCGAAGACCTGGCCGACGCCGCCCTTGACGCCGAAGCGGCGCAGCAGCTCCAGCACCACGTCCTTGGCGCTGACCCAGTCGGGCAGCTCGCCGGTCAGCTCCACCCCCACGACCCTGGGCATCTTGAGGTAGAGCGGCTTGCCGGCCATGGCCAGGGCCACCTCCAGGCCGCCGGCACCGGTGGCGAACATGCCCAGCGCCCCGGCGGCCGGGGTGTGGCTGTCCGAGCCGACCAGGGTCTTGCCGGGAATGCCGAAGCGTTCCTGATGGACCGGATGGCTGACGCCGTTGCCGGCCGGGCTGAACCAGGCGCCGAACTTGCGGCAGGCGCTCTGCAGGAACAGGTGGTCGTCGGGGTTCTTGAAGTCCTCCTGCAGGAGGTTGTGGTCGACATACTGGGCCGAGAGCTCGGTGCGCACGCGGCCGACCTGCATGGCCTCGAATTCCAGCATCACCAGGGTCCCGGTGGCGTCCTGGGTCAGGGTCTGGTCGATGGCAAGCCCGATCTCCTCGCCCGGCTCCATCCTGCCTGACAGCAGGTGGGACTCGATCAGCTTGCGGGTCACATTGAGCCGAGTCATGACGCGCTCCCGTCGCGGATTCGCCTTCAGTCTAGCAGTCTGGCGGAGCCGTCCTGGTCGCAGGAACTCTTATACTGGGAGTAGTGACCAAGCACCGACACCGAGGGGAAGGAGCCATGCGACACCTGAATGTGGCCGTGCTGCTCGGTGATCCCCGCCTGCCGTATGCCTATGCCGTCGAGGGGATGTTCGGCAGCGAGGAGCTCGAGGCGGTGGAGCAGTTGCGTACCGCCCTGGAGCGTCTCCCCGGGTATCGCTTCAGCTACCTCGACGACCATGCCGCGTTGATCGATGACCTGCGCGACCGGCCGCCGGACCTGGCGTTGAACTTCTGCGACACCGGCTTCCGTAACGACTGGGAGCTGGAGCGCGATATCCCGGCGCTGCTGGAGATCCTGGGCATCCCCTATACCGGCGCCGACCCCATGAGTATCAGCCTGACCACCGACAAGGCGCTGGTTCGGGCGCTGGCGGCGGGGCAGGGCATCGCCGTGCCCAACGAGACCTATGTGGACCTCGCCGCCGATCCCCTGGTGCTGCCGAGCATCTATCCCTGCCTGATCAAGCCCAACAGCAGCGGCGGCAGCTTCGGCATCACCCGCGACTGCGTGGTGCACGACGCCCAGGAGGCCGAGGCCTACCTGCGCTGGCTGGCGGAGCACTCCACCGTGACCGATGCGCTGATCCAGGACTTCCTCACCGGCGCCGAATACACGGTGGGGTTGGTGGGCAATCCGTCGACCGGCTTCACGGTATTGCCGCCGCTTCAGATCGACTACACCGCCCTCGACCCCGGCCTGCCGCCGATCCTCACCTACGGCTCCAAGGCCAATCCCGACTCGCCCTACTGGGAGAAACTGCGCTTCCGCCGTGCGGATATCGACGACGTCAAGTGGAGCCGGCTGGTCGATGATTCGGTGAAGCTGTTCCGCCGGCTGGGGCTGCGCGATTACGCGCGCATCGACTTCCGCGAGGGCGAGGATGGCCAGCCACGGCTGCTCGACGTCAACACCAACCCCACCTGGTACTGGAACGGCAAGCTGGCGCTGATGGCCGAATGGGCCGGTTACCCCTACCACGAACTGCTGCGCCTGATCCTCGAGGCGGCGGTGGCGCGCCATGGGCTAGAGACACCGACCTGAGGCCTGCCCGCTCTTACAGCAGTTCGCGGATCACCTCCTCGTCCCAGTCGCGGCGGGCGAACAAGGCGTTGCCTTCGTAGGCCTTGAGCGTGCCGCGGATGCGGAAGCGCTCCGCGGTGGCGGTGAGCTGGGTGCGGCATTCCAGCCGCGTCGACCAGTCGCCGCGACGGTGGGTGGTGGTCTGTTCCACCGTCGCCTCGGCCGTCGCCGGGTCGTAGTCATGGATGCGGTAGGTCTTGGCGATGGTGTAGCCGACGGTCAGGTCGATGTCCTCGAGCCGGGCCACGGCGGCGTCACCGAAGTCGCCGCCGGTGGTGGCGATGCGGTAGATCGACATGCCGGTGGTCAGGTCGCGCTCCACCTGGCGGCGGAAGGGCGCCACGTGCAGCGTGGTCATCTCCGGCATGGGCGCGCGTTCCGGCGGGTCGAAGGCGCGCAGCTCGGCATCCGCGTCGCGCGGCGGCCGCTCCGGCAGTTCCAGCCGGCTGGTGCCGGTGTAGAGGGTCAGGTTGACCCGCTCCGGCGCCGGCCAGATCACCGGCCAGTAGCAGGTCGAGACCGCCAGGCGGATGGTATGGCCGGGGGCGAAGGCATAGGCGATGTCGTTGAGCCGCACCCGGACGCGATAGCGCCGCCCGGGGATCAAGGGCGCGGGGCGTTCACGGCTGTCGCGCTGGGTCAGGTTGAGGATGGCGTAGCTGACCCGCGCCGAGGCGCCGTCGGGGGCGACGTCGTTGAGGCGCACGATGACGTAGGCGACCGGCTGGTCCACCGCCAGCTCGAGGCTGGCCACGGGGGCGCCGAGGATCTCCAGCCGCGCCGGCAGCGGATCGGAGTCGAAGACCAGCGACCTGCCGTCGTCCTCGCGCTGGTCGGTGGGCGACTCGCCCTCCGCGCCGAAGCCGTACCAGTCGCCGGCGGCCAGGCCGGTGGTCTGCGGCGAGGCGATGCGCAGCCGGTCCTCGCCATCGGCGCGCTCGCCCAGCGACAGTACGTTGAGGTAGAGGGTGCGTGGCGTCAGCCGCGGCGACGGCCAGACGTCCTCCGCCACCCAGCGGCCCGGCCTTTCTGCATGCATCGGCGCCGGGGGCACATACTCCTCCATCCACACGCGCAGCATGGGTTCGTCCATCAGGCCGGTGTCCCGGCCCTTCAGCCAGTGGTCCCACCAGCGCAGCGCCTCCTGGAAGAAGCCGATCGCCGGCCCGGGCAGGGCGGCATGCGGGAAGGCATGCGACCAGGGCCCGATCAGCGCCTTGCGTGGGCCCTCGAGGCCGGCCATCAGCCGCGGGATGGCATTGACGTAGCCGTCGGCCCAGCCGCCCACCGCATAGACGGGGCAGCTGACCGCGGCGAAGTCCTCGCACACCGAACCGTGTCGCCAATAGGCGTCGCGGTGGGGATGGCGCATCCACACCAGCGGATAGAAGGGGGCGTTGTCGAGCCGGTGGCGCCACTTGGCGCGCCAGTCGGCGCCCACGATCTCGGGGTCCGGCGGTGTGCTGGCGCAGGACAACAGCACCGAACCCCAGCCCAGGTTCTCGTTGAGCAGGCAGCCGCCCTGATAGTGGACGTCGTCGCTGTAGCGGTCGTCGGTGGAGCACATGGTGATGATGGCCTTGAGCGGCGCGGGGCGCAGGGCGGCCACCTGCAGCGCATTGAAGCCGCCCCAGGAGATGCCCATCATGCCGACCTCGCCGCTGCACCAGGGCTGCGCGGCCAGCCAGTCGATGGCCTCCACGGCGTCGTCGAGTTCCTGTTGCAGGTATTCGTCGAGTAGCAAGCCGTCGGAGTCGCCGCTGCCGCGCAGGTCGAGGCGGATGCAGGCGTAGCCGTGGCCGGCGAAGTAGCGGTGCAGCGGCTCGTCGCGCAGCCGTGTGAAGTCGCGTTTGCGGTAGGGCATGTACTCCAAGATGGCCGGCACCGGATGACGCTCGGCGTCGGTGGGCAGCCAGATCCGTGCCGCCAGGCGCACGCCGTCGGCCATGGGAATCCAGACGTTCTCGATGACCCGCACCTCGCGGGGGAAGGCATGCACGATCTTCATCGCAGCACCTGCAGGGAAGGCGCCGTAGCGGCGGGGACCGTATTCATCATATACGATAAAAGGGCTGGCGCCGCGGTGCTGCCAGTGCCGGGGCGAACGCCGGAGGGGCGCAGAATGCATGATGGGCAGGCGGCCGCAGTCGAGATCATCGAGAATACCTGGATCCCCATGCCCGACGGCGTGCGCCTGGCCGCCAAGCTGTGGCTGCCGGCGGATGCCGCGGCGCATCCGGTGCCCGCGGTGCTCGAATACATTCCCTACCGCAAGCGCGACTTCCGGGCGGTGCGCGACAGCGGGATCCATGGCTTCTTCGCCCGACACGGCTACGCCGGGGTGCGCGTGGACCTGCGCGGCAGCGGCGACTCCGACGGCGTGCTGCTCGACGAATACCTGCAACAGGAACTCGATGACGGCGTCGAGGTGATCCGCTGGCTCGCCGCCCAGCCCTGGTGCGACGGTCGCGTGGGCATGCTGGGCATCTCCTGGGGCGGCTTCAACGCGCTGCAGATCGCCGCCTTGCAGCCGCCCGCGCTGGCCGCGGTGATCAGCGTCTGCTCCTCCGATGACCGTTACACCGACGACGTCCACTACATGGGCGGCTGTCTGTTGACCGACAACCTCTCCTGGGCGTCGGTGATGCTCTCCTACAATGCCTGCCCGCCGGACCCGGCCGTCGTCGGCGAGCGCTGGCGCGAGTTGTGGTTTCAGCGTCTCCGGGGCAGTGGCCTGTGGCTCAAGCACTGGCTGGAGCACCAGCGGCGTGACGCCTTCTGGCGCCACGCCTCGGTGTGCGAGGACTTCGCGGCGATCCGCTGCCCGGTGCTGGCGGTCAGCGGCTGGGCCGACGGCTACTGCAACACCGTGTTCCGCCTGATCCACCATCTCGAGGTGCCACGCCAGGGGCTGGTGGGGCCCTGGGGCCATAAGTACCCGCACCTGGGCGGGCCCGGCCCGTCCATCGACTTCCTCGGCGAATGCCTGCGCTGGTGGGACCGCTGGCTGAAGGGCGTCGACAATGGTGTCGACGCCGAACCAAAGCTGCGCGCCTGGATGCAGGACAGCGTCTCGCCGATCAGCGACGATCGTCCCGGGCGCTGGGTGGCCGAGGACGACTGGCCGAGCCAGCGCATCCGGACGCAACCCTATGCCCTGTCACCGGGCCGTCTCGAACCGCCCGGCGGGGCGGCCGGCCCCGCATCGCCGCCGCTGGTGATTCGCAGCCCCCTCAGCGTGGGGATGTTCGCCGGCAAGTGGTGCAGCTACTCGGAGAGCACCGACCTGCCCACCGATCAGCGCCTCGAAGACGGCGGTTCGCTGTGCTTCGACACGCCACCGCTAGACGAGGCCGTCGAGATCCTCGGCCAACCGGTGGTCGAGCTCGATCTGGCGGCGGACCGGCCCCAGGCGATGATCGCCGTGCGCCTCTCGGACATCGGCCCCGACGGCACCGTGACCCTGATTACCTATGGTTTGTTGAACCTCAGTCACCGCGACGAGCATGCTCGGCCCACCCCGCTGGTGCCCGGGCAACGCTACCGGGTCAGGGTGCGGCTCAACCACGTCGCCCAACGCTTCCCGGTCGGCAATCGCATCCGCCTGGCCGTCTCCTCGTCCTACTGGCCGCTGGCCTGGCCGTCCCCGGTCCCGGCGACCCTGACGCTCCACTGCGAAGGCTGCCGACTGCTGCTGCCGGAGCGCCCGGCGCGGCAAGCCGATGGCGAGCTGCGCGACCTGGGCCTGCCGCGAGCCGCCCCGGCACCCTCGACCACCCTGCTCGAGCCGGCACACCGGGAATGGACGGTGCTGTTCAACCTGGCCACCAACGAGGTCAGCCTGAGGGTCATCGACAACGACGGCGCCTGGCGCCTCGATGACCTCGAGCTGACCCTCGGCTATGACGTCAGTGAATGCTACCGCTACTGCAACGACGATTACGCCACGCTCAGCGGCGAGGTGGTCAACCATCGTTCCTTCGAACGCGGCGACTGGTCCGTGGTCGTTACCACCCGCACGGAGCTCACCGCCACGCCGACACACTTCCGCATAAACGCCACCGTGGATGCCTACGAGGGCGGCGACCGGGTCTTCGCCAGCACCTGGAACGAGAGCGTGCCGCGGGACAGCCTGTGATCCCCGTCACGGCCCGGCGCCACTCGCCTGTCTCGTAGTAGAAGGTCCCGGCCATCGGGTCGGTCGGCGGGCAGGGTCGAAGGGAGTAGGCGACACTTGCTGTGTACGGGTCGCTGAGTCGCGAGGGCCTATGAAGACGACCGATGCACTGCAGCCGGGGCGGGTGGCCTTTCAGCGGCGGGCATGGGCGGATGCCTACGCCGAGCTGTCCGGCGCCGCCCGGGGGACCACGCTGGCGTTGGACGATCTCGAGCGACTCGCCATTGCCGCCTACCTGGTGGGCAAGGATGCCGAGAGCAACGACCTCTGGGCCCGGACTTACCACGATGCGCTGGCCGCGGGCGATCCGGCGCGTGCGGCCCGGTGTGCGTTCTGGTTGGGCTTCGGGCTGCTCATGAGCGGCGAGAAGGCGCGAGGCGGCGCCTGGGTCGCTCGGGCCAGCCGTCTCATCGACGAGGAAGGGCTCGACTGTGTGGAAGCCGGCTACGTGCGGATTCCGGCTGCGCTCGGGAGCCTGGGAGCGGGCGACCACGCGGGGGCCCACGCCCTCTTTCGGCAGACGGGTGAGCTCGGTCGCCGCTTCGGGGAGCCGAACCTGGTGGCCATGTCCTGCCTCGGTCAGGGCCAGGCGCTGATCGGCTTGGGGAAGATCCAGGCGGGGGCCACCCTGCTGGACGAAGCCATGGTGGCGATGGATGCCGGCGAGCTCTCTCCCCTGGTCGCGGGGATCGTCTACTGCGGCGTGATCGAGACGTGCCAGCAGATCTTCGATCTGCGCCGGGCCCAGGAGTGGACGGCGGCGCTGACCCGGTGGTGCGAATCCCAGCCGGATCTGGTTCCCTATCGCGGACGCTGCCTGGTGCACCGGGCCGAGCTCATGCTGTTGCATGGCAGCTGGCCGGATGCCCAGCAGGAGGCGGAAAAGGCGTGCCATCGGCTCTGCGATCGGCCCGGGGAGGCCGGCACCGGCTATGCCTTCTACCTGTGCGGCGAGCTCCATCGTCTGCGTGGCGAGTGGCGCGAGGCCGAGCGGGCCTATGCGCAGGCCAGTCGCTGGGGGCATGCGCAGCAGCCCGGCCTGGCGCTCCTGCGGCTGGCCCAGGGCAAGGTCGACGCCGCCGAGGCGGCGATTCGGCGGATCCTGGACGAGGCTAGCGGGGAGTCGAGCCGCGCCGCCATCCTGCCCGCCTATACCGAGATCATGCTCGCCGTGGAGGATATGCCGGCGGCCCAGGCCGGTGCCGATGAGCTCGCCGAGATGGCCGAGAGGCTCGACGCCCCCTTCCTGCGGGCCCTGGCGGCCGGCGCCCGGGGCGCGATCCGGCTGGCCGAGGGCGCCCCCCGGGCGGCGCTGGGGCCCCTGCGTGAGGCCTGCCGGTTCTGGGAAGACCTGGAAGTCCCCTATGAGCTGGCCCGCAGCCGGGGACTCATCGGGCGTGCCTGCGAGCGGCTCGGCGATGTCGATAGCGCCAGGATGGAGTTCGACACGGCCCGGTGGTATCTCCGGGAACTGGGCGCCTTACCCGAGCTGTCTCGCCTGCCGGCCCATGCCTGCGGAGACACGGCCCGCCACGGCCTGACCCCGCGCGAACTCCAGGTGCTGCGCCTGATTACCTCCGGCAAGACCAACAAGGCCATTGCGCTCGAGCTTTGCGTCAGCGAGCGGACGATCGACCGCCACGTGGGCAACATCCTCGCCAAGCTCAACGTGCCGTCACGGACCGCGGCCACGGCCTACGCCTGCCAGCACCAGCTCCTTTGATCCCCCCTGCCTGGCGGAAACTACCCAGTGGTCAAGTGAGGCCGATTGGGTAGCTTCGCCGAGGCGCCGCCCGGCTTCCTGGCGCAGTCTTGAAGCGTGGAGATGACCTCAACGAGGGGAGGGGCGATCATGACCATCAACGCCAGCATCATCCAACAGTTCCAGGACCGCTTGCGGGGACGGCTCGTCCTGCCGGAGCACGAGGCCTACGACGAGGCTCGCCGGGTGTTCAACGGCCTGGTCGACCGACGCCCGGCCATGATCGTGCGGTGTGCCGGGGTGGCCGATGTGATCGCGGCGGTCGACTTCGCGCGTGAGTCGGCGCTGCCGATCGCCGTACGCGGCGGTGGCCACGGTGTGACAGGCAGCGCCGTCGGTGACGAGGGCCTGGTGATCGACCTGTCGCCGATGAGGAGCGTGTGGGTCGATCCCCGTCAGCGCGTGGCGCGCGCCGAGGGCGGCGCCACCTGGGGGGACTTCGATCATGAGACCCAGGCCTTCGGCCTGGCGACCACCGGCGGCATCGTGCCCTCCACCGGCATCGCCGGGCTCACCCTGGGGGGCGGGATCGGCTACCTCAACCGCAAGCATGGCCTGGCCTGCGACAACCTATTGTCGGTCGATGTGGTCACCGCGGAGGGACGGCTGGTGACGGCCAGTGCCGACGAGCAGCCGGAGCTGTTCTGGGGCCTGCGCGGCGGAGGTGGCAACTTCGGCGTGGTGACGTCCTTCGCGTACCGGCTGCACCCGGTGGGGCCGGTGCTGGGCGGTGAACTCGTCTATCCCCTCGAGCGTGCCGGGGAGGTCCTGCGCTTCTACCGTGACTGGTCCACTACGGCCCCCGATGAAGTGAGGGCGGATGCCACCCTGCTGTCCGGACCCAAGGGCCCCGTACTGGACATCAAGATGTGCTATTGCGGGCCCCTCGAGGAGGGCGAGGCCGTGTTGCGGCCCATGCGCGCGTTCGGCGCTCCGCTGCTCGACAGCGTTGCGCCGGTCCCCTACGCCAGGGTGCAGAATCTGCTCACCGAGGTGTTCCAGCCCGGCCGGCTGCATTACTGGAAGGCCGGCTTCATGCGCGCGTTCGGCGACGACGCCATCGATGCGCTGCTGGAGTTCTTCGTCGCCGATACGCCCGCGCCCTTTGCCGCGATCGCCATCGAACACCTGGGGGGCGCGATCGGTCGCGTGGGCGCCCAGGATACCGCCTTCGCCTACCGGCAGGCGCAGCACGGCGTCCTGGTGCTGCGGATGTGGCAGGATCCCGCGGAATCGGCGGCGAACATCGCCTGGGGACGCCGCTGCTTCCGCGCCGTGGCCTCCTTCCTGGAGGAGGGCGCGTACGTCAACTACCTGGGCGATGAGGGCGAGGCGAGGGTCAGGGCGGCCTATGGCGCCAACCTCGCGCGGCTGGTCGCGCTGAAGAACGAGTACGATCCGGCGAATGTCTTCCGCTTCAATCAGAACATCACGCCGACGGCGGGCGGATGACGGGGCGACTCGACGGGGGCGTGAACCCTGACTATCGTTATATTGCTAAGGTTCTTTATTCTTTGAGGTTCCATTTTTTTCCTGCTTAGACTTAATCGATTGCTCCATTCAGCATGCTTGGGAGTGTCGTCATGTCGGATTGCTGCACTGACCTGCGTCCGAGGGAAGCGGGCGATCTGGACATCATCCACATCAGCCGTGGCGTCGGCCGCCGTACCCTGCTCAAGGGCATGGCGGGGGCCGCAGGCCTGATGGCGCTGGGCGACGTGGGCGCGGTCCTCGGCCAGGACCTCAAGCACATTCGCCTGGCCTTCTGCAGCCAGCTGCTCTGCGTGGTGCCCTACGAGGCCACCCGGGCGGCGGGCTTCTTCGCCGAGGAGGGGCTCGATGTCGAGCTCGTCTATACCCGCGGCGGCAGCGCCGCCCTCCAGGCGCTCAACGGCGGCGCCGTGGAGTACGCGGCGACTTCCTTCGACGCCGCCCTCAATGCCTTCGCCAGCGGTGCCGACATCGTGCGCGTCGCGACCACCGGGCGCCTGCCGCTGTTCGCCCTGGCCACCAGCGTCGAGGGGGCCGAGACCATCACCTCCGTCGAGGATCTCGCGGGGCGCACCCTCGGCGTCTCGGCGCTGGGCAACGCCGACCATGCCTTCCTGATGTATCTCCTCCAGCGGGCCGGGGTGGACCTCGACAGCGTCGAGTTCGCCACCGTGGGGACCAACCTCTACGACGCCCTGCGCCTCGGCCAGCTGGACGCCGGCATGGTCCAGGAGCCGGCGCTGTCGCTGCTCCAGGAGCGCGGTGCGCGGGTGCTGGTCAACGGCATGGACATCGAGGACGCCAACGAGTACCTGGGCGGCCCCTACGAGTTCATGGGCGTGGCGGTGCGCCGCGAGGAACTCGAGGCGCGCCGCGACGAGATCCTGCGCCTGGGTCGCGCCCTGGCCAAGGGGCTCGAGTACGTCCAGGAGGCCGAACCCGAGGAGCTGGTGGAGGCCTTGCCACGCGAGATCATCACCGGCGGGGACCGCGAGCTCGTCGCCGCCAGCCTGGAGCGCTACCGGGCCTCCCTCTATCCCGTCGAGGTACGGCTCGACCTCGAGGCCATGCAGCGGGTGATCGATGTGCAGAAGGCCGCCGGTGGCCGCGGCGGCGGCGTCGACCTCGAGCGAATCGCCTATCCGGACCTGTTCGCTTCATGATGCTGGATATCCGCGACCTGCAGATGAGCTACGGTGACGAGCCGGTGCTCGAGGCGGTGGACCTCGGCGTGGCCGAGGGCGAGTTCGTCAGCCTGATCGGCCCCTCCGGCTGCGGCAAGAGCACCTTGCTGCGCGCGGTGATGGGCCTGCAGAAGCCCAGCGCCGGCGAGGTGCGGCTGGGACCGTCGCGTGACGAGGTCGGCTTCCTGTTCCAGGACGACGCCCTGCTGCCGTGGCGCACCGCCCGCGACAACGTGGCGCTGGGGCTACGCATCCGCGGCACCGGCAAGGCCGAGGCGCGGCGCACGGCCCTGGGTTGGCTGGAGTCCATGGGGCTCGGCCAGTTCGGCGACCGCTATCCCCGCGAGCTCTCCGGCGGCCAGCGCAAGCGGGTGGCGATCGCCCAGGTGCTGGCACTGCGCCCCAGACTGCTGTTGATGGACGAGCCCTTCGCCTCCCTGGACGCCATCGTGCGCCACTACCTGACCGAGGACCTGCTGGGCTGGGTCGAGGGCGAGCACCTCACCGTGCTGATGGTCACCCATGACCTGGAGGAGGCCGTGGCCGTCTCCGACCGGGTGGTGCTGCTCGGCAGCGGGCCGCGGGCCCAGGTGAAGGGGCGCTGGGAGATCGACCTGCCGCGGCCGCGCGACCTGCTGAGCGTCAAGGAAGAACACGAGTTCGCGGTCACCGCACGGGCGTTGTGGGATGCGCTCTCCGAGGAGGTGCGCACCCCCGTCTCGCGGCGTCGGCCGACCGCGGAGGCGGCGGCATCATGAACCGGGCGACCCTGTGGCTGCAGCTGCGGCGCACCGCCGCCCTGGCCCTGGTGCTGTTGCTCTGGGAGGGCATCAGCGCCCTGGGCTGGGTCGACCCCTTCTACGCCCCGCCGCCCTCGGCCATCGGCGGCGCCATCGCCGAGCTGTTCGTCGACGGCGAGATCTACAAGCACCTCGAGGCGACCTTCGGCGCGGCCCTGATGGGCCTCTTCCTGGGCCTGGCCGGCGGGGCCCTGCTGGGCTTCATCGCCGCCCTGGTCCGGCCGGTGGCGGAGCTGCTGGAGCCGGTGATGGCGATGCTCAACGCCATCCCGCGGGTCATCCTCGCCCCGCTGTTCATCATCTGGCTGGGCATCGGCATCGCCTCCAAGGTGGCGCTCTCCTTCATCCTGGTGGTGGTGCTGACCTTCTTCGCCGTCTACAACGGCATCCGCGACGTGGACATGCGCCTGGTGGAGCGCGTGAAGACCCTCGGCGGCGGCCCCCTGGTGCTGCTGAGGGAGGTCTATGTGCCCTCGGTGGTGGCCTGGGTGATGGGCAGCCTCAAGGTGGCGGTAGGCTTCGCCTTCACCGGCGCCGTGGTGGGCGAGTTCGTCGCCTCCAGTCGCGGCCTGGGCTACCTGCTGGCGTTCGCCCAGAGCACCTACAATGCCGAGTTGACCTTCGCGCTGATCGTGCTGGTGCTGGTCTTCGTGATGCTGCTGTTCGGCCTGGCCGGCGCCCTGGAGCGCTACCTGCTGCGCTGGAAGTACCGCCGATGACCTGTTGCCATGTCCCCGCGCGCCCCCTGCGGTTGCAGGACTGCCTGGAGCGCGGCCTGCGCACCCGGCGCGCCGCGCCGCTGCCGCACCTGGGCGAGTGGATCGAGACCCCCAAGGGCCTGCGCGCCCGCTTCAGCCTGGCGGTGGAGCAGGCCGTCATCGCCGAGATCCGCTTCGAGGCCACCCCCTGCGCCACCCTGGTGGCCTACTGCCAGGCGCTGGTCGAGCACGAGACCGGCCGGCCCCTGGCGGCGTCCGGCCTGGATGCCCGGGCGCTGCTGGCCCTGCTGGCCGGCGTGCCCCCGGCGCACCGGGATCGCGCCGTGCTGGCCGTTGCCGCCTGGCGCACCGCGATTCCTTCCCCCCTGCAGGAGAGCCCATCATGAAGGTCGCCTATCTGTTCGCCACCCAGCGTCACAACGTCTCCTACGTGCTGGCCAGAATGATCCTGCCCCAGCTCGAGGAGGGCCGCCACGGCGCCGAGGTGGTCGGGATGTTCTTCTTCGAAGACAACAACTACGTGCTGGTGGACGGCAACCCCATCGGCGAGCGGCTGCGTGCCGTGGCCGAGCAAAGCGGCATGCTGCTGATGGGCTGCGACCAGTGCTGCTACGAGCGCGAGATCGCCGACCGCCTGATGCCCGGCGTGCCCATCGGCTGCTTCCCGGACCTCTATGCGGCCCTGGGCGGCAACCCGCCCGACCAGGTCATCACCCTCTGATTATGTCGATTCACTTGAAGCGGGCCTTCGTGGCACCCAGTCATGAGGATGGCTACCGGGTCCTGGTCGACCGCCTCTGGCCGCGGGGCCTGGCCAAGGCCGAGGCGCGCATCGACGCCTGGCCCAAGGAAGCCGCCCCCAGCGACGAGCTGCGCAAGGCGTTCCACGCCGGCGAGCTCGGCTGGGGCGAGTTCCGCCGCCGCTACCTGGCCGAGCTCAAGGCCCACCGCGAGACGCTGCGGCCACTGGCCGAGCGCGCCGCCCGCGAGCCCGTCACCCTGGTGTTCGCCTCGAAGGACGAGCGCCACAACAACGCCGTGGTGCTCGGGCAGTACCTGAGGATGCTGGGTTGAGCCTGTCGGGCATCGCCGGGGCAGGGCGCCGGCCTCGTCGCCTCGGGCCCTATGGCTTGGCGGCCTGCACGTGCATCCAGTCGAAGTTGCGGGTGCGGCCCAGGCTGACCCAGCCTTCCTCCTCCCAGAGCCGCCACCAGGTGTCGTACTCCGGCCCGGCCAGGCGTGCCCGGTCGCGGCCCCACTTGAGCTTGTTGTGGGCCGGGTCCCAGTCGATGGCGATACCCCAGGCGTGGGTGGACCAGCTGGTGCCGCCGCGCTTGCGACGCTTGTTGTAGCAGCCGCCGTAGCGATGCAGGCCCAGTTCCCGTAGGCGCTCGGGGCCGTAGTGGTCGTGGATGCGGGCCAGCACCCGGGCCAGGCTGTCGGCCACCTGCTCGTGGCAGCCGATGCCGGAGGGGCGAGTGTTGAGGTCCCAGGCCAGGGCCAGCGGCCAGGGGCAGGGCACCACCACTAGGGGCGGCTTGCGGGTCGGGGTGCCGAGGGCCTGGGTGAGCTCCGCCTCCCGTGGCCAGCCGTTGGGGTTGGCGTCCAGTGGCTGCTGGTCGCGCCAGGGCGCGGGCTTCTTGCCGGTGGCCTGGAGATGGGCCAGGACCTCGGTGGCGTACTCGGTCTGCGGGCCCCAGAGGCCGTCGATGGGCCCGACCTCGATCTTGTGCCGACGACAGGCGAGCTGCAGGCAGGCGATGGCGCGGCGTCGGTCGCTCCAGGCGTCGGCGCCCTTGGGCAGTTCGTCGGCGAGGGTCGCGAGGCTGGCCTCAACGGCGGCGCGGGTCTTGGGGCCGCGGATGCCGTCGATGCGGCCGCTGTAGGTGTCGTGCTTCTGGAGGAACTGTTGGAGGGTGCGGACGGCGGTCTTGTTCATCTTGGACCTCCCTGCGCGGGCTTGGGTGCGGTGGCCTCGGGGGAGACCACGCCTGCCCCTTGCAGTCTAGGCGCCCGTCCGAATCCCTGGCGACGATCGGTCGAATCCGACAGGCTCCTAGGCGCCCGCCGCCATCAGTGCGCCGGGTCCACCAGGCCGCCCAGCGAGGCGTTGCGCCGGAACCAGCCGGCGATACTGGCCCGCGGCAGGCGGGTCGGCAGCACCTCGTGGGGCACGCTGTCGGCGAGGAAGCAGGCGAAGGTGCCGGCCTCGGGGCGTACCTTCGCCACCTCGCGATCGGGGGCGTCGGCGGCGAAGATCCGCATCTCGCCGCCGCCGTCGGCGGGCCAGCCGGGGTTGAGGTAGCCGACGGTGGAGATGACCCGGTTGGCGCGGCCGCGGAAGCTGTCCAGGTGCTTGCGGTAGAAGGCGCCGGGCGGGTAGTGGGCGAAGTGGGCCTCGTACTCGAACAGCCCCAGGAAGAGCGCCTGGTTGAGGGCCTGCTGCAGCTCGCCCATGGCCTCCAGGTAGCGGCGCTGGGCCTGGCTCTCGCGGTCCAGCCAGCGGATGGCGTCGCCGCGGATGTCGCGGCGCAGCGCATGCTCGCTGCCACGGCCGATGCCGGCGGCCGCCAGGGCGTCGCGCTCGGCCATGGCCGTCAGCTCGGCATGCAGCTCGGCGCAGAGGTGGGCATCGAGGTCCCCCTCGCCGACGTACCAGCCCTGTTCCACCAGGGCATCGATCAGGCGGGGCAGGGCCACGGGCGAGAGGGCGGGGGCGTGGTTCAGCGTCGTCGTCTCCATGGTCGCTCAGGACGTGGCGCGCTGCTGGATGCGCGCCAGGCGCTCGGGAAAGTAACACAGCCGCCCCGCCGGCTCACGGTGCAGGCTCACCGACTGCCCGAAGCCCTCGGCGAGCAGTTCCACCAGCATCATCGCCGAGAGGCCCCAGATCACCTGGCCATCCACGTGGTAGTTGGGAACGTAGTAGGGGCGGCCGTCCACGGGGATGACGTCGGTATGGTGGCGACGATCCTCGAGGAACAGCGCCAGCGGCACCTCGAAGAGGGTGTCGAGTTCGGTGGGATCGGGCGTGAGCGGCAGGTCGGGGGGAATCAGGCCCACATAGGGGGTGACGCGAATGCCGTGCAGCGAGACCACGTCCGACAGCCGGCCCAGCAGCTCGACGCACTCGGGGGGCAGGGCGATCTCCTCCCGGGACTCGCGCAGCGCGGTGGTCAGCAGGTCGGGATCCCGGGCCTCGCGCTTGCCGCCGGGAAAGGCGACCTGGCCGCTGTGGGTGTTGAGGTGGTCGGCGCGGCGGGTGAACAGCAGGGTGGGCTCGGGGCGGTCGACGATGGGCATCAGTACCGCCGCCTCGGGCAGGCGCAGCGCCACGCGGCGGGGGCGGTGCGCTTGCAGGCGTTCGCGAAGTTTCTCTAACATGGGATTTCCGTCGGGTTTGATCTCTTCTACCCGGCCGCCTCGAGCGGCGTCAAGCCCGTCAGCCTGCCAGGGAGCCCCATGAACTTCTGCAGCCACTGCGGCCATACCGTGCGCTTCGCGATTCCCGAGGGGGATGACCGCCCGCGCTACCTGTGCGACGAGTGCGGCACCATCCATTACCAGAACCCGCGCATCGTCGCCGGCACCCTGCCGGTGAGCGGCACCCGGGTGCTGCTGTGCCGCCGCGCCATCGCCCCGCGCAAGGGGTTCTGGACCCTGCCGGCGGGCTTCATGGAGAACGCCGAGACCACCGTCGAGGCCGCCGCCCGGGAGACCCGCGAGGAGGCCTGCGCCGAGGTGGATATCCACGGGCTCTACACCCTGATCAACCTGCCGCACATCAACCAAGTCTACATGATCTTCCGCGCCGATCTGGCCGGCGGCTTCGACGCCGGCCCCGAGAGCCTGGAGGTGGCGCTCTTCGAGGAACACGAGATTCCCTGGGACGAGCTCGCCTTCCCCACCATCGAGCGCACCCTGCGCCACTTCTACACCGACCGCCGCGACCTGGTGTTCCCGCTGCATATCAGCGACATCACCGCCGAGGATCGCGAGCGCTATTTTGGTTCAGCCTGACGGGCTCGGCCTGGCGCCGATCCTGCGGGGCAGCGAGGACAAGGACGCACCGTGGACAAGTTCGAGGTAAAGCTGGATCAGGCGGCGCGTGCGGCCTGGATGTCCTTCGTGGGGGGCATGACCCAGGACGAGATCGCCCAGCAACTGGGCGTGTCGCGCCCCGGGGTACAGCGCCTGCTGGCCCTGGCCCGCCAGGAGGGGCTGATCAAGGTGCACATCGACCACCCCATTGCCTCCTGCATGGCCCTGGCCGGCGCCATTCGCGAGCGCTTCGCCCTGGACTTCTGCGACGTGGTGCCCGCCGAGCCGGGTGCCTCCGATGGCGCCGCGAACTACCTGGCGGTGGCCGGCGCCGAGCGCATCGCCCGCCTGGTGGAGCGCAGCGAGCCGCTGACCCTGGCGCTGGGTACCGGCCGCTCGGTGCGCGCCACCGTGGAGTCGCTCAGCCGGATGGAGCGCCCCCAGCACCGCTTCGTCTCGCTGGTGGGCAACGTCGCCCGCGACGGCTCGGCCAACCGCTATGACGGCGTCATGGTGCTGGCCGACAAGACCGGCGGCGAGCGCTTCCTGCTGCCGGCGCCGGTGGTGGCCGGCTCCGTGGAGGAGAAGGAGGCGATGCAGCAGCAGTACCTCTTCCGGGCCATCACCGAGGTCGCCCGCCGGGCCGAGGCGGGCTTCATCGGTATCGGCAAGATCGACCGCCAGGCGACCCTCTTCCAGGATCACTTCATCACCGAGGAGGAGCTCGAGGAACTCCTCGACCTGGAGGCGGTGGGCGAACTCCTCGGTTGGCCGATGAACGCCCGGGGCGAGTTGATCGACTGCTCGACCAGCCGCCGCATCACCAGCCTGCCGCTGGAGATGCTGGCCGGCCAGTCGCTGGTGGCCCTGGCCGGGGGGCTCGGCAAGGCGCCGGCCATCCTCGCCGCCCTGCGCGGCGGTTGGCTCAAGGGGCTGGTCACCGACGAGGTGGCGGCGCGTTATATCACCGAGCGGGCGGGGAGCTGAGCCGCCCGTCCACCCGACTCTCTCCGACCAAAGTCTAGGGCTCCGGGCTTTGCTTTTTTTGGGTCCGTGTCCGATCATTTGATTGATCGATGATCAAATTGATCAGGATGACGCGACACACAACAACACGAGTCCCGAGAGGAGCCCATCATGAAGCTCACCCGAGCCCTGCCGCTGGCCACCCTGACGGCGGCCGTCGCCGCCGCCTCCCAGGCCCAGGCACAGACCGAGATCACCGTCGCCACGGTCAACAACAACGACATGGTGATCATGCAGAGCCTCACCGAGGAGTTCGAGGCGGCCCACCCCGACATCGAGCTCGACTGGGTGGTGCTGGAGGAGAACGTGCTGCGCCAGCGACTGACCACCGACGTCGCCACCGGGGGCGGCCAGTTCGACGTCATGACCATCGGCACCTACGAGGTACCCATCTGGGCCGAGCGCGGTTGGCTGACGCCCCTCGACGACCTGCCGGAGGCGTATGACGTCGATGACCTGCTGCAGTCGGTCCGCGACGGCCTCTCCCATGACGGTACCCTGCATGCGCTGCCGTTCTACGGCGAGAGTTCGATGATGTACTACCGCCAGGACCTGTTCGACGCGGCGGGGATCGAGGTCCCCGAGCAGCCCAGCTGGGAGGAGGTACGCGACTGGGCCGCCGAGCTCCACGACCCGGATAGCGAGACCTATGGCATCTGCCTGCGCGGCAAGCCGGGCTGGGGCGAGAACATGGCCTTCGTCTCGACCCTGGTGAACACCTTCGGCGGTCGCTGGTTCGACGAGGAGTGGCACCCCGAGCTCGACTCCCCCGCCTGGCAGGAGGCGATTTCCTTCTACGTCGACCTGCTGGACAACTACGGCCCGCCGGGCGCCAGCTCCAACGGCTTCAACGAGAACCTGGCACTGTTCTCCCGCGGCAACTGCGCCATGTGGGTCGACGCCACCTCGGCGGCCGGCAAGCTCTACGACCCGGACGAATCCGAGGTCGCCGACCGGCTGGGCTTCGCCCCGGCGCCGGTGGCCGAGACGCCCAAGGGCTCCCACTGGCTGTGGTCTTGGGCGCTGGGCATCCCGGCCTCGTCCGAGAACCAGGAAGCCGCCAGGACCTTCATCCAGTGGGCGACCTCCAGGGAGTATATCGAGCTGGTGGGCGAGACCCAGGGCTGGACCAGCGTGCCGCCGGGCACCCGCGAATCCACCTACGCCAACGAGAAGTACCAGCAGGCGGCGCCCTTCGCCGACTTCGTGCTGGAGGCGATCCGGGGCGCCGATCCCACCGACTCGACCCTGGAGCCCAGCCCCTACATCGGCGTGCAGTTCGTGGGCATTCCCGAGTTCCAGTCCATCGGCACCCAGGTCGGTCAGACCGTCGCCTCGGCGTTGACCGGTGACGTCACGGTGGAGCAGGCGCTGCAGACCGCGCAGCGTGCCACCGAGCGCACCATGCAGCGCGCCGGCTACCTGGATTGATCCCTCGCGTCGGCCGGGGAACACCCCGGCCGGCACCATCCCTCCCATCCCAATGGGCCAGATCATGACCAAGACACGAGCCGCCGGGCGCACCGTCGGGGGCCTCCGTACCCTGTCGCTGCAGGCGCCCGCCGTTACCCTGCTGTTTCTGTGGATGATCGTGCCGCTGGCGATGACCGTATGGTTCTCGCTGCAGCGCTACAACCTGCTGATGCCGGAGATGACCGGCTTCGCCGGGCTGGAAAACTACCGCTACCTGTTCACCGACCCGGCGCTGTGGGCGGCGATGGGCAATACGCTGCTGCTGGTCGGGGCGGTGCTGGCGATCACCGTGGTCGGCGGCACCCTGCTGGCGGTGCTCTTCCAGCAGGAGTTCCCCGGGCGCGGCGTGGCCCGGGTGCTGGCCATCTCGCCGTTCTTCGTCATGCCCACGGTGAGCGCCCTGGTGTGGAAGAACATGATGATGCACCCCTCCAACGGCGTGCTCTCCTGGGTGGCCGAATCCTTCGGCCTGCCCGCCGTGGACTGGTTCTCGTCGCTGCCGCTGACCTCGATCATCATCATCGTCTCCTGGCAGTGGCTGCCCTTCGCGCTATTGATCCTGCTCACCGCCATCCAGTCGCTGGACGACGACCAGGTCGAGGCGGCGCGCATGGATGGCGCCGGGCCGGTGGCGATCTTCTTCTTCATCACCCTGCCGCACCTCAAGCGGGCGATCAGCGTGGTGATCATGATCGAGATGATCTTCCTGCTGACCATCTTCGCCGAGATCTTCGTCACCACCTCCGGCGGGCCGGGACTGGCCACCACCAACCTGGCCTTCCTGATCTACATCCAGGCCCTGCTCGACTTCGATGTGGGCATGGCTTCCGCGGGTGGGGTGATCGCCATCATCCTCGCCAATATCGTCGCCATCTTCCTGGTCCGCATGGTGGCCAAGAACCTGGAAAGCTAGCGCCGGAGGCTTCTCATGACCACTGCCAAGACCAAGACCCTCGCCGCCGACGGACAGGCACCGGCCGTCCCGATACCTCGCACCTCGACGCTGAGCTCGGCGCGAACCCGCCGGCTGGGGCTGACGGTGCTGGGCTGGGCGATCGCCTGCCTGATCTTCTTCCCGATCTTCTGGATGGTGCTGACCGGCTTCAAGACCGAGTCGGCGGCCATCGCCGACCCCAGCCTGATCTTCTCGCCGACGCTGGAGAGCTATGCCGAGGTCCAGCTGCGCGCAGACTACTTCAAGTTCGCCCTGAACAGCGTGGTGGTGGCCTTCGGCTCGACGCTCGCGGCGCTGTTGATCGCCATTCCCTCGGCCTATTCCATGGCCTTCCTGCCCACCAAGCGCACCAAGGGCACCCTGCTGTGGATGCTCTCCACCAAGATGCTGCCGCCGGTGGGCGTGCTGGTACCGATCTACCTGCTGTTCCGCGACGTCGGGCTGCTGGACACCCGCACCGGCCTGACCATCGTCTACACGCTGATGAACCTGCCGATCGTGGTGTGGATGCTCTACACCTTCTTCAAGGACCTGCCCAAGGACATCCTCGAGGCGGGCCGCATGGACGGCGCCAGCACTCTCCAGGAGGTGGTGTTCCTGCTGCTGCCGCTGACCCTGCCGGGCATTGCCTCCACCGGGCTGCTGTCGGTGATCCTCAGTTGGAACGAGGCCTTCTGGAGCCTCAACCTCACCTCATCCAATGCGGCCCCCCTGACCGCCTACATCGCCTCTTTTTCCAGCCCCGAAGGCCTGTTCTGGGCCAAGCTCTCCGCCGCCTCGACCATGGCCATCGCACCCATCCTGGTGTTCGGCTGGTTGACCCAGAAGCAGATGGTACGTGGCCTCACCTTCGGCGCCGTCAAGTAATCCGGGAGTCTCCAACATGGCAACATTACAACTCAATCAGGTCACCAAGAGCTTCGATGACACCCACGTCATCAAGGGCGTCGATCTGGAGGTCAACGACAAGGAGTTCGTGGTCTTCGTCGGCCCTTCCGGCTGCGGCAAGTCGACCCTGCTGCGCATGATCGCCGGCCTGGAGAGCGCCACCTCCGGCGACATCATGATCGATGGCACGCGCATGAACGAGGTCGGTCCCGCCGATCGCGGCCTGGCCATGGTGTTCCAGAGCTATGCGCTCTACCCGCACATGACCGTCGAGGACAACATGGGCTTCAGCCTGCGCCTGGCCGGCGTCGACAAGGAGCAACGCCGCGACAAGGTGCGCGAGGCGGCGCGGATCCTGCAGCTCGAACCGCTGCTCGACCGCAAGCCCAAGGCGCTCTCCGGCGGCCAGCGCCAACGGGTGGCCATCGGCCGCGCCATCGTGCGCAACCCCAGCATCTTCCTGTTCGACGAGCCGCTTTCCAACCTGGACGCGGCGCTGCGGGTACAGATGCGCATCGAGCTGGCGCGGCTCCACGAGGAGCTGGATGCCACCATGATCTACGTCACCCACGACCAGATCGAGGCCATGACCATGGCCGACAAGATCGTGGTGCTGCAGGGCGGCGTGGTGGAGCAGGTCGGTTCGCCCATGGAGCTCTACCACCATCCCCGCAACCGCTTCGTGGCCGGCTTCATCGGCTCGCCGAAGATGAACTTCCTGCCCGTCGAAGTGGTGGAGGCCGATGCCGAGGGGGTCAGGGTGCGCCTGCCGGGCGGCGGCGTCACCAAGGTGCCGGTGGAGGGCCGGGACCTGCGTCCCGGTACGGCGCTGGAGCTGGGCATCCGCCCCGAGCACCTGGTGCTCGACGATGACCAGGGTCCGCTTTCCGGCGATATCCAGGTACTCGAGCGCCTGGGGGGCCAGACCTCGCTGTACGTCCAGATGGACGACGCCATGGTGACCATCATGGCCGACGGCGACGTCGCCCATCGCGTGCACGACAAGGTGCGCTTCGGCTTCGAGTCCGGCCGCGCCCATCTCTTCGACAGCGATGGCCTGGCCCTTCCCAGCCTCGAGCTGCACCCGCTGGCCGGCCTGCGTCGTCAGGACAACCGCGCCGCCACCGACGTCAACGGCGCCTGAGGGGACCCCATGGAGACCCTGATCTTCGATTGCGACGGCGTGCTGGTGGACAGCGAGGCGATCGCCGAGGCGACCCTGGTGGAGCTGCTCGGCGAGTGGTTGCCGGACCTGGACGCCGACACCGTGCTCAGCCAGGCGCTGGGCATGACCACCGCCGATATTCTGCGCCACCTGGAGGGCCTGAGCGCGCATCGTTTGCCGCCGGCGGCCACCGATCTGGTGGACGACACCATCGAGGCGCGGCTGGCCCGGGAGCTCCAGGCGATGCCGGGGGTGACCACGGCCATCGAGGCCATCGACCTGCCCAAGGCGGTGGTCTCCAACAGCCGGCGTCGGCGGGTGCTGGCCTCGCTTTCCACCACCGGGCTCGCTGCCCTCCTCGCCGGGGCGCCGGTGTTCACCGCCGAGCAGGTGGCCCGTCCCAAGCCGGATCCCGCCCTCTACCGCCTGGCCGCCGAGACGCTTTGCACCCCGCCGGCGCACTGCCTGGTGGTGGAGGACAGCGTCTCCGGGGTCACCGCCGCCCACGCCGCCGGCATGACGGTGATCGGCTTCACCGGTGCCAGCCATGTGCAGCCGGGCCAGGCCGAACGCCTGGCCGCGGCCGGCGCCTGGCGGGTCATCGAGCGCATGCGGGACCTCGAGCCACTGGTGCAAGCCTGGCGCCGACGAGTGCAGGCCTAGGCCCTGCGCATTTGCCATCCACCATCCACCCCACATAGCGAGACACGCCATATGAAACTGCAAGATCGGATCGCCGTCGTCACCGGAGGCGCCCGCGGCATCGGCCTTTCCATCTCCCGGGCCTACCTGGAGGAGGGCGCCTCGATGGTCATCGCCGACATCGACCAGGGCGCCATCGACGAGGCCCTGGCCACGCTGGAAGGCGAGGGCCATGCCGCCTCCCGCCTGATGGGCGTGCGCCTGGACGTCTGCGATCGCCAGGCCATCGACGCCATGGTGGAAAGCGTCACCGAGCGCTTCGGCGGCATCGACATCCTGGTCAACAACGCCGCCGTCTTCGACATGGCCCCGGTGCTGGAGGTGACCGAGGCGAGCTACGACAAGCAGTTCGCCGTCAACGTCAAGGGCCTGTTCTTCACCCTCCAGGCGGTGGCCAAGGCGATGGTGGACCGTGGCCAAGGGGGGAGGATCATCAATATGGCCTCCCAGGCGGGGCGCCGCGGCGAGCCGCTGGTGAGCATGTACTGCGCCACCAAGGCGGCGGTGATCAGCCTGACCCAGTCCTGTGCCCTGGACCTGATCCAGTACGGCATCCGCGTCAACGGCATCGCCCCCGGGGTGGTGGACACCCCCATGTGGGGCGAGGTGGACGCCCTCTTCGCCCGCTACGAGGGACGGCCCCTCGGCGAGAAGAAGCGTCTGGTGGGCGAGGCGGTGCCCTATGGGCGGATGGGACGACCGGAAGACTACGCCGGCCCGGCGGTCTTCCTGGCCGGCGACGACAGCGAGTACGTGGTGGCCCAGACGCTGAACGTCGACGGCGGCAACTGGATGAGCTGAGGTCTTCCCATGATGCCAGAACTCCACGAACTCGCCCGTCAGGTGGTAGAGGCCGCCGAGGGTCAGTCACGCTTCGTGGTGGCCCTGGCCGGCCCGCCCGGGGCCGGCAAGTCCTATCGCTCGGAGCGCCTGCGCGAGGCCATCGACGAGAGCCTGCCGGGCCAGTCCGCGGTGGTGCCGATGGATGGCTACCACTTCGATAACGCCGTGCTGGAACCCGACGACCAGGTGTCGGTCAAGGGGGCCCCGCATACCTTCGACGTCGACGGCCTGCGCGTCGGCCTCGAGCGCATTCGCCGCGCCGACCGGCCGGTGGCGGTGCCGGTATTCGATCGGCCCCTGGACCTGGCCCGTGCCGGCGGACGCCTGATCACGCTCGAGCACCGCGTCGTCATCGTCGAGGGCAACTACCTGCTGCTCGACCAGGCGCCCTGGACCGAGCTGCATCCCCTGTTCGACCTGACTGTGATGCTGGATGTGGCCGACGACGTCCTCGAACAGCGGCTTTTCGACCGCTGGCTGGACATGGGCCAGGATGCCGCCGGCGCCCTGGAGAAGGCGCGCCACAAGGACATGCCCAACGCCCGCCTGGTCAAGACCCATTCCATTACGCCCGACCTGGTGTGGCGCTGACGCCGTGCCACGGGCCGACACGCCGAGCGCGCTCGGCCGGAGATTCCCATGACTCGACTCACCAACGCCAACCTGGACCGGCTGGCCTCCGAGATCGCCACGCCCGGCTATGATCGCGGCGCCGTCACCCCCGGCATCGTCCACTTCGGGGTGGGTGGCTTCCACCGCGCCCACCAGGCGATGTACCTGGATGCGCTGATGAACCGCGGCGAGGCGCTGGACTGGGGCATCGTCGGTGTCGGGGTGATGCCCGGCGACCGCCGCATGCGGGAGGTCCTGGCCGCCCAGGACCACCTCTACACCCTGGTGATCAAGCACCCCGACGGCCGCCGTGAGCCGCGGGTCATCGGCAGCCTGGTGGATTACCTGTTCGCCCCCGACGACCCGGCGGGGGTGGTGGAACGCCTCGCCGATCCGGCGATCCGCATCGTCTCGCTGACCGTCACCGAGGGCGGCTACAACTTCCATCCGGTCTCCGGCGAGTTCGACCTGGAGAACCCCGACATCCGCCACGACCTGGAACACCCCGAGGCGCCGAAGACGACCTTCGGGCTGATCGTCGAGGGCCTGGCGCGTCGCCGCGAGCGCGGCATTCCGCCCTTCACCCTGATGTCCTGCGACAACATCCAGGGCAACGGCGAGGTGGCGAAAGAGACCTTCACCGCCTACGCCCGGGCCCGGGACCCGGCGCTCGCCGACTGGATCGAGGCCTCGGTGGCCTTTCCCAACGCCATGGTGGACCGCATCACCCCGGTGACCGCCGAGTCCGACATCGCCGAGCTGAGCGAATGCTTCGACGTCGAGGACGCCTGGCCGGTGGTCTGCGAGCCCTTCACCCAGTGGGTACTGGAGGATCGCTTCGTCGTCGGCCGCCCGCCGCTGGAGACGGCCGGGGTGCAGCTGGTGGACGACGTGGTGCCCTACGAGCTGATGAAGCTGCGCCTGCTCAACGCCAGCCATCAGGCGCTGACCTACTTCGGCTACCTGGCCGGCTACCGCTATGCCCACGAGGTGTGCCGGGACCCGCTGTTCGTCGACTTCCTGCTCGACTACATGCGCCTCGAGGGCTCGCCGACCCTGGCCCCGGTGCCGGGCATCGACCTGGAGGACTATCGCCTGACCCTGATCGAGCGCTTCGCCAACCCCGAGGTGAAGGACACCCTGGCGCGGCTCTGCGCCGAGAGCTCGGATCGCATTCCCAAGTGGCTGGTGCCGGTGATCCGCGAGCAACTGGCCCGGGGCGGCGAGATCCGGCGCAGCGCGGCGGTGGTGGCCAGCTGGGCGCGCTACGCCGAGGGCGTCGACGAGGCGGGCGACCCCATCGCGGTGGTGGATCGTCTCAGGGAGGAATTGATGGCCATCGCCGCCGAGAATCGCATCCGGCCCACCGCCTTCATCGAGAATCGCGAGCTGTTCGGCGACCTGGCCGAGGCCCCCCGCTTTCGTGAGGCCTACCTGTCGGCCCTGACCTCGCTCCACGAAGGCGGCAGCCGTGCCACACTGGAGGCACTGGTGACGACACGAGGAGAGGCTTGATGTACATCGGCGTGGACTGCGGGACCCAGAGCACCAAGGTGGTGGTGGTCGATGTCGACCGCGCGCGGGTCCTCGGCGAGGCGAGCCGGCCGCACCGCCTGGACGAGGGGGAGGGCGGCCGCCGCGAGCAGGACCCCGGCGAGTGGATCGCGGCGCTGCGTGGCGCCTTCGACGAGGTGCTGGCGATGACCGGCATCGACCGCCGGGCGATTCGCGCCATCGGCGTCTCCGGCCAGCAGCACGGCCTGGTGGCCCTGGACGCTGCCGGCGAGGCGGTGCATCCGGCCAAGCTGTGGTGCGATACCGAGACCGCGGCCTGGAACGCCGAGCTGATCCAGCGCCTGGGCGGTGAGGCGGGCTGCCTCGACCGGCTCGGCCTGGTGCTGCAGACCGGCTACACCGCCTCCAAGATCGCCTGGTTGCGTGACGCCCGGCCCGAGGCCTATGCGCGCATCGCCACCCTGCTGCTGCCTCACGACTACCTCAACTTCTGGCTCACCGGCGAGCGGGTGGCCGAGGCCGGCGACGCCTCCGGCACCGGCTACTTCGACACCCGCACGCGGCGCTGGCGCCACGACGTCCTGACCGAGATCGCCCCGGAACTCGACGCCGAGCGGGTGCTGCCGCGGCTGATCGACGCCCATGAACCGGCGGGCACCGTGCGCCCCGAGGTGGCCCGCGAGCTGGGGCTGGCCGACGATGTGCTGGTGTCGAGCGGGGGCGGCGACAACATGCTCGGCGCCATCGGCACCGGTAACATCCGCCCGGGCCTGGTGACCCTGAGCCTCGGCACCTCGGGCACCATCTGCGCCCACTCCCCCGAGCCGGTGGTGCCCGACAGCGCCATGGTGGCCAACTTCTGCGCCAGCCACGGCGGCTGGCTGCCGCTGGTCTGCACCATGAACGTGACCTCGGCGACCACGCGGATCCGCGAGCTGTTCGGCCTCGACCTGGCGAGCTTCGGCGAGCGGATCGCTAGCGCGCCCATCGGCGCCGAGGGGGTCACCCTGCTGCCCTTCTTCAACGGCGAGCGGGTACCCATGCTGCCCGAGGCCACCGCCAGCCTCGACGGCCTGACCAGCGTCAACACCACCCAGGCCAACCTGTGCCGGGCGGTGGTGGAGGGCGCCACCCTGGGCCTGCGCTACGGCCTGGACCAGTTCGGCCAACTGGCCGAGGGGCTGCACGAGATCCGCCTGATCGGCGGCGGCTCGCGCAGCCCGGTGTGGCGGCAGATGGTCGCCGACGTCACCGGCAGCCGGGTGATCTGCCCCGAGATCGCCGACGCCGCGGCCCTGGGCGCCGCCCTGCAGGCCGCCTGGTGCCACCGGGGCGGCGAGCTGGCCGACCTCTGCGCGCGCCTGGTGCACCTCGACGAGGCCTCGCGGGCCGAGCCCGACCCGGCCGGCGTCGCCGCCTACCGCGAGGTCTACGCCCGCTACCGCCGGTGCCTGGCCGAACGCCATGGCACTCACTGAATCTCCCGGGAGGAACCGCATGACCACACGACTCGACGCCCTGAAGACACACTCCCTGGTGGTCGCCGACACCGGTGACCTGGATGCCATCGAGCGCTACCGGCCGCACGACGCCACCACCAACCCCTCGCTGCTGCTCAAGGCCTTCGATATGCCGGGCTACCAGGCGCTGATCGACGCCGAACTCGCCGCCGTCAAGGGCGAGTTCCGGGACCCCCAGGCGCGCCTCGAGCATGCCGTGGATCGCCTCGCCGTGGCCAAGGGCGCGGAGATCGCCAAGCGCGTCCCGGGGCGGGTCTCCACCGAGGTGGCCGCGCGGCTCTCCTTCGACACCCAGGCCAGCATCCGCAAGGCCCACGAGCTGGTGGAGCTCTACGACAGGCGCGGCGTGGGCCGCGAACGCGTGCTGATCAAGCTCGCCTCCACCTGGGAGGGGATCCGCGCCGCCGAGGTACTGGAACGCGACGGCATCCAGTGCAACCTGACCCTGCTGTTCAGCGAGGCCCAGGCCCAGGCCTGCTTCGACGCCGGGGTCTTCCTGGTCTCGCCCTTCGTCGGCCGGGTCACCGACTGGTACAAGCAGGCGACCGGCCGCGACTATGCCCCCGAGGAGGACCCGGGCGTGCGCTTCGTACGCGGGGTCTGCGAGCGGGTCGGCCGTGGCGGCTACGCCACCGTGGTGATGGGGGCGAGCTTCCGCACCGTCGGCCAGGTACTGGCGCTGGCCGGCTGCCCGCGCCTGACCATCTCGCCGGCGCTGCTCGAGGAGCTGGCGGCCGAGGAGGGCGAGGTCGCCCGGGCCGTGGAGATTCCCGCCGCCGGCGAGCGCCCCGCGCCGCTCGACGAGCCCGCCTTCCGCTGGGGCCACAACCAGGACGCCATGGCCAACGACAAGCTGGCCGAGGGCATCCGCCGCTTCGACGAGGACCAGCGTACCCTGGAGGCGCGCCTCGCCGAGCGGCTGGGCTGAGTGCGGTTCGCCCCGGGCAACCGGCGGCCCCGGCGCCTGGCGTCGGGGCCGCCGTCGTCAGCGGCCTCAGAAGGCTTCCAGCTTCCAGACATCGAAGGCCGGCTCCTCGTAGGGATGGGCGGCCCTGAGCGCCGCCACCGCCTCGTGGATCAGCGCGTCCTCGCAGACCAGTTCCACCTTGAGCTCCTCCACGCGTTCCAGGTCGCCGACCCGGCCGATGTGCGGGTCGGCACCGGCCAGGGGCCGGAACTGCCCGGTGCCCGGGGTCTGGAAGCAGCACGCCTCGTAGTCGCCGATGCGCCCGGCGCCGGTGGCGAAGACCGCCTCCTTGACCGTCTCGGCGTCCTCCACGGGGACGAAGAAGGCCAGCTTGTACATGGTCGTTCTCCTTTGGGGTGAGTGTTCCCGTTGTGCCACAGGAAGGGGGCGCGCGTCAGCCCGGTGGAGTTTCTTGTACAGGAATGAAAAATTTCTTGTTCAAATCCTATACATTGTCTAGGGTGTGTATAGGTCGAGGCGAAAGATGCCCGACCGGGTTCCCACCAAGGGGCAGACCGGTCGACCACCGGCGGCCCGAGAGGAGAGAGACACCATGCGCACTATCCGTCCCAGCCTTCCCCTGACCCTCGGCGCCGGCGTCGCCGGCCTGATGCTGGCCGGTGCCGTCCTGGCCGATCATCATGGCGACAAGCAGGACATCGTCGACACCGCCGTGGAAGCGGGCCAGTTCGAGACCCTGGTCGCCGCGGTCGAGGCCGCCGGCCTGGTCGAGACCCTCAAGGGGGAGGGGCCCTTCACCGTCTTCGCTCCCACCGACGAGGCCTTCGCCGCGCTGCCGGAGGGCACCGTGGAGTCGCTGCTGGAGGAGGAGAACCGGGACCAGCTGGAGGCGATCCTGACCTACCACGTAGTGCCCGGGAAGGTCATGGCCGAGGACGCCATGGCCACCGACAGCGCTACCACCGTCCAGGGCCAGGATCTCACCATCACCACCATGGACGGCAGCGTGATGATCGATGACGCCACCGTGGTCCAGGCCGATATCGAGGCCAGCAACGGCGTGATCCACGTCATCGACGCCGTGCTGATGCCCGAGTGATTCACGGGGCCGTGGCCCCTCTGTTGTCCCTTGCTCCCTGTTGCCGCCCGTCCGGGCGGCTTTTTTCGTCTCGGCGGCCGGCTTGACGAGCGGGCGCCGGCCGGCAAGCCTGGGGGAGACGCGCATCAGAGGAGACGTGCCATGGAGGCGACGCTGGCGAGAAACCTGGAAACGGCCGGGCTGGTGCCGGCGGGTGAGCCGGAACCGCTGGCCGGCGGGGATATCGCGGCGGTCTACCGCCTGGCCACCGACCAGGGCCCGATGGTGGTCAAGCGCGACGATCCCGACCGCCTGGCCGGGGAGGCCGACGGGCTGCGTGCCCTGCGGGCGGCGGACAGCGGCCTGGTAGTGCCCGCGGTGCTCGCCGAGGGCGATGGCTGGCTGGTGATGGAGGCGCTCGAGACGGCGCCCGGGCGGGGCCGCGATGCGGCGGCCCTGGGCGAGGGGCTGCGCCGGCTGCACGGCGTGACCGGGGAGGCCCACGGCTGGCCCCGGGACAACGCCTGCGGGGCGACGCCCCAGCCCAATGCGCCGCTCGCCGACGGGCGCGCCTTCCAGCGCCAGCGGCGCCTGCTGCCGCTGGCCGAGGCCTGCCAGGCGCGCGGGCTGCTGGACGCGCGATTGCGCCGGCGGGTGGAGGCCGTGGCCGAGGGACTCGAGGCCTGGCTGCCGGACGCCCCGGCGAGCCTGGTGCATGGCGACCTATGGTCGGGCAACGTGCTGTTCACGCCGCGGGGGCCGGCGCTCATCGACCCGGCGGTCTACCGCCACTACCCGGAGGTGGACCTGGCCATGCTGAGCCTGTTCGGCTCGCCGGGCGAGGCCTTCTTCGAGGCCTACTGGGACGGCGAGGCCCCGGCCGACTGGCCGCGGCGCGAGGCGCTGTTCCAGCTCTATCCGCTGCTCAACCACCTGCTGCTGTTCGGCGGCGGCTATCGCGGCGCGGTGGAGCGCTGCGTGGCCAGACTGGCGGCGGGGTAGGGGGCCGTGGCTGCCACCGGGCAACCCCGCACACGAGGTCGTGGCTCTCGGGATGCTGCTGGGCCTGGCGCGCATCACCCTGGCGACGGCCTTCCCTATCAGTTTGCTCGAGCTCCGGATTCTCCACGACGAGCGCCATTACGGCTGGCTGCTATGACCTCAGTCTGATGAAGCCTCATCAGTCACTGCGTTGTCGGCTGGTTGGGTAATCTTTGCTGTCTATTCATGGGGGCGTGGGTCGCCAGGGGCTCGCTTCACGGTCCGGGCCGCAGCGTGTCGAGGCGGGTACCGTCACCCAAGGTCGGTAATGGCTCGGATCGACTTGCGGTACCAGAAAAGTAAAACTAGGGTTGAAATATAGCGCAAATGCCGAAGTGCCAGAACAATCGGCCTGACAACTCTGTACAAGCAGAGCCGGTTAGTGTGTTGTCTGGCTGTTTTTATGTGGCGGAACCCGTTGGTATGCGGTCATCGTGAGAGACGATGAAAAGCAGCGGGAAGGTACGCTTAAGATTCGTGTGGTGCTATAGAGTGGTAATAAGGAAACAGGGTTGTCGCTAAGGAATCAGGCTGCTCTATCTCATCTGAATTATTCCCATGAGTCCAGTGAGGCCAGCTATGGTGAAGGTTAGAAATCTGGCGAGACGCCCCGTAACGCTAGCGTGCAACAGCGGTGAATACCGGCATATTCCCGCCCTGGGTTCGGTGGAGATGTCCGATATCGATATCAAGGGTAACGCCATGCTCGATAAGCTGGTCAAGCGGTATGTGCTGGCGCTGGGAGAGGAGGGCAAGGCGGAGGCGAAAAAGCCCTCCAGCGCCAAGGCGAGAAAAGGCCAGCATGCCGACACCCGCCGTGCTTCCACCACCTCCAGGAGCGGGGCATGACGCCCGCGGCGTGAGGGGGTGATCGAGGAGGGGGCGGTCCGCGAGATGGCGTCGGCATCAACGATCGGTTCTAACCGACAGGGCTGACAAGACAACGTAAAAGGTACACCCCAATGGCTCAAGTCTCTTATCCCGGCGTCTATGTCGATGAGGTCTCCAGCGGTGTGCGCCCGATTTCGGCGGCCAGTACCTCCACGGCGGCGTTCATTGGTCAGGCGGAGAAGGGCAGCCTCACCGAGGCGAAGCGAATCTTCAATTTCACCGAGTTCGAGAACCAGTACGGGGGATTCCTCGACGACTCCTATCTGGCCCATGCGGTCTATCAGTTCTTCAATAATGGCGGCGCGATCTGCTATGTGGTCCGCGTCGCGGGGGAGAATGTCGAGACGGCCAATATTGTGCTGTCCGATCGCGCCGACACCCCGCAGGATACCCTCACCATCGAGGCGGTCAGCCCCGGTCAGTGGGGTAATGAGCTGGAACTGGTGGTAACCGACGGTACCGTGGACCCCGGCAACGAGTTCACTCTCGAGGTCTACCAGGGCGATGCCAGCACACCCACCGAGCGCTTCGAGGACCTGAGCATGGTGCCGAACGCGCCCAACTTCGTGGAGAAGGTGACCAATGCCTCGACATTGATCCGGGTCACCGCCGACCCGACCAATACCAACGCCGTGGCGGGCACCAGTCGCGGCGGGGGCACACCGACCCTGCCGCTGACCAGCCCGCGTACCCAGCTGCGAATCAACATCAATGCGGACGGCTATCAGACCATCGACCTGCAGGAGGCGGTAACCGATGGCACCGTCGACAACCTGGATGACCTGGGGAACGTGGTCGCCGCCCTGAATGCCCGGGTCCAGGCGTTGAGTCCTCTGCGCAGTTCCACCGATCCGGCGGCGTTCACGGGCTTCACCGCCTCGGATGACGGCGGGGTGTTGTTGCTGACCTCCGGGACGAGCGGCGTCGCCTCCTCGGTCAGCGTGGCGCGGGCCGCCGATAGCAACACCAATGCCACCAGCCTGCTGCGGCTGGGACGCCTGGAAGGAGGCACCGAAACCCAGGGCGGGGCCGTGACCCGGCCGGTGGTCAATAGCGGTGCGGTGCCACGCTATCGGGTGGGCGATCATGGCCTGCCGGCCGCCGGGATTTCCTCGGTTCGCGCCGGCTCCGACGGCGATCCGATCACCACCGATCTGCCCTATATCGAGGCCTTCGGCAGGCTCGACGACAAGGATGACGTCAGCCTGATCGCCGTGCCGGGCATCGGTTCCGCCAATGTGGTGGGCGAGGGAATGGCCTACTGCGAGTCCCGCTCCCTCAGCGACTGCTTCTTCATTGGCGACATGGGGTTGGACGTGGATACCACGGCCGAAGCGCAGTCGTTCGTCGCCGGACTTTCCCCCAAGAATTCCTATGGGGCGCTGTATCTGCCTTGGGCGACCATGGTGGACCCCACCGGCCAGTCGCCGGAGCCCATCCCGGTGCCGCCGTCGGGCTTCGTCGCCGGCATGTACGCCAAGACCGATGCCCGCCGCGGCGTGTGGAAGGCACCGGCGGGCACCGAATCGGCCCTGGCGGGGACGGCGGCCCTGGTGGTCACCTTTACCGATGCCCAGCAGGGCCTGCTCAATCCGGCGCCCTACAACATCAATGTCATCCGCCAGTTCGCCGCTTCCGGACGCGTGCTGTGGGGCGCGCGCACCATCACCAGCGATGCCGAATGGCGCTATATTCCGGTGCGCCGCACCGCCATCATGCTGCGGGTGAGCATCTACCGGGGCATCCAGTGGGCAGTCTTCGAACCCAACGACGTGGACCTCTGGCAGCAACTGCGCCTGAACATCTCGGCCTTCATGATGACCCTGTTCCGACAGGGAGCCTTCCAGGGGGCCACCGCCGATCAGGGGTTCTTCGTGAAATGCGATGCCGAGACCACTACCCAGGCGGATATCGATAACGGGGTCGTTAATGTGCTGGTGGGTTTCGCGCCCTTGAAGCCCGCCGAGTTCGTGGTGGTCAAGCTCAGTCAGAAGGCGGGTCAGTCCGCCTAGGCGAGGGCAGGAGGAGCGATCATGCCGCGTTTTTCAGTCAACTCGTACCGTTTCGATCCCTACCGGAATTTCAAGTTCAAGGTCAAGTGGGACAACGAGTATGTTGCCGGCCTGAGCAAGTGCAGTGCCTTGAAGAAGAGCACCGAGGTGGTGGAATTCCGCGAGGGTGGCGATCCGTCTCACAACCGCAAGATGCCGGGCATGACCAAGTACGAACCCATCACCCTCGAGGCCGGCGTCACCCATGACGCCGCCTTCGAGGAGTGGGCCAATCTGGTCAACAACTTCGCCGGCGATGCGGCCATGTCACTCAAGGACTTCCGCAAGGACCAGATCGTGCTGGATGTCTTTAACCTTCAGGGCATCAAGGTGTTCTCCTACATCATCCACCGCTGCTGGGTCTCGGAATACCAAGCCTTGCCGGAACTCGATGCCAGCGGCAATGCCGTGATGATCCGCACCCTGACCCTGCAGAATGAAGGGTGGGAGCGCGATACCAGCGTCACCGAGCCCAGCGAGACCTGAGGTCGGGCCTGGACGCGCTTCGCGCGTGTCAGCAATCCTCGATCGAGAGTATCCCGTGCCATGAGTGTCGTCGCTTGCCGCTTACCGATAGGGCTGTCGGGTCCGGATGGCCGATGCCATCGAGACGCCCTGTTACGCGCGCTGGGCGGGCGCGAGGAGGAACTGCTGGCGGAATCCGAGGGTTCCCTTTCCATCGCCGAGCGGATAACGGCCGTACTGGCGAGTTGCCTGGCGCGGATCGGCACTATCGAGCCGGTCACCGAGGCCCAGGTGCGTGCGTTGAGCGTGGCCGATCGCCACTGCCTGATGCTCAAGCTGCGGGCCTTGACCTTCGGTGACGAGGTATGGGCGCAGGTCGAGTGTCCCTCGCCGGACTGTCGGGCTCCCGTGGATGTGCACTTCCGCCTGTCCGATATTCCTCTGGCGGACGACGACCTGGAGCCCGAGCAGACGCTGACCCTGTCGCCGCAGCAGGCCGGCACCCCCAAGCCGATGACGGTGCGGTTTCGCCTGCCCAACGGCGCCGACCAGGAACGCCTGGCAGGCCTGCCTCACGCCAATGGCGCCGTGGCGCTGACGACCCTGCTGGCGGGATGCGTGCTGGCCCTGGACGAGCGGGTATCGCCGAGTGTCGAGGAGATCCGCCAGCTACCGGCGAGCGCCCGACATGCCATCGAGGCCGCCATGGAGGCGGTGGCCCCCGGCATCGAGCTGACCCTGGATACCCACTGTCCCGACTGCGGGGCGGCCTTCGTGGTGCCCTTCGATATCCAGGACTTCTTCTTCGGCGAGCTGAGGAGCAGCGAGGCCCTGCTGCGTCGCGAGGTGCATTACCTGGCGTTCCATTACCACTGGAGCGAACGGGAAATCATGGCCATGCCACTTCAGCGCCGTCGTCGTTATATCGAGGTGCTGGCGGAAGAGATCGAGAGGTTGAACGATGCGGCGGCCGGCTGACGAGGTGACGATAGCGTCCCGCCGGGGGAGCTTTCTGCTCGGCGTACTGAGCGGTGCGGCCAAGCCCTTCGCCTATCCCGAGCGGGTCGCCGGGCTGGTCGGTATCCGCCCGCGTGCGGGGCAGGTACTGCGCCTCAAGGCCGGCAGCGTCGCGCCGCCACCCGCCTTTCCCTATCCGTTCGCGCCGGAGGACAACGGCGGGCGCCCTGGCCTAGACGATCCTCACGCGCACGGGCGCGATCTGCCCGAGGGGACTGACGCGCGGGCAGACAGGGCGGCCCCGGCCTCAGGCCGCCCCTCGACGAGACCTGGCCCGCCGGCGGCGCCCGAGTGCGAGGCCGAGCTCCCCGGCACCACCGAATGCCCCTCCAGCCCGCTTCCGGAACCCTATGCCTGGTCGGCCGACGATCGTGGCGAAGCGCCGAGCGACGCCAGTGAACCGCCCGACGGTGGCGCCCGCGAAGAAACCGGGCCGTCTCCGGCGCCGGCCCCACCGCCTGGTGGGCCCGCGGCATCGCCACCCGCGTCGGCGCCCTCGTCTCCGGAGCCCCCGGTCGAACGGGTGCCCCTGCCGTCGCGGGAGCGCTCGTCGCCACACGAGGAGGCAGAGGGCGAACCGGCCGAACCGGCTCGGCCTCGCAGCGTCGCGCCTGACGCCATGCCTTCCTCGGCACAGGACACGAAACCCGCGTCCCCGGCTTCCCGGCGCTCCGGCACGAGGATGCTCAGCGATGAGCGTGGCGTCCCCGACGCTGGCCATACCGTCCGACGCGGGGCTCCCGTCGGCCGCGAGAAAGACCCGCCATCGATGGCCGTCACCGCGGCGCAGGCGATACCGGCGAGCCGGTCGGTGCCGCCGACCGCGTCGCCGCGGCCGACCGTGAGCGGTGGCCAGCCCCTGGGGGCGTTTCCTCACCGCCGGCCGGCGGCGCCGCCCGAGTCAGGGGCTGGGCCCGCGGCATCGGGGAAGCCGGCGGAAGCGTCGGGGAGGCGCCGGGGCGAGGCGGCCGGCGCCCCGACGGCGTTTCCGGCGCTCTCCCCAAGCGGCGACGGCGCCAGGCAAGGCGCGGCGTCGGAATCCACCCGGCACCCGGCACGAGAGGCGCCCCGTCAGACGGTGCACCAGGACGTGACCGTGCTGTCCGCGCCGGCGCCGACCCCGCCAGGGGGCCGGGGGTACTGGCAGCGTCGGTATCTCGGCAGGGCCTTTTCCAAGCGGGGCCGCTAAGGAGGTTGCGTGAGTGCATCCACTGCCATTGGCCTGGTCGGCGAGTCGCTCAAGTCGCTGCTCGAAGGCGAGATGCAGCTGACGCCGGCGACCGATGTCACGCTGCTGGGGCCGGACGAGAGTCACGGCAACCGTCGCCTCAATCTCTTCCTCTACAAGGTTCAGGAAAGCCCGTTCCAGCGCAACATGGAGTGGCAGGTGGCCCCGGGGGCGCCGGGCCGGCTCGATCCGCCACCGCTGACCCTGAACCTCTTCTATCTGATGACCCCCTATGCGTCGAACGACCCCGACACCGGTCATACCAACGCCCACGCCATCCTCGGCGAGGCGATGCGCGTCTTCCACCAGTTTCCGGTGATCCCGGATGCCCATCTGAATGCGGGCCTGCGCGATGCCCGGGAGCAGGTGAAGATCACCCCCAGCGTCCTGGACCTGGATGAGCTCAGCAAGGTGTGGAGCACCTTCGGTCAACCCTTTCGCGTGAGCGTGGCCTACGAGGTCTCCGTGGTCTCGATCGATCAGTCGGCCGAGCAGCAACGGCCGCTTCCGGAGCGGGTCCGCTCCATCGGCGTGCCCGAGGTGGTGGCCCCCTTCGCGCCGCCGGTACTGGAGAGGATGGCACCGACCAGCGGTCCGGCGGGCACCACCGTCACCTTCACGGGGCGGTATCTGGAGGGATGGCAGGCCCATGTCGCCCTGGGGCGCCGGCGCCTCGTCGACGGCGAGGCGATCGAGGGCAGGCACTTTGACGCCACGCTGCCGGCCGACCTCATGCCCGGCTACCATCAGTTGCAGGTGGACGTCGCGCACCTGACGCGTACGACCTTCTTCTTCGAGGTGACGCCATGAGCCAACGGGAGCCTCGGACGACAGCCGAAGCGGCCCCGGCCTATCGGCATGGCCGCGAGCATCTGCGCGATGAGCTGGCGGTGCTCGATCTGTTCCTGCGTCGGCGAGTGGCACGCTTCCGTGACGGCCTCCTGGATGCCGACGGGGCGCCGGTGCACGAGCTGGCCGGCAGCGCCCATCGGCCCTATATCCCCCACGGCGAGGTGGATTGGCTGCTGGAGTCGTCGACCCCGCCTCGACACGACCAGGAGGCGTTATCGCGGGCCATCCAACGGGCCCAGCGGCGCATCGATGATCGGGTGGGCGGGGCGCTGTCCGCCGGCACCCTGCTGCCGCTGGTGCAATTGGCGCGGCTGTTCCGGCTCACCGATTTCGAATACCAGTGCCTCATCGCCTGCCTGGCGCCGGAACTCTACCGCAAGTACGACACCCTCTACGCCTATCTGCACGATGACATCGCCCGCAAGCGGCCGAGCGTCGAGCTGATGCTGGATCTCTTCTGCGACGACGACGACGAACGCTGGTCCGCCCGCGGGTTGCTCACCGACGACGGCGTACTGCTGGAGGCCGGCTTGCTGTACGGCGTGGACGATGTGGCCAGCCTCTCCGGTGCCAGTGGCCTGGCCCGCTTCCTCGCCGTGGATACGCGTATCCTGCACTTCGTGCTCGGCAATGACCTCCTGGACCCCTGGTTGCGCGGCCACGCCCGGTTGGCGGAGGCGACCGTTTCCCTACCCGAGGTGATCCTGCCCGAAGCGCTCAAGGCGTCGGTAACGGCGACGGTGGAGCAGGGCCTGTCGGGGAGAGACGACGCGCACAAGCTCCTCGTCCACCTGCACGGCCCGGAGGGCATCGGCAAGCGAACCCTGGCCGCGGCGATCGCTGCCGAGTTCGGCACCGCCTTGCTGGTCCTGGACATGGAGGTCGTCGCCGCCGGCGACTCCCCCGAGCGGCTCATCCAGCGGGCGTTTCGCGAGAGCCTCCTGCTGCAGACGCCGCTCTGCCTGGAGAACGCGGACGTCCTGCTGGAAGCGGACGCGACGGCCCGCCGGCTGGGCAGGAGCCTCTTCCGCTGGGCCGACGAGACGGGATGGCTGGGGTTCGTGCTGACGTCCCGCCCCTGGACAGGGTACGACATGCCGGAGGGCGTGCGTCTGACGAGCGCCGCTTTGCCGATGCCTGACGTCGAGCTGCGCTGGCAGGCCTGGCAACGCTACCTGGGGGAGTGCTGCGCCTCGGCTCGGTTGCACGACGTTGCGCAGCGCTTCCGGCTGACGGTGGGGCGCATATGCCGGGCGTCGAAGGTGGCAAGGCAGGATCTGTCGCCAGGGCAGGGTCTGGGTGACCGTGAACTCTACGCGGCGTGTCGCGGGACCGCCCACCACTCACTGGAGCGCCTGGCCGGGAAGGTCGAGCCCGTCCACGACTGGCAGGACCTCGTCCTGCCGCCCCAGGTCGTCGCGCATCTGGAAGCGCTCCGCGCCCAGGTGCGCCAGGGCCACCGGGTGCTGTCGGAGTGGGGGTTCGCGGGCAGCATCACCGGTGGGCGGGCGCTCAGCGCCCTGTTCACCGGCTCGCCGGGTACCGGCAAGACGATGGCCGCCCAGGTGATCGCCAATGACCTGGGGCTGGATCTCTACCGGATCGATCTCTCCAGCGTGGTCAGCAAGTACATCGGCGAAACCGAGAAGCACCTGGCGCAGATCTTCGACGAGGCCCAGCGCAGCGATTCGATCCTCCTGTTCGACGAGTGCGATGCCCTGTTCGGCAAGCGCACCGAGGTCACCGACGCCCACGACCGCTACGCCAACATCGAGGTGAGCTTCCTCCTGCAGAAGTTGGAGGCGTACGAGGGCATCGTCATCCTCACCACCAATCTGCGCAAGAACATCGACGAGGCGTTCGTGCGCCGCCTCCGCTTCATCGTCGAGTTCCCCTTCCCCGACGAGGCCAGTCGTCGACGCATCTGGCGCGCCCACATTCCCCGGCAGGCGCCGATGGCCGCTGACGTGGATCTCGACTTCCTGGCCGACAAGCTCACCGTGCCCGGCGGGACCATCCGCAACATCGTGCTCAATGCCGCTTTCCTGGCGGCGGAGAAGGAGGAAGCGATCGGCATGACACACCTCATCGACAGCGCCCGGCGCGAATACGAGAAGATCGGCAAGCTGTGGGACGAACGCCAGCTTGGTGAGAGGACCTGGCGTCCGATGAAGGAGGAGGTGGTCAATGGGTGATGGCTTCACGAACAAGCCGAAGATCCTGCGCGGGGCCTTCGTCGAATACGGCCTGAATCTACCGCCGTTGATCGTGCCGTTTCAGTTCAACCCCGAGCAGCTCAGCCGCAACCGCAGCCTCAGCTATGCCGGCGAGGAGTTCTCGGTGGTGCAGCAGCCGGTCATCGGCGAGACCGAGGCGTCCCGCGAGCAGCGTGTCCAGCAGCGTCGACGCTCGCTGCGCGAGCTCCACCAGGGCAAGGAGGACCTGCTGGCAGTGCGCGAAGCCCAGCAGGTCACGGTGCAGGAGGAGAGCCTCGATTTCGAATTGCGCCTCGATGCCGCCGACGATCTCAACGAGGGCAACGAGGTCATCGGCCGGGTCGGCATCGCGCCGCGCCTGGCGACCCTGGAGCTGATGGCCACGCCCAAGGAGGACAGCGTGCTGGGCGACGAGTTGGAGTCGATCGCCGCGGACCTGCTGTCGGGCTCCGGGTTCAGTTTCACGGGCGGGCGCAAGCCGCCGATGATCCTGTTCATCTGGGGGCCGTCGCGGGTGCTGCCGGTGAACCTCAATCGCCTCCACGTCACCGAGACCGAGTTCAACACCCTGTTGAGCCCGGTGCGGGCGACGGTCTCGGTCAGCCTGACCGTGATCGAGGGGCCGAATGCGCTTCACCAATACTCGACGGCCGCCAAGGAGGCCTTGTCGTTGATGAACATCGGCAACCTCGGCGAGGTGACCGACATCGTGATTCCGGGCTAGGAGCCATCATGTTCAGCAGGCTATCGCGCTATCGAAAACTCCCCGAGGTGGTCACCGTCGACCCCCGGGGACGGCAGCTCGCCTCGAAGGCGCTGCGGCCCATGCCCGAGGTGGCCGGCGTGTTGCAGCACAGCATCGAGGCCTCGGACCGCCTCGACCACCTGGCCTACAAGTTCTACAAGCAGAGCCGTCACTGGTGGCGCATCTGCGATGCCAACCCGGATCATGCCTCGCCGCTGGAGCTGCTGGGGCAGACGCCGCTGACCCAGTGCCGCATCCCCCTGCCCGGCGATGAAGCGCTGATGCCCTATCCCTGGACACGGGTACTGCATACGTTGCACGGCCTGCCCGGGGTGGAGGGGGTGGTGCCGGAGGAGCGCGTCTCCCTGGTCGAGGAGGCGCGCAGCGTGGCGGGCGCCACGGTCGTGGTCAACGCCGAGCGGTTCCACCGGGCGGTGAGGGTCACCTTCAATCGTCGCCGAGTCGAGGTCGAGCGGCTGGTTGCCGCCCTGGCGGATGCCGGTTTCGCCTCGGCCGAGCCGCAGACGATCGGGCGGGTGGGCAAGGCATTGTCGATACCGCGCAACGTGACGTTATAGAGGGGGACCGAGCATCCATGCCCGCGGAGACATTGATGATCGAGGTCGCCGGCGAGGAGGATCCCGGGCTGTACCAGGACCTGCTCAGCCTGGAAGTGGAACTGGACGACGAGATGGCGGCCATGGCGATCCTGCGCCTGTCGATGCGCCGTCAGCCGGATGGTCGTTGGACCTATCTGGACGATGAGCGCTTCGCCGTGTTCAACGACATGACGGTCAACGCGGGGTTCGAGGGGGTGGCGGAGCCGCTGTTCGGCGGCTACGTGACCCAGCTGCGGCCCTGGTTCGACCCGGAACCGGGGAACTGTGTGCTGGAGGTCTGGGCCATGGACGCCACCGTGCTGATGGACCGTCAGGAGCGGATCAAGGACTGGCCGGACAAGAAGGACAGCGACATCGCCCTGGAGGTGTTCGCGGCCCACGGCCTGGACGCCCGCCTGGGCGATACGGTGCTCGATACCCGCGTGGTCCATGACCGGGCGGTCTCCACCATCCTCCAGCGCGAGACCGATATCCGTTTCCTGCGCCGGCTGGCATTGCGGAACGGCTACGAATGCTTCGTGGAGGGCGAGACCGCCTTTTTCCGACCGCCGCGGGTCGAGGGCGAACGGCAGCCGGTACTGGCGGCGCACTTCGGTGCCGACACCACCCTGACGTCGTTCTCCGCCGAGGTGAACGCGTTGCCCCCTGCCGACGTGGCAGCGGTGCAGTTGGACCGCCTGAACAAGACGGTGCTGGAGGAGGAGGCCACCGTCAGTGACTCGGCCCTGCTCGGCGACAGGGACCTGGCGGCGCTGCTGCCCGCCGGCCAGGAGCCGGGCAGGGTCTGGGTCGGGATGAATGCCGCCACCGGCAGCGCGGAGATGGCCGCCCTCTGCCAGGGGCTGTACCAGGAGGGCGCCTGGTTCGTCACCGCCGAGGGCGTCGTCGCGGCCAACAAGTACGGCCATGTGCTCAGGCCCCGGCAGCCGGTCACCATCAAGGGGGTCGGCGAGACCTTCAGTGGTGACTACTACGTCACACGCACCCGACATGTTTTCGGCCTGGAAGGCTACAGCCAGAGCTTCAGGGCCAAGCGCAACGCGGTCTTTCCCACCGGCGACGAGCGCTTCGCCGGCGGTGGTGGACCCGATCTCTTGTAGGGAGCCGGATCGATGGAGATGGAACGTGCGGTCGCCGACCTGGTGGAGAGGCTCGAGCGCCGCTTCTACGGCAAGTACCGCGGCATCGTCGAGGACAACGCCGACCCCGAGCACCTGGGCCGACTGCGGTTGCGGGTGCCCAGTCTGCTCGGCGCCGAGCTGGTGACCGGCTGGGCGCTGGCCTGCGTGCCCTATGGTGGAGCCTCGGGGCAGGGCCAGCTATTCATTCCCGACCGGGGCGCGGGTGTCTGGGTGGAGTTCGAGGAGGGCGACCTGGAGTTCCCCGTCTGGGTCGGCACCTTCTGGAGCAAGCCCCAGGGCGACAGCGAGCTGCCCAGGCCCAATGACCCGGACGGCACCGCGCAGAGTCAGGCCCAGGACCCGCCGACGCGCAAGATCATCAAGACGAAGAAGGGCCACACCCTGCAATTCGAGGACAAGGACGACGAGGAACTGGTGCTGCTCCACGAGGCCAGCAATCGGCACGTCATCAGGATGGACAAGGACGGCATCACCATCAGCGATGGCACCAACGGTCACGAGGTGACCATGACCGCCTCGGGCATGACCCTCACCGACGGTGCCAACAGCGGCAATACCGTCGTCATGGAAGGCGGCGGGGTCAGCATCCAGGACAAGAACGGCCACAAGGTGGTCCTGGGGACCGGCGGCGTGCAGATCGGCAGCGACGGCGCCACCGAGCCGTTCGTGCTGGGCACCCAGTTCTTGACCAAGGTGGCGAGTTTTCTCACCGCGCTGAGCACCCATACCCATGTGGGCAACATGGGGGCGCCCACCTCGCCACCCACCGCGCCCCTCAACCTGGATGTTCCATTGTCCACCAAGCACCGGACGGAGTGACGGCGTCATGAGTCTCGATTACGGCGACATCACGGCCAGCAGCGGCATGAGCCAGGCCATCTACCTGCAGATGGACGCGCTGCTCTCGCCGCCCTTGCAGCAGGCCGTGGACGAGGCGGAAAAGGAGGAAGTGCGGGCGGCGGCCCAGGAGGCCCTGGACAAGGCGCGCGAGGGCTGGCGCAAGCTGTCCTACGCCATCGCCCGCGGCGTGGTGGAACACCTGATCGGCCACCTGGAGATCGATGGCGTGCGCACCCGGGGAACGGTGAACATCCGGGTCACCGGCGACACCGAGCCCGCCGACGGGCACCGGCATGGCGTGGATCTCGGTGACGGCGACACCGCGACGTTCGATCAGATCAATGGCGGCACCGGCTTGGTGAGCTGAGATGGCTACACGACGTCTGTCCTTCGGATTTCCCTTCACGGTCGACCCCGGCGGCCGGGTCGAGGCCAGTGGGGGCGACGAGATGCTGCGCGGCAAGATTCTCCAGGTGCTGTTCACGGCCCCCGGCGAGCGCCTGCATCGGCCCGACTTCGGCTGTGGCCTGTTCAACCTGGTGTTCGAGCCCAACGACGCGGTGCTCGCCGCGGCCACCGAGTTCACGGTCAACCAGGCCCTGTTGCGCTGGTTGTCCGAGGAGATCGTGGTCGATGGCGTCGCCATCCGCCACGAGGGCGAGAGCGTGATCGTGGAGATCGCCTATACCCGCAGGGCCGACCGCCAGAGCCAGGCGGTCCGGGTGCGGTTCCGGTAGGCGACGGGCGAGGAGGAGGAGATGAGCACAGAGGATGCCGGCAGGAAGGGTGTCGATTACATGGCGCGGGACTATGACAGCCTGCTGCGCGCCATGCGCGAGCAGATACCCCGCAAGCTGCCGGAGTGGACCGAGTACGAGTCGGAGGCGGATTTCGGCAACGTGCTGCTGCAGCTGTTCGCCCACATGGGCGACATCCTGAGCTACTACCAGGATCGCGTCGCCAACGAGAGCTTCCTGGGTACCGCACGGGAACGGCGCAGTGTGATTCACCATCTCGCCTTGATCGGTTACCGGCTGGCCACCGCCGCGCCGGCGGCCGCCGAGGTGACCCTGCGCTTCCCGGCCGACCGCACCGAGGTGGTCACCCTTCACCGCGGCGATGCCTTCGCCACCCGCAGCCAGAAGGACAGCTCCAGCGTGCGCTTCGAGTACCTGGGGGAGGATCGCCCCATCGACACCGGCAGCCTGCCGCTCGACCCCGACACCGGCGACAAGCGGCTGAGGATCCAGGTCGAGGAGGGGCGACGGATCGACGGCGATGTGCTCGGCGTCTCCGACGGCAGTCCCAATCAGCGGTTCCCGCTGGGGCACGCCCCGCTGATCCTGCGCTCCATCGGCGAGAGCGCGCGGGTCAATCCCGACCTGACGCTGGAGGTGGAGCTCGGCGGCGTGCGCGATACCGGCTGGCGGCTCCAGGAGACCCTGGCCTTCAGCCTCGCCGACCAGAAGGACTTCACGGTACGGATCGACGAGAACGAGCGCGCCACCCTGATCTTCGGTGATGGCGACTTCGGCGCCATCGTGCCGGCCGGCGCCACCCTTCGCGCCACCTATCGGGTGGGGGGCGGCGTCAAGGGCAATGTGGGCCCCGGGCGGATCGAGACCCTGGTCGATGCCCCCGAGCTGGCGCTGGTCGGGGCCACGGTGACCAACGAGGCCGTGGCCACCGGCGGTGCCGAGCGCGAGAGCATCGATCACGCCGTGGCCCATGCCCCCGAGGTGTTCCGCTCGCTGAAACGCTCGGTGACCGGCAACGACTACGAGGCCCTGGCGCGGAACTTTCCCGGCGTCGGCAAGGTACGCGCCGAAGCGGGGAACTGGAACACCGTCAACCTCTTCATCGCCCCCCAGGGCGGCGGCTACCTCAGCGATGTGCTGAAGGCCAACCTGCGGGCGTACTTCGAGGACAAGCGGCCGCTCTCCACCCTCATCGAGTTCCACGACGTGGACTATGTGTCGGTCTTCGTCACCGCCGAGGTGCACTTGCAGGGCTACTACTCGCAGACCGAGAAGCACGACGAGATCCGGACTGCGGCCGGGGCCCTCATCGCCTTCGACAACGTCGACTTCGGCCGCCCCCTCTATCTCAGCAAGTTCTACGAGGCCATCGAGGCCATCGAGGGAGTGGCGTTCGTCACCATCACGGAGTTCCGGCGCATCGGCCACGATGGGCTCAGCGAGGCGACCCTGGGCAAGCTCGAGTTCGCCGAGTACGAGCTGCCCCGGGCACCTGTCGAGGCGCCGTATCGCGGCGGCGTCAAGATCGCCGTCTCGGGAGGGTACTGAGGTGAGACTGGAGGCCATCATCGCCCGTCCGAATCCCCACGGCTATGGGGTGGATCTCGCCTGGGGCTATCCGCCGGCGCCCGACTATCCGGCGGTTCGGGTGGTGCGCCGGTCCGGGACCCACCCGCTCGACCCGGACGACGGGGTGGTGGTCGCCGAGGGTGAGGGGCTCACCGCGGCACGGGATACCGGGCTGGAGGCGGAGGTCACCTACTACTACACCCTCTTTCCCTATCGCGGCACCCCGCGGGACTATGTGGTGGACCGCCGCAACCGGGTCGCGGCCATGGCCACCGGCGTCTACCAGCTGGCCGAGCAGATGTACGAGGCCCTGCCCGCCCTCTATCGTCGCTACGATATCGCGCTGCCCGACCCGACCCGCGTGGCGGCGGAAGACGCCGAGCGCGGCCAGCTGCGACGCCTGCTGGAACTGCCCGGCGCGCAACTGGACCAGCTCTACAGCGTCATCCGGGCGTTGCCGCGGTTGTACGAGGTGCCGCAGGCGCCCGGCAGTGTCTTGCCGCTGCTGGCGCAATGGATCGGCTGGCAGACCGACACCCGACGGGAGCTGGACAGCCAGCGTAACGAACTCGCCTACGCCCCGGCGCTCTACCAGCGCCTCGGCATCCTGCCCACCGTGAGCGCTACCACCAAGCGCGTCACCGGCTGGGAGAGCCGCACCAAGGAGTTCGTCCACAACGTCCACCGCTCGAACCAGCCGGAGCGGCTCAATCTCTGGGCCCGCCGCCGTGACACGACGGGGGAGGAGCCCGATGGCTGGCCGGCACAGGGCGAGCCGCTCTCCCTGGACCACGCCTTCGACGGCCGTCCCGCCCTGGCCCGCGAAGGCGATGTCCTGTGGCTCTTCTACCACACCCCGCGCAACGGCCGCTGGGACCTCTGGTACAAGACCCTCGCCATCGGCGCCGACGGCACCTGGACGCCCAGCCGGCGCCTGACCCACCGCGCCGTGCTGGACAAGCACCCCACGGCCACGGTGGCCGGCGGCGTGCTGTGGCTGTTCTGGTCCGGCTTCGACGAGGCCGACGGTCGCTGGCGCCTCTATCGCCAGCGCCGCGAGGCCGGCGAATGGCTGGCGGAGCCTGAGCTCGCGGGCGTCACGGGGGTGGGCTCCCAGGAGCCCGCCGCCACCCGCGCCGACGGCGCGGTGTGGCTGTTCTGGTTGCAGCGCGAGGCAGGCAGCAGCCGGCTCCGCTACGCCCGCCACGCTGGCGGCGGTTGGTCCGCCGACGTGGACTTCCCCGACGACGACGGCGCCCTCCCGCGGGTGGAGGCGGAGCCCTTCGCGGCCTTTCAGGGGGCTCCGGGGTCGCCGCGGCTGTTCGTCTTCTGGGCGCGCAAGCGGCCGGGGGGCGGGGCCGGGCAGACCCGCTGGCAGATCGCCTACCGGGTCAAGACCAGCCTGGCAGCCGACGCGAGCGGCTGGAGCAATGTCCGGACCTTGCCGGTGGACCCACCGGAGGCGGACTTCCACGATCGCCAGCCGTTCGCCCATGTCGACGACGGCGGCGAGCTGACGCTGTACTGGAGCAGCAACCGGGGCACCACCGGCTATTGCCTCTGGCGCAGCCGGTTGAGCGCCTTCGACAGCGACCTGGCCGCCGGCACCGATACCTGGTCCGAGCCCCGACGCCTGACCGACGGGCCCTATGCCGAGCGTTACCCGGCGGTGATCGACGCCGGGACCGAGCGCTGGCTGCTGTATCGCTCCAATCGTCACCTCAGTCACCGCAGCCAGGTCTATCGGGCGACCACCCTCATCGATGGCCGTTATGCCGGCTCGCTGGCGGTGGACCCGCGTAACGGCGCCCAGTTGGCGCTGCACCGCGCCTATGAGGATTTTCTCACCTTCACCTTCGATACCGGCGACGGCGGCAGGCGCGACGACCGCCACTGGTACGGCCGCGACACGGTGGGGATCTATCTCGATAACGACACCCTCGACGAGGCGGTGGTGGCGCGGGGCATCGATCGTCTGGGGCGTGTGTTGCGGGAGTTCATGCCGCTGACCGAGCGGGCGGTGTTTATGCCGCGCCATGACCTCCACACCGAGTGGGTCTATCACTATCACCGTCCGGCGGCAGGGGACCACCACACCATTACCGAGACGCTCATCGACGAGCTCAATGGCGAGCGGCAGGAGTCGCTATTCGGGCCCGGCGAGGACTTCTCGGACCAGCTGGAATGAGGCGAGACGACGTGAGCCGGATAAAGGACACACCCCAGGGCATCTACCACGACCTGATCGTTCATGGCGACGGTCGTTACCAGGACCGGGGCTGGTGCAGCAACCGGGTGGTGAATCGCTGCCGCATTCTGCTGGCCGCCTTCATGCGGGGCGACTCGCGTGTGGCCCCCGGCGTGCAACTGATGGCCCTGGGCCGCGGCGAGCCGAGCTGGGACACCACGCCGCCGGAGTCGCCCGCCGCCAGTGCCCAGGCGCTGGTGGATGCCTCGCCGGTGACCATCGCGGCTGCCGATCTGGATCTGGCGTATCTGGACGCGACCGGTGAGTCCCTCGGCGAGGCGAGTCATCGGCTGCAGGTCAGCGTGACCGTCATCGGCGGCGACCTGCCGATCGCTGGCGATGGCACCTTTCCGTTGCGCGAGTTCGGCCTGTTCGGTCGCTTCGACGGTGAGGACTACATGATCGACTACGTACGGCACCCGGTCATCCATATCGGATCCGGCGACACCCTGGTGCGCCGGATCCGTCTGGTCTTCTAAGCAGGGGAAGCAAACCCATGGGCGACTATTCGCGGGACACTTTCAGACTGACCAATGTGATGCACCAGTTGCTCACCGGTGAGGCGGTCGCCGACGCCCGGCACTACGTGGGGGTGCGCCTCCAGCAAGGCGTCCCCATGCTCGATGCCGACTGGAACGAACTGGAAGACGTGCGCCGCGTCGAGGAGCGACTCAAGCTGCGCGATTTCTTCGGCAATGGCATCCCGGCGGGAAACGGCGGCTTTCGCATCGGCCCGGTGACCGAAGACAACGACTTCGCCATCGCCTCGGGGGTGGCCATGGTGGACGGCATGCTGGTGGTCAACCGACATGCCGGCTTGACTTACCTGGGGCAGGCGACGGTGTTCGGTATCCCCCCGTCGCCACTGTCGCCACCGGCCAGCGGAACCCGGGACGATCTGGTGGTGCTGGACGTCTGGGAGCAGCAGGTCGGGGCCGCCGATGGCAGCGGCGCCGATCCTCGGCTGGTGAATCCCACCGTGGGGCTGGAGACCTGCCGGCGCATCGAGCGCCGCTGGGCGGTGCGAGTGATCGAGGACGCCACCGATCTCGCCGCGGTCACCCCGGAGGCGGGACACAGCTACATGCCGCTGGCCCGGTTGCGCCGGGCGGAGGGCGAGGCACGCATCGAATCGCGACGGATCTTCGACCGGCGCCGCAAGGACCTGAACGTGGCCGAGTACCTCAAGGTGCCGGTACGGGTCGAGCGCGGCGGCGTGACCGTGGACAGCGATCGACTGGCCGAGCGGCTGTCGGCGCTGCGGACCATCCTCATGGATCGACTGGCGGCCAACCAGGTGTTCACCGACGGGCTGCCGACCCTGGATCAGACGGTGATCCACTTCGCCCTGCAGCACGTCATGGAGATCTGCTCCAGCGGGGCCTTGCAGGCGCGCACCCGCAACCTGACCGAAACCGACGCCCTGCGCCTGATGGCCGAACTGGTCGCTGCCCAGGCGGGCTTCTGCACCGCCCTGACCGACCATGGTGCCGGCGATACGCCCACCACCGACTTCGTCGAGGCGTATCGCGAGCACCTGGATGGCAGCGAGGCGGTGGGCGGCGACGCGGGGCTGGGCGGAGTGCGTCCGCCGCTGGCCGAGGATGACCTGATCGGCGCCTATCAAGGCCAGCAGGTGCTCAATGCCTGGCTGTCGGCCGCCGGCGGCACCCTGCCCGAGGGCAGTGTCCTCGCCCGCTTCCTGAGCATTACGCCGTTCGAGGCCATCGATGCCGCCCGGACCTACGACGTCACCATCGAGATCGTCAGCCAGGCGATTTCGGATCAGGGCAGCGAGGTCTTCGACGTCACGCTTACCCTGTCTTCCGACCTGTGGAGTGTGGATCGTGGCAGCGCCGAGATCACCCTGACCAACGGCGGCGGCCGGGGCGAGTTGACCTTTGCCGTCACGCCCGATGCCGGCAATGCCGAGTGCACGGTGTCGGTCCGCGCCGAGGCGCGCCGTAATCCCTCGGTGGTGCATACCCCGCCCACCGATCTGCTGCTGCGGATCGGCGAGCAGCCCACGGTGGTCGGTACGTTGTTGTATGCCGGCGGGCTCAACGATGACGGCCAGGTGGAGCTCAACGCCGGGCAGCTCGACTTCGGCCTGGCCAGCGCGCAGTTCGCCCTGAACAACTCCACGGACACCGACCGGTCCTACACCGTGGCCTCGCACCTGGAGCTGAGCAGCGGGGAATCCACCGCTCCCGTCGAGCGCATCATCTCGGTTTCCGCCGAGGACGTGGAGACCGTGGCGATCAACTTCGGCATGCCCGATGGCACGACGGCCAGCGCCGGCGATACCGGTACCTTGACGGTGCGACTGCTCCGTCGCAACGGCGTCGACCTGCCGGCCGATGAGCAAGAGACGGTAGAACTTCCATTCCTGGTCGTCTGATACGGCCCCAGCAGGGAGGAGAGGCAGCCATGGTCAACGAAAACAGCATGAAAGGGGGTCGCCGGGTCGCCTGTCTGATGGCCGGTGGCCTCCTGGTCGCCGGCTGGAGCGGCGGCGTTGCCGGCAGCGCTGTCGCCGATGCCGGCGGGAGCTTCCTGATCCCCGAGCTCTCGGCCAGCGACGGGCCGATCACGCTGGACTGCAACGCCGGCGACTGGCCGGCGGATGCCATGAGCTTCGAGGTGGTCTCGCTCAACGACGCCTCGACCGTGCTCGGTACCGGCAGGATGGTGATCGACCACCCGGACGACCTGATGCAGGACGAATCGCTCTATCTGTTCGTCGAACTGACCGATGACACCGCGGACAATAGTGACGAGCTGGTCCTGATGTTCGACAACTCCCATGATCAGGTCCCGCCGGACACCAGCTCCTACGAGGCCAGCGATGATCGTGGCATTCGCTTCCGTCGGGACGGCGGCGCCATTCGCGTTTTCGGTACCCTCGATGCCCCCAACGATCACCCCGATCCCGCCGAGGTCGATCTGGAGCCTGGCCGTCTCTGCATCGAGGGCAATACCGCCGGCAGCCCCAGCTGGCAGATCGAGACCGAGCTGCTGCCCGGCGATCTGGGGTTGAATGGCTTCGCCGCCCTTTCCGGTGCTGCCGCCGTGAGCGCCGATACCAGCGGCGGCAGCGATTCGGTGGGCATCTGGCCGGATGCCCAGATCATCGGGGGAACCGAGGGCACCACGCCCCAGGAAGAGTGGAGCAACCTGCTCACGCGCCAGCCCATCGACTACCTGCTCGTGCTCGACCAGTCGGGCAGCATGAGTGGCGACAAATGGGAGTCGGCCCTGCAGGCCGGCGACAACTTCGCCCTGATCCTGTCGGTGCTCCACGATAGCGAGGTGAGCAACGAATTCGGCGAGACCGAACGATTGTTCCAGGGTGATCGGGTCGGTGTGACCAGCTTCCAGTGGCTGAGCGGGTCGGCTCGAACCCCCACGCATATCGGGCTCTCTTCCATCCCCACCAATCCCGAAGGCCTCGTCAGCGATGCCCTGGAGGACGAATCGCCGGGCGGGCGCACGCCCATGGTGGCCGGCATCAACAAGGCCATCGGGACGTACACGGCGTTCGGCGACGCGGGCGACCTGGACGATCCGCGCCAGCGGGTGATGCTGCTGCTCAGCGACGGCAAGCACAATGAGCCGGATACCACCATCGACTTCGCCGATTTCAGCTACGCGCCCTCACCCTGCGGGAGCGAGACGGCCATCCGCATCAATACCGTCGCGCTGGGCACCGATACCACGGTGGACACCGGCAAGCTGAATGCCATCAAGGACTGCTTCTCGGGTAACGTGGGTGGCGACGGCTCGGAGGTGCCGTTGAGTATCTACAACATTACCGGGGGGGAGGGGGCGACCGGAGCGCAGCTCACCGCCGAGCTCACCCAGTTCTTCGTCCAGACCCTCGAGCCCTACTACGACTGGAACATCATCAACGACAACGGCGAGGGCTTCGACCTGCTCGCCGGCGAGCGCAAGCTGCTGCTGTTCGCCTTCTGGGACAATCCCGGCGATGCCCAGGAGTTCACCGTGACGACCCCCACCGGTTCGGAGACCGCCACCGCCGATACGGACCTGGGCTATGCCCATCTCATCCTCGACAACCCGCCCGAAGGGACTTTCGGGAGCTTCGCGCCCACCGCCGATGCCAGAATGGCCCTGGTGGATCTGCGGGTGGAGAGCCGCTTCGGCATCGACAACCGTTCCCATGGCACCAGCAGCACCATCACCCTGCGCGGGCGGTTGCGCGAGGATGGGCAGCCGATCACCGGGGCCGATGTGCGGGTGGACATCGCTCGGCCGGAAGAGGGCTTCGGCAGCGTGGCTTCCACACTGTCGCCGGACCGCTGCGAGCCGCACACGCCGGGCCTGCCGCCGGTCGACCAACTCTCCGGCAAGGCCCTGTCCGCGCTGATCGAGGGCAGGGACACACCGGTCGCTGTCACCGATGCCACGGACGCTGGTGGCGGCGACGTGCAGCCGCCGGCGTTTTCCCGTATGCAGGCCATCCTGGATGCCTGCGGCAAGCCCGGGCTGGAACGCGGCGACGATTCCGGGTTGAGGCTGTTCGACGATGGCACCCACGGCGATGAGGTGGCCGACGATGGCATCTACACCCTCACCTACGAGAACACCGAGATCGAGGGAAGCTACGCGTTCCGCTTCAGTGCCACCGGCGCCATGGGCAACGGTCAGCCGTTACACCGCGTACGCCAGGTCGCGGAGTACATCCGTCTGGACGTCGATCCCGCCGCTACCACCTTCGACTCCCGGCGACTGCAGGAGGCGGAGAACAGGGTGCTGACAGAGCACTATGTCATCCCTCGGGATGTCCATGGGGGCTACCTGGGGCCGGGGCACGTGGATCAGGTGGCGTTCCTGGTACAAGGAGCGCAACGGGTCGGGCCCGTGCGCGACTACAACAACGGCATCTATTCGCAGGTGGTGCGCCATGACAGCGGCCAGCCCGACCCGCAGGTGGTTCCCGTGGTGCAGGACAAGCCGATCCTCCCGACACCGGACGGCGTGATGCCCGCCTGGGCGCTCCTGATCATGATCCTGCTGGTGTTCATCATCATCGTGCTGTCGATCCTTAACTGGAAACGGCGTCAAGCCGGCAAACCTTGAGCGGCCGGGAGCCACAGGATGCTGACCCGTCACTTCTATCGCTTCCTCGCCGCTCGGCTCAAGGGCCCGCCTCTCGAGGGGGGCGGGCTGTTCGTCGCCGTGGGTGCCGGCAGGCCGGACTGGGACCAACGCCCCCCGGTGTTGCACCGGGGGCGCGAGGCCTTGACCGCCGAGCTGGCGCGCCGCGCGGTGGGCGACGACGGCATTGCCTTCCTGGACGATGACGATCGGCCCAGCGACCGACCGACGGCGCGGCTGCGGGTGAGTGCCACCTTCGGCCCCGGCAGCGGGGAAGGCAGCCTGCGAGAGTGCGGGGTCTTCGGCTTCGACGCGGGGCCGGCCGCGGGCTCCGGCGTGCTGTTGGCGTATTACGTGCATCCGGTGGTCGAGAAGCGGGGCGACGCGACGCTGACCCGCAGCATTCGTCTGGATCTCACGCCACGGCCCGGCGGCGATCGGGTGGACACCCGCTATCTGGGCAACGCCAACAGCCGCGAGCTCCACGACCTGGAGAACCTGACCGGCGCCTGCCAGGTGGACGAGATCTCGCCGGACCGCCGCGTTCCCTATGCCAGTCGCGAGGAGGCGTTGGCGGCCGGCTACGATTTTTGTGCCTTCTGTTTCGGCCGTGAGTTGTCGCGGCGATGAGCAGGGGGCGAGGCAAGCCTGACCCTCGATGGAGCGCGCGTCGGGCAAGCCGGAAGGCGCGACGTCGGGCCTGACAGGAGGGGGCGATGCAGCGCAGATACGGGCCAGGAACGACACGGGCGGAGCCAGGGGCCCGCGTCGGCGACACTGGGGGGTCGCCCGGGCGCGGCCGTCGGGGGGCCAGCGGGAATGCCCGACTGTCGCAGGTGCGCGGTAACGCCGCAGCGCAACCTCGGGCCGTCCCGGAGCGGTCGACGGCGATCCGGCTCGCACGTGCGGACGACATGCCGTCACCGGAAGCCTGTCCGGTCAGTTGCCCGCTGCCGGTCTCGTCTCCCGAGGCGGGCATGCTGCAGCTGCGTTTCGCTCAGGATTCGAGCCGCCTCGATGCCGCGCAGCGTGGGGCCCTCTATGCCTTCATCGGCAACTGGCACGCCGCCGGCGGTGATCAGGCGATCCGCCTCGACGGCTTCGCCAGCGAAGAGGGAGATGCCTGCTACAACCTGGAGCTGAGCTGTCAGCGCACCGTCGGGGTGCTGAGAGAGCTGATCCAGCCCACCGATCCCTCGGTACCGGCCATCCCGGCCGCCTATCTCCGCTATTACGCGCAAGGCGAGACCACCGCCTACGGTCCCACTCGGGCCGACAACCGGATCGTCTCGCTCTCGGTCGAGCGTCGTCGGCGGCAAGCCGAGCCGCGCCATCCGAGCCGGGAGGAGTGGTTGGAGCGCGCTTATGCCGAGGCGGGCATCGACGCGGGCGACTGGGTCCCCAGACGGGGATTCGAGGCCAACGAATCGAACGTGCGCAAGGTCTATGCCTACTACACCGCCTTGTTCAACCGTGATGAGGAGCTGTTGTGGGCGGGCATGGCCAAGTTGGCGGGGGGCACGGTGCTGAACGGCCTGCGGCAGACCCAGGCCCCGATCGATGCCTACGAGGTCGCCCGCGACAATGCCGTCTGGGGCGATCCCGGTGAGCGGGCCTTCGTCAGCATGATGGGCGTCCAGGCGGGTTATGCCCGACGACTGCAGCAGCTCTTGCTGGCCATGCAGAAGGCGATCTTCGAGGACCTCGCCTGGCAGCACCAGGCCTACATCGAGCGGGGGTTGCCGGCCCTGGAGACCCTGCACGACAGCGGCGAGTCGGTGCCCATCGAAGCCTGGCGCGATATTGCCAGTGGCGAACCCGGTCGCGTGCAGCGCGGCAACCAGGCCTTATTGCGTCGTGAGCAGGGCAGGGTCCTGCCCCGTTTCTACGGCGAGATTCGCGACATCCCCGATTTCGATCAGATCCCCTCCCGGATGTCCGGACGCGCCCGCTCGCCGATTCCCGGCGGCAGATCCTTCGAGGATGTCGTGCCCGGTGGCGAGATCACCCGTTTCCCGGATCGCTGGCGCTGGATCGAGCGGGATATGCTCCCCGCCTACGAAGGGCTCTCCGGGGAGCGTCGCCGCCAACTGGTCAACACTACCTTGAACGACTTGGCAGCTCGGCGCTTTCCCGAACCGTGAGGGGGCCGACAACGAAGGGGCAGATCCATGAACAAGACGACACTCTCCCCATCTCCCGAGGGCAGCAAACGCGGCGCACCGTGCCTCACACCGGGATGTCGCCGTTGTGACGCCGGCGTTACCCCCGTCCGAGCGGCCGCGGGGATGAAGCGCTCGGGGGTCGGCAACGCCGCCCTGCAGCGTGCCGGCCGACCGGGGGGCGTGCCGGAAGTCGGCTCGGCAGGCGACCGCTACGAGGTGGAGGCCGACCGATTGGCCCGGCGCGTCGTGGAGGCGCCGGTGTCCCGCTCGACCCCGTCGACCGGCGATGCCCGGGGCGGTGATCGGCCGACTCCGCCGAGCCGCGGTGTCGCGTCGGATGGCAGCGGGTTGTTTCCGGGCACCGGCAGCCGCATCGCGGCCGCACCGCGGCGCGAGCTGGAGAGCCGCTTCGGCCACGCCCTGGATCATGTGCGAGTCCACACCGATGGAGCGGCGTCGCGCATGGCCGGGATGCTCGGAGCGCGAGCCTACACGCTGGGACACCGGATCGGTTTCGCCGCCAACGAGTATCGACCCGCCAGCGCCGCGGGGCGTCGACTGCTCGCCCACGAGCTGGTGCATGTCCTGCAGCAGGGCGGCGGGCGGCCGTTTCATCCCCGGGCGCTGAACGTCACCCGAGTCCCCGCGGGTAGGGTCGCCCGGGTGCAGCGCTCCTGCCGTGACCTGGCCGCCCTCGGTGGCCGTGACCCCGACATCGGCGATGAGGAGCGCCAGCGGCGGAGGCAGCAGGCCGCTCGGCGGATCGCCGAGACCGGCTCCGACGACGACAAGCGCCGGCTGCGTCGCCAGATCCGCGAGTGCGCCGAAGAGGCCTTGGGGCGATACCGGCAACGGCTGACCGAGTTGCCGGAGGTTGGCCAGCTGCGCGGCGCCCAGCGGAACCGATATCGACAGGCGGTAGCCCTGGTGGAGCAGGGCATGCGCAACCTTCGGGGGGCCGAGGGCGAGCAGATGGCCATGCGTCGTCAGCTGCTCGGCGCCTTGCGAACCCAACTGGACCAGACGCTGTTCGTGCACTTCTACCTCAGCGGTGACGGCTATCGCGTCCGGCTGGAGACGGTTCGCCGGATCGGTAATCCGGCGGTCACCATGGAGGCCGACGAGTTGGAGTTGCGCCGCTACGAGTTGTCGCAGTACCAGCGTGGCAGCGCCTACGTGATTCGCCGACAGCTGGAGGAGACTCTCTACCAGGGGCTAGCCGTCACCCGAGAAGAGCTGCGTACGCCCGACGAGGCTCCTGCCGCTGACGAGCCGGCCGCCGAGCCTGGCGGTGTCGGAGGCGAGACCGGCGAGGAGGCGTCGGAGCTGTCACGGGAAGATCTCCTGCTGCTCCAGGAGTTCGCCGATGAGGCCCAGCGGCACGACGTATCGGTGGAGGGGGCCGACACCCGGCGGGCGCTGGAGATCCTGCGCGAGATGGACGCCGCCGAGCGCGCGCGCTTCCTGGAGTTCTACCGTGAGGTGGCCGACGAGGACGTGACCTCGGAACGCTACACCTCCCTGGCCGACGCCCTGGAGCGCTACAACGCCATGTCCGAGGCGCAGCGCGAGATCCTGCGCACCAACCGCGAACTGGCCGACCCGGAGCGCGCTGGGCCGATCAACGACGAGGTCCGCCTGGCCCTGCAGCAGAACGCCGAACAGGACCGCACCATCACACAGCAGACCGAGGCGGTGAACAGCGTGCTGAGCCAGATCGACGGCATGCTCAGCGATGAGGCCCGGGAGCAGGTGGACGTCTCGCCGCTGGCCGGCGAGTTCACCTTCTTCATCAACGAGATCACCATGTTCAAGGGGCTCCTGGCCGGGGCCAGCAGCCGCTCGCCGGAGATCCGCCAGGTCTCGCAGGACCTGCTCCGGGAGATCCGCGCCCTGTTGGATCGCATCCAGACCGAGCTGCGCTGGTTACTGGTGGAATCGGCCGGCGCTGCCGCCATCACCTATTTCACCGGTGGGGTCGGCTCGCCGACCCTGCTGCTGGTGGCGCGTCGGCTCAACCAGCTGCGCCGGCTGGTCAACAGTGCCCAGCGGGCGTTCGCCGTCTACGAGACCATCCGCGACATTCTCCAGGTGGTGCGGCGTGGTCGCGAGAGCTATGAGCGCTTCCGCGAGGTCGTGGACCAGCGAGTCGAGCAGCTCCAGGCCGTCGAGGAGCAGCTGCACGACCTGGAGGCGCCGGCATCCCTCGAGGCCGAGCGCGAGCGGCTGGAGCAGGAGCTGCTGGAGCAGTTCCAGCAGCAGCTCGGCGAGGGCGGTGCCCTGGGCGAGATGCTGGGGCACTTCTATATCCCCGAGGACGCCTCCAACGAGGAACTGGTGCAGATCCTGCTGGACATCCCCCGCGGCGTGGACGATCTGGACCGTCTCTCCGATTACTACGAGGCGCACCGGGACGACGACGACCCCCAGGTGCCCGAAGTGCTCGGCGCCATCGCGGTGCGTGCCGGTGCGCGCCTCTATCCCCTGGTGGGGTACATGGCGGCGGTCATCGGCGGCGAGCTGCCCAGCATCCTGCCGGAGCGCAGCCCCTCGGAGCGGTTGATGCGCTTCGTCTCACGAGTGGGCACCGGCCGCGGGACGCGGCGTCGCCGCGAGCGCAACCGGGGAGTGTTCAGCCGGCTGTTTCGTGACCGCTTCGAGTATCACGGAGGCGATCTGCGCACCGAGCTGGCCTGGGGCGAGCGCTGGCTCCAGGAACGGCTACGCCGGGACGAGCCGGGCGGTCACTGGGTACGGTCGTGGTTCCGCTGGAGCATCCGCCGGCGGGTGCGCGAACTCAATCGTCAGGCCCGGACCGAAGGACGGCGGGTGCGCGGCCGCGAGCGGCAACGCCGGCGGGGTCGAGGGGGCGGCGGCAGCCGCTGGCAGCAGGTGCCGTTGCCCCGGTTCCGCGTCCGGTTGCCCCTGCTACCCAGGGCCGGCCGCCGACTCAACGCCACCCTGCGACTCAACCCCGGCCGCCGGATCGAGGTGGACCGCCTCACCTTCGACGACTTCCGCGGCAGCGGCATCCGCTTCGACCCGGCCAACCGCCGCCGGCACCGAGCGCTGGTGGATTGGCTGGAGGATCACGGCTACGAGATCACCACCGACAACAGCGGCAACCGGCACCTGCGCATGGAGGGCGGCCGCCGGCAGACCCGCCGCAGGCCGTATCTGCAGTTCGACGGTTCACGCATCGAGCTGGATCGGGATCTTGCCCTCACCAAGCGGCTCCTCGGTGGCAACGATGCCAGCCGCTTCGTCGGCAAGGAGGTGCACCACTCCCGCGATCTACCGGAGGGCTACTACTGGTCCTCCGGCCGCGCCCGTACCCACTATATCCGCCGCAAGAGCCGGGTGCCGCGGCTGGAGCGCAACCCTCGCGGGCTGCCGCAGCTGGGGGTGAACGATCAGGGCAGGCTGGTGGCGGGCGAGGGCGTGCGTCGCGCCCAGCGCCAGGAACAGGCCGCGCTCGATTCACCCACCCTGGAAAGCTACGACTGGCGGGGCGCGGTGGAGGCCATGTTCGAGCCCGATGGTACCCCCAGGACCAGTGCCAACACCCAGAATCGCAATCGCCGCCGCTGGCTGAACCTGGTCAACGCCGAACAGGACCTCAAGCGCCGCCCGAAGCGGATCACCGGCAAGCTCGGCCATACCGTCAATGCCCGCCTACTGGGCGACTCCCTGTCCAGCCGCCACCTGCCCAGCATGGAACCCGGCGATGACAAGGGCCACCTGGTGGCCAGGCGGTTCGACTCGCCGGTGAACGACCCCTACTGGAACCTGATCCCCATGCGCCGCACGATGAACCGCTCTCCCGGTCGCTGGTATCGCATGGAGACCGACATGGCGGCGGTATACCGCGACCGCGCCCCGGGCAGTGGAGAGGCCGTGCACATCGACATGCAGATCGACTACGGCCGCTTCACCAGCCGCCGACCGAGCGTGTTTCGGGTGCGCTGGTGGGTGGAGCGCGACGGCTCTCGGCAGGGGAGCGAGAATCGCGTGACGGCACGGAATTGAGGAGCCTGCCATGAACGCGTCCCGGTGAGGCGAGTCGGTGTAGTGATGCCTCTGACAGGCCGTTCAGCGGTCGGCCCGCAGGGTTCTGAGCCAGCCGGTCAGGCGCTGCCACCAGCCGGAGACCTGGCGCGCCTCGGCTGCGGGGCGTCGGCGCCCGGCGGGGCGCAACAGGAAGTCGGTGATGGGGGTGACCTGGCTGTCCCGGTCGAGCATGGGGGCATGGCCGCAGCCGGGCACTTCCAGGCGCACCAGGCCGGGCTGGGCCTCGGCCATGCGCGCGACGCTGTCGGTGCGCAGCAGGGGCGAGTCGGCGCCGCGGATCACCATCAGCGGGCAGCGGATCGCCGCCCAGTCGGCCCAGGTGTCGCGGGGCGTGTCGTGGATGAATTGCTCGCCGATGCGCGGATCGTAGTGGTAGGTCCAACTGCCGTCGGGCAGGCGCCGGGCACTCTCCAGGGCCAGTCGCCGCCAGGCGTCGTCACCCTCGATGCCGAAGCCGACATAGTGGCGGCGCAGCTCCGCCTCGAGTTCGCCGAAGCGGCAGAAGCGGTGGGGCACGCCGAAATAGGTGGCCAGCTCGGCCAGGCCGTCGGGGTCGAGCTCGGGGCCCACGTCGTTGAGCACCAGGCGCTCGATGCGGCTGGCGGTGGCGTCCTCGGCGGCCAGCAGCATGCCCAGCAGCCCGCCCATGGAGGTGCCCACCCAGGGCACCCGCTCGAGCTCGAAATGGTCGAGTACCGCCACGGCAATCGTCATGTAATGGGAATAGAGATAATCGTGGGCGGGGTAGAGCGACCAGCTGGAGAGGCCGCGGCCCGGGGTGTCCGGGGCCAGCACCCGCCAGCGTGGTCCCAGCAGGCGGGCGAAGTCGGCGAAGTCGCCGCCGTGGCGGGCCAGGCCGTGCCAGGCGATCAGCGTGCGCGGGGCCTCGGGGTGCCAGACGCGCACCGCCACCTCCAGTTCGCGGACCCTGACCAGTTCCAGTGCATCCATGGCGTCGTCCCGATGATCTATATTGCATTGCAGCGTAGCGCAGTCGAAGAGCCGCGACCAGCCGCCGGGATTCGCCGATTTGCACGATAAGTGCTTTCTTCTAGGGGTGGATTCCCTTCTAAAACATGCGAGAATGTATGTATAGAGCGAATCGAAGAATCGAGGATGAACCCATGATGCCCCCCCGCCCCCTTCGCCCGACCCGCCTCGCCCAGGGATCGGGCCTGCGTCGTGCGTTGCTGCCGCTGCTGGTCGCCTCCGCCCTGGCCGCGCCGGCCCAGGCCGCCGACCTGCTGACCATCGCCAACGACGCGCTGCAGAACAACGCCGAACTGGCCTCGGAGCGGTCCCGGACCGGCAGCGTCGAGGCGGGGCGAGACGTGCAGCGCGGCGACCTGCTGCCCCAGGTCAGTGCCTCCGGCGAGCTGGCCCATGCGCGTACCTACGAGCGTCAGGAATCCGATCAACAGTTTGCCGGCGCCGATGCCAGTGCGAGTGACGATAGCGTCAACAGCGTCGGCCTGAGCCTCGAGGCGACCCAGGCGCTGTACGACGCCATCGACAGCCGTGAGGTGGAGCAGGCCGAACGCGAGATCGACCAGCAGCTCTACCAGTTGGCCGCCACCGAGCAGCAGGTGCTGATCGACGTGGCCACCGCCTACTTCGAGATCCTGCGTGCCCACGAGGTGCTGGAGGCGCGTCGCGCCCAGGAGCGGGCCATCGGCCGCCAGCTCGAGCAGGCCCGCGAGCAGTTCGAGGTGGGGCTGATCGCCATCACCGAAGTGGAGGAGGCCCAGGCCAGCTTCGACCAGTCGCGGGCGGTGCGCATCGCCGCCGAGAGCGACCTGCAGGTGAGCTTCGAGGCCCTGGAGCGGCTCACCGGCCAGCGCTATGACAGCATCGACGCCCTGGGCGACGAGCTGCCCATCCAGCCGCCCAGCCCGGCGGACCGTGACCACTGGGTCGAGCTGGCCATGGAGAACAACCCCCTGGTGCTGGCCAGCCAGGCCGGGGTCGAGGTGGCGCGCAGCAGCGTGGACATCGCCCGGGCCCAACGCCTGCCCACGGTCAACGCCTTCGCCAACTACCAGTTCGGCGACAATGACGCCGACGAGGTCAGCGGTCACGACTCCAGCAGCCAGGTCGGGGTGGGGGTGAACCTGCCCCTCTATACCGGTGGCCGGACCAGCGCGTCCATCCGCCAGAACACCTACCTGCTGGAGTCGAGCCAGTACGACTTCGAGGCCCAGCGTCGCGACACCATCCAGCAGGTACGCTCGCGCTACACCCAGGTGAGCAACGATGTCTCCACCGTTGAGGCGCGCGCCCAGGCCATCGTCTCCAACCAGAGCGCCCTGGACGCCACCCGCGCCGGCTACGAGGTGGGCACCCGCAACATCGTCGACGTGCTCAACGCCGAGCAGAACCTCTACGATGCCGTCGCCGACCACGCCAGCGCGCGCTACGACTACGTGATCAATCTGCTCACCCTGCGCCAGCAGGCCGGCACCCTGGACGAGGAGGCGGTGGCCGAGGTCAACGCCTGGCTGGACGGCGGCAGCGTCGGCTTCAGCCTGCCCGAGGAGAGCCGCTACGACGGGGCGCTGGACATCGGCGAGCGGCCGACGCCCGAGGGCTGATGGTTAGGCGACTAATATTTACATCCATACAGGGATGAATGTAAGATTCGTCCATCTTGACGTATCCACGGGAAGCACACGCACATGAAAACCCCCATCCGACACGCCCGGGCGGTCCTGCTGACCCTGGCCGCCGGCCTGTTGCTGGCCGCCTGTGGCCAGGAGGAGGCCCCTCAGCAGGCCCAGCAGGGTGCCGGCCAGGAGCGGCCGCCGCAGCCGGTCGAGGTCACGGAGCTGGCGCGCCAGGACATCGCCCTGGAGAAGTCCTATCCGTCGCTGCTGCGCAGCGACGACGAGGTCACCCTGGTGGCCCGGGTCACCGGGACCCTGGAGGCGCGTCACTTCGAGCCGGGCCAGTTGGTGGAGAAGGGGCAGACGCTGTTCTCCATCGAGCCCGACGTCTACCAGGCGGCGGTCAACCAGCGCGAGGCCGACCTGCAGAGCGCTCGCGCCGAGCTGGCCCGCGCCCAGCGCGACGCCGAGCGCTTCGAGCGGTTGCTGAGCCAGAACTCGGTGAGTCGCCAGCAGGTCGACCAGGCGCGCGCCGAACTGGGCGTGGCGCGGGCGGCGGTGGCCCAGGCCGAGGCGGCGCTCGCCAGCGCCAACCTCGACCTGGGCTATGCCGAGGTCACCGCGCCGGTGTCGGGGATGATCGGCCTGTCGCGGGTCAACGTGGGCAACCTGGTGAACCATGGCACGCAGCTTGCCACCATCACCCCCCTGGACCCGCTCGAGGTGCGCTTCCAGTTGCCCCAGCGCGACGCCTTCGAGCTGCGGCGCCAGTTGGGGAACGTCGCCTCCGTCGAGGAGATCCGTGCCGTGCTGCGCGTGCCGGCCGAGGATGGCGCCGCCGAGCAGACCCTGGAGGGCCATCTGGACTTCCTGGGCTCTCGCGTGGATGAGGCCACCAGCACCGTCCAGGCCAGTGCCAGTTTCCCCAATCCCGAGGCCAACGTGCTGCCCGGGCAGTTCGTGCGCGTCGCCCTGGAAGGACTGAAGCGCTACGACGTCCTGGCGGTGCCGGAGATCGCCATCGGGCAGGGGCTGATGGGGGCCCAGGTGTTCGTGCTCGACGAGGAGAACCTGGCCCGGGCGCGCACCGTGGACCTGGGCGAGGTGGCCGGCCCCTGGCAGATCATCCGCGAGGGTCTTGCGCCCGGCGACCGGGTGGTGATGGGCGATCCCACCGGCATCGAGCCCGGCACGCCCATCGATCCCCAGGCCTTCGACGGTGACGCCGGCGAGATCGTCGAGGCGTCCGCCGAGGACGATGCCTCATGAGCTTCTCCAACTTCTTCATCAAGCGGCCGATCTTCGCCACCGTACTGGCGATCATCCTGACCGTGATCGGGGTGGTCAGCATGCGGGTGCTGCCCATCGAGCAGTATCCCAGCGTGGTGCCGCCCACCGTCTCGGTGAATGCCCAGTTCCCGGGCGCCGATGCCGAGACGGTGGCCCAGACGGTGGCGGCGCCCCTGGCCGAGGCCATCAACGGGGTCGAGGACATGCTCTACATGACCTCGACCAGCGCCGACAACGGCAGCATGAGCCTCGACGTCGCCTTCGACATCGGCACCGATGGCGACATCAACACCATCAACGTCAACAACCGCGTCCAGGGGGCCCTGTCGCAGCTGCCCGAGGCGGTCCAGTCCCAGGGCGTGACCGTGGAGCTGAGTTCCAGCTCGATCCTGATGGTGATCTCGCTGATCTCCCCGCAGGGCGACTACAACAGCACCTTCATGCAGAACTACGCGACCCTCAATGTCCTCGACGAGCTGCGCCAGGTGCCGGGCGTCGGCAATGCCGAGGTGCTGGGGGGCGGCGAGTTCGCCATGCGCATCTGGATGGACCCGGACAAGCTGGCCCAGTACGACCTGACCCCCACCGAGGTGGCCAGCGCCATCCGCGCCCAGAACACCGAGGTGCCGGCGGGCAGCCTGGCGGCCACCCCACAGGGCGAGCCGCGCGCCTTCACCTACACCATCACCGCCGGTGGCCGGCTCAACGACGTCGATGACTTCCGCGACATCTTCCTGCGCACCAATCCGGACGGCTCCTCCCTGCGCCTGGAGGACGTGGCGCGCATCGAGCTGGGGGCCTCCTTCTACGGTGTGGAGGCCCGCCTCAACGGCGCCGAGATGACGCCGATCATCATCAACCAGCAGCCCGGGGCCAACGCCCTGGAGACGGCCGAGGCGGTACGGGGCACCATGGCCGACCTGGAGTCGCGCTTCCCGCCGGGGCTCGAGCAGGTGGTGCCCTACGACACCACCCTGTTCATCGACGCCTCGGTGGAGACGGTGACCCATGTGTTCATCGAGGCCTTCCTGATCGTCGGCGTCATCCTGTTCATCTTCCTGCAGAACTGGCGCTTCACGGTAATCGCCATGTCGGTGGTTCCGGTCTCGGTGCTGGCCACCTTCGCCGGCTTCTACGTGTTCGGCTTCTCGATCAACCTGCTGACGCTGTTCGCCCTGGTGCTGTCCATCGGCATCGTGGTGGACGACGCCATCCTGGTGGTGGAGAACGTCGAGCGGGTGCTCGCCGAGGACGACGAGATCAGCGTCACCCAGGCCACCATTCGCGCCATGAAGGAGGTCGGCGGCCCGGTCATCGCCACCTCGCTGATCATGGCCGCGGTGTTCGTGCCGGTGGCCTTCCTGGGCGGCTTCACCGGGCAGATCTACCAGCAGTTCGCGTTGACCGTGGCGATCTCGGTGGCCTTCTCGGCGCTGATGGCGCTGACCTTCACCCCGGCGCTGTCGGCGATCTTCATCAAGCACAAGCCGAAGATGGGCGAGTCGAAGCTGATGCGCGCCGTCTACACGCCGCTGCGCCTCTTCGACCGCCTGTTCGCCGGCATCACCGCCGTCTACATGTGGGTGGTCAAGGCGCTGGTGCGCTTCTGGGGCCTGGCACTGCTGCTCACCGGCCTGGTGATCGGCGGCGCCTGGTGGCTCTACCAGGCCACGCCCTCGACCCTGGTACCGGAGACCGATCAGGGCCTGGTGATGGTGTCGGTGCAGCTGCCCGACTCCGCCTCCCTGGCGCGCACCCGGGACTACATGGGCGAGCTGAGCGAGCGCATCGAGGAGATCCCCGGGGTGCAGTACTCCGTCGCGGTGGCCGGCTACGACATCCTCTCCAGCGCGGTGAACACCGCCCGCGGCATCATGTTCATCAACATGGTGCCCTGGGCCGAGCGCGAGCTGACCGCCGACCAGCTGGTGGGCCAGATCATGCAGCTGGGCGCCGAGATCCCCGGCGGCTCGGCCATGGCCTTCAACATGCCGCCGATCATGGGGCTCTCCACCACCGGCGGCTTCACCGGCTACCTGCAGTCCTTCCAGGGGGCCAGCTCCCAGGAGCTCTACCAGGCCTCGCTGCAGGTGATGCAGGCGGCCAACCAGCACCCGGCCCTGCAGCAGGTGTTCACCACCTTCAACGTCAACGTGCCGGGCTACCGCGCCGAGATCGACCGGCAGAAGGCGCTCAGCTACGGCGTGGCCCTGGAGGACCTCAACGCCACCCTGTCGAACACCTTCGGCAACGGCTTCGTCAACTACTTCAGCTACCAGAACCGCAACTTCCAGGTCTATCTGCAGAACGAGGACGAGTTCCGCAAGACCCCGGATGACATCGCCAACGTCTATGTGCGCGGTGGCAACGGCGAGCGGATCCCCCTCTCGGAGTTCGTGACCCTGGAGCGCCAGGCCAAGCCGGCGGTGGTGTCGCGCTTCGGGGTCTACCTGGGGGCGCAGTTCCAGGGCGGGCCGGCGCCGGGCTACAGCTCGGGCCAGGCCATCACCGCCATGGAGGAGATCGTCGAGGAGACCCTGGGCGACGGCTGGGGCATGGGCTGGACCGGTACCGCCTACCAGGAGAGCGAACTGGGCAACACCGCCCTGCTGGCCATCGTCTTCGGCCTCCTGATGGTGTTCCTGATCCTGGCGGCCCAGTACGAGAGCTGGTCGCTACCCCTGGCGGTGCTCACCGCCACGCCCTTCGCCTTCCTGGGCGGCATCGGGGGCATCGTGCTGCGCGGGCTCGACACCAGCGTCTACGTGGAGATCGGCATGCTGGTGGTGGTGGGCCTGGCGGCCAAGAACGCCATCCTGATCGTCGAGTTCGCCGAGCTGCAGCGCCGCGAACAGGGCAAGTCGATCCGCGAGGCGGCCATCACCGCGGCCCGGCTGCGCTTCCGCCCCATCGTGATGACCTCGCTGGCGTTCATCTTCGGTACCCTGCCGCTGGCGCTGGCCAGCGGGGCAAGCGACGTCAGCAGCCACCACATCGGCACCACCGTGGCGGTGGGCATGGCCACGGTGGCGGTGCTGGGCAGCTTCTTCGTGCCGAGCTTCTACGCCATGATCGCCGCCGTCTCCGACTGGCTGCGGCGCAAGACCCGGGACAGCGACGCCGGGCATCAGCGGCCGGCGACCCAGGGCGACCAGGGCTGAGGCCTCGGCTTCGCCACCGTGACGGGAAGGGCGCCACCCCGCGGGGTGGCGCCCTTCGTCGTTGCGCGCCCCCACGCTCGCTGCCTTGGGGATGGTCTACGCTGAAGGCAAACATCCATTTGCCGGCTAAGTACCGGTAAGGAGCGCGCCATGGAATCCTTCCGCGAGATCGTCCTCAGCTTCCCCGTGTTCGTCTTCGTGCCGGTGCTGTTGCTGGTGGCGCTCTACTGGCTGCTGGTGGCGCTGCGCCTGGCGCCGCTGGAACTCTTCGAGCACGACAGCCTCAAGGGCGATCACCTGGCCAGTACCCTGGTGGCGCTGGGGTTCGCCGGCGTGCCGGCCTCCTTCGCGCTGTCCGCGCTGCTGGTGCTGGCGGGGGCAGCCACCCTGGTGGCGGAGGTCGCCGTACTGCGCTGGCTACCGCTGGGGCTGTTCCGCATCCCCGTGGGGGTGGCGGTGTTGTGGGGCGCCTTCGTGGTCGCCTCGCCCCTAGCCGCCGCCCTGTGCCACGCCCTGCATCGCTGGTTCCATCGCCATGCCCCGCAGCAGCGGCGCTGCCTGTTGGGCGAGAAGGTGGAAGTGAAGGCGGAGCCGGATGCCGCGGGCTGGACCACGGCCGCGCTGCTCGACGACCCGGAGTGGGAGGTACGCCTGCACGGCAAGGTCGGCAGCATGCCGCACGCCGGCGAGCGTCGGGTGCTGGTCAAGTACCTGGCCGGGGAGGGCGCCTACCGCAGCGTGGCGGAGAGCGACTATCGCGAGGCGCGGGCCCACCTGAGGCGTTTGCGCCTGCGCCAGGGGGGTGGCGGTACGGGGCGTGGCGGTGCCGCGGCGTCACTCTGAGGGCGGGGAACGCATCAGGTCGAGTTGCGTATCCAGCAGCACGGTGCCGCGTTCGCGCAGCGAGAAGCGCTCGTGGTTGCGCAGCCAGTCGTGGAAGAGGCCGCCGAGCATGGCCTGCAGCAGTTCGGCGGCCACCTCCGGGCTGAGGCCCGGGTGCAGGTGGTCCAGGCGGGCGGCGCATCCGAAGTAGTCGATCAGCGCCCCGCAGGCCTCCTCGGCCATCTCGTTCTGCATGGCCAGGGGATCGATATCGCCGAACACTTCGCAGTGGTGGATCAGGATGGCGTGCACGCGCCGGTAGCGCGGCTGTTCCAGGCGTTCGAAGCCCCGCAGGCAGGCCAGGCGGATCGCCTCCAGGGGGCGCTCGACGAGGCTCGGGTCGCCGATCTCCTCGACCAGCTCCTGGAAGGGCATGCGCACCCGCTGCAGCATGGCCTGGAAGAGGTCGGCCTTGTTCTTGAAGTGCCAGTAGACCGCACCGCGGGTCATGCCGGCGTGGCGGGCGATCTGTTCCAGGGAGGTGCGGGCCACGCCCCTCTCGAGGAAGACTTCCTCGGCGGCGTCCAGCAGGGCTTCCCGGGTGGCGGCGGCCTCGGCCTTGGTGCGTCGGGCCATGGGGCGTCGTCTCTCGATAAGGATTCGGCCCCATTCTACCCGATGTGGCGGCGATTTACATGCATGAGTGTATGCTAATCGGGGCGGTCGCGGTTGAAGCGGCGGCCCCGGGTATCCGGGCTCGTCTTTCGCAGCGTCCCGGCGTATAAGGTGTGTGACGGAACACTGTTTTCCTTGCCAGGAGTGCGAGATGGCCCGAGCCCCCTTCGAACTCGCCGGCGTGCGGATCGCTCCGGGTAACCGCACCCAGATCGACGTGCCGGCGGCACGCCTCTACACCCATGCGCCGCTGCACATTCCCCTGGAGGTGGTCCACGGCCGCCAGGCCGGCCCCGTCCTGCTGGTGTGCGGCGGCATCCACGGCGACGAGATCAATGGCGTGGAGATCGTGCGTCGCCTGCTGCGCTCGAAGCAACTGCAGAGGCTGCGCGGGACCCTGATCGCCGCGCCCATCGTCAACGTCTTCGGCTTCGTGCAGCACAGCCGCTACCTGCCCGACCGTCGCGACCTCAACCGCTGCTTCCCGGGCAGCGAGTCCGGCTCGCTGGGCGGGCGCATGGCGGCATTGTTCCGCGAGGAGATCGTCGACCATGCCAGCCATATCATCGACCTGCACACCGGGGCCATCCATCGCACCAACCTGCCGCAGATCCGTGCCCAGCTCACCCCCGGTGGCGAGACCGAAAGCATGGCCAACGCCTTCGGGGCACCGGTGATCCTCAATGCCGAGCTGCGCGAGGGCAGCCTGCGCCACTACGCCCAGAGCCGCGGGATCCCGGTGCTGACCTACGAGGCCGGGGAGGCGCTGCGCTTCGACGAGTGGGCGATCGCCCCGGGGGTGCGCGGGGTGCTGAGGGTGATGCGACGGCTGGGCATGCTGACCGGCGAGCACCGCCGTCGTTCGCCCCCGGCGGCGGAGGTGGCCAACGGCTCGAGCTGGGCGCGGGCGCCCATCGACGGCATCCTGCGGCCCAAGGTGCGGCTCGGTGCGCGGGTGGCCAGGGGCGAAGTGCTGGGGCGCGTGGCCGATCCCTTCGGCAACGCCGAGGGCGAAGTGAAGGCCATGGCCGACGGCATCGTCATCGGCATGAGCCGATTGCCGCTGGCCAACGAGGGCGAGGCGCTGTTCCACATCGCCCGTTTCGACGCCATCGAGGAGGCCGAGAGCGCCATCGAGGACTTCCAGTCGAGCCTGGAGCCGCCCCCCGACTCGCTCTACTGATTCGCCTCAGGCCGCGGGCACCGCCTCGCGCTCCGCCACCAGCCCCAGGGCGTCATCGAACACCTGCAGGCCGGCACCGTCGCGGTGGGCGTTCTCGGAGAGGTGGCGGCGGAAGCGGCGCCCGCCGGGCTGGCCCTGGAAGAGCCCCAGCAGGTGACGGGTCAGGTGGTTGAGCCTGGCGCCCTCGGCGAGCCGACGGGCGATATAGGGGCGCAAGGCAAGCGCCGCCGCGTGACGACTGGCCGCCGGCCCCGGCTCGCCGTAGAGGGCCGGGTCCACACCGGCCAGCAGCCAGGGATTCTGGTAGGCCTCGCGGCCGACCATCACGCTGTCCACGTGCCGGAGTTGCTCGCGGCAGTCATCGAGCGTCTTGAGGCCACCGTTGATGCCGATATGCAGTTCGGGATGCTGTCGCTTCAGGCGGTGAACGCGGCCGTAGTTCAGCGGCGGGATATCGCGGTTCTCCTTGGGGGAGAGGCCCTCCAGCCAGGCCTTGCGGGCGTGGACGATGAAGGTGTCGCAGCCGGCATCGGCCACCACCCGGATGAAATGCTCGAGATCGGCGTCCTCGTCCTGGTCGTCGATGCCGATGCGGCACTTCACCGTCACCGGAATCGACACCGCTTCCCGCATGGCGCGCACCGCGGCGGCCACCTTCCCGGGATGGCCCATCAGGCAGGCGCCGATCAGGTTGTTCTGCACCCGGTCGCTGGGGCAGCCGACGTTGAGGTTCACCTCGTCATAGCCCCAGGCCTCGGCGATGGCCGCACACTCGGCGAGCGCCCCGGCGTCGCTGCCACCCAGCTGCAGGGCCAGCGGATGCTCGACCTCGGCATGGCCCAGGAAGCGTTCCCGCGGGCTGCCGTGCAGGATGGCGCCGGTGGTCACCATCTCGGTGTAGAGCAGGGCGCGGCGGGTCAGGGTCCGGGCGAAGGCGCGGTAGTCGCGGGTCGTCCAGTCCATCATCGGGGCAACCGAAAAGGTGCGGTCGAGCTGGGACATCGGGCATCACGGTGTGGCGTGGGAGACGGCGCATTCTACCCGGGTGGCGGGGGCGGCTGCCACCCTGGCGCGGCGAGCGTGCGTGAGCCGTTGAGCCGGCCGGTGGGACGCCCGCCCCGGGCGGTGGTAGCCTAGCCCTACAGCAAGCTGGCGAAAGAGGTGGCGCATGAACGCAGGGTGTCGGTGGGTACTCGTGGCGGCGCTGCTGCTGATGCTGGTCGGCTGCGGTGGAGAGACGGAGGAGGCCGCCGAGGACGAGCCGGAGCTCGTGGCGTTGGAGGCCGAGTCCCGCGAGCCGCCGGCCGAACCGGCGCCCGAGGTGTCGCCCATGGACGCGCCGGTGACGATCGAGTTCGACGCCAGCCTGAGCAGCGATCGCCGCCTGGTGGTGGAGGGACAGAGCAACCTGCCCGAAGGGGCGCGCCTGCGCGTGGTGGTGGAGCGTGAGCTCAGCGGCGTGCGCTGGCAGCAGCGCACGACACTGGCGGAGGGGCGCTTCCGGGTCGGTCCGCTGGGCCCGGGCAGCGGCTTCCCGGATGGCGGTTATCGCATCACCGTGAACCTGCCCGAGGCCACCGTCCAGCCCGAGGCCGTGCGCCGGCGCATCGGCGAGCAGGGAGAACACCTCAGCGGCCCCCTGGTGGGCGGTTCCCAGCACGGGCTGGGCCAGGTGGCCAGCGCCTCGCGGCGCTTCCTGGTGGGCAGCGAGCCGCGCCGTACCAATGACCAGGCCGAGGTGCTGGAGGTGGAATAGCCGCCAGGAGCCTGTCGGATTAGACCGATCGTTGCGGGAGACCGGGGCGCGTAGCGGATCAGCGTCGAGCCCGACAGGCGCCTAGAAGGGGGTGGCCTGCCAGCGGGCCAGCAGCTTGCCGAGCAACTTGGTGTCGGGGGTGTAGCCGGTGATCTCCTCGCTGCCCTGACGGGCGAATTGCAGGGCGCCGTCGGTGGCCTGGGTGACGTACCGCACCCGATGTTCGCCAGCCTGTTCGATCAGGTAGAGACCGGGCTGGCGGAAGATCTCGCTGGGCGCCAGCGCCACCAGGTCACCCGGGGACAGGAAGTCGAAGGATTCGTCGGGGGCCGGCGTGACCAGGAAGCAGTCGCCTTCCCACTCCAGATCGGGGACCAGCTCGAAGGTCAGGTCGATGCGTCCGGCATGACGATCCTGCCAGGGCGCCGGCGGGTAGCGGCGCAGGTAGAGGGGGGAGGCGCGGCCGCTCTGTTCTCCCTCCAGCAGCCGCGAGAGCGGGCAGCCCAGCGCCTCGGCCAGCGCGACCAGGCGCTCGTGCCCGATCTGCTTGATGGCCCCCGACTCCCAGTAGGAGATGGTGACGTCGGAGACGCCGACCCGGCGTGCCAGGGCGGCCTTGTTGAGGTGGGCCTCCTGCCGGAGCTCCTTGATGCGCGGGCCTAGTGAATCCATTTCTCCATCCTGTCGACTCTCATTTCGGTTTGTATTGTGATCCGCGATGATCGGTGATCGATGTAGAGTGTGCAACAACGCGCATCAACGCTGATCCTGCGCCGCCGCTTTCTCCTTGCGTGATCGCCAGACATTGACCCCGTGTGATGCGGATGATTCCCTGCCGTGGCTGCCCCGGCCGTATCGGGTGCGTATAATGCCGCCATTCATCCACCCACGGCTCCGGGACACCGCAACGACATGACCGTACGCACGCGTATCGCGCCGTCACCGACCGGCGACCCCCACGTCGGCACCGCCTATATCGCGCTGTTCAACCTCTGCTTCGCCCGCCAGCACGATGGCCAGTTCATCCTGCGCATCGAGGATACCGACCGGGTGCGCTCCACGGCCGAGTCGGAGCAGATGATCCTCGACTCGCTACGCTGGCTGGGGCTGGAGTGGGACGAGGGCCCCGACGTGGGCGGTCCCCACGGGCCCTACCGCCAGAGCGAGCGGGGCGAGATCTACGCCGACCATGCCCGCCGCCTGATCGAGGCGGGGCACGCCTTCCGTTGCTACCGCACCAGCGAGGAGCTCGACGCGCTGCGCGAGGCGCGCAAGGCCGCCGGCATGCACCTGGCGCTGAAGCCCGCCGACCTGGCGCTGCCCGAGGAAGAACAGGCGCGCCGCGAGCGCGAGGGCTGGCCCCATGTGGTGCGCATGAAGGTGCCGGCCAGCGGTGCCTGCGTGGTGCAGGACATGCTGCGCGGCCGCATCGAGGTCGACTGGGCCCAGGTGGACGCCCAGATCCTGCTCAAGTCCGACGGCATGCCCACCTACCACCTGGCCAACGTGGTGGACGACCACCTGATGGGCATCACCCATGTGCTGCGCGGTGAGGAGTGGATCAACTCGGCACCCAAGCACCAACTGCTCTACGAGTACTTCGGCTGGGAGATGCCGCAGCTCTGCCATATGCCGCTGCTGCGCAATCCCGACAAGTCGAAGCTCTCCAAGCGCAAGAATCCCACCTCCATCAACTACTATCGGCGCATGGGCTACCTGCCCCAGGCGGTGACCAACTACCTGGGACGCATGGGCTGGTCGATGCCCGACGAGCGCGAGAAGTTCTCGCTCGCCGAGATGATGGCCCACTTCGACATCCAGCGCGTGTCGCTGGGCGGGCCGGTGTTCGACCTGGAGAAGCTCACCTGGCTCAACGGCCTTTATATTCGCGAGGAACTCGACGACGAGGCCTTCCTGCAGGCACTGAGGGAATGGGCCTTCAACGAGCAGTACGTGCGCGAGATCCTGCCCCAGGTGCGCCCGCGGGTGGAGACCCTCGCCGATGTGGTGCCGCTGGCCGGCCACTTCTTCTCGGGTCTGCCGCAGATCGACGAGACGAGCTTCGATGCCGTCAAGCTGGAGCGCGAGGACCTGCTCAAGCTGTTGCAGTTCCTGGTGTGGCGCTTCGAGCCGCTGCCGTCCTGGCACAAGGAGGCCCTGCTGGCCGAGGTCAAGGCGCTCGCCGGCCACTTCGGGCTCAAGATGAAGGACTTCCTGGCCCCGGTGTTCATCGCCATCACCGGTTCGCCCTCCAGCACCTCGGTGATGGACGCCATGGCGATCCTCGGCTCGGACATGACCCGGGCCCGCCTGCGCCACGCCATCGGGGTGCTGGGCGGAGTCTCCAAGAAGCAGGCCAAGCGCTTCGAGAAGGAATATCGGGAGCTCTGAAAAACTGTTGACGAACCCTGGGCGGATCAGTAACATACGCCTCGTCTTCACGGCGCGTGGGGCCTTAGCTCAGCTGGGAGAGCGCAACACTGGCAGTGTTGAGGTCAGCGGTTCGATCCCGCTAGGCTCCACCAATCATCGCCGGAACGACATCCGTCCCATTCGTCTAGTGGCCTAGGACACCGCCCTTTCACGGCGGTAACAGGGGTTCGAACCCCCTATGGGACGCCATCTCCTCGCCCGCCGCCTCGGCGGCGGGCACGACAGGGGCACCCTCGCGGGTGCCCCTTCGTCTTTCGGGGCGGGCGATGTCTACCGTTGACACTGCCGCCCGTCCAGCGCCTCCCTTGTCCGCGAATCGGCGCGAAACCCCCTTGACTTGTCCACCAGGCATGGTTCCGCCGGTTGCCTTGTGCACAGCCGGCGTGCAACTGCCGGCGAGCACGGGGTTTTTCTTTAATTCCTTTTTTATCAATGAGTTAGAGAAGAACAAAAATTGATCAATTTAAGCCGAAGCCCCTGATCATGGCGATTCGACGACCTTTTCTAGCGGTTGTGAACAGGCTTATCCACAGAATGTGTGGAAAACGGTGGAGGACGCCGGGAAGGAGGGGCGTCATCTCCAGAGTTTGAGAAATACCATCCCTCAGGGGTGAGACCGCTGGTACTCGAAACGAGGGGAAAAGAGGAGGGCGGGCGCCATCCGGGTGGCGCCCGCCGAGAGGCGTTCAGGGCGTGCCGACGGCACGCAGGCGACGCAGCAGGGAGGAGGTGTCCCAGCGACCGCCACCCATCACCTGGACATCGGCGTAGAACTGGTCCACCAGGGCGGTGACCGGCAGCCGGGCCTGCAGGCGGCGCGCCTGCTCCAGGCATATCCCCAGGTCCTTGCGCATCCAGTCCACTGCGAAGCCGTGGTCGTACTGGTCGGCGATCATGGTCCTGTGGCGGTTCTCCATCTGCCAGGAGCCGGCGGCGCCCTGGGCGAGCACCTCGATCACGCGTTGTTGGTCCAGACCGGCCTGCTCGGCGAAGTGCAGTCCCTCGGCCAGGCCCTGGACGAGACCGGCGATACAGATCTGGTTGACCATCTTGGTGAGCTGGCCGCTGCCGGCGGGGCCCAGCAGGGTCACGGCGCGGCCGTAGTGGCCGAGCAGCGGCTCAACGCGGGCGAAGGCGGTCGGCTCGCCGCCGCACATGATGGTCAGGGCGCCGTTCTCGGCACCCTGCTGGCCGCCGGACACCGGGGCGTCCAGGAAGTCGACGCCGCGCTCGCGGCAGGCGGCGTCCAGCTCCTCGGCCAGGTCGGCCGAGGCCGTGGTGTGGTCCACCAGCAGGCTGCCCTCGGCCATGCCATGCAGGGCGCCGTCCGCGCCGCTGGTGACCTGACGCACGTCGTCGTCGTTGCCCACGCACACCAGCACCAGGTCGGCGCCGGAGGCGGCCTCGCGCGGGCTGGGGTGGTGGCTGCCGCCGTGCTCGGCGGCCCAGGCCTCGGCGCGGGCCTCGGTGCGGTTGTAGACGCGCACCTCGAGGCCGGCGCGGGCCAGGTGGCCGGCCATGGGGTAGCCCATCACGCCCAGGCCGATGAAGGCGACGGTGGAGATCTCCTGGCTCATCTATGGCTCCTTGTAGCGTTGGGGGAGGGGCCCGATCAGGCGCCCCGGAACGCAGGAAGCCGCCCGGGGGCGGCTTCCTGCGGATCGCGATGCCTCGCCTGCCGGCTTACTTGGCAGGATAGTCGCGCTGGTCGTGGCCGGTGTAGAGCTGGCGCGGGCGACCGATCTTGTAGCTGTCGCTGAGCATCTCGTGCCAGTGGGAGATCCAGCCGATGGTCCGCGACACCGCGAAGATCACCGTGAACATGTTGGTGGGGATGCCCATGGCCTTGAGGATGATGCCGGAGTAGAAGTCGACGTTGGGGTAGAGCTTGCGCTCGACGAAGTACTCGTCCTCCAGGGCGATCTGCTCCAGGCGCTTGGCGATCTGCAGCTGCGGGTCGTCGGAAAGGCCCAGCTCGGCCAGCACCTCGTCGCAGGTCTCCTTCATCACCTTGGCGCGCGGATCGAAGTTGCGATAGACGCGGTGGCCGAAGCCCATCAGCTTGAAGGGATCGTCCTTGTCCTTGGCCTTGTCGACGAAGCGCTGGATGTTCTCCTCGGAGTCGTCGCCGATCTCGTCGAGCATCTTCAGCACCGCCTCGTTGGCGCCGCCGTGGGCCGGCCCCCAGAGGGCGGCGATGCCGGCGCTGATACAGGCGAAGGGGTTGGCACCGGTGGAGCCGGCCAGGCGCACCGTGGAGGTGGAGGCGTTCTGCTCGTGGTCCGCATGCAGCATGAAGATGCGGTCCATGGCCTTGGCGTAGACCGGGTTGATCCGGTACTCCTCGCAGGGGTTGCTGAACATCATGTAGAGGAAGTTCTCTGCATAGCTCAGGTCGTTGCGAGGATAGTTGAACGGCTGGCCGATGTTGTACTTGTAGGACATCGCCGCGATGGTCGGCATCTTGGCGATCAGGCGGATGGCGCTGATCACGCGATCCTCTTCCTGGGTGGTGTCCATGTGGTCGTGGTAGAAGGCCGCCAGGCCGCCGACCACGCCGCACAGGATCGACATCGGGTGGGCGTCGCGACGGAAGCCCTTGAAGAAGTTGTTGATCTGGTCATGGACCATGGTGTGGTTGCGCACCCGCGACGCGAAATCCGCGTACTGGGCGTCGCTGGGCAGCTCGCCGAACAGCAGCAGGTAGCAGAGCTCGACGAAGTTGGATTCCTTGGCCAGCTGGTCGATGGGGTAGCCGCGGTGCAACAGGACGCCCTTGCCGCCATCGATGTAGGTGATGGCGGACTGGCAGGAGGAGGTCGCCATGAAGCCCGGGTCGTAGGTGAACAGACCCTCGGCGCCCAGCCCACGCACGTCGATCACGTCGGGCCCGAGTTTGCCCGAATAGACAGGCAGCTCGATCGTCTTGTCCAGACCGTCTACCTTCAGCGTCGCTTTCCTGTCAGCCATGGGAGGCCTCCTCTCGAGTTCGTGATAGGGCGATAAGTCGTTATTTCTTGGAGCAGGTTCGCGGGGGATGCCGGCGAAAAGGTTCGCCCACTATAGAAGCGTTCCCGCGATTGTCAATTAGCCCATGGCGACCGGACTGTTGTACGTGGCGGAACAGCGTGGACACACAGTGTACAAGAAATGGTGCTCTGCACCATGGCGGTGCGGGTTCCGGCGCGATCCCCCTTGTGGTGGGGGCTGGTGAGTGTCGACAGGCTTTGCACCATGGTCTAGTGGTCGGGGTGTCGGTTTGTCATGGTGGGGCCATGTCCCTATAATCCATCCCGCGCGACTGGCAGGAACAGGCGGCCTTGCCGTCACCGGCAACGGCCGACTCCTTCCCGAAACCACCGCCCGCCCGGGCCGTGACGACGTGTCCTGAGTGCGGGCCTTAGAGAGTGTGTAGAGAGCCGTGAATAGCAAACGACCCGTAAACCTGGATCTGTCCACGATACAGTTTCCGCTACCCGCCCTGACGTCGATCGCCCACCGCATCACCGGCGTCATCCTCTTCATCGGCCTGATCTTCGCCTTCTGGGCGCTCAGCAAGTCGTTGTCCTCCCCGGCCGGCTTCGCCGCCGTGAGCGATGCCCTGGCCCACAACTTCCTGGCCAAGCTGATCGCCTGGGGGCTGCTGTCCGCCCTGGCCTTCCACTTCGTGGCCGGCATCAAGCACCTGCTGATGGACATCGACATCGGCGTGACCCTGGAAGGCGGCGTCAAGAAGGCGCAGATCACCGTGGTGGTGAGTGCGGTCCTGATCATTCTGGCGGGAGTCTGGGTATGGTAACCAACATCACGAACTTCGGCCGCAGCGGCCTCTCCGATTGGCTGATCCAGCGGGTCTCCGCCATCATCCTGGCCGTCTACACCCTCTTCATCGTTCTCTATCTGCTGTTCAACCCGGGCCTCGACTACGCCACCTGGAGTGGCCTGTTCGCCCAGACCTGGATGCGCATCTTCTCGTTGCTGGCCTTCGTGTCGCTGGCCGCCCACGCTTGGGTGGGCCTGTGGACCGTGACCACCGACTACCTCAAGCCGACCGGCATCCGCGTCGGCGTCCAGACCCTCATCATCCTGGCCATTTTCGTGTTCCTGGTCTGGGGCATTCAGATTCTGTGGGGAGCCTGATCCATGTCCAACATGCGTAGCCTGTCCTTCGACGCCATCATCATCGGCGGTGGCGGTTCCGGCCTGCGGGCCGCCCTCGAGCTGGCCAAGTCCGGCAAGAAGACCGCGGTCCTCTCCAAGGTCTTCCCGACCCGCTCCCACACCGTCTCCGCCCAGGGCGGCATCACCTGCGCCATCGCCTCCGCCGACCCCAACGACGACTGGCGCTGGCACATGTACGACACCGTCAAGGGCGGTGACTACATCGCCGACCAGGACGCCGCCGAGTACATGTGTTCCGAGGGCCCGAAGGCGGTATTCGAACTCGAGCACATGGGCCTGCCATTCTCCCGCTTCGACAACGGCCGCATCTATCAGCGCCCGTTCGGGGGCCAGTCCAAGAACTTCGGCACGGGCGGCCAGGCGGCCCGTACCTGCGCCGCGGCCGACCGTACCGGTCACGCCCTGCTGCACACCCTTTATCAGAACAACCTGAAGAACAACACCACCTTCCTCAACGAGTGGTACGCCATCGACCTGGTGAAGAACGCCAACGGCGACGTCGTGGGCTGCATCGCCATGGACATCGAGACCGGCGAGGTGGTTCACGTCAAGTCCAAGGCCACGGTGCTGGCCACCGGCGGTTCCGGGCGCATCTACGCCTCCACCACCAACGCCCTGATCAACACCGGCGACGGCATCGGCATGGCCCTGCGTGCGGGCTTCCCGATGCAGGACATGGAGATGTGGCAGTTCCACCCCACCGGCATCTACGGCGCCGGCGTGCTGGTGACCGAGGGCTGCCGCGGCGAGGGCGGCTACCTGGTCAACAAGGACGGCGAGCGCTTCATGGAGCGTTACGCCCCCAACGCCAAGGACCTCGCCGGCCGCGACGTGGTGGCCCGCTCCATGGTCATGGAGATCCTCGAGGGCCGCGGCTGCGGCGAGCACGGCGATCACGTCTACCTCAAGCTCGACCACCTGGGCGAGGAGGTGCTCGGCAAGCGCCTGCCCGGCATCGTCGAGCTCTCCAAGACCTTCGCCCATGCGGATCCGGCCAAGGAGCCGATCCCGGTGGTGCCTACCTGCCACTACATGATGGGCGGCGTGCCGACCAACGTGCACGGCCAGGCCATCATGACCGACGCCGACGGCAAGGACAGTATCGTGGGCGGCCTCTACGCCTGCGGCGAGGCGGCCTGCGTCTCGGTGCACGGCGCCAACCGCCTGGGCGGCAACTCGCTGCTCGACCTGGTGGTGTTCGGTCGCGCGGCCGGCATCTTCATCGAGAGCGCCCTCAACGAGGGGGTCGACTACCTCGAGGCCTCCGAGTCCGACGTGGACGCCGCCATGAAGCGCGTCACGCGCTGGAACGAGTCGCAAGGTGGCGAGTCGGTGCCGGCGCTGCGCGCCGAGCTGCAGGGCATCATGCAGAACTCCTTCGGCGTGTTCCGCGAGGAGGAGAACATGCAGAAGGGCGTGGGGCAGCTCGCCGAACTGCGCAGCCGGATCGCGAACGCCCACCTGCCGGACAAGTCGGGCGCCTTCAACACCGCCCGGGTCGAGGCGCTGGAGCTCGACAACCTGATGGAGGTGGCCGAGGCGACCGCCATCGCCGCACTGGAGCGCAAGGAGAGTCGTGGCGCCCACTGCCGCTACGACTACCCGGACCGTGACGACGTCAACTGGCTGAAGCACTCGCTCTACTTCCCGGCCGACAAGAAGGTCGGCAAGCGCGACGTCAACTTCGCGCCCAAGACCGTCGACATGTTCGAGCCGAAAGTCCGCACCTACTGAGGGGGAGTCACGATGCTTCAGGTATCCATCTATCGCTACAATCCGGAAACCGACTCCGCGCCCTACATGCAGGAGTTCCAGGTCGATACCCAGGGTCGCGACCTGATGGTGCTCAATGTCCTCGAGCTGATCAAGGAAGGGGACAGCACCATGGCCTACCGCCGCAGTTGCCGCGAGGGCGTGTGCGGCTCCGACGGCATGAACATGAACGGCAAGAACGGCCTGGCCTGCATCACGCCGCTTTCCGAAGTGGTGAAGAACGGCAAGCTGACCCTGCGTCCGCTGCCGGGCCTGCCGGTGATCCGCGACCTGGTGGTCGACATGGGGCTGTTCTACAAGCAGTACGAGCGCATCCAGCCGTACCTGCAGAACGACGAGCCGGCACCGGCCATCGAGCGGCTGCAGTCGCCGGAGGACCGCGACAAGCTCGACGGCCTCTACGAGTGCATCCTGTGCGCCTGCTGCTCCACCGCCTGCCCGTCGTTCTGGTGGAATCCGGACAAGTTCGTGGGCCCGGCGGGCCTGTTGCAGGCCTATCGCTTCCTGGCCGATTCCCGCGACACCGCCACCCGCGAGCGCCTCTCCGAGCTGGAGGACCCGTTCAGCGTGTTCCGCTGCCGCGGCATCATGAACTGTGTGGCGGTGTGCCCCAAAGGGCTGAACCCGACCCGCGCGATCGGCAAGATCCGCGAGATGCTGCTGGCCAATGCCACTTAAATCGTGGCCCGCGGCTTGTTATCATATGCCGCGCGTTCCGGCTGCGACCGTGGGTCGCAGCCGGACATCGGCACATAGCGTCATGGAGCCGGTGCCCTGGGCACCGGCTCCTGACCATCGAATTCAAGGTTTCCGGCCAGCGATGGCCGGAGGCGCCGGAAAGCTGAGGCCCCACCGGCAGGGCACCACCGATGTCGCCGTGGCCGCGTCGCGGTGACGCCGATCACACCCCATCAGTGCAGGGTGACCGAGAGATGCAACAAGGCATAATGGAGTTGATGTGGCGCTCCTCCCACGTCAGTGGCGGTAACGCCCACTATGTGGAAGCGCTCTACGAGCAGTACCTCGATGATCCCACCGCTGTCCCCGACGAATGGCGCAACTACTTCGACCAGTTGCCGCGTCCCGAAGGCAGCCCCTCACAAGATGTACCGCTGACCCCGGTCCGAGAGCAGTTCCACCAGCTAGGCAAGCAGCGCCGTACCGCCCTGACCCCCGCCGCCGATGGCGACGAGAACCGCAAGCAGGTCAAGGTCCTCCAGCTGATCAACGCCTACCGCTTCCGGGGCCACCAGAAGGCCGATATCGACCCGCTTGGCCTGCGCAGCCAGACCCCCATCCCCGACCTCGACCTCTCCTTCCACCAGCTCTCCAAGGGCGACCTCGACAGCGAATTCCAGACCGGCTCCTTCTTCATGGGCCTGGACAAGGCGCCACTGAAGGAGATCGTCGAGGCATTGGAGCAGACCTACTGTCGCTCCATCGGCTGCGAGATCATGCACATCGTCGACACCGAGGAGAAGCGCTGGCTGCAGCAGCGTTTCGAGTCGGTGCGCAGCGCCCCGAAGTACAGCGGGGACATGCGCAAGCACGTGCTGGAACGCCTGACCGCCGCCGAGGGCCTGGAGAACTACCTGGCCTCCAAGTACCCGGGCACCAAGCGTTTCGGCCTGGAGGGCGGCGAGTCCTTCATCCCCATGATGGACGAGCTGATCCAGCGCGGCGGCGGCTACGGCATCAAGGAAGTGGTCATCGGCATGGCCCACCGCGGGCGGCTCAACCTGCTGGTCAACATCCTCGGCAAGAACCCCTCGGAGCTGATCGACGAGTTCGACGGCAAGAAGCTGATCGAGCGTGGCTCCGGCGACGTCAAGTACCACCAGGGCTTCAGCTCCAACGTCATGACGCCGGGCGGCGAGGTGCACCTGGCGCTGGCCTTCAACCCCTCCCACCTGGAGATCGTGGCGCCCGTGGTCGAGGGCTCGGTACGCGCCCGCCAGGATCGCCGCGACGACTCGCTCGGTGACAAGGTGCTGCCGATCAACGTGCATGGCGATGCCGCCTTCGCCGGCCAGGGCGTGGTCATGGAGACCTTCCAGATGTCCCAGACCCGCGCCTACAAGACCGGCGGCACGCTGCACATCGTCATCAACAACCAGGTCGGTTTCACCACCTCCAACCCGCTGGACACCCGTTCCACCGAGTACTGTACCGACATCGCCAAGATGGTCCAGGCGCCCATCTTCCACGTCAACGGCGACGACCCCGACGCCGTGCTGCACGCCACTCAGGTGGCCCTGGACTACCGCCAGCAGTTCAAGAAGGACGTGGTGATCGACCTGGTCTGCTACCGTCGCCGTGGTCATAACGAGGCCGACGAGCCCTCCGGCACCCAGCCGGTGATGTACCAGAAGATCAAGAACCACCCGTCCTCCCGCGAGCTCTACGCCCGCCGCCTGGTGGAGCAGGGCGTGCTCTCCGAGGAGAGCGCCAAGGCGATGATCGAGACCTACCGCGAGGACCTGCTGGCCGGCAACCACGTGGCCAACGCCCTGGTGCAGCAGCCCAATACGGCGCTGTTCGTCGACTGGACCCCCTACCTGGGCCACGAGTGGACCGGCCATGCCGAGACCGGCGTGGAGATGAAGCGCCTGCAGCGCCTGGCGGCGAGGATGTGCGAGGTCCCCGACGGGGTCGAGGTGCAGCGCCAGGTGGCCAAGATCTACGACGATCGCCGCAAGATGCTGGCCGGCGGCATGCCGCTCAATTGGGGCTTCGCCGAGACCCTGGCCTACGCCACCCTGCTCGACGAGGGCCACCCGGTGCGCCTGACCGGCCAGGACTCCGGCCGCGGCACCTTCTCGCACCGCCATGCGGTGGTGCACAACCAGAAGGATGGCAGCGCCTATGTGCCCCTGCAGCACATGAGCGACGGCCAGCCGTGCTTCACCATCCACGACTCCTTCCTCTCCGAGGAGGCGGTGCTGGCCTTCGAATACGGCTATGCCACCACCACACCCAACTCGCTGGTGATCTGGGAGGCCCAGTTCGGCGACTTCTTCAACGGTGCCCAGGTGGTGGTCGACCAGTTCATCTCCTCCGGCGAGACCAAGTGGGGCCGGCTGTGTGGGCTGACCATGCTGCTGCCCCACGGCTACGAGGGCCAGGGCCCCGAGCACTCCTCGGCCCGCCTGGAACGCTTCCTGCAGATGTGCGCCGAGCACAACATGCAGGTCTGCGTGCCGACCACCCCGGCGCAGATCTTCCACCTGCTGCGCCGCCAGGTGATCCGCAAGCTGCGCAAGCCGCTGGTGGTGATGTCGCCCAAGAGCCTGCTGCGCCACAAGGAGGCCACCTCGAGCCTCGACGAGCTGGCCAATGGCCAGTTCCGGATGGTGCTGCCCGACCAGGGCGACCTCGCCGCCGAGAAGGTCGAGCGCATCGTGCTGTGCGCCGGCAAGGTCTACTACGACCTGGCCGCCTGGCGCGAGGATAACGAGCGCGACGACGTGGCCATCCTGCGCATGGAGCAGCTCTACCCCTTCCCCAAGGAGGAGCTCTTCGAGACGATCAAGGCCTACACCAACGTCACCGACGTGGTGTGGTGCCAGGAGGAACCGCTCAACCAGGGCGCCTGGTATCCGAGCCAGCACCACATGCGGGCGGTGGCCGAGATGCTGCGCGAGGGCCTGGGTGGCAGGCTCAAGTTCGCCGGCCGTCCGGCCTCGGCGGCACCCGCGGCGGGCTACATGTCCGTGCACACCGACCAGCAGCGCCAGCTGGTGGAAGACGCCTTCAATCTCTAAGGGCGCCCACCGGGACGAGAGAACACACAAGGGAAACGACATGGCTACCGAGATCAAGGCCCCAACCTTTCCGGAATCCGTTGCCGAGGGCAGCGTCGCTGCCTGGCACAAGGAGCCGGGCGACAGCGTCGAGCGCGACGAACTGCTCGTCGAGATCGAGACCGACAAGGTGGTGCTGGAGGTGCTGGCGCCGGAGGCGGGCACCCTCGCCGAGGTGCTGGCCGAGGAGGGCGACACCGTGGAGTCCGAGCAGGTGCTGGGCAAGCTCGGCGAGGCTGCCGCCCAGGGCGGCGGTGACGGCGGCAAGCCGGCCGAGGCCAAGGCGGAGTCCAAGGGCGACGCCAAGCCGGCCGCCGGCGGCAAGCAGCACGAGGTGAAGGCCCCGACCTTCCCCGAATCGATCCAGGAAGGCACCGTGGCCAGCTGGGCCAAGCAGGTCGGCGAGGCCGTCAAGCGTGACGAGGTGCTGGCCGAGATCGAGACCGACAAGGTGGTCCTCGAGGTGGTGGCCCCGGTCGACGGCGCCCTGGCCGAGATCAAGGCCGAGGAGGGCAGCCAGGTCACTTCCGAGCAGGTACTGGCCATCTTCACCGAGGGAGCCGGTGGCGCCGATACCACCGCCGACGAGGAGCCTGCGGCCTCCGCCGACGACGGTGCCAGCGACGAGAAGGTGGGGGACAAGATCCTCGCCCCGGCGGCCCGCAAGCTGGTCGCCGAGCACGACCTCGACGTCAACCGGATCGAGGGCACCGGCAAGGGGGGCCGCGTGCTCAAGGAAGACGTGCAGAAGGCCATCAAGGACGGTAGCGCCAAGAAGGCCGCGGGGCCCGCCGGCGGTGCCAAGGCCGCCGCGGCGCCGGCCCCGGCCGTCGAGGGCGAGCGGCCCGAGAAGCGCGTGCCCATGAGCCGCCTGCGCCAGACCATCGCCAAGCGCCTGGTCCAGGCCCAGCAGACCGCCGCCATGCTCACCACCTACAACGAGGTGGACATGGGCGCGGTGATGGACCTGCGGGCCCAGTACAAGGACACCTTCCTCAAGGCCCACGACACCAAGCTGGGCTTCATGGGCTTCTTCGTCAAGGCGGCCAGCGAGGCGCTCAAGCGCTTCCCCGACGTCAACGCCTCCATCGACGGCAGCGACATCGTCTACCACGGCTACCAGGACATCGGCGTGGCCGTGTCCACCGACCGTGGCCTGGTGGTCCCGGTGCTGCGCGATACCGACAGCATGAAGATCGCCGACGTCGAGAAGGGCATCGTCGACTTCGGCAAGCGTGCCCGCGACGGCAAGCTGGGCATCGACGAGATGCAGGGCGGCACCTTCACCATCACCAACGGCGGCATCTTCGGCTCGCTGCTGTCCACGCCGATCCTCAACCCGCCGCAGACCGCCATCCTGGGCATGCACAAGATCCAGGAGCGCCCCATGGCGGTGAACGGCAAGGTCGAGATCCGGCCGATGATGTACCTGGCCCTCTCCTACGATCACCGCATGATCGATGGCAAGGACGCGGTACAGTTCCTGGTGACCATCAAGGAGCTGCTGGAGGACCCGGCACGCCTGCTGCTGGACATCTGAGCGGCCGGATAGCGAATTCGGCGACGCCTGAAACCCCAAGACATGCAAGGGAGCCAACATGGCCGACAAGTTTGATGTAATCGTGATCGGCGCGGGCCCCGGCGGCTACGTGGCCGCCATCCGCGCCGCTCAGCTGGGCCTGAAGACCGCCTGCGTCGAGAAGTGGCTGAACAAGGAAGGCAAGGTCGTCCACGGCGGTACCTGCCTGAACGTGGGCTGCATCCCGTCCAAGGCGCTGCTGGAGGCCTCCCACAAGTTCGTCGAGGCCAAGCACGAATTCGGCGACCTGGGCATCCAGACCGGCGACGTCCAGATGGACATCACGAAGATGATGGCCCGCAAGGACCAGATCGTGAAGAACCTCACCGGTGGCATCTCCGGCCTGTTCAAGGCCAACGGGGTGACCCCGATCGACGGTACCGGCAAGGTCATCGGCAGCAAGCAGGTGGAGGTCACCGACAAGGACGGCAAGGCCGCCACCTATGACGCCGACAACATCGTCATCGCCGCCGGCTCGGTGCCGGTGGAGATCCCGCCGACCCCGCTGACCGAGGGCCTGATCGTCGATTCCACCGGCGCCCTGGAGTTCGACGAGGCGCCCAAGCGCCTGGGCGTGATCGGCGCCGGCGTCATCGGCCTGGAACTGGGCAGCGTGTGGAGCCGCCTGGGCAGTGACGTCACCGTGCTCGAGGCCCTGGACAGCTTCCTGCCGATGGTCGACAAGGACGTGGCCAAGGAGACCCAGAAGTCGCTCAAGAAGCAGGGCCTGGACATCAAGCTGAGCGCTCGCGTCATCGGCTCCGAGGTCAAGGGCCAGGAAGTCGTCGTCAAGTACAGTGACGGTAACGGCGACCAGGAGATCACCTTCGACAAGCTGATCGTCTGCGTCGGCCGCAAGCCCTACACCAAGGGCGTGGTCGCCGACGGCCTGGGCATCGAGCTCGACGAGCGCGGCTTCATCCAGGTGGACGACCAGTGCCGCACCAGCGTGCCGGGCGTCTACGCCATCGGCGACTGCGTGCGTGGCCTGATGCTGGCCCACAAGGCCTCCGAGGAGGGCATCATGGTGGCCGACATCATCGCCGGCCACAAGGCGGAGATGAACTACGATGCCATCCCCAGCGTCATCTATACCTTCCCCGAGGTGGCCTGGGTCGGCCTGACCGAGCAGGATGCCAAGGCCAAGGGCATCGAGGTGAAGACCGGCGCCTTCCCGTATGCCGCCAGCGGCCGGGCCATGACCAACAACGCCACCGAGGGCGTGGCCAAGATCGTTGCCGATGCCGAGACCGACCGCGTGCTGGGCATGCACATCGTCGGCCAGCATGCCGGCGAGCTGATCGCCCAGGGCGTCATCGCCATGGAGTTCGGTTCCAGCGCCGAGGACCTGGCGTTGACCTGCTATGCGCACCCGAGCCTCTCCGAGACGGTGCACGAGGCGGCGCTCGCCGTCGAGGGTCACGCCATCCACATGGCCAATCGCAAGAAGCGCAAGTAAGCACGACAACGAGCGCCGCCGACCGGCGGCGCGCCCCTTCCGGCGATGCATCGGAAGGGACGGTGGCGGCCCGCCGACCGTGCCCCGAGGGGCGCTGACGGGTCGCCGTTCGAGTCACATGCAACCAATGGCATGAACCGATGAACCTTCACGAGTATCAGAGCAAACAGCTGTTTGCCGACTATGGTCTGCCGGTGTCCAAGGGCTTCGCCGTGGACACCCCCGAGGAAGCCGCGGAAGCCTGCAAGAAGATCGGCGGCGACATGTGGGTCGTCAAGGCCCAGGTCCACGCCGGTGGTCGCGGCAAGGCCGGCGGCGTCAAGCTGATCAAGAGCCCGGAAGAGGCCAAGGCCTTCGCCGAGCAGTGGCTGGGCAAGAACCTGGTGACCTTCCAGACCGACGCCAACGGCCAGCCGGTCGCCAAGATCCTGGTCGAGAACTGCACCGACATCGCCTCCGAGCTCTACCTGGGCGCCGTGGTCGACCGCGCCACCCGTCGCGTGGTGTTCATGGCCTCCACCGAGGGCGGCGTGGAGATCGAGAAGGTCGCCGAGGAGACCCCCGAGAAGATCCTCAAGGCCGAGATCGACCCGCTGGCCGGTGCCCAGCCGTACCAGGCCCGCGAGCTGGCCTTCCAGCTGGGCCTCGCGGGTGACCAGGTCAAGCAGTTCACCAAGGTCTTCCTGGGCCTGTCCAAGCTGTTCCACGAGAAGGACCTGGCACTGCTCGAGATCAACCCGCTGGTGATCACCGAGGAAGGCAACCTGCACTGCCTCGACGCCAAGGTGAACCTGGACGGCAACGCCCTGTATCGCCATCCGGACCTGCAGGCCATGCGCGATCCCTCCCAGGAGGACGAGCGCGAGGCCGAGGCGGCCGCCTGGGAACTCAACTACGTCGCCCTGGAAGGCAATATCGGCTGCATGGTCAACGGCGCCGGCCTGGCCATGGGCACCATGGACATCATCAAGCTCAACGGCGGCCAGCCGGCGAACTTCCTCGACGTGGGCGGCGGCGCCACCAAGGAGCGCGTGGCCGAGGCGTTCAAGCTGATCCTCTCCGATGACTCCGTGAAGGCCGTATTGGTCAACATCTTCGGCGGCATCGTGCGCTGCGACATGATCGCCGAGGGCATCATCGGGGCCGTCGAGCAGGTCGGGGTCAACGTGCCGGTGGTGGTGCGCCTCGAGGGTAACAACGCCGAGCTGGGTGCCGAGAAACTGGCCTCCAGCGGACTGAACATCATCGCTGCTACCAGCCTGACCGATGCGGCTCAGCAGGTCGTCAAGGCAGCGGAGGGCAAGTAATGAGTATCCTGATCGACAAGCACACCAAGGTCATCTGCCAGGGCTTCACCGGTGGCCAGGGGACCTTCCACTCCGAGCAGGCGATCGCCTACGGCACCCGGATGGTCGGCGGCGTGACCCCGGGCAAGGGCGGCCAGGAGCACCTGGGCCTGCCGGTGTTCAACACCGTCAAGGAAGCCGTGGCCGAGACCGGTGCCGAGGCCAGCGTGATCTACGTGCCGGCCCCGTTCTGCAAGGACTCCATCCTGGAGGCCGCCAACGCCGGCATCAAGCTGATCGTCTGCATCACCGAGGGCATTCCCACCCTCGACATGCTCGACGTCAAGGTCAAGTGCGACGAGCTGGGCGTGCGCCTGATCGGGCCCAACTGCCCGGGCGTCATCACCCCCGGCGAGACCAAGATCGGCATCATGCCCGGCCACATCCACAAGCCGGGCAAGGTCGGCATCGTGTCGCGCTCCGGCACCCTGACCTATGAGGCGGTCAAGCAGACCACCGACCACGGCTTCGGCCAGTCCACCTGCGTGGGCATCGGCGGCGACCCGATCCCGGGCTCCAACTTCATCGACATCCTCGAGATGTTCGAGAAGGACCCGGCCACCGAGGCGATCGTGATGATCGGCGAGATCGGCGGCACCGCCGAGGAAGAGGCGGCGGCCTACATCAAGGCCAACGTCACCAAGCCGGTGGTCTCCTACATCGCCGGCGTCACCGCCCCTCCGGGCAAGCGCATGGGCCACGCCGGGGCGATCATCTCCGGCGGCAAGGGCACCGCGGACGAGAAGTTCGCCGCCCTGGAGGACGCCGGGGTCAAGACCGTGCGTTCCCTGGCCGAGATCGGCGACGCCCTGAAGGAAGCCGCCGGCTGGTAAGCCGCGCGTTTCCGCCAAGGCAGCGAGAAAGGGCACCTCCGGGTGCCCTTTCTCGTGGGTGGTGGCGATGTCGTGATCGCATCGAGCCGTGACGCTGTCGAGACGATAGCGTGTCCCGAGTCCCGCAATATATGCGGCCGGTTTTCCCTCAACAACACCGATCGAGACACGCCATGGTCTACACCGTCGCCATCCTGATCAGCCTCGTTGGCTATTTCGTCATCGGCCACCTGGCCGGTCGCCGGGTCAAGCACCTCGACGACTATTTGGTCGCCGGCCGCAACGCCCCGACCTTCCTCATCCTCGGCACCCTGGTGGCCAGCTATCTGAGCACCAGCGCCTTCCTCGGCGAGACCGGCTTCGCCTACCAGGGGTATCCCTTCGTGATGCTGATCTTCGCCGCTATCAGCACCGCCGGCTGCCTGCTCGGGGCCCTGGCCTTCGGGCGTTACCTGCGTCGCAGCGGGGCGCTGACCGTGCCCGAGTTCTTCGGCAAGCGTTTCGCCTCACGGCGTGTCCAGGCCATCGCTGGCCTGACCACCGTGCTGGGCCTGGGCGCCTACCTGCTGGGCGTGATGCAAGGGGCCGGGATCATGTTCGCCGAGCTGACCGGCCTGCCCTACTGGGTGGGACTGGTGCTGGTATGGCTGACCTATACCGGTTTCATCCTCTATTCGGGGTCTCCCGGGGTGATGCTCACCGATACCGTGATGTTCGTGATCTTCTCGCTGGCCGCGGTGGGGGGCTCGGTCTACATCATCCAGGATCTCGGTGGCTGGAGCGGCGTCATCGAGGGCTTGCTGACTCAGCAGGCGCGGCCCGACATCGCCCTGTGGCACGGCGTGCTGGAGGGGCCGGAGGCGAGTTTCGCCACGCCCGGCGAGGCGCTGGTCTGGAGCCTGACGCTGGGACTGGTTTGGGCGGCCGTGCTGGCGGCGAGCCCCTGGCAGTCGAGCCGCTACCTCATGGCGCGCAACGAGCACGTGGTGATGCGCTCGGCCATGCTCACCGCGGTGGCTCTGGCGATCTTCTACGCCCTGATGATGGTGACCGGTGCGGCGATCAACCTCTATGACGCCGGGCTCGACTCCGAGCGGGCCATGGTCTGGGCCGCCCTCAATGTCCTGCCGGCCTGGCTAGGCGTGGTCATCCTCACCGGCGTGTTCGCCGCCGGCCTTTCGTCCTGCTCGACCTTCCTGTCGATCATCGGCTTCAGTATCTCCAATGACATCCTGCCGGTCTCGCGTAGCGAGGGGGCGGCCATGCGCACCAGCCGCATTGCCGTGCTGGGGGCCGGGCTCGTCGCACTGATCCTGGCGTTGTTCCAACCGCCGGCGGTGATGGTAGTGGTGTGGTTCGCGGCGACCCTGTTCGCCTCCTCCTGGGGGCCGGTGGCGCTGATGAGCATCTGGAGTCGGCGCATCACCGCCGCGGGCGCCGGCTGGGGGCTGGCCGTGGGCTTCCTCGGCAACCTGATGCTGTCGTTGCTCGACCAGGCGGGCTGGATTGCGCTGCCGGTCTACCTCCATCCGGTGGTGCTGAGTACCCTGGCCGCCGTGCTGGCGATCCTTGTCGCCTCGCGGCTTACCTCCGTCAGCGAGGCCGAGCGGGACTATCTGGTCTTCCTGCACCGTCATGATCGGGAGGCGGAGGCGCGTCTCGCGGGGGGGACCCGCTGGGTCGCCCTGTGCACCATGCTGGTCGGCATCGCCGTGGGGCTCTTCCTGTGGCGCCACTACGCCGTCACGCTGGCCGGGTTCGCCGAGTCCTTCGGCCTGGGCGCGGGCGCGGTAACCGGCGCCTACCTGCTGGCCGCCGGTTGCGGGGGCATGCTGGTCGTGGCCGGTGCGGTCGGCTATCGGGTCGCCAGGTCCCCGGCAACGCGCCGCGGTGCCGGTGTCCCCGTGAAGGCCGGTGGCTGAGACCGCGATGGGCAAGCCGCACTGCCCCAGGGCGAGACGAGAGGCCACCTTCGGGTGGCCTTTTGCATATTGGGCTGCGGGCTACCTCCTGGCGGCAGCATGTCCTGCCAGCCTAGGGCCTGCATGCGACAGGTCGACGACAAGCGTCCCGTCAGGGGCTCGGGCGCGCCGTTAGCTGGGCGGTGGGGCCGTCAGGCTGCGATTCCGGCCGTCGCGCTTGGCTTGCAGGAGAGCCTGGTCGGCGCGTTGCAGGGTCTCGTCGGGGGCCTCGCCGGCGAAGTGCTCGCTCAGGCCAGCGCTGAGGGTGACCGAGAGACGCCGCCGGCCGGCAGCGATGCACACCGCGGCGACCCGCCGACGCAGCCGTTCCACGATCTCCCAGGCCTCGCTCACCGCGGTGTCGGCGAGCAGCAGGACGAACTCCTCGCCCCCCCAGCGACCGCATAGGTCGTAGTCGCGCAGCTCCTCGCGCATGGTCGCGGCGATGGCGACCAGCAACCGGTCGCCGACGTCATGCCCATGGCGGTCGTTGATGGTCTTGAAGTGATCGATGTCCAGCAGCACCAGGGTGTAGCCGCGTCGCGTCGCGTCGTGCTCGCGCAGCCGCTCGTCGATCAGGCGCCGATTGGCCAGCTGGGTGAGCGGGTCGTGAGTGGAAGCCTGGCGCAATGCCTGGTTGCGCTCGCGCATCATGGCCTGGTAACCGTCGGAGATGCGCGACAGCTTCTGCTGGCGGCGCAGGACGCGTTCATAGCGCTTCTGGGTCACCTGGCGCGCCTCCAGTGCCAGCTGCTGGTAGCGGTCGGAGATACTGATCAACCGCTCCAGCTGTTCCTGCTGGGCACGATACTGCCGGTAGAGCGCCTGCAGGGCGTCCTGCAGGGGATGCCCCGCATGGCTGGGGTCCTCGAGGAGCATCGCGACCCGCTCCAGCAGGGCCTCCTCGTCGCGCTTGTTCATGCCGGTGCCGCCGCCGGGACGATGGCGAAGGGATAGCTGCAGTCCTCGCGGAACTCGTCGGCGAGCTCGGCGATGCGCTCGTTGCGCGGGTCGTAGCGCCATTCCACGGAAACCGCTCGCCCCTTCTCGTGGGCGTCCTCCAGGAGGTCGAAGATGTCCATCATCGCCTTGACCGAACTGGTGTTGAGGTAGACCAGGGCCAGTTCCAGGCGCAGCGGGCGCCGTTCGGTCTCCAGGAAGCGGCGTACCCAGGCGATGACCTGATCGAAGAGCTCGTAGGAGTTCTCCGGGTAGGAGTCGCCCTGCATGGCCAGGCGGCCGGCCTGCCAGTGGCTCTGGATGGCCGGCGTGGACTGGCTGCCGGGGATGTCGAGGTCGGGAGTCATGGTAGTCATGGCAAGCATCAGATCGTGGCTGTCAGGCTAAAGAAACTTTGCCGGCTGGGCAACGGCTGCAGGGAGGCCTCGAGCGGGTGCGAGGACTTGCGCGCCATGTCGAGCAGCCCCAGCCCGGCGCCGGCGTCGCCCTCGGCGTCGCGCGGACGGCGTAACTGGCGCTTGTAGGCGGCCTTGAGCTCGGCCCTGTCCAGCGCGGCCAGGGACTCGATGGTGCGGACCAGGCGCTCGCCGTCGGCCTCCTCGACCAGGTTGCCGGCCGAGACCAGGTAGTGCCCCTCGGCGTCCTGGGCCACCGCCACCGTGGCCGAGGCCTGCCGGTCGTCGTAGCCCTGGCGACGGGCGTAGTGGCGGATGTTCTGGGTCATCTCGATGTAGACGGCGAAGACATCCATGGCCGACGAGGGCGTGGCCTGCTGGGTGTCCAGGTAGTTGCGCAGCGCCTTGCCGATCTCCTCGATCAGGCTGCGCGAGATGGGGCCGTTGAAACACAGCATGATGCGATCGCGCTCGTAGCTCTCCCGCATGCTCAGCAAGTCCATGGTCGCTCCTCGTTGGCGCCCGCGGCGGGGCGGCGTCGTCTGATGGTCAGGCATCATCCTCCTGCGGTTCGATGCGAAAGACCAGCAGGGTGATGTCGTCGCGCTGGGGCAGCGCGCCCTGATACCCGCGCAGGGCTGCCTCGTAGGCCTGCAGTTGCGCCTCCAGCGGGCGGGCGGCCTGGGACCGCACCAGGGCCTCGAAGCGCCGGTTGCCGAAGCCGAAGCCCTCGTCGCCGCCCGCCTGGTCCAGGAAACCGTCGCTGCACAGGACATGGCTCCAGCCGGGCCGCAAGGGGGCGCGCCGGTTCTCGTAACGGACCGGGCGGCGATGGCCCAGGGCCCGCCGATGCCCCTCGAGGCGCTCGAGGGTCGTGCCGTCGCTGGCATAGAGGTCGATCTTGGCCCCGGCATGGGTCAGCGTGCCGGCAGCGGGGTCCACCCACACCAGGCCGATGTCCATGGTGGTGGCGATGGAGGAGGGCAGGCGATCGGCGGGCAGCAGCTCGCGGCCCTGGCGGTCGATCTCGTTGAGCAGGGCGGCCGGATCGTCGGCGCCTTCCTGGGCGATGGCGTGGTCGATGATGGCCCGGGCCAGCATGGTCATCAGCGCCCCGGGCACGCCGTGGCCGGCGCAGTCCACCACCCCGAGCAGGTAGCCGCGCTGGGTGGCCCGGAACACGTAGAAGTCGCCGCCCACCACGTCGCGGGGTTTCCACAGCACCCCGTAGCGGTGGGACAGATGACGCGCCAGCTGGCCGTCGGGGAGAATGGCGCGCTGGATGATGCTGGCATACTGGATGGAGGCCTCCAGCTTGCGGTGGACGGCGACCAGGTTCGCATGCGTCGTTTCCAGCGCCTGGGTGCGCTCCCTGACCTGTCCCTCCAGGTCGCGGGTGTAGCGCTCCACCTGGCGGGCCATGTGCGAGAAGGCCCGCGACAGCTCGCCGATCTCGTCCTGGCGCCCGGTGGGCAGCCGCGACTGGTAGTGGCCACCGGCGATGGCCTGGGCGGAGAGCTTCAGGCGATGCAGGGGCGCGAGGACCAGGCGGTGGGTGGTGTAGGCGAAGGCCGCCACCATGATGGCCAGGATCAGCACCAGGGCGATGACCATGGGCCAGAACCAGCGCCTGTCGAGCAGCGGGGCGGCCTGGAGGTCCAGGGCGGTGACCAGCAGCCACTGGAGCTCGGGGATATAGCCCACCGAAAGCAATCGTGGCTCCCCCTCCAGGTGCGCCTGCAGGGCATGGAGCTCGCCGGGACGTCGCCGGGCGTCGTGCATCGCCTGGCGCAGGGCGTCGCGTTCGGCGTCCGAGGCGAGCAGCGGCGGGAGGCGGTGCCCCGTGTCGATCGCGAAGGGCGGCCGGTCCGTACCGAAGGCGATGCGCTCGGTGTCGGGATGGACCTGGATGATGCCGCGGGGGTCGACGATCATCGCCGTCATGCCGGGGGCGCTGGCGCGGATGAAGCGGTCGAGGAAGCCCTGGAGGTCGAGAGCGGTGCCGGCCAGGCCCAGCGGCTCGCCATCCTCGCGGACCTTGACGTTGATCCATACCCGGGGGCGCTCGAAGGCCCGGTCGATCCTGAGATCGTAGGTCGAGGTCCTGGCCATGGTGTCGAAGTACCAGGCGGCATCGGGCTCATCGCGGGAAAGGCGCTGGCGTGCCGCCGGTGCGGCGCCGTCCCGGAAGTGGTAGTCGCCGCTGGCATGCCGGACGATGAAGTGGTTGCGTCCGGTGAACTGCTGACGGAAGCCCTCCGCCTCGGCCTGGAAGCGGCGGCGCGCCGCCGGATCGTCGGGATCGGCGAGCCACTCCCTCGTCACCACCGAACCGGCGAAGCGTCGCACCAGGGCGAGCTCCCGGGAGACGGGGGCCATGATCCGCTGCATCTGCAGCAGGGTGTACTGCTCGGCATAGGCCCCGGCGAAGTGGCGTCGCACCTCCTCGACGGCCTTCCAGCCGATCAGCGCGGCGGGGATCAGCGCCAGCAGGCAGGCCAGCAGTAGGCCCGCGACGGACTTGCCGCGCAGGCCGAAGAGAGTCGCCATGTCTCGCTTCCCTGAGTGGCATCCAATGCCCCTAAGGTATCTGAATCGTGCCGCCGGTGCCCGTGCGAGGATAAACGCAGCGGCCGATTGTCTGCATTCGCCTCGGGGCATGTAGGAGATCGCCTACGGCGGGAGATGCCCTGGTCGCTTCGGCCACCCTGCCGTCTTCCCGTTCCGGCGAGAGGGTGGATAATGGGTGACGGTCGCCACCCCCAGGGTGGCTCAGGGAGACAACCAGAGGAGGAGATTCCCATGTCCGACCGCGTGATCATCACCACGTCCTCGCACCTCGAGGGCTACCGGGTCACCGAGCATCTCGACGTCGTTTCCGCCGAGTGCGTCTTCGGGATGAACGTCTTCAAGGACCTGTTTGCCGGCCTGCGAGACTTCTTCGGTGGTCGCAACAAGTCCTCCCAGAAGGCCCTGCGCGAGGCGCGCATCGCCTGCCTCGACGAGCTGCGCCGCGAGGCAGGCGAGCTCGGTGCCAACGCGGTGATCGGCGTGGACCTCGACTACAGCGAGATCTCCGGTGGCGGCAAGTCGATGCTGTTCCTGGTGGCCACGGGGACCGCCGTTAAGGTGGCCCGGGCCTGAAGGGCCCGGAGCCGACCAGGAGGGCCCCTCGGATGGCGAGACGCCTTCTCGTGCCGCTGCTGCTCGCGGCACTGCTCGCGGGCTGCGAGGAGACCCCCACCGGGCGCTCGCGGCTGGCGCTGGTACCCGACATGCTGATGCGCGACCTGGGCGAGCAGACCTTCGTGGAGATGCGCCGCCAGCGCCCCGTGTCCAACGACTCGGCGACCAATCGCCTGGTGCAGTGCGTGGCGCGAGCGGTGGTGGGGGCGGCTCGGGAGGCCTATCCGGATGTCGAGATGCCCGCGGAGTGGGAGGTGGTGGTGTTCGAGGACGCCTCACCCAATGCCTTCGCCGTGCCGGGTGGGCGGATCGGGGTACACCAGGGGCTGCTGGCGGTGGCCGGGACACCGGCGCAACTGGCCGCGGTGATCGGCCACGAGGTGGGTCATGTGCTGGCCGATCATGGCAACGAGCGGCTGACACAGCAGCTCGGCATCAAGGCCGTCCTGCTGGTGGTGGGGCTGTTCAGCGAGGGAGAACTGGCCGGTGAGACGCTGATGCGGGCCCTGGGGCTCGGCGCGCACCTCGGCATCGCCCTGCCGTTCAGTCGTACCCACGAGGAGGAGGCCGATATCATGGGACTGACGATCATGGCCCGAGCCGGCTTCGATCCCCGCGAGAGCCTCGTCCTGTGGCGCAACATGGCGGCCGCCGGCGGCGGTCAGCCCCCCGAGTTCCTTTCCACCCACCCGGCCCATGCGTCGCGCATCGAGGCCTTGCAGGCCCACATGGACACGGCGCTCGAGAAGTTCCGGGCCGCCACACCGGCAGGCTGTTAGCATCGGACGACGAACGGCGACCCGAGGGTCGCCGTTCGTGCAGGGGGCGGGGGAGGGCTCAGTCCGCCGGACGGGCCACCAGCGAGCGGGTCGCCTCGCGGGCCTCGACGAGCACCACGCGGATATGGTCGCCGAGCTTGAAGCGCTCCTCGTTCTCCACCTGGATGCGCCCCTCCTTATCGTCGATGGCCACCTTGTCGCGATCGCTGTGCAGGGTGGGGGCCGGCACGAAGGCGGTGGCGCCGTTGGCGGTGAGGCGCACGCGCATGCCGCCGCGGTTGACCTGGATGACCTCGGCGTCGAAGGTCTGCTGGGCCTCGGCGGCGGGAGTCAGGTAGCGCACGTAGAGCCAGTCCTTGACGTCGCGCTCGGCCATGCGGTTGAGGCGGCGACGCTCGGTGAGCTGCTCGGTGAGCGCGAGGCTGGCCTCGGCCGGCGCCTGCTCGCCCTTGAGCACCCGCTTGATCAGGCGGTGGTTGACCATGTCGCCGTACTTGCGGATCGGCGAGGTCCAGGTGGCGTAGGCGGGCAGGCCCAGGCCGAAGTGCGGGCCGGGTTTGGCCGACATGCTGGTGAAGCCCTGGAAGCGGCGCAGGCGGTGGTCCAGCCAGGCGTCGTCACGGCCCTCCAGCTCGCGCTTGAGCTCCTTGTAGCGGGGCAGCTCGGTGAGCGCCTCCAGCGCCACCTCGATCTCCTGGCTGGCCAGGAAGTCGCGGGCGGCCTCCGCCTTGTCGCTCTCGAAGGCGCGGTGGACGTTGAAGATGCCATGACCCACGTGCTCGGCCAGCAGGTCGGCGCAGCAGGCATTGGCGGCGATCATCGCCTCCTCGATCATGCGATTGGCGATGCGCCGCTCCTCGGTGCGGATGTCCAGGACGTTGCCGGCCTCGTCCAGGTCGAAGACATAGTCGGGGCGGTCCTTGAACACCAGGGCATGCTCGGCGCGCCAGGCGCTGCGCGCCTGGGTCAGGTCGCGCAGGGCCTGGAGCTGCTCGCCGATGGCCTCGTCCGGGGCCCAGTCGCCCTGGCCCTCCAGCCAGTCGGAGATGCGCTCGTAGGCCAGCTTGGCGTGGGACCGGGCGGTGGCGGCGAAGAAGCGGTAGTCGCCCAGGCTGCCGTCGGCGTTCACCGTCAGGGTACAGGCCAGCACCGGGCGGTCCCGGCCCTCCCACAGCGAGCAGAGGTCGTCGGCCAGCTGCTCGGGCAGCATGGTGACGTTCTGGCCGGGCAGGTAGACGGTGAAGGCGCGGGTGCGCGCCTCGAGGTCCGCCGCGTGGCCCTCCTCGACATAGGCGGTGGGGTCGGCGATGGCCACCGTGAGGTCCCAGCCGCCCTCCGTACGCGGCACGATGCGCAGGGCATCGTCCATGTCGCGGGTCTTCTCGCTGTCGATGGTGAAGAAGGGCTCGGCGGTGAGGTCCTCGCGGGCGAGGCCCTCGTCGCGCAGCGGCCAGTCGTCACCGGCATCGGGGCACGCCTGCTCCAGGGCGTGGCGGGCCAGGGTCACCCGCCACGGCACCGCCGGGTCGTCGGCCTTGGCCACCAGCTCGTCGATCTGGGTGAAGAAGCCGCGGTCGTCGGCCTTGAGCGGGTGGCGCACCAGGCGGGCCACCACCCAGTCGGCGTCATCGATGCTCGCCTCGTCGAGGCTGCGCTTGAGGCGCGCCTTGAGGGAATTCTTGATCGAGGGGTGGTCGGGCACCACCGCCAGGCGTCCCTCGCGCTTCTGCACCCGGGCGATGAAGCGGTCCAGTCCCTGCTCGATCAGGGTGTCCGGCTCGACGCTCTTCTTGTCGCCCTCCTCGTGGAGGACCGCCGCCACCCGGTCGCCATGCAGCACCTGCTTCATGGCGGGGGGCGGCACGAAGTAGGACTCGCCCTCGTCGGTCTCCAGGAAGCCGAAGCCCTTGTCGGTGGCCTTGATCACGCCCTCGACACGGGGCGTGTTGGAACGGATCTGTTGCTTGAGCTGAGCAAGCAGGGCGTTGTTCTGCAGCATGGTCACGAATGGTGGCGGGGTAAGGGGGCCACTATACGGATTCCCGTGGCCGGCGCCAATCACACACGATCCGAAGTTTTCTTTATTGCTGGCGACTCAAGGGCCTGCGGGCCTTGCCGGCGGCACGGCGTCCGGTATTCGACCAAGGTGGCATTCAATTGGTATTCAACTGGTATCAATGTGGTTCTATAGTGGTATCAACAACGGCTACCGATGCTGCGGGAGAGACCCATGGACGAGCGCTTCGCCCAGTTGCGACTGGACCCCCAGGGGGCGACCCCCCTCTATCAACAGCTGGCCCGCCAACTGGAGCAGGCCATCGAGGACGGCGCCTGGCAGGCCGGCGAGGCGCTGCCCTCGGAGCGCAACCTCGCCGAGGCCCTGGCGGTGTCGCGGATCACCGCCCGCAAGGCGCTGGACCGCCTGGCCGAGCTGGGGCTGATCCGGCGCAATCGCGGTTCGGGCACCTTCATCGCCCCGCGCCTCAACCAGTCGCTGACGCGGCTGGTGAGCTTCACCGAGATGCTCACCCAGCGCGGCTTCACGCCCCGCTCCCACTGGCTCGAGCGGCGCCTGGCCACCCCCGGGGTGGAGGAGGGCATGCGCCTGGGGTTGGGGGCCGACGCCCGGGTGGCGCGGCTGCGCCGCCTGCGCCTGGCCGACGAGGTGGTGATGGCGGTGGAGGAGAGCTGCCTGCCGGCCTCGGTGCTGCCCGACCCCCGGGCGGTGGAGGCCTCCCTCTATGCGGTGCTGGAGGCCGCCGGCAAGCCGGTGGCCCGGGCCCTGCAGCATGTCACCGCGATCAATGCCAGCGGCGAGCTCGCCGTCCTGGCCGAGGTGCCCGAGGGCCAGGCGCTGCTCAAGGTGACCCGCCTGGGCTACCTGGCCGACGGCACCCCGGCGGAGCTCACCGTCACCTACTGCCGCACCGACTACTACGACTTCATGGTCGAGCTCACCCGCTGAGCCGAGGAGACTCCATGCTGTACGGCAATATCCTGACCCCCGACGGCTGGCGACTGGGGGAGGTCCACTGGGCCGAGGGGCGCATCAGCCGCATCGGCGGCGAGCCGGTGGACCCCGAGGAAAACGACCTGCCGCGCATCCTGCCTGGCTTTATCGACCTGCATGTGCATGGCGGCGGCGGCGCCGACGTCATGGAGGGGCGCGAGGCGCTGGCCACCCTGGCCCGTACCCATGCCCGCTTCGGCACCACCCGGCTGCTGGCCACCACCATGACCGCCCCGGACGCCGACGTCCGCCGGGTGCTCGGCGAGATCGACGCCTATATGGCCGACCCCGATCCCCGTGCCGCCGGGGTGCTGGGCGTGCACCTGGAGGGGCCCTGGATCAATCCCGGCAAGCTCGGCGCCCAGCCCTCCCATGCCCGTCCGGGCCGGCTCGAGGAACTGGATGCGCTCTGTGCGCTGGCACCGATTCGCCTGGTGACCCTGGCCCCGGAACTGACCGGCCACCGGACGCTGATCCGCCACCTCGGCGAGCGCGGCATCCGGGTACAGCTGGGCCATACCCTGGGCAGCTACGAGGAGGGGGTCGAGGCCCTCGAGCACGGGGCCTGCGGCTTCACCCACCTGTTCAACGCCATGACCGGCCTGCATCACCGCAAGCCGGGCATGGTGGGGGCGGCCCTGGCCCATGCCGACTACGCCGAGCTGATTCCCGACCTGCTGCACGTCCATCCCGGCGCCATCCGCGCCGCCCTGCGCTGCATCCCCCACCTCTACGCGGTGACCGACTCCACCGCCGCCGCCGGCATGCCCGACGGCGACTACCGTCTCGGCGAGCAGACCGTGACCAAGTGCCTGGGCGGCGTGCGTCTGGCCGACGGCACCCTGGCCGGCAGCACCCTGACCATGGATCAGGCGCTGCGCAACCTGGTGGCGCTGGGCCTCTCCCTGGCCGAGGCCTCCGACCGCCTCTCCCGCTACCCGGCCGACTTCCTCGGCCTCACCGGGCTGGGGCGCCTGGCCGTGGGTGCCCCCGCCGACCTGGTGGTGCTCGACCCCCGACTCCAACTCCAAGCGGTCTTCGTCGAGGGCCGCGCCATCCGAGGAGACGCCTGATGTCCCTGATGCTCGATGAAGCCCGCAACGCCCCGGAGCGCATCCGTGGCCAGTTGCAACGCAACGCCGGCCTGCTCGCCGACCTGGGCGAGCACCTGCGCCGGCGACCGCCCGTCGGGGCGGTGACCGTGGCCCGCGGCAGCTCCGACCATGCCGCCGGCTACTTCGCCTACCTGTGCATGAAGCTCCACGGCATTCCGGTGGCCTCGTTGCCGCCCTCGCTGACCACCCTCTCCGGGGCCCCCTGGCGGCTCTCGGGGCAACTGGCCCTGGCGGTCTCCCAGTCGGGTCAGAGCCCCGACCTGGTGGCGACCCAGCGGGCCCTGGCCGAGGCCGGTGCCCATGCCCTGGCCCTGGTCAACACCCCGGAATCGCCGCTGGGCGCGGCCAGCCACCGGGAGGTGCCGCTGTATGCCGGTCTCGAGCGCAGCGTCGCCGCCACCAAGAGCTACCTGGCGACCCTCTCGGCCATGGCCCAGTTGCTGGGACACTGGCAGGAGGATCACCGCCTGCTCGACGCCCTCGCCGGTCTGCCCGAGCGCCTGACCCGGGCCGCCGAGGCGGACTGGTCGCCGGCCATCGAGGCCCTGGAGGCCGCCGATCGGCTGATGGTGATCGGCCGTGGCGCCGGCCTGGCCGTGGCCCAGGAGGCGGCGCTCAAGTTCAAGGAGACCTGCGCCATCCAGGCCGAGCCGTTCAGCGGTGCCGAGGTGCGCCACGGCCCCATGGCGCTGATCGGCCCGGGCTACCCGGTGCTGGTCTTCGCTCCGCCGGGGCCGGAGCAGGCCGGGCTGCTGGCGCTGGCCGAGTGGCTCGAGGGCGTCGGCGCCCGGGTGCTGCTGGCCGCCGATGAGGCCGTGCCCCGGCGACACCTGACCCTGGTGGACGCCGGCCACGAGGCGCTGCAGCCGCTCGCGGTGATCCAGAGCTTCTACGTCATGGTGGCCGGCCTGGCCGCGGCCCGGGGCAGCGATCCGGACCGCCCCCGCCACCTCCACAAGGTCACCCGCACCCTGTGAGCCGCCCCGCCCTCCGGCGACAACAACAATTCGGGAGTTTCCCATGACCGTATCCACATTGACCCTGCAGGCCCCCGTCGAGGGCGTGGTGGTGCCCCTGACCGAGGTGCCCGACCCGGCGTTCGCCGGCCTGGCCCTGGGGGAGGGCATCGCCCTGGATCCCCTGGGCGAGTGCCTGCACGCCCCCTGTGACGGCGAGGTGGTGCAGTTCGCCCGCACCCACCACGCCCTGACCCTGAGGACCGAGGCCGGGCTGGAGTTGCTGCTGCACCTGGGCCTGGACACTGTCGAACTCGGTGGCGAGGGCATCGAGCCGCTGGTCGCCGTGGGCGACCGGGTACGCGCCGGCGACCCCCTGTGCCGCTTCGACGCCGACCGCCTGGCCCGCGGCGCCACGGCCCTGATCACCCCCTTGGTGATCACCGAGCCCGCCGGCTGGCGGCTGCGTGAGCCGACCCATGGCGGAGGCGAGCGCGTCGCCCGGGGCGAGGCGCTGCTGGTGCTGGAGGCCGTCGCGGCGGCGAGTGCCGGGGACCAGGCCACCGGACCCGAGCTCGAGCGCCACCTGAGCCTGGCGCTGGCCGCCGGCCTGCACGCCCGGCCCGCGGCGCGGCTGCGGGCCATCGCCCGGGAGCATGGCGTGACCCTGACGGTGCATGCCGAGGCGGGCGAGGGCGGCGGCGATCGTCCCCGCGCCAGCGCCGAGAGCCTGAGCGCCCTGATGAACCTGGGCCTCGGCGAGGGCGCGGCCCTGCGGCTGACCGCCCGGGGCGAGCGCGCCGCGGCGGCCCTGGACGCCGCCGAGACGCTGCTCACCACCCCCGAGGCGGAGGAGCACGGCGCCCCCGCGGCGGCGACGCCCCTTCCGGCAGGCGAGCTGGGGGAGGGCGAGCTGGCCGGGCTGGTGGCGAGCCCTGGCCTGGCCCGAGGGCCGTTGGTCCACTACCGGCCGCCGCTGCCCAGGGTACCTCGGGACGGCGAGGGCGAGGCCCTGGAGGCACCGCGCCTCGACGCCGCCCTGGTGAGCGTCGGCGAGGCCCTGGCCCAGGCCGAGGCGGAGGCGACGGGCCAGGGCCAGGCCGCCGAGGCGGAGATCTTCGCCGCCCACCGCGCCTGGCTGGAGGATCCCGACCTGGCGGCCTCGGCCCGCGAGCGCATCCGCGCCGGACGCAGTGCCGGCCAGGCCTGGCGCGAGGCGCTGGACGCCGAGGCCGAGCGGCTCGCCGCCAGCGGCAACGCCCTGCTGGCGGGGCGGGTCGCCGACCTGCGCGACCTGCAGCGGCGGGTGATGGCGGTGCTCGGCGACGCGGCCGAGCCCGCCCTGCCCGAAGTCCCCGAGGGCGCCATCCTGGTGGCCGAGGAGCTGACCCCCTCCGAGCTGGTGGCCGTGGCCGCTCGCCATCCGGCGGGTCTCTGCCTGGCCGGCGGCGGTACCACCTCGCATGTGGCGATCCTGGCGCGGGCCCGGGGCATTCCCTGCCTGGCGGCCATGGGACCGGCGCTGCGGGAGGCGGCCGGCGAGCAGGCGGTGCTGGATGCCGACGGCGGGCGCCTGGAGACGGCGCCGAGCCCGGCCCGGCTGGCCGAGGTGGCGGCGCGGCTCGAGGCGCGGCGTCATCGGGCCGAGGCCGAGCGCGAGGCGGCCCGGGAGCCGGCGATCACCCGCGATGGCCGCGTGGTCGAGGTGGGCGCCAATATCGGCGGCGGCGAGGAGGCCCGCCTGGCCGCGCACAACGGTGCCGACGGCGTGGGCCTGATGCGCAGCGAGTTCCTCTTCCTGGAGCGCGACGGCGCCCCCGACGAGGCCACCCAGCGCGGCGAGTACCAGGCCGCCCTGGACGCCCTGGGCGGCAAGCCGGTGATCATTCGCACCCTGGACATCGGCGCCGACAAGCAGTTGCCCTACCTGCGCCTGCCGGCGGTGCCCAACCCGGCGCTCGGCATGCGTGGCATGCGCCTCTGGCACAGCCATCCCGGGCTGCTGGAGTCCCAGTTGCGGGCCCTGCTGCGGGTCGAGCCCCTGGCGAGCCTGCGCATCATGCTGCCCATGGTCACCGAGGCGGCCGAGCTGCGCGAGGTGCGCCGGCGCCTGGAGGCCCTCGCCGCCGAGCTGGGCCTCGCCGAGCGCCCGCGCCTGGGGGCCATGATCGAGGTGCCCAGCGCCGCGTTGTGTGCCGACGGCCTGGCCGGCGAGGCGGACTTCCTGTCCATCGGCACCAATGACCTGATCCAGTACACCCTGGCCATGGACCGCGAGGAGCCGGCGCTCAGCGCCCGGGCCGACGTCCTGCACCCTGCGGTGCTGCGGCTGATCCGGACCACCGTGGAGGGGGCCGCCGGGCGCTGCCCGGTGGGGGTGTGCGGGGCCGCCGCCGGCGACCCCCTGGCCGCGCCCCTGCTGGTGGCGTTGGGCGTCGACGAGCTCTCCGTGGAGCCGGCCCGGGTGCCGGCGGTCAAGGCCGCCCTGCGTCGCCTGGATGCCGGTGCCCTGGCCGGACGGCTCCCCGAGCTGCTGGACCTGGGCGAGGCCGCCGCGGTACGCGAGCGTCTCGCGGCCCTGCTGGCGGCGGACGCCGACGCGCACGACACCACAACGACAACGTCCCTCGAGAGGTGCCTGAAATGATCACCACGACCCTCGGCTCCCGCCTGATGGGCGGGCTGCAGCGGCTCGGCCGCTCCCTGATGCTGCCCATCGCGGTGCTGCCCATCGCCGGCCTGCTGCTGCGCCTGGGCCAGCCCGACCTGCTGGACATCGCCTTCATCGCCGGCGCCGGCGAGGCGATCTTCGCCAACCTGGCGTTGATCTTCGCCATCGGCCTGGCGGTGGGCTTCGCCAACGACGGCAATGGCGCCGCCGGCCTGGCCGGGGTGATCGGCTACCTGGTGCTGGATGCAGTGCTCATCGCCCTCAACCCCGAGATCGACATGGGCGTGCTGGCGGGCATCATCATCGGCAGCGTGGCGGGGCTGCTCTACAACCGCTACCACGCGATCAAGCTCCCCGAGTACCTGGCCTTCTTCGGTGGCCGGCGCTTCGTGCCCATCGCCACCGGGCTGGCCGCCGTGGCACTCGGCGTGCTCTTCGGCCTGGCCTGGCCGCCGGTACAGCACGGCATCGATGCGCTCGGCCGGTGGTTGATCGATGCCGGCGAGCTGGGCCTGTTCGTCTACGGCGCGCTCAATCGCCTGCTGATCGTCACCGGCCTGCACCATGTGCTCAACAGCCTGGTGTGGTTCGTCTTCGGCAGCTTCGAGGCGGCCTCCGGCACGGTGGCCAGCGGCGATCTCAACCGCTTCTTCGCCGGCGATCCCACCGCGGGCAGCTTCATGGCCGGCTTCTTCCCGGTGATGATGTTCGGCCTGCCGGCCGCGGCCCTGGCCATGTACCATGCCGCGCCGCAGGGCCGCCGTGCCCAGGTGGGCGGCCTGCTGCTCTCCCTGGCGCTGACCGCCTTCCTCACCGGGGTCACCGAGCCCATCGAGTTCACCTTCATGTTCCTGGCGCCGCTGCTCTACGGCCTGCATGCGCTGCTCACCGGCGTGTCCATGGCGCTGCTGCACTGGCTCGACGTCAAGCTGGGCTTCACCTTCTCCGCCGGCGCCTTCGACTTCGCCCTTTCCTACGGCCTCGCCACCAACGGCTGGCTGATGCTGCCGGTGGGGCTGGCCTATTTCGCCCTCTACTACACGGTGTTCCGCTGGGCCATCGCCCGCTTCGACCTGCCCACCCCGGGCCGCGAGCCCCAGACCGACGCGCCCTCCGACGCTGCCACGACCGCAGCCGGCGAGCGCGGACCGGCCTTCGTCGCCGCCCTGGGCGGGGCGGGCAATCTCGGCAGCGTCGGGGCCTGCACCACCCGGTTGCGCCTGGTGCTCGACGATCCCGACGCCGTCGACGAGGCGGCCCTCAAGGCGCTGGGCGCGCGTGGCATCCTGCGCCTGCAGGGTGGCGGCCTGCAGGTGATCCTGGGCCCCATCGCCGACGGGGTGGCCGACGAGATCCGCGCCGCCATGGCCGCCCAGGGCACGGCGCCCGTCGCCGCGTCCGTGGAGACGTCGACGCGCGAGGCCGGGGAGGCGACCCCGGCCATCGATGCCGAGGCCCGTGGCGATTGGCAGCGGGCCCTGGGCGGGGCGGACAACGTGCGTGCCGCCGCGGCGGTCGCCGCCACCCGGCTGCGGCTGGAACTGGCCGACGCCGCAGGCCTGGACGAGGCGGCCCTGGTGCGGCTCGGTGCCCGAGGCGTGCAGCGCCTGCAGGGGGGCGTGGTGCACGTGCTGCTCGGCGAACGGGCCCAGGCCGTGGCCCGGGGCCTGGCGTAACGCCGCGCCGGGGGACCATGCGTCGGCGGGGCGGCCGGGATGGGCCGCCCCCGCGGCGATGGGACACGGTGGGTGAATCGGTTAAGCTGTGGCGCACTGGAATCCGGAGAGTGCCATGACCCCACACCTGATCGTTTCCGACCTGGACGGGACCCTGCTGGATGCCGGCCACGGCCTGGCCCCGGCCACCGTCGACACCCTGCGCGCCCTGGCCGAGGCGGGCCACCACCTGGCCTTCGCCTCGGGGCGCCACTATCGCGACATGCTGGCCTTCCGCGAGCGCCTGGGGGTGCCGGTGCACCTGATCAGCACCAACGGCGCCTACTTGCACGATCCCCGGGGCGATCTGGTGGCCGCCCGCCACCTGGCGGTGCCCGTGGCCCGCGAGCTGATCGCGCTACCGCGTCCTCCCGAGGTGCGCCTCAACCTCTACCGCGACCATGACTGGCTGATCGATGCCGAGGCCCCCGAGCTGCTGGCCCTGCATGCCCACACCGGTTTCGGCTACCGGGTGGCCGAGCATGCCGAGCTGGACGGCGTGGGCGTGGGCAAGGTGCTCTACATCGGCGAGCCGTCGCGGGTGGCCGAGCTGGAGGCGCGGATCCGCGAGCGCCACGGCGCGGGGCTTCACGTCACCTACTCCATGGCCAACTCCCTGGAGGTGATGGCCGGCGGGGTCAACAAGGGCACGGCGCTGACCGCCCTGCTGGAGAGCCTGGGCCTCACGCCGGAGCGCTGCCTGGCCTTCGGCGACAACCTCAACGACACCGAGATGCTGGCCCTGGCCGGCGAGTCCCATGTGATGGCCAACGCCCACCCCGAGCTGCCCGGCCGAGTGCCGGACGCCCGGCGCATCGGCCATCACGCCGAGGGGGCGGTGGCCGCCCAGCTGCGCGAGCGCTTCGGGCTGTGATCAGTGCACCGTGATCACGGTGGCCGGGGCGGCGTGGGCCACCTTGTGGGAGACGCTGCCGACCACCAGGCCCTGAAAGTCGCCCAGGCCGCGGCTGCCCATGACGATGGCCTCGACGCCGCGTTCCTCGGCCTCGGCAAGGATCGCCCGGGCCGGCTCACCCTCGCCGAGACGGGATTCGACCCGGGTGGCACCCTGTTCGCGGGCGGCCTCGACGGCGCGGGCGAGCACCTCCTCGCCGACCCGCTGGCGCTCCGCCTGGCTCGCGTCCAGGGCCACGGCGCCGATCCCCCAGACCAGCAGGGCCTCGTGGGCGATCGGCTCGGGCACGTGAATCAGATAGAGGGTGCCGTCATCCGGCGAGAGCAGCCGACAGGCCACGGCAAGCGCCTTGCGAGCGTGTTCGGAACCGTCGACGGGGACCAGAATGGACGAGAACATGGGCTATCTCCTCGGGGCAGGATATCTTCCATCAGCGTAGCGGGTCTGCGTCCGGCGGGGAGGTGCGCGGTGCATCGAAAGCGAAGTTTCTTGACGTGGGTCAAGCGTTTCCGTCGGTGGGGCGGTCGCCCTCCCGCTCCAGGCGGCGGAGCTGCTGCCACAGCTCGCGGCGCAGGTCGGCCAGGCGCGGCGCCTCGTCCCCGGCGAAGGGCAGGGGGCGGGCGAGGCGCTGGGTGCGCAGCCCCAGCCGGGCGCTGAGCAGGCCGATCCCCAGCCCCTGGGCGGCACGGGTCGAGAGGCGGCCGGCCAGGTCCATGGAGAGCATCTCCATGCCCGCGTCGCCGGCCAGCTCGGTGGCGCCGGCGAAGGCCATCTGGCGCAGCACCTCGCGCAGCAGGCGAAGGCGCGCGGCGTAACCCAGCTCCAGGCCGTAGAGCCGGCACAGCCGGTCGACCATGGCCAGGCCGCGCCAGGCCACCAGCAGCATGTCCACCAGGGTCAGCGGGCTCACCGCCACCATCACCGCCGTCTCGCCGGACATTCGCGACACCAGCCGGCGCGCCGCGCGGTCGCGCGGGGCGAGCAGGTGGTGGTCGAGCAGGGTGCGCACCTCCGCCCCCGTATGGTGCGCCTGGCGGGCGCTCAGGAAGGCCTGCCAGTGGGGATGGTCGTCGTCCAGGGCCAGGGCCCGGCGCAGCGCCTCGGCGGTGGCGCCGGCCTCGCGGGCGTCGGCTCGGGGCAGGGCCGCCAGGCGCTCGCGCAGACGGTCGTGTCGCTTCAGGCGGCGTAGCCGCCACAGCTCGCGGGCCAGCGCCGAGCCGCCCAGGCCCAGGGCCAACAACAGCAGCAGGCTCCAGGCCCCGGCCAGCCAGTCGCCGCCCAGCCCGGCCCGGTAGAGGGTGTGGCCGGCCTCCACGGCGCCCAGCCCCAGGCCGGCGCCGAGCAGGCCGAGCAGTCCCCAGCGCCGCCGACGCGGCCGGGCCAGGTCGGCCTCCAGGGCCCGCTCGCCGGGAGCATCGGGCTCGGGCGCCAGCGCCCGGCTGGGCAGGTCGGTGGCGAAGGGCTCGGCGGGGCGCGGATCCGGCGTGGCCCCGGGAGCGGGCGGCTCGGGAGCGAAGCGCCGGCCGGGTCGCGGGTCGCGGGGCTCGGTCATTGCAGCTTGTCTCCGATCAGCCATTCCAGGGCGGCGTCCATGCGGATGTGCGGCAGGGCGCCGCCGTCCTGGGGCGGCGGGCGGAAGGCGGGGAAGTCGAAGCCCTGGCGGGCCCAGAAGGCGGCGTCCGGCAGGCGTTCGGGCAGCTCGCCGGGGAACAACAGCAAGGGCTCGCCGTCGAGGCCGGTGCCCTGCAGCGCCGGGCTGCGGCGCCCCTGGTGCTCCACCTCGCGGGCCTCGCTGGCGCGAATCGCCGCCAACGACAGGGCGCGCACCGGTACGTCGGCGAAGCGCAGGTCCTTGAGCGGCTCGGCGAGCAGGGCCTCGAGCAGTGCCACCATCCGCGGGTGCTGCTCCGGGGTGACGTGATCGGCCTTGGTGGCCGCGATGGCCAGGCGGTCGATGCGCGGGGCGAAGAGCCGCGAGAGCAGGCTGCGCTTGCCGTAATCGAAGCTCTGCATCAGGTTGGCGAGCGCCCGGGCGAGGTCCTGGAAGCGCTCGGGGCCGGCGTTGAGGGCGCCCAGCAGGTCGACCAGCACGATCTGGCGATCGAAGCGGCGGAAGTGGTCGCGGTAGAAGGGCCGGACGATGTGCTGCTGGTAGTGGCGGAAGCGCCGCGCCAGGGTGGCGTAGTTGCTCTCCTCGGGCAGGGCGGCGAGCGCGGCCGGCTCGGCCTCGGCGATCCCCGGCAGCGGGAAGAACTGCAGCACCGGGGCGCCGGCCAGGTCGCCGGGCAGCAAGAAGCGTCCCGGCTGCAGGTCGGCGAAGCCCGCCTCGCGGGCGGCGCGCAGCCCCTCGGCGTAGTGCTCGGAGATCTCGGCGAGCCGCGCCTCGTCGGCCTCGGCGGCGGGGTCCAGCGCCTCGGCCGCGGCCCGCCAGGCGGCGAAGTGGGCCTCCCGCTGGTGACCCTGCACGGCCTGCTGGCGCCGGCACCAGCTGGGGTAGTCGTGTTCCAGCAGCGGCAGGTCGAGCAGCCACTCGCCGGGATAGTCGAAGAGGTCCAGGGTCAGCTGGCGCGTCTCGCCGGCGAGCCAGCCGCGCCTTGCCGGGCGATGGCGGATCGCCAGGCGCAGCTCGCTGATGCCGCGGGTGGGCTCCGGCCAGCTCGGCGGCGTCTCCGCCAGGGCGGCCATCGCCGGGTCGTAGGGGAAGCGCGGCACGGCGAGGTCCTGCTGGTTGACGCGCCGCGCGCCCAGCAGGCGACCCTCACGGGCCGCCGGCAGCAGGTCGAGGCGCGCCTCCAGGCCGGCGTGGCGCAGCTGGTTGACCAGGGAGGTGAGGAAGGCGGTCTTGCCGGAGCGCGACAGGCCGGTGACCGCCAGGCGCAGCTGGCGGTCGCGGCCACGCTCGAGGAGGTCCTGGAACTCGCGTGCCAGTGGCTGGGGCATCCGTGGCGGCTCATCCTGAAAATTCAGTCACTAATGTGAGGGCGCCGGGCGGGATTGGCAAGCCGCCAGCGCAGCAGCGCGGCCGGGGGCAGCAGGCACAGCGGCAACAGCACCAGGTTGAGGGGCGACCAGCCCAACTGGCTCACCAGCGGGCCGGCGGCCAGGGCGGTGAGCGCTACGGTGGAGAAGACCAGGAACTCGTTGGCGGCCTGGGTGCGCGCCTTCTCGGCGGGGCGGTAGGCCTCGGTGAGCAGGCCGGTGGCCGGTAGGAAGGTGAAGTTCCAGCCCAGCCCGAGCAGCACCAGGCCGACATGGAAGCCCGCCAGGCCGCCTTCCCACTGGGCCACCAGGGCGCTGGCGGCCAGCAGCAGACAGCCGGCGATGATCATCCGCGGCGCGCCGAAGCGGCCGGTGAGCCGGCCGGTGACGAAGGAGGGCAGGAACATCGCCAGCACGTGCCACTGGATGGTGGTGGCCACGTGGTCGAAGTCGTGGCCGGCATGGTTCATGGCCAGGGGCGTGGCGGTCATGGCCAGGTTCATCACCCCGTAGCCGATCAGCGCCGCGCTCACCGCGGCGACGAACACCGGCTGGCGCAGGATCTCGCCCAGCGGCCGGCCCGGTCCGTCCGAGTGGGTGGCCTCGGCCGGGGGCAGGCGCAGCAGGACGAGGATCGCCAGGGCGACCAGGTAGAGGGCGCCCAGGCCCATGAAGCTGCCCAGGAAGGGCACCTCGCCCAGCCCCTGGCTGATCCGGGCCAGCCAGGGGCCGAAGAAGGCGGCCAGTACCCCGCCACCCATCACCAGGCCGATGGCCCGGTCGCGCAGCGGCGCCGGGGCCGCCTCCACGGCGGCGAAGCGGTAGAGCTGACCGAAGCCGATGCCGATGCCGATCAGCCAGGTGGCCAGCAGGAAGAGGCCGAAGCGTTCTCCCACCAGGGCCTGGAGCGCCAGCGCCACGCCGGCCAGGCCCACCAGGTTGCCGAGCACGAAGCCGCGCTTGCGCCCCAGGCGTCCCATGATCAGCGAGGCGGGGATGGTGGCACACATCAGGCCCAGCCACTGGGTGGCGACCGGGGCGGTGGCCCAGTTGGCGCTGGGCGCCAGGGCGGCGCCGATCAGCGGCGAGACGGCGATCAGCAGGATGTTGCCGCTGACCAGCAGGGCCTGGCAGAGCGACAGCAGGGCGACGGTGGCGGGCATGGGACATCCTCGTGTCAGGGGGTGGCCACCAGGGCGTAGAGGGTGGGGGAGGCGGCGATCAGGAAGCCGGCGCCGGCCAGCAGGCGCCCGGCGGCGCGATGGCGCTCGCCGCGGGCCAGCGTCAGCCCGGCCAGGCAGACCAGCAGGCCGACGACGTGCAGGGCATAGTTGAGCATCGACCAGATGGGATCCGGGTTCATGGCGCTCCTCGCTTGTGGTGTCACGGCGGGGATGGTATCAGGTGAACAGGGCGGCCACAGCACAGCGGAGGCGCGACACATGGCGACAGGTCCCGAGGCGCGAACGGTGCTGGACTTCTGGTTCGGCGAACTCGCGCCGGCTCAGTGGTTCCGCAAGGACCCGGCGCTGGACGCCGAGATCGGCCGGCGCTTCGGCGACCTGCCGGCGGCCGCCAGGCGCGGCGAGCTGTGGGGCTGGCGTCGATCGCCCGAGGGGCGGCTGGCCGAGATCCTGGTGCTGGACCAGTTCCCCCGCAACCTCCACCGCGACAGCCCGCTGGCCTTCGCCGGCGACCCGGTGGCGCTGGTACTGGCCCAGGAGGCGGTGGCCCGGGGCGCCGACCGGGCCTTGCCGGTGTCCTGGCGCGCCTTCCTCTACCTGCCCTACATGCACAGCGAGTCGCTGGTCATCCATGACGAGGCGCGGCGGCTCTTCGACCAGCCGGGGTTGGAGGAGAACCTGCGCTTCGAGCACCGTCACCGCGAGATCCTCGAGCGTTTCGGGCGCTATCCACACCGCAACGCCATCCTCGGCCGGGCCTCCAGCGCGGAGGAGCTGGCCTTCCTGGAGCGGCCGGGCTCGTCGTTCTGAGCCTGGCGTGTCTCACCCAAACGAGCGACAAGGAGAGCGAGATGGGAATCATTGCCTGGTTGATCATCGGTGGCCTGGCGGGCTGGATCGCCGGCCACATCATGCGCGGGGGCGGCTTCGGTATCCTCGGCAACATCGGCGTCGGGGTGGTGGGGGCCGTGATCGGTGGCGGACTGTTCAGCCTGCTGGGGCTGGAGGCCGGCGGCTTCATCGGTTCGTTGGTGACCGCCATCGTCGGCGCGGTGGTGCTGCTGTGGGTGATCGCCAAGGTGAAAAAGGCCTGAGACGGCTGACCTTCGGCGCCGGGCGCCTGGCCTCACTGGTCGGGCGCCGGCGTGCGGGGCTCAGCGAGTCGTCGGCGGCAGGATGCGCCGGTAGCGGTCCAGGCGGCGATCCAGCCAGGCCCCATCGGGCGCGGTCGCCTCGCGTTCCCCCGGCACCCTGACCTCGAGCAGGAAGCACCCCGGCGGCGCCCGGCCATCGCCCAGCCGCCGGGCAAGGGCCTCGGGCAGTCGCTCCGGGCGGCGCCAGGTGAGGCGCAGGGCCTCCCGGTCGAGCAGGTACTGGAGACGGGAGGCGTCCCTGAGCACCGTGGCGGCGCCGTGCGCCAGGCCCTGGGAGAGGCTCTCCAGGGTACGGTAGGCCGGCGCCCCGGCGGCCCGGCAGGCGTGCGTCCCGGCGACGAAGCAGCGCTCCCGCGCCTCGGGATCCTCGGGCCAGCGGCCGCCGGCCAGGCGCGCCGGCGTGGCGGGGTAGGCGAGCAGCACGGCTTGCGCCGGGGTACCGTCGGCGAGTCGCACCGCCTCGGCGGCGATCAGGCCCTGGCGCATCTCGCCGCGCAGCCAGCGGTAGTCGCAGGCCAACTGGACGCGGGCCCTGGCCGCCTGGAGGGTGTCGCCGGCGCCCTGCAGGGAGCGCAGCAGGGAGAGGGTTCGCAGTATCACGGTGTCGCCTCGTGGTGGACGCCGCCATCTTCCCGGCTGGACAACGTCCTGGCAAGAGAGCCGGCTGCAACCCGGAGGGATGATGGCGAGGGGCGCCGGGGACAGGTCGAAGAGGGGGGCCTATGGCCGCTGATCCGCCCCCGACGAGCACCGCCCGGCGCGGGGCCGGGCGGTGGGATCGGTGTGGCGGGTACCCGATCAGGCGGTGGCGGGCTGGCCGACCAGCTCCTTGAGGCACGCCTCGATGATGCCGAGGCCCTCCTCGAGCACCTCGTCCTCGATGGTGACGGGCATCAGGAAGCGGATGGTGTTGCCGTAGAGGCCGCAGGAGAGCAGGATCAGCCCCTTCTCGCGGGCCTTCTTGCACAGCGCCGCGGCCAGGTCGGCATCCGGGGTGTGCTTGGCCTTGTCGGTGACCAGGTCGATGGCCGCCATGGCGCCCAGGTGGCGACCGTTGTCGACGCAGTCGAAGTCCTGCTGCCAGCGGGCGAAGCGCTGGGCCAGCTTGTCGCCCAGCGCCTGGCTCTGCTCGAGGATGCCTTCCTGCTCGAAGACCTCCAGCACGGCCAGGGTGGCGGCGCAGGAGACCGGGCTGCCGGTGTAGGTGCCGCCCAGGGAGTTGGGGCCGGAGGCGTCCATGTGCTTGTCGGTGCCCACCACGGCGGAGATCGGCATGCCGTCGGCCATGCTCTTGGCCATGGTGATGATGTCCGGTTCGACGCCGCTGTGCTCGATGGCGAACAGCTTGCCGGTACGCCCGAAGCCGGATTGCACCTCGTCGACGATCATCAGCATGCCGTGCTCGTCGCAGATCTCGCGGATCGCCTGGAGGAAGCTGGCCGGGGCGGCATAGAAGCCCCCCTCGCCGAGCACCGGCTCGAGCACGATGGCCGCGGTGTCGCGGGGATTGGCGTCGGTCTTGATCGCCATCTTCAGGCCGCGGATCGCCTCGTCCTCGCTGACGCCGTGGTAGGGCACCGGGTAGGGGGCACGGAAGACGTTGCCCGGCATGGAGCCGAAGTCCCCGGCGTAGGGGGCGACCTTGCCGTTCATGGCCATGGTCATGAAGGTGCGGCCGTGGTAGCCGCCGTCGAAGCAGATGACGTTGTTCTTGCCGGTGGCGGCGCGGGCGACCTTGACGGCGTTCTCCAGGGCCTCGGCGCCGGAGTTGGCCAGCATCACCTTGGCGTGGCCGCGCACCGGGGTGACCTGGCTGAGCTTCTCGGCCACCTTCACGTAGCCCTCGTAGGGCATCACGGTCTGGCAGGTGTGCATCACGCGGTCGAGCTGGGCCTTGACGGCTTCCACCACCTTGGGGTGGCGGTGGCCGATGTTGAGCACGCCGATGCCGCCGGCGAAGTCGATGATGCGGTTGCCGTCGGCGTCCCACACCAGCGCGTTCTCGGCGCGGGCGGCGAACTGGGTCGCGGGGCTGGCGGCGCCGTTGGCGACGTAGCGCTTTTTGAGTTCGTTCAGTTCAGCGTTGTTCATGATGCCTCCTGGTGGAAAAGCGGGCGGCGGTCGCTCACAGGCCGCCGACACACACGTATTTTAGTTCAGTGAACTCGTCCAGGCCGTGGTGCGAGCCCTCGCGGCCCAGGCCGGATTCCTTGACGCCGCCGAAGGGGGCCAGCTCGGTGGAGAGCAGGCCCTCGTTGACCGCCACCATGCCATACTCCAGGCCCTCCATAACATGCCAGATGCGGCGATAGTCGCGGGCGTAGAAGTAGGCGGCCAGGCCGAACTCGGTGGCGTTGGCCATGGCGATGGCCTGTTCGTCCGTCTCGAAGCGGAACACCGGGGCCAGCGGGCCGAAGGTCTCCTCGCGGGCCACGCGCATCGCGTCGCTGACGTCGGCGATCACCGTGGGCTCGAAGAAGGTGCCGCCCAGGGCGTGGGGCCTGCCGCCGCACACCAGGCGCCCGCCCTTCTCCAGGGCGTCGGCGATATGCGCCTCGACCTTCTCCACCGCGGCGGCGTTGATCAGCGGCCCCTGGACCACGCCCTCGTCCAGGCCGTTGCCCACCTTCAGTTCCGCCACCCGGGCGGCCAGCTTCTCGACGAAGGCATCGTAGACCCCGGCCTGGACCAGCAGGCGGTTGGTGCACACGCAGGTCTGGCCGGAGTTGCGGTACTTGGAGGCGATGGCGCCCTCCACCGCCGCATCCAGGTCGGCGTCGTCGAAGACGATGAAGGGGGCGTTGCCGCCTAGCTCCATGGAGGCCTTCTTGACCGTGCCGGCGCACTGGGCCAGCAGCGCCTTGCCCACCGGGGTGGAGCCGGTGAAGGAGATCTTGCGTACCCGCGGGTCGGTGGTGAGGACCTCGCCCACCGCGGCGGGGCGGCTGGCGGTGACCACGTTGATCGCCCCGGCGGGGAAGCCGGCCAGCTCGGCCAGCCGCACCGCCGCCAGGGCGGTGAGGGGCGTGGCCTCGGCGGGCTTGATCACCACCGGGCAGCCCGCGGCCAGCGCCGGGGCGCACTTACGGGTGATCATCGCCAGCGGGAAGTTCCATGGCGTGATGGCGGCCACCACCCCGATGGGTTCGCGGAACACCAGGATGCGCTTGTCGGCGCCGTGACCGGGCAGCGTCTCGCCGGCCATGCGCTTGGCCTCCTCGGCGTAGAACTCCACGAAGGCGGCGCCGTAGGCCACCTCGCCGCGTGACTCTGCCAGCGGCTTGCCCTGCTCCAGGGTCATCAGCCGGGCGAGGTCCTCCTGGTGGGCCATCAGCAGGTCGAACCAGCGGCGCAGCAGCCCGGCGCGCTCCTTGGCCGTCCGCCGGCGCCAGGCCGGCCAGGCGGCCTCGGCGGCGGCCACGGCGTCACGGGTAGCCTCGGCATCGAGGTCGGGCACCTCGGCCAGGGTCGCGCCGCTGGCCGGGTCGGTGACGGCGAAGCGCGTCTCGGCATCGCGCCATTCGCCGCCGATGTAGGCCTTGGGGATCAGGATGTCGGGCAGGTCGGCCATGGTTCCTCCGGGAATTGTTGGCATATTTTACGCAGTGTGCATTATTTCAAACGCCTCGCCAAGCCCGGGACCGTCGCGGCGAGTGTCAGCGAAAAGCGTCGTGACCCATCGGCGACGGCGGTGCTTTCCGCTACACTGGGGCGCCAAAAATCCGCCGGCCGCGTGCCGCCCTTATCGTCCCGATGGCGAGGTGTGCCTTGATCGATCCCCTGAACGCCTGGTGGGCCCAGCAGCTGGTGCTATGCGACTGGGCCTTCGACCCCGACCCGCTGAGCGTGGCGCCGGAGGCCGCCCGTGCCCGACTCGGGGCGCTGGACGTGGGCGATCGCGGCGAGCTGGGCTGGCGGTTGCTCGAGGCGCTGGGGCCCGGCGGTAGCGGCGCCGACCCGTCGCGACTGCTGGATGCCCTGGAGCTGGTGGCGCTGGCCGGTTCCGCCGGCTGGCTGGGCGAGGCCGAGGCCAGGGCCTGGGCCCACTGGCTGGCCGGCGAGATCGCCGCCCACCACCGCGATCTCGACGCCTGGCTCGAGGCGCTGCTGCGGGCGCGCAGCGCCGAGGGCTGGGTGCGGGGCGACGACGGCTTCGCCGAGGCCTGCGAGGTCCTGTCGGTGCTCGAGCACGAGGGCGACGGCGTCACCTGGGAGCGGCTCGGCGAGTGGCTGGCGGTGCATGACCGCCCCGATGCACCCTGGCCCGAGACGGGCGGGGCCCCCGCCTGGCGGCTGCGTGCCGGCTTCGCGCCGGTGGTGGCGGTGCCCGCCGGCGAGCACGACTGGGGCGGGCTCGCCGCCTGGCTCGACGAGGCGTGGCAGATCCGCGACCGGGACGACCTGGTGCGGGCGCTGCTGTGGCTGGGCGCCCAGGGCGACCGCCAGGGCTGGGACCTGGATGCCACCCGGCTGCTGGCCCTGGGGGCGGACGACCGCCGGGCCTGGCTGGCGGGGCTGGAGGGGCCCGAGCGCCGCTACGGTCGGGTACTGCTCGGCTTCGTCGAGCATGGCGAGCCGCTGGAGTGGGCGGCCTGGGACTGGTTGCGCCTGGTGGACCTGGCCTGGGCCGGCGCCTGTCTGGGCTGGCTCGACGCCGAGGAGGCCGAGGACTTCGCCCTGCACGCCACCGATCTGGTGCTGCATCGCTACAGCGATTGGGCGGCCCTGGCCCGCGCCTACCAGCGGGGGCGCAGCCTCTCCGAGGGACGCGACCTGCTGCCGGCCTGCGATGCCGACTGGGGGCTGCTGCTGCAGTCCCCGGTGAGCCCCTGGCGAACGCCCCTGCAGGGGCTGGTGGCGCCCGCCTTGCTGGAGCGTTCGCGCCGGGCGGTCCGCGTCTGGCGGTCCGCGCCGCGACACTGGGTACTGGCCCTGGCCTCGGTGCGTGAGCCGGAGCTGGCGGCCCGCCAGGGGCCGACCATGGCGGTGGCCGCGGCACGCCGCGAGGAGGCCCGCCACTACCTCGCCGAGACCCTGGACCTGCACCCGGAGGAGGGCGTGGAGGCGCTGGTGCGCTACTGGCTGCCGGCCCAGGCCCACCACCTCAACCAGCTGGCGGCGGATGCCGCCCACGGCGCCCTGCCGCCCGCCGAGACCCCCTTCGGGCGACCGGAGCCGGCGGCGCTGGCCATGCGCGACGGCCTGCGTCGCGCCAGCCGCCATGCGGCCACCATCCACATGGCCGAGAAGTACGCCTTCTACCTGCAGATGGCCATGGACAGCGAGGCCTTCGACGCCGAAGGCCTCGCCGGGCTGGCCGAGGCGCTACGCGGTTCGTTGTGCCGCTTCTATCCCGATGCTCGGCGGTTGCTGGAGGCCTGGGCCGAGTGGGATGGCCTGCTGCCCGAAGAGGGCCAGCCCCCGCTGACCGCCGAGATCCGCTGGCACGCCGAGGACCCCGGCAGCCTCTTCCACTGGCTGGATTGGCAGGGCGGCGAGTGGCAGGAGCCGGCAGCACGGCCCAGCCTGTCGCTGTTCACCGCCATGTCACTGGTGGGGCCGCTCAACAGCCCGCCCTGGAGCCTGCCGCACCGTGAGAGCGAACGCGAGGCGCAGGCGATCCGCGAATGGATCGACGGCCACTATGGCCTGCACTCGGCGGAGGAACTGGACGACTTCCTGGACTTCCTGCTCGAGGCTGGTGACCGCCAGGAGTACCAGATCAACTATGCGCCCTATACCCTCAACGCCGCACGTCTCGCCTCGGAGATCGCCACCCTGGAGAGCGGTGAGTGTCGCGACGAGGAACGCGACCATCTGCTGCGCCTGCAACGGGTGCGCGACAACGAGGACGGTTGCAACGACACCGACCTCGCCGCCTGGGACGCGGCCCAGGCGGTGGATCTGGCCATTGCCGCTCGTCAGCTGGGCTGGCTGGATGCGGCCGCCTTCGAGGCGGTGCTGGAGCGTGCCCATGCGCTGGCCGCCGCCCACTACTCGGGATGGGAGTCCTACGCCCGGGGGCTCTATGCCGGCTTCTCCTTCTTCATGGGCGAGACCCCGGAACGCGAGAGCTTCCTGGCCGGCCTGCGCCAGGCCCTGGTGGCCTGGCTCAGCGCCGCGCCGCCCCTGGCCGGCCCCTGGGCGAGCCTGGAGTTTCCCGGTGCGCGGCCCCGCCACTGGGCCCCCATGCACATCGACACCCTGCCGGGGGATTCGCGCCTGCTGCACTGAGTGTCGGGACCGTCGTAATTCGGTGTGCTTTCACACTGCAACTCAACGGCAATTTGCGCAGCACCTGAGATCGAGCGGGTTGTAGGGGGCCTCTTCGGCTTCTTCCCGGCGCCCCTCGCGATAGGCAGCTGCGATAGCCTGGGTAGCAGACTCGCCAGATAGCCAAGGTTGGTATATAGTCTGGCCGGTTGAAGGATCACGGCTCCACCTGTCGGGAGCCATCGCCACAGCGAGCCGCCGACAGGCCGCTCTGGCAGGGATACCGGGACCGCCGGTACCCCTGCCACAGCGAACGATCCGCCGCCGGCGCTGCGGTGGGAGCGGCTCAAGGATCGAGGACGCTGCGGGATGCCAGTCACGCCCTTGTGCCGTGCCCTGCCGGTTTTGCTGTTGCCGGCCCTGCTGGCCGGCTGTGCCTCCACCGCCCACGAGGCAGCCTCGCGGGACGCCGAGGCACCCTACTTTGCCCGCCAGCTGCCCGGCCTGCCCGGTGGCTGGGACCCGATGATGTCCCCCGTGGACAACCCCATCCTCGAGGCACGCAGCCTCGGCAACCCGCCGCCGGCGCTGGTGCGGCAGGCGCTGCTGGCCCAGCACGAGCGCTGGATGGGAACTCCCTACCGTCTGGGCGGCACCACCCAGGGCGGCATCGACTGCTCGGCGCTGGTGCAGAACGTCTTCGAGGAGACCTTCCGCCTGCGGCTGCCGCGCACCACCGGCGAACAGGTCCGGGAAGGCTCGCCCATCGCACGCACCGAGCTGGCGCCCGGCGACCTGGTGTTCTTCCGCCCGCCCGGCCCCTACGACCACGTGGGCATCTACCTGGGCGAGGGGCGCTTCCTGCACGCTTCCACCTCGCGTGGGGTGATGATCTCCGAACTCGATGACGGCTACTGGCGGCGCCACTACTGGCAGGCCCGCCGCACCCTGGAGCCCACCACCCTGGCGCAGCGTCTGCTGACCAGCGGCGAGGGCTGATCACAGCGCTTCGCGGTGCACCATCACATAGTCCACGAAGGCCTGCTCGGCGCGCGACAGGTAGGCGCCCGGGGCCCAGGCCAGCGACAGTTCGAGCCAGGCCGGCGGGTCGAAGGAGACCGCCTCCAGGCTCGGTTCGTCCACCACCCGGCGCAGGAAGGTGGTGATGCCGAAGCCCTGGCGGACGATCGCCTTGGTCAGCGGGATCAGGTTGGACTCGAAGGCCACGTCGGCCGTCAGGCCGGTGCGCCGCGAGAGGGCGTCGACGAACTCGCGGTGGAAGTAGCCGTCTTGGAAGAGCACCAGGGGCTCGCGGAAGAAGGCCTCGGGGCTCACGGCCTCGCGCCCGGCGAAGGGATGCTCCCGCGGCACGCAGACCACCATCTCCTCGCTCACCAGCGGGCGTCGCGCCAGGCGCTGGCTGGTGGCGTCGTCGATCACCACTCCCAAGTCCAGCTCGCCGTCGGCGATCATGCGCTGCAACCGGCGGGCGCCGGCCTCCACCACGGTGAGGCGGATGCCCGGGTGGCGCGCCTTGAAGCCCATCAGCAGCGGTGGGAAGTAGTAGGAACCCAGCATCGAGGGGATGCCGATGCGTACCTCGCCCTTGACCAGGCCGTGCAGCTCGCGCATGGCCAGGTGGGCCGCCTCGGCCTGGTCGAGCAGCGTCCGGGCATGGCCGCGCAGCGCCTCGCCCTCCGGGGTCAGGGTGATGCGGCGCTCGTGGCGGTGGAAGAGGGTGAGCTCCAGGCGCCGCTCCAGGTTGGCGACGGTCTGGCTCACCGCCGACTGGGCCAGGTGCAGTTCGCGGGCCGCGGCGCTGAAGCCGCCGTGTTCGGCGACGGCCAGGAAGACTCCCAGGGCGCGCAGGTCGAAGGGCAGGGCCATGGCGATACCTATCATCAGAAACGATGGACCGTATCATTTTATTCTGTTTGGCTGATCGTTGTCGCCCGCGCGATCATGCCGGCGAATCTCCCATCGCCGAGGCGTCATGATCCGCATCCGTACCCGCGCCTGGTGGCGTGCCACCCTGGCCCTGGGGTTGGGCTCCCTGCTGGTGTTCCTCAACCTCTATGCGCCCCAGCCACTGCTCCCCGAGCTGCGCGAGGCCTACGGCGTCTCGACCCTGGGCGTGGGCCTGGTGATGTCGCTGGCGACCCTGGCGCTGGCGGCCTCGCTGCTGGTGTTCGGGCCCTTGTCGGACGCCATCGGCCGGGACGCCATCATGCGTCTGACACTGCTGGCCGCAGGGCTGCTGTCGCTGGCCCTGGCGCTGGCGCCGAACTTCGAGACCCTGCTGGCGCTGCGCGCGCTGCAGGGCCTCGTACTGGGCGGGCTGCCGGCGGTGGCCATCGCCTGGATGGGCGACGAGTTCGAGCCGGACGCCATGCTCGCCGCCGTGGGCCTCTACATCGGTGCCAATACCCTGGGCGGGATCAGTGGCCGTGTGGTGGGCGGGGCGGTGAGCGAAGTGGCGGGCAGCTCGGCCAGCTTCCTGGCGGTGGGGCTGATCACCCTGGTCGGGGTGGCGCTGTTCTGGCGGCTGCTGCCGCCGGCCCGGGGTTTCGTGCCGCGGCGCTTCGAGCTGCGCGGTGCCCTCGCCGACCTGGCGGGACACCTGCGCACCCCGCCGCTGCTCGGGGCCTACCTGCTGGGTGGGCTCAACTTCCTGATCTTCATCAACCAGTACAGCTACGTCACCTTCCGCCTGGCGGAGGCGCCCTTCGGGCTGGGGGCGAGTCTGCTTGGCCTGATCTTCCTCACCTACCTGGGCGGTACCCTGGGCTCGTCACTGTCGGGTCGCCTGGCGCGTCGCCTTCCGCCGCCGGCCTGCATGATGCTGGGCATCGCTATCCTGATGGCGGGCACCCTGGCGACCCTGGTGGAGCACCTGACGGTGATCCTGCTGGGCCTGACCGTCAACGCCTTCGGCTTCTTCCTGGCCCACTCCATGGCCTCCGCCTGGGTGGGCCGCAACGCCCGGCGGGCGCGGGGCAGTGCCTCGGCGCTCTACTTGGTGTTCTACTACGTCGGGGCGAGCCTCGGCAGCTTCTGGCTGGAGCCCTTCTGGCGCCTCGGCGGCTGGCCGGGGGTGGCGCTGGGCTCCTGGCTGGTGCTGGGCGTCACCCTGGGCATCGCCGCCTGGCTCTGGCGCCGCGCACCCGCCGCCGGCCAGGGGGAGGCTCAGCCGAGTCCGCCGGCCTCGTCGCCCCAGACCTCTTCCAGGCGATCCGCACGGCCGCAGGCGGACTTGTAGAAGTTGTAGCGCACCGGGTTCTCGCGGTAGTAGTCCTGGTGGTAGTCCTCGGCCGGGTAGAAGGCCTCGAAATCGTCGATCTCGGTGGCGATCTCGCGGTCGAAGCGCTCCTCGAGCTCGGCCCGGGTGGCCTCGGCCAGCTCGCGCTCCTCGGCGTTCATGGGAAAGATCGCGCTGCGGTAGGAGTCGCCGGCGTCGCAGAACTGGCGGTTCTCGGCGAAGGGGTCGATGTTGCGCCAGAAGACGTGGAGCAGCCGTTCGTAGTCGACCACCTCGGGATCGTACTCCACCGCGACCACCTCGGCGTGGCCGGTGCCGCCGGCCACCACCTGTTCGTAGGTCGGGTCCTCGACATGGCCGCCGCTGAACCCGGAGGTGGTGGCGATGACGCCCTCCACGGGGTCGTAGGCCTCCTCCATGCACCAGAAGCAGCCGCCGGCGAAGACGGCGGTGGCGGTGTGGTCGTCGGCTTGGGCGGACAGGCCGGACAGGGCGAGCAGGAGCGCCCAGGGGAGGGCGGCGAGCTTGAAACCTGGCATGGGGCTTTCCTCGGGTCCGGATCTCTTCCTTGGAGGTTGTCCGCGTTTTCGGGTTCCGTATAACCTCTGTTTAATATCTGCGGTAAGGTAGGCGGGGCGGTGACGACAGAGGGGGAGCGCCCCACAGCCCACCCGACAAGGAGCTCGACGTGACCCGACGACGCCTGCTGCTGCTCGCCCTGATCGCCGCCCTGGTGGCCGCCTACTTCCTCAGCGGGGCCGACGAGGCCCTGAGCTTGCAGAATCTCCAGGCCGAGCAGGCCCGCTTCCAGGCCTGGCTGGCCGAGGACCCCTTGACGGTGATCGGCGGCTTCTTCGTCATCTATGTGGTGATGGCCGCCCTCTCCCTGCCCGGCGCCACCCTGCTCACCGTGCTGGGGGGTGCCCTGTTCGGCTTCTGGTGGGGGCTGCTGATCATCTCCTTTGCCAGCACCCTGGGGGCCACCCTGGCCACCCTGATCGGCCGTACCCTGCTGCGCGGGCCCCTGGAGCGACGCTTCGTCCGCCACCTCGAGCGCATCAACGCCGGCATCCGCCGCGAGGGCGCCTTCTACCTCTTCACCCTGCGGCTGATCCCGCTCTTTCCCTTCTTCGTGATCAACCTGGTGATGGGCCTGACGCGGATGCCCCTGTGGACCTTCTACTGGGTCAGCCAGCTGGGCATGCTGCCCGGCACGGCGGTGTTCGTGAACGCCGGGCGCGAGCTCGGCGAACTGGAGTCACTCTCCGGCATACTCTCGCCGGGGCTGATCGCCTCCTTCGTGCTGATCGGGCTCTTCCCCTGGCTGGCCCGGGCCCTGGTGGCCGTGGCCCGGCGCCGTCGCCTGGCGCAACGCTTCGCCCGGCCCCGTCGCTTCGACCACGATATCGTGGTGATCGGTGGCGGTTCGGCGGGGTTGGTGGCCAGCTATATCGCCGCGGCGGTGAAGGCGCGGGTGGCGCTGGTGGAGCGGGACCGCCTTGGCGGCGACTGCCTGAACACCGGCTGCGTGCCCTCCAAGGCGCTGATCCGGGCCGCGCGGCTGGTCGGGGAGGTCCGCGGGGCCGGCCGCTACGGGATTCGCAGCGCCGAGCCCGAGGTGGACTTCCCCGCGGTGATGGCCCATGTGCATCGGGCGATCCGCGAGGTCGAGCCCCACGACAGCCGCGAGCGGTATGAAGGCCTGGGCGTCGAGGTGGTTGCCGGCAACGCTCGCCTCGAGGATCCCTGGCGGGTGCGGGTCTCCGGCGAGACGGGCGAGCGGCTGCTGACCACCCGCCACGTGATCGTGGCCAGCGGGGCCCGGCCGCGGGTCCCGGACCTCCCGGGCCTCGACGAGATCGAGGTGCTCACCTCCGACAACCTCTGGCAACTGGAAACGCTCCCCGGTCGGCTGGTGGTGCTGGGTGGCGGGCCGATTGGCTGCGAGCTGGGCCAGGCGTTCGCCCGGCTGGGCAGTCGGGTGAGCCTGGTGGAAATGGGGGCGCAGTTGCTGCCCCGCGAGGACGCGGACGTCGCCCGGGCGCTGGCCGGACGCCTCGAGGTGGAGGGCGTGACGCTCTGGCTCGACTCCCGTGCCCTGCGCGTCGAGGCCGACGAGGCGGGGCATCGCCTGGTGGTGGAGCGACGTGATGCGGCGGGCGAGCCGCTCGCCGAGGCACTGCCCTTCGACCGGCTGCTGGTGGCGGTCGGCCGCGGGGCCGACGTCACGGGGCTGGGGCTCGAGGCGCTGGGCGTCGAGACCCGGCCCGACGGCACCCTGGCGGTGGACGAGACCCTGCAGAGCGTGCTGCCCAACGTCTGGGCCTGTGGCGACGTGGCCGGTCCCTTCCAGTTGACCCACGCCAGCGCCCATCAGGCGTGGCACGCTACGGTCAACGCCCTGTTCGGCGAGTTCAAGCGTTTCCGGGTCAGCTACCGCGCCCTGCCGGCGGTGACCTACACCGAGCCCGAGGTGGCGCGGGTGGGGCTCTCCGAACGGGAGGCACGCGACAGGGGCATCGAGGTCGAGGTGACCCGCTACTCGCTCGCCGACCTGGACCGCGCCATCACTGAGGGGCTCACCGAGGGGTTCGTCAAGGTGCTGACGGTGCCGGGCAAGGACCGCATCCTCGGCGCCAGCGTGGTGGGCCACAACGCCGGAGAACTGCTGGGTGAGTTCACCTTGGCCATCACTCACGGCATCGGTCTCAACAAGCTGCTGGGCACCGTGCATCCCTATCCGACCTGGTCCGAGGCGGCCAAGGCCACCGCCGGGGTGTGGAAGAATGCCCACAAGCCGGCACGCGTACTGGTCTGGCTGGAGCGCTACTTCCGCTGGCGCCGCGGCGTGGGCAGGGAGATGCCGCAGAAGACGAGCCGTGAGGATCGAGCCGCGCCGGGCGGGGAGGGCGGCTGATGCTGGATCGCTGGACCATGCCGCTGACCCAACGACCCTTGCGGTGGTTGGCCCGGGGACTGCTCCGGGCGGGCGTCGGTCCCGACTCGGTGACCGTCACGGCTTTCGCGGTGGGCATGCTGGCGCTGCCGTTGCTGGCCCTGGAGTGGTACCTGCCGGCGCTGGCGGCGATCCTGGCCAATCGCCTCGGCGACGGGGTGGACGGCGCCCTGGCTCGGCTCGCGGAGCGCGCCAGCGACGCCGGCGGCTTCCTCGACATCGGCCTGGACTTCGTCTTCTATGCCGCGGTGGTACTGGGCTTCGCGCTGGCCGACCCGGCGACCAACGCCCTGCCGGCGGCGCTGTTGTTGTTCGCCTTCATCGGCACCGGCACCTCCTTCCTGGCCTTCGCCATCATGGCCGGCCGCCACGGCCTGGAGCGCCCCGACTTCCCGCGCAAGGCCTTCTACTACCTGCACGGGTTGACCGAGGGCACCGAGACGGTGCTGGCCTTTGTGGCCTTCTGCCTGTGGCCGACGCACTTCCCCTGGCTGGCCAGCCTGTTCGCCGCGGCCTGCCTGGTGACCACCGCGACCCGGCTGTGGGGCGGCTATCGGAGTCTGAGGGGCGCCGCCGACGGCGAGTGCCCATAAAGAAAGGGGCAGCCCAGCGGCTGCCCCTCTCGTTCGACGGCGTTGATGGTCCGGCTCAGTGCTCGTGACCACCCTCGCCGTGCACATGACCGTGCTCGACCTCTTCCTGGCTGGCCTCGCGCACCGAGTCGATCTCGACGGCGAAGTTCAGGGTCTGACCGGCCAGCGGGTGGTTGCCGTCCACGGTGACGGTGTCGCCCTCGACCTTGGTCACGGTGACCATCAGCGGGCCGCCCTGGGTCTGGGCCTGGAACTGCATGCCCGGCTCGACGTTGTCGACGCCCTGGAAGGCGTCGCGCGGTACTTCCTGGACCAGTTGATCCTGCTTCTCGCCATAGCCCTCGGCGGGGGAGACGGTGGCGTTGAGCTTGTCGCCGGCTTCGCAGCCCTCAAGCTCCTTCTCGAGGCCCGGAATGATGTTGCCGGCGCCGTGGAGGTAGGTCAGCGGCTCGCGGCCTTCCGAGCTGTCCAGCACTTCACCTGCGTCGTTGGTCAGGGTGTAGTGGAACGCGACAACGGAATTCTGCGCAATCTGCATTGAAGAACCTTTCGGTGAGTGCATGTTCAAGACATGGTAACGCGTCCCGCGGGGCCCTGTCAGGGGGATGGACCATTTTCAGGATCGGGCCCGATATCCTGAGACGCGTTCACGCTTCGCGGGGCCCTGGGTCGGCGACCTTCGGATGGTTGCGTCCCTCGATGGCCGGGGCTAACCTAGCGGCCAAACTCTCGCTATCTCGCTACCCCATCGACATCCTTTGCGGAGACTCCCATATGACCCAAGTCGTGATCTGGCTGATCGCCTTCGCCGCGATCCTCGTCCTTTCCCTGATGCGCTGGTCTGCCCTCAGTCCCTCCCTGGACCGGGTGCTGCCCCGGGCGATGAAGACCGATGGCGACAACGGCGTCGTCTGGAGCCTGGCCCTGGCCATCCTGGGGGCTACCACCCTGGTGCGCCCGGTGGACGTGCTGATCACCGCCATCGTCATCGGCGTCCTGCTGGTGGTCGGCATCAAGCTCGGCGGCTGGGCGATGAACAAGGTCGATTTCCACTGAGGCGCCGTCCCGACGACCCGATACGCGAAGGCCCGCGGAGCGATCCGCGGGCCTTCTGCGTCATGGCCTGCGATCGGCTCAGTAGGGGGCTACGGTGACGTTGGCGCCGCTGCCGATCAGGCGGACCCGCTGGCCCACCTGGAAGTTCTGGTCGGCCTTCTGCACCACCACGACGTTCATGCCGTCGTCGCGGCGAATCTCCATCTCCCAGGCGGTGACCCGGTTGCTGGACTCCTCGATCCTGCTGCCGGCCACGGCGCCGCCGATGACGCCGGCCGCGGTGGCCAGCCGACGGCCGGAACCGCCACCGACCTGGTTGCCCAGCAGGCCACCGATCACGGCACCGCCGCCGGTGCCGACGATGCCGCCGGCACGGCTGTCGGCCTGGACCTGCACCTGGCGCAGGGCCTGGATGGTACCGAAGCGGACGGTCTGCTCGGCACCCACCTGGTTGCTGCTGTAGACGTTACCGCCCATCGGGGCGGTGTTGGCACAGCCGACGAGGGTCAGGGCACCGAGGGCGATGATGGGGAGAAGACGTTTCATGAATGACCTCCTGAGGCGTGTTGCGAGGCGGCGTGCCTCGATTGCGTGGTCCGGGAGGGAACGGCAGGCTGGTGAAGGGATTCATCCCGAGTCTATCCTGTCGGGTTTTACTTTGACCAGCGGCCGGCGAATGCTTGCCCGTATTCTAGTTGAGCAAATGCGCAAGGAGTTTGGAAGTCGCATGGCCAGGAGGCCTATTCCCTCCTCCGGAAGGAAGGTTCGATGGCGGTTCCCGTCGTGGGTGCCGAGACCTCTTCTGAAAATTACCGACAGTTTTGCGCTGCATCAGGCCGAAATGTAGTCGAGTTACAACCCGCGTTGCGCCCAAGGGGGCATTGTTGGCTGGCCCGGTCTGAACCATAGTCAAGGTACAGCGCAGGCAGAGCTTCGTTACCCCCGATTCGCTGCCCTGCACTGGGCTACATCCGAGGCGCTTCTCTTCATGATCCAGGCGCCAGAGGCGATGGTCTTTCCAAGCTTGTGACCATTTCGCAATTGCAGCACTGGGTGCTTACCCGGCCCAGCATGAGTAGCAAATACACAACCATGCCATCGCGGATGGCGGTCTCGCGACGAGACACTATCCCGGCAGCGGATGGCCACAGCATGAGGTGTTACACATGAACTGCATCGAACTGAGCCAACAAGCCGACCTCATTGCCAGCAGCTTCAGCAAGCAGGATCTGGCCAAGCTGGTGCTGGCCCTGAAGAGCAATCGGGAGTCCCTGCAGCATGCCGTCGAGGTGATTGATACCATCGACAGCCGCCTGGGATGCACGCTCGACGAAGCCTGGGATGAAGTGCTGACCGGTGACTCGCAGTTGCAAGTCGAGGAGGAATAAGGCGCCTTTTCCCTGACCGGTAATCTCTGCCCACCCCGCCATCAGGCGGGGTGGGCTTTTTCATGGCGGCGGCGATGGGACGAAAAAAGGGAGGCCGAGGCCTCCCGAAGGTTCCAGGCGCTGATGCGCCGCCATGCTCAGAACTGGTTCATGGTGTTGTCCTTGCCCCCGGCCTTGAGGGCCGCCTCGCCGTGGAAGAACTCCTTGTGGTCGTCGCCGATGTTGGAGCCGGCCATGTCCTGGTGCTTGACGGTGGCGATGCCCTCGCGGATCTCGCGGCGCTGAACCCCGGCCACATAGGCCAGCATGCCCTCGTCACCGAAGTAACCGCGGGCCAGGTTGTCGGTGGACAGGGCCGCGGTGTGGTAGGTGGGCAGGGTAATCAGGTGGTGGAAGATGCCGGCCTCGCGGGCGCCGTCGCGCTGGAAGTTGCGGGTCCACTCGTCGGCCAGGGCCGCCAGTTCGGTGGCGTCGTACTTCTCGTTCATCAGGTCGGCGCGGTCGTAGGCGGAGACGTCCTTGCCCTCGGCCTCCCAGGCGTCGAAGACCTGCTGACGGAAGTTGAGGGTCCAGTTGAAGGACGGCGAGTTGTTGTAGACCAGCTTGGCGTCCGGGCAGACCTCGCGGATGCGATTGACCATGCCGGCGATCTGGCCGACGTGGGGCTTCTCGGTCTCGATCCACAGCAGGTCGGCGCCGTTCTGCAGGCTGGTGATGCAGTCCAGCACCACGCGGTCCTCCCCGGTGCCCGGCTTGAACTGGTAGAGCCCGGAGGCCAGGCGCTTGACCTTGACCAGCTTGCCGTTCTGCTTGATGACCACGTCGCCGTTGTCGATATCCGAGGCCGAGGTGATCTCGTCGCCATCCAGGTAGCCGTTGTACTGGTCGCCCAGGTCGCCGGGCTCCTTGGTCACGGCGATCTTCTGGGTCAGGCCGGCCCCCAGGGAGTCGGTGCGGGCGACGATCACGCCGTCCTCCACGCCGAGCTCCAGGAAGGCGTAGCGCACGGCGTTGATCTTGGCGATGAAGTCCTCGTGGGGCACGGTGACCTTGCCGTCCTGGTGGCCGCACTGCTTCTCGTCGGAGACCTGGTTCTCGAGCTGGATGCAGCAGGCTCCGGCCTCGATCATCTTCTTGGCCAGCAGGTAGGTGGCCTCGGCATTGCCGAAGCCGGCATCGATGTCGGCGATGATCGGCACCACATGGGTCTCGTGGTTATCGATCTGCGCCTCCAGTTCGGCCACCCGGGGCTCGTCGCCGGCCTTGCGGGCGGCTTCCAGGTCGCGGAACAGGTGGTTGAGTTCCCAGGCATCGGCCTGGCGCAGGAAGGTGTAGAGCTCCTCGATCAGTGCCGGGACGCTGGTCTTCTCGTGCATCGACTGGTCGGGCAGCGGACCGAACTCGGAGCGCAGGGCAGCGACCATCCAGCCGGAGAGGTAGAGGTAGCGACGCTTGGTGGTGCCGAAGTGCTTCTTGATGGAGATCAGCTTCTGCTGGCCGATGAAGCCGTGCCAGCAGCCCAGCGACTGGGTGTACCGGGAGCTGTCGGCGTCGTAGGCCGCCATGTCCTCACGCATGATCCTGGCGGTGTAGCGAGCGATGTCCAGGCCGGTCTGGAAGCGGTTCTGGGCGCGCAGACGGGCGGCATCCTCGGGGCTGATGTTCGCCCACCTGCCGCGCTGGGCCTCGCGAAGCTGGGTCAGTGCCTTGATATCGTCTCGGTATGACATGGGCCTTCCTCCTTCGGTTCGGGTCGGTCGCTCGCGGGTATCGGCGTATGCTGCACCTGCGAAACGCTTTCAGGTTCGTCCAGCGGCGGCGTCCTGTCTCTGCTGCCTTGGTCGAATAGCGATAAGTTTGAAACGAACGTTTTCATTGCGGCCTGGGGGTCATCATGAAACGGGCGTTTTTCTCTCGCCTTGAGTCGCACTATGGCCCATGAAGACTGGGGACAACAATGGTCACTTTGGGGCAGGAAGGGTTGTAGCTCGACTACAGAGAGGCCGATACAGGCCCCGAGCTGTAGTCTTTTTTCGTTTGAGGAAAGGTGAGCAGGCTCAGGAATCGGCCAGCGGAAGGCACATATTGCGGTGCGGAATTCCGGCATCGAGGAACTCGGGACCGAAGGCCTCGAAGCCGAGGCGTTCGTAGAAGGGCAGGGCGTGTGTCTGGGCGGCGAGCTCGATGCCGGCGTGGCCGTGGCGACGGGCGGTGGCGATGGCGGCGGCCATCAGGGCCTCGCCGATGCCCTGGCCGCGTGCCTCGCGCAGTACGGCGACGCGGCCGATATGGGCGTCGGGGAGCAGTCGCGCGGTGCCCACCGGCGTGCCGTCCAGCAGGGCCAGGAAATGGCGGCACTCGGGGTCGCGGCCGTCCCACTCCTCCTCGATGGGCACCCGCTGCTCCTCGATGAACACCACCCGGCGGATCTCGCCGGCCGCCTCGCCGAGCGCCTCCCAGTCGCCTTCACGGATCTCGAGTGTCATGCATCACTCCTCCTCGAACTCATCCGCCCAGGTCAGGCTGCCGGCGTCGAGCAGGGCGGCCAGCAGTTCGGCGGCGCCGTCGAACTCGAGCAGCTCGGCATCCAGCGGGGCGTCCGAGGCCAGGACCTGCGCCAGGGGCAGGGCGCACTCGGCGCCGTCGCCATCGGCGAACAGCGTGGCCCGGTCATTGCCCAGATCGCGCCAGGCGAAGCGCGAGCCGGGGCTGCGCAGCAGCTCCTCGCCGTCCTGTAGTGTCGCAACAAGCTCGGCGGGATCGGTGGGCTGCTCGTTGGGCACCAACTGGTCGACGTACTTGGGCTGGGTCATGACCCGGCCGAACCACTGGGCCAGCCGGGCGGGGTCGTCCAGGGTCTCGAGGATCAGCCGGCGCATGCGCTCCACGGCGGCGTCGTCGAGCTCCCCGGCATCCTCGGGCGGCGCCATGCCGGCGTCGGCGTAGCGCAGCGAGGGCGGCAGCTTGTCGCCCAGGAAATCGGCGAAGGAGGCGATCGCCTCGTCGGCAGAGGGCGCGCGGAAGCCCACCGAGAGGGTGAGGCAGTCGTCGGACTCGCTGACGCCGTGGTGGGCCCAGCCGGGCGGCAGATAGAGCATATCGCCCGGCTCGAGAATCCAATCATCTCCAGGTGCCACCTCGAAGCGCTCGAGGATGCGCAGGTCGATACCGGGAAGGATCGGGGCGTCGTCGGGGACCCGGCCGCCCAGCTGCCAGCGGCGCTGGCCCAGGCCCTGGAGCAGGAAGACGTCGTACTGGTCGACGTGGGGGCCGACGCTGCCGCCCGGCGGGGCGTAGCTGATCATGATGTCGTCGAGGCGCCAGCGGGGCAGGAAGGTGAAGTGCTCGAGCAGTTCGGCCGCCTCGGGCACGTAGTGGTCGACGGCTTGCACCAGCAGGGTCCAGTCGCGTTCCGGCAGGCGCGCGAAGGTCTGCTCGTCGAAGGGGCCGTGGCTGACCCGCCAGGGGCCCTGCGCTTCCACCAGGCGCGCCTCCACGCCCTCCTCGCAGGCCAGGCCGGCCAGCTCGTCGGGGTCCAGCGGACACTGGAAGTCGGGGAAGGCGCCTCGGATCAGCACCGGCTTCTGCTGCCAGTAGTCGCGCAGGAACTCGGCGGCGCTCAGGCCGCCGAGCATCGGGAGAGGCGAATCAGAGGACATAAGGACCACCTGTGTCCGGGATACGTTGAGCCGCGAAGGGCGTTGGCATCGCGGCTACCCCGGCGACAGGCCTGTGCGAGGGCGCTGTAAATACCTCCCTGTACGCTACCGATTCCTTCCCTGGAATCGGACCCTCTTCAGGCCTGTCCCCGGCGCCGCTCACCTTGCTGCTTACAGCTTCCAGCTTAAAGCTTGCGAGCTTGCTCGCCGGCGTTACCGATATAGCTGGCCGGGCTCAGCGCCTTGAGCTCGGCCTTCACGTCCTCGGGCAACTCCAGGGTATCGATGAAGGCGGCGAAGCCGGCCCGGTCGATGCGCTTGCCGCGGGTCAGCTCCTTGAGCTTCTCGTAGGGCTTCTCGATACCGTAGCGGCGCATCACCGTCTGGATCGGCTCGGCGAGCACTTCCCAGCTGGCGTCGAGGTCCTCGGCGAGGCGCGCCGGGTTGGCCTCGAGCTTGCCGATGCCCTTGAGCGAGGCCTGGTAGGCGATCAGGCCGTAGGCCAGGCCCACGCCCAGGTTGCGCAGCACCGTGGAGTCGGTGAGGTCGCGCTGCCAGCGGGAGATCGGCAGCTTCTGGGCCAGGTGGCCGAGGATGGCGTTGGCCAGCCCCAGGTTGCCCTCGGAATTCTCGAAGTCGATCGGGTTGACCTTGTGGGGCATGGTCGAGGAGCCGATCTCGCCGGCCACGGTCCTCTGCTTGAAGTAGCCCAGCGAGATGTAGCCCCAGACGTCGCGGTCGAAGTCGATCAGGATGGTGTTGAAGCGGCAGATCGCATCGAACAGCTCGGCGATGTAGTCGTGGGGCTCGATCTGGGTGGTGTAGGGGTTGAAGGTCAGTCCCAGGCCCTCGACGAAGGTGCGGGCATTGGCCTCCCAGTCCACCTCCGGGTAGGTGGCCAGGTGGGCGTTGTAGTTGCCCACGGCGCCGTTGATCTTGCCGAGGATCTCCACGGCCTCGATCTGCTTCAGCTGGCGACGCAGGCGGTAGGCGACGTTGGCCATCTCCTTGCCCAGGGTGGTGGGGCTGGCGGTCTGGCCGTGGGTGCGCGACAGCATCGGCTGGTCGGCGTGCTCCCGGGCCAGGCGGGCCACCTCGTCGGCGACCCGGTGCATCACCGGCAGCAGGGCCTGGAGGCCGTCGCTGAGCATCACGCCGTGGGAGAGGTTGTTGATGTCCTCGCTGGTGCAGGCGAAGTGCACGAACTCGGTCACGGCATGCAGCTCCGGCAGGCCCTCGATCTTCTCCTTGATGAAGTACTCCACCGCCTTGACGTCGTGGTTGGTGGTGCGCTCGATCTCCTTGATGCGCTCGGCATCGGTCACGGAGAAGTCGCGGAGCATGGTCTCGAGGAAGGCGGTGGCCTCGGCGGAGAGTGGTGGCACCTCGGTGATGCCGGCCAGCTCGGCGAGGCGCTGCAGCCAGCGCACCTCGACGGTGACCCGGGCGCGGATCAGGCCGAATTCGCTGAAGTGCTCGCGCAGGGCGGCGGCCTTGGCTTCGTAGCGACCGTCGACGGGGGACAGGGCGGTGAGGGCGGAGAGGGGCAGGGGGGCGGCTTGCATGGGTTAGCTTCCGGATCGTCGATTAAGGAGACACTGCTTAAATACCTGCGCGGGCGAATCGCTGCGTTACGCGCTGCTGGTGCGCCAGCCCGGTCGACATCCTCACCTAGTACCGCATAGGCTCCGGTGTCTGCGCTGCGGGCGCCTTGCGCTTCATCCCGCTCGGTCGATTTATTCAGTGTCTCCCAAGTGATGGAATGATAAGTAAATGGGTCAGCTTAGCTGGTCCAGGGCCTTCTTCAGGGCGCCGCGCTGGAAGACCAGCTTCCAGCGCCGGCCGCCCTGCTGGTGCCACAGCAAGGCGAAGCGGATGCCGGCCAGCAGGCAGGCACGCACCCGCTCGGGCATCATGCGGCTCTGCAGCAGCGAGGGGTCGCCCTGCACCACGATGCGGGTCTTGAAGGTGGAGACCGTCTCCTGATAGGCCTCGCCGAGGCTGGCGATGACGTTCTCGTGGGTGTTGCCGAAGTGCCCGGCCTGGCCCTGGATGCGCGATAGCTGGTTGCCGAGCTCGTCGAGCATGGCGGTGTTGCCGCGCAGCTTGTTCATCAGCAGCAGCAGCGAGAAGCCGTAGCGCAGCACCACCGGGTTGGCCTGCTTGCGGCCGACCACGGCGTCGAGCACCTCGAGGCCGCGACGCAGGTTGTTGGGATGGCCGCCGTAGATCGCCTCGAAGCTCTCCGGGTCGGTGTCCAGGGTGGCGTGGATCAGGGTGTCCCAGGCGCGCTGGTCCACCTGGCCGGTACGCGCCAGCTCGTCGACCAGGCTGGCCGACTGGAAGACGCCGGCCAGCGCCAGGGCCTGGCGGGTCACGGGGTCGTCCGGCACGCGATGGATCGGGGTGGACGCGGTCATGCGGCCACCTCCGTGGCGTTCCAGGTGTCGCGGATCACGCCGCCGCCCAGGCAGAGGTCGCCGTCGTAGAGGACCAGCGACTGGCCCGGCGTGACGGCGCGCTGGGGGCGGTCGAAGCGCACCTCGACACCACCGTCGGCGGCCACGCGCATGCGGCAGGGCACGTCCGCCTGGCGGTAGCGGGTCTTGGCGGTGACGCGGCCCTCCGTCGCTGGTGGCGCACCGGCGACCCAGTCCATGGCCTCGGTGGCCAGACTGTCGGTGTAGAGCAGTGGGTGATGCTTGCCCTGCACGGCGACCAGCACGTTGCGCTCGAGGTCCTTGGCGGCCACGTACCAGGGCTCCTCCGGGTAGTCGGCGAGCCCGCCGATGCCCAGCCCCTGGCGCTGGCCCAGGGTGTAGTACATCAGCCCCATATGCTCGCCGATGGTGTCGCCGTCCGGCGTCTCGATGGTGCCGGGCTGGGCCGGCAGGTACTGCCGGAGGAAGTCGCGGAAGCGCCGCTCGCCGATGAAGCAGATCCCCGTCGAATCCTTCTTCCTGGCCGTGGCCAGCCCATGGCGATCGGCGATGGCGCGCACCTCGGGCTTCTCCAGTTCGCCCACCGGGAAGAGGGTGCGGGCGATGGCGGCCTCGGGCACAGCATGCAGGAAGTAGCTCTGGTCCTTGTTGATGTCTCGCCCCTTGAGCAGCCGCGGTCGGCCGTCGCGCACGCCGCCGCGCACGTAGTGGCCGGTGGCGATCCGCTCGGCGCCGAGTATTTCGGCGTACTCCAGGAACACCTTGAATTTGATCTCGCGGTTGCAGAGGATGTCCGGGTTCGGCGTGCGCCCGGCCCGGTACTCGGCCAGGAAGTGCTCGAAGACGTTATCCCAGTACTCGGCGGCGAAGTTGGCGGTATGCAGCTCGATGCCGAGCTTCTCGCACACGGCCTCGGCGTCCGCCAGGTCGGCCTTGGCGGTACAGTACTCGGTGCCGTCGTCCTCGTCCCAGTTCTTCATGAACAGGCCTTCGACCCGGTAACCCTGCTCCAGCAGCAGCAGGGCGGACACGGAGGAGTCGACGCCGCCGGACATGCCGACGATCACCTTGCCTGGGGTGGCGGTCATGGGCGCCCTCGGAATCGGTGGATCCTAAATGGGCGAGGATTATACATGATGTGAGCGCCGAGCGCCGAGCGCCGAGGTCATACTGCGCTCCTTGCTCCTTGCTCCTTGCTCCTTGCTCCTTGCTCCTTGCTCCTTGCTCCTTGCTCCTTGCTCCTTGCTCCTTGCTCCTTGCTCCTTGCTCCTTGCTCCTTGCCCCTTACCGCTCGTGGATAACATCCATGGGGTAGAAGCGCCCGGCCAGGGCGTCGCGCACCCGGCGCAGGACCAGGGGGCTTCTCAGCCGGCGCTGGCGATCCAGGGCCTCCAGCTCCTCCAGGGGCAGCCAGTGCACGGCGTGGATCGCCGGGTCCAGGTCGTTGCCCATGTGGGCCAGGGCCATGCCCAGGAAGGCGTGGCTGTGGAAGGTGAGGCCGTCCGGTGCCTCATAGACGTACATGCCCAGGTAGTCGCTGATGCCGACCCGCCAGGCGGTCTCCTCCTCGACCTCGCGCAGGGCGGCGTCGCGGATCCGTTCACCCGGTTCCAGGTGGCCGGCGGGCTGGTTGAAGACGGTCTGGGTGCCGCCGCGATCCTCCTCCACCATCAGGAAGGAGCCGGCGCGTTCCACCACGCAGGCCACGGTGACATGGGGGTGCCAGCGGCTCATCGCTTGCCTCCTCTCCGGTGGTTGCTGCCGTCCGTGCCCGGCCGCTTGCCGCTGCGTCGGCGTGGCGTCGGGCCGTGGGACGGCGTCGGCGCGTGCAGGGTCTCGCGGCGCCACTCGCCGGGTGCCAGGTCGTCGAGCCGCCAGGGACCGATGGTTACGCGCACCAGGCGCAGCGTGGGGTGGCCGACGTGGGCGGTCATGCGGCGTACCTGACGGTTGCGTCCTTCGGTGATGGTCAGCTCCAGCCAGGTGGTGAGCGGATGGCGCCGCGGGTCCAGCGGTGGGTCGCGCTCGGGCAGGGCCGGGGTGGCGAGGCGGCGCACCTTCGCCGGCCGGGTCGGCCCGTCCTTCAGTTCGACCCCGTCGCGCAGCGCCTGCAGGGCGGTATCGCCGGGCTCGCCCTCCACCTGCACGCGGTAGGTCTTGGGCTGCTTGTGGTGCGGGTGGGCGATGCGATGGATCAGTTCGCCGTCGTCGCTGAGCAGCAGCAGGCCCTCGGAGTCGTGGTCGAGGCGACCCGACGGGTAGATGCCCGGCACCTCGATGTAGTCGGCCAGGGTGGCACGGCGCGAGCCATCCGCCCCGGTCCGGTCGGTGAACTGGGAGAGGACGCGGTACGGCTTGTGGAAGAGGTATAGGCGGCTCATGGGGGAATCTTACCCCGAGGCGACCCCGGATGGCAGGTGGCGCAGGGGGATCGGGGCCCGGATCCATTGCTCATGCGTCGTCTGCGGTGGACTGGTATACTGCGCCTCGCTCGCCGGGAGCGCCCTCGTCATTTCAGGACCTGCCGTGACCCGCCCCGAGGGCCGGAGTCGCCGGGCCGGCCGATGTCTCGTCGCCGGAGCGGGTCCCTGTTCACCCGACATCGTGAGCGAGCGCTGCCGATCCCGTTTCATGCCATTGCAGTGACCAGAGAGATCAACGCCAACATGTCAAAAACGCCGAAGATTATCTACACGCTCACCGACGAAGCGCCGGCCCTGGCCACCCATTCCCTGCTGCCGATCATCGACGCCTACACCGACTCCGCCGGCATCGCCGTGGAGACCCGGGACATCTCCCTGGCCGGCCGCATCATCGCGCAGTTCCCCGACTACCTGACCGACGAGCAGCAACTGGGGGATCACCTGGCCGAGCTGGGCGAGCTGGCCAAGACGCCCGAGGCCAACATCATCAAGTTGCCCAACATCAGCGCCTCGCTGCCGCAGCTCAAGGCCGCCATTCGTGAGCTCCAGGCGCAGGGCTACAAGTTGCCCGACTACCCCGACGAGCCGACCACCCAGGTCGAGCACGACATCCAGGCGCGCTACGACCGCGTCAAGGGCAGTGCCGTCAACCCGGTGCTGCGTGAAGGCAACAGCGACCGCCGTGCGCCGAGGTCGGTCAAGAACTACGCCCGCAAGTACCCGCACCGCATGGGCGAGTGGAGTGCCGACTCGCGCTCCCACGTGGCCCACATGAACGAAGGGGACTTCTATGGCAGCGAGAAGTCGGCCACCCTGGCGGCCGAGGGTGCGGCCAGGATCGAGCTGGTCACCAAGGACGGTAGCACCACCGTGCTCAAGGAGCAGACCCCGGTGCAGGCCGGTGAGGTGATCGACGGCGCGGTGATGAGCGAAAAGGCCCTCAGCGCCTTCGTCGCCGAGCAGATCGAGGATGCCAAGCGGCAGGACGTGCTCTTCTCCCTGCACCTCAAGGCCACCATGATGAAGGTCTCGGACCCGATCATGTTCGGCATGGTGGTCAACGAGTTCTACCGCGACGTGCTGGAGAAGCACGCCGAGGCGCTGGAGCAGGTGGGCTTCGACCCCAACAACGGCATCGGCGACCTCTACGCCACCCTCGCCAAGCTGCCCGAGGCCAAGCGGGCCGAGATCGAGGGTGACATCGAGGCGCTCTATGCCGAGCGTCCCCACCTGGCGATGGTCAACTCCCACAAGGGCATCACCAACCTGCACGTGCCGAGCGACGTGATCATCGACGCCTCCATGCCGGCGATGATTCGCGATTCCGGCAAGATGTGGGGCTCCGACGATGCCCTGCACGATGCCAAGGCGGTGATCCCCGATCGCTGCTATGCCGGCATCTACCAGGCCGTCATCGACGACTGCAAGCAGCACGGCGCCTTCGATCCCACCACCATGGGCAGCGTGCCCAACGTCGGCCTGATGGCCCAGAAGGCCGAGGAGTACGGCTCCCACGACAAGACCTTCCAGGTGCCCGCCGACGGCACCGTGCGCGTCGTCGACGAACAGGGCAGCCTGTTCTTCGAGCATGCCGTGGAGAAGGGCGATATCTGGCGCATGTGCCAGACCAAGGACGCCCCGATCAAGGACTGGGTCAAGCTGGCCGTGACCCGTGCCCGCGAGAGCGACACCCCCGCGGTGTTCTGGCTCGATGCCCAGCGTGCCCACGATGCGCAACTGATCAGGAAGGTCGAGGCCTACCTCGCCGAGCACGACACCAGCGGCCTGGACATCCGCATCATGGCGCCGGTGGAGGCGATGGAGTTCTCCCTGGCGCGCATCCGCAAGGGCGAGGATACCATCTCGGTGACCGGCAACGTGCTGCGCGACTACCTGACCGACCTCTTCCCGATCATGGAGCTGGGGACCAGCGCCAAGATGCTCTCCATCGTGCCGCTGATGAACGGTGGCGGCCTGTTCGAGACCGGCGCCGGTGGCTCGGCACCCAAGCACGTGCAGCAGTTCCTCGAGGAGAACCACCTGCGCTGGGACTCCCTGGGCGAGTTCCTGGCCCTGGCCGCTTCCCTGGAGCACCTGGGCAAGACCTTCGACAACGCCCGGGCCCGGGTGCTGGCCAAGGCGCTGGACGAGGCCAACGGCAAGTTCCTCGACAGCAACAAGTCGCCCTCGCGCAAGGTCGGCGAGCTGGACAACCGCGGCAGCCATTTCTACCTGGCCCTGTACTGGGCCGAGGCGCTGGCCGCCCAGGAGGAGGATACCGAGCTCAAGGCGCTGTTCGGTAAGCTGGCCGAGGAACTCTCCGCCAAGGAGTCGGTGATCGTCGAAGAGCTCAATGCGGTTCAGGGGCAACCGGTGGACATCAACGGCTACTACCACCCGGACCTGGCGCTGGCCGGCACCGCCATGCGGCCCAGCCGGACCCTCAACACTGCCCTGGAGCTGGTGGCCAAGCGCTGAGGCACCACCGCGAGCGCCGTCGTCGGCACTCGCCGTGCCCGGCCCCCGCCTGGCTTCCGGGCGGGGGCCGCTGCATTGTGGGCATGGCACGCTGCGGTATGGTGGAAGGCAAACATGAACCCGCTTGCCTCGACGGCGTCCAATGTCGGTTAGACTGATGGATGGCGAGCGGCCTGTCGCGACGGATGATGGTGGTTATGTTCGAGAGAGACCTGCGGTGCGGCATGACGCGCCCTCCGGGAACCGAGGAGGAGGGCGACCAGGCGGTGCAGACCGCCGAGCCGGAACTGGCCGAGCCGCCGATGTACAAAGTGGTATTGCACAATGACGACTTCACCCCCATGGAGTTCGTGGTGGAGGTGCTACAGACCTTCTTCCAGATGGATAGCGAGACCGCGGTGCAGGTGATGCTGACGGTGCACACGCAGGGCAAGGCGACCTGCGGCATCTTCACCCGCGACATCGCGGAAACCAAAAGCCATCAGGTCAATCAATACGCTAGAGAGTGTCAGCATCCGCTGCTCTCGGACATCGAGGCGACGGACTGACCCCCCGGACATGGTCGCGACGGGCGTGACACCGGCTGCCGTTGGCAGCAAGGCTTGCAACGGTGGCATTTGTGCCCGATGTTGATGATGCCGGACCTCGAAAGATCCGACGCAAAGCCCTGGGCGGCAAGAAGGGGACTGCCATGCTGAGCAAAGAACTTGAACTGACCCTGAACACGGCCTTCACCGTGGCGCGTTCCAAGCGTCACGAGTTCATGACCGTGGAGCACCTGCTGCTGGCTCTGCTGGACAATGCTTCCGCGGCAGACGTGCTGCGTGCCTGCGGGGCCAACCTCGACAAGCTGCGGTCCGACCTGCAGGACTTCATCAACTCCACCACCCCGCTGATTCCCGAGGACCAGGCGGATCGCGAGACCCAGCCGACCCTGGGCTTCCAGCGCGTGTTGCAGCGTGCCGTCTTCCACGTGCAGTCCTCCGGCAAGAGCGAGGTCACCGGGGCCAACGTGCTGGTGGCGATCTTCTCCGAGCAGGAGAGCCAGGCGGTCTACTTCCTGAAGCAGCAGAACGTGGCCCGGGTCGATGCCGTCAACTACATCGCCCACGGCATCTCCAAGGTGTCCGGCCATGGCCAGAGCCCCTCGTCCTCTCCCTCCAGCGATGCCGAGGAGGCCGAGGAAGGCGGTGAGACCGCCTCCAACCCTCTGACCGGCTATGCCACCAACCTCAACGAGCAGGCCCGCATGGGCAAGATCGACCCGCTGATCGGCCGCGAGCATGAGCTGGAGCGGGTGGTGCAGATCCTCGCCCGGCGGCGCAAGAACAACCCGCTGCTGGTGGGCGAGGCCGGCGTGGGCAAGACCGCCATCGCCGAGGGCCTGGCCAAGCGCGTCGTCGAGGAGGACGTGCCCGAGGTGATCGGCGATGCCGTGGTCTATTCCCTGGACATGGGCGCGCTGCTCGCCGGCACCAAGTATCGTGGCGACTTCGAGAAGCGCCTCAAGAGCCTGCTGGCCGAGCTGCGCAAGCAGCCCAATGCCGTGCTGTTCATCGACGAGATCCACACCGTGATCGGTGCCGGCGCCGCCTCCGGTGGGGTGATGGACGCCTCCAACCTGCTCAAGCCGCTGCTCTCCTCCGGCGAGTTGCGCTGCATCGGCTCCACCACCTTCCAGGAGTACCGTGGCATCTTCGAGAAGGACCGCGCCCTGGCGCGTCGTTTCCAGAAGGTGGACGTGCCGGCGCCCTCGGTGGAGGACACCATCCGCATCCTCAAGGGGCTGCGTTCGCGCTTCGAGGAACATCACCAGCTCAAGTACACCGACGGTGCCCTGGATAGCGCGGCGCGCCTGGCGGATCGCTACATCAACGACCGCCACCTGCCCGACAAGGCGATCGACGTGATCGACGAGGCCGGCGCCCACCAGCGGCTGCTGCCGCCGGAGGTGCGGGTCGACACCATCGACGTCGACCAGGTCGAGGCGGTAGTGGCCTCGATCGCGCGGATTCCGCCGAAGAGCGTCTCCAGCTCCGACCGCAAGCTGCTCGCCAACCTCGACCGCGATCTCAAGATGCTGGTGTTCGGCCAGGACGAGGCGATCGACAGCCTGGCGGCGGCGATCAAGTTGTCGCGGGCCGGCCTCAAGTCGCCGGACAAGCCGGTGGGCAGTTTCCTGTTCGCCGGCCCCACCGGGGTGGGCAAGACCGAGGTGGCCCGCCAGCTGTCCAAGATCATGGGCATCGAGCTGTTACGCTTCGACATGTCGGAGTACATGGAGCGCCACACGGTGTCACGGCTGATCGGCGCGCCTCCGGGCTACGTGGGCTACGATCAGGGGGGGCTGCTCACCGAGGCGATCACCAAGCAGCCCCACTGCGTGCTGCTGCTCGACGAGATCGAGAAGGCGCATCCCGAGGTCTTCAACCTGCTGCTGCAGGTGATGGACCATGGCCGGTTGACCGACAACAACGGCCGCGAGGCGGACTTCCGCCACGTGATCGTGATCATGACCTCCAACGCCGGGGTCGAGCTGGCCACGCGGCGTTCCATCGGCTTCCAGACCCAGGACCACTCCACCGATGCCCTGGAGGCGATCCGCAAGACCTTCTCGCCGGAGTTCCGCAACCGCCTGGACGGCATCATCCAGTTCCACTCCCTGCCCACCTCGGTGGTGCGCAGCGTGGTGGACAAGTTCCTGGTGGAACTGCAGGCCCAACTCGACGAGAAGCGCGTCCAGCTCGACGTGGACGAGGAGGCACGGGCCTGGCTGGCGGAGCAGGGCTACGATCCCGACATGGGCGCCCGTCCCATGGCGCGCCTGATCCAGGAGAAGCTCAAGAAGCCGTTGGCCGAGCTGATCCTGTTCGGCGAGCTCTCCGAGCATGGCGGGGTGGTGCACGTCAGCGTGGAGGATGGCGAGCTGCACCTCGCAACCGAGGCGGAGCTGGCCGACGCGCCTTGAGGCGCCTCGGCCTCCGGCACGACACAGCGCCCTGTCCACGGACGGGGCGTTGTCGTGTGCGGCGGGGGTGCCGGACGGGAACCGGTCGAGGGCGCTCGACCGCCGGGATCAGCGGGAGCGGTAGACGATGCGACCCTTGGTCAGGTCGTAGGGAGTCAGTTCCACCTTGACCTTGTCGCCGGTCAGGATGCGGATGTAGTTCTTGCGCATCTTGCCGGAGATGTGCGCGGTCACCACGTGGCCGTTCTCCAACTCGACGCGGAAAGTGGTATTGGGAAGGGTGTCGACGACGACGCCTTCCATCTCGATATGGTCTTCACGTGCCATATAGGCGATTCCTCGCTGGTGGATGAGACATGCGGGCGACGGGACATCGCGGGCCCGTGCCGGAAGAATAGCGCGATATTGTGCCGCATGCCGCCCGCCATGGCAAAGAAGCGCCGCGAATGGTGCCGTTCAGGTGGGGATCATGCGGCGCCAGTGGCGACCGTCGAGCCGCTCCAGGGGCTGGAAGGCCTGCTTGTAGGCCATCTTGCGGCATTCGCGGATCCAGTACCCCAGGTAGACGTGGGGCAGGCCGCGACGCCGGGCCTGCTCGATCAGGGTGAGCACCGCGAAGGTTCCCAGCGAGCGGCGCTCCAGGGCCGGATCGGGGTCGAAGAAGGTGTAGATCGCCGACAGGCCGTGCTCCAGCTGGTCGTAGGCCGCCACCGCCACCAGCCGGCCGGCCAGGCGGAACTCCAGCAGCCGCGCGTACTCCTGGTCGAGGGTCAGGAAGGTACGGTACTGCTCGTGGCTCGGTGGATACATGTCGCCGTCGGCGTGGCGGGTACGGATGTAGCGGGCGTAGAGGGCGTAGTGCTCGGGATCGTAGATCGCCGGACGCAGGTGCAGGCTGAGGTCGGCGTTGCGCCGGGCCAGGCGCCGCTGGGTGCGGTTGGGGGCGAAGTCGTCCACCGGGATGCGCACCGAGATGCAGGCGCTGCAGCCCTCGCAGTGGGGGCGGTAGAGGTGGCGTCCGCTGCGCCGGAAACCGAGCAGGGCCAGGGTGTCGTAGACGCCCTGGCCGGGCGACTCCTGAGGATCCAGGAACAGGGTGGTCGCCTCGCGCCCCTCCAGATAGCTGCAGGCGTGGGGCACGGTGAGGAAGAAGCGCAGGTCCCGTACGGGCTGTCGGGGGGCGTTGCTGCTCACGGTGACTCTCCCTGGAGCGAGGCGGTCAAGTGGCGTCCTCGTCGAGCCCGTCGAGGGGCGCGAAGGACCATCGGGCGGCCAGGAAGCCGGCGTCGTCGGGCTCCACCTCCGGCGGGCTCCCCAGCCACTCCTCAAGATAGCCGATGAAGGCTTCCCGAGCGATGTCGCAGGCACCCAGGCTGGCCAGGTGGTCGGTATGCATCTGGCAGTCGATCAGCCGGCCGCCGCCGACGACCATGGCGCGGGCCAGCCTGACCAGCGCCACCTTGGAGGCGTCCGGCTCGCGGGAGAACATCGACTCGCCGAAGAACACCGGGCCCAGGGCCACGCCGTAGAGCCCGCCCACCAGCCGTGCGTCCCGCCATACCTCCACGGAGTGGGCGGCGCCGAGGGCGTGCAGCCGGCCGTAGGCCACGCGCATCTCGTCGCTGATCCAGGTGCCGGGCTGGCCCCTGCGTGGTGCCGCGCAGGCCGCCACCACGGCGTCGAAGGCGCGGTCCGCGGTGACCGTGAAGCCGGCGTTGCGCAGGCGCTTGGCCAGGCTGCGGCGAACCCGGATCTCCTCGGGGAAGAGCACCATGCGCGGGTCCGGGCTCCACCACAGGATCGGCTGGTCGTCACCGTACCAGGGGAAGATACCGCGGCGATAGGCGGCCAGCAGCCAGCGGGGAGTCAGCTCGCCGCCGGCGGCGAGCAGGCCGTCGGGCTCGTCCAGGGCCTGGGCCACGGGCGGGAAGCGGACGGGGTGGGGCGGGAGCCAGGGCAGCATGGCGGACGGCATCCTTGCGGCGGGATCGACAGTGTGCCGCCCACGTCGACCCGGCTCAAGCCACACCCACTGTGATGGGCGCCGCCGGCTCGGTATGATTGGCGCCACGCAACCGGAAGAGACGCCAGGCGTGGCGCAAGGGGGATGACCACTTGAGTGTCGATAAGCAGACCTCGTCGCGTCGTGTGAACGCGGCGCATGCCAGGGAGACGGCGAAGCGCTTCGGCTTGAAGCTGCAGGGGGCGGCTCGCGAGGGAGTGGCGATCCTGCTGCTGGCCGCCTGCGTGTTCCTGCTGCTGGCCCTGTTCAGCTTCGAGTCCGCCGACCCCGGCTGGTCGCGCAGCGGTCCCGAGACCGAGGTGGCCAACTGGATGGGGCCGGTGGGTGCCTGGCTCGCCGATGTGCTCTATTCGCTGTTCGGCGTGAGTGCCCTGTGGTGGCCCGGCATGCTGGGCTTCGCCGCCTGGCGCCTGCTGCGCGCCCGCCAGGTCCACCTGGAGTGGGATGCCACGGCGCTGGCGGTGCGTGGCGGCGGCCTGGTGCTGCTGTTGCTGGGTACCACCACCCTGGGAGCGTTGCACTTCTACACCCCCGAGGGGCCCTTGCCCTATTCCACCGGTGGCATCCTCGGCGAGGGGCTGGTGGGGGCTCTGCTGCCGATGGTGGGTGCGGGCGGCACCGGCCTGCTGGCGCTCGCCGCCATGCTCTGCGGTTTCCCGCTGTTCACCGGGGTCTCCTGGCTCTCGGTGATGGACGAGGTCGGCCACCGGGCACTACGGCTGTGGGGCTGGATCGCCCAGCGCTTCGCCTTCTCGGGCGCGGGCCCTGCCGCCCCCGAGGAGCCTCGGGCCGAGACACGCCCCGCTCGCCGGGCGTCCGGTGGCGAGGCGAAGGCCGCCAGCGATGCGGCGGAAGGCGAGGCCGCCTCCTCGGAAGCGCCCCGTCGTTCCTGGTGGCGGCGCCTGCGGCCCGGCGGGCGTGAAGGCGATCCCGACCCGGCGTCAGCGGGCGGTCCCCGCCGCGAACCCGGCTTCGGCAACGATGGCGACACCCAGATCCCCTGGGAAGTCCCCGAGCGCACCCCCTCGGCCAAGCAGCCGGGAGCCGCCTACGCCGAGCGTCAGCGATCCTCGGCCTCCGCCGCCGAGGTGCGGGGCGGACGGCGCGAGCCGGGGCTCACCCTGGGGGCCGGCGAGACGCCCGACGCCCCGCGGGGCACCCCGGCGGCCGCGGGCGCCTCGCTCGCCCCGAGCGGAGCCGATACCGTCACCGCCGGGCGCCTCGGCAGCGGGGCGCCTGATGCCGGGGAGGCCCCCCGAGGGGGGATGCCCACCGCCGAGACCTCGCGGCGTGTACCGGAGACGGTGCCCGAGCCGGTGTTGCCCGACGACGACGAACCGGTCTCCGCCTGGCCGGGGGCCTCGCTGCGGGCCAGTCGGGAGGAGGCGACGGTGGCCCCTCGGACGACGCCCGAGCCGGAGGCGCCCCGGCCCGCCGGGGAGCCCCGCGACTCTGGCAAGGCCGACGCGCTGCAGCCACCGGATCCCGAGCAGCTCCCCGGCGAGGACGACGAGTCCCCGCGCCTGGCCACCGCGGACCAGGCCCGCGAGGCTACCGAGGAGGAGGGCATGCGGCTGTGGACGGTGGAGCATCTGCAGAACCAGCGTCCGGCCTTCAATGACATGCCGGAGCCGGAGGGCGAGTTGCCCAGTCTGCGCCAGTTGACCCCGCCGGAGCCCCACCAACCCAACTTCAGCCGCGAACAGCTCGCCGAGATGGCCGAGCTGCTGGAGGTGCGGCTGCGCGAGTACGGCGTCAAGGCCGAGGTGGTGGAGACCTGGCCGGGGCCGGTGATCACGCGTTTCGAGATCAAGCCCGCCGCCGGGGTGAAGGTCTCCAAGATCAGCAACCTGGCCAAGGACCTGGCGCGCTCGCTGATGGTCAAGAGCGTGCGGGTGGTGGAGGTGATCCCCGGCCGCCCCACGGTGGGCATCGAGATCCCCAACCCCCATCGCGCCATGATCCGCCTGCGCGAGGTGATCGACTCCGATCGTTACCAGCAGGAGGCCTCGGCGCTGACCCTGGCGCTGGGCCAGGACATCGGCGGCGGGCCGGTGGTGGCCAACCTGGGCAAGATGCCCCACCTGCTGGTCGCCGGCACCACCGGCTCGGGCAAGTCGGTGGGGGTCAACGCCATGCTGATCTCCATGCTGCTCAAGGCCACCCCCGACGAGCTGCGCATGATCATGGTCGATCCCAAGATGCTGGAGTTGTCGGTCTACGACGGTATCCCGCACCTGCTGGCGCCGGTGGTCACCGACATGAAGGAGGCCGCCAACGCCCTGCGCTGGTGTGTGGCCGAGATGGAGCGGCGCTACAAGCTGATGGCGTCCATGGGGGTGCGCAACATCGCCGGCTTCAACGCCAAGCTCGACGAGGCCAATCGCGCCGGCGCCCAGGTGGCCGACCCGCTGTGGGAACCGCAGCCCTGGGAGATGCACGAGACCCCGCCGGTGCTCGAGAAGCTGCCCTACATCGTGGTGGTGATCGACGAGTTCGCCGACATGTTCATGATCGTCGGCAAGAAGGTCGAGGAACTGATCGCGCGCCTGGCCCAGAAGGCTCGGGCCGCCGGCATCCACCTGATCCTGGCCACCCAGCGCCCCTCGGTGGACGTGGTCACCGGCCTGATCAAGGCCAACGTGCCGACCCGCATGGCCTTCCAGGTCTCCTCCCGGGTCGACTCGCGTACCATCCTCGATCAGGGCGGCGCCGAGAACCTGCTGGGCCACGGCGACATGCTCTACCTGCCGGCGGGCTCCGGCATGCCCACGCGGGTGCACGGCGCCTTCGTCGACGACGACGAGGTGCACCGGGTGGTGGAGGACTGGAAGCGTCGCGGCGAACCGGAGTACATCGAGGAGATCCTCTCCGGCGGCGTCTCGGCGGAGGCCCTGGCCGGGCTGGAGTCCGAGGGCGGAGGCAGCGACGGCGACGATGCCGAACAGGATGCCCTCTACGACGAGGCGGTGGCCTTCGTCACCGAGTCGCGGCGGGCCTCCATCTCGGCGGTGCAGCGCCGCTTCAAGATCGGCTACAACCGCGCCGCTCGCCTGGTCGAGGCGATGGAGATGGCCGGTGTCGTCTCGACCATGGGGACCAACGGCTCCCGCGAGGTGCTGGCGCCGCCCCCGGCGGGCGACTAGCCGGCGCGTCGCTGCGTCGGCCGGACGCGACGTGCCCCGTCAACCATGCAACCACCATGCAAGCGCCGCCCGGGCCGCAACCCGGCGGCGCTGGCGCAGTCCGAAGGGACAGGCTTCCACCGGAACCGTCCAGGGAGACACGGAGATGACAGTGAAGAAGACCCTTGCCGCCGCCGCCATCGGCCTCGCCATGCCGCTCTCGGCCCTGGCCAGCGAAGGCGCCGAGCGCCTGACCCGCATACTGGAGCCGCTCGAGACCTACGAGGCCAGCTTCGAGCAGCAGATCCTCGATGCCAGCGGCGACCGCCTGCAGGAGGCGCGGGGCCGCATGTGGCTGTCGCGGCCCGGCAGGTTCCGCTGGGAGGTGGATGCCCCCTACCAGCAGCTGGTGGTCTCCGACGGCGAGGAAGTGGTGCTCTACGACCCCGACCTGGAGCAGGCCACCGTCCAGGCGCTGGACCAGCGGGTGACCCATACCCCGGCGCTGCTGCTCTCCGGCAGCGCCGACGAGCTCACCGGCAGCTATGACGTCACGCGGCGCCAGCAGGGCAGTGCCGAGCGCTTCACCCTGGTGCCCAGGAACGCGGACACCCTCTTCGAGGAACTGGAGATGACCTTCCGCGGCGAGCGCCTGACCGCCCTGGAGATGCTCGATAGCACCGGCCAGCGTACCGCCATCGAGTTCGACGAGGTGCGCATGAATCCCGCCATCGACGATGCGCGTTTCGCCTTCGAGATCCCCGAGGGCACCGATGTGATTCGCGACAGCCAATAAGCGCCTAGCGCCGAGCTGCAAGCGCCCAGCCGCTCGGTAACGGGCAGCAGGTGCCGAGGCCGAAGACGAGAAATCCGCCGGATTCAACATTCGGCGGGTTTCTCGTTGACACCAGAATTGGCGGTACAGCATCTTGCGGCGCTCGGCGCTCGGCGCTCGGCGCTCGGCGCTCGGCGCTCGGCGCTCGGCGCTCGGCGCTACGCGCCGCCATCCGCCTCGGCGTCGAGCTGCTCCCGCCAGGCCATGAGCTGGCCGTAGCGCTTCTCCTGGCCGTACTCCGTGGGGCGGTAGAAACGCTCGTGGGGCACCGCTTCGGGCCAGCAATCGTGGGCGCTGCCGGCGGGGTAGCCGTGGGGTTCGTGGTGGGCGTAGCGGTAGCCCTGGCCGTGGCCCAGCGTCTCCATCAGTTTCGTCGGGGCGTTGCGCAGGTAGGTGGGTACCTCGAGCCGTGGCTGGCTCGCCACGAAGGCCTTGGCGGCCTTCCAGGCCTGGTCGATGGCATTGCTCTTGGGCGCCACCGCCAGGTGGATGGCGGCGTGGGCGATGGCCCGCTGGCCCTCGTAGTCGCCCAGCCGCAGGTAGGCGTCCCAGGCGGCCATCACCAGCGGCAGGGCACGCGGGTCGGCGTTGCCCACGTCCTCGGAGGCGATGGCCGCCAGGCGGCGGACGACGTCCAGGGGGTCACCGCCGCCCTGTACGAAGCGGGCGATGTAGAGCAGGGCGGCGTCGGGGCGCGAGGAGCGCACCGACTTGTGGATCGCCGAGAGCAGGTCGTAGTAGTGATCGCCCTGCTTGTCGAAGGCACTGGCCTGGTGACCCAGCACGTCCTCCAGCGCCCCGTGGCCGAGCACCTCGCCGCCGTCCTCGGCGGGTTCGGCGAAGTCGCAGGCCGTCTCCAGCAGTCCCAGGGCGCGGCGGGCGTCACCGGCAGCGGCCCGGGCCAGCAGCCCCAGCACTTCCTCATCGACCCGGATGCGCCGCCTGCCCAGGCCGCGCTCCTCGTCGGCAAGCGCCCGCCTCAGTACCTGCAGGAGTTCGGCCTCGGAAAGCGGCTTGAGCACGTGCACCCGGGCCCGGGAGAGCAGCGCCGAGTTGACCTCGAAGGAGGGGTTTTCGGTGGTGGCGCCGATCAGGGTCAGCAGGCCCGACTCCACATGGGGCAGCAGGGCGTCCTGCTGGGACTTGTTGAGGCGGTGGATCTCGTCGAGGAACAGCAGGGTGGTGCGCCCCTGGGCCTGTAGGGCCCGGGCACGCTCGACCACGGCGCGAATCTCCTTGACCCCGGCCATGACCGCCGAGAGGTGCTCCAGGTGGGCACCGGACTCGGCGGCGAGCAACTCGGCCAGGGTGGTCTTGCCGGTGCCCGGCGGCCCCCACAGGATCATCGAGCGCACCGTGCCGGTCTCGGCCATGTGCCGCAGCGGCTTGCCGGGTCCCACCAGTGCCTGCTGGCCCAGGTACTCCTCCAGCCGGCGCGGGCGCATGCGCCAGGCGAGGGGGGCGGCCTCGTCGGTGTCGCGAGCGAAGAGGTCCATGGGGCGACTCCTTATGTTCAGATGGAGGGCGGCAGGTCGTCGATCCGGCTGCTAGAGTGACTGGAGCGTCAGGGGCTCTAGCGCCTCTCGATGAACCCTGTCCATGATGGCGTATCCAATGGAGATGCTTTCTCCCATGTCTCACACAGGAGGGCCCGACATGCCCATGCTGACCCAGCTGCGTCAGGATCATGCCAATATGGCGCGCATGTTGCACGTTCTGCAGCTCAAGCAGAAGACCCTGGCCACCGGCGAGCGCCCCAACTTCCAACTGGTGCGCGAGGTGGTGGACTATATCCTCGATTACATGGACGGATTCACGATGCCGCTGGAGCGCCTCTTCACCGAACAGCTCCAGGAGGTGTCGCCGGAGGGCGTGGCGGTGACCGAGCGGCTGGCCGAGGACTACCGTGACCTCAAGAAGCGCCTCGGTCGGCTCTCCAATGACATCGACATGATCCTGATGGACGCCGTGGTGCCCATGGATCGCTTCGCCGACGATCTCAAGGCCTATCTCGACGCCCATCGTGCCTACCTGCGCGACGAGCGGGAGCTGCTCTTCCCGCTGATCCGCGAGCACTTCGACGACGAGGCCCTGGATCGCCTGGCCCGGGCCCTGCCGGAGGACGCCGCGGTCCAACTGGAACGCCTTCAGGAGGCCTATCCCGAGCTCTACGCCGAACTCAAGGAGGCACCGGTTCCCGTCTGACGCCCCCGGGCTGCGAGGTGTCGCCTGGCTGGGGTAGAATGCGCGCCATGTCCAGCCAGTACCCCGCGATGCCCACTCTGCCACACCCCGTCTCGCCACCTCATCGGTCGCGCCGCCGCTCCGGGCGCCTCGCCGGGAGGTGGCGGTGACGGCGGGCCCCATCCTGGTGTTCGATTCCGGCGTCGGGGGGCTCTCCGTGGCCGCCGCGCTGCGCCGCTGCCTGCCGGGGGCGGCGCTCGCCTATGCCTGCGACAACGCCATGCTGCCCTACGGGCGGCGCGAGGACGCCTGGCTGGTGCGACGCATCCTGGCGGTCTGCGAGGCGGCGGTGGCGGCCAGCCGCTGCAGCGGCCTGGTGGTGGCCTGCAACACGGCCAGTACCCTGGCCCTGGATGCCCTGCGCGAGCGCCTGCGGGTGCCGGTGGTCGGCACGGTGCCGGCGATAAAGCCGGCGGCGGCGCTGAGCCGCAGCCGCCACTTCGGCCTGCTGGCGACCAGTGCCACCGTGTCGCGCCCTTACACCCTGAGGTTGATCGAGGCCTTCGCCGCCGACTGCATCGTCACCCGGGTCGCCGCCGATTCCCTGGTGAGCGAGGCCGAACGGCGCCTGGCCGGCGAGGCGCCGGATCCCGAGGCGCTGCGTGCCGCCCTGGCGCCGCTGTGGGAGGACCCCGACCTGGACACCGTGGTGCTCGGCTGCACCCACTTTCCGCTGCTGCACGAGGCCCTGGCCACCGCGGCGCCGCGCCCGGTGAGGTGGATCGACTCCAGCGAGGCGATCGCCCGGCGCACCGCCCAGGTGGTGACCGAGGTCGCCACGCAGCAGGGGCCGGGGGCGAGCTTCGTCACTGCGGCGGATCCGCGCCTCACGGCCGGGTTGGCGCGCTACGGTTTCGCCGAGCCCCGGCTGCTGGCCCTCGACTGAATACCGGATACAGGAGGCTCCTTGGCCATTCCCGTCCCCGTCGTCGATCCCGCCCGCTACGAGCAGCAGCTCGAGGCCAAGCGGGAGCGCATCACACGCGACTTCGCGCGCTTCTCCCCCCCGCCGCTGGAGGTCTATCCCTCGCCGCCCAGCCACTACCGGCAGCGCTGCGAGTTCCGCCTCTGGCACGAGGGGGACGACCTCTTCTACGCCATGTTCGAGGTGGACCCGCAGGACCCCACGAAGAAGCGCGTGGTGCGCCTCGACGCTTACCCCGTGGCCAGCCGCCGGATCAACGAGCTGATGCCGGGGCTGCTCGATGCCATCCGCGACGTGCCGCTGCTGCGCCGCCGGCTGTTCCAGGTGGAGTTCCTCACCACCCTCTCCGGCGAGGCGCTGGTGACGCTGATCTACCATCGCCCGCTGGACGACGCCTGGGAGGCCGAGGCGCGTCGTCTGCAGGAGCGCCTCGGGGCGATGATCATCGGCCGTTCCCGCAAGCAGCGCCTGGTGCTCGAGCGCGACCACGTCTGGGAGCGCCTCGCGGTGGAGGGCCGCGAGTTCGTCTACCAGCAGGTGGAGAACAGCTTCACCCAGCCCAATGCCGAGATCTGCCGTGAGATGCTGGCCTGGGCCCGGGAGGTCACCCGCGACAGCCGTGACGGCGACCTGGTGGAGCTCTACTGCGGCAACGGCAATTTCACCATCGCGCTGGCCGAGAACTTCCGCCGGGTGCTGGCCACGGAGATCTCGCGCACCTCGGTGGCCAGCGCCCGGGCCAACCTGGCGGCCAACGGCATCGACAACGCCGTGATCGGCCGCATGTCCGCCGAGGAGTTCGCCGCGGCGCTGGAGGGGCGCAAGGGTGGGCGCCGGGTGGCCGAGTGGGCGCTTCACGAGTACGCCTTCACCACCGTACTGGTGGACCCGCCACGGGCCGGCCTGGACGCGGCGAGCTGCCGACAGCTCAGCGGTTATTCGCGCATCGTCTATATTTCATGCAACCCGGAGACATTGGCGAGCAACCTGGAGCATCTGACCGCGACCCACCGGATCACCCGCTTCGCGCTGTTCGACCAGTTTCCCTGGACCCACCACTGCGAGTGTGGCGTGCTGCTGGAGCGACGCTGATCCCGGACGGCGCGGCCGGGAAAGGTCAAGCGGCGATGCGCAACCGTCATGCTCCATGAGCAAGCCGGCAAGTGGCTGGGGACGGCTTCGGGACTCGCGTAAGCTGGCGACAGGGCGGCCCTTTTCGGGACGCCGTGTCGAAACTTCCGGCCGCAGGAGCGGCCGCCGGTAGCCGAGGTGAGGGATGCAGCACGTTGCCCACGACGATGCAAGGCAGGACATTCTCAAGCAGCTTCATGAACGCCTGAAGGCCCGACTGGAGGCCGGGAAGGCGGACTCGGTCGGGGCCTTCGCCGACCACTTCTATGCCGCGGTGCCCATGGACGACCTGGAGGGGCGCCGCCTCGACGATCTCTATGGCGCTACCCTCTCGGTCTGGCACTTCATCCAGCAGTTCGACCCCGGCGACCCCAAGGTCCGGGTCTTCAACCCCGACTTCGAGGAGCACGGCTGGCAGTCGCCGCACACCTTCGTGGCGGTGCTCCACGAGGACATGCCTTTCCTGGTCGACTCGGTGCGCATCGAACTCAATCGCCGCGCGATCACCGTCCACGCCATCCACAATGCCGTGCTGGCCACCGCACGGGGACGCGACCACCGCCTGGAGCGGGTCGCCTCGCCCCAGGCCGGTGATGCCCCCGCCCATCGCGAGTCGCTGATCGTCATCGAGATCGACCGCCACTCCGACCCGGCCGTGCTGGAGGAACTGCAGGCCAGCCTCCTGGAGGTGCTGGTGGACGTGCGCACCGCCGTGGCCGACTTCGAGACGATGCATGACCGGGTGCGAGAGGCCCTGGAGGAGATCCGCGCTTGCTGCCCGCCCCAGACCGATCGCGACGACCACGCCGAGGCCGTCGCCTTTCTGGAGTGGATGCTCCAGGACAACTTCACCTTCCTGGGCTACGACGCCTATGAGGTGCGCGAACGGGGCGGCAAGGAGAGCCTGGACAGGGTCGAGGGCAGCGAACTCGGCGTCTTCCGCCTCGACCAGCCGCGCTATCGCGAGCGCATCCGTACCGATCAGGGCGTCGAGGACGATCACTACGTGCTGGTGCCGCAGTTGCTCTCCTTCGCCAAGAGCGCCCATCATGCCCGGGTCCACCGGCCCACCTATCCCGACTACATCTCCATCGACCGCTATGACGAGTCGGGCCGGCTGGTCGGCGAGCACCGCTTCCTGGGGCTCTTCGCCTCCACGGCCTACAACGACTCGCCGCGCAACATCCCGCTGCTGCGCCGCAAGCTGCGCTCGGTGATGGAGATCGCCGGCTTCAACCCCAAGGGGCACAACGGCAAGCAGCTGATGCAGATCCTCGAGGTCTACCCCCGCGACGACCTCTTCCAGATCGACACCCAGGAGCTGGCCCAGACCGCCCTGGGGATCCTCGATATCCGCGAGCGGCGTCGGGTACGGCTGTTCATTCGCGAGGACCGCTCGGGGCGTTTCTACTCCTGCCTGGCCTTCGTGCCGCGGGATGTCTTCTCCACCGAGCTGCGCCTGCGCATTCAGGACCTGCTGTGCGAGGAGCTCGATGCCAGCTTCGGTGACTTCAATACCTACCTCTCCGAGTCGGTGCTGGCGCGCATCCAGTTCATCCTGCGCTTCTCCGGCGAGGCGCCGGTGGCGTACGACCTGCGGCGCCTGGAGGGCAAGGTGGCCCAACTGGCGCGCAACTGGCGCGACGACCTCCAGGCCGCCTGCATCGAGGGCTTCGGCGAGGAGCAGGCCAATCGCCTGATGGATCGCTTCCGCGACGCCTTCCCGGCCAGCTACCGCGACGACTTCAACGCGCGCACCGCGGTCTACGACCTGCATCACATCGGCGAGCTGGACGAGGGGGCGCCGCTGTCGCTCTCCCTCTACCGCCTGGTGGAGGAGGAGGGCAGCGGGGTCAACCTCAAGCTGTTCCATGGCGATGCCCCGATTCCCCTCTCCGACGTCCTGCCGATGATGGAGAACCTGGGGCTGAGGGTGATCGGCGAGCGTCCCTACGAGATCACGGCCAGTAACGCCGCCTACTGGATCCACGACTTCGACCTGGAGCACCACACCAGCACCGAGGTGAACCTTCAGGAGATGCGCGAGCCCTTCATCGAGGCCTTCCGTCGCATCTGGGCCGGCGAGGCGGACAACGACGCCTTCAATCGCCTGATCATCGGTGTCAACCTGGACTGGCGCGAGGTAGCCATGCTGCGTGGCTACGCTCGCTACCTGAAGCAGATCCGCTTCGGCATGTCCCAGGACTACATCGCCACCACGCTGGCCAACCATCCCGAGATCACCCGCGAACTGGTGACCCTCTTCGAACTGCGCTTCGATCCCGCCGAGCGTCCCGACACGGGCGAGGTCGACGATTGCCTGGCGCGCATCCAGCGGCTGCTCGACGACGTGGCGAGCCTCAACGACGACCAGTTGCTGCGCCGCTACACCGAGCTGATCCAGGTGACGCTGCGCACCAACTACTACCAGCGCACCGAGGACGGCGGCTTCAAGGACTACATCGCCCTCAAGCTGGAGCCGTCGAAGGTCACCGGCATGCCCAAGCCGCGGCCGCTTTACGAGATCTTCGTCTGTTCGCCACGGGTCGAGGGCGTGCACCTGCGCGGTGGCAAGGTGGCCCGTGGCGGGCTGCGCTGGTCCGATCGTCTGGAGGACTTCCGCACCGAGGTCCTTGGCCTGGTCAAGGCCCAGCAGGTCAAGAACGCGGTGATCGTGCCGGTGGGCGCCAAGGGTGGCTTCGTCTGCAAGCGCATGCCGGAGGGCGCGGACCGCGAGACCCTCCAGAAGGAGGGCATCGCCTGCTATCGGATCCTCATCCGTGCGCTGCTCGACGTCACCGATAACCTGGTCGGAAGCGAGGTGGTGCCGCCGCAGGACGTGGTGCGTCACGACGACGACGACCCCTACCTGGTGGTGGCCGCCGACAAGGGCACGGCGACCTTCTCCGACATCGCCAACGAGATCTCCGCCGAGTACGGCCACTGGCTGGGCGACGCCTTCGCCTCGGGAGGGGCCAACGGCTACGACCACAAGAAGATGGGGATCACCGCCAAGGGGGCCTGGGAGTCGGTCAAGCGCCACTTCCGCGGCCTGGGCATCAACACCCAGGAAGACGAGTTCACGGTGCTGGGCATCGGCGACATGGCCGGCGACGTCTTCGGCAACGGCATGCTGCTGTCCGACAGGATCCGCCTGGTGGGGGCCTTCAACCACCTGCATATCTTCGTCGACCCGACCCCGGACACCGCGGCGACCTTCGCCGAGCGCCGGCGCCTGTTCGAGCTGCCACGCTCCAGCTGGGAGGACTACGACGCCTCGCTGATCTCCGAGGGTGGCGGGCTCTTCAAGCGCAGCGCCAAGTCGATCCCCATCTCCCGGCCGATGAAGGCGGTCTTTGGCATCCAGGAGGACCGGCTCGCCCCCAACGACCTGATCCGCGCCATGCTCAAGTCGGAAGTCGATCTGATCTGGAACGGTGGCATCGGCACCTACGTCAAGAGCAGCGAGGAGACCGACGCCCAGGTCGGCGACAAGGCCAACGACGCCCTGCGCATCGACGGGCGCGAGCTCAACTGCCGGGTGGTCGGCGAGGGCGGCAACCTGGGGCTGACCCAGCGCGGCCGCATGGAGGCCGCAGCCAGGGGCGTGCGCGTCAACACCGACTTCATCGACAACGCCGGCGGCGTGAACTGCTCCGACCATGAGGTCAACATCAAGATCCTCATCGACGAGGTGGTCTCCCGCGGCGACATGACCTATAAGCAGCGCAACCAGCTGCTCGCCGACATGACCGACGAGGTCGGTGAGCTGGTGCTGCTTAGCAACTACCGTCAGACCCAGGCGCTGGACCTGGCCGAGATCCTCGCGCGTCAAGGTATCGGCCCCTTCCGGCGCTTCATCAGCGAACTGGAGGCGGCCGGCCAGATCGATCGCGAGCTGGAGTTCCTGCCCGCCGACGAGGAGCTCCAGGAGCGTGCCGCCAACCAGCAGGGCATGCTGCTGCCGGAGTTGTCGGTACTCATCTCCTACGCCAAGAGCGTGCTCAAGGGCGACCTGATCGCCTCCGACGTGCCCGACGACCCGGTGGTGACCCGCTACGTGGAGCGTGTCTTTCCCGGCGTGCTGGTGGAGCGCTACCGCGACGAGATGTACGCCCACCGCCTGAAGCGCGAGATCGTCGCCACCCAGGTGGCCAACGACCTGGTCGACCACATGGGCATCGTCTTCGTGCGCCGCCTGATCGACTCGACCAGTGCGGACCGTGCCGAGATCGCCCGCGCCTACGTGATCGCCCGCGAGGTCTACCAGATGGGCAGCATCTGGGAGCGGATCGAGGCGCTGGACAACCAGGTGGCGAGTCGCGTGCAGTACGGCATGATGCTCGACCTGATGCGGTTGATCCGGCGTGCCGCGCGCTGGTTCCTGCGGACCCGCGTCGGCCTGGATACCCGCGACACCATCGACTACTTCGCCCCGCGCCTGGCCCAGCTGCAGGAAGGCCTCGGCAAGCGCCTGCGCGGCGAGGAGCGGGAAACCTTCGAGCGCCGCCGCACCGAACTGGTCGAGGCCGGGGTGCCCGAGGCACTCGCCGCCGTCGTCGGCGCTGCCGCCAGTCTCTATGCCGGGCTGGGCATCATCCAGGCGGCCCGCCAGGCCGAGGAGAAACCGCAGAAGGTGGCCGAGGTGTTCTACGAGATCGGCGATCGCCTCGAGCTGCCCTGGATGATCCAGCAGGTCACCGATCTGCCGGTGCGCGACAGCTGGCAGGCCCAGGCGCGGGAGACCTTCCGCGACGATATCGACCGCCAGCAGCTGGCGCTGACCGTCAGTGTGCTGCAGATGGAAGGCGGCCCCCGCGATGCCGCCGAGCGGGTCGACCAGTGGCTGGCGCTGCATGCCGCCATGCACAGCCGCTGGTGCCGGCTGCTGGAACAGGTGGGCAGCGGTGCCCAGGGCGGCTTCCCGCTGTTCGCGGTGGCCGTGCGCGAACTGGTCGATCTGGCCCAGAGCAGCCGCGAGGCCTGAGCCCCGGGCGACCACCCGCCAGGACACGAACCCCGCCGCCTGGCGGGGTTCGTGCATCCTGGGAGGCGGTGGCGCCGGGTGTCGCAGCGGATCGGCGTCAAGTTCGACAGGTTGTCTAGAGCAGGAAGAGGGTGGCCAGCCCCAGGAAGGCCATGAAGCCCACCACATCGGTGACCGTAGTGAGGATCACCGAACCGGACAGGGCGGGGTCGATGCCGGCCCGGCGCAGCATCAGGGGCACCACGATGCCGGCGAGGCCCGCGGCGAGCATGTTGATCACCAGGGCGGCGGCGATGATGGCGCCGATGGCCACGCTCTTGAACCACAGCAGGGTCAGGAGCGCCACCACCAGGGCCCACAGCAGGCCGTTGAGGATGGCGATGCCCAACTCCTTGCGCAGCAGCCAGGCGCTGTTGGTGCGGCTGATCTGGCCCAGCGCCAGGCCACGGATCGCCAGGGTCAGGGTCTGGCTGCCGGCGATGCCGCCCATGCTGGCGACGATGGGCATCAGTACCGCCAGGGCCACGATCTGGTCCAGGGCGGCCTCGAAGCGGCCGATCACCCAGGCCGCCAGGAAGGCGGTCAGCAGGTTGATGCCCAGCCACACCGCCCGACGCCGTGCGCTGGGCAGCACCGGGGCGAAGAGGTCCTCCTCCTCGTCCAGGCCGGCCATGTTCATCAGCGCCTGTTCGGAATCCTCGCGGATGACGTCGACGATGTCGTCGATGACGATGCGCCCCAGCAGCAACCCCGCTTCGTCGACCACCGGCGCCGAGACCAGGTCGTGGGTCTGGAAGAGGGTGGCCACGTCGCGGGACTTCATGGTCACCTGGATGCTGTCCACCTCGCGGTCCATCAGGTCGGCCACCGCCATCTCCGGCGACTGGCTGATCAGGCGCGCCAGGGAGAGGGTGCCCTGGAAGCGGCCGTCACGGTCCACCACCATCAACAGATGGGTGTTGTCGGGCACGGCCTCCCTCCAGCGCAGGAAGCGGCAGACCGTCTCCAGGCTGACATCGCTGCGTACGGCGATGGTATCGGTGCGCATCAGGCGCCCGGCGCTGTCCTCCTCGAAGGAGAGGGTCTCCTCCAGGCGCTCGCGCTGCAGGGCGTCCATGGAGCGCAGCATGTCCTCGGCGACCTGCTGCGGGAGGTCCTCGAAGATCTCGGCGAGGTCCGTGGTGTCCAGGGCGGCGGCGGCGGCCGTGATCTCCGCATGGTCCATGTCGTCGAGCAGGGTGCTGCGCACCTCGTCGTGGACGTGCAGCAGCACCTCGCCGTCCACCTCGCCGGGTACCCGCTGCCACAGGCGGATACGCGCCGCCGGCGGCAGCGACTCCAGCATCAGGGCGACCTCGGCGGGCTCCAGGTCGGCGAGGACGGCATCGACGTCGTCGAGCCGCTCCTCCTCCAGTGCCCGGTGAATCCTCGACAGGCGGTCCTCGAGGGTCTCGGTGGTATCGGCCATGCGCGTCTCCCTGGCGTCGGCGGCGCGGCTCATACGGCGGCGCGATCGTCGAATGCAGTCCCCAGTAGATCACAAAACGGGACCCGCCATCCGCCCGGAAGCGCCGTCGTCTCGACGCGGCGACGCTGCTATACTCTCGGCCGCCCGCCCCCCACCCACGACGCCCGGAGTCGCCATGTATTCCCTCGCCCGTTCGCTGCTCTTCCGCCTGGATGCCGAGACCGCCCACGGCGTGGCGCTGCGTGGCCTCGACCTGGCGGGACGCCTGGGCCTGGCGGCACGGCTCGGCGGCGCGCGCGTGGCGGATCCCTTGGAGCTGATGGGGCTGCGGTTCCCCAACCGCGTGGGCCTGGCCGCCGGGCTCGACAAGAACGCCGATCACCTGGATGCCCTCGGCGCCCTGGGATTCGGCTTCGTGGAGGTGGGCACCGTGACGCCGCTGCCCCAGCCGGGCAATCCGCGGCCGCGGTTGTTTCGACTGCCCGAGGCGGGGGCGATCATCAACCGCATGGGTTTCAACAACGCCGGGGTCGACCACCTGGTGGCCCGGGTCAGGGCGAGTCGCTACGACGGGGTGATCGGCATCAACATCGGCAAGAACCTCACCACCCCGGTGGAGAAGGCCGTGGATGATTACCTGGCGTGCCTGGAGAAGGTGCACGCCCATGCCCACTACGTCACGGTGAACCTCTCGTCGCCCAATACCCCGGGACTGCGCGACCTGCAGTTCGGCGAGCACCTCGACACCCTGCTGGGCGCGCTGCGCGAGGCCGGCTCGCGGCTCGACCGTGCCAGCGGGCGCCGCGTCCCCCTGGCGGTGAAGATCGCCCCGGACATGGCGGCCGAGGAGGTGGGCCTGGTGGCCAGGGCGCTCTCTGCCAACGCCATCAATGCGGTGATCGCCACCAATACCACCGTCTCGCGGCAGGGGGTGGCGGGGCTGCCTCACGCCGAGGAGGCCGGCGGGCTGTCGGGGCGGCCGGTGTTCGAGGCCTCCAACACGGTGATCCGCGAGCTGCGGCGCCGGCTGCCCGAGATGCCGATCATCGGGGTGGGCGGTATCGATGGCGGCGAGGCGGCGGTGGCCAAGCGGGACGCCGGTGCCGACCTGGTGCAGCTCTATTCGGGCTTCATCTACCGCGGACCGGCGCTGGTGGGGGAGTGTGCCCGGGCACTGCGGGCGCGGACGGTGGGGGCATGACGCAAAAAGCCCGTGGACTCGCCACGGGCTTGATCGGGGTGTGAACCATAAAGAAGTAAGGGGGAGGGGTTCACATCACCATGGGGTTCTTGTGGATGCCGGAGACACCCGTCATGCCGGCCCAATGATCCCCACGACCTTCACGCCAACCGCTCATCCAGTATTCGCGAAGATTGATGTCCTGACTGGGGCAATCATCGCGGGAGCGACCTGATACACCTGCCTTGTAGCCATGAATATAGGCACGCTGGAAGCGATCACGTTTCTGTCGTTTCATTGGACTACCTCTTGATAAGGTATCTGACAGACCCGGACCCCAGAACAGGGCCGAGCCATAACGTGCCCCGGGCGGGGCCCGGTGACAGGAACGCATGCGTCGTGCAGTAGCTACTGTCTTATTGATAGCCCATCCCGTTGCGGATTGTCGACCGGCGATTTGTAACAACCCGTACACCCGCCTGTCATGGCGGCCATCCATGAACTGCCTTGCGGTATTGCCCAGATGAATCCCTCAACGAACGCCCGTCCCCTGGACCTCCTGGTCATCTGCCCCCGGGGGCTCGAACAGCTGCTCGCCGAGGAGCTGGCGGCCCTCGGCGCGGAGCCGGGCAAGACCACCGTGGGTGGGGTGAACGCCCATGCCGATCTGTCCACCGCCTATCGGCTCTGCCTCTGGTCGCGGCTCGCCAACCGGGTGGTGCTCTGCCTGGCCCGCGCGGAGGGCATCGAGACCCCCGAGCAGCTGCGCGACGGCGTGGCCGGGGTACCCTGGGAGGCGCACCTGGCGCCCGGCACCACCCTGGCGGTGGATTTCCATGGTCGCAGCGAGGCGATCCGCCACACCCGCTTCGGCGCCCAGACCGTCAAGGATGGCGTGGTCGACCGCCTGCAGGCCGGGGGCCGGGCCCGTCCCACGGTGGACCTGGAACGTCCCGACCTGCGCCTCTATGCCAGCCTGCATCGCGGCCGGCTGGTGCTGGGAATCGATCTCGCCGGGGAAAGTCTGCACCGTCGTGGCTACCGACGCGACCTGGGCCATGCCCCCCTCAAGGAGAACCTGGCGGCGGCGCTGCTGGTGCGCGCCGGCTGGCCGGAGATGGCGCGGCAGGGCGCTCCCCTGGTGGACCCGCTGTGCGGTGCCGGCACCCTGCTGATCGAGGCGGCGATGATGGCCGCCGACCTGGCCCCGGGCCTGGCACGCCGACGCTTCGGGTTCCACGGCTGGGCCGGCCACGACGAGGGGTCGTGGCGGGAACTCAGGCGCGAGGCCGAGGCCCGGGCCAGCATCGGACGCAAGCGCTGCCGATCGCGGCTATACGGCTTCGACCAGAGTCCGGCGGCGCTATCGGCGGCCAAGGCCAACGCCATGCGTGCCGGCGTCCCGGCGCTGGTCGAGCTGCACGGTGGCGGGCTCGCCGAGCTGGTCCGCCCCGGGGGACTGCCGGACGCTCCCGGCCTGGTGATCACCAATCCGCCCTACGGCGAGCGGCTCGGTGAACTGCCCGAGCTGGTCGGGCTCTACACCACCCTGGGCGAGCGCGTGCGCGCCGCCTTTCCCGGCTTCCGGCTGGCGGTGTTCACCGCCAACCCCGACCTGGGGCACCGCATCCGGCTGCGTGCCCACAAGCAGTATGCGCTGCGCAACGGTCCGCTGGAGGCCAAGCTGCTGCTGATGGCGGTACCCGAGGGCGAAGAGCAAGCCGTGGCGGGCGAGGGGGCGAGGCGCTCCGAAGGGGCCCGGATGTTCGCCAACCGCCTGGCCAAGAACCGCCGTCGCTTGAAGAAGTGGCTGAAGAAGAGCGGCGAGAGCTGCTATCGGCTCTACGACGCCGACATGCCGGAGTACGCCCTGGCCATCGACGTCTATGGCAGCCGGGTGCATGTCCAGGAGTATGCCGCGCCGAAGTCGGTGGACCCCGCCCAGGCCCAGAAGCGGCTGTTCGAGGCGCTGGCGGTGATTCCCGAAACGCTCGGGGTGGACCCCGGCAGCGTGGTGATCAAGCGCCGCCAGCGCCAGGCCGGCCGCGCCCAGTACCAGAAGCAGGCGGCCAGCGGCGAGCGCTTCGAGGTGCGCGAGGGGCGGGCCAGGCTGTGGGTCAACCTGCGTGACTACCTGGACACCGGCCTCTTCCTGGACCACCGGCCGGTGCGGCGGATGCTCGGCGAGATGGCCGCCGGCAAGCGCTTCCTCAACCTCTTCTGTTACACGGGCGCCGCCACCGTGCAGGCAGCCCTGGGCAGCGGCGATATCGGCGGGGCCAGCGAGAGCGTCAGCGTGGATCTCTCCAATACCTACCTGGAGTGGGCGCGGGACAATTTCGCCCTCAACCGGCTCGACCCGGGCCGCCACCGGGTGGTGCGCGACGACTGCCTGCGCTGGCTGGAGACCGCCCGGGCCGAGTTCGACCTGATCTTCTTGGACCCGCCCACCTTCTCCAACTCCAAGAAGATGGACGCCACCCTGGACGTCCAGCGCGACCATGGCCGCCTGGTGCGCCTGGCCATGGCGCGCCTGGCCCCCGCTGGCACCCTGGTGTTCTCCAACAACCAGCGGCGCTTCCGGCTGGATGCCGACCTGGCCGAGCAGTATGCGGTCGAGGATATCTCGTCGCGCACCTTCGACCCGGATTTCAACAGGAACCCCGACCTGCACCATGTGTTCCTGATTCGCCACCGGGAGGACGCATGATCCGGCTCACGCTCTATACCACGCTGGGCTGCCATCTCTGCACCGAACTGGAGGGGCTGCTGGCGATGCTGTGCGCCCCCGAGTACCGCCTGGAACGGGTCGAGATCAGCGAGGAGGACGCCCTGATGGCGCGCTACGGGATGCGCATCCCGGTGTTGGCGGACGCGCGGGGCGAGGAGCTGGAGCGTGGCTTCGAGGCGGAGCGCCTGGCCGAGTGGCTGGGGGAGCGGGGCTGGCTCGACGAGACGGCCTGGCAGGCGCTGCAGCGCCGGTTGGCGGGGGAGGACGAGCCTCGCGAGGTCAAGGACGCATCGTTCAGGGGGGGGCGGCGCTATCTGGGATAGCCCGGCTTCGCCGGGAGCTGGAAGATCGCCCGCTTCGCGGGCTTAAGCTTGAAGCTGGAAGAAAAACCCTTGACGTCAGGGCTGGTGGCACCATGCCAGCTTCCAGCTTACGGCTCGAGCAGCGATAGCTGGCTGACCGCCTCGCGCCCCTCGGGGCTGTGGTCCTCCACCTCGAGCACCTTGCGGAAGCCCCGGGAGGCCTGGATGGTGGTCTCGTCGGCGAGCCACATCCTCGCCTGGTCGTGGTCGTCGGCGAGCCGATGCTTGAGGCCGCCGAACTGGGTGCCGATCTGTCCCCAGGCGCGACTGAAGATCCAGTCGCCGAACATGTCTTGATGGATATGCACCAGGACGTAGTCATGGTCGGTTTCCCAGCGAACGATCACGGTGACTCCCGAAGCGTTGGCGCTGCCGCCTGGCAGCACTCATGTATCATTTGGCTAGGGTATTGTAAGGCCTCGTGCCGTCCTAACAAGTCGTGCCATCCAGGGAGTCAGGAGAAGACGCCATGCGAATCCTCGTCGACGCCAACGTACCCGCCGCCGAGACCTGCTTCGGCCCGCTGGGCGAGGTGGTGCGCCTGCCCGGCCGGGAGATCGATGCCGCCGCGCTGCGCGGCGTCGATGCCCTGGTGGTGCGCTCGGTGACCCGGGTCGACGCGGCCCTGCTGGCCAGGGCCGACCGCCTGTGCTTCGTGGGCACCTGCACCATCGGTACCGACCACGTCGACCGCGACGCCCTGGCCGAGCGCGGCATCGCCTTCGCCAGCGCCCCCGGCTGCAACGCCGAGGCGGTGGTGGACTATGTGCTGGTGTGCCTCGCGACCCTGGCCGAGCGCCAGGGCTGGTGGCTCGCCGAGCGCCGGGTGGGCATCGTCGGCGCCGGCAACGTGGGGGGGCGGCTGCAGGCGCGCCTCAAAGCCATGGGCATCGACTGCCTGGCCTGCGATCCCCCCCGCGCGGAGCGCGAGGACGGCTTCGTCGACCTCGAGACGCTGATCGGGGCCTGCGACGTGCTCTGCCTGCATACCCCCCTGGTGCGCGAGGGGCCGCACGCCACCCATCATCTGCTGGACGCCGAGCGTATCGCCGCCCTGGCGCCCGGCACCCTGCTGCTCAACGCCGGGCGCGGCGACTGTGTGGACGGCCAGGCGCTGCGCGCCCGGCTGGCGGGGGAGGGGGACCTCACCGCGGTGCTCGACGTCTGGGAGGCGGAGCCGGCCATCGATGCCGCACTATGTGACCTGACGGCGATCGCCACGCCCCACATCGCCGGGCATAGCCTGGATGGCAAGCTGCGTGGCACCCATCAGGTCTATCGGGCCCTGGCACACCGGTTCGGGCTGCCGGTGCGCATCGCCCTCGGCGACCTGCTGCCGCCACCGCCGCTGCGCCGCCTCGAGCTCGGCGAGGGGCTAGACCCCGAGGCGGCGCTGCGGGTGTGTCTGCGGGCGGTCTACGACGTGCGTCGCGACCACGATGCCCTGCGGCGCGAGTGCCGCCGCCGGGGCATGACCCGGGGCTTCGATGCCTGCCGGGCGAGCTACCCGCTGCGTCGCGAGCTGGCGACCCTGGAGGTGGGCATGGCCGAGGGAGATCCTGATGTGGCCACCCTGCTCGAAGGGGCCGGTTTTCGCCCATCGTCGCATTGAGCCACGAGCACGAGCCAGAACGAACGCCACCGCCCCGAGGGGCGGTGGCGTTCTGGTCCGGGCGAAGCAGGCCGATTGGCCCGCAGCTACTGCCGATAGGCGGCTTCCTTCAGCGCGCGGATGCGGTCATCCAGGGGGGGGTGGCTGGCGAAGAGTCGCTCCAGCAGCGAGGCCGTCTGGCCCTTGGTGATGGCCATGGCCCGCAGGGTGTCCGGCATCTGGTCGGGCATCTCGGTCTCCGCCTTGAGCCGGGCCAGGGCGTTGATCATGGCGCCGGAGCCGGCCAGCTTCGCCCCCGCGGCGTCGGCCCGGTACTCGCGGAAGCGCGAGAACCAGGCGACGATGGCCGAGGCGATGATGCCGAAGACGATCTCGGCGACGATCACCACCGCGAAGTAGCCCATGAAGCCCAGGCCCCCCTCGCCGTCGCTGCGCGCGCGCAGGAACTGATCGACCAGGTGCGCCACCACCCGGGCGAAGAACATCACGAAGGTGTTCACCACGCCCTGGATCAGCGCCAGGGTGACCATGTCGCCGTTGGCCACGTGGCCGATCTCGTGGGCCAGCACCGCGCGCACCTCCTCGGGGCGCATGCGGTTGAGCAGGCCGGCGGAGACCGCCACCAGGGCGTCGTCCTTGTTCCAGCCGGTGGCGAAGGCGTTGGACTGCTGGGCCGGGAAGATGCCCACCTCGGGGGTCTTGATGCCGGCGTCGCGGGCCAGCTCCGCCACGGTATCGAGCAACCACTGCTCGGTGGCGTTGGAGGGTGACTCGATGATCACCGTGCCGGTGGCGCGCTTGGCCATCCACTTGGAGATGAACAGCGAGATCAGCGAGCCGGCCATGCCGAAGATGAAGCAGAAGATCAGCAGGGCGTTGAAGTTCATGCCCTGCTCGGTGAGGTAGCCCTCCAGCCCCAGCAGGCGCAGGGTGATGCTGGCCACCAGCAGCACCGCCAGGTTGGTGCCCAGGAAGAGCAGGATTCGCATCATGGAACGGATCTCCGTTGTCGTCGAAGGGGGGCCGTGCCGGGGCACGGCGTTCACAAGCTGTTGCTTAGATACGGCCTTGCCCCGCGGGTTTCAATATGCGTGCGAGGGCGTTGCCGCTACTGGCGATAGCGCGACAGGAAGCGCGCGAAGCGGTCCAGGGCGTCGCCCAGTTGCTCGGCCCAGGGCAGGGTGACGATGCGCACGTGGTCGGGGTCCGGCCAGTTGAAGGCGGTGCCCTGCACCAGCAGGATCTTCTCCTGCAGCAGCAGGTCGAGGACCAGTTGCTGGTCGTCGCGGATGTTGAACACCCGGGGGTCGAGTCGCGGGAAGGCGTAGAGCGCCCCCCGGGGTCTGACGCAGGAGACGCCGGGGATGGCGTTGAGCTTGTCGAAGGTGATGTCGCGCTGGGCCAGCAGGCGTCCGCCGGGCAGGATCAGGTCGTTGATCGACTGGTAGCCGCCGAGTGCCGTCTGGATGGCGTGCTGGGCCGGCACGTTGGCGCACAGGCGCATGGAGGCGAGCATGGTCAGGCCCTGGATGAAGTCCGCGGCGTGCTGCTTGGCCAGGTCGCCGGAGAGGATCATCCAGCCGGAGCGGAAGCCGGCGCAGCGGTAGCTCTTGGACAGCCCGTTCATGGTCACCACCAACTGGTCGTCGCCGGCCAGGGCGCCGGTGGAGACGTGCTCGACGTCGTCGTAGAGGATCTTGTCGTAGATCTCGTCGGAGAACACCACCAGGTCGTGCTGGCGGGCGATCTCCAGCAGCTCGCGCAGCACCTCCGGCGGATAGACGGCGCCGGTGGGGTTGTTGGGGTTGATGATCACCAGGGCGCGGGTGTGGCCGGTGATCTTGGCGCGGATGTCGTCCAGGTCCGGCGCCCAGTCGGCCTGCTCGTCGCACAGGTAGTGCACGGAGTGGCCGCCGGAGAGGTTGGCCGCGGCGGTCCACAGCGGGTAGTCGGGGGCCGGGATCAGCACCTCGTCGCCGTCGTTGAGCAGCGCCTGCATGGCCATCACGATCAACTCGGAGACGCCATTGCCGATATAGATGTCCTCGATGCCGACGTTGGGTATATTCTTGCGCTGGCACTCCTGCATGATCGCCTTGCGCGCCGAGTAGAGCCCCTTGGAGTCGCAGTAGCCCTGGGCGGTGGGCAGGTTGCGCATCACGTCCTGGAGGATCTCCTCGGGGGCCTCGAAGCCGAAGGGGGCGGGGTTGCCGATGTTGAGCTTGAGGATGCGCTGGCCTTCCTCTTCCAGGCGCTTGGCGTGATCGAGGACCGGGCCGCGGATGTCATAGCAGACGTTGTCGAGCTTGTGGGATTTGCGAAGCGGTGTCGTGTCCATGGCGTCGGGTGTCCAGTGTCGTCCGGGGTCGGCAGGGGCGAGGGGTGATTATGCGGGCTGGCCGGGCGGGGTACCATCCTCGTCGGGGGCCGGTTCGGCCGCAGGCTCCGCGGGGATGTCCGCCGGGGTCTCCAGGGTCAGGCGGCCGAGCTTGCCGTCGCGCAGCTCGTGGAGCAGCACCTCGGCGCCGCGATGCAGGTCCACCTCGCCGCCCGGGCGCAGCCCGCCGCGCCGGGCGGCGATCTCGGCGAGGATCGTATGGCCGTCGAAGCCGGCGAGCGCCAACAGGTCGGGACGGGCCGGCCCATCGGCCTCGACCCGGTCGGCGTCGGGGTGCGGCGCATAGGCGGGCAGGGCCCCCAGCTTGTAGCGCGCCTGGAGCGCCTCGGGATAGCGGCGCGCCAGTTCGGCGGCGGTGACCACCGCCACGTCCACGTAGTCGATGGCGGTGTCGCGGATGGCACCACTGGCCGCCAGGCGGTAGGCGCTGGCCTGGTCCTCGATCTTGGGCCACAGCACCCCGGGGGTGTCGATCAGCGCCACCCGGCCGCCGATGCGCACCTTCTGCTGGCGTTTGGTCACCGCCGGCTCGTTGCCGGTCTTGGCGATGCGCTTGCCGGCCAGGCCGTTGATCAGCGTCGACTTGCCGACGTTGGGGATGCCCATGACCATGACGCGCACGTCGCGGTCGGCGCGCACCTGCCCCGCCAGCTCGTGGCACAGCCTGGGGATGCGCTTGAGTTCCCGGGCGTTGGTGGTGGTCACCGGCAGCGCCCGGGTATCGGCCTGGGCGTCGAAGTGGGCGACCCACTCGCGGGTGCGCTCGGGGTCGGCGAGGTCGGCGCGCGACAGCACCTCGAGCACCGGCTTGTGGCGGGTCAGCTCGGCGAGCATGGGGTTGGCGCTGGAGTAGGGCAGGCGCGCGTCGAGCACCTCGATCACCACGTCGATCTCGGGCAGCGCCTCGGTGATCTGGCGCCGCGCCTTGTGCATGTGTCCCGGGTACCAGCCGAGCATGGGGCCTCTCCTGCCTGACAATCGAAACGGCCGCCCATCTTAGCAGATGCGCGGCCGCGGCAGGATGGCAGGAAGGCTATTCCCCGGCGTGGAACTCCAGGGCCACCGAGTTGATGCAGTAGCGCAGGCCGGTGGTCTCGGCCGGGCCGTCCGGGAAGACGTGGCCCAGGTGGGCGTTGCAGCGCGCGCAGGTCACCTCGGTGCGGCGCATGCCGTGGGAGGTGTCGAGATGGTCCTCCACGCAGCCCGGCGTCAGCGGGCGGTCGAAGCTCGGCCAGCCACAGCCGGCCTCGAACTTGTGCTCGTTCTCGAACAGCGGGGCATGGCAGCAGACGCAGTGGTAGATGCCGTGCTCCTCGGTGACCGTGCAGTCGCCGCTGAAGGGGGGCTCGGTGCCCTTCTCGCGGGTCACCCGATACTGCTCGGGGGTGAGTTGGGTGCGCCACTCGGTGTCGGGCTTCTCGATCTTCCTGCGCATGGCGTCTCTCCTCGTCGTCCGGGCGGGTCATATTCCCATTGTGACACCTGCGGCGTGCCGTGTGTGTCCGGCAAGGGGGCGGCCGGTCACGCCGGCTCAACGCAACGCGCCCCCGGGATGCCGGGGGCGCGTCGTCGCCAGGGGCGGGGCTCAGACGTTGAAGCGGAAGTGGATGACGTCGCCATCCTGTACCACGTACTCCTTGCCCTCCAGGCGCCACTTGCCGGCGTCCTTGGCGCCCTGCTCGCCGCCCAGGGTCACGAAGTCATCGTAGGCGATGACTTCCGCGCGGATAAAGCCCTTCTGGAAGTCGGTGTGGATCACCCCGGCGGCCTCGGGGGCGGTGGCGCCCACCCTGACCGTCCAGGCGCGCACCTCCTTCACCCCGGCGGTGAAGTAGGTCTGCAGTCCGAGCAGCGCATAGCCGGCGCGGATCACCCGGTCGAGCCCCGGCTCCTCCATGCCCATCTCGTCGAGGAACATGGCGCGTTCCTCATCGTCCAGCTCGGCGATCTCGGCCTCGATCTGGTTGCACACCGGCACCACCACGGCATCCTCCTCGGCGGCGATCTCGTGGACCACTTCCAGGTAGGGATTATCCGTGAAGCCGTCCTCGTTGACGTTGGCGATGTACATGGTGGGCTTCAGCGTCAGGAAGCCGAAGCTCTTGAGCCGCTGCTTCTCGTCGTCGTCGAGGCCGAAGCTGCGCAGTGGCTGGCCCTCGGCGAGGTGCGGCTGGATGCGGTCGAGGATCGCCTTGGTGGCGATGGCCTCCTTGTCGCCGCTCTTGACCACCCGGGTGAGACGCTGGATGGCGCGCTCCACGGTATCCAGGTCGGCCAGGGCCAGCTCCAGGTTGATGGTCTCGATGTCGGTGCGCGGGTCGATCTGGTTGGCCACGTGGATGACGTTGTCGTTGTCGAAGCAGCGCACCACGTGGGCGATGGCCTGGGTCTCGCGGATGTTGGCGAGGAACTGGTTGCCCAGTCCCTCGCCCTTGGAGGCTCCCGCCACCAGGCCGGCGATGTCGACGAACTCCATGGTGGTGGGCACCACCTTCTCGGGCTTGACGATCTCGGCCAGGGCATCGAGGCGCGGGTCGGGCATCGGCACGATGCCCACGTTGGGCTCGATGGTGCAGAAGGGGAAGTTCTCGGCGTCGATGCCGGACTTGGTCAGCGCATTGAAGAGGGTCGACTTGCCGACGTTGGGCAGGCCGACGATACCGCAGTTGAAACCCATGGGATCGTCCTGGAAAGCGTGTTCGCGATTGGAAAGTGGCGAGTATTCTACGGGACGCCTTCGGCGCGAGCCAGAAGAGGGAAGAAGGAAGAGCGGCGCTGCGCGCCTGGAAGAAACACCTGCGCTCGGCGAGACGTCGGTATTCTCTTCCTTCTTCCCCCTTTCCTCTTCCCTCTTATGGCTTGAAGCTGTGCAGCCGATTCATGGCCCGGGCCCACTGGCCGTCGAGGGCATCGGGCAGGGTAGCCAGACACTCGTCGATGGCGGCCTCGATGGCGGTGTGCTCGGCCTTGCCGGGGCGCCCCAGCACGTAGGGCGTCACCTGGCGCGAGTCGCCGGGGTGGCCGATGCCGATGCGCAGGCGATGGAAGCCGCGCGCGTTGCCGAGTGCACTGATGGTGTCGCGCAGGCCGTTGTGGCCGCCATGGCCGCCGCCGGTCTTGTAGCGGGCATTGCCCGGGGGCAGGTCCAGCTCGTCGTGGGCCACCAGCAGCTCCTCCGGGGCGAGCTTGTAGAACTGGCAGAGCGCCGCCACGGCGCCGCCGCTGCGATTCATGAAGGTGGTGGGATTGAGCAGGTGCAGGTCGTGGCCCTCGAACTGCACGCGGGCATGCAGGCCGAGGAACTTCCTGTCGGGGCGCAGCTCGCCGCCGGCGTGGCGAGCCACCGCCTCCACCAGCCAGGCGCCGGCGTTGTGGCGGGTGGCTTCGTAGTCGGCGCCGGGATTGCCCAGTCCGATGATGGCTCTGACCTGGCTCATGGGGGTCGCCTCCAAAAAAAATCAAGCGCCGGGGCGCTTGATCGTCAGCGGGAGGGCCGCGCCTGGCGCGGCCCCGGAGCGGATGAGGATCACTCCTCGCCCTGCTCGCCTTCTTCTTCGCCCTCGGCGGACTCGCCGCCTTCTTCGCCACCGCGAACCTTGGCCTTGGTGATGCTCAGCACCGCCTGGTCATGGTCCTCGCCGTGGGTCAGCTCGACCAGGGCCACGCCGGCCGGCAGCTTGAGGTCGGAGAGGTGCAGGGTGCTGCCCAGCTCCACCGCGGCGATGTCCACCTCGAGGTAGTCGGGCAGGTCCTTGGGCAGGCAGCTGACCTGGACCTCGTTGGCCAGCACGTGCAGCTCGCCGCCCTGGTCCTTGATGCCCGGGCACTGCTCCTCGCCGACCACGTGCAGCGGCACGTTGAGGGTGATCTCGTGGGTGGCGTCCACGCGCATGAAGTCGGCGTGGGTGACCAGCGGCTTGTAGGGGTGGCGCTGCAGGTCACGCACCACCACCTGCTCGCTCTTGCCGTCGATGACCAGGTTGATCACGGAAGAGAAGAAGGCCTCCTCCTCGATCGCCTTGTAGAAGGCGGATTTCTCGACGGCGATCGGCTGCGGGGCCTGCTCACCGCCGTAGACGATGGCCGGCACCTGCTCGTTCGCACGACGCAGGCGGCGGCTCGCACCTTTCCCCAGGTCGTTGCGAACGCTGGCGTTAAGGATGAAATCGGACATGGATATTGCCTCTTGCTAGAAGTAGGGAAGACGCCGGGGTCCGCGACCAGATCCCCGACGCTTCCGGGTGCCCCGAAGGGCGCGCTTCCGGCGCCGTGCCGCTGATGAGGGATCAGTGGAACATGGCGCTGACGGATTCCTCGTTGCTGACCCGGCGGATCGCCTCGGCGATCAGCCCGGCCACGCTCAGTTGGCGAATCTTGCCGCTGCGCCGCGCACTGTCGGACAGCGGGATGGTGTCGGTGACCACCACCTCGTCGAGTACCGAGCCGGTGATGTTGTCCACCGCCGGCCCCGAGAGGATGGGGTGGGTGGCGTAGGCCACCACGCGATGGGCGCCGTGGTCCTTGAGCGCCTCGCCGGCCTTGCACAGGGTGCCGGCGGTGTCGATCATGTCGTCCACCACCACGCAGTTGCGCCCCTCGATCTCGCCGATGATGTGCATCACCTGGGCCTGGTTGGCCGAGGGGCGGCGCTTGTCGATGATCGCCAGGTCGGCGTTGAGCTGCTTGGCGATGGCTCGGGCGCGCACCACGCCGCCCACGTCGGGGGAAACCACCACCAGGTCCTCGTAGTTCTGGCGCTCGATGTCGTCGAGCAGGATCGGCGAGCCGTAGACGTTGTCCACCGGCACGTCGAAGAAGCCCTGGATCTGGTCGGCGTGCAGGTCCATGGTCATCACCCGGTCGACACCGGCCTTGACCATCATGTCGGCGACGATCTTGGCGGAGATCGGCACCCGGGCGGAGCGTACCCGGCGGTCCTGGCGGGCGTAGCCGAAGTAGGGCACCACCGCGGTGACGCGGGTGGCGGAGGCCCGACGCAGGGCGTCAACCATCAGGATCAGCTCCATCAGGTTGTCGTTGGTCGGCGCACAGGTGGACTGCAGCACGAAGACGTCCTTGCCGCGCACGTTCTCGTTGATCTCGACCGCGATCTCGCCGTCGCTGAACTGACCGACCGTGGCATTGCCCTGGCGGGTGTCCAGACTCTCGGCGATCTTCCGAGCGAGTTCGGGATTGGCGTTCCCGGCGAAAACCATCAATTTTGACACGCGCAGCCACCTATGCAGTGTTGGGTCATCAGGGTTGCAACCAGCACCATGTCGAAGCGCATTGCCGGCCGCCTCGACGGGAGCGATCAGCGATCCAGGGCGTCATGGAGAGGAGAGCGGTTGAGCCCGCGGGCCTTGAAGGCCTGCCAGCGGCCGGCGATCTCGTCGAGGAGCCGGTCGGCTTCCGCCTCGCTGTCCAGCCGGGCGAACACGCAGGCACCGGTGCCGGTCAGCAGGGCCGGGGCACGCGCCGACAGCCAGTCGATCGCCTTCGCCACCGGTGGATGGAGTCCCCTGACCGTGGCCTCGCAATCGTTGCGCCAGCTCGACGCTCCCCCCTGCAGTGCGCGCGCCATGGTAATCGGGGGGGTGTGACGTGTCAATTCGGGGGCCCCGAACACCGCGGCGGTGGCGACCTCCACGCCGGGGTGGACCACCACGAACCAGGGGGTGTCGAGCGCGACCGGGGTGAGGCGCTCGCCGACCCCCTCGCCCCAGGCGGCGTGGCCGCGCACGAAGACCGGGACGTCGGCGCCCAGCGTCAGGCCCAGCTCGGCCAGGCGGTCCAGCGGCAGCGCCAGGCCCCAAAGGGCGTCGAGGCCGAGCAGGGCGGTGGCGGCATCCGAACTGCCACCGCCCAGGCCACCGCCCAGGGGCAGACGCTTGTCGAGGCGGATGTCGGCGCCGAGCCGGCAGCCGGTCTCGGCCTGCAGCGCCCGGGCGGCACGTACGATCAGGTTCTGCCCGGTCGGCACGCCGGCCATCGCCGGGCAGAGGCGGATTGCGCCGTCGTCGCGACGGCGCAGGTGCAGGGTGTCGCCGTGATCGAGGAACTGGAACAGCGTCTGCAGCTCGTGGTAGCCGTCCGCCCGCCGTCCGGTGATATGCAGCAGGCGGTTGAGCTTGGCCGGGGCGGGCAGGCTGAGTGGGCCCGGCTCAGGCATCGTCGACCACCGGGCGCCAGTCGTTGACCACCAGGGTGACGCGCAGGTCGCCGTAGGTCATCACCAGGCGCCGCGGCAGCCACAGGCCCTCCGCCCGGGTCCAGTCGCGATACTCGACGTGCCAGCCGTCCTGCTCCAGGGTCGCCGGGAAGCCCAGTTCATCCTCCTCCAGGTCGTAGTCGCCGCCCTCGCCGGGCAGGCCGCGGATCCAGTCGGTGAGCGCGCCCAGCGGCAGCGACCAGCCGAGCCGCTGCTCCATCAGCGCCTCGGGGCTCTCGGCCTCGAAGCGGCCCTCCGCGGTGGTCAGCGAGAAGCGTCCCTGGCGTCCCTCCAGGGTGCTGCGACCGCTGCCGAAGGGGCCGCTGATCAGCAGGCGGTAGTAGTGGGGGTGCTGGCTCCAGTCGAGGTTGGCGCTGGTGGACTCCTCCGGGGTACGCAGCCCGGCCTTGCCGGCCAGCATCCAGGTGTCCAGGGCCGCGAGCCGCTCGGCCTGGGCCTGCCACTGGCCGGCGGCCCGTTCGCCCTCGGGCACGGGGGCGGGGCCGGCACAGCCGACGAGCAGGGCGAGGGCCAGCAGCATGGCCGGGAGCCGGGCCCGGGTGGCAGGACCGGTACGATCCAGGGGGCGAGAGAGCAGGGTCATGGCGACGTCTCGTGGTTAGCGGATGACTCGTCGGGGGTCAGCTCGGGAATGCGCTCCAGCAGGGCGTCCACCAGCGGGCGGTCGTCGAAGCGCTCGCGGGCCTCGCGGATCAGGGCCCGGGCCTCGTCGCGGCGTTCCAGGGCCCACAGCACCTCGGCCAGGTGGGCGGCGATCTCCTGGTCGGGCATCGCCGCGTAGGCGCGCTCCAGCCAGGGCAGGGCGGCCTCCGGGTCGCCCTGGCGATAGCGTACCCAGCCCAGGCTGTCGAGGATGGCGGGGTTGTCGGGGTCGAGCTCGTGGGCGCGTTCGATCAGCTCGCGGGCGTCGTCCAGGCGCTCCTCGGGGCCCTGGTCGGCCAGGGTATAGCCCAGGGCGTTGAGGGCCATGGCGTTGTCGGGGTCGTGCTCGATGATGCGGCCGAGGTCGCGCTCCATGCCGTCCAGGTCGCCGTCCTCCCAGGCGCGCATGGCACGCAGGTAGAGCAGCGACTCGTCGTTGGGGGTGCGCGCGAGCTCCCGATCGAGCAGGGCATCGGCCTCGGCGGAGCGTCCCTCCTCGTCGAGCAGTTCCACCTCCAGGGTGACCAGGTCGCCGTAGTAGGCCTCGTGGCGTTGCCGCTCGATGCGCAGGAAGGTCCGGGCGTCGGCCAGCCGGTCGTCCTCGACCAGCATCCGCGCGGCGCGCAGCCGGGCGGCGAGGAAGGCCTCGCCGGAGGGCACCTGGCGGTAATAGAGGAGGGCGTTGTCCACCTCGCCCTCGGCCCGGGCGATGTCGCCGAGCACGAAGAAGGCCTCGGGCGGGGCCTCGGCCTCCTCCACCAGGGGCAGCAGCAGGCGGCGGGCCGGCTCGGGGTGTCCCTCGTCCAGGTAGAGGCGGGCCAGGGCCAGGTGCAGCTGGGCATTGCCGGCATGCTCCTCGAGCAGGCCGTCGGTCTGGGCCTCGGCGGCGGCGACATTGCCCAGGCGCAGCTCGCTCTGGGCCAGCAGCAGGATGAAGCGGGCGTCCCCCGGCGAGACCGCCAGGCCCCGTCGGGCGGCGTCGCGGGCGGCCGCGTGGTCGCCGTCCTCCTGGGCCAGCCGGGCGCGGGTCAGCCACAGGGCGGGGAGTTCCGGCGCCCGGGCGCCCAGCCGGTCGAGACGGCGCTCGGCGGCGGCGGTCTCGCCGGCGGCGACCTCGAGCAGGGCGGTGGCCAGTTCGGCGTCATGGCGGCGGGCGTCCTTGGGGGCCGTCGCGAGGTGCTCGCGGAGCAGGGTCAGCAGCGGGCGCGGGTCGGCCTCCTCGGCCAGCGCCGACTCGGCGAAGGCGGTGAGGTCGCTGTCACCGCCGCGGCGTACCTGGGCCAGACGCTGGCGCAGCGCCTCGGGCCAGTCGCCGCGCTGCATCGCCAGGCTGGCCAGCAGGCGCGAGGGGGCCTCGGCGCCGGGGGCGAGCGCCTGCCAGCGATCCGCGGCCCGCTCCAGCAGCTCGTGCTCGCCGCCGAAGCTGGCGGCCAGGGCCGCCCGCTCGGCCAGGGTGGGGGAGGGGTAGCGCTGCGTGGCCGCCAGGTAGCCCTCGGCCGCGCGGCGGTAGTCGCCGCGCTGACCGGCCAGCTCGGCACCCAGCAACCCGGCCAGCCCCTCGGCGTCCAGGCCGCGTTCGATGGGCGGAGCCCCGGCCAGGGGGTCGTCCATCCGCTCCGGAGCGGCATCGCCGGCGGTCAGCGCCTGGCAGCCGGCGATCAGGGGAACCAGCGCCAGGGCCGCCAGGCGGTGGCGTCTAGCTGGGAAGGCAGGGCGGGTGGCGGAGGCCATGGGCGTCTCGCTTGCGGTGCTGAGCGCCCAGCATAACGGCTCGGCCGCGGCGGGCAAAGCGCTCGGGGGGAGGGCACCCAATCGGGTCGGCCTATGGTAGACTCTCGGCGCAATATTCCCGACGCCGCCCTGGCCGGCGATCACTAGCGAAGACGCCCGACGCATGACGCTGCTTGCCCTAGGAATCAATCATCGGACCGCCACCGTGGAGGTGCGCGAGCAGGTGGCCTTCGCCCCCGCCGAGCTGGAGGCGGCGCTGGGCGAACTGCGTGGCCTGCCCGAGGTGCAGGAGGCGGCGGTGCTCTCTACCTGCAACCGCACGGAGCTCTATTGCGTCACCGAGCCCCAGGGGGAGCGGGCGATCCTGCAGTGGCTGGGGCGCTTCCACGGCCTCGCCACGGAGGACCTGACGCGATGCGCCTACCACTACCTGGACGACGCCGCCGCCCGCCACCTGATGCGGGTGGCGGTGGGGCTCGATTCCATGGTGCTGGGCGAGCCGCAGATACTGGGCCAGCTCAAGGACGCCTACCAGGCCAGCCGTCAGGCCAGCGGGCTGGGCCGCGAGCTCGAGAGCCTCTTCCAGCATACCTTCGCCGTGGCCAAGCAGGTGCGCACCGAGACCGGCATCGGCAAGAACCCGGTGTCGGTGGCCTACGCCGCGGTGAGCCTGGCCAGCCGCATCTTCGAGGACTTCGGTCGCGCCCGGGCGCTGCTGATCGGTGCCGGCGAGACCATCGAGCTGGTCGCTCGCCACCTCCATGAGGCCGGCGTGAGCCAGCTCACCGTGGCCAACCGGACCCGCGAGCGCGGCGAGCAGCTGGCCGGCCCCCTGGGCGGCCGGGCGGTCACCCTGAATGCCATCCCCGACGCCCTGGTCGAGGCCGACATCGTCATCTCCTCCACGGCGGCGCCCCTGCCGATCCTCGGCAAGGGCATGGTGGAGCGGGCGCTGAAGAAGCGCCGTCACCGGCCGATCTTCATGGTCGACATCGCCGTGCCCCGGGACATCGAGCCCGAGGTGGGCGAGCTGGCCGATATATTCCTGTATACGGTGGACGACCTGCAGGAGGTGATCGAGGAGAACCGTCGCCATCGCCAGGTGGCCGCCGACCAGGCGGAGTCGATCATCGAGCACGGCGTCGGCGCCTGGCTGCATGATCGCCGCGTGCGCAGCGGCGGCGAGCTGATCCACGACTACCGTGCCCGCGGCGAGGCGCTGCGCGACCGCTCCCTGGAGCAGGCCCTGGCGCGCCTGGGGCGCGGCGAGGACCCGGAAGCCGTGGTGCGCCGCCTGGCCCACCAGCTCACCAACCGCCTGCTGCACGGCCCCACGGTGGCGCTGCGCGAGGCCGCCTCCGCCGAGCGCCACGACCTGCTGGAGGCGGCCGGCACGCTGCTGGTCGACGCCACTCCCGACAAGACCCGATAGGACCGACTCATGAAAGCTTCCCTGCGTCAGCGTCTCGACGCCTTCGGCGAGCGCTTCGAGGAGCTCGCCGCCCTGCTGGCGGAGCCCGAGGTGATCGGCGACCAGGCCCGCTTCCGCGACTACTCCCGCGAATACGCCGAGCTCGAGTCGCTGGTGGAGGCGTGGCGCGAGTTCCGTGCCGTGGAGGGCGACCTCGAGGCCGCCGAGCAGCTCGCCTCCGACAGCGACCCCGAGATGCGCGAGCTGGCCGAGCTGGAACTGGCCGAGGGCCGCGACAGGCTCGAGGCCCTGGAGGCGCGCCTCAAGCGGCTGCTGGTGCCCCGGGACCCCGACGACGGCCGCAACGTCTTCCTGGAGATTCGCGCCGGCACCGGCGGCGACGAGGCGGCGCTGTTCGCCGGTGACCTCTTCCGCATGTACTCCCGCTACGCCGAGCAGCACGGCTGGAAGGTCGAGGTGGTCAGCGTCAGCCACGGCGACCAGGGCGGCTACAAGGAGATCATCTCGCGCATCAAGGGCGAGGGCGTCTACGCCCGGCTCAAGTTCGAGTCCGGGGCGCACCGCGTGCAGCGGGTGCCGGCCACCGAGTCCCAGGGCCGCATCCACACCTCCGCCTGCACCGTGGCGGTGATGCCCGAGGCCGACGAGGTAGGCGACATCGACCTCGACCCCAACGACCTGCGGGTGGATACCTTCCGCTCCAGCGGCGCCGGCGGCCAGCACGTCAACACCACCGACTCCGCCATCCGCATCACCCACCTGCCCAGCGGCGTGGTGGTGGAGTGCCAGGAGGAGCGCAGCCAGCACAAGAACCGCGCCAAGGCGATGGCGCTGCTGGCCGCGCGCCTCAAGCGGAGTGCCGTGGACAGCCAGCGCCAGCGGCAGGCCGACGCCCGGAAGAGCCTGGTGGGCTCCGGGGATCGCAGCGAGCGCATCCGCACCTACAACTTTCCCCAGGGGCGGGTCACCGACCACCGCATCAACCTCACCCTCTACAAGCTGGGGGAGGTGGTGAGCGGCGAGCAGCTCGACGAGGTGATCGAGCCGCTGATCCACGAGTACCAGGCCGAGCAGCTGGCTGCCCTGCAGCAGCAGGAGGCGTGATGCGCCTCGATGCTCTGCTGGTGGAGGCCGCGGCGCGCCTGGTAGCGGCCGACTCATCCCGCGCCCTGCAGCAGGAGGGCTGATGCGCCTGGACGCGCTGCTTACCGAGGGGGCCGCACGCCTGGCCGCGGCCGGCTCGCCGAGCCCGCGACTGGATGCCGAGGTGCTGCTCTGCCATGTGCTGGGCGTCGATCGCACCTGGCTCTACACCTGGGGCGATCGCGCGGCCGGGGAGGACCAGGCCGAGCGCTTCGTGGCCCTGCTGGCACGGCGCGCGGCGGGGGAGCCGGTGGCCTATCTGACCGGCGAGCGCGAGTTCTGGGGGCTGCCCCTGGCCACCAATCCCGGCACCCTGATCCCGCGCCCGGACACCGAGACCCTGGTGGAGGCCGCCCTGGAGAAGGCCCCGGCCGCCGCGGGGCGGTTGCTCGACCTGGGCACCGGCAGCGGTGCCATCGCCCTGGCGTTCGCCAGCGAGCGGCCGGGCTGGGAGGCACTGGGCGTCGACATCCGCCCAGAGGCGGTGGCCCTGGCCCGGCGCAACGCCGCACGGCTGGGCCTCGACAACGCCGTCTTCCGCGAGGGCGACTGGTTCGCCGCCCTCGATGCCGATGAGGGCGGCGGGCGCTTCGAGCTGGTGGTGTCCAACCCCCCCTACATCGCCGCCGACGACCCCCACCTGGGCCAGGGCGACGTGCGCTTCGAGCCCTCGAGCGCCCTGGTGTCCGGCGACGCCGGCCTGGCCGACCTGCGCCAGCTGGTACGCGAGGCCCGCGCCCATCTGCTGCCGGGTGGCTGGCTGCTGCTGGAGCACGGCTGGCGGCAGGCCGCGGCGGTGCGCGCCGCGCTCGACGCGGCCGGCTACCTCGAGGTGGCCAGCCGCCGCGACCTGGGCGGCCACGAGCGGGTCAGCCTGGGGCGGGTCCCGGGCTGAGCGCCGAGCCGCAAGGCCCGCTGCGCCTGCCTCGCATCAGCCCAGGCGTGGCTGGCGGCCGATGGTCCGGGTGTGGTACACCTTGAGTAGATGATTTTTCCGAATGCCGTCGCATTGCCGGGCGATTTCCAGTCGATTCCGCTGCCGCGATGGCGCTCCCGACCATCCGACCGGTGTCCGCCCATACGATGAAAGCCAAGACCCGCGCCCTCGACCGTATCGACCTCAAGATCCTGCGCTGCCTGCAGGAGAATGCGCGCATCTCCTACGTCGACCTGGCCAGCCAGGTGGGGCTCTCCACCACGCCCTGCCTGGAACGGGTCAAGCGCCTGGAGCGGGCCGGGGTGATCCGCGGCTACAAGGCCTTGCTCGACCCCCGGGCGCTCAAGGCCAACCTGCTGGTGTTCGTGGAGATCAGCCTGGAGACCCAGTCGCCGGCGGTGTTCGACGAGTTCCGTCGCGCCGTGGCCAGGCTGCCGCAGATCCAGGAGTGCCACCTGGTCTCCGGCCAGTTCGACTACATCCTCAAGTGCCGCATCCCCGAGATGTCCGCCTACCGCCAGTTGCTCGGCGACGTGGTGCTGACCCTGCCCGGCGTCAAGGAGTCCAAGAGCTACGTGGTGATGGAGGAGGTCAAGGAGGAGTTCGCCCTCCACGTGCCCGATATCGAGGAGTTCGAGGACAAGTGAGCACCCCCATGAATGACCAGGACCTGTTGCGCTACAGCCGCCAGATCATGCTCGAGGCCATCGACATCCCGGGGCAGGAGCGGCTGCGGGCCGGCCATGCCCTGGTCGTCGGCGCCGGTGGCCTGGGCTCGCCGGTGGCCCTCTACCTGGCCGCCGCCGGCGTGGGGCGGCTGACCCTGGCCGACGCCGACGCGGTGGAGCTCTCCAACCTGCAGCGCCAGATCGCCCATGGCCAGGCCGACCTGGGGCGCAACAAGGCCGAGTCGGCGCGCGACGCGGCCCTGGCGCTCAACCCGGGCTGTCGGATCGAGGCGCTGACCACCCACCTCGACGGCGAGGCCCTGGACGCGGCCGTGGCCAGCGCGGACGTGGTGCTCGACTGCACCGATCGCTTCTCCAGCCGCTATGCCATCAACGCCGCCTGTCGCGAGGCCTGCGTGCCGCTGGTCTCCGGGGCGGCGATCCGCTTCTCCGGCCAGCTGGCGGTGTTCGATCCCCGCGATCCCGCCTGCCCCTGCTACGCCTGCCTCTACCCCCCGGACGGCCGGGGCGACGAGGCGCTCTCCTGCGCCGAGAGCGGGGTCGTGGCGCCGCTGGTGGGGCTGATCGGCAGCTTCCAGGCGCTGGAGGCGATCAAGCTGCTCAGCGGCGCCGGCACGCCCCACGCCGGGCTCTCCACCTTCGACGGCCTGACCGGCGAGTGGCGCCGCTTCCGAGTGCCCCGCGACCCGGCCTGTCCCACCTGCGGAGGCTGAGTGCGTCTCCACGCCCCGGGCCGCCCCGGCCCGGGGCGCCGCCTGCGACCCGCGCCTGCCGGTGTCCTTCCCCACCGAGCTCCCTGTGACCGAATGACTGGTATTTCTTGACGCCCGGGTGGCGGCCATGCGCCGGTGACGGCTCCCTTCGTTGCGCGAGGAAGGCCTTTGTCGAGGCCTGTGCCGAGGATGGGGAGGACCTTTCGGCCCCTGTGTCAGACGATTGAGTCACGATGGTTGTTATTGAATACTTGACATGGGCGTCCCGCCTGGTGTCAAACTGATCGGCAGCAAGACACCGTCTTCCACAACAACGAGCGCACCGCGCCACCATCCACGGGGACCCCGCATGTCTGCCTTCGACTCGCCCGCCGCTTCCTGGTATCGCGATTCCGTCGCCGTGGCGCTCGGCGACTTCCCGCCGCTGGAGGGCGAGGCACGTGCCGACGTCTGCGTGATCGGCGGTGGCGTCACCGGCTGTTCGGCGGCGCTCGAGCTGGCCGAGCGGGGCTATTCGGTGGTGCTGCTCGAGGCCGGGGAGATCGGCTACGGCGCCTCGGGGCGCAGCGGCGGGCAGATCCTGCCGGGGCTGGGTACCGACATGGCCACCGTGGAGAAGGCCCTGGGACGCTCCGCGGCCCGCGATATCTGGGCGATGAGCCGCGAGGCGGTGCGTCTCACCGCGGAGCGGGTCGAGCGCCACGCCATCCCCTGCGACCTGGCCTGGGGCTACCTGCATGCGGCGGTCAAGCCGCGCCACGTGCGCGAGCTCGAGGCCTTCCGCGAACGCATGGCCCGCGACTACGACTACCCCGGCCTGACGATGCTCCACGGCGAGGCGCTGCGCGAGCGCGTGGTCACCGACGCCTACCCGGCCGCCCTGCACGAGCGCGACGCCGGCCACCTGCATCCCCTTAACTACACCCTGGGCCTGGCCCGTGCCGCGCGCGACGCGGGCGTGGCCATCCACGAGAACAGCGCCGCCACGGCCATCCGCCGCGGCCAGCCGGCGCGGGTCGATACCGCCCGGGGCCGGGTGACGGCGGACTTCGTGGTGCTGGGCACCAACGCCTTCCAGGCGGGGCTGGTGCCGGAGCTCTCGGGGCGGGTGATGCGTGCCGCCAACTACATGATCGCCACCGAGCCGTTGTCACCGGAGCAGGCGGCCCGGGTGCTGCCCCGCAACGATGCCCTGTCCGATGCCAACTTCGTGCTCGACTACTACCGGCTCTCCGGCGATCGCCGGCTGATCTACGGTGGCGAGGTGAGCTACGACGGCCGTGAGCCGCCGGGACTGGAGACGCGCATGGACGCCAAGATCGCCCGGCTCTTCCCGGTGCTCGAGGGCGTGAGGATCGAGTACCGCTGGGGCGGCGACGTGGCCATCACCCTGGATCGGGCCCCCGACTTCGGTCGCCTGGGCGCGAACCTCTACTACGCCCAGGGCTACTCGGGCCACGGCATGGCCCTGGCCGGGCTCGCCGGCCGGCTGATGGCCGAGGCCATCGCCGGGCAGAGCGAACGCTTCGACGCCTTCGCCGCCATGCCGCACCGCCGCTTTCCCGGCGGTCCCTGGCTGCGCACCCCACTGCTGGTGTTGGCGACCCATTTCTACAAACTGCGCGACCGGCTGTGAACGGGCCGGCAATAACAAGAGAGGGCAAGCCCATGAACGATACCCTGATCGCGGATGCCGCCGACGCCCAGGTCCGGCGAACCGCCACCGTCGAGTCGGCCCGGGAGGCCTCCGCCATCCAGATGCAGGGGCTGCACAAGCGCTTCGGGCGCGACACCGTGGCCCTGGACGGGGTGGACCTGACCATCCAGGCCGGCGAGTTCTTCACCCTGCTGGGGCCGTCCGGTTGCGGCAAGACCACATTGCTGCGCATCCTCGCCGGCCTCGAGGAGGCCGACGACGGTCGCCTGGCCATCGGTGGTCGCGACGTCACCGAGGTGCCGCCCCACCGCCGCAGCGTCAACACCGTCTTCCAGTCCTATGCGCTCTTCCCGCACCTCTCGGTGCGCGAGAACCTGGCCTTCGGCCTCAAGATGCGCGGCATGCCCCCGGAGGAGCGCGAGGCCCGGGTAGCGAAGATCGCCGAGTTCATCCAGCTCGGCGACCTGGTGGACCGTCGCGTCGACCAGCTCTCCGGCGGCCAGCGCCAGCGTATCGCCCTGGCCCGCGCCCTGGTCTGCGAACCCGACGTGCTGCTCCTCGACGAGCCGCTGTCGGCCCTGGACGCCGGGTTGCGCAGCCAACTGCAGGTGGAACTGCTGCGGGTGCAGAAGCGCCTGGGCATGACCTTCGTCTTCGTCACCCACGACCAGCAGGAAGCGATGGTGATGTCGGATCGCATCGCCGTGCTCAACGGCGGGGTGATCCAGCAGGTGGGCGCCCCGCGGGAGGTCTATGAGCACCCGGCCAATGCCTTCGTGGCGCGCTTCATGGGCCACGACAACCTCTATCCGGTCAGCGCCCGCTCGGGCAACCGGCTGACCACGCCGCTCGGCGAACTGATCGCCGAGGCCCCGGGGGAGGGCGGGCTGCTGCTGATCCGCCCCGAGACCCTCGATCTGCTGCCCGGCGAGGTGGTGGGCGACAACCACCTGCCGGCCACCGTGGCCGAGCGGCTCTACCGCGGCAGCCACGCCGAGTATCGGCTGGAGATCGGCGAGACGACCCTGCAGGCCACGCTCAACAACCGGGGGCGGCGGCTGCCCGAAGTGGGCGATCGGGTCACCGTGACGGTGGCGCCGGAAGACCTCGCCACCCTGAGCGAGTGAGGAGACGACCATGTCCTATTCCGGCGTAGTTCCCTCCGCCCGCAGTCGCGCCATGGTGCGCGAGAGCCGCCACCTGCTGTTCACCGTGGCCCCCGGGGCGACCTGGATCGTGATCTTCCTGGTGCTGCCCAGCGCCTACCTGATGGGCGTGGCCTTCATGACCAACGGCCCCTACGGCCTGCCGGAGATGCCGTTGTCGCTGGAGTCCTTCCGGCGCCTGGCGGGCTTCGGCTTCCTGGGCTGGAGCCCGGGCAACCTCTACACCCTGTTGCGCTCGCTGTGGCAGACCCTGGTCTCCACCGGCCTAGTGGTGCTGGTGGCCTATCCCATCGCCTACTACATCACCACCTGCCGCGAGAAGTGGCGCCCCATCATGCTGCTGCTGGTGGTGGTGCCCAGCTGGACCAACCAGGTGATCCGCACCTTCGGCTGGATGAACCTGCTGGCGCCCGGCACCCCGCTCTCGGAGCTCGCCGAGGCGCTGGGCCTGATCAGTGCCAACATGGGGCTCTACCCCTCCAACTTCGCGGTCACCCTGGGCCTGGTCTACAACTTCCTGCCGTTCATGGTGCTGCCGCTCTACGCCGCCTTCGAGAAGCTCGACACCGCCCAGGTGGAGGCCGCCCAGGACCTCTACGCCTCGCCGGTGCGGGCCTTCTGGCACGCCGTCTTCCCCCAGACCCTGCCGGGGCTGCTGGCGGGCATCGTGCTGGTGGCGATTCCCGCCTTCGGCATGTACGTGATTCCCGAGCTGCTGGGCGGCGGCAAGGGGATGATGCTGGGCAACCTGGTGGCCAACCAGTTCGCCGGCGCATCCAACTGGCCGTTGGGGGCGGCCGGCGCGATCCTGATGCTGATCGCCACCTTCGTGGGGCTCTTCGCCATGCGTCGCATCGGCAAGCGCCTGGGTGGCGGCGAGGAGGTGGTGATATGAGAAAACGGACCCTCAAGCGCGGCCTGACCGCCTTCTGGTGGCTGACCCTGGCGTTCCTCTACCTGCCGCTCGCCGTGGTGGTGCTGTTCTCCTTCAACGCCTCCAACAGCGCGGCAACCTTCACCGGCATCTCGCTGCGCTGGTATCACCGCCTGCTGGGCAACGAGGAGATCCTCTCGGCCTTCGCCAACAGCATGGTGCTGGCCATCGTCTCCTCGGTGATCGCCCTGGTGATCGGCTGCCTGATCGGCTACGGCATGTATCGCCACCGCCACCGCAAGCTGGGCTGGCTGATCGTGCTGATCTACCTGCCCATCGTGCTGCCGGACATCGTCTTCGGCATCTCGGAGATGGCCTTCTTCGTGCAGGTCCACCGCCTCACCGGGCTGCTGCAGCCGGGGCTGCCCACCATGATCATCGCCCACGTCACCTTCCAGGTGCCCTTCGTGGCGCTGATCGTCTACTCGCGCTTCGTGGGCCTCGACCCGACGCTGTTCGAGGCGGCCAAGGACCTCTATGCCACGCCGGCCAAGCGGGCGGTGCACTTCATGCTGCCGACCATCAAGCCGGCGTTGATCTCCGCCTTCTTCCTCTCCTTTACCCTGTCGGTGGATGACTTCGTGATCAGCTTCTTCACCGCCGGGCCGGAGAGCGCGACCCTGCCCATCTACATCTGGGGCGCGATCAAGAAGGGGGTGTCGCCGGAGATCAATGCCATCGCCACCCTGATGATCGGCGCGGTGGCCATCGCCGCCATCATCAGCCTGGTGTTCAGCCGTCGCCGGCCGGCCTGAGCCGGCACCTGCCAACCCTAGGGGAAACGAGGAGAGCAAGATGACAATCAACAAGACCGCCCTGGCCCTGTCCCTCGGTGGGCTGCTGCTCGCCGGCAGCGCCCAGGCCCAGGAGAACAAGCTCTACCTGTTCAACTGGACCGAGTACATGGACCCGGGGATCATCGAGGCCTTCGAGGAGGCCCACGACGTCGAGGTGGTGCAGAACTACTTCAACTCGCTGCCCGAGATGTTCGCCAAGCTCAACGCCGGCGGGGTCTCCCAGTATGACATCATCGTGCCGTCCAACTACTACATCCCGCGGCTGATCGAGACCGGCCTGGTACAGAAGCTCGACAAGTCGAAGCTCGAGAACCTGGACAACGTCATGGAGCAGTTCCGGGACCCCAGCTACGACCCCGGCGCCGAGTACAGCGCGCCCTACCAGTGGGGCACCACCGCCGTCGTCTACAACACCGAGACCTTTCCGGACGCCCCCAAGAGCTGGTCCTTGATGTTCGACCCCGAGGTCAACCCCGAGCATCCCTTCGCGATGATGGGCGACGGCCAGGTGACCATGGGGGCGGCCTGCGCCTACCTGGGCCACGGCTACGACTGCACCGATCCCGAGGCGTGGCGGGAGGCTGCCCGGCTGATCATCGACACCAAGGGGCGCGACAACTTCAGCGGCTTCACCGACGGCACGCCGGCCCTGCAGCAACTGGCCCGCGGCGTCACTCACGTGGGCATGAGCTACAACGGTGACTACCTCTTCTTCAAGGACGAGGACCCGGAGACCTTCGCGACCCTGGACTTCATGATCCCCGACGAGGGCGCCGAGATGTGGGTGGACGCCATGCTGATTCCGGCCGAGGCCCCCAATCCCGACATGGCCCACGAGTTCATCGACTTCATCCTGGATGCCGAGGTGGGCGCCCGGCTCTCCAACTACAACTACTATGCCAGCCCCAACGCCGCCGCCGAGCCCCACCTCGACGAGGTGCTCACCCAGCCGCCGGTGACCCCCAGCGAGGATGACATGGTGCGCCTGAGCTTCACCCCCAGCCTGGAAGGCGATGCCCTGCAGACCTTCCAGCAGCTGTGGTCCGAGGTCCAGTCTCGCTGAGCGGCAGGCCCCCGGCCGCGCCGGGGGCCGCCTTACCACGAGCAAGGAAGATCCCCATGAGTAACCGCCAGGAGCAGCCGCTCCTCACCGATTGGTTCCAGACCCACGGCATCACCGAGGTCGAATGCCTGGTGACCGACCAGACCGGCATCCTCAAGGGCAAGATCATGCCCGCCGGCAAGTACCTGGGCGGCGGGCGACCGCGCCTGCCCGACTCCATCTTCATCCAGACCGTCACCGGGGGCTATCCCGACGACGAGGACATCCGCTTCTGGAATCCCGCCGAGCGGGACATGGAACTGGTGCCCGACCCCGACGCCATCTACCCGGTGCCCTGGGCCGAGGACCCCACCGCCCAGATCATCCACGACTGCTACTACCTGACCGGGGAGCCGGTGGAGCTCGCGCCCCGCCACGTGCTCAAGCGGGTGCTCTCGCTGTACGCCGATCGCGGCTGGAAGCCGGTGATCGCCCCGGAGGTGGAGTTCTACCTGGTCAAGACCAACACCGACTCCGACTATCCGCTGGAGCCGCCCATCGGCCGCACCGGTCGCCAGGAGAGCAGCCGCCAGTCCTTCTCCATCGACGCGGTCAACGAGTTCGATCCGCTCTTCGAGGAGATGTACGACTACTGCGAGGCCATGAACCTCGACCTGGACACCCTCATCCACGAGGAGGGGGCGGGGCAGATGGAGGTCAACTTTCAGCACGGCGACCCGCTCCTGCTGGCCGACCAGGTGGTGATGTTCAAGCGTACCCTGCGCGAGACGGCGCTGCGCCACGGCATGTACGCCACCTTCATGGCCAAGCCCATGGCAGGCGAGCCGGGCAGCTCCATGCACATCCATCAGAGCCTGCTCGACGCCGAGCGGGGCAACAACCTCTTCGCCGGCGACGACGGCCAGCCCAGCCGGCTCTTCCACCACTTCATCGGCGGCCTGCAGGAGTACCTGCCCGCGGCCATGCCGCTGCTGGCGCCCAACGTCAACTCCTACCGCCGCCTGATGCGCACCGACAGCAGCGGTTCGGCGCCGATCAACGTGGAGTGGGGAATGGACAACCGCACCGTGGGCCTGCGGGTGCCGGTCTCCGGTCCCGAGGCGACCCGAGTGGAGAACCGCCTGGCCGGTGCCGACGCCAATCCCTACCTGGTGATGGCCGCCTCCCTGGCCTGTGGCTATCTGGGCATGCTGAGACAGCTCGACCCGCGTCCGCCCATGGTGGGCTCGGCCTGGTCCGGCGGCCACAAGCTGCCCGACGATATCGGCCCGGCCCTGGACCAGCTCCATGAGTGCCAGGCGCTGGCCGACATCCTCGGCGAACGCTTCACCCACAGCTACCTGGCGGTGAAGCGCGCCGAACACCGCGCCTACTTCCAGGTGATCAGCTCCTGGGAGCGCGAGCACCTGCTGCTCAGGGTGTGAGCCGCGCTCCTGCATCGCCACGACCGCCGGGTCGGCCCAGGGCCGGTCCGGCGGTCTTTTTTGGTGAGTATTGCATGGCGTATGAATTGCCATTTCCGCGGAGTTAGGCGTATCATGGCTTTCAAGTGTTGAATAAAATCACCATAAAGGGGGCTCCGATGTCCATCTCACCCGTCTCTTCCGCCTCTTCCGTTATTGGCCACGCCGCGTCCTGGTACGCCGCCACCGCCAATCCCGCGCCCGAGCGTCCCGCCCTGGAAGGCGAGGTGACGTGTGACGTCTGCGTGGTGGGGGCCGGCTTCACCGGCATCTCCGCCGCCCTGCACCTGGCCGAGCGCGGCCTCTCGGTGGTGGTGCTCGAGGCCTCGCGGGTCGGCTTCGGCGCCTCCGGCCGCAACGGCGGACAGATCGTCAACAGCTACAGCCGCGACCTGGACGTCATCGAGGCGAAGTACGGCTTGGATACCGCCCGCGCCCTGGGGGATATGGCCTTCGAGGGCAACCGCATCATCCGCGAGCGGATCGACCAGTACGCTATCGACTGCGACCTCAAGGACGGCAACCTCTTCGCCGCCTGCAATGCCAGGCAGCTCGAGGGGCTACGCGAGCACCAGGCGTTGTGGGAGCGCTACGGCTACCACGAGCTGGAGCTGTTGGAGGGCGAGGCGGTGAAGCGCGAGGTGGGCTCGGAGCGCTACACCGGCGCCCTGGTCGACCACGGCGGCGGCCACCTGCACCCCCTCAACCTGGTGCTGGGGCAGGCGGCGGCCCTGGAGTCGCTGGGCGGGCGCATCCTCGAGGGCTCGCCGGTGACCGGGCTCGACCATGGCGAGCCGGTGAGGGTGCATACCGCCCGCGGGAGCGTGCGCGCCGAGCGGGTCGTGATGGCCGGCAACGCCTACCTCAAGGGCGTGCTGCCGGAGATCGAGGGCAAGTCGATGCCCTGCGGTACCCAGATCATCACCACCGAGCCGCTGGGCGAGGAGCGTGCCCGCTCCCTGCTCCCCAATGGCCTGGCGGTGGAGGACTGCAACTACCTGCTGGACTACTACCGCCTGACCCGCGACAACCGCCTGCTCTATGGCGGCGGGGTCAACTACGGCGACGACGACCCCGGCGACATCGAGGCGGTGATCCGGCCCAAGCTGGCGAGGACCTTCCCGGAACTGGCCGACGTCAGGGTGGACTACGCCTGGAGCGGCACCTTCCTGATGACGCTCAGCCGCCTGCCCCAGTTCGGGGTGATCAACGGCAACGTCTACTATGCCCAGGGCTACTCCGGCCACGGCGTCACCTGCACCCACCTGGCCGGCAAGCTGATCGCCGAGGTGATGCATGGCCAGGACGAGCGCTTCGACGCCTTCGCCGGCCTGCCCCACCTGCCGTTCCCCGGTGGCCGCCTGCTGCGGGTACCGCTCTCGGCGCTGGGCGCCTGGTACTACGCCACCCGCGACAAGCTCGGCTTATAAGGTCAGTAGAGTCCCACGGTTTCGCCATTCTCGTCGATGTCGAGCCGGGTGGCGGCCGGCGAGGCGTTGAACCCGGGCAGGGTGCGGATGTCACCGGCCAGGGCATAGACGAAGCCGGCGCCGGCGGAGAGGCGCACCTCGCGCACCGGTAGCCGCCAGCCGGTCGGGGCCCCGAGCAGGCGCGCATCGTGGGACAGCGACATATGCGTCTTGGCGATGCACACCGGCAGCTCGCCGTATCCCTGGCGCTGCCAGGCCTCGAGCCGCTCCCGGGTACCGGGGGCGAAGTCGACCCCATCGGCGCCGTAGAGGCGCGTGGCGATGCGCTCGATCTTTTCCGCCAGGGGCAGCTCGGCGGGGTAGAGGTAGTGGAAGTCGCTCCCGGCTTCGTCGGCTTCGTCTATCGCCTCGAGCAGTGCCTCCGCCAGGGCCAGGGCCCCTTCGCCGCCGTCGCGCACATGGTGGGAGACCTCGGCGCGCACCCCCACCGAGGCGGCCAGTTCGCGGATGGCGGCATACTCGCTGGCATGGTCGCCGGGGAAGGCGTTGATCGCCACCACCGGGGTGAGGCCGTGGGCGCGCACGTTGTCGATCTGCTTGAGCAGGTTGGCCCCGCCCTCCCGGACTTCCTCGGGGGACTCCCCCAGCAGCGAGACGGGGAGTGGCTGGCCGGGTACCACCCGGTGGCGACCGCTGTGGTACTTCAGGGCGCGCACCGTGACCACCAGCACCGCGGCGTCGGGCTCGAGGCCCGAGGCCCGGCACTTGATGTTGAAGAAGCGCTCGGCGCCCATGTCGGCGCCGAAGCCCGCCTCGGTGACCAGGAAGTCGCCGGCGTGCAGGCCGATGCGGTCGGCGACGATCGACGAGTTGCCGTGGGCGATGTTGCCGAAGGGCCCGGCGTGGATCAGCGCCGGGGCATGCTCCAGGGTCTGCAGCAGGTTGGGCTTGAGCGCCTCCTTGAGCAGCACCGTCATGGCGCCGGCGGCGCCGACCTGCTCGGCGGTGACCGGCTCGCCCGCGCGATCCAGGCCCACCACCAGTCGTCCCAGCCGCCGGCGCAGATCGGCCAGTGAGTCGGCCAGGGCCAGCACCGCCATCACCTCGGAGGCGGCGGTGATCTCGAAGCCGCCCTGGCGGGGCACGCCGTCGCCGTGGCTGCCGAGGCCCAGCACCAGATGCCGCAGGGCGCGATCGTTGAGATCGATGACGCGCTGCCAGCGGACCTCACGGGGGTCCAGTTCGGGCTCGAGACGATGGTGCAGATGGTTGTCGACCATGGCCGCGAGCAGGTTGTGGGCCGCCCCCACCGCATGGAGGTCGCCGGTGAGGTGCAGGTTGATGCGCTCCATGGGCAGCACCTGGCTGTAGCCGCCGCCGGTGGCGCCGCCCTTGAGCCCCAGGGTGGGGCCCATGGAGGGCTGGCGCAGGGCCACGCTGGCGATGTGGCCGAGGCGTTGCAGGCCCTGCACCAGGCCGATGGCGGTAGTGGTCTTGCCCTCGCCGGGCGGGGTCGGGGTCATCGAGGTCACCACCACGTAGCGTCCTCGCGGGCGCTCGGCCAGGGCCTCCACGGCCGCCAGGTCGAGCTTGGCGATGCCCCGCCCATAGGGTTCCACCGCCTCGCCGGGCAGGCCCAGGCGATGGGCGATCTCCTCGATGGGCCAGAGCCGCACCGCGCGGGCGATGCTCAGATTGTCCGCCGGCCGGGACGGAGCCTGTTCGGTCGCTTGGGGTGCCATCGTCGTGCCTCCTCGGGGGCTGGGGCGCCGCTCGTCGTTAGGCTCAGTATCGCGCGCCGTGCAAGACGGATTTGCCTGCCGACGTCGGCGGCCTTGGGCGCAGCGACACCTCGCGGGAGCGGGACGACCTTGCCGGTGGTCCAACGGGTAGGCTATCCCTGAGGGGAAACGGTGTCCGGCACCACCGAGGAGGAGGCAGACGATGGAATCTCCCGTACCGGCCAAGGGCCACTACGATATCGGCTTCCTGCTGCTGCCGGGCTTCTCCCAACTCGCCTTCTCCTCGGCGCTGGAGCCGTTGCGCATGGCCAACCACCTGGCCGATCGCACCCTCTACACCTGGCACCTGGTGAGTCGTGACGGTGCCGCGGTGGAGGCCAGCAACGGCCTGGCCATGGCGGTGGATCAGGCGCTGGAGCCCATGCCGGCCCTGGACCTGCTGCTGGTGTGCGGCGGGGTCGAGGTGCAGCGTCACGACGATCGCGCGACCCTGTCCTGGCTCCGGCGCCTGGCCGAGCGGCACATCCCCCTGGGGGCGGTGTGTACCGGCGGCTATGTGCTGGCCCGGGCGGGGCTGCTCGACGGCTATCGCTGTACCCTGCACTGGGAGCACATCGGGAGCCTGCACGAGGCGCGGCGCTTCCCCGCGGTGACCTTCACCTCCCAGCTGTTCGTCATGGATCGCGACCGTTACACCTGTTCGGGCGGCATCGCCCCCCTGGACATGATGCTCAACCTGATCGGCCGCCAGCAGGGCCTGGCAGTGGCCGAGGCGATCGCCGAGGAGTTCATCCACGAGCGGATCCGCGGCGTGGGCGACCGCCAGCGCACCCCGCTGCGGGTGCGCCTGGGTCACAGCCACCCCAAGTTGGAGGAGGTGGCCACCCTGATGGAGGCCAACCTGCAGGAGCCGCTGGCCCTGGACGATCTGGCCAGCTACGCCGGGCTGTCGCGGCGCCAGCTGGAGCGGCTCTTCCAGCGCTACGTGGGCTGCTCGCCGCTCAAGTACTACCTGGAACTGCGCCTGGCCCGGGCACGGCTGCTGCTGCAGCAGACCCATATGCCGATCACCGAGGTGGCCCTGGCCTGCGGCTTCGTCTCGCCACCGCACTTCACCAAGTGCTACCACGACCACTTCGGCCACTCCCCGAGCGGCGAGCGCAAGCGTCGGCATGACCGCCAGGCGGACCTGAGGCCGCCGACGACCCCGAGCGACTCGGCGCTGGAGGGCTGAAGGCCCGAGATCGCGGCGGACCGAACGCGACATCGCCGCCCTTCGAGGGCGGCGATGTCGTTCGATGCGCGGCCGAGACAAGCCGGGTCAGCCGCGTGGGCGGACGCTCTCCGGATCGTAGAGCGCCCGATAGCCCACCGCCGCCACGCGCATCGGGTAGTGCTCGGCGAAGTACTCCAGCAGCAGGGGGCGCCCCTCCTCGGCGACCTCGACGGGCAGGTAGGCCAGGGCGATGTTGCAGCCGAGCGAGGGGCCATAGGCGATGCTGGTCACATAGGAGCGCCGGCCCCGATCGTCCACCGGCACCTCGCCGCTCTCCGGGTCGAGCAGCGGTGACTGGCCCACCGGGTAGCGGGGCCGGCCCGCGGCGTCGTGGTGGTCCTCCATGACCAGGGTGCACAGGTAGGCCGGCTGGCGCTGCCGGCCGCGCTGCTCCAGGTAGGCGGCCTTGCCGTGGAAGTCCGCGGCCTTCACCCTGGGCCGCGCCAGGCCCGCCTCGACGAGGTTGTAGTCGGTGAGCAGGTCGACGTTCTGCAGTCGCAGGCTCTTCTCCAGGCGACGGCTGTTGGCGTAGGTCTCGATGCCCACCGGCGTCACCCCGGCCTCGAACAGCAGGTCCCAGAGCGCCAGGCCGTAGCTGAAGGGCACGTAGAGCTCCCAGCCCTGCTCGCCCACGTAGGAGATGCGGAAGGCCCACACCGGCAGGCCCCGCACGCGGATCTCCCGGGCGGTGGCGAAGGGGAAGCGCGCGTCGGTCAGCCCCTCGGGGTCGTCGACCAGGGCCTGCAGGGTGCGCCGGGCATTGGGGCCCCACAGGCCCAGGGTGGCCAGGCCGTCGCTGCGATCCTCCAGGTGCCAGCGGGTCAGCCCGGCTTCCTCGGCGCGGCGGGTGATCCACATCAGGTCGCGGTGGCCGGTGTCGCCGCCACAGATCACCCGCCAGGCGTCCGCGGCCAGGCGCACGATGGTCAGGTCGGAATGGACGCCGCCGAAGGCGTCGAGGAAGTGGGTGTAGACCCCCTTGCCGACGGGGGTGTCGCCGCCCACCCTGGCCACCGAGAGCCATTCCAGCAACGCCTCGGCGTCGCGTCCACGTAAGTCATAGATGGCGAAGTGGGAGAGGTTGATCATGCCCACGTCGTCGCTGAGCGCCAGGTGCTCGGCGTTGGCGACCCGCCAGAAGTGGCGGGCGTCCCACTCCACCGGGCGTTCGGGCACCCGCTCGGCGTAGCGCTCCAACCGCGCCTCGTTGGCGGCGTAGCCGTGGGCGCGCTCCCAGCCCGCCGCCTCCATGAAGTAGCCGCCGAGCTCCTTCTCGCGGGGCCAGAAGGGGCCTCGCCGCAGGTCGCGGCCGGTCTCGAAGGGTTCGCGGGGATGCACCGGCGGGTCGTAGATCTTGCGGGCGATCTCCTGGCAGCGGCCGTGCACGTGGTGGGGCGTCTTCTGCACCGGATAGAAGCGGGCGATGTCGATGCCGCAGGGGTCGAGTTCGGGACGGCCGTGGGTCAGCCAGTCGGCGAGCAGCTTGCCCATGCCGGGGCCGTCCTTGACCCAGACCGCCTCGCAGAACCACAGGCCGCGGGTCTCCGGCGACTCGCCCACCAGGGAGCCGCCGTCCGGGGTGACCGAGAGCAGGCCGTTGAAGGAGTGCTTCTCGTCCCAGCCCAGCTCGCCGAGGATGGGGGCGAGCTCGAGGGCCCGCTCGAAGGCCTCGGCCACCTGGTCGGCCTCCAGGTCGCGCATGGAGGGCGAGAGGCGCGCCTGGTCACGTTCGAGGATGGCGGTGGGATCCACCAGCCGGGGCTCGCGGGACTCGTAGTACCCCCACTCCAGCTGCCCCCCTTCGGTGCTCGTCGGGTCGCCGGTGTCGCGCATATAGGCGGAGTTGCCCTGGTCGCGCAGCAGCGGGTAGCCGATCTCCTTGCCGGTGCCGGCGAAGGTGTCGAAGGGGCCGAAGAACATCAGCGGGTGCTCCACCGGCATCAACGGCAGGGCCGCGCCGCCCATGGCCGCGGGAATCGGCCCCCAGATGCCCGAGGTCACGATCACCAGTGGGGTGGCGACATAGCCCTTGGCGGTCTCGACGCCGCACACCCGGCCGTCCCGGACGTCGATGTCCAGCGCCGGGGTCTCGGCGAAGGCGCGCAGGTGGCCGCTAGCCACCGCGCGCTCGATCAGCTCGCCGGCCACCCGCTGGGAGCGCGGGATCACCAGGCCGGCGTCGGGATCCCACATGCCGCCCAGCACCAGATCGCGATCGAGCAACGGGAAGCGTTCCACCACCTCGTCGGCGTCGACCATGCGGACCTTGGTGCCGAAGGCCTTGCCCGAGGCCACCTTGCGCTGTAGCTCGGCCAGGCGCGCCTCGTCGCCGACCCGGGCGATCTCCAGTCCGCCGACCCGATGGTAGTGGCCCAGGGCCTCGTAGAAGCGCTGGCTGTAGGTGGTGGTGTAGCAGGCCAGGCGATCGTGGGCGGTCATGAAGCAGAAGTCGGAGGCGTGGGCGGTGGAGCCGATGTCCGAGGGGATGGCGGACTTCTCGAGGCCCACCAGGTTCGTCCAGCCCTGCTCGATCAGGTGATGGGCCACCGAGGCACCGACGATGCCGCCCAGTCCGATGATCACCGCGTCTGCCTGCGAGGGTAGGGTCGCCATGGCCGTCCTCCTGGGAGCTACCGGTTTTCCCGCAGGATAAGGCAGGGCCAGGGGGGCCACGCTGTCCCGCGGCGACGCCCCCTTGCCTCGCGGCGACAGGGAGGCCGTTGCTCTGTCGCCCACGCCAAAGAGCTCGACGTCCACAGCGAGATACGCCGCCACCGCCGGGGCTAGTGTCGAACACAAGGGCGGCCGGTGGGTGCCGGTCCCCGCCATCGAGACAGTGGAGGAGGCGGTCATGTCCCAGGTCCTAGAGAGCATCCAGCACACCCAGGCGGCGCCGGAGATCCTGCTCTATCCGCGCATCCGCAAGTCGCCGTTCTTCTACGCCTCGCGGCGGCACGGGGTGCGCAAGTACAGCGTCTACAACCACCATTACCATCCGCGCCTCTACACCGACCCGGTGGACGAGTACTGGGCCCTGGTGCAGGGCGTCACCCTGTGGGACGTGGGCGTGGAGCGCCAGATCGAGATCAGCGGTCCCGATGCCTTTGCCTTCACCCAACGGCTGGTGCCCCGCGACATGCGCCACTGCCAGGTGGGGCAGTGCAAGTACGTCTTCGTCACCGGCCCCGACGGCGGCATCCTCAACGACCCGGTACTGCTGCGCATCGAGGAGAACCGCTTCTGGCTGTCGCTGGCCGACAGCGACATCCTGCTGTGGTGCCGCGGCCTGGCCTACCACTCCGACCTCGACGTCACCATCCAGGAGGTGGACGTGGCGCCGGTGCAGGTCCAGGGGCCCAAGGCCAAGGCGGTGATGGTCGACCTGTTCGGCGAGGCGGTGCTGGCGATGCCTTACTACCACCTGATGGAGGCCGAACTCGACGGCATGTCGGTGGTGATCTCGCGTACCGGCTACTCCGGCGAGATCGGCTACGAGATCTACCTGCGCGATGCCACCCGTCACGGCGAGGCGCTCTGGCAGCGGGTCTTCGAGGCCGGTCGCCCCCACGACATGCAGGTGATCGGCCCCTGTCACATCCGCCGCATCGAGGGCGGCATCCTCGCCTTCGGCTGCGACATCTGGTACGACACCAACCCCTTCGAGGTGGGCATGGGCTACGACTGGATGGTCGACCTGCGTGGCGAGGACGACTTCATCGGCCGCACCGCCCTGGAGCGCATCAAGGCCGAGGGGGTGTCGCGCAAGCTGGTGGGGGTGGAGATCGACGGGCCCAGCGTCGGCTACTTCACCGACGGCTCGATGATCGACGTCTTCCCGGTGTTCAACGCGAGCGGGACGCGTATCGGCCGGGTCACCTCGGCCACCCGCTCGCCGCGCCAGGAGCGCAACATCGGCTACGCCATGGTGCCGGTCGAGTACGCCGAGCTGGACACCCCGCTGCGCATCGAGGCCAATACCGGCCTGCAGGACGCCGTGGTAGTGCCCAAGCCCTTCCACGACCCGACCAAGGAAATACCCAAGGGGTGAAGGAGGCGCCATGAACGACGCCAATCGGGCCGCCCTGGCGGCGGCCCTCGCCCGACCCGCCTGGCAGGCGACCCGTTACGAGCTGCTGCCGATCGCCGGCATGCAGGAGGCGGCCGGGGCCCTGCCCGAGGGCGCCGTGGTCACCGTGACCTGCTCGCCGCGCCACGGCCTCGAGCGCACCCTGGAGGCCACCGAGTGGCTCGCCGGGGCCGGTTTCCGGGTGGTGCCGCACCTCGCCGCGCGCCTGGTGCGCGACCGCGCCCACTTGGAGCGATTGCTGGGGCGCCTGGCGGTAGTGGGCGTCGACGACGCCTTCGTGGTGGGCGGCGATGCCGAGCGGCCGGTGGGGGCCTATCCCCATGGCCGGGCGCTGCTCGAGGCCATGGCCGGCCTGACGCAGCGCCCGGCGCGCCTCGGCGTGCCCGCCTACCCCGAGGGGCATCACCGTATCGGGGCGGCCGACCTGCAGCATGACCTGGAGGCCAAGGCGGCGCTGGCCGACTACGCCGTCACCCAGCTCTGTTTCGAGGCGAGGCCGCTGCAGGCCTGGCGCGAGCGGCAGCGGCGGCTCGGCCTGTCCCTGCCGGTGCATGCCGGCATCCCCGGGGTGATGGAGCCCAGGCGGCTGCTGGCCATCGCCCTGCGCCTGGGGTTGGGGCCCTCGGTGCGCTCGCTGCGCCGCCGGTCGGGCTGGGTGGCGCGACTGTTGCGGCCCGCCGACTACCGTCCCGAGGCGCTGGTGGAGGAGCTCAGGCCGGCCCTGGGCGACCTCGCCGGTGGCTTCGTCGGCCTGCATGTCTACACCTTCAACCGGGTCGAGCCCACCCGTCGCTGGCTGGAAGGGCTCCAGGACCGGGTGCCGATCCGCGCATCGGCCGACGAGCCGGATGCCCAGGCCGCCACTCCCGCCGGCGAGCCCCTGGCCTGAGATGCCCGTCTGTCGTCATGCGGCGACAGGCGGGGAGAGAGTGTGGAAGCCGTCGGCATCGCCTCACGGCCGGGGCGTGACGGCCTATACTGAGCCTCGTCGGGCGGCGCCGGATCGCGCCGCTCCTCTCATCGCCGCATTGCGTCCCGGTCATGCACGCCTGGAGCCCGGTAGCGTTTCAGCGAGTGGCGCCCTGCGCCCTTCAGGAGGTGACAGATGAGCAAGTCGATCGTCGTCGGGGCCACCCTGGCCGTGCTGGGCCTGGGCGGCCTGGCCTTCGGGGCCTGGCAGGTCCAGCAGCAGCGCGGTCCTGAGTATGCCGAGATCGTCGGGGTCGAGGCCCTGACCCGCACCGTGGAGACCCCTCGCGAGGTATGCGAGGACGTGGTCGTTCAGGTGCAGCAGGAAGCGCCGTCGGGGCAGGGCGCCAGCCGTGATCCCCACCGCGTGCTGGGCACCGCGGCCGGCGCCATCGTCGGCGGCCTGCTCGGCAACCAGGTCGGTGGCGGCAGCGGCAAGAAGATCGCCACGGTGGCCGGGGCCATCGGCGGCGGCCTGGCCGGCCGCGAGGTCCAGGAGCGCGTGGAGGCGCGCCAGCATGCCCAGGCGGCGGCGCAGTCCCAGCCGCGCACCACCACCCGCCAGGAGTGCCGTACCGTGGTGGATACCCATGAGGAGACCGAGGGCTACGAGGTCACCTGGCGCCACGGCGAGGAGGTGCAGACCAGCCGCCTGGACAGCCCGC
>NZ_JAUFPL010000028.1:433928-436354 GCF_030409215.1 Halomonas ramblicola | reverse complement strand
CCGCCCCGGCCTGGCCGGGGCGGCGTCGTTGCGTCGTGGCCGGTGTCCGGCTCAGGCCAGCGCCACCCCCAGGACGAGGAAGCCCAGGGTGGTCACGGCCGCGCCGATCAGGGTATAGGGCAGCTGGGTCAGGGCGTGCTGCATGGGCGTGCAGCCGCTGCCCTGGGCCGAGAGCACCGAGGAGTCGGAGAAGAAGCAGGCGTGGCTGCCGAAGCTGGAGGCGGAGAGCAGCGCGCCCACCACCAGCGGCATGGAGGCGTCCATGTGCTGGGCGATGGGCACCACGATGGGGATCGAGATCACGAACACGCCCCAGGAGGAGCCGGTGGCGAAGACCACCACGGCCATGGAGAGGAAGACGATGGCCGGCAGCAGCGCCGGGGTGAGGTAGGGGGTGAGCGCCTCGATCATGAAGGCGGTCATGCCCAGCTGCTCGTTGATGTCGCGCAGCACGAAGCCCACGGCGACGATGGCCAGCGGCAGCATCATGGTGCGGAAGCCGTCCATGATGGCGTCCATCAGGGCGGCGAAGGTGGCCAGGCGCTGGATCAGGTAGAGGACGATGGTGAACAGGGTGGCGGCGATGACCCCCTTGAGCAGGTCGATCCCGAACCAGGCGCTGGCGCCGATCAGCACCGCCATGGGCGCCACGAAGTTCATGACACCGACCAGCGGCCGTCCCCGGGGCGGCGCCTCGGGCGTCAGGGTCTCGTGGACCCCGTCGGGGATCGGCCGGCCGCCGCGGGCGCGAGCCTCGGCGGCCTTCATCGGGCCCAGGTCGGGCACCAGGCCGATGGCGACCAGCATCACCAGCCCCATGGCCACCCAGCCGTAGAGCATATAGGGGATCGCCTGCAGGTAGAGCCACATGCCGGGCCCGTCGGTGGCGCCGTTGGTCTCCAGCAGCTCGGCGAAGTAGACCGCCCAGGTGGAGAGCGGTACCAGGATGCAGATCGGCGCCGCGGTGGAGTCGACGATGTAGGCCAGCTTCTCGCGGGACACGCCGAAGCGGTCGGTGAGGCGCTTCATGGAGGCGGAGGTGGCCAGGGCATTGAGGTAGTCGTCGATGAAGATCAGCAGCCCCAGCACGGCGGTGCTCAGCAGCGACTGGCGACGGGATTTCACCAGCCGCGACAGGAAGTGGCTGAAGCTCAGGGTGCAGCCGGACTTCTCCAGCATGGCGATGAAGCCGCCCATCAGGCCGCACACCAGGATCAGCCAGGCGATGGTCTCGTCCATCATCACCGCCAGCGAGATGTCGGCGAGCTCGCCGATGTGGTCGGCGGGCTGGAGCAGGATCAGGCCGGCCAGGGCGCCGATGGCCAGGGCCTCCAGGGTGCGGTGGGTGGCGATGGCCACCACCAGCACGATCAGCGAGGGCACCAGGCTGATCCAGCCGAAATCGGAGCCCGCCTCGTGGTGCAGCGTCAGCCCCCCCACCGTGGCGAGGATGGCCGTCATCAGTGCCATGGTGCGGCCGCTGCCGCGGCGCTCCGGCAGTGAGGGGGCGAAGGCGTGCTGGGAGGTGTCGGCATGGCTCATGAGCGCACCTCCCGGACATCCTGGTGGGGAGGGCGGAGGGAGAGGGGCGACGTGGGCATTGTCATGATTGTCACTCGTCGGTTCGTTGATGTCAGACGTGGCGCAGGTACCAGTCGATCTCCAGGCGGCTGACATGCTGCATGGCCTGGTCGCGTTCGGCGCGGCGGTTGGCCAGGAAGACCTCGAGGAAGTCCTCGCCCAGCGCCTCGCGCAGGGGGTCGCAGGCCTCCAGCAGCGCGAGCGCCCGGCACCAGCTGTTGGTCAGGCTGGGGGCGATCTGCTCGTAGGCGTTGCCGGTGACCGGCGCAGGCGGGGTGAGCTCACCGGCCAGGCCGTGCTCGATGCCGGCCAGCAGTACCGCCAGCAGCAGGTAGGGGTTGGCGTCGGCGCCGGCCACCCGGTGCTCGATGCGCCGCGCCGCATTGGGGCCCGAGGGGATGCGTACCGCCACCGAACGGTTGTCGAAGCCCCAGGTCGGTGCCATGGGCACGTAGAGGCCCGGCTGGAAGCGCCGGAAGGCGTTGAGGTTGGGCGCGAAGATCGCCATGCTGGCGGGCATCAGCTCGAGCAGGCCGGCCACCGCCTGGTGGAGCCGTGAGCTGCCCAGCGGATCGCCGTCGGCGGCGGCGAAGACGTTGTGACCCGCCGCGTCGAGCAGGCTGATGTGCACATGGGTGCCGTTGCCCGCTTCCAGGCCGTAGGGCTTGGCCATGAAGGTCGCCTCGAAGCCGTGGTTCTGGGCCACGCCCTTGATCAGCCGCTTGAGCAGCACGGCGGCGTCGCAGGCCGCCAGGACGTCGTCGCCGTGCTTGAGGGTGATCTCGAATTGCCCCGGGGCGCACTCCTTGAGCATGGTGTCCAGCGGCAGCTGCTGGATCTCGGCG
>NZ_JAUFPL010000028.1:365760-433798 GCF_030409215.1 Halomonas ramblicola | reverse complement strand
GTGGCCCGCTCGCCGGTGGCCGGCGAGCGGGGCGGCTGGATCATGCCCAGGGCGTCGCGCTCGCGGTCCACCAGGTAGAACTCCATCTCCACCGCCACCACCGGGGTCAGGCCTCGCGCCGCCAGGCGTTCCAACTGGCGGGACAGTACCCGGCGTGGCTCGGCGAAGAAGGGCGTGCCGTCGGGCTCGAACATGGCCATCAGCAGCTGGGCCTGGCGCCCCCGGGGACGCCAGGGGCTCGGCATCAGGGTACCGGGGAGCGGGTGGCAGACCCGGTCGGCGTCCCCCGTGGCCAGCCCCAGGCCGGTCTCCTCGATGGTGTTGCCGAGGATGTCCAGGGCGTAGACCGAGGCGGGCAGGTTGATGCCCTGGGTGAAGGCCTTCTCCAGGTTGTCGCGTCCGACTCGCTTGCCGCGCAGCACCCCGTTCAGGTCGCTGATCAGCAGGTCGATGCTCTCGACGTCCGGGTGGCGGGCGAGGAAGTCGCGGGCCTCATCGGCGGCATATGACGACATGGCGTTGCTGTCCCTTGGTTCGCTGTGCATGGGGGTATCTTTGTGTTCGGGAAGGGTGTTGTCAAATACTTTACGTCATGCTCCTGGCGGACGCATCCCGAGGCAAGCCCCCTGATGCCGTGCCCTGTCTGGATTCACAAGGGTATTGTCGTGTCGTCCGGGGCAGGGAAGGGTGGCTTGGCATTCTCGGCGAGACGGGGTATGTTGAGCAAAGCATAACAACTGACCCGCTTGACGAGAGGAGACAGCCATGCCGACCCGGCCCCTGGTAGGCGTGATCGCCTGCCGACGCGAGGTGGAGGGCCACCCCGCCCACATGGTCACCGACAAGTACCTGGTGGCGCTGCGCGAGTACGGGCTCGCCCCGGTGATCCTGCCGGTGTGGGAGGATGCCCTGGCCGGCGACCTGCCGAGCCACCTGGACGGCCTGCTGCTGACCGGCAGCTACACCAACGTGGCGCCGGAGCGCTACGCGGCGGCAGTGGCTCCCGAGAACACCCGTGCCGACACCCATCGCGATGCGGCGGCCCTGGCCTGGATTCCCGCGGCGCTGGACCTCGGCCTGCCGCTGCTGGGCATCTGCCGCGGCTTCCAGGAGCTCAACGTGGCCTTCGGCGGCAGCCTCCACCAGGCCGTGCAGAGGGTGCCGGGCCTGCTCGATCATCGCGAGCCCGAGGGTGACCGCGAGAGCCAGTACGCCCCGACCCACGACATCGCCATCGTGCCGGGCGGCCGGCTCGCCGCGCTGTATCCCGAGCCCGCCTCGCGGGTCAACTCACTGCATCAGCAGGGCATCGCCGAGCTGGGCCCGGGCCTTTCGGCCGAGGCCCATGCCCCGGATGGCCTGGTCGAGGCGATCTCCGTGGCCGATGCCCCGGGGTTCGCGCTGGCCGTGCAGTGGCACCCGGAGTGGCGACCTGCCGCGCATCCCCTCTATCACGCCCTCTTCTCGGGCTTCGCCGAGGCCTGCCGGGCCCGCCAGGCCCGCCAGGCCGCACGCATCCCCCAACCGGGAGTCGTCCATCATGCAGACGCGTGACTACCAGCGGCGTGACCGCGCCCATCACCTCCACCCGTTCACCGACTCCAAGGCGCTGGGCGAGGAGGGCAGCCGCATCATCGAACGCGCCGAGGGCGCCTATATCTTCGATTCCGAGGGCAACCGCCTCCTCGACGGCATGGCCGGCCTGTGGTGCGTCAACCTGGGATACGGCCGCCGGGAGCTGGTGGAGGCCGCCCGCGACCAGCTCGAGCGACTGCCCTACTACAACACCTTCTTCAAGACCACTCACCCGCCGGCGGTGAGGCTGGCCGAGACGCTCTGCCGCCTGGCCCCCGCGCACGTCAACCATGTGTTCTTCACCGGTTCCGGCTCCGAGGCCAACGACACCGTGCTGCGCATGGTGCGGCGCTACTGGGCGCTGAAGGGCCGGCCCGAGAAGCAGTGGATCATCGGCCGCGAGAACGCCTACCACGGCTCCACCCTGGCCGGCATGAGCCTGGGCGGCATGGCGCCCATGCACGCCCAGGGCGGCCCCTGCGTGCCAGGCATCGCCCATGTGCGTCAGCCCTACTGGTTCGGTGAAGGACGTGACCGGGACCCGGAGGCCTTCGGCCGCGAGTGTGCCGCGGCTCTCGAGGAAAAGATTCTCGAGCTCGGAGAGGACAAGGTGGCGGCCTTTATCGCCGAGCCGGTGCAGGGCGCCGGCGGTGCCATCATCCCGCCGGCGAGCTACTGGCCGGCGGTGAAGGCGGTGCTGGCGAAGTACGACATCCTGCTGGTGGTGGACGAGGTGATCTGCGGCTTCGGGCGCCTGGGCGAGTGGTTCGGCTGCGTCCACTACGGCCTCGAGCCCGACCTGATGCCCATCGCCAAGGGGCTCTCCTCGGGCTACCTGCCCATCGGCGGGGTGCTGGTGGGCGACCGGGTGGCCGAGACCCTGGTCGAGGAGGGCGGCGAGTTCTTCCATGGCTTCACCTACTCCGGCCACCCCGCCTGCGCCGCCGTGGCGCTGAAGAACCTGGAGCTGATGGAGACCGAGGGCGTGGTCGAACGGGTACGCGACGACCTGGGCCCCTACCTGGCCCGGCGCTGGGCCGAACTGGCCGAGCACCCCCTAGTGGGCGAGGCGCGCTCGCTGGGGCTGGTCGGCGCCCTGGAGCTGATCGACCCCGCCACCGGCGAGCGCTTTCCCAAGGCGCTGGGCGTCGGCAACCTGTGCCGCGACGCCAGCTTCGCGAGTGGCCTGGTGATGCGCTCGGTGGGGGATACCATGATCATCTCGCCGCCCCTGGTGATCACCCGCGAACAGATCGACGACCTGGTCGACAAGGCCCGCGCCGCCCTGGACACCACCGCGGCGCGCCTGGCCGACCAGCCATCCAAGGCAAGAGAGGAGACCCTGTCATGAGCCGCCCCGAAACCCTGGCCGACTGGCAGGCGCTGGCCAAGAGCCTGAGCTACGAGACCCGCGCCTTCATCGACGACGAATTCGTTCCGGCCGAGAGCGGCGAGACCTTCGCGACGGTCAACCCGGCCACCGGCGAGACGCTCGCCGAGGTGGCCAGCTGCGACGCCCCCGATGCCGAGCGGGCGGTGGACCACGCCCGGGCGGCCTTCGCCCGCGGCGACTGGTCGCGGTTGGCACCCGGCAAGCGCAAGCGGGTGCTGCTGCGACTCGCCGACCTGATGGAGGCCCACCAGCACGAGCTGGCCCTGCTCGACACCCTGGACATGGGCAAGCCGGTGTCGAGTTCCCTGGGCGATATGAGTGGCGCCATCGCCTGCTTCCGCTACCAGGCGGAGTGCATTGACAAGCTCTACGGCGAGGTGGCGCCCACCGGCGAGGAGGCCCTGGCGCTGGTATTGCGCGAGCCGCTGGGCGTGGTGGCCTCCATCGTGCCCTGGAACTTCCCGCTGATGATGACCGCCTGGAAGGTGGCCCCGGCGCTGGCCGCCGGCAACAGCGTCATCCTCAAGCCCTCGGAGAAGTCGCCGCTCTCGGCGCTGCGCCTGGCCAGCCTGGCCCGCGAGGCCGGGCTTCCGCGCGGCGTCTTCCAGGTGCTGCCGGGCTTCGGCCATACCGTGGGCCGCGCCCTGGCGCTGTCCATGGGGGTCGACTGCCTGGCCTTCACCGGCTCCACGGCGGTGGGCAAGCAGCTTATGAAGTATGCCGGCGACTCCAACCTCAAGCGCCTCTACCTGGAGTGCGGCGGCAAGAGCCCCAACCTGGTGTTCGCCGACTGCAAGGACCTCGACCGGGTGGCCCGCCATGCCGCCGAGGCGATCTTCCACAACCAGGGCGAGGTGTGCATCGCCGGTTCCCGCCTGCTGGTGGAGAACTCGGTGCGCGAGACCTTCATCGACGGGGTGATCGAGGCCGCCGCCGCCATGCAGCCCGGCGATCCGCTGGACCCCGAGAGCTTCATGGGGGCGATGGTCGACGAGACCCAGCATCGTCGCGTCCTGGACTTCATCCGCCGGGGCCGGGAGGAGGGCGCCCGGCTGCGGACCGGCGGCGATGCGCTGCCGGGGCCGGGCTACTTCATCTCGCCCACGGTATTCGATGGCGTGACACCCCAGATGGCCATCGCCCGGGAGGAGATCTTCGGCCCGGTGCTGGCGGTGTTCGGCTTCGACAGCGAGGAGGAGGCGGTGGCCATGGCCAACGACAGCCCCTACGGCCTGGCGGCGGGCCTGTGGAGCCAGGACATCGACCGCATCATGCGCGTCACTCGCCGGCTCGAGTCCGGCCAGGTGTTCGTCAACAACTGGGCCGGTGGCGACCAGACCATGCCCTTCGGCGGGGTCAAGCAGTCGGGCAACGGCCGCGACAAGTCCCATCATTCGCTGGAGGAGTACTCCGAGCTGAAGAGCGTGTGGATGTCGCTGGCCACCTGAGGGAGCGGCGTCTCGCCAGCGGGCCGGCCGCGGGAGACCGCGGCCGGCCCGCGTCGTTGCGACGGGGCTCAGTCGTCGTCGGCGCGGCGCCTGGCCAGCGACTGTCCGGCGATGCCGAAGTCCTGGGGCGCCATGTCGTCGAGCATGATGCGCACGCTCTCCGGGGAGCAGTCGACGGCCTCCACGCAGGCGGCGGTGACCTTCTCGATCAACGCCTCCTTCTGGGCGGCGCTGCGGCCCTCGATCAGGCGGATGGTGACGATGGGCATGGGGCTTCCTCGGCGGTGTCGGAAAGGGGTCCGAGGATGATTCCAGCCCGGGACGGGGGTGTCAAAAGACGAGGGCCGGCGCCATGGCGCCGGCCCTCGGGGGAAGGGGAATTCAGCGGGGACCGGCGCCGCCACCGGCGTTTCCACCACCGCCGGTGCCACCGCCCATGCCGCCACCGGCATTTCCACCGCCACCGGTGCCGCCGCCCATGCCGCCGCCAGTATTGTCCGCGGCCGTGTCGCCGCCGATACTCCCCGCGGCGACGCTGGCCTCGGTGCTGCGTCCTTCGCTGGCCACGCCGCTGACCGCCTGACCGTCCACGCCGTCATTGGCCACCGCCTCCTGGGCGATATCCAGGCCGAAGGTGGCGGACTCGGGCATATCGCCGGTCTCGACGTCTTCCTGCAGGCCTTCCAGGGTGTCCAGGGATGGGTCGGTGGTGGCGGGTTCACTCTCTTCCACCACTACCACCACCTCGTCGCTCTCCTCCGGCGCACTCTCCTGGGCGATGGCCGCCAGGGGCAGCAGGCCCAGCACCAGGGTGCCGGCGATCAGGTGTCGGGTAGGCATCTCGTCTCCTCCTTCTTCGGGATTCGGGGGCGTCGTTCGCACGGGAACGACGAAACGACCCTGCGGATGTGGCCTCTAGTCGATTCGGGCCCTGCCGGAAGGATGCCCCAGCTCCTGGAGCCTGACAAACTGTCGCCGGTTCACGACAGGTCCGCCCTGGGCTGCTGCTGGGTGATGCAGTGGATATTGCCGCCGCCCAGCAGGATCTCCCGGGCCGGCACGCCGATGATCCGCCGGTCGGGGAAGAGGTCCTGGAGGATCGCCCGGGCCGCGTCGTCCCGCGCCGGGTCGAGCAGCGGCATCACCACCACCGAGTTGCCGATATAGAAGTTGACGTAGGAGCCGGCCATGCGGTCGCCGGGCCGGCGCGGGTGGGAGCTGCTCAGCCGGTCGATGCCGCTGGCCTCGTCCTCGGCGATATGCAGCGGCCCCGGTTGGGGCAACTTGTGGATGCGCAGCGGGCGACCCCGCGCATCGCTGGTGGCCTCCAGCACCTCGAGCGCCTCGCGGGAGAGGGCGTGCTGGGGATCGGCCTCGTCGTCGCACCAGCTCAGCACCACCTCGCCGGGGGCCACGAAGCAGCAGAGGTTGTCCACATGGCCGTCGGTCTCGTCCAGGTGACAGCCCCGGGGCAGCCAGATCACCTTCTCGATCCCCAGGTAGTCGTGCAGGATGTCTTCCATCCGCTCGCGTGAGTACTGCGGGTTGCGGTTGGGATTGAGCAGGCACTCCTCGGTGGTGAGCAGGGTGCCCTCGCCGTCCACGTGGATGGCGCCACCCTCCAGCACCACCGGCGCGGGGAAGCGCTCGATGCCGAGCATCTCGGCGATCTTGGTGCGGATGCGGCGGTCCTTGTCCCAGGGGAAGTAGAGGCCGCCCTCGAGGCCGCCCCAGGCGTTGAATTCCCAGTCCACCATGGCCAGTCGGCCGTCGGGATGGGTCAGGAAGGTGGGGCCCACGTCGCGCATCCAGGCGTCGTTGCTGGAGAGCTCCACCACCCGGACATGGGCGGGTAGCTGGTGGCGGGCGTTCTCGTACTGTTCGTCGTTGACGCCGACGAACACCGTCTCGCTCTCGGCGATGGCGGTGGCCACCTCGACGAAGGCCTGCTGGGCCGGCTTGGCCCCATAGCGCCAGGTGTCCGGGCGCTGGGGCCAGAGCATCCAGCAGGCGTCGTGGGGGGCGAACTCGGCGGGCATGGCGAAGCCCCGGGCCCGGGGCGTGGCCTCGGCGGTGGCGGTAACGACGGTCGGTGCGTTCATGGCGGTTCTCACAGGTGGCCGGCGACGAGGAAGAGGGCGGCGGCGATGGCCGCGGCGATCAGCACATAGGGCAACTGGGTCAGGGCATGGGCCATGGGCGTGCAGCCGCTGCCCTGGGCGGAGAGCACCGTGGAGTCGCCGTAGAAGCAGGCGTGGCTGCCGAAGGCGCTGGCCGAGATCAGGGCGCCGATCACCAGCGGCATATGGCTGTCCATGCTGGCCGCCAGGGGCAGCACGATGGGCATGGCCACGGCGAAAAGCCCCCAGAAGGAACCGGTGGCGAAGGCCAGGAAGGCCATGGTGACGAACACCACCGCCGGCAGCATCCCGGGCGTCATCAGCGGCTGGACGGTGGCGATCACGAAGTCGGTGAGCCCCAGCACGTCGTTGACCTCCTTGAGGGCGAAGCCGGCCACCAGGGTGCCCAAGGGCATGATCATCGCCTTGAAGCCATCGAGGGCGGTGTCGAAGGTGTCATGGAAGCTCAGCAGCTGCTGGCCGGCGATCAGCACCAGGGTCACGGCCAGTGCCACGATCACCCCGCGCAGGATGTCGATCTCGAAGTACCAGGTGAAGAAGATCAGGCTGGCGATGGGCAGCAGAAAGTTGAGCAGGTGCGGGCGCTTGCCGCCGGTGTCCTCCACCTCCAGGGCGTCGTCATCGACCCCCTCGGGCATCAGTCGACCGGCCGCAGCGCGGGCCTCGGCGGCCTTCATGGGGCCGAGATCGGGGATCCAGCCGAGCGCCACCAGGGGCACCACGGCGGCCGCCACCCAGGCGTAGAACATGAAGGGGATGGCCTCGATATAGAGGCCCATGCCGTTGCCGGCCACGTCGTTCTCCTCCAGCAGGCCGGCGAAGAACACCGCCCAGGTGGAGAAGGGCACCAGGATGCAGATGGGGGCCGCGGTGGAGTCCACCACGTAGGCGAGTTTCTCCCGGGAGACCCGGAAGCGGTCGGTGATCTTCTTCATCGAGGCGCTGATGGTCAGCGCATTGAGGTAGTCGTCGACGAAGATCACCAGGCCCAGCAGCCAGGTGGCCAGCAGGCTCTGGCGGCGGCCATGGATGCGCCGGGTGACGGCATCGCCGAAGCTCAGCACGCCGCCGGTCTTGACCAGTAGGGCGATCAGGCTGCCGAACAGGCCGCAGACCAGGATGATCCAGGTCACGGTGTCGTTGCCGAGCACGTCGAGCAGGATGTCCGAGCCCTGGGTGACCACGCGGGTTGGGTCGATCATCAGCAGGCCCACCAGGGCCCCGGTCATCAGCGACTCGATGGTACGGCGGGTGAGGATGGCCATGCCCAGCACCACGGCGGTGGGGAGCAGGCTCCAGGCACCGAAGGTTTCCATACAAGACTCTCTTTTATCGTTGTGATAGCGATTCGATTTTTCTAATCGGTCCTTCTCAGAGGTAGCCGTCGGCGCGTAGCGAGGCCGTGGTGGCGGTCAGCGCCTCGTCGAGGAGGGTCACCACCCGGTCCACCACGCCGCGGTCCCAGATCAGCGGCGGCGAGACGATGTTGAGGTGGCCCACCGGGCGGATGATCAGGCCGCGCTTCTGGGCCTCGGCGGCGACCCGGTCGCCGACCCGTGCCTCCACCGGCAGCAGTTCCTTCGTCGTCTTGTCGGCCACGTTCTCGAGGCACAGCATGAAATGGCTGCCTCGCACGTCCCCGACCGTTTCATGGTGCGCGAGCGTCTTGAGCTTGCGCTCCAGGTAGGGGCCCACCTCGCGGACGTTCGCGCAGATGCCCTCGCGCTCGAGGATCTCGATGTTCTTGAGCGCCGCCGCGCAGCTCACCGGATGGCCGGAGTAGGTGAAGCCGGTGCTCAGCACGCCGCCCTTGCCCTGGGGGGTGCCCAGTACCTCGTAGAGCTCGTCGGAGATCAGGGTGGCGCCCAGGGGCGCATAGCCCGAGGAGAGCCCCTTGGCGCAGTTGATGATGTCCGGCTGGGTGTCGAACACCGCCTCGGAGGCGAAGAAGTGGCCCAGGCGGCCGAAGCCGGTGACCACCTCGTCGGCGATATAGAGGATCTGGTTGGCGCGGCATACCGCCTGCATGCGGGCGTGGTAACCCGCCGGCGCCACCAGTACGCCGCCGGCGCCCATGATCGGCTCGGCGATAAAGGCGGCGATGTTCTCGGCGCCGATCTCGGCGATGGTCTCCTCGAGCTCGGCCACCAGGTGATCGCAGTAGTCCGCCTCGCTCATGCCCTCGGGGCGGCGGTAGCAGTTGGCCTCGCTGAGGTGGGTGACCAGGTGGTCGAGGGTATCGAAATCCCAGTTGTTGCTGGCGATGCCAGTGAGGCTGGCGGCCAGATAGGTGGTGCCGTGGTAGGCGTTGTGGCGCGACAGGATGCGCTTCTTGTGCGGCTTGCCCAGGCGGTTGAAGTAGTAGTGCACCAGGCGGATGGTGGCGTCGTTGGCCGCCGAGCCGCCGCAGCTGTAGAAGACATGGTTGAGGTGGGCCGGGGCCAGCTCGGCGAGCCTGGCGGCCAGCTCCGCCGCCGGGGCGTTGGAGAGGTTGTTGAAGGTGGAGAAGTAGGCCATGCGGGTGGCCTGCTCGGCCATGGCCTGGCCGATCTCGGCACGGCCGTGACCCACGTTGACGCACCACAGGCCGGCGATGCCGTCGATAAAGCGATTTCCATAGGAATCTTCCACATAGATCCCATCGCTCTCGGTGATCAGGTCGCAGCCCTGTTCATGGAAGACGCTGAAGTCGGTGAAAGGGTGGATGAAGTGGTCCTTGTCCTTCTGCCACAGCGTCTGCGGATCGTAGTCCTGGGTGGCGTCGGTCCGGGGACGGGTATCAGTGGTCATGGTCTTTGCCTCGCGTACTTGTTCGGTTGCGTGGTGGCGTTCAGGAGCAGGCTAGCGAGGTCGGCGCCGCGGGGAATATATCCTGATTGGGGTATATCGATGCCGTGTCCGGTCGGCCTAGGGTGAAGACATGCCTTCACCCACCCGCACGAGGAGAGGATTCATGACGGTTTCCATCGATGGCCAGCGGCTCTGGTCGAGCCTGATGTCCATGGCCGAGATCGGCCCCACCGCGAACGGCGGCAGCTGCCGCCTGGCCCTGACCGGGGAGGACGCTGCCGGGCGGCGCCTGCTGCTCGACTGGTGCGAGGCGCTCGGTTGCACGCTGCGCGTCGATCGGGTCGGCAACCTCTTCATCCGCCGGGCCGGCAGACGTGACGATCTGGCACCGGTAGCCACCGGCAGCCATCTGGATACTCAGCCCAAGGGCGGACGCTTCGACGGCATCCTCGGGGTGCTGGCGGGCCTCGAGGTATTCCGTGCCCTGGAGGACCAGGGCCTGGTCACCGAGCGCCCCCTGGAGCTGGTGGTCTGGACCAACGAGGAGGGCAGCCGCTTCGCCCCGGCGATGGTCGCCTCGGGCACCTACGCCGGCGTGTTCTCCGTCGACGACACCCTGAGCCGCCGGGACGCCGACGGCGTGACCCTCGGCGAGGCCCTGGAGGCCTGCGGCTACGCCGGTGAACTGCCGGTGGGCGAGCCGCGGCTGGATGGCTTCTTCGAACTGCATATCGAGCAGGGGCCGGTGCTCGAGGACGCGGGGGAGTCCATCGGCGTGGTCACCGGCGTCCAGGGCATGCGCTGGTTCGATGTCACGCTCGAAGGCCAGTCGGCCCATGCCGGCCCCACCCCGATGCGGCTGCGCCACGACGCCCTGGCCGCGGCGGCGCACCTGATCGACCGCCTGCAGGCCCATGCCCTGGCCGACGCCGGCGGCGACACCAAGGTCACCTTCGGCTGCCTGGAGATCGACAGCCCGTCGCGCAACGTCATCCCCGGCGAGGTGCGCCTCACCGTGGACCTGCGTCACGTGGTGGAAGCCGAACTGGACGCCCTCCAGGCGCTGTTCGAGCGCGAACTGGCCGCCGCCGGCGAGACCTTCGGCGTGGCGGTGTCCCAGCAGCGGATCTGGGCCTCGCCGGTGGTGGCGTTCGCCCCCGAGTGCATCGAGGCCGTGGAGGCCGGGGCCCGGGCGCAGGGCGTGCCCTATCGGCGTATGATGAGCGGCGCCGGCCACGACGCCGTCTATGTGTCGCGCGTCGCCCCCACCTCGATGATCTTCGTTCCCTGCCGCGACGGCATCAGCCACAACGAGGCCGAGTACGCCAGCCCGGAGCACTGCGCCCTGGGCGCCCAGGTGCTCTGCGACGCCCTGCTGGGGCGGGCCAATCGCCCGGCATGAGGGCCGGCGTCCGCCGCCTGGAGACGCCTGGCCGAGGGCCGGCCGGCTGCTACACTGCCAGCGAAGGGAGGACGCGTTACGCTCCCGGATGGAGCCTCCGCAGGCCGGCTGCCGGACACATCCGGCGTCGGTCACTTTCCTGTCGACAAGGGGGAGGGTTCCGCCATGCCTCGCCAAGACTGGCGTCTCGAGGGAGACTGGATCAAGAACTGCAACTGCGCCTACGGCTGTCCCTGCGACTTCCTGGCCCCGCCCACCCAATGGGAGTGCCAGGGCTTTCTGGGCATGCGCATCGAGTCGGGCTACTTCGGCGAGACTCGCCTCGATGGCCTGAGTTTCTTCATCGTGGTGAAATTTCCCGGGCCGCTGCACGAGGGCGACGGGGACGCGCAGCCGCTGATCGACGAGCGCGCCACCCCCGAGCAGCGTGAGGCGCTTTCCGAGATCCTCTCCGGGGCGCATTCCGACGAGGGGACGATCTTCCATATCTTCAGCCTGATCGTGGCCCGCCTGCACGAGCCCATCGTCGCGCCGATCGATGTCGAGTTTGACATGGAGGCCCGCACGGCCCGCATCGAGATACCCGGCGTCCTGAGCTCCCGGGTGGTGCCGATTCGCAATCCCATCACCGACCAGCCGCATCGCATCCGGGTCCAGATGCCGGAGGGTTTCGAGCATCGCCAGGGCGAGGTGGCGGCGGCGGACATCGACAGCCGCGGTGACCTGGCCTTCACCACCCAGGGATCGCACAGCACCCTGGCTCATGTGGTCCAGACCCCGCAGGGGGTGGCGGCCTAGGAGCCGGCCGACATGGAGGCGAACTCGCTGGAGCGGCTGCTGCGGCATGACCGGCGCTGGGCGCTCGGGGGGCTGGGCGTCGTCATCGTCCTGTGCTGGGGCTACCTGATCGCCGAGGCCCTGTTGATGGCCCGCGGCGAGACCCTGCTGATGCCCATGACGATGGGCACCTGGACGCCCCTGGAGGCGGGGCTGATGCTGTTGATGTGGGGGCTGATGATGGCGGCGATGATGCTGCCGAGTGCCGCCCCCATGATCCTGCTCCATGCGACGATGACCCGGCGGCGCCGCGCCCGCGGCGAGGTGGTCGCGACCACCGGCAGCTTTGCCGGCGGCTATCTGGCCGTCTGGACGCTGTTCAGCCTGGCGGCGGTGTTGCTGCAGTTCGGCCTGCAGCGGGCGGCGCTGCTGTCGCCGATGCTGGCCCTCACCAGTCAGGGGGTGGCGGGGCTGGTGCTGATCGGCGCCGGCCTCTACCAGTGGTCGCCGCTCAAGGACGCCTGCCTGCGCCACTGTCGTTCGCCGCTGGACTTCATGCTGACCGAGTGGCGCGAGGGCAATCGGGGCGCCTTCGCGATGGGTCTGCGCCACGGTGCCTACTGCGTCGGCTGCTGCTGGGTGCTGATGCTGTTGCTGTTCGTGGGCGGCGTCATGAGCCTGGCCTGGATCGCCGGGCTGGCCCTCTGGGTGCTGGTGGAGAAGCTGGCTCCCGCCGGCCACTGGCTGGGGCGCGCCCTGGGGGGCGTGCTGGTGGCCTGGGGCGCGATGGCCTTGTGGGCGGCACTGGGTTGAGCCGAGTAACCAACCATGACCGGCCGTCGCCTCCCGACGCTCCGGTCGCGATTTCTGGCCGGTCCTGGCCGCCACCTCGAGCCGTGGTGCCTACGCCTGGTCGGCTTCCCGCTTTTCCCTCTCCGCCAGCCGCTCGGCCAGCTGCCGTGCGGCGCGTCGCGCCAGGGGCGTCAGTTCGGCGTCGTCCTGCTCCAGGCAGGCGACCAGGCGTCGCTTCATCGGCCGGGCCCAGAAGGTCTCCAGGTGGCGGCAGATGTTTGCCACGGCCTGGGCCTCGTCGCGGCCGCCGCCCAGGTTGGCGGCGATCTGGTTGGCCATGCGTACCAGGTGTGTGTCGTGCTGCAGTGACATCGTCGATTCCTCAGCCATGGGCCCGTGCCGTCGTGGGGGCGGCGGGGCGGTGATAGACCAGGTGACGCCCCGGGCGGGCGAAGCCCACCAGCAGCAGGTCGGCCGCCCTGGCCTGCTCCACCGCCAGCGCCGTGGCCGCCGAGACGGCCACCAGGGCGCCGATGCCGGCGCTGGCGCTCTTGTGCACCATCTCGTAGCTGGCGCGGCTGGAGACCAGGGCGAAGCCGTCCGGCGTGGGCCCGCCGCGACGGGCCAGGGCGCCGATCAGCTTGTCCAGGGCGTTGTGGCGCCCCACGTCCTCGCGGACCAGCCGGATGCACCCCTGGCCGTCGCACCAGGCGGCGGCGTGGGTCGCGCCGGTCAGGGCCTGCAGGGCCTGGTGCTCGGCGAGGTTCGCCAGGGCCCGCTGGATGGCGGCATCGCCGAGGGCCGGCGCCGTGACCCGGGGAATGGGGCGGATCGCCTGCGCCAGCGACTCGGTACCGCACAGGCCGCAGCCGGTGCGCCCGGCCAGGCTGCGGCGCCGGGCCTTGAGGGCCGCCAGCCGCTGGCCGGCGATGCGCAGATGCACCGCCAGGCCCCGGGGTTCCTCCTTGACCTCCAGGTCGTAGCACTCGTGGGGATGCGCCAGGATGCCCTCGGAGAGGCTGAAGCCCAGGGCGAACTCCTCCAGGTCGGCGGGGCTGGCCATCATCACCGCCTGGGAGATGCCGTTGTAGACCAGCGCCACCGGCACCTCCAGGGCCAGGGCGTCCTCCCGGGCGTCGGCGTACCAGCCGTTGCTCCCGCGGTGGACCTCCACGGAGTGACGCGCCACGGCGGTCGTGGCCTCCAGACGGCCCGTGCTCATGACGTGGCCTCCCGCTGCGTCGCCTCGGCCAGATAGCCGCGCTGCGCCCGGTCGAAGTCGTCGAAGCGCCGCTGCCAGGCGGAGGGCCGGCTGACCTTCTCCACCTGTACCGCGGTAACCTTGTACTCCGGGCAATTGGTGGCCCAGTCGGAGTTGTCGGTGGTGATGACGTTGGCGCCGCTGCCCGGGTGGTGGAAGGTGGTGTAGACCACCCCCGGCTGCATGCGCTCGCTGAGCCGCGCCCGCAGCACCGTCTGGCCGGCGCGGCTGGTGATGCCCAGCCAGTCGCCGTCGCGGATGCCGCGCAGCTCGGCGTCGGAGGGGTGCAGCTCCAGCACGTCCTCGTCGTGCCACACCTGGTTGTCGGTGCGCCGGGTCTGGGCGCCGACGTTGTACTGCGACAGGATGCGCCCGGTGGTCAGCAGCAGCGGGAAGCGGCGGTTGGCGCGCTCCTCGGTGGCGACGTACTCGGTGATCGCGAAGCGCCCCCGGCCGATGGGGAAATCGTCCGCATGCAGGGTCGGCGTGCCCAGTGGCTGCTCGGCGTTGCAGGGCCACTGCAGGCTGCCGCGTTCCTCGAGCCGCGCGTAGCTGACCCCGGCGAAGCTCGGCGTGAGCCGGGCGATCTCGTCCATGATCTCGGACGGATGGGCGTAGTCCATGGGGTAGCCCAGGGCCCGGGCCAGCTCCTGGGTGACCTCCCAGTCGGCCTTGCCGGCCAGCGGCGGCATCACCCGGCGTACCCGGTTGATGCGCCGCTCGGCGTTGGTGAAGGTGCCGTCCTTCTCCAGGAAGCTCGAGCCCGGCAGCAGCACGTGGGCGTACTTGGCGGTCTCGTTGAGGAAGAGGTCCTGGACGATCAAGCACTCCAGGGAGGAGAGCGCCGCCTCCACGTGCTGGGTGTTGGGGTCGGACTGGGCGATGTCCTCGCCCTGCACGTAGAGCGCCTTGAAGCCGCCCTCGATGGCGGCGTCGAACATGTTGGGGATGCGCAGCCCCGGCTCGTCGTCCAGGATCACGCCCCAGGCGGCCTCGAAGCGCCCGCGGGCCTCGGGATCGGCGACGTGCTGGTAGCCGGGCAGCTCGTGGGGGAAGGAGCCCATGTCGCAGGAGCCCTGGACGTTGTTCTGGCCGCGCAGCGGGTTCACGCCCACGCCCTCGCGGCCGATGTTGCCGGTGGCCAGGGCCAGGTTGGCGATGCCCATCACCATGGTCGAGCCCTGGCTGTGCTCGGTGACCCCCAGGCCATAGTAGATGGCGCCGTTGCCGGCGGTGGCGTAGGTGCGCGCGGCGCGGCGCACGGCCTCGGCGGGAACCCCGGTGATCGCCTCGCTGGCCTCGGGGGAATGGCGCGGCTCACGGATGAAGTCGCGCCAGGCCCGGTAGGCCTCGGTGTCGCAGCGCGAGGCGATAAAGTCCTGGTCTTCCAACCCCTCCGAGATGACGACATGCGCCAGGGCATTGATCAGCGCCACGTTGGTGCCGGGACGCAGCGGCAGATGCTGGGCCTCCTCGAGGTGGGGCGTCTTGAGCAGGTCGATGCGCCGCGGGTCGGCGACGATCAGTTGGGCCCCCTGGCGCAGCCGCTTGCGCATCAGCGAACCGAACACCGGGTGGGCATCGGTGGGGTTGGCGCCGATCACCAGGATCGCATCGGCCTGCATCACCGAGTCAAAGGTCTGGGTGCCGGCGGACTCGCCCAGGGTGGTCTTGAGGCCGTAGCCGGTGGGCGAGTGGCAGACCCGGGCGCAGGTATCGGTGTTGTTGTTGCCGAAGGCGGCCCGCACCAGCTTCTGTACCAGGTAGGTCTCCTCGTTGGTGCAGCGCGAGGAGGTGATGCCGCCGATGCTTTCGCGGCCGTGCTTGGCCTGGATCGCCTCGAGGCGTGCCGCGGCGAAGGCGATGGCCTCCTCCCAGCTCACCTCGCGCCAGGGCTGGTCGATGGCCTCGCGGATCATCGGCGTGGTGAGGCGATCGGGGTGGGTGGCATAGCCGAAGGCGAAGCGTCCCTTGACGCAGGAGTGGCCGTGATTGGCGTCGCCGCCCTTGAAGGGCACCATGCGCACCAGCTGGTCGCCCTTCATCTGCGCCTCGAAGGAGCAGCCCACCCCGCAGTAGGCGCAGGTGGTGACGATGCTGTGCTCCGGCTGGCCGGCGTCGATGACGCTCTTCTCCATCAGGGTGGCGGTGGGGCAGGCCTGGACGCAGGCGCCGCAGGAGACGCAATCGGAGTCCATGAAGGCCTCCGCCTGGCCGGCCGCCACCTTGGAATCGAACCCGCGACCGTCGATGGTCAGGGCGAAGGTGCCCTGCACCTCCTCGCAGGCGCGCACGCAGCGCGAGCAGACGATGCACTTGCTGGGGTCGAAGGTGAAGTAGGGGTTGGACTCGTCCTTCGCCGCCTGCAGGTGATTCTCGCCCTCGAAGCCGTAGCGCACCTGGCGCAGCCCCACCGCCCCGGCCATGTCCTGCAGCTCGCAGTCGCCGTTGGCCGGGCAGGTCAGGCAATCCAGGGGGTGGTCGGAGATGTAGAGCTCCATGACGTTGCGGCGCAGCCGGGCCAGGCGCTCGTTCTGGGTGGTGACCTTCATGCCCTCGGCCACCGGGGTGGTGCAGGCCGCCGGGGTGCCGCGCCGGCCCTCCACCTGGACGGCGCACAGCCGGCAGGAGCCGAAGGCCTCCAGGCTGTCGGTGGCGCACAGCTTGGGGATGTTGATGTCGGCGAGCGCCGCGGCGCGCAGCACCGAGGTGCCCTCGGGCACGCTGATCGCCACGCCGTCGATCTCCAGGCTCACCGGGGCCGCGTCGGCGGCGGGTGCCGGCGTGCCCAGGTCCTTGGAAAGCGCCTTGTCGTGCTGGGGGTCGAAGTGCTGAATCATGAGCGGTCTCCTTCCGGCGCGCGGTGGAAGTCGTCGGGGAAGTGTTTCAGGGCACTCTGCACCGGGAAGGGGGTCATGCCGCCCATGGCGCACAGCGAACCGTCTTCCATGGTCTCGCAGAGCTCGCCGAGCAGTTCGAGATTGGCCTCGCGGTTGTCGTTCGCGCGGATGCGGTCGATGACCTCGACGCCGCGGGTCGAGCCGATGCGGCAGGGCGTGCACTTGCCGCAGGATTCCACCTTGCAGAACTCCATCGAGAAGCGCGCCTGCTCGGCCATGTCCACGCTGTCGTCGAACATCACCACGCCGCCGTGACCGACGCCCGCGCCGACCTCGGCGAAGGTCTCGTAGTCCAGCGGCATATCCCACTGGCTCTCGGGCAGGTAGGCGCACAGCGGGCCGCCGACCTGGACGGCGCGCAGCGGGCGGCCGCTGGCGGTGCCGCCGCCGAAATCCTCCATCAGGGTGCGCAGGGTGGTGCCGAAGGCCAGCTCGATGAGGCCGCCGCGCTTGACGTTGCCCGCCAGCTGCAGCGCCAGGGTGCCGCGGGAGCGGCCCATGCCGTGGTTGGCGTAGGCCGCGGCGCCCTCGGCGAGGATGAAGGGCACGGCGGCCAGCGACAGCACGTTGTTGACCACGGTGGGGCGGCCGAACAGCCCCTCGATGGCCGGCAGCGGCGGCTTGAAGCGCACCAGGCCGCGCTTGCCCTCGAGGCTCTCCAGCAGCGAGGTCTCCTCGCCGCAGATGTAGGCGCCGGCGCCCAGGCGCACCTCCAGGTGGAAGGCGCGACCGCTGCCGCGGATATCCTCGCCCAGGTAGCCGGCGGCCTCGGCCCGGGCGATGGCCGCGTCGAGGATCTCCTTGGCCAGCAGGTACTCGGAGCGCAGGTAGATATAGCCCTGGGTGGCGCCCACGGCGAGGCCGGCGATGGCCATGCCCTCGATCAGCATGTAGGGGTCGCACTCCATCGCCAGGCGATCGGCGAAGGTGCCGGAGTCGCCCTCGTCGGCGTTGCAGACGATGTACTTCTGGTCCGCCGGGGTATCGAGCACCGTCTGCCACTTGATGCCGGTGGGGAAGGCCGCGCCGCCGCGTCCGCGCAGGCCCGAGGCCTTGACCTCCTCGACGATGTCCTGAGGCGTGCGGCTCAGGGCGATCTCCAGGCCGCGGAAGCCGTCGAGGGCCAGGTAGTCGGCGATGGACAATGGGTCGCTGACGCCGATGCGGGCGAAGGTCAGACGCTGCTGACGCTCCAGGTAGGGGATCGCCTCGGTCGGTCCCAGGGCCAGCGGGTGGGAGTCGCGGCCCTCGAGCAGGCCGGCGTCGAGCAGCCCCGGCACGTCGCCGGGGGTCACTGGGCCGTAGGCGACGCGGCCGTCGGCGGTCTCGACCTCGACCAGCGGCTCCAGCCAGGCCAGGCCGCGGGAGCCGTTGCGCACCAGGGTGAGGGACAGGCCGCGGGCGCGGGCCTCCCGCTCCAGGCGCGCGGCCACCTCGTCGGCGCCCAGGGAGAGGGCGGTGGTATCGCGGGGGACGAAGACGCGGACGCTCATGCGAGCACCTCCAGGGGACGGGTCTGCAGCTCGTCGACCAGGGCGTCGAAGGCGTCGGGGGTGATGCGGCCCCGCACCTTGTCGTCGACGCGGACTGAGGGGCCGCAGGCGCAGTTGCCCAGGCAGTAGACCGCCTCCAGGGTGATCTCGCGATCCGCGGTGGTCTGGTGGTAGTCGATGCCCAGGCGCGCCCTGGCATGGGCCTCCAGGGCGCGTCCTCCCACCGCCTGGCAGGCCTCGGCGCGGCAGAGCTGCACCACGTGTCGGCCGGGGGGCGTGGTGCGGAAATGGTGGTAGAAACTGATCACCCCGTGCACCTCGGCACGGGTCTGGCCCAGGGTCTCGGCGATGATCGGCACCGCCCCTTCGGGAACGAAGCCGACGCGCTCCTGGATGGCGTGCAGAATCGGCAGCAGGGCGCCGGGCTTGTGCTTCAGGGCGTCGATCTCGGCCTGGATCGCCTGGGGCGTCCACTCACGGGAATCGCTCATCGAGTCCCCCTGGTCGTTGTGGTGCTGGCTAGTTATGCACGCGATTTCATATATAGGAAGGGGCGTGCGTTTCGGTCGCAATAACGCTAGCATTGGTGTGTTAATTGCAAAATATGAAACTTACTTCATATGAAGCGTATCCGGATCACGCCGGCCTGGTACTTCAGCGACGAGGCCGGTAACCAGCTGGACCCCAAGCTGTTCGCGCTGCTCGAGGCGGTGCATCGGCACGGCAAGCTGACCCGTGCCGCCGAGACCGTCGGTGTCTCTTATCGGCACGCCTGGAACCTGCTCAACAAGTGGGGGGAGTTCTTCGGCATCGCCCTGGTCGAGCTCGAGCGGGGGCGGGGGGCGCGATTGTCGCCACTGGGCGAGAAGCTGCTGTGGGCCGAGCAGCGGGTGATCGCCCGCCTGGGGCCGCAACTGGTGAGCCTGGGCTCGGAGCTCAACCTGGCCATCCAGCAGCAACTGGAGGGGGTGCAGCCGGTGCTGCGCCTGCATGCCAGTCACGGCTTCGCCGTGGAGCTGCTGCCGCAGCATCTCGAGGCGCTGCGCCTCGACCTGCAGTACTGCAGCCCCCGGGAGGCCCTGGCGGCGCTCAACCGTGGGGCCTGTGATCTGGCCGGCTTCCACTTGCCCCGGGGCAAGGTGGGTGAGGTGGTGAGCCGGGGCTACCGCGACCTGCTCAAGCCGCGCAGCCATCGATTGATCGGCTTCATCTCCCGTCGCCAGGGGCTGATGGTGGCCCCGGGCAATCCCGAGGGCATTCAGGGCCTGCAGGGGCTGCTGCAAGAGGGTGTCCGCCTTATCAATCGCCAGGCGGCCTCCGGCACCCGGGCGCTGTTCGATGGCCTGCTGGCGGTGGCAGGCATCCCGGCGTCACGGATCCGCGGCTACGAGGTGGAGGAGTACACCCACTCGGCGGTGGCCGCCTACGTGGCCGCCGGCATGGCCGATACGGGCTTCGGGGTGGAGGCGGCGGCACGGCGCTTCGGGCTCGACTTCGTGCCTCTGGCCACCGAGGACTACCTGCTGGTCTGCCACCGGCGCAGCCTGGCGGAGCCGCGCTTCGCCGCCCTGCTCGAAGTGCTCCGGGGCGAGGCCTTCCAGGCGGCGGTGCGGGCCCTGCCGGGGTATGCGCCGAACCGCTGCGGGGAGGTGACAGGCGTGGACGTGTTGTACGCGGAGGCGGGGCCCGCGCCACCGTAAGGGGCCGCCGTGGGGGATCAGCCGCCGCGCTGGCGGGAGACCAGCGCCACGTGGTCGAGGAACAGCCGGAACAGCTGCGACTGGCTGGAGACCTCGAGGCGCTGGTAGATGTGCTTGCGGTGCACCTTGACAGTGCCGTCGCTGATGTCCAGCTCGCGGGCCGCCGACTTCGTCGAGTGGCCGGCCAGCAGCAGGCGCACGATCTCCTGCTCCCGGGCGGTGAGCACGCCGGCGCCGAAGCTGGCGAAGGCCAGCGCCACGGGTTCCTGCTCCGCCAGTTGCCGCTGGAACTGCCCGCCCTGCCACTTCCAGTACTCGGCGAGCAGGGCCTCCACCAGCGGCGCCAGGTGGCGCAGGGCCTGCATGGCGCGGCGGCTCAGGGGCGGCGACAGGGTGCCGAAGCCCAGCGACACGGCGATCACCACCTCGGCGTCGACCCGGGCGAAGAAAACCACCTCGTCGTGCAGCCCCAGGTCCCGGTAGTAGCGGCGGTAGTAGTCGCTGGCCTCGAAGCGGTCCGGGGCCAGTTCGCGCAGGCGGTGGGCGCCCTGGTCGAGGCCGTCACTCACGGCGGTGAAGAAGGGGTCGAGTAGGTAGGCCTCGCTGAGGTAGCGTTCGATGCCCTGCTCGCGGCGCTGTGGCGGGTAGTCGTCGTGGATCAGCAGCGGCCGGCGGCGGCCGCGATAGGCGTTGACCAGCACGGTGTCGTAGGGCACCAGCTCGCGCAGGCAGCGGTCGAGTCGCCGGGGGAAGTCCGCTGCCGGGGCACCGCGCAGCAGGCCGGCCAGACGCTGGTGCCAGGCCAGGCTGTCGGCGCGGGCGAGGTGGTCGAGCACGGCCCCGCCCTCAGAAGGCCCGGGCCGGGGTGGTGCAGCTGACCAGCCGGCAGGCCACCACGCCCGGGTTGCGGAAGCGGTGGGGCACGTTGGTCTCGAAGTAGTAGGCCTCGCCGGGGCCGAGCAGGCGGGTCTCGGCGCCGACGGTGATCTCGATCTCGCCCTCCAGCACCACGCCGGCCTCCTCGCCCTGATGGGCGATCATCTCGCGGCCGGTGTCGGCGCCGGGGGCGTAGGTCTCGAGCATGAAGGAGAGGGCGCGGTCGCGGCGGTCGGCGCCCACCAGCTTGTAGATGACGTCGCCCGAGCCCACGTCGGCCAGCTCGTCGGCGCTGTAGAACACCCGATGGCCGCTCTCCAGTTCCATGGTGAAGAAGTCCCCGACGCTCATGGGGATGGCGTCGAGGATCTTCTTCAGCGAGCTGACCGAGGGGCTCACCTTGCCCTGCTCGATCAGCGACAGGCTGGAGTGGGTGACCCCGCAGCGCTTGGCCAGCTCGCGCTGGGAAATGCCGCGCAGGCTGCGCAGGGTGCGCAGCCGTTCGCCTACGTCATCGGACATGCCGGTCCTCCTCCTTGCGAAGCCGTCAGCACAGGGCGTCGAGCTTTTCCTTGAGCAACTGGTTGACCTGCTGGGGGTTGGCGGTGCCCCGCGAGGCCTTCATCACCTGGCCGACGAAGTAGCCGATCATCTTGCCGCGCTTCTCCGGCTCGGCATCGCGGTACTGGGCCACCTGGGCGGGGCTCTCGGCGATCACCCGGTCGATCATCGCCTCGATGGCGCCGGTGTCGGTGACCTGCTTGAGCCCCTTGGCCTCGATGATGGCGTCCGCGGAGTCGCCCTCGCCATGCCACAGCGCCTGGAACACCTGCTTGGCGGCCTTGCCGTTGATGGTGTCGTCGATCACCCGGCCGATCAGCTCGCCGAGCTGGCGGGCCGAGACGGGGCTGTCGGTGATCGCCAGGCCCTCGCGGTTCAGGGCGCCGGAGAGCTCGCCCTGGACCCAGTTGGCGGCCTGCTTGGCGTCGCCGCAGGCGTCCTTGACCGCTTCGAAGTACTCGGCCATGGCCCGGCTTGCCGAGAGCACCCCGGCGTCGTAGGCGGACAGGCCGAGCTCGCCCTGGAAGCGCGCGCGCTTCTCGTCGGGCAGCTCCGGCAGGGCCTCGCGCAGGTGATCGACGTAGGCGGCGTCGAGCACCACCGGCAGCAGGTCGGGGCAGGGGAAGTAACGGTAGTCGTTGGCCTCCTCCTTGGTGCGCATGCTGCGGGTCTCGTCGCGCTCAGGGTCGAACAGGCGGGTCTCCTGGATCACCTCGCCGCCGTCCTCGAGCAGCTCGATCTGGCGCTCCACCTCGAACTCGATGGCGCGCTCGACGAAGCGGAAGGAGTTGACGTTCTTGATCTCGGCGCGGGTGCCGAAGCTCTCCTGGCCCTCGGGCCGCACCGAGACGTTGACGTCGCAGCGCATCGAGCCCTCGGCCATATTGCCGTCGGAAATCCCCAGATAGGTGACGATGGAATGGATCGCCTTGAGATAGGCCGCGGCTTCCTTGGCGCTGCGCATGTCCGGCTCGGAGACGATCTCCAGCAGTGGCGTGCCGGCGCGGTTGAGGTCGATGCCGGTCATGCCGTGGAAGTCCTCGTGGAGCGACTTGCCGGCGTCCTCCTCGAGGTGGGCGTGGTGCACCCCGACGCGCTTGGTGCTGCCGTCCTCGAGAGTGATCTCCACCTCGCCGGCCCCCACGATGGGGTGGTACATCTGGCTGGTCTGGTAGCCCTTGGGCAGGTCCGGGTAGAAGTAATTCTTGCGGTCGAACACCGAGACCTCGGGGATCTCGGCGTGGATCGCCAGGCCGAACTGCACCGCCATGGCCACCGCGGCTTCGTTCAACACCGGCAGCACGCCGGGCAGTCCCAGGTCCACGGCGCAGGCCTGGGTGTTGGGCTCGGCGCCGAAGGCGGTGGAGGCGCCGGAAAAGATCTTGGACTGGGTGGCGAGCTGGACGTGCACCTCCAGCCCGATCACGGTTTCCCATTGCATCAGGCGTTCTCCTCGGCGAAGGCGGGACGGCGCAGGTGCCAGTCGGTGGCCTGCTGGAAGCGGTGGGCGACGTTGAGCAGGCGCGCCTCGGCGAAGTGGGTGCCGAGGATCTGCAGGCCTACGGGGCGGCCTTCCGCGGGGCGGCCGCCCGCGAAGCCGGCCGGCACGCTGATGCCGGGGATGCCCGCCAGGTTCACCGCGATGGTGTAGATGTCCTGCAGGTACATGGAGACCGGATCCTTCCTGGCCCCCAGGTCGAAGGCCGGGGTGGGGGAGGCCGGTCCCATCAGCACGTCGACTTCCTCGAAGGCGTCGAGGAAGTCCTGGCGGATCAGCCGCCGCACCTGCTGGGCCTTCTTGTAGTAGGCGTCGAAGAAGCCCTCCGAGAGGGTGTGGGTGCCGATCAGGATGCGCCGCTTGACCTCCTCGCCGAAGCCCTCGGCGCGGGAGCGCTCGTAGAGGTCGATCAGGTCGGTGGGGGCCTCGCAGCGGTGGCCGAAGCGCACGCCGTCGTAGCGCGACAGGTTCGCGGAGGCCTCGGCCGGGGCGATCACGTAGTAGGCCGGGATGGCGTAGTGGGTGTGCGGCAGGCTCACCTCGCGCACCGTGGCGCCCAGCGACTCGTAGACCTTCACCGCCTCGCGTACCGCGCTCTCGACCTCGGGGTCCAGGCCGTCGCCGAAGTACTCCCGAGGCAGGCCGATCTTCAGACCGCTCAGGGGCGCGGCGAGCTCCTCGGTGTAGTCCGGCACGCCGCGGGCCACGCTGGTGGAGTCGCGCAGGTCATGGCCGGCGATGGCGTTCAGCAGCAGGGCGCAGTCCTCGGCCGTGCGCGCCATGGGGCCGGCCTGGTCGAGGCTCGAGGCGTAGGCGATGATGCCCCAGCGCGACACCCGGCCGTAGGTGGGCTTGAGGCCGGTGATGCCGCAGAAGGCCGCCGGCTGGCGGATCGAGCCGCCGGTGTCGGTGCCCATGGCGGCGGGCACCAGGCCCGCGGCCACCGCGGCGGCGCTGCCGCCGGAGCTGCCACCGGGCACGGCGGCGAGGTCCCAGGGGTTCTTCACCGGGCCGAAGTGGCTGTTCTCGTTGGAGGAGCCCATGGCGAACTCGTCCAGGTTGGTCTTGCCCAGGCTCACGGTGCCGGCGGCCTTGAGCCTCTCCACCACGCTGGCGTCGTAGGGCGCCACGAAGTTGGCCAGCATCCGCGAGCCGGCGGTGGTCAGCACGCCGTCGGTACAGAACAGGTCCTTGATGGCCAGGGGCAGGCCGGTGAGCGGGCCGGCCTCGCCCTTCGCTCGGGCGGCGTCGGCCCGATCCGCTGCCTCCCGGGCAGCGTCTGGCGTCACGGTGATAAGGCTGTTGATCTCGCCGTCGAGGCGATCGATGCGCGCGAGCAGGCTCTCGGTCAGCTCGCGGCTGGTGAACTCACCGGCCGCGAGGCAGGCGGCGAGCTCGGTCAGTGTCTTGTCATGCATGGGCCGGAGGCTCCGTTAAGTTTCTCTCACTCGACGACGCGGGGCACCAGGTAGAGGCCCTGTTCCACCGCCGGCGCGCAGCGCTGGAAGCGGTCGCGCTGGTCGGTCTCGGTGACCTCGTCGGCGCGCAGCCGCTGGGTGGCGTCCAGTGGATGGGCCAGGGGCGCGACCCCCTCGGTGTCCAGCGCCTGGAGCTGGTCGACCATTTCCAGGATGCGGCCGAGGTCGTCCAGGTAGTGGGCGGCATCGTCTTCGCTCAGGCCGAGCCGGGCGAGGTGCGCGGCCCTGAGAACGTCAGCGTGTTCAAGCGCCATGATTCGGATGTCCTCGAAGGGAAAACAGGCCGCAAAAGGTACCATATCCGAGGCGCCACGGGCAGGTCCGTGCATCGGCATCGGCGGTGCTCGTGCTTGCTGCTGGGGGGGTGCGGTGATACCGTTTGCATCCGCACAGGGTTCCCGGACTGCACTAGGTAACGACTTCCATGTTCAAACGTTTGAGGGGGCTGTTCTCCAGCGATCTGTCGATCGACCTGGGGACCGCCAATACGCTGATCTACGTCCGCGGCCGCGGCATCGTGCTCGACGAACCGTCGGTCGTGGCCATTCGCCAGTCCGGCAACATGCGCAGCGTGGCCGCCGTGGGGTCCGACGCCAAGCGCATGCTGGGCCGCACCCCCGGCAACATCACCGCCATCCGGCCGATGAAGGACGGCGTGATCGCCGACTTCACCGTCACCGAGCAGATGCTCCAGCACTTCATCCGCAAGGTCCATCAGAGCACCTTCCTGACCCCGAGCCCGCGGGTGCTGGTCTGCGTGCCCTGCATGTCGACCCAGGTGGAGCGCCGCGCCATCAAGGAGTCCGCCGAGGGCGCCGGGGCCCGCGAGGTGTTCCTGATCGAGGAGCCCATGGCGGCGGCCATCGGCGCCGGCCTGCCCGTGGAGGAGGCCCAGGGCTCCATGGTGGTGGACATCGGCGGCGGCACCAGCGAGATCGCCATTATCTCGCTCAACGGCATCGTCTACTCCGAGTCGATCCGCGTCGGCGGCGACCGCTTCGACGAGGCGATCATCGGCTATGTGCGTCGCCACTACGGCAGCCTGATCGGTGAGGCCACTGCCGAGCGCATCAAGGAGGAGATCGGTTGCGCCTATCCCGGCGGCGAACTGCGCGAGATCGACGTGCGCGGCCGCAACCTGGCCGAGGGCATTCCGCGCAGCTTCACGCTCAACTCCCACGAGATCCTCGATGCCCTGCAGGAGACGCTGTCGTCGATCGTCGCCGCGGTCAAGAACGCCCTGGAGCAGTCGCCCCCGGAGCTCGCCTCCGACATCGCCGAGCGCGGCCTGGTGCTGACCGGCGGCGGTGCGCTGCTGCGCGACCTGGACAAGCTGATCGCCGAGGAGACCGGCCTGCCGGTGATCGTCGCCGAGGACCCGTTGACCTGCGTGGCCCGCGGCGGCGGCAAGGCCCTGGAGATGATCGACCAGCATACCTTCGAGCTGCTCTCCAGCGACTGACCGGGGAGGGCTCCCTATCAAGCCGCTGTTCTCGCACGGACCGCTGCCCGTCTATCGCCTCCTGGCGTGCGCCATCGCCTCGGCGGCGCTGATGTTCGTCGATATGCGCTTCACCCGCATGGAGGAGGTGCGCGCCCAGCTCTCCACCGTGGTGGCGCCCGTCCAGTGGGTGGTGAGCCTGCCCAGCGACGTCCTCACCTGGGGGTCGCTGGCGCTCTCCGACCAGCGCGCCCTGCTGGACGAGAACCAGCGCCTGCGCGAGCAGATCCTGACGCTCTCCCACCGGGTGCAGCGCATGGCCGACCTGACCGCCGAGAACGTGCGCTTGCGCGAGCTGCTCGCCGCGGCGCGCCAGCACGACATGCCCTTCATCACCGCCGAGCTGCTCTCCCTGGACCCTGACCCCTTCGCCCACCAGATGGTGATCGATCGGGGGCGTCGCGACGGCGCCTATGTGGGCCAGCCGGTGATGGATGCCGCCGGCCTGGTGGGGCAGGTCACCGCCGTTTCCGCCTACTCCAGCCGGGTGCTGATGGTGGCCGACGCCAGCCATGCGCTGCCGGTGCGGGTCAACCGCAACGGCCTGCGCTTCATCCTCCAGGGCGGCGGCCGCTACGACAGCCTCAACGTGCTGCACGTGCCCGACACCGCCGACATCCGCGAGGGCGACCTGCTGGTCACCTCGGGGCTGGCCGGGCGCTTCCCGCCCGGCTACCCGGTGGCCCGGGTCGCCGAGGTGGTGCATGACCCGGGCGAGCCCTTTGCGCGAGTCACCGCCGCGCCGGTGGCCCAGCTGCAGCGCTCGCGTCACTTCCTGCTGCTCTTCCCGCCGCCCGTGCCGCGCCTCGACGAGGCCTGGGGAGGCGAGCTGGCGCCCGAGGCCCTCGAGGCGGCCCGCGGGGTGAGCGGCAGGCTCGCCGACGAGGAGAGACGCTGATGGCCGTCCCGTCCGCCGCCAACCTGGCCCTGCCCTGGATCTGGCTGTCGCTGCTGCTGGCGCTATGCCTGCAGGTGATGCCGCTGGCCGAGGGCTGGCAGGTGTGGCGACCCGACTGGCTGGGACTGATGCTGATCTACTGGTGCATGCGTGCGCCGGCCCGGGTCGGGGTGGTCCACGGTTTCCTGCTGGGCATCCTGCTCGACCTGATCGAGGGGGCGGTGCTGGGCCAGAATGCCCTGATCCTGTCGCTGCTGGCCTTCCTCTGTGCCCTGGTCTACCCGCGCTTCCGCGCCTACTCCCTGGTCCAGCAGGCGCTGATGGTGCTGGTGCTGCTGGGCACCGCCCAGCTCGCCGAGCAGTGGCTGCGCACCCTGCTGGGTCCCTTCTCCATCCATCTCGCCTTCCTCTTGCCGTCGCTGATCGGTGCGGTGCTCTGGCCCTGGTTCGCCACCCTGTTCGAGGCCCTGGGGCGCCGCCTGACCCGTGCCTGACCCGGAGCCGCCCGATGACCGCCCGAGACCCCGTCCTCTGCCTCGCCTCCGCCTCGCCGCGCCGCCGAGACCTGCTCGCCTCCATCGGCGTGACGGTGACGGTGCACCCGGTGGACGTCGACGAGACGCCCCTGCCGGGTGAGCCGGCCGACGCCTACGTGACCCGCCTGGCCCGCGACAAGGCCCGGCTCGGCGCGGGCCTCTCGCCGTTGCCCAGCCTGGGCTCCGACACCGCCGTGGTGCGCGACGGCGAGATCCTCGGCAAGCCTGAGGGGCCCGAGCACGCCGCCGCCATGCTGCGCTCGCTCTCCGGCCGCAGCCACGAGGTGCTCACCGCCGTGGCGGTGAGCGGCCCGGCCGGGCTGGTTGACGCCTGCGTGGCCACGCGGGTGGTCATGCGCCCGATCCTTGATGCCGAGATCGCCGCCTACTGGGCCACCGGCGAGCCCGCCGACAAGGCCGGGGGCTATGCCATCCAGGGCCTGGCCGCGGTGTTCGTCGAGCGCCTCGAGGGGAGCCACTCGGCGGTGGTGGGCCTGCCGCTGTTCGAGACCGCCGCACTGCTGCGTCGCCAGGGCGTGCCACTATGGAATCGGGCGCTGCCGGCCGCGGCTATGTCATAATGACGAAAGACCCTTTCTGGACAAGGATTTCCGCATGAGCGGCGAAGTACTCATCAACCTGACGCCGATGGAGACCCGAGTGGCCGTCGTGGAGAACGGGGTGCTGCAGGAGGCCTTCATCGAGCGTAGCCGACGGCGGGGCATCGTCGGCAACATCTACAAGGGCAAGGTGGTGCGCGTGCTGCCCGGCATGCAGGCCGCCTTCGTCGACATCGGCCTGGACCGGGCCGCCTTCATCCACGCCCACGAGGTGATGCCCCCCGGGACCCCCGCCGAGGATCAGGTCTCCATCGGCCACCTGCTCCACGAGGGGCAATCGCTGGTGGTGCAGGTCACCAAGGACCCCATCGGCTCCAAGGGCGCCAGGCTCACCACCCACCTCTCGGTGCCGTCGCGCTACTTGGTCTACATGCCCGATGCCCCCCACCATGGCGTCTCCCAGCGCATCGAGGACGATCGCGAGCGCGAGCGGCTGCGCGGATTGATCGAGGAGGCCCAGGCTCAGCAGACCCTGGAGGTCACCGGTGGCTTCATCGTGCGCACCGCCGCCGAGGGGGTCGGGCTCGAGGAGCTCGCCTCGGACATGCACTTCCTGCTGCGGCTGTGGCGCAAGGTCAGCGAGCGCAAGGTCACCGCGCCCGCGCCCAGCGTCATCTACGACGACCTGCCGCTGTTCATGCGCACCCTGCGCGACGTGATGCGCGACGAGATCGAGAAGGTACGCATCGACTCCCGAGAGAACTACATCAAGCTCATCGAGTTCGCCGAGGAGTTCATGCCCGACGCCGTGGAGCGCATCGAGCACTACGCCGGCGAGCGGCCGATCTTCGACCTCTACAGCGTCGAGGACGAGATCCACAAGGCGCTGGGGCGCAAGGTGCAGCTCAAGTCCGGCGGTTACCTGGTGATCGATCCCACCGAGGCGATGACCACCATCGACGTCAATACCGGCGGCTACGTGGGGCATCGCAACCTCGAGGAGACCATCTTCAAGACCAACCTCGAGGCGGCCACCGCCATCGCCCGCCAGCTGCGCCTGCGCAACCTCGGCGGCATCATCATCATCGACTTCATCGACATGGAGGACCCGGAGCACCAGCGCCAGGTGCTGCGCATGCTCGAGAAGTCGCTGGAGCGCGACCACGCCAAGACCAAGTGCACCGGAGTCACCGAGCTGGGCCTGGTGCAACTGACCCGCAAGCGTACCCGCGAGAGCCTGGAACAGACCCTCTGCGAGGCCTGCTCCACCTGCGGCGGACGCGGCACCCTCAAGACCCCGGAGACGGTCTGCTACGAGATCTTCCGCGAGATCCTGCGCGAGGAGCGCGCCTACAACGCCGAGACCTACATGGTGCTGGCCTCCCAGGAGGTGGTGGATCGCCTGCTCGACGAGGAATCCGCGGCGGTGGCCGACCTGGAGGAGTTTATCGGCAAGCCGATCCGTTTCCAGGTGGAGGCTCACTACTCCCAGGAGCAGTACGATATCGTGCTGATGTAGGCCCATGTCCCCGATCCGCCTGGTGACGCGCTGGACCCTGACGCTGGTGGCACTGCCGTTGGCCCTGGCGGCGCTGCTGCTGCTGGCGCTGCGGCTCGCCCTGGGGGTCGCCGACGCCTTCACGCCCCGGCTGGAGGGGCTGCTCTCGGCGCGCTTCAACGCCGAGGTGCGCATCGCCGATCTCGATACCGGCCTGGTCCGGCTCGACCCGCGGCTCGCCCTGGACGGGCTGAGCATCCGGACCCGCGAGGACGACCGGCCGCTGCTGGAGGTGGCCGGTGGCCGCCTGCGCCTGGACACCCTGCAGAGCCTGCGCTCCGGGGTGCCGGTGGTGGAGGATGCGCGCCTGGAGGGCGTGACCCTGCACCTCTATCAGGACGCGTCGGGGGGCTGGCACTGGCCCGACCCCGCCGAGCTGCCCCCCGAACTCCAGCCCCGCAGCGAGTTCGACCTGGAGCGTCTCGACTTCATCGTGGGGGTGCTGCTGCGCCAGCGTGCCTGGGCCGAGGAGGTGCGCGTGGTGCTGCACGGCCGCGAGCGCCGTCTGGACTTCGAGGCGCCGCGCCTGTTGATGACCGGTGACGCCCGGCATGCCCACCTGGAGGGTGAGGTGCGCCTGGCCGGCGCCCGGGAGTCGACCATGCAGGCCGTGCTGGAGATCCGCCCGGGACCCACGGGGTTCCGCGACTTCAGCGCCGCCCTGCAGGCCGACATGCGGCTCGACGACCTGGTCGGCCTGGCCGAGGTGCTGGGCCGCGGCGAACCGCTGCGCCTCGACGAGGCGAGCGGCGAGGCACGGCTGTGGGGGCGCTGGCACCGCGGTTTCCTGGACGACGCGCGGCTGGCCGTGGAGGTGGCGCGGCTGGCGATCAGCCATGAGGACGCGGCGGGGGAGCGCCACGCCATCGAGCTCGATGAGGTCCAGGGGCGCGGTCAGTGGCGGCGCGCGGCCGATGGCTGGGAGGCCTGGTTCGAGGGCGACGCCGAGAGCCCCGACGAGAGCGAGCCCGCAGCCCTGGCGCAGCGCTGGGGCCCCGCCTTGCCCTACCGCTGGCAGTTGGCGGGGGACGCCGACGGCTGGTGGCTCAAGACCGGGGCCTTCGACCTCGGCTCGCTGGCCGCCTGGCGCCACCGGGTGCCGCTGCCCGAGGCCCTGGCACGGGCGGTGGACAGCCTCGACCCGCGGGGGCGGGTGATGGGCTTCGGCCTGGGCCATCGCGACGGCGCCTGGCAGGCCCGGGCGGCGCTGCGCGGCGTGGAGGTCTCGCCCTGGCAGCAGGCGCCGGGCGGCGGCCCCCTGGACATGTGGGTCGAGGCGCGGGGGCTCGACGGCCGGGTGCGCTTCGCCGGGGGCGAGGGCAGTCGGCTCCACTTCCCCGAGGTGTTCGAGGCGCCCATGACCCTGGAGTATGCCGACGGTGAGGTGCTGTGGTCCTATGACGGCCCGCGCAGCCTGGTCAGCGGCCGCGACCTGCGGGCGGGGTGGAACGGCGCCGAGATCCGTGGCGACTTCGGCCTCTCGACGGGACGTGGCGAGCGCGGTGGCCTCGGCCTCTCGCTGGCCTTCGAGGACGTGGACGCCGTCGACTCCCCGCTGCTCGACTGGCTGCCGGTGGGCATCCTCGGCGATGAGTTGCGCGACTGGCTGGGCGCCGGCGTGGCCGGCCGGGTGCCCGAGGGCTCGCTGCGCCTTCACGTACCGCTGTCCGGCGGCAGCGACGAGCGCCTCGACCCCAGCTTCGGCCTCATGCTGGCGATCCGCGAGGGGCGACTGCCCTTCGCCCCGGAGTGGCCGGCCCTGGAGAACGTCGAGGGGAGCCTCGAGCTGCAGGACGAGATCCTGACGGCGACGCTGGAGCGGGCCGAGAGCCTGGGCGTCGCCGTCGGCCCGGGGCGGGTCGGCCTGGCCGACCAGCGGCTCGAGGTGGTCGGCGAGCTAGCCGCCGACGCCGAGGCGCTGCGTCGCTACCTGCTGGCCATGCCCGTGGAGGGCATCGAAGCGGTGAGCGACTGGCGGGCCGAGGGACAGGCGCAGGGTGAGCTGGCCCTGTCCCTGCCGCTGGGTCGGCCCGAGGACCTGGACCTGGAGATCGACACCGAGATCGACTTCCCGCGCCTCGCGTATGCCCCCTTGGGGCTGGCGTTCGGCGATCTGAGCGGCCCCCTGACCTGGCACCAGGAGGGCGAGGAGGGTGGCCTGTCGGGGCGCGTGGAGGGACGCCTGCTGGGCGGTCCGGTGAGCGCCGAGATCGATACCCCGGCCGGCGGCCTGGACCTCGCCGGCCGCGCCCAGGCCGCCGCGCTGGCCGACTGGGCGGGAGTGGCGGCCCTGGGCGAGCGGTTGACGGGTGACATGGGCTGGCAGGGGCGGCTGACCATCGACGAGACGGCCAGCCGTCTGCGCCTGGACAGCACCCTGGAGGGCCTGGCCATCGACCTGCCGGCGCCGCTGGGCAAGGGCCGGGGCGAGTCGCGGCCGCTGCGACTCGACATGGACCTGACGGCGGGGCGCCTGGAGGGGCACCTGGGCGAGCAGCTGGCGCTGCGCTGGCGGGCGCTGCCGGGTAGCGACGCCGGCCAGGGGCAAGTGTGGCTGGGTCGGGCGGCGGGCGGCGGCTGGCCCAGCGGTCCGGGGTGGTGGATCGACGCCTACCGGCCGCGCCTCGAGCCGGCCGCCTGGGCCGATGTCCTGACCGCCGTGCAGGGGGGCGGCGCGGCGGGGCGCCAGGCCCTGCGCGAGGTGCGCCTGGCCACCGACTGCCTGCGGCACGGCGACCACTGCCTGGGCTCCTTCCGCGCCACGGGGCGCCCGCAGTCCGGCGATGGCTGGCGCCTGGACCTGGGCGGCAGCCTGCTGGCGGGCCGGCTCGACTACCGCCCGCAGTTGGCCGAGCCGCTGGACATCGGCCTGTCGCGGCTCGCCCTGGACGGCCTGCTGCCTGAGCCCGCCGAGGTCGACTCGCTGTTCGACGAGATCGCCACGCCGCCCGAACCGACGCCGCTGCCCGACTGGGTGGCCGAGCTGCCCGCGGGGCGACTGCGCATCGCCGAGATCGAGCGTCGCGGCCAGCGCCTGGGGCCCCTCACGGCGCGCTGGCGGGCCACGCCGGAGCGCTTGACCGTGGCGCCCCTGGGGCTGACCCTGGGGGAAATCAGCGCCCACGGCGAGCTGGTCTGGGAGACCGCCGGGGCGGGCGACAGCCTGACCCGGGCGCGGCTCGACCTGGACGGCCGCGACCTGGGCACGGCCCTCGAGGCGCTGGGACAGACGGCGGCCATCCGCAACGCCGAGACACGGGTCGAGAGCCAGCTGGCCTGGCCGGGGGCGCCCTGGCAGTTTGCCCTGGAACGCTCGCGGGGCAGCATCGAGGCGGAGCTGCGGCGCGGGCGCTTCGTCAACCTCGACTCCACCCCGGCGCGGCTGGTGGGGCTGCTCAACGTGGACAACCTGGTACGCCGCCTGCGCCTGGACTTCTCCGACGTCACCGGCCAGGGCACCGCCTTCGATCGTGTCACCGGCTCGGCGACCCTGTATGGTGGCATACTGGAGACCCGTGGGCCGGTGGAGGTCGAAGGGCCGGCCACCCGCTTCACCCTGGACGGCAGCGTCGACCTGGCGCGTCGTGAGCTGGATCAGCGGCTGGGGGTCACCGTGCCCATCAGCCGCAACCTGCCGCTGGCGGCGGTGATCGCCGGGGCGCCGGTGGTGGGCGGTGCCCTGTTCATCGCCGACCGGCTGTTCGGCGATGCCATCGACAACGTGACCCGAATTCATTACCGCGTGCGGGGCCCCTGGACCTCGCCGCAGATCTCAGTGGAAAGTGCCGAATGACGACATCCCGACCCCCCTTGCTCGACGAAGCCGCCGACATCCTGCTCGCCCCGGGCGGGCTGGCCCTCGATGACCTGGAGTCCGGCCTCGGCCACGCCCTGGGGCCGGGCATCGACTACGCCGACCTCTACTTCCAGCGCAGCTGGCACGAGGCCTGGGTGCTGGAGGACGGCGAGGTCAAGGAGGCCAGCTACAACATCGACGGCGGGGTGGGCGTGCGTTCGCTGGCCGGCGAGCGGACCGGCTTCGCCTACTCCAACCAGATCACCGCGGACGCCCTGGCCGAGACCGGGCGCACCGCCGCCGGCATCGTGCGCAGCGGCTCGCGGCTCTCCCTGGCCCGGCCGATGGCGGTGCGGGCCGAGCTGCGCTACGGCGGGGTGGACCCGCTCACCGGGCTCTCCGCCGAGGAGAAGATCGCCCTGCTCAAGGCGGCCGACCGCGTAGCCCGCGCCGCCGATCCGGCGGTGAGCCAGGTGAGCGCCTCGCTCACCGGGGTGCACGAAGTGGTGCTGGTGCGCGCCAGCGACGGCACCTTGGCGGCGGACATCCGGCCCCTGGTGCGCTTCAACGTCAGCGTCATCGCGGTTCGCGACGGCCGCCGCGAGCGCGGCAGTGCCGGGGGCGGCGGTCGCTACACCATGGCGCGACTGCGCGACGAGAACGTGGCCGAGCGCTACGCCAAGGAGGCGGTACGCCAGGCGCTGGTCAACCTGGAGGCGGTCGCCGCCCCGGCCGGCCAGCTGCCGGTGGTGCTGGGGGCGGGCTGGCCGGGCATCCTGCTCCACGAGGCGGTGGGGCATGGCCTGGAGGGCGATTTCAACCGCAAGGGCAGCTCGGCCTTCGCCGGGCGCATGGGCCAGCGAGTGGCGGCGAAGGGGGTGACCGTGGTGGACGACGCGACCCTGGCCGACCGCCGCGGCTCCATGAGCGTCGACGACGAGGGCACCCCGGGACAGAACACGCCGCTGATCGAGGACGGCATCCTCACCGGCTACATGCAGGACAAGCTCAACGCGCGGCTGATGGGCATGACGCCCACCGGCAATGCCCGGCGCGAGTCCTTCGCCCACCTGCCCATGCCGCGCATGACCAACACCTACATGCTGGCAGGAGAGGATGATCCCCAGGACATTCTGAGGAGCGTCAAGCGCGGCCTCTATGCGGTGAGCTTCGGCGGCGGCCAGGTGGACATCACCTCGGGCAAGTTCGTCTTCTCGGCCAGCGAGGCCTACCTGATCGAGGACGGCCGGATCACCGCACCGGTGAAGGGGGCGACACTGATCGGCAACGGCCCCGAGGCCATGGGCCGCGTCTCGATGATCGGCCACGACATGGAACTGGACACCGGGATCGGCGTCTGCGGCAAGGAGGGGCAGGGCGTGCCCGTGGGGGTGGGCCAGCCCACCCTGAAGCTCGACGAGCTGACCGTGGGCGGCACCCAGTCATAGGCGAGTGGCCTGTAGGAGGCCAGCTCTGCTGGGCGATTGGCGCCGTCAGGCGCCTGGCGGTGTAGCCAGGCCTGGACAGTGGACTCGGCCGGGAGCCTGTCGGCTCCTGTCGCCCGACAGAGTCGGCCTCCTACAATGCCTGGCATACTGCCGGCAGTTACAGCCCTGCCGTATCGCGGATCAGCCTGAACAGCTTGCGGGCGCTGGCCGGGGGCTTGCCCCGCTCGCGTTCGCGCCGGGCATTGCGGATCAGCTGGCGCAGTGCCTGGCGGTCGACGTCGGGATGGTCGGCGATGAAGGCCTCCAGGGCACCGTCGCCTTCCTCGAGCAGGCGGTCGCGCCAGGCCTCGAGACGGTGGAAGGCGTGGTCCCGGCGCAGCTGCTCCTGTTCGAGCTCGTCGAGCACCGCCAGGATGGCCGCGAGGTCCTCGCGTCGCATCAGCTTGCCGACGTACTGCATGTGACGTCGGCGGGCCTCGTGGGCGCGGAGGCGGCCGCTCTCCTCGACGGCGGCGAGCAGGTCGTCGGAGAGGGGGAAGCGGGCGCGCTCGGCGGGGCTCATGGCGATGAGCCGCTCGCCCAGGGCCTGGAGCGCGTGCATCTCGCGCTTGAGCTGGGACTTGCTGGGACGCTCGTCGTCCGGCTGCTGGAGGATCTGGGCGAGCAGCTCGCGAGGGGATTGCTGGGACATGCCGCTTCCATGGTCGAGACTGTTAGGGTCCTAGAGTATACCAGCCCGCCTCCCCGGGCTGACGAGGAAGATCACAAGCCGCCGGCCCGCGGGCCGGCCGAAGGAGAGAGAGATGACACAGGCATTCGATGCCGCCGCCCAGCAGTCGCTGCTGGAGTCCCGTTCCCGCATGGCCCTCGAGCTGGCCCGCCGGCTGGGGGCCGACGCCTGCGAGGTGGGGGCCAGCGTCGACCAGGGCATGGGGGTGAGCGTGCGCGAGGGCGAGGTGGAGACCGTGGAGCTCTCCCGCGACCAGGGCATCGCGGTGACCGTCTATCTGGGCACCCGCAAGGGGAGTGCCTCCTCCACCGACGCTGGCGAGGCGTCGATTCGCGCCGTAGTGGAGAAGGCCGTCGCCATCGCCCGTCACACCGGCGAGGACCCGGCGGCGGGCCTGGCCGACGCCGCGCTGATGGCCACCGAGCTGCCGGACCTCGACGTCCACCATCCCTGGGCACTGACCACCGAGCAGGCCATCGAGCTGGCGCTGGCCTGTGAAGCGGCCGGGCGCGGCCGTGCGGGCATCAAGAGCTCCGACGGGGCCTCGCTGTCCAGCGGCGAGGGGGTGCGGGTCTACGCCAACAGCCACGGCTTCCTGGGCAGCCAGCGCGGCAGCCGCCACTCCTTCTCCTGCATGCTGATCGCCGAGGACGAGGCTGGCATGCAGCGTGACTACGACTATACCAGTGCCCGGAATCCCCGCGACTTGCTGACCCCGGAGCGGGTCGGCGAGAGCGCCGCCGAGCGTACCCTGCGCCGCCTGGGCGCACGCCGCCCGGCCACCGGGCGCCTGCCGGTGCTCTTCGACCCCAGCCTGGCCGCGGGGCTGGTGGGCTCGCTGATGGGCGCCATCGCCGGCGGCAACCTCTATCGCCAGGCCTCCTTCCTCTGCGACCGGCTCGGCGATTCCCTCTTCCCCGAGTGGTTCGGTCTCCAGGAACGGCCCATGGAGGTGGGGGCCATGGCCAGCTCGCCCTTCGACAACGACGGCGTCCAGACCCGCGACAACGTCTTCATCGAGGACGGCCGCCTGGCCAGTTACATGCTCTCGGCCTACAGCGCCCGGCGCCTGGGCATGCAGACCACCGCCAACGCCGGCGGCGCCCGCAACCTGCGCCTCGCCGCACCGCTGGTTCCCCGCGACGAGCTGCTGGCACGCATGGGGCGCGGCGTGGTGGTCACCGAACTGATGGGGCAGGGCGTCAACGCCGTGACCGGCGACTACTCCCGTGGCGCCGCCGGTTTCTGGGTGGAGGACGGCGAGGTCCAGTATCCGGTGGAGGAGTTCACCATCGCCGGCAACCTGGAGGCGATGTACCGCGGCCTGGCCGGCGTCGGCAGCGACACCGACACCCGCGGCAGCATCCATACCGGCAGCTGGCTGATCGACGAGATGACCGTGGCGGGCGGCTAGGCATCCTCCTCGAAGCGTGCCTCGAACAGCGCCTGTATGGCGTCCAGGGCCGCCTCGGCGTCCTCGCCCTCGGCGGTGATGGTGAGCTCGGTGCCGCAGGGCGCGGCGAGCATCAGCAGCGACATGATGTTGGCGGCATCGCCTTTGTGGCCGTCGTTGGCCACGGTGATGCGGGCGTCGAAGGGCTGGCAGCACTGCACCAGCTTGGTGGCGGCACGGGCGTGCAGGCCGCGCCTGTTGGTGAGGGTGAGCTTGCGTTGCGGCACGCGTCAGGTTCCTTGACCGGGTGATGCAGGATCCGCCTCCTCCGGCGGGTGGGGCAGGGTGTCGTGGATGCCCAGCTCGCGGTGGCGTAGCCGGACGTGGGGGTAGTGTTCCGTCATGCGGCCGGCCAGGCGCTCGGCGAGGAACACCGAGCGATGCTGACCGCCGGTGCAGCCGATGGCCACGGTGAGGTAGCTGCGGTGGCTGGCCAGGTAGCTGGGCAACCAGCGCTCCAGCCAGCCGAGGATGTCGTCGAGCATCGCCTCGACCACCGGGTAGCCCTCCAGGAAGGCGATGATCTCGGGGTCACGACCGGTGAAGGCGCGCAGCCGGGGGTCCCAGTAGGGATTGGGCAGGCAGCGGGCGTCGAACACCAGGTCGGCGTCCAGCGGCACGCCACGCTTGAAGCCGAAGGACTCCACGGTCAGGGTCAGCTGATCGGGGTCGCGGAGGGCCACCTGGTCGCCGATGCGCCGGCGCAGCTCGTGCACCGAGAGCCGCGAGGTGTCGATCACCAGGTCGGCCAGGTCGCGGATGTCGGCCAGGGCCTGCTCCTCGGAGTCGATGGCCTCGGCCAGGGTCATCTCGCTGTCGCGGGTCAACGGATGGCGCCGCCGGGTGGCCGAGTAGCGCTCGATCAGGATGCGGGCGTCGGTGGTCAGGTAGATCACCTGGCAGGCGATGCCCCGGCCGCGGACCTCCTCCAGCAGACTGGGGAAGCGCAGCAGCGCCTGGGGCAGGTTGCGGGCGTCGATGCTCACGGCGATCGAGGAGCGTGGCGACTCCGAGCTGCCCAGCTCGTCGACCAGCGAGCCGAGCAGCATGGCCGGCAGGTTGTCGATGGCGTAGTAGCCGAGGTCCTCCAGGGCCTGCAGCGCGATCGACTTGCCCGAGCCGGAACGGCCGCTGATGATCACGAGCTGCATGAGGGTCTCCTGGTCGTCGTCTGGCCGGGCGGCCCGCAAGGCCTCAGCCCTGTCGTCGGATCGCCTCGATGAGTCGTTCGTGGAGCTCGCGCTGGCTCTCGCTCCTGCGCAGCCGGCCGCGGGTCTCGGCGTCGTTCATCACGCCCGCCACCTGGGCCAGCAGGGCCAGGTGGGCGTCGTCGGCCTCTTCGGGCACCAGCAGCACGAAGATCAGGTCCACCGGTTCGCCGTCGATGGCGTCGAAGTCGACCGGCTCGACGAGCTTCAGGAAGCCGGCGATGGGCCCCTTGCAATGCGGGCTTCGCGCATGGGGGATGGCCACGCCGTTGCCGATGCCGGTGCTGCCGAGTCGCTCCCGGGCGATGAGCCGACCGAAGACCTCCTGGCTGTCGAGGCTGGGGGTGTTCTGGGCGATGAAGGTGCTGAAGAATTCCAGCACCCGCTTCTTGCTCCCCCCGGGCACGCCGAAGAGGGTTCGCTCGGGGGGCAGGATGGCTTCCAGAGTCATGGCGGGATCAGCGGGCGCCAGCGCCCTGGGCGCGGGCCTGGGCCTTCTCCTTGTGCTTGACCAGCTGGCGATCCAGCTTGTCGGCGAGGGCGTCGATGGCGGCGTACATATCGCCATCCTGAGCCTCGGCATGCAGGTCGGCACCGGCGGCATGCAGGGTGCAGGCGGCCTGCTGACGTTCCTTCTCCACGGAGAGGGTCACCTGCACGTTGGTGATGTTGTCGTAGTGGCGCTCCACACGGGTGAGCTTCTCGTTCACATAGTCACGCAGCGGGTCGGTCAGGTCGACGTGATGGCCGGTGATGTTGACTTGCATGACACGCTCCTTGCTCTGGCGGGTGGTGATTCGATTGTAACCCTTTTTACTGCCTTGCCTACCCCTCTCGGCGCTCGGGGCGCGTCGACCTTCAACGTAGCCGCTTGCGCTCGCTGGAGGAGGGGATGCCCAGGGCCTCGCGGGTGAACTATGGAGAGCGGCCACCGTGCGGCGCTTCCCTGTCACCGAAGCCGCTTGCGTTCGCTGGAGGAGGGGATGCCCAGGGCCTCGCGGGTGAACTTTGGAGAGCGGCCACCGTGCGGCGCTTTCCTTCACCGAAGCCGCTTGCGCTCGCTGGAGGAGGGGATGCCCAGGGCCTCGCGGTACTTGGCCACGGTGCGGCGCGCCACCTTGATACCGGCCTCGTCGAGCAGGGTCACCAGCTTGCTGTCGGAGAGCGGCTTGCGCGGGGCTTCCTCCTGGATCAGCTTGCGGATGCGGGCGCGGATGGCGGTGCTGGAGTGGGCGTCGCCCTCGCCTTCGCCGCCGCCCACCTGGCTGGAGAAGAAGTACTTCAGCTCGAACACCCCGCGGGGGGTGTGGATGTACTTCTGGGTGGTGACCCGCGAGATGGTCGACTCGTGCATCTCCACGACCTGGGCGATGTCGGCCAGGATCAGCGGTTTCATGGCCTCCTCGCCCCGCTCCAGGAAATCGAGCTGGCGGGCCATGATCTCGCGGCCGACCCGCAGCAGGGTGTCGTTGCGGCTGGCCAGGCTCTTCATCAGCCAGCGCGCCTCCTGAAGATGGTCCTTGAGGAAGCGGTTGTCGTCGCTGCGGTCGGCCCGGCGCACCAGGGCGGCGTAGTCGGGCTGGATGCGCAGGCGGGGCATCGCCTCGGGGTTGAGCTCCACGTGCCAGCCGCGGCGGTCGTGATGGGCCACCAGGTCCGGGATGACGTAGTCGGCATCGACGTTGGCGTAGGCGCTGCCGGGACGTGGATCCAGTGAGCGGACCAACTCGATCACCGTGTTCAGGGCCGTGTCGTCGAGGCCCAGGCGGCGCTTGAGCAGGCGCCGGTCGCCGCCGGCCAGGGCCTCGAGGAACTGACGCACCAGGCGGCGCGCCTGGGGCAGCAGGGGAGTGTCGTCGGGCAGGGCGGCGAGCTGCAGCATCAGGCATTCGCGCAGGTCGCGGGCGAAGACGCCGGTGGGCTCGAACTGTTGCAGGCGCAGCAGCACCTGCTCCACCTCGCGGCCACGCAGGTTGTCGAGCCCCTGGGCCCTGAGCCCGTCGCGGATCTCGTCGAGGGGCTGGGCCAGGTAGCCGGCGGGGTCCACGGCGTCGATCAGGCTCTCGGCGATCTGCCGTTCCCGTCCCTCCAGGTCGGTCATGGCCAGTTGCCAGGCCAGGTGGCCGTGGAGACTCTGGCCCTCGGCCTGACGTTCGAAGTCGGGGCCCTCGGTGCCACCGGCGGGGGTGCCCAGGTCCTGGTAGGTGTCGGACCAGTCGCTGTCGGTGGCCAGTTCACCGGGGATCTCGCTGGCCCACTCCTCCTCGGGGGAATCGCCGACCGCCTGCTCGCCGAACTCGTCGTCCAGCTCCAGCATGGGGTTGGATTCCAGCGCCTGCTGGATCTCCTGGCGGAGGTCGAGGGTGGAGAGCTGCAGCAGGGCGATGGCCTGCTGCAGCTGGGGCGTCATGGTCAGCTGGGTACCGACACGCAGTTGCAGGGAAGCCTTCATGGCCATGAGCGCGGTTCTCTCGACTCATCGAAAGGCTTCACCCTAGCCCCTGCCATCGGGTCTTGCAAGCCTGATTTTTGCAACAATCGTGCCATCGGCAATCTTCATGCCGTCGCGTAATAACGACATGGATATCAGTGGATTGCGGTTAGAGGCGGAAGTCCTCGCCCAGGTAGACCTCGCGGACCTTCTGGTTGGCGAGGATCGACTCGGCGTCGCCTTCGGCGATGAGCCTGCCGTCACCGACGATGTAGGCGGTATCGCAGATGTCGAGGGTCTCGCGGACGTTGTGGTCGGTGATCAGCACGCCGATGTCGCGGGCCCTGAGCTGGCGGATGATGCCCTTGATCTCGCCCACCGAGATGGGGTCGACGCCGGCGAAGGGTTCGTCGAGCAGGATGAAGGCGGGCTCCGTCGCCAGGGCCCTGGCGATCTCGACCCGCCGCCGTTCGCCGCCCGAGAGGCTCATCCCCGGGTTGTCGCGGATATGGGTGACGTGGAACTCCTCGAGCAGCTGCTCGAGGCGTGCCCGGCGCGCCTCGCGATCGAGGTCGCGGCGGGTCTCGAGGATCGCCATGATGTTGTCGGCCACCGACAGCTTGCGGAAGATCGAGGCCTCCTGGGGGAGGTAGCCGATGCCCGCCCGGGCGCGTTCGTGCATGGCCGCCCGCGACAGGTCGCGGTCGTCGATGGCCACCTCGCCGGCGTCGGCGCGCACCAGCCCGACGATCATGTAGAAGGAGGTGGTCTTGCCGGCACCGTTGGGGCCCAGCAGGCCGACGATACTGCCCTGGCGGATGGTGAGGCTGATGTCCTGCACCACCCGGCGACGCTTGTAGCTCTTGGCCAGATGACGGGCGTGGAGGGTCTTCATGGGGGCCTTACTGCTCCTGCTCGGGCTGTAGGGTCATGCGGATGCGCTGGCGTCCCTCGACGCCCTCGGCCTCGGACCTGGCCTGCACCACGCGGCGGTCGAGGAAGTACTCGAGATAGCCGCCATCGAAGGTATCGCCGCCCTGGTGGAGTTCGGCGCGGTCGATCAGCTCCACCCGGCGCTCGGCGACGTGGTAGACGACGGTGTGTCCCCAGCCGCGCACCACCGGTTCGTCGGGAGCGGGTTGTTGCTCGAGGTAGGCGCGCTCGCCGGTGGCCACGGCACGGGAGAGTTCGCCGGTGTCGTTGCGGTGGATCTCCACCCGGTCGCCGGTGAGACGCATGCTGCCCTGGCGGATGTCCACGTCGCCGGTGTAGACGGCGGTGCCGGCGCGGTCGTCCAGGTCCAGGCGGTCGGCCTCCACCTCGATGGGCGCCTCGGCGTCGCGGTTCTGGGCCTGGGCCAGGGGGATGGTGGCCAGGAACAGCAGCAGCGCCAGGCTGAGCAGAGGGACAAGTGGCTTGCGCGTCATGACTCGGGCTCCTCTCGGGTCTCGGGCGGGTGGTGGCCGTGCACATTGTCGGTCAGACGGGCCCGGTTGTCATGGAGCCAGGCGTCGAAGCGCTCGCCGCGCATGCGCTGCGGCGGCTGGCGCAGCAGCGCCGGCGTCTCGCTCCAGGCGTGGCCGTCGTCGGCATCGTAGTGGAGCTCCTCGGTGTCCAGTCGCCAGCGCTCCTCGGGGGCCTCGAGCTGGGCGTCGCCGGTCAGCACCAGGGGATTGCCGCCCGGGCCGAGCTCGCCGCTGTCGGCCTCGGCCAGCCACAGACGACCGCCGTCGTCGACCAGGCGCGCCACCGGCTCCGTGAGCCGGGTGACGTCGTCGTGGGGGGTGTGCACCAGGCGTGGCGTATCGACACGCTGGTGGGCAAGCCCCGCGGCGTCGAAGCGTGTCAGCCGTGCACCCTCCAGATAGAAGTCGGGCTCCCCCGCCGCATCCTGGGGCACCGGGCCGGGCTCCCGGACGCTACGGGTGTCGAGCAGGGCGAGCCCACCGCCGAGCGCCACCAGCAGCAGGAACAGCCAGACCCGGAAGGAGGGGCGGGGCAGTGCCATGGGATCAGCGGGTCCCGTGCAGGTAGGTGTCGAGCACGGCGTCCCAGTGGCCCTGAGCGCGCAGCAGGGTGTCGCAGATCTCGCGCACCGCGCCGTGGCCGCCGGCCCGCTCGGTGACCCAGTCGGCGTGGCCCTGGATGTAGTCCGGGGCGCCGGGCACGCTGATGCCGATGCCGGCGCGCTTGATGGCGCCCACGTCGGGCATGTCGTCGCCACAGTAGGCCACCTGGTCGAACTCCAGGCCCAGGCGGGCGCAGAGGTCGCGCAGCACCGGCAGCTTCTTCTCCACGCCCTGGAAGACGTGCTCGATGCCCAGCGCGGCGGCGCGGCGGCTCACCGTGGAGGAGTCGCGGCCGGTGATCAGGGCGACCTGGAAGCCGGCGCGCTTGAGCAGCTTGAGGCCGTGGCCGTCCTGGACGTTGAAGGCCTTGATCTCGATGCCATCGGCCTGGAAGTAGAGCTGGCCGTCGGTGAGCACGCCGTCCACGTCCAGCGCCAGCAGGCGGATGCGGCGCAGGCGGTCGGTGAGCTGGGGATCCTGCAGGGGGGTGGTCTGGGTCATGGGGGCTCCGGATGGGTGAGGGTCAGATCACGCCGCTGGCCAGCAGGTCGTGCATGTGCAGGGCGCCCACCGGGCGCCCCGTCGCGTCGACCACGGCCAGGGCGGAGATGCGGTGGTCTTCCATGAGGCGTACCGCCTCGGCGGCCAGCATGTCCGGGGAGACCCGCTTGCCGGGGCGGGTCATGACGTCGTCGACCGTCAGGCCCGAAAGGTCGCTGTGCTGGTCCAGGGTGCGGCGCAGGTCGCCGTCGGTATAGACCCCGGCCAGGCGTCCGTCGGTGTCCACCACGCAAGTGAAGCCGAGGCCCTGGCGGGTGATCTCCAGCAGGGCGTCGCGCAGCGGGCTGCCCAGCGGCACCCGGGGTAGCCGGCTGCCCTGGTGCATCAGGTCGCCGACGCGCAGCAGCAGCCGCTTGCCGAGGCTACCGCCGGGGTGCGAGAGGGCGAAGTCCTCGGCGGTGAAGCCGCGGCACTCCAGCAGCGCCACGGCCAGGGCATCGCCCAGGGCCAGGGAGGCGGTGGTGGAGGAGGTGGGCGCCAGGTCCAGGGGGCAGGCCTCGCGCTCGACCGCGGCGTCGAGGTGCGCCTCGGCGTGGCGGGCCAGGGTCGAGGCGGGGCGCCCGGTCATGCTGATCAACGGCACGCCCATGCGCTTGAGCAGCGGCAGCAGGGCGGTGACCTCGGCGGTCTCGCCGGAATTGGAGAGCGCCAGCACCACGTCGCCGGGGGTGATCATGCCCAGGTCGCCGTGGCTCGCCTCGCCGGGATGGACGAAGAAGGCCGGGGTGCCGGTGCTGGCCAGGGTGGCGGCGATCTTGCCGGCAATATGCCCGGACTTGCCCATGCCGGTGACCACCACCCGGCCGCGACAGGCCAGGATCAAGTCGCAGGCGCGGTCGAAGGCCTCGTCGAGGCGCTCGATCAGGGCGCCGACGGCCTGCTGCTCCAGGGTCAGGGTGCGCCGGGCGCTAGCACGCAGCCGGGAGGGGGAGGGCGCGGTCGTGTCTCGGTTCATGGCGATGATTGTTGCCTGTTGCGTGGGTTCACTCAAGGGGCGGCGGCGAGGCTTGCCATGCCGAGCCAGCCCAGATAGCCGAAGTAGGCCAGCGCCAGCAGCAGGCCGGGCAGCCGCCCCAGGTGCCCGTAGCGATGCCAGAGCAGCAGGGCGCCCAACGCCAGCGTCAGGCCCAGCATGACCGGATAGTCGCGCCCGCCGGCCGCGGGATCGGCGGTGCCCGGCGCGAGCAGCCCGGGGATCGGCAGCACCGCCAGCAGGTTGAAGAGATTGGAGCCGATGACGTTGCCGATGGCCAGGTCGTGATGGCGCTTCAGGGCGCTGGCCACGCAGGCGGCCAGCTCGGGCAGGCTGGTGCCGATGGCCACGATGGTCAGGCCGATGACCAGCTCGCTGATACCGAGGTCGCGGGCCAGCTCGCTGGCGCCCCACACCAGGCCGCGGGAGCCCGCCACCATGATCGCCAGGGTGATGGTCAGCCACAGCAGGGCCCTGGGCAGGGCCAGGTCGGGGATCTCGCCGGCCACCTCCTCCTCGGCGTCGGGGGTGTCGGCGCGGAACAGCCACCACAGGCTGAAGCCGAGCAGCAGCAGCAGCAGCAGGGCGTCGAGCCGGCCCAGGTGGCCGTTGGCCAGGGCATAGCCCGCCAGGCCGGTGGCGCCGAGCAGCAGGGGCAATTCGCGACGCACGATGGAGAAGCGCACCGGGATGGGCACCACCAGGGCGGTAATGCCCAGCACCAGGCCGATGTTGGCGATGTTCGAGCCCAGGGCGTTGCCGGTGGCCAGGTTGGGGATGCCGTCCAGGGAGGCCATCAGCGACACCACGATCTCGGGGGCAGAGGTGCCCAGGGCGACGATGGTCATGCCCACCAGCATGGTACTCATGCCGGCGCGGCGGGCGGTGGCCGCCGCCGCACCGACGAAGCGGTCGGCGCTCCACAGCAGGGCACAGAGCCCCAGCAGCACGGCGATCAGGGGAAGGAGCATGGGCCTCGGAGAGTCGGCGGGTTCGTGGGGGCGCCCATTTAACGTCCTCGCCCTCCCCAGTGCAAGCCGGTGTGGCCCGGGCTGGCGCCGTCACGGCCGGTTAGGATACGATGTTCGATAATTTTCCGGGGATGATGAGCCGATGAGTGACACTCCCTTCGTGGCGGTGGAGGGGCTGCATTTCGCGCGGGGCGACAAGGATATCTTCCGTGGCGTCGACCTGGCGATCCCGCGCGGCGGCATCACCGCCATCATGGGCCCCAGCGGCTCCGGCAAGACGACCCTGCTCAAGCTGGTCGGCGGGCAGCTCACTCCCGATGCCGGCCGGGTGCTGTTCGATGGCCGGGACGTGCATCGCCAGTCGCGCAAGGCGTTGTTCGCCATGCGCCGGCGCATGGGCATGCTGTTCCAGAGCGGGGCGCTGTTCTCCGACCTGGACGTCTTCGAGAACGTCGCCTTCCCGTTGCGGGTGCACACCGACCTGCCCGGCGCCATGGTCCGCGACCTGGTGCTGATGAAACTGGAGGCGGTGGGCCTGCGCGGCGCCCGCGACATGCTGCCCGCAGAGCTCTCCGGCGGCATGGCTCGGCGGGTGGCGCTGGCCCGGGCGATCGCCCTGGATCCCGAGTTGATCCTCTACGACGAGCCCTTCGTCGGCCAGGATCCGATCTCCATGGGCGTGCTGGTGCAGTTGATCAAGCGACTCAACCAGGCGCTGGGGCTGACATCGGTGATCGTGTCCCACGACATCAAGGAGACGCTGACCATTGCCGACTACGTCTATGTGATCGCCGACGGCCAGGTGATGGCCCACGGCACGCCGCAGGGCCTCGACGTGGACCGGGACCCGCGGGTCAGTCAGTTCGTCCACGGCGAACCGGACGGCCCGGTGCCCTTCCACTACCCGGCGGTGGACTACTTCACCGATATCCTGAGCAGCGGAGGTGGTCGATGATGTCGCGAGTCCTGCGCCTGGGGCGCTTCGGCTGCGAGCTCTTCGAGGCGCTGGGGCGGGCCGGCATCTTCCTCGCCCAGTCGGCGGTGGGCCTGCCCAGCCGCGAGGGTTGGTACCTGTGGCTGCGCCAGATGCACTTCGTCGGCGTGCTGTCGCTGGCCATCGTGCTGGTGTCGGGGCTGTTCATCGGCATGGTGCTTGCCCTGCAGGGCTATACCATCCTGGTCGACTTCGGCGCCGAGCAGGCGCTGGGCCAGATGGTGGCGCTGTCGCTGCTGCGCGAGCTGGCGCCGGTGGTGGCGGCGCTGCTGTTCGCCGGCCGGGCGGGCTCGGCGTTGACCGCCGAGATCGGCCTGATGAAGGCCACCGAGCAGCTCTCCAGCATGGAGATGATCGGCGTCGACCCGCTGCGCCGGGTGGTGGCGCCGCGCCTGTGGGCCGGCTTCGTGGCGCTGCCGCTGCTCACCGTGGGGTTCAGCGTGGTGGGCATCTACGGTGGCTACCTGGTCGGTGTCGACTGGCTCGGCGGCTTCGCGGGTTCCTACTGGGGGAACATGCAGGCCAGCGTCGAGTTCGTGGCCGATGTGGGCAACGGCATGGTCAAGAGCCTGGTGTTCGCCCTGGTGGTGACCTGGATCGCGGTGTTCCAGGGCTACGATCTGGTGCCCACCTCGGAGGGCATCTCCCGGGCCACCACCCGTACGGTGGTCTACTCCTCCCTGGCCGTGCTCGGCCTCGATTTCGTGCTGACCGCCGTGATGTTTGGCGGCCTGGCCTGAGTGGATGTTCGGAGACATGCGATGAAACGCAGCAAGACGATGGAGCTGGGGGTGGGGCTGTTCATGCTCGCCGGTATCCTCGGCCTGGTGTTCCTCGGCCTGAGGGTCAGCGGCCTGACCCTGGAGGCGCCGGGAGAGACCTTCCGCCTGGAGGCCAACTTCGCCAATATCGGCGGGCTCAAGCCCCGTGCCCGGGTCACCATGGCCGGGGTGACCGTGGGGCGGGTGGCGGCCATCGACCTCGACACCGACTGGTACGACGCCCGGGTGGTGCTCGAGCTGGATGCCGACCTGGAGGACCAGCTGCCCCGCGACACCACGGCGGCGATCCTCACCGCCGGCCTGCTCGGCGAGCAGTACGTCGGCCTGTCGGTGGGCGGCGACCCCGAGACCCTGGCCGACGGTGACAGCCTCCGCGATACCCAGTCGGCCATCGTGCTGGAAGAACTCATCCAGCAGTTCGTGTCCAACATGGTCAGCGACTGAGGCCATCGCTGCGGCCATCCCGATGATTCCTGACAAGGAGACGTTGACAATGACCCGGTCAATCCAAGCCTTCCCTGCGCTGTGCCTCGCCGTGCTGCTGGCGCTGCTCTCGTTGCCGGCCCTGGCGGCCCCCGAGCGCCCCCCCGAGCAGGTGATCCGCGACAGCGTCGAGACGCTCACCGGCCAGATCGAGGGGCGGCGCGATCACTTCGCCGAGCATCCCGACGAGCTCGAGGCGCTGGTGGACGCCAGCCTCGCCGATATCGCCGACTTCCGCTACATCGGCGCCAGCGTGATGGGGCGCTACTTCGGCAATGCCACGCCCCAGCAGCGCTCGCGCTTCGTCGACACCTTCCGCCAGACGCTGATCGATACCTATGCCAAGGGGCTGGTGACCTTCGATTACCGCGAGCTGCGCGTCCTCGACGCCCAGGGGCCCCGGCGTCACGAGGATCAGGCCAGCGTGGAGATGGAGGTGGTCGCCGAGGACGGCAGCGTCTACCCGGTGAGCTACAGCCTGCGCCTCTCCGACGACCGCTGGAAGGTGGTCAATGTCATCGTCAACGGCATCAACCTGGGCCTGACCTTCCGCAACCAGTTCGACCAGGCCATGCGCGACAACGGCCGTGACTACGACGCCGTGATCGATGGCTGGGCCCCCGAGGTGGGCGTCGAGACCCTGGAGGAGGGCGCCTGATGCCCCTGCTGTCACGCGCCGGTGCCACCCTGGAGGCGGACGGAGCGGCCCTGGTGGTGCATGGTGAGGTGGGCTTCGAGGTCGCCGCGGAACTGGCCGAGGAGGGCGTCGCCTGGCTGCGTGGGCGGCCGGGTGGCTCCGGCGTGGCCTTCGACCTGAGCGGGGTGGCGGGCGTCAGCAGTGCCGCGCTCTCCGTGCTGCTGGAGTGGACCCGCACCGCCCGGGCCGCCGATCTGCGCCTCGAAGCGGTGCGCCTCTCCCCGGCCCTGGGGCGGCTAACCGACCTGGCCGGCCTCGACCGCCTGCTGCCCCTGGCCGCCTGAGCCGCCGGCATCGCCAAGCGCGGCGCTTTTCATTACCATGGGGCCTTTCCCGTTTCGTGCCACCGGCCCTTCCCGGCCGGTGGCCTGACCCTTTCGAGCATTACAGGAGTGCCGGTTCATGCAACCCAGCGAAGTCAAGGCGCTGCTCGAGTCGCGCATCGACGGCTGCGAATTCCATATCCAGGGCGAGGGCTGCAACTTCCAGGTGGTGGCCGTGGGCGAGGCCTTCGAAGGCCTGTCGCCGGTCAAGCGGCAGCAGCTGATCTACGGGGCGCTGTCCGAGGAGATCGCCAGCGGGGCGCTGCACGCCATCAGCATCAAGACCTACACTCCGGCGCAGTGGCAGAGCGCGCCGGAGAACTCCGGCGCCTGACACCCCATGGACAAGTTGATCATTACCGGCAACGGGCCGGTCGACGGCGAGGTATGGGCCAGCGGCGCCAAGAACGCCGCCCTGCCGATCCTCTGCGCCACCCTGCTCGCCGAGGAGCCGGTGACCATCGGCAACCTGCCGCACCTGCAGGACATCACCACCACCCTGGAGCTGCTCGGCCACCTGGGCCTGGAGCCGGTGATGGGCGAGAAGATGAGCATCCAGCTCGACGGCGCCCAGGTGAAGCACTGCGACGCGCCCTACGAACTGGTCAAGAAGATGCGTGCCTCCATCCTGGTGCTGGGGCCGCTGCTCGCCCACTTCGGCCACGCCGACGTCTCGCTGCCCGGCGGCTGCGCCATCGGGTCGCGGCCGGTGGACCTGCACCTGCGTGGCCTGGAGGCGATGGGTGCCGAGATCCGCGTCGAGGGCGGCTACATTCGCGCCCGGGTCGACGGCCGCCTCAGGGGCGCCACCATCTTCTTCGATACCGTCACCGTCACCGGCACCGAGAACCTGCTGATGGCGGCGACCCTGGCGGAGGGCACCACGGTGCTGGAGAACGCCGCCCGGGAGCCGGAGGTGGTCGACCTGGCCGAGTGCCTGATCAAGATGGGCGCGAGGATCCGCGGCCATGGCAGCGACACCATCGTGGTGGAGGGCGTGGAGCGCCTGCACGGCGCCTACCACGACGTCATGCCCGACCGCATCGAGACCGGCACCTTCCTGGTGGCCGCGGCGCTGTCGCGCGGGCGCGTCAGGGTCAGGCGCACCCGGGCCGACATCCTCGAGGCGGTGCTGGCCAAGCTGGAGGAGGCGGGTGCCGTGATCACCAGCGGCGACGACTGGATCGCGCTGGACATGCAGGGGCGGCGGCCCCGGGCGGTCAACGTGCGCACCGCCCCTTACCCGGCGTTTCCCACCGACATGCAGGCCCAGTTCGTGGCGCTCAATGCGGTGGCCGAGGGGAACGCCCGGGTGGTGGAGACCATCTTCGAGAACCGCTTCATGCACGTCCAGGAACTCAATCGCATGGGCGCGCGCATCGCGCTCGAGGGTAACACCGCGGTGATCGAGGGGGTCGAGCGCCTCTCCGGGGCCCCGGTGATGGCCACCGACCTGCGCGCCTCGGCGTCGCTGGTGATCGCGGCGATGCGGGCCGAGGGCGAGACCCTGGTGGATCGCATCTACCACATCGACCGCGGCTACGAGTGCATCGAGGAGAAGCTGCAGCTGCTGGGCGCGCAGATCCGGCGCGTGCCGGGCTAGCCCGCATCCCGACCAAGGCGAGAGCATGAGCAAACAACTGATCCTGGCCCTCTCCAAGGGCCGCATCCTGCAAGAGACCCTGCCGCTGCTGGCCGACGCCGGCATCGAGCCGGCGGAGGACCTGGGCAAGAGCCGCAAGCTGCTGTTCGACACCAACCTGCCCGACGTCAAGCTGGTGGTGATCCGCGCCACCGACGTGCCCACCTACGTCCAGCTGGGCGCCGCCGACCTGGGCGTGGCGGGCAAGGACGCGCTGCTCGAGCACGGTGCCGTGGGGCTCTACGAGCCGCTGGACCTGGAGATCTCGCGCTGCAAGCTGATGACCGCCGGCGTCGTCGGCGCCGAGCCGGCTCGGGCGCGGCGCCGGGTGGCCACCAAGTTCGTCAACGTCGCCCGGCGCTGGTACGCCGAGCAGGGCATCCAGGCCGAGGTGATCAAGCTCTACGGCGCCATGGAGCTGGCCCCGCTGATGAACCTGGCCGACGAGATCGTCGACATCGTCGACACCGGCAACACCCTGCGTGCCAACGGCATGGAGCCCCGCGAGCTGATCGCGCCGATCTCCACCCGGCTGGTGGTCAACAAGGCGGCCATGACCATGAAGCATGCGCGCATCAAGCCGCTGCTCGAGCGCCTCGGCCAGGCCGTGGCCGCCCGCCGGGAGGCCGCGACCTCCTGATCCGGCCGGGCGCTGGCCCCGGCGCCATCGCCCGGCCCGCCGCCGCGCCGGTTTGCCCCTTCCCCCAGAGACTCCACCGCGATGGACGCTGCCATGACCGACTCCCAAGCCTCATCCCCTATCGCCCGGCTCGCCACCGGCGACGCCGACTTCGCCTCCCGCCTCGACGCCCTGCTGGCCTGGGAGGGGGTCTCCGACGCCGCGGTGCAGCAGCGCGTCGAGGAGATCCTCGAGGCGGTACAGGAGCGCGGCGACGCCGCCCTGGTTGAGGCGAGCAACCGCTTCGACCGCCTCTCGGCGTCGAGCATGGCCGACCTGACCCTGGAGGCGCCGCGCCTGCGCCGGGCCTTCGAGGGACTGCCCGACGAACAGCGCGAGGCGCTGACCCGGGCCGCCGAACGCATCCGCGTCTACCACGAGCGCCAGAAGCCGGAATCCTGGCGCTACACCGAGGCCGACGGCACGGTGCTCGGCCAGCAGGTCACGCCGCTGGATCGCGCCGGCATCTACGTGCCCGGCGGCAAGGCCGCCTATCCCTCCTCGGTGCTGATGAACGCCATCCCCGCCCATGTGGCCGGGGTGCGCGAGATCGTCATGGTGGTGCCGACCCCGGACGGCGTGCTCAACGAACTGGTGCTGGCCGCGGCCCACCTGGCCGGTGTCGATCGCGTCTTCACCCTGGGCGGCGCCCAGGCGGTGGCGGCCCTGGCCTACGGCACCGAGACGGTGCCAAGGGTCGACAAGATCGTCGGCCCCGGCAACATCTATGTGGCCACCGCCAAGCGTGCCGTGTTCGGTCGGGTGGGCATCGACATGATCGCCGGCCCCTCGGAGATCCTGGTGGTTTCCGACGGCGGTACCGACCCCGACTGGCTGGCCATGGATCTCTTCTCCCAGGCGGAGCACGACGAGGACGCCCAGGCGATCCTGGTGAGCTGGGACGCCGATCACCTGGACGCCGTGGCGGCGGCCATCGAGCGGCTGCTGCCGACCCTGGAGCGCGCGGCGATCGTGCGCGAGTCGCTGGCCAACCGCGGGGCCCTGGTCCACTGCCGCGACCGGGCCGACGCCGTGGCGCTGATCAATCGTGTCGCCCCGGAGCACCTGGAGCTCTCGGTGGGCGATCCCGAGGGGTGGCTGCCCGAGGTGCGCCATGCCGGCGCCATCTTCATGGGGCGCCACACCGCCGAGGCCCTGGGTGACTACTGCGCCGGTCCCAACCACGTGCTGCCCACCTCGGGCACGGCGCGCTTCTCCTCGCCGCTGGGGGTCTACGACTTCCAGAAGCGCTCGTCGATCATCCATTGCTCGCCGCGGGGCGCCGCCGAGCTGGGGCGCGTGGCCTCGGTGCTGGCACGGGGCGAGTCGCTGACCGCCCACGCGCGGTCGGCCGAGTATCGCATCCAAGGCTAGGTTTTGGCCGAAAACTGCCTGCGCTCGCCCATACGGCGTTGAAAATCAGCTTGAAATGCGTATTTATGCCCACGTAGATTTCACTTTGGACTTGCGACATCCCTGTCGCTCGCTCTTCAAGCAGCAGAGCTGCCCAAATCCTCAATCCTGACGATTTGTCGCTGATTTTTGTCTTGGGGCTCACATGGACGTGGGCAATGAATGCGTCGGCCGCAGGGAACAGGTCTAGCCTTGGCCATTCCTCACCTACTTTTCGGGCACATCCACCCGAAGCCCCTCGGCAACGGCCTCTCTGCGCGGTACCTCACTATAGCCAAGATAGCGGGAAATATCGGCGGCGGTATTCAGCACATTGTCCTTCAGCGTACCGTGGAGGTCCGCCATGCAGGGCAACGATTCGTAATCCGAGACATTGATCGCGGCAATGGCACGCCCGGATGCATCCCGCACCGGTGCCGCAACGCTGATGATGCCGTCACCGATGAATGATCCAGCGATATAGCCCCGTTGTCGCTCTTCTGTGAGACACTGCTTCAGTTCATCCAGGTTGCCAGGCCCATCCTGAGTCAAGGCATGGAAATCGTAATCGGCATCATATAACTCGGCGAGTTCCTCATCCGACAGATCCAATAGCATTGCCCTGCCGAGGGAGGAGAAATGGGCCGGAAGGCGGGAGCCCACGCGGCGATTGCTCGACAAGCGCTGATGGGATGGGGCTCGATACACATACAGGATATCGCGTCCGTCCAGCAATCCCATATGAGTGCTGGCTCCCACCCTGTCTCTGAGATCATCGAGTATTGGGCCCGCCACTTCGATCAGCTCCTGAGAGTGCAGATAGTCGAAACCCAGCGTCAACACCCGAGGGCCAAGGCTATAGGTCACCGAATCTTTGCCACGCAGCAGGTAGCCTTCGGTCTCGAGGGTGTAAACCAGACGAAAGGCGGTTGCGCGTGGCAGGCCCAGTTCCCGACCGATTTCCGCAACACGCATGGTTGGCCGCGAACGACCGAACAGCCCCAGTACGGCGAGCCCCCGGCGAAGCCCGGGCACGAGGTAGTTCCGGTTGGCCCCAGTTGTCTTGTCATCCACGTTTGGTTTCTCCATAAGCATCCTGCTCTCTAGACAAGCATCGGCTGGCTCACAGGCAAGCATCGGACAGCGGACCGTCCCAAGCAAGCACTGCCGAAAAGTGAGCCGGTGAGTTTGACAACTTCAGGATAGCCTACCATAGTTACGCATGCGAATCGACGTTACGTATATGAATCAAAAGATGAGCCAGGCTGGTCATGGTCAAGCCATTTCCGCCCGGGTCAGAACAGGAGAGTCAAGAGATGTCGAACAACCTGTCGAACATTACCGAACCCGCTCGCGAAATCCCGTGCCTGCTCGAGGCTGACATCGTTGTGGTTGGGGGGGGCACTACGGGGCCGATGGCTGCGCTGGCAGCCGCCAGACAAGGGCGTAGCGTGGTCCTCATCGAGCGTTTCGGTTCGCTGGGCGGCAACATGACACTGGGACTGAACACCAAGCCTTCCGGCGTGCTGTCGGGCGGTCTCCCCCTTGAGCTTTGGAACCTGGCACGGTCGGTCGGTGGCGTGGGTGCCGACTATGTCGCCACCACCAAGGTGAAAGACGTCAAGATCGCCTCGCCCTGTGATCCGGAAATCATGAAAATGCTGCTCACGCGCCTGCTCCATGAAGCGGGGGTGCGGGTGCTCTTCGAGACAGTTGTGTCGGCGCCGGTCATGGAGGAAAACAAGGTTGCCGGCGTCATCATCGAGGGCAAGGGCGGTCGCCAGTATGTTAGTGCCAAGGTTGTGGTGGACTGTTCGGCTGATGCCGATGTGGCGGCTTCCGCCGGTGCACCCTACGTGCTCGGCGATGGGGATGCGCATGCTGTGCAGCCGGTTTCCATGTATTTCACTCTCTCTAACGTGGACGTGAAACGCTTGGCGGAGTGGGCCAAGGCCAACCCGGACGAGGTCCCTGCGCGAGCCATACCCGAGAACGATGAGGATCTGGACTACGGCCTGTGGCTGACGGGGTTCAATAATCTGATCAGAGACTACCAGAAAGAAAAGAACATCAAGCTCCAGCGCGACAACATCACCTTGAAGACGGCCAACGGTGTGCTCTATGTGAACGCCACGCGAGTGCTTGGTGTGGATGGGCTGTCGCCACTGGAGATGAGCGACGCCATGCTCGAGATCTACCGTCAGATAGAGGCCTATACGGCGTTCCTGGTCGAGAAGGTTCCCGGGTTCGAGAATGCCCACATCGGACAGATTGCCCCAGTGATCGGTGTGCGTGAAACCCGCCACATACGCGGGGAGTACATGCTGACGGGCAAGGATGTCACTGATTGCGTAGCGTTCGAGGACACCATTGCCGCCGATAACTGTGCCATGGACGTTCATGACGTCAGGGGTTCGGATGTGGACTTCCAGGGCCTCGGGCCCTACGAGATCCCCTACCGCTGCCTGGTGCCCCTGGACGTGGGTCAACTGCTGGTGGCTGGACGCTGCATCTCGGCCGACCATGTGGCGCATGGCCGTACCCGTAACATGCCCGCCTGCATGGCCACGGGACAGGCCGCTGGTGTCGCCGCCGCTGTCGCGGTCGCTTCGGGAACCAGCGTCAGGGATGTGGACGTGGCAAAAGTGCAGGAGATACTGCGCAAGATGGACATGCCATTGAAGGCAGCGGAGATCGCCTAAGCCCGTGCGGTGACGGCCTCGTTGTGAGTGGGCCGAGGCCGTCCCACTTTACTGGCTAAGCCATATGCCCCCGAACAGCAGCTGGCCCTTACAGGGCTTGAGAGGTAGCGATCTGCTGTTTGATAGAAACGCAGCGAGTGCACTGAAACTGTGGCGTTCGCCAAGTACAACAAGGGGAGGTTAACAAGATGTCGGTTAGCGTAAGAAGCGTAACCGCAGTGATGCTGGTCGTTGCCATCTATCACTTCTACATAGCTCTCACAGGCGTTCCCGAGCCCATGATGGTTCGGCCTATCCATGTCAGTGCGCTAATTTTTCTTGGGTTTCTCCTTCTTCCTTTCCGGACCCCTAAAACTGTGGAGGATGGTGCAGAAGTAGCCGCTCATGTGCCTCACTGGTTTGATTGGGTTCTTGCTATCCTCGGGCTTGTTTCAGCCGTTTATATTCTGAATGATTATGAGCGTCTTACCCTACGCTTGGCCTATCTGGATCCGCTGACTACGGGAGACTGGGTCGTGGGCGTGGTTACCATTGCACTTATCATTGAACTGGCGAGACGGGTCGTGGGTCTGGTGCTCCCGGTCATCATCGTGGCTTTCGGTGCCTTTACTCTCTTAGGTCCGTACTTACCGGGTTTCCTTAGCCACCAGGGAGCCGGTGCCGAAAAATTCCTCGATCATATCTTCCTTACATCAACGGGTGTTTACGGATCGCTTGCTTCACTGTCGCTGTCGATCGTGTTCATGTTCATTGCCTTTGGCGCCTTCCTGCAGGCGGCAGGGGGAGAGCGCCTTCTTTCACAGATCATCATATCCATGACTCGCGGCCGGAAGGGGGGCCCGGGAAGGCCGCGGTGATTGCCAGCGTCATTTTCGGTGCATTGACCGGCAGTGGCGCGGCCAATGTTTATGCGACGGGGGCGGTGACGATCCCGTTGATGAAGCGGGCCGGTTATCGTAGGGAATTCGCGGCAGCTACGGAAGCCTGCGCCTCACAGCTGGGCCAGCTATTGCCACCGGTGATGGGGGCCGCTGCCTTCATTGTTGCCGAGTTCAGCCGTGTCAGTTATGCCTATGTCGCCGTGGCTGCGCTGGTTCCCTCCTTCTTCTATGTCTTTGCACTGTATTTCGCGGTTCATATTGAATCGAATAAAGCGGGAATTGGCGTGTATGAGCCAGAAGGAGAACAGATAAGTCTTGGTGAAGTCCTGTCGCGCTACTGGCACCTGGCCCTGCCCCTGGTGATCCTGATCGTTCTGCTTGTCATGCGATATACGCCATACTTCGCCGCGACGGTAGCGACGATTTCTGTCATCCCCATCAGCTGGCTACGCCGTGAAACGAGAATGGGGGTTAGAGAATTGGTGGAGGCGACTGTTTCTACGATGAAGCGTATCGTCTCGATTGGTATCGTCCTGGTCTGTGCCGGCATTGGCATTGCGATCCTTGAGATGACAGGCGTTCCTTATCAGATAACAGGGCTTCTTGTAGATCTGAGCGGTGGCTACATGTTTCCGGCACTCTTAATTGTAGGGGCCATGACGATAGTGCTCGGCTTCGGGATGCCGGTAACCGGAGCATTTCTTATCGCGTCATTGTTCGGCGCGACTGCACTCATGGAATTCGGTATTGACCCCTTTGTCGCCTACATGATCATTTTCCTGTTCGCCCTGACCGCGAACATTACTCCCCCTGTCTGCGTGGCGACATTCGCGGCAGCGTCGATCGCCAATTGTAGCTTCACGCGTGCCGGTATGCGTGGCCTCCGCCTCGGTATGCCCGCGTATGTGATTCCGATCGTGATTGCTTATAACCCAACACTGCTGAATCTTGGAGAACATGGATTCTGGTTCGGTCTCCAGGTCTTCATCAGCACGACTTTCGCCGTCATTGGCCTCGTGGTGCTGATGTCAGATTGGTTCCTTCATAGGCTGAATATGGTGCAGCGAGCACTTCTGGGTGTCTCGTTGTTGGCCATTGTCATGCCAATGCCATGGACGGACATTCTGGCGGCGCTGGCTGTCGGGCTGGTGCTGTCCTGGCAATGGTATGATGCAAGAAAGGTGCATGGTTCATCCGTGAATGGTTCGCCTTGAAATTGTGAAACAAATACAAATCGATGGGAGTCGTTATGAAAAACATGAAATATGTGTCAGCAGCAGCCGGGTTGATGTTTGCGGCCGGCCTGGCAAGCACCGACCGGGTGATGGCCCAAGATATCGATATGACGGCCTATGCCGGCTCCGTCGGCGGCCTTTACATGGAGGTCATGTCGGTATGGATATCGGATTGGGAAAAGGAAATAGACGGCTTGAACATCTCGGCGGTTTCGGGAGGGGGCACGACCAATCCGTTCCATATATCGAGGGGGGCGCCGAACGAGGCGATAGGCATCACCGATACCATCACCACGGCGGATGCCATGGAGGGAGCGGGAGATATTGGGGCACGGGCCCCTGATGGCCTGACAAACCTGCGGGCCCTAGTACGCTTCAATGCGCTTAGTCACTCCGCCTTCATGATCCGTGGCAGCTCATTGCCCGACGGAGTGACGACAGTTGGGGAGTTACTTGATGAGAAGCCGGCGCTGCGGTGGGCGTTCTTCCAACGCGGCAATCCCGGTGAACTGACCGCTCGACGTTTCCTGGAAGCGTATGATGTTAGCATTGAGGACCTGAACGATTGGGGTGGGAGTGTTTCGTATAATCCTCAGGCCGAGCACTCCTCACTGATGATCGATGGACATGTCGATGTGTCGATGGTGATGACACGAGCGCCTGCAGCCTTCATGCTGGATATGGATGCTTCCGTCAGGGACCTCGTCTGGCTGAAGATCGAGGAAGATATTGTTGACAAGGTGATCGACAGTTACGGCGGATATATCAAGGTCGACCATCCGGCCGAGTTCTACGATAGCCTGGAAGAACCGTTCGTCACGGCATCGGTAGACCATGTGCTGTTTGTGCATGAGGACATGGACGAAGAACTGGCCTATCAATTGACTAAGTCCGTGCTGGAGAACGCTTCCGGCATGCGTAATGCACTCAAATCCATGAGCGAATTCTATCCTGAGGAAGTCTGCCACGATACAGGGCGGTTCCCGCTGCATGAAGGGGCCGAGCGTGCCTGTGACGAGCTCGGTTACCTGTGAAGTAGTGATAGCGTAGCCAGTGGCGGCCGGCGTGCAGTCGGTCGCCGCCGTCCATGGGCCCCAGTGTCAGGATGAGTGCCGTGTCCTCTGATACCCTGTTCTTAAAATCCAGGGGGCGATAGGAGTCGCTTCAGGCGCCGGCCCCATTGTCGTGTCAATCTGACGGGAGGAGGCCCAGTTGAAAAATCAGGCACAGGCAGTCTCAGCTATCCTGATGAATCGATTTTCTCGGGTTTTTCTCCCTTTCGCTGCCGGCTATTTTCTCTCCTACCTGTTTCGCAACATCAATGCCGTAGTTGCCAGTGAGTTGGAATCTGATGTTGGCTTGAGTGCTGATAAGCTTGGCTTGCTGACCGGGTTCTACTTTCTTGCCTTCGCTTCTTTTCAATTGCCCCTGGGAGTGCTGCTGGATCGTTTTGGTCCGCGTCGTGTTGAATCGTTTCTACTGCTGATCGCAGGGGTTGGTGCTCTGGTCTTCGCTGTGGGTGAGGAGCTGGTGACGCTGACCGTGGGTCGGGCCTTGATCGGTCTGGGAGTTTCTGCTTGCTTGATGGCAGGCTTCAAGGCCTTTGCGCAGTGGTTCGAGCCGCAGCGACTTCCCCTCGTCAATGGGTATATGCTGGCATGTGGAGGGCTTGGTGCGATGGGTGCCACCGCTCCTGTCGAAGCCATACTCGGTGTAACCACTTGGCGGGTACTGTTCGCGATGCTGGCGGTTGCCTGTGTCGTGGTGGCTGCCGTGCTCTGGCGGGTGGTACCGGAGAAAGCGAGCGAGGCCAGGGCCGGGCCGTTGAATCAGCAGATCGTTGCCTTGTCCTGCCTTCTTCGCAGCGCGGTGTTCTGGCGCTTTGCGCCTGCTGCCTTGGTGTTTCCTGCTGCCCCCATGGCGGTCCAGGGCCTCTGGGCCGGGCCATGGTTACGCGATGTTGCAGGACTGGACCGTAATGCTGTTGCTCAACATCTGCTTCTGCTGGCATTCGCGACCACCATCGGCTTCATCGCCTGGGGGGCTCTGGCAGAGAGGTTAGGGCGGCTGGGGATCCGTTCCATGACGGTGGCAGGCATCGGCCTTGCGCTCTTCGTGCTGTCAGTCATGGTACTGACTTGGCAACCTGTGGGGAGCGTGCTGCCTGCCTGGTTGATGTTCGGTCTATGTGGTTCTGCTGGTAGTTTGCTTTATGTGGTTATTACTCCACGGTTCGAAGCCGACCTGATGGGCAGGGTCATCACCGCATTGAATCTGATGGTCTTCCTCGGTGCCTTTTTGTTGCAATGGAGCATCGGGATCGTGATCGAATTCTGGGGCGAAGGACCTGGGCAGGGATATTCCCCCATGGGTTACCGCCTATGCTTCGGCTTGGTGGCACTCTTGCAAGTGCTCGCTCTAATGTGGTTGCTCTGGCCGCGCGCAAATGAAGAAAGGTCCCGAGGCTCGGTTTCCACACCATCACGTGATGATCGGTCCGGAAACCGGGATCCGCTGGAAAAGCCATGATCAGCTCGCTGACAAGGCCTGCATCGTCGAGGGGGTGCGACTTCACTCGGGGCGGCGCAGCTCGGGCGGCGGGCGCTCGCCCACCTCCAGGGTCACCTCCATCGTCTCGCCGCCGCGTATCACGGTGAGCGGCAGGCTCTCGCCGGGCTCCACCGCGGCGATGTCGCTCATGGTCTCCCGGGCGTCGAGGATCGGGCGGCCGTCGATGGCCAGCAGCACGTCGCCGGGCCTCAAGCCGGCCTGGTCGGCGGGGCCGTCCGGGACCACCCCGGCGATCACCACGCCGCGAGGCGCCTGGAGGCCGAAGGAGGCGGCCAGTTCGGGGTTGAGCTCCTGGGCCTCCACGCCCAGCCAGCCGCGGATCACCCGGCCCTGGGTGACCAGTTCCTCGAGGATGTTGCGTGCCAGGTTGGCGGGGATGGCGAAGCCGATGCCCTGGGAGCCGCCGGAGCGCGAGAAGATGGCGGTGTTGATGCCCACCATGGCGCCCTCCGGGTCGATCAGGGCGCCCCCGGAGTTGCCGGGGTTGATGGCGGCGTCGGTCTGGATGAAGTCCTCGTAGGCGTTGAGCCCCAGGTGGCTGCGCCCGGTGGCACTGATGATGCCCATGGTCACCGTCTGGCCCACGCCGAAGGGGTTGCCGATGGCCAGGGCCACGTCGCCGATGGCCGCCTCGCTGGAGTCGGCGAGCTCGATGACCGGCAGGTCGTCGAGCTCGATGCGCAGCACGGCCAGGTCGCTCTCCGGGTCGGTGCCGATCACCTCGGCGAGGGTCTCGCGGCCGTCACGCAGGGCCACCTGGATCTGGTCGGCGCCGCCGATCACATGGTGGTTGGTGAGCACATAGCCTTCGTCGCTGACGATGACCCCCGAGCCCAGGCTGGAGAGCATGCGCTGGCGGGCGGGCATGTCGTCGCCGAAGAACTGGCGGAAGAAGGGGTCGGACATCAGCGGATGCTGGTCGCGCTCCACCACCCGGGAGGAGTAGATGTTGACCACCGCCGGGGCCGCACGCTCCACGGCGGCGGCGTAGCTCACCGCCCCCTGATCGCGGGAGAGCGGCGGCGCCTGGCGGAGCTCCGGGGCCGGGCGGTCGGCCTCCTCGTCGGGCGCCTCCACTTTCGGTGACACCGCCAGGGGCGTCGGGGCGATGGGGGCGGGATCGGTGGCGGGCGGCGCCGAACCGTTCGGCTGCGACTCCCGGCCGGTCAGCTGCGGGAAGGCGTTGAGCAGCACGACGGCCAGCAGCACGCCGATCACGGCCGGCAACAGGTAGGGGGCGAGCGTGCGGAGTCGATGGCGCAGCGGGCGGTAGGACATGCGGGGCTCGGTCCTCGTGCAGGGCTATCGCAGTTGGGCTCCGCCCCGTCCCCGGCGCCTCTCGTCATGTCCAGGGGCGGTGGTCTGGAGCCGGGATGGTCGCCGGGGCAGGGGGGCGCCGTTTACAATCGGCGAAATGGTAACACTTTCACCCAGCTAGCGTCCGGAGGGGAGCATGGCGAATCGCGATACGCTGGTGGCCGCCTGCCAGCGGGAACTGGTGGCGGAGCGCTTCAAGGACTACACCGTCAACGGCCTGCAGGTCGAGGGCCGCGAGGAGGTGCGTCGCGTGCTGAGCGGGGTCACCGCCTGCCAGGCGCTGCTCGACGAGGCGGTGGCCTGGCAGGCCGATCTGGTGCTGGTGCACCACGGCTACTTCTGGAAGAACGAGCCGGTGGCGATCACCGGCATGAAGCGGCGGCGCCTGCAGACCCTGCTGGCCCACGACATCAGCCTGCTCGCCTACCATCTGCCGCTGGATGCCCATGCGGCCTTGGGCAACAACGCCGAACTGGGCCGGCGGTTGGGTTTCATCGCGGAGGGCTGTGCCGATGGCGAGCCGGGCGAGGGGCTGCTGTGGCTGGGGGCGCCGGAGGGGCCGCTGTCGGCCGCCGAGCTGGCGGCGCGTCTCGCCGACAGCCTGGACCGGGAGCCGCTGCTGGTGGAGGCGCCGACGAGGGGCAGGATTCGCCGGGTGGCCTGGTGCACCGGTGGCGCCCAGGACATGATCGCCGCTGCCGCCGAGGCGGGGGCCGACGCCTTCATCTCCGGCGAGATCTCCGAGCGCACCACCCACCTGGCCCGGGAGCTGGACATCCACTACCTCTGCGCCGGCCACCACGCCACCGAGCGTTACGGGGTCCAGGCTCTGGGCGAGTGGCTGGTCGGCGAGTTCGGCGTGGAGCACCGCTTCGTGGATATCGACAACCCCGCCTGACGGCGGGAGGCAGGCGTCAGTAGCGGGGCGGCTGCGGGGCCTCGCCGCTTTGCCGCAGGCCGAAGTCCTCCGACAGGGTACCGCCCTTGCCGTCGGCATAGTCGCGGGGAGCGGGCGGCTCCTTGTGGGGCGCCTCGGCAGGCGCATCCGTCTCGATCTCGATCCCTCGGGTCGGACCCGGTTTGCCCCCCAGGTCCCGGGCATCCCAGTCCAGTCGCTCGGCGAGCGCCTCGCCGTCGCGCCGCAGCGACTCCAACAGGCGCCCGACCTCCCTGAAGTGGTCGTCGAGGCCCTCGCGCAGGGCGGCGAGCTCGCGGTCGCGCTCGGCGAGACGGCGGCGCAGCCGCTGCAGGTTGGAGGCCCCGGCGTTGAGCCAGTGATGGCCCGCGGCGCCGATGCCGATGCCCGCGAGCAGGCAGGCGATGGCCAGAATCCAGTTGATGTTGCTGTCGTCCACGTCAGTCTCCCTGCGGCGGTGGATCGGTCCGGGCGAGGCGGATACGGTCGAGGGGCGGTGGCCCCGGCGCGCACATTATAGGGCCGAGCCGCGTCGGCGGGTCAACGCGGGGGGAGGGATGGCATGGCAATGCGCGGCGGAGCCGAGGCGCGTATGGGGGAGGGATGGCATGGCAATGCGCGGCGGAGCCGAGGCGCGTATAATGCGCAGCCTATCGAAGCCGCGACAGGCAGTTTCACTTCATGAGCGCAACGCCGAACCCGCCGGAAACCCGCGATGCCCGTCTCACGCCCCTGGCCCGCTACCGGGCCGACCTGGAGCGTGACGACTTCCAGTACGACGCCGCCCAGGAGCGGGCGGTGATGCACCTCCAGCGCCTCCACGACGAGCTGCTGGCGACGCCGCGCGCCGCGCCGCAGGGAGCGGCCACGGAGGGCGGGCTGGCCGCACGGGTGGCGGGGCTGTTCGGCAAGCGTGGCCGCCGCCCGGCCGCCGAGCCTGTGCTGCCCGAGGTGAGCGGCCTCTACTTCTGGGGTGGGGTGGGGCGCGGCAAGACCTATCTGGTGGACGCCTTCTACGAGTCGCTGCCCTTCCCCGAGAAGATGCGCACCCATTTTCACCGCTTCATGCAGCGGGTGCACAACGAGCTCGAGCACTACAAGGGCGAGAAGAACCCGCTGCGGCTGGTCGCCGTCAAGTTCGCCGCCGAGGCGCGGGTGATCTGCTTCGACGAGTTCTTTGTCAAGGACATCACCGATGCCATGATCCTGGCCAACCTGCTCGAGGCGCTGTTCGAGAATGGCGTGGTGCTGGTGGCGACCTCCAACATCGTGCCGGACGATCTCTACAAGGACGGCCTGCAGCGGTCGCGCTTCCTGCCGGCCATCGACCTGCTTAAACGCCACTGCGAAGTGGTCAACGTGGACTCCGGCATCGACTACCGCCTGCGTGCCCTGGAACGCGCCGAGATCTTCCACTCGCCGCTGGACGAGGCCGCCGAGGCGGAGCTCGCCCGCAGCTTCCGCGAGATCGCCGGCCAGGCGGGCGAGGCCGACGTGCCGCTGGAGATCAACCGCCGAGTGCTGCATGCCCGCCGGCTGCACGACGACGTGGTGTGGTTCGAGTTCAGGGAGCTCTGCGACGGGCCGCGCAGCCAGAACGACTACATCGAGCTGGCCCGCGAGTTCCACTCCGTGCTGGTCTCCAACGTGACGCGAATGAGTGGCGCCACGGACGACCAGGCCAGGCGCTTCATCAACATGGTCGACGAGTTCTACGACCGCGGCGTCAAGCTGCTGATGTCCGCCGAGGTGCCGGCGGAGCGGCTCTATGCCGATGGCCGGCTGGGATTCGAGTTCCGGCGCACCCTCTCGCGGCTGCAGGAGATGCAGTCCCGGGAGTACCTGGCGCTGCCGCACAAGCCGTGACCCGGCCCGGCTTCGCCGGGCCGGGAGCTGTAAGTACGCGGCTACGCCGCTTGAAGAAGGAAGATCGGCGCTTCGCGCCTGGAAGAGAGAAGAGCATCTATCCTGTCTTCCCGCTTCCCGCTTCCCGCTTCCCGCTTCCCGCTTCCCGCTTGCCTCTTGCCTCTTGCCTCTTGCCTCTTGCCTCTTGCCTCTTGCCTCTTGCCTCTTGCCTCTTGCCTCTTGCCTCTTGCCTCTTGCCTCTTGCCTCTTGCCTCTTCCGTTGGCATTGCCTTGCCGGTGGCGGCTCGTGTAGAATGCGCGCTCGCTCGACCGTTGTGCCGTCCCTCGGGCGGGGCAACCAAGAAGAATAGGGATGGTTCCATGTCGGCATCGCCGGCGGCGGAACCCAATGCACTCGATTGGTGAGATTCCATGAAGACGTTCACTGCCAAACCGCAGACCGTCCAGCGCGACTGGTACGTGGTCGACGCCACGGACAAGACGCTGGGCCGCCTGGCCACCGAGATCGCCCGCCGCCTGCGCGGCAAGCACAAGCCGGAGTTCACCCCGCACGTCGATACCGGCGACTACATCGTGGTGATCAACGCCGAGAAGGTGAAGGTCACCGGCAACAAGGCCAGGGCCAAGACCTACTACCGCCACACCGGCTATCCCGGCGGCCTGCGCTCCATGACCTTCGACAAGCTCGTTGAGCACGCCCCGGAGCGCATCATCGAGACCGCCGTGAAGGGCATGCTGCCGAAGGGTCCCCTGGGCCGCGCCATGTATTCCAAGCTCAAGGTCTACGCCGGCGCCGAGCACCCGCACGCCGCCCAGCAGCCGCAAGAACTGAACATCTGAGGGAGTCTTCGCCATGACACAGCAGTATTACGGTACCGGGCGCCGCAAGACCTCTACCGCCCGCGTCTTCCTGAAGCCAGGCACCGGCAAGATCACCGTCAACAGCCGCGATCTCAGCGACTACTTTGGTCGCGTCACCGGTCGCATGGTGGTGCGCCAGCCCCTCGAACTGACCGAGACCCTGGAGCAGTTCGACGTCTACGTCACCGTCAAGGGCGGCGGCGGCTCCGCCCAGGCCGGCGCCATCCGTCACGGCATCACCCGTGCCCTGATGGAGTACAACGAGGACTTCCGCGCCCCGCTGCGCGAGGCGGGCTACGTGACCCGCGACGCTCGCCAGGTCGAGCGCAAGAAGGTCGGCCTGCGCAAGGCGCGTCGTCGCCCGCAGTTCTCCAAGCGCTGATCCTCGCCCGCTTCGAGGTCACGGTCACGCCCGGGTCCCCATGGCCCGGGCGTTTCTTTTTCCGTGTCAATGAGTTGTCGCCACGCTACCACCATGGTCATGGGGGCTTTTCCTTGTGCAGGGCGACACGATTTTTTACCATATAACGCATTTGGTATCCGTGGTCGCGGGGGATTCACTGCCCGTGATGGAACAACGGGTAAGCTGATGGGAGAAACCTTGAAATGGCAGATAACGGCGTGAACAAGGGTCGGCGCCGTTTCCTCGTGGGCGCAACCACCGTCGTGGGTGGGGTGGGCGCCGTCGGGGTAGCGGTCCCCTTTGTGGCTTCCTGGCAGCCTAGTGCCAGGGCAAGAGCGGCGGGCGCCCCCGTCCAGGCGGATGTATCCAAGCTCGAGGCCGGGCAGCGCATGACCGTCGAGTGGCGTGGACGCCCGGTATGGATCATCCGGCGCACCTCGGAGATGATCGAGCGCACCACGGGCATCGAGGCCTCGCGACTGGCCGATCCGGAATCCGAGGTGCCGCAGCAGCCCGCCTACGTGTCCGGTCCCCTGCGCTCGGTGCGTGACGAGATTGGCGTGCTGATCGGCATCTGCACCCATCTGGGCTGCTCGCCGCTGTTCCGCCCCGAGCCCGATGCCGAGGGCGTGGGCACCGAGGACTGGCCGGGCGGCTTCTTCTGCCCCTGCCACGGCTCGCGCTTCGACCTGGCCGGTCGGGTGTTCCGCAACGTGCCGGCCCCCACCAACCTGGAGGTTCCGCCGTACCGCTTCGAGTCCGACGACATCATCGTCGTGGGTGAAGACGAGGAGACTGCCTGATGGGTAACCCGAACAAGGCCAAGGCGGAAAGCGGGATCATGCGCTGGGTCGATGACCGCTTCCCCGCGACGCAGATGTGGCAGGACCACCTGTCCAAGTACTATGCCCCCAAGAACTTCAACTTCTGGTACTTCTTCGGCTCGCTGGCGCTGCTGGTGCTGGTCAACCAGATCCTCACCGGCATCTGGCTGACCATGAGCTTCAACCCCTCCGCGGAAGGGGCCTTCGCCTCCGTCGAGTACATCATGCGCGACGTGGAGTGGGGCTGGCTGATCCGCTACATGCATACCACCGGCGCCTCGGCCTTCTTCGTGGTGGTCTACCTGCACATGTTCCGCGGCCTGCTCTATGGCTCCTACAGGGCGCCTCGCGAGCTGGTGTGGATCTTCGGCATGACCATCTACCTGGCGCTGATGGCCGAGGCCTTCATGGGCTACCTGCTGCCCTGGGGGCAGATGTCCTACTGGGGCGCCCAGGTGATCATCTCGCTGTTCTCGGCGATCCCGGCGATCGGCCCCGACCTCGCCCAGTGGGTGCGCGGCGACTTCCTGATCTCCGGGATCACCCTCAACCGCTTCTTCGCCCTGCACGTGGTGGCGTTGCCCATCGTGATCCTGGCGCTGGTGGTGCTGCACATCATCGCCCTGCACGAGGTGGGGTCCAACAACCCCGATGGCATCGACATCAAGCAGAAGAAGGACGAGACCGGCAAGCCCCTGGACGGCATTCCCTTCCATCCCTACTACACGGTCAAGGACCTGTTCGGCGTCGCCGTCTTCCTGTTCGTGTTCTGCGTGGTGGTCTTCTACTTCCCGGAGGGCGGTGGCTACTTCATTGAGAAGCCCAACTTCGAGCCGGCCAACCCGTTGAAGACCCCGGATCACATCGCCCCAGTGTGGTATTTCACACCCTTCTACGCGATCCTGCGCGCCATCACCTTCTCGCTGTTCGGGCTCGACGCCAAGTTCCTCGGCGTGATGTTCATGGGCGCGGCCATCGCGGTGCTCTTCGTGCTGCCCTGGCTCGATCGCAGTCCGGTGCGCTCCATGCGCTACAAGGGCTGGATCTCCAAGGTCATGCTGGCCCTGTTCGCGATCAGCTTCGTGATCCTGGGCGTGCTGGGCGTGCTGCCGGCCACCGAGGGGCGCACCATCCTCGCCCAGGTGTGCACCGCGATCTATTTCGCCTTCTTCCTGCTGATGCCGATCTATACCCGGCTGGAGAAGACCAAACCCGTTCCGGAGAGGGTGACTGGCTAATGAAAAAGCAATTGTTCGCACTGCTCTTCGCGCTGGTGCCCTGCACGGCGATGGCCGCGGGAGGCGCGAGCGTGCCGTACTCCATGGAGCCGGACCTGCAGGACCAGGCATCGCTGCAGAACGGCATGAAGCTCTACGTCAACTACTGCATGGGCTGCCACTCCCTGGAGTACCAGCGGTTCGCGCGCGCCGCCCACGACCTGGGCATGCCCCAGGACCTGGTCGAGGAGAACCTGATCTTCTCCTCCGACCTGGCCTACAACGACCAGCTGCACATCGCCATGGACAGCGGCGATGCCGAGGGCTGGTTCGGGGCGCCACCGCCCGACCTGACCCTGGAGGCGCGCCTGCGTGGCACCGACTGGATCTACTCCTATCTGCTGAGCTTCTACAAGGACCCGAGCCGGCCCACCGGGGTCAACAACGCCGTGTTCGACCTGGTGGCGATGCCCAACGTCCTGGAGCCGTTGCAGGGTGTACAGGAGAAGGTGTGTGCCGAGACCGATCGCCCCGTCGAAGGGGCCGAACTCGACCCGCTGACCGGCAAGTACCAGTCCTGCGAGACCCTCCAGGTGACCCAGCCCGGCGAGATGGAGCCCGACGAGTTCGAGGAGGCGGTCTATGACCTCACCAACTTCCTCGCCTATGTCGGTGAGCCCTCCAAGCTGCAGGCCCAGACCCTGGCGCCCAAGGTGCTGATCTTCATCTTCATCTTCGGTGTCATTGCCTACCTGCTCAAGCGCGAGTACTGGCGCGACATCCACTGATCCGCCCCGGCGGGGCGTACGGGGGCGCATGGCCGACGGTCGTGCGCCCCCGTGGTGTCTGCGCCGGCGAGCCGCCCCGCGGTGGGGCCGGGTCGTGTTATCATTGCCGTTCGAACTGATGCGAGGATTGTTTCATGGGTGTAGTGGCCAAGCGGTCGTCGATGACCTTCTACTCCGGTGGTGCCGATCACTTCAGCCACCGAGTGCGCATCGTGCTCGCCGAGAAGGGCGTGGCGGTGGACATCGTCGAGGTCACCGATGATCAGCATCCCGAGGAGCTCGCCGACCTCAATCCCTATAACAGCGTGCCGACGTTGCTGGACCGCGACCTGGTGCTCTACGAGTCCAAGGTGATGATGGAGTACCTGGACGAGCGCTTCCCGCATCCGCCCCTGTTGCCGGTCTACCCGGTGGCTCGGGCCCAGAGCCGGTTGTGGATGCACCGCATCGAGCGCGAATGGTGCCCGCTGGTGGAGCAGATCGAGCAGGGGCCGAGGAAGGAGGCCGACCGCGCCCGCAAGGAGCTGCGTGAGAGCCTGGTGGGGATCTCGCCGATCTTCGAGGACATGCCATTCTTCATGAGCGAGGAATTCACCCTGGTGGACTGCTGCCTGGCACCCATCCTGTGGCGCCTGCCGGCCCTGGGCATCGAGCTGCCGGAGAAGCAGGTGGCTCCGCTACTCGGTT
>NZ_JAUFPL010000028.1:243219-365629 GCF_030409215.1 Halomonas ramblicola | reverse complement strand
CTCGGCCGCCCGTATCCCGGGCGCCCGACCGACTAGAGGAGGGCCAGACATGCATTCCAGTCGCCCCTATCTCGCCAGGGCCCTGTACCAATGGCTGCTGGACAACGAGCTCACTCCCTACATCGTCGTGGATGCGGAACGCCCCGGCGTCGAGGTGCCGCGCCAGTTCGTGCAGAACGGTCAGATCGTCCTCAATCTCTCGCCGAGCGCGGTACGCGACCTCAGCATGGAGAACGAGGCGATCTCCTTCGGCGCCCGCTTCGGCGGCCGGCCCATGCAGGTGATGGTGCCCAGCGAGGCGCTGGTGGCCATCTACGCCCGGGAGAACGGCGTGGGCATGGTGTTCGGCCATGAGCCGGTGATGCCGGCTCCCGCCGCGGAGGCCGACGACGCGGAGGCGGGGCCCGCGCTGTCCAGCGTGGACGCCGAGTCGGAGGAGGCACCGGAGGGTGCCGAGGCCTCCGGGCCGGGCGAGGAGGAGGACGGCGAGTCACGGCCGCGCAAGGGCAAGCCCTCGCTGCGGGTCGTCAAGTAGCGCGCTTCCGGCACCAGGCTCCCGACGCAGAACGGCAGGCCCGCGGGCCTGCCGTTCTGCGTTCCGGGCGAGGCTCAGTCGAGGTAGTCGAACACCTTGACGATGCGCTGCATGCCGCCGACCCGGGAGACGGCATCGACGATGCGGTCGGCCTCGGCGCGGGTCACGATGCCCATCAGGTAGACGCTGGCGTTCTCGGTGATCACCCGGATGCGGCCCGTGTCGATTCGCTCGTTGGCGGCCAGGCTGGTGCGGATCCGGGTGCTGAGCCAGCCGTCGGCGAGGCGCTGGCTGGCCGGCAGGTTGCCGGCCACGGTCAGCTCGTTGTGCACCTCGCGGACGTTGCGCACCGCGCCGGCCACCTCGACGGCCTTGTCCCGCAGCTCCTCACTGGGCACCTGGCCGGTGATCAGCACCACGCCGTTGTAGACGTCGACGTTGATGCGGGCATCGTCGAGGCGGGCGTCGGTGCGCCCCAGGTTGTGCGAGATCTTGGTCTCGATGCTCTGGTCCTCGACCTGGGTGCCGACGGTGCGTTCGCCGTAGTTCTCGTCGATGGTGCCCTGGTGGGTAACGCTGGTGACGGCGGTGCAGCCGGTGAGGCCCAGGCCGGCGGCCAGCAGCAGGGGGAGAAGTGACTTCCGGGTCATGGGGTTACTCGCTCGTGCCGAAGAGTTGTTCGTCGATCAGGTCGCACAGGCAGTGGATCGCCAGCAGGTGGATCTCCTGGATGCGCGCCGTGGAGGTCGCGGGAACGCGGATCTCGCAGTCGTCCTGGCCCAGCAGGGAGGCCATGTTGCCGCCGTCGCGCCCGGTCAGGGCGACCACCGTCATGTCGCGGTCGTGGGCGGCCTGGATGGCCTGGATGACGTTGGCCGAGTTGCCGCTGGTGGAGATCGCCAGCAGGATGTCGCCGGGCTGGCCCAGGGCACGCACCTGCTTGGAGAAGACCTCGTTGTAGCTGTAGTCGTTGGCGATGGAGGTCAGCGTCGAGGTGTCGGTGGTCAGCGCCAGGGCCGGCAGGCTGGGGCGCTCGCGCTCGAAGCGGTTGAGCAGCTCCGAGGAGAAGTGCTGGCTGTCGCCGGCACTGCCGCCATTGCCGCAGGCCAGGATCTTGCCCTCGTTGACCAGGCACTGGACCATCATCTGGCTGGCCACCTCGATGAACGGCGGCAGCACCTCGCTGGCATAGGTCTTGGTGTCGATGCTGGCATTGAAGTGATCGAGAATGCGCTGCTGGAAATCCATGTGATGTCCGGGTCCTTTGCCGAGTTGGGGAAACCGATGCGCTCGGCATTTCCCTAGTACGCATCGAAGGCATTGACCACCCATTCGAACTCGAGTTCGGGCGGCAGGCCGGTGACGGCGAGCACGTCGAAGCGGCAGGGACATGATAGCCGGTTGCGCTGGAGATAAAAACGCGCCGCCCGGATCAGGCGACGCTGCTTGGTGGGGGTGATGGTCTCGAGCGGGTGGCCGTGGCGGACGTCGGCGCGATGCCGCACCTCGACGAACACCAGGGTCTCGCCGTCGCGCATCACCAGGTCGATCTCGCCGCCCTTGGCGTGCTGGTTGGCGGCCACCGGCACCAGGCCGCGCTCGGCCAGCCAGGCCGCGGCGAGGCGTTCGACGGCCTCGCCGCGGGCGCGGGCGTCACGGGGTCCGTTCATCGCCGAGGAGGCCCGGGATCAGGATCGGCTGCGGCACCCCGTTGACGAAGCGTGCCCAGGGCAGCAGGCGCTGGATGCGGCCGTCGGGAGCGGCCCTCAGGGTGCCGGTGGCGCCGAACAGCTCGCTGTTCGGCACCGCCTGGAACTGCGGCAGGCGGCGGGCCAGTTCGTAGGCATCCACGCCCATGGCGTGCAGCCGGAAGAGATTGGGGTCGGACTCCTCGCGCAGTTCGCGGTAGCTCGCGGCGAAGGGTAGGGCGTCCTCGCCGCCCACCGCGGCGTCGGGGATCTGCCAGGGGATGTCCAGGAACTGGACGTCGTCCAGGTCGCCGTCGAGGCGCGGGTTGAGCCGCCCCTCGAAGAGGTGGGAGGTGGCGTAGACGGGCAGCTCGGCGGCACCGTAGTAGTCCAGGGTCGGGGGGACCTGGCGGGCGTAGTCGGGCAGCGCCAGCAGGAAGAGGGCGTCGGGCCGCGGATCGGTGATGGCGCGGCGGGTGCTCTCGGTGGCCGAGGCGTCGGGGTTGTAGCGCACGGCATTGGTGACCTCGCCGCCCTGGGCGCGCCACTCGTCCCAGAAGGCCTCGCCGACGCGGCGTCCCCAGTCGTTGTCGGGCACCAGCAGGGCGGTGCGGCGATGGCCGTCGCGCCAGGCGCGCTGGGCGGCCTGGCGGGCCTCGTCCTCGGCGGAGAGGCCGTACTGGAAGAGCCCTTCGGCCCGGTTGCGCTCACCGCTGCCGTAGTTCAGCGCCAGGGTCGGCAGGGGCAGGCGGTCGCGGCGCTCGAGTTCGCTGACCCGGTCCTTGTCCAGCGGGCCCACCACCACCTGGGCGCCGCGGTTCTCGGCCTCGCGATAGAGGGCCTCCAGGCTGCCCCGGCCGGCATCGATGAAGCTCAACTGGACGCCGCTGCCGCCATCGCCCACGGCCTGACGGTGGCGGTTGCGCATGCCCTGGGCGATGGCCTCGGCAACCCTCGCCAGGGGGCCCGACTCGGGCAGCAGCACGGCGATGTGGCGGACCTCCTGGCCGCGCAGTTCGCGCAGGGCGAGGAGGTCGGCGGGCAGCCGGCGGGCGGCCGGATGGCGCTCGTGGCGGCTGCGCCAGTCGTCGAGGCGGGCGAACAGCCGTTCGAGGTCGCCGCCGCTGTTACGCACCAGTTCGGCGAGGCGCACCCAGCCGCGGGTCAGCTCGTCGGCGTCCTCGCCGAGGCGTGACAGGGCGCGGCCGTCGAGGTCGCCGACGGCACGCCAGATCGGGTCGTTGAGGGCCTCGTCACCGGTCTCGGCCTGGACCGCCAGCAGCGCATCGGCCGCGGCGGCCGGCTCGTCCAGCTCGAGTAGCGCCAGCCCCAGGCGCTCGCGCAGCCCCAGCGCCTGGTCGCGATCCAGGTCGAGGGCGTCCAGGTCCTGGCCGGCCCGGACCACCGCTCGGGGGTCGCCCTCGCTCTGGCCGAGGTCGGCCAGCAGCAGCGCCCAGCGGGTGCGCGGCCCCACCTCGAGGAGTTCGTCATCGATCTCGGCGGCGATCTCCAGCGCCTGGGTGCGCTGTCCCTGGCGTGCTAGGATGTCCGCCGCCTCGAGTCGCGTGCGGGCCGCCTGGGCCGGCTCCTGCTGCTGCGCCTGCTCCAGCAGGCCGGCCGGGTCCGCATCGGGCGCGCGCTCGACGATGCCCGGCCGGTAGGCGCAGCCCGCCAGCAGCAGCGCGGAGAGCGCGGTGGCCAGCAGGCCGCGTGTCAGTGTCCCCATGAATCCATCCTTCCTTCATCCGTAGTGTCAGGAGCTTGCCGAGGAGCCGCCGGTGACAGACTCGAACTCCGCTTCATTGTACGTGGTCGCCACGCCGATTGGGAATCTGGAGGACCTGAGCCCCCGCGCCGCCCGCCTGCTGGGCGAGGTGGCGCTGGTCGCCGCCGAGGATACCCGGCATACCGCGCGGCTGCTGCGCCACCTGGGGCTCGCGGTGCCCATGCTCTCGCTGCACGAGCACAACGAGGCGGCGCGGGTCGAGCAACTCGACGCCCGCCTGGTGGCCGGGGAGTCCATCGCCCTGGTCAGCGACGCCGGCACCCCGCTGATCAGCGACCCGGGCTTCGTGCTGGTGCGCGAACTGCGCGCCCGCGGGCGGCGCATCGTGCCGGTGCCGGGTCCCTGCGCCCTGGTGGCGGCGCTGTCGGCGGCGGGGCTGCCCACCGACCGCTTCCTCTTCCAGGGCTTTCTGCCGGCCAAGGGGGCGGCCCGTCGGGGGCGCCTGGAGGCGTTGGTCGCCCGCGAGGAGACCCTGGTGTTCTACGAATCGCCCCATCGCATCCGTGCCACCCTCGCCGACCTGGGGGCGACGCTGGGCGAGCGTCGGGTGGTGCTGGCCCGCGAGCTGACCAAGACCTTCGAGACCTTCCTCGAGGGTCCCGCCGCGGCGCTGCTGGCCCGCCTGGCCGAGGATCCCGACCAGGCGCGCGGCGAATTCGTGGTGATGGTGGCCGGCGCCGAGGCGCAGGCCCCGGGCGAGGCCGCCGAGGTCGAGGGCGAGGCCCTGCTGGCGGCGCTGCTCGGCGAGGGCGTCGGCGTCAAGCAGGCCGCGGCGGTGGTGGCGCGCACCCTGGGCGGCGCCAAGAAAGGCTGGTACGCCCGGGCCCAGGCCCTCAAGGACCAGGCTTCCCGCTGAGGCAAGGTCGCTTGGGGCTGTTCCGCCGGCAAGCCTGCGAGGGGGCGCTGTAAACCCGTCCCTGGGCGCTACCGATACCCTGCTTCGCTCTCGCGTCCCGCTTCGCTCGCAGGTCCGGTGCTGGCCATCCATGGCCAGCCCGTTCGGAGCATTGCTCCTCACCCCTGGCATAGGACCCCCTCTTCGGCTTGCCCCCGGCGCCCCTCGCGGCCGGCGGCGGTGCTGCCGTTGAAAGGCGCTGCTTGTTGAGGGGGTGTCGGGGCGCTGGTATCCTTGCCGCGGGAGTCGGCCAGACAGTCGCCGCCGGAGCGATCCGGGGGAGGAAAGTCCGGGCTCCACAGGGCAGAGTGCCAGGTAACCCCTGGGCGGCGCGAGCCGACGGAAAGTGCAGCAGAGAGCAGACCGCCTACGTCTCCTGCGGGAGGCCGGCAAGGGTGAAAGGGTGCGGTAAGAGCGCACCGCGCGCCTGGCAACAGTGCGTGGCACGGTAAACCCCACTCGGAGCAAGACCAAATAGGAACCCGATGGCGTGGCCCGCGCCGGGTTCGGGTAGGTCGCTCGAGGGCCGTGGTGACGCGGCCCCTAGATGAATGACTGTCCACGACAGAACCCGGCTTATCGGCCGGCTCCCCCCGTTCATCCGGCGTCGGCTGCCTGCCGGCGCCGCCCAGCCGTCGATCGAGAAGCGCATGCCGTCGTCCGCCCCCGAAACACCCCAGTGCGGTTACCGCCACGCCAGCGTGCTGCTCGACGGCGCCGTCGACGCCCTGGTCCATGATCCCGCCGGGGCCTACCTGGACGGTACCTTCGGCCGCGGCGGCCACTCCCGGGCCATCCTCGCCAGGCTCGCGCCGGCCGGCCGCTTGCTGGCCATCGATCGTGACCCCCAGGCCGTCGCCGAGGCGGCCCGCCTCGAGGATGCCCGCTTCACCATCGAGCGGGCCGAGTTCGCCCGGCTCGGCGAGATCGCCGAGGCCCGCGGCCTCCACGGCCGGCTGGCCGGTATCCTGCTCGACGTCGGCGTCTCCTCGCCGCAGCTCGACGACCCCGGTCGCGGCTTCAGCTTCCTGCGCGACGGGCCGCTCGACATGCGCATGGACCCTTCCCGTGGCGAGAGCGCGGCGGGCTTCCTTGCCCGCGCCGGCGAGGCCGAGCTGGCCCGGGTGTTCAAGGAGTACGGCGAGGAGCGCTTCGCCCGTCGCCTGGCCAGGGCCATCGTGGCACGCCGCGCCGAGCGCCCCTTCGAACGCACCACCGACCTCGCCGAGGTGGTCAAGGCGGCCCATCCCGCCTGGGAGAAGCACAAGCACCCGGCCACCCGGGTGTTCCAGGCGCTGCGCCTCCAGGTCAACGGCGAGCTCGAGCAGCTCGACGCCGCCCTGGAGGCGGGCCTCGAGGCGCTGGCGCCGGGCGGTCACCTGGTGGTGATCAGTTTTCACTCCCTGGAGGATCGCCGCGTCAAGCGCTTCATCCGCCACCATGTGCGCGGCGACACCCACCTGCCCCGGGGCGTTCCGGTTCGTGATGAGCAACTCGAGCGGCGTCTCGAGGCGCTGGGCAAGGCGCAACGCCCCGGTGCCGACGAGGTGGCGGAGAACCCCCGCGCCCGCAGCGCGGTGATGCGGGTGGCGCGCAAGCGGTACTGAAGGAGTCGGCATGCAACAGGGACGATCCGTTACCTCCCGCTTCGCCTGGCCGCTGGTGCTTCACGCCAGCCCCTGGTTGCCGGTGGTGCTGGTACTGGTGGTGGCCTGCCTGGGCAGCGCCCTGGCGGTCATCACCACCAGCCATCTCACCCGTGAACAGTATGCCCGCCTGCAGCAGCTGGAGCGCGAGCAGCAGCAGTTGCAGACCGAGTGGGGCCAGCTGCTGCTGGAGGAGAGCGCCTGGTCCACGCCGGCGCGTATCGAGCGCCTGGCGGTGCAGCGCCTGGAGATGCGCCTGCCCGGCGTCGACGAGGTCGAGGTGATTCGTCCATGAGCACCGAGGTGCGTCGTGCCGTCACCCCGCGCCGCCCACCGCCCATGGCGCCCATGGGTCGGCTGCGCTATGGCCTGATGCTGGGCGTGGTGCTGCTGGCGCTGGGCTTGCTGGTGGGGCGCATCGCCATCCTCCACGTGGTCGACCGCCCCTTCCTGCAGGGCCAGGGCGACGCCCGCACCCTGCGCACCGACACCCTGCCGGCCCACCGTGGGATGATCGCCGACCGCCACGGCGAGCCGCTGGCGATCTCCACCCCGGTGGTGACCCTCTGGGCCAACCCCGAGGAGGTGCCCGAGGATCCCATCCAGCGCTTCCAGCTGGCTCGGGCGCTGGGCCAGGATCCCGAGGCGCTGGACGAGCGCCTGGCGCGCTATGCCGAACGCGAGTTCATGTACCTGCGTCGCCAGATGACGCCCGAGGCCGCCCAGGAGGTGATGGACCTGCGCATCCCCGGCGTCTATCCGCGCAACGAGTACAAGCGCTACTATCCGGCCGGTGAGGTGACCGCCCAGTTGCTCGGCGTCACCAACGTCGACGACGTGGGCCAGGAGGGGCTCGAGCTCGCCTATCAGCCCTACCTGGCCGGCACCCCCGGCCAGCGGCGCGTGCTCAAGGACCGCCGCGGCCGCCTGGTCCGCGACCTGGAGGTGCTGCGCGAGGCGAAGCCCGGCGGCGAGCTGACGCTGGCCATCGACCAGCGTCTGCAGTACATGGCCTACCGCGAACTCAAGGCGGCGGTGGCCGAGCACGACGCCGACGGCGGGGTGGTGACGATGCTCGATGCCCGCACCGGCGAGGTGCTGGCCATGGCCAACCAGCCTTCCTACAACCCCAACAACCGTGCCGGGCTCGACCCTCGTGGCCTGCGCAACCAGGCCATCGTCGACGTCTTCGAGCCGGGCTCGGTGATGAAGCCGCTGGCCATGGCGGCGATCATGGAGAGCGGCCGCTTCGACCGCGACACCGTGGTGGACACCTCGCCGGGCTGGATGCGCATCGACCGCTTCACCATCCACGACATCCGCGACTACGGCGAGCTGACCCTGGCCGGGATCCTCGAGAAGTCCTCCAACATCGGCATGTCCAAGCTGGTGCTGGAGCTCGACGATCCCCTGGTGCCCGATCTCTACCGCCGGCTCGGCCTCGGCCTGAGCCCGGAGACCGGCTTCCCGGGCGAGGCCACCGGTACCCTGCCGGCGCCGGTGCGCTGGTCGCGCAGCCAGTGGGCGGCGCTCTCCTACGGCTATGGGCTGTCGGTCTCGGCCCTGCAGCTGGCCAGCGCCTACACGGCACTGGCCAACGACGGCGAGCGGATGCCGCCGTCGCTGCTGCGCCTGAACGAGGCGCCGGAGGGAACCCCGACCATCGATCCCGAGGTGGCCCACGACCTGCTGCGCATCATGGAGCAGGTGGTGCAGCCGGACACCGGGGCACGCCGCGCCGTGGTGCCCGGCTACCGGGTCGCCGGCAAGACCGGCACGGTGCGCAAGTCCTCCGCCGGCGGCTATGAACAGGACGCCTACCGCAGCCTCTTCGCCGGCATCGTGCCGGTGTCGGATCCGCGCATCGTCGTGGTGGTGATGATCGACCGCCCTCGCGGCGACGACTACTACGGCGGGGCGGTAGCCGCCCCGGTGTTCTCGCGCATCGCCGGCAGTGCCCTGCGCCTGCTCGACGTGCCCCCCGACCAGCGCCCGCCCAGGGAGACGCCATGACCGATATGCCGCATACCGCCAGGCAGCGAGGCCAGCCATGCAGCTAGCCACCTCCCGGTTGATCGATGCCCTGTCCCGGCTCTGGCCGGAGACGCCGCCGCCGTCCCTGGCGGCACCCGAGGTGCGCCTGTGCCTCGACAGCCGTGCCCTCGACCCCGGCGATGTCTTCGTGGCACTGCCGGGCGTGGCCGCCGATGGCCGCGACCATATCGACGCCGCCCTGGCCGCCGGGGCGGCACTGGTGCTGTGCCACGTCGGCGACGGCCGCGTCTGTCCCGAGGCGCCGGGCGTGGTGGCCCTGGAGGGGCTGCGCGAGCGCCTGGGCGAGCTGGGCCGGGCGCTCTTCGCGGTACCCGACGCCCTGGAACTGGTCGGCGTCACCGGCACCAACGGCAAGAGCTCGGTGACCCACTACCTCGCCGAGCTGAGTCTCGCCCTGGGGGTCGATGCCGGGGTGATCGGCACCCTCGGCCACGGCCGGCCCGGTGCCCTGGCCGAGGGCGGGCTGACCACCCCCGGGCCCCTGGCATTGCAGGCGGCCCTGGGCGAGCTGGCGGCCGCCGGCATCGGCCGGGTGGCCATGGAGGTCTCCTCCCACGCCCTCGAGCAGGGGCGCCTCGACGGCTGCCGGGTCAAGGCGGCGGTGTTCACCAACCTCAGCCGCGACCACCTCGACTACCACGGCGGCATGGCCGCCTACGCCGCCGCCAAGGCCCGGCTGTTCCGGCGCGAGGAGCTCGAGCTGGCCGTGGTCAACGGCGACGATCCCCTGGCACGGCTGATGCTGGCCGGCCTGCCCGCCGGCGTGCGGGTGCTGGCCAGCGGCCGTGACGAGGCGGTCACCCTGAGGGTGCTGGAGCGCTTCCCCCACGGCACGGGACAGCGGGCCCTGGTGGCGACCCCGGACGGCGAGCGCGAGCTCGCGCTGCCCCTGGTGGGGCGCTTCAACCTGGACAACGTCCTGCTGGCCATGGCCACCCTCCACGGCCTGGGCCACGACCTCGCGGCGCTGTTCGCCGCGGCGGCCGAGCTGTCGCCGGTGCCCGGGCGCATGGAGATCCTGGCGCGGCCCGGTGCCCCCGCGGTGGTGATCGACTACGCCCACACCCCGGACGCCCTGGACAACGCCCTGGCGGCGCTGCGCGACCACCTGCCCGGCAGCGGGCGGCTGTGGTGCCTGTTCGGCTGCGGCGGCGATCGCGACCCGGGCAAGCGCCCGCTGATGGCCGCCGCCGCCGAGCGTCACGCCGACCGCCTGGTGATCACCGACGACAACCCCCGCGGCGAGGATCCCGAGGCGATCCGCCGGCAGGTGCTGGCGGGCCTGTCGCCGGCGGCCCGTGGCCAGGCCTGGGTGATGGATGGCCGCGGCGTGGCCATCGCCCGGACGCTGGCCGAGGCGGGCGCCGAGGACGTGGTGCTGATCGCCGGCAAGGGTCACGAGACCTACCAGGAGATCGCCGGGGTGCGCCACCCCTTCTCGGACCGTGACGCCGCCGGGCGGGCGCTGGCGGCCCGGGCCGGGGAGGGCGCGCCATGAGCGACGTCGGACTCGCGACCCTCGCCGAGGTGGCCGAGGCCCTGGGCCTGCCGGCGCCGACCCAGGCCCCGGCGATCGAGGCGATCGTCACCGATACCCGGCAACTCGCCCCGGGCAGCCTCTTCGTGGCGCTGCACGGCGAGCGCTTCGACGCCCACGACTTCCTCGGCGAGGCCCGCGAGGCCGGCGCGGTGGCGGCGGTGGTGGAGCGGCCGGTGGACGACCCGCTGCCGCAGCTGGTGGTGGCCGATACCCGCCTGGCCCTGGGGCTGCTGGGACGGGCCCGGCGTCGCGCCTGGGGCGGGCCGCTGGCGGCGGTCACCGGCAACAGCGGCAAGACCACCGTCAAGGAGCTGCTGGCCGCCATCCTGGGGCGGCGTGGCGCGACGCTGGCCACCCGGGGCAACCTCAACAACGATATCGGCGCGCCGCTGACGCTGCTCGAGCTGGCCCCCGAGCATCGCCAGGCGGTGGTGGAGCTGGGCGCCAACCATGTGGGTGAGATCGCCTGGACAGTGGCCCTGGCCGAGCCGGCGGTGGCGGTGATCACCAATGTCACCGGCGCCCATGTCGGCGAGTTCGGCGGCATGGGGCGCATCGCCCAGGCCAAGGCGGAGATCCTCGCCGGCCTGCCCGCCGACGGGGTGGCGGTGCTCAATCGTGACGATGCCTACTTCGCCACCTGGGCGTGCCTGGCCGCCCCCCGGGAGGTGCTCGACTTCGGCCTGGGCGAGGAGGCCAGGGTCGGCGCCCGGGCGCTGGCCTGCGATGCCCTCGGGCGCTATGCTTTCACGCTTGTCGTCGACGGCCACGAGCAGGGGCGCGTCGAACTCCGCCTGATGGGGCGCCACAACCTGGCCAATGCCCTGGCCGCCGCCGCCGCCGCCCTGGCCCTGGGCGTGCCTGCCGCCGAGGTGGTGGCGGGGCTGGAGGCGGTGGCGCCCATGCCGGGGCGCCTCGCCGTAGAGACGGGGGTCAAGGGCTCGCGGTTGCTGGACGATACCTATAACGCCAACCCCGGCGCGGTGAAGGCGGCGCTGGACCTGCTGGTCACGCTGCCCGGGCCGCACTGGTGCCTGCTGGGCGCCATGGGCGAGTTGGGAGAGGCGTCCGAGCGGTTGCATGCCGAGATCGGGCGCCACGCACGGGAATTGGGGATCGCTTTCCTGGGCACCCTCGGCGAGGCGGCGTGGCCCGCCAGCCGGGCCTTCGGCGAGGGTGGGTGCCACTTCGACGAGCGCGAGGCGCTGGTGCGCCACGTCCTCGACCATCTTCCCCGCGGGGCCAGCGTGCTGGTCAAGGGGTCGCGCAGCGCCGCCATGGAGCGCGTGGTGGCGGCGCTGCGCGAGGACACAACAGAGTGAACGCGATACATGCTCCTCTTTCTGGCTGACTTCCTGGCGCAGCACTTCAGCGCCTTCAACGTCTTCAACTACCTCACCCTGAGGATGATCCTGGGCACGCTCACCGCCCTGGTGCTCTGTCTGTGGCTGGGACCGGTGATGATCCGTCGCCTGGTCGAACGGCAGATCGGCCAGGCGGTGCGCGATGACGGCCCCCAGTCGCACCTCTCCAAGGCCGGCACCCCGACCATGGGCGGGGCCATGATCCTCATGGCCATCGCCGTGAGTAGCCTGCTGTGGGGCGACCTGGCCAACCACTACGTGTGGATCGTGCTGGCCGTGACCCTGGGCTTCGGCGCCATCGGCTGGGTCGACGACTATCGCAAGGTGGTGGAGAAGAACCCCCGTGGCCTGCCGGCGCGCTGGAAGTACTTCTGGCAGTCGCTGATCGGCCTGGTCGCCGCCGTGCTGCTCTACCTCACGGCGGCCTCGCCGGTGGAGACCAGCCTGATCGTGCCGCTGTTCAAGGACGTGGTGCTGCAACTGGGCGTCCTCTACGTGGTGCTCACCTACCTGGTGATCGTGGGCAGCTCCAACGCCGTGAACCTCACCGACGGCCTCGACGGCCTGGCGATCATGCCCACGGTGCTGGTGGCCATGGGCCTGGCGGTGTTCGCCTACGCCAGCGGCAACGCGGTGTTCGCCGACTACCTGCAGATCCCCAACATCCCCGGCGCCGGCGAGCTGGCGGTGTTCTGTGCCACCATCGCCGGCGCCGGGCTGGGCTTTTTGTGGTTCAACACCTACCCCGCCCAGGTGTTCATGGGCGACGTGGGGGCGCTCGCCCTGGGCGCGGCCCTGGGCGTGGTAGCGGTGATCGTGCGCCAGGAGATCGTGCTCTTCGTCATGGGCGGCATCTTCGTCATGGAGACCGTCTCGGTGATCCTCCAGGTGGGCTCCTACAAGCTCACCGGCCGGCGCATCTTCCGCATGGCCCCGCTGCATCACCACTACGAGCTCAAGGGCTGGCCGGAGCCGAGGGTCATCGTGCGCTTCTGGATCATCACCGTGGTGCTGGTGCTGATCGGCCTGGCCACCCTCAAGGTGCGCTGATGCATTCCGACGGCACGAGCGAGGCAGGGGGCATGGTCAGGATACCCGAAGGCATCACCCTGGTGGTGGGGCTGGGGCTCTCGGGGCGCGCCATCTGCCGCCACCTGGGGCGGCGAGGGGTGCCCTTCATGGTCGCCGATACCCGCGCGGCTCCCCCCGGGCTGGACGACTTCCGTGCCGCCCATCCCGGCGTGGCGGTGCACCTGGGACCGCTGACCGGGCTCGATCTCGCCACGGTGGAGGAGGTGGTGGTGAGCCCCGGGGTGGATCCGGGCACCCCGGGGCTCGAGGCACTGGCCGGACGCACCCGCGCGGCCACCGGCGAGCCCCTGGTGGTGGGCGAGATGGCGCTCTTCGTGCGCGAGGCCCGCGCGCCCATCGCCGCCATCACCGGGGCCAACGCCAAGTCCACTGTCACCACCCTGGTCGGCGAGATGGCCCGCGAGGCGGGGGTGCACGTGGCGGTGGGCGGCAACCTGGGGACCCCGGCCCTGGACCTGCTCGACGCGGCGCCCGACGCGGAGCTCTTCGTGCTCGAGCTCTCCAGCTTCCAGCTCGAGACCACGCCGCGGCTGGGCGCCGAGACGGCGGCCTTCCTCAACCTCTCCGAGGACCACCTGGACCGCCACGGCGACATGGCCGGCTACCGCGCCGCCAAGCTGGGCATCTTCCGCGGCGCCCGCCATGCCGTGGTCAACGCCGAGGATCCCATGACCTGGCCCGATGCCCCCGTGCCGGCCCTGGATCGCTTCACCACGGGCGCCCCCGCGGGCGACGACTGGGGCATCGCCGGCCGCGAGGGCCGCGATTGGCTGATGCACGGTACGACGCCGCTGATGCCGGCCGCCGAGGTGCGCCTGCCGGGACGCCACAACCAGGCCAATGCCCTGGCGGCCCTGGCCATGGGCCACCGCCTGGGCCTGCCGCTGGCGGCCATGTGCGCGGTGCTGCGATGCTTCCCGGGCCTGCCGCACCGCGGCGAGCTGGTGGCCGAGGCCGGCGGGGTGCGCTGGATCAACGACTCCAAGGGCACCAACGTGGGCGCGACCCTGGCCGCCATCGCCGGGCTCGGGCCCACCCTCGAGGGGCGACTGATCCTGCTGGCCGGGGGCGTGGGCAAGGGCGCCGACTTCACGCCGCTGGCCGCGCCCCTGGCGCGCTTCGGCCGCGAGGCGATCCTGTTCGGTGAGGATGCCGCGAGCCTGGAGGCCGCCCTGGTCGGGCAGCTGCCCCTGACGCGCGCCGATGACCTGGAAGCCGCCCTGCAGAGGGCGGCGGCCATCGCTGCGCCAGGCGACTGCGTGCTGCTCTCGCCGGCCTGCGCCAGCCTCGACCAGTTTCCCGGTTTCGCAGCGCGTGGCGATGCCTTCCGTCGCTGGGTGACCCGCCACCTGGCGGAGGAGGGCGCATGAGTCGTCTGGCCCGACTGCGCGAATCCCTCTCCACCCGCGACCAGCCCTGCGACGGCTGGCTGCTGGTGGCCGCCCTGGCGCTGATGCTGGTGGGCTGGGTAATGGTGACCTCGGCGTCCTCCGAGGTGGCGGCGAGCCTCACCGGCAACGCCTGGTACTTCAGTATCCGTCACGGCATCTTCCTGGTCGCGGCGCTGGTCGTGGCGGCCGGCGTATTGCGGGTGCCGCTGGCCTGGTGGAAGGCCAACGGCCCGCTGCTGCTGCTGACGGGCCTCGTCCTGCTGGCGCTGGTGCTGCTGGTGGGGCGCGAGATCAACGGCAGCAAGCGCTGGCTCTCCCTGCCCGGCGTGCCCTTCAACCTCCAGGCCTCCGAGCTGGCCAAGCTGTTCCTGATCGTCTACCTGGCCGGCTACCTGGAGCGCTTCCTGGCCGAGGTGCGCGGGCAGTGGGGGGCCTTCCTGCGTCCCCTGGTGGTACTCGGCCTGTTCGGCGTGCTGCTGATCCTCGAGCCCGACTATGGCGCCGTGGTGGTGATGACCGGCTGCGTGATGGGCATGCTGCTGATGGCCGGCGCGCCCTGGGGGCGCTTTTTGCTGCTGGCGCTGCTGGTGGCGGCGTGTGGCGCCCTGCTGGCGATCGCCGAACCCTATCGCCTGGCACGCCTGACCAGTTTCGTCGATCCCTGGGCCGACCAGTTCGCCAGCGGTTACCAGCTGACCCAGGCGCTGATTGCCTTCGGTCGCGGCAGCTGGCTGGGGATGGGCCTGGGCAACAGCGTCCAGAAGCTCTTCTACCTGCCCGAGGCGCATACCGACTTCGTGTTCGCCGTGCTGGCCGAGGAGCTGGGGCTGTTCGGCGCGGTGGGGGTGATCGGGCTGTTCGCCCTGCTGGTGTGGCGCGCCATGGCCGTGGGACGACGTGCCGAGCTGGCGGGGCTGCCCTTCGCCGCCTACCTCAGCTACGGCATCGCCCTGGTGATCGGTGCCCAGGCCTTCATCAACATCGCGGTGAGCAGCGGCATGCTGCCCACCAAGGGGCTGACCCTGCCGCTGCTCAGCTACGGCGGCTCGAGCCTGCTGGTGTGCGCCATCATGGTGGCGCTGCTGCTGCGCGCCGATATCGAGACCCGGCGCGCCGCGCGCCGCGCCCGACCCACCGCGTCCCGCAATCGGCCGGGCGGGCGTCCCGAACCTTCCGACAGCCGAGGAGCCGCCCCGTGAACCAGTCCCCCCCGCGACGCGCCCTGATCATGGCCGGCGGCACCGGCGGTCACGTCATTCCCGCGCTCTCCCTGGCCCGCGGCCTGCAGGCCCGTGGCGTCGAGGTGGCCTGGCTGGGCAGCCCGCGCGGCATCGAGAACCGCCTGGTGCCCGAGGCCGACATCCCGCTGCACCGCATCGCCGTGGCCGGCCTGCGCGGCAAGGGCGCCGCCGGCTGGCTGCTGGCCCCCTTCAACCTGACGCGGGCGGTGTGGCAGGCGTGGCGGGTGATCCGCACCTTCGATCCCCAGCTGGTGGTGGGATTGGGCGGCTTCGCCAGCGGTCCCGGGGGGCTCGCCGCCTGGCTGGCCAGGCGCCCGCTGGTGATCCACGAGCAGAACGCCGTGGCGGGGCTGACCAACCGCTCCCTGGCCCGGCTGGCGCGGCGGGTCTATGCCGCCTTTCCCCAGGCCTTCCCCGGGCGCTCGGAGGTGGTCGGCAACCCGGTGCGGATGGAGATCGCCGCCCTGGGCGAGGCGTCGCGGGGCGCCGCCGAGATGGCCGGGCGTCGCCTGCGCCTGCTGGTGGTGGGCGGCTCCCTGGGCGCCCAGGCGCTGAACGAGCGCCTGCCCGAGGCCCTGGCCCGACTCCCCGAGGCCGCGCGCCCCGAGGTGCGCCACCAGGCGGGCCGCGACAAGGACGCGACGACCCGGGAGGCCTATGAGCGGCACGGCCTCGAAGCGGACGTCACGGCCTTTATCGATGACATGGCCGGGGCCTACGCCTGGGCGGACCTGGTGGTGTGTCGCGCTGGGGCGCTGACCGTGGCGGAGCTGGCCGCCGCGGCCAAGCCGGCGCTCTTCGTGCCCTTCCCCCACGCCGTTGACGACCACCAGACCGCCAACGCCCGGGCCCTGGTGGAGGAGGGCGCCGCCGGGCTGCTGCCCCAGACGGATCTTACCGCGGCGACGCTGGCCGAGCGCCTGGCGACGCTGCTCGACCCCGACACACTCGCCACCATGGCGGCGCAGGCGCGGGCCTGTGCGCATCTCGACGCCGTCGAGCGCCTGGTGGCCGGCTGCATGGAGACAGGTTTTGAGCGATAGCAGATCACGCCCGGTGCCCGGCCAGGCCGTCCCGGCACCCAATGGCCGGGGCCTGGGCATGCGCCGCATCCGGCACATCCATTTCGTGGGCATCGGCGGTGCCGGCATGTGCGGCATCGCCGAGGTGCTCGCCAACCAGGGCTATGCCGTCAGCGGCAGCGACCTCCGCGAGTCGGCGGTGGTGGCGCGCCTGCGCCAGTGCGGCATCCGCGTGGCCATCGGCCACGCCGCCGAGCACGTCGCCGGCGCCGACGTGGTGGTGGTCTCCACCGCGGTGGACGAGGCCAATCCGGAGATCCGCTGGGCCCATGATCACCGCGTGCCGGTGGTGCGCCGCGCCGAAATGCTCGCCGAGCTGATGCGCTTCCGCCACGGCATCGCCGTGGCCGGCACCCACGGCAAGACCACCACCACCAGCCTCACCGCCACCCTGCTGGGCGAGGGTGGCCTCGACCCGACCTTCGTGATCGGCGGCCGGCTGACCAGCGCCGGCACCAACGCGCGCCTGGGCGAGGGCGACTACCTGGTGGCCGAGGCCGACGAGTCCGACGCCTCCTTCCTGCACCTCCAGCCCATGGTGGCCATCGTCACCAACATCGACGCCGACCACATGGCCACCTACGGCGGCGACTTCGAGAAGCTCAAGGGCACCTTCCTGGAGTTCCTGCACAACCTGCCGTTCTACGGCCTGGCGATCCTGTGCATCGACGACGACGACGTGCGCGGCCTGCTCGACCGGGTCAGCCGCCAGTTCGTCACCTATGGCTTCAGCGAGGACGCCGACTACCGGATCGAGGACTTCGTCCAGGCGGAAGGGGAGGTGCGCTTCACCGCCCGGCGGCCCGGCGACCTGGCGCCGTTGCCCGTGCGCCTGGCCATGCCCGGCCACCACAACGCCCTCAATGCCCTGGCCGCCATCGCCGTGGCCACGGATGCCGGGGTGGACGACGCCGCCATCCTGCACGGCCTGGCCGGCTTCCAGGGGGTGGGACGGCGTTTCCAGGTCCACGGCCACTTCGCGGCCCCGGGCGGGGCGGGCGAGGTGATGCTGGTGGACGACTACGGCCACCATCCCCGCGAGGTGGAGATGGTGATCCGGGCGGTGCGCGCCGGTTGGCCCGAGCGCCGCCTGGTGATGGTCTATCAGCCCCATCGCTACACCCGCACCCGCGACCTCTACGAGGACTTCGTGCGGGTGCTGGCCGGCGTCGACACCCTGCTGCTGCTCGACGTCTACAGCGCCGGCGAGGCGCCGATCCCCGGCGCCGAGGGGCGCAGCCTGGCGGGTTCGATCCGTCAGCGCGGCGGCGTCGACCCGATCTTCGTCCAGGACAAGGCCGAGCTGCCCGAGCTGCTGAGCAAGGTGCTGCGCCCCGACGACATCCTGATCACCCAGGGCGCCGGCGACGTCGGCGGCATCTCGCTGGCGCTGGCCGAGGCGGCGCTCAAGCTCGACGAGGTGACCCTATGAGCCTGGTGAACGACCTGGGACGCGTGGTGGTGCTCTATGGCGGCGACTCCGCCGAGCGTGAGGTGTCGCTGAAGAGCGGCCACGCCGTGCTCACGGCCCTGCGGGGCGCCGGCGTGGATGCCATCGGCTACGACCCCGCCGAGGGGGGACTGGTGGGGCTGGAGGCGCTGAATCCCGATCGGGTCTTCATTGCCCTGCACGGCCGCGGCGGCGAGGACGGTACCCTGCAGGGGGCGCTCGAGCTGCTCGGCATTCCCTATACCGGCAGCGGGGTGCTGGCCTCGGCGCTGGGCATGGACAAGCAGCGCACCAAGCTGGTCTGGCAGGCGCTGGGCCTGCCGACTCCCGAAGCGGAGATGCTCGGTCCCGATGCCGACTGGGGGGCGGTGGTGGCGCGGCTCGGCCTGCCGCTGATCGTCAAGCCGGTGCACGAGGGCTCGACCCTGGGCATCAGCATCGTCGAGGATGCCGAGGCGCTGGCGACGGCCTACCGCGAGGCGGCCCGCTTCGACGCTCGGGTGATGGCCGAGCGCTTCGTCCAGGGCGACGAGTACACGGTGTCGCTGCTCGGTGACGAAGTGCTGCCGGCGATCCGCGTCGAGGCGGCCGGCGGTTTCTATGACTACGCGGCCAAGTACCTTTCCGACGCTACCCGCTATCACCTGCCGTGCGGGCTCGGCGAGGCCGTGGAGGTCGAGCTCGGCGAGCTCTGCCGCCAGGCCTTCGCCGCGGTGGGCGGCGAGGGCTGGGGGCGCGTGGACGTGATGCGCGACGGCGAGGGGCGCTTCTGGCTGATCGAGGTCAATACCTCCCCGGGCATGACCGACCACAGCCTGGTGCCCCAGGCGGCGGCCCATGTGGGCATCGATTTCGCGGCCCTGGTGCTGCGCATCCTCGCCACCACCCTGGAGCCCCGCCGGGCATGAGGCGTCGCGGCGGCCTGCTCGGCGTGGTCCTGCTGCTGGTGCTGTTCGGCGCCGGCGGCAGGGCGCTGTGGCTGTGGCTCGATCGTCCCATCGAGCGGGTATCGATTCGCGGCGAGCTCGGCCATGTCAGTGCCGACTACCTGCGCGACCGGCTGGCGCCGCTGCTGCGCGGTCGCACCTGGTTGTCGGTGGACGTGGCCGAGCTGCGCGAGTCGGCGCTGGCCATCGACTGGATCGCCGAGGTGCGGGTCAGCCGCCAGTGGCCCGATGCCCTGACCTTCGAGCTGGTGGAGCAGGTGCCGGTGGCGCGCTGGAACGACGATCATCTGCTCAATCCCCGGGGCGAGCCCTTCGCCCTGGGGCCGGTGTCGCCTCCCGGCGACCTCCCCGATCTGGCCGGTCCCCCGGGCAGCGGCGCCGAGGTGCTGGCCTACCACGAACGCCTGGCCGCGCGCTTCGTCGAACTGGGGCTGGAACTCTCCCAGTTGCGTCTCGAGCCGCGCGGTGCCTGGCGCTTCCAATTGGACGACGGCGTCTGGGTGATGCTGGGGCGCAACGATCGCGAGGCGAGGCTGGCCAGGCTCACCGCGGCCTGGCGTCGACAACTCGGCGATCAGGCGTCGCATATTCGCTACATCGATCTGCGTTACCCCAACGGGGTGGCGGTCGCCTGGCACGGTGAAAGTGATCCGGACGGCCTCGACGAGGCGGAGGAGGGCTAGCTCCCTTTTCCCGGCGAAAGGCGCATGTCGAAGGGCATACGCCTGTTTCTTTCGCGACAAAATCACCGTATCGTGGAAGGGCTTTTTCGCGTCGGGGTGGAGGATCAACCCGTGTTGTTCCTATAATTGGCCCCAGGTTCATTTTTTGTGTTGCAGGCCCCAGATGCGGGCCAGTGTTCGAGGAGACTTCCCGACTCATGGCAGGCTCATCCAACGTGTCCAATATGGTAGTCGGGCTGGATATCGGAACGTCCAAGGTGGTGGCGATCGTGGGACAGCCCACCGATGACGGGGGTATCGAGATCGCCGGTATCGGCTCACACCCCTCCCGGGGCATGAAGAAGGGGGTGGTGATCAACATCGAGTCCACGGTGCAGTCGATCCAGCGCGCCGTGGAGGAAGCCGAACTCATGGCCGGCTGCGACATCCACTCCGTCTATGTGGGTGTCGCCGGCAGTCATATCAGTTCCATGAACTCCGACGGGGTGGTGGCGATCAAGGAGCGCGAGGTCACCCCCTCCGACATCGATCGCGTCATCGACTCCGCCCGGGCCCGGGCGATCTCCGAGGGGCAACGGGTGCTGCACGTGCTGCCCCAGGAGTTCGCCATCGATGCCCAGGGCGGCATCCGCGAACCGCTCGGCATGTCCGGCGTGCGCCTGGAGGCGCGGGTCCATCTGGTTACCGCGGCCCTCAACGCGGTGCAGAACATCGAGAAGTGCGTGCGCCGCTGCGGCCTGGAAGTGGATGCCATCATCCTCGAACAGCTCGCCTCCAGCATGGCGGTGCTCACCGAGGACGAGCGCGAACTCGGCGTGTGCATGGTCGACATCGGGGGCGGCACCACCGACATCGCGGTGTTCACCGAGGGGGCCATCCGCTACACCGCGGTGATTCCCATCGCCGGCGACCAGGTCACCAACGACATCGCCATGGCCTTGCGCACTCCGACCCAGCACGCCGAGGAGATCAAGGTCAAGTATGCCTGCGCGCTCACCCAGCTGGCCGCCAGCGACGAGATGATCAAGGTACCGAGCGTCGGCGACCGCCCCGCCCGGGACCTCTCCCGCCAGGCGCTGGCCGAGGTGGTGGAGCCGCGCTACGAGGAACTATTCACCCTGGTTCGCGACGAGCTGCGCCGCAGCGGCTACGAGGACCTGGTGGCCGCCGGGGTGGTGCTCACCGGCGGCACCGCGCGCATGGAGGGCGTGGTGGAGCTGGCCGAGGAGATCTTCCACATGCCGGTCCGCATCGCCTGCCCGCAGAACGTCCGCGGGCTGGCCGATGTGGTGCGCAACCCGATTTATTCGACCGGAGTCGGTTTGCTACATTACGCTCTGCAGGAGGCACGGCAGGGGCACGGTCGACAGGCACAGGGCAGCAGCGTGATGTCCGCACAGCCCAGGCGCGAGGACGCCGCTCGTCGCGGCGACAGGGACGGTTTCTCGGCGCTGGCACGGCTGAAGGGCTGGTTGAAAGGAAATTTCTGACAGGATCGCCAGCGGCGGTCCAGGAGACGGGGCAAATGTTCGAACTGGTAGATAGTGCACCCTCTAGCAGCGCGGTCATCAAGGTGATCGGTGTCGGCGGCGGTGGCGGTAATGCCGTCAACCACATGGTCGAGAGCAACATCGAGGGCGTCGAGTTCATCTGCGCCAATACCGATGCCCAGGCGCTCAAGCGAGTCGCGGCCAAGACCGTGCTGCAGCTCGGCAGCGATATCACCAAGGGGCTCGGTGCCGGCGCCAACCCCGACGTGGGGCGACAGGCGGCCATGGAGGACCGCGAGCGCATCGCCGAACTGATCAGCGGGGCCGACATGGTGTTCATCACCGCCGGCATGGGCGGTGGTACCGGCACCGGCGGCGCTCCGGTGGTGGCCCAGGTGGCCAAGGAGCTGGGCATCCTCACCGTGGCCGTGGTGACGCGCCCCTTCCCCTTCGAGGGCCCCAAGCGCATGCGCGCCGCCGAGGAGGGCATGAAGGAGCTCTCCGAGCACGTCGACTCCCTGATCACCATACCCAACGAGAAGCTGCTCTCGGTGCTGGGCAAGAGCGCCAGCCTGCTGTCCGCCTTCAGCGCCGCCAACGACGTCCTGCTGGGCGCCGTCCAGGGCATCGCCGAGCTGATCACCAGCCCCGGCATCATCAACGTCGACTTCGCCGATGTGCGTACCGTGATGTCCGAGATGGGCATGGCGATGATGGGCACCGGCGGTGCCACCGGCGAGAACCGCGCCCGCGAGGCCGCCGAGAAGGCGATCCGCAGCCCGCTGCTGGAGGACATCGACCTCCATGGCGCGCGTGGCATCCTGGTCAACATCACCGCCGGCCCTGACCTCTCCATCGGCGAGTTCAACGACGTGGGTGCCACCGTCCAGGAGTTCGCCTCTCAGGACGCTACCATCGTGGTGGGTACGTCCATCGACATGGAGATGAGCGACGAGCTGCGCGTCACCGTGGTGGCCGCCGGCCTCGACGGGCGCCAGCAGCAGAAGGCGACCAGCCGCGAGGGCGTCAAGCGTGCCGAGGTCGGTGACTATCGCCAGCGTCCGGCGGCGCAGCCAGCGGTCAGCCGCCAGCAGGCCGCCGCGGCACGTAGCCAGGAACCGGAGGAGGCCGCCAAACCGCGCCCCGAGAAGCGCCGTTCCCAGGAGCTCGACGACTACCTCGATATCCCGGCCTTCCTGCGTCGCCAGGCCGATTGAGGCAACCTATCGAGGCCATGCGTCTTGCCGGATGAGGTTTTTTTGTTGAAACGTCCGTTCGGTGTTATAGTGAACGGTGTTTGATAATCCGACAACAGCCCTGGCCACTGCCCATGATCAGACAACGCACCCTGAAGAACGTCATCCGCGCCACCGGCGTCGGCCTGCACTCCGGCAAGAAGGTCTACATGGCCCTGCGTCCGGCGCCCGTGGATACCGGCATCGTTTTCGTGCGCACCGATCTGGAGCCCGAGGTACAGGTTCCCGGCCGGGCGGAGCTGGTGACCGACACCACCCTGTGCACCGCCCTGACCCACGAAGGCGCCAAGGTGGCCACCGTCGAGCACCTGATGTCGGCGCTGGCCGGCCTCGGCATCGACAACGCCTATGTGGATCTGAGTGCCCCGGAGGTGCCGATCATGGATGGCAGCGCCGGCCCCTTCGTGTTCCTGATCCAGTCCGCGGGCATCAGCGAGCAGAACGCGGCGAAGAAGTTCATCCGCATCAAGCGCGAGGTGACGGTGCGCGACGGCGACAAGGAGGCCACCTTCCGCCCCCATCGGGGCTTCAAGGTGGCGTTCACCATCGACTTCGATCACCCCGTCTTCGAGGACCAGACCCAGACCGCGGTGGTGGACTTCTCCACCACCTCCTTCGTCAAGGAGGTCTCCCGCGCCCGCACCTTCGGTTTCATGCGCGACCTGGAGCACCTGCGCTCGAACAACCTGGCCCTGGGTGGCAGCCTGGACAACGCCATCGTCGTGGACGACTATCGCATCGTCAACGAGGGCGGCCTGCGCTACGACGACGAGTTCGTCAAGCACAAGGTGCTGGACGCCATCGGCGACCTCTACCAGCTGGGCCACAGCCTGATCGGCGAGTTCCACGGCGTGAAATCCGGTCATGCCCTGAACAACCAGCTGTGCCGGGCCCTGATGGCCCAGCCCGACGCCTACGAGATCGTCACCTTCGAGGAGGAGACCGCGGCCGCCCCGATCTCCTACGCCGCGCCGGCCATGGCCTGAACCCGGCTGCGCCGGGAGCTGTAAGCCATAAGCTTGAAGAGCGCCGCTTCGCGGCTGGAAGCTTGAAGAAAAACAACCCCGCTGGGTCTGCCAGCGGGGTTGTTTCATAACAGGCTGAGGCTATGCTGCGTTCCAGCTTCGAGCTTATGGCTCGCGCTCGGCGTGGGCCGCCAGCCGCTCCAGGGCCTGCCTGAGGCGCGGGTCCTCGACGTCGGCGGCGCAGCTGGAGAGCTCGTCGGCGGCATGGACGGGAAGGTGGCGCACCTGGCGTGGCGGGACCTTCACCGGGCGCACCGGGCGTACCTTGAAGTGGAAGCCGGTGACCGCCTCGAACCCCGGCAACTGGTGGAGCAGCTCGAGCAGGCGGGCCTGCTCGTAGCGCAGCCGGGTCAGCCACACCGCGCGGTCGGTGAGCAGGGTGAGGCGGCCGTCGCGATAGCCGCCCACGTGGAGATGCTCGGCGAACTCGGCCGGCAGATGGTCGCGCAGGTGGGCCTGGGCGCGCTCGATGAGCCGCGCCGAGCGCATCAGCGAGCCGAGCTCGCCACGCCCTTCCAGCAGGCGGGACATGGGCTGGGCGCGAAAGCGCTTAACCTTTATACTCATGGGCTTGTTTCTCGCGGCGCGACTCGAAGAGGGCGGGCCGTGATGCCGAACATTCGGGACCCTATGGGTCCGTCAGCCTAGCACGCCCGGGAGTCCGTCGACAGCATGTCCGCTATCGCCAGCCGCCAGCCCCTTCGCCCGGCCCGGTCCGCCTCGATGCGGCGGCCGGCGCGCTGGTGGCTGGCTGGCCTGCTGGTGGGCTGCCTGCTGCCGGCCGGCCTGGCCCAGGGGGATGCCCTGCGCCAGGCCGAGCGCCTGGTGCAGGTGTGCATCCTGGCCCCGGCGTTGATTCGCGCCAGCTCGCGGCTCCAGGCGCGCCGCCGCGCCTCTCGCCGCTGGCCCCCGCGGCGCTCTCCCCACACCCGCCAGCGCCTGTCGAGCCGCCGGCCCATTGCGCCGTGCCGGCGATCCGCCGCCGCCCATGATGTCCTGACCCGGCGTGGGCCGCCCCCTGCGTGGGCAAGCTGAATCCCGACCCATGGCCGGCCGCCGGATGGCGGCTGGCACGATGCCACACGCAGACCCAGGACCCTTCATGATCAATTCCCTGTTACGCAAGGTCGTCGGCTCCAAGAACGACCGCGAGGTCAAGCGCATGAGCCGGCTCGTCGAGCGCAGCACCGCCCTGGAGGCGGAGCTCGAGGCGCTGGACGATGCCGCCCTGCAGGCGCGCACCGACGACTTCCGCTCCCGCCTGGAGGCCGGCGGGACCCTGGACGACCTGCTCACCGAGGCCTTCGCCACGGTGCGCGAGGCGAGCAAGCGCGTCATGGGCATGCGCCACTTCGACGTCCAGTTGATCGGCGGCATGACCCTCCACAACGGGCGCATCGCCGAGATGAAGACCGGCGAGGGCAAGACCCTGGTGGCCACCCTGGCCGTCTACCTCAACGCCCTGCCGGGCAAGGGCGTCCACGTGGTCACCGTGAACGATTACCTGGCGAGTCGCGACGCCGAGTGGATGCGCCCCCTCTACGAGTTCCTGGGCCTCTCGGTGGGCGTGATCTTCGCCGGCCAGACGCCGGAGCAGAAGCGCGCCGCCTACGCCTGCGACATCACCTACGGCACCAACAACGAGTTCGGCTTCGACTACCTGCGCGACAACATGGCCTTCTCCCTTGAGGACAAGGTGCAGCGCGCCTTGAACTTCGCCATCGTCGATGAGGTGGACTCGATCCTCATCGACGAGGCGCGCACGCCGCTGATCATCTCCGGGGCGGTGGACGAGAATACCGAGCTCTATCGGGTGGTCGACCGCCTGGCAATGCATCTGGTCAAGGGGGAGGTGTCGGAAGACGCGGACGCCCCGGTCAACGGCGACTTCACCCTCGATGAGAAGCACAAGCAGGTGGAAATCACCGAGGCCGGACACAACAAGGTCGAGGAACTGATGCGCGGCGAAGGGCTGCTGGGCGAGGAGGACTCCCTCTACGCGGCCCAGAACCTCAACCTGCTGCAGCACATGCACTCGGCGCTGCGTGCCCGCCACCTCTACCACCGCGACGTCGACTACATCGTCAACGACGGCCAGGTGGTGATCGTCGACGAGCACACCGGTCGCAGCATGCCCGGCCGGCGCTGGTCCGAGGGCCTGCACCAGGCGGTGGAGGCCAAGGAGGGCGTGGCGGTACAGCGCGAGAGCCAGACCCTGGCCTCCACTACCTTCCAGAACTACTTTCGCCTCTACGACAAGCTGGCCGGCATGACCGGTACCGCCGATACCGAGGCCTTCGAGTTCCACCAGATCTATGGCCTGGACGTGGTGGTGATCCCCACCAACAAGCCGCTGATCCGCGAGGACCTCAACGACCTGGTCTACCTCACCGCCGAGGAGAAGTTCGAGGCGATCATCGAGGACGTGCAGGCCGAGACCGCCGCCGGCCGTCCGGTGCTGGTGGGTACTGCCTCCATCGAGACCTCCGAGTACCTGGCCGGGCTGATGCGCCAGGCGGGGATGACCTTCAACGTGCTCAACGCCAAGCAGCACCAGAGCGAGGCGGAGATCATCGCCCAGGCGGGACGTCCCGGGGCGATCACCATCGCCACCAACATGGCCGGCCGCGGCACCGACATCGTGCTGGGGGGCAACTGGGAGGCCGAGGCGGCCAAGCTGGAGGACCCGACCCCCGAACGGATCGAGCGGCTCAAGGCCGAGTGGCAGGCACGCCACGAGGCCGTGCTGGCCGCCGGGGGGCTGCACGTGGTCGGCTCGGAGCGCCATGAGTCGCGGCGCATCGACAACCAGCTGCGCGGTCGCGCCGGTCGTCAGGGCGACCCCGGCTCGACGCGCTTCTTCCTGTCGCTGGAAGACAACTTGATGCGTCTGTTCGGCTCCGACCGGGTGCAGCGCATGATGAAGGCGCTGGGCCTGGAGCGCGGCGAGGCGATCGAGCACAAGATGGTCTCCAACGCCGTGGAGCGCGCCCAGAAGAAGGTCGAGGGACGCAACTTCGACATCCGCAAGCAGCTGCTCGAGTACGACGACGTGGCCAACGACCAGCGCCGGGTGATCTACGAGCAGCGCAACGAGATCCTCGCCGCCGAAGAGGTCGCCGAGGCGGTGGCGGGCATCCGCGAGGAGGTACTGGACCTCGCCATCAGCGACTATGTGCCGCCCCAGAGCCTGCCGGAGCAGTGGGACCTGGCGGGCCTCCAGGACTACCTCCGCAGCGAGTTCAACTTGGATGCCCCGGTGGTGCAGTGGGCCGAGGAGGACGAGCGCTTTCACGAGGAGCAGCTACGCGAGCGCCTGCAGACCCTGCACCGCGAGGCCTACGAGGCCAAGGTGGAGCAGGCCGGCACCGAGCTGATGCGGCGCTTCGAGAAGCAGGTGATGCTGCAGGTGCTTGACACCCGCTGGAAGGAGCACCTGCAGTCCATGGATCACCTGCGTCGGGGCATCCATCTGCGCGGCTATGCGCAGAAGAACCCCAAGCAGGAGTACAAGCGCGAGTCCTTCGAGCTGTTCCAGGCGCTGCTGACCAACATCAAGGCCGACGTGACACGCATCCTCAGCCATGTGCAGGTGCGTCGCCCGGAGGAGGTCGAGGAGCTCGAGCGCAAGCGCCGCGAGGCGCTGGAGCGCGAGAGGGCCGCGGCAGCGAGCCGCCATGACGCCCCCGAGGCGGCCACCGCCGGGGAGGGCGAGCGTGGCGAGGCCCCGGTACCGCCCGGCGCCGACGGTCGCCCGCTGCGTCGCGAGGGGCCCAAGGTGGGGCGCAACGACCCCTGTCCCTGCGGTTCCGGCAAGAAATACAAGCAGTGCTGCGGCAAGCTGAGCTGATCGGCCCGCGCGAACCAGACAGGAGACGAGACGATGGCAGTGGGTGACGCGAGCTTTCCCGAGATGCCGGCGATTCCCGGGATCCGCCTGGGCACCGCCATGGCGGGGATCAAGAAGCCCGACCGCCGCGACCTGGTGGTGATCGAGATGCCCGAGGGCGCCCGGGTGGCGGGCACCTTTACCCGCAACGCCTTCTGCGCCGCGCCGGTGACGGTGGCCCGCGAGCACCTCGCGGCCGGCGTCGCCCGGGGCGAGGGTGCACGTTACCTGGTAATCAATACCGGCAACGCCAACGCCGGCACCGGCGAGGAGGGCCTGCGCGACGCCCGCGCCACCTGTGCCGAGCTGGCTCGCCTGGCCGGGGTGCCGGCGCAGGCCGTGCTGCCGTTCTCCACCGGGGTGATCGGCGAGACGCTGCCCATGCAGCGGCTGCTGGCCGGCCTGCCGGCGGCGCTGGAGGGGCTCGACGACGGCGCCGGGGCATGGCGGCTGGCGGGCGAGGGCATCCTCACCACCGATACCCGCCCCAAGGGCGCCAGCATCACCCTGGACCTGGGCGACGCGACGGTGACGATCAACGGCATCGCCAAGGGCTCGGGCATGATCCAGCCCAACATGGCTACCATGCTGGCCTTCGTGGCCACCGACGCCACCCTCGATCAGGGCCTGCTGCAGACGCTGCTGCGCGAGACGGTGGAGCGCTCCTTCAACTGCATCACCGTGGACGGTGACACTTCCACCAACGACGCCTGCATGCTGATCAGCACGGGCCAGGGGCCGGTGCTGGCCGACGAGGAGGCGATCGCGGTGTTTCGCGACGGCCTGCAGCGGGTGATGACCGAGCTGGCCCAGGCGATCATTCGCGACGCCGAGGGCGCCACCAAGTTCGTCACCCTGCAGGTCAACGGCGCCACCACGCGCCGCGAGGCCCTCGACGTGGCCTTCACCGTGGCCCATTCGCCGCTGGTCAAGACCGCCCTCTATGCCTCCGACGCCAACTGGGGGCGCATCCTGGCCGCGGTGGGACGGGCCCCGGTGGACGACTTCGACGTCTCCCGCGTGACCATCGATCTGGGCGAGGTGCGCCTGGTGGCGGGCGGCGGTCGCGCCCCCGGCTACACCGAGGAGGCGGGCAGCGCGGTGATGGCCAGGGATGAAATCACCATCCGCATCGACCTGGGGCGCGGCGAGGAGAGCGCCACGGTGTGGACCTCCGATCTCTCCCAGGACTACGTGAGCATCAACGCCGACTACCGCAGCTAGGAGCCCGTCGAACTTAACGCTGATCTACCGCGAAATCCGAATCTCTCGCGACGATCGCTCAAATCCGACAGGCTCCTTGGGGTCGGGCCGGCCGTACAGTTCCCGCGCGGCAGCGCGGTCAAGTTGGAAAGGTGAATGAACGCAATGGTGAAGAGAAGGGTGCATGTGGCGGCCGCCGCCATCATCGGCGCCGATGGTCGCGAGGTGCTGATCGCGCGTCGCCCGAGCAACGTCGACCACGGTGGCCTTTGGGAGTTTCCCGGCGGCAAGCTGGCGCCCTACGAGACGGGGCTGGGTGGCCTCAAGCGCGAGCTGCACGAGGAGCTGGGCGTGGAGATCCAGCGGGCGCAGCCGTTGATCCGCATCCACCATGAGTATCCCGACAAGCACATCCTGCTGGATGTCTGGCAGGTGCATGATTTCTCCGGCGAGCCCTTCGGCCGCGAGGGACAGGCGGTGCGCTGGGTGCCCATGCAGGAACTGGTCAACTACCCCTTCCCGGCCGCCAACCTGCCGATCCTGCGCGCGGTGATGCTGCCCACCGAGTACCTGATCACCGGCGAGGAAGAGGATGAGGCGCTCTTCGCCCGGCGCCTGGAGCGTGCCCTGGTGGAAGACGGCGTGCGCCTGGTGCAGCTGCGCGCCAAGCAGCTGGACGAGGCCGCCTACCTGGCCCGCGCCGAGGGTGCCGTGGCGATCTGCCACCGCCACGGCGCACGCCTGCTGCTCAACGGCGAGCCGGAACTGCTCGAGAGCGTCGATGCCGATGGCATCCATCTCACCAGCGAACGCCTGATGTCCCTGGAGCGGCGTCCCATCACCGACGGCAAGTGGCTATCGGCGTCCACCCATGACCGCAGGCAACTGGTCCAGGCGGGCCGCGTGGGTTGCGACTTCGTGACCCTCTCGCCGCTACGCACCACGCCGTCGCATCCGGAGGTGCCGCCCATGGGCTGGCATGACTTCCAGGAACTGGTGGAGCGTGCCGCCATGCCGGTGTTCGCCCTGGGCGGCATGACCCGCTTCGATGCCAACCATGCCCGGGCCGTGGGCGCCCAGGGCATCGCCTCGATCCGCGACTTCTGGAAATGAACCGCCCGGGCGCCGCCCGCCGGTCCCGACGCGACTCGCCCCGCCGATCGGCGGGGCGAGTCGTAGCGGGGAGGCAAAAAGCGGACGCCCGGGCAAGGCCCGGGCGTCATGCGCTGTGGCTGTGGGCCCGCGCTCAGTTGACCGCGGCGATGGCCTTGGCCAGGTAGGACAGGTTCTCCTGGGAGAAGCCGGCTACGTTGGCGCGGCCGGAACGCACCATGTAGATGCCGAACTCGTCGCGCAGGCGGTCGACCTGGTCGGGAGTCAGGCCGGTGTAGGAGAACATGCCGCGCTGCTCGGCCACGCAGTGATACTTCTGGTCGAGGCCATAGGGTTCCAGGGCCTCGACGAAGTCGCGGCGCAGGGTGTTGATGCGGTCGCGCATCTCGGTGAGTTCGTCGCGCCACACGGCGGCGAGCTCGGCGGAGCGCAGGATCTCGCTGACGATGGCGCCGCCGTGGGCCGGCGGGTTGGAGTAGTTCTCCCGGGCGACGATGGCGATCTGGGAGCGCACGTTCTCCATCTGCTCGGCGTCCTTGGCAACCAGGATCAGGCAGCCGGTGCGCTCGCAGTAGATGCCGAAGTTCTTGGAGCAGGAGCTGGTGATGATCACCTCGTCGAGGTTCTCGGCCAGCAGGCGCACCCCGTAGGCGTCCTCGTCCAGGCCCTCGCCGAAGCCCTGGTAGGCGAAGTCCACCAGCGGCAGCAGCTGGCGCTCCTGGATCACGCCCAGTACCCGTTGCCACTGCTCGCGGTTCAGGTCGAAGCCGGTGGGGTTGTGGCAGCAGGCATGCAGCACCACCACGTCGCCCTCGGGGATCTGCTTCAGCGCCGCGAGCATGCCGTCGAAGTCGAGGCGGTTCTCGGCGTCCACGTAGGGGTACTTGTGCAGCTCGATGCCGGCGGCGGTGAAGATGCCGTGGTGGTTCGGCCAGGTCGGGTCGCTGACCCAGATGCCCTTGCCGGGCAACTTCCTGGTGATGAAGTCGGCCGCCAGGCGCAGGGCGCCGGTGCCGCCCGGGGACTGGGTGGCGCTGGCGCGGCGCGCCTCGAGGATCGGCGAGCCCTCGCCCAGCACCATCGGCAGGATCACCTGGCCGTACTCCGGCGCCCCGTGGGAGCCGATGTAGGTCTTGGTGGTCTCGTTCTTGAGCAGCAGGGCCTCGGCCTCCTTGACGGCGCGCATCACCGGGGTGTTGCCCTGGGCGTCCTTGTAGACGCCGACGCCGAGATCGACCTTCTGGGGATTGGTGTCCTTCTTGAAGGCCTCGATCAGGCCGAGGATGGCATCCCCGGGCACCCGCTCAATGTGTTCGAACATTTATTTCGCTACCTCGTCGGTTCTGGCGGCAAGAATGAAGTCGTTGCTGTGCAGGCCCTTGATCTTGTGCGACCACCAGGTCACGGTGACCTTGCCCCATTCGGTCAGCAGGGCCGGATGGTGGTCCGCTTCCTCGGCGAGTTCGCCGACGCGGTCGGTGAAGGTCAGCGCCTGTCGAAAGTCGGGGAAGGTGAAGACCCGCTCCAGTTGCATGATGCCATCGCGCTCGACGATCTGCCACTCGGGCACCTCTCGGCGGTACTCCGCGATCTGCTCGTCGGTGAGCCTGGGGGAGTCGCTACGGCAGGCCTCGCACTGCTGTTGTGACAGTTGGCTCATTTGTCCTCCTCCATGTTGGTTCAGGAATGGGCGGCGCCCGACAGGGCGTCAACTCGCCCCGGCCTTCTGTGCGGCCGGCTCGAAACGCGGCGCATGGAGCCCGAGCGCCATGGCCCGGTGTACCAGGCCCATGATGTCCTGACGGGAAAGGTCGTGCAGGGTGGCGAGGTCGTCAAGCACATAGTAGAGCGGCTGCAGGATGTCGATGCGGTAGGGGGTGCGCATCGCTTCCACCGGGTCGAAGGGCAGGTGCTCCGGGACCTCGGAGAGGGCATGCAGGGTCTCCTTCGGCGAGGAGATGATGCCGCCGCCGTAGATGCGCCGTCCCGCGGGGGTGTCCACCAGGCCGAATTCCACGGTCAACCAGTAGAGCCGTGCCAGGTAGACCCGCTCCTTGTGCGTGGCCGCCTTGCCCAGGCGGCCGTAGGTGGCGGTGAACTCGGCGAAAGAGGGGTCAGTGAGCATCGGGCAGTGGCCGAAGAGCTCGTGGAAGATGTCCGGCTCCTTGAGGTAGTCCAGCTCCTCGGGGCTGCGGATGAAGGTGGCCACAGGAAAGCGGCGGCTGGCCAGCAGCTCGAAGAAGGTGTCGAAGGGGATCAGCGCCGGCACCTGGGCGGTGCGCCAGCCGCTGGTGGCCTCCAGTACCCGATCGATCTCGCCGAGCTGGGGGATGCGATCCTCGGGCAGCGCCAGGCGCTCCAGGCCGTCCAGATAGGCCTGGCAGACGCGACCCTCGATCATCGGTAGCTGACGGCGTATCAGGGTCTGCCAGGTGGCGTTCTCGGTGTCGCCGTAGGCGATATGCCCCCGGGCGTCGGGCAGCCGGGCGCGATAGCCGGTCTTGCTGACCTGGTCGCTCAGGGGGGAGGTGGGGACCTTCATGGGTTCTCCTCCGTGTCGCTGGGCTAGTTGGGCTATTTATTGAAGTCTAGGTGACGGCGGAGGAAGGCGGAGGGGCGAGTCGCCGCGGCCGGGCCGAAGCGTGCCGCTGTAAGGCTAACTTGACGGTCGTGGCGCAGGAGGCGGATCCGGGCGGCATGGGGCCGGGCCATGGGGGGTGGAGCCGACGCGGCTGTCACGTTATCTTGACACTGGAGTCACATCAGCGTGACGCCTTTTGCTTCATGAGGAGCCGACCCCGAGATGCGTCTGAGGTTTCACTGCCAGAACCGGGTGGGCATCCTGCGCGACATCGTCGCCCACTTCGCCGACTACGGCCTCAACGTGGCCCGCGGCGAGGTGGGGGGCGAGCACGGCAACGCCATCTACCTGCACGTGCCCCATCTGCTCCATGCCCAGCTCGCCACCCTCAAGCCGGAACTGGAGGCGGTGCCCGGGGTCTTCGGCGTGCGCCGGGTCAGCCTGATGCCCAGCGAGCGGCGCCACCTGGAGCTGGACGCGCTGCTCTCGTCGCTCTCCGACCCGGTGATGTCCATCGACATGGAGGGCCATATCGTCGCCGCCAACCGTGCCGCGGGGCAGCTGCTCGGGGTGCGCATCGACGAGGTGCCGGGGCTGTCGCTGGACCGTTACCTGCATGACCTGGACCTGCCGGAGCTGATCCGGCGCAACAACGCCCGGGTCAACGGCCTGCGCGTCAAGCTGCGCGACACCACCTTCCTGGCCGATATCGCTCCGCTGCACCGCGAGCATCACGACGACGTGGCGTCGCTGGCCGGGGCGGTGGTGACCCTGCACCGGGCCGAGCGCATCGGGGCGCGCATCTACCAGGTGCAGCGCCAGGAACTGCGCGGTTTCGAGGCGATCTTCCAGGCCAGCCCCAAGCTCGAGGCGTTGACCCGGGAGGCGCGGCGCATGGCGCCGCTGGACGCCCCGCTGCTGATCCAGGGCGAGACCGGTACCGGCAAGGAGCTGCTGGCGCGGGCCTGCCACCTGGCCAGCGCCCGGGGGCAGGCGCCCTTCATGGCGCTCAACTGTGCCGGCCTGCCGGAGTCCATGGCCGAGACCGAACTGTTCGGCTACGCCCCGGGGGCCTTCGAGGGGGCGCGGCCCGAGGGCAAGCTGGGCCTGCTGGAACTCACCGCCGGCGGCACCATCTTCCTCGACGAGGTGGGGGAGATGAGCCCGCGGCTGCAGGTCAAGCTGCTGCGTTTCCTGCAGGACGGTGGCTTCCGTCGGGTGGGCAGCGACGAGGAGACCTGGCTCGACGTGCGGGTGATCTGCGCCACCCAGCAGGACCTGCCGCGGCTGTGCGCCGAGGGGCGCTTCCGCCAGGACCTCTATCACCGCCTCAATGTGCTGTCGCTCACCGTGCCGCCGCTGCGCGAGTGCCGCGACGGCATTCCGGCGCTCGCCGAGCACTTCCTCGACCGCGCCGCCCGCCAGATCGGTTGCACCGTACCGACCCTCTCGCCGGCGGCGCTGGCGCGGCTCACCGCCTATCCCTGGCCCGGTAACGTACGCCAGTTGGAGAACGTGCTCTTCCAGGCGGTATCGCTGTGCGAGGGCGAGCGCCTCGAGCCGGCCCATTTGCGCCTGCCCGACGTGGGGGAGGCCGCGGAGCTCGCCGGCCTCGACCTGGAGGGGACCCTGGCCGAGATCATGGGCGCGGTGGAGCAGCGGGTGCTGGCCACCCTCTATCCGCGTCACCCCTCGAGCCGGCAACTGGCCAAGCGGCTCGGCGTCTCCCACACCACCATCGCCAACAAGCTCAAGCGCCATGGTATCGGCGGGGAAGGGAGTGAAGCATGAGGCGGGTGGCGGAATAAGCCCACCATGAGGAGGAGGAATGTCGGATACCGGATCGCCTGCACGCTTGCCACTGGGGCTGAAACTGGCCTTCACCGCCTGGATCCTGGGCTGGGCGCCCACCTACTGGGTGCTGCTGGGGCCGCAGAACTACTTCTGGCTGTGCAACCTGGCCAACTTCCTGATCCTGGTGGGCCTGTGGCGGGAACATCGCCTGCTGCTCTCCATGCAGTGGCTGGCGGTGGCCCTGGTGGGCAGCCTCTGGGCCGTGGACGTGGGCACGGCCTGGCTGACCGGCATTCATCCCATCGGCGGCACCGAGTACATGTTCGATCCCGAGCAGCCACCGCTGACCCGACTGATGTCGCTCTATCACCTGATCCTGCCGCCGGTGGCGGGCTTCGCGATCTGGCGGCTGGGCTATGATCGCCGGGCCCTGTGGTGGCAGAGCGGCCTCACCTGGCTGGTGATCCCGCTCAGTTACCTGTTGACGGATCCCGAGCGCAATATCAACTGGGTCCACGGCCCCTTCGGGCAGCATCAGGACTGGATGGCCCCCTTGCTCTATCTGGTGCTGCTGATGGGGCTCTGGCCCGTGGCGATCTACCTGCCGGTGCATCTGCTGATGATCGGCCTGCAGCATTGGCGCATCCGCCATCGCCATTGAACCTGCCGCGTTCACCCCCGGCACGCGCGAGTCGGTCTCGGGCCGTCTGCTATCGTCTGAGTTTGTGACGGTGCCGGCCCCATATGGCCTAGTATGAGCGAGAGTGCCACCAGGCAAGGGTAACGACATCCATGCGATACCCGGCAGGCAAATCCAGCAAGGCACGCCTTGACCCTCATGCCGGCTACGCCAGCTGCGGCGTTGGCGCGGTGGTCAACATGCGTGGCGAGGCGACACATGGGCTGATCGAAGACGGTCTGCGCATGCTGTGCAACCTCGATCATCGCGGGGCGCGGGGCGCCGAGGAAAACACCGGTGACGGTGCCGGCCTGCTGTTGCAGGTGCCGCACCGCTTTTTTGCCGCGGCCATCCCCGGCCTACCCGGTGCCGGCCGCTATGGCGTCGGCCAGCTCTTCCTCCCCCGGGACAAGGCGCAACGCTCCGCCATCAAGCGGCTGATGACGTCGGTCATCGAGACGCTGGGCTATCGGCTGCTCGCCTGGCGCCGTGTGCCCACCGACCATCGGGGACTGGGGCATACCGCTTTGGCCTCCGAGCCCATCGTCGAACAGTGCTTCGTGGCCCCCCGGCAGGCCATGTCGCCGGTGGCATTTGATGTTGGCCTCTACGTGCTGCGCTGCGAAATCCAGAATCGCGTGCGCGAGCGGGAACTGGGCGGCGAGGGGGCCAACCTGTTCTACATTTGCAGCCTGGACCGGCGACGCATCGTCTACAAGGGCCTGCTGACCTGTGCCCAACTGGCCAGCTACTACCCGGACCTGAGCGACTCACGGGTGGAAAGCGCGCTGGTGCTGGTGCACTCGCGTTTCTCTACCAACACTCTGGGGGCCTGGGAGTTGGCGCATCCCTATCGCAGCCTGGTCCACAACGGCGAGTTCAATACGCTCCTCGGCAATGTCAATTGGATGCGAGCACGGGAACCCCTTCTGGCAAGCGAACGCTTCGGTGCCGATATCGAGCGGATTCGTCCGGTCCTTGCCGAAGAGGGCCAGAGCGATTCCGCCGACTTCGACCATGTCCTGGAACTGCTGCTGGTCGGTGGCCGCTCGCTGCCCCATGCATTGCGCATGCTGATTCCCGAGGCCTGGGAGAAGGACCCGGCGATGGCCCCGGAACGCCGCGCCTTCTATGACTATCATTCCACCCTCATGGAGCCGTGGGATGGGCCGGCGCTGGTCGTGGCCTCGGACGGCGATGCGGTCGGCGCGGTCATCGACCGTAACGGCCTGCGCCCCTGTCGCTACTGCCTGACCCGCGACGACAAACTGATCATGGCCAGCGAAAGCGGCACCCTGGACGCCGACTTCGGCGAGATCGTGATGCAGGGACGGCTGCGCCCGGGCCAGCTCTTTTTCGCCGATACCCGCGAGGGGCGCATCGTGCCCGAGGCGGAGGTTTTCCAGCGCCTGACCGGTGCCGCTCCCTATGCCGACTGGCTGGCTCAGCACCGGCTCACGCTCGCCGACCTGGTCGCTGAAACTGCCGAGCCCGTCATCGATGCCCTCGATCCGGCCAGGCTCGCCGCCCATCAATGTGCCTTCGGCTACACGCTCGAGGGCCTGCGTGTGCTGCTGGCGCCGATGGCCGAGTCCGGCAAGGATCCACTGGGTGCGATGGGCAACGACACCCCGCTGGCGTCCCTGTCGGCGCAGCGCAAGCCGCTATTCGCCTACTTCCATCAGCTCTTCGCTCAGGTCACCAACCCGCCGCTGGACTACCTGCGCGAGGCGCTGGTCACCTCGCTGCGCTCCCACCTGGGTCATCAGCGCAATCTGTTGGGCGAGACGCCCGAGCACTGTCGCCAGTTGCTGGTCGAGAGTCCGATCCTGGATGACCGGGAATTTGCGACCCTGGCCGGGCTCGATGGCGACGGGCTGCGCGCACGGACGATCGATACCACCTATCCCCCGGGCCGGGGGATGGCCTCGGTCATCGAACGCCTGCGTCGCGCTGCCGAAGCCGCCGTCGATGCCGGTGCCACCCTCCTGGTCCTCGACGACCATCGGGTGGGACCGCAGCGGGTGGCCGTGCCCGCGCTGCTGGTGGTCGGTGCCGTCCACCATGGCCTGATTCGGGCCGGCAAACGCAGCCGAGCCTCGTTAGTGCTGTGCAGCGGCGAGCCCTATGCGGTGCATCACTACTGCACTCTGGTAGGGTATGGGGCCGATGCCATTTATCCGTGGCTGGCCTACCGCAGCCTCGAGCATCTGCACGCCGAGGGCGCACTCACTGGCGTCGAGGGCAGCGCCGCGGCGCGTCATGGCTATCGTCTCGCCATCGAGGACGGCCTGCTCAAGGTCATGGCCAAGATGGGCATTTCCAGCCTGGAGAGTTACAAGGGCGCGCAGATCTTCGAGTGCATCGGCCTGGACCAAGCGCTGGTCGATGAGTGTTTTGCCGGCACCCCGGTGCACATTCCGGGCGTCGGAATGGACATCATCGAGGACGAGACCGAGCAGGCCCATGCCGTCGCCTACAGCGACCGTATCGCCGGTAACCTGCAACTGTTGCAGGGTGGCGACTTCTACTGGCGGCGCGACGGTGAATGGCACCAGTGGAATCCCCGCACCATCGGCCATCTGCAGCAGGCGGCGCGGCACAACGACGCCGAGAGTTATCGGCGTTTCGCCGAAGCCGCCAACGACCAGAGCCGCTGTCTGCAGACGTTGCGCGGGCTGCTCGACTTCGATAGCGATTCGCAGCGCTCGATTCCGCTCGAGCGGGTCGAGCCGGTCGAGGCGATTCTCAAGCGTTTCGGCACCGGCTCGATGTCATTCGGCGCCCTGTCCCGGGAGGCCCACGAAGTCATGGCGATCGCCATGAATCGCATCGGCGGCAAGGCCGGCAGCGGCGAGGGCGGAGAACAGGTCGAGCGCTTCGGTACCGAGGCCGAGAACTCGATGAAGCAGTGTGCCTCGGGGCGCTTCGGGGTCACCGCGCACTACCTGGCGAGTGCCCGCCAGATCGAGATCAAGATGGCCCAGGGCGCCAAGCCGGGCGAGGGTGGCGAGTTGCCCGGTGGCAAGGTCGATGCGGCGATCGCCGAGGTGCGCTTCACGGTGCCCGGGGTCGGACTGATCTCGCCGCCGCCGCACCACGATATCTACTCGATCGAGGACCTGGCCCAGTTGATCCACGATCTCAAGTGCGCCAATCCCGAGGCCGAGATCCACGTCAAGCTGGTCTCCAAGGCCAATGTCGGCACCATCGCCGCCGGCGTCGCCAAGGCGCGGGCCGATGCGGTGCTGATCTCCGGCGACGCCGGCGGTACCGGGGCGGCCAAGAAGACCTCGATCAAGCATACCGGGACACCGTGGGAGCTGGGGCTGGCCGAGACCCATCGGGTGCTGATGGCCAACAACCTGCGTTCGCGCATCACCGTGCGTACCGACGGCGGCATGAAGACCGGCCGCGACGTGGCGATGGCCGCGCTACTGGGGGCCGAGGAGTTCGGCTTCGGCACCGCGCCGATGGTCGTGGTCGGTTGCCTGCTGCTGCGCAAGTGTCACTGCAATACCTGCTCGGTGGGCGTGGCGACCCAGGACCCACGACTACGTGAGCGTTTCGATGGCGAGGCCGAGCACATCATCAATTATCTGCGCTTCGTCGCCGAGGAACTGCGCGAGATCATGGCCACGCTGGGCTTCGCGTCGGTCCGCGAGATGGTGGGACGCGTCGACCGGCTACGCCCGCGGGAGGTGGCGCACCCTCGGGGCATCAGGCTGGATCCCGGTGAGTTGCTGGCCCGAGTGGAATCGACCGATACCCCCTACCAGACACGCGAGCAGAACCATCGGCTCGACGACAAGCTCGATCAACGCCTGATCGCCCAGGCCCGGCCGGCGCTCGAGCATGGCGAGCCGGTGCGTATCGACGCCAGGGTATGCAATCGCGATCGCAGCGTCGGCACCTTGCTGTCGTCGGCGCTGGTCAAGCGCCATGCGCCGACCATGCCGGCCGACGATACCCTGTGCATCCATCTGCAGGGAACGGCCGGCCAGAGCTTCGGCGCCTTCGTCGCCCGGGGCATCAGCCTGCACCTGACCGGCGACGCCAACGACTACCTCGGCAAGGGGTTGTCGGGCGGCCGGATCAGCGTGCGCACCCCGCCGGAGGCCGGCTACGTCGCCGCCGACAACGTCATCATCGGCAATGTCGCGCTGTTCGGTGCCACCAGCGGCGAGGCCTACATCAACGGTCTGGCCGGCGAGCGCTTCTGCGTGCGCAATTCCGGGGCGCTCGCCGTGGTCGAGGGCGTCGGCGACCACGGTTGCGAGTACATGACCGGCGGCGTGGCGTTGATTCTCGGCCCGTGCGGCAAGAATTTCGCCGCCGGCATGAGTGGTGGCGAGGCCTACCTGCTCGACGAGCAGGGCGACCTGGCCGAGCGGGTCAATGCCGAGCGGGTGGGGCTGGAAACCGTGGAAGACGAGCGGGACATCGCCCTGGTGAGGCGCCTGCTGGAAAATCACCATGCCTACACCGGCAGCCATCGCGCTCGGACCCTGCTCGATGACTGGCCCGCCACCCTGGCAAGGCTGGTCAAGGTCGTGCCCGAGGCCTATGCCGAGGTGGTAAGCCGTGCGCTGGCCGAGGGGCGGGACATTCGCGTCGCACCGCCGACCGCGGCCCAGGAGGTGGCCTGATGGACGAGAACCATCCCGACGGTTTCCTCAGACATCCACGCGAGCCGATCGGCAAGCGCGACCCGCACGAGCGCATTGGCGACTATCGCGAGATCTATGCGCCGAGCTGGCAGGAGGATCACCTGCGTCGACAGGGCGAGCGTTGCATGGATTGCGGCGTGCCCACCTGCATGGGCGGCTGCCCGATCGGCAACCTGATCCCGGAATGGAATGACCTGGTGGTGCGTGGCCGCTGGCGCGAGGCCCTGGCGCGGCTGCATGCCACCAACAACTTCCCCGAATTCACCGGCTATACCTGTCCGGCGCCCTGCGAGCCGGCCTGCACGCTGGCCTACAACGCCGATGCCGTGGCCATCAAGAGCCTCGAGCGGGCGATCGTCGACCGCGGCTGGGAAAGGGGCTGGATCCGCCCCGAGCCGCCGACGCGACGCACCGGCAAGCGGGTGGCGGTGGTCGGTAGCGGCCCGGCGGGGCTGGCGTGCGCCCAACAGCTCAACCGCGCCGGGCACAAGGTGACGGTATTCGAACGCGACGAGGCGCTCGGCGGGCTGATGACCCTGGGCATCCCCGACTTCAAGTTCGCCAAGCATCAGGTCGAACGGCGCCTCGACCAACTTCGTGGGGAAGGCATCGAATTCCGCACCGGGGTCGAGATCGGCCCTGCGATGGCATTGGCCCAGTTGCGCGAACGTTTCGATGCGGTGTGCCTGGCGATCGGCGCCCAGCAGCATCGCGATGTCACGGTGCCGGGGCGCGAGCTGGGGGGAATCCATTTCGGCATGCCCTACCTGACCGCCGAGAATCACCGCCAGGCGGGCCGCGATAGCCTGGCGATCGATGCCCGGGGCAAGCGAGTGGTGGTACTGGGCGGGGGCGATACCGGCGCCGACTGCGTGGCCACTGCCCATCGCCAGGGCGCCGCGGAGGTGGCGCAGATCAGCGTGCGCGAGCCACCGCCGGTGACACGCCCGGCCGACAACCCCTGGCCGTGGCAGCCGCGCACTTACGAACAGACCTATGCCTTGGAGGAGGGCGGCCGGGCGCTGTTTGCGCTCAATGTCACCGCCTTCGTCGATGACGACGGTGATGGCGTTGTGGATGCCCTGGTCGTCGAACGCGTCAAGTGGACCCTCGATAGCCAGGGACGGCGCGTGGACAAGACGGTGCTCGAGGAGAATATCCGCATGGCCACCGACCTGGTGCTGATCGCCATCGGCTTCCAGGGTGCCCAGGCCCGGGCGTTCGTCGACCAGGGGCTGACGCTTGCCGACAATGGCGGACTTGCCACCGACGAGACCATGATGACCGATCTGGAGGGGGTCTTCGCCAGCGGCGATGCTCGCCGAGGGGCGTCGCTGGTGGTATGGGCGATCGGCGAGGGACGCGACGCGGCACGCCATATCGACACCTACCTGATGGGGGCATCACGGTTGCCGCCGAGCCTTCAGACCCTGGCGCCGCCCACCGACGACTGACCTTCCAGCCAACCCTGCACCTCGGCGTAGGGGTAACCCTCCAGGGCGGCGAAGCCGGGCAACTGCCGTGCCTTGAGGCGTGAGAACAGCGGCGTGGTGATGCCGCAGAGGAAGCGCGCCAGCAGGTCGGGGGTGGCGGGGTGACCATCGCCCGCCGCCTCGAGGCGCTCGAGCAGACCACCCAGCAGGGCTTCCGTGTCCTGGTCCTCCAGCGGTGGCAGCGGGGCGGCGTCGGGCAGTCGGGCCGGGTGTCCGCGACAGGCCGAGCAGTGGCCGCAGCGCTCGGGGGCGCGATCGTCGCCGAACCACTCGGCGAGCCGGCGGGAGAGGCAGCGGTCGCTCTCGAACAGCGCGAGCATGGCGTGCAGGCGTTCGACCTCGGCGCGCTCCTTGTCGCGAAAGTAGCCGTGCAGCTCGTCGGCCAGGCGGTCCGGGTCGAAGGCGGTCTCGGTGACCCGGTAGACCTCGGTGAGCTGCTTGCTCTCCAGCGTCATCCAGCCCTTGTCGACGAAGTACTCCAGGGCGGTGAGTACCCGGCCGCGACGGGTGTCCAGGCCCCGCTCGGCACCCAGTCGCTCCAGGGCCGAGAAGTCCAGGGCGTGCCAGGTGCGGGCCCGGGGCGCGGCGTCGAGGATGGCCTGGACGAAGGCGCCGCGCTTGCCCGGGAAACGGGCGACCAGCGACTCGGGCGCTTCGTGGAGGCGGAAGCGGTAGTCGGCGAAGTAGCTGTGGCGCGGGGCGATGATGCCGCGCAGCTCCAGTTGCACCAGCAGGGTCTTGAGCGGCAGCGGGCGGATGTCGGTCTGCTGGGAGAGGGCGTTCAGGGTGAGCTCCCACTCCTCGCCGTCGGCACCCGCCGCCTGCCCCAGCGCCTCGATCACCCGGCGGATGCCGTGGCGTTCGGGGGTGTCACCGTAGACGAAGTTCTCCAGCACGCTGAGGTTGTCGCGTCCGGCCAGCATCAGGCAGTCGGCGGGCCCGCCGTCGCGTCCGGCCCGGCCGATCTCCTGAGAGTAGTTTTCGATGGACTTGGGCAGGTCGAAGTGCACCACGCCCCGGATATCGGCCTTGTCGATACCCATGCCGAAGGCGATGGTGGCGACGATGCAGGGGGCCCGGCCGGCCATGAAGTCGCGCTGGATGGCGTCGCGACGCTCGCCGTCGAGGCCGGCGTGGTAGGCCACCGCGGGCAGCCCGGCCTTGCCCAGGTAGGCGGCCAGGCGCTCGGCGGTCTGCTGCAGGGTGACGTAGACGATGCTGGACTGGGGTGCGTCGCCGGCCAGCCGCGGTCGCAGCCACTCCACCAGGGTGCGGGGACGCGCCCCGGCGGGTACCGGCGCCACCTCGAGGTCCAGGTTCTGGCGATAGAAGCCGGTGGCCGTCACATCCCCGGGCTCGATGTCGAAGCGTTCGGACATGTCCGCGATCACCCGGGGCGTGGCCGTGGCGGTGAGCAGCAGCACCTGGGGAATGTCGAACTCCCGTCGATAGGCGGGCAGCTTCAGGTAGTCGGGACGAAAGTTGTGGCCCCACTCGGAGATGCAGTGGGCCTCGTCCACCACCAGCAGCGAGATTGGCACCCGGCGGATGAAGGCGCGGAAGCGTTCGTTCTTGAGCCGCTCCACCGAGACCATCAGGATGCGGATCTCGCCGCGGGTGACGCTCTCCATCACCGCGCCGGCCTCCTCGCGACTCTGGCCTGAGTCCAGGCTGGCGGCGGGAATGCCGTGCCGGGCGAGGAAGGCCAACTGGTCCTGCATCAGCGCCAGCAGCGGCGAGATCACCAGGGTGAGATGAGGCAGGTGCAGGGCGGGCAGCTGGTAGCAGAGCGACTTGCCCGAGCCGGTGGGAAAGATCGCCGCCGCCGAGCGCCCGGCGGCGATGGCCTCGATCACCGGGCGCTGGCCGGGGCGGAAGTCGGGGTAGTCGAAGACACGCTGCAGGGTCTGGTCGAGGGTGTGCATCTCAAGGTTCCTGATCCATGGAACCTCACAGGATACACCGCCCGGCGGCACGGTTCACCGCGCTACCGGTGAGCGCGCCGGGCTACACTCAAGTCAGAGGAGGAGCGGACTGGCCCCGGTCGTCCAGAGTCGGCTGGGGCTGCCGATCCGAGGCATTACGAGGAGGAGTTCGTCATGGCCGCTTCCCACTCCGCCATCGAGCTGCAGGCCGCCGGGGTGGCCCTGGAGGGAGACCTGATCCTGCCCGACGGCGCCAGCGGTCTCGTGGTGTTCGCTCACGGCAGTGGCAGCAGTCGGTTCAGCACCCGCAACCGTCGGGTGGCGCGCTACCTCAGCGAACAGGGGCTGGCCACCCTGCTGTTCGATCTGCTCACCGCCGAGGAGAACCTCATCGATGAGTGGACCCGCGAGCTGCGCTTCGACATACCGCTGATCGGGTCACGCATGACCGGCGCCGTCGACTGGGTCGCCCGGGCCGCTCAGACCCGCGACCTGCGCCTCGGCCTGTTCGGCGCCAGTACCGGAGCGGCGGCGGCGTTGATCGCCGCGGCCCGGCGGCCGGACGAGGTCGCCGCCGTGGTCTCGCGGGGCGGACGACCGGACCTGGCCGGTGACGACCTGGCGGCCGTCCGGGCACCGACGCTGCTGCTGGTCGGCGGCGAGGACGCTCCGGTGATCGCGCTCAACGAGCAGACCAGGGCGCGCATGCCGGCGCCCTGCGAACTGATCATCGTGCCCGGCGCCACCCACCTGTTCGAGGAGCCCGGCAAGCTCGAGGAAGTCCAGGCCCACGCCGCGCGCTGGTTTCTCGACCACCTGTGACGGTCCCCCATGACCCCCGAGGCCTCGCTTGGCATGCCGTAGTCGGGACCGACCGTGGTTGTGTTAGCTCGGTCATCGCGGCGCATCGTAACGCCCGCGGCGCCCGCGGGAGAAGACCACCTGCCAGAGCTGCAGGTCGCGGGAGCGGAAGGCGCCGGCACACACCGAGAGGTAATAGCGGAACATGCGCCGGGTGCGCTCGTTGTAGCGGTGGGCGATCTCGTGCCAGTGGGCGTCGAAGTTCTCGAGCCAGGCCATCAGGGTAGGGTCGTAGTCGGGGCCGAAGTTCTGCCAGTCCTCCATCAGCAGATGCGCCCCCTCGCTGGCCCGGGCGATATGCATCACCGAGGGCAGCACCCCGTTGGGGAAGATGTACTTGTTGATCCAGGGGTCGGCGCTCACCTCGGAGCTGTTGGAGCCGATGGTGTGGAGCAGGAAGAGGCCGTCCTCGTCCAGCAGCCGTTCCACGGTATGGAAGTAGGCGGGGTAGTTGCGGTGGCCGACGTGCTCGAACATGCCGATGGAGACGATACGGTCGTAATGCCCCTCCAGGTCGCGGTAGTCCTGCAGCCGAATCTCCACCGGCAGCCCCGCGCAGCGCCGCCGGGCGAGTTCGGCCTGTTCCCGGGAGATGGTGATGCCGGTGACCTCGACGCCGTGGTGGCGGGCGGCGTGTTCGGCGAAACTGCCCCAGCCGCAGCCGATGTCGAGCACCTTCATGCCCGGGGCGAGGTCGAGCTTGCGGCAGGCCAGTTCCAGCTTGGCGCGCTGCGCCTCGTGCAGGGTGTCGGCCTCCTTCCAGTAGCCGCAGGAGTAGCACATGGTGGGGTCGAGCATGCGCTCGAAGAGGTCGTTGCCCAGGTCATAGTGGGCCTCGCCGACGATGTAGGCGCGAGCCTTGCTCTGCAGGTTGAAGAAGCCGGATTGCAGGCGGTACATCAACCGCTCGGAGCGGGTGTGGGCACGCTCGCCCAGGCCGTGGCGCAGCAGTCGACAGGCCATCTCGTCGATCCGTTCGCACTCCCACCAGCCATCCATGTAGGCCTCGCCGAGCCCCAGGGTGCCCTGGTGCAGCGCCCGGGAGAAGAAATCGGGATGGAAGATCTGCAGGTCCTGGGGGGCATCGCCGTTGAGGGCGACACCGGACCCCTCCAGCAGCTTCTCGACGACGCGCCGGGCACGGGTATCGGGCAGGGCGATGGGGCCGATTCGGGAATCACTGGTCATGGAGTCCTCCTGATCCAGACGTGGTGGCGGCATCATGAGCGGCGCGGCTCGCCGAGCGCCGGCGAGAAAGTCCTACTGCGAACCTTTGAAATGAGCATAGACCAGCTACCCAATGGCGTGAAAAGTCAGGCGGTTGTGGTGAGCCGGCGCCGTCAACGCTGGGAGGTGGACAAGCCAGGGACCCGCATCGACCGGGAGCAGGGCATGGACGATGTCGAGGCCCCGCTCGAGGGGAAGTGAGCGCGGGCGGTGCCGGAGTGTAAGGTTTTCCTTACGGCCTGTCATGTCTTCGCACCATCCCGGGGGCAGAGAAGGCGGGCAGGCCGTGTGTGTAAGGATTTCGTGACGGCGCGGTGGCAGAGGAGGGCCACAGAGGCCTGACGACGGGCGTCCCGGCGGTTCCGGGGGCTGCGGGCCTGCACTAGGCTTGGCCACAGCAGTCACGGAGACCCCGGCGCCGGTTCGGGGCCCGCTCCCGCAACCCCTGGAGGTCATGATGAACGCACCCGCACAGCAACCCGGTTCTTCCCTCGGCAAGGCCAACCCTATCGGCACCCACGGCTTCGAGTTCGTCGAGTTCACGGCGCCCACCGCCGAGGGGATCGAGGCGCTGCGTCGCCTGTTCGTCCGGTTGGGCTTCACCGAGACCCGCCAGCATCGTTCCAAGCAGGTGACCCTCTTCCAGCAGGAAGGCGTCAACTTCGTGCTCAACGCCGAGCCGGGAAGCCATGCCGCCGAGTTCGCGCGCGTCCATGGCCCCAGCGCCTGCGCCATGGCCTGGAAGGTCGCCGACGCCCGCCAGGCTTTCGAGCATGCCCTGGCCCATGGTGCCGAGGCGATGGAGAACCCGGTCGGGCCCGGCGAGGTGGGGATCCCGGCGATCAAGGGCATCGGCGGCTCGCTGCTCTACTTCGTCGATGACCAGGTGGACGGCGAGGGGCGCACCATCTATGACATCGACTTCGAGCCGATCCCCGGTCGCGGCGCCAACGATCACAGCGTTGGGCTCAAGGTGCTCGACCACCTGACCCACAACGTGGATCGCGGGCAGATGGACGCCTGGGCCGACTTCTACACCCGCATCGCCAACTTCCGCGAGATCCGCTACTTCGACATCGAGGGCAAGAAGACCGGGCTCCACTCCCGGGCGATGACCGCCCCCTGCGGCAAGATGCACATACCGATCAACGAGTCCGCCGATGACAGCTCCCAGATCGCCGAGTTCCTGCGCGAGTACAACGGGGAGGGGATCCAGCACCTGGCCCTGGCCACCGACGACATCTATGCCACGGTGCGGGCGCTGCGTGCCAACGGGGTCACGTTCATGACCACCCCGGATACCTACTACGAGCGGGTCGACGAGCGGGTGCCCAACCACGAGGAGGACCTGGAGGCCCTGCGCGAGTTCAACCTGCTGGTGGACGGCGGACCCGACGAGGGGGTGCTGCTGCAGATCTTCACCGAGACGGTGATCGGCCCCATCTTCTTCGAGATCATCCAGCGCAAGGGCAACGAGGGCTTCGGCGAGGGCAACTTCAAGGCGCTCTTCGAATCCATCGAGGAAGACCAGATCCGTCGCGGCGTGCTCGAGTGAGGCCGCGGCGCCCCCGGCTGCCCGTCCAGATCGAATCAGAATAATCCATTGGACGAGTGCCAAATCACGGCAATATCCATCACAATGTCGGGTCTGGATGGCCCGACATCGTGATGGCCTACCATAACAGCAACGTGATCCCCCTGGTGTGACATGACAGCGAACCCGCAATCCCGTACCCAGTGGCTGGGCCGCTGGGGCTTCGTCCTGGCGGCCACCGGTTCCGCGGTGGGCCTGGGCAATATCTGGAAGTTTCCCTACATGACCGGCGAGCACGGCGGTGCCGCCTTCGTGCTGGTCTACCTGGCCTGCATCCTCGCCGTGGGCGTGCCGGTGATGATGACCGAGATCGCCTTCGGGCGGCGCGGCCGCGGCAGTCCCATCGATGCGGTGCGGCGGGTGGCGGCCGAGTCCGGGGGCTCATCGCTGTGGTCGCTGCTGGGCTGGATGGCCATGCTCTGCGGCTTCATGATCCTGTCGTTCTACGTGGTGGTGGCCGGCTGGTCCTTCGCCTACCTGTGGAAGCTGCTCAGTGGCGGCCTGGCCGGCGGCAGCGTCGACGACATGGTGGCGATCTTCGCGGCCAACAACGAGAACCCCTGGAACCTCGGGTTCTGGAGCACCCTGGTGACGCTCGCCACTATGGCCATCGTCGGCAAGGGCGTGCAGGCGGGCATCGAGCGCAGCGTGAGCTGGATGATGCCCGGCCTGGTGGTGATGCTCGGGGTGTTGATCGTCTATGGCCTCTTCTCCGGCGGCTTCGGCGAGGCGCTGCGTTTCCTGTTCGCCTTCGATGCCGGCAGCCTCTCCAGCGACGGCATGCTGGCGGCCCTGGGCCATGCCTTCTTCACCCTGTCGCTGGCCTCCGGCGCCATCCTCACCTACGGCAGCTACCTGCCGGCGCGGGCCTCCATTGCCCGCACTACCCTGACCGTGGCCGTCGCCGATACCCTGGTGGCGCTGATGGCGGGGCTGGCGATCTTCCCGGTGATCTTCGCCAACGGCATGGACCCGGGGGAGGGGCCGGGGCTGATCTTCATGAGCCTGCCGCTGGCCTTCCAGGCGATGCCGCTGGGGACCCTGTTCGGCATCCTCTTCTTCGTCATGCTCTCCATGGCCGCCCTGACCTCGTCGATCTCCATGGTCGAGGCCACCGTCTCCTGGCTTACCGACAATCGGGGGATCTCGCGGCGGACCGCGGCCTGGGGCACCGGTAGCGTGCTGTGGCTGGTCAGCACCCTGGCCATGCTGTCGTTCAACCTGGGCGCCGACTGGACGCTCGCCGGTCGGCATTTTTTCGACTGGCTCGATTATCTCACCTCGCGCTGGATGATGCCGTTGGGCGGCCTGGGCATGGTGCTGCTGGCCGGCTTCGTGCTGAAGAGCGAGAGCCTGCGCGACGAGCTGGGCCTGTCGCCGCGCTGGCATGCCCTGTGGCTGTTCATGGCGCGCTACGTGAGCCCGCTCGGTATCCTGGTGATCTTCGTCGACGCCCTGGGCATCGCCCGGGTGGAGTTCGGCGTGCACTGGCCCTGGCTGCTGGCGGCGCTGGTGGCGATCGCCCTGGTCGGCGAGCTGGTCAGCCCGCGGCTCAGGCGCGTGCTGTATAATGAATCGTGATTGCTGGAGGTAATGGAATATGAGCGCCGGTCGATTCCCAGACAGGACCGAGGGTGCGCAGGGGGAGGCGCGTGGCGGCGTCAGCCTGGTTGGCGCCGGGCCCGGTGACCCCGAGCTGCTGACCCTCAAGGCGCTCAGACGCCTCGAGGCGGCGGAGGTGATCCTCCACGATCGCCTGGTGAGCCGCGAGGTGCTGGCCCTGGCCAATCCGGCGGCGCAGCGCCTCTACGTGGGCAAGGCCCGCTCCGACCACAGCCTGCCCCAGGAGGAGATCAACCAGGCGCTGGTGGACTGGGCGCGGGCGGGCCGGCGCGTGGTGCGCCTCAAGGGCGGCGATCCCTTCATCTTCGGGCGTGGCGGCGAGGAGCTCGAGGCCCTGGCGGAGGCCGGCGTCGACTTCGAGGTGATCCCCGGCATCACCGCCGCCTCGGGCTGCGCCGCCTATGCGGGCATCCCGCTCACCCACCGTGACCACGCCCAGTCGGTGCACTTCATCACCGGCCACCTCAAGGACGGCAGCGCCGACCTGGACTGGCCGGCGCTGGCCCGCCCGGGCCAGACCCTGGTGTTCTACATGGGCCTGCACGGCCTGCCGGAGATCTGCCGGCAACTGGTCGCCCATGGCCTGCCCGGCGAGACGCCGGTGGCGCTGATCGAGCAGGGCTCCACGGCCCGCCAGCGGGTGCATCGCGCCAGCCTGGCGACCCTGCCGGCGGGCCTCGCCGAGGCGGCCCTGCATCCTCCCACCCTGACCATCGTGGGCGGCGTGGTGGCGCTGCACGATCGCCTGGCCTGGTTCGAGGCGGCGCGGGCCGGCGCCGCCGGCTGGGAGACCGCTGAGCGCCGCACCCGCTAGTCGGCGGCGGGTGCCGCGGCACTGTCGGCGTCCCCGGGGTCGCGGCGAAACTCGCGTTGCCAGCGCGCCAGCAGGGCGCGTCGCTTGAGCCGGTCCAGGGCGGCGAGCAGGCCCGGCCCCAGGCCGGGCGGCCGAAGCGCGTCACCGAGGCGCCCGCGCAGCTCAGCGGCGGTGCCCGGTCCGTCCAGCCCCGGATGGATGGCTCCCAGCGAGGTGCGCTCGGCCAGGGTGCGCTGTCCCTCCACGCTCAACAGGTAGTCCACGAACAGGGTGGCGGTATCCGGGTGCGGGGCCCGGCGGGGCACGAAGGCCAGGCGCTGGGTGACCAGGGCGTAGTCGTCGGGGATCACCAACTCGAGCTGCGGGTTTGCCTCGACGATGGGAGCGGCATAGCTGCCCAGCAGGTTGTAGCCGATCAGGAAGCGGCCCTCGACCAGGCCGTCGAGCATCGCCCCGGTGGTCTCCACCAGCTCGGCCTCGGCGGCGCCCAGCGCGGCCACCAGGTCCCAGTAGCGCGGCGACAGTCGCGACTCCTCCATGGCATAGCCGTAGCCCGCGCCGCTGCGCACCGGGTCATAGCTGGCCACGCGCCCCGCCAGCGCCTGGCGATGGCCGTTCAGCAGTGCCAGCAGCTCGGCGTGGTTGCGTGGCGGCTCGGCGAGTTCGGCCAGGTCGCGGTGGACCACCATGACGATGGGTTCGAAGGTGAAGGCGACCAGCTCGTCGCGCCAGCGTGCCCAGGCGGGCCAGGCGTCGAGGATGGGGCCGCCCAGCGGACGGGCGTGCCCCTCGTTGGCCAGGGCGAACTGCCAGGGCATGGCCGAGGAGATCATCACGTCGGCCTCGTCGGGCCGCTCTAGGAAGCGCTCGTGCAGGGCCAGGGTGGTGAGGTTGCGGTAGGTCAGGTCGATCTGCGGGTGGCGGCGGTGAAAGTCCTCCAGCAGCGGGCGCGCCTGGGGCAGGTCCAGGGCGGCGTGGATCACCAGGGGGCGCATCGGACCGGCCGAGGCCTCGGCCGGCAGGTGCAGCGTCTCCTCGGCGTAAACCGCGAAGGGCAGCAGGCAGAGCGTGGCGAGGGACGCCAGGCGGGCGAGACGGCGCAGGGTCATGGGGAGGCCTCCGGGAAGCGCAGTTCCACCCGCAACCCGCGGCCCTGCTCGCCCTCGCCGAGGGTCAGGCGGGCGCCGTGGTTGCGGGCGATGCCGTCGACGATGGCCAGTCCCAGGCCCGAGCCCTCGCCGTCGTCGCGGCCGCGGTGGAAGGGCCGCAGCACCAGCAGGCGACGCTCGCGCGGGATTCCCGGACCATCGTCTTCCACGACCAGCCGGGGCGGCGCACGCCGGGTGGCCAGGGTGATGTGGCGGGCGCCGTAGCGCCGCGCATTGTCCACCAGGTTGCCCAGCGCCTCGGCGAGCTGCCAGTCGGTGCCGGCCACGCTCACCTCGCCCTCGGCGCAGTCGGCGCCCAGGTCGACCCCGGCCTGGTGGCAGGTCACCCAGTGGTCGCGCACCGTCTGGCGCACGCAGGCGTTGAGGTCGAGCGGCCGGTGTTCGGGCCGGTACTCGGGATTGTCGAGGCGGGTCAGGGAGAGCAGCTGCATGGCCAGGCGGGTGGTGCGCTCGCTGGTGGCATGGATCGTCTCCAGGGCCGCGCGCCACTCATCGGGCGACTGGCGGCGCAGGGCCAGCTCGGCCCGGGCGGAGATGCCCGCCAGGGGGGTGCGCAGCTGGTGGGAGGCGTCGCCGATGAAGCGCTCCTGGTTGGCGCGCACCCGGCGCATGCGCGCCAGCAGCTCGTTGAGTGCCTCGCGCAGCTCGGCGAGCTCCCGGGGCAGGGCCAGGTCGAGGGAGGCCAGGGTGCGTGGGTCCCGGGCGCGGATGGCGTGACGCAGGCGGGTCAGGGGCACCAGCGCCACGCGCACCGCCAGCAGCAGGGTCACCACCGCCAGGGCGCCCATGCCCAGGATGCCGGCCAGGTTGCCGCGCAGCAGCTCGATCCTCAGGGCGTCGCGCCCCTCGCGGGTATGGGCGACCCGCACCTCGAAGCGCTCGCGGCTGCGCCAGTCCTCGAGCCGCGAGCGGCGTACGCCCTGTCGCAGCGGCATGCCGTGCCACTCGATGTCGCCGTAGAGGAGGGTGTCGCCACTCGCCGCGTCGTCACCGGGATGGGCGGGCAGCCGGGCATTGCCGGTGATGTAGTGGCCCTGCTGGTCCACCAGGGTGTAGAAGACGCGCTCCTGGGCATCGCTGGCCAGCATTTCCAGGGCGGCGGGGGGCAGGTCGAGCCACAGCCGCTCGTCCTGCCACTGCACCTGCTCGGCGATCGCCAGGGTGGCAGCGTCGAGCAGGCGGTCGTAGGCGCGGTCGGCGGTATCGCGGGCCTCGAACCAGGCCTGCAGCAGCAGCAGGGCGCCCAGCGCCAGCAGCGGCAGGGCCAGCCAGGCGAGCAGGCGTCCGTAGAGGCTGCCGGCCAGCGTCACGACTCGGCTTCCAGCAGGTACCCCAGGCCGCGCACCGTCCTCAGCGCCAGTTGGCCTGCGGGCAGGCGCTTGCGCAGGCGATGCACATAGACCTCGATGGCGTTGTCGCCCATCGGCTCGCCGCCGAAGGCCTCCTCGGCGAGCCGCGCCTTCTCCACCGGCTGCCCGGCGTGGCGCAGCAGGCAGGCCAGCAAGCGCTGCTCGCGCGGCGGCAGGGGGAAGGGCTCGCCGTCCAGGGTGAAGCTCAGGGTGGCGGCGTCCAGGCCGAGCGGTCCCAGGGCGAGCTGGGTGGCGCGGGCGTGGCGACGCAGCAGGGCACGCACCCTGGCCTCCAACTCGTCCAGGGCGAACGGCTTGGCGAGGTAGTCGTCGGCGCCCAGGTCGAGGCCGCGCACGCGGTCCTCGACGGCGCCGCGGGCGGTCAGTACCAGCACCGGCGTCTCGCGGTCGTGACCGCGCAGCGCCGCGAGCACCTCGAGGCCGCCGCGCCCCGGCAGGTTGAGGTCCAGCAGCAGCAGGTCGACGCCGTGGCCGGGCCGCGACAGCCGGGCCAGGGCCTCGCCGCCATCGGCCAGGTGCTCGACCTCCTGGTCGCCGCCGCTCAGCAGCCCCAGCAGGGAGCCGGCCAGCAGCGGATCGTCCTCCACCAGCAATAGCCTCATGGGGTCACCTCCGGGATGGGGGTGTCGCGGCGCTGTGCCTCGAGCCGGGCGCTGGCCTCGGCCAGGGCCAGGGTCGCGTCGGCGGCCACCAGGCGGCCCTCGGGGCCCGACACGGCCAGCCAGCGTAGCGGTGCCCCCGGCGTGGTGGGCAGTGGGTGGGCGACCATGCGGCCGCCGGCGAGCGCAGGACAGGGCGTGTCGTCGGTGGCCGGCGACCAGGCCATGCCGGGGCGCAGGTCATGGCGCAGCGTGGCGGCCGGCAGGGCCACCAGCCGGCACTCGATGCCCTCGCGGGTCTGCTCGAGCAGGGAAGCCGTCTCGTCGAGCCGTGCGGCCAGATCGTCGAGCAGCGGCTGGACCCGCGTCGCGAGCAGGCGGTGGGGGTCCTGCCGACGGGCCAGGCGCCGGGGGCTTTCGCCCAGGTGCCAGAGGCCCGCCTTGTCGCGCCTGACATAGTCGAAGCGCGCCAGCGAGCCCAGCAGGCGCAGCAGGGTGCTCTTGTAGAAACCAGTGGCCTGGGCCAACTCGGCGAGGCTGAAGGCCTGCTGGTCGGAGTCGAAGGCCTCCAGCACGGTCAACGCCCGTTCCACGGCTTCCACGCGATCTTGAGCCATACTGACAAGACTCCTTCCGGGTGTGGCATCCCGGTATGAAACTTTGGTCGTAATTTGCCGGATCGTCGTTGACTCGAACGACGCCGCCCCCTAACTTTCCATCCTGAAGAACGTTGTTCTGCCTTACAGAATTGTAAGGAAGTCGACAACGCCTGGCAAGGCCGATTCGCCTTGCCGATCTCCCACAGCGCAAGAGGACAGAACAATGTCGATGAAAACGCCGCTCAAGCTGTTTGCCGTTACCGTCTTCGCCGTGGGCGCCGGTGGCGCCCAGGCCTTCGAGCCCGAGGGCAAGGTGGAGTGCCTGGCACCCGCCGACCCGGGCGGCGGCTGGGACTTCACCTGCCGCAGTGTCGGCAAGGTGATGGAGGACCTGGATATCGTCCCGCGCAGCGTCCAGACCATCAACATGGCCGGTGCCGGCGGCGGTGTGGCCTTCGGTCATACCGTCAGCAAGCGTGCCGGCGACGAGCAGTTGCTGGTGGCGGCCTCCACCGCCACCACCACGCGACTGGCCCAGGGGCAGTTCCCGAACATGAACGCCGACATGGTCAACTGGATCGGGGCCCTGGGTGCCGACTACGGCATCATCGCCGTGTCGGTGGATTCCGAGTACGAAGATCTCAATGAGCTGATGGATGCCCTCAAGGAAGACCCACGCAGCGTCAAGTTCGCCGGGGGCAGCGCCAAGGGCGGCTGGGATCACCTCAAGGTGCTGATCGCCGCCCAGGCCGCCGATGTCGAGAACCTGCCGAGGGTGCCTTACCTGTCGTACAACAACGGCGGCGAGGCCCTGACCCAGGTGATCGGGGGTCACGTGGACGCCTTCACCGGCGACATCACCGAGGCCCAGGGCTTCATGGAATCCGGCGACCTGCGCGTCCTGGCCGTGCTCTCAGAGGAGCGCCTGCCCGGCGAGTTCTCGGAGATCCCCACCGCCATGGAGCAGGGTATCGATGCCCTCGGCCCCAACTGGCGCGGCTTCTACATGCCGGCCGACATCTCCGACGAGGCCAAAGGGTACTGGGTCGACGCCATGGACACCATCTACGAAAGCGAGGAGTGGCAGAGCGTCATGACCCAGAACGGCCTGATGCCGTTCCACATGAGCGCCGGTGAGTTCGAGACCTTCGTCAAGGACCAGATCGCCGAGATCGAAACCCTCTCCAAGGACATCGGGCTGATTCAGTAATGACCTTCAACGACCGCATCTTCGGGGTCCTGATGATTGTCCTGGCCGTCGCGTACGGCTGGGGCACCACCCAGTTCCCCGAGCCGTTCGGGGGGACCGAAGCCGTCGGTCCCGAGACCTTTCCACGCCTGCTGGCCGTCGTGCTGGCACTCTCCAGCCTCTACATGGTCGTGCGGCCGGATCCGGATAACGCCTGGCCGTGGAGCCGCACCGGTGTCGAGCTGATCATCGCCGTGGTGGTGCTGATCCTCTACGCCATGCTGCTGCAGCCGCTGGGCTTCATCATCAGCACCACCCTGGCGGTGGGCACCCTGTGCTGGCGCATGGGCTCCGCCCCGGTGCGAGCCTTCGCCACCGGCGCGGCGTCGGGTGTGGTGGTCTTCCTGCTGTTCAACTTCGCCCTCGACCTGGCGCTGCCGCTGGGCCTGCTCTCGTTCCTGGAGGTGAGCTGATGGAGACCCTTGGCTTCCTGATCGACGGCTTCGGCGTCGCCCTGGCCCCGCACAACCTGATGTTCGCGCTGCTGGGGGCCTTCCTCGGCACCCTGATCGGCGCCCTGCCGGGACTCGGCCCGGCCAATGGCGTGGCCATCCTGATCCCGCTGGCCTTCACCCTGGGGCTGCGCCCCGAGACCGCGATGATCATGCTCACCGCGGTCTATGCCGGCGCCATGTACGGCGGGCGCATCTCGTCGATCCTGCTCAACATTCCTGGCGACGAGCCGGCGATGATGACCTGCCTCGACGGCTATCCCATGGCCCAGCAGGGCAAGGCCTCCGAGGCCCTGGCGATCTCCGCCGTGGCCTCCTTCATCGGCAGCCTGATCGCCACCATCGGGTTGATCCTGCTGGCACCCTTGCTCGCCGACTTCGCCCTGACCTTCGGCCCGGCGGAGTACTTCGCGCTCTTCCTGCTGGCCTTCGCCACCCTCGGCGGGATCACCGGCAAGAACCCCATGAAGACCGTGGTGGCCGCCGCCATCGGGTTGATGATCGCCACCGTGGGCATCGACAACACCGGCGTGCAGCGCTACACCTTCGGCACCCTGGAGCTCTACGAGGGCGTGGACTTCATCATCGCCATCGTCGGGCTGTTCGCCATCTCCGAGCTGCTGTTCTTCATCGAGGAGAAGGCCGGCGGCGGCAAGGCGAAGATGGCCGTCAACAAGCTCACGCTGAAATGGAAGGACATCCGCTTCATTCTGCCCTCCAGCTTCCGGGGCGGCATCCTCGGCTTCATTGCGGGGGTGCTCCCTGGTGCAGGCGCTTCCTTGGGCAGCTTTATCGGCTATACCCTCGAGAAGAAGATCGTGGGCAAGAAGGGCTACTTCGGCCAGGGCGACCCGCGCGGCGTGGCCGGCCCCGAGGCCGGCAACAACGGCGCCTCCAGCGGGGCGCTGGTGCCCATGCTGACCCTCGGCGTGCCGGGCAGCGGCACCACGGCGGTGCTGCTGGCGCTGCTGATCTCGCTGAACATCACCCCCGGGCCGCTGATGTTCACCCAGAACGCCGACATCGTCTGGGGCGTGATCGCCGCACTGCTGATCGGCAACTTCCTGCTGCTGGTGCTGAACATCCCGCTGGTGGGCATCTTCGTCAAGCTGCTGTCGGTGCCGCCGATGTTCCTGCTGCCGGTGGTGACCATGATCGCCTTCGTGGGCATCTACTCGATCAGCAACACCACCTTCGACCTCTACTTCATGGTGGCCTTCGGCGTGGCCGGGTACATCTTCCGCAAGTTGGAGATCCCCCTGGTGCCGATCATCCTCGGTCTGCTGCTGGGCCCGGAGATGGAGAAGAACCTGCGCCACGCCATGGACATTTCCGACGGTGACTGGACCATCCTGTGGGACAGCGGCCTGGCCATCGGCCTGTGGGTGTTCGCCGGACTGGGTCTGATCCTGCCCTATATCGTGGGGCCGATCCTGCGCCGACGCATGCAGACCGCCGCCGGTGGCCCCGAAGGCGACTGAGAGTGCTCCCTCTACAGTGACTTGTCGATTCCGGCAAGCATACAGAGCTCAACCAACGATTCGGGGTGTCAACTTGTTCGACACCCCTTTTTTTACGCCAGCCATGACTCGCCGTGCTCGATGGGCGGGTGGAAGCTCGATGCAATTCAGCAGACTTACATAACGACAGCTGAAGGCATCCCTGTTGACGACCTTGTCATTAGCCGTAGATCGAAGAGGAGGGCTCCAGGAAAGCCGATAGAAATAGCGGTTTTGTCTTTCCTGTCGGTTGCTTGACTCTTTCACCGGATAACAGCGGTCTATTGGAGGAAATAGTATGCAGCTTACCGGAATGCTACACGGGGCAAGACTCCTCACTCATGTCGGGTTTCCGACCTCGGAGGTGCTTGGTCCCGATGCGACTGAGGATCAGATTCAGGATTTGATCTCTCGCCATGGTCTGATCTTCATAAAGCCGCTGTTCCGCGGTGGGATAGGCAAGAAGGGCAAGGCGGGGCTTATCGGCAAGGCGAGCGATCTGCGTACCGCCCTGGCCGAGAAGGAGCGGCTCTATTTCGCCGAGCATCGTCACGGCAATGCCTACGCCAAGGCGAACGGGGTGACATTCGAGGCCGGCGTGCCGGCCGAGCACGAGGTCTATTTTGCCATCTCCGACGACAGCCGCTTCCGGGCGCCGACCATGACGCTGACCCACCGCGGCGGTATCGATATCGAGGAGCTGGACAAGTCCGAGATCGCCACCGTGCCGTTCGAGGCGCTGACGGGCCTCAAGGCCTTCGTGGTGGCCAATGCGCTGAGCGACATCGGTGCGCCCAAGGAGATCATCTCACCGCTGGTGCAGCACCTGCCCAAGCTCTGGGAGTTGATGCATCACTATGGCATGACCACCCTGGAACTGAACCCCATCCGCATGCGCCCCGGGCGCGACGGCCGGCTGATGCCGATCGCCTGCGACTTCAAGTGTGGCTTCGATCGCGATGATCCCCGGGTGGGACGGTTGGGCCTGCCCGAACAGCTCTTCGCCGCCGACGTCTCGGCCTTCGAGCAGGAAGTGAATCGGCTGCGTACCCACCAGGGCCAGTCGGATGTCTTCGTGATCAACGACAATGGCACCATTCTGGCACCAACCTTCGGCGGTGGTGCCAATAGCCTGGTGACCGAGGTGCTGGGGGACGCCGCGATCATCTCCTCGGATTTCGGCGGCAATCCCCCCTATGAAAAGATGAAGTCGGTCGCCGCGATCTGCTACCGGCATTTCCTGGCCCAGACCAATGTGCTGTTCATCATCGGGGGGAAGTCGAACAACACGGATATCCTCGAGACCTTCCGGGGCATGGGCGACGCGCTGCGCGAATATTTTGCGGAAGTTGGCCCGACTCCCCTCTATGTCGTCGTGGGGCGCGGGGGGCCGAACCTGGTACGTGGCATGGGCAACCTCGGCGATACGCTGGACAGCCTCGGCGTGCCCTACCGCTTCTTCGGCTTCGACAGCGCTATCTCCGAAGTGGTGAGCTACGCGAAGAATCTCGATCAGTGGATGCGTGACGGAGGCCGTGCCGAGATCGCCCGGCATCTCGGCATCAAGACACCGGCTTAAGGGGAGAAGCATCATGTATCTTCAGGGTATTGCGGACTTTCCATACTATCTCGGCATTCGCTCGCTGGCCGATGTGGCGAGACGCGAGGATCGCGTCTGTGTTCTCAACATCATGGGTGGCGAGTCACGCACGGTGACCCCGGTGAGTCATGCCTATTCGGGGGGCAACGTGGTCTTCGGTACCTCGCCGGGGCGTGCCGGACAGAAGCTCAAGACGCCCGCGGGCGACATTCCGGTCTTCAATAATGTGCGCGAGGGTCTGGATGCGGGACACACCTTCAATGTAGGCGTTATCTACCTCCCGCCCCCCAGCGTACGCGATGGGGTGGCGGAACTCATTCGTGTCAACGACGATCTGGAAAAGATCGTCATCATTACCGAAAAGATTGCCGTGCACGATGCGCGCGAGATCCGCGCCATGGGGCAGGCCAATGGCGTCGACATCATCGGTGGCAATTGCCTCGGTGTGGCCGACAGCTGGAACCAGGTCCGCATTGGCGGTGCGCTCGGCGGCGACAGTCCCGAGGAGTCCCTGCGCAAGGGCTCGGTCGCGATCTTCTCGAATTCGGGGGGCTTCACCACCACCATCGCGCAGTACCTCGCGACCGAAGGCTGGGGCACCACAACGCTCGTCTCGAGCGGAAAGGATGTCTATATCCATTACAACGCACGTGATTTCTCCCATGCGCTGGTGAACGACGACCGCTCGAAAGCCGCGGTGCTCTATGTCGAACCTGGCGGCTATCACGAGCACGGCGTCGATTTCGGCAAGCCGACGGTTGCCTGTGTCGTCGGCCGCTGGAAGTCGAAGCTCAGCCGTGCCGTCGGCCATGCCGGTGCGATGGCCGGCTCGGGCGACCGGGCGGAAGACAAGGAGGGCTGGTTGATGGAGGCCTTTGGGGTTGACGGCCTCTACACGCCCGACAGCCCGGTGGTCTCGGCCAAGGGCGCGGTGGTGACCAATATCGCCGACATTCCCATGGCACTGACCGCGGTGATGAAGCTGAATGGCGTTTCGCCCGATTTCGCCTCGACGGGCAGCCTCGCGCTCAAGCCCTGGATCGCCAACGACCAGGGCCTGGCGCTGCCATCCGAACTCGCCATGCCCCCGGTGACGCCGAGAGAGCCCTATGCGACCCAGCTCGCCGTGCTCAAGCGCCAGGTTGGCGCGGTGATCGCCCGCCAGACCATGAAGGACAAATCCGGTGCTTCGGTGATGGACCCCACCACCCAGGTGACCAGCGTGCACGGCTTTTCAGTGCTCGACCTGGCGCTCGATCCGCTGGAGGCCAACTTCGCACTGCCTCTCGTCCACGAGATCGCCGGCGAGAACGACCGTGCCATGCTTGACGTGGCCGTGGCGGCGGAGGTGAACCTGGTCGGTGACCCGATCCTCGTGGCTGCCGACGCCGCGCGGGACGCGGGCAATGCGCCCAACTCCATCATGGCGGCGGCCGCCGCGATCGTCGGGCCGAAGCGGGTCGAACGCGCGTTGGCCTGCACCAGCGCGCTGATCGACCTCTTTGCGCATTCCGGCCTGCGCGACGGTCGTAGCGAGGAGTTCGACATCTCGGCGATCACCATGGACGCTGCTACTCGCGAGCTCTTTCTCGCTTCCGAGGACGAGGCCGACGACCCCCGCCCCGAGGCGATGCTCGCCGCCGTCAAGGCGCGCGGTGGCAAGTCGGTCTTCCTCAGATACCTCGCCACCCTGAACGGCCGCCTCTCCCGGGATGCCATCCTCGCCGCGATCAGTCTGACCATCGCCTGGGCTCCCCTCATGCGTAAACGCATCTCGCGCCTGACCGCGGAGACGTTGCCCTGGTATTTACGCCTCTACGGCGTGATGGTCGGCGCGACGATCCCGGGTTCCCACCACCAGCCCGGTTCGCTGTGTGGCATTCCGCGCGACGAGCGCTTTGGCCAGTGGACCATGGCGGACCTCTGCTTCCTCGCCATGACCGGCAAGAAGCCGACCCGCGACGAGGCGTTGCCGCTCCAGATCCTCGTCGGCCTGCTGATCTCCAACGGCCCAGGCTCGATCTCGGCCCAGGGCGCCAAGGGGGCGGTTGCGGCCGACGGACCGCAGACCCCGAAACGCGTGCAGATCAACAAGGCCATGGTCGGATTTCTCACCCATACCGGCTACAGCCACGGCGGCAACGGCTTCGAGGGGATGGCCTTCCTGCTTGACCAGTTCAAGGACAAGGGGCTCATCGACCCCACCGACCCGAACCACGGCATCGACCTCAAGGCCATGGCCACCGACTTCGCCCGCGCCTATAAGCGTGAGAAGGCCGAGGCCAAGGAGAGCGGGACCGAGGTCCGCGCCTTGCCCGGCGTCCACCACCCGATCTTCAAGGGCAAGCCGGTCAACTACGATCCACGCGAGCGCTTCATCGCGGAGTTCATGGCGGAGCGCGGCGACTACAACATCTTCCATGCCTTCTACCGCGAACTGGTGCAGGCGCTGTATGACGTGGGCGCCAGCCGCTACGTCTTCTGCGTCAACGTCGACGCAGTGATCGCGGCGCTGCTGCTTGCGCTGCTGTGGAAGGATTACCAGTCTGGCGAGCTGACCGAGCGGGACCTCGAGACGGCAGCCTTCAGCGTCTTCCTCTACGGCCGCATGATCGGCTCCGCGGCCGAGATCGATGACCACCTGAACCGGGGGCGCAACATGGACACCCGCACGCCCGCTTCGGCGTGCTTCCATGTTGTCTGAGCAAGCCTGACTGGCGCTGCTGCCACCTCGCCAGTCTGCTGGCATGCATCAGGAATGAGTTGGATACGTGGGAGAGGGGGCGTCGACCGAGTCGGCGCCCCCTTTAGTCATCCGAGCACCGCTGCGGTGCGCTGCGCCATGGGGGCGTGTCACCGAGGGGCAGGACGGTAGCCCTGTTGCACCATGCCGATGCATTGGTCGTTGGTGCCGGGGCGTGGAGAGAATGGATTCCTCATTGAAATTCTTGAATAAAATAAAGAAGTTCACGGTATGGGCATGACCCTTGCGTTGGGTGAGTTGCATCCATGACAACAATCCCATCGCAAGGAGATCACCATGACCCCATGTCGTCCCGCCATGCGTCCCCACTGGCTCGCCGCCCCGCTGCTGAGCCTGGCCGTCGCCACCCCCGCCCTGGCCCAGGAAGACCCCATCAAGGTCGGCATCCTGCACTCGCTGTCCGGCACCATGGCGATCAGCGAGACGGTGCTCAAGGACACCGTGGAGATGCTCATCGAGCAGCAGAACGAGCAGGGCGGCCTGCTGGGTCGCGAGCTGGAGGCGGTGGTGGTCGACCCCGCCTCCGACTGGCCGCTGTTCGCCGAGAAGGCGCGCGAGCTGCTCGCCCAGGAGGAGGTCGACGTCATCTTCGGCAACTGGACCTCGGTGTCGCGCAAGTCGGTGCTGCCGGTGGTCGAGGAGCTCAACGGCCTGCTCTTCTACCCGGTGCAGTACGAGGGCGAGGAGTCCTCCGAGAACGTTTTCTATACCGGCGCCGCCCCCAACCAGCAGGCGATTCCCGCCGTCGACTACCTGATGAACAACGTCGGCGTGGAGCGTTGGGTGCTGGCCGGCACCGACTATGTCTATCCGCGTACCACCAACAAGATCCTCGAGGCCTACTTGAAGTCGCACGGGGTCGGTGACGACGACATCATGGTCAACTACACCCCCTTCGGCCACTCCGACTGGCAGAACATCGTCTCCGAGATCAAGGCGTTCGGCAGCCAGGGCAAGAAGACCGCGGTGGTTTCCACCATCAACGGCGATGCCAACGTGCCCTTCTACCGGGAGCTCGGCAACCAGGGCATCGATGCCGCCGACATCCCGGTGGTGGCCTTCTCGGTGGGCGAGCAGGAACTCACCGGCATCGATACCGCGCCCCTGGTGGGCCACTTGGCGGCCTGGAACTACTTCATGAGCGTCGACACCGACGCCAACTACGACTTCATCGACGCCTGGATCGAACACACCGGCGATGAGATGGCGGTCACCAACGATCCCATGGAGGCCCACTACATCGGCTTCAACATGTGGACCGAGGCGGTGCGCAAGGCCGGCACCACCGACGTGGATGCGGTCAAGGACGCCATCATCGGCGTCTCGGTGCCCAATCTCTCCGGCGGCCATGCGGCCATGATGCCCAACCACCACATCACCAAGCCGGTGCTGATCGGCGAGATCCAGGACAACGGCCAGTTCTCCATCGTCTGGGAGACGCCCTCCACCGTGGCCGGCGATGCCTGGTCCGACTACCTGGAAGGCTCCAGGGACCTGATCAGCGACTGGCGAGCGCCCATGGAGTGCGGCAACTACAACGTGGTGCGCGGCAGCTGCGGCGGCAACCAGGCCGAAGAGGTGGCCGCAGAATAAGCCCCGCCGATGTCCCAGCGGGCCGGCGCTCGCCAGGGCTATCGCTATTGCCCAAAGCGAGGGGCGCCGGGGACAAGCCGAAGAGGAGGTCCTACGCCAGGGATGGCGTCGGTAGCGCCCAGGGATGGGTTCACAGCGCCTCCTCGCAGGCTTGTCGACGGAACAGCCCCGAGCGATACCGCTGACTTCGATAGCCCTGGCACGCGCCGGCCCGGTGGGCCCCGTGACACGCCATCTCCCCATTGCCTACAGGACACGCCCATGAGGATGCTCCCACGCTTCCTGTCGGGCCTGCTGTGCCTCTGCCTGCTGCTCGGTCTGCCGCTGGCCGCCCAGGCGCAGGACGATCCCGGCCAGGCCCTGCTGGACCCCCTCGATACCGCCTCCTACGCCGACAAGGGCGAGGCCATCGAGGCCATCATCGCCAGCGGCGACGCGCGCAGCCGCCGCTGGCTCGAGGCGCTGCTCGGCGGCAAGCTGCAGCGTCACAAGGACACCGGCCGCTTCGTCGTGGTCGTCGAGAACCGCGGCCGCAGCTGGCCGGTAGTCGATGCGTTGAGCTTCGAGGACGCCGGCGAGATGTCGCGCCGCGAGCTGGACCGCATCGGCATCAACAACGCCCTGCGCGGTCAGCTGCAGGGGGCGCTGGCGGTGCTCGACCTGCACGCCGACGAGGTTCGCGAGCGCCGCGAGGCGGCCAGAGCGCTGCTCGGCGACGTCGATGCCAGCCTGGCCGAGCCGCTCCGGGCGGTCATCGACGGCGAGGAGGACGCCGAGGTGCGTCGCCTGCTCGAGCAGGCGCTGGCCATCCACCGCCTGGAGGAGGGCGAGGCCGAGGCGGTGGACGCCCTGGCCGGCAGCCTCAACTCCCGGGTGCGCTCGGCGCTGAATGCCGCCAGCCGCAGCGAGGATCCCGAGCTGGCCGCCGCCGCGACCTCGGCGCTGGCCGACATCGAGCAGAAGATGAAGCTCAACCGCGGCCTGGAGACGTTGTACTTCGGCCTTTCGCTGGGTTCGGTGCTGGTGCTGGCGGCCATCGGCCTGGCGATCACCTTCGGCGTCATGGGGGTCATCAACATGGCCCACGGCGAGCTGATCATGCTTGGCGCCTACACCACCTGGGCCATGCAGCAGCTGCTGCCCGGCCAGCCCGGCCTGGCGCTGCTGCTGGCGATCCCCGCCGGCTTCCTGGTGGCGGCGCTGGCTGGGGTGGCCATCGAGCGTGGCGTCATCCAGTTCCTCAAGGGGCGCCCGCTCGAGACCCTGCTGGCCACCTTCGGCGTCAGCCTGATTCTGCAGCAGCTGGTGCGCACGGTCATCTCCCCGCAGAACCGCACCGTGGTCTCGCCGGAGTGGATGAGTGGCTCGCTGATGCTCAACGAGGGTCTCTCGCTGACCCTCAACCGCCTCTACGTGCTGGGCTTCGCCCTGGTGGTGTTCGCCGGCCTGATGCTGGTGATGCGCCGCACCCGGCTGGGCCTGGAGGTGCGGGCGGTGACCCAGAACCGCGCCATGGCACGCGCCATGGGCATCCGTGCCACCCGGGTCGACATCCTGACCTTCGCCCTGGGCGCCGGGGTGGCGGGACTGGCCGGCGTGGCGCTCTCCCAGCTCACCAACGTGGGGCCCAACCTGGGCCAGAGCTACATCATCGACTCCTTCATGGTGGTGGTGTTCGGCGGCGTGGGTAACCTCTGGGGCACCCTGGTGGCGGGCCTGTCGCTGGGCGTCATCAACCAGGTCCTCGAGCCCTGGGCCGGTGCGGTGCTGGCCAAGATCGTGGTGCTCGTGTTCATCATCCTGTTCATCCAGAAGCGCCCCCGCGGACTCTTCCCGCAGAAGGGCCGGGCGGCGGAGGGCTAGACCATCATGTGGCTGACACGACCTTTCTCCGAACGCTCGACCCGGCTCTTCCTGGGTATCCTGCTGGCCGCCCTGGCGCTGGTCACCCTGCTCAACCTGGCCGTGCCGGCGGGCCATCCGCTGCACGTTTCCACCTATACGGTGACCCTGCTCGGCAAGTACCTGAGCTATGCGCTGCTGGCGGTGGCCGTCGACCTGGTGTGGGGCTACCTGGGCATCCTCAGCCTGGGGCATGGCGCCTTCTTCGCCCTGGGCGGCTATGCCATGGGCATGTACCTGATGCGCCAGATCGGCGATCGCGGCGTCTACGGCGACCCGGTGCTACCGGACTTTATGGTGTTCCTGGACTGGGACAGCCTGCCCTGGTACTGGCTGGGTTTCGACATGCCGTGGTTCGCCTTCCCGATGGTGTTGCTGGCGCCGGGCCTGCTGGCCCTGGTGTTCGGCTTCCTGGCGTTTCGTTCGCGGGTCACCGGGGTCTATCTGTCGATCATCACCCAGGCCATGACCTTCGCCCTGATGCTGGCCTTCTTCCGCAACGAGATGGGCTTCGGTGGCAACAACGGCCTCACCGACTTCCGCGAGCTGCTGGGCTTCGACCTGAGAAGCGATGCCACCCGGCTGGGGCTGTTCCTCGCCACCGGCATCGCCCTGGCGCTGGGCTATGTGCTGTGCCGGGCGATCGTCGCCAGCAAGCTGGGCCGGGTCAGCGTGGCCTGTCGCGACGCCGAGGCGCGCACCCGCTTCCTGGGTTACCGGGTCGAGCGCTTCCAGCTGTTCGTCTTCGTGGTCTCGGCGATGCTCGCCGGGGTGGCCGGCGCCCTCTACGTGCCCCAGGTGGGCATCATCAACCCCAGCGAGTTCTCGCCGATCTTCTCCATCGAAGTGGTGCTGTGGGTGGCCCTGGGTGGCCGCGCGACCCTCTACGGCGCGGTGATCGGCGCGCTGCTGGTCAACTACGCCAAGACGGTGTTCACCGGGGTGATGCCCGATGCCTGGCTGTTCGCCCTGGGCGGCATGTTCGTGCTGGTCACCGTCTTCCTGCCCAGGGGCATCGCCGGCCTGCTGGGCCAGCGCCCCAGGCGCCGCGCGAGCCACGCCCAGACATCCCAACCGACCGCGGGGGAGAGCGCCGCATGAGCATCCTGAGATCCCTGGCCGACCGGGAACGCGTCTTCGATTTCCTGGTCCCGGCGCAGTCCCCGGTGGACGTGCGCCACGGCCCCATCCTCTACCTGGAGGACGTCAGCGTCAGCTTCGACGGCTTCAAGGCCATCGATGCCCTCGACCTGACCATCGACGACGGCGAGCTGCGCTGCATCATCGGCCCCAACGGCGCCGGCAAGACCACCATGATGGACATCATCACCGGCAAGACCCGGCCCGACAGCGGCTCGGTGTGGTTCGGCAGCCGCCACGACCTGCTGACGCTGAACGAGCCGGAGATCGCCAGCCTCGGCATCGGCCGCAAGTTCCAGAAGCCCACGGTCTTCGAGGCGCTGACGGTGTTCGAGAACCTGGAGCTGGCCATGGCCGCCGACAAGCGGGTCCTGCCCACGCTGACCGCGCGCCTGACCGGCGAGGGGCGCGACCGCATCGAGGAAGTGCTCGCGACCATCGGCCTCGTCGAGTTGCGCCATGGTCCGGCGGGCATCCTCTCCCACGGCCAGAAGCAGTGGCTGGAGATCGGCATGCTGCTGATGCAGCGGCCGCGGCTGCTGCTGGTGGACGAACCGGTGGCCGGCATGACCGAGCAGGAGATGGAGCGCACCGCCGAGCTGCTTACCGGCCTGGCCGGCAAGGGCAAGCAGTCGGTGGTGGTCGTCGAGCATGACATGGGCTTCGTGCGCTCCATCGCCCGCACCGTGACGGTGCTTCACCAGGGCAGCGTGCTGGCCGAGGGCAGCATGGACCGGGTGTCCAATGATCCGAAGGTGATCGAGGTCTACCTGGGTGCCGAGGAGGAGGCCGCCTGATGCTGAGCGTCGACAAGCTGAACCAGTACTACGGCGAGAGCCATACCCTCTGGGACCTGGACCTGGAGGTGCCGACGGGGCAGTGCACCTGCGTGATGGGCCGTAACGGGGTGGGCAAGACCACCCTGATGAAGGCGGTCATGGGCGAGGTGGCGGTGGCCTCCGGGGGCATCCACTACGCCGACGACGTGGAACTGACCCGTCGGCGGGTGGAGGAGCGCTCGCGGCTGGGCATCGGCTATGTGCCCCAGGGCCGGCAGATCTTCCCGCTGCTCACGGTGGAGGAGAACCTGCGCACCGGCCTGGCCGCTCGCGGCGATGGCCGGCGTACCATTCCCGAGCGCGTCTATGAGCTGTTTCCGGTGCTCGAGGAGATGCGTCACCGGCGCGGCGGCGACCTCTCCGGCGGTCAGCAGCAGCAGCTGGCCATCGGTCGCGCCCTGGTGCTGGAGCCGCGCCTGCTGATCCTCGACGAGCCGGGGGAGGGCATCCAGCCCAATATCGTCACCCAGATCGGCGAGGTGATCCGCCGGCTGATCGCCGAGGACGGCCTGACCGTGCTGCTGGTGGAGCAGAAGCTGCCCTTCGCCCGCCGCTACGCCGACCGCTTCGCGATCCTGGATCGCGGCCGGCCGGTGGCCAAGGGCGAGATCGGCGAACTCTCCGACGAACTGATCAAGGAGCACCTGACGGTGTAGGCTCCGCCCGCGCCCAGCGCCCAGCGCCCAGCGCCCAGCGCCCAGCGCCCATCGCCCGCTTCGGTCTCGGCCGGAGCGGGCGCCTTGCCTTTTATCGGTGCATTCCGTCCTGGGGTGCCCAGAAATGGTGCGGCGGAGCAGTGCCTCGAGAGCGGGATTGGTGCATTCAGGGCATCGAATGCCGGATTGTGTACAAAATAATCCATTGATTTAAAGATATTTCTTTCTTTTTTCACCAAGTTGGTACGTGGCTTGCTGAGGGAGAGGCAATAGCCACCGGACGCACAGGACCCTTGTCATGACGGCCATCCCGCGCGCCATCCCTTCCCATCTCGAGTCGGGCCACCGTTTCGATGCCGGCCGCCACTGGGCGGCGTCGCTGGATCTCGGCTTCTCGGTCCGGGAGGGCGTGACCCGTCTGTCCCGGGCGCGTCACCAGGGCCCATTGCGGGTCCAGCGGCCCTTCTATCCGGAGGGACGCGATGCGGAAGGCCGCTCCGGCGCCTGCCATGTCTACCTGCTGCATCCGCCCGGCGGCCTGGTCAGCGGCGATGCCCTGGCCATCTCGGCCCGGGTCGAGGCGGGCGCCCAGGCGCTGCTGACCACGCCGGCCGCCAACAAGCTCTACCGTGCCGACAGCCATGGCGTGGCCTGGCGGCAGGACACCCACCTCGAGGTCGCCGATGGCGGCCTGCTGGAGTGGCTGCCCCAGGAAACCATCGCCTTCGATGGCTCGCGGGGCGAGCAGGCCACCACCATCGAACTCACCGGCAACGCCCGCTGCCTGGGCTGGGAGGTATTGGCCCTGGGGCGGCCGGCGAGCCGCTTGCCCTATGTCAGCGGACGCATCGACCAGCGCTTCCGCCTGACCCGCGATGGCCGGCCGCTATGGCTGGAGCGACAGCCGCTGGACCCGACCCACCCGCGCTTCCTCGGGCGCTGGGGGCAGGGCGGCGCCAGCGTCCAGGCGACCCTCTGGGCGGTGGGCCTGGCCGACGGGCGCGAGGCCATCGAGGCGCTGCGCGAGGCCCTGCCGGCCTCGCCTCGCTGGGCGGTCACGCTGCGCCACGGCGTCTTGCTGCTGCGCTACCTGGGTAACGAACGTAACGAGGCCTGGGCGCTGTGCGAGGCGGCCTGGACGGTATTGCGGCCACGGCTGGTGGGTCGCGAGGCGCAGGCGCCGCGGATCTGGCGAACATGACCAGGCAGGACGCTTGAACAGAACACCGTAGGAGGCCGGCTCCGCCGGGCGACTGGCGCCGTCAGGCGCCTTGGCAGCGTGACCTACGCCCGGCAAATGCCGCCAGGTGCCTGGCGGCACCAGTCGCGATGCAAAGCATCCCTCCTACGCGACATTCATCCGACATCGCGAGGGCACCATGGAACTGACCCCCAGAGACAAGGACAAGCTGCTGCTGTTCTCGGCGGCGCAGCTGGCCGAGCGCCGCCGGGCGCGCGGGCTGAAGCTCAACTATCCCGAGGCGGTGGCGCTGATCAGCTTCGAGATCCTGGAGGGCGCCCGGGACGGCAGGAGCGTCGCCGAGCTGATGAGCGTCGGTCGCGAGATCCTGACCCGTGATGACGTCATGGAAGGCGTGGCCGAGATGGTCGACGAGGTGCAGGTGGAGGCCACCTTCCCCGACGGCACCAAGCTGGTGACCGTCCACGACCCCATCGTCTAGGAGCCCCCTTATGATTCCCGGTGAATATCAGCTTCAGGACGGCGAGATCGCGCTCTGCGAAGGGCGGCAGCGGATCACCGTCGAGGTCGCCAACACCGGCGACCGGCCGATCCAGGTCGGTTCCCACTACCATTTCGCCGAGGCCAACCCGGCGCTGGTCTTCGATCGTGAGAAGGCACGCGGCCACCGGCTGGACGTGGCCGCCGGCACGGCGATCCGCTTCGAGCCGGGCCAGACCCGCGAGGTGACGCTGATTCCCTTCGTCGGCCGTCGCCATATCTACGGCTTCCGCGGCGAGGTGATGGGCGCGCTGGATGGCAACACAGGAGGCAAGCCATGAAGATCACTCGCCAGGCCTATGCCGATATGTACGGCCCCACCGTGGGTGACCGGGTCCGCCTCGGCGACACCGAGCTATGGATCGAGGTGGAGCGCGATGCCACCCACTACGGCGACGAGGTGAAGTTCGGCGGCGGCAAGGTGATCCGCGACGGCATGGGGCAGAGCCAGCGTCATGACGACGGCGTGATGGACACCGTGATCACCAACGCCCTGATCCTCGATTGGTGGGGCATCGTCAAGGCCGATGTGGGGCTCAAGGCCGGGCGCATCAAGGCCATCGGCAAGGCCGGCAATCCGGATACCCAGCCGGACGTGGAGATCGTCGTAGGTCCGGGCACCGAGGTGATCGCCGGCGAGGGCAAGATCCTCACGGCGGGCGCGCTCGACGCCCATATCCACTTCATCTGTCCGCAACTGGTGGAGGAGGCGCTGATGAGCGGCATCACCACCATGCTGGGCGGCGGCACCGGGCCGGCCACGGGGTCAAATGCCACCACCTGCACGCCGGGGGAGTGGCACCTCGGCAAGATGCTCCAGGCGGTGGACGACCTGCCCATGAACATCGGCCTGCTGGGCAAGGGCAACGCCAGCCTACCCGAGGCGCTGGAGGCCCAGCTCGAGGCCGGGGCCATGGGCCTCAAGCTCCACGAGGACTGGGGCACCACCCCGGCATCCATCGATAACTGCCTCTCGGTGGCCGAGCGCTACGACGTCCAGATCGCCATCCATACCGACACCCTCAACGAATCGGGCTTCGTCGAGGATACCCTGGCGGCGTTCAAGGAGCGCTGCATCCATACCTACCACACCGAGGGCGCCGGGGGCGGCCACGCACCGGACATCCTTACCGCCTGCGCCAAGGAGTACGTGCTGCCGTCCTCCACCAACCCGACGCGGCCCTATACGGTCAACACCATCGACGAGCACCTCGACATGCTGATGGTGTGCCACCACCTCGACCCGAACATCCCCGAGGACGTGGCCTTCGCCGACTCGCGGATCCGCCGCGAGACCATCGCCGCCGAGGATATCCTCCAGGACCTGGGGGTGATCTCGATGATCGCTTCCGACTCCCAGGCCATGGGGCGGGTCGGCGAGGTGGTGTGCCGCACCTGGCAGACCGCCCACAAGATGAAGGTGCAGCGCGGCCTGCTGCCGGAAGACGCGGCGCTGGGTGCCGACAATTTCCGCGCCAGGCGCTATATCGCCAAGTACACCATCAACCCGGCCATCACCCATGGGATCAGTCACGAGGTGGGCTCGGTGGAGGTCGGCAAGCTGGCCGACCTGGTGCTCTGGGACCCGGCCTTCTTCGGCGTCAAGCCGGCGCTGATCCTCAAGGCGGGGATGATCGCCGCGGCGCCCATGGGCGACCCCAACGCCTCCATCCCCACGCCCCAGCCGGTGCACTACCGCTATATGTTTGGCGCCTTCGGTCGTGCGGCCAGCCAGACCCGGCTGACCTTCGTCAGCCAGGCGGCCCTGGACGCCGGCATCAAGGAACGGCTGGGCCTGGCGAGCGAGCTTTCCGCCTGTCGCAACGTGCGCGGCGTGCGCAAGGCCGACATGAAGCTCAACGACGCCTGCCCCGACCTGAAGGTCGACCCCCAGACCTACGAGGTGCGGGCCGACGGCGAGTTGCTGACCTGCGAGCCGGCCACCGAGCTGCCGCTCGCCCAGCGTTATCACCTTTTCTAGGAGCCCATATGTTGAGACTGACCGAACGGCTGGGGCCCATCGCGGCGGATCGGGCCAGCGATACCCTGACGCTGCCCTATGAGCGGCGCATGCTGGGCCGCCTCAAGGCGACGAGCGATGCCGGACGCGAGCTCGGCCTGTTCCTGGACCGCGGCCCGGTGCTGCGCGACGGTGAGGGCCTGGGTGCCGCGAGCGGCGAGGTGGTGATCGTCAGGGCGGCCGTCGAGCCGGTGGTCACCGCACGGGTCGTCGCCGGGCTGCCACTGGCGCGGCTCGCCTACCACCTGGGCAACCGCCATGTGCAACTGGCGCTGGGCGAGGACGCGCGCGGCGGCTTCGTGCGCTTCCCGCCGGACCATGTGTTGGAGGAGCTGGCCGAACGGCTGGGGGCGAGCCTCGAACGTGTCGATGCCCCCTTCGACCCGGAGCCGGGCGCCTATCGGCAACCGGGCGGGCACTCTCATTCACACGGCCATGATCACGAACCAGGACATCACCATGCCCACTGAATTGGTCGACCTGCCGAGTGGGGGGCAGGGCGACGATCTGGCACTGCTGGGCCTGCTGCAGCTGGTCAGCCCGGCGTTGCCGATCGGCGCCTTCGCCTTCTCCCAGGGGCTGGAGAGCGCCTTCGAGCTGGGCTGGGTGAGCGACGAGGCGAGCCTCGGTGACTGGCTCGCCGGCGTGCTCGACGATGGCCTGACCCGCTGCGAGCTGCCGGCGCTGGCGCGCCTGTACGCCGCCTGGGCCGAGGGCGATGACGAGGCGCTGGCCGAGTGGGACGCCTGGCTCGCCGCCAACCGCGAGACCGCCGAGCTCGTCGCCGAGGATGCCCGACTGGGCAGCAGCCTGGCACGGCTGCTGGCGAGCCTCGACTTGCTGCCGGAGAGCCCTTCGCGGGAGGCGCCGGCGCTGCCTGCGGGCGCCGGCTATGTGACCGTCTTCGCCTGGGCCGCCCGGTGCCGCGGGGTGCCGGTGCGCCAGGCGCTGCTCGGCTTCGCCTGGGCCTGGCTGGAGAACCAGCTGACGGTGGCCTGCAAGGCGCTGCCGCTGGGCCATACCGCCGCCCAGCGCCTGGTGGAGCGGCTGCGACCGGCGCTGGTGGCCGCGGTGGATGAGGCGCTCTCGCTGCCCGACGACGAGCTCGGCCCGGCACTGCCCGGCCTGGCGCTGGCCAGCGCCCTGCACGAGACCCAGTATTCGCGGCTGTTCAGAAGTTAGCGCCGAACGTCAAGACAGGACGGCAGGGCGATCACTGGCGAATCCACCTCGCGCGGCCGGAGGGCCAGGGTTTCGGCCGCGTGGCGTGGTGAGGCCAGTGGGTCGCCCGTGCCGGAAAGGCAAACGATTGAAGCATGCATGAGGAGAGAAAAAGATGACACATTGCCTGCGCGTAGGCGTCGGCGGCCCGGTGGGTTCCGGCAAGACGGCACTGCTCAAGCAGCTCTGCCTGGCGCTGCGCGACCACTACGATATCGCCGTGGTCACCAACGATATCTATACCCGCGAGGATGCCGACTTCCTGCTCAAGCACGAGGCGCTACCGGCGGATCGCATCCTCGGCGTGGAGACCGGTGGCTGTCCGCACACCGCCATCCGCGAGGACGCCTCCATGAACCTCGCCGCCATCGACGACCTCCAGGCGCGCCATCCCGACCTGGAACTGGTGCTGGTGGAGTCCGGCGGCGACAACCTCTCGGCCACCTTCAGTCCGGAACTCTCCGACCTCACCCTCTACGTGATCGACGTCTCCGCCGGCGACAAGATCCCGCGCAAGGGCGGCCCCGGCATCACCAAGTCGGACCTGCTGATCATCAACAAGATCGACATCGCCGAACAGGTTCATGCCTCGCTCGAGGTGATGGAGCGCGATGCGAAGACGATGCGCGGCGAGCGTCCCTTCGTGTTCACCAATCTCTACGACGGTGTCGGCCTCGAGGAGATCATCCGCTTCATCCTCGACCGCGGCATGCTGCCGGAGCGCCGGCCCCAGGTCGCCACCACACCCGCCTGATCCCTTTCTGCAACGATGCCCCCAAGACCAGGAGATTCACGATGACCCTCAGGCTTTCTCCCTTCGCTCGTTCCCTCTCCCTGGGTGCTGTGGCCCTGGGGCCGGTCAGCACCGTCCTGGCCCACCCTGGGCATGGCGCCCCAGGGGTCCATGCCCATACCGGCAGCCCCTCGATGCTGGCCGTACTGGCGATCGGCATCCTGGGCGTGGCAGCCATAGCGGCCATGGCCAGGCTCGTCCTGCGTCGTCGCCGGTTGGCACGCCGTCGCTGAAGTCGAGCGATAGCGTCATGCAGCGCGCCCGGCTACGGCCGGGCGCGCTGCGTTCCGGTCGGGTCCCGGGTTATGCTGGCGACGGAGGTCGCCGGCGGGTGCCGGCAGGCAAGGGGCAGGGAGGCAGGCGACATGGCCGAGACGGGGAGGCGACGGATGTGGCCCTGGATATTGGGGGCGGTGCTGCTGGCTTGGGTGGCCATGGGAACCTGGCAGCGCATGAAGCCGCTGCCCGAGGGGCTCGGCCGGGCCGGGCCGGAGCGGCCCGCCGCCGAAGTGCGCTTCCTGGCCGACAGGACCTGGTACGACGCCGCGGGCCGGCGCCACCAGCAGCAGTGGATCTTCGACGAGGTGCTGGCGCTGATCGGCCAGGCCCGCCGCCTGGTGGTGGTCGACATGTTCCTGTTCAACGCCTTCGCCGGCAACGCCGACGGCGAGGACTTCCGGCCGCTCTCCCGCGAGCTGAGCGAGGCGCTGATCGCGGCCCGTCGGCGCCACCCGGGGCTCCGGGCGGTGGTGATCACCGATCCGCTCAATACCCTCTACGGTGGCCTCGAGCTCGAGCATCTCGAGCGGCTGCGCGAGGCCGGCGTACGGGTGGTGGAGACCGACCTGACCCGGCTGCGCGCTTCCAACCCGCTGTGGTCCGGCGCCTGGCACCTGGGGCCGCGCTGGTTCGACAACAGCGCCGGGGCCGGCTGGCTACCCAATGCCCTGGGGCCGGGGCGGGTCACCCTGCGCAGCTACCTGACGCTGCTCAACTTCAACGCCAACCACCGCAAGACCCTGGTGGTCGACCGGGGCGACGACTGGGCGGGCCTGGTGACCTCGGCGAATCCCCACGACGCCAGCAGCCGCCACGGCAACGTGGCGCTGGTGTTCCAGGGGCCGGCGGCCCTGGACCTGCTCGACTCCGAACGGCCGGTGGCGGCCTGGTCCGGCGTCACCCTGCCCGGGCCGTCGGCTCCCGCGGCGGCGGGCGACCTCGCCGGCCCCCGGGTGCAGCTGCTCACCGAGGGCGCGATCCGCGACGCCCTGCTGGCCGCCATCGCCGCCAGTCGCCCCGGCGACCGCCTCGACCTGGCGGTCTTCTACCTGGCCCATCGCGGGGTGATCGAGGCGCTCAAGGCCGCCCGGGCCCGTGGCGCCGAGGTCCGTGCACTGCTCGATCCCAACCGCGACGCCTTCGGCCTGGAGAAGGGCGGCATCCCCAACCGCCCGGTGGCCCGTGAGCTGGCGGCGGCGGGTATCGAGGTGCGCTGGTGCGCCACCCGTGGGGAACAGTGCCACAGCAAGCTGCTGCTGCGTCGCCCCGCCGACGGGGGCGAGGCGGAGCTGATCCTCGGCTCGGCCAACTTCACCCGACGCAACCTCGACGACCTCAACCTCGAGACCAGCGTGCGCCTGGCCGGCCCGACGGACATGCCGGCGTTGATCGACGCCGCGGCCTTCTTCGAGGAGCGCTGGGTCGACACCCCCTCGCGCCATACCAGCGAGCCCTTCGCCGCCCACGACGACGCCACCGCCTGGCAGAGCTGGCGCTACCGGCTCATGGAGGCAACGGGACTTTCTACCTTCTGACGGTTGAAGACGCTCGACCCTCTGAGGGGCGTCAGTCGACGTGGGTCACCGCCTGACGCCGCGGGTCGACGTGCCAGGGCAGGCCGAGGCGGGCGTTGCGCTCCAGCTCGGCGATCACCTGGGCACCCAGCAGCAGGATGACGGCGCCCACCTCGAGACTGAGCAGCACCACGATCAGGGTGGCCAGGGAGCCGTAGACGGCGTTGACCAGCGACAGGTTGGCGAAGTAGTAGACCAGCAGCAGGCGTACCCCCTCCCACAGCAGGGCGGCGACGAAGCCGCCGATCACCGCGCGACGCAGGGCGATCTTGACCACCGGCAGCACCTTGTAGATGGCGCTGAACAGGGCGAAGACCCCCAGGAAGCTGGTCAGGTTGAGCATCGGCTCGGAGAGGCCCGCCAGGGGCAGCTGGCGATCGAAGAGCGCCAGCCACAGGGCATTGACGGCGCTGCCCAGGCTCACCAGCAGGGTAAGCAGCAGCAGGCCGGCGCCCAGCACCAGCATGAAGGCGTAGGGCAGCAGCACCGAGACCCAGATGCTGCGCCCGTGGTGGGTGTCCGGGGCATGGAAGAGGATCGCCAGGGCGTCTTCCAGCATGCGGAAGGCGAAGGAGCTGAACAGCAGCAGCACCGGCAGGCCCAGGATGCCGATGACGTCACGGGAGTCGAGCAGGCTGCGCACGGCGTCGATCAGTACCTCGGCATGGGCCGGGGCCAGATGCTGGGCCTGCACCGCCATGACCTCGAGCAGGTGCTGCTCGTCCACCACCCGGGCCAGCAGCACCACCAGCAGGGCGAACAGCGGCACGATGGAGAGCAGGATGTTGTAGCCCACGCCGCCGGCCAGCAGGATGCCGCGGTTGCGCAGGAAGGCGGTGAGCACGCGCCAGGCGAAGCGCCCCGTCCGCCTCAGCGGCGGGGGGAGAGACGGCTTGCGGGAGGCGGGGAAGGGCGTCATCGCGCGGTCCATGGCGGCGTGTCACTCCAGCATAGGCCGCGGGCTGCCTGCCGAGTCAATGGCGGTATCGCGATCGAGTTGCGTCATCACGACTACCCTTGGACTCATGGGACACTTCATGATGATTATCGGTCGTGGCATGCGGGCCGCATGGCGGCGGGGTCGCAGGGGGCCGGCCTGGCCGGCGCTGCTGACCCTGTTGCTGTTGGCCGGCTGTGCGGGGCGGCTGGTGCCCCCGGAGGAGCCGGTGGCGCCGGTGACCGTCTACCTGCTGGATCACGGTCGCCACGCCAGCCTGGTATTGCCTCGCGAGGATGGACGCCTGGCGCGCTACAGCTATGGCGACTGGCATTGGTACGTGGAGGGGCGGCGCGGTCTCCTGAGCGGCCTGGCCGCCCTGCTGTGGCCCACGCCGGGTGCCCTGGGGCGCGGCCTGGGCGAGGGGGACGGCGATCCACGGGCCCTGGCGCCGGAGGGGGTCGAGCGGGTTCACTCCCTGCGGGTGGAGCGCCGGCGGGTCCAGGCCCTGCGGCGGCGTCTGGATGCCCGCTTCGCGGCGGCCGGGGCGGCCCCGGTTCGCAGCGCCGACTTCGGCCTGGACTTCGTGCCCCATCCGCGCGCCTACTGGTTCCCCCACCAGTCCAACCTGGTTGTGGCGGACTGGCTGCGAGAGCTGGGCGTCGAGGTGGGCGGCTCGCCCTGGTTGTCCGACTGGCGTCTGGTGCCCGGCTCGGCGGCGTTCTGAGCGAGTCGCCGTTGGCTGCAACTTTCTCCCTTGCGGTCGGCTCTGTATGCTGATTGAGGCAGTATCCGGGCCGGTGCGCCGCGGCGAACCGGCGAGACGCAAGGTTGAAGCAGAGAAGGAGAGGTCCCATGACGGAAACCTCGCAGTCATCACCCTTCAAGGACAACCGGGTCAGGGCGCTGGCGGCCGTGGCGGTGGTCGCCGTGATCTGGGCCATCATCGCCCAGTCCAGCGCCGGTTCCCATCAGGAGGCGCGAGAGGCCCTCGAGGCCGAGTTCGAGGTGCTGGAGTCGCGCAACCAGTCCCTCTCCAGCCAACTGGAGGAGCACGACCAGGCCGGCGAGGAACTCGAGGCGCTGGAATCGCAACTGACCGAGCTCGACGAGCAGCGCGAGACGGCCGCCGCCGACCTCGAGGCGCGCCAGGCCGAGATCGGCGAGGCCGAGACGCGCCTCGAGGAACTGCGGGCATCGCGCGAGACCCTGGAAGCCGACGTCGCCTCCCTGGAGGAGGAGCAAGCCTCGGCGCAGGAGGCACTGACGGCCCTGCAGGAAGAGCATGATGCCGTCGATCAGGCGCGCCAGGATGCCGAGGCGGCCCGCCAGGAGGCCGAGGCCGCGCGTCAGCAGGCCGAAGAAGAGCGTCAGGCCGCCGAGCAGGCGCGCCAGCAGGCCGAACAGGCGCGCCAGCAGGCCGAGGAGGCGCGCCAGCAGGCCCAGGCCGATCTCGAGGCCCTCGAGGAGGAGATCGCTGCGGCACGCGACGAGCGCGACGGCCTGCAAGAGGAGATCGAGGTCCACCAGGCCGAGCGCGACGATCTCGAGGCGACCCTGGAGGAGCTCGCCGCCGAGCGTGACGAGCTGAACCAGGCGGTCGAGTCGGCCCGCCAGACCCGCGACGAGACCGAGGGCGATGTCCAGGCCGCCCGCACCGAACTCGAGGACCTGAAAATCGCCATCGGCATCGGCCGCGACGAGGTCGCTACCCAGGAGGGCGAGGTCGAGCGCCGCGAGGAGCAGCTCGAGCGCCTGGAGCAGCAGCTGGACACCTGGCGCAGCGAGCTGACCGAGCTCGAGGCCGGGGTCGGCGGCGCGGAGACCGAAGAGGCCACCGGAGAGGAAGAGGCCACCGGAGAGGAAGAGGCCACCGAGGAGCAGGAGGCCGCCGCGGAGTAGGCGGCCTCGTCTTCCACCCCACTGCGACGGCGGGCCGGGAGGCCCGCCGTCGTACGTCCTGCGCCTTGTGTGGTCAACGGGGTGGACGGGTATACTGACCAGATACTGTCGGCCCTGCCGGCAGAGTCGAACCACCAGCGAAGGAGCAGGACGTGATCGAAGGGGTCAAGCACATCGTCGCCGTGGCATCCGGCAAGGGCGGGGTCGGCAAGTCCACCGTCGCCGTCAACCTGGCACTGGCCGCGGCCGCCGAGGGCTACCGCGTGGGTATCCTCGATGCCGACATCCACGGCCCCAGCCAGGCCCGGATGCTGGGCGTGGGCGAGGGGGTGCGCCCCCAGGAGGCCGGCGAGAACCGCATGCGCCCGCTCGAGGCCCACGGCATCCAGGCCATGTCCATGGCCTTCATGGTCGACATCCGCGAACCCATGGTATGGCGCGGGCCCATGGTGGCCGGCGCCTTCCAGCAGTTGTTGACCCAGACCCAGTGGGACGACCTGGACGTGCTGTTCATCGACATGCCGCCGGGCACCGGTGACATCCAGCTCACCCTGGCCCAGAAGGTGCCGGTGGACGGCGCGGTGATCGTCACCACACCCCAGGACATCGCCCTGCTCGACGCCCGCAAGGGCATCGAGATGTTCCGCAAGGTGAACGTCCCGGTGCTCGGCGTGGTGGAGAACATGAGCCTGCACCTCTGCTCGAACTGCGGCCACGCCGAGCCGATCTTCGGCGAGGGAGGCGGCGAGCGCATCGCCGAGGAGTACCAGACGCGCCTGCTGGGGCGCCTGCCGCTGACGCTGGCCATCCGCGAGCAGGTGGATGGCGGGCGGCCCAGCGTGGTGGCCGAACCGGATGGCGAGGTGACCGCCACCTTCCGCGACATGGCTCGCCAGGTGGCCGCGCAACTGGCCGCCCAGTCGCCCGAGGGGCCGAGCATCTCCTTCAGCGACGACTGAGCGGCAGCCGCCGCCCTACCTCCTTCCGGGGAGGCCGTGACGCCCGCTTCCGGGGCCGCTATCATGGCGGCCCCGGCGCCGTCAGGCCCCCGTTCCCACTCCAGCAGGAAGCGTCCCGATGAGCATCAAGTCCGACAAGTGGATCCGCCGCATGGCCGAGCAGGAGGGCATGATCGAGCCCTTCGAGGCCGATCAGGTTCGTTACGTCAACGATCGCCGGGTGATCTCCTACGGGACTTCCAGCTACGGCTATGATGTGCGCTGTGCCGACGAGTTCAAGGTGTTCACCAACATCCACTCGGCGGTGGTCGACCCCAAGGCCTTCGACGACAAGAGCTTCGTCGACGTCAAGGGCGACGTCTGCGTGATCCCGCCCAACTCCTTCGCCCTGGCGCGCACCGTGGAGTACTTCCGCATCCCGCGCAGCGTGTTGACCATCTGCCTGGGCAAGTCCACCTATGCGCGCTGCGGGATCATCGTCAACGTGACGCCGCTGGAGCCCGAGTGGGAGGGCCACGTGACCCTGGAGTTCTCCAACACCACCAACCTGCCGGCCAAGATCTATGCCAACGAGGGCGTGGCCCAGATGCTGTTCCTGGAATCCGATGAGGTGTGCGCGACCTCCTACAAGGACCGCGGCGGCAAGTACATGGGACAGCGGGGGGTCACGCTTCCCCGCACCTGAGCCCGGGCCCAGGAGCTTGAAGCGGGAAGAGCGGCGCTTCGCGGCTGGAAGGGCCGGGCTTCGCCCGGAGGTTTAAGCCTGAAGCTGGAAGAAAAACCTTGACCCAGGCGGTGGAGGTTTCATGCTCCCTTCCAGCTTCCAGCTTCCAGCTTCCAGCTTCCAGCTTCCAGCTTCCAGCTTCCAGCTTCCAGCTTCCAGCTTCCAGCTTCCAGCTTCCAGCTTCCAGCTTCCAGCTGTCAGTCCTCGTCCAGCTCCTCCGCCGCATCGGCGTGGGACATGCGTAGCCCCTGGGGCGGCAGTGGGGTGCCGTCGAAGGTGGCGCCGCCGGCGGTGAACTGCAGCCGCCCCTCCAGACACCACTTCACGGCGATGGGGTAGATCAGGTGTTCGCGGGCGTGGACCTTCTGCTTGAGGCTCTCCTCGGTCTCGCCCTCGGCCACCTCGACTGCCGCCTGCAGCACCACCGGGCCGCCATCGAGCTCCTCGGTGACGAAGTGCACGCTGCAGCCGTGCTCGGTGACGCCGTCGGCCAGGGCCCGGGCATGGGTGTTCAGGCCCTGGTAGTCGGGCAGCAGGGAGGGGTGGATGTTGATCAGCCGACCCAGGAAGCGCTGCACGAAGCGCGGGCTGAGGATGCGCATGAAGCCCGCCAGTACCACCAGGTCGGGCTCGTGGCGCTCGATGACCTTGATCAGGGCGCCGTCGTAGGCGTCGCGGCTGTCGTACTCGCGATGGGGCAGCACCACGGCGTCGATGCCCGCCTCCCGGGCGCGCACCAGCCCGTAGGCATCGGGCTCGTTGGAGATCACCGCGACGATCTTGCCGCCCAGCCGCTCGTGGACCTGCTCGTCGATCAGCGCCTGGAGGTTGCTGCCGTTGCCGGAGATCAGCACCACCACCCGGCGGGCATCCGTCGGCTCGGGGGTGAAGTCGCGCAGGGTGTCGCTCGCGTGGTTCTCGCTCATGCCGACAGGTTCTCCAGCACCACGCGCTCGCCGCCTTCCGTGCCGGCGACGATCTCGCCGATGCGATAGACCGCCTCGCCCTGGGCCTGGAGGTGGGCGCGGGCCTGGTCGGCCTTCTCGGCCGGCACCACGATCACCATGCCGATACCGCAGTTGAGCACGCGGTACATCTCCTCCTCGGCGACGTTGCCCTGGTCCTTGAGCCACTCGAACACCGCCGGACGACGCCAGGCCTCCACGTCGACCCGTGCCGCGAGCCCCTCCGGCAGCACCCGCGGCAGGTTCTCGGTGAGGCCGCCGCCGGTGATGTGGGAGAGCGCATGGACCGGCACGCCGCTCTCGCGGATCAGCGACAGCAGCGGCTTGACATAGATGCGGGTGGGGGCCATCAGGGCGTCGGCGAGGGGGGCGCCATCGATGGCGGTGTCGAGGCTGGCGCCGCTCACCTCGAGGATCTTGCGGATCAGCGAGTAGCCGTTGGAGTGCGGCCCGGAGGAGGCCAGGCCGAGCAGGACGTCGCCCTCCGCCACGCGGCTGCCGTCGAGGATCTCGGACTTCTCGACCACCCCGACGCAGAAGCCGGCCAGGTCGTAGTCGTTGCCCGCATACATGCCGGGCATCTCGGCGGTCTCGCCGCCGACCAGGGCGCAGCCCGCCTGCTCGCAGCCTGCGCCGATGCCGCTCACCACGTCGGCGGCGATGTCCACGTCGAGCCGGCCCGTGGCATAGTAGTCGAGGAACAGCAGCGGCTCGGCGCCGGCCACCACCAGGTCGTTGACGCACATCGCCACCAGGTCGATGCCGATGGTGTCATGGCGGCCCAGGTCCATGGCCAGGCGCAGCTTGGTGCCGACGCCGTCGGTGCCGGAGACCAGCACCGGCTCCCGGTAGCCGCCGGGCAGCTCGCAGAGTGCACCGAAGCCGCCCAGCCCGCCCATCACCTCGGGGCGGGCGGTGCGCTTGGCGACGCCCTTGATGCGGTCGACCAGGGCATTGCCGGCATCGATGTCGACGCCGGCGTCCTTGTAGCTGAGCGAGGGGCGTGGGGAGGAATCGGTCATCTGGGATCCTGTCGGGTCGTGATCGGCATGTCGACGGCGCGCCGTGCGGGCCGCTTCATGGTGGGCAAGTCAGGGTGCGAATTGTAGCATCACGTCAGGCGACTGGCAGCCTGTCGGTCGCGGCGTGACAGGGAGGTGGAAGATGCGCAGGCAGTGGTGGGTGGTAATCGGCGTCCTGGCGTTGGCGCTATGGTTCTTCATCAGCATCGAGCCGGTGCTGATGCCCTTCTTCGTCAGCATGGTGCTGGCCTATCTGGGCGACCCCCTGGCCGATCGCCTCGAGGCGCGGGGGCTGTCGCGGCGGCTCTCGGTGTCGCTGGTGTTCCTGCTGCTGACGCTGATCATCGTGGTGGGCCTGCTGCTGGTGGTGCCGGTGCTGGGGCGCCAGTTGGGGCAGTTGGTGGAGGCCTTGCCGGCGGTGCTCAACTGGGTACAGGAGACCGTGGTGCCCCGGGTCCAGTCGCTGACCGGCCTGGACCTCTCCACGGATATCGACCAGCTGCGCCAGGCGGTGGTCGACAACTGGAAGGAGACGGGCACCTTCGCCGCGACCCTGCTCTCCCAGGTGTCGCGCTCGGGGCTGGCGCTGCTGGGCTGGATCGGCAACCTGGCGCTGATCCCGGTGGTGACCTTCTACCTGCTGCTGGATTGGGACATCATCGTCGCCAAGGTGCGCGACTGGTTGCCGCGTCGCTGGGAGGCCACCGTCATCCGCCTCGCCGGGGAGTGTGACGAGGTGCTCTCGGCCTTCCTGCGGGGCCAGTTGATCGTCATGCTCTGCCTGGGCATCATCTACGCCATCGGCCTGACCCTGCTGGGCGTACGCTTCGGCCTGCTGATCGGCCTGCTCTCGGGGCTGGCCAGCATCGTGCCCTACCTGGGGGTCATCGTCGGCATCAGCGTGGCCGGCCTGGTGGCCTTCTTCCAGGGCGGCGACTGGCTGATGTTGCTGGGCGTGGCGGCGGTGTTCGGCCTCGGTCAGGTGGTGGAGAGCGTGCTGCTGCAGCCCAAGCTGCTCGGCGACAAGATCGGCCTGCACCCCGTGGCGGTGATCTTCGCGGTGCTGGCCGGCGGCAACCTCTTCGGTTTCACCGGGGTGCTGCTGGCGCTGCCGGCGGCGGCGGTGATCATGGTACTCTTGCGGGAACTCAACGACCGTTACAAGCACAGTCCCTTGTACGACGAGACGCTCTCCCCCCACCACGACGAGGAGTCGCCATGAGGCGTGCGCCGGCACAGCTGCCGTTGGGTGTCGGGCTGCGTGACGATGCCACCTTCGTCAATTTCTTTCCCGGGCCCAATGCCAGCCTGGTGGATCGCCTGACTCGCCAGTTCGACCCCGACGGCGAGCCCTTCCTCTACCTCTGGGGGGCGCCCGGCGTGGGGCGCAGTCACCTGCTGCAGGCCGCCTGCCACGCCGCCTCGGACCGCGGGCGGCGCGCCCTCTACCTGCCGTTGGAGGAGTTGGGCCATTTCCCGCCGCTGATGCTGGAGGAGATCGAGCGCCTCGACCTGGTGGCCATCGACGACCTGGAGCGGGTGGTGGGGCGCCGGCGCTGGGAGGAGGCGCTGTTCCACGCCTTCAATCGCCTGCGCGACGCCGGCAAGCGCCTGGTGGTGGTCGCCGAGGCCCCGCCGCGCCGGTTGCCGGTGCAACTGCCCGACCTGGCCTCGCGACTGACCTGGGGGGTGACCTTCCACGTCCAGGGGCTGGACGATGCGGGCCGCCTGGCGGCCCTGCAGCTGCGTGCCGGGGTTCGCGGCATGCAGCTGGCCGACGAGGTGGCCCGCTACATCCTGCATCGTGGGCCGCGACGCCTGGACGAACTCTTCGGGATGCTCGAGGACCTGGATCGTGCCTCGCTGTCGGCCCAGCGCAAGCTGACCATCCCCTTCGTCAAGCAGGCGCTGGGCTGGTAGGGCTCACTGCTCGCTGCACAGCCAGTCGGTATCGAAGCGGAAGGCGTTGAGGATGTCGTCCTGGGTGAAGCCGTAGCCGCTCAGGGTGTCCTCCCAGGCCTGGGTGTTGCGGTAGTCGAGCAGCGCCTCGTTGAAGGCGTCGCGCAGCGATTCGGCGTCGAGCGGGAAGGCGAAGCCCCCCCAGCTGCGCACCATCTCGCCGTCCACCTCGGGATCGACGAAGTTCTGCGCGACCTCCACCTGGCGGTCCCGTTCGGCCAGTTGGCTGACCGTCAGCCCCGTGCCGGCGTAGGCTTCCGCCTCGCCGTCGAGGATCGTGTCGATCGCCTGGGCATTGCTGTCGATCGCCACCAGGCGGCTCTCGGGTACGCCGAGCGCGGTCAGGATATCGACCTGGGTGGCGCCCGAGAGCACCGCGACGCGGATGTCGTCGCGCTCGGCGAAGGCGTCGTAGGCGTTGATCTCGTGGGGGTTCGCGGCTCTCACCAGCAGCCCCTCGCCATAGGAGGTGTTGGGTTCGGAGAAGAGCACCCGCGCGCAGCGATCGGGGCGGATGGCCATCTCCGCCGCCGCCATGTCGAACTCGTCTTCCTCGAGCCCGGGGATCAGGTCGTCGAAGTCCACGACCTGCCACTCGATCCGCTCGATGCCCAGCTGTTCCAGCAGGTGCCGAGCCACCTCGGGGCCGGCGCCGCGCCCCTCGCCATCCTCGTCCAGGTAGCCATAGGGCTCCTCATCCGCCACCGCCACACGGATATGGCCGCGCTCGCGAATCTCCTCGAGCGTGGCCGCCTGGGCGGCGGTGGGCAAGGCGAGCAGAACCGCCAGCAGCGGAATGCCCAGGCCGCCGGTGGGGGTAGCGATGCGTGTCGTCCTGTCCATGTCGATCCTCCTGAAACGCGGATATCGTCCCCGCGTGGGGCGCGATACTCAGCTTCCAGCCTAGCAGCCACCCGGCCGTCCTTCTCGCGACAAGCGGTGGAATACGGCAGGCGGCGGGAGGGCACCGCAGCGGGATCGGTGCCGAGCCGTCAGCGGCTCAGCTCGACCTCGCGCCGCTGGCCCTTGCCCAGGCCGACCTGGCGGATGACCACCCGGGTCTGGCCGCTGGCCGGGTCGCGGCCGCTGCCGGAGACGTAGAACTCCCCGGCAGGGAGATCGGAGACGCGGAAGTGACCATTGCCGTCGGTGCGCGTGGTGCGGGTGTATTCGCGGGCTCGGGGATCGGCGGGTTCCACTGCGATGCCCGCCAGCGCCTTCTCGGCGGCCTCGGCGGAATAGGTGGTGACCGGGGCCACCGAGATGCCGGCGCCGGCGATCGGCCGGCCACTCAGGGTGAGGCGCCCGCTGATCACGCCGCTGCCGTGCTTCTCCAGGGCGGCATATTCAGCCTCGGGGAAGGCGACCTCGCGGGGGGCCCGGCCGGGGGTGGGCTGGGGTTCTTCCTCGCGGGGCTCCGGCGGGCGTTCGCCGCGCTCGATGACCTCGATGCGCTCGGTAGGGGACGGGGTGGGGGGCACGATCTCGCAGCCGGCCAGCAGCAGGCCCGATAGCGCGAACGGTATCCAGCGTTTCATCGGTTCTCTCCCTGATCGGTGGCGCCCTGTGCCTGACGGGAGGGTAGCGCAAACGCTGGCCGGCGGGGATCCTTCGGCACACAAAAACGCAGACCGCCGCTCGAGGAGCGGCGGTCTGGCATCCGTCGACGCCGGCGAGCCGGCGTCATCGGGGGCTTACTGCTGGACGGTCTTGCTGGCGGTCGTCTGCGCCTGCTTGACGTTCTCTTCGGTCAGCTTCTGGCTCTGCTGGACGAAGTCCTGCTGCAGGGAAACCACCTTCTCGGCGTCGCCCTTCAGGCGCTCGGCGAGGTCCTTGGCGACCTTCTGCTGGCCTTCCATGTAGCTGCGCAGGCCCTCGGCGTCCTTGACGCTGAGCAGGGTGCGCAGCTGGGCCAGGCCGGTGTCGGTGTAGGCCTTGGTGGCGTCCAGCTGGGCGTGGGCCAGCTTCTCGCTGTAGTCGACGGCCAGGTTGGCGTAGGCGCGGGCCGGGCCGAAGAACAGGGATTCGACCTGCTTGGTGTCGAAGGCCTTGGTATCGAAGTTGAAAGCGTTCAGCATGGTGGAACCTCCAGGTTTCACGTTTTGGCGGTGAGCGGCATCACCGCTCTGTTGCAATGCACAATAGCAGCCTCTCTTGTGCATTGCAACATGCCGGGAAAGATTCGTCATCGCCAGCACGCCACCTTGCCGGATGACGCCGCCGGCCCCATGGTGAGGGGGAGTGCGCCACCACGATCAGGAGGAGAGCGCCATGAGCGACAAGCGCATCGAACGCGACAGCATGGGCGAGCTCGAGGTGCCGGACGGGGCCCTCTATGGCGCCCAGACCCAGCGCGCCGTGAACAACTTCCCGGTGTCGGGGCAGCCCATGCCGCCCGCCTTCATCCACGCCATCGCCCGCATCAAGCTGGCCGCGGCGCGGGCCAACCGGGACCTGGGGCTGCTGGATGCCGAGCGCGCCGCGGCCATCGTCGCCGCTGCCGAGGCGGTCATCCGCGGCGAGCACGACGACCAGTTCCCGGTGGACGTCTTCCAGACCGGCTCCGGCACTTCCAGCAACATGAACGTCAACGAGGTGCTGGCCCACCTGGCCAGCCGCGATGGCCTTCAGGTGGGACCCAACGACCACGTCAACATGGGCCAGTCGAGCAACGACGTCATCCCCACCGCCATCCATGTCTCGGCGGCCGTGGAGGTGACGGGGGAGCTGCGCCCGGCGCTGGTCCACCTGCGCGAGATCCTCGACGCCCGGGCCGCGGAACTGGACGGCGTGGTCAAGACCGGCCGTACCCACCTGATGGACGCCATGCCGCTGCGCTTGGGCCAGGAACTGGGCGGCTGGTCGAGCCAGGTGGGGCAGGCCATCGAGCGCCTGGATGGCGCCCTGGTGCGGCTGTGTCGGCTGGCCCAGGGCGGAACGGCGGTAGGCACCGGAATCAACGCCCATCCCGAATTCGCCCAGCGCATGGCGGCCCAGCTCTCCGAGCAGACCGGGCTGGCCTTCGCGCCCAACGACAGCTTCTTCGCCAGCCTGGCCTCCCAGGATGCCGCGGTGGAGCTCTCCGGCCAGCTGCGCGGGCTGGCCTGCGTGGTGATGAAGATCGCCAACGACCTGCGCTGGATGAACTCCGGGCCCCTGGCCGGGCTCGGCGAGATCGAGCTTCAGGCCCTGCAGCCGGGCAGCTCCATCATGCCCGGCAAGGTCAACCCGGTGATTCCCGAATCCGCCGCCCAGGCCGCCGCCCAGGTGATCGGCCTGGACACGGCGGTGACGGTGGCGGGGCAGAGCGGCAACTTCCAGCTCAACGTGATGCTGCCGCTGGTGGCCCATAACCTGCTGACCGGCATCACCCTGATGAGCAACACGGCGCGGCTGCTCGCCGACCGCGCCATCGCCACCTTCAAGGTCCGCGAGGACAACCTGGCCGGGCCGCTGTCACGCAACCCCATTCTGGTGACGGCGCTGAACTCGGTGATCGGCTACGACGCCGCGGCGGCCATCGCCAAGCGGGCCTACCAGGCCGGCAGACCGATCATCGAGGTGGCCGAGGAGCAGACCGAGCTGTCGCGGGAGGAACTGGAGCGGCTGCTCGACCCGGCGGCGCTGACCCGGGGCGGGATACCTGAATAAAGCGGGAAGATCGGCGCTTCGGGCTCAGGTCTCCTGCTCGCGCTGCTTGCCTTCGCGGATCGTGGCGCGCGCCTCGTGATGCTCGTCGCGGTCCGCCTCGGGGGTGTCGTGCTCGTCGGCCCGTGAGGGGCGGTGGCAGAGGGTCGCGAGGATCGGGAAGTGGTCGGAACCGAAGCCCGGCAGGCGGCGCAGCGCCTTCAGGGTGAAGTGCTCGCTGGTGAAGATATGGTCCAGGGGCCAGCGCAGCAGCGGGTAGTGGGCATGAAAGGTACTGAACATGCCGCGGCCGCGGCGTGGGTCGAGCATGCCGCTGACCCGGCAGAAGAGCCGGGTGGTGCGCGACCAGGCCACGTCGTTCAGGTCGCCGGCCACCAGAGTGGGCACCGGGTTCTCGTGGATCTGCTTGCCGATCAGCAGCAGCTCGGCATCGCGCCACAGCGACTCCTCGCTCTCGCCCGGGGCCGGGGGGCGCGGGTGCACGGCGTGCAGGCGGATCTCCTCGCCGCAGGGCAGGGTCACGCCGGTCTCGATGGAGGGAATGTCGTCCTGGATGCGCCACTCGATGCGCGGGTCCACCAGCGGTAGCCGCGAATAGAGGTGCATGCCGTAGAGGTTGTCCAGGGGGATCTTCACGGCATGCGGCCAGTCGGCGTCCAGCGCCTCGTCGAGTCGTGCCTGCCACCAGGCGTCGGACTCCAGGGTCAGCACCATGTCAGGGTCGTGCCGCTGGATCAGCGCGACCAGCCCTTCGGCGTTGCGGTTGGGGGTGAGCACATTGGCGATCAGCAGGGTCAGGCAGCGCCGTTCATGGCCGGGTTCGGCGCCCTGCACCTGCACCGGCCAGAAACGCGTCCAGGGCAGGATGTAGGCGAGCTGGATCACCAGGGTGGCGAGGGTCGCCGTCCGGGTGATCCAGGACCAGGGGGGCTCGGACCACCAGGCGGCGAGCAGGATCGCCAGGGCCAGGGCGGCGAGCTGCAGGCGCGGGAACTCGGCGGCGCGGATCCACCACCAGGTCACGGGCAGCCGCGGCAGCAGTGTCACGCCCAGCAGCAGCAGACCAAGCAGGGCCAGGATCGGGGACAGCATGGCACGACTCCCTTCGTCGAGATGGCCCGAGCATACCCCGCCGGCATGCCGGTCGACGAGCGGCGGAGCCTTCAGGCGAGCGCCGCGCGGGGAAGGCCCGGACGCGCGCTGCGGGCGTTCAGGTAGGCGGCCAGGCGCCGGCGCTGGGGGGCGGTGACGCGCACGTCGAGCTTGGTGCGCCGCCACAGGATGTCCTCGACGCGCTCGGCCCACTCGCGCGCGACGAGGTAGTCCACCTCGCGGGCGGTGAGCCCGGCACCGAAGGCCTCGCCGAGGTCGGCCTCGGCGCCGGCACCGGCCAGGAACTCCCGGCACAGCGAGCCATAGCTGCGCGCGAAGCGTCCCGCGCGCGTCTCGCCGAGCCAGGGGTAGTCGGCGAGCAGTGCCGCGGCGAAGGACGCCGGGTCGTCGATGTCGCCGCCGGGCAGCGGCGCCGTGGATGTCCAGGGGCGGCCCATGTCGGGCAGATGCGGTGCCAGGCTGTCCAGGGCGGCCTCGGCCAGCTTGCGGTAGGTGGTGATCTTGCCGCCGAAGATCGACAGCAGCGGGGCGCCCGAGTCGTCCAGCGACAGGGTGTAGTCGCGGGTCATGGCCGAGGGCTCGGCGGACTCGTCGTCACACAACGGCCTGACGCCCGAGAAGGTGCGGATCACGTCGTCGTGGGTGAGCCGGTGCCGGAAGTGGTCGTTGACCACGCCCAGCAGGTAGTCGATCTCCTCCTCGTCGGCGGCGACCTCGGCCGGGTCTCCGCGGTAGCGGCGGTCGGTGGTGCCGATCAGGCTGAAGTCGTTCTCCCAGGGCAGCACGAAGACGATGCGGCCGTCGTGGTGCTGGAGAATGAAGGCGCGGTCGTCGTGATTGAGCCGTGGCACGATCAGGTGGCTGCCCTGGATCATGCGGATGGTGTAGCGGGAATCGCGGCCGGCCTGCCGGCGCACCACCCGTTCCACCCAGGGACCGGCGGCGTTGACCAGGGTCCGGGCGTGGCGCAGGAAACGCGCGCCGCTGCGCGTATCCTCGAGCTCGACCTCCCACCGGCCGTTCACCTCACGGGTGGCGATGCAGCGGGTGCGCACCAGGATCTCGGCCCCCTGGTCGGCGGCCTGTCGGGCGTTGAGTACCACCAGGCGGGCATCGTCCACCCAGCAGTCGGAGTACTCGAAGCCGCGCCGGATGCCGGGTGCGAGTGGCGACCGCGGGCCGAAGCGCAGGGCCCGGGAGCCCGGCAGCCGCTTGCGCCGGCCCAGGTGGTCGTAGAGGAACAGGCCGGCGCGGAGCATCCAGGCCGGCCGCAGGTGCGGCCGGTGGGGCAGGATGAAGCGCATCGGCCGGATGATGTGCGGTGCCTTGGCGAGCAGTATCTCGCGCTCGTGCAGCGCTTCACTCACCAGGCGGAACTCGCGGTGCTCCAGGTAGCGCAGGCCGCCGTGGATCAGCTTGCTGCTGGCCGAGGAGGTGGCCGACGCCAGGTCGCCCTGCTCGCACAGGGCCACCGACAGGCCGCGGCCGGCCGCGTCGTTGGCGATGCCGGTACCGTTGATGCCGCCGCCGACGACGAACATGTCCAGGGGCGGCGTCTGGTGACTGTGCTGCATGCTTGCCCTCCATCGGGTGTCGACCGTGCACGGGAGCGTGGTGTTTCGTAACCGAAAATATAGGATTCAAAATAGAACATCAAGTGGATGAAAGCGAACCCGACGGTTTCGCTTTCCCGTGTCGACGGGGGAGGGCGATGCCTCAGTCGGCGATATGCAGCGCCACGTCGTGGCTCTCCATCAACTGGCAGATGGGCTGGGGCGGGCGGCGGTCGGTGAAGAGGGCATCGATCTGGGTGACGTTGCCCTGGCGCACGGAGGGGTTGCGGTGGAACTTGGAGTGGTCGGCGGCCAGGTAGACCTGGCGCGAGTTCTGGATGATGGCCTGGGCGACGCGCACTTCCTGGTAGTCGAACTCCAGCAGCGAGCCGTCCTCGTCGATGCCGCTGATGCCGATGAGCCCGAAGTCCACCTTGAACTGGTTGATGAAGTCGATGGTCGCCTCGCCGATGATGCCGCCGTCGCGGGAGCGCACCTGGCCGCCGGCGATGATCACATTGAAGTCTTCCTTGTGCTGCAGGATCGCCGCCACGTTGAGGTTGTTGGTGATCACCTCCAGGGCACGATGGCGCTCGAGCAGGGCCTCGGCGACCACCTCGTTGCTGGTGCCGATGTTGATGAACAGCGAGGCGTGGTCGGGGATGCGGTTCACCAGCAGCCGGGCGATGCTACGCTTGGCATCCAGGTTGAGGGTCTTGCGCGTGGCATAGGCGGTGTTGACGGTGCTCGATTCGAGGCCCGCGCCGCCGTGCACGCGGCGGATCATCCCCTCCTCGGCCAGGGCGTTGAGGTCGCGACGGATGGTCTGGGGGGTGACGGTGAAGTGGTCGGTGAGCTGCTCGATGCTGGCGTAGCCCTCGCGGCGGACCAGTTCGACGATGGCGTCGTGGCGTTGTTGCTGATTCATGGCGTCTCCCTGTGGCTGGCGCCAGTGTAGGCGATGGCGAGGCGGTTAGGCAGTGACGGCGCGGTGGCGTGCGACCATGGTCGTAGAGATTTCCGAACACGGCGCGGTACCCTGAATGATTATAAACGAACATTTTCCACAGGAGCCTCCATGGGCGACTATCTGCTTGCCATCGACCAGGGCACCACCAGTTCGCGCGCCATCCTCTTCGACCGTTCGGGTCGCAACCTGGCCTCGGCGCAGCGCGAATTCCCCCAGCACTTCCCCCGCGACGGCTGGGTGGAGCACGACCCTGAGGCGATCTGGGAGAGCGTGCTGGCCACCTGTCGCGAGGCGATCGAGCGGGCCGGGGTCGGGCTCGACGAGGTAGTCGGGGTGGGTATCACCAACCAGCGCGAGACCACCCTGCTGTGGGATCGGGTCACCGGTGAGCCGCTGCACAACGCCATCGTCTGGCAGGACCGGCGTACCGCCGACAGCTGCCAGGCGCTGCGCGAGGCCGGCCACCTGGATGCCGTGCAGTCGCGCACCGGGCTGCTGATCGATCCTTACTTCTCGGCCACCAAGCTGGCCTGGCTGCTCGACAACGTGGCGGGGGCCCGCGAGCGCGCCGAGCGTGGCGAGCTCGCCTTCGGCACGATCGACACCTTCCTGATCTGGCGCCTGACCGGGGGGCGGGTGCACGCCACCGATGCCACCAATGCCTCGCGTACCGCCCTGTTCAACATCCACGAGCAGCGCTGGGATCCGGAGCTGCTGGCGCTGTTCGGCATCCCCGACTCGCTGCTGCCCGAGGTGAAGGATTCCAGCGACGACTTCGGTCGCGTCGACGCCCGCTGGCTGGGCGGTGAACTGCCCATCGCCGGCGTGGCCGGGGACCAGCAGGCGGCGCTGGTCGGCCAGGCGTGCTTCTCGCCGGGCATGGGCAAGAGCACCTACGGCACCGGCTGCTTCATGATCGTCAACACCGGCGACAAGGCCGAGCGCTCGCGCAATCGCCTGCTGACCACCGTCGGCTACCGCCTGCACGGCAGGCCTACCTACGCCATGGAGGGCAGCATCTTCGTTGCCGGGGCCACGGTGCAGTGGCTGCGTGACGGCCTGCGGTTGTTCGCCGACGCCGCCGAGACCGAGGCCCTGGCCCGTCGGACGCGCTCGGGGCACAGCGTCTACCTGGTGCCGGCCTTCACCGGCCTGGGTGCCCCCCACTGGGACCCCAAGGCGCGCGGCGCCATCTTCGGCCTGACCCGCGACACCGGCATCGCCGAGATCGTCGCCGCCGGCCTGCAGGCGGTCTGCTACCAGACCCGCGACCTCCAGGCCTGCATGAGCGACGACATGGCCGCGACACCCGACACCCTGAGGGTCGATGGCGGCATGGTGGCCAACAACTGGGTCATGCAGTTCCTGGCCGACATGCTGGGCCAGCAGGTGGATCGCCCCACGGTGCTCGAGACCACCGCCCTGGGGGCCGCCTACCTGGCCGGGCTGCGGCTGGGCTGGTACCGGGACCTCGACGAGATCGCCGGCCTCTGGCAGTGCGAGAGGCGCTTCACGCCGCAGATGGACGCGGCCGAGCGCGAACGGCTCTATCGCGGCTGGCAGGAGGCGGTCGAGCGGGTCAAAAGCGACCGCTGAAGGCTTGCAAAATGCTGGCGAATCGGTACTATATGCATCCGTTGCCGGGGCGGTGAAGCCGCCTCGGCGGCCGCTTCGGGTCGAGGCAGGACCATAGCTCAGTTGGTTAGAGCGCCACGTTGACATCGTGGAGGTCGGCGGTTCAAATCCGCCTGGTCCTACCACCGCACTGCGACTCGATGACAGCCTCCAGGACCATAGCTCAGTTGGTTAGAGCGCCACGTTGACATCGTGGAGGTCGGCGGTTCAAATCCGCCTGGTCCTACCAGCTTCGACGCGACGCCCCGCAGCCCTGCTGCGGGGCGTCGTGCTATGTGAGCTCGCTGTGCGCGACGAACACCGCCGCCAGGGCCTCGATGCCGGCCCGGTCGGCGTCGCCGAAGCGCCCCTTCAGCGGGCTGTCCAGGTCCAGAACGCCCCACAGGCGGTCCCCCGCCACGATTGGCACCACCAGCTCGGCGTTGGAGGCGGCGTCGCAGGCGATATGCTCGGCCACGGCGTGGACGTCATCCACTCGCTGGGTCTCGCGCGTGCGCGCCGCCGCCCCGCACACCCCCCTGTCGAAGGGGATGGGGTGGCAGGCCGGCTTGCCCTGGAAGGGGCCCAGCGCGAGCACTTCCGGCTCGCGCTGCAGGTAGAAGCCGACCCAGTTGAGGTGGGGGATCTCCTGCATCAGGAAGGCGCAGGTCTGGGCGCTGTTGGTCAGCCAGTCGCGGGTGTCGAGCAGGGCCGCGAGCTGGCGGGCGAGCAGGGCGTAGTCGGGCATCATGGGGTTATTTCCAGCCGGGCACCGCCTGCGCCCCGAACAGCTCCTCGGCCTTGGCCTCGACCTCGTCGGTCTGGTAGGCCGCGACCAACTGTTGGATCGCCTCGCGCTCCTCGTCGCCGGCACGCACGGCGATCAGGTTGACGTAGGGCGATTCCGGCCCTTCCTTGATCAGGGCGTCGTCCAGGGTCAGGCCGGCGGGCTGGGCGAAGGTGTTGTTGATGAAGGCCAGGTCCACGTCGGGCAGTACCCGCGGCAGCTGGGCGGCCTCGATCTCGCGGAACTCGTAGTCGTGGGGGTTGGCCACGACGTCCAGGGGGGTGGCCTCCAGGTTCTCCGGGTCGGCGAGCTCGATCAGTTCCAGGTTGTGCATCAGGATCAGGGCGCGGCCCTCGTTGGAGGGGTCGTTGGGCAGGGCGATGGTGGCCCCGTCCGGCAGCTCCTCGATGCTGTCGTACTTCTCGGAGTAGGCGCCGATCGGGTAGACGAAGGTGTAGCCGGCCACGGCGAAGTCATAGCCGCGGTCCTCCACCATGGAGCGCATGTAGGGCTCGTGCTGGTAGGCGTTGGCGTCCAGGCTGCCGTCGGCCAGGGCAGCGTTGGGGGTGACGTAGTCGGTGAACTCGATGATCTCCACCTCCAGACCGTACTCGCGGCTGGCGATCTCGGCGGCCACCTCCATTACCTCGGTCTCGGGGCCGGCGACGGTGCCGACCTTGATGGCGTGCTCGTCGGCCAGGGCGCTGCCCGCGCCCAGGGTGAGGGTGGAAGCCAGCAGGGCGTTGAGCAGTGTCTTGCGCATGGGACGATACCTCCTGTTCATGATGATCCGATTCTAGCGGAATAAGTAAACGGTTTTTAATAGTTTCTTGATATTGAATGAAGGGGCGGCATCACTCATTTGTGGTCGCTCTTGCGTACCAAGTAGTCCCCCAGGCTCTGGAAGCCCTGGACCATCACCACCAGGATCGCCACCGTGATCAGCATGATGGTGGGGTTGAAGCGGTTGTAGCCGTAGCGGATGCCCAGGTCGCCGAGCCCGCCGCCGCCCACGGCGCCGGCCATGGCCGAGTAGCTCACCAGGGTCACCACGGTAACGGTCAGCGCCGTGAAGATGCCGCCGCGGGCCTCGGGCAGCAGCACCTTGGCGATGATCTGCCAGGGCGTGGCGCCCATCGACTGGGCGGCCTCCACCAGGCCGGGATTGATCTCGTTCAGTGCCCCTTCCACCAGGCGGGCGATGAAGGGGATGGCGGCGATGGTCAGCGGCACGGCCGCGGCGTTGGTGCCGATCGAGGTGCCCACCAGCATCCGCGTGAAGGGGATGATCGCCACCATCAGGATGATGAAGGGAATCGAGCGGCCGACGTTGGTGATCACCCCCAGCACGGCGCTGAGCGCCGGCTGGGCCAGCACCTGGCCGGGGCGGGTGACATAGAGCAGCACCCCGAGCGGGATGCCCGCCAGGGCGGAAATGGTGCCCGAGACGGCCACCATGTAGAGGGTGTCGAGGGTGGCCTCGAGGATCAGGTCAATCATCGCGCTGGACATGGCCGAGCACCTCCACGTGCAGGTCATGGGATTCGAGGTAGGCGAGGGCCTCGCGGGTCTTCGCCGGTGGCCCCATCAGTTCGGCGATCATCAGGCCCAGGGTGCGCTCCTGGATCGACTCCACCTTGGCCTGCAGGATGCTGACGTCGACGCCGCACTCCCGGGCCAGCCGCGAGATCAGTGGCGTGGAGACGGCGTCGCCGGAGAAGGCCAGCCGGACCACCGGGTGGGAGCGCTTACCGGGCGCCTCCTCCAGGCGCTCGATCAGCGCCCGGGGCGGTTCGAGCTTGAGGAAGTCGTTGAGGAAGTCGCGACCCAGGCGGGTGCGCGGGGCGGTGAAGAAGTCGCCCACCTCGGCCTCCTCGACGATCCTGCCGTCGGAGATCAGGCTGACTCGGTGGCAGATCGACTTGACCACCTCCATCTCGTGGGTGATCAGCAGGATGGTCAGGCCGAGCTTGTGGTTGATATCGCGCAGCAGGGCGAGGATCGAGCCGGTGGTCTGGGGATCCAGCGCCGAGGTCGCCTCGTCACACAGCAGCACCTTGGGGCGACTGGCCAGGGCCCGGGCGATGGCCACGCGCTGCTTCTGGCCACCGGAGAGCTGGGCCGGGTACTGGCTGGCCTTGTCGGCCAGGCCCACCAGCTCCAGCAGCGGGGTCACCCGCTCGCGGATCGCGCCGCGCTGCATGCCCATCAGCTCCAGGGGCAGGGCCACGTTGGCGAAGACCGTGCGGTTGGTCAGCAGGTTGAAGTGCTGGAAGATCATGCCGATGCCGTGGCGCGCCTCGTTGAGTGCGGCGCCGGACAGGCCGGTGAGGTCCCGGCCGTCGACGGTGACGATGCCGGTGGTGGGGCGTTCCAGCAGGTTGACGCAGCGGATCAGCGTCGACTTGCCGGCGCCGGAGAGGCCGATCACGCCGTGGATCCGGCCCTGGGGAATCTGCAGGTCGACGTCCTTCAGGGCGTGGACGGCTTGGGCGCTGTCGCCTCGCCTCGGATAGTAGGTCTTGGAAACGTTGTGGAGTCGGATCATGGAAGCCACCGCGGGTGGGGCGCCGGGCGGGCGAGTGCGGCGGGCGAAAAAAAGGCCACCCTTGGAGCCTGCCGAGTCTAACGCTGATCGACTGCGAATCCCGGGCTTTCGGCCAGCTTCATGCGATCTGTCTCGTTAAATAGCGGGCTATTCGCCTCGATAGATCGATAAATCTGACTCGAAATCCGTGCTTCTCGTGACGATCGGTCAAACCCGGCTGGCTCCATGCGGGTGGCCATCAACGCTGGACACACCCTTTTAGCTGCACTTCACGACATGACGCCGTCATGTCGCTGGCGCCCGCAAGCCGGGTACAAATCGGCGCCGTTCAATGTAGCGGGCAAGCATAGGGATAGTGTCTCGTCCTGTCAATCGGCGGGAGAATTGTTAGGGGCTATTGCGCCGATACTCAGCAAATCATGCTAGGAAATCGGCTTATATGGCGGATGTTGCTGTGAATGCCGGCCATGGACGCCGGTGTGAAGAATTTCCTACACTCATGTCCTTCGCGCCCCGCCCGGGGCGCCCGCAGTCGAGGAGTCGCCATGTTCACTGGCATCGTGCAGGGCACCGCCGAGGTGGTCGCCATCCAGGAGGCCGAGGCCTTCCGTACTCATGTCGTCGTGCTGCCCGAGGCGCTGCGCGAGGGGCTCGAGCCAGGCGCCTCGGTGTCCCACAACGGGGTCTGCCTGACGGTGACCGCCATCGACGGCGAACGGGTCAGCTTCGACCTGATGCGCGAGACGCTGCGGGTCACCAACCTCGGTGACCTGGCGGTCGGGGACAGGGTGAACATCGAGCGCGCGGCACGCTTCGGCGACGAGATCGGCGGCCATGCCATGTCCGGCCACGTGATGGCCATGGCCGAACTGGTGGAGCTCGACGAGGCACCCCACAATCGTCGGCTGTGGTTCGAGGTGCCCCGGGCCCTGGGCCGCTTCCTGTTCGACAAGGGCTACATCGGGGTGGACGGCATCAGCCTGACCATCGGCGAGGTGCACCCCGCCGGCGTCGCGCACGGGCCGGGCTTCTGCGTCGACCTGATCCCCGAGACCCTGGCGCGCACTACCCTGGGGCGGCGGGGGCCGGGGGATCGCGTCAACATCGAGATCGATCCCCAGACCCAGGCCATCGTCGAGACGGTGGAGCGCCTGCTCGAGGCCCGCGGTGCCTGAAGGGCGGGCACTGCGTCGGGAGTGCGTTGGTCGTGGCGGGTGGCGAATGGAACGTCAATTGCTTAACTAGGGCTGATGAGGCCGTCGGCCGCCGCCCCTCATCTCGCATCACCGGGGGGCTTTGGGTACCATGGGCGGCTTTTTTCGCACCCCGGACCCTTGCCACGTCCACGCGCAGGAAGACCACCATGCTGAAACGCCTGATCGACAACCAGTTCAAGCTGGCCGAGCACCACACCGACGTGAAGACCGAGGTCATCGCCGGGATCACCACCTTCCTGACCATGGCCTACATCATCTTCGTCAATCCCAGCATCCTCGCCGAGGCCGGCATGGACGCCGGGGCGGTGTTCGTCGCCACCTGCCTGGCCGCGGCCCTGGGTTGCCTGATCATGGGGCTGTGGGCCAACTACCCCATCGCCCAGGCGCCCGGCATGGGCCTCAACGCCTTCTTCACCTACGGCGTGGTGCTGGGCATGGGTTACAGCTGGGAGGCGGCGCTGGGGGCGGTGTTCTTCTCCGGCTTCTGCTTCTTCCTGCTGAGCATCTTCCGGGTGCGCGAGTGGATCATCAACGCGATCCCCATGTCGTTGCGGCTGGGCATCGCCGCGGGCATCGGCCTCTTCCTGGCGATGATCGCGCTCCAGAACGCCGGCATCGTGGTCGCCAACGAGGCCACCTACGTCGCCCTGGGCGATCTCTCCGAGCCGGCCGCCCTCTATGCCCTGCTGGGCTTCTTCGTGATCACCGCCCTGGCCTACCTCAGGGTCACCGGGGCGGTGATGATCGGCATCCTCGGGGTCACGGTGCTGGCGATGATCCTCGGTCACAACGAGTTCGGCGGCCTGATGTCCATGCCGCCCTCCATCGCGCCCACCTTCCTGGCCCTGGACCTGGCCGGAGCCCTGGACGTGGCCATGCTCAGCGTGATCTTCGCCTTCCTGTTCGTCGACCTCTTCGATACCTCCGGCACCCTGATCGGGGTGGCCCATCGCGGCAAGCTGCTCGACGAGAACGGCAAGCTGCCGCGCATCGGGCGGGCGATGATGGCCGACTCCAGCGCCTCCATGGCCGGTGCCGTGCTGGGGACCTCCACCACCACCAGCTACATCGAGTCCACCGCTGGCATCGTCTCCGGCGGACGCACCGGCCTGACCGCCGTGGTGGTGGCCGTGCTCTTCCTGATCAGCCTGTTCTTCGCGCCCCTGGCCGGCTCGATCCCGGCCTATGCCACCGCCGGCGCGCTGCTCTACGTGGCGGTGCTGATGGCCGGCAGCCTGGCCCACGCCGACTGGGAGGACCCCACCGACGCTGCGCCGGTGCTGATCGCCGCCCTGGCCATGCCGCTGACCTTCTCCATCGCCGAGGGCATCGCCCTGGGCTTCATCAGCTACGCCGCCATCAAGTCGCTCTCCGGCCGCTTCCAGGACCTCAACCCGGCGGTGGTCGTGCTGGCGCTGTTGTTCGTGGCCAAGTTCCTGTTCCTCGACTGACCATCCACCTACCGAGACCCGCGATGAGCATCTACGGCGACTATATCAAGTCCGTGATCCGCACCGTCCCCGACTGGCCGCAGTCGGGGGTCAACTTCCGTGATATCACCCCGCTGCTGCAGAACAGCGCGGCCTTCCGCAAGCTGATCGACAGCTTCGTGCACCGCTACCAGGAGATGGACATCGACGCCGTGGCCGCCATCGATGCGCGCGGCTTCATCGTCGGTGCGCCCCTGGCCTACGAGCTGGGCTGCAGCTTCGTGCCGGTGCGCAAGAAGGGCAAGCTGCCGTTCAAGACCATCAGCGAGACCTACACCCTGGAGTACGGCGAGGCCGAGGTGGAGCTCCACTCCGACGCCTTCCGCCAGGGCGATCGCATCCTGATCGTCGACGACCTGATCGCCACCGGTGGCACCATGCTGGCCGCCGCCAAGCTGATCAGCCGCAGCGGCGGCCAGGTGGTGGAGACGGCCACCATCATCGACCTGCCGGATCTCGGCGGCGCCGAGAGGATCCGCGAGGCCGGCTTCGGCGTCTTCGCCGTCTGTTCCTTCACCGAGGACGAGTGACCATGAGCAGCACCCGTTACCACCAGCACTTCACCGTCTCCTGGGACCAGCTGCACCGCGACGTGCGCGAGCTCTGCCAGCGCCTGATCGAGCGCGACTTCAAGGGCATCGTCGCCATCACCCGCGGCGGGCTGATTCCCGCCGCCCTGATCGCCCGGGAGCTCAACGTGCGGCTGATCGACACCGTCTGCATCAAGAGCTACGACCACATGGAGCAGGGCGGGCTCGACGTGATGAAGGGCGTCGACCACGACGGCGGCGGCTGGCTGCTGGTCGACGACCTGGTGGACACCGGCAAGACCGCCCGTGCGGTGCGCGAGATGCTGCCCCGGGCACACTTCGTCACCGTCTATGCCAAGCCCGAGGGCAAGCCGCTGGTCGACCAGTACCTCACCGAGGTGGCCCAGGACTGCTGGATCCAGTTCCCCTGGGACATGGGCGTGGCCTACGTGGAGCCCCTGGCCGACCAGGTCAGGCGCTGAGCCATGGCTGGTGGTCCGCTACCCGACAGCTGGCAGCAGTGGCTGGGTGCCGAGTTCCAGGCCCCCTACATGCAGGCGCTGCGCGACTTCCTGGCCAGCGAGAAGGCCGCCCGGAAGGTCATCTACCCGCACTCCTCGCAGTGGTTCCGAGCCTTCGAGCTGACGCCCCTGGACGCGGTCAAGGTGGTGATCCTCGGCCAGGATCCCTACCACGGCCCCGGCCAGGCCCATGGGCTGTGCTTCTCGGTACGTCCCGGGGTGCGTATCCCGCCATCGCTGGTCAACATCTACAAGGAGCTCGAGGCCGACGTGGGCTTCCGCCCGGTGAACCACGGCTGCCTGGAGCACTGGGCGCGCCAGGGGGTGCTGCTGCTCAACACCTCGCTGACGGTGGAGCAGGGCAATGCCGGTTCCCACCGCGGCCAGGGCTGGGAAACCTTCACCGATCGTGCCATCCAGACCGTCAACGCCCACGCCGGCCCCGCGGTGTTCCTGCTGTGGGGCAGCCATGCCCGGCAGAAGAAGGCGCTGGTCGACACCTCCCGGCACCTGGTGCTGGAGTCGCCGCACCCCTCTCCGCTCTCCGCCCACCGCGGCTTCTTCGGCAATCACCACTTCTCGCGGGCCAACGCCTTCCTGGCGGAGCAGGGCCGCGAGCCCATCGACTGGCAGCTACCCGAGAGGTCACCATGAGCGTCCACGCCATCCGGCACCCCCTGGTCCAGCACAAGCTGGGCCTGATGCGTGAAGCCGGCATCAGCACCAAGAGTTTCCGCGAACTGGCCGGCGAGCTGGCCAAGCTGCTCACCTACGAGGCGACCCAGGACCTGGAACTCGAGACCCAGGCGATCGACGGCTGGAGCGGCGAGCCGATCCCGGTGCAGCTGCTCAAGGGCAAGAAGGTCACCATCGTGCCCATCCTGCGCGCCGGCCTGGGCATGCTCGATGGCGTCACCGACCTGATTCCCAGCGCACGGGTCAGCGTGGTGGGGCTCTACCGCGACGAGGAGACCCTGGAGCCGGTGCCCTATTTCGCCAAGTTCGCGAACGACCTCGACGAGCGCCAAGCCATCGTCATCGATCCCATGCTGGCCACCGGCGGGACCATGGTCGCGACCCTGGACATGCTGCGCGAGCGTGGTTGCCAGCACATGAAGGTGATCGTGCTGGTGGCCGCCCCCGAGGGCCTCAAGCGCGTCCAGGAGGCCTATCCCGACATCGAGATCTATACCGCGTCCGTGGACGACCACCTCGACGAGAACGGCTACATCGTGCCCGGCCTGGGCGATGCCGGCGACAAGATCTTCGGTACCCGCTGAGCCACACCGGCTCCCTCGTGATCCACGGCTCCATGTTCAGAGGTGAGCATGGGGCCGCCTGCTTTTCGCCTTCCGTCATCGCCGCCTTTCCTGCGCCTAAAGTATAATATCGAATAAATTGTTTATAAAACAAAGGCTTGAATAGTTATTGTGGTGCCATGGGGCGGAGTCTCGAATTTTCGTTAATGAACACGCGTGTCAATAAACCGCGTCTGTTCTAAGGTAGCTAGGCGTCGGCTTCGATCGTCGTGCACCAACAACGAACAATCGAGATTCGTCATGTCATTGATCCTGGAAAACATCGACCTGAAGGTCGGTGGCGAGTCCCACATCACGGACGTGAACCTGGAACTCCAGCCCGGTTCCTTCAACGTCCTGCTGGGACGGACCCTGGCCGGGAAGACGACCCTGATGCGCCTGATGGCGGGGCTGGACACCCCGACCCGCGGGCGCGTGCTGATGAACGGCCAGGACGTCACCGGGGTGTCGGTACGCCACCGCAACGTGTCGATGGTCTATCAGCAGTTCATCAATTACCCCGCGCTCAGCGTCTACGACAACATCGCCTCGCCGCTCAAGCTGGCCAGGGTCTCCGCCGCGGAGATCGACCGCCGGGTCCGCCAGACCGCAGAAATGTTGCATATCGAACATCTGCTCGACCGCCTGCCCCTGGAGCTGTCCGGCGGCCAGCAGCAGCGCACCGCCATGGGGCGGGCGCTGGTCAAGGATGCCGACATCGTGCTCTTCGACGAGCCGCTGGTGAACCTCGACTACAAGCTGCGCGAGGAATTCCGCGAGGAGCTGCGGGCACTGTTCAGCAAACGCCACTGCATCGCCGTCTACGCCACCACCGAGCCCGCCGAGGCCCTGGCCCTGGGCGGCCATACCGCGGTACTCCACGAGGGACGCCTGCTGCAGTACGGGCGCACCGAGGACGTCTATCACCGTCCCCGGGACATCCTTGCCGCGGAGATGTTCTCCGAGCCGCCCATCAATATCCTGCGCGGCATCGTCTCGGGCTCGGAGGTGACCTTCGACCGCCGGATGCACTTCCCGCTCAACGACGACCTGCGGCGCCTGGCGCCGGGGGAGTATCGCTTCGGGGTGCGTCCCGCCCATGTCTCCCTGGCGCCGCGCGCCGAGGACGATATCGAGGTACGCATGACCGTCGAGATGGCCGAGATCAGCGGCTCCGAGACCTTCCTGCACGTGGCCAGCGAGCTGTTCCACCTCACCGTGCACCTGGAGGGGGTCCACGAGTTCGACCCCGGCCAGGCGATCACCCTCTACATCCCCACCCACAAGGTCTATGCCTTCGACCGTGCGGGTGCGGTGGTCCACATTCCCAGCCACGCGGGGAGGGCATGACATGGCCGAGATCACGTTGAAGGGCCTGGCCCACTCCTACCTGCCGCAGCCGACCTCCCCCGGGGACTACGCCATCCGCGAGATGGACCACGTCTGGCAGCAGGGCGGCGCCTATGCGCTGCTGGGCCCCTCCGGCTGCGGCAAGTCGACCCTGCTCAACATCATCTCGGGGCTGCTGGAGCCCTCCAGCGGCGAGGTACTGTTCGACGGCGAGCGGGTCAATTCGCTGCCCCCCGAGGCACGCAACATCGCCCAGGTGTTCCAGTTCCCGGTGGTCTACGACACCATGACCGTCTATGACAACCTGGCCTTCCCCCTGCGCAACGTCGGCACCCCGGCCGGCAGGGTCCACGAGCGCGTCCTGGAGGTCGCCGACGTCCTCGAGCTCACCGCCCAGCTCAAGCGCAAGGCCAAGAACCTCACCGCCGACGAGAAGCAGAAGGTCTCCATGGGCCGTGGCCTGGTGCGCGACGACGTCTCGGCGATCCTCTTCGATGAGCCGCTCACCGTCATCGACCCCCAGCTCAAGTGGAAGCTGCGCCGCAAGCTCAAGGAGATCCACCGGCGCTTCAACATCACCATGGTCTACGTGACCCATGATCAGCTCGAGGCCTCCACCTTCGCCGACAAGATCGCGGTGATGTACGAGGGGCAGGTGGTCCAGTTCGGCACCCCCCGGGAGTTGTTCGAGGCCCCCAACCACACCTTCGTCGGCTACTTCATCGGCAGTCCCGGCATGAACTTCCTGGAGGTCGCCCTCCGCGACGGTCGCGTGGTGTCGGGCGCGGTGTCGCTCAGCGTGGCGCCCGCCGTGCACCGGGCCGTGGCCGAGGCCCGCTCCACCAACCTCAAGCTGGGCATCCGCCCCGAGTTCGTCGAGGTGCACCCCGCGCCGGTGGAGGACGCCATGGAGGCCCGGGTGGAGGACGTCCAGGACCTGGGCACCTACGCCATCGTCCAGCTCAGGCTGGGCGAGATTGCCCTCAAGGCCAGGGTCGAGGAGGACGAGCCGCTGCCGGAGGAGAGGGCCTGGCTGCGCTTCCCGGTCGAGCGGCTCGGCCTCTATGTCGACGAGTTCCGTGTGGAGATTCCCCATGAATGACAAGCTCTACAACAACCGGGCCTGGTGGTTGATCCTGCCCATGCTGCTGCTGGTGGCCTTCTCCGCCATCATCCCGCTGATGACGGTGGTGAACTACTCGGTACAGGACGTCTTCGACGCCCATACCCGCTTCTTCACCGGCACCGAGTGGTTCCGCGAGACCCTCAACGACCCGGCGCTGCAGGCGGCCCTGCTGCGTCAGTTCGCCTTCTCGCTGACGGTGCTGGCCATTGAGGTGCCGCTGGGCATCAGCATCGCCCTGCTCATGCCCCGGAAGGGCTGGCAGGCCTCGGCGGTGCTCATCCTGGTGACCATGCCGTTGCTGATCCCCTGGAACGTGGTGGGCAGCATCTGGCAGATCTTCACCCGTGGCGACATCGGCCTGATGGGCTGGGGGCTGCGCGAGCTGGGCTACGGCTACAACATCACCCGCAGCGCCGCCGATGCCTGGGGCACCATCATCCTGATGGACGTCTGGCACTGGACGCCACTCATTGCGCTGCTCTGCTACAGCGGCCTGCGCGCCATCCCCGATGCCTACTACCAGGCGGCGCGCATCGATCGGGCATCCAGGTGGGCGGTGTTCCGCTACATTCAGCTGCCCAAGCTCACCAACGTGCTGGTCATCGGCGTGCTGCTGCGCTTCATGCACTCCTTCATGATCTATGCCGAGCCCTTCGTGCTCACCGGCGGCGGGCCGGGCAGCTCGACCACCTTCCTCAGCCAGACCCTGACCACCATGGCCATCGGCCAGCAGGACCTGGGCCCCTCGGCGGCGTTCTCGATCATCTACTTCCTGATCATCCTGCTGGTGTGCTGGATCTTCTACACCGCCATCATGAATCTCCAGAAAGACAAGCAGAACAAGGGGGCCTGACATGACCAGATCGATGCCCACCACGCCGGATGCGGTGCGCAAGCAGGCCGCCGCGGCCGATGCCAGGCGCCGTCGCGAGGCGCGTCCCGTGTCCCGCCAGTGGCGACGCCGGGGGCTGATGGCCGCCTACATCCTCTTCGTGTTGCTGCCGATCTACTGGCTGCTCAACATGTCCTTCCAGTCCAACAGCGAGATCCTCGGCGCCCTGACGCTGTGGCCCCAGGACTTCACCCTGGAGCACTACACCAGGATCCTGACCGACTCGAGCTGGTACATGGGCTACGTCAACTCCATCGCCTACGTGGTGATGAACATGCTGATCAGCATCAGCGTGGCGCTACCCGCGGCCTACGCTTTCAGCCGCTATCGCTTCATCGGCGACAAGCACCTGTTCTTCTGGTTGCTGACCAACCTGATGGCGCCCCCGGCGGTCTTCCTGCTGCCCTATTTCCAGCTCTACTACACCGTCGGGCTGTTCGACACCCACGTGGCCGTGGCGCTGGCCCACTGCCTGTTCAACATCCCGCTGGCGGTATGGATCCTCGAGGGCTTCATGAGCGGGGTGCCCAAGGAGATCGACGAGACCGCCTTCATCGACGGCTACAGCTTCCCGCGCTTCTTCGTGAAGATCTTCATTCCGATGATCAGCTCCGGCATCGGCGTGACCCTGTTCTTCCTGTTCATGTTCTCCTGGGTGGAGTTGCTGCTGGCCAGCACGCTCACCTCCACCGGCGCCCAGCCCATCGGCTCGGTGATGACCCAGACCAAGGGCGCCTCGGGCATCGACTGGGGGACGCTGTCGGCGGCGGGGGTGCTCACCATCCTGCCCGGCATCATCGTCGTCTACTTCGTGCGCAACCACATCGCCAAGGGTTTCGCCCTGGGCCGCACCTGAGGAGGAAAGCGTCATGGAATGGATGGTCTGGACCACGCCCACGGCGGTCTTCTTCGCGGCCATCGCCGCCATCCTGCTGGGCATGACCGCCTGGGAGCTCGCCTCCCCGACGGTGGAGCGCAAGGGCTTCCTGCCGATCGCCACTACCCGCGGCGACCGGCTGTTCATCGGGCTGCTCTCCGCGGCCTACATCCACCTGGCGGTACTGGGCTTCACGCCGCTCAACCTCTGGCTTGCCCTGGGCATCTCGATCCTGTGGCTCGGGATCCTGCTGCGCTGGGGCTGACAGGGAAACACTGCCGATTTGGGCGGCGTTTCCACCCCCTGGACGGAACGTTCAGGGACGAACCTTCACCATCCGAGAGGTCATCATGAAACCGACAACAACGCGACTCTCCCTCATCGCCGCCGGCGTGCTGCTGGCCAGCGGCGCGCTGCACGCCGACGAGCACGACGCCCGGGCCATCGCCGAGCGGTTGGTGGACGAACACTTCCAGGACTCCACGCTCTCCCGGGAGGAGCAGATCGAGGAGTTGCTGTGGTTCGCCAGGGCCGCCGAGCCGTTTCGCGACATGGAGATCAGCACCGTCGCCGAGGGCCTGACCACCCACATCTACGAGCGCGACGTGCTGGCCGAGGCCTTCACCGAGCTCACCGGCATCGAGGTGACCCACAACATCATCGGTGAGGGCGACGTGGTCAACAACATGCAGACCCAGATGCAGTCGGGGCGCAACATCTACGACGCCTACGTCAACGACTCCGATGCCATCGGTACCCACATCCGCTACGGCACCACCATCAACCTCAGCGAGGCGATGGACAACGAGTGGGCCGACTATACGCTGCCGACCCTCGACCTGGACGACTTCATCGGCCTGCAGTACGGCACCGGGCCGGACGGCAGCCTCTACCAGCTGCCCGACCAGCAGTTCGCCAATCTCTACTGGTTCCGCTACGACTGGTTCCAGCGCGAGGACCTCCAGGAGCAGTTCCGCGACATCTACGGCTACGACCTGGGCGTGCCCACCAACTGGACCGCCTACGAGGACATCGCCGAATTCTTTACCGAGCACGTCGGCGAGATCGATGGCGAGACGGTCTACGGCCACATGGACTACGGCCGCCGCGATCCCTCGCTGGGTTGGCGCTTCCACGACTCCTGGCTCTCCATGGCCGGCATGGGCAGCCCCGGCGTGCCCTTCGGCAACCCGGTGGACGACTGGGGCATCCGCGTCAACGAGGCCAGCGAGCCGGTGGGCGCCAGCGTCAGCCGCGGCGGGGCCACCAACTCGCCGGCCTCGGTCTATGCGGTGACCAAGATGGTCGAGTGGCTCGACAAGTACGCGCCACCCGAGGCCCAGGGCATGACCTTCGGCGAGGCCGGCCCGGTGCCCGCCCAGGGCAACGTCGCCCAGCAGATCTTCTGGTACACCGCCTTCACCGCCGACATGACCGATCCCGGCCTGCCGGTCACCGAGGAGGACGGCACGCCCAAGTGGCGCATGGCCCCGTCGCCCGCCGGCCCCTACTGGGAGGAGGGCATGAAGGTGGGCTACCAGGACGTGGGTTCCTGGACCTTCTTCGATTCCACGCCGGAGGATCGTCGCACCGCCGCCTGGCTGTTTGCCCAGTTCACCGTGTCCAAGACGGTGTCGCTGGAGAAGCTGATGGCCGGCCTGACGCCGATCCGCGAGTCGGACATCTTCTCCGAGCAGATGACCGAGATGGCGCCCCGGCTGGGCGGCCTGGTGGAGTTCTACCGCAGCCCCAACGAGTCCAACTGGACGCCGTCCTCCACCAACGTGCCCGACTACCCCCGCATGGCGCCGCTGTGGTGGCAGAACCTGGCCCCGGCGGTCAGCGGCGAGATCTCGCCTCAGGAGGCGCTCGACAACCTGGCCGGCGACCTGGACAGCGTCATGGCGCGCCTGGCGCGGGCCGGGGTCTTCGAGGTCTATGCGCCCAACCTCAACGAGGAACGGGATCCCCAGGAGTGGCTCGACGAGCCGGGCTCGCCCAAGGCCAAGCTCGACGACGAGCGACCGCAGGGCGAGACCGTGCCCTACGACGAGATGATGGAGGCGTGGATGGCGGCCGGCACACGCTGAGGCGGCGCGTCGCCGCCGGCTCCCGGCCCGACCGGGAGCGTCCACAAGGCTGTGACCGGCTGCCCGAACGGGACCCAGGCCCCGCTCGGTTGGCGCCGAGCGGGGTTCTTTGCTTCTAGGAAGGGCAAGAGATGCAACTCAGAGAGAACAACCTGCGCAAGCTTCCCGAGCGCCGCTTCGACGTGCTGGTGATCGGCGGGGGCATCAACGGCGCCGCAGCGGCCGCCGCCCTGAGCGGCAAGGGCGTCGGCGTGGCGCTCGTCGACAGGGGGGACTTCGCCGGCAGCACCAGCATGCACTCCTCCAACCTGGTGTGGGGCGGCATCAAGTACATGGAGAGCGGCGACTTCGCCCTGGTACGCAAGCTGTGCCGCAGCCGCAATCATCTGATCAAGAGCTATCCCTCCTCGGTACAGGAGATCCGCTTCCTCACCACCATCAACCGTGGCTTCCGCCACCATCCGCTGGTGCCCTGGGCCGGCACCTGGCTCTACTGGCTGATGGGCAATGCCTTCACGCGCCCCCCGCACTACCTGAGGCCCGCCGCCCTCAAGGCCCGCGAGCCGATCATCGACGTCGACTCGGCGGTCGGCGGCTTCGAGTATTCCGATGCCTACCTCCACGACAACGATGCCCGCTTCGTCTTCAATTTCGTGCGCGGCGCCCTGGACTTCGGCACCGTGGCCGCCAACTACGTGGAGTGCCTCGAGGCGCGGCGGGAGGAGGGGGGCTGGGTCACCCGTGCCCGGGACGTCATGACGGGAGCGACCTTCGCGATCCGCTCCCGGGTGCTGATCAACGCCGCCGGCCCCTGGGTCGACACGCTCAACCGGCGCTGCGGGCAGTCCACCGAGCACCACCACGTCTTCTCCAAGGGCATCCACCTGATCGTGCCGCGGCTCACCGCGAGCCGGCGGGTACTGGCCTTCTTCGCCGACGATGGTCGGCTGTTCTTCGTGATCCCCATGGGACCGCGGACCTGCATCGGCACCACCGACACCCGGGTAGAGGCGCCGGAGGTCGAGGCCACGGAGGAGGACATCCGCTTCGTGCTCGACAACATCAACAAGCGCCTGGCGCTGTCGAAGCCGCTGGACGAGGGCGACATCATCGCCACCCGCTGCGGCGTGCGACCACTGGCGGTGAGGCCCTCCGGGGGCGACGACCGCGACTTCCTCAACCTGTCGCGCAAGCATGCCATCGATCTGGATCGCGCGCGGGCCCACCTGAGCATCTTCGGCGGCAAGCTCACCGACTGCCTCAACGTCGGCGAGGAGGTCGTCGAGGCGGTGCAGGGCCTGGGCATCGAGGTGCCCTATCCCGGGCAACGCTGGTACGGCGAGCCGGACGCCTCGGTGCGCGAGGCCTTCCTGCACCAGGCTAGGCTGATGGACCTCGATGCGCTGACCGACGAACACGCCTCGGAGCCCCTCAGCCAGCGCCTGTGGCGACGCTACGGGGCCCAGGCCATCGAGATGCTGGAGACGATCCGCCAGGACGAGCGCCAGGCCGAGGTGCTGATCGAGGGCACCGAGTACCTGCGCGTGGAGCTGGAACAGGCGCGGCGTCGCGAGATGGTCACCCGGCTCGAGGACTTCCTGCGCCGCCGCTCCAAGGTCTCGCTGGTGGTGCCGGAGGAGACGATCCGGCGTTCGCCGGGGCTGCGCGAGGCCTGCGAGATCCTGTTCGGCGAGGCGGCCGAGCGGCGCCTCGCCGAGTACCTGGAGGGAGCGCCGGAGGCGCGGCGTGAGAAGAGGGTGGAGGAGGGCGGCTAGCCCGCCGTCGTGCGTGCATGGCGGGGCTGCTAGAATGCCGCGCGATCCGTCCCTCCTTCACCTGCCTGGAGCCTTGTGATGACCGACACCGCGGCGGCGCTGCCCACCGACTCCCTGCCTCGCACCCTGCTCACCGGAGTCCAGATGCTCTTCGTGGCCTTCGGCGCCCTGGTGCTGGTGCCGCTGCTCACCGGCCTCGACCCCAGCGTGGCGCTGTTCACCGCCGGCCTGGGGACCCTGGTGTTCCACGCCGTGACCCGGGTGACGGTGCCGGTCTTCCTGGCCTCGTCGTTCGCCTTCATCGCCCCCATCCAGGGCTCGGTGGCCAGCTTCGGCATACCGGCCACCCTGGGCGGCCTGCTGGTCGCGGGCCTCGTCTACGTGGCGATCTCCCAGGCGGTGCGCCTCAAGGGAACCGCCTGGCTGCATCGCCTGCTGCCGCCGGTGGTGGTGGGGCCGGTGATCATGGTGATCGGCCTGGCGCTGGCTCCGGTGGCGGTGGACATGGCCACCGGCGAGACCAGCGAGCACATCGGCTATGGTGCGGCGCTCTTCCTCTCCATGGCCAGCCTGCTGGTGACCCTGGTGCTGGCGGTGTTCGGCCGCGGCATCGCGCGCCTGATCCCGATCATGGGCGGTATCGCCAGCGGCTATGCCCTGGCGCTGCTGATGGGCCTGGTGGACTTCACCCCGGTGCGTGAGGCGGCCTGGCTGGCTATCCCCGAGTTCACCGCGCCGAGCTTTCACTGGGCGGCGATCCTGTTCATGATCCCGGTGGCCATCGCCCCGGCGGTGGAGCACATCGGCGACATGATCGCCATCGGCTCGGTGACGCGCACCAACTACCTGGAGAGACCCGGGCTGCACCGCACCCTGCTGGGCGACGGCCTGGCCACCTCCACGGCGGCGCTGTTCGGCGGCCCGCCCAACACCACCTACTCCGAGGTCACCGGGGCGGTGACCCTGACCCGCGCCTTCGATCCGCGCATCATGCTGGTGGCCGCGGGCTTCGCCGTGGGCCTGGCCTTCGTGGCCAAGCTCGGCGCCCTGCTGCAGACCATTCCCGGCCCGGTGATGGGCGGCATCATGACCCTGCTGTTCGGCTCCATCGCCGTGGTGGGCATGAACACCCTGGTGCGCGCCGGCCACTCCCTGACCGCACCGCGCAACCTGGTGGTGATCTCGCTGATCCTGGTGTTCGGCATCGGCGGCATGCAGGTGGGCGGCGGCCAGTTTACCCTGCAGGGGGTGAGCCTGGCCGCCCTGGTGGGCATCCTCCTCAACGCGGTGCTGCCCGGTGCCGAGGAGGAGTAATCAATCCCGGTAGCGGCGGGTCAGGTCACCGTAGGCGTCGATGCGGCGGTCTCTTAGGTACGGCCAGATGCGCCGCACCTCCTCGCCGCGCTCCATGTCCAGGGTCACCAGCAGCCGCTCGGCCTGGGCCCCGGCGTGGGCCAGCAACTCTCCTTGGGGCCCGGCGATGAAGCTGCCGCCCCAGAAATCGATGCCGGGGCTCACGCCGGAGTGATCCGGTTCGTGGCCGACCCGGTTGGCGACCACCACTGGCAGGCCGTTGGCCACGGCGTGGCTGCGCTGGATCAGCGTCCAGGCGTCCCTCTGGCGGCTCTTCTCGGCGTCGTCGTCCGGTGGGTGCCAGCCGATGGCGGTGGGGTAGAACAGCAACTCCGCCCCGGCCAGGGCCATCAGCCGCGCCCCCTCCGGGTACCACTGGTCCCAGCACACCAGCACGCCGAGCCGGCCCACCGAGGTGTCGATGGGCACGAAGCCCTGGCCGCGACCGTCGTCGGCATCGCCCGGGGTGAAGTAGAACTTCTCGTAGAAGCCCGGATCGTCGGGGATGTGCATCTTGCGGTAGTGACCCACCGCGCCCTGCCGCTTGTCGTAGACCACGGCGGTATTGTGGTAGAGGCCGGCGGCCCGGCGCTCGAACAGCGAGCCCACCAGCACGATGTCGAGTTCGGCGGCCAGGGCGGCGAGCCGCTGGCCGGTGGGGCCGTCGAGGGGCTCGGCCAGGTCGAACAGCTCGGTGTCCTCGTACTGGCAGAAGTAGTGGGTGGCGTGCAGTTCCTGCAGCAGCACCAGCTCGGCGCCGGCATCGGCCAGCTCGCGGATGCCGGCCTCGCTCTCGGCCAGGCTGCGGGCCTTGTCGGGCCAGGCGGGCTGCTGGACCAGGCCGACCTTAAGGTGTCGGGACATGATGAAGTCTCCTCGAATGTTCAATGCTCGAGGCTGTTCCGGCGAAAAGCCTACGACTACCTCTTCGACTTTTCCCCGGCGCTTCTCGCTCAGTTGGACGAAGCCAGGCTGCCCTGGGGCAGTTGCATGGTCAGGCAGTGCAGACTGCCATGCTGGCGGATCACGCTGCGGCAGTCGATGGGCACGATGTCGCGATCCGGGAAGGCCTCGGCCAGGGCGGCCAGCGCCCGGGCGTCGGCGGCATCGCCGTAGATCGGGGCCAGCACGGCGCCGTTGATGATCAGGAAATTGGCATAGGTGGCCGGCAGCCGATGGCCGTCCTCGGGGGCGCGGCAGGGACGCGGCCAGGGCAGGGGTATCAGCCGGTAGGGCTCGCCGTCGGCCCGTCGCAGGGCCCTGAGTTCCGCCTCCATGGCGGCCAACGCCGGGTAGTGGGGGTCGGCCTCGTCGTCGCAGCGCACGTAAGCGATGGTGCCCGGATCGCAGAAGCGCGCCAGGGTGTCCACGTGGCTGTCGGTGTCGTCGCCTTCCAGGTGCCCGCTGGCAAGCCACAGCACCCGGGTGACCCCGAACTCCTCGTGCAGGCGCTCCTCCATCGCCCGACGGTCGAGGCCCGGGTTGCGGTTGGGGTTGAGCAGGCACGCCTCGGTGGTGAGCAGGGTGCCCTCGCCGTCGCTCTCGATGGCCCCACCCTCGAGCACCAGGTCGCGCTCGCGGACGGGGCAGGCGTAGGCACCGGCCGCGGCCAGCCGCCGGGTCAGGGTATTGTCCCGCGGGGCGGGGAACTTGCCGCCCCAGCCGGTGAAGACATAGTCGTGCAGCCTGAGGCCATCGGCATGCTCCACCGCCAGCGGGCCATGGTCGCGGGCCCAGGTATCGTCGGCCCCGGCCACCACCAGGTGCAGGCGCTCGGTGGGGACCCCGAGGTGGGCGAAGCGCGTGGTCAGGTGGCGGCGGGTGGCGGGGTCGGGCACGCTGACCAGTACCGCCTGATAGCGGGCGATGGCCACTACCATGGTCTCCAGGGTGGCCTCGATGCGCTCGAGCATCGGCGCCCAGTCGCTCTCCGGGCCGGGCCAGGTCAGTTGTACGGCATCCTGGGGGTGCCATTCAGGAAGCAGGCGTCTGGGCATGGGGCCCTCGTCGAGTCCGGGACAGGGGTGTCTCCTCGCCAGCGTGGCCGAAGCGGCGACGATGGCGCAAGGAAGCGCAATTTAGGGCCGCCGACACCAAGATGCAAGGGGTGTGGAAGTGTGTCGCGGCCCGGTGCAGAGCCCGGCAAAAAGCCGTACCATGGGCGCCCGCTGACAAGGAACGCCAACATGCTCGACCGTCTGCCTTTTCTGATCGGGTTGCGCTACGTGCGCGCCAAGCGCCGCAACCACTTCATCTCCTTCATCTCCCTGACCTCCATGCTGGGCCTGATGCTCGGCGTGGCGGTGTTGATCCTGGTGCTCTCGGTGATGAACGGCTTCGACCACGAGCTGCGCACCCGCATCCTCGGCATGGTGCCCCATGCCAAGATCGAGTCGCGCAGCGGCATGGAGGAGTGGCAGCCGCTGGCCGAGCAGCTCATGGAGCGCGAACGGGTGATCGGCGCGGCGCCCTACGTGGAGCAGCAGGGCATGTTCTCGGTGGGCGGCCGCAACGAGGGGGCCATGGTCAATGGCATCCACCCCGAGTGGGAGGACCGCGTGTCGATCATCGGCGAGCACATGCAGGAGGGTAGCCTGGACGACCTCGAGCCCGGCGAGTGGAACATCGTGCTGGGCTCGATCCTGGCGCGTCGCCTGGGGGTCGGGGTCGGCGATCGGGTGACCCTGCTGGTGCCCGAGGCCTCCATTACCCCGGCCGGAGTCTTCCCGCGGCTCAAGCGTTTCACGGTCAGCGGCGTCTTCAGCGTGGGCGCCGACCTGGATGCGGCCCTGGCCTACGCCAACATCGAGGACATGCAGACCCTGGCGCGCCTGGGCGACGCCGTGGGAGGGCTGCGCCTGGAGCTCGACGACCTCTTCGCCGCCGGCGCCGAGACCCGTGCCATCGTCAACGAGCTGGGGCCGAACTACCGCGGCTACGACTGGACATACTCCCATGGCAACCTCTTCCAGGCGATCCAGATGGAGAAGCGCATGATCGCGCTGCTGCTCACCGTGATCATCGCCGTGGCGGCCTTCAACATCGTCTCCACCCTGGTGATGGTGGTCACCGACAAGCACGCCGACATCGCCATCCTGCGCACCATCGGCGCCACGCCGCGGTCCATCATGGGCATCTTCGTGGTCCAGGGGCTGGCCATCGGGGTGATCGGCATCCTGGTGGGGGTGGGGCTCGGGGTGCTGCTGGCGCTGACCATCGCCGATCTCATCGACTGGGTGGAGACGGCGTTCGGCATCCAGTTCCTCGACGCCGGCGTCTATTTCATCAGCAACCTGCCCTCGCGGCTCCACTGGGAGGACGTGCGCAATATCGTCGCCGCCGCCCTGGGCCTGACCTTCCTGTCGACCCTCTATCCCGCCTGGCGCGCGGCGCGCGTGCAGCCGGCCGAGGTACTGCGCTATGAGTGAGGCAAGCATGCAAGCGACTCGCCAGGAGACCACCCCGCGCACCGGGGACCCGATGCTGGCCTGCATCGACCTGACCCGCACCTATCGCGAGGGTCCCCAGGACCTCACCGTGCTCGACGGCCTGTCCCTGGAGGTGCGGGCCGGCGAGCGGGTGGCCATCGTCGGCAGCTCCGGCTCGGGCAAGACCACCCTGCTCAACCTGCTGGGCGGGCTCGATCGCCCCAGCCGCGGCGAGGTGCGCATCGCCGGCGAGTCGCTACTGAACCTGGGCGAGGCCGCCCTGGGACGCTTCCGCAACCGCCATATCGGCTTCGTCTACCAGTTCCACCACCTGCTGGCGGAGTTCACGGCGCTGGAGAATGCCGCCCTGCCGCTGATCGTGCGCGGCCTGCGCAAGGCGGCGGCCGAGGCGCGGGCCCGCGAGCTGCTGGGGAAGGTAGGCATGGCGGCACGCGCCGACCACAAGCCCGGTGAACTCTCCGGTGGCGAGCGCCAACGGGTGGCCATCGCCCGGGCGCTGGTCACCGACCCCAGCCTGGTGCTGATGGACGAGCCCACCGGCAACCTGGACCAGCACACCGCGGCCAACATCCTGGCGTTGATGGACGAGCTGGCGCGCACCACCGCCTGTGCCTTCGTCATCGTCACCCACGACCCGGCGGTGGCCACCCACCAGGATCGCGTATTGCGCCTCGACGAGGGGCGTCTGGCCGCGGACTAGTCGTCCTCGCCGCGGCGACGCCGCCGCCGCGCCTTCCAGCTACGCGATACCTGCCAGCGCCACAGTAGCCGGATCAACAGGTTGCCGAGGATCGCCAGGATCACTGCGGTCGCCACCGAGCCCAGCGCCAGGGCGGGGAGGATGTCGCTCATCTTCTCCGCTACCCAGCGCGTGGTGAGTCGCTGCGGGGCCTCGCGCGCCGGGATGTCCATCAGCCAGGCACCGAGCCGGTAGTTGCCGTAGAAGATCAGCGGCATGGTCAGCGGGTTGGTGATCCACACCAGGGCCACCGAGAGGGGCAGGTTGCAACGCACGACCCAGGCCCCCAGGGCCGCCACCGCCATCTGGAAGGGAATCGGCAGCATGGCGCTGAACAGGCCCACGGAGAAGGCGTTGGCGACGCTGCGCCGGCCCAGCACCCAGAGGGCCGGATTGCCGATCAGGTGGCCCATGAAACGCAGCGAGCGCTGGCGCCGCAGGGTCTCGGGGTGGGGCATGTAGCGCTGGAGCAGGCGGCGCGGCATGTCATCGGGCTCGCGGCATCGGGATGGCGACTATTATCCATACAAGGCTTCGTCGTCGCCATGACACGGCGTTCATGACCTGTGAACGCCGGCCCAACCTGGAGCAAGGGAATGCCGCCTGGCCTGGCCCTTCCCCTGGCCCTCGCCGTACTGGCCGGCGTGGGGCTGGGCGCCGATCCGCCCCCGGGCCTGTGGGAAGGCCTGGGACTGGCCTTGCTGGCCGCGCTGGCCCAGCGCCGTGCATGGGCGGCGGGGCTGGTCGCGGTCATTGCCTGGGTGGCGGCGAGCCTGCTGCTGGCCCGGGGGGCCGAGCTGCCCGACGGCCTGCTGGGCCAGGACCTGGCCGTGGAGGGGCGACTGGTGACGGTCTCTCCGGGAGGGCGCCTGACGCGTCTGACCCTGGAGGTCGAGCGCTGCCGCCCGCTGGTGGAGGGGCGCCGGCCCTGCGACCGTCTGGAGCGGATCCGCGTCAATGCCTACCAGGCCCCGCCCATGCGCGCCGGCGAGCGCTGGGCGTTCGCCGTGCGTCTGCGTCCGCCGGCGGGGCTCGCCAACCCCGGCACCTTCGACTACCGTGCCTGGCTGTGGCGGGAGGGCATCCAGGCGACCGGCTATGTGCGGCACGATCCTGCGCCGCGACGCCTCGCGGCTGCTCCGTCGTCGCCGCGGCAGCTGGCGCTGGAGTACCTGGACAGCCGCGACCTGCCGCCACGGACGGGCCGCTGGCTGGCGGCGCTGACCCTGGGCGCCGGGGAGCGCCTGACCGCCGACGACTGGGACCTGCTCAACGCCAGCGGTACCACCCACCTGATGGTGATCTCGGGGCTCCACGTGGGGCTGGTGGCCGCCTTCGCCCTACTGCTGGGCCGCGGCGCCGCACGCCTGGTCAGCCCCGGACGCTGGCGCCTGGCGGTCTGGCCCTGGTGGCTGGCGGGCCTGGCGGCGACGGGCTATGCCGGCCTGGCCGGCCTCGAGCCGCCGGCCCTGCGCGCCCTGATCATGACCCTGGTAGGACTCTGGGTAGCCAGCGGTCGCCACGCGCCCGGACCCTGGCAGGGCTGGTGGCTGGCGCTCGCCCTGGTGCTGCTGGGCGATCCCCGCAGCGCCTGGCGGCCGGGCCTGTGGCTCTCCTTCGTCGCGGTGGCGCTGCTGGTCCTGATCTGGCAGGGGCGACCGAGACCGCGCGGCCCGGGCGGCTGGCTGTGGGCCCTGGGGCGCAGCCAGTTGCTGCTGGCGCCGCTGATGGCCGCCGCCGTGCTGCTGGCCTTCGCCCGCCTGGCACCGGCCGCTCCCCTGGTCAACCTGCTGGCGGTCCCGTTGGTCAGCAGTCTGCTGGTGCCCCTGGGATTGCTGGGCTGGCTGCTCGCGCCGCTGCCGCCGTTCGGGACGCTCTGCTGGTGGCTCTTCGGCCGGCTCGGCGAGGCCCTGGCGGCCCTGCTGGAAGGGGCGGTGACCTGGCTGCCGCTGTGGATTCCCGACCCCGAGCGGGTCACGCCCCTCGCCCTCACGCTGGGCCTGGCGGCGTTGCTCTGGGCCCTGCCGGGACTCGATGGCCGACTCCGCACGCTCGCCACGCTGCTGCTGGCGCTGGTCCCCCTGAATCCGCTGCCGGACACCCCGGCCGCCGGCGAGCTGCGGGTGCGTATCCACGACGTGGGCCAGGGCCAGCTGGTGGAGCTGCGCAGCGCCGGCTATCGCCTCCTCTACGACACCGGGCCGCGCTTCGCTTCGGGCTTCACGCCCCTGGAGACCCTGTGGCCGCCCGGCCAGCGTTTCGACGCGGTGATCGTCAGCCATGACGATGCCGACCACGCCGGTGGGGTGTCGGCGCTGCGCGAGACGCATCGGGTGGGGCGCTTCCTGGCACCGCCCGGCGAGGTGCCCGGGGTGGCCGCCGAGCCGTGTCGGGCCGGTCGCACCTGGCGGCGCGGCGGGGTACGCTTCCGTTTGCTGTGGCCGCCGCCGGACGTCGCGGGCCTTTCCGGCAACGACCGCGCCTGCGTGCTGGAGGCGAGTGTCGGCGGGCACCGCCTGCTGATCACCGGCGATGTCGGCCGACGGGTGGAGCGGGCGCTGCTGCTGGAGACCGGGGGGCCGGTCACCCTGCTGCTGGCCGGCCACCACGGCAGTGCCACCAGCTCGGGCCCCCAGCTGGTGAGGGCACTGGCGCCGCGCCATGTGGTCTACAGCGCGGGACGCCACAACCCCTTCGGCCATCCCGACGCCGGCGTGGTGAGGCGCTTCCGCCGGGCGGGGGCCTGCCAGTGGAGCACCGCCCTGGACGGGGCGCTGACCTTCACCCTGGGCGGCGGGGCGCCGCCGCGGGTCGCACGGCCGCCGGCCTGGCGGCGGGCCGGTGTCGGAGCCGACTGCCTTGCGTTAGAATCGCCGTGACGACAGGCTGGACCGATGACGGGCATCTTTCGAGGGGAAGCGCATGGACATGATGGAGGCCCTGATCGCCGGGGGCTGGTTGATGCTGCCGCTGCTCGGCTGCTCGCTGCTGGCCACGGTGATCATCATTGAGCGCCTGTGGACTCTGCGCGCCGGCCGTATCGCCCCGCGCGGCCTCGGCCAGGAGGTGTGCACCCTGATCTCCCGGGGGCAGGTCAACCTCTACTGGCTGGAGAGTCACTCGCCGCTGGGCGGTGTGCTGGCCGCCGGCCTGCGCAACACCCGGCTCGGTCACGAACAGGTGAGGGCACGCTTGCAGGAGGCCGCCACCGCGGTGATCCATGACATGGAGCGCTTCCTGAGCCCGCTGGGCACCATCGCCGCCATCGCCCCGCTGATCGGCCTGCTGGGCACCGTGGTGGGCATGATCGAGGTGTTCTCGGTGATCGTCTCCGGCGACGGGGCGAGCCGCACCGCCGATCTGGCCGGCGGCATCTCCCGCGCCCTGGTGACCACGGCGGCGGGCCTCACCGTGGCCATTCCGGCGCTGATGTTCCATCGCTACTTCCTGCGGCGGGTGGAGGATATCACCGTGCGCATGGAGGAGCAGGCCGGCCAGGTGGTGGAGTTCCTCGCCCATTACGGTGGCGACCTGCGGCTGGCCGACCAGCAGGAAGATCCCCGGGACACCGAGCGGCTCGAGGCCGACGGTCGTCTCGCCCCCGAGGTGAAACGGCCGTGAGGTTCCCGCGTACCCGGCGTGATCCCGTGGAGGTGAACCTCACCCCGCTGATCGACGTGGTGTTCCTGCTGTTGATCTTCTTCATGGTCTCCACCACCTTCGAGACCCGCCAGGCCCTGGAACTCACGCTGCCGGAGAGCGTCAGCGGGGTCGCCGCCGAACCCTCGCCGGTGACCCTGGTGGTCGACGCCGAGGGTGATTACCGCCTCGGCGAGCGAGAGCTGACCGCCCGTGCGCTGCCCGAGGCGCTGGCCGCCGAGGCGGAGCAGGCCCGCGAGCACGGCCTGGTGGTGGAGGCCGATGCCCGCGCCCGCCACGCCGCGGTGGTGCGCGCGCTCGACCAGGCCGGCCTGCTGGGCATCCAGCGGGTGCGCATCGCCACCACCGAGACTTCATCCACGCAAGCGGAGACGCCGTGATTCCCATCGGGACTTCCCAACAATCGGGCTGGATGCTCTACAAGCGATTGCTGGGCTACGTGCGCCCTCACTGGCGCGCCTTCGCCCTGGCCATCGTCGGCTATGCCATCTACGCCGCCTCCAGTACCGCCCTGGCCGAGATGATGAAACGGCTGATCGACGGCATCCAGGAGCCCGATACCGCCTTCCGGGTGTTCCTGCCGATGTTCGTGATCGGCATGTTCGCCGCCCGCGGCCTGGGCACCTTCCTCGGCACCTACTTCATGAGCGACGTGGCACGCAACGTGGTCCACGCCCTGCGCTGCGACGTCTTCAACCACATGCTGCACCTGCCGGGGCGCTTCTTCGACAACCACTCCAGCGGCCACCTGATCTCGCGGGTCACCTATCACGTGGAGCAGGTCACCGGGGCCGCCACCAAGGCGTTGACCATCCTGTTGCGCGAGGGGCTCTTCGTCATCGGCCTGGTGACCTACCTGCTGTGGACCAACTGGATGCTGACCCTGCTGTTCCTGACGGTGACCCCGCTGATCGCTGGCGTGGTGAGTTATGCCAGCAAGCGTTTCCGGCGCATCTCCGGGCGCATCCAGGCCTCCATGGGCGAGGTCACCCACGTCGCCTCCGAGGCGCTTTCCGGCTACCGGGTGGTGCGCACCCATGGCGCCGAGGGCTACGAGAAGGCGCGTTTCGCCGCCGCCAGCGAGTACAACCGTCAGCAGAGCATGAAGGAGGCGTTGACCAAGGCGGTCAGCACCCCGGTGATCCAGCTGCTGGTGGCCGTCGCCCTGGCGGTGCTGGTATGGCTGGCCATGTCGCCGGCGCTGATGGCCGACATGACCCCCGGGGAGTTCGTGGCCTTCATCACCGCCGCCTCGCTGATGGCCAAGCCGGTCCGCCAGCTCACCGAGATCAACAGCGAGATCCAGAAGGGCCTGGCCGCGGCGTCCGAGCTGTTCGGGCTGCTGGAGAGGCCGGCGGAGCCCGACGAAGGCACCCGTGACCCCGGACGGCTGTCGGGGCGGGTGGCCTTCGAGGGCGTGCGCTTCGCCTACGGCGAGGGGCAGCCCGAGGTGCTCAGGGGCATCGACCTCAGGGTGGCGGAGGGCGAGATGGTCGCCATCGTCGGCCGCTCGGGCAGCGGCAAGTCGACCCTGGTGGGGTTGCTGCCGCGCTTCTACCGGCCCACCGCCGGACGGGTGCTGATCGACGACGTGCCCCTGGACGACTACCGGCTGGCACCGCTGCGCCGCCAGATCGCCCTGGTGTCCCAGCAGGTGACCCTGTTCAATGCCAGCATCGCCGACAATATCGCCTACGGCGTGCCCGATGCCGACCCCGCGGCCATCGAGGCGGCGGCCCGCGCCGCCCATGCCCATGAATTCATCGAGCGCCTGCCCGACGGCTATGCGACGGTGGTGGGCGACAACGGGGTGATGCTCTCCGGCGGCCAGCGCCAGCGCCTGGCCATCGCCCGGGCCATCTTCAAGGACGCGCCGCTGCTGATCCTCGACGAGGCCACCTCGGCGCTGGACACCGAGTCGGAGCGCCATATCCAGGCCGCCCTGGAGGAGGTCTGCAAGGGGCGCACCACCCTGGTGATCGCCCACCGGCTCTCCACCATCGAGCGTGCCGATCGTATCCTGGTGATGGAACAGGGCGAGATCATCGAGCAGGGCAGCCATGCCGCGCTGCTCGCCCGGGACGGTGCCTATGCGGCCCTCCACCGCCTGCAGTTCCAGGAGGCCGACCCGGCATGAGCGGGGCCGGCGAGCGCTGGTTGGCCGCCGCCTACCGCGGCGCTGCCTGGCTGCGGCTGCTGCGCCCCCTGGAGGCGCTCTATCGCCGGGGCGTGGCGCGCCGCACGGCGGCCTACGCCAGCGGTCGCCGGGCGGTCTGGCGTGCCCCCGTGCCGGTGATCGTGGTCGGCAACCTGACCCTGGGCGGCACCGGCAAGTCGCCGTTGGTGGCCTGGCTGGTACGCTTTCTGGAGGAGCGCGGCCGGCGGCCGGGCATCCTCTCGCGCGGCTATGGCGGGCGTGGCGAACGTTATCCGCTGCGGGTCACCGCGCGGACGCCGGTCGCGGCCTGCGGCGACGAGCCGCGCATGCTGGCCGACCAGACCGGCGTGCCGGTAGTGGTGGATCCCGACCGGCCCCGCGGGGCCCGGCGACTGCTGGAGGAGGGCTGCGATATCCTGGTGGCCGACGACGGCCTCCAACACCTGGCGCTGGCCCGCGACCTGGAGCTGGTAGTGGTGGACGGCGCGCGCGGTTTCGGCAACGGCCGCTGCCTGCCGGCGGGTCCGCTGCGCGAGCCGCTTACCCGGCTCGGCTCGGTGGATGCCGTGCTGGTCAACGGCGAGGCGGCCTTCGAGGTGCCGCCGGGCGCCTTCACGATGCGCCTGGTGCCGTCGGCCTGGCGACGCCTGGGCGACGGCGAGCGCCGGCCACTCGATCCGCCGCCCTTCGCGGGCGCGGTGCACGCCGTGGCCGGGATCGGCCGGCCGGCACGCTTCTTCGAGACCCTGGCCGGGCTCGGCGTCGAGGCGATTCCACACTCCTTCGGCGACCACCACGCCTACCGGGCCGAGGAGCTCGACTTCGGCGACGCCCGGCCGCTGGTGATGACCGCCAAGGATGCCGTCAAGTGCCGTGGGCTCGCCCCCGACGCCAGCTGGGTGCTGGAGGTGACCGCCGAACCCGGCTCCGCCTTCGTCGCCTGGCTGGAGGCCAGGCTGGCCGAGCCGGGTGCCGCACGGGGAGACGACAACGACACGACCCTGCGAGTCGGGCAGACCCCGGCTCGCCACCAAGAGCGAGGTGCATGAGATGGACAAGGAGCTGCTGGCCATGCTGGTCTGCCCGCTGTGCAAGGGCAAGCTCAGGTACCACCGCGAGGCCGGGGAGCTGCACTGCCTCTACGACGGCCTGGCCTATCCGATCCGCGACGACATCCCGGTGATGCTGCCGGAGGAGGCGCGGCCGCTGTCCGTCGACGAGAAGCTTCGCGAGTCGCCCGGACGCACGGGGGAGGCCTGATGGCCGCGGGCGAGTTCATCGCGGTGATCCCGGCGCGCTTCGCGTCCTCGCGGCTGCCGGGCAAGCCCCTGGCGGAGATCGCCGGTGAGCCCATGGTGGCCCATGTCTGGCGGCGCGCTAGCGCGAGTCGCGCCAGCCGGGTGGTGGTGGCCACCGACGACGCACGCATCGAGGCGGCGCTCGCCCCCCTGGGCGCCGAGGTGGTGATGACCCGCGCCGACCACCCGTCGGGGACCGACCGCCTGGCCGAGGTGGCCGAGCGGCTGGGGCTCGCCGACGCCGCCGTGCTGGTCAACGTCCAGGGCGACGAACCGCTGATTCCCGCGTCGCTCATCGACCAGGTGGCCGAACGACTCTTCGATGACCCCGGTGCCTCCATCGCCACCCTGGCCGAGCCGATCACCGAGGTGGCGACGCTGTTCAACCCCAACGTGGTGAAGGTGGTACGGGCCGAATCGGGTCGTGCCCTCTACTTCTCCCGGGCCCCCCTTCCCTGGCATAGGGAAGCCTGGGACCGTGGTGCCCGCCCCGAGCGCCTGGAGGCCGACGCCTGGCTGCGCCATATCGGCCTCTACGCCTATCGGGCGAGCTTCCTGGCCGACTACCGCGGCTGGCCGCCGGCGCCCCTGGAGCAGTTGGAGCAGCTCGAGCAGCTGCGTGCCCTGCACCACGGCCACGCCATCCAGGTGGCGCTCGCCGGCGAGCCGCATCCTGCCGGGGTCGATACCGCCGAGGACCTGGCCCGGGTGCGGGCGCTGCTCGCCCACGAGACATCCCAAGGAGGTGACTGATGCGCGTCCTCTTCGTCTGCCTGGGCAACATCTGCCGCTCGCCCACTGCCGAGGGGGTCTTCCGCCGCCTGCTCGAGGAGCGCGGCCTGGCTGGCCGGGTCAGCGTGGACTCCTGCGGCGTCGGTCCCTGGCACGTCGGCGAGGCGCCGGACCCCCGCGCCCGCGAGGCCGCGGCGCGGCGCGGCCTCGATCTCTCCGACCTGCGTGGCCGCCAGCTGGCCGATGCCGACTTCGAGCGCTTCGACTACCTGCTGGCCATGGACCACGACAACCTGGCCGAGCTGGAGCGGCGGCGTCCGGCGGGCTGCGAGGCCCGTATCGGCCTCTTCCTCGAGTTCGCCGAGCGCCCCGGTGAGGCGGTGCCCGACCCCTACTTCGGCGGCGAGGGCGGTTTCGAACGGGTGCTCGATCTGATCGAGGCCGCTTCCCGTGGGCTGCTGGCCGAGATCGAGGCCCGCCTGGAGCCCCCGTCTTGAGCCTCGTCCCGAGCGCCGACCACGACCTGAGCCGGTCCAACACCCTGGGCCTGCCCTGCGTCGCCGAGCGTTTTGCGGCAGCGGGGAGCCTGGCCGAGCTACGGGAGGCGCTGGCCCTGGCCCATAGCCGCTCGTGGCCGCTGACCCTGCTGGGCGGCGGCAGCAACCTGATCCTGCCCGAGCGTCTGCCCGGCCTGGTGGTTCGGCCGGCCCTGCGGCGCTGGTGGCTGGAGGAGGAGCGGGGCGACATCGTCCGCGTCCAGGTCGAGGCGGGGGTGGTATGGCACGACCTGGTGATGGCGCTCGCCGGGCGCGGGCTCTGGGGCATCGAGAACCTGGCGCTGATCCCCGGCCACTGCGGCGCCGCACCGATCCAGAACATCGGCGCCTACGGGGTCGAACTCTGCGAGGTGCTGGAGGCGCTGCAGGTGGTGCACCTGGATGATGGCCGCGAGGCCTGGATGACACCGGCGCAGTGCGCCTTCGGTTACCGCGACAGCGTCTTCAAGGGCGAGCTGGACGGCCGCGTGGCCATCACCCGGCTGTCGATGCGGCTCTCCCGGCGGCCCCGGCCGCGGCTCGGCTATGGCGACCTGGCCTGCCGGCTGGGCGAGGCCCCGAGCCCGCTGGAAGTGGCCGAGGCGGTGTGCGCCATACGGCGCGAGAAGCTGCCCGACCCGGCGACGCTGGGTAATGCCGGGAGCTTCTTCAAGAATCCGCTGGTCCCGGCCGGACAGGCCGAGCGACTGCTCGCCGCGCATCCGGACATGCCACACTTCCCCCAGCCCGGCGGCCGGGTCAAGCTCGCCGCCGGCTGGCTGATCGATCGCTGTGGCCTCAAGGGCTGGCGCGAGGGACACTTCGGAGTCCATGACCGCCAGGCCCTGGTGCTGGTGCACCACGGCGGCGGTAGTGCCAGGGAACTGCTGGCCTTCGCCGAGCGGGTGGCCGGCGAGGTGGGTGAAC
>NZ_JAUFPL010000028.1:216657-243060 GCF_030409215.1 Halomonas ramblicola | reverse complement strand
CCCGCAGCCTTGGCTGCGGGCGACGTCGTTTGGGGAGGGCAGGGGACCTTACCGCTGCTGACCCTCCTGGGCCTTGGCCTCCTGCTCGCGCCGGCGGATCTCGCGCGGATCGTTATGGGCGCGGCGGCGACGGCGGCGGCTGGCCCGGCTCTCGGCGGGCTGCTCGTCCGCCTTGGGCTCCGCCTTCGCTTCGGCGGGCTGCTCGGCCGGTTTGGGCTCGGCCTGGGGCGCCTCGGCCTTGGGCTCCGCCTTCGCCTCGGCGGGCTTCTCGGCCGACTTGGGCTCGGTCTTCGGCGCCTCGACCTTGGGCTCGGCTTTCGCCTCGGCGGGCTTCTCGGCTGGCTTGGGCTCGGCCTTGGCTGACTCCGGCTTGGGCTCCGCTTTCGCCTCGGCGGGCTGCTCGGCCGGCTTGGGCTCGGCCTTGGGTGCCTCGGCCTTGGGCTCCGCTTTCGCCTCGGCGGGCTGCTTGGCCGGCTTGGGCTCGGTCTTGGGCTTGGGCTCCGCCTTCGCCTCGGCGGGCTGCTTGGCCGGCTTGGGCTCGGCCTTGGGTGCCTCGGCCTTGGACTCGGCCTTGGACTCGGCCTTCGCCTCGGCGGGCTTCTCGGCAGGCTTGGGTTCGGCCTTGGGTGCCTCGGCCTTGGACTTCGCCTTCGCCTCGGCGGGCTTCTCGGCCGGCTTGGGTTCGGCCTGGGGCGCCTCGGCCTTGGGCTCCGCCTTCGCCTCGGCGGGCTTCTCGGCCGACTTGGGCTCGGTCTTCGGCGCCTCGACCTTGGGCTCGGCTTTCGCCTCGGCGGGCTTCTCGGCTGGCTTGGGCTCGGCCTTGGCTGACTCCGGCTTGGGCTCGGCGGGCTTCTCTACTGCCTTGGCGTCATCGGCCTTCGGGGCGTCGGCTTCCGCCTTGGCGGCCTCGGCCTGCAGGCGCTCCTGCTCGGCCACCGCCTTGGGGTTGAGGGCATGCTGACGGCTGCGGCTCCGCGGGTTGTTGCGGGTGCGCTTGGGCTTGCCGTCGTCCGCGGTGGCCTCGGCCTTGGGGGCGGGTTTCGCCTCCTGCGGTTTCTGGTCGGCGGCCCTGTCGTCACGCTTGTCCGACGGCTTGTCGCCGCCACGCTGGCGGCGGTTGTCGTCGCGACCCTTCGGCGCCTCCTGGCCCTGGCGCGGCTGGCGGGCCTCGTCCTGGCGGCCGCGACCGCGGCCGCCACGGCTGCCGCGACCCTCGTCGCCGCCCTGGCGGGCGGCGGCCTTGGCGCCGCTCTCCTGCCGGGACTGGCCACCGCCGCGGCGCTCGTCGCCGCGCGGCTTGCGCTGGCGGCCGTTGCGCTGGTCGCTGGGCTCTTCGTCACGGGCGGGCTTGCGCGGCGCCTGGCCGCCCTTGGAGGTATCGCCCGGGGGGCGTGCCTCGCCCTCGCTTTCGTCGCTGCCCAGCAGGCGCGAGAGGCCCTTCACCAGGCGACCCAGCACACCGCCCTGGGGTTCCGCGGTCACCGGCGGGGCGGCCCTGGTCTCGGTCTCGGTCTCGGCCTTGGCCTCGGCGGTGGGCGCCTCTTCCTGTTGCAGGGAGGCCGGCGCCGGTTCGTGGTGGATCACGGTCTTGACCGCCGCCTCGGCGCGCTGCACCGGCTTGCCGAAGGAGGCCTCGGGCTCGCGGCCCACCTCGGTATCGGTGGAGAGCTCGAAGCTGGACTTCTGGCCACCATCCTCGTCGACGTGGTCGTCGCGCAGGCGCTGGACGTCGTAGTGGGGCGTGGCCATGTCGGGGTTGGGCAGCAGCACCACCCTGACCTCCTGGCGACGCTCGATGTCGGCCAGCACGTTGCGCTTCTCGTTGAGCAGGTAGGTGGCCACCGGCACCGGCAGGATGGCGCGGATCTGGGCGCTGCGCTCCTTCATCGCCTCCTCCTCGATCAGGCGCATGATGGAGAGCGACAGGGAGCGCACGTCACGGATGGTGCCCTGGCCGTTGCAGCGTGGGCAGACCACGCCGCTGGTCTCGCCCAGCGAGGGACGCAGGCGTTGGCGGGACATCTCCATCAGGCCGAAGCGCGAGATGCGGCCGATCTGCACCCGGGCGCGGTCGAGCTTCAGCGCATCGCGCATGCGGTTCTCGACCTCGCGCTGGTTGCGCGCCGGACTCATGTCGATGAAGTCGATCACCACCAGGCCGCCGATGTCACGCAGGCGCAGCTGGCGGGCGATCTCGTCGGCCGCCTCCAGGTTGGTCTGCAGGGCGGTCTCCTCGATGTCGCTGCCGCGGGTGGCGCGGGCCGAGTTGATGTCGATGGAGACCAGCGCCTCGGTATGATCGATGACGATGGAGCCGCCGGAGGGCAGCTTCACCTCGCGCTCGTAGGCGGTCTCGATCTGCGACTCGATCTGGAAGCGCGAGAACAGCGGCACTTCGTCGGCGTAGAGCTTGATCTTCTGCTGGTAGGAGGGCATCACCTGGCGGATGAAGGCCAGCGCCTCCTGGTGCACCTCGGGACTGTCGATCAATACCTCGCCGATGTCCTGGCGCAGGTAGTCGCGCATGGCGCGGATGATGACGTTGGACTCGCGGTAGATCAGGAAGGGCGCGGGGCGCTTGCCGGCCTCGGCGGTGATCGACTCCCACACCTGGACCAGGTAGTCCAGGTCCCACTGCAGCTCCTCGGTGCTGCGGCCGATGCCGGCGGTGCGCACGATCAGGCCCATGCGGTCGGGCACGGTGAGCTGGTTCATGGCGTCCTTGAGCTGGCTGCGCTCCTCGCCCTCGATGCGCCGCGAGATGCCGCCGGCTTTGGGGTTGTTGGGCATCAGCACCAGGAAGCGGCCGGCCAGGCTGATGAAGGTGGTCAGCGCCGCCCCCTTGTTGCCGCGCTCCTCCTTGTCGACCTGGACGATGACTTCCTGGCCTTCCTTCAATACTTCCTTGATGCTGGGGCGACCATCGGGATCCTTGACGAAGTACTCGCGGGAGATCTCTTTGAGGGGCAGGAAGCCGTGGCGCTCGGCGCCGAAGTCGACGAAGGCGGCTTCGAGGGAGGGCTCGATACGGGTGATCTTGCCGCGGTAGATATTGGCTTTCTTCTGTTCCCGGGCACCGGATTCGATGTCCAGGTCGTAGAGGCGTTGTCCATCGACCAGTGCGACGCGCAGCTCTTCGGGCTGGGTCGCATTGATGAGCATCCGTTTCATGTTGACTCGCACTATGGGGTACCGGCGAGCCCGACGTGGCGAACCTCTGTGTGCTGCGTGCCTGTGCTCAGCGCATGTCGCGGATGCGCAGTAGCGTCCGGCCGCGTGACGCCCGATCGGGGCGGCGGCGCGGCATGACCATGTTGAGTACGGGGCGGAGGCAGGACATGTTTCGGTGGGCGTCACCCATCCGGCCCTGCGGTCACCGCCAACACCTGGCATTCATCGATTCGCCGACGCCGGTCTCCGGCACGCTGTTGAACGTGTCCCGTGGCCAGCCGAGGCTCCATGACGGGGGGAGCGACGGGGGATCCGGGCGTGGCGCTATATCGTTGTCTCACTCGTCTTGCGATGGGCGGCGGGACGTGTCGACGTCGTCGCGGCCTGATCTTTTCGCTCCGGCCTGCGTGTCTGTCGGGCAGGCGCTCGTCAGGCCCATTTCGGCCCATTGGAGCGAGTTGGCAATATAACAGCAATGGGGGTGGCCAGCAATTGGCGCACGGTGGCGCTCACTGCGGTAGAATGCGGCCCTTCGCAGGTTCTGGCAGTGGAGTCTCGGCATGGCCGAAGGGCACGACGTACAGTGGGTGGAGGTGACGGAAGGGCAGGTCGGCCAGCGGGTCGACAACTTCCTGATGACGCGCATCAAGGGGGCGCCTCGGGCACTGGTCTACCGCATCGTGCGCAAGGGCGAGGTGCGGGTGAACAAGAAGCGCGTCAAGCCCGACACCCGGCTGGTGCTGGGCGACGTGGTGCGCATCCCGCCGCTCAGGTTGTCGCCGCGGGAGGCGGTGCAGGAGGTGAGTGACAACCTGCGCAACCTGCTGGCCGGCAGCGTACTGGTGGAGGGGCGCGACTGGCTGGTGATCAACAAGCCCTCGGGGTTGGCCGTGCACGGTGGCAGCGGCGTCAAGATCGGCCTGATAGAGGCCCTGCGCCAGGTGCGCGAGGACCTCGACTTCCTCGAGCTGGTGCATCGCCTGGATCGTGACACCTCGGGCTGTTTGCTGCTGGCCAAGTCGCGCCCGGCGCTGCTGGCCCTCAATGCTTCCCTCAAGCAGCAGCAGATGGACAAGCGCTACCTGGCGCTGGTGGCGGGGCGCTGGCCGGCCAGGCGCGACTTCGTGGCGGCGCGTCTCGACCGTTTCACGCTAGGCAACGGCGAGCGTCGGGTGCGTGTCGACGCCGAGGGCAAGGTGGCGCGTACCCGTTTCGCGGTACGCGAGGCCTTCGCCGGGACCACGCTGGTGGAGGCCGAGCCGGTCACCGGGCGCACCCACCAGATTCGCGTGCACGCCGCCCACGCCGGCCACCCGCTGCTCGGCGACGACAAGTACGGCAGTCGAGAGAGTCAGCGCCAGACGGCGGGGCTCGGCCTGTCGCGGCTCTTCCTGCATGCCGAGACATTCGCCTTCCCCGAGCCCAGCAGTGGCCGCCCTGTGCGGATCCGCGCGCCGCTGCCCGATGCACTGGAGGCGGTGCTGGCCCGCGCCCGCCGCGCCGACTGAGGGGGTGACATGCGCTATCGACTGGTGATCTTCGACTGGGACGGCACCCTGATGGACTCCGCGGGGCGCATCGTCGCCTGCATGCAGGCGGCAGCCCGTGACATCGGCTGGCCGGTGCCGGAGCCGGCGGCGATACGCGATATCATCGGCCTGGGGCTTCCCGAGGCCATCGCGGCCCTGTGCCCCGGCATCGACGCCGAGCGCGCCGAACTGCTGCGCAGCCGCTACGCCTGGCACTTCGTGGAGGGCGATGCCACCCCGATGCACTTCTTCCCGGCGGTGGAGGCCGGCCTGACCGCGCTGCGCGACGGCGAGGGCCAGCGCCTGGCGGTGGCCACCGGCAAGAGCCGGCGGGGGCTCGAGCGGGTCTTCCGCGAAAGCGGCAGCGGCCACTGGTTCCACGCCAGCCGTACCGCCGACGAGACTCGCTCCAAGCCCCATCCGCTGATGCTCGAGGAGTTGCTGGCGGAGCTCTCGGTGCCGGTGGGCGAGGCGGTGATGGTCGGGGATACCGAGTACGACCTGGAGATGGCCAGGGCGCTCGACATGGATCGGGTGGCGGTGACCTGGGGCGTGCACGCCCGCGAGCGGTTGGCCGCCAGCCGGCCGACCTTCACCGCCGAGACGGTGTCTCAACTCTTCGACTGGTTGCATGGACGGTGCACATGAGCGACGACGAGCGTAAGGATGGCGGGACACAGGATCCCTGGACCCAGGGGGCCCAGCTGACCCGCGAGGAGGCCAAGGCCCGCCGCGAGACCCGTGGCGCCACGGGAAGCGAGCCGGCGATGCCCGAGGATGCCGAGGCGCTGCGCGAGCGCCAGCGCCTGGCCCAGCTGGAGATGATGGATCGCTGGATCGGCGGGGTGCTGGCGGAGCAGCGGCGTTCGCGACGCTGGAAGCTGTTCTTTCGCTTCTTCTTCGCGGCACTGATCCTGGCCTCGCTGTCGGTGACCCTCTACAGCCTGGTGGCGGGGCCGCCGGGGGTGAGCGCGGCGCCCGGGCCACACCTCGGGGTGGTCGAGGTGGACGGCGCGATCGATGCCGACTCGCCGGCCAGCGCCGAGCGCATCATCGCTGGCCTCAAGCGTGCCTGGGAGGCCGAACAGAGCCAGGCCGTGGTGTTGCGCATCGACAGCCCCGGCGGCAGTCCGGTGCAGTCCCAGCGGGTCTTCGCGGAGATCATGCGGCTGCGCGGCGAAGGCGACAAGCCGATCATCGCGGTGATCGAGGACCTGGGGGCCAGCGGTGCCTACTACATCGCCGCGGCGGCCGATGAGATCGTCGCCGCGCCGGCGAGCCTGGTGGGCTCCATCGGCGTGATCCATGCCGGCTTCGGCTTCGCGGAGGCGATCGACCGCCTGGGGGTCGATCGGCGGGTCTACGCCGCCGGCGAGAACAAGGCCTTCCTCGATCCCTTCTCCGAGGTGGCTCCCGAGCAGCGCGAGTTCTGGCAGTCGGTGCTCGAGAGCACCCACGAGCAGTTCATCGCGGCGGTGCGCGAGGGGCGGGGCGAGCGGCTCGCCGACGACGAGCGACTGTTCAGCGGGCTGATCTGGAGCGGCGAACAGGCCCTGGAGCTCGGCCTGGTGGACGAGCTGGGCAGCCTCGATGCCCTGGCCCGGGAGCGCCTCGACGAGCCCGAGGTGCGTGACTATACGCCTGCACTCGATCCCTTCGAGCGGCTGTCGCGGCAGTTCGGCCGCGTGGCCATGGAGTGGCTCGGCCTGCCGCGGGCGGAGTCGCCGGTGCGTTATCAGCTTCCGTGAAACGCCGAGCAGTGCAGGAGGGCAGCTCCGCTGCGCGACTGGCGCCGTCAGGCGCCGATGGTGCAGCGGGCTCGGAGCGCCCCCGGGAGGCTTCCATTTGCCCAACAGAGTTGGCCTACAACTTGCTTAAACGCCAGGCGCTAGGGGGTCGAGTCCCGCTTCGCGCAGCATCGCGCAGAGGCGGATCAGCGGCAGGCCGATGAGGGTGTTGGGGTCGTCGCCCTCGAGGCGCTCGAACAGGGCGATGCCGAGCCCCTCCATGCGGAAGCTGCCGGCGCACTCCAGTGGGTTCTCTCTCTCCACGTAGCGGGCGATCTCGCCCCCGGTCAGCTCACGGAACAGCACATCGAAGGTCTCGTGGCAGACCCGGTGGCGGGCGTGGCGGGTGTCGAGCAGCGCCAGGCCGGTGAGGAAGCGCACCCGCTTGCCCGAGAAGCGCGCCAGCTGGGCGCGGGCGGTGGCCTCGTCGGCGGGCTTGCCGAGGATCTCGCCGTCGAACAGCCCCACCTGGTCGGAGCCGACGATCAGGTGATCCGGCCAGGCACGGGCCAGCCGCTCGGCCTTGGCCAGCGCCAGGCGGTGCACCAGTGCCCGTGGCGACTCGCCGGGGTGCGGCGTCTCGTCGATATCGGGGGCCTGCCAGGCGTAGGGCAGGCCGAGGCGGTCGAGGAGCTGGCGGCGCCAGCGGGACCCCGAGGCGAGGACGAGGCGTGTCATGAGGGCTTCCCTGGTCGACATTCCGGGAGCCAGGGTAACACGCGCCGGGCGGCTCACGACGGCTTTGACAGGGGCAGGGGGAGTGCCTATCATTGCGCGCCTATGTTGACCACGCGACTTCCCAACCGGGTCGAGCCCTACCGGCTCGCCGCCCACGCCGAGCATCTCGAGGGCCTGGTGGCCCTCGACGCCTTCGCGCGTCTGGCCGAGGCGGTCGGGGCGCAGCATGGCGAGGTGGCGGTGTGGCTGGATTTCGCCATCGACGCCCAGGGGCGTCGGGTGATCCAGGGGCACCTGGAGGCCGACCTGCAGTTGCCCTGCCGGCGCTGCCTCTCGCCCATGGCGCAGCGCGTGGAGAGCGATTTCCTGCTGGGCATGGTGAGTAGCGACGCCCTGGCAGCCGAGCTGCCGAGCACCCATGAGCCGGTGCTGGTGGAAGACGAACAGCTGAACCTGTTGACGGTGGTCGAGGATGAACTGATCCTCAGCCTCCCCCAGGTGGTTTACCACGATGAGGCCGACTGTGCGGTCTCTCGCGACCAGCTGACCAGCGGGGAGGGTGCCGAGGCATCCGACGAGCCCGCGGCGAGTCCCTTCGAGGTGCTCAGGCGCCTGAAGGGCAAACACTGATTTTCCGATCGATTCACTCTGGAGTGACATTCCATGGCAGTTCAACAGAACCGCAAGACTCGTTCCAAGCGCGGCATGCGTCGCAGCCACGATGCCCTGAGCGCGCCGACCCTCTCCCAGGACAAGGAGACCGGTACCACCCACCTGCGTCACCACGTCTCTCCGGACGGCTTCTACCGTGGCCGCAAGGTCGTCGACGCCTGAGGCGACGACGTACCCTGCGGTAATCTCCGGCCGCTGACCCCTCGTGCGGATCGCCATCGACGCGATGGGCGGTGACCTCGGCCCCTGCGCCACGGTGCGCGGGGCGGCCGGCGCGGCCCTCCAGGATCCCCGGCTCGAGCTTCGGCTGTTCGGCCCGCAGGCCCAGCTGGAGCGCGAGATCTCCTGCCTGCCGCGGCGTCTCGCCGCGGCGGGTTCGTGTCTGGTGGTCGTCGATGCTCCGGGGGTGATCGATCCCGGATCGCGCCCCTCCGATGCCCTGCGCCATGGCGGCGACTCGAGCATGGCCAGGATGCTGGCCAGCCTGGTGGCGGGGGAGGCCGACGCCGGCGTCAGCGCCGGCAACACCGGGGCCCTGATGGCCCTGGGGCGCCGGGCGCTGGGCACCGTGGCCGGCATCCCCCGGCCGGCGATCAGCACCGCCATCCCCACTCGCCAGGGGCGCTGCTACCTGCTCGACCTGGGGGCCAACGTCGAGGCCTCCGCCGAGCGCCTGGTGGACTTCGCGCGCATGGGCGAGGTCATGGCGCGTCGCGTCGATGGCCTGGCGGCGCCGCGTGTGGCGCTGCTCAACGTCGGCGTCGAGGGCACCAAGGGGACCGCCAGCGTGCGCGGGGCGGATGCGCGGCTGCGTGCCCTGCCCGGCCTGGACTATCGTGGCTATGTCGAGGGCGACGGCATCTTCGCCGGCGAGGTCGACGTGGTAGTCTGCGATGGCTTCGTCGGCAATGCGGTGCTCAAGGCCAGCGAAGGCCTGGCGCGCATGCTGGTGGCGCGGGTCCAGGCCACCTTCGAGGCCCACTGGGGCAGCCGCCTGGTGGGGGCCCTGGCACGGCCGGCCCTGCGGCGGCTGCGTCGCGAGCTGGACCCGGTACGCTACAACGGCGCCAGCCTGCTGGGGCTGGCGGGCATCGTGGTGAAGAGCCACGGCGGTGCGGATGCCGCCGGCTTTCGTTACGCTGTGCTGCGCGCGGTACGCGAGGTCGAGCACGACCTGCCGCGGCGCCTGGCAGCGGAGCTGGGCGCGCGCCCGACGAATCAGGATCCTCGCGCCGGCGCGGCCGGTGGCGATGACAGCCAACAAGAGCATAGGTGACAAGATGACTCAACCGCTCGCCCTCGTGTTTCCCGGGCAGGGCTCCCAGCAGGTCGGCATGCTGCGGGAGCTGGCGGAACGCTACAGCGTAGTGCGCACCACCTTCGAGGAGGCCGCCGACGCGCTGGGTTACGATCTCTGGCAGGTGGTTCAGGAAGGGCCTGTCGAGGCGCTCAACGCCACCGCCTGTACCCAGCCGGCACTGCTCACCGCCAGCGTCGCCATCTGGCGCGTCTGGCAGGAGCTGGAGGGGCCGCGTCCCGGGGCCATGGCCGGCCACAGCCTCGGCGAGTACAGCGCCATGGTGTGTGCCGGAGCCCTGCCGTTCGCCGAGGGCGTGAAGCTGGTCAAGCTGCGTGGCGAGGCGATGCAGGCGGCGGTGCCGGCCGGCGAGGGCGCCATGGCGGCGATCCTCGGCCTCGACGATGCCATCGTGGAGCAGGCCTGCGCCGACGCTGCCCAGGGCGATGTGGTGGCTGCGGTGAACTACAATGCCCCCGGCCAGGTGGTGATCGCCGGGAGCCAGGCCGCCGTGGAGCGTGCCATCGCCGCCTGCCAGGAGGCGGGGGCCAAGCGTGCCATGCCGCTGCCGGTCTCGGTGCCATCCCACTGTGCGCTGATGGAGCCCGCTGCCGAACGCCTGGCCGAGGCCATGGAGGCGATCGAGCTGCGTGCACCGCGCTACACCGTGGTCCAGAACGTGGACGCTCAGGCCCATGCCGACGTGGCGACCCTGCGTACGCGGCTGATCGAGCAGCTCTACCGGCCGGTACGCTGGACCGATTGCGTGGAGGCCATGGTCGAGCGCGGTGCCGGGGTGTTCATCGAGTGCGGGCCGGGCAAGGTGCTCACCGGCCTGGGCAAGCGCATCGCCCGCGGCAGCAAGGGCCTGGCGGTCAACGATCCCGACAGCCTGGATGCGGCGCTGGAACTGGCACGCGGTGCGGCCGGCCAGGCGCCGGCCCAGGGCTGACCTTTCCATCCGGACGAAGGCGAAATCACCATGTCTAGCGAATCCAGAGTCGCCCTGGTCACCGGGGCCAGTCGCGGCATCGGCCGTGCCATCGCCCACGAGCTGGGGCGCCAGGGGCGCATCGTGATCGGCACCGCCACCAGCGATGCCGGTGCCGAGCGCATCGACGCCGACCTCAGGGCCCAGGGCATCCAGGGCGCCGGTCGCACCCTCGACGTCACCGACCAAGCCAGCGTCGACGGCCTGATCAAGGCGATCGGCGAGGAGTTCGGCGCGCCGACCATCCTGGTCAACAATGCCGGCATCACCCGCGACAACCTGCTGATGCGCATGAAGGAAGAGGAGTGGGACGACGTCGTCGACACCAACCTCAAGTCGGTCTATCGCGTCAGCAAGGCATGCCTGCGCGGCATGACCCGGGCCCGCTTCGGCCGCATCGTCAGCATCAGCTCGGTGGTCGCCACCATGGGCAACCTGGGGCAGACCAACTATGCTGCCGCCAAGGCGGGCATGGAGGGGTTCACCCGCGCCCTGGCGCGTGAGGTGGCCACGCGGGCCATCACCGTCAATGCGGTGGCTCCGGGCTTCATCGCCACCGACATGACCGAAGCATTGCCCGAGGCGCAGCACGAGATGCTGTTGGGGCAGATCCCGCTCGCCAGGCTCGGCCAGCCCGAGGAGATTGCTGCGGCAGTGGGGTTTCTCACCGGCGAGACCGCCGGCTACATCACCGGCGAGACCCTGCACGTCAACGGCGGCATGAACATGCGTTGAGACCCTCCGGATCCGGCGGTTGCGCCGGCTCCGGGGCGTCTATACACTACCCCGCAGCTTCCGGCTTGCGGATCTGGAACCCTAACGGCTGGTCATCTGGACGGCCAATGTGAACGACTGGAGTACGTCATAATGAGCACCATCGAAGAGCGCGTGAAGAAGGTTGTGGCCGAGCGCCTGAACGTCAAGGAAGAGGACATCCAGAACAGCTCCTCCTTCACCGAAGACCTGGGCGCCGACTCCCTGGATACCGTCGAGCTGGTCATGGCGCTCGAGGAGGAGTTCGATACCGAGATTCCCGACGAGGAAGCCGAGAAGATCACTACCGTTCAGGAAGCCATCGACTACGTCAACGCCCACCAGTAAGCCTGGTGGCGGTCGAGACCGCTTGCTGACGCCGGGGCCGCCCTAGCCGGAACGGCCCCCAGGAAAGCCGCCCCGCACGGGGCGGCTTTTTCGCACCCGAACGCTGTCCGACGGACTCGTCGGGGGCGGCATGTCGCGGGGAGACTCGGTATAATGCCCGCAAAAGACGGCTCCCCGCGACGGGGCCGTGTCATGTGAAGGATTGCCTGGAGGAAGACCGATGGCACGTAGAAGGGTAGTGGTGACCGGCCTGGGCCTGGTCACGCCGGTGGGGAACGGCGTCGAGGAGAGCTGGCGCAACATCGTCGCCGGCAAGAGCGGTATCGCCCCCATCGAGCACTTCGATGCCAGTAGTTTCAATACCCGCTTCGGGGGCTCGGTGAAGGGCTTCGACATCAGCCCCTACCTGAACCCCAAGGACGCCCGCAAGATGGACCTGTTCATCCAGTACGGCGTGGCGGCCGGCGCCCAGGCGATCGACGACGCGGGGCTGGAGTGCTCCGAGGAGAACGCCTCGCGCATCGGGGTGGCCGTGGGGTCCGGCATCGGCGGACTGCCGATGATCGAGCATAACCACGATGCCCTCCACAAGGGCGGCGCCCGGCGCATCTCGCCGTTCTTCGTACCCGGTTCGATCATCAACATGATCTCCGGCAACCTGGCGATCCAGTATGGCTTCCGCGGCCCCAACATCGCCATCACCACCGCCTGCACCACCGGCACCCATAACATCGGCTACAGCGCACGTACCATCGCCTACGGCGACGCCGACGTCATGGTCTGCGGCGGTGCCGAGATGGCCACCACCCCGCTGGGACTGGGCGGTTTCTCCGCGGCGCGGGCGCTGTCCACCCGCAACGACGACCCGGCTGCGGCCAGTCGCCCCTGGGATCGGGACCGCGACGGTTTCGTGCTCTCCGACGGTGCCGGGGTGATGGTGCTCGAGGAGTACGAGCACGCCAAGGCGCGGGGGGCGACCATCTACGCCGAACTGACCGGCTTTGGCATGAGCGACGACGCCTATCACATGACCGCTCCCCCGGTGGATGGCGGCGGGGCGGCGCTGTCCATGGCCAACGCCATCCGCGACGCCAGCCTGGATCCCTCCGCCGTCCACTACATCAATGCCCATGGTACCTCGACCCCGGCCGGTGACCTGGCCGAGAGTCGGGCCGTACGCAAGGTGATGGGCGAGGCCGCGGAGTCCGTGGCGGTGAGCTCCACCAAGTCGATGATCGGCCACCTGCTGGGGGCGGCCGGGGCCGTGGAGGCGATCTTCTCGGTGCTGGCGATCCGCGACCAGGTGGCGCCGCCCACTATCAACCTGGACAACCCCCAGGAAGGCTGCGACCTGGATTACGTGCCGTACACGGCGCGGGAGATGAAGATCGACGTGGCGCTCTCCAACTCCTTCGGCTTCGGCGGTACCAACGGCACCCTGGTCTTCTCGCGGGCATGAGGTCGACGGCGTGACGGCCGGCGAGGGTAGCTGGCCGCTGGACGATCGCGGCGCGGCCTACGGCGACGGCCTGTTCGAGACCGTACTGGTCCGCGACGGCCGTCCGCGGCTGTGGGACGAGCACCTGGCGCGCCTGGCCCGCGGTTGTCATGCGCTGGGCATCCCCATGCCGTCCGAGCAGGAACTGGCCGCCCCCCTGGCCGAGGCGGGCCCCGGTCTGGCCGTGCTCAAGCTGACCCTGACTCGCGGCAGTGGCGGGCGTGGCTACCGTCCCCCGGTCGCCCCCGAGCCGCGTCTGCGCTGGCGGCTGTCGCCCTTCGCGCCGGACGAGACGCGCTGGCGCGAGGGCGTGCGGGTGCGCCTGTGCCGGATGCGCCTGGCCGTTCAGCCGGCGCTGGCCGGGCTCAAGCACCTCAATCGCCTGGAGAACGTCCTGGCCCGGGCGGAGTGGGACGACGACGCCATCGCCGAAGGTCTGCTGTGCGATACCCAGGGACGGCTGGTGGAGGCCACCGCCATGAATCTCCTCTGGCGGCGTGACGGGCGCCTGGAAACCCCGAGCCTGTCGCGCTGTGGCGTCGCCGGGACCCTGCGCGAGGCACTCATGGAACGTCTGGACGTCCATGAGGTCGATGTCGGGCCGGAGGCACTGGAGGCGGCCGAAGCGGTGTGGCTGGCCAACTCGGTGCAGGGCATCTGGCCGGTGGTGCGGCTCGACGCCGCGGGGGGCGACGAGCGCCGCCGCTGGGAGCTCATCGCCCTGCATCGCGAGCTCCAGGCCGAGGCCCATGCCCTGCTTGGCCATCCCGTCGCCTGAGCCGTCCATCACACAACGAGGAATTGCATGCTGCGTGCGGTAAAGATCCTGCTGGTGCTGGCCATCCTGGCCGGGGCGGCGCTGTTCGGCGGCCATCGCTATTGGCAGTCGCGGCTCGCGGAGCCCATCGCCGTGGACGAGCCGACCCTCTACGAGGTGCCCCGCGGTGCCGGCTACCATCGAGTGGTGGGCGAGCTCGCCGAGCGGGGCGTGATTGCCGACGCCTGGGCCTTCCGGCTGCTGACTCGGCTGGAGCCCGAAGCTGTGCCGCGCCTGCGCCCCGGCGAGTTCATGCTGGAGCCCGACATGAGCGGCCGCGAACTGCTCGAGCTGCTGGGCAGCGACCGGGTGGTCACCTACCCGCTGACCGTGCCCGAGGGCTGGACCTTCCGCCAGATGCGCGAGCTGCTCGCCGAGGCACCCAAGCTGGAGCAGCGTACCGCGGGCCTCAGCGACGCCGAGGTGATGGCCCGGCTCGACCGCGAGGGGCGCCACCCCGAGGGCTGGTTCTTCCCCGATACCTACCGCTATCACAAGGGCGTCAGCGACCTGGAGATCCTCGAGCAGGCGCTCGTGCGCATGGAGTCGGTGCTCGAGGAGGTGTGGGTCGAGCGCGCCGATGAATTGCCCATCGAGAGCCCCTACGAGGCGCTGATCATGGCCTCGCTGATCGAGCGCGAGACCGGTGCCCCGGAAGAGCGGCGCGAGATCGCCGGCGTCTTCACGCGACGCCTGGAGCATGGCATGCGCCTGCAGACCGACCCCACGGTGATCTATGGCATGGGCGAGCGCTTCGATGGCAACATCACCCGCGCCGACCTGCGCGAGGCCACGGCCTACAACACCTACGTGATCGACGGCCTGCCACCCACGCCCATCGCCCTGCCGGGGCGGGCGTCGCTGGAGGCCGCGGTGGACCCGAAGCCCGGCGATACCCTCTACTTCGTGGCCAAGGGCGACGGCAGCCACCACTTCTCGCGTACCCTGCGCGAGCACAACAACGCGGTGAATCGCTATATCCGCAATCGCTGACTGGAGCAGGCATGCGTAAGAAGGCTAAGCAAGTTTCAGCGCAATCAGCGAGGGGCGCCGGGGATGGGGCGGAGAGGAGGTCCTACGCCAGGGATGGCGTCGGTAGCGTACAGGGAAGTATTCACAGCGCCTCCTCGAAGGCCCGTCGCCGGTCCAGCCCCGAGCAAGAGGGAAAGAGGGAAGCCCGACGGGGACACTTCATCACCCTGGAAGGGGCAGAGGGGGTCGGCAAGAGCACCAACCTCGCCCTGGTGGTCGAGTGGCTCGAGGCGCGTGGCCTCGAGGTGGTGCAGACCCGCGAGCCCGGGGGCACGCCGCGCGCGGAGGCGATCCGCCAGCTGCTACTCGACCCCGCCGAAGGCGAACCGCTGGACGACGACGCCGAGCTGCTGCTGGTGTTCGCCGCCCGCGCCCAGCACCTGGCCCGGGTGATCCGCCCGGCCCTGGCACGGGGCGCCTGGGTGGTGTGCGACCGCTTCACCGACGCCACCTTCGCCTATCAGGGCGGCGGGCGCGGCATCCCGGCCCCCCGCATCGCCGAGCTGGAGACCTTCGTCCAGCGGGGCCTCGAGCCCGACCTGACGCTGCTGCTGGATATGCCCATACGGGAGGCTCAGCGGCGTCTGGCAGGCAGGGGCGGCGAGCGCGACCGCTTCGAGCGCGAGCGGGCCGACTTCTTCGAAGCGGTGCGCGCCGCCTACCTGGACCGTGCCCAGGCGTCCCCGCAGCGCTTCGCGGTGATCGACGCCACCCGTCCCCTGGCCGAGGTGGGCGAGGAGATCCGTGGCGTGCTGGAAGAACGGGTGTCGGCATGGCAGTGAACGAGATGCCCCCCGAGACCGCCCTGGTCGTCGAGCCGCTGCCCTGGTTGCGGCCGCGCTTCCGCGAGCTGGTGGCGCTGGCCGAGGCGGGGCGCCTGCCCCATGCGCTGCTGATCTCCGGTCCGCGCGGCGTCGGCAAGCGCTCCCTGGCCGACGCCCTGGTGGCCCGCACCCTGTGTGTCGCGCCGGGGGAGGGCGCCTGCGGCCAGTGCCATGGCTGCCGCATGCTGGCCGCCGGCTACCACCCCGACCTGCTGCGGGTCGAGCTGGAGGAAGGCAAGCGACAGATCCGCATCGACGCCATCCGCCAGGTCAATGACTTCGTCGCCCAGACGCCCCAGCAGGGCGGCTACCGGGTGATCCTCATCGCCCCGGCCGAGACCCTCAACGTGGCCGCCGCCAACGCCCTGCTCAAGAGCCTGGAGGAGCCGGGCGGCCGTACCCTCTTCGTGCTGCTCGCCGACATCCCCTCGCGGACGCTGCCGACCATTCGCTCGCGCTGCCAGCACTGGAGCCTGGCGCCCCCCGCCGAGGCCGATTGCCTGCCCTGGCTCGCCGAGCGCCTGGGTGGCGAGGAGGAGGCGCGCTTCTGGGTCGGCCTGGCCGGGGGGCTGCCGCTGGCCGCCCTGCGGCTGGCCGAGCCGGAGTCCCGGGCCCTTCGCCAGCAGCTCCTCGAGACCTTCGAGGCCCTGGTGCGTGGCGCCGAGCCGGTCGCCGAGGCGGCCCGCCTGGATCGCCAGTCCATCGACGCCATCCTGTGGTACGGTATCGCCTGGCTGGAGGACCTGATCCGACTGGGGCTTTCCGGGGACGGCGATGGGCTGCGCAACCCCGACCTGCTGCCCCTCTACCGCCAGGCGGTGAAGAATGCCCGGGTGCGCGACTGGTTCCGCCTGCTCGACTATGCTCGTGAACAGCGTCGCCTGCTGGCCGCGGGCGGCAACCCCAACCCCCAGCTGGTGCTGGAAGCCTGGCTGGTGCGCTGGTCCGCGCTGCTGCGCTCTTGATTCATGAGGAGAGGCCCATGGCTGCCCAGAAGGCCCTGTCGCTGAATATCCAGGACGTCCAGACCCTGCTCTCGGCCTACATGCCCTCGCTGGAGCGGGGCGGCATCTTCGTCCCCACCCGAGAGCGCTACGAGCTCGGCCAGGAGATCTACCTGCTGTTGACCCTGCCCGGCGAGAGCGACCGGGTGCCGGTCACCGGCCAGGTGGTGTGGGTCTCGCCCGAGGGCGTGACCGGCCGGCGGATGCCGGGGGTGGGCATCCACTTCAGCGTCGGCGACCAGGCGGTGCGTGACCGTATCGAGAACCTGCTGGCCGGCCACCTCGACAAGGGCACGCCGACCTATACGCTCTGAAGAGGGAAGAGGGAAGAGGGAAGAGGGAAGAGGGAAGAGGGAAGAACCATCCTGCGTATGCTGGTGGCGTAGCCACGTTCTTCCCTCTTAGTTCTTCCTTCTCGTTATCTTTTGTCATCAATTGCCGAAGAGATTCATGTTCATCGACTCTCACTGCCACCTCGATCGTCTCGACCCCGCCACCCACGGTGGGGATCCCGCCGCCGCCCTGGCCGCCGCCCGCGAGCGCGGCGTGAAGCAGTTCCTGGCCATCGGCGTGACCCTGGAGGCAGTGCCCGGCGTGGCCGCCATCGCCCGCGAGCATGACGACGTGGTGATCTCCGCCGGCGTGCATCCGCTGCACCGGGTCGCCGAGGAGCCGAGCGTCGCGGCGATCAAGGAGACCGCCGAGCGCTACGGTGCCGTGGCCATCGGCGAGTGCGGCCTGGACTATCACTACCTTGCCAAGGCACCGGACGAGGTGCCCGACCGGGAGACCCAGCGCGAGCGCTTCCGCCGCCAGCTGGTCGCCGCCACCGAGCTCGAGCTGCCGGTGATCATCCATACCCGCGAGGCCCGCGACGAGACCCTGGCGATGATCCGCGAGCACGTCGATCCGGCCATCGGCGGGGTACTGCACTGCTTCACCGAGGACCTGGACATGGCCCGCGAGGCGGTACGCCACGGCTTCTACATCTCGCTCTCCGGCATCGTCACCTTCCACAGCGCCCGGGCACTGCGCGAGGTGGCCCGGCGGGTGCCGCTGGACCGCCTGCTGATCGAGACCGACAGCCCCTACCTGGCGCCGGTGCCCCACCGCGGCAAGCCCAACGAACCCGCCTGGGTGGTGGAGGTGGCGGAGTGTATCGCCGCCGAACGCGGGATCAGCATCGAGGAGGTGGCCATGCAGACCACCGCCAACTTCTACCGGCTGTTCCGCGCCGCCGCTCCCGAAGTGCCCGAGGAGCTGCGCGGCGCCCTGAAGGACGCCGGGCTGGTCTAGGCTGGTGACATGAACCTGGATTCCCTCCTGGCCCGGATCGAACCCGAGGGTGAGATTCCCCCCGTGGACCGCTGGCACCCGACGCACCAGGGCGAGATGGACCTGGTGATCGCCGCCGACGGCCGCTGGATCCACGAGGGCCGGCCCATCGCCCGACCACGCCTGGTGCGGCTGCTCTCCACCATCCTGCGCCGCGAGCCGGACGGCGGCTACGCCCTGGTCACTCCCGCCGAGCTGCAGCGCATCCGCGTCGAGGACCGACCCTTCCTGATCGTCGATGCCGACCGCGGCGGCGAGGGCGGCTGGTGGCTGACCACCAACCTGGGCGATCGCCTGTCCCTGGATGCCGCGCATCCCTTCACCCTCAGCGAGACGCCCGCCGGTGAACTCGTCCCCGAGGTGCCGGTGCGCTTCGGGCTCGCCGCCCGGCTGGGACGCAACGTCTTCTATCGCCTGGTGGAGGCGGCCGAGCCGGGCGTCCTCGACGATGGCCGTGAGGCGCTCGGCCTCGACAGCGGCGGTGCCTGGCATCCGCTGGGCCTCCTCCACGGCGAGGTCCCATGAGGCTGACCGCCGAGCAGCGGGCCGTCGTCGAGCATGACGGCGGCCACGCCCGCGTCGCCGCCGTGGCCGGCTCCGGCAAGACCACCACCATGGTGGCGCGGGTGCTGCACCTGCTGGCCCGCGGCGTGCCGCCGGGCCGCATCCTGGTGCTGATGTTCAACCGCTCGGCCCGCGAGGATTTCCAGGCCCGGCTCGCCGCCATGGCACCGGCCGGCCAGCGACTGCCCGACGTGCGCACCTTCCACTCCCTGGGGCATCGTCTGTCCGCCAGCCTGACCCGCTGGGGAGCGCTCTCCCCGCGCCAGCTGCTGACCGCCGACTGGCAGGTGGAACGCCTGCTGCGCCAGGCCACCCAGTTGGCCCTGGGTGACGATCCGGAGGCACGGGAGTCGGCGCTGGATGCCGAGCGCCTGGAGGCCCTGGCGCACTTCTGCGCCCTGGTGAAGGCGGAGATGGCCTCGCCCGCGGCGCTCCACGAGCGCCTCGACTATGGCGTGGAGACTTGTTACTTCCCGGCCGCCTTCGAGCAGGCCGAGGCGCTGCTCGAGGCACACGGCCTGATGGGCTACGCGGACCTGCTCTACCGGCCGCTGCGCGCCCTGGAGGCGGACGCCGCCCTGCGCCCCCGGGTCCAGGGCTTCCTCGACCACGTCATCATCGACGAGTACCAGGACATCAACGTGGCCCAGCAGCGCCTGCTGGCGCTGCTGACCGGCGGCCGGGCCGAGGTAATGGCGGTGGGCGACGCCAACCAGTGCATCTACGAGTGGCGCGGGGCGCACCCCGACACCATGCTGGAGCGCTTCATGGCCACCTTCGGTGCGGCCCGGGACTACCCGCTCTCCACCACCTTCCGCCACGGCCACGCCCTGGCGCTGGCCGCCAACCACGCCATCGAGGCCAACCGCCGGCGCCCCGACCAGCTCTGCCTGGCGGGGGCGGCCAACCCGCGCACCCGGCTGGTGCTGGGGCAGGGCAGTCGCGGCCTACTCGAGGCACTGGACGCCTGGCAGGGCGAGGGGCGGTCCCTCGGCGAGGCCGGCGTGCTGGTGCGCAGTTGGGCGCTGTCGGTGCCGCTGCAGCTGGCGCTGCTGCGCGAGGGCATCCCCTTCCGCCTGGCCCGCGAGGATCGCTTCGTGTTCCGCCTGCCGCTGGTCCAGGCGCTGGCCGGCTACCTGCGCCTGGCCCGGGAGCCAGGTCTGCTGCGCGACCCGGGCCATCTGGCGCTGCTGCTGGGCCAGCCTACCCCCTTCGTGGCCCGGGAGCGGCTCCAGGCCCTGGCCGCCCGCCTGGCCGAGACCCGGCGCTGGCCGGAGCGTCACGACGCCCTGCTGGAGGGGCTCAAGGCCCACCAGAAACGCACCCTCAAGAAGCGCTGGGCGCTGCTCTGCGAGCTGCCGCGGTTGGGGGCCTGGCCGCCGGCCCGGCTGCTGGAGCACGTGGTGGCGGAGGTCGAGGCCGAGAAGGTGCTCAAGCGCGCCGCCTCGCGGCGCGACAAGGGCGAGGAGGACGTGCGCCTGCTCGACGTCCTGCTGGAGCAGGCCGCCGAGCTCGGCAACGACCCGGAGGCCTTCATCGAGCTGCTGAGCCGCCCGGTGGAGAGCCGCGACGACGGCGTGCTGATCACCACGGTGCATGGCTCCAAGGGGCTGGAGTGGCCCCTGGTGGCGGTGGCCGGCGTCAACGAGCAGGACTTCCCCCACTACGGTCGCGACAATCCCCTCTCGCCCCAGCGGCTCGAGGAGGAGCGCCGCCTCTTCTACGTAGCCATCACCCGCGCCATGGAGCGCCTGGTACTCCTCCACGACGGCGGCGACCACCGCCCCAGCCGCTTCATCGCCGAGAGTGCCTGGCAGGAGTGCGGGCGGGTGGCACGCCGCCTGGAGGAGGCGTCGGGGGGCGAGGGCGAGCCCCTGGCGGTCGCACGCCCGGCCCTGGTGGAGCGCTACCTGGCGGCGCTCGGGGTCGCGCTGCCCCTGGCCGAACCCACGCCGGGCGTGGCCGAGCCGGCTGCCGACTACCGGGCCTTCGACGTGGGCCAGCGGCTGCATCATGCGGTCTTCGGCGAGGGCGAGATCGACCTGGTGGAGGGTGACCCCGACGACCCGGTGATCGAGGTGCGCTTCCGGCACGCCGGCCGGCGGCGCCTGATCGCCAGCCGGGCGCCCATCGAACTGCTGGAAGGAGAACGCGCATGATCCATCCGCTGATCTCGGTCGACGAGCTGGCCGCGGCCCTGGCCGGCCCCCGGCCGCCGAGGCTCCTCGACTGCCGCGCCCGCCTGGGCGACCCGGACGCCGGCCGCGGCCTGTGGCGGCAGGCGCGCCTGCCGGGCAGCCATCACCTGGACCTGGATCGCGACCTGGCGGGGCCGCCGGGGGAGGGCGGCCGCCATCCGCTGCCGACCCGCGACGCCTTCACCGCCAGCCTGCAGCGGCTCGGGCTGACCCCGGATGTGCCGATCGTGGTCTACGACGACAGGGGCGCCCAGCTGGCCGCCGCCCGGGCCTGGTGGATGCTGGCCTGCTGGGCCGGCCATCCCGAGGTGCGCGTGCTGGACGGTGGCCTGGCGGCGTGGCAGGCCGCGGGAGGCGCGCTGGAGGAGGGCGAGGCCGTCGATCCGCGGCCCTCCGACTGGGCGCCGGCCTATCGGGACGATGCCTGGCTGGACGCCGACCGGGTCTTCTCCGGCCGTGCGCTCAAGGTGGACGCCCGCGCGCCGGAACGCTTCCGCGGCGAGGCCGAGCCCATCGACCCGGTGGCGGGCCACATCCCCGGGGCGGTCTGCCGGCCCAGCGCCGACAACCTCACCGCCGACGGTCGTTTCAAGCTCCCCGCCGAGCTGGAGGCCGAGCTGCCGGACGCCGACGAGGTGGTGGCCTACTGCGGCTCCGGGATCACCGCCTGCCACGACATCCTCGCCTATGCCGTGGCCGGCCGCCCGCTGCCGCGGCTCTACCCCGGCTCCTGGAGCGAGTGGATCCGCGACCCGGCGAGGCCGGTGTCGCGCGGCCGCTAGGAGCCTGTCGGATTCGACCGGATCTCAAGGTAGATCGGCGTCAAGTCCGACAGGCTCCTGGGCAGTTGTTGCCGGCATCACTACCCTTATCACGGTGGGGTGGCCGTGGAGGAGTGGCAGATGAACTTCGCGCTGATCGGGGCGGCCGGCTATATCGCGCCGCGCCACATGCAGGCCATCAAGGCGACCGGCAACGCCCTGGTGGCGGCCTACGACATCAACGATTCGGTGGGCATCATCGACTCGATCTCCACCGACTGCGCCTTCTTCACCCGCTTCGAGTCCTTCCTCGAGCATGCCTGGCGTCTCCGCCGCAAGGGGACGGGGGCCCTGGACTATGTCGTCGTCTGCTCCCCCAACCATCTGCATGGCGCCCATGTGGTCGCCGGCCTGCAACTGGGCTGCGACGTGATCTGCGAGAAGCCCCTGGTGCCCACCCCGGCCCAGCTCGACGAGTTGCGCGACGTGGAGGAAGAGACCGGGCGGCGCGTCTACAGCATCATGCAGCTACGCCACCACCCGGCGATCCACGAGCTGCGCGACAAGGTGCTGGCCGAGGCACGTGATACCCGGTACGAGGTGGAGCTCACCTACATCACCTCCCGGGGGCCCTGGTACCTGGTGAGCTGGAAGGGGGACCCGCGCAAGTCGTTCGGCGTGGAGGCCGATGTGGGGGTGCACTTCTTCGATATCCTGCGGCTGATCTTCGGCGAGCTGGAGCGCCTGGTGGTGCACTACCGCGACGAGCACAAGGCCGCCGGCTACCTGGAGTACCGCAAGGCGCGCGTGCGCTGGTTCCTCTCCATCGATGCCGAGGACCTGCCCGAGAACATGCCCGGTCGGCAGCCCACCTACCGGGCGATCCGCTGCGACGGCGAGGCCTTCGACTTCTCCAGCGGCTTCGAGGACCTGCACACGGTCAGCTATCGCGAGATCCTCGCCGGTCGCGGCTTCGGCATCGACACCGTGCGCCACTGCCTGGAGACCGTCTACGCGATTCGCCATGCCACGCCCGAGATGCCCCGTGACGGGGAAGGGCACCCCGGGCTGCCGACCCGCTTGACCGCCGGTGGCGACCGGCCATGATGCCCTTCATCGACCTGGCGGCCCAGCAGGCGCGCCTCGGGCCCCGCCTGCAGGCCGCCATCGAGGCCGTCCTGGCCCATGGCCGCTACGTGCTCGGCCCGGAGGTCGAGGCCCTGGAGGGGCGCCTGGCGGGGCGGTTGGGGGTGGCCCACTGCATCGGTTGCGCCAGTGGCACCGATGCCCTGCAGCTCGCCCTGCGGGCGTTGGAAGTGGGGCCCGGCGACGAGGTGGTCGTGCCCGGCTTCAGCTTCATCGCCACCGCCAGCAGCGTGGCCCTGGTCGGGGCCAGGCCGGTCTATGCGGACGTCGATCCGCGGACCGGCCTGCTGGATCCCGGGGCGACCGAGGCGGCGATCACCCCGCGCACCCGGGCCATCATGCCGGTCTCGCTGTTCGGGCAATGTGCCGATATGGAGGCCCTGGAGGCCCTGGCCGAGCGTCATGGCCTGGCGGTGATCGAGGATGCCGCCCAGAGCTTCGGCGCCACCCGCCACGGTCGCCCCTCCTGCGGCCTGAGCCGGGTCGCGGCCACCAGCTTCTTTCCCGGCAAGCCGTTGGGCGCCTACGGTGACGGCGGGGCGCTGTTCACCGACGATGACGAGCTGGCGGCGACCCTGCGCAGCATCGCCCGGCATGGTGAGGCGGGGCGCTACCGCCATCCGCGGCTGGGAACGAACAGCCGCCTGGATACCCTCCAGGCGGCGGTCCTGCTGGTCAAGCTCGAGACGTTCGACGAGGAGCTGGGGTGGCGCCAGGCGGTGGCCGAGCGCTACGACCGCCTGCTGGCCGACCTGCCGGTCGAGCCGCTGGCGTTGGCCCCGGGCAATACCAGCGTGCATGCCCAGTACAGCCTATGCCTGGCCGCGCGAGAGCGGGTGAGGGAGCGCCTCGCCGCGGCCGGGATACCCACCGCCATCCACTATCCGACGCCACTCTATCGTCAGCCCGCCGTGGCCGACCCCGGCTGTCGCCTGCCGGCCTGCGAGGCGCTGTGCCAGCGCATCCTCAGCCTGCCGATGCATCCCTATCTCGAATCGGCACAACAGGAGAGGGTGGCGGAAGCGCTGCGACAGGCTTCGCCGGGTCACATATTCGGATAGTTGGGCCCGCCGCCGCCCTCCGGTGCCACCCAGGTGATGTTCTGGGCCGGGTCCTTGATGTCGCAGGTCTTGCAGTGCACGCAGTTCTGGAAGTTGATCTGGAACCGCGGCTTGCCGTCGTCGTCCTCGACCACCTCGTAGACCGCCGCCGGGCAGTAGCGCTGGGCGGGCTCGGCGTAGGTCGGCAGGTTGTCGCGGATCGGCAGCTCCGGGTCGGCCAGCCTCAGGTGGCAGGGCTGGTCCTCCTCGTGGTTGGTGTTGGACAGGAACACCGAGGAGAGCTTGTCGAAGGAGAGCTTGCCGTCGGGCTTGGGGTAGTCGATCCTCTCGCACTCGTCGGCGGGCTTGAGGGTAGCGTGGTCCGGGGTGGTGTCGTGAATATTGGGTAGCTTGCCCTTGATCAGCTGGTTGACGAAGTTGTAGGCCCCGCCGAGGGTGGTGCCGTACTTGTGGATCGCCGGGCCGAAGCTGGCGCTTGCCTTGAGCTCTGCATGCGCCCAGCTCGCCTCCCACTTCTCGGTAAAGGCGGTCAGCTCCTGGCCGCCCTCATCGCCTGACGCAATGGCGTCGAACACCGACTCCGCGGCCACCAGGCCCGACTTCATGGCGGTGTGCAGGCCCTTGATCTTGGCGAAGTTCAGCGTGCCGGCATCGCAGCCGATCAGCAGGCCGCCGGGGAAGGTCATCTTCGGCAGGCAGTTCAGCCCGCCCTTGGTGATGGCCCGGGCGCCGTAGGAGACGCGCTTGCCGGCCTCCAGGTGGCGCTTGAGCAGCGGATGGTGCTTCATGCGCTGGAACTCGTCGAAGGGCGACAGCCAGGGGTTCTGGTAGGAGAGGTCCATGATCAGGCCGACCACCACCTGCTGGTTCTCGGCGTGGTAGAGGAACCAGCCGCCATGGGTGTGCTTGTCCAGCGGCCAGCCGGCGCCGTGGAGGATCAGGCCGGGCTCGTGCTGCTCGGCGGGGATGTCCCAGAGCTCCTTCAGGCCGATGCCGTAGTGCTGGGGATCGCGGCCCGCGTCGAGGTCGAAGCGCTCGATCAGCCGCTTGCCCAAGTGGCCGCGCGAGCCCTCGGCGAACAGGGTGTACTTGGCGCGCAGCTCCATGCCCGGCATATGGCCGTCCTTGGGGGTGCCGTCGGCGGCCACGCCCATGTCACCGATCAGGATGCCCTTGACCACGCCGTCCTCGACGATCGCCTCCTGGGCGGCGAAGCCGGGGAAGATCTCCACGCCGAGGCCCTCGGCCTGCTCGGCCAGCCAGCGGCACAGGTTGCCGGCGCTGACCACGTAGCGGGTGATATCGCCGCCGGTATTGTGCATGGACGGCGGCACCAGGGCGTTGGGCAGCTTCTGGGCCTTCTCGGCGTCCTTGAGCAGGTAGACCTCGTCGCGGCTGGCCGGGGTGGTCAGCGGGGCGCCGCGCTCTTCCCAGTCGGGGAACAGCTCCTGCAGGGCGCGAGGCTCGAAGATCGCCCCGGAGAGGATATGGGCGCCCACCTCGGAGCCCTTCTCCACCACACACACCGTCAGTTCCTGCTCGGCCTCGCCGGCCTGCTGCATCAGCCGGCAGGCCGCCGACAGGCCGGCGGGTCCGGCGCCGACGATCACCACATCGAAGTCCATGGAATCGCGTTCGACTTGTTCTTCCACCTCGTCTCTCCTCGCTGCCCTCGACGCCCGGGCGGCATGCCACCAACGTCGAACTGATTTTAAACGGTCGTTTGCTTCTAGCCAGTCACCATGATAGGCATAATAGCCGATCGAGGTCATCCCCTCGACAGTGCAATGCGGCCGGCGGCAGATGTCGGGATTGTTGCCGACTCACCGGCTGAGGCAGAATGAAGGGGTTTTTGCGATGTGGCGCCTATCAAACGCTCGCATGAATTTTCTAAGACCATGACTCATGGTTATAAACGCGTCGTCGCGACGACCGCATGCGACCGGCGTTGCGCCCTGTCACCTGTAATATGGTTCAACTCTCGAAGAGCCAAGCGAGGACACCATGAAAGTACTCGTCGCGGTCAAACGCGTCATCGACTACAACGTCAAGATCCGGGTCAAGCCGGACAACTCCGACGTCGATCTCACCAACGTCAAGATGGCCATGAACCCCTTCTGCGAGATCGCCGTGGAAGAGGCGGTGCGTCTCAAGGAGCGCGGGGTGGCGACCGAGATCGTGGCCGTGACCGTGGGGCCCAAGGCCGCCCAGGAGCAGTTGCGCACCGCCCTGGCATTGGGCGCCGACCGTGCCGTCCACGTCGAGACCGACGAGCGCGTCGAGTCGCTGGGCGCCGCCAAGGCGCTGGCCAGGGTGGTCGAGGACGAGCAGCCGGGCCTGGTGATCCTCGGCAAGCAGGCCATCGACACCGACAACAACCAGACCGGCCAGATGCTCGCCGCCCTGACCGGCCTGCCCCAGGGCACCTTCGCCTCCGAGGTGGTCATCGAGGACGACAAGGCGCGGGTGACCCGCGAGATCGACGGCGGCCTGCAGACCGTGGAGCTGACCCTGCCGGCCATCGTCACCACCGACCTGCGCCTGAACGAGCCGCGCTACGCCAAGCTGCCCGACATCATGAAGGCCAAGAAGAAGCCGCTGGACGTCAAGACGCCAGAGGAGCTGGGCATCGAGGTGGCCTCGCAGGTCACGCTGCTCAGGGTCGAGCCGCCGGCCGAGCGCCAGGCGGGCATCAAGGTGGGCTCGGTGGACGAGCTGGTCGACAAGCTGAAGAACGAAGCGAAGGTGATCTCATGAGCATCCTGGTCCTGGCCGAACATCACGACGGCGTCCTGGCCGACGCCACCGCCCATGTGGTCGCGGCGGCCCGGCAGATCGGTGGCGAGATCGACGTGCTGGTGGCCGGCGAGAACGTCGCCGCCATCGCCGAGGCCGCGAGCCAGCTCGACGGCGTGAGCCGCGTGCGCGTCGCCGACA
>NZ_JAUFPL010000028.1:0-216647 GCF_030409215.1 Halomonas ramblicola | reverse complement strand
GCCTACGCCCACCTGCTGGCCGAGCCCACCGCGGCGCTGCTCAGTGAGCTGGCCGGCGACTACGGCCATGTGCTGGCGGCGGCCTCCACCACCGGCAAGAACGTCCTGCCGCGGCTGGCCGCGCTCAAGGACGTCAGCCAGCTCTCCGAGATCATCGCCGTGGAGAGCGCCGACACCTTCAAGCGGCCGATCTACGCCGGCAACGCCATCGCCACCGTGCAGAGCGAGGACACCCTCAAGGTGATCACCGTGCGCGCCACCGCCTTCGAGGCGGTCGGCGAAGGCGGCAGCGCCAGCGTCGAGGCGGTGGAGTTCGTCGCCGACAACGCCCAGTCCCGCTTCGTCGAGGAGCAGCTGGCCGAGAGCGACCGCCCCGAGCTGGGCTCGGCCAAGGTGGTGATCTCCGGTGGCCGCGGCATGGGCAGCGGCGAGAACTTCCAACTGCTGGAGGGCATCGCCGACAAGCTGGGCGCGGCCATCGGCGCCTCGCGCGCCGCGGTGGACGCCGGCTTCGTGCCCAATGACATGCAGGTGGGCCAGACCGGCAAGATCGTCGCCCCCGACCTCTACATCGCCGTGGGCATCAGCGGGGCCATCCAGCACCTGGCGGGGATGAAGGACTCCAAGGTGATCGTGGCGATCAACAAGGACGAGGAAGCGCCGATCTTCCAGGTCGCCGATTACGGGTTAGTGGCCGACCTCTTCCAGGCCCTGCCGGAGCTGGAGAGCAAGCTCTGAGCGCCGCCGCGCACCCTGTGACGGGCCGCCCCCTGTGGGCGGCCCGTCGTCGTAAGTGACTGTCCCACCGCAGGGATTTGTCGGCGCTAGATATGATTCCGTGGCGATTGCTATTAGCCGTGAGGCGCCGGATCTGTCATTATGGTGGGTGCAGTTGAGGAATGCTTTCCCTGGCAATCGACTAAGGAGGAGTGATTATGCCGCATACCCTGCCCGAACTCCCGTATGCCTACGACGCGCTGGAACCGCACATCGACGCCTTGACCATGGAGATCCACCACTCCAGGCACCACCAGACCTACGTCAACAACCTCAATGCCGCCCTGGAAGGGACCGGCCTCGAGGAGGTGCCGGTGGACGAGCTGCTCGCCAGCCTGGATCGCGTGCCGGAGGAGAAGCGTCAGGCGGTCATCAACAACGGTGGCGGCCACTCCAACCACACCATGTTCTGGCAGATGATGTCGCCCAACGGCGGCGGTCAGCCCCAGGGCAAGGTGGCCCAGGCCATCGACAGCGAACTGGGTGGCTTCGAGGCCTTCAAGGACGCCTTCACCAAGGCCGCCCTGGGTCGCTTCGGCAGCGGCTGGGCCTGGCTCTCCGTCACCCCGGAGAAGAAGCTGGTGGTGGAGAACTCCCTCAACCAGGACAGCCCCATCTCCCAGGGCAACACCCCGGTACTGGGCCTGGACGTGTGGGAGCATGCCTACTACCTGAAGTTCCAGAACAAGCGTCCGGACTACATCGCCGCCTTCTTCAACGTGATCAACTGGGAAGAGGTGGAGCGCCGCTACCAGGCCGCCACCGCCTGAACCACTGATCGCCGACCAGGCGTATCGATGCAGATCGCCGTGGCCTCCGGGCCGCGGCGATCGCGTTTGTGGGAGGCCCCGGCTCTGAGCTGGTCTCGGCAGTGCACGCCAAGGAGGGCAAGATGGACACCCTCAAGACCATGCTGGCGGCGATCTTCGAGGAGGACGGCGTCGAACTGCCGGTGACCCGCATTCGCAACACCAAGGCGCGGGAGTGGATCGCCCGGATGCGCCAATCGATGCGTCTGGAACCGCTGCAGCAAGCCCTCGCCCGCCTGCAGGGGCTGGACCGCGAGATAGCCGACATCGAGGCCTCGCTGTGGCAGCTGGGGCCCCAGCTCGAGGCCGATCGCCACCGCCAGTCCGCCGCCCGCCAGGGCCACCCACTCGCGACCCAGTGCCAGCAGCCCCGGCGCCATCAGGGTCGCCGCCATCAACGCCAGGTTGGCCCCGACGGCCACCCCCAGGGTGGTAGGGGCCGCCAGGGGGTTGCGCAGCACCTGCTGCATCAACACCCCGGCCAGGGCCAGGCCGGCCCCGGCCAGCAGCGCCACCGCCAAGCGGGGCCACCAGGCGTAGTGCAGCAGCAGTTCGTCGAGCTCATGCGGGTATGGCCGCCCCGGGCAGGACGCCGGGGGTGCCGTCAGCACGCCACGGCGATGCGGTGTTCGCCGCTGGGGTGGGGGATGACCCGCATGGGCAGGCCGTAGATGGCCTCCAGGGTGTCGTCCGTCATCATCTCCTCGGGGGCGCCGTGCGCCAGGACCCGGCCGCTGTGCAGCGCCAGCAGGCGGTCGCAATAGCGCGAGGCCATGTTGATATCGTGCAGCACGATGATCACCCCCAGGCCCAACTCGTGGCATAGCCGGCGTACCAGCGCCAGTACCTCCATCTGGTGGGCGATGTCCAGGGCGGCCAGCGGCTCGTCGAGCAGCAGGAAGCGGCTCTCCTGGGCCAGCAGCATGGCCAGCCACACCCGCTGGCGCTCGCCGCCGGAGAGGGTATCCACCAGGCGGTCGGCATAGGCCTCGGTGTGGGTGAGGGCGATGGCACGCTCGACGGCGGCCTCGTCCTTCCGGGTATGGCGCCCCAGCAGGCCCCGCCAGGGGTAGCGGCCGAAGTCGACCAGCTCGCGTCCGGTGAGGTTCTCGGCGCTGGGCAGGTGCTGGGGCAGGTAGGCGACGCGTCGGGCGAATTCGCGCTGCCCCCAATCGGGCAAGGGGCGGTCATCGAGTCGGACCTCGCCACGGCTGGCCGGCTGCTGCTGGGCAAGCAGCTTGATCAGGGTCGATTTTCCCGACCCATTGTGGCCGATCAAGCCATAGACCTTGCCTTCCTCGAAGCGGTGCTCCACTGGCTGGAGCAGGCAGGTGCCGTTGACCTCGAAGGTGGCGCCCTTGACCTCGAACATGCTGGGTTCCTTGCTTGGGGAATCGATTCTCATAAGGTAAACGAGAATCGCTGATTATATCCAGCCTGACGTCACTTATCGCCACAGCCAGCTGCGCAGCCGTCGCCCCGGAGAAGGACGGTCCGCCGTGGACGGGGCAGTCTTGCCGGAGAGTCGCGCCGTGGCTTCCTTGAGCGAGGTCATGATGGCGCTCAGGTGGTGCGTGCAGAGACGGCGATTGACTGCGGCGGGGCACTGCGCCATCAGCAGGCCACAGTGATAGGTGGCCATGTCCAGGGCTTGGGTGACCTCCCGGAAGGGGGCCGCTCCCTGCCGACAGCGCCATAGCTCGTTGGAAAGCATTTGCAGGAGTTGGCCGTCTAGCCAGCAGGGGGTGTTGTCGCTGCGGGATGAGGCTTCCACCGAACGCTGGATGGCCTGGAAGGAGACGTGCAGGAACACGCAGGTGTAGTAAAGCTGGGAGCGCTCGGTGGTCATGCGAACACCTTAAACCTAAATGAGATATATTTGCATTTTTGATGATGACACCCAAGATGTCAAACGCAGAGGGGCGGTGAGCCGGGATCGCCCTAGCGTCATGTCGGTGGTCTGGGCTGTGGTGAAATCGCCAACGACCTGGCGCCGGATGCTCGCGCCTGCTCAAGCGGCCGCTTTGTCTCGACGGCGACGAAGGGCGCATGCCTATCAACTGCAGGGCAAGTCCTGTCGACAGATTGCCGAGTCCGAGGCGGGGGCGAGGGCAGGGCCCCGATGGGGTACCGTCTCTGGTCGGACTATATTGAATTGAGATGTATTATCATTTAATTTCTTGGTCGTAAGTGCCGCCATCCGGAGCGGTGAGAACAAGCGATGACGGTGGGCCATGGTCTCTCTCAAGGAACCGCGTTCACGGCAGGCGGCCTTCGATACTCTATACAGTGAGCATCACGGTTGGCTGAGACGCTGGCTGAGCGTCCGGCTGGGCTGCTCTCATACTGCCGCGGACCTGGCCCACGACACCTACCTTCGCGTGTTGCGCCGTGGTGCGACGCCGGCTCCGGAGCAGTCGCGCCGCTACCTGACGCAGATCGCGAAGGGATTGGTGATCGATCTCTATCGCCGCCGGCGTATCGAGGCCGCCTATCTGGAAACCCTGAGCCTTCTGCCCGAACTCCAGGCCCCGTCGCCCGAGGAGCGTGCCCTCATTGTCGAGGCGCTGGTCGAGATCGATGCACTACTGCATCAGTTGCCCGACAAACCGCGCCGGGCATTCCTGATGTGCCGGCTGGACGGCTTGAGCTATCGAGAGATCGCCGAGGTGCTGGGGGTCTCGGTTTCCTCGGTGGAGAAGTACATCGCCCGGGCGCTGTTGGTCTGCCATCGTGCCATGCACGAGTCCCCGCCATGAACCGCCATGCCACTTCAGCTTTCGGGGAGCCGATCGATCCTGCCATCGTCGAGCAGGCCAGTTTGTGGATGGCCCGGTTATGGAGCGACGATGCCAGCGAGTCCGATCATCGGGCCTGCCAGCTCTGGCGGCAAGCATCGCCGGAGCATGAGCGTGCCTGGCAGGAGCTGCAGGCGCTCGATGGTCAACTGGGTGCGTTACCGCGTCACGCCGCCCGCAGCGAGCTGTTCGAAACGGGGCGTGGGCTGTCGCGGCGTGGCCTGCTGCAGTGGGGCGGCCTCGCCGTGCTGCTGGGCGGTCTGGGCCTTGGGCTGCCACGCACCCCTCAGTGGCAGCGACAGTTCGCTGACCATGCCACCGGCATCGGTGAGATGCGCGACCTGACCTTGAGCGATGGCACCCAACTGCGGCTGGGGAGCGATACCGCCATCGACGTGCGTTTCGATGCGACGCAGCGCAGGATTCGGCTCATGCGTGGCGAGCTGCTGACCATCACGGCGAAGGCGCCGGATGAGCGTCCGCTCGTCGTCATGACGCGGCAAGGCGCTTCCTATCCGCTCGGCACACGGTTCAGCGTGCATCTGCATGCCGAGAGCACGCGGGTGGCCGTGTATGAAGGGCGGGTGGCGCTCGAGCGGCGGGGAAGCGTCGAACGGGTGATGCTCGATGCCGGCCAGCAGGCGGCCATGAGTGCGGATCGGATGTCGTCATCGGAACCGCTGGATCCTGCCGGTTTGGCCCGTTTTCAAGGCCGGCTGGTGGCCGAGCGCATGCGCGTTGCCGATTTCGCCCAGGCGCTTGCGCGCTACCGCCACGGGGTGGTGCGCTACGCGCCCGAGGTGGCGGACTTGCGGGTGAGTGGGGTGTTCTCGCTGCAGGATACCGACCGGGCGTTGGCCAGCCTCGCCGATGCCCTGTCGCTTCAGGTGGTCTACCGCACGCCGCTATGGGTCACCATTCGGCCTCGCAGCGATAGCTGAAGCAGGAAGCCGAAAAAGCTTCGTGGACGATTGAGGGATTCCCATTCTCGTTCGGAAGAGGAGATGCAGACACACAAAACGCATCGTTCAACGGGAACCTTCATGACGACACAGAAAGCGCAATCACGCTTCATGCGCACTCCCCTGGCGCGAGCCATCCAATGCAGCCTGCTGGCCGGCAGCCTGGCCGGAGGACTGCCTGCGACGGCCCTGGCGCAAGCGGAGCAGGACGTTGTTGCCCAGCAATTGCACAGTTACGTTATCGAGGCGGGGCGCCTGGATTCAGCGCTCAACCGCTTCGCCGTTACCGCCGGGATCGAGATTGCCTTCGACGCCTCGCTGACGGCCGACAAGCAGACCGTCGGCCTTCAGGGCCGCTACGGTGTAGAGGAAGGCCTGAGCCGCCTGCTGGCCGGCACCGGCCTTGCGGCAGTGCGCCGTGCCGATGGCAGCTATCGGTTGGAGGAGGTGCCAAACGACATCGAGTTATCCACTATAGAGGTGGCGGCAGACCGCTATAGGGGGAGCGTTACTGAAGGAAGTGATTCTTACACCTCGAACCGGGTCACGATCGGTAAACAGGAGCTGTCACTTAGCGAGACACCCCAGTCCGTTAGCGTCATCACTCGCGAGCGCATGAATGACCAGAACATGACGACGCTGGATGACGTCATGAGGCAAACCACGGGTATCGCAACGAGGAATTTCGGCCCCACCGCATCGACTTTCAGGTCACGGGGGTACGACATAGATACCTTGTTACTCGATGGGAGCCCCGTCGCAAGCGCGATCGGCGTTACCGATACCATGTTCGATACAGCGGTGCTGGATCGCGTGGAAGTCTTGCGCGGCCCGGCGGGGCTACTGCAGGGTTCGGGCGAACCCAGTGGAACCGTCAACCTGGTGCGCAAGCGCGCGCGGGAGGAGTTCGGCTTCCAAGCGGCCCTGACATATGGTTCCTGGGACACCTACCGTGGTGAGATCGATGTCACTGGGGCGCTGGATGAATCCGGCAGGCTCCGCGGTCGCTTCGTCGGTGTGCATGATGATAGAAACCATTTCAAGGATCATGTCTATATCGAAAACACCGTAGGATACGGCACCTTGGAGTACGACATCACTCCGAGTACCACCGCATCCGTCGGCATCATGGCCCAATCCGGTGAGTCCAGACCGGATATGGGCCTCCCGCAGCTTGCCGATGGTCGGTTGTTGGATATTGATCGTTCAAACTTCCATGGCTCACTCTGGGATGTTAAAGATGAGAGCATCGAGCGTTATTTTGCTGAGCTGGAACACCGGTTCGATAGTGGAGGAAACCTGCGTCTCCTCGCAAACCATATCGAGCGTGAAGCCGATGCTCAACAAAGTAGCGCGGGGGTCACCTTTCCCGTATCCAGTAAGGATGATATTACCATTTGGCAATGGCGCACCCTTAACCCTCGTGAAGACAGCTTTGTCGACGCAACACTTTCCATCCCGTTTGATCTTTTTGGGAACACCCATGACCTGATGGTTGGCGCCAGTCACAGGGTCACCAAAAACCAATTTTCCTGGGGATCCGGTGACCCTCAATTTATACAGCGCAATCTGGCCAACCCTGACCCCGATACGCCAAAGCCCACATTCGATATTAACGAAACCACCAATACCAGGACTGAAGAAACAGGCCTCTACAGTCAGCTCAGGCTTTCCATCCTTGATAGCACGACGTTTATTGCGGGCGGCCGTGTGAGCTGGTGGGAAACCAAGGACCGACTGAATCCATCCAATAGCTTCGAAATTGACAGTGAGTTCACGCCCTATACAGGCTTGATTTATGACATAAACGATCAAATCTCGACATATGCCAGCTACACCGAGATTTTTAAGCCTCAGAGCTCACAGGCCGTCAATGGCGATTTCCTCGAGCCACGTGCCGGTGAGCAGCTCGAGCTGGGCCTGAAAGGTGAGCACTCGAACGGGGCGGTCAACTGGCATGCGGCAGTCTTCCGCATTACCGATCAGAACCGCGCCATTGCCGACCCGGCCAACCCTGGCTTCTCCCTTGCCGAAGGGAAAGTCGAGAGTGAAGGCTTCGAGATGGAGGTTAGCGGTAGCCCACTGCCTCGCTGGGATATTTCGGCAGGCTATGCCTATACACAGACAGAGTTCGTAAACGACCCTGAACAAGCAGGCCGTTCATTTTCTACCGATACCCCAGAGCATGATGTCAAGCTATGGGCACGCTATCGCTTCTCCGATAACCCTGATCAGGGATGGAGAGTCGGAGCGGGACTCAACTATGTCAGCAGCATCTTCGCGGAAGCCGGCGATACGCGCTGGGAACAAGGTGGATATACCGTATTTTCGGGTTTGATTGGCTACCGCCTCAATCGCAATCTAGACTTTTCCCTGATGGGGAACAACCTGACAGATAAAGATTACTTTGCAACACTGAGAGCCAGGACTCGCAACAACTATTATGGCGAACCACGCAATTTCATGCTGACGATGCGCTACCAATACTAAGCGTCGAAGCCAGTGCGGATTGGCCTTCCGCACTGGTTTATTTCATTGCGACCCTTGTCAAGGCTCACTATCCTGCCCAGGCGTTCAAAATGATTTACAGCCTACCGATCATGCTAAAACAAAGAGTCTTGCTGCTTGTCTTGATAGCAGCCGCTTCCTTAAGTTCGTCCCCCGTGCTGGGGCAGAAAGACAGGGAGGAAGGCTACATCGTAACCCTTGATTTCGCGATCGCCGAAACGCTTTTCGAATTTTCTGACCTGCTGGTCGCCATGGGAGGAGAGAACAACTATCGGAGCTGGCTTGGAGAAGGCTCAACTCCTTCCAGTCTTGTGAACATAGGAATCAACCCCTACCCAAACAAGGAACTTATTTTTTCAATGGATGTAAAGGGTGTGCTATCCCCGCCGCAATACACTCGTTTAGAGGAGGGTTTGTCGAAAATAGCCCCTGTAGAACAGCTCTCGCCTTACCGTGAGAGTTCATTGATGGGCTGGGACAGAATGGTGGAGTTCACCAAGGAAGTTGGCCTGTTTGCGGGAAGGGAGCAAGAAGCTTTCCAATTGATTTCTCAAGCCGATGAGCATATGAGCAACCTGCGAGAAACCATCAGTGCCTTTCCGGATCCATTGTTAATCATTCAATTCCTTGACGAGCGGCATGTCAGGGTTTATGGCCACAATAGCCTACCGGGAACAGTGATCGATCGAATCGATCTAGATAATGCCTGGGATGGTCCAACCAATCGATGGGGGTTTTCAGTCATCAGTATTGATGATTTATTCAAAATACATGCATATTTTGTTGTCGTTGATACCTCCCACTTGTCCAGCAGAAGGGCCGTTCAGGAAGATGTTATGAAAAGTGAATTGTGGAGCCTGTTGCCTAGCGTTCAGACAGGCAACACTACCTTGCTTGATGCCAACTTTTGGGTCTTTGGTGCGATACCCTCGGCCATGCGCTTTGCGGAATCGCTGGTCGAGGTCCTATCGGCCGATGACGCTCGGCCCCTGAGCCGTCGATGAAGGCAGGTGAGGAACTCGGTTTAATCAATAACGATTTTCATTTAATATCTGTCTCGCGGATGCGCCAGCGAGGCACAAGGGAAACAAGCATGATCGACGGTAGGGTACGGCAGGAGACAGCACCGCGGCGGCGGCAGGGGCGGTGGGTATGACAGGGTATGCGCTGCGGCGTGGTTCACCGGCGATGACCTGCTGGCTGCTCAGCCTGCCGCTGGTGGTGCTGTTCTGGCTTGGGCTGCAGGCCCAGGGGGGGGTGGCGCTGGGCGTCAAGGCGCTGGTCTCGCCATCCCTGGAGGAGGTCAGCGAGTTGCTGCTTCACTACACTTGGTGGCCGAGGCTGACCGTCGCCTTGCTGTCCGGTGCGGGGCTGGCACTGGCCGGTGTGTTGATGCAGCAGGTGCTGCGCAATCCCCTCGCGGCGCCTACCACGCTGGGCGTGGCCTCGGGGGCCAACCTGGCGCTGATGGCGGCGACGCTCCTGGCGCCGGGGCTGCTGACACTGGGACGTGAATGGGTGGCGCTGGCCGGCGGTGGCCTGGCGGTCGGGCTTGTCTTCGCGCTGGCCTGGCGGCGTGGCCTGGCGCCCATCGTAGTGGTGCTGGCCGGCTTGGTGGTCAACCTCTATCTGGGCGCTCTGTCCACGGCGCTGTTGCTGTTCAACCATGAGGCGCTGTCGGGCCTGCTGATCTGGGGGGCCGGCTCGCTGGCCCAGAACGGCTGGGACGGCGCCGCGATCCTGGCGCCACGCCTGGCCATCGGCGCCATGGCGGCCTGGTTCCTGCTGCGCCCCATGAATGTGCTGGAGCTGGATGACGCCAGCGCCAAGAGCCTGGGGGTATCGCTCAAATACCTGCGCTTCGCCGGGTTGGCCTTGGCGGTCTTCATCACCGGCAGCATCGTCAGCGTGGTAGGCATCATCGGGTTCATCGGGCTGGCGGCGCCCAATATCGTGCGTCTGGCCGGTGCGCGGCGCCTGGGGGAGCGGCTGGTGTGGGGCACGCTTCTGGGAGCGGTCCTGCTGGCCAGCACCGACCTGTTACTGCAGCACTTCAGCGGCGTGCTGCCGACGCTGATCCCCACCGGTGCGGTCACAGGCGCCTTGGGGGCGCCACTGCTGATGTGGCTTATCCCGCGTCTCAGGCTGCAGGGCGATCGTGCGCCACAGCCGGCTGCGGCGTTAGGCAACCGGTATCCCGCGCCGGGACATCTGCTCATACGCCTGGCCATCGGCCTGCTGCTGGCGGCAGCGCTGGGGCTGCTGCTGGGGCAGGGAGTGAACGGCTGGCATTGGCTGTCGCCGGATAATTGGAGCCTGATGCAGTGGCGCGTGCCACGCGTCGTGGCCGCGGCGGCCAGCGGGCTGATGTTAGCGGTGGCCGGCACGCTACTGCAGCGCCTTTCCGCCAATCCCATGGCCAGCCCCGAGGTGCTGGGTATCAGCGGCGGCTGCGCCATTGCCTTGATTCTAGGGATCTTCCTGCTTCCGGCGCCGACGAGCGGCGTGCTGGTGGGCATCGGCACGCTGGGTGCCTTCGTTACCTTGCTGATTCTGGTGGCTCTCAATCGCCGTAGCGGCTTCGTGCCGGAGCGCCTGCTGCTCACCGGTGTGGCGGTCAGCGCACTGTTCGACGCGGTGCGCAGCGTGATGCTGGCCGGCGGTGATCCCCGTGGGCAGCAGGTCATCGCCTGGCTTGCAGGCTCCACCTATTATGTGGATCTCACCAGCGCGCTGGTGGTGGGCGTCCTGGCGGCGGCGCTGGCTCTGGCCACGCAGCCCTTCACCCGCTGGCTCGATATCCTGCCGCTGGGAGCGCCCACTGCCCGGGCGCTGGGCATCCGGCTAAACGGGGCGCGACTGGTGTTGCTGTTGCTGGTGGCCTTGCTCACCGCCTGCGCCACCCTGGTGGTGGGGCCGCTGTCCTTCGTGGGGCTGCTGGCGCCGCATATGGCGCGGCTGCTGGGACTCTCCCGGGCGCGCCATCACCTTCTGGGAGCGGCGCTGGTGGGCATGTTGCTGATGGTGCTGGCCGACTGGGCGGGCCGTCAGGTCATCTTCCCTTATGAGATTCCCGCCGGCCTGGTCGCCTCACTGATCGGCGGTGCCTACTTCATGTGGGGACTGCGGCGACTGTAGCGGCATTCGTCGATTGGACAGGAGATTCCCCATGACGGACATGGAGGCGCTCCCCGCTCGCTCGGATGAAGTGGCCGAGTCGCTGCTGGCGTTCTACCGCGAGCCTCCCCTCGACGGCCTGAAGGCGCCGAGCTTCGGCCGGCCGGATGCCGCGTCGCTGACGGGTAGCGCGCTGCTCGATCGCGATGCGCTGAGTGAGCCGCTGTGGCGCTTTACGGCAAGCCTCGGTGAGGGGGCCGACCGCAAGGCGGCCATCTCGATCTGGTCGAAGTATCTCTTCAGCCTGGTGGCGATTCCGACCCTGACGGCCAATCTGCTGCTCGGCGTGGATCTACCCGTGCGGCCGGAGCGGCTGCGTCTCGAATTGGGCGAGCGAGGCGAGGTGGTGAGGCTGTGGCTATGCCATGGTGGTCGCCCCCTGGCGTCTCGAGCCGATCATGAGCGTTTCGCGATGCTGTTCGATGCGCTCTGCGAGCCTTTCATCGAGACGTTGGCCTCGTTGTCGGGGCTTTCGCCCAAGGTGTTCTGGAGCAATCTAGGCCACTACGTCGAGTATGCCGGGCGCACCTGCTCGCAACATCCCGAGTTTCCGGGTGCCGGCGAGCCGTTGCTGCGCTTTCTCGAACTTCGCGCCCTGCCGGATGGTCGTCGCAATCCGCTCTATCAGCCGGTGCGCTATCTCGACGTGGGCGCCGAGAGGCCGGCGAGGGTGCGACGGCTTTGCTGTCTCAAGTATCGCCTGCCCGATGAACCGCTGTGCGGCGGCTGTCCGCTGGAGCCGGAGAATCGCCCAGTCAAGCGCCAGCGCTGATCATGGGCACCGTCATTCCCGGCCAGGGGGCAACGCCGCCACCAGCAACTCGGCGAAGCGACTCGCCGAGGGCAGGGCGCCGAAGCTCCAGGTCGGGGGCAGGGTGATCAGGCTGCCATTCTCGACACTGGGCTGGCGCTGCCACAGGCCGCTGGCGGCGAGCTTCTCCTCGACGCCTTCCGGATAGGGTTCGACCACCACCAGGCGGGCCTCCAGGCCGAGCAACTCCTCCACGCCGACCAGTGCGAAGCCCCAGTAGTTGGTGTCGCCCCGCCAGGCGTTCTCCAGCCCCAGGCGATCCAGCACCGCCTGGAAGAGGCCGTTGGCGCCGAAGACCCGCACATGCCGGGCATCCATGAACTGCACGATCAGCAGGGGCCGCGTCTGCTCCGGCAGCCGGTCACGCAGCGAGGCAAGCTCTGCCTCGGTGGTGTCGATCAAGGTGTCTGCCGCCTCGGGACGCTCGACGAGCTCGCCGAGCTCCCGGGTCAGATCGAGCATCTGGGCCCAGGTATCGCCCTCGGGCGTGTAGAGCGCCAGGGTCTCCACCGGGGCGATGCGCTCCAGGCGCGGGGCCAGGGCGGCGAACATCGGCGAGATCAGGATGCGCTCGGGCGACAGTTCGGCGAGGCGCTCCAGATTGGGCTGCGAACGCAATCCCAGGTCGACCGTCGCGTCCGGCAGCCGTGGCTCGCCGACCCAGCCGTGATAGTCGGCGACCTGGGCGACGGCGACGGGGGGGGCGTCGAGCGCCACCAGGGTCTCGGCCAGGGTCCAGTCGAGGGTGGCGAGGCGCGGCGTGCCGGCGAGGCCGGTGGCACTGAACAGTCCGGTCAGCAGGCCGAGCAGCCATCCGGCGAAGCGGCGGCGATGGCAGTGGCGAGAAGCGTTCAAGTCGAACTCCGTGGGGTCGCGGGCGGGGGACCGTAAGGTAGCCGAGACAAGAATGCGTATCAACAACGCGATGGGAGGACGAATGAGGGGGGATGGCGGGAAGGAAGACGCCCGCCGGTGGGACCGGCGGGCGTCGGGGGTCAGAAGGCGTAGCTGACGGTGGCCGTCACGCTGCGCTCGGCACCGAAGTAGCAGAAGTCGATGCTGCTGCAGCCGGCGACGTATTCCTCGTCGAGGAGGTTGTTGACGTTGAGCCGCGCGGAGACGCCCTCGAGGCCCACTTCGGCCAGGTCGTAGCCCAGGGTGGCATCGACCAGGGTGTAGTCGGGCAGCTTCTCGGTATTGGCCTCGTCGGCATGGATATCGGCGTAATAGCGCACGCCGAGGCCCGCATCCAGTCCGGTGAGCCCGCCCTGCTGGAAGGCGTACTGCCCCCACACCGAGGCCTGATGGCGCGGCACCCAATTGTCGGTGTTGCCCTGGTTGGCATCATCGGTCTTCTCGAGGGTCACGTCGGTGTAGCTGTAGCCGGCCTGCAGTCGCAGGTTGTCGGTGACCTGGCGATGTGCCTCGAGCTCGACGCCCCGGGACTCGATCTCGCCGGTGGCACGGAAGAAGCTCTCGCTGGCACGCTTGGTGGCCAGGTTCTCCTGGGTGATATGGAAGAGCGACAGGCTGTAGCGGTCCTGGGTGCCCGCCGGCTGGAACTTCAGGCCCGTCTCGACCTGCTCGCCCTGGGAGGGCTCGATGAGGTCGCCGTTCTGGTCGACGGCGGCGTTGGGGCTGAAGGAGGTGGTGTAGCTGGCGTAGGGAGCCAGGCCGTTGTCGAACAGGTAGAGCACTCCGGCGCGGCCGCTGAACTGGGTATCGTCCAGCTCGCTCTCGATGTCGCTGTCGAGGTCGGTGTTGGAAATATCCACCCAGTCATGGCGGCCGCCCAGGTTCAGGCGCCAGTTGCCCACGGCCAGCTGGTCCTGGAGGTAGACGCCGGTCTGATCGAGCTCCCGCTTGCGGCGCACGTCGGCAAACATGGCGGTGGGTTCGGCGCCGTACTGAGGGTCGAAGGCGTCGATGGTGGGGAACATCCCCGAGCCCCAGGTGACGTCGTTGTCGCGTTGCTGATAGTCGACGCCGGCGAGCAGGGTGTGGTCGACGCCGCCGGTGGCGAGACGGGCCTCGAGCTGGTTGTCCACCGCCAGGGCCTGGAGCGACTCGTCGGCGCTGGAGAAGAAGCGGTTGAGTTCGGTGTCGTTGGCCCAGCCGAAGGCGTAGACCTGTTCCAGCTCGACGTCGGCATCCGTGAAACGCAGCTTCTGACGGCCGGTCAGGGCGTCGGTGAAGCGATGCTCCAGCTCGTAGCCGACCATGCGCTGCTCGCGCTCGAACTTCTCGAAGTCCTCCTCGCCCTCGAAGAAGGTATGGGAGACGCGGCGTCCGGCGTGGTCCACCACCGTGCCCTCGAAGGGCAGGCCGGAATGGTAGCCGCCCTCCGGATCCTTGTGCAGGTAGGCGTGGAGAGTGAGGCTGGTGGCGTCGGTGACGTCCCAGCTGAGCTGGGGGGCGAGGGCGTAGCGTTCTTCCTCCACCGGATCGAACTGGGTGTCGGCGGCACGCGCCAGGCCGGTCAGGCGGAAGGCGGCGCGGCGCTGCTCGTCGATCGGGCCGGTGAGGTCGAAGGCGGCACCGCGCTGGGCGTTGTTGCCGGCCTTGAGACGCAGCTCACCGCTGCGCTCGAATTCCGGGCGCTTGCTGGTCTGGGCCACCAGGCCGCCGGGGGAGGCACGACCGTAGAGCACCGAGGCCGGTCCCTTGACCACCTCGATACGTTCCAGGAACCACGGATCCACGACCAGCGAACTGAAGGAGCCGCCGTCGCTCATCACCTTGAGGCCATCGAGGAAGGTGTTGCTGACGCTGCCCTCGGTGAAGCCGCGCAGCGCCAGGTAGTCGTAGCGGTTGGAGGCGCCGACCTGGTTGGTATAGACGCCCGGCGTGTAATCGGCGGCGCGCTGGACGGTGTCGGCGCCCCGGGCGTCCCACTCCTCATTCTCGATGACCGACACCGATTGTGGCGTCTCGTTGAACGGCGTCTCGGTCTTGGTGACCGCCTCGGCGGTGACGGTCAGGGGGGAGAGGGCCTCGGGGTCCTGGGCCTGGACGATCAGGGGCGAGCCGGCGGCGGCGAGCGACACCGCCAGCGCCAGGGGGCGTGGAGTCGACATGGGAGATCCTGTGATGCTGCGGGGTGACTTTAGGTAATGAGAATTATTGCTTTTTATGGGGCGGGTCGAGGTATGCCGGGCGCTCACCCGGCTATGCGCAGTGCTCAGCTCGCCCGGCCGAGGGAACTCGGCGCATGGCCGAAGTGACGGCGAAAGGCGGTGGTGAAGTTGCTGGCGTGGCGGTAGCCCGAGAAGTGGGCGGCCTGCTGCACGCTGTAGCCCTGGCGCAGGTAGTCGTGGGCCAGGGTCAACCGACATTCGCGCAGGTAGTCGAAGACGCTGCGGCCGAAGGCCGCCCGGAACTTGCGACGCAGGCTGGCGGGGCTCATGGCGGCGAGTTCGGCCAGGGCATCGAGACGGTGCTCCCGGGCGGGGTCGTCCTGCAGCGCCAGGCGGACCCGCTCCAGGCGTCGGTGTTCCCGGGGGGGCAGGGGTGTCGTCGGGGCCATGGGAGGGGCGTCGCCGGGCAGGCCCTGGGCCAGCAACTGAAGGCCGAGTCCCTCGATCAGCAGCCGGTGTCGGGCCTCGTCGGTCGGCGGGGTGCCCAGGGCCTGATCCAGGCCCTGGCGTAACGGCTCGGGCAGCCGCCAGGCGTGCAGGCAGGAACGCCGCGTGCTGGCGGGTGCCGCGGCGCCCAAGGCGGCCAGCTGCGCCTCGTCCAGGCTCAGGGTCAGGGCGCGCAGGCGCTGCCCGGCGGGCTGGGAGGCCTCCAGGCCGTGTCCCGCCTCCAATCGCACGCTCAGCGCCATGCCCGGGGCGAGGGTCAGGACGCGCCCCGCCAGGCGCACCTCGGCCCGGCCCTCCAGCATGGCGATGATCGATAGCGGCGTGGGCCGGCGAGAGTGCGAGTCGTAACGGTGCAGTACCTCCACGTCGGAGGCGATCAGTTGCATGCCGGGGCGCAGCGAGAACTCGCGGACCGTTCCGCGCACCACCGGCGTCTCGGCCTGGGGCGAGAGCCCGGGCACGCGATAGTCGAGGCCGTAGCGGCGGCCATAGGCCAGGAGATCCCTGGGGGTGTGGGCCCGCCCGTCGATGGCCGGCTGGTTCATCCGGCCTCCCTGGCGCTCCGGGGGGCGCGTCGGCACTCCAGAGGGCAGTTGGCGCAGTAGCCCAGCTCCTCGATCAGGTAACGGATGCAGCACAATCGGCGCACGCGACGGGGCCGGTCCGGCGCGACCGGTTCGACGTAGCGCACCGGACGATACAACGGATTGCGTCGGCCATCGGGCAGGGTGCGGCTCTCCATCAGCGCCTGGGCGGGCTCGGCCATCCCGGGCGAGGCCATGGGATGCTCGGCCAGGGCGCCGACGAAGTACTCGAAGTAGTTGCCGGCATTGCTCCAGAACACCTTGGGCGAGGCCCCCGTGGTCGCGGCCAGGGCCTCGATCAACGGCGCCAGGTGGCCGTCGAGCAAGGTGGTGAAGCGTGCCAGGCCGTCGAGCTCGCCGAGCGGGCGCCCGGCATGGCGCAGGCTGAGCCCCGTGGTCTGGCCTTCCGGCGACTGGATCAGGCGAAGCTCGTCCAGCCTCAGCGGCAGGTCGCGCTCCAGCAGCAGGTTGGCGGCCAGGGCGTGGGCGCTGAGCGCGCTGAAGTGCCACTTGGACCACAGCGAGGCCACCGCCCGGCGATCGCCATGCCCGTACTGGGCACCGAAGCAGTCGAAGAGGGCCGCGAGGCGGGCCGGGTCGAGCAGGTCCCGGGCGGACAGGGTGTCGGCCCCGGGAGCCGCCGAGACGCGCGGGGGGGCCAGGCCCGCCAGGGGGCCGATATAGAGCGTCGACAGCGCTTGGGTCATGGTGCCTCCGCCGAAGTGTCGTGGCAGGATAGTAGATGAAATGCGAATCGTTATCAAAAAAAGTTCCGGCAGTGCTCGATGGCCTGGGCCACGTAGCGGCCGGCCATGCGTTCCGAGACGCCCAGTCGACGACCGATCTCGGCCTGGGTGAGCCCCTCGAGGCGGTGCCAGACCAGGGCCTGGCGTAGTCGCGGTGGCAGGTCGGCCAGCACCGCCCGCAGCCCCTTGAGGCACAGGGCATGGTCGGTCGCGGTCTCGGGGCAGGCCCGGGGGCAGGTCAGGCAGGATTCGTGGTCGTCGAGGGGCTGGTCGAGGGGGCGCGTGCGGCGCCGGCGGTGATGGTCGACGATCAGGTTGCGGGCGATCCGGAACAGGTAGGCCCGGGGCTGGGTGAGGGCCTCGGGGTCACGCAACTGGCCGATCCGCAGGAAGACGTCCTGGCAGAGGTCCTCGGCGAGGTCGGGACAGGCGAGCTGGCGCTTGAGGTAGCCGGCGAGGTCGCCGGCGTGGTGTCGGAAGAGGGTGTCGAGATCGATCTGGGCCGTCATGGGGCGCTCCGTCCTGGAATCCAGAGCGCCCATTATTATGATAATAAGACTCATTATCAAACATGATTCCCCGGACCCGGTCGGGCCCGGGTGAAGGGGCTAGGCCAGGACCTCCCGGCTTGGCGTATCGGTCGCCTTCACCGGGCGGAAGGCGGCGATGGGATTGACCAGGGTGCCGGCGAACTGCAGGTTCTTCGCCGGGTCGGCCAGGTCGACCATCTGCTGGTGGTCGTTGAGCTGCAGCCGGTTCAGGCAAGACAGGGTGAACTCCGGGGCGAAGAGATCGTGGCGGGCGAACTTCTCGGCGAACTCGGGATGATCCTGCTGGTAGTCGATCACGCAATGGGCCACCCGTTCCCAGAACGTTTTCTCATTGATATCGCCATTTTCGACGAGAATCGGCGCCATAAAGCGCAGGAAGCAGTCGAACACATCGGTGAAGATCGACAGCACCTTGAGCGGTTCGGGGACCTCCACGCTGATGCGCGAGACGGCCTCGGGCAGCTCGACCTCGGTGTTCATGATGCCGATCTCCTCGGCGATGTCCTTCATCAGCGCCGTGACCGGGACATTGTCCTCGAGCTCCAGGATAAGGTTTTCGCCATGCGGCATGAACACCAGGTCATGGGCGTAGAAGCAGTGCAGCAGCGGGGTGAGATAGACCCGCAGATAGCGATCCAGCCAGTCGCGGGTGGCCAGCCCCGAGGCCCGGATCAGTCGCGGCAGCAGGGCCTGACCCTGGCCATCGACGTGCAGCAGGGCGGCCATGGTCATCAGGCGGCGCCCCGGCACGCGCCGGGCCAGCGGACTTTCCCGCCACAGGCAGGCCAGCATCTTCTTGTAGGGGCTGTAGCGGTCGAAGGCCGACTCGACGGCATCGCGGCGATAGCCGATCGCGGCCTCCTCGCGGAGGATGTCGAAGCCGAGCGCCCTGAGGGTGGGGTCGGTTTCGACCAGGCGCTCGATCCAGTCGTTGATCGCCGGCGTGGCGCGCATGTAATTCGGCGAGAGGCCGCGCATGAAGCCCATGTTGAGGATCGACAGGGCGGTCTTCACGTAACGCCGCTGCGGCTGGCTGGTATTGAACCAGGTACGGATCGACTGCTGGGCACGATACAGGTCGTGGCCGTAGCCCAGGCAGACGATGCGTCGTTCGGCCACCTCGGCGGCGAAGGTGATGGCCAGCTTGTGGAACCACTGCCAGGGGTGGGCCGGCATCAACAGGTAGTCGTCGGGATCGAGCCCCCGCTCCCGGAGGCGATGGTGGAAATCGGCCAGGGTGGCCTCGCCCAGCTCCTCGCGCAGCAGGGTGGTGTAGGAGAGGCCCTCGGCGCCACTGAACTCCGCATCCTCGCGGTGCACGGCCAGCCACACCAGGGTGATGGGGGCGGCGGCCTCGGGGGCATAGGCGTGGTAGTCCACCGCATCGAAGCCCAGGCGACCGTTGTTGGCCACGAACACCGGGTGCCCCTCGGTCATGGCGGCCTCCAGGGTCTGGAAGTCGGCCTCCACCAGGCCGTCGGCATCGGGGCGGTTGTCGGCGAGCTTGTAGGCGCTGCCGAACAGGGTGCTGGCGATCTCCTCGAGATAGACGGGCAGCATCTCGTCGCCGATGCCCAGGGCGCGGCGGAACTCGAGGATGAACCCCTGGGCATCCAGCGCCTCGGGTTCGCCGTCGACCAGCTTCTCCAGCGAGGTGGCCTCGATGGACCAGTGGTCGAGGGCCAGCACGCGCGCCCGGAAGCGGTACTCGATGGCCTCTCCCGGCACCGCCAGTCGATAGCTGCCCCCCCGGGAGTCGAGACTCAGGCATTCGGGATCGAGGAGCCGTTCGTGGGCGAATTCGGCGATGGCCTTGCGTACCAGCAGGCGGTTGGCCCGGGCCCAGAGGCGTGGCTCGAGGTGACGGGTGGCGTCGGCCGGGCGGATGGCCAGGGCCGGGTTCAGCCGCGGGTTCTCGCCGCTGACCGCCGAGGCGAAGGCCTCGCGGTCACAGAAGGCCAGGTGGGCGGTCTTCTCGGGCAGTTCCACCTCGCGCTCGTAGACGAAGCCCACACGGCGGTTGAGCGGATGGATCTTGCGGTTGTTGACATCGGGTTCCACCACCACCCGTTGGGTGCCAATGTCTTCGAACATAAAGGCCAGGATGGTGGTGATCACCTGGACGCTGAAGCCGGGGATGGGGGTCTCGGCCGGGGCCACCAGGAAGTGCATGCCGCGATCGCCCTCGGCCACCGGGTAGTGGTCGCCGATGGGGTCATGGCGCGGGTCGTAGCACTCCACCAGGAAGGCCGGCTGGCCGTCGTGCAGGCCCAGGTAGCCCTGGGCATGGGGGCTCTCCTGGAGGTCGCGGTAGAAGGCCTGGACCCGCTCCGGGGAGTGGCCCTGCATGCCCCAGAAGCGGGCGCGGGGCGCGCTCACCCAGGCGTGGATCAGGGCCAGGTCCTCGGGCAGGTGCAGTGGACGCAGGCCGAAGGTACCGATGCCCTGGGCATGGCGCGAATAGGTGGTGCGGGTGGTCGGGGTCGGTTGGAAGAGGTTCATGGGTCAGGTCCTTGCAGATGCGGGGTCGGGGAACCGCTGCGGGGTCGTCTCCTCCCTGGCCAGCAGCAGGCGATGGGCCAGGGCGCAGAGGACGAAACCCAGCGCGGCGACGAGGAAGGGGCTGGCCAGGCCGAAGGCATCGACCAGGCGGCCGGCGCCCCAGGAGGCGACGAGCACGCCGAGCCCCTGGAAGACGTGGATCTTGCTGAAGTCGCTGGCGTAGCGCGCGGGCGTGCTGAGCCGGAAGAGGCGCACTTCGAGGCGCACGGTGACGCGGAACAGCGCCCAGCCGAACAGCAGCCGGCCGGCCAGGAGCGCGACCACCTCGCCGCTGGCCTGCAGCAGCAGGCCCGTGAGGCCGATGCCCAGCGGCAGCACGATGGCGTGGCCGGCGGGGCGGCGAGCCAGCAGGTCGAGGGCCAGCAGCGCCACCGCCACGCCACCGGGGATGGCGAACACCGCTCCGGCCAGCACCTCACCGGGCAGGCCCGAGGCCAGCTCCCAGTACCGGGCGAAGAAGGGCCGGGCGAGGTGGGCGCTGAAGTAGAACAGCAGCATCACCAGGCCCAGGCGCAGGATGGCGCCATTGGTGCCCGCGGCCGGCGGGGAGGCGGGGACGGCATGCGGCGTCCGGCCGTGCCGGAGCAGCAGCAGGCAGACCGCCACCTGGAGGGCATCGCTCACCGCCATCACCCGGAACACCTGGGCCGCCTGCCAGTGCTCCAGCACCAGGCCGCCGATCATGGCGCCGAGGATGCCGCCGGCATGCACCACCACCGAGAGGGTGCCGATCAGGGGGGCGTGGCGCCCCGGCGGTTCGAGGTGCATCAGGTAGGGATAGACCAACAGGTAGCTGGCCTTGGCCACCAGCATGGCCAGCGACAGGCCCCAGAACATCGGCAGCGAGGTGACCACCGCGCACGACAGGCTCAGGGCCCCGGCCACCACCTGGGTGCCGATCAGCAGGCGCAGGGTGCCGAGCCGCCGGGCCAGGTGCGCCCAGACGGGCAGCGCCAGCAGCACCACCAGGCAGCTCATGGCCAGGTAGAGGCCGATGTGGGACGGATCGGCCACACCGAAACGCTCGGCGAAGAACTGCGGGTAGAAGGGCAGCAGCATGGCGTCGCTGACCACCGCCACGGCGGTCACGGCCACCAGCCAGGGGGTGGGGCTCATGCGGGCTCCGCGTCCATCGGTTCGAAGACGGCCTCGCTGGGGGCGCCGAAGCGCTGATAGGCGATGCGCCGCTCCACGGGGTAGATCTCCTTGCCGGTCAGGGCGCGGATGATGCAGGCGTTGCGGTAGGGGCCCATGCCCAGGTCCGGCGCCACCAGGCTGTGGGTGTGCAGCTCGGCGTTCTGCACGAAGAGCTCGCCGCGCCCGCCGTCGATGTCGTAGAAGCGGCCCACGGCGTAGCGACCGGCGCCGTCGAAGGCGAGGCGCGAGGCGATGGGCGCCAGGAAGTCCGGCATGTGGTAGCGATAGCCGGTGGCCATGATCAGCGCCGGGGTGCGGTGGCGGTAGTGGCGCCGCTGCTCGGTGTGCCACAGGGTCAGGTCGTACTCGCCGCGCTCGGCGTCATAGCGGCAGGTCTCGAGGCTGGTGTTGGTGAGCAGCTCGGAGTGGACCCCGCCGCCGAGCTCCTTGGCATAGCGCAGGTCGTAGATGGCGTTGATCAGCTCCAGGTCGATGCCCTTGTAGAGCCCCTTCTGCCGCTCCATCAACTGGTTGCGGGTGGCCTCGGGCAGGGCGTGGAAGTAGTCGATGTAGTCCGGGGAGGTCATCTCCAGGGTCAGCTTGCCGTACTCCAGGGGGAAGAAGCGCGGCGAACGGGTGATCCAGTCGAGTCGGTAGCCGAAGCGGTCGATGTCGGCCAGCAGGTCGTGGTAGATCTCGGCGGCGCTCTGGCCGCTGCCGACGATGGTGATGGCCGCCTGGCGCTGCAGTTCGGCCTTGTGGTCCAGGTACTCGCTGGAGTGCAGCGGGCGGGGGGCGACGTCGCGGCAGCCCTCCGGCAGGAAGGGCCGGGTGCCGGTGCCGAGTACCAGACGCCGGGCCAGGTGCACCCGGGTCTCGCCGCTTGCGGTGTCGCGGCAGCTCACCCGGTAGACGCCTTCGGCCTCATCGAAGTCGACCCGGGTCACCTCGGTGCCGAAGCGGATGCTGTCGAGCTGGGAAGCGGCCCACTGGCAGTAGCGGTTGTATTCGGTGCGCAGCAGGAAGAAATCCTCGCGGATATAGAAGTTGTAGAGTCGGCCCTGCTGCTTCAGGTAATTGAGCACGCTGAAGCGGCTGGTGGGGTCGGCCATGGTCACCAGGTCGGCCATGAAGGGCGTCTGCAGGGTGGCGTCCTCCAGCAGCAGGCCGGGGTGCCAGTCGAAGCCGTCGCGGCGCTCGAGGAAGAGGCCGTCGAGCTCCTCGATGGGATCGGTCAGGCAGGCCAGGCCCAGGTTGAACGGGCCCAGCCCGATGGCGATGAAGTCGTGCACTGTCTGTTGCATGGTCGGTTCTCGCTGGCGTCAGGAAGCGGCGGCGGGGGCCGGGGCTTCGCCCCAGGCGCGGCCGTGGTGGACGATGCGCTCGATGATGGCGGTGAGGTCATCGAGCCGGGTGTCGGGGTTGAGCAGGGTGAACTTGAGGTAACGGCGGCCGCCGACCCGGGTGGCGGCGATCACCGCCTCGCCGTGGCGGGAGAGCGCCGCGCGGACCTGGGCGTTGAGTTCGTCGAGTTCGGCCTCGTCCAGGCCCGCCGGGCGGTAGCGGAACACCAGGGTGCTCAGCGGTGGGGCGAGCAGCACCTCGAAGTCGGGGTGGCGGGTCAGGTAGGCGTGGGCCTCGCCGGCCAGGTCGATGACCCGCTCGAACAGTTCGCCGAGGGCGTCGGCGCCCATGATGCGCAGGGTCAGCCACAGCTTGAGGGCGTCGAAGCGCTTGGTGGTCTGCAGGCTCTTGTTGACCTGGTCCGGCGTGCCGGCCTCGGCCTGGCACAGCGGGTTCAGGTAGTCGGCGTGGTGGGTGAGGTGGCGCAGGTCGCCGCGCCGTCGCACCAGGAAGGCGCTGCAGCTCACCGGCTGAAAGAAGGTCTTGTGGTAGTCGATGGTCACCGAGTCGGCATGCTCGATGCCGGCCAGGCGATGGCGTTCGCGCCGTGAACAGAGCAGGCCGCCGCCGTAGGCGGCATCCACGTGCAGCCAGATGCCGTGGGCGCGGCACAGGGTGGCGATCCGCTCCAACGGGTCGATGCTGCCGAAGTCGGTGGTGCCGGCGGTGGCCACCACGGCGATGGGAATCAGGCCCTCGGCCAGGCACTCCTCCAGGCGCGCCTCGAGCGCCCGGGGATCCATGCGGTAGTCGGCGTCGCAGGCCACCGGCATCACCGCCCGATAGCCGAGCCCCAGGATCGCCGCCGACTTCTGCAGGCTGAAGTGACTGGCCTCGGAGCCGAGGATGCGCAGCCGCCGGTAGTCCGGCGGCAGGCCCTGCTGCTTGTTGCCGCCGTGGCCCTCGAGGGAGGCGCCGTGGTGGTCCCGGGCGATCATCAGCGCCATCAGGTTCGACTGGGTGCCGCCGCTGGTGAAGACGCCGTCGGCGTCCTGGCCCAGGCCGAGGCGTCGGGCGGTCCAGTCGATCAGCGACTGCTCGATGAAGGTGCCGCCGGCGCTCTGGTCCCAGGTGTCGAGGGACGAGTTGATCGGCGACAGGATCGCCTCGGCGAGGATGCCGGGCAGCACGATGGGGCAGTTGAGGTGCGCCACGTAGCGCGGGTGGTGGAAGTAGACGGCATCCTTCAGGTAGACCCGCTCCAGTTCCTCGAGGGCGGGATCCAGGTCGCCGAGGGGGGCGTCCAGGTCGATGGCGTCGAACAGCCCTTCGAGCTCCGCGGGCCGTGCGCCGCTGAACGGCCTGTCCACGGACGCCACCCGGCGCCGTACCAGGTCGAGGCAGCGGGTCGCCTGCTGCCAGTAGGCCTCGGCGTGGCGGGCGTTGAACAGCTGGTCCTCCGCCAGGGGGGCGGGGCGATACCCGGGGACAGTGTGCCTTGCCTGAACCTCTGAGGTCATGGTGTCACCTTGTGCGTTGGTCATCTCACCGTGTCGCCTTTTTGATAATACGAATTCTTTTCATTCGTAGTGCTGGCCTGGGAGAAGACGCAGGCGCCGGGGCTTTCTGAACTCGGCGGCGACATTTTTTTATGCGCGGCGGGGGCGCGAGGAGGTGTCAGGCAGGCGGCGACGCCCCGCTGGGGCGAGCCGGTGGGGTGGCGCGGGTCGCGTCAGTCGGCGGGGCAGGGGTGGATGGCGAGCGGGTACCAGACCGCACTGCGCTGGGGGCCGTCGCCATCGATATCGGCACAGGTATCGTGGCGCAGCAGTTCGCGGGTCCGGCAGCCGACGCGAAGCCGGCCCCGGTGTCGGTCGTCGGCCCAGTGGAGGGTCACCGCGCCCTGGGGTGGCTCGTCCCGGGTGGTCTCCACCCGCAGGCTGGCCCCCCGGATGCCGCGGGCGGACAGCCACTCCAGGGCGGCGACCTGGGCGCACTGCTGCAGCGGGGTGAGCCGGGAGTCGCCGCGGTAGCAGGGCAGGTAGGGATGCCCCGCCGCCTCGCTCTCGAGCAGCGGCACCACGTCCTCGGCGCCGATGCGGCCGTACTTGCGCAGGGCGGGGAAGACCACGGCGCTGGCCGCCAGCCGGCAGCCGCCGAGATGGGTGCTCTCCCACACCTCGAAGGGCAGGGCCCGGTCGGCGACGGCTTCGGCCAGCGCCTTGTAGGTGGCGTAACCGAACTTGGCGCAGCACTTGTCCTTCCTGCCGTGGGTGCAGCACAGCAGCAGCGGTCCCGGCGGCGGGCCTGTCTCCCAGCGGGAGAGGGAGCCGCCTGCCTCGAGGGCCCGCAGCAGGGCGGGGAGCTCGTCGCGGGAGGCCTCGAAGCGGCGGTTCTCCGGCATCAGGTAGAGGCGGTGGCGATCGGGGCGCTGGTCGCGGCGGTGGATGAGGTTGACCCGTCGCCCCTCGGCGGCCAGGGCATCGAGCCTGTCGGAAACCTCCACGGGCATATCGCTGGCCTGGCGCAGGTTGCGCCGCCACTTGGCCCGCGGCCAGCTGAGCAGCAGGTTGCGCTCGGCGTGGGCGGCGCTGCCCGCCAGGGGGTCGCCCAGCGCGGCGCTCTCCCGGGCGCAGAAGCGCTGGACCGCGCTCATGCCGAGACCTCGTGGCGAGGATGGGCCGGGCCGACGGCGGTGCCGAGCCCCGGCACGCAGATTGGACGGCCGGTATTCGGGGCGCGCATCACCTCGGCCTCGAGATCGAAGACCCGCTTGAGGTTGGCGGCGGTGAACACGGTCTCGGGGGGGCCGTGGTGCTCGATGCGGCCGTCGCGCAGCATCACCAGGACGTCGGCGTAGGCCGCGGCCAGGTTGAGGTCGTGCAGTACCAGCAGCAGGGTGCGACCCCGCTCGTGGGCCAGCTTGACCAGCAGCTCCAGCAGCTCGACCTGGACCTTGAGGTCGAGGAAGGTGGTGGGCTCGTCGAGCAGGATGAGGTCGGTCTCCTGGGCCAGCACCATGGCGATCCAGCAGCGCTGGCGCTGGCCACCGGAGAGGGCGTCCACCGGGCGCGCGGCGAAGTCGGCGACCCGCGCGATGGCCATGGCCTCGTGCACCGCACGCTCGTCCGCCGCCGACCACTGCCGCCACAGCCGCTGGTGGGGGAAGCGCCCCATGCCGACCAGTTCGCGTACCGTCAGCCCCTCGGGGGCGGTGGGGCTCTGGGGCAGGATGCCCAGCCGATGGGCGACCTCCCGGGTGCGATAGCGATGGATGTCGCGGCCGTCGAGCAGCACGCGTCCGGCCTCGGGCGTCAGGGTGCGGGCCAGGGTCTTGAGCAGCGTCGACTTGCCGCTGCCGTTGGGGCCCAGCAGCACCGTGACCCGGCCCTCCTCGACCCGGAAGTCCACGCCGTCGAGGACGCGCCGGCCCTCGTAGCCGGCGGTCAGTCGATCACCCTGGAGGCGGCAGGCAGGCATGGCGAGATGGGGTTCCTGTTGATAATGGTTTGTATTATGAGATGAGATTGTGTCATCTTCTCGCCCCCAGTGTCCATCTGCCCCGGGGGATCTCCGCCGTGCACCGCCTCGCCACGACCTTGGCGCGCCTTCTCGTCCTGCTCACCGCCTGCTGCTCCGCCTGGTCGCCCTCCGTGTTCGCCGAGCCGGCCAGGCGGGTGGCCCATGCGTTCGGGACGGCGACCATCGAGGGCCGTCCCGTGCGCCTCGTGACCCTCTACCAGGGGGCCACGGACAGCGCCCTGGCCCTGGGGATCGAGCCGGTGGGTGTCGTCGAGTCCTGGCTGGAGCGCCCCATGTACCGCTACCTGCGCGACGACCTGCCGGGGGACGTGCGTTACCTGGGGCTGGAGACCCAGCCGGACCTGGAGGCGCTGGCGGGCCTCGCCCCCGACCTGATCGTCGGTGCCCGCTACCGCCATGCCGCCGTCTATCCGCTGCTGTCCCGCATCGCCCCCACGGTGGTCGCCGACAACGCCTACGACTTTGAGGCGCTGCTCGCGCTGATGGGGGAGGCCACCGGGCGCCAGGCCCGGGCCCGGGCGCTGCTCGACGCCTGGCAGGCGCGGGTCACCGATTTTCGCTGCCGGGCGGCCGCCACGCTGGGAGACGCCTGGCCGCAGAGCGCCTCGGTGGTCAGCTTCCGCGCCGACCATGCGCGCCTCTACTATGACGGCTTCGCGCGGAGCATCCTCGACCAGGTGGGGCTGCGCCGGCCCGATGGCCAGGATGGCTCCGGCTGGGGCATCAAGCTGGTCAGCCGCGAGAGCCTGCCGGCCATGGACGCCGATGTCATCTTCGTCTTCATGCGCGACGACCCGGCGGTGGCCGAGCTGCATCGCGACTGGACCGCCCATCCGCTGTGGCGGAACCTCGCGGCGGTCGAGCGGGGCCGGGTCTACTACGTCGATCCGGTGACCTGGAACATGGGCGCCGGCATCCAGGCCGCCAACCGCCTGCTCGACGAACTCTATGCCCACTATGGCCTGGACCACGGGGAGGGCGCCAGATGCTGACCACGCCCCTGGCCAGGCTGCTGGTCCTGGTGCTCGGCGCCCTGCTGGCACTCGCCGCCGGCCTGGCCAGCCTGCTGCTCGGCGCCGCCGAGATCCCCGCGACGACGCTGGTGGAGGCCGTCCTGGCCCCCGATCCGGGTTCCACACCGCAGTTGATCCTGCTCAGCGAGCGCCTGCCGCGGGCGGCGATCGCCGCCCTGGTCGGCGCCAGCCTGGCGGTCGCCGGGGCCCTGATGCAGACCCTGACCCGCAACGCCCTGGCGGCGCCGAGCATCCTCGGCATCAACGCCGGGGCCATGTGCTTCGTGGTGGTGGCCAGCGCCGTCTTCGCCCTGCGCTCGCCGCTGGCGCTGGTCTGGGTGGCCTTCCTCGGCGCCCTGGCGGCGGCCCTGCTGGTCGCCCTGCTGGGGCGCGAGCGGGGCGGCGGCCTCTCGCCGGTGCGGGTGGTGCTGGCCGGGGTGGCGATCACCGCGCTCTTCGTCTCCCTGGCCCAGGGCCTGCTGATCATCGATCAGGAGCGCTTCGAGGGCCTGCTGCTGTGGCTGGCCGGGTCGGTGGCGGGACGCGGCCTGGAGGTGGTGACGCCGCTGCTGCCGTTCTTCCTGGTCGCCGCCGGGCTCTGCGCGCTGCTGGTACGCCAGCTCAACCTGCTGGTCCTGGACGACGAGGTAGGCAAGGGACTGGGGCTGCGCACCGGCCGGGTCAGGCTGCTGGCCGGGGCGGTGGTCATCGTGCTGGCCGGCGGCTCGGTGGCGATGGCCGGAATGATCGGCTTCGTGGGCCTGATCGTGCCGCACATGGTGCGCGCCCTGTTCGGCCGCGACCATCGCTGGGTGCTGCCGGGTTGCGTCCTGCTCGGCGCCGGCCTGCTGCTGGCCGCCGATACCCTGGCACGTTTCCTGATGCCGCCCCAGGAGGTGCCGGTGGGGGTGATGACGGCGCTGCTCGGCACTCCCTTCTTCCTCACCCTCGCCCGACGCCGGAGCCTGACCCCATGACCACGCCTCGAGCCGACCTGGTGTGGCGCGCCGCCGGGGGGCGGCTGTCGCTGCGCCTCGACCGCCGCAGCCTGGCGGTGACCCTGCTGCTGGCCCTGGCCCTCGTCGCCAGCGCTGGCATCTCGCTGAGCCTGGGCAGCCAGGCCACCCCGCCGGCGGCGGTACTGGAGGCGCTGCTGTTCCCCGGGCATAGCGACATCGCGCTGATCGTCCACGAGATCCGCCTGCCGCGGGTGCTGCTGGGGATCCTGGTGGGCGCCTGCCTGGGGGTGGCCGGCCTGCTGTTGCAGGGGCTGGTGCGTAACCCCCTGGCCTCGCCGGACGTGATCGGCATCACCGGTGGCGCCTCCCTGGCGGCGGTGAGCTTCCTGGCGCTGGGCGGGGCGGCCCTGGGCGAGGCCTGGCTGCCGGTGGCGGCGCTGGGGGGGGCGGCGCTGGTGGCGCTCGCCATCATCGCCCTGAGCGGGCGCGGCGTGACGCCGGCGCGGCTGGTGCTGATCGGCATCGGCCTCGCCGCCGCCCTGGGGGCGGCCACCACCCTGGTGCTGGTGCTCGCCGCCGATACCACGGCGATGCAGGCCTATGTGTGGTTGACCGGTAGCCTCTACGCCGCCCAGTGGCGGGAGGTGGCGGCGCTCGCCCCCTGGGCGCTGCTGGGGCTGCCCCTGGCCCTGGGGCTGGCGCGACGCCTGGATGCCCTGGCGCTCGGCGACGACCTGGCCACCGGGCTCGGCACGGCGGTGCGTGGCAGCCGCCTGGCGCTGCTGCTGCTGGCGGTGGCCCTGGCCGGATCCGCGGTGGCCTTCGCCGGCGGGCTGAGCTTCATCGGCCTGCTCGCCCCGCACATCGCCCGGCGGCTGGTGGCCCGCGGCCACGCCGCCCTGGTGCCGGTGACCGCCCTGGTCGGGGCGCTGATCCTGCTCCACGCCGACCTGCTGGGGCGGCTCGCCTTCCTGCCCCGGGACCTGCCGGCGGGCATCTTCGTCGCCGGCATCGGGGCGCCGTTCTTCGTCTATCTGCTCCATCGCTGGCGCTGACACACAAAAAAGCGGCACCCGAAGGGTGCCGCCAGGCGCGAGCTAGTCAGTGGAAGGCGTGTTCCCCTCAGAAATCCAGCTGGTAGCCGAGGGTGAAGGTGCGTCCCCGGCCGGCGAAGTAGTAGTCGTCGCTGATCCGCCCCGCCTGGGAGTAGTAGGTGATGTACTGCTCGTCGGTGAGGTTCTCGATACCGAAGGTGGCGCGGCCCACGGGCAGGCGGTAGGCCAGGGAGGCGTCGACCAGGCCGTAGCCGTCGAATTCGAGTTCGGGATCGTCGACGCTGCGGTCGAAGTAATAGCGGCTCTGCAGGTGAGTGGAGAGGCGGTCGTTCCAGGCGGCGCTCCAGGCCAGCTTGAGGGTATCCGGGGCGATGTTGAGCCCGGTCAGCTCGGTATCCACGCTGCCGTCGCCGTCGGTGTCCGATTCGCCTTCGGCGTGGGTGTAGGACACCGTCAGGTCATGGGCGTCGTTGACGCGCATCTCGCCGGTGACCTCGAGGCCCCGGATCTCGGTCTTCTCGCGGTTGCCGACCCAGATGCCCCTGTCGCTGTCGAAGGCGAGACGCTCGCCGAAATCCGAGTCCGATTCGTAGTAGCTCAGCTCGAGGCCGTAGCGGTCCCAGTCGAAGCGGGCGCCGATCTCACGGTTGTCGGTGACGATCGGCTGTAGCTGCAGCAGGGTGTCGATGTCCTGGCCCGGTTCGCCGATGCCGCGCAGCACCCGGCCCACGTCGGGCATGCCGAAGCCCTCGGAATAGTTGGCGTAGAGCTGGGCCCAGTCGGTGGCCTGGTAGACGATGCCTGCGTTGAACAGCGTCTCGTCGAAGCTCGGGTCGCCGCCCTGGACGGTGACGTTGTCCTGGGTGACGTTGCTGCGGTCGATGGTCGAGAAATCGTCGACGTCGAGCTCGGCATATTCGTGGCGGACCCCGGCGTGCAAGGTCAGCGGATCGAGCAGCTGGAACTCGCCCTGGAGGAAGGGCGCCAGGTTGCGGAAGCGGCTCTCGGGTACATAGGTGCGCTCGGTATGCACCAGCATCTGGCGGGTCTCGTCCTGCAGCAGGTCCAGGCCGGCGGTCACGGCCAGGCGGTCGTCGAGCAGGCCGCTGCGGTTCAGGGTGAACTTGGCGCCCAGCTTGTCGGATTCGTTGCGGGTCTGGTCGAACCGCGTTTCGCCATTGTCATCCAGGAAAGGGAAGTAGGGCGTGGTGGCGAACCGTGCCCGGAAGCGCTGGCGATACACCTGGGCATCCAGTTCGTTGCCGAACCAGTCGGCATGCGAGTACGACAGCCGTGCCTTGGTCACCTCGTTGTAGCCGGGGTCGCCATCCGGATCGCCCTTGCGCGCCGTGGTCGGGATGCCCGCGTCCCGATCGCCGGGTACCGGCACGTAGTCGTCGCCTTCCTCCAGCTCGAAGTGGTTGAAAGAGAGCTCGAGGTTCTGGTCGTCGTCGAGCCAGTAACCGAGCTTCCCGAACAGGTCGTAGCTGGTGGAGTCCTGCAGTTCGCCCGGGTAGGCGATACCCACGACGTCGTCGTTGCCGTCGTAGAAGACGCCGCGCTGCTGGCGGCTGGCGGCGGCCAGGTAATCCCAGTCGCCGCGCTGGCCACTGATGCGGTAGTCGAGCTTGTGGCCGAAGCCCTCGGACTCGAAGTCGTCGTCGCTGGTCAGGCGGACGCCGACGTGCTGGTTGAGCTCACCGGCATCGGCACGCTTGGTGACGTAGTTGATGATGCCGCCGGTGGCACCCAGGCCATGCTCGGCGCTGGCCCCGTGGATCACCTCGATGCGCTCGACCATGGAGAGGTCGATGGTGTAGCTGTCACGGGCGCTGTCGCGCAGCGGGTTCGTCTGGGGCACCCCATCCACCAGGAAGAGCGGAGAGCGCCCGCGGAAGGTCTCGCCGGCATTGGAGAGCTTCTGGCGGCTCGGCGAGTAGGAGGGAATCAGGTTGCTGAGCACCTGGCCGGGATCGTCGGTGATGGCCAGTTGCTGCTCGATCTGCTCGCGGGTGATGACGGTAACCTTCTGGGGCGTCTCGCCGGCGAGACTCTTGTTGCGGGTGGCGGTGACCACCAGGGGGGAGAGGTCGGGGGAGGCGGTGGTCTCGTCGTCGCTGGCCTGGGCGGCGGCCAGGCCGGGGAGGCCGAGCATGACCGGGACGAGCCAGGCGGTGCGCGTCTTGGTGGGATGGAACATCTCTTGGGGAACCCTTGCTTGAAATTGGTTATCGGCTTCGAGGCTCGCGGCCGGGGCCACCGGGGCGTGTTCCCGAAGCGGTAGTGACAGTAATGTTTATCATTCAGTATTTCAAATAGTAATTGTTCCTATATAATGGCGGCGTCCATCCACCGATAAGATGCTCAAAGCAGAATGATCTCGAATCGTCCCCTTATGAAATCTATCCCCGTGATGTCCCCTATGCCCGGCTCCCCCTCTCCCGACCCGCTATGCAGGGCCGTACGCCATGGTTTGGGCCTGGCAGCAGCAGGCACGCTGATGATGGTCGTTTCGCCGACGCTGCTGGCTCAGTCGGATGAAGGGGCCGATGACCTGGATGCCATCACCGTCGAGGCCGAGGCGCTCTCCCTCGTCTCCGAGGGGAGCGACAGCTATCGTGTACCGCGCACCAGCACGGCAACGCGCCTGGACCTGACGCCACGCGAGACGCCGCAGTCGGTATCGACCGTCACTCGTGCCCAGATCGATGACTTCCAACTGGACACCGTCAACGATGTGCTGGAGAGCTCACCTGGCGTGACGGTGGAGCGACTCGAGACCGATCGCACCTTCTACAGCTCGCGAGGCTTCGAGCTTTCCAACTTCCAGGTGGATGGCTTGCGGGTACCGATGCCCTACAACAATGTGCATGGCGACATGGATACCGCCATCTACGACCGGGTCGAGGTGGTTCGCGGGGCGACCGGCCTGATGTCCGGCTCGGGTAACCCGGCGGCCACCGTGAACTTTATCCGCAAGCGGCCTACCGAGACGCCCCAGGCAACCGTTTCGGGCACCTTGGGAAGCTGGGATCGGCGGCGACTGGATGTGGACGTCTCCGGGTCGCTCGACAGTGAGGGAAGGGTGCGGGGACGGTTGGTAGCCTCGGGCCAGCAGACCGATTCCTACCTTGATCGCCTGGAGCGTGAACGCGGACTGCTGTACGGGGTACTTGAGGCCGATGTGACGGATACCACTCGGCTGACCCTGGGCCACACCTGGCAGCAGAATGATACCGACGGCAACATGTGGGGCGCCTTGCCGCTTTACGACACCGCTGGCGAACGGATCGACTATGACGTGTCGACGAGCTCGGCCCCCGACTGGTCCTACTGGAATGTCGAGACCCGGCGCAGCTTCGTGGAACTGGCGCAGGAACTGAACGACGACTGGCGTCTCAAGGGGACAGTGACGCACCTGGACATGCTGTCCGACACCCAGCTGTTCTATCTATATGGTGTGCCGGATGCCGCCACCGGTGGCTATGATGCCAGCCAGATCACCATCAGCAAGTATGACCGCCACCTGGAGCAGTGGATCGCCGATGTCCATGCCAAGGGCGATGTCGACGTGCTGGGCAGGAGCCATCAACTGGTGCTGGGCACGGACTGGAGCCAGAGCCGCAACCAGCAGAGTTCCCTCTATGATGTGGCGTCCCGGGGCGTGCCGTCGCTTCGCGAATGGGACGGTCGTTACCCTGAGCCCAGCTTCGGTAGCCCTGACTTCGCCAATGACGCCACCATCAAGGAGCGCAGCGTCTACAGCGCGGCCAAGCTGGACCTGGCCGATCGCTGGATGGCGGTAGTCGGTGCGCGCTTGAGCTGGCTGGACACCGTAGGGGAGCAGTATGGCGCCTCCCAGGACACCGCCGTCGACCATGAGTTGACGCCCTATGCCGGCGTCATCTATGACGTCACCGACGCCGCCTCGCTCTATGCCAGCCATACGCAGATCTTCCAGCCGCAGACCGAGATCGATCGCAACGGCGATTACCTCGATCCCATCGATGGTGTCAGTCAGGAGATCGGTATCAAGGCGGACATGTTCGACGGCATGGCAGACGGTTCCCTGGCGCTGTTTCGCACCGAACAGGACAACGTGGCACTGCCGGCAGGCACCTTGCCCGATGGGCGCACCTTCCACCGTAGTGGCGAGGGCGTGACCAGCGAGGGGGCCGAGGCCACCCTGGCCGGCGAGCTGGCGCCGGGTTGGCATGCCAGCGTTGGCTATACCTATCTGGAGATCGAGGACGCCGAGGGGAAGGACGTCAATACCTATATCCCGCGCAATATGCTGCGGGCGACCACCAGCTATCGACCTGCCTTCATGGATCGGCTCAAGGTAGGAACGCGTGTCCGCTGGCAGGATGACATCGAGCGTCCGCGCGATTTCGCCGATGGCAAGACCCGCCAGGAGGCCTACGCCGTGGTAGACCTGATGGCGAGCTACGACTTCAGCGATAACCTGACGGCGTCCCTGAACGTCAACAACGTGACCGATGAGAAGTACCTGACCAGCCTGAAGTGGGATCAGTCCTTTTTCGGCGCGCCGCGTCACGCCATGGTCAATCTGACCTGGCGCTACTGAGTCACACCATTTTCTCGGCGACGAGGGCCCATCCGGTAACGGGTGGGCCCTCGGCATGAGGGCGGCTTTCTGCCATTGATAATTGTTATCACTTTTGCGATGATCCTGACGCTATTCGACACGGATCCCAGGGAGCCCGACGTGGAGAGGACCCGACACATCCTGATCGGGGTGGCGGCCGGCCTGGTGCTGGCGGCGTCCCCCCTATCGGCCGACGAGGTGTTGCAGGAGGCCAGCGAGGCCCAACGCGCCCAGGCCGAGCTGCAGGCGCGCATCGATGCCGCCGACGACGAGAGCCGCGAGATGCTCACCGAACTGCGCCGACTCGAGGGCGAGACGCGCCGCCTGGAGGCGCGCGCCGAGGCCGAGGAGCCGCGCCTGGAGCGCCGGGTCGAGCGACTGGACGAGCGCGAGGCGGCCCTGGATACCCTGGCCGAGACCCGCGAGGTGCTGCCGGAGATCGAGCAGGCCCTGGTAGCGCGCCTGCGGGCCTGGATCGAGCAGGACCTGCCGTTCCTCGAGGAGGAGCGCCTGGCGCGTGTCGAGGGCCTCGAGAGCGGCATGGCCGATCCCGACGCCTCCGCCGCGGATCGCCTGGACCGCATCCTCGCCGCCTGGCGCGCCGAGCTCGACTACGGCCGCGAGCTGGATGCCTGGCGCGGCACCCTGGGCGAGGGCGACGACCGCCGCGAGGTGGACTTCCTGCGCCTGGGGCGCGCGGGCCTCTACTACCTGACCCCCGACGGGCGCGAGGGCGGCGTCTGGCGTGCCGACGCCGAGCGCTGGCAGGCACTCGACGAGGCCGGCCGCGTCGAACTGCGCCACGGCCTGCGCATCGCCCGCGAGCAGCGGGCGCCGGAGCTGCTGACCCTGCCGATTTCCCACTCCCTGGAAAGGGCGGCTACCCCCACCGACGACGCGGAGGCGAGCCTATGAATCCGCAGCGGATGCGCGCCGGGCGTCGCGCCCTGCTCGGCCTGCTTCTGGGCGGCCTGCTGGTCGGTGCACTGCCGGCCCAGGCCCAGGACGAGCCCCTGGAGACCCTGCGCGCCGAGCGCGAGGCGGCCGAAGCCCGCGATGCGGCGCGGCTGGCCGAGCTCGTCGAGGATCGCGATGCCCTGCAGGCGGCCCTCGACGAGGCCCGCGAGGCCCATGGCGAGGCCGAGGCGCGCGCCTCGGCGCTGGACGAGCGTCAGGCCGAGCTGCAGGCGCGCCGTGACGAGCTCGACGCCCGGCAGGCCGAGCAGGGCGACGACCTGGCGGCGGTGCTGGACACCCTGGCGCGTCACAGCGGCGAGTTGCGCGACGACCTGGCCGAGAGCTGGATCACGGTGGGCGGCGCCGAACTGCCGCCGCGCCTCGACGAGGCCGAGGTGCTCCGGCCCGAGCACCTGGAGACCCTGGGCGATGCGCTGATGGCGCTGACCGCCGAGACCGGCCGGGTCGTCGCCTTCGACGCCCCCGTGGCCGGCAGTGACGGCGAGGTCGCCTCCCGCGAGGTGGTGCGCCTGGGCGACCTGGCCGCCTTCAGCGAGGGCGCGCTGCTGGAGCGGGGCGCCGAGGAGGGCGTGCTCTCCACGGCGGCGCGCACGCCGGGGGAGGTGAGCGAGCTGCTCGCCGACTTCCAGGCCGGGGAGGGGGAGCGGCTGGCGCTGGATCCCACCCGAGGGCAGGTCATCGAGGCCCTGGCCCAGCGCCCCAGCCTGGTGGAGCGCTTCCGGCAAGGGGGCGCCGTGGGCTATGTGGTGGTGGGCCTGGGCGCCGTCGGCCTGCTGGTGGCGCTGCTGCAGTACGCCTACCTGCTCAAGGTGAGCGTGGCGATGCGTCGCCAGCTGCGCGACCTGAGTCGGTTGCGCGAGGACAACCCCCTGGGCCGGGTGCTGCGGCGCTTCCGGGCGCTAGCCGACGATCCGGTGCCCGAGGCCCTGGAGGCGCGCCTCGACGAGGCGGTGCTGGCCGAATTGCCGCGACTCGAGCGCGGCCAGCCGCTGGTCAAGCTGCTCGCCGCCGTGGCCCCGCTGCTGGGCCTGCTGGGCACCGTCACCGGCATGATCGTCACCTTCCAGGCGATCACGGTGTTTGGCACCGGCGATCCCCAGTTGATGGCGGGCGGCATCAGCCAGGCCCTGGTCACGACCGTCCTGGGCCTGATCACCGCGGTGCCCCTGCTGTTCGCCCATACCGCCCTGGCCGGGCGCAGCCGCCACTTGGCCGGCGTGGTGGAAGGGCAGGCCAGCGCGGCCCTGGCCGAGCAGCTCGAGCATCGCCAGGCGACCCCGCGCGACACCGGGAGCGAGCGCCGTGCTACCTCTCTGGCTTGAGCCCCTGGCGCGGCTGGTCGATGCCGGCGGCGTCATCCTGGTGGGCATCGCCGGCGTGGCGGCGCTGCTGTTCGGCCTGGCCCTGGAGCGGGTGCTGTTCTTCCGCATCACCTATCGCCGCGCGCGCCGCGCCCTGATCGAGCGCTGGGCGGCGCGCCCCGATCACCTGAGCTGGAGCGCCCTGACGCTGCGCGAGGCCTGGACCCGCGCGTTGATCGCCCGGCTGCGGCGTCCGCTGCCCTGGCTGAAGTTGCTGGTGGGGCTCTGCCCGCTGCTCGGCCTGTTGGGCACCGTCACCGGCATGATCGCCGTGTTCGACAGCCTGGCGCTGAGCGATACCGGCCAGGCGCGGGCCATGGCCGACGGCGTGGCGCGGGCCACCCTGCCGACCCTGGCGGGCATGGCGGTGGCGGTGGTGGGCCTGCTGTTCACCAGCCGACTGGAACAGATCATTCGTCGCGAGGACCAGCGGCTGCATGACCGCCTGGCCCGCGCCGTGGAGGAGTCCCATGCGTAGACGCCGCAGCCTGGCCGCCGAGGGAGGCGATGCCGGCGAGGTCAACCTGACCCCGATGCTGGACGTGGTCTTCATCATGCTGATCTTCTTCATCGTCACCACCAGCTTCATCAAGGAGAGTGGCGTGGAGATCGAGCGGCCCGAGTCCAGCGCCGCCAGCCCCCAGCCGGATGCCCAACTGATGGTGGCGATCACCCCGGAGGGCGCCGTCTGGGTGGACGGCCAGCCGGTGGACGCCCACCGCGTCGGCGACGAGGTCGCCGCCCTGATCAGCGGCGACGGCGGGGTGGTGATCCAGGCGGATCGCGAGGCCACCACCGGCCTGCTGATCGAGGTCATGGACCGCATCCGCGAGGCCGGCGTCGAGCAGGTCGCGGTGGCCGCGACCCGGGCCGCGCCATGACCCGGATTCCCGTCTCGGCCCTGGCCGGCGTGGCCATGGCGCTGGCGCTGTTCTGGCTGCTGGCACTGCTGGTCTCGCCGCCCGAGCCGGAGATCGAGGTGCTGGAGATGAGCATGCCGCTGACCAGCGTCGAGGCGCCCGAGGCCGAGCCGGAAGCGGCCGAACCGCCCGCCGAGGCCGCCCCGCCGGTCCCCCCCGAGCCGGTAGCGCCGCCGCCCCTGCCCGAGCCGGCTCCCCTGGCCGAGAGCCCGGTGGCGCTACCCGAGCCCGAGCTGCCACCGGAGGCGGCCGAGCCGCTGGAGCTCGATGCCACCCTGCCGGAGCTCAGCGAGGTGCAGCCCGAGCCACAGCCGCAACCCGAGCCGCAACCGCAACCGGAGCCGCAACCGGAGCCGCAACCCGCGCCCGATCCTTCGCCGTCTTCCGAGCCGCAGCCGTCCGAGTCGTCCAGCGAGGCATCCAGCGCCGAGCCGGCCGCCGAGGAGCCCGCCGACGGCGAACCGGTGGATGTCGGGCAGATCGCGCCGACCAGCCGGGTACCGCCCGAGTACCCGGCCCGGGCGCAGCGCCGCGGGCTGGAGGGGCACGTGGAGCTGGAGTTCGTGATCCGCGCCGACGGCCGCGTCGATCCCGCGAGCATCCGCGTGACCTCGGCCCAGCCGCGCAACGTCTTCGATGATGCCGCCCGGCAGGCGGTGTCGCGCTGGCGTTTCGAGCCTGCACAGGGGCTGCGTCGGGCTCGGCAGCGCCTGGAATTCCAGCTGAGATAGCCTGCAACGGGGAATTTCCATGTCGCCTCTTCGCCTCCTGTCACTGGTCGCCGCCGGCTGGCTCGTCGCCATGCCGCCGGCCTGGTCCGCGCCCCCGCTGCCGGGGTCCTTTATCGCCGATCTGGAGAGCCTGCAGGAGCGGCTCGAGGCGGGCGAGACCGGGGCGGTGAGTGAGCGGGCGTTGGCCCAGGCCGAGCGCCTGGCCGGCGGCAATGCCGCCGACCGCTGGGCCCGGGCCCTCTACCTGCAACTGGCCGCGGGCGCCGCGGTACGCGCCGACGACCCGGCGGCGGCCGCCGAACATCTTCGCGCGGCCCGCGAGACGCCCGGCGTCGAGTCGGTGCAGCGCGACCGCTGGCAGGCCGAGGAGGCGCGGCTGCGCCTGGCCGCGGGACAGGTCGAGCGCGGCAGCGAGCTGTTGGCCGACTGGCTGGGGCACCACGAGGGGGAGCCGCAGGATCGCTGGCGCCTGGCCCGGGCGCTGGCCGAGCGGGAGCAGTGGCAGGATGCCGCCGACTGGGTGGAGCGTGCCCTGGCCGTCACCCCCGAGCCGAGCGAGGCCCGACGCGGCCTGGCCACCGCGGTGCTGCGCCGCGCCGGCCGGGACGACGCGGCCCTGGGGTTGCTGACCGAAGGCCTGGCGGCGAGCCGTGATCCCGGGCGCTGGCGGCAGGCCGCGGCCCTGGCCCAGCGGCTGGGCGACGCCGGTCAGGCCGCGGCGATCTGGGAAGCCGGCTGGCGGCGCGGGGTGCTCGAGGGCGGCGACGACCTGCGTCGCCTGATCGACCTGCACCTGGCCGGCGGCACTCCGGCGCGCGGTGCCGAATACCTCGAGGCGGCGCTGGACGCCGGGCAGCTGGAGGACAGCGAGGCGCACCGTCGCCTGCTGGCCCAGGCCTGGGAGGCGGCACGCGACCGCGACCGCGCCCTGGGCGCCTGGGAGGCGCTGGCCGAGCGCAGCGGAGAGGGGGGCGATTGGCTGCGGCTGGGTCAGTTGGCCCACACCTGGGGACGCCGGGACCTGGCCGAGCGCGCCCTGACCCGGGCCCGGGAACTGGGCGAGGATGACGCCGAGCGCTGGCTAGAGGCCATGGCCTCGACCTAGGCCGTCGGCCTCGGTGCCCGCCGGGGTCGCCTGCCTATAGCGCCAGCTCCGTCCATACCGGCGCGTGGTCGGAGGGCTTCTGCATGCTGCGCAGGTCGTAGTCGATCCCGGCATCCGTGACCTTCTCGGCCAGCGGCGCGGTGACCAGGATATAATCGATGCGCAGGCCGCGCCTGGGGTCGCGCTCGAAGCCGCGGGAGCGGTAGTCGAACCAGCTGAAGCGGTCGTCCGTCTCCGGGTAGCGGACCCGGTAGCTGTCGGTGAGCCCCCATGCCTTGATGCCGTCGAGCCACTCGCGCTCCACCGGCTGGAAGCTCGTCTTGCCCTCGCGCAGCCAGCGCCGGCGGTTGGCCTCGCCGATGCCGATGTCGATGTCCTGGGGCGAGATATTGAAGTCGCCCATCACCGCCAGGCGTTCGTCGGTGCGATGGGTGCCCTCCAGCAGGCGCTTCAACTGGGCATAGAAGTCGCGCTTGTGGGGGAACTTCACCGGGTGCTCGACGTTCTCGCCCTGGGGGAAGTAGCCGTTCCACACCGTCAGCGGCGCGCCGTCCGCCAGGCGCAGGCGCACCCCGATCATCCGCCGCTGGGCCTCTTCGCCATCGTCCGGAAAGCCGTAGTGCACCGCCTCGGGCTCGCCGCACCGGGTGGCATCGACCATCACGGCGACCCCGTAGTGCCCCTTCTGGCCGTGGTAGTAGACGCGATAGCCCAGTGCCGCCACCGCCTCGGCGGGGAAGTCGGCGTCCTGCACCTTGGTCTCCTGCAGGCCGATCAGCGCCGGGCGATGGGCCGTGACCAGCGCCTCCAACTGGTGGAGGCGGGCGCGAATGCCGTTGATGTTGAACGAGACGAGTCGCATCAGTCGTCCTTGCCTCCCTGGCCGGGATCCTGCCCTTCGCGCTCGGGGTGGATGGCGATGGACGGGCCGGCCTCCTGGCGGGCCAGCTTGCGGGCCGCCTGCAGCTTGCGCTGCTGGTGCTTCTTGCGGGTATAGCGGGTCGACGAGGTCACCTGGTCGGGATTCTCGTGACGCCACTTCTTGTAGTCCTTGCGCCGGCCGGTGCGGATCTGCACCTTGTCGGCCAGCGAACGGGTCTTCTTGCGACGGGTCATGGAGTAACTCCTCTGGTCTGGTGCGCATTCTACCAGTCCCGATCTGCGGTGCCGACAAACCCTCTACGCGCCTCCCCGAAGGCCTGTCGCCGGATCGGCCCCGAGCATTGCCTGCGACGATGGCTCGTACCCCTTGTACTAGGGGCGCCCTTCGTCGCATTGGCTGTTACAATAGTCGTTTGTATTACACGACCTCCTTATCGACACGGACTAGACAGCAAGCCTATGAGCGAGTCGGAACAGACCACGGCCCCGGCCGAGAACCGCAAGCCCAAGCGTCGTCGCCGCAAGCCGCGCCGTCGCCAGTCGAACTGGGACCTGCGCCAGTTCCAGGTGCCCCCGGTGGCGGGCAAGTGGCGCTTTCACGACTTCGACCTGCCCCTGCCGCTGATGCGTGCCATCCATGCCCAGGGCTTCGAGTACTGCACGCCGATCCAGGCGGAGGCACTGCGCCATACCCTGCTGGGCGGCGACGTAGTCGGCAAGGCCCAGACCGGCACCGGCAAGACCGCGGCCTTCCTGATCTCCATCCTCGCCTACTTCCTCGAGGAGCCGACCCCGGACGGCCAGAAGGAGGGCGCCCCCCGCGCACTGATCGTGGCTCCGACCCGCGAGCTGGCGTTGCAGATCGAGAAGGATGCCAAGGCGCTGGCGCGCTTCACCCACCTCAAGGTGGCCAGCGTGGTGGGCGGCATGGACTACCAGAAGCAGCGCGAGGGCCTGGCGGGCAAGCTCGACATCCTGGTGGCCACCCCCGGGCGGCTGCTCGACTTCCACCAGAAGCGTGACGTCGACCTCACCCAGGTCGAGGTGCTGGTGCTGGACGAGGCCGACCGCATGCTCTCCATGGGCTTCATCCCCGACGTCAAGCGCATCATCCGCCACACCCCGAAGAAGGAGGAGCGCCAGACCTTCCTCTTCTCGGCCACCTTCACCGAGGACATTCTCAACCTGGCCGGCCAGTGGACTCATGAGCCGGCCCACGTGGAGATCGCCGTCACCGTCGACAACCGGGCGGACATCGACCAGCGCGTCTACCTGGTCGGCGACGACGACAAGCAGCGCCTGCTGGTGCGCCTTCTGGAGCAGGAGAGCTTCGATCGGGTGATGGTGTTCGGCAACCGTCGCGATCTGGTCCGCCGGCTCGACGAGCTGCTGCGCAAGGCCGGCGTCAACGTGGCCATGCTCTCCGGTGACGTGCCCCAGAACCAGCGCATCAAGACCCTCGAGCAGTTCCGCGAGGGCGAGGTGCGGGTGCTGGTGGCCACCGACGTGGCCGGCCGCGGCATCCATATCGAGGATGTCAGCCATGTGATCAACTATACCCTGCCGGAAGACCCGGAGGACTACGTGCACCGCATCGGACGCACCGGCCGGGCCGGCGCCAAGGGGGTGTCGATCAGCTTCGTGGGCGAGGAGGACGCCTTCTCCCTGCCCGAGATCGAACGTTTCATCGGCGACAAGCTGCCCTGCGAGCATCCGCCGGAAGGGCTGCTCTGACTGCCATGCTCGACGAGGCCCTGAAGGGCGAGATCCAGGCCGCCTATCGCCGCGTGCTCGAGGGCCTCGAGCTCACCCCCCGCTACGGCCAGCGGTTGATGATCGCCGAGGTCGCCCGCACCCTGGCGGGGATCGAGGCCGATGACGCCGGCCGGCGCACCTCCGACGAGCACGTCTGCGTGCTCGAGGCGGGCACCGGCACCGGCAAGACGCTGGCCTACCTGCTCGCCGCCCTGCCGGTGGCCAAGGCCCGCGGCAAGCGGCTGGTGGTGGCCACTGCCACGGTGGCGCTGCAGGAGCAGGTGCTCCACCAGGACCTGCCGGCGCTCAAGGCCCACAGCGGCCTGGACTTCGACTACGCCCTGGCCAAGGGGCGTGGACGTTACGTCTGCGTGGCGCGCCTCGATCAGGCCCTGGACGGGGGCGAGGAGAATCCCACCCTGTCGCTGTTCGAGCAGGCACTGGACAGTGGCGGCGACGATTTCCAGGCGCTGGTCAAGGCGATGGGCGAGGCTTACGGCAACGGCCGCTGGGCCGGTGACCGCGACAGCTGGCCCGAGGCCATCGTCGATGCCCACTGGCGCCGCCTCACCGTGGATCATCGCCAGTGCACCAACCGTCGCTGCGGTCACTTCGGCGCCTGTGCCTTCTTCCGCGCGCGGCGCGACCTCGATACCGCCGACGTCATCGTCGCCAACCACGACCTGGTGCTGGCCGACCTGGCCCTGGGCGGGGGCGTGGTGCTCCCCGACCCTGGCGACTGCATCCATGTCTTCGACGAGGGGCACCACCTGCCCGACAAGGCGCTCAACCACTTCACCCATCGCTTCGCCGTGGGCGCCGCCCTGCGCTGGCTGCGCAACCTCAGGAAGTCGCTGACCGAGCTGAACCAGGCGCTGGCGGTGCAGCCCACCCTGGCGCGGCTGCTGGCCGGGCTGCCCCAGGCCATTGACGCCGCCGAGCCGAGGCTCGGCGAGGTCTTCGCCCTGGGCCATCAGCTGGCCGGCCGCCCCCAGGGCCTGGCCGACGGCGAGGAGGGTCACCAGCAGCGTTTCGAGATGGGGCGTGCGCCGGAGGAGTTGTGCGAGCAGGCCGAGGCGCTGGTGGTGCTCTTCGCCGAGCTGTCGCGCACCCTCGAGAGCCTGTCCGATATCCTGCGCGAGAGCCTCGATCCCGAGAAGCACACCGGCCTGCCCCGCGAGCAGGCCGAGGCCTGGCTGCCGCTGCTGGCATTGCTGCATGGTCGGGCCCTGGAGGCCCACGCCCTGTGGCAGGCCTTCGCCGAGGTCGACCCCGAGGGCGAGCCGCCCCGGGCGCGCTGGCTGACGCTGGAGCGTTTCGGCGGCGAGGCGGAGCTGACCTTCTCGGCGAGCCCCGTCTCGGCGGCCCATACCCTGGCGAAGACCCTGTGGGGGTCCACCTTCGGGGCCGTGGTCACCTCGGCGACCCTCACCGCCCTGGGGCGCTTCGAGCGGCTGCAGGAACGGGCCGGGCTCGCCAACCGCTATCGCTACCAGCAACTGCCCAGCCCCTTCGACTACTCCCGGGCGGTGCTCAGCGTGCCGCGGGAGGCGGTCGACCCCGCCGACCGTGAGGGCCACGAGCGGGCCATCGTCGACTTCGTGACGGCGCTGCCCGACGACGAGGCGGTACTGATGCTGTTCTCCTCGCGAGCCCAGCTGCGTGCCGTGGAGAAGGCGCTGCCCGGGGCGCTGGCCGGCCGGGTGCTGGCCCAGGACCGGCTGCCCAAGCGCGAGCTGATCGCGCGGCATCGCGAGCGAGTCGATGCGGGGCAGGGCAGTATCATCTTCGGCCTGGCCAGCTTCGCCGAGGGCATCGACCTGCCCGGCGACTACCTGACCCATGTGGTGATCACCCGGCTGCCCTTCGCGGTGCCCGACGACCCGGTCGGCGCGACGCTCGCCGAGTGGATCGAGAGCCAGGGCGGCAACCCCTTCATGCGCATCAGCGTGCCCGACGCTTCCATCAAGCTGGTGCAGGCCTGCGGCCGGCTGATCCGCAAGGAGGCCGACAGCGGCCGCATCAGCCTGCTGGATCGCCGCGTGCTGACCCGCCGCTACGGCCGGGCATTGCTCGACGCCCTGCCGCCCTTCGTGCGAGAGATCGACGGGGTCCGCCAGGACGCCTGAGGTGTGCAAAACAGCAGGGCCCGCCGCTCGGCGGGCCCTGCTGCGCGGGAGAGAGGGGTCAGGCCGCCTGGATGCGCCTGGCCAGCACCGCGGCGAGCTTGGCGTTCATCTCCTTCAGCGCCCGGTCGGTGGTGTCCCAGTCGATGCAGGCGTCGGTGATGGAGACGCCGTACTCCAGCTGGCTGATGTCCTCCGGCATCTTCTGGTTGCCCCAGCCGATGTTGGACTCGATCATCAGGCCGATGATGGAGCGGTTGCCCTCGAGGAGCTGGTTGGTGACGTTCTCCAGCACCAGCGGCTGCAGGGCCGGGTCCTTGTTGGAGTTGGCGTGGGAGCAGTCGATCATGATGTTGGGCTTGATGCCGGCCTTCTTCAGTTCCTGCTCGGCGAGTGCCACACTGACGCTGTCGTAGTTGGGCTTGCCGTTGCCGCCGCGCAGCACCACATGGCCGTAGGCGTTGCCGCGGGTGCGGATGATCGCCACCTGGCCGGCCTGGTCGATGCCCAGGAAGTTGTGCGGATGCGAGACCGACTGCAGGGCGTTGACCGCCACGTCGAGGCTGCCGTCGGTGCCGTTCTTGAAGCCCACCGGGGAGGAGAGCCCCGAGGACATCTCGCGGTGGGTCTGGGATTCGGTGGTGCGGGCGCCGATGGCCGACCAACTGATGCAGTCCTGCAGGTACTGCGGGGAGATCGGGTCCAGCGCCTCGGTGGCCAGCGGCAGGCCCAGTTCGGCGAGTTCCACCAGCAGCTTGCGGGCGATGTGCAGGCCTTCCTCGATCTCGAAGGAGCCATTGAGATGCGGGTCGTTGATCAGTCCCTTCCAGCCCACGGTGGTACGCGGCTTCTCGAAGTAGACGCGCATCACGATGTAGAGGCTATCCTTCACCTCATCGGCCAGTCGGCGCAGGCGTCGCGCATAGTCCAGGGCCGCATCCACGTCATGGATGGAGCAGGGGCCCACCACCACCAGCAGGCGCGGGTCGCGGCCGTCGAGGATGCGCTGGATGGTCTCGCGACCCTCGATGACGGTGCGCTCGGCCGTCTCGGTCAGGGGGATCTCCTGCTTGAGGGCCTCGGGGGTGATGAGGACGTCCTGGGCGAGGACGTTGAGGTTGTTGACCTGCTGCTCTGACATTCGGCTACCTGTGGTGTGGTGACTGCGCTGACTAAGAAAGGGAAAGTCCCCCTACTATCGCCCGCCAGGGTGCCAAAAATCAATCGTGTGGAACCCTTCACGCCTCGCCCTGTCCCAGCGCGGGCGCCGCGATGGCGGCACCCGGCTTGATGGATGGACGAGAAACGGGAACACTTGTGCGACTTTCGGCTACGGCCACCAGATTCTCAGCTGCCCCAGGGCTCCAGGTTGACGCTATGCTTGCATGCCATGTCCGGTTTTTTTCATCGCCACTCCCGCAGTGCCATCCGTTGCCGCGTCGCGGTCATCGGACCGGGAGGGCGTGAATGAGCGCCAGGGAGACCGACCAGCAGCTCGTCGAGCGCGCCCAGCAGGGCGATACCCGCGCCTTCGATCTGCTGGTGAAGAAGTACCAGCACAAGATCATCGGGCTGATCGGCCGCTATGTGCACGACCATGCCGAGGTGCAGGACGTGGCCCAGGAGGCCTTCATCAAGGCCTACCGCGCCCTGGGCAAGTTCCGCTCCGAGAGCGCCTTCTATACCTGGATGTATCGTATCGCCATCAACACCGCCAAGAACCACCTGGTCTCCAGGGGGCGGCGCCCGCCGGGCAGCGACCTGGATATCGTCGACGCTGAGATCGTCGATCACAGCGGTCGCCTCTCCGACACCGAAACCCCCGAGGCGGCCATGGCCCGCGATCAGCTGGAAGCCGCGGTGTTCGAGGCGATCGATAACCTGCCCGACGACCTGCGCACCGCGATCACGCTGCGCGAACTGGAAGGGCTCTCCTACGAGGACATCGCCAACATCATGGACTGCCCGGTCGGCACGGTGCGTTCGCGGATCTTCCGCGCCCGGGAAGCGGTCGACCAGCACATCCAGCCGCTGGTGACCACCGCCCGCAATCGCGAAACGCTCGAGGAGTGACCCCGGTGGGGAAAATTACCGATTTCTTGACGATTCGCTGAACTGTCAGGCGCCTTTGGCGTCACAAGCAGTGTTCGATCCGCCCATGGCGTTTCGTGATGTCGGCATTCCCGGCCTGCGCCGCGAATGCCGATATCGGACTGGCAACGGATGCAAGGCGCCGGCCTTGCCACTCTGAGGGGTTGAAGAATGAGTCAGAACGCACGGGAATCGCTCTCTGTCCTGATGGACGACGAGGGGGATGAACTCGAGTTGCGTCGTGTGCTGAAATCGCTGGGTGACGAAGCCGATGCCGCCGAGGCGTGGCGACGCTACCACCTGATGCGTAGCCTGATGCGGCGCGAGCCTGGGGTCGATGTCTCCACCGACCTGTCTGCCGGGATTCTCGACCGCCTGCAGGATGAGCCGGTCCCCGGCCAGCCGCCGGCCGCCGAGCCGCGATTCGCCACCCGGCGCTCGCTGCCCATGGCGCGCAGTGCCGGCATCGCGGCCGCGGTGTCACTGATGGTGATCACCGGGGTACAGTTCTACAACGGCGGCTTGCCCGGCAGTGGCGAGGGTAGCCTGGCCGCCGGCGATGGCAGCTCTCGACCCGCGCCGGCGAGTCTGGCCGGTAGCGGGGAGGGCGGCAACGATGCCTCGCGCCCCTCGCTGGTGGATCTCCCGCTCTTCCAGCTGCCCCAGGCCAGCGGTTCCGGGCTGATGACCGTGGGCGGCGGTGCCGAGTCGAACCCGATGTTCATGGCCCCCGGTCAGCGCCAATCGCTGATGGCCGACGAGGAACAGGCCCGCCTGCTGCAGTCCTACCTCGACCGTCACGCCGAGGGAGCCGCCTACCGCAGCGGTGACGCCTGGATGCCCCTGCTGCGCGCCACCGGCGCCGACAGCCTCGGTCAACGCTGAGCCGGGGGGTGTCGATGCCCGCGTCTCGCCAGCGTGTCGCCGGTGTCCTCTTTCTCGCCCTGGGGCTGGTTTCGGTCGCTACCGTTGCCCAGGCCCAGTCGCTCGACGAGGCGGTCGTCGACGGCCGCTTCGACTGTCGTGCCCTCGAGGATCTTCCCGCTCCCGATACCCCGCTCGCCTGGTTCGAGCGCAGTCTCTGGGCGGGCCACTGCTATCGGTATGATGCCCATGCGGTGCGCATCGGCTACGACGGCGTACGCACCCTGGTGCTGAGCCACGATGTGCACGACGGCGTCGAGCGGGGCCTGGCGCGCTTCCTGGACGGGCCGCCCATCTCCTTCGAGCGGCGCGGGCGGATCGGGCGCCTGGGCTGGTCGGACGGCGGCGAGGCGCCATTGTCGCCGGCCGGCATCGCGGCCCACGTCGGTGACCACTACCGCCTGCGCCTCGGCGACGAGGAGCGCATCGCCAATCGCCGGGTGCGCCGCCTGGACATCGCCCCCCTCGACAACCTGCGCTTCGGCCATCGCCTGTGGCTGGATGTGGCCACCGGCCTGACCCTCAAGCAGACGCTCCTCGACGAGACGGGCCGGGCCCTGGAAACCTTCCAGCTCACCGCCCTGGATCGCCCGCGGCTCCACCCGGGGGAGGTGATCATCGACGAGGCTCGCGAGGCGCCCCGGGAGCCCTGGCAGCTGGGCTGGCTGCCCGGGGGCTTCATCGCCCAGCCCGTGGACACCCAGAGCGCTCGGCATGGCGACGCCGTGGCCCATCGCCTCTACAGCGACGGCCTCTCCACGCTCAGCCTGTTCGTCGCCCCGATCGAGGCGGCCGACCTGTTGGCTCCCGGCCTGCACCGGCTGGGGGTGTCCAATGCCGCCGTGCGGCATCGCGACCTGGGCGGCGAGCCGCGCCAGGTGGTGGTGATGGGGGAGCTGCCGCCGCGCGTCCTGCTTCGCGTCGCCGATAACCTCCGCTGGCGGGGCGATCAGGCCGATGAGTGACTTGTCTCCATCCCGTGGCGACACCATGTGATCGCCTGTCGTACACCGCTTTGACTGGATCCATCGCAGGAGTCTCCCATGAAGCGAATGCTACGTCCCTTCTCCCTATGGATGCTGCTGGCCGCCGCCCTGCTGGCCTGGCAGACGGCCGCGGCCCGCGAATTGCCCGACTTCACCGAACTGGTGGAGGAGGCCGCTCCCGGAGTGGTCAACATCTCCACCAGCCGGGTGGTGGAGAGCCGCGGCAACCCCTTCCAGGGCTTCAGCGAAGAGGATATCCCCGAGATCTTCCGCCACTTCTTCGGCGATCGTTTCCCCATGCCGCCTGGCCGGTCCCCGTCGCCGGGCGGTTCCCAGGAGCGCCAGTCGCTGGGCTCCGGCTTCATCATCAGCGATGACGGCTACATCATGACCAACGCCCACGTGGTGGACGGCGCCGACGAGATCCTGGTGCGACTCAACGACCGCCGCGAGCTCGAGGCCGAGCTGGTGGGCAGCGACCAGCGCACCGACGTGGCGGTGCTCAAGGTCGAGGCGAGCGACCTGCCGACCCTGCGCCTCGGCGACTCCGATCGCCTCCAGGTGGGCGAGTGGGTAGCCGCCATCGGTTCGCCGTTCGGCTTCGACCACTCGGTCACCGCCGGCATCGTCAGCGCCATCGACCGCACCCTGCCGCGCGATGCCTACGTGCCCTTCATCCAGACCGACGTGGCCATCAACCCCGGCAACTCCGGCGGGCCACTGTTCAACCTGGACGGCGAGGTGGTCGGCATCAACTCCCAGATCTTCACCCGCAGCGGCGGCTTCATGGGGCTGTCCTTCGCCATTCCCATCAACGTCGCCATGGACGTGGCCGACCAGCTCCGCGAGGATGGCCAGGTGCACCGTGGCTGGCTGGGGGTGATGATCCAGCCGGTGTCCCGCGACCTGGCGGAGTCCTTCGGCATGGACGAGCCCCGTGGCGCCCTGATCGCCGACCTCGACCCGGAGGGGCCGGCCGCCGAGGGTGGCCTGCAGGCCGGTGACGTCATCCTCGAGGTGGACGGTTCCCGGGTCCACGACTCCAGCACCCTGCCGCGGCTGATCGGGCGCACCGCCCCGGGCACCGAGGTGGAACTCGAGCTGATGCGCGACGGCGAGCGCCGCCAGCTGGCGGTGACCCTGGGCGACTGGCCCGACGCCGAGAACGGTGGTCCGACCGGCCGCCAGCAGGATGACGGCCAGCAGGCGCGCCTGGGTCTCGCCGTGAGCGAGCTCGAACCCGCCGAGCGCGAGCGGCTCGGCATCGACGGCGGCGTGCGGGTCCGCGAGGTCGCCCCCGGCGGCGCCGCCGCGGCCGCCGGCATCCGCCCCGGCGACGTGCTGGTCAGCATCGATCACCAGGAGGTGTCCAGCCCCTCCCAACTGATGTCGCTGGCCGGCGACCTGCCCACCGACCGCGCCGTGCCGGTGCGCCTCTACCGCGACGGGCGCTCGCTGTTCGTGGCCATGCGCCTGGCCAGCGACTGAGCCTTCCCCAGGCCCCGCGACCACGACCCGACGGCCCCCGGTCGTCGGGTCGCTGTATCTGGGTCGCGCATCCCGGTACAATGGCGCCCAATCCCGGCCTCTCCGTCACAGGCGTCCCGCCCTCGGGCCCGGCCAGAACCCACCAGGCAGAAGTCACTCGATGTCCCAAGACACCACCCCTGACAAGCTCAAGCACATCCGCAACTTCTCGATCATCGCGCACATCGACCACGGCAAGTCGACCCTGGCCGACCGACTGATCCAGACCTGCGGGGGCCTGACCGAGCGCGAGCTCAAGGAGCAGGTGCTCGACTCCATGGACCTGGAGCGCGAGCGGGGCATCACCATCAAGGCCCAGTCGGTGACCCTGGATTACCATGCCCAGGACGGCAACACCTACCAGCTCAACTTCATCGACACCCCGGGGCACGTGGACTTCTCCTACGAGGTGTCGCGTTCGCTCTACGCTTGCGAGGGGGCGCTGCTGGTGGTGGACGCCGCCCAGGGCGTCGAGGCCCAATCGGTGGCCAACTGCTACACCGCCATCGAGCAGGGCCTCGAGGTGCTGCCGGTGCTCAACAAGATCGACCTGCCCCAGGCGGACTGCGACAAGGTGGCCCACGAGATCGAGGAGATCATCGGCCTCGACGCCACCGATGCCTGCCAGGTTTCCGCCAAGAACGGCATCGGCATCGAGGCGTTGCTCGAGCGCCTGGTGCGTGACATCCCGTCGCCCAAGGGTGACCCGGCGGGGCAGTTGCAGGCGCTGATCATCGACTCCTGGTTCGACAACTACCTGGGCGTGGTCTCCCTGGTGCGCATCTTCGACGGTACCCTGAAGAAGGGCGACAAGATCCGCATCAAGTCCACCGGGCGCGACTGGCAGGCCAGCGAGGTGGGCATCTTCACGCCGCAGCGCCGCGAGACCGGCGTGCTGCGCGCCGGCGAGGTGGGCTTCATCGTCGCCGGCATCAAGGACATCCAAGGCGCCCCGGTGGGCGATACCATCACCCACGCCAAGACGCCCGATGTCGCACGCCTGCCCGGCTTCCAGAAGGTCAAGCCCCAGGTCTATGCTGGCATGTTCCCGGTCAGCGCCGATGACTACGAGGACTTCCGCGACGCCCTGGAGAAGCTGGCGCTCAACGACGCCTCGCTGGACTATGAGCCGGAGAACTCCGATGCCCTGGGCTTCGGCTTCCGCGTGGGCTTCCTGGGCACCCTGCACATGGAGATCGTCCAGGAGCGCCTCGAGCGCGAGTACGACCTGGACCTGCTGACCACCGCGCCCACCGTGGTCTACGAGCTGCTGATGAAGGACGAGGAGGTCCGCTACGTCTCCAACCCCTCCAAGCTGCCCGACATGGCGGACGTGGAGGAGATGCGCGAGCCCATCGTGCGGGCCAGCATCCTGGTGCCCCAGGAGTTCGTGGGCAACGTCATCACCGAGTGCGAGCAGCGCCGCGGCACCCAGCTCGACATGCTGTTCCTGGGCAGCCAGATCCAGCTCACCTACGAGTTGCCGATGTCCGAGGTGGTGATGGACTTCTTCGACCGCCTGAAGTCCATCTCCAAGGGCTACGCCTCGCTGGAGTACAACTTCGAGCGCTTCGAGGCCGCCAAGCTGGTGCGCCTGGACGTGCTGATCAACGGCGACCGGGTGGATGCCCTGGCCGTGATCATTCACCGCGACCATGCCCACGCCCGCGGTCGCGCGCTGGTCGACAAGATGAAGGAGCTGATCCCTCGCCAGATGTTCGACGTGGCCATCCAGGCGGCCATCGGCGGCCAGGTGGTGGCGCGCTCCACCGTCAAGGCGCTGCGCAAGAACGTCACCGCCAAGTGCTACGGCGGCGACGTGACCCGCAAGAAGAAGCTGCTCGAGAAGCAGAAGGCGGGCAAGAAACGCATGAAGCAGGTCGGCCGGGTGGAGATTCCCCAGGACGCCTTCCTCGCCGTGCTCAAGGTGAATGACTAGGAACGGAACCCCCCATGGACTTCTCTCTGTTGCTGGTGGTGGCGGTCGCCGTCACCGGCGTGATCACCCTGCTGAACCTCGTCTGGCTGCGCCCGGCGCGCCGGCGCGCCCTGCAGGCCGCCGAGGCCGGCACCACCGAGGGGCTCGGCAAGGAGGCCCGGGAAAAGGCGCTCCTCAAGGAGCCCTGGCCGGTGGACTATGCGCGCTCCTTCTTCCCGGTGCTGCTGGTGGTGCTGGTGCTGCGCAGCTTCGTGGTGGAGCCCTTCCAGATTCCCTCCGGCTCGATGCGCCCGACCCTGGAGATCGGCGACTTCATCCTGGTCAACAAGTTTGCCTACGGCCTGCGCCTGCCGGTGATCCATACCGAGATCGTCGACCTGGGCGAGCCCGAGCGCGGCGACGTCATGGTCTTCCGCTTCCCCGACGAGCCCTCCGTCAACTTCATCAAGCGCGTGGTGGGCCTGCCCGGCGATCGCATCCGCTACGCAGGCAAGCAGCTCTACGTCAACGGCGAGCCGGTGCCCAAGGCGCTGATGGAGGAGAGCCCCGCCGGGGCGCCCGGCGAGCTGCTGCTGGCCGAGCAGCTGGGCGAGGTGGAGCACCGCATCTACAATAACCCCCGAGACCCCGGGCCCCAGATGCGCGAGCTGGTGGTGCCGGACGGCCACTACTTCACCATGGGTGACAACCGCGACCACTCCAACGACAGTCGCTACTGGGGCTTCGTGCCGGAGGAGAATGTCGTGGGGCGCGCCTTCGCCGTGTGGATGCACTGGGACGGCGGCCTGCCGAGCTTCACCAGCATTCGCCGCATCCACTGAGCCCGCTTCGCCCCGACACCGGACAACAGGATATTCGTGAGCAATTCCCTCAACGCCTTCAGTCGACGACTCGGTCACGACTTCGGCGACCCCGCCCTGCTCGAGCTGGCCATGACCCATCGCAGCTACGGCGGCCAGAACAACGAGCGCCTGGAGTTCCTCGGCGACTCCATCGTCAACTTCGTCATCGCCGAGGCCCTGTTCCGCCGCTTTCCCGAGGCCCGCGAGGGGCAGCTGTCGCGGCTGCGGGCGCGCCTGGTCAAGGGCCAGACCCTGGCCGAGCTGGCCCGCGAGATGGGCTTCGGTGAACACCTGCGGCTGGGCTCCGGCGAGATGAAGAGCGGCGGCCACCGCCGCGACTCCATCCTCGCCGACGCCGTGGAGGCGGTGATCGGCGCCATCTACCTGGACGCCGGCATGGAGAGCGTGCGCGTGCGGGTGCTCTCCTGGTTCGCCGGCCGCCTGGAGGGCATCAGCCTGCAGGATACCCAGAAGGATCCCAAGACCCGACTGCAGGAGTTCCTGCAGTCGCGCCAGGCGCCACTGCCGCGCTACGAGGTGGTCAGCGTGGAGGGCGAGGCCCATGCCCAGACCTTCACCGTGGAATGCCACGTGGAGATGCTCGAGGCTCACACCACCGGGGTCGGCTCCAGCCGTCGCCATGCCGAGCAGCAGGCCGCCGAGATGGCCCTCATGCACCTCGAACCCACCAAGGGAGCGCGGTCATGACCCAGACCTGCGGCTTCGTGGCCATCGTCGGCCGCCCCAACGTCGGCAAGTCCACGCTGATGAACCGCATCCTCGGCCAGAAGGTCTCGATCACCTCGCGGCGTCCCCAGACCACCCGCCATCAGGTGATGGGCATCAAGACCGAGGGCGACGCCCAGGCCATCTACGTGGATACGCCCGGGATCCATATCCTGGCCAAGGATCGCAACAAGGCGATCAACCGCTTCATGAACCAGGCCGCCGTCCAGGCCCTGCGCGACGTGGACTGCGTGGTGTTCATCATCGATCGCACCCGCTGGAGCGACGAGGACCAGGTCGTCCTGCAGCGCCTCGAGCATGTCGAGGCGCCGGTGATCCTGGCGGTCAACAAGGTCGACCGCCTGCAGGACAAGGTGACGCTGCTGCCCTGGCTGGAGTCGGTCGGGGCACGCCGCGAGTTCGCCGCCATCGTGCCGATCTCCGCCAAGCACGGCACCAACGTGCCGGAGCTGGAGGCCGAGGTGGCCAAGCACCTGCCCGAGAGCGTGCACTACTTCCCCGAGGATCAGGTCACCGACAGGAGTCAGCGCTTCCTGGCCGCCGAGCTGGTCCGCGAGAAGGTGATGCGCCAGCTCGGCGACGAGCTGCCCTACCAGATGACCGTGGAGATCGAGGAGTTCCGCGACGAGGGCCGGGTGGTGCACATCAGCGCCCGGATCCTGGTGGAGCGCCAGGGGCAGAAGAAGATCCTCATCGGCGAGAACGGCGAGCGCATCAAGAGCATCGGCCGCGAGGCGCGCCTCGACATGGAGCGCGCCCTGGACGCCAAGGTGATGCTCAACCTCTGGGTCAAGGTCAAGCGCGGCTGGTCCGACGACGAACGCGCGCTCAAGAGCCTGGGTTACGACCTGGATTGATGACACCCGAACCCGCCTTCCTGCTGCACAAGCGCCCCTATCGCGAGACCAGCGCCCTGGTGGAGCTGCTCACGCTCCAGTACGGGCGGGTACGCGCCGTGGCCCAGGGCGTGCAGCGGCCCGGCTCGCGCTCCCGGGGTCGGCTGCAGCCCTTTGCGCCGCTGCACCTGACCTGGACGGGGGGAGGCGAGCTCAAGCGCCTGCGGTTGATGGAGAGCCGGGGCGCTGCGGCGCTGTTGGCCGGCGAGGGGCTGCTCTGCGGGCTCTACGCCAACGAGCTGCTGACCCGCACCCTGCCGGTGGAGCTGCCGGTGGCGGAGGTCTTCGCCTTCTATACGGCGCTGCTCGAGGCCTTGCCCCGCCCCGAAGACCGGGCGGCGTCCCTGCGCCGGCTGGAGTTCGCCCTGCTCGAGGCGCTGGACGCCATGCCGCGCTTCGTCGAGGCCGAGGGCGGCGAACTGGATCCCCAGGCGCGCTACGTCTTCGACCCCGTGTCGCGGGCCTTCCGCCACGGCGAGCCGGGGCTCGACGGTCGTACCCTGCGGCTGCTGGCCGCCGGCGACTGGGATGCCCCCGGCCTGGCCGGTCCCGCCAAGGCGATCGCGCGCGCCGCCCTGGCGCCGCTGCTGGGCAGCCGCCCGCTGCGCTCGCGGCAGCTGATGCGCGAGCTGGCCGAGCGGCGCCGGACCCGCTCGGACGCCGTCCGGGAGCTGTAACCCGTGAGCCGTAAGCCGTAAGATGCCACCTTATCTTACGGCTTACAGCTTATAGCTTACGGCTTACGGCTTACCCAAGGAGAGCCCCATGCATCCCCCGCGTATCCTGCTCGGCGTCAACATCGACCATATCGCCACCCTGCGCCAGGCCCGTGGCACCCGCTATCCGGATCCGGTCCAGGCCGCCCTGCTGGCCGAGGAGGCCGGGGCCGACGGCATCACCGTGCACCTGCGCGAGGATCGTCGGCATATCCAGGAGCGCGACGTGCGCCTGCTGGCCGAGGTGCTCAACACCCGCATGAACCTGGAGATGGCGGTCACCGAGGCGATGATCCGCCTGGCCGAGGAGCTCCGCCCGGCCCACGTCTGCCTGGTACCCGAGAAGCGCGAGGAGCTGACCACCGAGGGGGGGCTGGACGTAGTGGGCGGCTTCGACGCCGTGGCCGAGGCCTGTACCCGGCTGGCCGCCGCCGGCTGCGAGGTGTCGCTGTTCATCGACCCCGACCCCGAGCAGGTCCAGGCCGCCCACCAGGCCGGGGCGCCGGTGATCGAGCTGCATACCGGCGCCTATGCGGAGGCCTCGGGCGAGGCGGCGACCCGCGAGCATGCCAGGCTCTCCGCCGCCGCCGAGATGGCCCTGGAGCTCGGCCTGACGGTCAACGCCGGTCATGGACTGCACTATCATAACGTCGAGGCCATCGCCGCCATCCCCGGGATCCAGGAGCTCAACATCGGCCATGCGATCATCGCCCGGGCGCTGTTCGTGGGACTCAAGGAGGCCGTGGCCGAGATGAAGCGGCTGGCCATCGCCGGTCAGGAGGCCGGTTTCGTGGCGGCCCTGGAGGAGCACGATCACGACCATGAGCATTGATTCATGATCCTGGGCATCGGCACCGACATCGCCCGGGTGGCACGCTTCGAGCTCGCCCTGGCACGCCACGGCGAGCGGTTTCCCCGGCGCCTGCTGGGCGAGACCGAGCGGGAGGGGTTCCCCGCACGGGTGGCGCCGGCGGCCTACCTGGCCAGGCGCTTCGCCGCCAAGGAGGCCTTCGTCAAGGCGTTGGGCACCGGCCTGCGTCACGGCATGCGCTGGACCGAGATCCAGGTGGCCAATGATGCCCTGGGGCGCCCCTCACTGGTGCTGGGCGGCCAGGCCCATGAGCTGGCCATGGCCGCCGGGGTCAGGGCGACTCACCTGTCGATTTCCGACGAGGCCGAGTTCGCGATCGCCTTCGTGGTCCTCGAGGGCTGAGCGCCGGCCCAGCGGCGCAGATCGGCCATGGCGGCGTAGAGCTCGTCGAGCAGCGGCGTCACCGCCTCGCGTCCCCGCGAGCGCAGCCGGGTCTCCAGGGTCTCGGCGACCAGCCCCAGGCGTGGGGCGCCGCAGTAGCGGCAGGCGCCGTTGAGGGCGTGAATGGCGTCCAGCAACGCCTCGTCGTCCCGCGTCTCGTAGCCCTGCCGGATCGCCGCCTCGCTGTCCGGCAGCGAGGCGGCCAGCCGTTCCAGCAGTTCCCGGGCCATGGCCTCGTGCCCCCCCGCCAGCCGGGTGCCCAGCGCCAGGTCAACGCTAGGCAGCTCGCCTTCCTCCTCGAAGGCGGCGTCCCAACGGGCTCCGGGCGCCGGCAGCCCGGGCGTTTCCGTGAGGTGGGCCGGGGCCATGCCGAGATGACGGCCGAGGACCTCGGCGAGAGCGCGTGGCTCCACCGGCTTGGCCAGGACGTCGTCGAGTCCGTTGGCCAGCAGCCGCCGCCGCTCCTCCTCCAGCGCATGGGCGGTTACCGCCACCACCGGGGTGGCGGGCCAGGTCCCCCCCAGGTGGCGCAGCGCCCGCGTGGTCTCGATGCCGTCCATGCCGGGCATGCGGATGTCCATCAGCACCAGGTCGAAGCGGCGCTCCCGGGCCAGGGCCAGGGCGGCTTCGCCGCTCGCCGCCAGGCTCACCTCGAGGCCGCCGTCCGCGGCCAGCTCGCCCAGCAGGCGCCGATTGGACTCGTTGTCGTCCACCACCAGCAGGCACGCCGAGTCAGCGGGGGGCGACGGGGCTGCCGGCGGTGCATGAGGGGCCTGCAGCCGCCGCCCCACGGCCTCGGCCAGGCTGGCGCGGGCCAGCGGCTTGGCGAGGATCTCGCCCCCATGGGGCAGGGGCAGCGACGGCAGCTCCAGCGGGCTGGCGTTGACCAGCAGCAGGACCGGGCAGGCCAGGCGCTCCAGGCGGCGTTGCCAGGCCGCCGTCTCGTCGCTCGAGAGGTCGGGCGGCGGGCTGGCCACCCACAGGGTGGGGGCGTCGCCGGCGGGCAGGGCGTCGCCATCCTCGATCGGGCGGGCGCCCCAGCGCGAGAAGAGGTGGCGAAGGGCGCGGCGCGTCGCCGGGTGAGGCTCCTCGATGAGCACCGTCTCACCGGCGAGGTGCAATTCCGGCGGGCGCTCCTGATGGGCATCGCCCTCCAGCGGCAGGGTGAAGGAGAAGGTGGTACCCTGGCCGGGCTCGCTGTCGACGTCGATCTCGCCGCCCATCTGCTCCACCAGCCGACGGGAGATCGAGAGTCCCAGGCCGGTGCCGCCGAACTCGCGGGAGTGGCTGGCGGCGCCCTGCTGGAAGGCCTGGAAGAGGCGCCGACGGTGCTCCGCCGAGAGACCGATGCCGGTATCCGTCACCCCGATGCGCAGGGTGATCCGGCCGGGAGCGGAGTCCTCCACCATCACCCGCACCACCACCTCGCCCCGGTCGGTGAACTTCACCGCGTTGTTGACCAGATTGGTCAGCACCTGGCGGATGCGCAGCGGGTCTCCGGTCAGCGCGGACGGCACGTCGTCGTACACCAGTCCCAGCAGCTCCAGCCCCTTGGGGTGGGCCAGCGGGGCCTGCAGGGCCAGCACCTCGTCCACCAGGGCGACCATGTCCACCGGCAGCCGCTCCAGCTCCAGCTGGCCGGCCTCCAGCTTGGAGAAGTCCAGCACGTCGTTGACCAGCATCAGCAGGTTGTTGCAGGCCCGGTTGACGTGGTCGAGCCACTCCCGCTGGCGGGGTTCCAGCGGCGAGCGGCCCAGCAGGCGGCAGAAGCCGATGATGCCGTTGAGCGGCGTGCGGATCTCGTGGCTCATGTTGGCCAGGAACTCGGACTTCACCCGGTTGGCCTCCACCGCCCGGCGGTGGGCGATGTCCAGCTTCATGTTCTGGATCTCGATGGTCTCCATGGACTCCTGCAGCTCGGCGGTGGCCTGTTCCACCTGCTGCTGCATCTCGACCCGGGCCTCGGCGAGGCGCGCGGCGAGGGCGTTGACCCGCTCGCCGAGCCCGGCGAGCTCGGGCGGGGAGGGCGGCAGCGGGTCCGGCACCTCGTCGTGCACCAGTCGGCCGAGAGCCGCGTCGGCCGCCTCGAGGGGCTGCTGCAGGCGGCGATGGGTAGCGCCGGCCACCAGCGCCAGGATCACCCCCGCGATCACCATCAGCAGGCCGGCGGCGCCGAGTTGCCGATAGTGGTCGAGGAGCAGGCCGCTGGCGTCCACGTCCAGCACCAGCCGGTCGGAAGCGGCGCCGTCCAGGGGCAGCTGCATCAGCCAGTACTCGCCGTGGCGTTGCACGAGGGGCGCGGCATCGTCCGCGGAGGGTGGCGCCCCGCGCAGCCGGCCCAGCTCCAGGCGTCGTTCGCCCTCCGGGGTCACCAGTGCCAGGGCGCGCACCTCCTCGATGTCGAGGAGTCGCGCGGCCAGCGCCTCCAGTCGGGCCTCGTCGCCCGCCGCGGCAGCCGCCTCCAGGCTCGGGGCCAACAGGCCGAGGGCCTCGTCGAGGCGCTCCTGCAGCAGGGCTTCATGGTGTGACTGGTGCAGCGGCAGGCTGGTGGCGGCCATGGCGCCCAGCAGCAGCATGGGCAGCCCCAGGATGGTGAGCAGCAGGCGTAGCTTGAGGGTCATCGGCGGGCTCGTGCGGCGTATCTGGCCCCAGTATGACACAGCCATCGGGGATGCCTGTCCACCCTGCGGTGGCATGGATATAATGGCGAAAACACCTTGGCACTAGGATGCTTGCATGCATTTTCCCACCATCGAGGAGGTGGTCGGCCACACGCCGCTGGTCCGCCTCAAACGCGTCACCGCCGGCCGCAACAACGTCCTGCTGGCCAAGCTGGAGGGCAACAATCCGGCTGGCTCGGTGAAGGATCGCCCGGCGCTCTCCATGCTCGAGCAGGCCGAGGCGCGCGGCGATCTCGTGCCCGGCGACACCCTGGTGGAGGCCACCTCGGGCAACACCGGCATCGCGCTGGCCATGGCCGCCGCCATCAAGGGCTATCGCATGGTACTGATCATGCCGGAGAGCGCCTCGGAGGAGCGCAAGCAGGCCATGGCCGCCTACGGCGCCCGGCTGGTCACGGTCAGCAAGGCGGGCGGCATGGAAGAGGCCCGTGACGTCGCCGAGACGATGATCGCCCGCGGCGAGGGCAAGCGGCTCGACCAGTTCGCCAACCCCGACAACCCCTTGTCCCACTATCGCGGCACGGGCCCGGAGCTCTGGGAGCAGACCGGCGGTACCATCACCCACTTCGTCAGCTCCATGGGCACCACCGGCACCATCATGGGGGTGTCCCGCGCGCTCAAGGAGCGCAATCCCGAGGTGCAGATCGTCGGCCTGCAGCCCGAGGACGGGGCGAGCATCGCCGGCATCCGCCGCTGGCCGCGGGAATACCTGCCGCGCATCTACGATGCCTCGCGGGTCGATCGCGTGCTGGACATCGGCCAGCACGAGGCCGAGGAGCACATGCGCCGCCTGGCGCGGGAGGAGGGCATCCTGGCCGGGGTCAGTTCCGGCGGGGCCCTGGCCGGCGCCCTGCGCGTCGCCGCGGAGGTCGAGAACGCGGTGATCGTGTTCATCGTCTGCGATCGCGGCGACCGCTACCTCTCCACCGGCCTGTTCGACGGGGAGGCCTGAGGTGGCGATGCTCGGCAAGCGCCGCCCGCGCCGCGAGCGGTCGGGCGTCTCCGGCCTGCAGGGTCGCCAGTCGCCACAGGGCGGCGCCCCCCGTCCGCGGCCCCACGAGGAGGAGGGGCCGGTGGTCATCGAGCGCCTGGCCCACGACGGCCGCGGCCTGGTCCGGGAGGCGACCGGCAAGACGCTGTTCGTCGAGGGGGCGCTGCCCGGCGAGCGCGTCGCGGTGGCGGTGCATCGCACCCGCCAGCGCTTCGACGAGGGGCATGTGCGCGAGCTCCTCGCACCGGTCGCCGAACGCGTCGAGCCACCCTGTCCCCACTTCGCGCGTTGCGGCGGCTGTGACCTCCAGCACCTGGCCGTGCCCGCCCAGCGGCGCCACAAGCAGACGGTGCTCCTCGAGCTGCTGGCCCGCCAGGGGCTCGAGGTCCCGGGGGAGCCGGAGCTGCTGGCCGGGGCCGCGGAGGGCTACCGGCGCCGCGCCCGGCTGGGCGTCAAGGTGGACGCCGAGGGCGCCCTCCATCTCGGTTTCCGAGCCCGCCACAGCCACCGCTTGGTGGATCTCGACCGCTGCCCCATCCTGGTGCCGGCCCTGGAGGCGCTGCTGGCGCCGCTGCGCCGTCACCTGGCTTGCCTGGAGGCGCCACGCCATGTCGGTCACCTGGAACTGCTCGACAGCGACCAGGGGGTGGTACTGGTGGTGCGCCAGCTGCGCGAACACGCCGGCGATGCCCAACGCTGGTGCGACTTCGCCGCCGAGCAGGGCCTGTACCTGGCATGCCTCGCCGGGCGCGAGTCGCCGAACCTCGAGTGGCTCACCGAGGCGCCGACGCTGAGCTGTCGCGTGCCGGGGGCCGCCGGCGATATCGCCCTGGGCTTCGTCCCCGGCGACTTCCTGCAGGCCAACGGCGAGGTCAACCGGCGCATGGTGGCCACCGCCCTGGCCTGGCTCGAGGGCCTCGCCGGCGAACGGGTGCTGGATCTCTTCGCCGGAATCGGCAACTTCAGCCTGCCGTTGGCGTCTACCACTGCGCGGGTCGTGGCGGTGGAGGGCAGCCCGGCCATGGTCGAGCGGCTCGCCGACAATGCCCGGCGCAATGGCCTCGCGGTGGCGGCCCGCCAGGCCGACCTGGGGCAGGCGGCAGCGGTGGCCGAGTTGCTCGCCGAGCAGCGGCCCGACACCCTGCTGCTGGACCCGCCCCGCGACGGCGCCGAGGCGGCGGTCCAGGCCCTGGTCGAAGCGCCGGTGCCGAGGGTGCTCTACGTCTCCTGCGATCCGGCCACCCTGGCCCGGGATGCGGCACGCCTCGTGCATGGCGGCTACCGCCTGGCGCGCTGCGCCATGGCCGACATGTTCGTGCATACCTCTCACCTGGAATCGATGCTGCTGTTCGAACATCCGCGGACGCGACGGCAGCGGCAAGGAGCATCATCCGATGGTTAAGGTCCGTGAAGAGCAGCCCCTCACCGAGACGGGGCGCGTCGATATCGACCTGTGGCTCTCCCGGCTGCAGGAGGACGTCAAGCTGCGCGATGCGGACGAGCTGCGCGAGGCCTGCCGGCTCGCCGAAGGGCTCGAACGGGAATCCGGACGCCCCCATCGTCGCTGGCTCGAGAACGGCTCGAGCTTCCGCATGGGGCTGGAGATGGCCGACATCCTCGGCGAGCTCAAGCTCGACCAGGCGGCGCTGGAGGCCGCCGTCCTCTACCGCGCCGTCCGCGAGGGGCTCATCGGCCTCGAGGCGATCGCCAAGCAGTTCGGCGACGAGGTCGCCCGGCTGATCGACGGCGTGCTGCAGATGGCGGCGATCAGCGCCACCCAACTGCCCAGCCATGACATGGGCCAGCACGACCAGCAGGACAACCTGCGCAAGATGCTGGTCAACATGATCGACGACGTGCGCGTCGCCCTGATCAAGATCAGTGAGCGCACCTGCGCTCTGCGCCAGGTCAAGGACGTGCCGCGCGAGAAGCAGATGCGGGTGGCCCGCGAGGTGTTCGACATCTATGCGCCCCTGGCCCATCGGCTGGGCATCGGCCACCTCAAGTGGGAGCTCGAGGATCTCTCCTTCCGCTACCTCCACGAGGACGACTACAAGGCCATCGCCCGCCAACTGGCCGAGAAGCGCGTCGACCGCGACCGCTACATCACCGACGTGGTCACCACCCTCGAGGGGCTGCTCGAGGCCCAGGGCATCACCCGCTACGAGGTGGACGGCCGGGCCAAGCACATCTACTCGATCTGGCGGAAGATGAAGCGCAAGCGCATCGACTTCTCACAGGTCCACGACATCCGCGCGGTGCGCATCCTGGTGCCCGAGGTGGCCGACTGCTACACCGTGCTGGGGCTGGTCCACTCGCGCTGGCATCACGTGCCCCACGAGTTCGACGACTACATCGCCAATCCCAAGAAGAACGGCTACCAGTCGCTGCACACCGCGGTGATCGGCCCCGAGAACAAGGTGTTGGAGATCCAGATCCGCACCTTCGCCATGCACGAGGAGGCCGAGCTCGGGGTCTGCGCCCACTGGCGCTACAAGGGCCACGACACCAAGGCCAAGAGCACCAGCTACGAGGAGAAGATCGCCTGGCTGCGCCAGGTGCTCGAGTGGCAGGAGGAGGTCGGCGACTTCGGCGACCTGCGCGAGGGCCTGTCCAGCGACGTGGCGCCGGACCGCATCTACGTCTTCACGCCCGACGGGCACGTCATCGACCTGCCGCGGGTGGCCACGCCCATCGACTTCGCCTACCGGGTGCACACCGAGGTGGGCCACCGCTGCCGCGGCGCCAAGGTCAACGGGCGCATCGTGCCGCTTACCTACAAGCTCCGGACCGGCCAGCAGGTGGAGATCCTCACCGCCAGCAAGGGCGGTCCCAGCCGCGACTGGCTCAACCCCAGCCTGGGCTATGTGCGCACCTCCCGGGCCCGCTCCAAGATCCAGGCGTGGTTCAAGCACCAGGCCCGCGACCAGAATCTCGAGGAGGGCCGTGCGCTCTTCGAGCGCGAGATGCGGCGCCTCGATCTCGAGGATATGGACCTCGAGACCCTGGCGCACAAGGTCAACTACGTCACGCCCGACGACATGTACGCGGCGCTCGGCGCCGGCGACCTGCGCATCGGCCAGGTGCTACACCAGGCCCAGCAGCTGTTCGGCGAGTCCGACGACCAGGAGCAGCTCGACCGCCTGCTGGCCAAGCCGCGCAAGGGCCCCGGCAAGGCCGGCCAGAGCGACATCACCGTGCTCGGCGTGGGCAACCTCAAGACCAGCATGGCCAACTGCTGCCACCCGGTGCCCGGCGAGCCCATCGTCGGCTTCATCACCCAGGGGCGCGGCGTCACCGTGCACCGCCAGGACTGCCCCAACATCCTCCAGCTACGCCTGGAGGAGCCCCAGCGCATCATCGAGGTGGAGTGGGGCGAGCGCGCCCGCACCCAGTACCCGGTGGACATCGAGATCCAGGCCTGGGACCGCTCCGGCCTGCTGCGCGACGTCACCGGGGTGCTGGGCAACGAGAAGGTCAACGTCCTGGCGGTCAACACCCACACCGACAGCGACGACGGCATCGCGCGCCTGACCATCACCCTGGAGGTGGACGGCCTGGAGACCCTGGGCCGGCTGTTCTCGCGGATCCAGCAGCTGCCCAACGTCATCGAGGTGCACCGCCTGCGCAGCGGAGGCAAGCCCGGCAAGCGCAAGGGGAGGCCCGCATGAGCGAACGCCACGATCTCGACGACCTGCTGACCCTGATGGCGGTGCTGCGCGATCCCGACCAGGGCTGTCCCTGGGACCTCGAGCAGGACTGGGACTCCATCGTGCCCCATACCCTGGAGGAGGCCTACGAGGTGGCCGATGCCATCGAGCGGCGTGACTTCGACGAGCTGCCCGGCGAGCTCGGCGACCTGCTGTTCCAGGTGGTCTACTACGGCCAGTTCGCCGCCGAGGAGGGGCGCTTCGACTTCCACGACGTGGTCCACACCCTGACCGCCAAGATGCTGCGCCGCCATCCCCACGTCTTCCCCGACGGTACCCTGGCCTCGCGGCGGCCGGCCGGGGTCAGCGCCGAGGAGGTCGAGGCGCGCCTGGTCAACTCCCGCTGGGAGGCGATCAAGGCCGAGGAGCGCGAGGCGCGGGCCGGGGAGGGCGAGGCGGCCTCGGTGCTCGACGTCGCCGCGGCGTCGGTTCTGGATGATGTGCCGCGCACCCTGCCGGCGCTGTCGAGGGCGGCCAAGCTCTCCAAGCGCGCCGCCCGGGTCGGCTTCGACTGGCCCGACTCGCGCGGCGTGATCGCCAAGATCCGCGAGGAGCTCGACGAGGTGGAGGACGCCCTGGCGGGCGGTGATCGCGACCACGCCGCCAGCGAGGTCGGCGACCTGCTGTTCGCGGTGAGCAACCTGGCGCGGACCCTCAAGGCCGACCCCGAACAGTGCCTGCGTGCCACCAACGCCAAGTTCGAGCGACGTTTCCGCCACGTGGAGGCGGCCCTGGCCGACGAGGGCGTGGCGCCCGCCGAGGCCGGCCTCGACGCCATGGAACGCCACTGGCAGGCCGCCAAGCGCCACGAGACGACCGACTGTCCCACCACATCCGGAGAGACGCGGCCATGAGCCACGACCTGCACGAGTCCCTGCGTGACAACGTCCGCATCCTGGGCGACAGCCTGGGGCGCACCATCGCCGACGACCTGGGGGTTGGCTTCGTCGACAAGATCGAGGCCATCCGCGGCTTCGCCAAGCGCGGCCGCCAGGGCGACGACCAGGGGCAGCGCGAGCTGATCGACTACCTGCGCCGCCTGCCCGACCGCGACCTGCTGCCGGTGACCCGCGCCTTCAACCAGTTCCTCAACCTGGCCAACATCGCCGAGCAGCACTACCGGGCGCGCTTCCGCCGGGTGGAGGACTACCGGCCGGGTAGCCAGCCGGTGCTCGCCGAGCTGCTGGAGCGGGCCCGCCGGGCCGGCAACAGCCCGCGCAAGCTGGTGGAGACGCTCGACGCCATGCGCGTCGAACTGGTGCTCACCGCCCACCCCACCGAGGTCATCCGCCGCACCCTGATCCAGAAGTACGACGGCATCGACGACTGCCTCACCGCCATCGAGTCCTCCGCCGACTATCCGGAGCGCGGCGCCCGCGCCCAGGGGCGCCTGGAGGAGTTGATCAGCCAGGCCTGGCACACCGACGAGATCCGCCACGAGCGGCCCACCCCGGTGGACGAGGCCAAGTGGGGCTTCGCGGTGATCGAGAACTCCCTGTGGCAGGCGGTGCCGGACTTCCATCGCGACCTGGACAACCTGCTGCTGGAGACCGCCGGCGAGCGGCTGCCGCTGGATGCCGCCCCGATTCGTTACGCCTCCTGGATGGGCGGCGATCGCGACGGCAATCCCAATGTCACCGCCAAGGTGACCCGCGAGGTGCTGCTGCTGGGTCGTTGGATGGCCGCCGACCTCTACCTGCGTGACCTCGAGCAGCTCAAGGCCGAGCTCTCGATGTGGAAGGCCAACAGCGCGCTCAAGGCCGAGGTGGGCGACGTGGCCGAACCCTACCGGGAGCTGCTCAAGCGGCTGGTGGCGCGGGTCGAGGCGACCCGCGACTGGGCCAAGGCGTGCCTGGACGGCAAGCCCTTCGACGCCGGCCCGATCATCGAGAGCCGCGAGCAGCTCTATGCGCCGCTGCTGACCTGCTACCGCTCGTTGTGTGACGTGGGGCTCGACACCATCGCCAACGGCGCGCTGCTCGACACCCTGCGCCGGGTGGCGGTGTTCGGCGTGACCCTGACCAAGCTCGATATCCGCCAGGAAGCGGGCCGTCACGCCCAGGTGATGGAGGAGCTCACCGACGGCCTGGGACTCGGTCACTACCGCGACTGGAGCGAGGAGCAGCGCCAGGCCTTCCTGCTCGAGGAGTTGGCCTCACGACGCCCGCTGATCCCGCGGCGCTGGGAGTGCTCGCCGGAAACCCGGGAGGTGATCGACACCTTCCGGGTGATCGCCAGCGACGAGGCCGAGGCGCTGGGGACCTACATCATCTCCATGGCCGGCCAGCCCTCCGACGTGCTCAGCGTGGCGCTGTTGATGAAGGAGGTGGGCGGCGAGGTGACCCTGCCCATCGCACCGTTGTTCGAGACCCTGGACGACCTCAACCACGCCGGCGAGGTGATCGACCGCCTGCTGGCGCTGCCCGGCTACCGGGCCCTGGTCGGCGATCGCCAGGAAGTGATGATCGGCTACTCCGACTCGGCCAAGGACGCCGGCCAGCTGGCCGCCGCCTGGGCCCAGTACCGGGCCCAGGAGACCCTGGTCGAGGTGTGCGAGCGCCACGGCGTCGACCTGACCCTCTTCCACGGCCGCGGCGGCACCGTGGGGCGTGGCGGCGGTCCGGCCCATGCGGCCATCCTCTCCCAGCCGCCGGGTTCGGTGAACGGCAGCCTGCGGGTGACCGAGCAGGGCGAGATGATCCGCTTCAAGTTCGGCCAGCCGGAGATCGCCCTGCGCTCCATGGAGATCTATGCCTGTGCGGTGCTGGAGGCGACCCTGCTGCCGCCACCGTCGCCCGAGCCCCACTGGCGCGAGGAGATGGATCGCCTGGCCGAAGTGGCGCATCGCGCCTACGTGGGGGTGGTGCGCGAGGATCCCGACTTCGTGCCCTACTTCCGCTCGGTGACCCCGGAAGGCTCGCTGGGCCGGCTGCCGCTGGGCTCGCGGCCCACCAAGCGTCGCCAGGACGGCGGCGTCGAGACCCTGCGCGCCATTCCCTGGATCTTCGCCTGGACCCAGATCCGCCTGATGCTGCCGGCCTGGCTGGGCAGCGGCGAGGCCTTCGCCCGGCGCCTGGAGGAGCCGGGCGGCCTCGAGCTGCTGCAGGAGATGCGCGACCGCTGGCCCTTCTTCGGCACCTACCTGGACATGCTGGAGATGCTGCTGGCCAAGGCCGACGTGGGCATCGCCGCCTACTACGAGCATCGCCTGGTGGACGAGCCGGCGCTCAAGGCGCTGGGCCATCGCCTGCGCGAGCGTTTCGGGCGCCTGAACCAGGTGCTGCTGCAGATCCTCCAGCAGGAGGAGCTGCTGGAGAAGACCCCGTTGATCTACCAGGCCATCGCGGTGCGCAACCCCTACATCGATCCGCTGCACGGCCTGCAGGCCGAGCTGCTGCAGCGTAACCGCGACGCCGACGGGGCGATCAGCGCCGACCTGTCGCGGGCGCTGATGGTGACCATGGCGGGCATCGCCGCGGGGCTGCGCAACACCGGCTGAGCAAAGAGGGAGGATTATCGTAGGAGGGCAACTATGTTGCGCGACTGGCGCCGTCAGGCGCCCGGCGGTGTCACGGGGCGTCGATTAACACCGCCGGGAGGCCTGCGCCTCCATCGCCCAATAAATTGGCCTCCTGCAATCTGCTTGCAGCGTCCAGCTAGAAGGGAATATGCACCGAGGCGGTGATCAGGTTGAGGTGCGCCATGTCGGGGGCGTCGTACTCCTCGAACACCAGGCGGCTGACGAAATGGTTGAACTGGAGTCGGGCGCCCAGGCCCTGGACCCGGGTGGTACCCGCCGAATCGAGGGCGTCGCGGGGAATCACCGCGTCGCCTTCCCAGCCCACCAGGCCGGACTTGGCGTAGAGCCCCAGCCGACCGAGGCGGACGCCGGCCACCAGGCTGCCGCCCAGGCTCACGGTATCGAGCAGCAGGCTCTGCTCGCCGAGATGGGTCGGTACCTCGTCGCTCTCGCGGTAGCTGAACTCGGCGCCCAGGTCGAGCCTCGGCAGCCGTACCGGCGTGAAGCCGGCGATGAGGCGGAAGCCGGAGGTGTAGCCGTCCGGCGTCTCGATATCGCGTCCTTCGATCACCACGCCATTGTCGAGGTGCATGAGGTCGGCCCGCTGGCCGGCGAAGGACGGCGTCGCGTCCTCGGCCGACGCCAGGGGGCAGGCGGCGATGGCCAGACAGACCGCCAGGGTGGCGGTGGCGGAACCCCTCGGCATGATGATCCCTGTCCTTGCGCTGCGGCCAGGGGGAAAGCCGGTGGGGAGGGGCCGCAGGGCGAGTCGTTATGGATCTATACAAGTTAGCAAGGCGCAGCGTGATCCGCCAGCCAGGCGTGCAGTTCGGCAAGTCGCGGTGCCGCCAGGCCATGGCGGTTCGCCGCCGCCAGCAGCGGGCCGAGGATCGCCGCGTGTTCGGTGGGTCGGCCGGCCAGCACGTCCTGGAGCATGGAGGCGCGGTTGCCGGCGGTAGCCTCCACCACGCGCCATACCAGGGCCCGCCAGCCGTCGAGGCCTTCGCCTGTGGGGGGCGCGATGCCCTCGGCGGCGAGGATCGTCGCCAGCTCCGCGATGATCGCCTCCACCGCGGGGTGGAAGGCGTCGTCGCGGAGCTCGCCGTTGCGGATGCGGTGGCGCGCCACCAGCGGGTTGATGGCGGCGTTGACGGCGAGCTTGTGCCACAGCCGGGTGCGGATATCGTCCACCGCCCGGCATGGCAGGCCGCTGCGCCTCAGTACCCCGGCCAGTGTCCGGGCCAGCGCGGCGTGGCCGCCGTCCAGGGCGCCCACCAGGGTCTCGCCGTGGCCGGCATGGACGACCCGGTCGTCGCCCTCCACGTAGGCGCCCTCGGTGGTGGTGGCGCACAGCACCGGCCCGGGGTGGCGCTCGGTGAGCCGCGGCTGGACGTCGAAGCCGTTCTGCCACAGCATCAGCGGCGTGTTCGGGGGCAGGGCGGTGGATACGGCGTCATAAGCCGCCTCGGCGGCATAGGCCTTGGTGGTCAGGTGCACGATATCCGGCGCGAAGGGCGGTGGTGTGTCGAGGGTGGTACAGGCCACCGTCCGCTGGAGCGGTGCGCCCTCCGGGGGAAACAGCCACTGTTGTGCGGGCAGTGTGCGGCGACCGACCAGCGCTACCCGGTTTCCGCCACCAGCCAGGCGCAGGGCGATGAGCCGGCCGATGGCGCCGGGGCCGACGACCCAGTGCGTCTCGATGGCGGTCATGGGCTCTCCTTGCCACGGCGAGGCGAGCGGCGCACGCTGCCCTTGCCACTGCGGTGCGATGCCGCGCCGCGCCGACGCCGGGGTGACTCGGCCGCCCTGGGAGCGGCCTCCTCGCCCTGGGCGCTGGCGAGCGCCTGGCGCAGCCGGCCGGCGTCGGCGGCCCCGAGCAGGCCGCGCAGGTCCTCCACCAGGGCGGCGAGGAAGGGCGCGGGGTCGGCCTCCCGCTCGGCGATGGCCGAGAGACGCTGCTCCCAGAGGGCGGTGCGCTCGGGGCGGCTCGCCGCCTCGGGCAGCGAGGCGATCAGCGCGTTGCCCAGGCGGGTGGCGCGCAGGGCCTTCTGGCGGCGCACCAGGTAGCCGCGCTCCACCAGGGTCTCGAGGATGCCGGCACGGGTCGCCTCGGTGCCCAGGCCGTCGTGCTCGCGCAGGGTGCGCTTCACCGCGGCGTCGTCGACGTAGCGGGCGATGTTCATCATCGCCTTGATCAGGCTGGCGTCGGTGAAGGGTTCCGGCGGGCGAGTCTCGCGGTCCTCCACGCCGGCTTCCCTGACCCGGCACGCCTCGCCCTCGCTGAGCGGCGGCAGTGGCGGGGCCTCGTCGCGGGTGGTGAACAGCGGCTTCCAGCCGGGGTCGAGGATCTCCTGGCCGCGGGCACGGAAGATCTCTTCCAGGATGACGAACTCCGCCTTCACCTCGCGGGTGGCAAGCGCGGGATAGAACTGCGCCAGGACGTTGCGGGCGATCAACCGGAAGACCTTGGCCTCGGTAGCCGAGAGCCGGGCGGTGTCCGCCGGTCGGCCGGTGGGAGCCAGCGCATGGTGGGCGCCCACCCGCTTGTCGTTCCAGGCCTTGGAGCGGCGCGAGAAGTCGGCGCCGGCGAGCCACTCGCGCAGGGTGGCGTCGTCCCGGCAGGCGCCCTCCAGGGTACCGCGCGCGCCGGCGAAGTGCTCCTCGGGCAGGTAGCGGCAGTCCGAGCGCGGGTAGGTGATCAGCCGATGGCGCTCGTAGAGGGCCTGGCAGGTGTCCAGCACCGCCTTGGCGGAGAGCCCGTAACGGCGCGCGGCATCCACCTGCAGCGCCGACAGCGAGTAGGGCAGGGGAGCGGCCTGGCGCTTGTCCTGGCGGGTCAGCCTCGTCAGCCGTCCCTCGGCACCGGGCAGCCGCTCGGCCAGTTCGGCGGCGGGCTCCCGGGCCAGCAGCCGGCCCTGGTCGTCCAGCGGCCGGCCCTCGCCCGGCACCCACCAGGCGCGCAGCTCGCCGCGGGTCACCGCCAGGTCGACCCACAGCACGTAGAAGGGCTTGGGCACGAAGTCGCGGATCTCGGCGTCACGGCGCACCACCAGGCCCAGCACCGGGGTCTGCACCCGGCCCACCGAGAGCACCCCGTCGTGGCCGGCCTGGCGGCCGGTGAGGGTCCAGGCGCGGGACAGGTTGATGCCGTAGAGCCAGTCGGCGCGGGCCCGCGACTCGGCGGCGCGATACAGTGGCTGGTAGCGGGCGTTGTCCTCCAGGCGGCCCAGGGCGCGCTGCACCGCCGGGCGGTTGAGGTCGCTGACCAGCAGCCTGGACACCGGCCCCTTCCAGCCCAGGTAGTCGATCACCTCCTGCACCAGCAGCTGGCCCTCGCGGTCCGGGTCGCCGGCGTGCACCACCTCCCGGGCTCCCTTGAGCAGGCGGCGGATCACCGCCAACTGGCCGCGGGCCTTGGGGCGCGGCGTGAGCCGCCAGCGGTCGGGGAGGATGGGTAGGGTATCCAGGCGCCACTGCTTGAGGGCCGGGTCGTAGGCGTCGGGGGGCGCCTGCTCGAGCAGGTGGCCCAGGCACCAGGTGACGGTGGTATCGCCCGCCGCCAGCGCGCCGTCCTCGCGGCGGGGCGAGCCGGGCAGGGCATCGGCGATGGCGCGGGCCAGGCTGGGTTTCTCGGCGATGATCAGGCGCATGGCGGTCTCGTTCCTGAAGACATGGACATTCTTCCAGTATCCAGGCGTCCTGGCCAGGGGGCACTGGCGTCGGATGATGTACAATCCTTGTATCACTTGACCTCGAGCGGGGGAGCGAGCCGATGCGCGAGCGAGGCAGGACGCGGCGGCTGTTGGGCCTCGGGGCGCGGACCGGTGGCGCCGTGATCCGCACTCGGCTGGGCGGCCAGGCCGACTGGCGGGCGCTCGGCGAGGCGCTGTTCGAGGGGCTCGCCGAGCTCAAGGGGCCGGCCATGAAGCTGGCGCAGATCATGGCCCAGTGGGACGACCTGCTGCCGCCGGACCTGGCCGACGAGCTCTCGCGCCTGCAGCGCCAGGCCGAGCCCATGCCCTGGGCAGCGATCCGCAACACCCTGGAGGCCCAGTACGGCGACCTGGCCCGCCACTTCCGCGAGGTGGAGGAGCGTCCCTTCGCCAGCGCCTCCATGGGCCAGGTGCATCGCGCCCTGACCCGTGACGGCGAGAGCCTGGTGCTCAAGGTGCAGTATCCGGGGCTCGTCGAGGTGCTGGAGGGCGACCTGGCCCAGGTGCGGCGCCTGATGCGCCTGGGCCGCTGGCTCAAGGTGCCCCAGGCGCGTCTCGACGCGCTCTTCGAGGAGCTGGCGGCGAGCCTGCGCGGCGAGCTCGACTACCGTGCCGAGGCCGCGGCGCTGGCTCGCTACCGGGCGCGCTATGCCCACCTCCCGGGCCTGGTGATCCCCGAGCCGCTGCCCGACCTCTGCGGCGAGCGGGTGCTGGCCATGCGCCACGTGCCGGGCACGCCGCTGCGCGAGCTGGAGGGGACCGACGACGCCAGTCGCCAGCGCATCGCCGTGACGCTCGCCGACTGGCTCACCGAGGAGCTCTTCACCCACGGCGAGCTGCATGCCGACCCCCATGCCGGCAACTTCGCCGCCGACGACCGGGGGCGGCTGGTGATCTACGACCTGGGGGCGGTGATCCCGGTGCCCGAGGCGCGCCTGAAGGCCATGGTACGCCTGCTGGATGCCACCCTGGCCGGCGACCCCATGGCCATGGACGCGGCGCTGCTCGCCCTCGGCGGCCGCCAGGGCCAGGGGGCACCGCTGGCGCTCTATCGGGAGTCCGCCGAGGCGGTCTCGGCGCTGTTCGCCCCCGGCGAGCAGGACTTCGCCGACGTGCGGGTGCATCGCCGGCTGCGTGAGCTGTCGCCGCGGGTCTGGGCGGCCATGGACCGCCTGCAGCCGCCCGCCGACACCCTGCTGCTGTCGCGCACCCTGAACGGCCACTACTGGAATCTGGTGCGCCTCGGCGCGCGGCTCGACATGCACGCCCGCACCCGGCCGCTGTTGGAGTGGGCACGCCACTGACCGGCTGCCAAGCGCCTCGGCGGGCTGTTAGACTGTGCCGTTTTCCGGACGGTGGAGTGTGCGATGCTGGCAGTATGGGTGGAACAGCTGCTGGGGTTTGCCTCGGGGGCGCTCACGGCGATTCGCCGTGACGAGCGCTATCCGACCTTGATGGCCTGGGCCCGCGAGGAGGGACCCGAGCTGGTGGGCGGGAGCCTGCCGCTGGCCCAGGCGCTGGCGCCGGAGCTGTGGTGCCAGACCCCGCTCGAGCGCCTCGACTTCGGCTGCGAGCCACTGGCCCGCCCCGGGCGCAACGAGCCGTGCTGGTGCGACTCCGGGCGCAAGACCAAGCACTGTTGCGGCGCCGTGAGCCTGCCCGGTTCGGTCCCGGGCCACCTGATGTGGATGCTGTCGCTGCGCGACTGGAAGGGCGAGACCCTCAAGGCCGCCCTGGAGAGCGGCCGGGCACCGGCCCAGGCGCTGCTCGAGGCGGGACTGATCGCCGCCGAGACCGGCCAGCGCGGTCGCGCCCAGCAGATCCTCGAATCGCTGTTCGGACGCGGCGACTGGTCGCGCCTGCCGGAACAGGCCGAGCCGGCCTTCGAGATCCTCATCGACCTCTACCAGGAGCGCGGCTTCCATCGCAAGCGCGAGGCGCTGCTCGACGCGGTGCTCGAACACGGCCCGCTGTTCCTGCGTGGCGTGGCCCTCGAGCGCCTGTGCCTGATGCACCTCGACAACGACGACCTGGACAGCGCCCGGGCCGCCTTCGTGCGCGCCCAGCAGGCGCTGCCCGACTCGCCGACCCTGGCCTACATCGAGGCGATGCTGCTGCTCCACGAAGGTCACGAGCAGGAAGCCGCCGAGCGCGCCCGCTTCTGGTTCCGTCGCCTGGCGCGCCAGGGCGACCTGGATCAGGACCAGCTGCAGTTCCTGGCCGACCTGGCCGCCAATCCCGGGGCCACCCTGGCCGAACAGCTGCTCAATGCCGAGGAGGACCTGGCCGGGCCGCTGGCCTCGCTGCAGGCGCTGCTCGAGGCGCTGCCCACCGCGCCGCGCCTAGAGGTGTCGCGTACCGAGCAGGGCCGCCTGGAGTATCACACCACCGCCCGGGAGGACACCCTGCACGCCGTCTGGCGCGAACACTTTCCGGCGGCCGCGGTCACCGACTCGCCGCTGGGGCTGGACGACGACCCCTGGCAGGAGGCGGCGGAGTGGCTGGGCGAGCTGTGCAGCCATCCCGAATGGCTGGATGCCCCGGTGGTGGTGCAGGAGCTGGCCCTGGCGCTGACCAGCCGCTTCGGCAGCCTGCCGTGGATGGCGCCGAGCTTCTTCGTGCCGCTGGCCGCGCGACTGGAGCGCTGGCTGGAGCAGGTGGCCGCCGAGGGGCCGGGCACCCTGGCCTGGGACGATGCCGACAACGCCGTGTTGCTGCGCACCGGCCTGGCCCTGGTGGTGGGCATGGAGCGCGGCGCCCGCCAGCGCTCGCGCGGGCTCGCCGAGCGCCTGCTGGCGCTGGACGACCACGACAGCCTGGGGCTGCGCGAACTGGTGCTCGATCAACTGCTGCGCGACGGCCGCGACCGGGAGGCGCTGACGGTCAGCGAGCAGGCCCCGGAGGGCGGCACCGAGGGCCCGGCCCTGGGGCTGCTGCTGGGGCGCGTGCTGGCCCTCTATCGCCTGGAGCGGGGAGACGAGGCGGAGGCGGCCCTGGCGACGGTGCGCCGCCACAATCCCCATGCCCTGAAGATGCTGTGTGCCGAACACCCGCGCCCGGTGCCCGGCGCCGACGACGGTGCGGCCGAGCCCGGCAGCCGTGCCGAGGCCTGGCAGTACCGCACCCTGATGCGCGACCAGTGGCGCACCACGCCCGGTGCCCTGGACTGGTTGCGCCGGCAACTGGACCACCTGTAAGGCGGGGAACCTCTTCCCGACAGAACCTCGGTAGGGTGGATCGAGAGGAGGCATGCCATGAAACGTCACGCTGGGTTGCTGGCCGTCGCCCTGGCGTTCGGCCTGAGCGCTGCCCCGGTGGCCGCCGACGAAGGGCGCATCTTCACCCGCGATGGCCTGGCCATCGGCGGGACCGACCCGGTGGCCTATTTCACCCGGGGCCAGCCGGTGCCGGGGCTGCCCGAGCATCGACTGGAATGGCGCGATGCCACCTGGCAGTTCGCCTCGGCCGAGCATCGCGAGCTCTTCCAGCAGGACCCCGAGGCCTATGCGCCCCAGTACGGCGGCTGGTGCGCCTGGGCGGCGGCGCGCGGTGAGGCCGCTTCCACCATTCCCGAGGCGTGGAAGATCGTCGATGACAAGCTGTACCTGAACTACAGCCGGTGGATCCAGTGGCGCTGGGAACGGGACCTGCCGGCCATCATCCAGGCCGCCGACGAGCACTGGCCGGACATCTTCGCGGAGTGATCCAGCAATGCGCCGGCGTCAGGTGGTGCGCGGCGAGGGCGGCGGCACCAGCTCCCGGTCGCGGCTGATCCAGATCGCCAGCAGCACCGCGGGCAGGCCCAGCGCCGTCGAGACCAGGAAGAAGGTGGCATAGCCCTCGCCGCTGACCACCAGGCCGCCGAAGCCGCTGAGGAACTTGCCCGGCAGGGTCATCAGCGAGGAGAACAGCGCGTACTGGGTTGCCGTATACGCCCTCGAGGTGAGACTCGACAGGAACGCGATGAACACCGCGCTGGCCAGGCCGTTGGCCAGGTTGTCGCCGATGATGGCCATCACCAGCATCGGCAGGCTCTGCCCGGCCAGGGCCAGGGCGGTGAACAGCAGGTTGGTCAGCGCCGCGGCCGTGGCGCCCAGCACCAGGATGGGGCCGATGCCGTAGCGTGCCACCAGCAGCCCGCCGAGGATCCCGCCGCCGATGCTCATGGCGATGCCGAAGACATTGGTGACGTTGGCGATGGTGGCCAGCGTGAATCCCAGATCGATGTAGAGGGGGTTGGCCATGGAGGCCATGGCCAGGTCGCTGATCCGGAACACCGCCACGAACAGCAGCAGCCACAGCGCCTTGCGCCGGTGGCGGGTGAAGAAGTCGGTGAAGGGGCAGACGATGGCGCCGATGACCCAGGCCCCCAGGCGGCGCAGCGCCTTGGGCCGGCCGCGGCTGGTGCGCAGGAAGGCCCGCACCCGGGGCTCGTGGATCAGTTGGGTGGTCAGCGACAGCCGCGCGGGCTCGGGGCGCACCAGCACGGTGACCACCCCCACCCCCACCAGGGCGGCCATGGTCAGGTAGGCGGCCTCCCAGGAGAGCCAGGAGGCCACGTAGAGGGCCCCGGCGCCGGCCGCCAGCAGGCCGCCGCGATAGCCGATGATGTAGGTGGAGGCCATGGCCGCCTGGACGTCATCGGGGGCCGACTCGATGCGGAAAGCGTCGATGGCGATGTCCTGGGTGGCCGAGCCGAAGGCCACCAGCAGGGCGAAGGCGGCCACCAGCGGCAGGTGGCCGGCGGGGTCGAGGCTCGCCAGGCCGATCAGCCCCGCGACGATCATGCCCTGGGCCAGCAGCATCCAGCTGCGCCGCTGTCCCAGCGTACGGGTCAGCAACGGCAGCGCCAGGCGATCCACCACCGGGGCCCAGAAGAACTTGATCGAGTAGAGCATGCCGATCCAGGCGAAGAAGCCGATGGCGGCCACCTCCACGCCGTCGCTGCGCAGCCAGGCCGAGAGGGTGGAGAACACCAGCAGGAAGGGCAGGCCGGCGGAGAAGCCCAGGAACAGCATGGTGATCACCGGGGCGCGCAGGTAGATCGCCAGGGCATCACGCCAGCTGCGGTGGGCGGTGGGAATCGACATGGGGCTCTCCTTGCATCGATGGTAGAATCCAGCCGCCGGGTGCCCGGCCCGGGCGTCGGGCCGATTGTTGCAGAGCCCCGGCAGCGATACCAGCATCCGGCCCCCGACAGGAGTCCCATGAACGAGAGTGACGAGACACAGGAGCATGATGAAGCGGCCGTGCCCCGCTGGTACGTGATCCAGTGCAAGGGCGGCGAGTCCTTCCGCGCGGCCGAGCACCTGGCCAACCAGGGCTATGAGGTGTTCCACCCGGTGCTCGAGGTCCAGAAGAAGCGCCGCGGCAAGCTGACCTGGATCACCGAGCCGCTGTTCCCCTACTACCTGTTCATCCGCCTCGACCGCCTGGTGAGCAACTGGCGTCCCATCCGCTCCACCCGGGGCGTGCTCAAGCTGGTCGGCTTCGGCGACATGCCGGTGGCGGTGAACGACGGCCTGGTGGCCACCCTGCGCGAGCACGGCAGTCGGCGCGACCAGGATACCAACCTCTACTTCCGCGCCGGCGACCGGGTGGAGATCACCGAGGGGCCCTTCAAGGACCTGCAGGCGGTGTTCGCCAGCCACAAGGGCGAGGAGCGTGCCATCGTGCTGCTCGACCTGCTGCATCGCCAGCAGCGCCTGGAGATGCCCGTCTCCCGGCTACGCCGCGGCTGAGCCGAGCCGCTGCGACCGCGAATCCCCCCGCTTTTCGAGGAGAGTTCCATGACCATCGCCCCCCAGCGCGTGGTGACCCTGCACTACGTCCTGAGCGACGTCGACGGCCAGCTGCTCGACGACTCCCGCGCCCGCCAGCAGCCGCTCGAGTACCTGCACGGCCATCACAACATCGTCGAGGGCCTCGAGCGCGCCCTGGATGGCCAGGCGGAAGGCGCCGAGCTGACGGTGACGCTGATGCCCGCCGAGGCCTACGGCCTGCGCAACGAGTCGCTGGTGCGCGAGGTGGCCCGCGACGCCTTCCCGGTCGACGACCTGGCGCCGGGCATGCGCTTCCAGACCCCGGGCGACGACGGACCGGAGGTCGTCACCGTGCTCGAGGTGCGCGATGACGGCGTGTTGATCGACACCAACCACCCGCTGGCCGGTCGCACCCTGTGCTACCGCCTGCAGGTGCTCGCCGTGCGTGACGCCACCCGCGCCGAACTCGCCAAGGGGCATCCCCTGCCGCCGGGGACCGATCACGCCGAGGTGGAGGACAAGAAGGTGCCCTGAAACCTGACCTGGATCAATTCCCGCCCCGGGCCGGGGCGTACCCCAAGCGAAACTTGATGCAGGTCAGCTTTCCCCTCGCGCTCCCGGGCTAGAGTGCACTCAACACATCGAGACGCGAGGGCAACGCCATGTACTGGGATGACGCGGTAATCTTCGGACTCGTCACCGTCGCGATGATGATTGCCTTCATGGGGGGATGGATCGGCTTCGTCATTCGCGACCACCGCAGGAAGAAGCACTGAGCCATTCGCCACAGCGAGTCGTCAGGGGAGGGGGGAGTCATCCCCCCGTGGCCGACCCACATGGGTCGGCCTTTTTTCGTCGCCATCGTGCAACAGCCGAGGAACAAATCGACAACCAGCGCCATTGGCGCCTCCCGGCCTGGAGAGCGGCAGGTCGGAGGGCTAGTCTGAACGTTGTTCGATAACTCGGAGGAAGCATCATGACGGCCCAACGAGACGACTCCCGGCCCGACGAGGCCAGGCGCCAGCGCCGGCGTCGCCTGCTCGCCACCCTGGGCATGGGCCTGGCCGGTGCCTATGTGGCCCCGACCCTGTTCAGCGTCGGCCAGGCCCATGCCTGGCACGGCCATGACGGCCGCCGGTCGCGGCCGAGTCGCAGCCGACCCAGCTATTCACGGCCCAGTCGTAGTCGCCCCAGCCGCTACGATGGTCACCATGCCCATCGCCACGATCACTACCATCGCCGCGACGACGACCACTACCATCGCCGCGACGACGACCACTACCATCGCCGCGACGACGACCACTACCATCGCCGCGACGACCGCTACCATCGTCGCGATGAGCGTTACGACTATCGAAACGATCCGATCCGGCTGGCCGAGGATATCCTGTTCGGCCGGCCCGACCGCTGGTGATGGACAGCAACGTCGAGGACGCGTCGCTGGCCGGCCTGGGGCGCTGCCTGCGCTTCACCGATGCCCCGAAGGTGGCGCGGGACCTGGCGGCGGCCCTGCCGGGCTGGCCGCTGACGCTGCAGCCGGCGGCGGGACCGGCACCCACCATCCGGCTGCGCGGCCAGGGGGCCGGGTATTGCCAGCACTCCCCCGAGCTGCCCGAGGGGCTCGACCTGCCCACGTCGGCCTCGGCGGCCTGCAGCCTGATCGCCGACCTGGCCGGCGAGTTCTTCGTCCGACACCCCGAACTCATCGGCCTGCACTGCGGCAGCGTCGAGATCGATGGGCGGCTGGCGATCTTTCCCGAGGCCCACCGTGCCGGCAAGAGCACCCTGACCGTGGCCTTCGCCGCCGCGGGCTACCGGGTGTTCGGCGACGACGTCCTGGGCCTGACGCCGGGAGGCGAGGGCGTGGCGCTGGGCATCGCCCCGCGCCTGCGGCTGCCGCTTCCCGACGTCGCCCCCGAGCTGGCGGCCTATGCCGAGCGCCGGGCCGGCCCCGAGGACGCCCGCTACCGCTTCGTGGTGCCGCCGACGGGGCGCCTCGCCGAGCACGGCGAGAGCCGGCCGCTGGGTGCCCTGGTGCTGCTGGAGCGCGACGCGACGGCGCGGGAGCCGGAGGTGCTGAGGCTCGCCCCGGGGGAGGGCCTCGCCCAACTGCTGTGCCAGAACTTCGCCTACGACACGCCCGGCGAGGCCCTGCTGGTGCGCCTGCTGCCCTTGATGGAGCGGCTGACCTGCCTGCTGCTGCGCTACCGCGAACCGCTGGCCGCGGCCTGCCGGCTGGCGCGGGAACTGGAGGGCGTGGCCGATGCCATGGCAGGGGCGGCGTCGCCGGTGGCCGGGCGGATGGCGCCGCGCGCGGGCGAGAGCCTCGACCCGGACGCGCGCTGGCGGCCGGCGGCGGGGGTACGCCGCTATCCGCTGCGTGACGAACTCTTCCTGATCCATGCCCCGAGCGGGGAGATCCACCGCCTGAACGCCACCGGCCGCGCCGTCTGGACCCTGCTGGAGTCGGAGGCGCTCTCCGGCGAGGAGCTGGGGGAGTTGCTGGCCGAGCACTTCCGCAAGCCGCGGGAGGCGGTCACCGACGATGTCTGCCTGTTGCTGGCGGGACTGACGGATGCAGGACTGATCACCAGCGCCGGGTGAAGTGGCAGTGCCAGGCTCAGCGCTGGACGGTGACGCGCTCGAGGCCGGCGTCGGGGCGCCAGTGGCGACCCCAGGCGCGCATCACCCGCTCGGGGTACCAGCTCTTGCCCAGGCTGCCGTTGTAGCGGGCCAGGGCGCGGGTCAGGTCGCCGTGTTCCACCGCCAGGTAGTGGGCGAGTATCGTGCAGCCGTAGCGCAGGTTGCGCCAGGGGTCCTTGAGGTCGTCGGCGGGCAGGCCCAGCTCACGGATCCAGAACGGCATGATCTGCATCAGCCCCACCGCCCCGGCCGAGGAGACCGCCTGGGGCTCGAAGGCGCTCTCCACCTGGATCACCGCCAGTACCAACTCCGGCGGCAGCCGCGCCAGGCGGGCCTCATGGTAGATGCGTTGCAGCAGTTGCCCGCGCCGCTCGGCATCCTTCACGAAGCGCGAGAGGCTCGGCTCCATGGCGTTGTACCACTGTCGGGCGGCCCAGATCTCGGCCGCGTCGCGTGGCGCGCTGAGCGCCTCGTCGAGGGTGGTGCGCAGGGTATGGGGCGCGGCGGGCAGCGGCTGGACCAGCAGCGGGCGCTGCCGGGCCTCCAGCGAGTCGAGGAAGTCGTGATCGTCGGCCGCCGCCGGCGGAGCGGCGGCGAGCCAGATAACGGCCAGCAGGGCCGTAGCCCCACCGGCCGGGGCGTGCCTAGCGGCGGATCTTCTCGCGCAGGAAGTCGAGGATCTCTTCCGCCGGCACCATGGTGGCATCACTGTCACGGCGTCCCTTGTACTCCAGTTCACCCTTGTCGAGCCCCCGGTCCCCGACCACCAGGCGATGGGGCAGGCCCATCAGCTCGTGGTCGGCGAACTTCACGCCGGGTCGCAGGTCGCGGTCGTCCAGCAGCACCTCGTAGCCGGCCTCGCCGAGGGCGCGGTAGAGCTTCTCCGACTCCTCGCGCACCCGCTGCGACTTGTGGGCGTTCATCGGCACCAGCGCGACCTGGAAGGGCGCGATGGCGTCGGGCCAGATGATGCCGGCGTCGTCATGGTTCTGCTCGATGGCGGCCGCCACCACCCGGGTCACCCCAATACCATAGCAGCCCATCCACGGATGCAGTGCACGACCTTCGTCGCCGAGCACGGTGGCATTCATCGCTTCGCTGTACTTCTTGCCGAGCTGGAAGACGTGGCCCACCTCGATGCCGCGCTTGATGGAGAGGGTGCCCTTGCCATCCGGGGAGGGGTCGCCCTCCACCACGTTGCGCAGGTCGGCCACCCGCGGCAGGGCCACGTCGCGCTCCCAGTTGATGCCGAAGTAGTGCTTGCCGTCGACGTTGGCGCCGGCGCCGAAGTCGCTCATCAGCGCCACGCTGCGATCGATGACGATCGGCATCTCGAGGCCCACCGGGCCCAGCGAGCCGGGGCCGGCACCCACCACGGCGCGGATCTCCTCCTCCGTGGCCATGGTCAGGGGCGTGGCCACCTCGGGCAGGTGCTCGGCCTTGATCTCGTTCAGCTCGTGGTCGCCACGCACCAGCAGGGCGATCAGGCCGCCCTCGGCGCCGTGCACCATCAGGGTCTTGAGGGTCTTCTCGATGGGCAGGCCGTGTTGCTCGACCAGGGCGGCGATGGTGCGGGCATGGGGGGTGTCGACCAGGCGCAGCTCCTCGCCGGGGGCGGGGCGCTCGGGCGTGGTGCCCAGCGGGGCCGGCAGGGCCTCGGCCTTCTCGATGTTGGCGGCGTAGTCGGACTCGCTGGAGAAGACGATGGCGTCCTCCCCGGAGTCGGCCAGCACGTGGAACTCGTGGGAGTTGTCGCCGCCGATGGCGCCGGTGTCGGCCAGCACCGGGCGGAAATCCAGGCCCAGGCGGGTGAAGATGCGCGAGTAGGCATCGTACATGGCCCGGTAGGTCTCGCCCAGCGAGGCCTCGTCCACATGGAAGGAGTAGGCATCCTTCATGACGAACTCACGGGCGCGCATCACGCCGAAGCGCGGGCGGATCTCGTCGCGGAACTTGGTCTGGATCTGGTAGAAGTTGGCCGGCAGCTGCTTGTAGCTGGCGATCTCCTTGCGCACCAGGTCGGTGATCACCTCCTCGTGGGTGGGACCGACGCAGTAGTCACGCTCGTGGCGGTCCTTGAGGCGCAGCAGCTCGGGGCCGTACTGCTCCCAGCGGCCGGACTCCTGCCACAGTTCGGCGGGCTGCACCGCCGGCATCAGCACCTCCTGGGCGCCGGCGCGGTCCATCTCCTCGCGGACGATGCGCTCCACCTTGCGCAGGGTGCGCAGGCCCACCGGCAGCCAGGTGTAGAGGCCCGAGGTGAGGCGGCGGATCATCCCCGCGCGCAGCATTAGCTGGTGGCTGACGATCTCGGCGTCGGCGGGCGTTTCCTTGAGGGTGGCGATCAGCAATTGGGTGGCGCGCATGGGTCCGGCGTATCCTCGGTCTCGTCAAACGGGAAGGGCCGCGAGTCGGCCGCAATGACCCCGCATTGTACGGCCAAGCGGCAGGGGCGGCAAAAGGCTTCCCCGCGGCGTCGGATCCTTGCCGATGGCGGCAGCCTCGCCGCCCGGATCAGTAGCCTCTCGAGTCGGCCGCCAGATCTAGGTGTTGGAGCCCCTGGGCCAGGCGACTGTGCTGATGGGGCCAGTCATGGAAGTTGTTGACCTGGCCCCGCTCGCGCAGGGCGCGGATCAGCGGCAGGTCGAGGGTGGCCAGCTGCCAGCCGGGGGCGTCGTCGCCCCGGATCAGGATGCCGTCCGGTGGAAAGCCGTGATCGCAGGGGGTATAGACGGCGGCGTGACCGGTGTTGATATCGACCGCCGGCGACCAGGGCGCCTCCCCCACGGTGGGGGAGTGGACGACGGCCACCTGCTGCTCGATGGCGCGGGCCTGGGCGGAGAGGCGTACCCGGTGGTAGCCGGCGAGGGTGTCGGTGCAACTGGGCACCAGCAGCAGGTCGGCGCCGGCCTCCACCAGGGTCCGGGCCAGGTCGGGGAACTCGCAGTCATAGCAGATCAATACCCCGAGGCGCCCCGCCGGCGTATCGAAGAGGCGCAGGCCGTCGCCGGGACCGACGCCCCAGTCGTCGTTCTCGAAGCGGGTCATGATCTGCTTGTCCTGGTGGGCCGCGCGTCCGTCCGGAGTGATCAGCCAGGCGCGGTTCACATAGCGATCGTCGTCCACGCGCCACGGCAGGGAGGGCGTCAGCAGGGTGACCGCGTGGCGCCGGGCCAGGCCCGTCCAGGTGGCCAGGTAGTCATCGCGCAGCGGCTGCAATGCCTCGAGCTGGGCGCTGAGGTCGCCGAGCACCGCCTCCGGCAGCAGAGAGGTCAGCTCCATGCCGCCGTACTCGGGAAACACCAGCAGCTCGGCGCCGCGCCCGGCGGCGTCCGCTACCCAGCGGTTGGCCTTGTCGACGAAGTCGTCGAAGCGCCGCAGGCGGTCGATGGGATACTGGGCGGTGGCGACGGTGACCCTGTGGCATGCCGACGTCATGGGCGCAGCGCCTTGAGCCAGAAGACCATGGGCTTGTCGGTCTCCTCGGCATCGTCCAGGTCCTTCCAGCGGAAGCTGGTGGCGAGCTCGGGGTGGCGCTCGTAGCCCCGCGAGCGCCAGAAACCGTGCAGCGGCACATAGCCGGCGGGGCGGCGGGGATGGTCGTCGGAACGCTCCACGGCGCAGAAGGCCGTGATCTCGAAGCCTCCGGCGCGCGCATGGGCCTCCCGCTCTGCCATGAAGGCCTTGCCGATGCCCTGACCGCGGTACTCCGGCAGCAGCACCGACTCGCCGTAGTAGAAGACCGTCCGCGGGTCGATGCCAGCGCCCTCGAAGGGAGTGCGGAAGTCGTCGACTTCGTCGACCAGCGGCTGGCCCGTGGCTGCGCCCACAAGGTCGTCGCCGTCGAAGGCCAGCACGAAGAGGCTCGCCGGGTTTTCGGCGTAGCGGCCCAGGTAGGCGGCCTCGTAGGCCGGGTCGCCGTCATAGAGGTAGGGGTAGTCGCGAAACACCCGGATGCGCAGTTCGGCCAGCGCCTCCAGGTGGGGGGCAATGGCCTCTCCGCGGCGGATGGTCAAGGTCGGTTCGTTCATGGCCTCTCTCCAGCCGGTGAAAGGCTGGCACCCTAGCAGGCGCGCGTCGTGCCGCCAATGCTCGCCACGACATGGGATTGCTCAGCGGCGCCAGGCATCCAGTCCCAGCATGGCCAGGCCGGCCGCCAGCCCCCAGAAGGCCGAGCCGATGCCCAGCAGGGTCACCCCCGAGGCGGTGAACAGCAGGGTGACCAGGGCGGCGTCGCGCTGGCGCGCGTCGGCCATGGCGCCGGCCAGGCCGTTGCCGATGGTACCGAGCAGCGCCAGGCCGGCCAGCGACGCGATCAGCGCGGGGGGGAAGGCGGCGAACAGCGTCGTGACGGTGCCGCCGAAGATCCCCAGCACCAGGTAGGCGACGCCGGCGGTGACCCCGGCGGCATAGCGGCGCGCCGGATCCACATGGGCCTCGCGTCCCTGGCAGACCGCGGCGCTGATCGCCGCCAGATTCAGCGCGAAGCCCCCGAAGGGGGCAAGGAGAAGGCTGGCGCCACCCGTCCAGCCGATCAGCGGCGAGACCGGCGGGCGATAGCCCGCGGCCTGCAGCGCCGCGCTGCCGGGCAGGTTCTGCGACGCCATGGTCACCACGAACAGCGGCAGTCCCACGCCGATCAGCGTCGCCGGCGCGAAGGCCGGGGCGGTGAACACCGGCAGCGTCGGCGCGAGGCCCAGCCCGGTGAGGGACAGCTGCCCCCGCACCGCGACGATCGCCACGCCGGTCACCAGCACCAGCAGCACGGCGTAGCGGGGCGCCAGGCGACGCCCCAGGCCGTAGGCCAGCAGCATGGCCAGCGGCAGGCCCCAGCGGGACTCCAGGGTGACGAACAGCTCGAGGCCGAAGCGCAGCAACACCCCGGCGAGCAGTGCCGCGGCCAGCGCCGGTGGGATGCGGCGGACCAGGACATCGAACAGGCCGGTGACCCCGCACAGGGTGATCAGCAGCGCCGAGAACAGGAAGGCGCCGATGGCCTCGGCCATCGGTACCCCGGGCAGGCTGGTGGCCAGCAGGGCCGCCCCGGGCGTCGACCAGGCGGTGAGGATGGGCATCCGGTAGCGCAGCGAGAACCCCAGGGTGGTGAGCCCCGAGCCGATGCCCAGCGCCCACATCCAGGAGCCGATCTGGGCCTGGCTGGCGCCCGCCGCCTCGGCGGCCTGGAAGATGATCACCGCCGAGCTGCCGTAGCCGATGGTCACCGCCACCAGGCCGGCCACCAGGGTGGAGAGGCTCAGGTCTCGCCACGCCGAACGCCGGGGCGGCGGCGCTTCCATCGCCCGCGTCTCGTCCACCATCGTCTCCTCCCCCTGGGTCGTCCCAACGTGCGCTATAACGTACAATGCCGGCAGGCTAGCACCGTGCGCTATAACGCACAAGTGAGCCCCACCGAACCCGCCGGTGCCATCGGCGTCGGGGCCCTTGAAGGAGCACAGCATGCAGGAGATCGCCGGACACATCGCGCAGCGCTTGAGGGCGCTGCGCCGGGCAAAGGGCTGGAGCCTGGATCGCGCCGCCCGGGCCACCGGGGTCAGCAAGGCGATGCTCGGCCAGATCGAGCGCGGCGAGTCGAGCCCCACGGTGTCGACGCTGTGGAAGATCGCCAGTGGCTTCGCGGTCTCCTTCTCGTCGCTGTTCGCCCCGCCCGGCGGCGAGGGCGAAGTGGCCACGGCGGGGGAGACGCGCTGGGGGCGCGACGCCGCGGGCATGCAGGCACGGGTGCTGTTCGCCTTCGACCCGCTACTCGGCTTCGAGATGTTCGAGATCGAGCTGGCGCCCGGCGCCGAGAGCGCCTCGACGCCCCACGCCCAGGGCGTGGTGGAGCATATCGTGGTGCTGGAGGGCGTGCTCGGCCTCACCCTGGAAGGCGGCGAGGAGCGCAGGCTCGCGCCCGGCGAGGGGCTGCGCTTCCACGCCGACCGTCATCACCTGATGCGCAACCTCGGCGAGGGGCCGCTGCGCTTCCACGATGTCATCCACTACCTGCCCGGGGCGGCCGCGGGCGACTGAACGCTTGTCCGGCCGTGCGGGGCATCAGGCCTCGTCGATGGCGCGGATGACGGCCTGGTCGCCGGTGACGGCGCTTTGGCCGATCAGGGAAGTGCCGTGTGGCGTCATGCGGTCCTCCAGAAGGTCCAGGGCTATCGCAGATAGCTTCCATCGCTCGGGGCTGATCCGGCGACAAGCCTGCGAGGAGGCGCTGTGAACCCCTCCTTGGGCGCTACCGACGCCCTGCTTCGCTCTCGCATCCTGCTCCGCTTGCAGGGCCGGGGTTGGCCATCCATGGCCAACCCGTTCGGAGGGATCCTCCTCACCCCTGGCGTAGGACCTCCTCTTCGGCTTGTCCCCGGCGCCCCTCGCTGTCGGCAACTGCGATAGCCCTACCAGAAGGTCAGAGTGACTTGACGTCGGTGGCGAGAGGGCGCGACGCGACGCGCAACGGATTGCGCAGCGGCCGGCCGAATGCCGCCAGGGCGATCTCGAAGCGGTCGCCGTCGCGGGGCTGGATGCCGTCGGCGAAGCTCAGGGTCGCGGTGCCGAAGAAGTGTACGTGGACGTCGCCGGGACGCCGGAAGCCGGGGTACTTGAAGTGGTGGTGCTCGAGGTTGGCCAGGCTGTGGGCCATGTTGGCCTCGCCGGTGAGGAACGGCTTCTCCCACAGGGTCTCGCCGTCGCGCACGATACGGCTGGTGCCTTCCAGGTGCGCGGGTGGCTCGCCCACCAGCAGCTCCGGGCCGAAGCTGCAGGCGCGCAACTTGGAGTGGGCCAGCCACAGGTAGTTGAAGCGCTCGGTGACATGGTCGGAGAACTCGTTGCCGATGGCGTAACCGACCCGCCAGGGGGTGCCGTCGTCGCCGATCACATAGAGCCCGGCGAGCTCCGGCTCCTCGCCGGCGTCCTCGGCAAAGGCCGGCGAGGGCAGCGCCGCCTCGGGGGCCACCACACAGTCGCCGTCGCCCTTGTAGAACCACTCCGGCTGGGCGCCCACCTGGCCGGGGGCCGGCTTGCCGCCCTCCACGCCCAGCTGGAACATGCGCATGGAATCGGTCAACTCGGCCTCGCTGACCTGGGTCTTGGCATGCATCGCCGAGCGGGTGTCGGCGCTGCCCAGGTGGGTCAGGCCGGTGCCGGTGACCAGGCAGTGGGCCGGGTCGGGATGGGTCAGCGGCGGCAGCAGGCGCTTCTCGTCGACGAGTTGCTGATAGTCGATCAGCTCCTCATCGAGCCGCACCTCGATCACCGCCGACAGGGACTGCTCGCTGGCGATGGCCAGGCGCGCCAGGGCGTAGGTGCCGCCATCGAGACGAATCGGTCGCACGGCGTCGTGGTTCTCTACCAGGGCAGCACGCGGCTGCCCTTCCTCGAGATACTGGATCAGTCGCATGGCCGGCCTCACTCGATGATATGGAACTGGTCGAAGTAGTCCTCGTTGAGCGACAGGCCGAGACCCGGTTCGTCGTCGTCGAGGTCGATGAAGCCTTTCTCCGGCTCGGGGTCCCCCTTGAACAGGTAGTAGAAGAGCTCGTTGCCGATCTCCACGTCGTGGACCGGGAAGAATTCCGACATCGGCGAGGCCAGGGTCGACATGGTCAGGTGGTAGTTGTGCATCTGCCCGGCGTGGGGGATCACCGGCACGCTGAACGACTCGGCGATGGCGTTGATCTTGCGCGCGGCGGTGATGCCGCCGACCCGGTTGGTGTCGTACTGGATGACCGAGATGGCACGCTTCTCGAGCAACTGGCGGAAGCCGTAGTGGGTGAACTCATGCTCGCCGCCGGAGATCGGGATGCTGGTCAGCCGGTTCAGTTCCGCGTAGCCGTCGATGTCGTCGGCGAGCACCGGCTCCTCCAGCCAGCGTGGCTGGAAGCGCTCGAGCCGGGGCAGCATGCGCTTGGCGTACTCCAGGTTCCAGCCCATGTAGCACTCGAGCATCAGGTCGATGTCCTCGCCGATCACCTCGCGCACCGCGGCGACACTGTTGAGGTTCTCGCGCATGCCGGCGGGGCCGTCCTTGGGGCCATAGCCGAAGCGCATCTTCATCGCCGTGAAGCCCTGGTCGAGGTAGGTCTGGGCCTCCTCCTGCATGGATTTCAGGTCGGTGCGGTAGAGCTTGGAGGCGTAGCAGGGGATCTTCTCCTTGGTGCGCCCGCCGAGCAGCTTGAACACCGGCTGGTTCACCGCCTTGCCCATGACGTCCCAGATGGCGATATCGACCCCGGAGATCGCCGCCATGCCGATGCCCTTGCGCCCCCAGGCGTGGGTGGCGCGGTACATGCGTTGCCACAGGTACTCGTAGTCGAAGGGGTCCTGGCCGATCACCAGCGGGGCCAGGTACTGGTCGATGATCGCCTTGGCGATGCGCGGGGCGAGGGCCACGTTGCCGAGGCCGACCAGGCCGGTATCGGTTTCGATCTCGACCGTGGTCCAACCGTGGAAGCGGAAGGTGCCCATGGAGTCGCTCTTGTCCCAGAGCTCATCCATGGCGTTGGAGCAGAAGTGGGGCTGCGCCGGTACGGTGTGGCCCTTCCATTCGAAGACGCGGGCTCTGACCTGTGTGATCTTCATGTGTCGTGGTTCCTTGTAAAAGTGGTGTCGTCAGGCACTGGTGGCGGTCGCGAGACGCTGGCGTCTCAGGTTCTCGCCCATGCGGCAGGCGATGGTGAAGGCGTTGCGGGTCGGGCCCACGTCGGCCTTGCCCTGGCCGGCAATGTCGAAGGCGGTGCCGTGGGCCGGAGTGGAAATGGGAATCGGCAGGCCGCCCTGCACCGTGACGCCCTGCTTGAAGCCCATCAGCTTGATCGCGATCTGTCCCTGGTCGTGGTACATGGTCACGATGGCGTCGTAGTCGCCGTCGCGGGCCTTGAGGAAGATGGTGTCGGCGGGGAAGGGGCCCTCGACGGGGTAGCCCTCGGCCCGGCACGCCTTGACGGCGGGCTCGATGACCTCGATCTCCTCACGTCCGCAGGTGCCGCCTTCCCCGCCATGGGGGTTGAAGGCCGCCACGGCGACACGCGGTGCCTCGATGCCGGCCAGCTTCAGCGAGTCGTGGATCAGCCGGCTGGCGGCGACGATGCGCTCCTCGGTCACGTAGCTCGCGGCGTCCTTGAGCGGGATGTGCGACGAGATGCGCGAGGTCCAGAGGTTCCCCAGGGTATTGAACTCGCAGAAGTACCCCCTCACCCCGAGCTTCTCGGCGAAGAAGTGCAGCTCGTCCTCATGCTGAAGGCCGCCCTTCTTCATCGAGAACTTGTTGAGCGGGGCGAAGCAGATGGCGTCGACCTCGCCGGCCTGGGCGGCATCCAGGCAGCGCGCCAGGACCGAGAGCACGGAGGCGCCGCCGGCCGCGGTCTCCTCGGCGTAGTCGACGGCACCCTCGGTGACGCTATCGACCGGCAGGAAGACCGGGCCGTCATGCCGGCGGGCGTCGGCGAAGTCGGCGACCTCGGGCAGCTCATGGGGCTGGCCGGCCACCCGCTGGCCTTCCTGCCATACCCAGCGGTCCCCGACCAGTACCGTGTGCACGTTCTCGAACAGGGGCGTTTCGGCGAAGAGCCGGGCGATCAGCTCCGGGCCGATGCCGGCGGGGTCACCCAGGGTGACGGCGATAAGGGGGCGTGAATCGGTCATTGAGGGCTCCGTATCAATAGAAGAGGTTGACCAGCGTCATGGGGATGGCCGGGACATAGGTGACCAGCATCAGCACCACGAACAGCACCAGGATCATCGGCAGGTTGGTCTTGGTGGTTTCCCACATGTCGGTCTTGGCAATGGAGCAGGACGTGGCCAGCACCGAGGCGACCGGCGGCGTCTGCTGGCCGATGGCCAGGTTGAGGGTGAGGATCAGGCCGAAGTGGATCGGGTCGATACCGATCTGGTGCACCAGGGGCATCACGATGGGCACGACCAGGATGATGGCGGCAGCGCCGTGCAGGAACATGCCGAGCAGCAGCAGCAGGATGTTCAGCAGCGCCAGCACCAGGATCGGATTCTCGGTGATCGCGGTGATTTCGCTGGCCAGCTGCTGGGGGAGCTGCATCTCGGTCAGGAAGAGACCGAGTACGGCAGAAGTGGCGACCAGCAGCATCACCACGGCGGTCTGGATGACCCCCTCGATCACCGCGCGATAGAGGATCTTCAAGTTCAGCTCGCGGTAGACGAGGCCCCCGATCAGCAGGGCGGCCAGCACGGCGATGCCGGCACCCTCGGTGGCGGTGACGAAGCCACCGAAGATCCCGCCCAGGATGATCACCGGCAGGGTCAAGGCCCAGAAGGCTTCCCTGAAGGCCTTGCGCAGGGTGGCCAGCGAGAAGGAATCCTCGCGGGGCAGGTCATACTTCACCGCATAGTAGTAGCAGGCGCCGGCCAGACCAGCAGCGCCGATCAGCCCGGGCACGATGCCGGCGACGAAGAGCTTGACGATGGAAGTGTCGGCGATGGCGCCGTAGAGGATCATCGACAGCGACGGCGGGATGATGATCGCCAGCGAGGCCGAGGAGGAGGTGATGGCGGCAGTGAAATTCGGGTTGTACTTGCGCCGCTTCATCTCCGGGATCAGCACCGAGCCGGTAGCTGCGACGTCCGCGACGGCCGAACCCGAGATCTCGGCGAAGAACAGCGACACCCCGACATTGACCATCGCCAACCCGCCGCGCACGAAGCCGACGATGGCGGTGACCAGGTTGATCAGGCGGATGGAAATGCCCGAGGTGTTCATCAGCGCCCCGGCGAAAATAAAGAGAGGAATAGCGATCAGGGGGAACTTGGTGGCACCGTTGAATAGCGTCAGCGGCACGTTTATCAGGGCATCGGCCCCCATGTTGAGGTAGACGCCGACTACGCCCACCACGCCGATGGCCACGGCGATCGGCACGTTGATCAATACCAGGGCGAAGAGGGCGGCGATGATGATCAGGAGAGTCATGCGCGGTGCTCCTTGAGGTCTTCCTCGGCTTGCCGGATGGCGGCCTCGATCTCTTCTTTTTCGCTGTGGACGCCGCTACGCATCTTGCGCCAGGCCATGGGCAGGCTGAGCAGTTCACAGAGGATGAACAGCACGGCGCTGATCGGGATCACTGATTGGGTGACGTCCAGCCCTATCCACGGCAGCGTTACCAGGCTGTCCCAGGCGAGGATGTCGAGGACGCGGTAGCCGTAGTAGGCAATGACCAGGAAGAAGCCGATCACGATGACTTCCGAGAGGATGAACAGGGTGGCGCGAAGGGCGGCAGGCGCGTGGCTGACCAGGCCGGGAAAGCCCATATGGGTCCGCTTGAGGGCGGCCAGGTTCGCCCCGTAGAAGCTCAGCCATGCCAGGCCGATGGAGGCGACCTCGTCGTACCAGGAGAAGGAGTTGCCCACCATGCGAAAGCCCACCGCGGCGATGACGATGGTGGTCAATGCCAGCAGGAGGAAGACGGTCAGCACCTCCAATAGTCGTTCCAGCAGTAGATTGACACGAGCCAGCAAGCTCATGGTGTGGACCTCCTGCGATCTCGTGGGGAAGGGCGCCTCGACGGCGCCCGGGGTGGATGACATCTTGCGTTACTCCTCGGCCAGTGCCATGGCGCGGTCGACGAGTTCCTGGCCTCCCTCTACCTGTTCGGCGAATTCGGCGTAGACAGGGTTGCTGGCCTCGACGAAGGCATCCCGGTCCACGCGATTGACCTCCATGCCCTCCCCGCGCATGGCCTCGAGGAGCGAGTCGTCGAGTTCCGCGCCCTTGGCCAGTGCCCAGTCCTGGGTCTCCGCGGCGACCTCGGTGATGGCGGTGCGCACGTCCTCGGGGAGCTTCCCCCAGCCGCCCTTGCCGGCGGTCAGCCAGATCGGCGAGTAGACATGGTTGGAGAGCGAGAGGTAGTCCTGCACCTCCTGGAACTTGGCGCCGTTGATGTTGCTGAGCGGGTTCTCCTGGCCGTCGACCACCCCCGTCTGCAGGGCGACGAAGACCTCTGAGAAGGCCATGGGGGTCGGGTTGGCGCCCCAGGTCTCGAACATCAGGGTGCGCCACTCGCTCTGAGGGGTGCGGAGCTTCAGCCCTTCCAAGTCTTCCGGCGTCTCGATTGCGTGTTCGTTGTTGGTGATGTGGCGAAAGCCGTTCTCCCAGGTGGAGATGAGGTTCAACCCTTTCTCGTCGGCTTTCTGGGCCAGGTCCTGCATGATGATTTCCTGGTCGAGGCGCTTGAGGTGGTCGCGATCCTTGACCAGGAACGGCATATCGAACAGGGCGAATTCGGGGGATACGGAGGACATGATCGAGGAGATGGCGGCGAGGTCCACGGTGCCCGCCCTCAGCTTCTGGATGAGCTGGCGTTCGTCACCCAGCTGGCCACTGTGGTAGTACTCCACCTGGTGGGCGTCGCCGAGGCGCTCCTGGAGGCGGTCGCTGAACTCCTGGGCGGTCTGCCCCTGCAGGCTGTTGGGGGTGCCGCCGATGGCGAAGACGATCTTGTCCGCCTGGGCGTGGGAGGCCGCGATGGCCAGGGAGAGGGTCGAGAATCCGATCAGTTTCTTGAGCATGGTGCGATCCTGGTTGTTAGGTGGGAAGGTCGATGAACTGGTCTAGTGGTTGGTTTACCAGACCAGTTGTGGGACAATCTAGATATCCCGCATGGCATTCGTCAAGCCCCATCTGGTCGATTTAGACTTTGGGATAAAGGGTGGAGAGGCCGTATAGCCCCAGCGGTTCAAATGGTCTAGCGTTTAGACCAGCTGATGACGAGAGTGGACCCTATGGACAATCCTGCATTCGCCTTCGAGAAGGCGCTGAGGAACAAGACGAAGAAGGACATCCTGACCGAGAAGCTGGTCGAGATGATTCAGACCGGCCTCCTGCGGGACGGTGACGTCCTGCCCAGCGAGCGTGAGCTGGCGCAACTCTTCGAGGTCAGCCGAGAGACGGTGCGTGGGGCCCTGTCGCAGCTCGCGGCCTATGGCCTGATCTCCGTCTCCCATGGCAGCAAGACCCGGATCCGTGCTGGCGACGAGGTGCTGGCGGGATTCAGTCGCTCGCATCCGGACGGTGGCGACAAGGTGAATCGCTTCGACATCGGCAGTGTCTTCGAGAGCCGTATCGTGGTCGAGGCGGCGATCGCGCGTCGTGCCGCCATCAACATCGATGTCGAGGGCATCCAGAAGCTCGAGAAACTGATCGAGGCCCAGAGCCGGCTATTCGACTCGCCGGTGCACTTCCAGCTCTCCGACCAGAACTTCCACAAGCTCATCTCCGAGTATGCCAACAACGAGATCCTGCTCGGCTATGCCGAGGAGCTCTATGCCTACGGCCTCAACGTGCGCCGCCAGGTCCTGCTGGAGAAGGGCGCCATCGAGCGCAGCTTCCATGAGCACGTGCACATCGTCGAGGCGCTCAAGCGCGGCGATCCGGATGCCGCCGAGAGGGCCATGCTGACGCATCTGGACAGCGTCTACCGCACCACCCAGGAAAAGCTGGCTTCCTCCTCACATGGCGAGGCCGGGTAAGCGATCCTCGTGACCTCGAGGCATGATTCCGACGCTTGGCGGGCCGGGGCAGTGGGCGTCCGGCTCACCCCGCCAGCAGCAGCCGGATCACCATCCCCAGCGCCAGCGTCGAGGCGACGCTGAGCAGGGTGCCCAGTAGTACGTATTCGGTGAGCTTGCGGTCCTGGGAGTCGCGCAGGTCGCCGTAGCGCAGCACCGACTTGGCCGCCAGCAGGAAGCCCACCGCGGTGAGCTGGTCGAGCAGCACCAGGGTGAGCACCACCACCCGTTCCAGCATGCCGATGCGGGCGCCGGCCCGGGCCAGGGTGTCCTTGTCCTCGAGCTGGTGGCTCCAGCGCTGCATGACCAGGGCGATGGCCAGCGACAGGGGGCGCGTCACCACCAGGTAGGCGACGGCCACGCCGAGCACCCGCGGCGCGACCAGCCACTCGCCCAGGGCGACCAGCGGCGCTGCGCTGCCGATCCACAGCAGCCATAGGGCGACCAGCACCAGCAGGTGCAGCGCCTGGTCGAGCAGGAACCAGCGCAGCCGGTCGGCGGCTAGGTGCGCCTTGCCCAGGTCGATCAGCCAGTGGCTGGCGGCCACCGCCAGGCCGCCGGCCAGGGCGGCCGGCAGCCCCGGCGAGGCCGCCAGGGTCAGGCTGGCGACGGCCAGCACCGCACAGGCGAGCGCGCCGTGCACCAGCGCATGCTGGGCGAGGTGGCGCGAACGGTGGCGATGGCGCAGGCGGTCCGCGACCCAGTGTCCGGGCTGCAGCAGGAAGTCGCCGACCAGGTGGGCCAGCACCAGGGCCATGGGCAGGGAGAGCGCCAGGGAAGGATCGGTGGACATCATCGGCGTTGGCTCCGGTCGGACAGGCGGGTCTCCAGGTAGGCGAGGGTGTCGGCGAGCAGCGGCCAGCGCGCGGACCGCAGCCGCTTGTGCACGCTGGGTTGGCGGATGCCGAGTCGCTCGGCCATGGCCTGCTGTGAGAGATCGTCTGCCAGGCCCAGGCCGACCACCTCCGCGGAATAGCGGGACCAGCCCGCCACCAGGTCGTCCAGGTAGCGGACGAGCAGTGCCAGGCCACCGTCGTCGGGCTCGTCGAGCAGCGTCAGCGACAGGTGCGCCGGGCCCTCGGTCAGGGCGTCCAGATGCTGCCCGGACTGCACGAAGGGCTCCGCATCGGCCTCCGCCACTCGGAGATCGTCGCGCCAGGGGGCCGGTCCCACCGCCACGGCGATGCGTGCATCCCAGCGCTGTTCGGCCTCGGAGTGCTCGATGAGCGCGGCACGCAGGGCGATGGCCGCCGTCATGGCGTGCCGGGCGTGGGGCAGGGCGAGTTGGAAGCCGTCGCCGCGGAAGCGCCCGGCACGCCCGTCATGGCGTTCGGCCTGCGCGGCCAGGGCGGCGTCCAGCCGCCGATAGAGACGCGGGCGGTCCTGCACCTTGCGCGAGTCGATCACGTCGCCGGTCAGCACGGCGATTCGCTGGGGCATGGCGTGGGCTCCTGACACGAATGCCTTCAGTATAGCCATAAAAGGCTATTTATCCAGTTAATCACCCTTTAAGGCTATAATACTGAAATATTCCAGTTAAGGGCTATCAGGGCCCCTGGCGCGCCAGCTCGCGCATGGCGCTCTCCAACCCCTCCAACGTCATGGGATACATGCGCTCGCCGATCAACTCGCGGATCAGCCGGGTGGAGTGGGTGAACTCCCAGGCTCGTGGCGGCATGGGGTTGAGCCAGGCCAGGCGGGGGAACTTGTCCGCCAGGCGCTTCAGCCACACCGCGCCGGCCTCGTCGTTGAAGTGCTCGACGCTGCCGCCGGGGTGGGTGATCTCGTACGGCGACATGGCGGCGTCGCCGACGATCACCACCTGGTAGTCGCTGCCATAGGTGTGCAACACGTCCAGGGTCGGGATGCGCTCCTCGAAACGGCGGGCATTGTGGCGCCACAGCCCCTCGTAGACGCAGTTGTGGAAGTAGTAGGGCACCAGGTGCTTGAACTCGGCGCGCGCCGCCGAGAACAGCTCCTCGCAGACCCGGACGTGGTCGTCCATGGAACCGCCCACGTCGAGCAGCAGCAGGATCTTCACGGCGTTGTGGCGCTCGGGACGCATCCGCACGTTGAGTAGGCCGGCGTCGCGGGCGGTGTCGCGGATGGTGGCGTCGACGTCGAACTCCTCCGCCGCGCCCTCGCGGGCGAACCGGCGCAGCCGCCTCAGCGCCATCTTGATATTGCGCGTTCCTAATTCGAGGCTGTCGTCGTAGTCGCGGAAGCGCCGCTCGTCCCATACCTTCACCGCCCGGCGGTTCCGCGAGCCGTCCTGGCCGATGCGGATGCCCTCGGGGTGGTAGCCGTAGGCGCCGAAGGGGCTGGTGCCGCCGGTGCCGATCCACTTGTTGCCGCCGGCGTGGCGCTCCTGCTGCTCCTCGAGGCGCCGCTTGAAGGTCTCGATCAGCGTCTCGAGCCCGCCCAGGGACTCGACCTGCGCCTTCTCCTCCTCGGAGAGCCGCTTCTCGAATTCCCGGCGCAGCCAGTCGTCGGGGATCAGCGCCTCGATGGCGGCGTCCATGTCCTCGAGCCCCTCGAACCAGGCGGCGAAGGCGCGATCGAAGCGGTCGAAGTGGCGCTCATCCTTGACCATCACGGTGCGCGCCACCCGGTAGAAGGCCTCCGGGTCGGCGAACGCCACGCCGCGCTCCACCACCGCATGGAGGTCGAGGAGTTCGCGCAGCGACACCGGCACGCCGGCACGCTTCAGGGTCTCGAACAGACCGATAAACATGGCTCAGCGTCTCGTATTGGCCTGGCGGCGCATCATGAACGCCAGCCGTTCCAGCAACTGGGTATCCTGTTCGTTCTTGACGAGTGCCCCGGCCAGTGGCGGGATCGCCTTCGCCGGGTCGCGGTGGTAGAGCGCTTCGCGGGCCAGGTCGTCGGCCATCAGCAGCTTCAGCCAGTCCACCAGCTCCGAGGTGGAGGGCTTCTTCTTCAGCCCCGGCGCCTGGCGCAGCTCGAAGAACACCTCCAGCGCCTCGCTGACCAGCTTCGGCGCGATGTCCGGGAAGTGCACGTCGACGATGGCCTGCATCGTCTCGCGGTCGGGGAACTCGATGTAGTGGAAGAAGCAGCGGCGCAGGAAGGCGTCGGGCAGCTCCTTCTCGTTGTTGGAGGTGATGACGATGATCGGGCGGTGGCGGGCGCGAATGGTCTCGCCGGTCTCGTAGACGTGGAACTCCATGCGATCCAGCTCCTGGAGCAGGTCGTTGGGGAACTCGATGTCCGCCTTGTCGATCTCGTCGATCAGCAGCACCACCCGCTCATCGCTGGTGAAGGCCTCCCACAGCTTGCCGGGCTTGATGTAGTTGGCCACGTTCTCCACGCCCTCGATGCCCAACTGGGAGTCGCGCAGCCGGCTCACCGCATCGTACTCGTAGAGCCCCTGGGCCGCCTTGGTGGAGGACTTGATGTGCCAGGTAAGCAGCCGGGTGCCCAGCGAGCCGGCCAGCTCCTCGGCGAGCAGCGTCTTGCCGGTGCCCGGCTCGCCCTTGATCAGCAGCGGCCGTTCCAGGGTCACGGCGGCGTTCACCGCCTGCTTGAGGGCCTCGGTGGCCACGTAGGTGGAAGTGGAGTCAAACGCCATGGTCGCGCCTCGGCTGGTTCGTCGAAGGGTCGGGAGTCAAACGAGTGTACGGAAGGGCGGGGAAGGGGACAAATCCTGCCCTTCTACATCTGGAATGGAGGCGCTGGCTCCGATACCTGACCGTCATACAACTGCTGGATCACTCGGCCGATCAGCTCCGCCACGGTGTTGATGAGATAGTCGGAGAACTTGGCCTTGTAAAGTGTGCGCTCCAGGACTTCCTGAGGCAGGAAGCGCGCCATTTCCTGTTGGAACGGCCGGCCTTGTACGATGTAGGCAAGCTGCCCTTGCCGCTGCTTCGCCTTGGCGAGGTAGCCTTCGACTCGATAGTCCTCGAGCTTGTGGTGCAGCAAGCCGATCTCGACTTCGGCACCCTGTTGAGCCAGCCAGGCGAGGTCCCAGATATCTCGGTGGCGGACATAACGCTGGTTGTTGACCAGCGATACCAGCTTATCCGCCATGATCTCGTCGAGGCTCTCCATCATGACCAGGGTGTCGCGGTAACCATCCGGCAGGAAGTCATAGTTGAGCCGCAGTGGGCGAGGCTCCCGTGTGTAGGCCGGCACGTTGGCGATGTCCAGCTTGATGCGCTGCTTGGGTATGTCCCGGCGAGCCGGTGCCGTGACGATGGCGAGCTGCCACTTGTCGACGCGTACGTCGGCATAGTCGGGGTCCTGTCGCAATTCTGCCGGCTCCTTCACCAGCACATCCAACTGGTAACGTCTGGAGATGTAGTGCTCCAGGCAGTGCTTGATCTCCGCGACCTGGGATGAGGCGAAATGGTGACCTCCGACGAAATCGAGGTCCTCACTGAAACGCGAGGCACCGTGGCACAAGCGTAGCGAGGTCCCACCCTGGAAGGTGAGACCGTCCAGCAAGCCGTCCTGCTCGAGAGCAAAGAGCATGTCGTAGTGCAAGAGCTCCTTCTCGATCACCGGGCGCATGTTCTGATGGCCGGGCACCTGCATGGCCTGTGCTACCAGGGCTTCGAAGTCTTCCGGCTCAAGCCGCATCCAGTGCCTCCGTATCGACGAGATGGACGTTGCGTCCCACCCGCTTGAGATCGGCCCAGGCGGCATCGGGGGTGGCGAAGCGTAGAGGGCGGTCGATGTCGGTCATGCGAGCCAGCAGGTCGCGGACCGGACGTTTGGTATGCGTGAATTCGATAGTGCCAAAGGGGGTGCGGCAGGTGCCCCGACGCCCCGTGGTCATCACGGTCAGGCGATCCATCGGGACCTGCGAGATGGCACCATACTCCGACAGGGCGGATTCCAGACTGACGTAGTTGTATTCTCCACGCCGGAGCGCCGCGGCCACGCGCTCGAGCGTGTAGGCATCCAGGCTGCGGGCGTGGGGATTGACGTAGACGCCCCGGGAGGCGCGCACCAGCACGCCTTGCTTCACCAGGCGGTTGATGCCCTCCTGCAGTGTCTTGGGGCTATCGTCTGGAAATAGCTTGGCAAGATCGCGGTGCAGGAAGACGTATCGGCCCTGGCGGTCCCATGTTCGAAAGACCTGCTGCGCCGTGAGAGAATCCATAAGTCGACACCTGGACTATTTATGCATAGTCTAGGTGTCGACTTGAAAAACGGCAAGCAGAGTATCGAGGAGTCAGGAGACCGTAATGAAGAACCTCTTCGCGTCGATTCCCCTCTCCCTGGAGGCGGAGCAGTTCGAGGAGCTGGCGGGCGGCAAGGACGTTCGGATCGAGCGCATCGTCTCGCGCGGCCACGCCTCGCCGGAACGGGGCTGGTACGACCAGCCGCAGCACGAGTGGGTGGTGGTGCTGCAGGGGCGGGCGGTGCTCGCCTTCGAGCAGGGCGACGACGTGGCGCTGGCCCCCGGCGATCACCTGACGATCCCGGCGCATTGCCGGCACCGGGTCGAGTGGACGGACCCGCAGCAGGCCACCGTGTGGCTGGCGGTGCACTACTCCTGAGAGGGGCGGTAGGCCTCCACCAGGGTCGCGGGGTCGTGCTCGGCGTGGCCGCGGCCGGCATGGGCGCGCAGCAACTGGGCGGCCAGGCCGGTCATGGGCGTGGCGCTGGCGCTGCGTCGGCTCTGGGTCACCGCCATGTCCAGGTCCTTGAGCAGGGTGCGCAGGTGCCAGGGCGGGTCGGCGTAGTCGGCGGCCGCCATGCGCGGGGTCAGCATCCGGAAGGGCGTGGAGTCGGCGAAGCCGCCGGCCAGCGCCTCGGTGAGCCGCGTGGCGTCGACGCCGCTGGATTCCGCCAGCGCCACCATCTCAGCGATCACCGCCGCCTGGCAGCCCACCACCATCTGGTTGCAGACCTTGGTGACCTGGCCGGCTCCTACCGGTCCCATATGCGTCACGCGGGAGGCGAGCGGTGCCAGCAACGGTTCGAGGGCCGCGATGTCCACCGCCTCGCCGCCGGCCATCATCACCAGCGTGCCGGCCCGGGCACCGGCCACCCCACCGGAGACGGGGCAGTCGACCCAGCCCATGCCGCAGTCGCGCCGGAGCCGCTCGGCGAAGTCGCGGGTCGCCTCGGGGTCGCTGCTGGAGAAGTCGATCAGGGTCTGGCCGTCGCGCCCGTGGGCGGCCACGCCGTCCTCGCCGAACACCACGGCCTCGACCACCGCGGTGTTGGCCAGGCACAGCATCACCCGGTCCACGCTCGCCACCAGCTCGCCGATGGAGCCGGCCACCCGGGCACCGGCCGCGCGCAGCCCCTCGGCCTTCTCGGGGGTGCGGTTCCAGACGCTCACCTCGAAGCCGGCCTCGAGCAGGCGGCGGGTCATGGGGCCGCCCATCAGGCCGAGGCCGATGAAGCCGAGTCGCGGTTGGGTCATGCGGGTCTCCTCGAAAGCGGAAGGCTGTCTCGGGGGCAGCCTTCAGCATGCAGGTGGAAGGGTTTTCCATCAAGTCGGGGCGTGCTCACCCGAATACCCGGAAGCTCCCGGCGTTGAGCCACAGGTGGGTGGCGATGCTGGCCGCATAGCCCAGGGCGATGACCGGCGTCCAGCGCAGGTGGCCGGCGAAGGTATAGTAGCCGCGGGCCTGACCCATCAACGCCACCCCGGCGGCGGAACCGATGGACAGCAGGCTGCCGCCTACCCCGGCGGTGAGGGTGATCAGCAGCCAGTGGCCGTGGGACATCTCCGGCTGCATGGTCAGCACCGCGAACATCACCGGGATGTTGTCGATCACCGCCGACACCAGGCCCAGGACGATATTGGCCCAGGTGGCATCCAGGCCCCCATAGAGCGCCTCGGAGAGCAGGCCCAGGTAGCCCATGAAGCCCAGCCCGCCCACGCACATCACCACGCCGTAGAAGAACAGCAGGGTGTCCCACTCGGCCCGCGCCACGCGGTTGAAGACGTCGAAGGGCACCACGCTGCCCAACTGGGCCAGCTTCTTGTCGTCGCCGAGCCGGGTATAGCGGGCGCGCTTGCGCGCCAGCGAGCGCGGCAGGCTGCGGCGCAGGTAGTAGCCGAAGAACTGCAGATAGCCCAGGCCGGTCATCATGCCCAGCACCGGTGGCAGGTGCAGCAGGCTGTGGCAGGCCACGGCGGTGGCCACGGTGAGCAGGAAGAGCGCGATGATGCGTCGCGCGCCGCGCTTGAGCTCGACCGCCTCCTCGATGCCTTCCGGCGTGCGGTTGCCGACGAACAGGCTCATCATCACCGCCGGGATCAGGAAGTTGACCAGCGAGGGCACCAGCAGGGCGAAGAACTCGTAGAAGGCCACCATGCCGGCCTGCCAGACCATCAGGGTGGTGATGTCGCCGAAGGGGCTGAAGGCGCCGCCGGCATTGGCGGCGACCACGATGTTGATGCAGGCCAGGTTGATGAAGTGCCTGTCGCCCTCGGCCACCTTGATGACCACGGCGCACATCAGCATGGCGGTGGTCAGGTTGTCGGCCACCGGGGAGATCACGAAGGCCAGGCCGCCGGTGAGCCAGAACAGCTGGCGGTAGCTGAATCCCTTGTGCACCATCCAGGCGCGCAGGGCGTCGAAGACGCGGCGCTCCTCCAGGGCGTTGATGTAGGTCATCGCCACCAGCAGGAAGAGCATCAGCTCGGTGAACTCGAGCAGGGTCTCGCGGAAGGCGTGCTCGGACTCCTCGGGCATGCCCGCCTGGACATAGACCCAGCCGATCAGCGCCCAGATCAGGCCGGCGGCGACCAGCACCGGCTTGGACTTGCGCATCTGCAGCTTCTCCTCGCCCATGACCAGTGCATAGGCGAGGACGAACAGGGTGACCGCCGCCACCCCGGCCAGCGAACCGGTCAGGTCGAGGCTGCCGGTGGCGGCATGGGCCATCGGGCTGGCGAGCAGCAACGCGAGACAGGCGGACGACAGAACGCCCGGCCGGCGGGGGATCCGTGGCCAGGCAGGGGCAGGGCAGCCGGTGGGCATGGTGGTGGTTCCTGGAGGGGCCAAGGAAGGGAGGACAAGCTTCTTATAGCACGCGATGCTGCGCTGCGGTATCGACGCTCCCATGCCGTTACGGCATGGGGCCCGGCCGCCCGTGACCGCTGGCCCATGGCCTTGGCGTCGGCTTGCGGCCTATGCTGGGGGCATGTCCAGCGTCCATCGAAGGAGAACGCCATGAGCAACCTGGTGAAGGAGACGAGCCTCTCCTCGTCGTTGGATTGCCCGGTCGTCGACGGCCGGCGCCAGGTACAGCACATCGCTGCGCGCAGCGCCGAGGTGGGCGGGATTCCCATCAACCGCGTGCTGCCCACCCGCCAGCGGCGCCTGGTGGGCGCCTGGTGCTTCCTGGATCACGCCGGCCCCTCGGTCTTCAAGGGCGACGGCGCCGGCATGCAGGTCGGCCCCCATCCGCACATCGGCCTGCAGACCTTCACCTGGATGATCGAGGGCGAGGTGCTGCACCGCGACAGCCTGGGCCACGAGCAGGTGATCCGGCCCGGCCAGGTCAACCTGATGACGGCGGGACACGGCATCAGCCACACCGAGCAGTCGATGCCCGGTTCCGACCAGCTGCACGCCGCCCAGCTGTGGATCGCCCTGCCGGAGGCCCACCGCGATACCACTTCACGCTTCGACCACTACGCCACCCTGCCGTGCTGGGAGCAGGCCGGCGTCGCCCTGACCCTGCTGATCGGCGAGTTCGCCGGCCAGCGGGCGCCGACCCTGGCCTTCTCGCCGCTGGTCGGCGTGGACCTGGCCGCCGCCGAGGCGGCGTCGCTGACCCTGGCGCTGCGCCCCGACTTCGAATACGGCGTCCTGCCCCTGGAGGGAGAGCTCGGGATCGAGGGCGACGGCTTCGCCACCAACGAACTGGCCTACCTGGGCCGCGGCCGGGACGGCGTGACCCTGGACCTGCCGGCCGGCGGCCGCGCCATCCTGATCGGCGGCGAACCCCTCGACGAGGAGATCCTGATCTGGTGGAACTTCGTGGGCCACAGCAAGGCCGAGATCGCCGTGGCCCAGCGCGACTGGGAGATCGGCAGCGAGCGCTTCGGCTCGATCCCCCAATGGCCGGGCGAGCGGCTGATGCCGCCGCCGTTGCCCTGGAAGGTGTGAGGGGCCCTGCCGGCGAGTCGAGTAGCGTGAATGTGGGCAGGGACAGGGCGGTGAACTCACGGCAGGGCTTCCTTCTCACCCGGCACTGGCATGATGCCCCCGAGGGCAAGCGGGTGGTGGTGTGGCTGGCCACCGACGAGGGGCCGCTGCGCGCCACCCTGCCGGTGCAGACTCCCGTGGCCTTCCTGCCGGCGGAGCAGCGCCGGCTCGCCGAGGCGGTGCTCGCCGGCGAGGCCGGCGCCGAGCTGCGTGGGCTCGCGCTGCACGACTTCCAGCGCCGCCCGGTGGTGGGCCTCTACTGCCAGCACTACCGGCAGTTGTTGGCCCTGGCGCGGCGTCTCGAGGCGGCGGGCGTGGCGGTGTACGAGGCCGATATCCGGCCGCCCGAGCGTTACCTGATGGAGCGCTTCATCACCGCGCCGGTGTGGGTGAGCGGCGAGAGCGACGGGGCGGGTGGGCTGCTGGAGGCCCATCTCAAGCCGGCGCCGGACTACCGCCCCCGGCTCCGGCTCTGTTCGCTGGACATCGAGACCAGCGCCCGGGGCGAGCTGTTCTCCATCGCGCTGGAGGGGTGTGGCCAGCGCCAGGTCTATATGCTGGGGCCGGCCAATGGCAAAGCGCAGGAGCTTGATTTCGACCTCGCCTACTGCGATAGCCGTCGTGAACTGCTGGAGCGGCTCAACGCCTGGTTCGCCGAGCATGATCCCGACGCCATCATCGGCTGGAACCTGGTGCAGTTCGACCTGCGCCTGCTGCACGAGCATGCCCAGCGCCTCGGCGTGCCGTTGCGCCTGGGGCGCGGCGGCGAGGCGCTGGAGTGGCGCGCCCCGGGCCAGTCGCCCGAGCGCTGCTTCGCCTCGGCCCCCGGTCGGCTGATCGTCGACGGCATCGAGGCGTTGCGCTCGGCCACCTGGAGCTTTCCCTCCTTCGCCCTGGAGAGCGTGGCCCGGGCGCTGCTGGGCGAGGGCAAGGCCATCGACGACCCCGACCGGCGCCTGGACGACATCCTGCGCATGTTCGCCGAGGACAAGCCGGCCCTGGCCCGCTACAACCTCAAGGACTGCGAGCTGGTCACGCGCATCTTCGCGGCGACCGAGCTCACCGACTTCCTGCTCGAGCGGGCCACCGTCACCGGCCTGGCCGCCGACCGCAGCGGCGGCTCGGTGGCCGCCTTCACCCACCTCTACCTGCCGCGCCTGCATCGCCTTGGCCAGGTGGCGCCCAACCTGGGCGAGGGCGAGCCCGCCGAGAGCCCCGGCGGCTTCGTCATGGACTCCCGCCCCGGGCTCTACGACTCGGTGCTGGTGCTCGACTTCAAGAGCCTCTACCCCGCGATCATCCGCAGCTTCCTGATCGACCCCGCGGGGCTGGTGGAGGGCCTGGCCGATTCCTCGGACGCCGCCTCGGTGCCCGGCTTCCGCGGCGCGCGCTTCTCGCGCACCCGCCACGCCCTGCCGGCCATCGTCGAGCGCGTGTGGGCCGGGCGCGAGGCCGCCAAGCGGGCCGGCAACGCACCGCTCTCCCAGGCGCTGAAGATCATCATGAACAGCTTCTACGGGGTGCTGGGATCAAAGGGCTGCCGCTTCTTCGATGCGCGCCTGGCCTCGTCGATCACCATGCGCGGCCATGCCATCATGCGCCGCACCCGCGAGCTGATCGAGGCCGAGGGGTATACCGTTATCTACGGCGACACCGACTCTACCTTCGTGTGGCTCGGCCGCGTCCACGACGAGGCGGAGGCCGAGGCCATCGGGCGACACCTGGCGGCCCGGGTCAACGCCTGGTGGCGCGAGCACCTGGCGGCGGAATACGGCCTCACAAGCGCCCTGGAGCTGCAGTTCGAGACCCACTACCGGCGCTTCCTGATGCCCACCATCCGCGGCACCGAGGCGGGCAGCAAGAAGCGCTACGCCGGCCTGGTGCGCGATGCCTCGGGGGAGGAGCGGGTGGTGTTCAAGGGCATGGAGACGGTGCGCAGCGACTGGACGCCGCTGGCCCAGCAGTTCCAGCAGGAGCTCTACCGGCGGGTCTTCCGCGGCGAGCCCTATCGCGACTATGTCCGCGCCTATGTGCGTGACGGCCTGACCGGCGAGTTCGACGAGCGGTTGGTCTACCGCAAGCGGCTGCGCCGGCGCCTCGACGACTACCGGCACAACGTGCCGCCCCACGTGCGGGCGGCGCGCCTGGCCGACGAGGCCAACCAGCGGCTGGGGCGTCCGCGCCGCTACCGGAACGGCGGCTGGATCCGTTACGTGATCACCACCGCCGGCCCGGAGCCCCTGGAGGCGCTGCGCTCGCCCATCGACACCCACCACTACCTGACCCGTCAGCTGCAACCGGTGGCCGATGCCATCCTGCCCTTCATCGATGACGACTTCACCGCGATCATCGACCGCCAGCTGGGGCTGTTCTGATCCCGACCCAGGCTCAGGCGCTATCCTCGGGGACGGCACGCCGGCGTCCGAACTGCAGCTCCGCCAGGTGGCGGTAGAGCGGGCTATCGACCATCAGCTCGTCGTGGCGGCCGGCGGCCACCAGGCGGCCCTCGTCCAATACCAGCAGGCGGTCGGCGGCCACCACGGTGGCCAGCCGGTGGGCGATCACCAGGCTGGTGCGGCTCGCCATCAGGCGATCCAGGGCCTGCTGGACCAGGCGTTCGCTCTCGGCGTCCAGGGCGCTGGTGGCCTCGTCGAGCAGCAGGATCCGGGGATCCTTGAGCAGCGCCCGGGCGATGGCCAGGCGTTGGCGCTGGCCGCCGGAGAGCTGCACGCCGCCGGGGCCGAGCGGGGTGTCGAGGCCCTGGGGCAGGGCGTCGAGGAAGGCCAGGGCATTGGCGTCGCGGGCCGCGGCGCGCAGTTCCTCCGCGGTGGCATCGGGCCTGCCGTAGCGCAGGTTGTCGGCGGCGCTGCCGGTGAACAGCACCGGCTCCTGGGCGACCAGCCCCAGGGTGGCGCGCAGCTCGGTCGGATCCAGGTCGCGCAGGTCGATGCCGTCCAGGGTCAGGCGGCCTCGCTCGGGGTCATGGAAGCGCAGCAGCAGGGTGAACAGGGTGCTCTTGCCGGCCCCGGAGGGCCCGACGATGGCCACCCGCTCGCCGGGACGGATCCGCAGGTCCACCCCGGCGAGGGCGGGCGTCTCGCGGCCCGGATAGGTGAAGGTGACGTCCTCCAGGCGCAGCTCGCCGGCCACCGGCGTCGGCAGCGGCACGGGCGTGGCCGGGGCGCGGATGCGCGGGCGGGCGTCGAGCAGCTCCAGCAGGCGTTCGGCGGCCCCGGCGGCACGCTGCACGTCGCCGGCCACCTCGGCCAGGGTGCCCACGGCGCCGGCGGCGAGCACCGCATAGAAGACGAAGGCCGCCAGCTCGCCGGAGCTCATGGTGCCGGCCAGCACGGCGTGGCCACCCTGCCACAGCATCAGCCCCACGGCGGCGAAGACCAGCAGCATGGCGATGCCGGTCAGCCAGGCGCGCTGGCGGGTGCGGGCCACGGCACTGGCGAAGGCGTCCTCGACCCGGGCGCCGTAGTCGCGGCGGGCGGCGGGTTCGTGGTGGAAGGCCTGGACGGTGCGGATGCCGGTGAGCGCCTCGCCGGCGTAGCGCCCCAGTTCCGCCACCCGATCCTGGCTGGTGCGCGACAGGCGTCGGACCCGACGGCCGAACCAGCGGATCGGCAGCACGGTGGCGGGAATGCCCAGCAGGACGATGGCCGACAGCCAGGGCTGGGTCACCACCATCAGCATCACCGCTCCCACCAGCATCAGCAGGTTGCGCAGCGCCAGCGACACCGAGGAGCCGAACAGGCTCTGCAGCACGCTGGTGTCGGCGGTGAGACGCGAGGCGATCTCGCCGGCGCCGCCGCCGCCCTCGACGGGGCTGACCTCGAAGTAGGCGGGCTCCAGGGTCAGCAGGTGGTCGAAGACGCGCCGGCGCAGGTCCGCGGCCAGCCGTTCGCCGATCCAGGTCACCAGGTAGTAGCGCAGCGCCGAGGCCCCGGCCAGCACCGCCACCACCAGCAGCATCGCGAGCAGGCCACGGTGCAGGCCGCCGCGGTCGTCGGCGAGGAAGCCCTGGTCGATCACCAGGCGCAGCCCCTGGCCGAGCAGCAGCACGCTCGCGGCGGCGACCAGCAGGGCCATGCCGGCCAGCACCAGCCGGCCCCGATAGGGGCGCAACAGGGTGAGCAGGCGCAGCAGCACACGGGGGTGGGGTGAGGGGGTCATCGGGCTCTCGGGAAGCGGTTATCCCACCAGTGTGCGCGATGCGCCGGCCGGGCGTCGAGGGGGCCGTCAGGCTCCCAGAGGGGCGTGGGGCGGCGGTGGTTCGTGCACCCCCAGGGGCCCGTGGTTTGGCACCCGGGGGGTGATCCCGGTCGGGCGGGCCGCCACCACGACGCAGTTCCGGCCCCGCGCCTTGCCCGCGTAGAGGGCCTGGTCGGCACGCAGCAGGGCCGGCTCGAGCGTCGCTTCCCCCGCCTCGACCCGGCTGATCCCGATACTCACGGTGAGGGCTGGCCCCCCCTCGAGGATCGGCAGACACAGGTCACCGATCCGGCGTCGCAGTCGCTCGCCGATGGCCGCGGCGGTGTTCAGGTCGGCGAGTGGCAGGGCGATCACGAATTCCTCCCCGCCATAGCGGCCCAGGACGTCGGACTCCCTCAGCACGGCCTGGCAGCAGCCGGCGATCGTGCGCAGGACCATGTCGCCTGCCGCATGGCCATGGTGGTCGTTGAGTGACTTGAAGTGGTCGACGTCGACCATGCAGAGCGCCAGGGGAGTGCCGTCCCGGCGGGCGTGCCTGAGCTCATGTTCGGCCAGTTCGAAGAAATGACGACGGTTGGCGACACCGGTCAGCTCATCGGTGCAGGCGAGGTCGCGGAGCTGCGACTCGAGGGCGACTCTTTCCTCGATTTCCCGCTTGAGCCTGCGGTTGGTGGAGCGTTCCTCGAGGAGCAGGGCGAACTGCTCGCGCTTGAGTCGGTTCAGCCGGGTGTTGGTCAGCCAGCCCAGCAGGTTCACGAAGGCCAGCAGCGCCAGGCTGGAGGCCATGAGCACGCCCGAGATCGGTGCCCAGGCCAAGGTAATCACCAGAAACCCCAGCAGCAGGTAGGCGTTGGCGGCCAGCATCCAGACGGGGCGATTGGGGATGAACAGGTAGAGCGCCATGCTGGCCACGATCAGGGCGGCGATATGCATGCCCTCGGGCTCCGGGCGCAAGGGGATCGTCAGCAGCAGGCAGGTGATCCCGAGCAAGCAGACGGCGGTGATGGCCAGCGGACGCTGGGCCATGGCCGGGTTGCGCCACACGGCCGTCAACAGCACCAGGCAGGCGGTCACCACGGTCAGCCGCATCAGCAGCAAGGCCTGGAAGGCGGCGCCGTCGCCCAGCACGCCGTAGTCGGCGAGGATGAAGGCGAGGTACATGCCGGCGGCGATGTAGAGCGCGAAACGCAGCTGGCAGGCCTCGTAGGCGAGGCTGATGCGCCGGTAGAGCGACTCGCGCTCCGGATCCGCAAACTCGGCCTGCCAGTTCAGCCTTATGGAATTCCCTGCGCTGCTTTCCATACCGCTCGCCTCGGACCTGTGTCATCGGCTGGCTGCAGCCGACATGACGAATGTTTCTCGGGGGGCGTCGTGCAAGCTTGCCCTGCTGCACGTCAGGGCAAGCTTGGCCGGGAAAGCGGGTGCTGGCCAGTGGGTTTTCGCAAATGCACGGTATCGCCTACGTGGCGGGTAAGCTATTTCCTACGAAGAGCATTTTTAATATTAAAAACAAGAGCTTGTTGTATTAAACATGTCATCGGCGGAGCATGAAAACAGCCAGGTCCTCGCGATGGACGGGGGTGATCATTTTCAGCCTTGACGCCTGAGCTGTTCCTTCAGTTGCTTGGGCACCTGCTTGATGATCAAGCGGTCGGCGTCCTCGTCGTACTCCACGCTGGAGCCCAGCAGGTGGGAGTCGAAGCTGATCGACACCCCGCCGGCGCGACCGGTGAAGCGGCGGAACTGGTTCAGCGCCTTGCGGTCCGGCGGGATCTCCGGCGACAGGCCGTAGTCGGCGTTGCGGATATGATCAAAGAACGCCTTGGGCTCCTGCTCGTCGAGCAGCTCCGAGAGCTCCTCCAGGGTGATCGGCTCGCCGCGGCTGGCCTGGTCGCTGGCGTAGTCGATCAGCGTCTCGGTCTTCTCGCGGCTGGCCTCCTCCGGCAGGTCCTCGTGCTCCACGTAGTCGCTGAAGGCCTTGAGCAGGGTGCGGGTCTCGCCGCTGGCGTCGACCCCCTCCACCGCGCCCAGCAGGGCGGCGAAGCCCTCGGCGAGCGCCTTGCCGCCGCGGTCGCGGACCCAGGAGAGGTACTGCTTCGAGTCGCCCCCGGCCTGCCACTGAGCGAGGTCGATGCGCGCCGCCAGGCTCATCTGGGCCAGGTTGAGCTGGCGGGCCGGGACCACGGCGCGCGCGTCGTCCACCCCGAAGCCCTCGCGGTGGTGCAGCAGCGCCAGGGTCAGGAAGCGGGCGTCGCCGAAGCGGGTGTCGAGGAACAGCAGCTCGCCGGAGAGCGAGAGGTGGGCGTCCACCAGGGCGGTGACGCGCTCGGCCACGCCGCGGGTGAAGGCGACGAAGTCGCGCTCGCCCGCCAGGTGGTCGGCGAGCTCCGCGGCCAGCGGCGAGGCCGCCTCGCTGCCGGGTTCGGCGAAGTGTCCCCAGGCCTTGCCCTTGGCGTGGTAGGCGCGGGTCAGCCCCTCGAGCAGGGCGTCGAGGGTATCCGAGGCGGGCAGGGCGGCGTCGGCGGGCACCAGCCGGGCCGGCTGGTCGCTGGGCTTGTCGATGCGATGGACGATGGCATTGAGGATCGGCATGACGGCTCCGTCGTCGGGAACGGGGCGGGCATGATACCCGCCTAGGGCTTGAGCCGATAGCCGGTGCGGAAGATCCAGGCCACCACCGCCAGGGCCGCGGCCAGGAACAGCAGGATCATGCCCAGGCTCACCAGGGGGCTGACGTCGCTGATGCCGTAGAAGCTCCAGCGGAAGCCGCTGACCAGGTAGACCACCGGGTTGGCCAGGGTCACCACCTGCCAGAAGGGCGGCAGCATGTCGATGGAGTAGAAGGTGCCGCCGAGGAAGGTCAGCGGGGTGATCACCAGCAGCGGTACCAGCTGCAGCCGCTCGAAGCCGTCTGCCCAGATGCCGATGATGAACCCCAGCAGGCTGAAGGTCACCGCGGTGAGCACCAGGAAGAGCACCATCATCAGCGGGTGGTCGATGCCGTAGGGCACGAACAGGCGCGCGGTGACCAGCACGATGGTCCCCAGGATCAGCGACTTGCTGGCCGCCGCCCCCACGTAGCCGAGGACGATCTCCCAGTAGGACATGGGCGACGAGAGGATCTCGTAGATGGTGCCCGAGAAGCGCGGGAAGAAGATCCCGAAGGAGGCGTTGGAGACGCTCTGGGTCAGCAGCATCAGCATGATCAGGCCCGGCACGATGAAGGCGCCGTAGCTGACGCCCTCCACCTCGCTGATGCGGGTGCCGATGGCGGCGCCGAATACCACGAAGTAGAGCGAGGTGGAGATCACCGGCGAGACGATGCTCTGCAGCACGGTGCGCAGGCTGCGGGCCATCTCGGCGCGGTAGAGGGTCTTCACGGACTCCAGGCTCATCAAGCGGTCTCCTTGACCAGGCTGACGAAGATCTCCTCCAGGGAGCTCTGGCGGGTATGCAGGTCCTTGAAGCCGATGCCGGTCGCCTCCAGGTCGGCCAGCAACTCGGCGATGCCGGTCGGGTCGTCGTCGCGGGCCTCGGCATCGTAGCGGTAGACCAGCGCATGGCCCTCCTCGGCCAGGCTCAGGTCGTGATGGGCCAGGGCGGCGGGCACCGCCTCCAGGGGCTCGCGCAGGTGCAGGGTCAGCTCCTTGCGGCCCAGCTGGCGCATCAGGGCGTGTTTCTCCTCCACCAGCACCAGCTCGCCGCGGCGGATCACCCCGATGCGATCCGCCATCTCCTCGGCCTCCTCGATGTAGTGGGTGGTGAGGATGATGGTCACCCCGTTGTCGCGCAGCCCGCGCACCACCTCCCACATGTCGCGGCGAAGCTCCACGTCGACCCCGGCGGTAGGCTCGTCGAGGAACAGGATCTCCGGCTCATGGGCCAGGGCCTTGGCGATCAGCACCCGGCGCTTCATGCCGCCGGAGAGCGTCATCAGCCGGTTGTGGCGCTTGTCCCACAGCGACAGCGAACGCAGCACCCTCTCGATGTGGACCGGATCCCGGGGCTTGCCGAACAGGCCACGGCTGAAGCTCACCGTGTCCCATACCGTGACGAAGGCGTCGTTGGTCAGCTCCTGGGGCACCAGGCCGATGCGTGCCCGGGCCTCGCGGAACTCGCGGACGCTGTCGAAGCCGTCGACCAGCACCCGGCCCGCGGTGGGATTGACCAAGCCGCAGATCACGCTGATCAGGGTGGTCTTGCCGGCGCCGTTGGGGCCCAGCAGGGCGAAGATCTCGCCGCGCCGGATCGCCAGGTCGACGTCGTTCAGCGCCTGGAAGCCGCCGGCGTAGGTCTTGCCGAGCCCCTCGACGAGAATGACGTCACTCAAGCGTGATGTCCTCCTCGAAGGTGAGGTCCAGGTCGAGCCCGTTCACCTGCACGCGCACGCTGGCCGGAAGCGATTCGTCGCCCTGCAGGCGCCCCTCGTCGAGGGCCTCCTGGACGGCCTGCTCGATGCGCTGCTGGGTGGTGACCCCCACCGTCTTGAGCAGCTTGCGGATGCTGTGCTGGAAGGCGTCCTGGTTCATGGCGTGCTCCTTTGGCGCAGGGAATGGGCGTCTATCCTAACGCGACTCCCGTTGATGTAGGAGGGCAACTCGGTTGGTTGGGCGATGGGTGTAGGAGGGCCCAAAAAAAGGTTCATCGCACTTTGGCGTGAAACCTGTCGGTAGGAGGGCACGGTTCGACGCCTCGACTCCGCTGCGCGACTGGCGCCGTCAGGCGCCTAGCGGTGTTGCCAGGTGTCGGCTGCCCCCGCCGGAGGCCTGTGGCCTCCAATCGCCCAACAGAGTTGGCCTCCTACAATACGGTTGCACGCCGATCGGCGAAGAACCAAAAAAAGCGCCCCGGGGGGCGCTTCGGTCATCGGCTCCGGCCGCCGCGGACGGCGGCCTTCGATGTTGCGAGCATCGGAGTCGAACCTGATTCTATCAGAACCCGGGGTATCAGGCTTCCTGGGAGACGGGAATCACGTTGGAAGCGGCCTTCTGATACTCCTCGATCTCGTGGAAGTTCATGTAACGATAGATCTCGCCGGCCATGGCGTCGAACTCGCTCATGTAGCGACGATACTCGTCGACGCTGGGCAGGCGACCCTCCACGGCGGCCACGGCCGCCAGCTCCGCCGAGGCGAGGTAGACGTTGGCGCCGTCGCCCAGGCGGTTGGGGAAGTTGCGGGTGGAGGTGGAGACCACGGTGCTCTTGGCCGCCACGCGGGCCTGGTTGCCCATGCACAGCGAGCAGCCCGGCATCTCCATGCGCGCCCCGGCGCGGCCATAGATGCCGTAGTAGCCCTCCTCGGTGAGCTGGTGCTGGTCCATCTTGGTGGGCGGCGCCAGCCACAGCTTGGTCTTCAGGCTGCCGGCCGGCTGCTTCTCGAGCAGCTTGCCCGCGGCGCGGAAGTGGCCGATGTTGGTCATGCACGAGCCGATGAACACCTCGTCGATCTTCTCGCCGGCCACCTCGGAGAGCAGGCGGGCGTCGTCGGGGTCGTTGGGGGCGCACAGCACCGGCTGGTCGAGCTCGTCGAGGTCGATCTCGATCACCTCGGCGTACTCGGCGTCCTGGTCGGCGCGCATCAGGCTCGGGTCGGCCAGCCACTCCTCCATGCCCTGGATGCGGCGCTCGATGGTGCGCGCATCGCCATAGCCGTTGGCGATCATCCACTTGAGCAGGGTGATGTTGGACTTCAGGTACTCGCTCACGCTGTCTTCGGACAGGGTGATGGTGCAGCCCGCGGCACTGCGCTCGGCGGAGGCGTCGGAGAGCTCGAAGGCCTGCTCGACGGTGAGGTCCTCGAGGCCCTCGATCTCCAGCACGCGGCCGGAGAAGGCGTTCTTCTTGCCCGACTTCTCGACGGTCAGCAGCCCCTTCTGGATGGCGTAGTAGGGGATGGCGTGGACCAGGTCACGCAGGGTGACGCCCGGCTTGCGCTGGCCCTTGAAGCGCACCAGCACCGATTCCGGCATATCCAGCGGCATCACGCCGGTGGCCGCGGCGAAGGCCACCAGGCCGGAACCGGCCGGGAAGGAGATGCCCAGCGGGAAGCGGGTGTGGGAGTCGCCGCCGGTGCCCACGGTGTCGGGCAGCAGCATGCGGTTCAGCCAGCTGTGGATGATGCCGTCGCCGGGACGCAGCGAGACGCCGCCACGGTTCATGATGAAGTCGGGCAGGGTGTGGTGGGTGTCCACGTCCACCGGCTTCGGGTAGGCGGCGGTGTGACAGAAGGACTGCATCACCAGGTCGGCCTGGAAGCCCAGGCAGGCCAGGTCCTTGAGCTCGTCGCGGGTCATCGGGCCGGTGGTGTCCTGGGAGCCCACGGTGGTCATCTTGGGCTCGCAGTACATGCCCGGGCGCACGCCCTCCAGGCCGCAGGCCTTGCCGACCATCTTCTGGCCCAGGGTGTAGCCCTTGCCGGTATCGACCGGCTGCTCGGGCAGGCGGAAGACGTCGGAGGCGGGCAGGCCCAGGGACTCGCGCGCCTTGGTGGTCAGGCCGCGGCCGATGATCAGCGGGATGCGGCCGCCGGCGCGCACCTCGTCGAGGATCAACTGGGTCTTGAGCTCGAAGGTGGTCAGCACCTCGTCGGTGTCGTGCTTGCACACCTTGCCTGCGTAGGGGTAGACGTCGATGACGTCGCCCATCTCGAGCTTGGAGACGTCCATCTCCACGGGCAGCGCGCCGGAATCTTCCATGGTGTTGAAGAAGATCGGCGCGATCTTGCCGCCGAAGCAGAACCCCCCGGCGCGCTTGTTGGGCACGTTGGGGATGTCGTCGCCGAAGAACCACAGCACGGAGTTGGTGGCGGACTTGCGCGAGGAGCCGGTGCCGACCACGTCGCCCACGTAGGCGACCGGGAAGCCCTTGGCCTTCACCGCCTCGATCTGCTTGAGCGGGCCCTTGACGCCGGGCTCCTCGGGCTCGATGTCGTCACGCTCGTTCTTGAGCATGGCGTTGGCGTGCACCGGGATATCGGGGCGTGACCAGGCATCCGGGGCGGGGGAGAGGTCGTCGGTGTTGGTCTCGCCGGGTACCTTGAAGACGCTGAGGGTGATCTTCTCTTCCAGCGCCGGCTTGGCCAGGAACCACTCGGCGTCGGCCCAGGACTGGATGACGTCCTTGGCCACGGCGTTGCCCGCCTTGGCCCGCTCCTCCACGTCGTGGAAGGCGTCGAACATCAGCAGGGTGTGCTTGAGCTGCTCGCCCACTTCCTTGGCGAGCTCGGTGTCGTCGAGCAGCTCGACCAGGGAGACGATGTTGTAGCCGCCCTGCATGGTGCCCAGCAGCTTGACCGCGTGGATCTTGTCGATCAGCGGCGAGGCGGCCTCGCCCTTGGCGATGGCGGTGAGGAAACCGGCCTTCACGTAGGCGGCCTCGTCGACGCCGGGCGGAACGCGATTGGTGAGCAGGTCGAGGATGAACTCCTCCTCGCCGGCCGGCGGGTTCTTCAGCAGCTCGACCAGGGCGGCGACCTGCTCGGCATTCAACGGCTTCGGCGGCACGCCCTCGGCGGCACGCTCCTCGACATGTTGGCGGTAGGCTTCAAGCACGGTAGGGCCCTCATTGCTAGTGGGGCCAGAGTGTCGCGAACCGGCGAAAGCGCCGCCGGAACAAGCCTCTGGCGCGTGGAACAGGGGTGCGAAGCCCCCGTCTCGAGTGGTCGCGATTCTACGCGAGACTGTCGACAATGTTAAGCGAGCCCCGTCCCATGGGGCTTGCACTTTGGTCGGCGGGGTGTGCGTCGAACTACAAAGTGTAGGAAGGATCGGTCCGGCGTTCCGGCTCCGCTGCGCGATTGACCCCGTAAGCAGGAGGGCAGCTCCGCTGCGCGATTGGCGCCATAAGGCGCCCGGCGGTGTCATCGTCGCTCGGGAGATCCCCGCCGGGAGGCCTGCGGCCTCCAGTCGCGCAACAAGTTGCCCTCCTACAATAATGAGCCAGTGGTGCTGGTTAGAACGGCAGACTGAGCTGGCGACGCTCGTCGGCCGGGACCAGCCTGGCGCCGACCCCCAGCAGGCGCACCGGGCGTCGGCCACGTTGCCAGGCCTGCTCGAGCAGCCGGGCGAAGCTCTGCGGGTCGGGCGCCAGCCCCCGGCTCTCCAGGGTGGTGAGGCTGAAGTCGTCGAAGCGCACCTTCACGAGCAGGCCGGAGAGGGCGGGGTGTCCATGGCGGGCCAGGCGCTCCTCGAGCCGTTCGCAGAGCGGCGCCAGGGCCTCGCGGCAGCTCGCCAGGTCGGGCAGGTCGCGGGCGAAGGTAGTCTCCACGCTGATCGACTTGCGCTCCCGTTCCACCTTCACCGGGCGCTCGTCGATGCCCCGGGCAAGCTCGAAGAGCCGCCGGCCGAACTTGCCGAACTCCTCCACCAGCCGCTCCAGCGGCACCTGGCGCAACTGCTCGCAGGTGGCGATGCCCAGGGCGTCCAGGCAGGCGCCGGTGGCCGGCCCCACGCCATGGAGTTTCTTGACGGGCAGGTCCAGCAGGAAGTCGTCGACCCGCGCCGGGGGGATCACCGTGAGGCCATCGGGCTTGTCCCAGTCGCTGGCGATCTTGGCCAGGAACTTGGTCGGTGCCACGCCCACCGAGACGGTGATGCCGGTGCGCGCCAGGCACTCCGCCTTGAGCCAGCGGGCCATCCAGGTGGCGCTGCCCGAGAAGCGCTCGGCCCCGGTGACGTCGAGGAAGGCCTCGTCCAGGGAGAGCGGTTCCACCAGCGGCGTCAGCTCGTGGAAGACCGCCTGGAGCCGGCGCGATACCTCGCGGTACTTGTCGAAGTCACCGGGCAGCAGGGTCAGGTGCGGACAGAGGCGCAGGGCGCGGGCCGTGGGCATCGCCGAATGGATGCCGAAGGCCCGCGCCGGGTAGTTGCAGGTGGCGATGACCCCGCGCCGCGCGACGCTGCCCCCGATGGCCAGCGGGATGTCGCGCAAGGCGGGATCGTCGCGCATCTCCACCGCCGCAAAGAAGCAGTCGCAGTCGGCGTGGAGGATCTTGCGATTAGCTGAGAGCCTGGCCATTGCCGCCGCGGATCAGGCCCACCCCGATGCCCTCGATCTCCAGCGGCTCATGGCGCAGGTCCACCTCGATGGGCGCGAAATCGGGGTTCTCGGCCAGCAGGGTGACGCGATGCCCCTGGCGCTGGAAGCGCTTCACGGTGACCTCGTCCTCCAGGCGCGCCACCACGATCTGGCCGTCGCGGACCCGATCGGTACGATGCACCGCCAGCAGATCGCCCTCCAGGATGCCCACGTCCTTCATGGACAGGCCGCGTACCTTGAGCAGGTAGTCGGCCCGGGGGGTGAAGTACTCGGGAGGCAGGGGGCAGTAGCGGTCGATGTGCTCGGCGGCCAGGACCGGGCTGCCGGCGGCCACCTCGCCGATGATCGGCAGGCCCGGGGAGGGGGCTTCCTCGGCCTCCGCCTCCTGCTCCAGGGCCGGCAGGCGGATACCGCGGGAGGTGCCGGCCATCATGCGGATCACGCCCTTGCGCTCCAGGGCGCGCAGGTGCTCCTCGGCGGCGTTGGGAGAGCGGAAGCCCAGGGCACGGGCGATCTCGGCGCGGGTCGGGGGGTAGCCGAGCTCGTGGATGGTCTTGACGATGAAGTCGTAGACGTTCTGCTGGCGCTGGGTGAGGGGGCGTGCCATGCGACCTCCGGGTGTCGGGTTATGCTGCATCTATTGGGCAAGTATACAGCATGGAAGTTCATCCAGTAAAAGGCGATAAAGTGTGCCGTTTCAAACGCCTCCGTGGGATCAGCGTTGAGCGTAACTAGCCGGGTCTTGTACAATCCTGCTACGTTTGAAACAGCTGTTTATAACCGGGACGTCTTAGCTCATGGCACAGACCGACACCGTCACACGGATTCTCGACACGGCCGAGGTGCTGTTCGCCGAACGCGGCTTCGCCGAGACATCGTTGCGCACCATCACCAGCAAGGCCAAGGTCAACCTGGCCGCGGTGAACTATCACTTCGGCTCCAAGAAGTCGTTGATCCAGGCGGTGTTCGCCCGCTACCTGGATCCCTTCACCGAACGCTTCCACCTCGCCCTCGACGACCTCGAGGCACGCCATCGGGGCGGCACCATTCCCCTCGAGGAACTGCTCGAGACCATGGCCCGCACGGTCCTCGAGGTGCCCGCCGAGCGCAACAGCCTGAAGGTGTTCATGCGCCTGCTGGGGCTGGCCTACAGCCAGGCCCAGGGGCACCTGCGGCGCTACATCCAGGAGGAGTACGGCAGCGTCTTCACTCGTTTCACCGAGCTGGTACGCCAGGCCACCCCTGAACTGCCCGACGCCGAGCGCTTCTGGCGCCTGCACTTCGTGCTGGGGACCGTGATCTTCACCCTCTCGGGGCTCGACGCCCTGCGCGACATCGCCGAGAAGGACTACGGCGAGCACGTCTCGGTGCGTGACCTGATCCGTCGCCTGCGCCCGGTGGTGGTCGCCGCCATGCAGGCGCCCCTGCCCGACCCCCTGCCCGCGGCCTTGTCGCAAGGAGCCTGACCATGACCCAACCTCTCGGCCCGGTGATGCTGGACCTGGAGGGGACCACCCTGAGCGCCGAAGAGCGGGCCCTGCTGGGGCGGCCCGAGGTCGGCGGGGTGATCCTCTTCGCACGCAACGTGGAATCGGCCGACCAGGTCCGGTCGCTGTGCCGCGCCATCCGCCGCGAGCGCCCCGAGCTGCTGTTGGCCATCGACCAGGAAGGCGGGCGGGTGCAGCGCCTGCGCGACGGGGTCACCCGCCTGCCCGCCATGCGTCGGCTGGGCAAGGACTTCGCCGCCCACCCCGAGGTCACCCTGCGGCTGTGTCAGGACGCCGGCTGGCTGCTGGGCATGGAGATGGCCGCCTGTGGCCTCGATCTCAGCTTCGCTCCGGTGCTCGACGTCGACGGCGGCAGCTCCACGGTGATCGGCGATCGCAGCTTCTCCGACGATCCCCAGGCGGTGGCCGCCATGGCGGGCGCCTTCGTCAAGGGGCTCCACGAGGCCGGCATGGTCGCCGTGGGCAAGCACTTCCCCGGCCACGGCGGCGTGGCGGCCGACTCCCACCGCGAGCTGCCGGTGGACGACCGCCCCCTGGCGGCGCTGCGCGAGCACGACCTGGTGCCCTTCGACCGGCTGGCGTCGTGCCTCGACGGCGTGATGCCCGCCCATGTGGTCTACTCCGCCTTCGACCCGCGCCCGGCGGGGTTCTCGCCGGCCTGGCTCGGCATGCTGCGCGAGACCCTGGGCTTCAAGGGCGTGATCTTCTCCGACGACCTGAGCATGGCCGGGGCGGCCTCGGCGGGGAGTCCGGGGGAACGGGCCCTGGCGGCGCTCGCCGCCGGCTGCGACATGCTGCTGGTGTGCAACGACCGCGCGGCGGCCCGCGAGGTGCTCGATGCCTGCCGAGAGCGGCCGCCGCTACCGCGCCTGGCCCGGCTGCGCTATGCCCGGGCGCGCCCCGACCTCGACGCCATCGGCGCCCTGTCCCGCTGGCGACGCGTGCACGCCCGCCTCGAGGCCATGGCCCGCGATTGATCCCACGAGCGAGAATTATCTGCGATGCCCCAACTCGACCCCGACGCCCATCAGTCCCTCGCCGACATGCGCGAGGTCATGGACAACGCCGACTGCCTGATCAGCCAGCAGGAGGTGGAGCGTGCCCTGGACCGCATGGCCGACGAGATCACCCGCGACCTGGGCGACAAGCTGCCGGTCTTCTACTGCGTGATGAACGGTGGCCTGATCACCACCGGCCACCTGTTGACCCGGCTGGGCTTCCCGCTGGAGGTGGACTACCTGCACGCCACCCGCTACCGCGGCAAGACCCACGGCGGCGAGCTGTTCTGGCGCGTCTCCCCGGAGATCCCCATGGCCGGCCGCCACGTGGTGATCGTCGACGACATCCTCGACGAGGGTGCGACGCTGGCCGCCATCCTCGACTACTGCCGCGAGGCCGGGGCGACGAGCATCGCCACCGCCGTGCTGGTCGACAAGCGCCACGACCGCAAGGCGGCACCCGGCCTCGAGGCCGACTACTGCAGCCTGGAAGTCGTCGACCGCTATGTCTTCGGCTTCGGCATGGACTACCAGGGCTACTGGCGCAACGCCCCCGGCATCTTCGCGCCGAAGGGGATGTAGGAAGGCATGCGCCGCAGGCGCCCGACACCCTCAGGCGTGATGCAGCTCCTGCCCGCCCTCCGAGAAGGTCGGCGGGCTGTTGGCGCTGACGATCACGCACTCCGCCTCGCCGCGGTTGCGGAAGCGGTGGGGCAGGCGCGAATCGAAGTAGTAGGCGTCGCCCTCGCGCAGGATCGCCACCTCGCCGCTCACGGTGAGCTCGATCTCCCCGGCGATGATCACGCCGCCTTCCTCGCCGTCGTGCTCCAGCATCTCCTCGCCGGTGTCGGCCCCGGGCGGGTAGCGCTCGTGGATGATCGACATGCTGCGGCCCGGCCGCCGCGCCGCCACCAGGCGGAAGGAGAGCCGACCGTCGCCGATCTCGGTGAGCTCCTCGGCGCGGTAGAAGACCCGGGGCGGGCTCGGCTCGTCGCCGGCGAAGAAGGCGCTGATCGACACCGGCAGGGCGTCGAGGATCTTCTTCAGCGAGCTCACCGAGGGGCTGACGCTGTTCTGCTCGACCAGCGAGATGGTGCTGTTGGTGACCCCGGCGCGCTTGGCCAGCTCCCGCTGGGAGAGGCCGCGGGCCAGGCGCAGCTGGCGCAGGCGGCCGCCGACGTCGAATCCTGCTTCCGCTTCCATGGTCCGTCCCGTCAAGAAAAGTGCACATATGATAACCCAATAGAACGCGGCTTGACCGTCGTCACGACAAGGACTTGCGTGGAAGCCGGGACGTGGCACCCGCGCCCCGGCTCAGGCATCATGAGGGCAGAGAAGGAGGCCCCATGATCCCGCAACACGAACTCACCGGCCTGATCCTGGCCGGCGGCCAGGGGCGCCGCATGGGCGGCGTGGACAAGGGCCTGGTGTCCTTCGCCGGTCGCCCGCTGGTGGCCCATGTGCGCGAGCGCCTGGCGGGCCGGGTGGCCGAGGTGCTGATCAACGCCAACCGCAGCCTGGCCGCCTATGGCGAGTTCGCCGACCGCGTCGTCGAGGACGCCGAGGGCGGCTACCAGGGGCCGCTGATGGGCATCTACAGCGGCTTGCGCGCGGCCACCACCCCCTGGCTGGTGGTGGTGCCCTGCGACACCCCGGCGCTGCCCGAGGACCTGGTGGCGCGGCTGGTGGCGGGCCTCGGCGAGGCCGACATCGCCGTGGCCTGCGACGGCGAGCGCCTGCATCCGGTGGTGGCGCTGATCCGCACCGCCCTGGCCGACGACCTCGGCGCGGCGCTGGCCGGCGGCGAGCGCAAGATCGACCGCTGGTACGCTCGCCACGCCTGGTGCCGGGTGGACGTCTCCGACTGCCCGGCGGCCTTCGCCAACCTCAACACCGACGACGACAAGCGCCGCCTCGAGCAGGCGCTGCACGGGGAGCCCGCCAACCGATGACCGATGCCGCGCCCGTCACCCTGACCCTCGCCGAGGAGTTGCCGCTGCTGGGCATCGCGGCCTGGAGCGGTACCGGCAAGACCACCCTGCTGGAGCGGCTGCTGCCGCGGTTGCGCGAGCGCGGCCTCAGGGTGGCGGTGATCAAGCATGCCCACCACGGCTTCGATGTCGACCAGCCCGGCAAGGACAGCCACCGCCTGCGCCAGGCCGGCGCCGCGCCGATGCTGGTGGCCTCCCGCAGCCGGCTGGCGCTGATGATGGAGACCCCGGACCAGGCCGAGGCCGACCTCGAGGCGTTGGTGGCCATGGTCGCGCCCCAGCGCCCCGACCTGGTGCTGGTGGAGGGCTTCAAGGCCTGGCCGCTGCCCAAGCTGGAACTGTACCGTCCGGCGCTGGGCAAGTCGCTGCGCGCGACCGAGGATCCCTGGGTGCGCGCCGTGGCCAGCGACGAACCCCTGGCCCTGCCGGCGGGGGTCGAGGCGCTGGACCTCAACGACCTCGACGCCCTGATCGACTGGATCGCCGCCTGGCCCGCTCGCTGGCCCGACGAGCGCCGGGCGCGCCGCGCTGGCGAGGGGGTATCGCCATGACGCTCTCCTGTTTCGAGCTGGGCGAGCGGATGCTCGCCGCGGACGAGGCCCGCGAGGCGGTGCTGTCGCTCGTCGCCGGGCCGCTGCCCGCCGAGAACCGGCCCCTGGCCGAGCTGCACGGCCGGGTGCTGGCCGAGGCCATCGTCTCGCCCATCGACGTGCCCCGGCGCACCAACTCGGCCATGGACGGCATCGCCCTGGCCTGGCCCGAGACGGGCGAGCGCCCCGTGCGGCTGCGGCGCGTCGCCGAGATCCTCGCCGGTCACCCGGTGGAGCGCCCCCTGGGGCCCGGCGAGTGCGCCGGCATCACCACCGGCGCACCGCTGCCCGAGGGCGCCGATACCGTGATCATGCGTGAGCAGTTGGCGGTGGAGGAGGGCGCCGACGGCCGCTGCTGGGTGCATGTCGAGCGCCCCGAGCGGGTCAGGCACGGCCAGAACGTGCGCCGGGCCGGCGAGGACCTCGCCCGCGGCCGGGTGGCGCTGGCCGCCGGCACCCGCCTGGGCGCCGCCGAACTCGGCCTGCTGGCCTCCCTGGGGCTCGCCGAGGCGCCGGTGGTGCGCCGCCCGCGGGTGGCGATCTTCTCCACCGGCGACGAGGTCACCGCGCCGGGCGAGACGCCGTCCGACGCCGGCATCTTCGACGCCAACCGTCACAGCCTGATGGGCCTGGTGATCGAGCACGGCGGCGAGGTGCAGGACCTGGGCATCCTGCCCGACGACCGCGCGGCCATCGCCGCCGCCCTGGATCGCGCCGCCGCCGAGGCCGACCTGGTGGTCACCAGCGGCGGCGTCTCGGTGGGCGATGCCGACTTCACCCGCGACGCCCTGGCCGAGCGCGGCGAGCTGGGCTTCTGGAAGATCGCCATCCGCCCCGGCCGGCCGCTGGCCTGCGGCCGTCTGGGGGCGCGGGGCGTGCCCTTCCTGGGGCTGCCCGGCAACCCCGTGGCGGCCATGGTGACCTTCCTGCAGTTCGCCGCGCCCCTGCTGGCCCGTCTGCAGGGCCGCGCGGAAGCGCCGCCGCGCCTGACCGCCATCGCCGAGCACGACCTCAAGAGCCGAGAAGGGCGGGTCGACTACCTGCGCGGCGTCTATCGTGGCGACCCGGAGGGGCGGCTGTGGGTGGCCGACACCGGCGCCCAGGGCTCCGGCATCCTCTCGTCCATGGTGCGGGCCAACTGCCTGATCGAGATCGCCGCCGCGCGCCCCGGCGTGGCCCGTGGCGAAGCGGTATCCATTCACCCCCTGTTTCGACTCCCGTGAGGCGACTCCCATGTCCCTGACCCATCTCAACCCGCGTGGCGAGGCCCATATGGTGGACGTCGCCGACAAGCCCGAGAGCCGCCGCGAGGCGACCGCCTCCGGACATATCCGCATGCGGCCCGCCACCCTGGCGCTGCTCGTCGACGGCGGCCTGCCCAAGGGCGACGTCCTGGCCACCGCGCGCATCGCCGGCATCCAGGCCGCCAAGCGCACCCACGAACTGATTCCCCTGTGCCACGCCCTGCCGCTGTCCAAGGTGGCCATCGACTTCCACCTCGACGAGGCCGCGAGCCGCGTCGAGGTGAGCGCCACCTGTCGCCTCAACGGCCGCACCGGCGTCGAGATGGAGGCACTCACCGCGGTCTCCGTGGCCTGCCTGACCCTCTATGACATGTGCAAGGCCGTGGACAAGGACATGGAGATCGGCGCCATCCATCTCGACACCAAGACCGGCGGCAAGTCCGGCGACTATCGTCGCGAGCCGGCGGCCTCCGAGGCCTTCGCCGGCGCCGCGGGGGAGTCGCCCATCGTCACCGGCCAGGGCCAGAGCGGCGAGGTGAGCCTGGGCAGTCGCTGTGCCACCAATGCCCCCTGCATCCGTGTGAAGTGCCTGGCCGAGTTGCGCGAGCGGCTCGGCGTGGGCGAGGTCACGGTGCCCCTGGACAGCCTGGAAAGCTCCGACGTGGCCGGTCTCAAGGCCGCCCTCAAGACCCTGGATCCGCGCTTCTCGCGGCTCGACGAGGGGCGCGTGCTGTGCGCGGTCAACCAGGTGATGGCCGGCGACGCCACGCCGGTGACCAGCGAGGACGAGGTCGCCTTCTTTCCCCCGGTGACGGGAGGTTGACCCCCATGATTCGCGTGCAGGAGACGCCCTTCGATGCCGGCGCCGAGCAGCGGGCCCTGCTGGCCGGCCGCACCGATATCGGGGCGGTGGTGAGCTTCACCGGCCTGGTGCGCGACTTCAACGAGAGCCCCGAGGTCACGGCCCTGACCCTGGAGCACTATCCCGGCATGACCGAGTCGGCCCTCGAGGGAATCGTCGCCGAGGCCGGGGCGCGTTGGCCGCTGGACGGGGTGCGCGTGATCCACCGTATTGGACGCCTGGCCCCCGGAGACCCTATCGTGTTGGTAGTGGTTGCCAGCGCCCACCGTCGCGCCGCCTTCGAGGCCTGCGACTTCATCATGGACTTTCTCAAGACCCGTGCGCCTTTCTGGAAGAAGGAGCACGCCACCGGCGGAGACTACTGGGTGTCGGAGCGTGATTCCGACCACCAGGATGCGCGTCGCTGGCAGGAGTGATTCGGAGAGACTCGACAATGACGACACTGCCTAGCGAACTGATCGACGATTTCGGCAGGCGGGTGCGCTACGTGCGCATCTCGGTGACCGACCGCTGCGACTTTCGCTGCGTCTACTGCATGAGCGAGGAGATGACCTTCCTGCCGCGTGCCCAGGTGCTCACCCTGGAGGAGCTGGCGCTGGTCGCCCGCGCCTTCATCGAGCTCGGCGTGGAAAAGGTCCGTCTCACCGGCGGCGAACCCCTGGTGCGTCGCGACATCGACCAACTGGTCGAACAGATCGGGGCCCTGCCCGGGCTGCGCGACTTCGCCATGACCACCAACGGCGCCGGGCTGCGCAAGTATGCCACCCGCCTGCGTGACGGCGGGCTCGAGCGGCTCAACATCAGCCTCGATTCCCTGGATCCCGAGCGCTTCCGCCGCCTCACCCGCACCGGCGATCTCGAGCGCGTCATCGACGGCATTCGCGCCGCCCGCGAGGCCGGGTTCGAGCGCATCAAGCTCAACGCCGTCATCCTCAAGGGACGCAACGACGACGAGGTGCTCGACCTGGTCGAGTTCGCCCGCGACGAGGGCCTCGATATCAGCTTCATCGAGGAGATGCCGCTGGGCGACGTCTCCGACCACCGCCGCGACGAGACCTACTGCTCCAGCGACGAGGTTCAGGCGTTGATCGAGGCGCGCTATCCGCTGCTGCCCACCACCGAGTCCACCCTCGGGCCCTCGCGCTATTTCCGCATGGCCGACAGCGACAGCCGCGTCGGTTTCATCTCGCCCCACAGCCACAACTTCTGCGCTACCTGCAACCGGGTTCGCGTCACCGTGGAAGGGCGCTTGCTGCTGTGCCTGGGCAATGAACACTCCGTGGACCTGCGCCGCGTCCTGCGCGCCCATCCCGGCGACATCGACGCCCTCAAGGCGGCCATCGTCGCCGCCATGCCCCTCAAGCCCGAACGCCACCACTTCACCACCGACGGCGACGTCCAGGTGGTCCGCTTCATGAACATGACCGGCGGCTGAACTTCGCGAAACCTTCTTGTAGGAGGGATGCTATGCATCGCGACCGGAGGCCGCAGGCCTCCTGGTGGGGCCAGCCGACGCCTGGCGACACCGCCAGGCGCCTGACGGCGCCAGTCGCGCAATGAATTGCCCTCCTACAAGGCTCGGCTGGGGGCTGACCCCATTTACCCCTCTTGCGGATCGGCTTCATTCCGATTGGTGAACGGCCTTTTTCGGGTACCTTTGGTGAAAAAAGTCGTTCATCTTTGCTTGCCAATCCGGGTTTGTTGCATATACTTTTCCCATACGTAACCGCGAATCACCCGTCTCGTTTATCCGGTTCAGGAGGGATTGATGTCCAGCGAAACCCTCGAGCGCATCGCTCGCAACAAGAACGTGGCCCGCGCCGCCGCTCGCCAGCTCAGCATGGAGCAGCTGCACAAGCTCTCCGAGGTGATCGATGAGGTCATCGAACAGAAGAAGGAAGAAGAGCGCCAGCGTCAGGAAGAAGAAGCCCAGAAGGAGCGTAAGCGTTCCGAGATCCTCGAGGCGATCACCGAGGCGGGTCTTTCCGTCGACGACCTGGTGACCGAACCGCCGCGTCGCAAGCGTGGACGTCCGCCGAAGAACGCCAACCAGAAGGCGTGAATCAAGACCGGTTGCAGGGCCGGGAACCGATACGCGAAAGCCGCTCCTCGTGAGCGGCTTTCGCGTAACCGCACGCCTGAGCCTGTAGGAAGGAAGCTCCGCTTCGCGATTGGCGCCGTCAGGCGCCCCTACCCCACATCGCTGTGGGAAGGCGCCTCCACCGCCAGGATCTGCAGGTGGATCTCGGGCAGGCGGCGCAGGTGGTCGGCGAACCAGCCCATCAGGCGTGGCTGAAGCGCCAGGCGCAGGTCGGCCAGGGTGTCGCCCCGGAGCGTCTCCAGCAGGTCGTCCAGCCAGTCGGCGAAGGCCTCCTCGTCGAATACCTGGCCGTGGCTGGCGTCGAGCATCAGCCGCCCGATACGTGTCCAGCCGCCGTCCTCGGTGGCAGCCACCGACAACGCCAGGTAGAGGCTGCCGTGGCGGGGCCCGTCATGGTCCCGGCTGCCCAGGCCGGGCAGCGGCGCCACGGCGTCCTGGCTGACGATGCAGGGCGGCTGGGGATGACGCGCCTCCAGGCTCAGGCCGTCGCCGTCCAGGCGGATCAGGTCGCCGTTCAGCGGCGCCAGCGGGGCCTGGATGTCCAGGCGCTCGGCCAGCTCGCGGTGGGCCTGCTGGTGGCGCGGCTCGCCGTGCACCGGCAACAGGTGGCGCGGCTTGACCCAGCCGTAGAAGGTGCGCAGCTCGTCCTAAGCCGGATGGCCGGAGGCGTGCAGCTCGGGATGGTTGAACTCGTCGAGGATATCGACGCCCAGGGGCTTGAGGCCCGCCTTGAGGCGTTCGATCAGCAGCTCGTTGCCGGGGATCGCCTTGGCCGAGAAGATCACGCTGTCGCCCGTCCCCAGCTCCAGGGAGCGATGGCGGCCGCGCGACAGGCGCTGCAGCGCGGCGCGCGGCTCGCCCTGGCTGCCGGTGGCGATCACCAGCACCTCCTCGGGGGGCAGGTAGCCCAGGTCGTCGCTGGGCACCAGCGGCGGGAAGTCGTCCAGGTAGCCGAGCCCCCGGGCCACCGCCACCATGCGTTCCATGGAACGGCCCATCAGGCTCACCCGGCGCCCGCAGCGCTGGGCGGCCCGGCCGATGGCCAGCACCCGCGCCAGGTTGCTGGCGAAGCAGGAGACCACCACGCGCCCCTCGCAGCGGGCGATGGTGCGCTCCAGGGCCTCGGCGACCTCGCCCTCGCTGCGCGAGTGCCCGGGCATGGGCGCATTGGTGGAGTCGCCTACCACCAGGTCCACCGGGGCCAGGGCGCGGAAGGTCGCCGGCGCGATCGGCGGGCCGATCAGCGGCTCGGGGTCGAGCTTCCAGTCGCCGGTATGCAGCACCCGGTACTCGCCGGCGCTGAGCAGCAGGGCGCAGCTCTCGGGGATCGAGTGGGTCACCGGCAAAAAGCGCAGGGCGAAGGGCTCGCACTCGATGGCCTCACCCGGCTCGATCACCCGGATGGCATCGGGCTTGAGCCCGCGCTCCGAAAACTTGGCGCGCAGCAGGCCGGCGGCCAGAGGCGTGGCGTGGATCGGGCAACCCCACTTCGGCCACAGCCAGGCGGCGGCGCCGATGTGATCCTCGTGGCCATGGGTGATGATCAACGCCTGCGGCACGATCCCCAGGGTAGTCAGGGTATCCAGGTTGGGCACCTGCAGCGGGCTGTTCGGCAGGTCCTGGCGGATCATCATGCCGCAATCCACCGCCACCCAGCTCCCCTCGTAGCCATAGAGGCCGAGGTTCATGCCGATCTCCCCGCAGCCCCCCAGCGGCAGGAAATGCAGGGCAGGGCGGCGGCGCGGGCGAACCTGGACACGGGGCTTGGGCATCGACGAGCGCTCATCCTTGAAGGTGTCGTGTCACTATACGGGAAGCCCGACGCCCCCCACAACGCGACTCGGGGTCAGACCCTTAAGCCAATTTTGGGGTCTGACCCCGAGGGCGGAGTTCGTTACACTGGCGCACCGCAACAACCTCAGCCCAGGGTCACGCCATGTCACACTACTACCGCCTGGTGGTTTCCTGCCCCGACCGCGTGGGGATCGTCGCCCGGGTGTCCGGCTTCATCGCCGGCCACGGCGGCTCGATCACCGAGGCGAGCCAGCACTCCGACCTGGAGACCGGCCGCTTCTTCATGCGCTACGTCATCCTGGCCGACTCCATCGGCATGCCCCCCGAGGCGCTGCGCGAGGCCTTCGCGCCCATCGCCGCCGAATTCGACATGACCTGGGCACTCACCGACACCCGCAACCGCCCGCGGGTGGTGCTGATGGTCTCGAAGGAGTCGCACTGCCTGGTGGACCTGCTCTATCGCTGGACGGCCGGGGAGCTCGACTGCGAGATCGCCGCGGTGGTCTCCAACCACGAGGCCATGCGTGGCCTGGTTGAGTGGCACGGCATCCCCTACCACCACGTACCGGTCAAGGTCGACGCCAAGCAGGAGGCCTTCGCCGAGGTGCAACACCTGGTGGACGAGGCGCGCGCCGACTGCATCGTGCTGGCCCGCTACATGCAGATCCTGCCGCCGGCGCTGTGCGAGCACTACGCCGGCCAGGTGATCAACATCCACCACAGCTTCCTGCCGTCCTTCGCCGGGGCCAGGCCCTACCACCAGGCCTACGAGCGGGGCGTCAAGCTGATTGGCGCTACCTGCCACTACGTCACCGAGGAGCTCGACGCCGGGCCGATCATCGAGCAGGACATCCACCGCGTCAGCCACTGCCACACCCCCGACGACCTGGTGCGCTTCGGCCGCGACGTGGAGAAGTCGGTGCTGGCCCGGGGCCTGCGCTGGCACCTGGAGGACCGGGTGCTGATCCACGGCAACAAGACCGTGATCTTCGCCTGAGGCGGCGACGGCATGTCCTTCTCCGAGGCGGTGCTCGCCCCCTGGCTGCTGGTGCTGGCCAGCCTGGTGGCGCTGGGGGTGATGGGCCTGGCGCTGGCCCAGCGGCCGTGGCGGGCGCTGCTCGCCGATTCCGCGCTGCAGCACCGTTGGCTGGCGGCCACCGTGGCAGTGCTGCTGCTGTGGCAGCTGCGCGCCCAGGCGGTGGACTGGCTGACCCTGCACCTGATGTTCACCGCGTTGCTGACCCTGATGTTCAAGGCGCCGCTGGCGCTGCTGGCGATCCTGATCGTCAACCTCGCCATGGTGGTCACCGGACGGGTGGCCTGGCCGCTGCTCGGCGTCAACCTGCTGGTCACCGGCGTGGTACCGGCCCTGGTGATGGTGGTGATCTGGCGCCTGGTGGATCGCAAGCTGCCCGACCACCTGATGATCTTCCTGTTCGTGTGCGGCTTCTTCGGCGCCGCGCTCTCCACCCTGGCCGCCGGGCTGGCCGCCGTGGGGCTGATGATGCTTGGCGCCAGCGACGCCCACGCCCTCTACCAGGCCCTGGAATACGCCCGTTTCCTGCCCCTGCTGATGCCCTCCGAGGCGTTCATCACCGGCATGCTGCTCGCCATCATGTTGGTCTACCACCCCCACTGGGTCGCCACCTTCAACGACCACCGCTACATCGACACCAAGTAGAAGGGCACGGCCAGCGGCTCGACTCGAAAGCTGACCCGGCGACTGCGACGATAGTCCCGGACCGCTGGGCGCGTCCGGCGTCCCGCGGTACCATGGTCAAACACTTGAACGAGAGGGGATCATGGGTGTCATTGCCTCGCCCTGCGTAGGGCTGTGTTCCACCACCCTCGGCGACCGCACCTGCCGCGGCTGCCAGCGCGGCGATGCGGAGATCCGCGACTGGTTCGGCCTGACGGCCCAGGAGCGCGACGCGCGCATGGCCGAACTCGATGCGCTGCGCGAGCGGGTGGCCGGGCGTTACCTGAGGCTGGTGGATGCCGAGGCCCTGGAGGCCCAGCTGCGCCGCCACCGCATCCGTTTCCGGGCGGAGCAGCCGGGGCTGTCCCGGGCGGTGGAACTGCTGCGGGTCGGCCGCGAGCGCATCCGCGAGCTGGCGCGCTACGGGCTCGAGCCGGTCGATGCCGGGGTCGACCTGACCCCCGCCGAGTTGCACGAGCGCCTGGCCGGTGAGCTGCGCCGCGCCGCCGAGGCACGCGTCGTCCGCTGCAGCGATGCCCCATTCCCCGAGACCGACTGAGCCCATGCCCGAGAGTCCCACATGTCCGTGACCCTGTCCGAGACTCGCCCCGCCGAAGGCGCCGACGACCTGCTGTCGCCCGAGCTGCTGGCCTTCCTCGCCTGTCGTACCCCCGATGCCTGGGTGGGCTGGGCGCTGGAGAACCCCGAGCTGCTGCTGATCGATCACGCCCAGTGCGAGAAGAAGGCCGCCTCCACCGCCATGAGCCTGCTGTATCGCTACGTGGACCAGCCGCTGCTGCTCACCAAGATGAGCCAGCTGGCGCGCGAGGAACTGCTGCACTTCGAGCAGGTGGTCAGGCTGATGGAGGCCCGCGGCATCGCCTACCGCCATATCAGCGCCTCGCGCTACGCCGAGGGGCTGCGCCGCCATGTGCGGCCTCAAGATCCCGAGCGCCTGGCCGACATCCTGATCATCGGCGCCTTCATCGAGGCGCGCAGCTGCGAGCGCTTCGCGCGGCTGATCCCGCACCTCGATGCCGAGCTTGCCAAGTTCTACCGCACTCTGGTTAAGTCGGAGGGGCGCCATTATGAGGACTACCTGATGCTGGCGCGGCACCTCACCGACGCGCCGATAGAGTCGCGAATTTCCTTCTTCGCCGAACGCGAGGCGGAACTGGTGCAGACGCCCGACGCGGCGTTTCGATTCCACAGCGGCGTCCCGGCCTGATCCCGGTCGCCGACCAAGACGCAGGAACTACGAGATGCGGGATGCTTCCGACGTCGCCGACACCCAGCCATCGGCTCGGCTGACTCTCTTCGGCCACTTCTCGCTCACCCTCGGCGAGGACACGCTGACCCAATTCAGCTACGACAAGGTCAAGGCGTTGCTGGTCTACCTGCTGCTGCATCACCAGCCGGTCAGCCGTGCCACCCTGGCGGAGCTGCTGTGGCCCGACCAGGGCCTCTCCTCGGGGCGCACCAACCTGCGCCACGCGCTGCACTGCCTGCGCCAGTCGCTGGGCGACCAGGCCACCCAGGTACTGGTGGTCTCCCGCCAGACCATCGCCTTCCAGCTGCCCGATAGCTGGCAACTGGAGCTCCACGAGCTGCAGCGCCTGCTGGAGGGGGAGCGCGACCTGCCGACCCTGGGCGAGGTGCTCGAGCTGTATCAGGGCGACCTGGTGGAAGAGCTGCAGCTCGCCAACTGCCCCGAGTTCCAGCGCTGGCTGGTGCAGGTGCGCAACGACTGGCGCCAGCGGGTGATCCGCTTCGCCGAGTCGGTGCTCGAGCACCACGACAGCGTGCCCGACCGCCTGCTGGAGGCCCTGGTCAACCGCTTCTCCGGCTACGGCCCCTTCCACGAGCGGCTGGTACGCCAGCTCGCCGAACAGGGCCAGCTGGCCGCCGCCCACGAGCAGTACAACGCCTACCTGCAGCTGCTGGCGCTCTCCGGCCAGCAGCCCGACCCGGCCTTCCTGCAGCTGGCGCGCTACTGGTCCGACGTCCAGGCCGACGGTGCCGGGCGCAGCGCCCTGGGCTTCTCGCGCACCCTGTCGACGGAGGGTGGCCCGCTGCGCGAGGACGAGATCGAGCAGCGCCAGCTGTCGGTGATGGCCATCCGCCTGCGCCTCCGGGGTGACCTCTCCAGCCGTCCGGCCAGCCGCGCCTGCCTGATGCTGCAGTTCGAGCTGATGCACTGGCTGGAGGAACAGTGCCACCACCTGGGCGGCTTCTGGCTGCCCGGCGCCACCGGCGGCCTGGGCCTGGCCTGCTTCGGTACCCACGGTCCCGCCCACCAGTTGGCCGAGCTGGTGGCCCTCTACGAACACTGCCGGCGCATGCTCCCCGAGGAGTGCGCCCGCCACTGGAGCGGCGAGGGCGAGCCGCCCCGGGTCGAGCTGACCGCCGGCCTCAACAGCGGCCGGGTGATCTACCTGCCCGAGCGACGCCTGGTCGACCCGCTGGGCCAGGTCACCCAGGGCTCGCTGGAATTGATGAACGCCGCCGAGGGCAGCGAGCTGGTGATCTCCCAGGAGGCCAGCCAGCACATGCCGCCGGCCCTGGACCTGCAGCCGCGACTCAGCTCGCGGCTGGTGGCCAGCGACGGCCGCGTGCGCCTGCGGGCCCTCGTCCTGGGGGCCAACGAAGGCGGCCGCGACGCCCTGCCGCCCAGCCTGGTGGGGCGCGAGAGCCAGCTGCGCACCCTCCGCGACGCCCTGGCCCGGGCCGGTATCGGCCTGCGCCAGAGCGTGCTGGTGCGCGGTCCCTCCGGGATGGGCAAGTCGGCGCTGATGGTCGGCTTCCGCCAACTCGAACAGAGCCGCGATGCCGCCATCTGCTGGCAGCCCAACACCCGGCTCTCGGTGCAGGCGCCCTATGGCGTGGCCCGCCAGCTGCTGCGCTGGCGCTTCGAGGCCGAGATCACCACCGAGCGCCTGGCCGAGCTGCGCAGCGAGCTGGAGCTGGAATCGCCCGGCGAGGCGCGCCAGCAACTGCTCGAGGAGGCCCTGGGCGCCCGCGCGCCTCGCGAAGTGACCGAACTCAGCCAGAGCGGCGAGGCCGTGGAGCTGGTGGTGGGGCTGCTGCAGCGCCTGATCACCCGGGTCGCCGGCCGGCGCCCCCTGGTGCTGATGATCGACGACCTGCAGTGGCTCGACGAGCCCAGCTTCAAGGTGCTGGCCGGCCTGCAGGCGCGCCTGCCGATCAACTGCGCCTTCATGCTGGTGGCCAGCCACCATGGCCGCGAGGCGCTGCCCGCCAAGCTGCACTGGGACCAGCAGATCGCGCTGGGCCGGCTCGATGCCCTGCAATCCTCGCGGCTGCTCTCGCAGCTGTCGCGGCGCTACCGCCTGCACCTCAGCCCGCGGCTGCGCGGCCAGATCATCGAACGCTGCGACGGCGTGCCGCTCTACCTGCAGGAGATCTGCCGGCGGGTCGACATGGATCGCCGCGAGGGGCGCAGCGTGCACATCGACGAGCTGCCCCACGGCCTGCTCGGCCTGCTGGCCAGCCGCATCGACCAGCTCGACGGCGACCGCGAGGTGGCCCACGTGGCCGCGGTGCTGGGGCGCCGCTTCCGCTACGACTTCCTCGCCGAATGCAGCGACTGGGAGGCGCCGCGGCTCGGCAAGGCGCTGGAGCAGATGCGTCGCCTGGAGATCATCGAAGCGGTGGAGGGCGACGACGACGGCCGCGAATACCAGTTCACCCACCAGCTGCTGCAGGAGGCCGCCTACCTGGCCTGCCCGCGGGACGTGCGCACGGCCATCCACCGCCAGGTGGTAGCGCTCATCGAGGAGCGCTTCCCGGTGTGGATCAGCCGCCATCCCGGCGACTTCGCCACCCACCTGCGGCGCAGCGGCCAGTACGCCCGCGGCGCCCGCTACTACGAGCTGGCCGCCCGCGAGGCGCTCAAGGTCAGCGCCAACCGCACCGCCCTGAAGATGGCCGACCTGGGCCTGGTCAGCCTGCGCCAGGTGGACGGGCAGATCGAACGCGAGATCAGCCTGCTGACCGTGCGCGGCCAGGCCGCCTACGCCCTGGAGGGCCACGGCTCGCCCACCGCCCACGAGAGCTTCGTGCGCGCCCGCGAACTGATCCAGGCGCTCTCCGAGGAGGGCGAGAGCGTCGACCTGGACCAGGCCTTCCTGGTCAAGTGGGGCCTGTGGGTGGGCTGCAGCCAGCGCCACGCCCATGCCGACGCCTTCCACCTGGCCGCCAAGCTGGCGAGCCTGGCCGAGCGCCTGGAGGACCCGCGCTACCGGCGCCTGGCCGAATACGCCCAGGCCAGCTGCGAGTACTGGGCCGGGCGCATCCCGCTGGCCTACGACCACCTCGATGAGATCGCCCCGCTCGAGTCGCCGATGATGATCGAGTGGCTGCCGTTCTCCGACCATCCCCAGGTGGCGGCGGCCTGCTTCCAGGGCTGGACGCTGTGCCTGCGCGGCGACTACCGCCGCGCCGAGACACATGTGGAATCCGCCATCCGCCTGGCCGAGCGCATCAACCACCCCGGCAGCCTGGCCATGGCACTGCTCTACGCCGCGGCGCTCTATCGCCAGCTGGGCCATGTGCACCTGGCCGCCGCCCGCGCCGAGCGGGCCTTCGAGCTCACCGGCACGCCGGACCTGCACCGCTGGCAGATGTCCGCCCGCGGGGTATTGGGCTGGCAGCGCGCCCTGGCCGGCGACCGCGGCGGCCTCGTCCAGGTCGAGCAGGCCCAGGAGGAACTCGCCGAGCTCACCGGCCGCGACGCCTTTAGCCGTCCCTCGCTGTGGTTCGTGGACGCCTGCATCGCCCTGGGCGAGACGGGCCGCGCCGAGGACTACCTCGACCAGACCCTGATGCTGGCCCGCGAGCGCACCACCCTGTTCGTGCCCGAGTTGGCGCTGCACCTGGCGCGGGTGCGCCACCAGCTCAAGCACCCGCGCGAGGAGATCGTCGCCCTGACCGAACAGGCCCTGGCCCAGGCCCGCGACGACGGCAACCTGCACCAGCAGATCAATGGCCTGGAGCTGTGGCTCACCCTCGTCGACTCCAGCGACGGCCAGGCCCGCCAGGAATTCCGCCGCCTGCTGGCCGAGGTCAACCACAGCGACGCCCCCATCCTCACCCGCTGGCACAGCCTGCTCGACCGCACCCTGCCCAGGCCCGTCGACGCCACCTCATGAGGTCGTGGAGGCCTTCGGCCTCCATCGCCCAGCAGAGCTGGCCTCCTACATTTCGGTGCCGCAGGCGCCCGGCGGTGTCGGCAGCGCCTGGGATGGCTGCCGCGGGGAAGGCCTGCGGCCGCGCACTCGCAGTGTTCCTGGATCACGAGATTGTCCAGCGCGAGCACCTTTATCCCCGATAGAGGATAATTTGATAATATCCCCGGTAGGGTATAAAGTGACTCTAATCCGACGTAGGGGATAAAGATGAGGATCACGTCACCGGAAATGCTGGCGCAGTCCCTGAAGAATGCCAGGAAGCGGCACAGGTTGACTCAGCAGACCACTGCCGAGCTGATTGGCATCAAGCAGGCGACCGTATCCGCGTTCGAGAACCATCCGGAGAGGAGCCGTCTCGAGACCCTGTTCAAGTTGCTGGCGGCCCTCGACCTTGAACTCCACGTGACGGGACGGAACCAGCCACACCAAGGCGAGGGTTGGGACCAGGAGTGGTAGCCTATGGCTAACCTTGCAGTGGCGCTCAACGGTATTGATGTGGGTGTGTTGAGCCTTGAGCGCTCGGGTGCCATGGCGTTTCAATATCGTATGGAATGGGTCGATAGACCTGGTGCACGGGCAATCTCACTGTCGTTGCCTCTCTCCGCATCGCCTTATCGCGGTGAAGTCGTCTATAACTTCTTCGATAACCTACTGCCGGACTCTGATGCGATACGTGGCCGGATGCAGGCGAGATTCCAGGTGGCGAGCCGACACCCATTTGATCTGCTAGCCACCATTGGCCGTGATTGCGTGGGTGCCGTACAACTATATCCGGAAGGGATGCCGGTTCCTGATGTGAACACCGTGATGGCAGAGCCATTGCAGCATGACGCCATCGAGAGGCTGTTGAGCGGTTACCAGGATGCCCCGCTGGGGATGAGCGAGGACAATGATTTCAGGATTTCCCTGGCTGGCGCCCAGGAGAAAACGGCCCTGCTTTGGTATCAGGCGTCATGGCATCGTCCGCTTGGCAGTACACCCACCAGCCATATATTCAAGCTTCCCATCGGATTTCTCGATCATAGCAATATCGACCTGAGGCAAAGCAGCGAAAATGAGTGGTTGTGCCTGAAGATCCTCGAGGCGTTTGGACTTCGCGTTGCGTATGCCGAGCTGGCTCAGTTCGGGGAGCAGAGGGTCCTGGTGGTGGAAAGGTTCGACCGCCGATGGTCGCGGGATGGCACCTGGCTGATGCGCTTGCCGCAGGAAGACCTCTGCCAGGCGCTTGGGGTGGCGCCATCGCTCAAGTATGAGAGTGATGGTGGGCCTGGCATCCGGGAGGGAATGCACCTGTTGCTCGGTTCACAACAGGCCGTGCTGGATCGGGAAGCCTTCTTCAAGGCCCAGATCCTGTTTTGGTTATTGGCGGCCATTGATGGGCATGCCAAGAACTTCAGTATCTTCATCGAGCCGGGGTCGGCCTACAGGATGGCCCCTCTCTATGATGTCATCTCGGCGTATCCGCTAATGGCCCAGGGCAGCTTGCCCCCGGAAAAGGCTAAAATGGCGATGTCGCTGAAAGGCAAGAACCGGCACTATCACTGGGCTCGTATCGATTCGCGCCATTTCGGCAGTACGGCCAGCGACGTCGGCTTTTCTGCCGAGCGAGCGGCAGCGATCGTTCATGATATCGTTGAGCGGTCTGATGAAGCGATGCATCTCGTGGAGGCCTGCCTGCCAAGGGGGTTTCCGGAGCATATCAGCGAGCCGATCCTTGACGGGGTGCGACAGCAGGTGAAGAAGTTGCTCTGATCGCCGGATAGCTTGGCTTTTCGTAGGAGGGCACGGTTCGACGCCTCGACTCCGCTGCGCGATTGGCGCCGCCAGTCGCCCGGTGGGGTTGCCCGCCCTTCGGTGGCCACCGCCGGGAGGCCTGCGGCCTCCATCGCCCAACGAGTTGGCCTCCTACATTTCGGTGCCGAAGGTGCCCGGCGGATTCCTGTAAACCCCAGCCATTATTCCTCCAGCGAGCTGGTTTGCTGCTCGAGCAGCGGTGTCAGCTCGGCCAGCGGCATGGGGCGGCCGAAGTGGTAGCCCTGGAAGCGTTGGCAGCCGCGCTCGCGGAGCCAGCGGTGTTGTTCGGCGGTTTCCACGCCTTCGGCGGTGACTTCCAGGCCGAGGCGGTTGGCCAGGGTGAGGGTGGTGTCGACGATGGCCATGTCGGCGGGGTCGTCGGGGATGCCGGCGACGAAGCTGGCGTCGATCTTGAGTTCGTGCAGGCTCAGGCGCTTGAGGTAGTTGAGCGAGGAGTAGCCGGTGCCGAAGTCGTCCAGGGCGAGCCGCACGCCCAGGTCGCGCAGCCGGGTGAGGCGATGGCTGACGCGTTCGGGGTCGTCCATCAGCAGCGATTCGGTGACCTCCAGCATCAGCCGGTGGGGTGGGGCGCCGGTGGTGGCCAGCACCTCGTGGAGCTGCTCGACGAAGGCCTCCTCGCGAAACTGCACGGCGCTGACGTTCACCGAGATGGCGTAGTCGGCCAGCGCCGGCTCGCGGGCCCAGGCCGCCAGTTGCCGGCAGGCGCTTTCCAGCACCCAATGGCCGATGGGCAGGATCAGGCCGGTCTCCTCGGCGAGGGGGATGAAGGCGGCGGGGGAGATCATGCCCTGTTCGGGGTGGGCCCAGCGAAGCAGCGCCTCGAGGCCCGAAAGCCGGCCCCGGGCGTCGACCTGCAGCTGGTAGTGCAGCACCAGCTCGTCGCGCTCCAGCGCCCGGCGCAGGTCCGCCTCCAACTGCACCTGGCGGGTCACCGCCGCCTGGATCTCGCCATCGAAGAAACGCAGGCAGTTGCCGCCCGCCACCTTGGCCTGGGAGATGGCCACGTCGGCCTGCTGCAGGGCGGTGTCGGGATCGGGTGACTCGCCGTCGAACAGGGTCACGCCGATGCTGCCGGTGATGCCCAGCTCGGCCATCTCGGGCGGCTGGGCAGCGACGATTACCGACAGCAGCCGCTCGCCCAGGCGCTCCACCCGCTGGGCGGCCAGGTCGGGGCGCGGGCCCAGGCCGTCGATCAGCAGGGCGAACTCGTCGGCCCCCAGGTGGGCCAGCAGCAGGGCCGACTCGTCGAGCGTGGCTTCGAGCTGCTCGGCCACGCGGTACAGCAGCCGGTCGCCGTCATGGTGACTGCGGGTATCGTTGATGCGCTTGAAGCGATCCAGGTCGATCAGCAGCAGGGCCGAGTAGCTTCGCGGATCCTGGCCGGCCTCCCGCCGCCGGCGCAGGTGATTCAGCAGGTGGCGGCGGTTGGGCAGGCCGGTGAGGGAGTCGTAGAGGGACAGGCGGCGGTTGTCCGCGCGGACCTGGCGGATGGCGGCCAGGTGATCGCTCAGCCGCCGGCGCAGTAGCAGGTTGGCCAGCAACGCCAGCCCCAGCAGGCTGACCAGCCCGCCCAGGCTCCAGCCGAGCCAGCCGGGCAGCTCGTCCGCCGCCTCGTCGCCGTAGCGCCAGCGCTCCAAGGCGGCGTGATAGGGGGAGTCCTGGTCGACCTTCCAGGCCAGCAGCCGCTCGTCGATGCGCTCGAGCAGTGCCTCGTGACGCCCTGGCGTCGCGGCGAAGAACAACCGTGAGGGATCGAACATGATGTGGCTGGCCACCAGACCATAGCGGGGCGCCTGCCAGCCACCGAACAGGTGGTTGCTCACCACCGCATCGGCGGCGCCCTGCTGCACGGCCGCGAAGCCCTCCTCGAACTCCTGGGAGACGACCAGCTCCGCCTCGACGCCGAAGCTGCGCAGCAGTTGGTCGAGATAGCGCTGCTGGGTGGAGCCCTCCAGCACGGCGACGCGCCGGCCATCCAGGGCTGTAATCCCCTCCACGGGGTACTGCGGGGCATGGTAGAGCTGCGACCAGCTGTGCAGCACCGGCTCGGCGTGGAAGGCCAGGTGTTCGCTACGCTCGTCCGTCCAGGCCACATCGGGCATCAGGTCGAGTTCCCCCGCCTCCAGGGCTTCCAGGCAGGCCTGCCAGCTGCACTCTACCGCCTCCAGCTCCCAGCCCTCCGCCTCGGCCAGGGCCTCAGCGATATCGCCGAAGATACCGCCCAGGCCGCCGTCTTCCTCCAGCAGGATCTTCGGCGGGTTGTGATAGACCCCCACGCGCAGTGGCTCCTCCTGCGCCGCCACGGGCAGACAGGCCAGACCCAAGGCCAGCAGCGCGCCGGCGGCGAGGGGGCGGTGGAGCGGAGGGTGCATCCGTTCACCTCAGGGGAGATATGATTGTCAGTTATAGCAGAAAGGCTGTTGTGCCGAAGCAAGTATTAGTTAATACTAATAAAAAAGCGACATGCTTGCCACGGCACTACGAGGTTGATCCGATGGGGTCACACTATGCTGGTTGGCATCGGAATGAAGCTGCAGGTGGTCATCGTCCTATGTTCGAACGCGTCCTGGTGGTGTGTATCGGTAATGTCTGTCGTAGCCCCGTGGCCGAGGCCATGCTGCGCCGGGCCATCCCCGGCCTGCGAGTCGAATCCGCCGGCCTGGGAGCCCTGGAGGGGCAGGGCGTCGACCCCACGGCACGAGAAATCGCCGAAGCCGATGGCCTGGAGGTCGCCGGCCACACGGCGCGCCAGGTCACGCGCCAGATGATCCAGCAGGCGCAGCTGATCCTGGTGATGAGCGAACGCCAGCGGCATGCCATCGCCGAACTGTCCCCGGAAGCCATGGGCAAGACCATGCTGCTCGGCAAGTGGCTCGCCGGCGGCAAGGGATGCGACATCCCCGATCCCTACCGCAAGGACCGCGACACCTTCGCGTGGGTGCACGGCCTGCTTCGCGAGGCCACCGATGCCTGGGTGGCGCGCCTGCCCGGCTAGTCTCGCCAGTGAGTTCGGCTCGCTTGCGGCTGACCGGTGAGGGAGGTGCTCCGCAATATCGGAACGGTGGTGGTCATCGGACTCGGCGCCTGGTTGGGCTGCTTCATGGGTACTGTTTCCATGGAAGTCCAAGTATCCTTAGTTTTTGTTAAATGCTACAGCGAGAGTCATGGCGTGCATGGAGCCACCGGCTTCTCTCGCGTAAGATAAGCGCCCTGAGAAAATGGCCCGGATAGCGGTCGCGCGGGCCTCGAGCGGGCCCGGCGGCCAGGACGCCGGCACGGACACCTCCACGTTTACCTTCAGGGCACGGGAAAACGCCCGGGACAATCCCCGGGCGGTAGCGTGCCCGAATAGCGCCATCACAAGGAACGTCATGGACCCCGCTGCCATCCTGACCCTGCTGACCATCGTGCTCACCCTGGCCACGCTGGCAGCGACCCGGTTGGCGCCGGACGTGGTTTTGATGGGCGCGCTGGCCTTCCTGGTCATCAGCGGCATCCTGGCCCCGGCACAGGCGCTGGTGGGCTTCTCCAATCCCGGCGTGATGACCATCGCCACGCTCTACGTGGTGGCGGCCGGGCTGAAGGAAACGGGCGCCGTCCAGTGGCTGGCCCATCGCCTGCTCGGGCAGCCGCGGCGCCTGCGCCAGGCGCAGTTGAGGGTGCTGTTGCCCGCATCCGGCCTCAGCGCCTTTATGAACAACACCACCGTGGTGGCGATGTTCATCCCCGCCATCCAGGAGTGGGCGTCACGGCTCAAGCTGCCGCCCTCGAAGCTGCTGCTGCCGCTGAGCTACGCCGCCATCCTCGGTGGCACCTGCACCCTGATCGGCACCAGCACCAACCTGGTGGTCAACGGCCTGCTGCAGAGCGAGCAGGGCGTCGAGCTGGCCATGTTCTCGCTGGCCTGGGTCGGGGTGCCGCTGGTGCTGGTCGGCGGCGTCTTCCTCTACCTGTTCGCCGATCGCCTGCTGCCGGATCGCCAGGGGGCCCTGGAGCAGCTCGAGCAGGCCCGCGAGTATGCCGTGGAGGTCGTCGTCGACGCCAAGGGGCCGCTGGTCGGCAAGACCATCGCCGATGCCGGCCTGCGCAGCCTGAGCCATGGCTATCTGGCCGACATCGAGCGCCACGGCAAGCTGCTGACCGCCGTGCCGCCGGACACCGAACTCCAGGAAAGCGACATCCTGGTGTTCATCGGTGCCCCGGAATGCGCCCGGGAACTGCGTCGCATCCATGGGCTGCGCCCCGCCGGCGGCGACGTGCACAAGCTGGACATCGCCCATCACCGGCGCTGCCTGGTGGAAGCGGTGATCGGCCCGGACTTCGCCGGTCTTAACCAGACGGTGCGCGAGTCGCGCTTCCGCTCGCGCTACCAGGCGGTGATCCTGTCGATCTCCCGCCACGGCAAGCGCCTGCCGGGCAAGCTGGGCGACATCCGCCTGCAGGTGGGCGACACCCTGCTGCTGGAAACCGCCCAGGACTTCGTCGACCAGTACCGCTACCGCAAGGACTTCCTGCTGGTCAGCGGCCTCAACGACTCCACGCCGCCGGACTTCCGCAAGGCCCCCATCGCCCTGGGGGTGCTCGCGGGCATGGTCGCGGCCAGCGCCAGCGGGCTGCTGTCGATCCTGGAAGCGGCGCTGCTGGCCGGGGGCGCCATGCTGGTGACGCGCTGCGTGCCGGCCAGCAAGGCGCGCCGCTACGTGGACCTCTCGGTGTTGATCGTCATCGCCGCCTCCTTCGCCCTGGGCGCGGCCATGACCAAGACCGGCGCCGCCGCCCAGATCGCCCAGTGGCTGCTGCTGATCGACGGCCTGGCCCCCTGGGCGGCCCTGGCGCTGGTCTACCTGATGACGGTGGTGTTCACCGAACTGATCACCAACAACGCCGCCGCGGTGCTGATGTTCCCCATCGCCGTGGCGGTGGCCGAGCAGCTCGGCGTCAGCTTCATGCCCTTCACCATCGCCATCATGTTCGCCGCCTCGGCCAGCTTCATGACCCCGCTGGGCTACCAGACCAACCTGATGGTGCTGGGCCCCGGCGGTTATCGCTTTACGGACTACCTGCGCCTCGGCGCTCCGCTGAGCCTGCTCGTCGGCATCACCGCCGTGGGGTTGATCCCGCTGGTGTGGGGGTTCTGACCCAAGCTTGAAGCTGAAGGCTCGATGTAGGAGGGCAACTCGTTGCGCGACCGGCGCCGCCAGGCGCCCGGCGGTGTCAGCCCGCCTGGGTGGCCTTCACCTGTAGGAGGGCAACTTGTTGCGCGATTGTCGCCGCCAGGCGCCCGGCGGTGTCACCACTGCTTAGCAGTTCACCGCCAGGGAAGCCTACTGCCTCCAATCGCCCAGCAGAGCCGAAGCGTCGGACCGTGGCTTCCTACTATCTGTATTGCCGTCGAAGGAGACACTGTTGACCGATTTCGTAACGAATGAGCTGCGCTCCCGCCTGATCGAAGGCGTGCACGCCGCCGGCCGCGAGGTGCTGACGGTCTACGCGCGCGACTTCGAGGTCGAGACCAAGGACGACCAGAGCCCGCTGACCGAGGCAGACATGGCCTCACACCATGCCCTGGTGGCGCTGCTCGAGGCCGTGACCCCGGAAGTGCCGATCCTCTCCGAGGAATCCGGTGAGATCCCCTTCGAGACGCGCCGGACCTGGCGGCGTTACTGGCTGATCGACCCGCTGGACGGCACCAAGGAGTTCATCAAGAAGAACGGTGAGTTCACCCTCAACGTGGCGCTGGTCGAGGAGGGCGTGCCGGTGTTCGGCATCGTCCACGCTCCCGTCCTGGAAACGACCTGGTTTGGCCAACAGGGGCAGGGCGCCTGGAAGCAGCACGGCGATGGCTCTTGCGACCCCATTGCCACGCGCCAACTGCCCGATCCCGAGCAGGCACCCTGGAAGGTGGTGGGCAGCCGTCGCCACGGCGCCGAGACCTTCGAGGCCTTCTGTGCCGGACTGCCGGCCCACGAATGCGTCTCCATGGGCAGCTCGCTCAAGCTCTGCCTGGTGGCCGAGGGCGAGGCCGACCTCTACCCGCGGCTGGCGCCCACCAGCGAATGGGACACCGCCGCCGCCCAGGCCGTGGTCACCGCCGCCGGCGGCGAGGTGCTCGATGCCCACACCCTGGAGCCGCTGCGCTGCAATCAGCAGGACAGCGTGCTCAACCCCTTCTTCATCGTCTGCGGCCAGCGCGACGAGCGCTGGGAAACGGCGCTGCGGGGCAGCTTGAAGCCGGAAGCTTGAAGCTGGAAGTGCGGGCGGAGCGTCAAGGAGCGACAGGGGTGCTTTGACACCTGATACGTTACAGGGTACATTTAGGTAGTGATTCGAAGCTTCAGACACAAGGGCTTGGCCAAATTCTTCAAGTCCGGCAGCACCGCAGGGATTCAGGCCGCTCACGCAAAGAGGCTTCGACTGATTCTCGGTAGGCTAAATGCAGCGTCAGATGCCAAAGATATGGACTTACCAGGACTTCGGCTGCACGAACTCTCAGGGAATCGCGCCGGAATCTGGTCAGTGACGGTCAGTGGTAACTGGCGGGTGACGTTCCGGTTCGAAAACGGAGATGCTGAGATAGTAAATTACGAAGATTATCACTGAGGTGCCGCCGATGTTGATGCACAATCCTCCCCACCCTGGTGAAGTATTGCGAGAGCTTTGCTTGGAACCCCTTGGCCTATCTGTAACGGCGGCTGCAGAAGCATTAGGCGTTAGCCGAAAAACTCTGAGCGCTGTATTGAACGGCAAGGCTGGTATTAGTCCCGAAATGGCTATTCGTCTCTCTATTGCGTTTGATACCTCGGCAGAAAGCTGGCTGAATCAGCAGTCCCAATATGAGCTCTGGCACGCAGAGCAACATCGCAAAGAGCTCAGGGTCAAGAAGCTTGTTGCCGTATAGGCCAGCCAGCGAGGCTACGTCAGGCAGCTGATCATCGAGCTGTTCCGGCTGATCGACTGGATAAAGTGGAGGCTTATTGACGTGGACGACCTTGTTAACGAGGGGAGAAGCCATGAATACGTCTGAAAAAATTGTTGATAATGTCAGTCGGCTGCCCGAGTCACTTCAGGAAGAGGTGCTGGACTTTACTTATTTCTTGATCCAGAAAGTTGAGAAGGGTGAGCTGAAGAGTCTTTCCCAGGCCCAGGAGTCGAGCATGGAGAAGTTATGGGACAATGACGAGGACGAGGTCTGGAACGATGTACCAATCCGGTGATGTGGTCCTGGTTCCTTTTCCGTCAATCAAGATATGGAAAAGCAAACGTTGGCTGATTGACGGAAAATGCTTCATCACCTAGGTTTTGACTATTCAAGTGCCAATGGGGGGCTGCATGAAGCCATCTATTGCATATCAGAAGCATCGTAAAGCCATCCGGCAGATCGTGGAACGGCACCATGGCACAAACCCCCGCATATTCGGCTCTGTCCTTCACGGCCAGGACACGGATGGAAGCGATTTGGACATCCTCATCGACACCACCAAGGAGACATCACTCTTTGATGTGGGGGCTATCCGTACAGAGCTGACAGAACTCCTTGGAGTAGAGGTTGATGTGCTGACCCCTGGTGCATTACCTGACAGGTGGAAAATGGAAGTGCTGAATGAGGCTCGAGCAGTATGAGTCGGCGGGATGAATTGGCTTTGAGAGACTATCTCGAGCATATTCAGCAGGCCATAGGTCGAATTCAGCGCTATCTCATAGACGTTGACCATGCTGCATTCCTCATGAATGAAGAAAAGCAGGATGCGGTGATCCGCAATTTGGAGATCATCGGTGAGGCAGCAGGTAATATCCAGCGCCACTTTCCTGACTTTTCTGCGGAGCATCCGGAATTTCCCCTCAAAGCTGCTTATGGCACACGAAATGCGCTGGCGCATGGGTATTTCAAGGTCGATCTAGATGTGGTTTGGAAGACCGTTGAGAGAGATTTGCCCATGCTTGAGGTTCAAGTTGACGAGGTGCTTCAATCTCTCAATCGAAGTGGAGCATCGCCATGAATCTCGAATCTACGCCTTAGTCTTCCGTTCTACACCATTGGCAACCTATTAGTTGATTTCTTTGCCGTTTGAATATTGTATTTTCTTAACTCTTAACTCTTAACTCTTAACTCTTAACTCTTAACTCTTCCAACTTCCAACTTCCAACTTCCAGCTTCCAGCTAATGTCGTTTCCTCTCCAAGGTTTTCTAGATGTCTGAACTCACCCCCGAACGCGCCACCCACCTCAAGCAACTCGAGGCCGAGTCGATTCACATCATTCGCGAGGTGGCGGCCGAGTTCCGCAACCCGGTGATGCTCTACTCCATCGGCAAGGACTCCTCGGTGATGCTGCACCTGGCGCGCAAGGCCTTCTATCCGGGGCCGCCGCCGTTTCCGTTGATGCACATCAACACCACCTGGAAATTCCGCGAGATGATCGAGTTCCGCGACCGCATGGCCGCGGAGTCCGGCATGGAGCTGATCGAGCACATCAACGAGGAGGGGCGTGCCGCCGGCATCAACCCCTTCGATCACGGCAGCTCCAAGTACACCGACATCATGAAGACCCAGTCGCTGAAGCAGGCACTGGACGAGTACCGCTTCGACGCCGCCTTCGGCGGGGCGCGCCGCGACGAGGAGGCCAGCCGCGCCAAGGAGCGCGTCTTCTCCTTCCGCGACAAGCACCACCGCTGGGACCCTAAGAGCCAGCGCCCGGAGCTGTGGAACACCTACAACGCCAAGGTGAACCAGGGCGAGTCGATCCGCGTCTTCCCGCTCTCCAACTGGACCGAGCTGGACATCTGGCAGTACATCTATCTGGAATCCATCCCCATCGTGCCGCTCTACTACGCCGCCCCGCGCCCGGTGGTGGAGCGCGACGGCATGCTGATCATGGTCGACGACGAGCGTATGCCGCTGGCCGAGGGCGAGGTGCCCGAGGAGAAGTGGGTGCGCTTCCGCACCCTCGGCTGCTACCCGCTCACCGGCGCGGTGGAATCCAAGGCCGCCACCCTGCCCGAGATCATCCAGGAGATGCTGCTGACCCGCACCTCCGAGCGCAGCGGCCGGGCCATCGACCACGACCAGGCGGGTTCGATGGAGAAGAAGAAACGCGAAGGGTACTTCTAACGCGCCGGGGGCGCGTTAGAAAGCTGGAAGCTAGAAGCTGGAAGCTTGAAGAAACCCCGTCTGCTCTTGGGCTAGCCTGTAGGGGTGGCCAAGAGGGAGGGGCAAGGCATGGACTTCGAGAAGCTCCAGGTTTGGAAGCGGTCGGCCAGGTTGTCCGCAGAGCTCTACAAGGCGATGCGCGATCTTCGTGACTTTGGCTTCAAGGATCAGATCACCCGCTCCGGTCTTTCGGTACCTAGCAATATCGCAGAGGGCATGACGCGCGGCACGGCAAAGGACAAACGGCACTTCTTGCTGATTGCCAAGGGGTCATGCGCCGAGCTGAGAACACAGATCTACATCGGTATCGACATTGGCTACATCGAGACGGCTTGTGGCAACCGATGGATACAGGAAACACGGGAGATTGCCGCCATGCTCTCCGGGCTGATCGGCAAACTCACCATCGAATGAATTGGCTGTGTAGCTAGCGGGCTGGGGGTTTCTTCCAGCTTCAAGCTTCCAGCTTCAAGCTAAGGGATGGAAAATGGCACACGCCTCGGATTTGATCGCCTCCGACATCGAAGCCTACCTGCGCGAGCATGAGAACAAGGATCTCTTGCGCTTCATCACCTGCGGCAGCGTCGACGACGGCAAGTCGACCCTGATCGGGCGGCTGCTGCACGACTCCAAGATGATCTACGAGGACCAGCTGGCCGCGATCACCCAGGCCTCCAAGACCAGCGGCACCACCGGCGACGAGGTGGATCTGGCGCTGCTGGTCGATGGCCTGCAGTCGGAGCGCGAGCAGGGCATCACCATCGACGTAGCCTACCGCTTCTTCTCCACCGACAAGCGCAAGTTCATCATCGCCGACACCCCGGGGCACGAGCAGTACACCCGCAACATGGCCACCGGGGCCTCCACCGCGAGCCTGGCGATCATCCTGATCGACGCCCGCCATGGCGTGCAGACGCAAACCCGACGCCACAGCTTCATCGCCGACCTGCTGGGCATCCAGCACCTGGTGGTGGCGATCAACAAGATGGACCTGGTCGACTACTCCCAGGCGCGCTACGACGAGATCGTCGAGGAGTACCAGGCCATCGCCGACAAGCTGGGCGCGCCGGATATCCGCTTCGTGCCGCTCTCGGCGCTGAAGGGCGACAACGTGGTCAACAAGAGCGAGGCTATGGCCTGGTACCAGGGCCCGGCGATGCTCGAGCTGCTCGAGAACGTCGAGATCACCCACGACCAGAACCTGCGCGACCTGCGCCTGCCGGTGCAGTACGTCAACCGTCCCAACCTGGACTTCCGCGGCTACTGCGGCACCCTGGCCGCCGGCATCCTGCAACGCGGCCAGGCCGTGCGTGCCTTGCCCTCCGGCAAGACATCGAAGGTCGAGCGTATCGTTACCTGGGACGGCGACCTGGACGTGGCCTATCCCGGCCAGGCGATCACCGTCACCCTGGAAGACGAGATCGATATCTCGCGTGGGGACTGGCTGGTCGGCGAGTCCGAGGAAGTGCCGTTGGCCACCAGCTTCGAGGCCGACATCGTGTGGATGCACGAGAAGCCGCTGGAGCCGGGCAAGCTCTACGACTTCAAACTGGCGACCCGCGATGCCGCCGGCAAGGTCGGCGCCATCGACTACCAGGTGGACGTCAACACCCTCGAGCAGCGCCACGCCGACAACCTCGACCTCAACGCCATCGCGCGCTGCCGGGTGGAGCTGACCGCCCCGGTGCCGGTGGACGACTACCACACCAGCCCCGGCACCGGCAGCTTCATCATCATCGACCGCCTGACCAACATCACCGTGGGCGCCGGCATGATCCACCAGCCGCTGGATAGCGAGCTGCCCTACGAATTCCGCGAGCATGACAGCAAGGCCAGCGTGGTGTGGAACCGCACCAGCGTCACCCAGGCCATGCGCGAGCAGCTCAACGGCCATGCCGGCAAGTGCATCTGGTTCACCGGTCTCTCCGGGGCCGGGAAATCCTCGCTGGCCAACGCCCTGGAGGTGGAGCTCAATCGCCGCGGTTACCACACCATGCTGCTGGACGGCGACAACATCCGCCACGGTCTGTGCAAGGACCTCGGCATGGACGAGCAGGATCGCGGCGAGAACATTCGTCGCGTGGGCGAGGTGGCCCGGCTGTTCGCCGAGGCCGGCATCATCGTGATCACCGCCTTCATCTCGCCCTTCCGCCACGACCGTGACGCCGTCCGCGAGATGTTCGACGAGGACGACTTCATCGAAGTGCACGTGGACACCCCGCTGGACATCTGCGAGCAGCGCGATCCCAAGGGGCTCTACCAGAAGGCGCGCGAAGGCAAGTTGCAGGACTTCACCGGCATCAGCAGCCCCTATGAGGTGCCCAAGGCGGCCGAGGTGACCGTCAACACAGTGGAACTGAACCAGCAGGAAGCGATCGCGCTGCTGCTGAAGCGGCTGTGACGCATCTTGAACCGGAACATGACTGAACAGCCGCTTCCCTACTGCAGCGTCATCGTGCCGGTATACGAGCACTGGCAACTGATTCCTGCGCTACTGCAGTGCCTGCAACGCCAAACGCTGGGCCAAGCGGGCTTCGAGGTGCTGCTGGTCGACAACGGATCGCAGCACTTCACGCCCCCCGCCGAGCTGCCGGACAATGTGCGAATCCTGAAGTGTGCGACGCCCGGTTCCTATGCCGCCCGCAACCACGCTCTGGAACATGCCAAGGGCCCCTGGCTGGTATTCACTGATGCCGATTGCCTGCCTGAGGTAGAGTGGCTCGAGCGACTCATGCAGTGTGCCCGGTCGCTACCCATGGAAAGTGTACTGGCTGGAGCCATCCGCATGCAGCCCAGCGGCGCGTGCCCATCGATCTATGAGATGTACGACCTGGTGAAGGGCATTCCCCAGGCCTGGTACGTCTCGCGCGGTTATGCCGTAACGGCCAACCTGGCCGTGCCCCTGGCATTGGCCAGGGAGCTCGGCGGCTTCGAGGCCAAGCGCCTCTCCGGCGGCGATGCGGACTTCGTAAGGCGGGCGGTGGCCCGGGGCGCCATGCTCCATTATGTGGAGCAGGCGGTAGTGGCGCACCCCGCTCGGGACAGTTGGCAGGCCATTGCCACCAAGGCGCGGCGTATCAAGGGGGGGCAGCTTACCGCCGGCTCCCCCGGTCAGCGGGCCCTGTGGCTGCTGCGTACCTTCACACCACCATTGCTGGCGTGGTATCGCTTCCTGCTGAGATCACAACAGCCATGGCGCTATCGCCTGATGGCCTCATTTCTGCAGACCAGGCTGTGGGGCGTGGAAGCCCTCGAGGCCATACGGCTGCTGTTTCAACAAGGGGCAGAGCGGCGCTGAAGCCGCTTGATCCGACCCGACATCATCGACTCGCTGCAAGAACCCAGGAGAAACGTATGACGAGTGCCACCCCCGAGCCGGTCAAGGCCAAAGACTCCAGCAAGACGAAAGCCGACCGGCTAGTGCTGGTGAACTTGTCTGCCCAGCCCTGTGAGGCTTGGCTGGATGCCGTGAGAAAGGCTGGGCAGCCCTGGCACAAGGAGGTCGTGGACAATCTCGCCAAGGCCAAGCTGCTGCTCAAGGATCATCCCAGAGCGCATATCCTGGTCTGCTACGACGCTCCCGAACGACAGGTGGCCGACTGCATTGCCAAGCAACGTTTGCCTTCCCAGGCGCTCGCCAACTGGGTCAACGCCACCGAGGCCTTGCTCGACCTCTATCGCGGCAACTTCGAGCGCATGACCCTGGTTCGCCGTAAGGCACTGGAGCGAAACGCCAAGGAGCTGTTCTCCCAGTTGGCCTCTCGCAGCGGGGTCGCCCTTGGCCGTGTGGCGGTGAAGTCGGACAAGAACCAAGTTGCCACAGATGATCAGGAGCAGGAAATCCAGCACCTGCTGGCCTTGCAGGTGTTACAGCACTCGTCCGCTGAGCCACTGGCGCAGGAACTGGAAGTGAGTACGCTGCCCCTTCTGGAGCCAAGGCCTCTGCTGGACCTGGTCGATGATGCCTACGATGTATTGAAGTCAGGTTTGAATCCGGGGCCTGATATTTTATCTGATGAGTACGAAGATCTTCGGAAGGCCAAGCAAAACCTGGAAGATAAACTCAAGGATGTTCAGGAAGAAAATGACCTGGCCATTGAACAGTTGCATAAAACCCAGGAAGAGCTGGAGCAGTACATATTGGGTAACAAGGGAAGCAGTGTGAAGCTGGAGAAGCTTCAAGGTGAGATACAGAAAAAGAACGAAAAGTTGCATAGCTTCTCGCAGAAGAACAAACGGCTGACAGCGCAGCTGAAAGAAATGAGCCAGCAGCTGAAAGAAATGAAGCAGTCCAAGTCATGGAAGGTGACAGCACCGCTGCGAAAGTCCGTGAAAGCATTAGGTGGTGGCAAGGGTGGAGCCAAATGATGGAATGGGAAACCCTATCGGCCTGGCAAGATACCAACGGTACCTTGCTGCACCTGGGGGCGGGTGAATGCCGCGAACTGGAAGTTTACCTGAATACTCAGGCCAAACGAATCGTGCTGGTGGAGGCAGATCCCCAAGTCGCCCAAGCATTGCGCCGCCGAACCCAAAGTGAATCGCGTGTGCAGGTGATCGAAGCTGCTGTAGCAGAAAAAAGCGGCAAGGCTACTTTGTATCGCTATAATCTCAAGGGTCTTACCACCTTATACCCGTTCACATCGTCATCATCGCGCTGGCCTGGGCTGCGTCTGGAAAGTGAACTGACAATCCAGGCAATCAGTTTTTCTCAGTTATTAGAACAGCTCGCCTTGGAAGAGGATAAGGCTCATTGGTTGGTGATCGATGCCCCCGGGGTCGAAGCACAACTGCTCAAGGCTCTGGCGGGGCAGGTTCCCACTCAGCGGTTTAGTTATCTCTCGTTGCATTCAAGCCGTTTCGTGTCCGGTGATCAGTCTGCATGGCCAGCGCTCCGCCAAACCATGGAGAAAGCGAACTATCGGCTAGAAGATGTGACAGGCTACGGCAGTCAACGTATTTCCCATGCTGGTATTGTTGAGAACTGGATTGTCAGCTGTCAGTTGGGAAAAGAGAAGCAGCGAGCCGAAGAGTTACAGGCATCTTGCGATAACATGCTGCAAGAGAGCCAGCAGCTCAAGCAACAGCTCGCAGAGGCCGAGCAGGCCTTGAGCAAGCAAAAGCACCAGGTCGAGGAACTGCAGGCGGCCCGTGGTAGCTTGCAGCATGAGAACAGGCAGCTGAAGGCCGAGAACGAGGAGATTCAGCAGCGCCAAGCCCTGTTGGAAGAAGAGCTTCGCAAGGCCGAAGTCCAGCTTGAACTGATCAAGGAGCTGTTTCTTTCGAAAGAAGATGCAGAACAGCTTGAAACCAAAGAAAGGGACGCATGAAATGGGGAAGACGTTTCTGGTCACCGGCGGCGCCGGCTTCATCGGCTCGGCAGTCGTGCGCGAGTTGATCGCCAACACCGAGCACCGTGTGGTTAACGTCGACAAGCTTACCTACGCCGGCAACCTGGAGTCGCTGGACGGTGTGGCTGACAACCCCCGCTATGCCTTCCTCCAGGCGGATATCGGCGATGCCCAGGCCATGCACCAGGCCTTCGCGCGATATCAGCCGGATGTCGTGATGCACCTGGCCGCCGAGAGCCATGTGGATCGTTCCATCGATGGGCCTGCCGAATTCATCCAGACCAACGTGGTCGGCACCTCGGTGCTGCTGGAGGCCGCTCGCGGTTACTGGAAGGCGCTACAGGAGGGTGCCCCGCAGAGAGCGGCGGCGTTCCGCTTTCACCATATCTCTACCGATGAAGTGTATGGCGACCTGGAAGGCCCGGAAGGCTTCTTCACCGAAACGACCCCCTATGCGCCCAGTTCACCCTACTCGGCCAGCAAGGCGGGCTCCGACCATCTGGTACGCGCCTGGCAACGTACCTTCGGGTTGCCCGCACTGATCACCAACTGTTCCAACAACTACGGGCCCTACCATTTCCCGGAGAAGCTCATCCCGCTGATGATTCTCAATGGGCTGGCGGGTAAGCCACTACCCGTCTATGGCGATGGCCAGCAGATTCGCGACTGGCTCTATGTGGAAGACCATGCCCGTGCCCTGATCAAGGTGGCGACCGAAGGCCAGGTAGGGGAGACGTACAACATCGGGGGGCACAACGAGAAGACCAATCTCGAAGTGGTGCAGACCCTCTGTGACCTGCTGCAGGAGCAGCGTCCCAAAACCTCGGGCCACTACCGTGACCTGATCACCTTCGTAGCCGATCGCCCCGGGCATGACCTGCGCTATGCCATCGATGCGGGCAAGATCGAGCGGGACCTCGGTTGGCGCCCACAGGAGACCTTCGAGACCGGCCTGCGCAAGACGGTGCAATGGTACCTGGCCAACGAAGGATGGTGGAAGCGCGTACAGGACGGCAGCTACCAGGGCCAGCGGCTGGGCATGGGGGCATAGCATGGCAATGCGTATCTTATTGACCGGCGCTAACGGCCAGGTCGGCTTCGAGCTTGAGCGTCAGCTGTGCCTGCTGGGCGAGGTGCTGGCCCCAAGGCGACAGGCGTTGGATCTCGCCGATGAACGTGCCGTGGCGCAATGGCTGGATACCCACCGTCCTGAGATGATCGTTAATGCGGCGGCCTTTACCGCTGTCGACAAGGCGGAAAGTGAGCTTGAGCCGGCCAGACGGTTGAATGCCGAGCTCCCTGCGCAGTTGGCAGCCTACTGTGCCAGCCGCAAGGTGCCACTGGTGCACTACTCCAGTGATTACGTCTATCCCGGCAATGGCGATCAGCCTTGGCAGGAGCATGATTCAACGGCCCCCCTCAGTGCCTACGGACAGACCAAGCTGGAAGGCGACCAGGCCATTGAGGCGAGCGGCTGCCAGCATCTGATCTTCCGCACCAGTTGGGTCTACAGCGCGCGCGGCAACAACTTTATGAAGACCATGCTGCGCTTGGGTCGCGAGCGTGAAGCGCTTTCCGTGGTGGCTGATCAGATCGGTGCACCCACCCCGGCACGCTTGATCGCTCAGCTGACCGGGCTGGCTCTGGAGAGACAGATTCCCTCGGGCACCTACCACCTGGCGCCTCGTGGCGAAACCAGTTGGCATGGCTTCGCCTGCGAGATCTTTCGGCTTGCCTTGGCACAAGGCGAAGCATTTACGATTCAACCCGCCAATGTGGCCGCGATTCCTACCGCGGATTATCCCACGCCTGCCCAGCGGCCGCTGAACTCACGGCTCTCGCTCGGCAAGCTGGAAACGGCACTCGACCGTGAGTTGCCCGACTGGCAACAGCAGCTCAAGCTGACGCTGCAGGAATTCCTGGCAGCATAAACAACATTGTTACTGATACTTGTTTGACGACAAGGAGTGCAGCATGGCACGCAAGGGAATCATTCTCGCCGGCGGTTCCGGTACACGCCTTCATCCCATCACCCACGGGGTCTCCAAGCAGCTACTGCCCATCTATGACAAGCCGATGATTTATTACCCCATCTCGGTGCTGATGCTGGCAGGCATTCGTGAGATCCTGATCATCTCCACCCCGGATGATCTGCCACAGTATGAGAAGCTGCTGGGTAGCGGTGAGGAGTTTGGCCTGAGCTTCGAGTATGCCGTACAGCCGAGTCCCGATGGCCTTGCTCAAGCCTTTGTCATCGGGGAAGAGTTCATCGACAATGATCCGGTTTGCTTGGTATTGGGGGACAACATCTTCCATGGCCAGCATTTCTCGGAGCAGCTCAAACGTGCGAGTGAGCAGCCCGGTGGGGCGACGGTCTTTGGCTACCTGGTCAAGGATCCCGAGCGCTTCGGTGTAGTGGAGTTCGATGGCCAGGGCAGGGCGGTATCCATCGAGGAGAAGCCCAAGCAGCCGAAGTCTTCCTATGCGGTGACGGGGCTCTATTTCTACGATAACGATGTGGTGGAGATCGCCAAGGCGGTGAAGCCCTCAGATCGCGGTGAGCTGGAGATCACCAGCATCAACAACGCCTATTTGGAGCGCGGTGACCTGAGTGTGGAGCGACTGGGGCGCGGCTTTGCCTGGCTGGATACCGGAACCCATGACAGCCTGCTGGAGGCCGCCCAGTACGTACAGACAATCGAGCATCGCCAAGGCTTGAAAGTCGCCTGCCTGGAAGAGATCGCCTGGCAAAATGGCTGGATCACCAAGGAACAACTGTTGAGCGCCGGCCATGCCCTGAGCAAGACCGAGTATGGCCAGTACCTGCTGCGCCGTGCTGGCGCATAAGCTCTACCCGATCAAAGCCGAATAGCGAGTGAACCATGCAGTTTGAACGCCTGAAAATTCCCGATGTCGTGCTCATGACGCCTAAAGTGTTCGGCGATGAGCGCGGATTTTTTATAGAAACTTTTCGCCAAAGTGAATTTGAAGAGCACTGTGGTGCTTTTACCTTCGTACAGGACAACCACAGCAAGTCCAGGCAAGGTATTTTGCGTGGACTTCACTACCAACTGAACCAGCCACAAGGTAAATTGGTGAGAGTGACTCGTGGTGAGGTTTTTGATGTCGCCGTGGATATGCGCCAGAACAGCCCCTCCTTCGGTAAGTGGGTGGGGGCCTTCCTTAGTGAGGTAAACAAGCAGATGCTCTGGGTGCCGCCAGGCTTTGCCCACGGTTTTTATGTCACGAGTGAAGACGCCGAGTTTCAGTATAAATGTACTGACTATTATGCGCCGGGTGATGAAGTGTCAGTGCTGTGGAATGATCCGGATCTGAAGATAGATTGGCCGCTGCTGAAAGGAGGCTGTCCGAATCTTTCGAAGAAAGATGCAGAAGGTGAATATTTCAAAGGTGCACCATATTTCGATTAATTCATTTGCCTCTGCCTTCTCCTAAAGGAGTGCTTATGTATCACAATGATAAAAAGCTCTCGTTTCATGATAGCAAGTTGTTAGAACGTATATATGGGCAATGGTTAAGTGGGGATTGGAAAAACTTAGTAGATTCGGTTATTGAAGAGGATGTTTCTCAGCACGCCGATGAGCCAGAAATAGCGCTCTTCATGTCTGTAGCCTTGCTGCAGCTAGGGAAGGCTTCTGAAGCACGTCAACTCCTGAAAGCAAGGAAGTTGCCTTCTACGATGGATGCGTTTAGGGCTCTAGTGGGATCGATACACAATACACTGGGTCGGGCTAATGCACTGAGTGGAAATCTTGGTGAGGCACGCAGCCATTTTTCTAAGGGACTTGGCTTCACTAGGCCTGGGTGTGACATACCGCACATCAGCCGTATGCGAGAGATGGAACAATTTAGGCAGCTAGGGGTTCCGATCGCACTGAACAGTGAACTGGACTCCTGCTCTATGAAGCCCCTGCCTCTTGGTATTCAGGCATTAGAGCAAGCTCAGCAGCTATCTCCTCAAGAGCCTAGTATCCTAATTGCTCTTGCTGAGTCTGCCCAACGTCGAGAAGAATACGACACTGCTGTTCGATACTGGCAGGAGTTGGCTGCACTCTTACAAGAATCCATGCCGCAGATCTACTATGATAGACTGGATGAAGCATATCAACTACAAAAGAGCTTCCCACTTGGTACTCCTGAAGAAGAAAAGCTCTTTGGTGAGGGTGATAAGCATGAGCTGCTAAAAGAATTTCATAGAATTCTCAAGCCAAAGAAGTATCTGGAAGTCGGTGTGCAAACCGGGAAAAGTTTCTTGTTGGCTGCGTGTGATGCTATCGGAATTGATCCGATGCCCCGCCCCAACATAAAGCTCCGCGACAACCATATGCTTTTGCGTATGACAAGTGATAAATTCTTTTCATTGCATGCAGATTACTACCTTTCAGAGCCGCCCGATCTTGTATTTATTGATGGAATGCATCTTTTTGAATTTGCTTTGCGTGACTTTATTAATGTTGAACGTTATTCCTCCAAGAATACAGTTGTAGTGATTGATGATATCTTTCCTGGCCACCCGGCTCAAGCAGAACGAGATCGTCGCACCCGCGCCTGGACTGGGGACGTATGGAAGTTGGCTGACATACTAGAGCAATACCGACCAGACCTCACGATTCATAGGGTAGATGTATTCCCTACTGGTCTGATGGTAATAACGGAGTTGGATTCCCGTAATACTGTGCTTCCTAGCAGCTACGAAGCTATAGCAGCACAGTATGGAAACAAAATAATGGGGCCTACGGAACATGATAAGTATAATGCTAGAAGTGGTTCTGTGAGCCAAGTAGAAATTTTTCCATTGCTTTTTAAAAGAGCCAGTGCTGATCCTGCCACCATCTCATGAGAGCCATTATCCTAATGAGCTTATAGAAAATAAACTAGGTTTTGTCCGAAATGTCGGATTTGCTAATGTAACCCTGAAGTGACCCCCTTCTGAGCTGCACAGGCTATAGTGCAGCCATCAGGAGGGCAGGATGAGCGACGACAACCCCTTCAAGAGATGGGCCAAAAGAGCCACGGCCTGGGGCGCCGAAAGGTTTTGACAAACCGCGTTACCGGGCAAGGAACGTCATCGAGGGGGCATCGGCTGGGTCGAGGGCTGCGCCGTGTCTGCACGCGCTATGACAAGCTCGCCAGCAGCTTCCGTCAATGGTATGCCTAGCCTGCATAGACCGTTGTTTGCGCGCAGACTTTTCAGACAGAACTTAAAGGAAACCTAAGATGGATGTTTTGAAAAAAGCGAACCGATTATTTAGAGAAAGAAGGTATGTGGAAGCCAGGAAGAACTACAAAAAATTAATGAAAGGTAATTCTAATATCCAAGGTATCGCAAATTTTAATATCAAGCTTTGTGAAAAAAAGCTTGGCCAAGAAGTAGCTTTCAATAAGAAAGAAGATTCCGAGAAACGAGAAATAAACGTGGCTTCCGGATGTATCACATCGGAAGTGGATATGCATGGCAATCAGATTAATTTATATCCTAAGCCTAGCTATCAGGAAGTTGGCTATCGGCTGGATAGAGAACGAGAAGGCGCCTTTGTCTACCTCCCATATGGTGAAGGTGCATGCAATATACATGACGTGCGAAAAAAATTTAGTGTCGCGATCCATATACATATCTTTTATGAAAGCTTGATTGATGAATTCTTGAGCTTTCTTGAAAACATCGAGTTTCCGTTTTCTGTTTACGTTTCTGTTGTAGATCAAAAACTCAAGCTGCTAGTTGAAAACAAATTCCAAACCCGTCTCTCAAATGCCAATATCAAAGTAAAAGTCTTTAGTAACCGGGGAAGAGATATTTCTCATTTTGTATCTGGCTTCGCTAAGCAATTACTTGATCATGATATTGTGGCACATTTTCATTCCAAACGAAGCCCACATAATTTCACGAAAAGCGACTGGAGGCGCCAGCTCTTGGTACCTCTACTTGGAAGTCCTGATACAATAAACAAGATCATAGATATTTTTTCGGAAAGCCCAAATGTCGGTATGATCTTTCCAATTTATCATTATTCACTTCGAGGGCAGATTTCTTGGGGAACAAATTTTGGTATCTCAAAAAGAGTGGCAAACAAGCTGGGTTTTGATGTCGAAGAACAAAATATGGCGTTGTTTCCTGCGGGTTCCATGTTTTGGGCCAGAACTAATGCATTAAAGAGTCTACTTGAAGCAGGTTTTGCTTATGAAGACTTTCCGGAAGAATCATCTCAAATTGATGGGACACTGGCTCACGCCATAGAACGTCTGCTTGGCAGTGTGGTGCATGACAACTGGTACCAGCTGCTTCAAGTTGACTCAGATAAGCATTATAATTTAATAAAGTACTATCCAGCTAAATACCCTTATTATGAGAAACCAGGGTTTCTTAAGAAAGTTGAAGATTATCAGAAAAACAAGAAAAATAATAACAAGGTTGTTGTTTTTACAGCACTTTCGGGTGGATATGAAGAACTTCCGAGACCGCAGCATTTAAATCCGAATTATGATTATGTGGCATTTTGTGATGAGCCAATGGATTCACACGGGGTTTGGCAGTTGCGCCCTATGGAGTTTTGGCATCCAGACAAAGTCCGAATGGCGAGAAGGATCAAAACCAATCCCCACGTCTACCTCAAAGACTATGATTTAGCGATATGGATCGATGCCAATGTCGTCATAGAAAATGATATCAGCCAGTATGTGAATGAGTTTATCTCAAGTTCATCGTGTGTCGCTGGAATACCACACCCGATCAGAAATTGTGTTTATCACGAAGCACAATCTGTAATGGAAACAAAAAAAGACGTTGCAGACCGAGTGGGTCGTCAGATAAAAAAATATAGGAAAGAGCAGTACCCAGAATATAACGGCTTGATTGAAACGAATTTGATGATGATAAAGATTGACTCCCCCGATGCAAGAAAGTTTTTGGATCGATGGTGGAGTGAAATCTGCAAGTTTAGCCACCGAGACCAACTGAGCGTTAATTACGCTCTGTGGAAAGAAAGTCTGGACTGGTATGCCATCATGAAAGATCGAATCTCTCTTCGAGATAGTTTTGATTTTGCATACTTAGGCCATGGAAGAAATTCAGGGTACGTTAAAAGCAAGGATACAGGTAATCCCATAGAAATACGCCACCCTTTTGAGCACGCGAAGTCAAATCAAATACACACTTCACCTGAAATCAATAAAATCGGCATTGATATTATAGTGTGTGTACATAATGCCCTGGATGAAGTTAAAGCGTGCTTGAAGTCTATTGTGGAATCTCGAAGAAATATTGATAAGTTGATTGTTGTCGATGATTGCTCTGAAGAAAACACCCAGGCGTATTTGGATGAATTTTTAAAACAGTACAGTTGGGCTACACTCCACAGAAATACTGGGCAAGCACAAGGTTATTGTCGTGCAGCAAATAAAGGCATGTCATTGAGCAAAAGTAAATATTTTTTATTACTCAACAGCGATACTGTGATAACAAGAAAAGCCATTGAAAATATGTTAAAAGTGGCCGAGCAAAGTGAAAAAAATGGCATTGTCGGACCAATGTCCAATGCGGCTAGCCTCCAGTCAATTCCTGACATAAAAAATACAGCAACCCAGACAGCAGTCAATGTATTGCCAAAAAATATTAGTGTGACAGAAATGAACAATCTATGTGAGCGCTGGGCATATCCTGGGATCTATCCTACGGTGCCTTTGGTTCATGGATTTTGTCAATTGATAAAAAAATCTGTATATGAGGAGATTGGTGGCTTTGATGAGCAGTCTTTCCCTGAAGGTTACGGAGAAGAAAATGACTTTTGCCTGCGAGCTGCTGATGCAGGTTATGACTTGAAAGTGAGTACAAATTCCTTTGTATTTCATAAGAAATCTGCCAGTTATTCAAATTCTGAAAGACGTGCTCGACTGATGAAGAGTGGTAGTGAGAAGTTAAAGAAGAAGCATGGGGAAGACCGGCTAGCTCAGTCCATAAAAATCATGGAAGGCCACTTTTTGCTTGGGCGAATGCGTGAGCAGGCGAATCTCTTTTTCAGTGATAGCCAGGGATGAAATATGAAAAAAGGATTTGAAGAATCTGGCTTGGCAGAAGTTGCAGATGCAACTTACAGTGATGTCAAGAATAATGCGGATTGTCTGAAAGAGGGGGCTAAGCACGAGATATGTAATGATCTGATTACTTGGTTTTTACCTCCTGTCACTCATGCCTTGAAAGGTGGGGTAAGAACCGTGTTCATGCTAGCCCAGCACTTCAGTGAAGAGTGGGGCACCTTGAACAACATTGTTGTTTATTCTCATTTTGGAAAACCCTTTAATAGCCAAGAGCTCAGTGACTCTCTGCAATATTTTTTTCCGAACCTGAGGTTTTTTATTACAGTTTTCGTCAGAGGCCGGGATGACATAGATAAAATCCCGCCATCCAATGTCTCGTTTTGCACGCTCTGGACAACTGCCTATCTACAGCTGAAATATAACAAAACATCCCGAAAATTCTATCTAATGCAGGACTACGAGCCAAATTTCTATGCAGCCGGAAATCTTTTTGGCTTGATTGAACAGACATATCGTTTTGGCTTTTCGTGCATTGCGAATACTTCGGGGGTAGGAAACAAGTATAAGCAATATTCCAGTGATGTCGTCATGTTCTCTCCTGGCGTAGACCAGAAGCAGTTTAAGTTCGATGAGGAAAAAAGCAGGATTGGCCGGCCTGTCAGAATTGTCTTTTACGGAAGACCCAGTAATCCTAGGAATTGCTTTTATTTGGGCCTGGAAACATTGAAAGCTGTAAAAAGAAAACTAAAAGACAATGTGCAGATTATTTCAGTAGGGGAAGAATGGGATGAAGAGCGTTATGGTGTAGAGGGTATTGTTGAGAACTGGGGACTGCTGAAAACAATGGGTGAAGTGGCTGCCCTGTATCGCAGTTCTGATCTAGGCTTAGTGTATATGATGACGCCTCACCCTTCTTATCAACCTTTGGAATACATGGCTAGTGGCTGTGTAACTGTTACAAACCATAATGAAAATAATCAATGGTTGTTGAATGAAGAAAATGCGTTGTTAATAGAGCCTAACCCAGAAATTGCCGCTCAAAAAATCCATGATCTTGTTCGAGACAATGAACGATGGATGTCATTGAGAGAGCAGGGGCGAATCACGGTTTCTAAATTTAGCTGGGATTCGGTTTTTGAAATTGTAAAAAAAAGATTGACGTTAAGGTGAGCTCAAGATGAAGCAAATATATATTCATGTGGGTGCAGGAAAAACGGGAACCTCTGCCTTACAAGAGTTTTTTTTCATAAATCGCCATCTTCTTGATGAGAAAGGGGTGTGGGTACCTACGATCGGTGCGGTAGAGAGTAATCGGTTTATCGCGCATCATGACCTCGCAGGAGGGAGAGACAGTGCACCGATAGATCCTAGACTCCTATGGGAAAAAGTCAGAAGTGAAAGTGAAAATAAGTCATGTGTTCTTGTGTCATCAGAAATTTTCCACTCCCGCCTTCGTGGTCAATGGGGGAAAGATTTATTCTTGTGGATCAAGTCGCTTTTTTATGACTGGCGAGTTGTGTGTATTTATTATATTCGTCGACAGGATCAGTGGAATGAGAGTGCGTATGAACAATGGGTGAAAGATGGGACTCTGCGTAATGGTACAACAGTTGAAGAGTTTTCTCTCAGTTTTGCTGGGAATCAAGTGGAAGAGATTTCTAATATTAGTGAAATATTTGGGAAAGAGAATGTAGTTGTTCGCCCATATCAGAGAAAGCAAATGGTGAGCGGGTCTATATTCAGTGATTTTCTTTCGCATGTTGGAATTAAGGAAGAAGGATTTTCTTATCCTGAGAAGAATCCCAATCCAAGGTTGTCGATTGATGCATTAGAGTTTAAAAGGATGTCAAATGCAGTGCTCCAGACTAAAAAGGAAGCACAGTATTTGCTAAGACCACTTATTGAATATTCTAATGCAAAGCATAGATCTACCAGTGAGATATATCGTAGCTACACTTTGATAAGCAGGGATGTAAGAAAAGAGATTTTGGATAGGTACAGTGAAGACTATTCATACATAGCGAAAGAGTATTTGGGAAGAGAAGATGGCAACCTTTTTTATGAGGAAGAAGATAAGAAGCACGTAAGCGCTTATTTAGAGCTGGAAGAAGCTGTAAAAATCACTAGTTTTTTGTTTGTAAACATAATTAAGCGGCTAGAAAAAATTGAAAAGAGAGTTAGGTTGTTAGAGTGTGATGATTGATGTTTCTTTATCTTTTTTCTTGTTTGTGAGTGGCGCTTTATCTTTATTGGCTAAGCTCTTGCCTATGATTTTTTAGGTTTTATCATCTGGCTACAATAAGAGGGAAGGGGTTTGAATATTGCTGTCGCCGGTACAAGTTATGTAGGCCTTTCCAATGCAATGTTGCTTGCGCAACAAAACAAGGTGGTGGCGCTAGATACCGTATCGGCGAAGGTGGCACTACTTAACGATAAGAAATCACTTATCGAAGATGTGGAGATCTCTGACTTTCTAGTGAACCGTGAACTGAATTTCACAGCGACGCTGGACAAGGAAGCGGCCTATCGCGATGCTGATTTCGTGGTGATTGCCACGCCGACGGACTACGACCCGGAGACCAACTACTTCAACACAAGCGGGAAGGCACACAACCTGCATTAGCAGCGTAGGGTTTGCAGAAACCAAAGCAAAGATTATTATTCAGGTAACCAAGCTTTTCAATGTGGCATGTTTTCGATAGCTTGTCTTAATATGGTGAGGGCTGTAGAGAGTAAGTTATGAAGGTTTTTATCCACGCGGGCTCTCATAAGACGGGAACTACATCAATACAAGTATTTATAAGGGAGAATGAAGATGCATTGAAAACTGCTGGCATTTTCATACCCCAATCAGGGACGTTAAATAAAAAATCGGGTCATCATAATATCGGCTGGGAAATGAGGAATGATCCACGCTTTAAGCCGGAGCGTGGCACTATTTCAGACTTAGTGGAGGAACTGGCTCAACGATCTGAATCTACAGCAGTCTTGTCTTCGGAAGATTTTGAATATTTCGTTGACAGGCCTGATGCCCTCACAAGATTTGAAGATATACTTGTAAGTAATGGGCATGACTTAGTATATATATACTTTTTCCGAAGGGCTGATATTTATGCAGTATCTTTGTATGCAGAGCTTTTGAAGCATGGGCTTGATTATAGTTTTAGGAAATTTGCGCTGGAAGCACTTCTCAAAGAAAAAGTGGTAATTAAGAATGATTGGGTATTTTACTTCAATTGTCGCGCATTCATAAAGAAGTGGAGGAAGCATAGTCGAGGTACTATCACGACTATAAGCTATGATCATGCCGTCGGTGGCGATGGAGTGTTGCCCTCGTTTTTTTCATTCATAGAGGCTCCCGCAGAACTGATTCAATTGTCTAAGAGCGCCGAGGTAAAGAATGTCCGAAAGCCTGCTGATGTATCGAGAATAGAGAGGGCGATATTTGGATGGCTCCTGCGTAGGAGGTTCTCAAGCACCTGTCGGCTCCCGGCTGATTGACTAGAAAGGGGCCCCCACAGTCAAGCTAGTTGGAGAAGAAATGCCGCTCTCGGGAAGTTCCACAGACCGGATGCTGAATTGTTTACCGGTTCCTTAGATGATGATTAATTACATTCTTGGTGGTGTATATGAAACTTGCTATCGCTGGTACTGGATATGTAGGCCTTTCCAATGCCATGCTCTTAGCCCAGCACAATGAAGTGGTTGCACTGGATATCGTGCCAGACAAAGTGGCGCTGCTGAACGATAGGCAGTCGCCCATCGAAGATGCGGAGATCTCTGACTTTCTAGTGAACCGTGAACTGAATTTCACGGCGACCCTGGACAAGGAAGCGGCCTATTTGGGGGCAGACTTCGTGGTGATCGCCACGCCGACCGACTACGACCCGGAGACCAATTACTTCAATACGAGCAGTGTCGAGGCGGTGATCCAGGATGTGCTGGATATCAATCCCGATGCAGTGATGGTGATAAAATCCACCGTGCCGGTGGGCTTTACCGCCGAGGCATGTGAGCGGTTCGGTACCCAGAACCTGATCTTCTCGCCGGAGTTCCTACGCGAGGGAAAGGCGCTTTACGACAACCTCTATCCGTCGCGGATCATCGTCGGGGAGCGCTCCGAGCGTGCCGAGACCTTCGCTAACCTGCTCAAGCAGGGGGCCGTCAAGCAGGATGTACCGGTGCTGTTCACCAACAGCACCGAGGCGGAGGCGATTAAGCTGTTCGCCAACACCTACCTGGCGATGCGCGTGGCTTACTTCAACGAGCTGGATACCTACGCCGAGACCCACGGCCTGGACACCCGCCAGATCATCGATGGGGTGGGGCTGGACCCACGCATCGGCAGCCACTACCACAACCCCTCGTTCGGTTATGGCGGCTACTGCCTACCCAAGGACACCAAGCAGCTGCTGGCCAACTATCAGGACGTGCCCAACAACCTGATCCAGGCCATCGTCGAGGCCAACCGCACCCGCAAGGACTTCATCGCGGAATCGGTGATGCGGCGTAACCCCAAGGTGGTGGGGGTCTACCGACTGATCATGAAGTCGGGTTCCGATAACTTCCGTGCCAGCGCCATGCAGGGGGTGATGAAGCGAATCAAGGCCAAGGGCATAGAAGTGGTGGTATACGAGCCGGTACTGGACGAAGAGCAGTTTTATGGCTCTCGTGTTATCAAGGACTTGCCTGTCTTCAAGTCGCAGGCCGATGTTATTCTCGCCAACCGCATGGTCGAGGAGTTGGCTGACGTGGCTGATAAGGTCTACACCCGCGACCTGTTCGGTAGCGACTGACGACACGGATCGAAGGAGGGCGTGCCGATGGAAGAAGTGGTTAAGGCGTTCCACGAACGCCATCCGGATCCGGGGCAAGCCGATCAGCAGGTAGGCTTCGGGACCTCGGGACATCGCGGCTCATCGCTGAAGGGTAGCTTCAATGCAGACCATATCCTGGCCATCGCTCAGGCGGTGGTGGATTATCGCCGCATGGTTGGGTACACAGGTCAGCTGTTTCTCGGTCACGATACCCATGCGTTGTCCAGGCCTGCCTGGGAAGTCGCCTTGCGGGTGTTGGCCGGCAATGGCGTGGATGTTCGTATCGCCCACGACGAGGGCGTCGTGGCAACCCCGTTGGTCAGTCGCGCCATCCTGCTGCACAACGCCGAACAACCCGAATGGCTCGCCGATGGCCTGGTCATCACCCCCTCGCACAACCCTCCGGAGGATGGGGGAATCAAGTACAACCCGTCCCATGGCGGTCCCGCGGGGACGGAAGCGACTGCCTGGATCGAGCACCAGGCCAATCGCTATCTCCAGGGACAGTTGGTAGGCGTTGAGTGGGTTTCGCTTGAGCGGGCCAGGGAGCTCTCCCGGCCCTATGACTACGTTGCCGCCTATGTCGCGGCCCTCGACCAAGTGGTGGATATGCCGGCCATCGCCACAGCAGGGTTGAAGCTGGGCGTAGACCCGATGGGGGGAACGGCCCTGCCGGTATGGCAGGCGGTGGCCGAGCGCTTCGAATTGGATCTTTCCATCGTCAACACCGAGCAGGATCCCTCCTTCGTGTTCATGCCGCCGGACCACGACGGCAAGATCCGCATGGATTGCTCCAGCAGCGCCGCCATGGCCAACCTGCTCGCCATCAAGGATCAGTTCGACCTCGCCTTCGGCAATGACCCGGATGCGGATCGTCACGGCATCGTGGATGCCTTCGGGCTGATGAACCCGAACCACTTCCTGGCGGTATGCATCGACTATTTGCTCGACCATCGCCCCGAGTGGGGGAGTGAGTTGAAATTCGGCAAGACGCTGGTGTCATCCTCGATGATCGATCGCATCCTCGCCTCCCGGGGGCGCGAGTTGCACGAGGTTCCGGTTGGCTTCAAGTGGTTCGTGGATGGCTTGCATCATGGCTGGTTGGCCTTCGGCGGAGAGGAGAGCGCCGGAGCCAGCTTCCTGACGCGAAGCGGGCAGCCCTGGTCCACCGACAAGGATGGCATCATCCTGTGCCTGCTCGCCGCCGAGATCACCGCGGTGACCGGCAAGACGCCGGGTGAGTACTACCGAGAACTGGTACAGCGCCATGGCGAGCCGCACTATCTTCGTGTCGATACGCCCTGTGCCCCGGAGCGGAAGGCCGCCTTCAAGCGCCTGTCGCCCGAGAACCTCGCCATCGATTCCCTGGCCGGTGAACCCGTTCGAGAGGTGCTGACCGAGGCACCGGGGAATCAGGCCCCCATTGGTGGCGTGAAGGTGGTTACCGAGAAGGGCTGGTTCGCCGCACGGCCAAGCGGCACCGAGGCGCTCTACAAGGTCTATGCCGAGAGTTTCAAGGGAGAGTGGCACCTGGAGAAACTGGTTGGGTCAGCTCAGACGCTGATGGATCAGGTACTGGTGGCGGAATGACACCGAATCGTGCCTCCTTCCTGGCCCAAGGCAACCAGGCGTTTCGTGACGGGGATTACAAGCTAGCCACTCGCCGCTATTTGGCCGGTGCGCAGTCGTTGAATGGTCAGAGTGAGCTGTTTCCGCTTCTCGAAGCCAACCTGACCCTGGCTCGTAGACATTATCTCCGGCAACGCATGGCAGCTCGTCGGGGAGGGGCTCCCGCTCGAGTTGCGGTATGTGGTTGGGACCTGGCACACAATCCCGCTGGCCGGGTACTGACGCTGGCCGATGCCTATCGCCGCGTAACCCCCCGGGTGGAGATCATCGGTGCGATCTTCCCACGCTGGGGCCGTGATCTGTGGCCTCCCATGCAGGGTAGCAAGACGCCATGCCATAGCATCTTCGTTGAGGATGAGGCTGACTTCGTGTCCCAGGCATTGCAATTGGTGGCTGAGCATCCATACGATCTGGTGCACCTCTCGAAGCCACGCTTCCCCAATTTGGTATTCGGGCTGCTCTACTCCTTGGTATGGGGAGCTCAGGTGGTTTGGGACATCGACGATGAAGAGCTGGGCTTCGTGGCGGCGTCCGAGCCGTTACCCCTGAAACAGGCCTTGGGGGAGCTAGGGCGGTTGCCTCCGTTCAATAAACTGCATGCCAGCTATTGGACGCGATTGACGGTTGGCCAGGTGTCACGCTTCGGCGTGGCCACCGTTTCCAATCCTGCACTTCAGCAGCGCTATGGTGGCAAACTGGTCCCCCATGTGCGTGACGAAACCCGCTTTGTGCCAAGCCAAAATCGCCGGGCTCGTGCCCGTCGTCGCTGGGGGATACCGGAACATATCAAGGTGGTACTGTTCTTCGGTACGCCGCGCAGACATAAGGGGCTACTGGAAACGGCCCAGGCCATCGCTGCCTTGGGCCGAGACGATGTTTGGTTCGTGATTGTGGGTGAGTTTCCCGATGCCAGCCTGAAGAATGAACTCCAACAGGTTGAAGTTGTGAATTGCCGCTTCATTCCTGACCAGCCCTATGGTGATATTCCCGATATTGTTGCTATCGGGGATTACACAGTTCTACTTCAGGAGGGCAGTTCTCTGGTCGCTCAATTCCAGTTGCCGGCCAAGCTGGTGGATGCCTTGGCCATGGGATTGGTTGTGTTCGCCCATGTAACCCCCGCGACGCAGTGGCTTGCTGATGAAGGGGCCATTATTCCAGTAAAGCCTGAGACACTTGGGCTCGCGCTACGCAGGCAACTTGGTGAAGAGGAGCATTACGAGAAGAGAGGGAGCGATAGAAAAATTTTCCTGGAGAAGCTAAGCCTGTCTTCCTGTGAAGATACTCTAAGAGACATCGTGTCGCTACCTGTGGTAAACTCACAAAGTTGGCAAGAAAATCTCCTTCCTTTGATAAGTGGAAGAATCGAGGGGCTGCTTGTTAGTAATTAAATATTTTTCTTTTATTTGAGATAATCAATGGATCTATCTTTTTATTATCGAGTCAAGTCAGCGGTAAAGAGACGTATCCTGCGTCCGGCACTGAATAGGGCGGTGAAGTTTGTGCCTGTTTCGATTCAAGACGCTTTGGGTTTGAATCTGGAGATGGCGCCTTTCTCTCCCTTGGCGCTGGAAAAGAAGCTGTGGTCGGGGTATTCCACACATGCCTTGCAGGACCTGCACTCCATTGTCAGCGCGCGGCGCATGATGGCCGGGGTGAGGGCCGATGCCGCCTGGGCATTGGCGCGCTGGCACGCCTCCCGGGCTGAGTATGCGCTGGGTTTGCAATATGCCTTGCTGATGCGGGCGCTGGAAAGGAACCGGGCTTGGGACAAGGGCCAAGTGCTGCTGGAGGTGGACTGCCTGAATCGTCTGGGAAGGGCCGACGAGGCGCGCCGAAGCCTGTCGCATGCCATCCAGCGGCAGGGGGAATTATCCGACTACTGCCTGGCCTATTCGAACGTGCTGTGTGCCGCCGGAGCCGATGACGCCGAGCGCCTCGACTGGATCAACCGTATCCTCTCCCGTAACGGGTTCGTCGAGGTGGCGTTGCTGAACGAGCAGGCTCCGTTGGCGATCGACAACCTCCGTGGCCAAGGCGATATCCCCGGTCGGGACGGCCCCAGGGTCAGCGTATTGATGCCGGCCTATAATTCGGCCGGGACCATCGAGAAGTCGATTCGTGGCCTGCTGGCGCAATCCTGGCGAAATATCGAGATCCTGCCGGTGGATGATTGCAGTACCGACGACACCTGGGCCGTGCTGCAGGCCTTTGCCGAACGGGATCCAAGAGTGGTGCCGATTCGCCATGAGGTGAACACCGGGGCCTATGGGGCTCGCCTGACCGCCCTGACACACGCCACGGGCGACTTCATCACGGTGCACGATGCCGATGATTGGTCTCACCCCCAGAAGGTCGAGACCCAGGTCCAGGCGTTACTGACAGACGATTCGCTGGTGGCCTGCATGAGTTCCTGGTGCCGGGTGTCGCGGAACCTCTACGTCAACCGGGTCGGGGCGATTCCCGGCCCCAACCTGCAGCGCCAGAACGAATCGTCGCTGATGTTCCGGCGCTCCCTCGTCGAGAGCCTGGGCGCCTGGGACCGGGTGAGAGCGGCAGCCGACACCGAGTTTATCTGGCGTATCCAGGCCGCCCATGGCCATAAGGCGGTCAAGGTGGTGCATGAGGATGTGCCGCTTTCGTTCTCCCTGAGCCAGGAAGATTCGCTCACCCAGACTGGGCCGACCCACGTGAAGACGATCTTCTACGGCACTCGTCGGGTCTACCGCGAAGCACAGAAGTGGTGGCATCGCCATGCCGCTGCGGAAGGGGAGCTGCGTATTCTGCCGACGGACAGCGACAGGCGCTTTGCCGCCCCCCCGCATTTGCTGAGGAAGAATCCAGAACCCGGTGAGTACGACTTCCTCTTCGTGGGCGACCTGGCCTTGACGAAGGGGGTCGGCGAGCTGCAGCAGGCACTGATCGGGGCTCTTGCCGAGTCCGGCGAGTATCGGATCGGCCTCTTCCACTGGCCGAGATACGAGAAATCTGTCCATCGACCGGTCGCGAGCTATTATCAGGAACTGGCTGCCGTGGGCAAGGTCGATGTCATCGCTGCAGAGGACGCCCTGAAGGCGCAACACGTCATCGTGGCGGATGTCATTGCGACCGAGCACTTGCTGGACAGGCTGCCGACCTGGGAGGTCCAGAAGGTATGGGCCTGTGCCGGGCATTGTGATGGCAGCGACTTTCCAAACGGCCGGATAGAAAAGGAGATGGTAGAAGCCAACCTGAAATCGGCATTCGGCATGAATGCGGTCTGGTTGCCGGTGTCACGTGAAGATGCCGACAGAATGCACAACGACGATAGTTACGAGATGGTCTCTACCGTGTTCATTCCATGGCACATGGGCGAATCCGACAGTGCTATTCGTCATGAGATACGGCAGGCTCTGGACGGCCTTGCACTAGAGTCCGTTGGCGTCCAGTCGGAAGTCGAATAATTGTTTTGAATTAACTTTTTATTTTATTGGTGATTGACTTTATGACGATCAGGGCTCTTCACGATAAGGGATTGGTTGACCTGAAGATAGAGGTGCAGGACAGCAACAGCACCACCACCGTGGCGTTTGCGCTTGATAGCGGTTATCTGGATTGCCTCAAGGTTATGTTATCCAGCATGGCGGTTGCGAATACGCTGGTTGATTGCCCTATCGCGATTTATACGGATGACCCCGAGGTATTGGAAGACCCTGTGGTCAAGCTCGTTGCCGACAAGCCCGTGCTGATATCAGGAAAGAGAAAAGAAGTCATCTACACCCTGGCCAGAGATAATGTCAAACGACCTGAAAGGTCTGCGTGGAATAAGGGGACTTTTCTCAAGTGGAGCATATTCGAGGAGCAGGAAACGGAGCAGTTGCTGTTCCTTGATGTCGATATGCTGTTTCTGAATCCGGTCGAGGCTCTTCTTGACTTCTACCCCAGGAAATCCCTGCTGACGTGCCCACAGTTCCAGAGCTATCTGAAGGAGCAGAACCCGGAAGCAAACCTCCGGGCAATGTTGGAAGGAAATTTTGATGGCAATCATCTTCGCCGTATCAACTCTGGCGTGATGCTGGCGCGGAAAGATCTGCTGAGTAATGGTTTTTTTGATGAAATAACTCATTATGCCAGTCAGCGTGTGGCGATACATGAACAAGGCCTCCTGAGCGATTTTTTCAAGGGAAAATCGGGCACGCATCGGATGGTGTCATCGGCATATAATTTCCAGGAGCACTACTTGAATGCCGTGTCCCCGGATGTGCAGGAAAAGTTGTTGAATGATATTGCAATACTGCATTATGCGGGAGGCAACAAGCCATGGACGGTACCTACCTCTAAGCTAAAGCAGAGGAAGTCCCTGAACCTATGGCACACCCACAAGGACAATGCCGCAAAAATCATCGAATTTTCCTGATTTTCCGGCCTTACATGATGGCTGAACCATTTTCTGGTTTGAGTGCTGTGGGATGAAAAAACTAGTCATACATATTGGTGCCAAGAAAACCGGCAGCACGACACTGCAAGCCGCGCTAAAGGAGAATGCCAGGCTGCTATCGGTGGAGGGGGTCTTTGTTTCCAAGATATGCGGTGCCACTGAAGATCTATGGGCTACGAGACCCTACATGGCTTGCCATGTCGAAAAGAGTAGAGAACGGATTATCCAGTGGTTCGACGGCGCGAGAAAATTCCAGTCGAAAGGCGCACCCTTGGCGATTCTCACGGCTGAATCATTCTCGGACCTCACCCTAGATGAGATCCTGAGTTTTAAAGACGATATTCCCGATATCTTTGATGATATCAAGGTCGTGTTTTACGTAAGAAGGCAGGATCTTTCAGCGGTAAGTCACTATAGTACCGCTTTGAAAGGAGGAGGGGATTCCAAGTCTCTCATGTCCAAGAAGATGGGGAAAAGAGGAAGGCGACCCTTTTCGTATGGAACCATTGCTTCGGACTGGGCCAGTGCATTCGGAAAAGAGAATGTGTTGGTAAGGCGTTATGTTGAAGGTAGGGTAGGCGGATGGGATATCGTAAAGGACTTTTTGGATCTCTTCGATATACCTTTTGATAGCCATGATCTGAAATACTCATCAAGAAACAAGTCTCTTGGCCGAGTCGAGGCGGCGTGCCTGAGAAGATACAATGAAATGGTCAAGAAGGGAGATATCGTATATAGCCAGAAAGTAAAGAGTGAAATATTAAAAAAGGCCCGCTCTTATGGTGACAATGCCGAAAAAGTGCCTTTCCCGAAGAAAGCTCATGCGTATCGGTTCTTTAGAAGTTTTGATGATGAGAACAGGCGGCTGAAGGACATGTTTTTCCCTGATTCTGAGTTCCTTTTTGATGAAGATTTTGGTATGTATCCCGAGGTTCAGTGTGATATCGATACATATGTCAAGGAAGATGTTTTTGGCAGTCAGGAGTAGTTGTTCGTTGTGATAAAATATTGAAAAGGTAATATTGTTTTTTTGTTTCGCCCTGAGGGGGCATGTCATTCATGAGTATTTTTTTAGAGACTTTCCAGGCGTTCTGCTGGGTGTCGAAGGTGCTGTCTGCCTTTTGGCGTGTTCGCGCTTGGACCACCTTAGGCATTATTCTTGCCAAGGTGATAGGTCGCTTTGCCAATCTACTTGCCTTCTTCCTACCTCTGAAGGTGATCCTCCTTGCAGGCTCGGAGGGTGTTCCTCGATATTTTCAATTCTTTGTTGGTCCAGATGACAAGGCCTTCTGGATTATCGTATTCGCTATTGGAGCAGTTGGTTGCTATGCCCTGAAAATGTTCATGGACTTTGTGGTCAAGGCTCTTGCCGAGGCTGGGGGAGTCGAGGTGCTACAGGGAGCCAATGAGATTGCTGTTGCCAGCCACCACCGGAATGAGATCAAGGGGTACTATGCGCGTTTTTCCGGTCTCGCGGCTAATGTACTAATTACGGTGCTGAGCTTCTCGGTATTGGGGATGGTGAATCCGGCACTGGGGATGGCCTTGGGTGGACTCGCGCTTCTGGAATACTTGTTTACCGCCTGTATCGTTCAATATGGAAATCCCCTGCAGCCTGGGCGTCTTTTCCGGATAATCAAACGAAAGCTTCAAGGTTATCTGGATGTTTTAGGCTCGATTAATTTTCTTTGTGGCTTCTTCGTTATCCTGATTCCTTTCCTGTCTCCAGAAGGTGGAAACCTTCTTTTCGCTATTCTATCGATCCTGATCATGCGTCAATCGTTTGGGGCGATGAAAGGAATTGCCCGAGGGACCAGTGAGCTTTGGAAAGAGCGTCCAAAGATTGATCCCATGGTGTTTCGCCACCGCCAGACGATACTTCGTGAACGGGCAGTAACCCTGAATTTGCGCCAAGCGTTTCCGAGGGATGGCAGGGCAGAAACCGCCAAGAAATACTTGGCCGATCATGAAGGATATGAGGATATCGTAATTGATTCCTTGTGGAAGGACTCGCCGGTAAAGGGTATTTATACCTTCCATTTGCAGGGTTTCGGTAGTCGGGTGCATTTGCTTCAGCAGGTCTTTCCCAAGAGCCAGCTCCATTTGCTCGAACATGAAGAGTTCTTGTTTGATATCCTTCCCCGAAAGTTCCTCAAGGCTCCCCCCATTGTGGTGAGATTCAGCGTAGGGCCTTTTGAGTGTCAGATATGTGAGTATGGCGATGGAGTTGGGGTGAGCCAGGCTGAGTGGGAGCAGCACTTGCCGGAGCTAACGCAGTACTTCTGGTCGATGGCAGTCCCGGATGAGTTGCTGAAAGCCTTTAGCACCTCACGGCATACTCTTGAAGGCCGCCTTACTGCCGAATATTTGCAACGGTTGGAGGTTGCCCTGGACTCTCCTGAAAAGGAATCGGCCTATGGAAGGTTGCTCGAGGTGCTTCCTGCCGTGAAAGCTTGTTTGTCTCAGGTGCCTTTGTATATTTACAATCCGGACCTTTCACGCGGAAGCGTCGTCAGGAATGGCAGTGATATCTTTATCATATCATGGGGGCGCTGGAGCATAGAGCATATCGGCGTATCGATTCCCAGGTTTTTTAGTAATGATATGATAGAAGAATTATTGATCGGCGTTAGAAGGGTAAGAGATCTTCCTGAATGTGAATTGACCCCTGCGCATCTCGATCTAGTCAACTCATGCCGAACGCTGGAGAGGCAGATAGCGCAAGCGGCTTATGGGCAGGGCCTTGAGGAAATCGTCAATATCGTTGAGAACCCCCTTCTGAAAAAGGAAAGTGAGCTTGTGGAAGTTCACGAGAGCAGTCAGCTATAAGGCTCTTTAAGTTATAAAGCGATTGGGATTCTGGGGTGGGTGTAAAAAAGGTGGATAGGGTAAGTACTGTCTTGGTGCAGCCGAATATATGTATGTATCCGTTGTAACGCCTGCTTATAATGCTGAAGCCTGTCTTCGGCTTACCATTGCTAGCGTCGGAAAGCAGGCCGGATGGGTTCGGGAACAGATTATCATCGATGATGGCTCCTCGGATGGGACGGCTGAATTGGTACAAGAGTTACAGCGTGACTTTCCTTGGGTGAAATACCAGTATCAATCCCACCTAGGCGCTAGTGCTGCAAGGAATCTTGGTATCGAGGCTGCAACCGGCCGCTATATTGCCTTCCTTGACAGCGATGATATCTGGCTACCCGGTAAACTCGAGGCCCAGGTAGGCTTCATGCAACGGGAAGGGGGCACACTCAGCTACGGGGACTACGAGCGTCGTGATCGTGAGTCGGGGACGACGCTTGGTACGTACGTCTCGCCGGAGCGGGTCAGTTACCACGACCTGCTGCATGGCTGCCCGGTCGGGTGCCTGACCGCCGCCTACGACCAGCACGCCCTAGGGAAGGTCTATATGCCGGACGTGAAGCGAGGGCAGGATTGGGGGCTGTGGTTGGCGCTCACCCGGTTGGGCGGGCCGGCTCGAAAGTATCCTGGCGTACATGCCGTCTATCATACCGGCGGGGTCAGCCTCTCGGCCAACAAGCTGGCCAAGGTGCGTGACGTCTATCGGATCTATCGCGACCAGGAGGGCTTCGGTCACTTCAGATCCAGTTGGTATCTGCTACATCATGCCGCCAGCGCCTTGCGAAATTCCTGAGCACGCCTTGCCTATCGTTTTCGTGGCGGGGTTGTGAGACCATTCGGCTCGTTCGGTATGGGGCCATTGGATGGTGTGCCAGGCGTCGTCGTACGGATTTGCAAGGGGCGTTGGACGCCGATGAGACATCAATATCAGCGCCGCCATTCGCGGTGGTACGAGGTGCTGCTGCTGGGGCTGTCGTTTCATGTGCTGGTGGGGATGCCGCTGGCGATCATGCTGCCTGGGTTGGAGCGCTGGGGGTGGGGGTTCTGGGAGTACCTGCCGGACGTGCGCCGCAACACCATGGCGGCCATCGGGTTGGCCTTCCTGGCCTCGGCGCTGACGCTGCGGCGCATGGCGCGCTTCCCGGGGGCGCACCTGGCCGCCAACATCATGCCCACGGTGTCCGTCGCCTTCCTGATCTGCGTGGCGGTGCTGTTCTTCACCCGGGAAGGCTACACGCGCCAGGTGATGTTCGGCGGTTACCTGATGTGCCTGGCCTGGTTCTACCTCGGCTACTTCATCGGGCGGCGTTTCCGCCGGCTCAAGATGGCCCTGGTACCGTTCGGGGAGACGCATCGCTTGCTCGGTACACGCCAGGTGGACCTGCGATTGCTCGAACGCCCCGACCTGGAAGGCATCCGGGTGGACGGCGTGGTCGCCGACCTGCGCGCGGCGGACCTGCCTCCCGAGTGGGAGACCTTCCTGGCCCGCTGCACCCTCTGCCATATCCCCGTCTACCATATCCGCCAGGTGTCGGAGTCAATCTCGGGCAGGGTGCAGATCGACCATCTGTCCGAGAACGAGTTCGGCAGCCTGCTGCCGCCGCTCTTCTACATCGGCTTCAAGCGGGCGGTCGATTTCATCGGTGCCGTGCTGTTGCTGCCGTTGCTGTTGCCGGTGATGGCGGTGGTGGCGCTGGCTGTGAAGCTGGACAGCCGTGGCCCGGTGCTGTTCCTGCAGCCGCGCATGGGCTACAAGGCCCGGCCCTTCCTGATGTACAAGTTCCGCAGCATGCATCACGACATGAGCGGCGAGGACTTCACCATCTCCGAGGACGACCCGCGCATCACGCGGGTGGGGCGGGTGCTCCGCAAGTATCGCCTCGACGAGTTGCCGCAGATCTTCAACATCCTCAAGGGCGAGATGAGCTTCATCGGCCCGCGGCCGGAGTCGGTGTCGCTCTCGGAGTGGTATGAGCAGGACGTGCCCTTCTTCAGCTACCGCCATGTGGTGCGGCCGGGTATCACCGGCTGGGCCCAGGTGGAGCAGGGCTATGCCGCCGAGGTCGATGGCATGACCCGCAAGCTGCAGTACGACTTCTACTACATCAAGCACTTCTCGCTGTGGCTGGATGTGCTGATCGTGCTGAAGACGGCGCGGATCCTCTGGACGGGGTTCGGGGCCAGGTAGGTCAGGGGGAGCGGATAGTGGCGCCCCGATGGTTGTCAATTGACAACCATCGATGGGCTCCCCTATGCTGACCATCAGGAGCTTTCATGAAGCGCTCACGTCATAGCAAGAAAGAGATTGCAGTTACGTCGTGTCGTCGACAACTGTACCGGTGGCGCATCCTCCGAGGAGGACGACAGATCATGACTGACTATGACTTTACCCTGAAATTTGCCATTCCCTACGGCCTCGACATGGAAGTCTTGGAGACCCGACTCTTCAAGGCAGGCTGTGATGATGCACTGGTCGGTCTCGGGCAGCAGGGCCGCTTGGCGCTGGAGTTTTCTCGTGAAGCAGCCTCTGCCGAAGAGGCGATCACCAGCGCCATGGTGGATGTGAAGCGTGCTATTCCCGGGGCGCGCTTGATTGAAGCGGGGCCCGATCTGGTCGGTGTGACGGATATGGCGGAGTTGTTCGGGTTCAGCCGACAGAACATGCGCAAACTGCTGCAGTCGCACCGCGCCACCTTTCCGCTGCCGTTGCATGAGGGGCGTGCTTCGCTGTGGCATCTCGCCGAGGTGCTGGAATGGTTCCGCACGCATCAGCAGAAGCTCGTTGACGAGGCCTTGCATGAGGTTGCCCGGGTCAGCATGCAGGCCAATGTCGCGCGCGAGGGACTGCGGCTGCCGGCCGAGGAGACCCGGCGCTTCGAGGCACTGGCCTCGTAACGGCTTCTATGCCCCAGTGTCAGGATGAGTGACGGAGTAGCCGCGCAATGCGCGGCTACGTCGTGTCTGGGGCGGGGTTTCTGCTACTATCCCCGCTTCCGTGGTAACGCAAAGAGTGACATAGGCAGTGAGGCATCCCCTTTCCCTTATCGAGCCGGGCGGCACGCCCCCCGCCTGGGCTTCTCCCCTTTGGTTGTGGTGGCTGGGCCTGGGATGCGTGCTGCTCTATGCCGGGTTGCGCCTGGTGGAGCCCGGCACCGGCGAGCTGGCCGGTACCCTGATGGCCCTGACCGGGTTGTTCGCTGTGCTGCGCTGGGGGCGTGGCATTCGGGGGGGCGGGGCGCTGTGGTTGCTGCTGGCAGTGGTCGTGGTGCAGGTGATCTCCTGGGTGGCGGGGTATCTGCATCATCCCGAATGGATGACCGACAATCCCCAGGTCGACCGGCTGGCCAAGTGGTTCCTGTTCATCGGCCTGGCCTGGTGGCTGGGGGGCAACACGCGCGCCACCCTGCTGGCCTGGGGGTTGGGGCTCGCGGGCCTGGTGGCGGTGGTGTTCTGGCCCGAGGGCAGCTTGGAGCAGTGGCGACTGGGGCTGCAGGGCGTGCGCGCCGAGTTCGCCATTCGCAACTCCCAGCACGATTCCATGCTGTTCGGCAGCGGCCTGCTCGGGCTGGTGTGCTTCGCCGGGCGCTGCTGGCACGGGCAGGGCGCCCTGGCCTGGAGCCGGCGCCTGCTGTGGACGCTCGCCCTGGCGGTGTGTGCGGTGGGCATCGTGATCACCCAGACCCGCGCCGTCTGGCTGGCGCTGCTGGTGGTGCTGCCGTTGCTGCCGGCCCTGGCCTGGTGGGGGGCGGGGCGACGCCTGCCCCGCAAGGCCTGGTGGGGGCTGGCCGCCGCGGCCGGGATGATCGTGGCCGGGGCACTGGCCTTCCATCAACCGGTGACCGAGCGGCTGGCCGACGAGAATCGCATCATCGCCCGGGCGCTGGAGGGCGACTGGCAGTCGATTCCCTACAGCAGCGTGGGCAACCGCCTGCTGACGTGGCGGGCCTCGCTGGACTGGATCGCCGAGCGGCCGCTGGTGGGCTGGGGCGAGGAGGGGCGCAGCCTGGTCATCGAGCACACCGACTGGCTGCCGGAGAAGACCCAGGCGCTGTATGGCCACCTGCACAACACCTTCCTCGAGCTGCTGGTGAGCTATGGCCTGCTGGGCCTGGCGGTGGTGTTGGCACTGATTGCCTGGATCGGCCTGGGCACCTGGCAGGCCTGGCGGGCGGCGGTCATGCCGGGCGACATGGCGCTGTTCGGCGCGGGATTCTTCGTCTTCTACGCCATCGTCAGCCAGTTCGAGTCCTATGGCACCTTCTGGACCGGGGCCTATGTGCAGAACCTGGTCGCCGGCGGATTGGTGACCCATATCTGGCGTTGGCAGGTGGCGACCGGCCGGCGCATCTTTCCTTCCCTGACAGCCAAGGCAAGTCCCTGATGCGAACGCTGGTGGTGGTCCGCTCCCTCAAGATGGGCGGTATGGAGCGGGTGGCGGTGAACCTGGCCGATGCCTTCGCCCAGGCCGGCCACGAGAGCCATCTGCTTAGCCTGAGCCGTGCCAAGCGGCCGCTGGCGCCGGAGGAGCCGAGCGTGGTGTGCCACTCGCTGCGACTGAAGCGCTGGGCGAGGCTCACCGGGATCGGCCTGGTGCTGGAACTGCTGGTGCGGCTGTTCATCAATCCGTTGGTCAGGCGCTCGCTGTTTTTGGGCTCGGGAGTGATAGGCGGGGCGGTGTTCCGCTTGTGGCTGCGGCGTTTCGAGGCGCGCCACGGGCGGGTGGACCGCATCGTGTTCCGCGGCGTGGGCACCTTCGAGCTGGTGTGGACGTTCCGCGATGCGCGGGCCCGCTATGCGCTCGAGAACATCCTCAACATCCATGAGCGACGCTGGTGTCGCTGGCTGTTTGCCCGCTGCCTCTACCAGGGGCGGCACCTGGTGGCGGTGTCGTCCGGGGTGGCGGAGAGCGTGCGCCAGGCGCTGGCGGCCAGTGGTTGCGAGCCGGCGTCGCTACAGGTGATCGTCAACCCCTGCCCGCTGGCCAGCATTCGCCGGCAGATGCGCGAGTCCGAGCCCGACCTGCCCGAGAGCCCCTATATCGTCAACGTGGCCCGCCTGGTACCGGCCAAGGACCATGCGCTGCTGGTTCGCGCCTATGCCCGCTCCGGCGTCGAGCTGCCGCTGGTGCTGGTGGGCGACGGCCAGGAGCGCCCGCGGCTGGAGGCGCTGGTGGAGGAGCTGGGCCTGGCGGGGCGGGTGATCTTCGCCGGTCAGCGTGCCAACCCCTATCCGTGGATGCACCATGCACGACTGTTCGTGCTCAGTTCGCGCTTCGAGGGCATGGGCATCGTGCTGTTCGAGGCGCTGGCCTGCGGCACGCCGGTGCTCAGCGTGGACTGTCCCGGGGGCATTCGCGAGATCCTCAAGGGCGAGCTGGCGAGCTGCGTGGTGCCGCACGACGAGGAGGGCCTGGCCGAGGGCATCCGCACGGCCGTGCAGGGCGAGAAGCCGGCCCTCGACGAGGCCTGGCTGGACGACTTCCGGCCCGAGACCGTGGCCAGCCGTTTCTTGGAACCCGAGCAACAGGGGGCCTCATGAGGCGAGCACTACCGATGCCACCCGGCGGTGACCCGGCGTTCGCCCCCCTGGCAGATGCGAGGATGTACTGGCCGGTGCAGCGGGCGCGCGTCCAGCACGTAGTTCGAGAAGGGTTTCAGTCCTGGGTGGGGCTACCCCTGGAACGGGTGTTGTTCGATGTGTGGAAGTGCGGCCTACCAGGGGCGTCCCAAGTGGAGAGGTTTGGTTTGCCGCGGCGGGTGGTCGAACGGGTGATAGGGGACGATCTCGTGCTCCACGTGAATCCGCAAGAGCTGGCCCAAGGTACCGATTGGCGAGGTTTCCTGCCCAGGCGCCGTCGACCCAGGTCCTCGGCATTCATCTGGGGTGGCGATTGGGACCTGCGGCGTGGCGGCTTGCAGTGTGTCGACCAGCGCAATGGGTCGCGCTACCGCTTTATCAGCGACCTGGAGACGCATCGCGACGACCTGACCGGCAGCGAGGCGTTCCGGAAGTTCAAGGCACGACTGGAATCCGGCAGACCGTGGCGCTCCCACCAGAAGGGCGTGTTGCTGGACAGCGAGGAGCGCATCCTGACCTACCTGCGCGTCTACCTGAGCTTCATGGACGACATGGCCGCGCGCGGCTTCGATGCCCAGCGCGGCAAGGACGACTTGGGCGTGGCCGTCAGCCGGGAAGGGCGCCTGATCAAGATCAATCGCGGCCTGCACCGCCTGGCGATGGCGCAGCGGGTGGGGCTGGATTCGGTCCCCGTTACCGTCAAGGCCGTGCATCGCGAGTGGTGGCAGCGGGTTACGGCGGGCACGACCGGCCAGGCGGCCCTGGAGCGCGTGAAAGCGGCGCTGGCGGAGTGCACACCGGAAACCGAGCCGGGGCCACTGGATCCGGCCGTGAACTCGTAGGGGAGCAGTTTAATCATCAATTATATACAGCTTTTCCAAAGCCGAGGTAATGGCCTGAACCGATACCTGCGACCATCGGGAAGATAAAATGCTAGCCGTCCTTGGGTCGTAGGCGATTTTTGTGAATGTAATAGCAGTCGGTTAACCAATGCTTTGCCAGGAGTCGCCGTGGAGCTGAAAACTTATTACTGGTATCACCGAATTGTGCCGAATTGGAAGCTCAAGCTCAGGCACATCGTTTTCCGTGATTCTCATAAGTACTTTGCAATTGGAAATGCCGGTGATATTTTTGCCAAGGATATCATCCAGCGAAGATATGGAGTGACGCCTGTCAATGCCAATAGCATTGACGGTGGAAGGCTGCTGCTAATAGGTTCCGTTTCCCATCGAGTTCAGCATGGAGACATTCTCTGTGGAATCGGGACCCAAGGAAAGGCTGCGGAGCTTCCCAAGAAAAACAATGTCAAGATACTAGGACTACGTGGACCGATTACCTATGACGAGTTCCGGGGTAAGGGATATGATCTTTCCCGGGTGAGGTTTTTGCTTGACCCCGGGCTGCTTGTCAGGTTCATGTATCAGGACGATACAATTCAGCCTGAGACTGGTTCGGTGGCCTTTATACCCCATTACAAAGAGCGTGGCCACTACCGAAAGCTTCCCAAGAGTATCCGGTTGATAGACATTGACGACTATCCGTCGAACGTATGTCGTCAGATACAGGAAGTGGAACATGTCTTCAGCTCATCTTTACATGGGGTAATCTTTGCCCATGCCCTAGGTCGACCTGCTACACTGGTTACGCCTAAAACCGAGTCCTTGTTGAAGTACAAGGACTACTATGCGTCTGTAGGCTTGGATTTTCCTGTCCCACTCCGTGAATTCAATGGAAACGAAATGAGTGGTCTCAAGACAAGCCCTGAACACCTTGTCTACCGTGAAGAAGATTTTGCATTTCCTGACTTGAATACGTTGGTTGCACAGGGTGTGGTGGGTTGATAATAACTGCTACCGGAAGAATGACAACAAATAGCGTTTGGTCATGCGAACATCTAGGCGTAGCTTTCCGCTGGTGAACGCCTCACGCATCGTGCTTCGGAACCTTTGACCCTGCTTCATCCGGTAGAGTGACTGGAGCACGGACCTCGTATCCGCTTCCACGAGTTTCTTGATCTGATCCTGAGTCAGGACACTGGTAAGACTAGGATTGTTCTGGATTGCGTCGATAAAGCGCTCACCCTGCTGGATGATTCGCTTATGATCGTGCCGAGCCCTGTGCGTATCCACATTCCGCACCATGCAGCATGGCCCCTTGCCATAGAGTGCTTCCCGCTTCCCTAGTGCCCGGAGAAAAAACTCTACATCCTCTTTCTTTCGAAGCTTCTCATTGAACCCCTTTAGAGTTTGGAACTCTATTCGCTTCATGATGAAGCTGTTAGTGTGCAGCCATCCCATGTCCTCGATATATTCGCTAAGTGTCAGGGGAGATGAATCTTCCTTCTCACCAGGAAGGAGAGACTTCTGTGAGTCTTCGTCGATCTTGTCGCCGAAGATGATTCCCTCGAAGTCGGGGTGGTCCACTGCCAGTCGCATGCGGCTGGCCACGGCTGTCTCGACGAGGAGGTCATCGGAGTCCAGAAATCCTATATAGTCAGCATTGCTGCGATCTACGCCGAAATTTCTTGCGGCTGACTGTCCCCGGTTAGTCTCCAGCTGATGGACCGATACCTTGGGCTCAGATCCGTAGTTCTCCTTTAACCGCGAGTAACTGTCGTCTGTGGAAACATCATCCACGATAATGCAATGAGTATTTTGCCAAGTCTGTGCGAGTACTGAGTCGATAGCCTCGCGGACATGGGGCCAACGGTTGAAGCAAGGAATAATGATAGCCACGGAGGGCTGCTGGTTACGCATGGATTCGATTACCGTGCCATTTCATTGGAGACTGGGTCAGCAAGCATGATGCCACAGTGCCTGAAGTTGTTGCTCTACCTTTTCACGATAGGTTTCCCCCCTGAGCTTGCTTACCGTCAACGAACGCTTTAGCGCCGGCCATTGGTCGGCGCTTTTCGTTGGTAGCCGGCGCACGTGGGCGTCGATCCACAGCAGGGTGCCGTCTTGGGCGACGAGCAGGTTGTTGTAGTGGAGGTCGCGGTGCACGTAGCCGGCGTGGGCGAGCCGGGCCACTTCCTCGCAGAAGCGTTCCAGGAAGGCGAGGCGGCCGGGCTCGTCCAGGGCGTCGAACACCTCGCCACCGGGACGGGCGTCCTGCACGTGCTCCATCAGCAGCAGTGAGGCGTTGCGGTTGGCGGGGTTGAGCGAGATGCCCCAGCCGTGGCAGCGCGGCGCGGCCAGGCCGGCACGGCGCAGGATCTGCAGGCTGCGGTACTCCTTGCGGGCGTCGGACTGGGCCAGCCAGCGGGTCTCCAGGTAGTCCTGGAGGAGCCACTTGACCGGCGCCTCGCGCCTGGCGTACTTGTCCGGTACCACCTTGGCCAGCAGCGCGCCGTCCCGGGAGACGAAGAACCGGCTGCTGCCCACGGCCTCGAACTCCCGGGTGGTGGCGGTGCTGGCCAGTGTCAATTCTGCCGGCAGGGCCTGGGCGTGGAACACCAGGTAACGGCGGCGGCGGTCGTCGAAGGGGATATCGAGTAGTTTCACGCGGCTGGCTCCGTCATAGCGCCTCGAACTGGGGGATGACGGTCTCGGTCAGGAATTGACGATAGTAACGGGCGTCCACCTCGAGGGGGGCCTGGTCCATGCGAGCGATCGCCTGGGCCAGGCCCCCTTCGTCGTTCTGGGGCACCAGGAATCGGGCCAGTTCGCCGGTGAGGATCTCGCGGGGGCCGCTGGGGCAGTCGGTGCTGATCACCGGCACGTGCAGCATCAGCGCCTCGATGAGCACGCGGGGCAGGCCCTCGGCGTCCGAGGTGAGGATCACCGCCTTGGCGCCGGCGATCCAGGGGTAGGGGTTGGCGTGGTAGCCCGCCAGGGTGACACGATGCTCCAGCCCGAGCTCATGGATCTGACGGCGTATCGCGGCCTCGTGCTCGGGCTTGCCCTTGCCGAGCAGGATCAGCGGCGTGACCACGCCGCTCTCGGCGTAGGCACGCAGCAGGCGGTCGTGGCGCTTGCGGGGCTCCAGGGCGGCCAGGCAGAGGAAGTAGTCGCCCTTGGGCAGTGCGTCCGGCTCCCGGGCGAGTTCGACGAAGGGCTCCCGCTCGTAGGGGTTGTAGATGGGGAGGATCCGCTCGGCCTGCAGGCCCACCACCTTCTCGAGGTTCTCCTTCACCCCGTGGGAGACGGCGATGACCTGGCGGCCGCGGTAGAAGCGGCGCACCTTGGCGAAGGCGCGTTCGCGCTTGGCCGGGTCGTCGAACTTGGCCGAGACGTCGGACTTCACCCAGAAGTAGAGGTTGGGATGGCGCAGGTGGCGGGTGATCTTGTCGCAGGAGCAGGAGATCACCACGTCGGGCCGCCAGGCCTCGAGTGCCCGGGCGATGCGGCCGGCCTGCCACTTCTCGGTGAGCGTCGTGGTGGTGGCCTTGGTGAATCGGGTGACTACGCCTAGGTCGACGATCTCCAGGCCCTCGGGCAGGCGATGCTCGATCAGCTCGCGCAGGGTGAAGACGATGACCGCGTGGCCGCGCTGGCGCAGCTGGTCGGCGGTATAGAGAAGCGATTTCTGGGCGCCGCCGCCATACAGGTCCTCGATGACGAAGGCGAAGCGTTTGTGGGCCACGTGACTGTCCCTGCTTGCGATGATGACAGGCGGCGAGCCTACCACAGCTCAGGAATTTCATCCTGCCCGGGCTGTGCTCCTGATACCTCGACGCATGTCTTTCTCATTGTTCCTTCATGGCTACTGGGTGAGAAAAAACCGTCAGTACCATCGTGTGTGGTTATGTAAGCTTTTGTTAGCTCTTTCGGTGTTCTCCTCTCGGTCTGTAACCGGAGGGGGTGGGCATGTGTCCGCCAACGAACATCTGTAGGCGCACGGGAACAAGAAGGCTTCGGGGATGCGCCATATAGACCACCCCGGGGCGGTAGCGTGAGCGGAACCTCGGGGAGGCAGTGATGAACCTATATGATGATACACCCACTGAGGGCGACCGGAAGCCGACAGGGCGCGCACCTCTGGTCGGGCTGATGGCCGTCCTGCTGGTGTCGGGCTGGCTGGGAGGCTGTGCCATGTCGCCCGGTGGCCATATCGAACCGGACGAGGTCGGGGAATCGCTCGATGAACGAGTCGATCTCGAGCCGATAACGCCTCAACTGGTGTCAGCGATGGCCTCTCCACAGGAGTCCATGGCTCAGGCCCTGCCTACCGAGGTGCGTAGCGAGATTCGTGACTACCAGTACCGCGTGGGGCCGGGGGACATCCTGAGCATCATCGTCTACGACCATCCGGAGTTGACCATACCGGCGGGCTCCGAGCGCGATGCCGCGGATACCGGCAACCGGGTCCAGCCGGATGGCACCATGTTCTATCCCTACGTGGGGCGTCTGCAGGTCGCCGGCAGGACCCTGGAGGAGATACGGCGGCTGCTGACGAGTCGCCTGTCCAGCGTGATCACCGACCCGCAGGTGGAGGTGAACATTGCGGCCTACCGCTCCCAGAAGGTCTATGTGACCGGCGCTGTCGAGGAACCCGGTACCCTGCCGATCACCGTCGAGCCGTTGACCATCCTGGATGCCATCAGCCAGTCGGGGGGCGCGACCCCGGAGGCAGACTGGCACGCCATGACCCTGGTCAGGGACGGCCGGGAACAGCGGATTTCGCTCTATGAGCTGCTGCGGCAGGGCGACCAGAGCGGTAATCGCCTGCTGCGTGATGGTGACCTGCTGCATATCCCCACGTCTGAGAACCAGAACGTGGTGGTGCTGGGTCAGGTCAACCGGCCCGGGGCCATTCCGCTGGGCAATGAGCGTGTCAACCTGACCGATGCCCTGGCCAGGGCGGGGGGCATCAACGAGAGTCGTGCCGAGCCTTCCGGTATCTTCGTGGTGCGCGGGCACGGTCCCGAGAGCGAAAAACTGGCCACCGTCTATCAGCTCGATATCAACGATGCCACGCGGCTGATGCTGGGGACGCGCTTCCCGCTGCAGGCCCAGGACGTGGTCTACGTGACCTCGGCGCCGCTGGCTCGCTGGAACAACGTGATCAGCCTGCTGCTGCCATCCCTCACTTTGCCGGGTGACATTGGTTCTTCCGTCGACGATGCAGGCAGCCTGTGATCATGCCGGCAACCGGATGGCTCGAGGCGCTGGTGCGGTTGCCGCGCCGCACCAAGCGCCGGCTGCTGCGGGTGGCGGACACGCTGCTGGTGGGCATGGCCATGTTCATGGCCATCCTGCTGGTAGGCGATGCCCAGATCTTGCTGGATGGGCAGACCAGTGCCGTGATGGTGCCGGTGGTGCTGGCGGCGCCGCTGTGTTTCGAGCTGTTGGGCATCTATCGGGTGGTGCTGCGTTACATGAACCGGCGCGTGATCAAGGCCATGACGGTCGGGGTGGCATTCGTCGCCGCGGCCCTGGTCCTGTTGAACCTGGTTCTGGGGCAGCCCCTCGCCATGCGCGTGGTGCCGGTGTTCGCCGTCCTGGCGCTGCTGGGAATCGGCGGCCTGCGGTTGATGCTCCACGAGCTCTACCAGCTGAGCTGCCGGACCCAGCGCAAGCCGGTGATCATCTACGGCGCCGGTGCGGCGGGCTGTGAGCTGGCGCGAGCGCTGCAGCAGGGTGGGCACTACTGGCCACGCGCCTTCGTGGACGACTGGCGGGGGCTCCAGGGCTCGCTCGTGGAGGGGCTGCGCGTCCATCCGCCCGAGGAGCTGGCCGGGCTGGTGACCCGGCTTGACGTGGAGTTGGTCCTGTTGGCGATTCCCAGTGCGCCACGCTGCCGACGCAGGGAGATTCTCGAGGACCTCGCCGAGCTCTCCATCCCGGTGCAGACCATACCGGGGACGGAGGACCTGGTGTCCGGGCGTTCGCTGGTCAACGAGACCCGCGACGTGGCCGTCGAGGACCTGCTCGGCCGCGAGCCCGTGCCGCCTTTCCTCGACCTCATGGGCCAGGATATCCGGGACAAGGTCGTCCTGGTGACCGGTGCCGGAGGATCGATCGGCTCCGAGCTGTGCCGGCAGATCCTGTGGCAGGAGCCGCGGCGCCTGGTGTTGGTCGACAATTGCGAGTTCGCCCTCTACTCCATCGAGCAGGAACTGCTGTCGGCCACGACTCCCGACGGTAAGCCCGTATGCCGTGCGGCGCTGCTGTCGATCCAGCAGCAGGCTCGCCTCGAGGCGCTGATGCGTTGCGAGGGGGTGCAGACGCTCTACCATGCCGCCGCCTACAAGCACGTTCCGCTGGTGGAGAGCAACCTCACCGAGGGCATCCGCAACAATGTGTTCGGCACCCTGGGTCTGGTGAAAGCCGCCGTGGCCGCCGGGGTGGAGAGTTTCGTGATGGTCTCCACCGACAAGGCGGTGCGCCCCAGCAACGTCATGGGGGCGACCAAGCGACTCACTGAGCTGATCTGCCAGGCCTTCGCCAGCCGCTATCCCGATGCGATGGCGACCCGCTTCTGCATGGTGCGCTTCGGTAACGTGCTGGGCTCCAGTGGTTCGGTGGTGCCGCGCTTCCGGGAGCAGATCGCTCGGGGAGGCCCGGTGGAGGTGACCCATGCAGAGATCACTCGCTACTTCATGACCATTCCCGAGGCGGCACAACTGGTGATCCAGGCCGGGGGCATGGGGGAGGCCGGCGAGGTGTTCGTGCTGGACATGGGCCAGCCGGTGCGGATCGCGGACCTGGCCATGAGCATGATCCGGCTCTCCGGGCTGGAGGTGAGGAGCGCGGAGAATCCGGGGGGCGATATCGAGATTCGCTACACGGGCCTCAGGCCCGGCGAGAAGCTCTTCGAGGAACTGATCATCGGCGACGATGCCAGCCACACGCGCCATCCCAGGATCCTCACCACGCGCGAGCGCTACTGGGCCTGGGAGCGATTGGAGCCCTTCCTGGGAGTGCTGGAGGCGGCGGTCGAGTGCAGCGATGAACAGAGGATCATCACCCTCCTGAAACAGGCACCGCTGGACTACCGGCCCGGGCCATCAGCACCCGTTGCCCTGCCTTCCGTACAGGAGCCTTCACCGGTGGAGGATGCGTCGGCTTCTGGTGCGCCGGAAGGCGGCGATGAGGCGTGGCGTGGCGTGAGCCATGCCGCCAGGTCACGGATGTAGCAAAACGACCATCGAGGAGCAGGGGCACCATGTTCAATGATCTCAGGGCACTCTATTCGCTGCTGACACCGGGCCAGCGTGCACGGCTGTTGCGGTTGCAGGGGCTGATCGTGGTGATGGCATTGGCCGAGATTGCCGCTGTACTTTCCATTGGCCCCTTCATGGCGGTGGTGGGCGACATGGGCCAGCTGCAGGGAGAAGGGTGGTTGGCTACTGCCTACCAGATGAGCGGGGCCAGCAATCCGCGTACCTTCCTGTCACTGATGGGGATAGGGGTGCTGCTGGTGCTGATTCTGGCGGCGGTAGTCTCGACACTGACAACCTGGCGACTGTCGTTGTTCAGCTACAGCGTCGGGGCCGAACTATCCTGCCGACTCTATCGGCACTATCTCTACCAGCCCTGGTTGTTTCACTGCAGAGAGAACAGCAGCCGGCTAATCAACAAGGCTTCCCAGGAAGTACAACGCGTTACCCAGAAGATCATCAGTCCGGCCATGCATGTGAATGCTCGCCTGGTGCTGGTGATACTGATGAGTGTGGCGATCTTCACCTATAACCCGGTGGTGGCAGGCGTTGGCCTGCTGATCTTCTTCGTGTCCTACATGCTGCTCTACAAGACGGTTCGCCGCTTCCTCATTACCCATGGGCGGCGTATTTCCCGGACCCAGGCCCAGCGCTTGAAGCTGATGTCCGAGGGCTTCGGGGGCATCAAGGACGTGCTGCTGATGCATCGCCAGGAGGCCTTCGCCAGGCAGTTCGACAAGGCCAGCCGTAAGTGGGCGAGGGGACAGGGCGTGACCCAGGGGCTCGGAGAGGCTCCGCGCTATGCCATCGAGCTGGTGGCCTTCGGGTCGGTCATCCTGCTGGTGCTGTATCTGCTGAACCTCCATCAGGGCAACTTGGGAAGCATCCTTCCGGCCCTGTCGATCTATGCCCTGGCCGGTTTCAAGATGCTGCCCGCCTTCCAGAAGATCTATTCCGGCATCTCCAGCATACGGGGCAACCTGGCCGCCTTGGAGGAGGTCCGGGAGGACCTGGTCGCCAGCCGGGTCGAGCGACCCGATAAGAGCTTGGCCGAGATCGATTCTCCCCTGCTACCCGCTCGGGAAATTCGTCTTCAGGACGTGGTGTTCCGCTATCCGGACAAGGCGGAGCCGGCACTGGACGGGCTGAGCCTGTGCCTCCCCGCGCGCAGCATGGTGGGCATGGTAGGGGCCTCCGGTGGTGGCAAGAGCACGGCGGTCGATCTCCTCATGGGGCTGATGATGCCCGAGAGCGGCAGCGTGACGGTGGATGGCGTGCCGATCGGCGAGGACAACCTGGCTCACTGGCAGACCTGTATCAGCTATGTGCCGCAGCATATCTATCTGACCTCCGCCAGCATTCGCGAGAACGTTGCCTTCGGCATCGAGCCTGCCGAAATCGACGATGCGCGAGTGTGGGAGGCACTGAGGGCCGCGCAGATGGAAACCTTGGTGATGAAGGGCCTTCCCGACGGGTTCGATACGCGTGTCGGGGAGCGCGGGGTACAGCTTTCCGGTGGCCAGCGTCAGCGTATCGGCATTGCTCGTGCCCTCTATCATGCCGCCCCCATCCTGGTGCTGGACGAGGCCACCAGTGCCCTGGACGGTACCACCGAGCGTAAGGTCATGGAGGCCATCCAGGCCTTTTCCGGCACCCGAACCATCATCATGATCGCCCATCGATTGTCGACGGTGCGCCACTGCGACTGCATCTATCTGGTCGAGAAGGGGTGTGTCATCGGCCAAGGGACCTATGACCAGCTGGCGGCCCGGAATGAGGCCTTCCGTACCCTGTTGGCCAATGCCTGATGAGAACTTCATACAAGCCAGTGGGGGAATAAAGAGCATGAGTCTCGCGTATCGACCTGAAATCGATGGCCTGCGGGCCGTGGCCGTGGTGCCGGTGATCCTCTTCCATGCCGGTGTCGATGCCTTCTCGGGCGGCTATGTGGGAGTGGACGTCTTCTTCGTGATCAGCGGCTATCTGATTACGGCACTGATCTACCGTGAAATGGTGACAGGCCGCTTCTCGCTGCTGCGTTTCTATGAACGACGAGCCCGACGCATCCTTCCTGCACTGCTGACGGTCTGTGCGCTCTGCATTCCCTTCGCCTGGTGGTGGTTACTTCCCGATGATCTCGAGATGTTCAGCCAGACCCTGATAGCGACCAACCTCTTCGCATCGAACATCTTCTTCTGGCGCACCATCGACTACTTCTCGGCCCCGGCCGAGATGACGGTCCTATTGCATACCTGGAGCCTGGCGGTGGAGGAGCAGTTCTACCTGTTGTTTCCGTTGGGGCTCATGATGCTGCACCGCCTGAGTCGTCACGTGTTGTTGGGTGTCATGCTGCTGGCGTTTCTGGCCAGCCTGGCGCTGGCGGAGTGGGGCACGAACTACAATCATGCCCATGCCAGCTTCTACCTGTTACCGACACGGGCTTGGGAGTTCATGGCCGGAGCCATGGCGGCCCTGTTGCTGCACGAGGGACGCCGGCCATTCCTGGGCCGGTGGAATGGAGTCGCCGCCCTGCTGGGCGTGGCCATGATCATGATCGCGGTGCTGGCCTTCGACGAGGAAGTACCTACCCCTGGGCTGTTGACTCTGGTGCCCGTACTGGGGACCTGCTTGGTCATTCTCTTCGCTGGGCGTGACGACCTTGCCGGGCGGTTGCTGAGTCTGAGACCAGTAGTGGGGATCGGTCTGATCAGTTACAGCGCCTATCTATTCCATCAACCGGTGCTGGTCTTTGCCCGGGAGCGCCTGATGCAGTCCTTGACTCCTTGGACCATCGTCGGGCTTTGCCTGTTGATCCTGGTGCTGTCGGTATTGTCCTGGCGCTTCGTCGAGCAGCCGGTGCGCAACCGTCAGCTGGTCGGAGTTCGTCAGGTGGTACAGGGCAGCGTGGCGGCTACCTTGGCGTTGGTGGCCTTTGGCTTCTATTCGAGTATGACCGATGGGCTTCCGGGTAGGATTATGCCAGAGGTTGTGGCAATAGCCGCCGAAAAACATCACACGAATGATCGGGCCAACGGTTGTCAGGTCAATCAAGGTCAAAGGCAATCCATCGATACACTCTGTGTGTTCCATGGGGATAGTGATCAGTTGGTTGCCGTTTGGGGAGATAGTCATGCGACTCCCCTGGTAAGGGGGTTGGCAAAAGAGTTGGTGAGGCATGGATATGGCGTCAAACAAATGGTCCACACCAATTGCCTTCCCTTTGTGGGGTACCAGCGTAGCGATGGTAATTCGAGCTGCACCCGTTTCAATGAGATGATTCTGGATTATATGATACATGCCGATGAAATAGAATATGTAGTGATGTTGGCGAGATTCCCCATGCAACTGACAGGCGAAATGTTTGATAATAATGAGGGAGGTGTTGAACTTGGTCATCCTATCAAGGCACTTCCTCTCGAATCCTTTGACGGTGATCAGGATCGTATCGCTCTGCTTCGAGAGGGAGCACGTAGCACCATACGGGCGCTGACTGATAGCGGAAAGAAGGTCGTACTGGTTTATCCAGTGCCGGAGGTGGGCTGGGACGTACCGAAATACATTGCCAAGTCAAAGCTCTACGAGACACCCATCACACGTCCGGTTTCCACAAGTCACGAGATATTCCTTCAGCGCGTGGCAACCAGCTATGAGTTTCTTGATTCACTGGGTGAGAACGAGGCTTTGGTGCGGGTGAAACCCGAATCTCTGTTCTGCAATACCCATCTCGAGGCGCGTTGTGTGGCCGAGTTGAATGGGGAAATGCTCTATTACGATGACAGCCATCTCAATAGCCTCGGATCGAAGTTGTTGGTAAGCCATATCCTGAAACGCATGGACGCGAGGGGATGGTCGTTGGATGATCGGCAGGCCACAGTTCGCTTGAGTGAAGGAATTCGCAGAGGGGACTAGGGGGAGACATGAACATCTTGATCGTAGGAAACATGGGTTATGTGGGGCCGGTTCTCGTGGAAGCCCTGGCCGAGCGCTATCCCGAGACCACGCTGGATGGTTTCGACAATGCCTATTTTGCCCACTGTCTAACCGGGGCGCCCGTACTGCCCGAGCGGCACTTGAGAACCCAGTATTTCGGGGACGTTCGCCACATCGAGGCGGAGCATCTCGAGGGCTACTCGGCGGTGGTGGATCTGGCGGCGGTTTCCAACGACCCGATGGGGCATCGCTTCGCCGAGGTAACGGCCAGGATCAATGCCCAGGCTGCGGTGGAACTGGCCCGGAAGGCATCCATCGCCGGCGTTGGGCACTTCGTCCTGGCGTCCAGCTGCAGCCTCTATGGGGTGGCTTCCGGGCCACCCAGGCGCGAGAGCGATCCCGTGGCGCCGATCACCGATTATGCCATCTCCAAGGTAGAGGCCGAGCGTGGCCTCGCCGCCCTCGATAGCGAGATGATCATCACCTGCCTGCGTTTTGCCACGGCGTGCGGGATGTCGCCGCGGCTGCGCCTCGACCTGGTGCTCAATGACTTCGTGGCCAATGCCTTGGCCACCGGCGAAATTCGGGTGCTCAGCGATGGTTCGCCGTGGCGCCCGCTCATCGACGTTCGGGACATGGCCCGGGCAATCGATTGGGCGATGCAGCGTTCCGAACGGGATGGCGGCAGGGTGCTGAACATCAATGCTGGGGCCAACGCCAGCAACTACCAGGTAAGAGAGCTCGCCCATGCCGTGGCCGATGTGCTGCCCAGCGTGGAGGTGAGCATCAATCATGAGGCGCCTGTCGACAGTCGCTCCTACCGGGTGGACTTCGGGCTCTTCGAGCGCCTGGCGCCCGACCATCTTCCCGCCATGACCCTGGCCGATTCCATTCATGGGTTGGTCACTGGCCTGCAGGGGATGGGATTCGATGACAAGGCATTCAGGTCCTCCGACCTGATGCGACTCAATGTCCTTCAGGGGCATATCGAACGGGGCTGGCTGACCGAACAGCTGGAGTGGGTCAGGCAGTCGGACGTGACAAACCAGCGAGCCGGGGAGGTGTGAGATGAAGGTAGCGATCTTGGCGGGAGGGTTCGGGACTCGCCTGAGCGAGGAGACATCCATCAGGCCCAAGCCGATGGTGGAGATTGGGGGCAAGCCCATTCTCTGGCACATCATGAAGATGTACGCCCACCATGGCTTCCGGGAGTTCATCATCCTGGGCGGCTACAAGGTGGAGTACATCAAGAAATACTTCATCAATTACCGCGGCGACTGCACGGACTACACCATCGATCTGGGCACCGGAGACATCGAGTGGCTACAGCCGACACATGAGGACTGGCGTGTCACGGTGCTTGATACCGGCTCGGATGTCATGACCGGGGGACGCTTGAAGCGGGCCATGCGTTACCTGTGTGATGCGCCCTTCTGTCTCACCTACGGGGATGGCGTCAGCAATGTGGATGTCGCCGCCCTGGTGCGCCAGCACCAGGAATCGGACAGCTGGTGCACCCTCACCGCCGTCGTGCAGCCCGGGCGTTACGGTGCCCTGCGCGTCAGCCGGGACGGTCGCCATGTCAACGGCTTCAGGGAGAAGGGGGCGACCGATGGAGGGCTGATCAACGGTGGCTTCTTCGTCTGCAACCCGGAGGTGTTCGAGCTGATCGAGGGCGACCAGACAGTATGGGAGAACGACCCCATGGAGCGCATGGTGGAGATGGGCAAGCTCGGCTATTACCACCACCAGGGGTTCTGGCAGAGCATGGACTCCCTCAGGGACAAGATGCTGCTGGAGGAGCTCTGGACTACCGATCCGGCATGGAAGGTATGGAAAGACAAGTAGGGAAGGAGAGAGCCACGGCATGCATCGCGTACCGTAGCCATATCGGGGGCAGTGGGGTAATCGGGGAGTTGCCATGATCATCATCGACAGGGCTCTGGCACGCTACCGGGATGAGGGCAAGGTCATCCGGGTCGGCATGGTGGGGGCGGGGTTCCAGGCCAGCGGCATCGCCCTGCAGTTCCTGACCGCGACACCGGGCATGGTGCTCAGCGCCGTGGCCAATCGCCACCTGGACAAGGCGCATGCCGCCTACGCCCAGGCCGGGGTAACGGCGGTAGCGTGCGAGACACGACAGGCACTGGAAGAGGCGATTGCGTCGGGGCGGCCGGCCGTGACGGAAGATGCATTGGCCCTGGCTGAGGCAGAAGGCATCGACGTAGTGCTGGAGGTCACCGGCTCGATCGAGCATGCGGCGCATGTGATCGTGGCGGCCATCGATGCCGGCAAGCATGTGGTGCACATGAACGCCGAGCTCGACGGCACGGTGGGGCCGATCCTCAAGGTGCGTGCCGAGGCACGAGGGGTGGCCTACACCTTTGCCGATGGCGATCAGCCCGGGGTACAGATGAACCTCTATCGGTTCGTCTCCGGCATCGGTGTCACCCCGGTGCTATGTGGCAACATCAAGGGGCTCCACGACCCCTATCGCAACCCCGATACCCAGGCCGCCTTTGCCCGCAAATGGGGGCAGAAGCCGCATATGGTGGCTTCATTTGCCGATGGTACGAAGATCTCTTTCGAACAGGCGATCGTTGCCAATGCCACTGGTATGCGGGTGGCGCGCAGGGGAATGCTCGGCCCGGACTTCTCAGGCGGGAACCCGGATGCCGAGCCCGTGCAGATCGAAAAGGTCCTGCCCAGCTTCGAGCCCTACCTGGATCCCCAGGCGCCAGGGCTAGTGGACTATGTGGTCGGGGCGAGACCCGGCCCTGGCGTCTTCGTGATCGGACATACGGAGCATCCCCGGAAGCGCCACTACCTGGACCTCTACAAGATGGGTAAGGGGCCCTACTACTGCTTCTATACGCCTTATCACCTGTGCCATTTCGAAGTGCCCAACAGCGTGGCCCGGGTCGTGCTGTGTTCGGATATCGTGCTGGCACCGGCCGGTGCCCCTCGGGTGGGGGTGATCGCCGTGGCCAAGAAAACCTTGCCGCCGGGAGAGCGGATCGGGGACTTCGGTGGTTTCGAGGTCTATGGCGTGGCAGAGAACATGGGGGCGATCCGCCGTGACCGCCTGTTGCCCATCGGCCTGGCACTGGAGGCCACCGCCAAGCGGGCGGTGAGCCGTGACCAGGCGTTGACCTTCGACGACGTGTATCTGCCGGAGGGACGCCTGGTGGATGAGCTCTATCGTGAACAGGAGCGCCTGTTCCGTCCGACCGTGTGAATATCAAGGGAGGTGACGGTGAAATTCCTGGAAACCGAGCTGGCGGATGCCTGGCTCATCGAGACCGAGCCCCATGGGGACCAGCGCGGCTTCTTCGCACGAATGATGTGCGAGGAGACCTTTCGGCGCCATGGGCTGGAGTCTCGCTACGTGCAACAGAACACCTCCTATTCGAGCTCGAGGGGCACCTTGCGGGGACTGCATTTCCAGAAGCCCCCTCATGCCGAGGCCAAACTGGTCAGGTGCCTTCGTGGCAAGATCCTGGATGTCATCGTGGATATCCGCCGCGACTCTCCCACCTACCTGCGCCACCAGGGGTTCGAGCTGACCGATGTCAATCGTCGCCAGCTTTATGTGCCGCCGGGGTTCGCCCACTCCTTCATCACCCTCTGTGATGATGTCGAAGTCAGCTACCTGGTGTCGGCTGCCTATGCGCCGGAGGCGGAGGATGGCCTTCGCTATGATGACGTGAGCCTCGACATCCACTGGCCAATTCCCGTCCAGATGATCTCAAGCAAGGATGAGAGCTGGCCACTGATTCGCAATCGCTCCCATGCGCTGTTCTGAGGGCCGGCCATGGATATGATGCACGAACGTGACGGTCCGGTGGGCAGTGATCCTGACCGTACCTGCTCGATGCAGGAGGAATGCTGCGGGCCTTGAGCATTCGCTATTCCTTCCTGATTTCTACGGCCTTCTCGGAATGCGGTGACGTTACCAACACCCCGCTCCTTAGTCTGAAGCTCAATCGAATTGGTTACGGGGAGTGCCGGGGCTGCTTGCCCATGGCCTGGTGCCCGTGGATCGTGCCACCTTCGTGTCGATTCTGGTCCCTCGCGAGGTCCTGGTCGAGCGTGGTCTGCCGCTTTCCGAAATGTTCATCTGGGGGAAAATGTCGATTTCACCCTGAGGGTCACGCAGCAATACCCTGGCTACCTGATCGGTCCTAGCCGTGTCGTTTTTCTCCGCCAAGGGGCACGGGGCTACTGAGGATCATGAAAGAGACGAACCCTCGCCAGATTGGATACTTCAAGAATTACTATCGGAATAATATCTATATCGCCAGGAAGTATTATGCCGCCTACCGCTTGCTGGTCTCTGTGTTCAGAGCAATTTGGAGAAGTGGAAGGCTACTAGCCAACACTAAGCCAAGGCTCGCAATGATAGTGATGAAGGGAATCTGGGAAAGCTTCTTCTCCCATCCCGTTACTCCGCCTGCTAATTCACAAGCCAGTGAATGTGCGGTTCTTATCAAGGCCAAGGCCGAATAGAAGTCCATTCCACTATTCAAGGGAGAGCGTAAGGTGAACATCGCGAATGGTGTTTCCAGATTTAGTGGTTTGCTTTACAAGAGGCAGTTCGTGTTATCGAAATATCCACCAATATGCGACGGTAGATGGAGCTGCAATTCATTTGGTGACTATACTATATATACCCACCCTGACGATAAAAGCATTGTGCTGGATGCTCCGCGTGGCGGTTTTCAGGTTGCCATGGTTGGATACATGATAGACCCGTATAGTGATGAAAGCGATGACGAAGACATTCTTCTTGAAATAGCGAGTCAAGACTGCATCGCAGGGGTGATAGCTGTTCTCAAAAAAATATCTGGCCGTTTTGTTCTCTTTTTAAGGAGTCACGGAAAGATTCTTGTATTCCACGACCCGTGTGGACTGAAGAGCGTTTATTATACGGGGTGTGGTGGAAATGTGTTTGTGGGTTCCAGTCCAGGTGTTTTATCTGAGTTCATTGATGTTAAAAAATCCGAAGATTTTTCTCATTATCTGAGTACTAAGTATTACAGGAGTGATCGAGAGAACTGGCTGCCCAGTGGTATGAGCTTGTTCAAGAATGTTATGCATCTTGTCCCCAATCACTATCTGGATATGGCAACACTTTCTCAACATCGATATTATCCTGATCGCATGTTGGTTGATAACAGAGAGGAAGATTTAGCTGTTACGTCTGCCGAACTTCTTCGTGCACTGATGAAAGCGGCAAGAAGAAGGTACGAATTGGCTATCCCTATAACATCTGGATGGGATTCCAGGCTACTTTTCTGTGCTTCAAGAAGTTTTTCAAGTGAGAATTTTTACTATACCCTTCGCTATAGAGGAATGGACTCAAATTTTCCTGATCTCAAGGTTCCTGGCAAGATGTTGTCAAGATTAGGTCTCAAGCATCATGTCATAGATTGTAATAAAGATGTCCCCGGTAGCTTTATTGGTTTTTATGAAAGAAATGCTCCTCTTTCCCACTATGATGACTGGGGGAAAATGGCTTATGCAATGATGCTCGAATATCCTATGGAAAGACTTTGCATCAAGGGAAATGGCTCTGGAATATTAAAGTGTAGTTATTATAAGAGAAATGTGCTTCGCAAAGTGGAAAGTCACTATGACCTGTTAAATATAATTTATAAATGGAAGGGGTTGAACTATGCCGAGGCCGCTATACGGAGGTGGTACTCGGCGACGGCGCCCGTGGCAAAATATTACAACTTTCACATCTTGGATCTTCTTTATTGGGAGCACCGAATGGGAAGCTGGCAGTCACAAAGTCAACTTGAGTGGGGGTTTCTGCAAGAGACATTTACACCGTTCAATCATCGCCCCTTACTTGAAAGCCTGATGTCATCTCCTGCCTTTTGCAGGCTTCCACCAGAGTGCCCTGTTTTCAGGGACATGTGTACTTATCTCTGGGAGGATGCGATGGACTTCCCTGTAAATCCTTTGTCAAAAAAAGAAAGGATAAACAGTAAAGCAAAGAAGTTGCTGTGCAAGATAGGAGCGTATGAGTCTATAAGAAATCTCAGGAACCTGGTCTTGGAAGGCCGTTGAGATTATCTGTCAGGGAGGTGGAAGTGAATATGGGTTTCAATGATAATAAAGTACATATCAATCAGCTTGTTAGAAATGACAGGCTGTCATGTTTCATCCATGAAGCATCATATGGCTGTCGAGCTTATATCAAGTAATGGGAATCTAATGTCGTTTTGCTATCGCTGCCCCAACAGGAACTACACTTACTGCTGAGGCTGGGGTTTAATGTTTCATTGTGTGCATTATTATAAATATTAGGGTGTCTAAATGAGTAAAATCCTGATAGTCGTCGCCTTGTTACTTACTGGCGGCGCCACGGTCGCAGGATCGTTCTTCGCCGGGCATGTTGTCAGCACTTACAAGTTGCCGACTCATCAGTTCCTGCATGACCGAGGTCGCGAGTTGGTCCAAATCGTTAGATGGGTGAAAAAGGACCGGGATTGGGACCTGGATTGGATCATGGAGGGTCGTTACGCGGCCGAGATCAAAACTATCTTCCTGAGGCTTCGTGGGGACGGGGCCCGTGTGCCGGTAGAGCGTGAAGGAAATGGAGGGGGAATGACTTCGTTCGGCGACACGGTGCTGTTGGTCACCCATGAAGGGAGAATCTTTTCTGCCCGTTCGGCCAATGACGTTCGCGAAACAAGCATCAAGACTCCGGACAGTGGTTTTGATGGATACGTCGGGGTTTCCGAGATGGCGGAATATCAGGATTACGATCATGCCAATGTATTCGGGAGTTACCGATACAATGACCTCCTGTTTTTCGACACTCCGGCTGGGCGAGGGTTGGCTGTGTCCTATACCGAGTTTGACGATGATGCCGTCTGCTACCGCAATGCCATTGCCACATTGTCAATCGATGAGGGGGTTTCATACGTCGACCAGATCGAAGCTGAACCTGGGGATTGGAACATCCTTTATCGGTCCGATCCATGCCTGCCCCTGAAGCATCAACGCCGTGCTATCGAGCCTGAAATGGCTGGTGGCCGCATGGTTTTTTCACCACCATTCACAATCTACACCGCCAATGGAGATTATCACTGGGATGGAGTGCAAGGCCCTGAGGCCGTGTCCCAGAACTCTGACATGGATTATGGAAAAGTGGTGAGTATCGATCTGGAAACGGGTGAGGCACGCAATATCTCCTCGGGGCATCGCAATGTCCAAGGCATCGCTCTGGATCGTAAGGGGCAGCTATGGACGGTCGAGCATGGTTCTAGAGGAGGGGATGAACTTAACCGAATCGTGGAAGGCAATGACTACGGCTGGCCACAGGAAACCTTAGGCACTTCGTATGATGGTACGCCTTGGCCGTTGGCAATTTCATACGGCCATCACGACATCTTTACCGCACCCACCTTTGCCTGGCTGCCGTCGGTGGCGATCTCCGCCATGACGCGGATCGAAGGGTTCGACGATAGCTGGGATGGTGATTTGTTGATGGGGTCATTGAAAGACTTGAGCCTGCATCGCATACGAATACGTGACGATCGCGTCAAGTTTGTTGAGCCCATCCATATCGGCAAGCGGTTAAGACATGTGCATCAGCATACTGATGGAAGGCTTGTGTTATGGACGGATGACCATTATCTGATCTTCATGATGGTATCTGATAGTGAATCCTTCGAGGAGTTTGTCGATCGATTTTTTGATGAAAAGGGCTATGATGCCGAACAGTCTCAAAGGGTTCGTGAGGCTCTGGATGGTTGTATGAAGTGTCATTCTTTCGAGCCCAACGTTATCGGAAATACTGGAGAGGCTGAAACGCCTAATTTGAGTAGAGTGTATGGAAAGCCAATTGCATCAAGTGATTTTAAATACTACTCAACAGCTTTAACGGGGAAGAGCGGTAGATGGACGTCGGAGAATCTTGAAGCCTTCCTGACTGACCCCCAAGGGTGGGTGCCTGGTACCTTAATGCAGGGAGAAAATATCGATGATCCCTTCGTAGTCACCGAAATTGTTGGTCTACTGGAGGAGCTAGCCAAGGCTGATGAATGATCTATTTGCTTTGTACGCCAATACCTCGCCATTGACTGGCCGATCCCCGTCCAGGTGATCTCGAGCAAGGATGCAAGCTGGCCCCTGCTTCACAAACGTTATCATGCCTTGTTCTGAGGGTTGACGATGAATGCCAAATTTGAACATGGAGAGGTTGTGGTCATTGCGGTGATCCTCACCTATAATCGTAAGGACTTACTGGAGCGCTCCCTGGCGGCGGTGATGGCCCAGACCCGAGCCTGCGACCAGGTGCTTGTGGTGGATAATGCCAGCCAGGATGGAACATCAGAGATGCTGGCGGAGCGTGACTATCCCGGTGTGACCACTTATCGGCTCTCGCGTAATCGAGGCGCTGCCGGGGGGTTCAATGCTGGTTTCCGTCTTGCCTACCAACATGGTGCGAACCTGGTCTGGATGATGGATGACGATGTCATCCCCGATTCCGATGCCTTGGAGAGTTTACTGGAAGCGGGAGGCCTGCTGCGCGCCCTGAGTGCGCGTTATTCCTTTCTGATATCCACGGCTTTCTCGGAGAGCGGAGCCGTGACGAATACTCCCATCATCAGCCTGAAACCAAACCGAATCGGCTATCGCAACTGGCCATCGTTGTTGATGCACGGGCTGGTGCCGCTCGAGCGAGCTTCCTTCGTGTCGATCCTGGTCCCTCGAAGCGTACTGGATGAGTACGGTCTGCCGTTGTCGGAGATGTTCATCTGGGGGGAGGACGCCGAGTTCACCTTGAGGATTTCACGTAAGCATCCCGGTTATCTTGTCGGCAGCAGTCGCGTCGTTCACCTGAGACAGGAGGCCGGGCCGCTGAGCATCATGAAGGAAACGAATCCCGTCAGGCTGGGTTACTTCAAGAAGTATTACAGGAACAACATCTATATCGCCAGGAAGTATTATCCAGCTTACCGTTATCTGATCGCGCTCATCAGGGCTCTATGGTCCGGCAGCCGGCTGCTGGCCCGCGGAAAGCCAAGGTTGGCTATGGTGGTACTGAAGGGAGTGTGGGAGAGTATCGGCTTTTCGCCTACTACCCAGGCTATCGATTCGTCTATCGAGTCATTGGATCCCGGCTGTAAGGTGGTGTGTCGATCATGAGGATGCATGCAGTCACGGGCGGGGGGCCACCGTGTGGGTCGAGAAGTCCATTTGACCCTAGGTTGATGTTCATTACTAGGACTTGGGTGCCAGTCAAGCCTACGTCGGGTGAATGCCATCACACTTCAGCATGATGTTTCTCATCTTCAGGTTGTTAGGAAAAACAGAATGTGTCTGCTCAGTAACTATGTAACCTAATGGTGTCGCCGCCGTGGTTTTTTGTAAACCGAATCGGAGGCTGTATTCCAGGCCGTGCGAAGGTACTTTGGGGGCCAAGGCTGGCCAGTGAGCCATGGTCGAGGGACTAAAGTAGAGGTTCATTTTCCGAATGAATAAAGCTTCTATTGTCACCCAGACGCGAGACGAAGAGATCGATTTTCGTCGACTCTACGGTATTCTGGTCGACCGTCGGTGGAGCATCTTTTTCATCACGATGCTGTTCAGCCTGTGTGGCCTCGGGTACGTGCTGCTTGCTACTCCCATCTACCAAGGAGATGCACTGGTTCAGGTAGAGCACCGCTCGACTCTCAGTCCCCTGGGGGATGTCGGGCAGTTCTTTGGCAAGATGACCCAAGAGGCTGAGGCACTGACTTCGGCGGAGATCCAAATCCTCAAGTCACGCATGGTGCTGGGGCAGGTGGTGGACCGGCTGGAACTCGATGTTTCCACCAGCCCGCGTACTCTGCCGGTGATCGGCGGGTTCATCCTTCGCTATGGCATCCCGCGTCCCGACTTCATGCAGGGCAAGCCGTATGCCTTCGGCGACGAATCGATGTCGGTCGGGGTCTTCCAAGTGGCCGAGCACCTGCGGGGAACAACTTTTACGCTGCGTTCCCTGGGAGATGGCCGTTATGACCTCTTGTTCAACAAGGAGCCTCTCGGCAGGGGGGAGGTGGGCAACCTGCTGCAGGTTGGCGACGACATTACCCTGCGCATCTCCGACCTGGAGGCGGCCCCCGGCGTGGAATTCCACCTGATACGCCTGAGCCGGGCGGAGGCCATCGATTCCCTGGAGAGGCGGCTCGGCGTGGTTGAGGTCGGCGGTGGACGAGGGCCCAGTACGGGGATCCTCAACCTGACACTGACCGGTACCGAGCCAGGTGAGATTCGTGACACCCTGGATGCGGTGATTGAGACTTTCCTTACCCAGAACGTACAGCGTCAATCCGCCGAAGCGGAACAGAGCCTGGAGTTCCTGCGACAGCAGTCGCCCGAGTTGAAGAATCAGTTATCTGCCGCCGAGGAGCGTTTGAATAGTTACCGCTCCGAGATGAACAGCGTGGACCTTAACAGTGAATCCCAGGCAGCCATCGATCAGTACATCGAGATCGAGCGCCAGCTCAACGACCTCAACCTGGCCGAAACCGAACTGGCTGAGCGTTTCACCCCCAACCACCCCAGCTACCAGACACTGTTGCGCAAGAAACAGCAGCTGCAGAATGAGCGGGCTGAGCTGGACGAGCGGGTCAACGAACTGCCGGCGGCCCAGCAGGAAGTCGTCCGGCTGACTCGGGACGTCGAGGTGACCCAGGCCATCTATGTCAATGTGCTCAACAAGATGCAGGAGATGGAGGTGGCCAAGGCCGGTACGGTCGGCAACGTTCGTATCATCGACCATGCGCTGGTCAAGTCAAACCCGATCCAACCGGCCAAGAAAGCCGGCCTGGTGTTTGCCACCATACTGGGGGTGGTGGTGGCCACCGGCTATGTGCTGTTGCGCGGTCTGCTTCAGCGCGGGGTCGAAACTCCTGAGCAGATCGAGGCCCTGGGGCTGCCGGTATATGCCACGGTGCCCCTTTCCGAGGCCCAGAGCAGCCTTACCAAGCGTATAAGGTTCAAGAGCGAACGCCATAGCCAGGAGGTCACGGCGGGCCTTCTCGCTGAGCACAAGCCTGACGAGGTGGCGGTCGAGGCCGTGCGGGCTCTGCGCACCAGCCTGCATTTCGCGATGCTGGACAATCGTAGTAACCGCTTGGTGATCACTGGCCCCAGTCCCGGCACAGGCAAGAGTTTCATTGCCTTGAACCTGGCCGCCGTGTGTGCCCAGGCCGGCCAGCGGGTACTGATAGTGGATGCCGACATGCGCAAGGGGCATGTGCACATGGCCTTCGGAGGACACGGCGCCATGGGGTTGTCGGAGCTGCTCTCGAACCGCCAGGAACTGGATGAGGTAATCCGCTCCACCAGCGTGCCGTCGCTAGACTACATCAGCAGGGGATCGGTCCCACCCAACCCTTCGGAGCTCCTGATGCATGAGCGTTTCGGGCATTACCTGAAAGAACTGAGTGAACGGTACGACCTGCTCCTGATTGATACGCCGCCGGTCCTGGCGGTGACCGATGCGGCGGTAATCGCCAAGCAGTGCGGTACCACTCTGATGGTAGTGCGCTTCCAGCAGAACCCGCTGCGCGAGGTGCGCATCGCCCAACGTCGTCTGGAAATTTCCGGCGTAACCGTCAAGGGTGTGATCCTGAATGCCATGGAACGCAAGGCGGCGACCAGCTATGGCTACGGCTATTACAATTATGCCTACAAATGATAATAGCGGGTGGTTCATGCTACTCCCCCGCGATGACTGGCGAATTGAGAGAGCGTCTGCTTGGCAGGAAACTCCGATTCTGCCTCCTTCTCGGCTTTTCCTGATTGCCGCTATCTTGTTGATCAGCATAGTGGTGAGTTCGTTCGTGGCTAATCGTCCGCTCCACATAGGTGCGGATGCTGACGGATATATCAGTGTGTTTAATAGCCTTAACTATGGCCACTATACCAGGATATCGGAACCGTTATTTGTCGGGCTTGCGTTGGCGGTTGGTAGTCTGACTGGTAATTACAAGTTTTTCTTTTTTGCCTGTTCCCTGATTCTATTCTTTTCCAGCCTCTATGCGAACCATAGATTGATTAATCGTGTCGTCATGACTCCCTATCGAGGCAGGTATATTACCTACCTCGCCTTTGGGTTGCTTCTTTATTCCCCATTCTATTTTAATATGCATGTCAATATCCTTCGTCATGGAATGGCTGTACCCTTCCTGTTGCTGGGATATCTCATGGTGATGGAGAAGCGCTACCCTTCGGCTGCTTTGTTGCTTCTTGCTTCTCTGGGGTTTCATGCTTCATCGTTGATACATATTCTTCTCGTGCCATTGTTGTTTCTCAACCTGAGAATTCTAGTAGGGCTTTTCCTGGCATTCTCGGCCATTTATCTCGCCAATTTGTCGAGTGCCGTCTTGGGGCCAATATTTGCATTTCTTAATATGGCTTCATCATTTGAGACAATATCCGAGTATGGTGCCTCATCCGGCCATCGATCAGGAGTTCGGTTTGATTTCTGGTTGTTTACCACGTTTTTCGTGGGGCTGTCGGTAATGGCCGCATGGAGGAATGTCGTAGCAGAAGCTTTACCACGAGTCATGGTTACTTCTTCTATTCCATTCTTGCTGTTTGGTTATATTTCTTTCTCGGACAGGCTTCTCGTGTTCTCATGGTTTATCATCGCAGCAATAGTGGCCTGCTGCTCTTCCTGGATTTTGATGAATATTGAAAGGAATTTCTTGTTCGTTGTCGCGGTTTTATTGAACTTGGTAGCTATGGGGATGTTTATTGGGAAACTTTTCTGAAGCCATGGAGAGCATCGATGGATCAGGTTGAAGTATCTGTAATAATGACTGTCAAGAATGGGGCGAGATTCCTTGAGTCAAGCCTCTCTTCTGTTTTTTCGCAGACCTGTCCTCCGCAAGAGATCGTGGTGGTGAATGATGGCTCCGATGATGATACTTGGGAAGTACTCCAGAGATTGCGTCTCATGGCACCCATACCGGTTCAGCTATTGAATACGCAAGGGGTCGGTCGCTCGGCGGCGCTGAACCTTGCCGTCAGCCATGCCCGGTATTCGTGGCTGGCCAACATTGATGCGGACGACGTCTGGCTACCCGAAAAGCTGGAACAGCAGGCAATTGCGGTCAGGTTGTTTCCAGATGCAGATCTGGTCGTCACTGCCAGCCACATCGTTTATGGAGAAGTAGAAGTGAGGCTGGATGCCAGGGGAGCATTCTCAGTCACCCTACTGGGATGTGACAGCTTTTATATTCGTAACCCGATCAACCATAGTTCCATCCTTTTTTCACGGCGATTTTATGATCAGGTAGGGGGCTATGATGAGGCATTGAGCCGGCAGATAGATATCGACCTATGGGTTCGTGCACTTAGAGAAGGCTACGTATTCTATCGGGTCGATTTTCCGCTGACTATCAAGCGTCTTCACGATGGTCAGAGTTATGAATTTGGAAATCGCTTGGGATATACATTCAATTCGTTCAAGCTTAGCTTGAAAAAACTATGGCAGCTCAAGGCGCCTTTCTATTACCTTCCCATCCCGTTTGTTAAATTTATCTATGATAATCTGCCAAGAAACGTCAGGCGTCGTATTGCTCGTTAATACTGTTAGTTGAGTTTCATAGGAGATGATTGATTTAAACAAGGAGCCGGAGCAGCTTGAAATCGCCAAAAAATCCGCTTTTTTATCAATCCGGATCATCCGCGGGCTTATACGTACCCCCCCCGGTGCTTGTGAATAAAGTTGTTATTTATCTTGATATGTTTCTCTATAGTCTGTTTAGCACAGAAACAGCAGCTTTAATTCAGGATACAATTAAATATAGATATGGGGCTGTGGGAAAAGTTTTCCATGCAAGTCTTTATTCCCTTTTTTAAGCTGTTCCAGATAAAGCAAGAGTAAGAATGCTATTCTGAAGGTGATTAAAAGGCTTCCAAGCCTAAAAGCCTATCACATTCAATAAAAAATCCAGGAAAAGAAAATCTTTGATCGATATTCAGATGCTATAGCCATGGTGGATAAGTTGGCAGATAAAGGATACGTGAATAAATGAGTTTCATTTGTAAAATTTTTAGAAGCATTATGGGTGACGAGCTTGGCACTGAGACTTACTTCAGGAGACTTTGGGTTGTCTTATTGATTCCGTTGAAACCAATTGGAAAATAACTGATGATGAATACTCCAGTCGCAGCTATAAAGCCAGAAGATATCCCGAAATCCTATTATGATTTTTCCAGTTATAATTCCAAACAGAGGATGCTTACATACTGGTATCAACTTTCCATGATCCATGAATGTCATCCTCGGGATGTCCTGGAAATCGGGGTGGGAACGGGGCTGGTGGCTGCGTACTTGCGACACAATGGGATCCATGTCACGACCCTCGATATCAACTCCCAACTGAATCCGGACTATGTCGGTTCGATTCTTTCGCTGCCCGAAGGGCTTCCGATCGAGGCATTCGATATGGTGTTGTGCTCAAGGGTTCTTCATCATATCCCTTTTGACGATATGGAACGAGCGCTCTGCAACCTGTCGGCTCTGACGAAAAGGTATTGTCTGATCACCTTGCCGGTTAATGATTTTCGCGTCTACGTGATGTCGCGCATTACGTCTTCCTCCATTTCGACACTATCGCTACCGCTACCCTTGGCACTGAAAAAAGTTCTGGCCAGCTTGAGGGGGCGTGGCGGTGGTAGTGGTGTCTGGCAGATTAACTCGAGCCGTGAGACCTCCGAAAAGAAGGTGGTCGTTGTCATTGCGAGAAGGTTTAAAATCATAAAGATGTTCCGGATGCCTGAAGATCAGTCGCACATGATGTTTTTATTGGAAAAACAATAAATCAGTCTCTGATGCCTTGCACGCGCGCTGTCGATCTGGAGGTCTCCGGTTATGCCTGAGTGTGTCCTGTTTCGCGAGGTCGAGGGGGCGGTCACCCCCCGACGTGTACTGGTGATCGGGGGCGTAGCGCGCTCGCTGGTCAATTTCCGTGGTCCGTTGCTGCGGCTGTTGAGCGACCGTGGCCATCGGATCGTCGCGGCGGCCCAGCCGGACGCCGCCACTGAGGCCGTTAGCCGTGCGCTGGCTTCATTGTCGATACCCTTCGAAGCTCTGGCCATCGGGCGGGGTGGGCTCAATCCGCTGGAGGACTGGCGTACGGCACGGGCGATTCGTGCCTTGGTCGAACGTCACCAGCCAGAGGTGGTGATCGCCTATACCGCCAAGCCAGTGATCTACGGCGGCCTGGCGTCACGCGACCTGCCCGGGGTGCGCTTCTACCCGATGATCACCGGCCTGGGTTACGCCTTCTCCGAGGGTGGTGGCGTGAAGCGCACATTGCTGCATGGGGTGCTCTGCCGGCTCTATCGGCGTTCGCTTGGTCGGGCCCATACCATCATCTTCCAGAACCCAGACGACCAGGCGCTGTTCCGGACCCTGGGCTTGCTGCCGGCGGCTGCCCGTTCGGTGGTAGTCGATGGCTCGGGAGTTGATGTTGGGCTCTTTCCGCCGATTCCACTGCCGCGCGAACCGGTGTTTTTGATGCTGGCGCGGCTGATGGCCGATAAGGGCGTGCGTGTCTATGTAGAGGCAGCGCGTCTTGTTCGTTGGCGCCATCCCTGGGCGCGCTTCCAGCTGGCCGGGGCGCTGGACCCCAACCCCTCGAGCATTCGTCAGCGGGAACTCACGAGTTGGCAGCGGGAGGGCGTCATCGAGTATCTCGGCAAGCTGGAGCGAGTCCAGGAGGCGCTTGCCGCTTGCCGCTGCTACGTGCTGCCTTCCTGGTATCGCGAGGGCATTCCCCGCTCGGTGCTCGAAGCGATGGCCACCGGGCGGCCGATCATCACCACGGATACGCCTGGTTGCCGGGAGACGGTGGAGGCGGGCGTGAACGGCTTGCTGGTCAAGCCGCGTGATCCCCGGGCCCTGGCCGACGCCATGCTGGCCATGATCGACGCCGACGACTCGGTGGTGGAGGCCATGGGGCGGGCCAGCCTGGAGAAGGTGGCACGGCAGTACGACGTCCGGCGGGTCAATCGACGGTTGCTCGAGATTACCGATCTGTAGCTGCGGGGGGTGTCATGCGTGACGAAGCGACGGTGTTGTTGACCCACGGCTGGTGCCGCAGCAGCTATTCGGCGCTGCGCGGCCTGGCGAAGCAGGGAGTGCAGGTGGTGGTGGCCGACACCGCGAGGATCGGCATGTGTCAAGCGTCGCGCCTGGCCCATGCCCGCGGGGGGTACCGCTCGCCCTATGCCGATCCCGATGGCTTTGTGGCGGATATCGCCGAGCTCTGCCGTCGCCACGGGGTGGGGCTGATCATCCCCGGGCACGAGGAGGGCGAGCTGCTGGTCCAGGCCCGGGAGGCGGGACGCTTGCCGCCCGGCGTCGCCTTGCCCATGACCGACTCGACCAGTCTGGCGCTGGTCAACGACAAGGACCGCATGAGCCGCCTGGCCAGGGGGCTGCGCGTGGCGGTGGCGCCCATCGTCGAGTATCGTACTCCGGCCGAGGCCCAGGCCGTCACGGATCCGGACCGCTGGTACGTGGCCCGGGCGAGGCGTGGTAACAGTTCCAAGGGCGTGCGGTTTTCCCGGGGTGGCAAGGCGCTGGCCGGTGAGCTCGAGCGCATGGCCGTGGACTTTGGGCTCGACCAGGAACGCGCGCCGATCGTGCAGGAGCGGGTGACGGGCGACGGCTGGGGGGTCTCCTGCCTCTACTGGCACGGCCGCCGGATCGTCTCCTTCACTCACCGCCGTCTTCAGGAGAAGGTCTCGACCGGCGGGACCAGTACCCTGCGAGTTGGTGCTTCCAACCCGGTCCTGGAGGCGGATGCCCACCGCCTGCTCGACGCGCTGGACTGGCATGGCCTGGCGATGCTGGAGTTCAAGCATGACGCCGAGAGCGGACGCCACCATTTCATCGAGATCAACCCGCGGCTGTGGGGCTCTATCGATCTCTCGCTAAGTTCGGGCGTGAACTTCGCCTGGTTGCTCTACCTGGCCGAAACCCGTGGGCTTGAGGCCGCGCTGGAAGCGGCTGGGCCGGCACGTGACGGGGTGGTGGAGAGGTGGCTGCTGGGCGATGTGATCCGCCGTCTCGATCTACTGCGGCGGGGCCGGCTTGCGGAGGCCCTGCGGCTGCGTGACGGGATGAGGGCCGATGCCTTCGACGACTTCAAGCTCGACGACCCGCTCGTGCTGTTCGGCGAGGCGTTCTACTACCTGGCCAAGGGGATGAAGACCCAGAGCATGAACCCTCTCGAAGCCGGGATGGTGCGCTGAGATGGCCCTGCTCGAGCGGCAACTGGGCGAGAGGCCGGCGGGGTGTGGGGCCGCCGGGCTGACGCCCGGGCAGCGTGGCTTGAAGCGCGCCTTCGACTTGGTGGTGTCACTGCTGCTGCTGGCATTGCTGTTGCCGGTGATCCTGCTGGCGGCCTGGGCCGCGGCCCGGGACACCGGTGCTTCCGGTTTCTTTCTGCAGGAGCGCATCGGACGCGGAGGGCAGCCGTTCCGGGTGGTCAAGCTGCGCACCATGCGGCCGCTGGCTGGCTCCACGGTGACCACCCTGGGGGATCCGCGCATCACTCGATTCGGCCGCCTGCTGCGCCGCTCGAAGCTCGACGAATTGCCACAGCTGTTCAACGTGTTGGCTGGCCAGATGAGTTTCGTCGGCCCGAGACCCGACGTGCCGGGGTTTGCCGATGCCCTGGGCGACGAGGAGCGGGTGATCCTCTCGGTACGGCCCGGCATCACGGGGCCGGCGACGTTGAAGTATCGCAACGAGGAGGCGCTTCTGGCCGGCGTGGCCGCCCCGGAACGCTACAATCGCGAAGTGATCTTCCCCGACAAGGTGAGGCTCAACCGCGACTATGTCCGGCACTGGTCCTTCACCATGGACCTGGTCTACCTGTGGCGCACGGTTTTCCCGGCGCCGTATCGCGAGAAGACGGATGCCTGAGGCGCCGCGACTGGAAGGGCGCCCGAGGCGCCGGGAGGAGTGAATGGAAGGCTGGCCATGTTTCGAGGAGGATGAACTGCAGGCGGTGAGCCGGGTGCTGCTCTCCAACCGGGTCAACTACTGGAGTGGCGAAGAGGGGATCTCCTTCGAGCGGGAGTTCGCCGCCTTCCATGACGTGCCCCATGCCATCGCCCTGGCCAACGGCACCGTGGCCCTGGAGTTGGCGCTTCACGCCTTGGGTGTCGGCCCCGGTGACGAGGTGGTGGTGACGCCGCGCAGCTTCATGGCCTCGGTTTCCTGCGTGGTGGCCCGGGGCGCGCGGCCGGTGTTCGCCGATGTCGATCCCGATTCCGGCAACCTGACTGCCGAAAGCGTGCGTGCAGTGCTCACGACGCGTACCCGGGCGATCATCGCCGTGCACCTGGCCGGCTGGCCCTGCGACCTGGATGCGCTGAGGGCGCTGGCCGACGAGGGCGGCCTGTGGTTGATCGAGGACTGCGCCCAGGCCCATGGCGCCACCTGGCGAGGTCGCCTCGTGGGCAGCGTCGGCGATGCCGCGGCCTTCTCCTTCTGCACCGACAAGATCATCTCCACCGGCGGCGAGGGGGGCATGCTGCTGCTGCGTGACGAGAAAGCCTGGCGGCGCGCCTGGAGTTACAAGGATCACGGCAAGTCCTGGGAGGCGGTACACGCCAAGCACCCCCCGGGCTTTCGCTGGTTGCACGAGAGTTTCGGCACCAACTGGCGGCTCACCGAGATGCAGTCCGCGATCGGCCGGGTGCAGCTGCGCAAGCTGCCGGCCTGGAACCGGGCGCGGCGAGCCAATGCCGAGCGGATCTGGGCCGCGGCGCGGGCCTGTCCGGGGCTGCGGGCGCCCCAGCCGCCGCCCCATCTCGAACACGCCGCCTACAAGGCCTATGTCTTCGTGGAGCCCGAGCGACTGTGCCCGGGCTGGGATCGCGACCGCATCCTCGCCGAGATCGTGGCGGCCGGGGTGCCCGGCCTGTCCGGTTCCTGCTCCGAGATCTACCGAGAGAAGGCCTTCGAGGGCAGCGGGTGGGCTCCGGAGCGGCCGTTGCCGGTGGCCAGGCGGCTGGGCGAGACGGCGCTGATGTTCCTCTGCCATCCCACGCTCACCGAGGCCGAAGTGGCGTTGACCTGCCGGGTGCTGGGGGAGGTGATGCAGCGCGCGGCGCGATGACCAGAATGAATGCCTTGCAACCGAACGCCGGTGTGGACATGGTGATGGCTCCCGCTCGAAGATACGCAATGGGAAACCCCTCGACAAGGAGCCCAGGGAGCGCATGGCCACCATCGAACACCGCACGATACTCAAGGCCCCCCCGGAGCGGGTCTTCGCCCTGCTGGAGCGGGTCGAGGACTTCGCGGACTACTCCGACCTGATCCACAGCATCGAATCCCTGGGCGAGGGGCGCTACCGCTGGCACGTGCAGGCCGTGGGACGCGACTGGCACTTCGACGTGGCGATCACCGAATGCCGCGCCCCCGAGGTGCTGGCCTGGGAGTCGCTGGAGGGGGTGGAGAACCAGGGCTGCTACCGCCTGACGCCGGTGGAGGAGGGCACCGAGGTGGCGCTCACCCTCAACTACACCCTGCGCAACAAGCTGGTGGAGAAGGCGGTGAACCGGGCCGCCTCGCCACTGGTGGGGCGGGTCAGCCGGCAGATCCTGGAGCGGGTCGAGGCCAGGCTATGAGCCGGGCCGTATGGATCGGTAAATTCTATTAGGCGGCTATCTATCTGCTCGGCACCGGCGCGGCTATCATGGAGTCGATGAGGCCACCGGCCTCTGCCGAGGATACCTCCATGCTCATGGTGTTGTTCTGGTGCTTCGCCGCGCTGGCCGCCCAGCTGGCGCTGCTTCACTACATCGACCTACGGGTCGCCCGCATGAAGCGTCTCGCTCCCGAGGGGGCCGAGGAAGCCGCCGACTCTACCGGCCCCGAGCGGCCGGCCTAGGCAGTCCGGATTGGTGCCGATGGGCGCCGGCTTGGTATCCTTAGCGCCATACCCGTCCATCGCGAAGACCCTCTATGAAACTGCTGATCACCGGCATGGCCGGCTTCATCGGCCATGCCGTGGCCAGGCGGCTCGCCGACCAGGGACACCAGATCGTCGGCATCGACAACCTGAGCGACTACTACGACGTCTCGCTCAAGCGCGCGCGCCTCGACGACCTGGCCGAGTTGCCGGGGGTACGCTTCCAGCGGCTGGATCTCGTCGATCGCCCGGGCATGGAAGCGCTGTTCACCGAGCATGGCTTCGACGGCGTGATTCACCTGGCGGCGCAGGCCGGCGTGCGCTATTCGCTGGAGAATCCCCACGCCTACGCCGACAGCAACCTCGTCGGGCATCTCAACGTGCTCGAGGGGTGCCGCCGGCACGGGGTCCGGCACCTGGTCTACGCCTCCTCGAGTTCGGTGTACGGCATCAACGACAAGGTCCCGTTCTCGACCCGTGATGCCGTCGACCACCCCATCAGCCTGTACGCCGCGACCAAGAAGGCCAACGAGCTGATGGCGCACAGCTACGCCCACCTCTACGGCATTCCCACTACGGGGCTGCGCTTCTTCACGGTCTATGGCCCCTGGGGGCGCCCCGACATGGCGCCCTTCAAGTTCACCAAGGCGCTGCTGGAGGGGCGGCCGATCCGCGTCTTCAACCATGGCGACATGTCGCGGGACTTCACCTACATCGACGATATCGTCGAGGGGGTGGCGCGGATCCTCGAGGTGATCCCCGCGGGTGGCGGCGACACGGCGCATGCCGACACCAGCAGCGCGCCCTATGCCTTGCACAACATCGGCCACGGCAGCCCCATGGCGCTGATGGACTTCATCCGCGCCATCGAGGAGGCCACCGGCGTGAAGGCCGAGTGCGATTTCCAGCCCATGCAGCCCGGCGACGTGCCGCGCACCTGGGCGGACACCCAGTCGCTGTTCGAGGCCACGGGCTACCGGCCGCGGGTATCGGTGGCCGAAGGCGTGGCGCGCTTCGTGGCGTGGTATCGTCGTTTCTATAACGTCTAACGGTTCACGGTGACCCTAGTGAAGATCACGATTTTCGGAAGCGGATACGTCGGCCTGGTGACGGGGGCCTGCCTGGCCGAGGTGGGCCATGACGTCCTGTGCATGGACGTGGACGAGGGCAAGATCCAGCGCCTGCGCGATGGCGAGGTGCCGATCTACGAGCCCGGCCTCGAGAGCATGCTCCGGCAGAGCATGGCGGCCGGCCGCCTGCAGTTCACCACCGACGCGGCCGAGGCGGTGGCCTTCGGTATCCTGCAGTTCATCGCCGTGGGCACCCCGCCCGACGAGGACGGCAGCGCCGACCTGCAGTACGTGCTGGCGGTGGCCGACACCATCGGCGAGCACATGAGCGAATACAAGGTGGTGGTCGACAAGTCCACCGTGCCGGTGGGCACCGCCGACCGGGTCCGCGGGGCCGTGGCGGCGGCGCTGGAACGGCGCGGCGTGACGCTGGACTTCGATGTCTGCTCCAATCCGGAATTCCTCAAGGAAGGGGCGGCCATCGACGACTTCTCGCACAGCCCGCGTATCGTGGTGGGCACCGACGCCGAGCGGGTCAAGGAACTCATGCGCGAGTGCTACGCGCCCTATATCCGCCTGCACGACAAGCTGATGTTCATGGACATCCGCTCGGCGGAGCTGACCAAGTACGCCGCCAACGCCATGCTGGCCACCAAGATCAGCTTCATGAACGAGATCGCCAACCTGGCCGAGCGGCTGGGCGCCGACATCGAGCAGGTGCGCCGCGGCATCGGCTCCGACCCGCGCATCGGCTACCACTTCATCTATCCCGGCTGCGGCTACGGGGGGTCCTGCTTCCCCAAGGACGTGCAGGCGCTGTCGCGCACGGCCGACGAGGTGGGCTACCGGGCCGAGCTGATCGGCGCCGTGGAGGCGGTGAACCGCCGCCAGAAGCAGACGCTGTTCGACAAGCTCTCCAGCGGCCTGGGCGGCGAGCTGGCCGGCCGCACCATCGCGGTGTGGGGCCTGGCCTTCAAGCCCAACACCGACGACATGCGCGACGCGCCCAGCCGCACCCTGATGGAGGCGCTGTGGGCGGCCGGTGCCAAGGTGCAGGCCTACGATCCCCAGGCCATGAAGGAGTGCCGTCGGCTGTATGGCGAGCGTGACGACCTGCTGCTGGCCGGCGACCGGGTCCAGGCGGTCAAGGGCGCCGATGCGCTGGTGATCTGCACCGAGTGGAAGGAGTTCCGCGCCGTGGATTTCGCCTGGCTCGCTCAGCAGCTGTCCCGGGGCGTGGTCGTCGACGGCCGCAACCTCTTTGAACCCGAGGCGATGCAACAGGCCGGGCTGCGCTACTGGGGCGTCGGGCGCGGCATGAGCTGAGCATGGAGATTCCCCATCAGCGCCTGATCTACTTCCAGCTGACGGTGGAGACCGGCTCGATCCGCGCCGCGGCCTCGCGGCTGGACATCGCCCCCTCGGCGGTGAGCCGGCAGATCGGGCTGCTGGAATCGGCGCTGGACGCCACCCTGCTGGAGCGGCGGCGCGACGGCGTGCACCCCACCCCGGTGGGCGACATGCTGCTCGACTACTGCCAGCGACGCACCATGCTGGATCGCCGCTTCAGCGATGCCCTGGATGCCTACCAGCGCCTGGAGACGGGGCAGATCACGCTGTGCGTGGGGGAGGGCTTCGTCGGCGACCTGATCGACCACCCGTTGCGCGAGTTCACCGAGGCGCATCGCGGCATCCGCCTGGAGATCGATACCGGCAGCACCCGGCAGATCATCGAGTCGGTGGTCAACGACGAGGCGCACATCGGCCTGATGTACCACGAGCAGGTGCATCCCCACCTGCGCTTCTGGCACTCGACCCGCCAGCCCCTGGTGCTGCTGATGGCGCCGCAGCATCCGCTGGCGGCGAGCGACGAGCCGCTCACCCTCGACGCCCTGGCCGAGCACCCGCTGGCGCTATGGCACCCGGGCCACGGGGTGCGCGAGCTGGTCGACCTGGCCTTCCGCGAGGCCAACCATCGGCCCATCGTGGCCATCCAGACCGGCTCGCTGGAGGTGCTCAAGCACTCGGCGCGGGCCTCGCTGTGCGTGACGCTGCTGCCGCGCTTCGCCGCCGCCCGCGAGCTGGAGGAGGGCACCCTGGTGGCCCGCGACGTGGTGGGCAAGCACTTCAGCGAGGCCAATGCCCACATGGTCACCCGCATTGGGCGGCGCATGCCGCGGGCCGGGCTGCAGCTGCTGCGTCACCTGCAGCACTGGATGAGCGCCTTCCGCCTATAGCACCGCAGGAGGGAGCGGTCCGGCGCTCAGGCTCCGCTTCGCGATGGAGGCCGCAGGCCTCCCGGTGGTGTTAACCCTCGCCGCTGCCGTAGCCCATGGCGGCGCTGGCGTTGGGGGCGGTCTCCACCCAGACGCTGCGCGTGGTGGTGTACTCGCGCAGGCCGTCGGTGCCGCTGGAGCGCCCGTAGCCACTGTCGCCGAAGCCGCCGAAGGGCGACATCACGTTGATGCTCTTGTAGCCATTCACCCAGACGGTGCCGGCGCGCAGCTGGTGGGCGACGCGCAGTGCCTTGCCGGTGTCGCGGCTCCACACCGCGCCGGCCAGCCCGAAGCGGGTGCCGTTGGCCAGCTCGATGGCCTCCTGCTCGTCGCGGAAGGTCATCACCACCAGCACCGGCCCGAACACCTCCTCGCGGGCGATGGCCATCTCCGGGGTCACGCCGGTGAGGATGGTGGGGGCGAGGAAGTAGCCGTCGGTGGCCTCCTCGGGCAGGCCCTCGGGGCGGCCGCCACCGGTCAACAGCTGCGCCCCCTCGGCCAGCGCCTCGTCGATCAGCCGGCGCACCCGCCGATACTGGGCGGCGTTCTGCAACGGGCCCATCCGCGTCGTTTCATCGCCGGGCAGGCCCACGGCGATGGCGTCGGCGGCCCGGGCCAGGCGTTCGCTGAAGTCGGGCGCCAGGCCCTCCTGCAGCAGCAGCCGCGAGCCGGCCACGCAGCTCTGCCCGGCGGCGGCGAAGATCGCCGCCTGGGCGCCGGCCACGGCGTCGTCCAGCACGGCGTCCTCGAAGACCAGGTTGGCGGACTTGCCGCCCAGCTCCAGCACGCTGGGCACCAGGCGGCGGGCGCCGGCCTCGGCGATCAACCGCCCGGTCTCCGGCGAGCCCACGAACACCAGCTTGGCGATGTCGGGGTGGGTAGTCAGGGCGCCGCCGGTGGTGGCGCCGAGGCCGTTGATGATGCCAATCAGCCCCGCCGGCAGGTCGCCGGCGCGTTCCAGCAGCATGGCCAGCAGCACCGAGGTGAGCGGGGTGAGCTCCGAGGGCTTGAGCACGGCGGCGTTGCCCGCCGCCAGGGCCGGGGCGAGCTGCCAGCCGCAGGTGAACAACGGCGCGTTCCAGGGCGTGATCTGGCCCACCACGCCATAGGGCACGCGCTGCACATAGTTGAGGTGGGTGCTCGGTACCTCGATCACCTCGCCATGCTGCTTGTCGCACCAGCCAGCGTAGTACTCGAACATCTCGCGCACCTTGTCCACCTCGCCGCGACAGTCGCGCCGCGGCTTGCCGGCGATCAAGCTCTCCAGCTCGGCGAGGCGCTCCTCGTGGCCGGCCAGGCCGCTCGCGGCCCGCTGCAGTCGGCGGCCGCGCTCGCTGGCACTCAGCGCCATCCACTCGCGCTGGGCGCGCCGCGCGGCCTCCACCGCCAGGGCCACGACCTCCTCGCCGGCATCCCGATAGCCGAGCAGCGGCAGGTCGGTGACCGGGTCCTGCAGGGTGATGGTGTCGCCGGTGCCGGCGGTGAGTCCGCCGTTCACCCAGTTGGCGCTGGGCAGGTGCGGGTCCATCCCGTAGGCGTCGAGCAGTTGGGCCAGGCGCTCGCGGGCCTGCTGGTTCAGGGCGTTCATGCGGGGCTCTCCTCCTCGAGGCTGGCGGCATGCCGGTCGGCCGCTTCCAGCAGCCGGGCGGTGATGCGGTTGAAGTCCTCGGCGTCATCGAGGCCGTGGCGCTCGTCGTGCCAGGCCTCGACGACCTGCTCTAGCAGCCCGCCGGATAGGTCCAGGTCCCGGGCGGCCTGCTGCGCCAGGCGCAGGTCCTTGCGCATCAGGCCCATGGTGAAGCCGGAATCGAAACCGCCGGAGAGGATCCAGCGCGGGAAGTTGACCTCGCTGACGGCGCTGCGGCCGGAGCCGCTGTTGAGGCCGTTCAGGCAGGCCTCGGGGTCGACCCCGGCGCGCTGGGCCATGGCCACCGCCTCGGCGGTGGTCAGCAGGTGGGCGGCGCACAGGTAGTTGTTGGCGAGCTTGACCACATGGCCGCTGCCGGCCGCGCCGACATGGGTGATGCGGGCCGCCATGGCTTCCAGCAGCGGGCGGGCGCGCTCCAGGTCGGCCGTCTCGCCACCCACCAGCATGCCCAACTGGCCGCTGTGGGCGCCGCTGGGGCCGCCGCTCACCGGGGTGTCCAGCCAGGCCAGGCCGGCCTCGGCCACCTTCGCGGCCAGCTGGCGCGACTCCGCCGGGTCGCCGGTGGAGGTGTCGATGATCAGGCTGCCGGCGGGGGCACGTTCCAGCAGGCCCGGGCATCGCTCCAGCACCTCGCGCACTTGGGCCGAGGTGGGCAGCGACAGGAGGTAGGCGTCGCTCGGCGCCAAGGCCTCGGGCGCGGCGGTGGCGATGCCCTCGGCGGCCAGGCGCTCGCGGGCCTCGGTGGCGATATCGCTGCCCTGCACGGCGAAGCCGGCGCGATGCAGGGTCATGGCCATGCCTCGGCCCATGTTGCCCAGGCCGATGACGGTAACGGTCTTGATCACGGGGAACTCCTGTCAGGGGGTGTCCGGATGGCGGGCGAGCAGGGTGCGCACCAGCTGCACCCAGTAGTCCACGCCGAGCGGCGTCAGGGCGTCGTTGAAGTCGTAGTGGGGATTGTGCAGGGCCGCGCTTTCCTCGCCGTTGCCCAGCCAGATATAGGCGCCGGGGCGTTCGTTGAGCATGAAGGCGAAGTCCTCCGAGGCCATGCTGGGCGGCAGGTCGCGATGCACCCGGGTGATCTCCGGCATGGCCTCGAGCACCGCGGCACAGCGCCGGGCGTGCTCGGGAGTATTGAAGGTCGCCGGGTAGCGCTGCTGGTAGTCGAGGTCGACCTCCAGGCCGTGGAAGCGCGCCTGGGCCTCCACGGCATCGCGGAAGCGCTGCGCCAGGCGCTGGCGCAGCGTCTCGTCGAAGCAGCGCAGGGTGCCGCGCAGCTCCACGTCCTCGGGGATGACGTTGAAGGCGTCGCCGGCATGGAATTGGGTGACGCTGAGCACCGCCGTCTGGTGGGCCGGCGTCTCGCGGCTGATCAGCCCCTGCAGCTGGCTGACCAGCTGGCAGGCGGCGAGGAGGGTGTCGCTGCCTAGGTGGGGCATGGCCGCGTGGCAGCCGTTGCCCCTGAGCCTGAGGGTGAAGACGTCGAAGGCGGCCATCACGGCGCCGTCGTGCACCGCGGCCTCGCCCACCGGCAGCCCCGGCCAGTTGTGCACCCCGTAGATGGCGTCCATCGGGAAGCGCTCGAAGAGGCCCTCCTCGACCATCACCCGGCCGCCGCCCTCGCTTTCCTCGGCGGGCTGGAAGATGAAGTGGACGCGCCCGGCGAAGTCGGGCTGCCGGGCCAGGCGACAGGCCGCGCCCAGCAGCATGGTGGTGTGGCCGTCGTGGCCGCAGGCGTGCATCTTGCCCGGGGTCCGGGAGGCGTAGGGCAGGGCGTTGGCCTCGGTGACGTCCAGGGCATCGATGTCGGCGCGCAGGCCGATGGTCGGGCCCGGGCCGAGGCGTCCCTCCAGGGTGGCGACGATGCCGGTGCCGCCGCCCAGGCCGGTGACGAACTCGAGGCCCGCCTCGCCGAGGATCTCGGCGATCCGCCGGCTGGTGCGGTGTTCCGCGAAGGCCGTCTCCGGGTGGCGGTGGAAGTCGTGCCGCCACTCGCGCAGGATCTCGGCATCGATGGCGGGCACGGCGGTTGCGGTCAGGGTCATGGCGTCCTCGTTCACAGCAGCAGGTCGGCGATCATGGCGGAGGCGACGAAGGTGCCGGTGAACACCAGCAGGGCGATCAGCACCAGCTTCCAGCCGGCCTGGCGGAACATGGCCAGCTCGCGAGTGGAGAGCGCCAGGCCCGCATAGGCCAGCACCGGGGTGACGATGGCCAGGAAGCTGACCGCACTGAGTTGGTCGACCAGCCAGGCGTTGCCCGGCACCCACGGCAGGGTCAGCAGGATGCTGACCAGCGAGACCCAGGCCACCCCCGGCAGGTAGAAGGGCGCGTAGCGGGTCACCACCAGGCCGATCATGGTCATCACGTAGAGGATCAGCATGCCCGGCAGCGCCTCGATCAGGCCGGCACCGTTGATGGTATTGGCGACCCAGGCAACGGCGCAGGCCGCGGCCATGACGATGGCGGTCTTGCCCAGGTTGCGTTCCGGGCGCTCCTCCTCGGGGGCCTCGCTCGCCTCTGCGGTGGCGTTGACCTGGGCGCCCACGGGCTTGGCCTGGCGCTTGCCGGTCAGCAGGGTGTAGAGCCTCTCGGCGATGGGCAGGGCGACGAACAGCGACAGGTAGAGGCCGGTGGCATAGGTCATCAGGTTGCTGGCGCCGGCGAAGGCGAGCAGCTCGTCCTTCATCTCCGGCAGCGAGCCGGCGATGGCCGCCGAGCAGGCCGCGACCATGCTGCCGCTGCCCACGCCGCAGGCCATGGCCAGGGCGCGCGGGTCGAAGATGTCCAGCGAGGTCAGGTAGCCGGCCATCAGCGCGAACCATAGGGTGCCGAACATGGTGCCCACCACATAGGTGCCCATCACGCCGATGCCTTCGGGGCCCTTGAGGCCGTACTTGTCGGAGATCACCGCGATGTTGGGCTCGCGGGCGATGGAGTAGGTGGCGCCGATGGCCTCGCGGCCCATCTTGAACACCAGCACGGCCACCGGCAGGGCGATCAGCATGGTGCCCAGGTTGCCCAGCTCCTGGAGGACCAGCGCCGGCCCGGCGTTGATGAGGTCCTCGATGGCGGGGCCGATGGTCGAGCCGAAGCGGGCGATGAACGGCAGGATCGACAGCAGGATCAGCGGCCCGGCCGCCTGGCTGACGCGGTTCGGGATGAACCTGCCGGCGGTGCGCGTCACGTTGGGGTTGACGAGCACGCCGATGATGAAGGCGTAGAAGAGCGGCAGCAGCAGCAGGGTGCCGGGGCCCATGGGCACCCGCAGGATGCCGATGGCTTCGGAGATCAGCGAGACGAGGATGACCAGCGCATGGAGGCGCCAGTCCAGCAGCTTGGAAAGGGGCATGGGTCGTCCTTCCGGGTCGGTTTGTGATTGTTGCTATACCAGCAGCGTACCCATCGGAGTATTGTGAAGCCCCCTGCGCTAATGAAAGACGAGTGGTGTTGCAGTTATTAGAACACTTTGGGGTCAGACCCTTAAATTCGCTTTGGGGTCAGGCCCCTAAATGTACCGTCGTTGATGACACCACCGAGCGCCGGGTGGCGCCGACATGTAGGAGGGCACGGTCCGACGTTTCGGCTCGTTGAGCGATGGAGGCCGCAGGCCTCCTGGCGGTATCCACCGGCGCCCCCGAGTTCGACAGATAGAAGCGTAAACCACTGATTAGCCTGGAAACGCGTTTTCAAAATTGGCACTACAAGCGTGATGCGGCAGGTGCCGGCACG